>NZ_CP132932.1:0-2449036 GCF_040358985.1 Tunturibacter empetritectus | reverse complement strand
AAGATGTATGCGGAGCCTGGGATCAGCGGGCATCTTTGGCTCGTTGATGGCCGCGAGGGCGCAACTGCACACGGGCTGTACCGTTCGACGGACGGAGGGAACACGTTTTCGCGAAATCCAAACTTCGACTTCGCTTGGGCGTTGACACTTGGCAAGCCGGCGGATGGTAGCAAACACCCTGCGATCTATGTGTATGGCTTGCATCGCGGGGACGGGCAGTGGGGCGTATTCCAATCGGTTGATGAGGGGAAGACATTCAACCGCATAGCCAACTATCCGACCGGACTGTTCGACTATGTCACAACACTCGCTGCGAGCCAGGATATCTTCGGGCAGGTCTATATCGGCTTCGGTGGCAATGGCTATGCCTATTCGACCTACGAACCGTAAACGCATTTGCATTGTGGGTGCTCTCGATTGCGATCCTGGGAGCACCCGCTATCATCGACCTCTTTTCGGAACTGGAGCGGCAATTCACAGTCTCTGTTTTGTTGCTGCATATTGAGGTGTCTAAAGCTGCTCCTTCGAATTGTCCTTGATGAAGGATGCTTCTCGAGTTCCTATCTTCAAAGTCAGGAAAGTGAGCATAAAGATCCCTGCCGGTACGATAGTAAACAGAAACTTGATCCCGTCGAGGACATGACCCGGTTGAGTCGGTGCAGCCTGGAAGCCAAGATGTCCAAGACTGGAAGATACGAGTACGGCCCCGAGTGCGCCACCGAGTTTGAGACTTATTAGAGAGCCGGAAGCGATGAGGCCAGCTGTTCTGTAGCCTCCAGCTGCGTCAAGACGTCCAGGAAGTTCAGCGAAGAGGGAAAATAGTGCCGGAAGTAGTGTCCCAGTGCTTACTCCAAAGAGGATCTGCAGCAAGATAAGTTTCGGTAGGCGAGGGTTGCCCCAAACCGCGGGCGGCAAACAAAGCAGCGAACCTGCCATTGCTCCGAGGATTGCGATTCTTCGCGGCGGTAGCCAATTTTGCCGAAGATATGGCAGAACGATACATGCGGCAAGAGCCGCAATCGAGTTGCTGGCGAGTGTAAATCCAATCCATGTTGAATGGCCTGCGTTGTAGCTTACGTAGAAAGGAGTAATAGTCCCGCGGCAGGTAAGTGCTGCGAGAGAAAGCAGAGTAGCCAGCAGAAGCCGAATAAAACTTCTGCTGTGGATCACCGCTAGCAGTGGTCGCGCTGGCTTATTTATTGTCACCGGCAGTGGCTGAACGATCTCTCGCGTGCCGGCAAAGCATCCGATCAGCAGCAGAGACCCTATAACTGCATAAAGCAGACTCACGCGCTGCCACCCGAGAGCAGCGTGGCCTAGACCAAAGTGTCCAACCAACGGTAGGGTAAAGGATTGCACCAGAAGAACCGATCCTGCGGCGGCAGCAAAGCGTGCTGCAGAGAGACCTACCCGCTCTTTCGGATCGTTTGTGATTGCCGAGAGCAGTGCTGTGTAAGCAACGTTAGCCGTCGCATAAAAGGCTCCAAAGATCATTGCAGTCGCAAAAGCCCAGCGAACACCTTGGCTTGTCCCTACGTGGCGCTGCAGCAAGACAGGCCATGCCGCCGGAGCACTGAACAAGAAGACTGTCGCCAATGCTAGCGGAGCGGCCGCCCAGAGGAGAAAGGGACGATAGCTGCCGAATCGCGATCGGGTGCGATCTGCCCAAGTTCCCATCAGTAGGCTGCACACGAAGTCTGCACCTCTTCCGGCCAGCAGAACCGGCGTTAGCGCCCAAGCTGGAAGCGCGAATACTTCGGCATAAAAGTAGATCAAAAACGAATCGAACAGGACCCAGACTAGATTGAAGCCGGCATCTCCCGACGCATAAGCAATTCGTAGCGGCCAGCGTGATCGCCGTACCTCTAAGAGCGGCCCCGTCATGTCGCCGTTGTCACGGCTAAAGGGCAAAAACGATATTGGAGTGGCGCCCGCAACCTCATTCGCGATACTGTGCAAAGAAGAAGTTGGAGGCGTATAAAGCGGTTCAAATGAATAAACCAAAAAAAACTGTGAGTCTGAAGTTTTTGGCTGAGCATTTGGGGCTCTCGCAAGGTACGGTCTCGATGGCACTCAGTCCTGATGTGGAATCGACCGGGGTTGCATTGAAGACTCGGGAGCGCGTCCTGAAGGCAGCTGCGGAGTACAACTACAGGCCGAATCATTTTGCGCGGTCCCTTTCTATCGGTCGAAGTAACACGATCGGTGTCATCGTTCCCGCCATAAGTGAGGGCTATTATTCCACATTGATCGCAAGCATCGAGTTGCATTTGCTTGAAACAGAGTATTTCTTTTTCGTCACGAGCCATCGCTGGAATAGATCGCTGCTGGAGCGGCTGCCGCAAACCCTCATGCGCAGAGGGGTCGAGGGCCTTGTCCTCATCAATACAGTGTTTGACCATGACTTGGGATTGCCCTCAGTCCGCATCGGCGGTAGAAAACCTCACGAAAACGCTACCAATCTATGCCTGGATGAGGAGCGCGGCACCCGACTTGCGCTGGAACATCTCTACCAATTGGGTCACCGCCAGATCGCATTTATGCGAGGCGAACAAGAAAGCACAGCAACTGCGGAACGATGGGCGGGGATTCGTAAAGCTGCTAAGGCGCTCGGTCTCAAGATTGACCCGGATTTAACGATTCAGCTCGAACTCGGCGACGAGAGAGGTTCGGCTCGCTATGGCTATGTGGGCTATCATGCAGCCAACGAACTTTTGGCCCGAAGGCGCCCATTTACGGCTCTGTTTGCCTATAACGACTCGACGGCGATGGGAGCGATGCGAGCCTTCCAGAGCGTCGGCTTGCGTGTACCGGATGACATCTCCGTCGTCGGTTATGACGATATCCCCGCATCCGAGTATGAACGTCCCTCCCTGACGACCGTGCACCAACCGCTCGACAAGATCGGGATGCTCTCCTCCAGCGTCCTTCTTGAGGCCATTCAAGGCAAAGCACAGCCGCCACTGATACTAGTTGAGCCCGAGATGCGTATCCGAGCCTCGACAAGTCAGCCGAAAGACGGCATACCTCGACAGAATAAGATCGGTAAGAGGCACTGAGTTGCTCATCCGCAGGTTGATTCGAGGCAAAGCTGATTTTCCTTGACAATCTTCTCCTTGCTTAGCTACCTTTTCGCGTGTGATTTGAAGCGCTTCAAATCCTATCGCATTTGCAAACCTTTGAAGGAGCGCCCGCATGTTCGCAACAAACAGAATGATCCGAAGCCAAATACAGCTTCGACACCTCGCACTGGCATTAACCCTGTTTTTCTCCGCTTACTCTGCGTCTGCGCAGTTTACGAGCAATGTTCAGGGCACAATTAAGGATCCATCGGGGTCTGTTGTGCCCAATGCCACCGTAATATTGACCAACACGGACACCAACATAAGTCAGACATCAACGTCCAGTCCTTCAGGTCAGTACTACTTCAACCGGCTGCCCCCCGGACCGTACCGGGTCACGGTAGAGGCTAAAGGATTCGCCAAGACCGTTCGAGACGCACAACTTACCACGGAACAAACAGCTGGCATCGATATCCAGGTCGCAATCAACGGTACCAATGACACTGTGACAGTTTCAGCCGAGGATAGCCACGGCTTGAACCTGGACGAAACCCGTCTGCAATACACCTTGAGCGCCCGTGAGATCGAAGAGTTCCCACTCCAGAATCGTTCCACGTTGAGCTTACTGCGGTCCGCGCCAGGAGCGACGGGCATCGATGAGGGACAGGTAAATATCCCCGTCAACCGCACCACTTCTGGGGAGAGCGCAAACGGCCGTTCCAACGCTGGCAACTTATATCTGCTCGACTTTATTCCGGTCAATAGTCAGATCGGCGGCTTCACGCAGACAGATACAAACGGTGCAGGCCCAGGAGCTGTCACGATCGTTCCACACCCGGACATGGTCCAGGAGATTGCGCTTCAGACGACGACCTTCTCCGTCGAGAATGGAACGAGCAGCGGCATCCAGACCAGCATTACTACAAAGTCCGGTGCAAATAAATTTCACGGCGATGCGGACTACACCTACACCGGTACTCCATTCGCGGCCGTGGCGCCCTTCGGTGTGAAGACGCCCTTCCGGAAACAGTTCGTCTCCGGTGCGCTTGGCGGACCAATTTGGAAAGATCGCACCTTCTTCTTTGGCTCTTACTTCAATCAGCAAGTCGGAACCCCCAACGCGGGCTTTCAGACCTACTACTCGAACGACTTCATCGCATGGGGGTTGGCGCACTATCCAAACTCTCAAAACATCGCAAAAGGGCTGGCGCCATTCCCTGCGGATCGGGCGATCTCGAATGCGCAGGTCACCCTCAGGGGCAGCGATGTGGACTCCAGTTGCGACCCCTCAGGCACCAGCGCTACGGTAATTCCGTGTAGCCTCGCAATCAATCAGCAGTCTCCCTTTGCCACGCCGCAGACGGATAATGGCGCCCAGTACAACTTCCGTCTCGATCACACCCTGCGCAGCGGGAAAGACCGTCTTTACGCAAGCTTCTTCCGGTTTGACCAAAACAGCGTCTCCGCGAGAATTCAATCCACCTACGATGGACAGACCCCAAGCACGGGGTATTACATCGCTGGAAACTACACTCATGAATTCAGCTCCTCGCTGCTAAACCAGGCAAGCTTCGGACAGACTCGTTTCGCCTTCAATTACGCGCCTACGGCACATAGCACTGTCTTATTGACTGTGCCTTACGTCAATGGATGCGGTGGATGCGGTGGCGGGAACGTGTCGCAGTTTCTAGAGACGCAGGCAGAGCACCAGACCTATGGCCGCGACACAGTGTCCTACGTCAAAGGCAGGCACAACATGACTTTTGGCTTCCAGGGATCCTATAACAACGAGTTCGCCGACCAAAGCGCGCTGTATGGCCGTGTCTTTCTGCAACTCAGCTTTGGAATTTATAACTTCCTGGACGACGTCACGAACGGTCAACAGATTTACACCTTATCGGCGCAGGACGGCAAGTTTCTTCCTCAGCTCTTCGGTGCTCAGGGAAGTCGCTTTGGTCTCTATGCGCAGGACGCCTGGAAGATCACACCTCATCTTTTACTCACTTACGGACTTCGCTGGGATGACTACGGTAATCCGGCCAGTTACGGCAAGAATGCTGAGCCGTACGCAAACGTGGTCCTCGGATCTGGATCCTCTCTTCAACAACAAGTCGCAAACGCATCCAGCGTCTCGGTTAGCAATGTGTACGCAAGCTCGCGCAACAAGAACTTTCTTCCGCGGGCCTCGGTTGCATATACGCTCCCCGGAACAAACAACAACACGCTGTTGCATGCGGGCGCCGGCCTCTATAGCGACGACCTGACCCTAACCCTGGTTGCCAATAACCTCCCCACACAACCGCCGACTCGCCTCTCCATCAGCCAATTCGGAATCACCACACCCTCGCTCTACGGCAACAGCACGGTACAAGGGCCTCCGGGAGGCAATCCTTACGGCTTTGTTCTACCGACAGTGCCTGTCTTCGGATTTTCGAAGAAGGGCGCTCCGCTGGACGCAAACGGGAACCCCCAGCCGTATGGCCTCAACGGAACCGATCCAAATGTAAAGCCGCAGAAGGCGGTCCTATACAACATCGGAATCGAGCAGCAGATGCCTGCGAAGCTTGTCTTCGGCTTGCTCTACTCGGGGTCCTACGGTTACGACCAGATCGTTCAGACCGACGTGAATACCTATCCTGGCCTAACCGCAGACCCGGCCAATCAGCGCTACAACACTGATTTTGCGCAGATCAAGTTCTTCAGAAACGCTGGTATCTCCAACTACAACGCACTCATCGCTACCGCGCGGCAAACTATCGGAAAGCTGACCTATCAGGCGTCCTACACTTGGGGTAAATCCCTCGGCGATCCAAATGTTTCCTTCACCGATCAGTACAACATTCATTCGCAGTACAGCAACCTGAATGGCGATATCCGCAACCGCTTCAGTCTCTCTCAGGTTTACGAAGTTCCAGCCAAGTTTCATCAGACCGCACTGAATGAAGTGTTGTCCGGCTGGAGCATCAACAATTCGATCATCGCTCAATCTGGTTCTCCGTTCTCCATCGCGACCACCTCCGGAGCGCACGACTACAACCAGGATGGTGTGCAATACGATCTTCCTGTCTATAGCGGCACCAAGCGCAGCTTTAGCCGTTCGGACGAACGACGCGCCGGCTATAGTCAAACCTCTGTGTTTGCTGGCGGCGCCGCAGACTTCTCCACTCCGTCTGGTCTAGGAGAAGGGCAAGGCAACAAGCAGAACACATTTCGTGGTCCTGGCTACTTTACGCTGGATACCGGCCTGAGCAAGAACTTCCAGATCAAGTGGTGGGGTGCGGAACACTCGACCTTCACGTTACGCGGCGAAGCTCTCAACATCCTCAACTACGCGAACTACGGTAACCCCGATCCGAGCTTTGATGACTCGACCTTAGGCTACGTGCAAACAGCGCATCAGGGCCGAATCATTCAACTGGGCGGTCGGTTCCAGTTCTAGTCGTTTTCACCAGACCTCTGCAGATGGGCGGCTTCACGAGACTCATCTGCAGGGATCGGCTGTCCAAATCATCGCTACCAGGGAGTCTGTACGAATAGCGTCCTGATCCGCCGGGACAGACTTGAAGCCCAACTTCTCCGCGGGTTGTCTAACCGAACTTTCAGCCCTGTTGCGGTTGCTTATGCACTTAAGCATTTTCAGGAACGACTACAGGGTCGCTTGCACGAACTCCGTGAATAGACGGACAGCGCCGCGAACGGAGTAGCAGCACTTCAGGCGAAGCGGCAGGAATTGAAGATACAAGTGAATAGCGTAACCGATGCGATTGCGACAATCGGGCATTCGCATAATCTTTTGTCGAAATTGGCCACCATCGAAGCGGAGATAGGAAGGTTAGACGACCGTTTGGCTGAGATGAATCAGCCGCAAAGGCTGTCGCTGTCTCTGGAGGAGTTAAAAAAAATTCTCTGTTATCAGGCCGCTGAGATTTGCAGGCTTCTGCACGGCGATGTCGAAATTGCACGGCAGATTATGGCTAAACATATTTGGCAGCTTATACTTACGCCGAAGAAAGCTCCCGATGGTCCTCTACTCGAAGTCTCCGGGGACGTTGAATTATTCAACGTATTGGAAGACTCTGAGGAAGTGTGTAGAAGTAATGGTGGCCAGAGACGGGATCGAACCGCCGACGCCGGCCTTTTCAGGGCCGCGCTCTACCACTGAGCTATCTGGCCTTGGCATGCGCGCCTGTTATCGGGGATCGCCAAGAACCGCCGTGCGCTAATGCTACATCTGTCGGCCCGGCTTTTCACGGAGCCCATTGCCGGTGGGGAAGCCAGCAACGCAAACGCATTCTAAGTATAGCAATCCCGAGCCATACCGCCAACTCACCCGTATCGCGCTATCCTTTCTCATCATTCGAACTTCAAGGACGCCCATGCTCCGTCGCCTTCAAAGCCTCACGTCTGTAGTATTGTCTCTTTGTTTCGTCACCGCCGCCCACGCGCAAGTTGCAACGCCACCGGCCACAGCAGCGGCCGTTGGGAAGGGAGCCGGAACAACTCCCACGCCACGCGAACAGCGCGCCATCAAAGCCTTCAACACCGCAAGGCAAAGTCCTCTCCAACTCAACGCCTTCCTCACCCGCATGCCCAAGGGTGCCGACCTGCACATGCACCTCTCGGGAGCCATCTACGCCGAGACCCTTATTAAGGATGCAGCCTCTGATCTTCTCTGCGTCGACCTAACCACCCACACCCTGGTCAAGCCAAGCGGCACCACTCGCAGCATCCCGCCGCAGCCCGTTTGTGGCGAGGGCCACGCCCGCGCCGAGGGCGCCTTCAAAGACCAGAAGCTCTACGACGCTCTCGTCGACTCCTTCTCCATGCGCGCTTTTGTTCCCAGTGCAGGCGTCAGCGGGCACGATCAATTCTTCGCCACCTTCGACCGCTTCCGCACTCTCAACAAATCCCATGCCGGAGAATGGCTTGACGAAGTCGCCACCCGCGCCGCCGCTCAGAACGAGCAGTATCTGGAGGTCATGGAGACACCCATATTCACCGACCTCTCCAAGATCGTCTCAAAAATTGACTGGCCCACGACCCCCGCAGATCCGGCGCAAAACCGCACCGGCGACGCCACCGGTACCACCCGAGAGGACCTCAGCCATCTCCGCGAAACCCTTCTTAACGCAGGCCTCCGCAACGAAGTCGCCGTCGATCGCAAAGAACTTGATGACGCCCTCGACGCTCGTGACCGCATCGAAGACTGCGGCCAACCCAGCGCCCGATCGGGCTGCTCCGTCAAGGTTCGCTTTCTCTACCAAGTCCTTCGCGCCTTCCCCCCGGAGCACGTCTTCGCGCAGACCCTCCTGGCCTTCGAGGTCGCCTCAGTCGACCCTCGCGTCGTCGGTCTCAACTTCGTGCAGCCCGAAGACGCCTACCTATCCATGTCCGAATACCACCGCCAGATGTTGATGCTCGACTACCTCCATAGCGTCTACCCCAAGGTCCACATCGCCCTCCACGCCGGCGAGATCGCCCCTGGCCTCGTGCCACCCGATGGTCTCCGCTTCCACATTCGCGAAGCCGTCGATCTCGGCCACGCAGAACGCATCGGCCACGGCGTCGACGTCATGTACGAGAACGAGCCGCAGGCATTGCTGAAAGAATTAGCCGACCGTCACATCATGGTTGAGATCAACCTCACCTCGAACGATGTCATCCTCGGAGTCACAGCCCCCTGGCATCCGCTTCCGTCCTATCGCGCTGCCCGCGTTCCCATCGCCCTCTCCACCGACGACGAAGGCGTCTCCCGCATCGATCTCACCAACGAGTACACACGCGCCGCCATGGACTTCGACCTTTCCTACCTCGACCTCAAACAATCCGCCCGCACCAGCCTTGAACACAACTTCCTTCCCGGCCCCAGTCTCTGGCAGCAGCCCGATGTCTTCACCAAAACTGTCGCCGCCTGTGCCGGACAGCCTCTGGGATCCGCAAACCCCACACCAAACTGCCTGAGCTTTCTTCAATCCAGCGAAAAAGCCGCCGAACAATGGGAGCTCGAACACCGCTACGATCTCTTTGAGTCCAATCTGAATTAGGGCCTACCAGATCCGCCGAACATCAACGTCGTCACATCAAACGGTGGTCGCACGTTGTCCGCTATATCTTTATGGACGCATACGTCATCACACTAGACCCAACCCGAGAGTTCATCCATGAAAAAAGCAGCGGTCACTCTTCTTCAATTTGTTCTCTTCCTGTTAGTTTTCGTCATCGGCAGCTTTGCCCATCCGTTCAATCTACAGTGGGGCCTTACGGTGACTACTCCTGCCGTAACACGATACTTCGTGGCGGATGGACTCGTCCTTATATTTCTCCTCTACGCGCTTATTCTCGTTATTGAAGCCTTAACCAAGCGCCTGCGAAGCTACGCACCGTGGACGACGGTTGCCCTCATTCTCGCAACAGTGCTCGGGTTGATGATCAAGATAGGTTTCGTCACTCGGTCTGCCTACTAGGGTTCTATGCGATACGACATCTTCCAGCTCCTCGCCGAAGCTCAGAGCCGCCTCGATGAAGGCTTTGCCCATCTGCCGCCCGCACCCGCGCCCCCGCTGGACGAAACAGCCTCTGCGATCCTCAATCAGGTAGCCAGCCGCCTGCAGGACAACTACCCCTACGCCCATCCTCTCTACGCCGGCCAGATGCTCAAGCCGCCCCACCCCATCGCCCGCGCCGCCTACGCTCTGGCCATGTCGGTCAACCCAAACAATCACGCCCTCGACGGTGGCCGCGCCAGCTCCGCCATGGAGATCGAAGCCGTCGCCGCTCTTGCAAAGATGTTTCACTGGCCCCAGCATCTCGGCCACCTCTCAAGCGGTGGCACTTTCGCGAATCTTGAAGCCCTCTGGGTCGCCGGCCAACTCGCACCAGGCAAGGCCATCGCCGCCTCTGACCAGGCCCACTACACGCACAACCGCATCTCAAGCGTCCTCGGCCTGCCCTTTCTCGCCATCCCCTCCGACGACCGCGGCCGAATGGACCTCCACGCACTCGAGCGTCTCCTCGAAACCCAAAACATCGGCACCGTCGTCGTCACGCTAGGCACAACGGCCATCGGCTCGGTTGATCCACTCGACCAAGTCCTCGTGCTGCAGAAAAGGTTCAACTTCCGCATACACGTCGATGCGGCCTACGGCGGCTACTTCACCCTCGCCTCCAATCTCTCCCCCGAGACCCGCGCTGCCTTCGACGCCATCCCCCACGCCGACTCCATCGTCATCGATCCCCACAAGCACGGCCTCCAACCCTACGGCTGCGGCTCCATCCTCTTCCGCGACCCAGCCGTCGGCCGCTTCTACAAGCACGACTCTCCCTACACCTACTTCTCCTCTAAAGATCTCCACCTCGGCGAGATCTCCCTCGAGTGCTCCCGCGCCGGAGCCTCCGCCGTAGCTCTTTGGGCGACCCAGCAACTCCTCCCCTACATTCCCGGCGGCGTCTTCGCCCAGGGCCTCGAAGCCAGTCACACCGCAGCCTTGGAACTCCACCGCCGCCTCACCGAATCCCCCCACTTCCTCACCCCCTCCAGTCCGCCTCAGCTCGACATCGTCTTCTGGGCCGTGAACGCCCCCACACCAGAAGCCTCCTCGGCGCTGGCTCAGTCCATCTTCGACGAAGCCGCCAAAAACGATCTCCACCTTGCTCTCGCCAAGCTTCCGGTGCGTTTTTTTTCACATAATACCTGGCAAGATACCCCCAAAAACGACGCGGCAAACAAAGTCACCTGCCTCCGATCCGTCCTCATGAAGCCGGAGCATCTCCTTTGGTTAGACCACTTATGGCAACGCCTTCAGGCCGCGGCCGTCCGCCAAGTCGGGTCAATACCCCGATAGCATGAGAAAACGTAACCAGAGTTCCATCTTTTGATGGAGAGTCGTTTGGTAGAATCAGCCATAATTTCAAGTTTCCAACGATCTCTTTCGGATCTCGCAGCGCATCTCACCCGCCGATAGAGAATCATGTGTCATCGCAACCTGGGCCATCGTCGCGACGAGATACAAAATCGGATGAGAAAAGGATTAACCACCGCATGACTCTTCCCTCCGCCTCCATCCCTGTTACGACGCCTGATCTCTCCACCCGCACCATCGCTTACTTCTCCATGGAGATAGCTCTCTCTCCGGCCCTGCCCACCTACTCCGGTGGCCTCGGCATGCTCGCCGGCGACACTCTCCGCTCCGCAGCCGACACCGCCGCCCCTATGGTCGCCATCTCGCTCGTCCATCGCTGCGGCTACTTCCGCCAGAAGCTCTCCGACATCGGCCAGCAGACCGAAGCCGACGTCCCCTGGTCCCCCGAGACCACCCTCCCCAGCGCCAACCAGATCATCGCCCTCACCATGCAGGGCCGGCAGGTTCTGGTCCGTGCTTGGCGCTTCGATGTCGTCGGCGTCACCGGCCACATCATCCCCGTCTTCCTCCTCGACACCGACGTCGAAGGCAACGACCCCTGGGACCGCCGCCTCACCGACCACCTCTACGGCGGCGACACCTACTACCGTCTCTGTCAGGAGACTGTTCTCGGCCTCGCTGGTGTCTCCTTACTTGACGCGCTTGCATGTAAACCGAAGGTCTATCACATGAACGAGGGCCACGCCGCCCTCCTCGCCATCGGCCTCCTCGAAGACCACCTGGCAGGCACCCCGCTCAAGGACGCAACCGAAGCCGACATCGAGTTCGTTCGACAGCAGTGCGTCTTCACCACCCACACCCCTGTCCCGGCCGGCCACGATCAGTTCGGTGTTGATCAGATGTACCAGGTTCTCGGCAACGACCGCGCCGCCGCCATCGACCAGTTTGGCTGCCTCCACAACGGCCTAATGAATATGACCTACATCGCCCTGCGCTTCTCGCGCTTCGTCAACGGCGTGGCCATGCAGCACGGCAAGGTCTCTCAGCAGATGTTCCCCGGCTACAAGGTCTACTCCATCACCAACGGCGTCCATGCCGCTACCTGGCTCTCGCCCCAGTTTCAGGAGTTGCTCGACGAAGAGATTCCTCACTGGCGCACTGACAACCAGTACCTCCGGTCGGTTTACGGCATCGACCCGGCCCGCATCGCCGCCGCGCACAACAAAGGCAAACTCCGCCTCTTTAGCGCTATCGCCAAACGCACCGGCCATCACTTCAATCCCAACGTCCTCACCCTCGGCTTCGCCCGCCGCGTCGCCACCTACAAGCGCGCCAGCCTTCTTCTGCACGACCCCAAACGCCTCGTCGAAATAGCAGAGAAGATCGGCGGCCTCCAGATCCTCTACGCCGGCAAAGCCCATCCCGCCGACGTCGCCGGCAAAGGCCTCATCCGCGACGTATTCGCCTCTGCCGCCAAGCTCAACTCTTCGGCCCTCAAGATCTACTACATCGAAAACTACGACTGGGAGTTGGGCGCTCTCCTCACCCAGGGCGTCGATGTCTGGGTCAACACGCCTCGCCGCCCCTACGAGGCTTCCGGCACCTCCGGCATGAAGGCCGCCCTCAACGGTGTCCCCTCGCTCTCCATCCTCGACGGCTGGTGGATCGAAGGCTGTGCCGAAAACACCACCGGCTGGGCCATCGAAGACGGCGAAGACGAAGCTGCCGAAGCAACCAGCCTGTACGAAAAGCTCGAAGAGTCGATCGCTCCCATGTACGCCAATCCTCACGCCTGGGCGCACATGCAGCAGCACTGTATCGCCATCAACGGCAGCTTCTTCAACACCCACCGTATGCTGGCGCAGTACTTCGAAAACTCCTACTTCCCACCCACATTGTTATCCCCAACTCAGACCAGCTACCTCGAGCATCGTCGCTCGACGGACACGGTAGTAGCCGAACCCGCCTTGGTCTAAACCCAACCCCAACAAGGCGCCGAAGGCGCGTCAGCCTCGATGGGAGATCGCGCCGTGCGCGCAGCACGCGGTTGCCTGTTTTTAGCTTTCTCAAGCAGTTGACTCAAACCATCTAATCCCCAGCCACAACCTCAGCCACCCGCCGCCGCCCAGCCCGTCGCCCCCGCACCGCCCGAGCAAACCTGCCCCTCACCCGATCGAAAAACAGATAAACCACCGGCGTAGTAAACAGCGTAAGCGCCTGCGACACAATCAACCCACCCACAATCGTGATCCCCAGCGGTCTCCGCATCTCACTGCCGGTCCCGCGACCAAGCGCCAGCGGCAGCCCTCCGAGCAGAGCCGCCATCGTCGTCATCATGATCGGCCGGAACCGCAGCATACAAGCCTCGAAGATCGCCTCCTGCGGCGTCTTGCCATGCTGTCTCTCCGCCACCAGCGCAAAGTCGATCATCATGATCGCATTCTTCTTTACGATCCCGATTAAAAGAATAATCCCGATCATCGCGATCACACTCAAATCCACGTTGAACAGCAGCAGCGCCACAATCGCGCCCACCCCAGCCGAAGGCAGCGTCGACAGAATCGTCAGCGGATGAATGAAGCTCTCATACAGAATCCCCAGCACAAGATAGACCGCAATCAACGCCAGCAAAATCAACCACGGCTCACTCTTCAGCGAATCCTTGAAGGCCTGTGCCGAACCAGCAAATCCGCCATGAATCGCCGACGGCATCCCGATATCCACGCGAGCCTGCTGAATCGCCTGCGTCGCCTGACTCAGCGAAGCCCCCGGCGCCAGATTGAACGACAACGTCGTAGCCGGCGACTGCGACTGGTGATTTACCGCCAGCGGAATTCTCTGCGCCTCAAAGTGCGTCACCGCCGACAGGGGCACCATCGCCCCCGTCGTGCTCTTCACATAGATACTCTTCAGCGCATCCGGATCTTCCTGGAACTGCGGCGCAACCTCCATCACCACGTGATACTGATTCAGCGGCATGTACGTCGTCGAAACCTGGGTCTGTGCAAACGCATCCGACAGCGTGGAATCAATCGTCAGCGGCGACACCCCCAACCGGCTGGCCGTCGCACGGTCGATCACCAACTGCCCACGTAATCCCAGCGCCTGTTGATCCGTAGCGACGTCTTTGATCTGCGGCAGTTGATCCATTGCAGCTTGCAACTTAGGACCCCACTCGTTCAACTCCTTCAGATTATCTCCAGTCAGGGTGTACTGATACTCCGTCGCCGTATTCCGTCCGCCAATCCGCAGATCCTGAAACGCCTGCAGGTACATAATCACGCCAGGCAAGTTGCTGACCTTGGGCCGCAACCTGTTCACGATCACCTGCGCCGTGTCTCCCGCCTTCTTGCGCTCCGCATCCGGCTTCAGCGACATGAACATGAAGCCGCCGTTCGAATTTCCGCGCCCACCCGCAAACGCCGTAACATCTTCAACGCCTGGATCCTGTTGCGCAATCGCCGCCAGCGCCAGCACATTCTTCTTCATCTGCGCGAACGATACATCCTGCTGCCCCTGTACCTGCCCACCGATACGCCCCGCATCCTGCTCCGGAAAGAATCCCTTCGGTACCAGGATGTACAGATAAACATTCAGCACAAACGTCAGCACCGTAATCACCAGCACCAGCCGTTGATGCTTCAACACCCAGCGCAACCCCAACTCATACTCCGCCGCCATCCACGCCAGCGCCCGCTCGCCCGAACGATAGAACCACCCATGCTCCCGCCTGCCATGTGGCTCCAGAAACTTCGCGCTCAACATCGGCGTAGTCGTCAGCGACACCACCAGCGAGACCATAATTGCGACCGACAGCGTCACCGCAAACTCACGAAACAGCCGCCCTACAATCCCACCCATTAGCAGAATCGGAATGAACACCGCAATCAGCGACGTGCTCATCGACACCACCGTAAATCCAATCTCCTTCGAACCCACCATCGCCGCCTGCAACGGCGTCATCCCGGCCTCAAGATGCCGGCTGATATTTTCGATCACCACAATCGCGTCATCGACCACAAACCCCGTCGAGATCGTTAGCGCCATCAGCGAAAGATTATCCAGCGTATATCCCAGCAGATACATCACCGCGAAGGTCCCCAGCAGGCTCAAAGGCACCGCGACCGTCGGAATCAAAGTCGACCGCACCTCCCGTAGGAACAGAAACACCACCAGGATCACCAGCAGGATCGAGATCACTAGCGTTCGCGTTACATCCTTCACCGAAGCACGAATCGTCGTTGTCCGGTCGAGTGCCACATGCACCGAGATCGCCGGTGGAATCGATGCCTCGAGCAACGGCAGCATCTTCTTCACGTTGTCCACCGTCTGAATCACGTTCGCCGTCGAAGTCTTGAACACGATCACAAGAATCGCAGGCTTGCCGTTGAACACCCCGGTAGCATGAACATCCTCAACGCTGTTGACGACATTCGCCACATCCTGAATCCGTACCACACCATGCGCCGTTCCAGGCCCGGCGCCCTTCCCGGTACTCGCAACGACAGGTGCAGCAACAGCCGCAGTCGAACTGTTCGCCACGGGCGCATTCGCAGCAGTCCCGGCACCACTCGAACCCGCACTTCCACCAACCGCCTGCGGATTGCTCGTCAACGCGCTCGCCACCGAAGCCGGCAGCCCCGAACTCGCAGCCGCAGAACTCACCGGCCCTTTGTCCGTCGCAACAATCAACGGAGCATACGCCGCCGCGCCAAACAACTGATCCGTCGCACTGACACTCCACCGCCGCGTGTCATCCTGCAGGTATCCCTTCGGCTGATTCACATTCACCGTGCCGATCGCCGCCCGCAACGCCTCCAGCCCCACGCCATAGTGCGCCAGCTGCATCGGGTTCGCCTCGATCCGCACCGAAGGCTTTGCGCTTCCTCCGCAGAACGTCTGCCCCACACCCGGGATCTGCGCGATCTTCTGTGCCAGAATACTGTCGCAAGCGTCATACAGCTGCGGCACATTCATCGTGTCAGAGGTCAACGCGATAATCATGATCGGCGAGTCCGCCGGATTCACCTTGTAGTACCCAGGATTACTTGGCAGATTCGCAGGCAGTTGACTCCGCGCTGCATTGATCGCCGCCTGCACATCCCGCGCCGCTCCATTCACATCGCGCGTCAGATCAAACTGCAGCGTAATCCCCACCACGCCGGTTGAAGAATAGGACGTCATCTCGTTGACGCCGGCAATCTTCGAGAACTGCCGCTCCAGCGGCGTCGCCACAGACGAGGCCATCGTCTCCGGATCGGCACCCGGCAAATTCGCACCTACCGAGATCACCGGAAACTCCACCTGCGGCAGACTGGCCACGGGTAGCAGCGTATAGGCCACCGCACCCGCCAGAATCACCGCCAGCGACAACAGAAACGTCGCTACCGGCCGCCGAATAAATGGTGCTGAAAAATGCATAATTCTTAATCCTTAACCATCAATCAGCTGACATCGCGTGCGCGTGCAACTCCACATCCTTGGAACCTTGAGCCCGCCTCGACCTGCGCGCGATCCGGTCGAAGAACAGATAAACCACCGGCGTCGTAAACAGCGTCAACACCTGTGACACAATTAGTCCGCCAACAATCGTGATCCCCAGCGGCCGCCTCAACTCACTACCCGTGCCCGTTCCAAGCGCCAGCGGCAAACCGCCAAGCAGTGCCGCCATCGTCGTCATCATGATCGGCCGAAACCGCAGCAGACAAGCCTGATAGATCGCCTCCGTCGGCGTCATCCCCTGTTCGCGCTCAGCCTCCAGCGCAAAGTCGATCATCATAATCGCGTTCTTCTTCACGATCCCGATCAGCAGAATGATGCCGATCAGCGCAATCACACTCAAGTCCACATGGAACAGCAGCAGCGCCAGAATCGCGCCAACTCCAGCCGACGGCAGCGTTGAAAGAATCGTAATCGGATGGATATAGCTCTCGTACAAAACACCGAGCACGATATAAACCACGATCAGCGCTGCCAGGATCAGAATTGGCTCATTCGCAATCGAAGACTCAAAAGCCTTCGCCGAACCCTGGAACTCACCCTTAACGCTCGGTGGCATATTCAGCTCCGCCTGGGCCTTATTCACCGCATCCACTGCGTCGCCGATAGACTTGCCCGGCGCCAAATTAAACGAGATCGTCACAGCCGGGAACTGTCCCTGGTGATTGATCACAAGCGCCGTGGGCTTCTCTTCAAAGTGCGTAAACGTCGACAGCGGCACTTGCGTTCCGTTCGAACTCTTCACATAAATGTTGTCGAGCGCCGCCGGATTTCGCTGGTACTTCGGAGCCACCTCCAGCACCACGTGATACTGATTCTGCTGCGTAAAGATCGTCGAAACCTGCCGCTGCGCAAATGCATCATCCAGCGTGTCGTCGATATTCTGCGGCGTAATTCCCAGCCGAGAAGCCGTATCGCGATCGATCACCAGCTGCGCCTCAAGCCCGCTCATCTGCTCATCGCTCGCCACGTCGCTCAGAATCGGAATCTGGTTGAGCTTCGCGACCAACCTGCCCGTCCACATCGCCAACTCCTCAGTATTCGCATCTTCCAACGAGTATTGATACTGCGTCCGGCTCACGCGGTCTTCCACCGTCAGATCCTGCAGTGGCTGCAGAAAGCACTGAATCCCATCTACCGTAGCAACCTTCGGCTCCAGCCGCTGAATCACCTCAAGCGCGGTAGAACTCCTCTGCTCCCGATCCTTCAAGTTGATCTGAATGCGTCCGCTGTTCAGCGTCGAGTTGGTCCCGTCGATCCCAATGAACGAGGAAACACTCTCAACATCTTTATCCTGCAGAATGATTCTCGCCAACGCCTGTTGCCGCGAGCTCATCGCATTGAAGCTGATCGTCTGCGGAGCCTCCGTAATTCCCAGCAGCACGCCCGTATCCTGCACCGGGAAGAACCCCTTCGGCACAATCAAAAACAGATACACCGTCAGTGCAAACGTAGCCAGAGTCACGAGCAGCGTGGCTGTCTGATGCCGCAGTACAAACCGCACCCCCACAGCATACTTCGCAATCACATACTCGAAGAACTCTTCGCTCTTCTTGTAGAACGCATTCTGCTCGCTCTCCGGCGTATGCCGCAGTAGCTTCGCCGCCATCATCGGCGTCAATGTCAGAGAAACCAGCGCCGAGACCAGAATTGTAACCGCCAGCGTTACAGCAAACTCGCGGAACAGCCGACCCACAATATCGCCCATGAAAAGCAGCGGAATCAGCACCGCAATCAAGCTCACCGTCAGCGAGACAATCGTGAACCCAATCTGTTCCGAACCCTTAAGCGCAGCCTCCAACGGCGAGTCACCCTGCTCCAGAAACCGCGCAATGTTCTCGATCATCACAATCGCGTCATCCACCACAAATCCGGTAGAGATCGTCAACGCCATCAGCGAGAGGTTATTCAGGCTGTACCCGAGCAGGTACATCACCCCAAACGTCCCCACAATCGACAGCGGCACCGCAACCGAAGGAATAATCGTCGCAGCAATCGACCGCAGGAACAGGAAGATCACCATCACGACCAGCCCGATCGTCAGCACTAGTGAAAACTGCACATCCTTCACCGAAGCCCGAATCGTATTCGTCCGATCCGTCAGCACCTGCAGTTGAACCGTCGCCGGCATCGTCGACCGCAGCTGCGGCAGAATCTTCTGCACCTCATCCACCACGCCGATGATGTTCGCCCCCGGCTGCCGCTGGATGTTCACAATCACCGCCGGCTTCAACACCGCATCATGCACCTGCTGGCCGCCCGCACCAGCCTGCGCCGCGGTCCCCATCCACGCTGCCTGAAACAGGTTCTCCGCGCTGTCTACCGCATTCGCCACATCCGACAACCGCACCGGCGACCCATTCCGATACGCAATAATCACCTTGTTATAAGCATCACTCGACGGCAGTTGATCGTTCGCGCCGATCGTATACGATTGACTCGCCCCATTCAGGTTTCCCTTGGCCTGATCCACATTCGTCGTTCCGATCGCCGCGCGAATATCCTCAAGGCTAAGTCCATAGTTAGCCAGAGCCGTAGGATTCGCTTGAATCCGCACCGCAGGCTTCTGCCCACCATTGATCGACACCAGCCCCACACCCGAAAGCTGCGAGATCTTCTGCGCGATCACCGTATCCGCCAGGTCCTCCACCTTCGCCAGCGGCAGCGTATCGCTGGTCAGCGCCAGCGTCATAATCGGTGCATCAGCAGGATTCACTTTGCTGTACACCGGCGGATTCGGCAGGTCCTTCGGCAGATAGCTGAACGCCGCATTGATCGCCGCCTGCACATCCTGCTGCGCAATATCGATCGACTCCGACAGATCGAACTGCAGCGTAATTACACTGCCGCCGCCAGAGCTCGACGAAGTCATCTGACTCAGCCCCGGTATCTGCCCAAACTGCCGCTCCAGCGGAGCCGTCACCGACGACGCCATCACCTCCGGGCTCGCCCCCGGATAAAACGTCTGCACCTGGATCGTCGGATAGTCCACCTGCGGCAGCGCCGACACCGGCAGTTGCTCATACGCGACAAACCCCGCAAGCAAAATGGCCACCATCAATAGCGAGGTGGCCACCGGCCGAAGAATAAACGGCTTCGAAGGACTCACGAGGGCTGCCCCGTGGTGCTTGTCATACCCAACTCAGCAGTTGTTCCATCTCCAGCTTTCACCGGAGCCGTCCTCGGAAATACCTTGCTTCCGTTCTTCAACTTCTCCTGCCCATCCACCACAATCTGGTCTCCCGGCTTCACTCCGCCGCTCAGGATCACCTGCGTCCCCTCAGTCAGCTCCACATTCACCGTCTGCGCCATCACGTAGTAGTTCGTCTTGTTCTCTGGCAGCTCGATCACCGGCCCATCCGCATCCTTCTTCGCCAGCGGATCAGCCGGCGGCTGCCCCTGCTTCAGCAGGTAGACGAAGTTCCCCTGCGTCCCCGTCTGCAGCGCCGAAGCCGGAATCACCACCGCATTCCTCTTCTCTTGCAGGATCAACCGCACATTCACAAACTGATTCGGAAACAGCGCCCCATCCTTATTCTCGAAGACAGCCTTGGCCTTCACTGTCCCCGTCGTCGTATCAATCTGGTTATCGACCGTCAGCAAACTTCCGCTCGCCAGGTGAGTCGCAGCAGCCCGGTCATACGCCTCCACCACCAGCTTGTCGCCCGCCCGCGACTTCTTCAACACCTCCGGCAGCTGATCCTCCGGCAACGTAAAGATTACAGCGATCGGCTGCAGCTGCGTCACCACCAGCAGTCCATTTGTATCCGCTGCATGCACAATATTTCCGGCATCCACCTGCCGCAGCCCAACCACCCCATTGATCGGCGAAAAAATCTTCGTATACCCCAGGTTCACCTTCGCCGCTTCAATCGCCGCGCGGTCTGAGGCAATCGAACCCTCCGCCTGCCCCGCCGTCGAAGCCTGTGCCTGCTGGCTCTCCTTCGAAACCACGCCAGCCGACAGCAGCGCCTCATACCGCGCCGCCTCCGCGCGAGCATTCACCGCATTCGCCTGGTCCTTCACCAACTGCCCCTGCGCCTGCTCCAGCGCCGCCTGGTAAGGTTTCGGATCGATCTCCGCCAGCACCTGTCCCTGCCGCACCGCCTGCCCTTCGCGAACCGGCACCTGCATTAACTGCCCATCCACACGCGACTTGATCGTCACCGTGTTGTATGCCGTAACGGTTCCCAGAGCGGTAAGGAAAATCGGCATCGTCTTCTGTTGCACCGAAGACACCTGCACTGGCGTCGGCCTATCCGCCTGCGCCGCCATCATCATCTGGACGCCGGTCTGTTCTGCCGTGTTCCGGCGGATCTTCCATACCGCCGCCCCCACCACGGCCAGAATCACCAGCACCACAATCCACTTCCGCGCCGGCGATCCCTTCGGCCCCTCTACCAACGGCTCGCTCTCTCGCAGGTTCTTCTGCGACTCCGCTGCCGCTGCCCCGTCTACTCGTTCTTTCTCGTTCATCTGCGTTGACGGCATGGAGTCTCTCAAGCTCTCTCAGAAAAATTCACTGCACGAACAAAATGATAGGTGTGCCAGATATCTAAGAATAAACGATAATGACGTTGGTCGCTCAGACGCATCTCCTGCGTCAGGCAATGCTGAATCTACGAAACGCCCGTCATATTCGTTCCGATTTTTGTTAGACGCAGGACAATTATTCTTAGACGCAGGGAAGTTATTGTTGGTTAGACGGAAGAAAGGACACTTTTGTCTCTCACGGCCTCACAAATCGACACCGCCGCGCTCCCCATCCTCTGTGTCGACCTCGACGGTACCCTCGTCAAGTCCGACACCTTGCACGACTCCGCACTCGCCGTCGCCCGCCACCATCCGGCTGCACTCCTTAAAATCCCCTCCTGGCTCCTCCAGGGCAAAGCTGCTCTCAAGCGCCACCTCGCCGCCACCGTCCAGCTCGACGTCGCCCACCTCCCCTACAACCGCGAACTCCTTCAATATCTTCAGCAGCAGCACGCCACCGGCCGCCCCATCTACCTCGCCACCGCAGCCGACGCCGACACCGCTCGCCGCGTCGCAGACCACCTCGGCCTCTTCACCGGCGTCCTCGCCTCCGACGGTCAGCTCAACCTTGCCGGCAAAAACAAGCTCGCCGCCTTCCGCTCCCAATTCGGCGACAACTTCACCTACATCGGCAACGCCATGCCCGATCTCCCCTTGCTCGAAAGCTGCAGGGAGCCCATGGTCGCCAACCCCACCCCCGCCCTCCGCGCCGCGCTCCGCAAAGCCCGCGTTACCCCCGCCCGCACCTTCGACGAGACCGTCTCCCCCCTCAAAGCGTGGCCCAAAGCCATCCGCCTCCACCAATGGGCGAAAAACGTCCTCATCTTCCTCCCCCTCCTCCTCGCCCACGCCTGGGCACCCGGTCTCGTCGCAGCAGCAGCAGTCGCCTTTCTCAGCTTCGGCCTCTGCGCCTCCGCCACCTACATCGTCAACGACCTGCTCGACCTCGAAGCCGACCGCCAGCACCCGCGCAAGCGCCGCCGCCCCTTCGCCTCGGGCGACCTCTCCGCCCTCTCCGGCGTCTTCGTTGTCGTCCTCTTGCTGGCCGCCTCTCTCGTTCTGGCGCTGTCAGTGCCCCGCGTCATCACCGCCCTGTCGCCTCAACTCGTCTCCCTCATCAAGCCTCATTACTTCCTTGAGTGGCTCGGCATCTACCTCGTTACGACACTCGCCTATTCGCTGCGTCTCAAGCGCTCCGTCCTGGTCGACGTTATCGTCCTCTCCGGCCTCTACACCATTCGCATCATCGCCGGATCCGCTGCCTCGGGCGTGCCCGTATCCACCTGGCTCGGCAGCTTCAGCATCTTCTTCTTTCTCTCGCTCGCTCTGGTCAAACGCTTCGCCGAGCTTGAAAACCTCAGTGAGCGCGGCGGCTCCACCATCGGAGGCCGCGGCTACCACGTCTCTGACATCGAGCAACTTCGCAGCTTCGGCTCCGCTAGCGGCTTCGCCTCCGTCGTCGTCCTCACCCTCTACATCTCGACCCTCGAAGCGGCCCAGCTCTACCACCACACCCGGCGACTCTGGCTTCTCGTTCCCGTCCTTATCCTTTGGATCATGCGCCTCTGGCTCTTGGCCTCTCGCGGCCAGCTCAACGAAGACCCCGTCGTCTACGCCATCACCGACCGCCGCAGCCTCTTCATGGGCCTCCTCGTAGCCCTCATCGTCCTCTCCGCCCTCTAGCGCATCGACACATCCGCTCCGGATAGATGTCTAATCCGAATTGAAGTTGTCACCCAAAGCGGAGCCGATAGCCGCTCTATCGCGACCGACGTGGTCGAACGAATCCGCTAGACGTCACAGTCATGCCAAGCAGATCACGTCACACATCCACCTCCGGCACCCTCCTCCAGCCTCGCAGAATTCACTTGGCATCCCGCTCTGGCCGGAGTATGCTCCCGGGTAATCTCCCGTCGGCCTCCCGTATCGCGGATACGCTCAGTCCATACTGCTTCCGCTGAATAAATCTCTCCCGGCCCGGGCCCCTTCCAAGACCCTTTTATCGCTCGGCTAACGCGTCCCACGGCGCACTTGTCCCTCCACATCTCAACCAAGGAAGGAATCGACTGTCATGCCCGAAGAAAATCGCGAAAAACAATGCCCAATTCCACCTTCTGAACGCAATATCGCCGAGGCAGGCTTGCGCGTTCCCACCATCCGCATCAGCCCCAACAACGAGAACGTTCTCGCTGATCTTGGCCTACTGGCCGACCTCGCCGGAACCTGGCAGGGCTGCGGTTCCGGCTTCAACCTCATTGCGCGGCCCGACCAGGAAGGCCACGCCAACCTCTACCTTCAACTCAACACCACCACCGAAATCCTCACCGTCACCCCCATCGGCTCTCCCATCCCCAACCGGGGTTTCGGTCAGCCGGACATCACGCTCCATGGCCTCACCTACCTGCAAAAAATCGCCGACTCCTGCACCGGCGGAGCCATGCACATCGAGCCCGGCATCTGGATCACGCAGCCGCCCACCTCTTACCCAACCGAAACCACACCCATCGAAACCCAGATCATCGCCCGCATGGGCTCTATTCCCCACGGTAACGCTCTGCTCGCGCAAGGAATCGCCGAGCGTTTCAACGGCAATCCCACTCTACCCCTTGCTGGCCAACCCTATGCCTTCTCCCGATTTCCCTCCTTCAACAGCACTCCCTTCCCCATCGCTCCCGCCCCCGCCATCAACGCAGCCGGCTCCAACGAGAAGGACACAGCCGCCAACGTCCCGCCCCCCATCGGCCCCGTTCCCCCCTTCACCCAGTACGACATCACCATCCCCGAAGGCATCAAGAACCCCCGCACCCCCTACAACACCAACCCTCCCGACTGCCCATGGACGGCCAACTCCAAAATCGACGGCGTTCCAATCCAGAAAGTCATCAACGATCCCATCATTCTCCTTCAAACCCATATCGAAAAGCAGATCCACCAGGGTCACACCTTCGAAGGTGTGGTCCTCAACATCGCTACCCAGGCCAACATTCAGTTTCTCACCGTACCCAATAAGCCCGCCAGCCCAACTGTCAGTGCCAATATGGTCAACGCCGCCGGCGGGATCGAAAACATCCTCTTCCTCGAAGGCGGGGAGCCCACCGGACCTAAAGGCCCCAACGCCGACACTGCCACCGTCTATGCCACCTTCTGGATCGAGAAGGTTAAACACCACCACCGGGCAACCTTCATGCAGCTGCAGTACGCTCAGATGGTCGTTCTCAACTTCGGAGTTCTCCTCGCACCCCCTCCTCCTCCAGGCACATCACCGGTCATCCTTGGCTGGCCCCACATCTCCGTCGCCACCCTCACCAAATCTTTCAACTAGTCTCAAACGAACTAGCTGCCCCACTCTTTGCGGCCTCACCGCAGAGGGTGGGGAGTTCTTGCCATGCCACAACCGCGTTTCTCCGCCAGCCAACAAGTCTGTAAACTTATTAGATTGAAGCCATGAGCGAACAAACCATCCCAAGTCTGTCCGGCTATGAAGAGCCTACCCTCGAAGCCGCCTTCATTACCCTCAGCGAGGAAGTCCGCACCACTGCCGCTGAGACAGCCGCCGACCCCGAAGCCTTCCGCCTCCACTGGCTAGGCCGCAAACAAGGCCGTCTCAAGCTCATCAGCGAAGCCTGGTTAAAATCCGCCCCACCCGAGGCCAAAAAAGCCCTCGGCATCCGCTTCAACGAACTTAAAGCACTTGTGGAATATCAGTTGTCTCCGGAACGACTGGTGAAGGTCCCCGTCTCAGAACCGGGACTTGTCAGCGAATACGCCACACAAGGCGGAACGATCGCAGCCAGTCTCCAGAAGAAGAAGCATCCTCACCCGCTTGACATCACCCTCCCCGGTACCCTCCGCGCCCCCGGCATCCCTCATCCGCTCCTCAAAACGATGCACGAGATCGTATCTGTCTTCCATCATCTCGGCTACAGCACTAACCTCGGCCCTCAGGTCGAGTCCGACTTCTACAACTTCGAAGCCCTCAACTTCCCCGAAAATCACCCCGCCCGCGACACGCAGGACACCCTCGTCATCGCGAACCAGCAATCCCGCCCCAGCCGCGATCGCCTCCTCATGCGCACCCACACCAGCCCCGTGCAGATCCGCACCATGATCGCCCAGGCCCCACCCATCCGCATCGTCATCCCCGGCAAAGTCCACCGCAACGACGCCGCCGACGCCACCCACTCCCCCATCTTCCATCAGATCGAGGGCCTCTGCGTCGACACCAATATAACTTTCTCGGATCTAAAAGGAACTTTAGACCACGCCATGAAGGCCCTCTTCGGCTCCGACGTCAAAACCCGTTTCTTCCCCAGCTTCTTCCCCTTCACCGAACCCAGCGCCGACGTCCAAATCTCCTGCATCTTCTGCGGAGGCAAGGGCTGCCGCAAGTGCAAACACTCCGGCTGGATCGAGCTCCTGGGTTGCGGCATGGTCGACCCCGCCGTCTTCGCCGCAGTCATCGCCGAGCGCCGCAAAATAAACCCTGCAGACGACACCTACAACCCCGAAAAGATTACCGGCTTCGCCTTCGGCATGGGCGTCGAGCGCATCGCCATGATGCTCCACGGCGTCTCCGACATAGGCCACTTTTACTCAGGCGACATGCGCTTCCTCGAGCAATTCGCCTAGCCAAACTCAAACCCGAGCAACGCGAGGACCACAAACCCCGCATCCCCTAGACAAGGTATACAAGTCACGAAGTGACCGCTCGCCGCGCAGGCGGCCCGTCCGGCAGGACACCAGCATCACCCCACGCATCCTTACGAGTTCTTTACGCCAAACTAACGAAACCTTTACGCCCTGAAAGTTCAAATGAGACGATTGCTGCTCCAGGGAGGCAGCAGTCCTTCATGCGCGAATGGCCTGCCTGCCTCGTACTCCTAAATGCATTTTTGATCATGCTCTCTGCTCCCGCGATAGCCCAGGATCAAATCAACGCTCAACTCAACGCTCAACTCAACGCTCAAAGCGCCACGTCAAGCCCAGCATCATCCGCAACGCCGACTCCAGACGCTCCCAAGCCATTCTTCCCAGCTCTCATCGACGCTTACAAAGAAGACTGGCACCCAACCCAGCCCGCCGGACCCGACCCCGTCCGCCGAGGTTACCCAGCACCGCTCGACTCCACCCCCTTCCCCAGCAGCGACTACAGCGTAGGCGGAACCCCCGTCCTCGGCGCGCCAGACACCCAAACCTATCCCCTCATGCAGGCCATCAACCAGAACCGAACCCGCACCAAAATCTACGGCTGGCTCAACGGAGGCTTCAACATCAGCACCTCCAACAAAGGCGATAGCGCCAATTCACCCGCAGCTTACTACTACAATCCCAACCGCATCACGCCAGACCAGCAGGTCCTCTTTATCGAGCGCCTCCCCGACACCGTCCAGACCGAACACATTGACTACGGCTTCCGCTTCGCCCAGCTCTGGGGACAGGACTATCGCTACACCACCTCAAAAGGCATATTCTCCCAGCAGCTCCTGCTTGAAAACCACGAGTACGGCTACGACCCCGTCATGTTCTACTTCGACCTCTACATCCCCCACGTCGCCAAGGGCATGAACATCCGCATGGGCCGCTACATCTCGCTCCCCGACATCGAAGCCCAGCTCGCCCCCAACAACTACACCTACTCGCACTCCCTCCTCTACACCATCGACCCCTACACCCAGACCGGCATCGTCGCCTCCATCAAACTCTCCGACCACTGGCTTGTCCAGGCAGGATTCTCCGGAGGCAACGACGTAGCTCCCTGGACCAAGGACGTCAAGCCCACCGGCACCGCCTGCGTCGACTACACCTGGCACAAAGGCGGCGACGCCCTCTACACCTGCGCCAACTCCTTCAACGACGGCAAGTACGCCTACAACAACCTGCAGGGCTACTACGAGACCTGGTACCACAAGATCAACGCCACCTGGCACACCGACACCGAGGCCTGGTACATGTACCAGCGCGACGTGCCCAACATCGCCGGCAACGTAACCAACCCCATCAAGCCCGAGATCGGTTCCAACGGCGCCTTCTGCTCCTTCGGCGAACGCACCTGCTTCGCCCCCGAAGCCGCCATCGTCAACTACACCGAGAAAGAGTTCAACCACAAAAACTATCTCTCCATCCGCAACGAGTTCGTCGACGACATCAAGGGCCAGCGCACCGGCTACACCACCAAATACTCCGAGCACCTCATCAGCTACGGCCACTGGATCGGCAACACCGTTCTCTTCCGCCCCGAGATTCGCCTAGAGCACTCCTACAATCTCCCTGCCTACGACCTTGGCACCAAAAAGACCCAATTCATCGCAGCCGGAGACATCACCTATCACTTCTAAAACGGTTGTCTGTTCTTGCAGTATCCCGCGCCCCAAAACAAAATCCGTCATCTCGACCGAAGCAACGGATAGTCTCATCGTCCGTCGCGCAGTGGAGAGACCCCCGTGTCGTGCTGTTTTGACGCTTGCAACTACTCCGCCCCCAACCCAACGCGCAAACTCTCAAGATTCTGCGGATGCACCCGAATCACCCCACCCCGCGGGCTATCAATATCCGCAATCAAAAAGAACGCCACCGCCACCACCAGCGGCAACACCATAAACAGCCTCGGCTCCATCTGCCGAGCCCCATACCCCAGCAGCCCATTGCAAAAGATCGCTATCGCAAACATCAACGCCCAAGCCGCCACCGGAATCCGGTTCCACCACGCCGCCTGCGTGTACCCCTGCGAGTTCAGCACATCGTTCATTCCGACGACTGCCAGCGCAATCACCGGCGAAGGCTGCTCCATCGCAGGCTTCGAAGCCGCCGCCCAAAGCTCCCCCTGCACCCGCGTCGTATCCGCATCGATCCGCCGAAGCTCCCACGCATCCCGCGTCCTGTAAAACCGAATCCGCAGATCCGTATACTGCCTCAGCAGCGCCCGCACCTCGGCACCCTCCGCCGCCGGCAGCAGATCCGCCCTCACATACTCGGTCCCAATCGCATTGGCCTCGGCCTCCTCCGAAGTCTTCCTCTGGTCATACCGCGCCGTCGCCATTGAAAAGCTGAACCCGATAATCAACCCCAGCAGAGTCAGCGTAGCGGCCAGCACCACCCCAAAGTCGGTTCGCAGCTCATCGGTCAAATCCCGCCGCCGCTGGCTGATCTGTCCGCCCACCCAGGCCGCAAACCACAAAAGCACAAATGCAGTTACAAATATCAGCAAAGGATAGTCCAAAGGATTCCTCACACGCTACTCTCCAGAATTGTCCCTGCCTAAGACCGTTTCTTCATCGCAGAACCAAAGAATCCAAACAGTAAATGCAGCACCGCCAACGCCAGCGCCCCCAGAAACGCCGCCTTGAACGTCGTCACCGCAAACCCAGGCACAAACTTGCTCGAGAACCACAGAATCACCGCATTGATCACGAGAAAAAAGATCCCAAACGTCAGAATCCCCAGCGGCAGCGTAATGATCTTCAGCAGCAACCCGAGCGTCGCGTTGAACAACCCAATCACCACCACCGCGATCAATGCCGACACGAAGTTACTCACGTCGAAGCCCTCAACAAAGTGCGCCACCACCAGCAGAGCCACAGCATTCAAAATCCAGTGCAAAAGCAAACGAAGCATGGTTTACCTTTCGTCTAAAAAATGATCAAGCAAAATGGTCAAAAAACCTTCAGCAAAATTTGATACCGGAGTAGCGATCAGCATATCCGACCCCACCTGCCTCCGCCACAACTTCCGAAGAAGTCCCCGCTCGAAAACACACTCACTTCGCCGCCTCACAGTCATAGCTGATCACGCGCGAACCTCGCTCGCCACTTCGCACAAGCCAGGCGCGACGAGAGATTTGTGAGTCAGCAAAACAAGCGGGCTGCGCAATCTTTTGCCGTCCGCCGTATGGTATTCTCCCCTCGTTCCCTCGATCCCAGGCCCCAGCAACTGTAGTTTCGTCACCGTCTTTGTGCCGATCTGTCTTCGCGCACCGTGAGGAAAGCTCCGTGGCCGTCGCTTCACCAACCTGCACGCCATTAACGCCCGCAGTTGGCGCCGACCCGCAACCTCGGCTGCGTGAGCTCGACTCGCTTCGCGGCTTGGCCTCCCTCGTCGTTGTCTTTCACCACTTCATCCTCATGTGGCCCGCCTGGCCCTGGCCCACACACGGACCCCTCTGGCACCAGCTTCATCTCACCCTGCTCTTCTATCCGCTCTACGCCGGACACGAAGCCGTCATGCTCTTCTTCATTCTCAGCGGCCTGGTCCTGTCCTTCCCCTACCTTCTAGGCCGCGGCCAGCCCTATCCCATATTCCTCGCCCGCCGCATCCTTCGCATCTACGGACCCTATCTCGCCGCGCTGGCCCTCTCCGTCGCCGGCGCCGCAAAGTGGCACGGCAACCTCGGGCACGGTAAATGGGCCTCAGCCTTCTGGTCCGAGCCCGTCCGTTGGACCCTCGTCCTCCAGCACATCGCCTTCCTCGGCTTCTACAACTGGCAGCAGTTCAACTTCGTTATCTGGTCGCTTATCGTTGAGATGCGAATCTCCATCTTCTTTCCCTTCCTCGCCCTCCTCATCCTTCGAGTGCGAACCCGCATCGCTCTCCTCCTCGCAGTCGCTCTATCGCTCACCGAGTTTGTTGTGCTTCGCCTGTATCCCCAAACAGACCAGGCCACCGGCCTCTTGAGAACCGTTCACTACACCGCCTTCTTCATCTTCGGAATTCTTCTGGCCAGGCATCTAAAAACCATCTCAGCGCGATTCTGTTCTTTGCCCATCGCCATTCGCATCGGCATCGGCCTCGCTTCTTTCCTCCTCTACAACCTCAGCATCCCCTTTCTGTGGGACTATCGCCGTCCCTGGACCATGACCTCAGCCGAGTGGCTTGTAGCAGCAGGAGCGATCGGATTTATCGTCCTGGGCCTCAACGCATCACCGGTCCAACGCTTTCTTCTCTCCGCCATCCCGCGCTTCCTCGGCAGAATCTCTTACAGCCTCTATCTCATGCACGTCCCCGTACTTCTCGCACTCACCTTCTCGCTCCACAACGCGCTCTCTCCTTGGGGACAATTTCCCATTTACCTCATCGCAACCCTCACCCTCTCATGGCTCTTCTGCGCATGGGTTGAGGAACCTTTCATCCGCCAGGGCCAACGCCTCGGCAAGAAAAAGCTTCTCTCTCTCTCCGAACCATCCCCCAATCAGAAGCCCGCCGCTCTTCAACGCTGACCGCCAGTCGCCTTCGCCGTTCAGCGTTTTCGAAAGAACGGGCGCACTGCTCAGTGCACCTTAGGCGTCACCCCAATCGTCTTCATCCATACATCCACCAGCTCCGGCCACCCCGTCACCGGAAGCTTCGTCCGCCGCAGCCCATATCCATGCCCACCCTCGGCATACACATGCAGCTCCGTCGGAACACCCACGCTCTTCAGCGCCAGAAAGTACTCCACCGCATTCTCCACATGCACCGTATCATCCTCCGCCTGTACCAGAAACGTAGGCGGCGTGTCCTTGGTCACCGGAATATCCGCGCTGAACTTCATCCCATTCTCCGCATCCGCCAGGTACCCCGGATACACCACCACCGCAAAGTCCGGCCTGCAGCTCAACTTATCCGCCGCATCCACCCGCCGATATAGCCTCGTCTCATAGTGAGTACTCAACGCCGCCGCCAGATGCCCGCCTGCAGAAAATCCCAGCACCCCAATCTTCTTCGCATCCACCTTCCACTCCGCCGCATGCTCCCGCACCAACCCCACCGCCCTCTGCGCATCCTCCAGCGCCTCGTCCGACTTCGGATAAGGCCCCGTATCCGGCACCCGATACTTCAGCAGAAAACAAGCCACGCCCCGCGAGTTCAGCCAATCGCAAACCTCGGTCCCCTCCAGGTCCATCGCCAGAATCTTGTACGCGCCCCCCGGAAACACCACCACCCCAGTCCCATCGCCCGCACCCTTCGGCTCATACACCGTCAGCGTAGGCACCGACACATTCCCCACCCGCGCCACCCATCTCCCCGCCATCAGCGGACTGGCCGCCGTCGAAGTCTCCCCCTCCGCTCCCGTCGCCGTCTTCACCCCCGGAGCCCCCTGCGGCCACAGCGCCACCACCGCATGCTCAGGCCCCGCAGGCCAACTCGTAGATTGCGACCAACCCACGCCACAAAAACACACCACGACCAAACCGAACAAAACTCGCCGCATCCGCAAAGCCTCCCCAAACCACACAGCCATCATCAGCGGATAACTCTCTTCAGGCAAGCCACCACCAGAAGCGAATCATCAGATCGCACAAGTAAAAGGGATTTTTTCAACGAGAAGATCCTGGTCAATCCGTTGACCAGTCAATCCAGCGACCAGTCAAGGCCTACTTGGGATTCCGTCCATGTGACACGTCAAGGAGCTTTGAGGTCTTAACCTCCTGCACTGTCTTCATGTCATCAGCCTTAGGAACCCATGTCGCCTGGGGCTCGCCATTATCACGAGGCGTCTCAGGCTTCGGCTGCTCTCGCGGACTCTCCGGATCCTCAGGCTCCTCCTTCCGCTCTCTCATCCGCGAATCAAGGCTTCCCGCCAGCACAACCAGCGCCCCCACCAGCGCGAACCCCGACTTGAAATCGATCCACGTCATCTCACTCCGCCGTCCTTATTACGGCCGCGCACCCAAGAATCAATACCCCAATCCCGTAGTACCAGCTGTGCATCTGAACTAGGCCGTTAGGAATCATCGCCTTCGTCGTCTCGCTATGGAGCATCGTGCTGATCACCCCAAACTCAAACGAAACCATGACGGTGTATGCGATCACAATGCCAACCGTCAATATGTCCCAGATCGTCTTCTTGCGGATCATCACGAATCGTCCCAGACTGTCCCCAACCAGGGCCACACAGATCAGGTAGACATCTCCGCGTTCGATCGCTTCTCTAAACCCCCGGGCCGTTTCGCCCAGGTCATCCCCCGTCAGGGCAAAGACGAGCGGAATCATCGCAAACGCAAAACCAAAGATCCCCCACACTAGCAGCCCCTTCCACGGCAGCGTCTTCAGCGTGAGTGTTCTCATGCACGTCATTGTGCTCCCACTTTGACCCAAAGTAGGAGCTTTTTTTATGCGTCTCTTCCCACTGGCAGCATGGTTTTCGTTGGTTTGCTCCAACCTCATCAGCATGAGCAGTTAGACTGAAAGCCTTCCAACATGAAGAAAATCTTTCTACTGCTTGCCCTCTCAGCAACAAGCTTTGCTCAGCAACCACCCTGTGGTCTCACTACGATCACAGAAACGACCCCGCTGCTCTACCCGCCCATCGCGAAGGCCGCGCATGTGGGTGGAACGGTTATCTTCTTGGTCTCTTTCAAGCAAAGTGGCGAAGTCGAAAATATCGAACTTCTCAGTGGTCCGAAGATGCTTCGGGCTCCAGCCTCTCTCTATGTGAATGGCCTTCGAGTAAATGCGTACGGTGGGCCGCGAACGTGTCCCATGGTCATTCGTTATGTCATCCAGCAAGATGACGCAGATCTTCGCCCGGTGGAGCGGACTGACTATCAGCACGTCATAATTTACGCAAAGCCGCTCGTGATCTGCGACCCCGAGATGCACATCGAAAAAGTGCGCAAGCGTTTCTGGCCCATCAGTCTGCATAAGCCAAAACAGTTAGACTAAAAGCCGTACATCATGAAGATTCTTACCAGCTGGCTCCGCACATACGTCCCAAACATTCCGGTCGATGATCACCAACTCGCCGAAGACCTCACCCTCCGTGGCATTGCTGTTGAAGGGCTTTATTTCATTGATACAAAAGTGGCAGGTCGGTCGGTTAGCCACAATTCTCTCTTCGAGATGGACATCACCACCAACCGCGTCGACGCCATGAACCATTACGGCATCGCCCGCGAGGCCGCCACCATCTACAACCTGCCGCTGGCCCCCCTCAACCCCAAACTCCCCATCGGCACCCTCGTCGACGCACCCTTCTCCGTCCGCATCGCCCCCGAAGCCAAAGGCCTCTGCGGCCGTTTCACCGCGCAGGTCATCCGCAACGTCACCATCGCCCCCAGCTCCGCCCATGTAGCCGAGTACTTCACCCTCCTCGGCCAGAAGCAGATCTCAAACGCCGTCGACGCCTCTAACTTCGTCCTCCTCGGCATGGGCCATCCCACCCACGCTCTCGATCTCGACAAGATCGCAGGCGGCATCGTCGTCCGCCTCGCCCACAAAGGGGAGAAGTTAAAACTCCTCGACGGAACCGACCGCACCCTCGAAGCCGACGACCTCGTAGTAGCCGACGAAGTCAAAGCTCTCGCACTAGCCGGAGTCATGGGCGGCTGGGACTCCATGATCACCCCCGAGACAAAAAACATCCTCGTCGAAGCCGCCTGGTTCGACCCAGCCACCGTCCGCCGCAGTGGGCGCCGCCACGGCCTCCACACCGACGCCTCCCACCGCTTCGAGCGTGGAGCAGACTTCAACGCCCCCCCTATCGCCAACGCCCTCGTCACCCAGCTCATCCTGAACAGTGGAGTTGCCCAAAGCGGCGGCGGCGCAAGCCAACAAAACGGCAAGCCCGAAGGCGAACTCATAGACCTGATCGATCCCGAGGTAGCGGCACGCACCGCCCACCGCCCACCCATCGAGCTCTCCGTCAAACAAGTTCAGCGCCACCTCGGCACCACCATCGACCCCCAGGGCATCACCTCCGAGATCGTCGCCCAGTACCTCACCTCGCTAGGCTGCGAGCTCCTCCTCCACGGTCTGCGTGACGATCAAGCCGTCTACTCCACTAAACTCCCCAGCTGGCGTCTCGACCTCGAGCGCGAGATCGACCTCATCGAAGAGGTAGCCCGCGTCTACGGCTACAACCGCTTCGCCAACACCCTCCCCGCACCCGGCGTAGTCCTCACCCAACCAACCGCAGCCAAGGAAGCCGCCGTCCGCACCCGTCTCCTCGCCCTCGGCTTCAGCGAATCCATCTCCAGCACCTTCGCCTCCCAGCAAGACTCCGACCTCTTCTACGCGGCCACAGGTCCTGCCCAGAAAACGGACGAGGAACCGAGTGTCAAAGAACCGGAAGCCAAAGAACCGGAAACTAAAGAACTAGAAGCCAAAGAACTGGGTGCCCCATCCTTTGCGGTCTCATCGCAAAGGGTGGGTTATTCGCAAAGTGAACCGTCTTCTTCAAACATCGCCACCAATTCGAGTCCGAATCCGGGTGCCCCACACGTGGCAGCCTCACCGTCACGTGTGGGCCATCGCGACAGCGATCCGCCTTCCCCAACCGCAGCAACGATCCCGGTCCCAATGGAGAATCCCCTCTCCGAAGAGGCCTCCCTCCTGCGCCCCTCGCTGGTCCCCGGCATGGTCACCATGCTCGCTCACAACCTCAACCGCGACGTCCGCGAGGTCCGCCTTTTCGAGCAAGGCCAGATCTTCACCGGCACCATCCCAGCCGACGGCGCCTTCATCTCCGACGTCCACGAGATTCCGCAGCTCTCCCTCGGCCTCACCACCGCCTCGCCACAACCCACGGCCCCACTCCAAGTCGCCGCCGACGCCCCCTTCTTCGAGCTCAAGGGCGCCATCGAATCCCTCCTCTCCCTCTTCGACCTGAACGCGGCAAGGGACGCATTTCCACCCCGCGTTCTAGCATCAGAGAAAGAGTCGTCATCTCGACCGGAGGCGGCGCTTTTGCCGCCGGAGCGGAGAGACCCCCGCCTCTCGTCCGTACAGCCGCTCACCTTCTCGGCGGCCGCTCCCGCATGGCTCCAACCCGGCCGCAGTGCAACAGCTCTTCTGAACAACCGCCCCATTGCCCACTTCGGCGAACTAGTCCACACGCAAAAAGAAACCCGCAAGCTTCGCCAGCCCCTCTACCTCGCGCAACTAGACCTCGCAGCCCTCTACGAACTCCCCCTCAAAAAAATCACCGCCCACGATCTCTCCCGCTACCAGGCCGTCGAGCGCGACTTCTCCTTCGTCTTCCCGGACGCGACCCAATGGCAAACCGTCTCCGATGCCATCCAAGCCCTCGCCATCCCTGAACTGCAAAGCCTCAAGCCCATCGAAGTCTGGCGCGACGCAAAGAAGTACCCCGGCGTCTACTCGCTCCTCCTCCGTACGGTCTTCCAGTCCAACGACCGCACCCTCCGCGAAGACGAGCTGACCGACTGGTGGACCCGCATCATAGCCGCCCTCACCACCCTAGGAGGCACCATCCGCGACGGCGCAAACGAAGCCGCAAAATAATTGTCACCGGAGCGAGGTCGAGTCGTGAGAGGATCTCGGGCATGAGGAACGCAAACTTTCCTGTCTGGAGACGCAGGATCGGCATCGCATGCAGCGCGCTAGGCTTTCTCCCGTTCAGTGTCGCCCTCCTCATCTATGAGCGATATGCTGCACCCCTCATCGATATTCACGTTCAAGAGCGGCTTCAGCATGCGCGCGAATTGAATATGCTCTGGAGTGTCAGTTTTTACGGCTCCCTGGCTTTGCTTGTCGTTTCGCTATTCGGATCGGGCTGGGGTCGCCGGGTTGGACTTGCCGCCAATGCCGGAGCACTCCTTTACGCGATGATGACTTTAGGCGCAATGTGCGGCCCCTTTGCATGTTCGTGACGTAGCGACACGGGCACTTGAGCGGAATCTGAGTTAGCCAAAAAATAAATCCCAAAACCCTGTCACATTTTTCGAAGCCGAAAACATGACGGCAAGGAACCACACTCAGCCACACAAATCACCACACTCACACCACACATTCACCACATCAAAACCACCTAAAATCGCAAAAACCCCCTTGAAAAACAGCCACTACACCACAACCAGAAAATAACCCGTAAAAAATCCGCACCCAAATAGATTCCACCCCGTTTTTCCCCAGCAAATATCCTCGTCTCCGCCGTCTATACTGAAGACAATATGAGCACCTCCTCAATCAGCATCGATGAATTCCAGGCCCTCGAACAAAAAGTCCTTCGCGCCGTAGAAGTCGTCAAGCGCGAACGCGAAGCCCGCGCCACCGCCGAAGCCGAAGTAGCCACCCTCCGCGCTCAGCTAGCTGAGCAGCAAACCCTCTCCACCATGGTCGAATCCGAGCTCACCACCCTCACCAAAGAGCGTGAAGCCGTCCGCCAGCGCGTCGAAAAGATGCTCCAGCAGATGGACGAACTCCTCTAACCCCCAAGGAGACCCGATGAACCAGACTCTCGAAGCTCAGACACGCGAAGCCCAGGCCAGTCAATCACCCACCCCTGAGCCCGCGCAGAGCCAGTCCATCGCCGTCGAAATCTACGACCAGATCTATCACCTCCGCGGCACCGACCCCGTCTACATAGAACGTCTTGCCGCCATGGTCGACGCCAAGATGCGCGCCGTCTCCGCCCACGGCAACACCGTCGACTCGCTCCGCGTAGCCGTCCTCGCCGCCCTCAACATCGCCGATGAGCTCTGCTGCGCCCGCGACCGCAGCGACAACCTAGCCGGCAGCCTCCAGAACTCCCAGCAATCTCTCCGCTCCCGTGCCGGCAACCTATCCCACCTCCTCGACGAACTCCTCGAAGACCGCAAAGTCGGCTGATCAGCGCAACGTCGTATGATCCGGCTCCCTCCGTGTTTTTAACTTGAGCGCAAGACCTTGGCCTGTAATGATCGGTGCGCCACCATCATCGTTCCGGAGCCCTTCGATGCGCAGATGCATGTTTCCTGTCACTATTCTCTTTGTCAGCTTCCTCTCTCTGCCTGTTCTAGGCGAATAACTCTCCGCAGACTACAAATCAAATCCAAAGTTCCAGTCTGCGATCGCCGAAGGCAAACAACTCGCGCAGCACCGGCAGCTCTCCTTCGCGCTTGACGCCTACAAAAAAGCCAACAAAATTGCAGACGGAAAAGACGCCGACACCCTCAACGAAATCTTCTCGCTACAGTTGAAAACTGGCAGCTACAAAGACGCCGTCGCTACCGCCTCTTCCCTCGAAGCCCTCGCGACCACACCAGAGACGAAGTCTCGTGCCGAGGTCAATCGCGGCTACGCCCTCATTCTCCAAGCTGGCGACAAACACAAACCCGACCAGATGCACGCCGCCGACTCCGCCCTGAAAGCCGCCATCGCCGATAACCCGAAGAGTGCCCCCGCGTTTTACCTTGATGGCAAAGTACTCGCCTATCTCGGCAACATGGACGCCGCCCGAGATCAGTTCAAAAGCTGCCTTGCCTGCATCAACCCGAATGATCCCAGCTATCTCCGCGCCCAGCACTTCGCCGAAGACCCAGCTCTCGTCCTCCACAAGATGGCCCCTGCCTTCGAGGTCACCGCGCTCGACGGCTCCAAATTCAACCTCGACGCCATGGGCGGCCGCGTCGTTCTCATCGACTTCTGGGCAACCTGGTGCGGCCCCTGCAACGAAGAGCTTCCGCACGTCAAGAAGATCGCAAAAGAGTTCACCGGTCAGCCGCTGGTCATCATCAGCGTCAGCTGGGACTCCGACGAGACCAAGTGGAAGAACTTCATCAACAAGAATGAGATGACCTGGGTCCAGTATCGCGACGCCGACCACTCTCTCAGCAAAGAATTCGGCGTCGAAGCCATCCCTCACTACTTCACCATCGACTCAGACGGCGTCCTCACCGCCGAAATGCTTGGCTCCGGCTCAGATGTCGAAGGAAAACTCAAAAAACTCATCGCCCGCGCGAAATCGATTCCGCAGCCACAACCCGCAAGCCACTCGGGAAACTAGAGTTAAGCGGTTTCACCGCCCATCGAGTTGCGAATCTCCCCACATCCCGATAGCATCCAAATTAAGAAACCGGCCTGCAAAGCAGGTACGCGACCCACGCTGGTTGAACCAATATTCATTGAACAGGGGCCTGGCTCGTATACATGGTTCGGTGTGCTGTCCTCCAGTCAGGAACGCCTAAAGAACCACGGCAGGGTCCCGCCGTCTTAGACGGGTTCACCAGCGACTCGACGTACGGCCCAGTGGGTCGGTCTTCTTCTCTCACACTCCGCAAATCACCGTGAGTTATTAAAACGAAGGCACGCAACTCTCCTTCCACTGACGCGCTATGCAGGCACCACGCAGCTTTACTCCAGAGGAAACGCTCCTTCCCATAAGTCTGAAGGAACAAATCAGAGGGGTTGTCCGCGCGAAGTGAATCACGCGCTTTGTGAGTTCACAGTCGAAGAACATCTATATTTTCTTTTTCGCTCGTCCAGCACCAAAAAACAGAAGCACCAGCAGCAAAATAAACCACCCAGAACGTGCACCCCTACCTCTTCCACTCCGGCCATCTCCTCCTCCCCACCTTCGGCGTCCTCGCCGCACTTGGCCTCATGGCCGCACTCACACTCAGCCTCCGTACCGCCGCCCTCGTCGGCCTCAACCCCGACCGCCTCTGGAACGCCGGCCTCTTCACCCTCCTCTCTGCCTTCACTCTCTCCCGCATTCTTCTCATCGCCACCAATCTCCACAACTTCCTCGCCTACCCCATCCTTCTACTCATCGTGCCCTTCCTAACCGCCACAGGCATCCAACTCACCCTCGCAGCCACTCTAATCTACCTACGCATCCGCCACCTCCCACTGCTCGACACCCTCGACGCCTGGAGCCCGTGCGCTTCGCTCGTCTGGGCCTTCCTCGCCCTTGGCCACTTCGCCGAAGGCAGCGACGCCGGCCTCCCTACCACCCTCCCTTGGGGCATCCGAATTCCACCCAGCCACATCCGTCTCCACCCCGTCGCCCTCTACGCCGCCATTGCTGCAGCAATCCTCACCCCGCTGCTTCTCCGCCAACTCAAACACCGCCGCCAGCCAGGGGACACCGTCGCCATAGCCCTCGTCGCAGCAGGCACCCTCCAGTTCCTTCTCACCTTCTTCCGCCAACCTTACCCCTACACCACCACCTCCGCCTATATCCTCCTCGACCCCATCCAGTGGATCGCCCTCGGTATGATCGTTGTAGCGGCCGTCATCCTGCTGCTGCCAAGAAAGCTGGTCACCCATGCCGTCTAAGAACATGCTCCCCAAGGGCCAGCGCCGCCGCACCGTAAAACCCGAGTACCGCGCCACCCGCGGTGTGGAAGAGACCGCCCCACCCCCAGTGTCCGTCCTCGAATTCGACGAGGTCGAAGAAGACTCCGACGCAATCCGCACCTTCACCGCCGACCCTGCCGCCGCCAACCTTCGACTCGACCTCTACCTCGCCCAAGCCCTCCCCGACATCTCCCGCGCCCGCGTCCAGCTCCTCATCGAAGCCGGCCAGGTGCGCGTCGACGGCAATCCCGCCAAGCCAAAACAAAAGCTCCACGGCGGCGAATCCATCGAGATCGAAGGCTCCCCCCAGCCCGCGCCCCTCCACGCCGTCCCCGAGGACATTCCCCTCCATATCCTCCACGAAGATAAGTACCTCGCCGTCATCGATAAGGCCGCCGGCATGATGGTCCACGCCGGAGCCGGCTCTACGGACGACGCCCGCAACCGCGGCACCCTCGTCAACGCCCTCCTCTTCCACTTTGCCAAGCTCTCCGACGTTGGCGGCGACCTCCGCCCCGGCATCGTCCATCGCCTAGACAAACTCACCAGCGGCCTCATCCTCGTCGCCAAAGACGACAGCACCCACCGCAAACTTGGCGACATGTTCTTCCGCCGCCAGGTCACCAAAACTTACGTCGCCCTCCTCCACGGCCACCTCAAAAAAGACGACACTACCGTCAGCCTCCCCATCGCCCGCGACCTCATCCGCCGCAGCCGCATGACCACCCGCCGAGCCGATGGCCGCACCGCCGTCTCCCACTTCCACGTACTCGAACGCCTCACCACCCCACACGGCCCCTTCACCCTCGTCGAGGTCCGCATCGAGACCGGCCGCACCCACCAGATTCGCGTCCACGCCCAATCCCTCGGCCACCCCATCGTCGGCGACACCCTCTACGGCGCGCCCCACGCCATCCCCGGCCTGCCGCCCGAGACAAACCTCACCCGCAACTTCCTCCACGCCGCACATCTCTCCTTTACCCACCCCCAGACCGGCAAACCGATGGATCTCGCCGCACCTCTCCCTGTCGAACTAGAGTCGTTTTTGCGTGCAATTCGCACCAATTCGTCCGCAATTGAGTAAAATCATCCGAGTGACCGCGCCCAACCGAATGAACCCTGCCTTAAGCATTAAACTCCCCGCCTTTTTACGATCTGCCCTGCTCTCCCTCCTCCTGGCCGCACCGATCCTGCATGCGCAGACTACCCCGGGGCCGTCATCAACACCAGGGACACCATCCACCCCCGCGCCAGCCACACCAACAGCTGCGACCCAGACGCCGCAGCCGCCCACCTCCACACCTCAGTTGACAGCGACCCCGCCCCCAACAACCCAAACTTCCACGACAACGTCCCCCGCAACTACGCCGACTCAAACCCCAGGTCAGGCCGCCCCACCCCCAGCCAACGCCCCCCTGGACCAGCCCGTCGACACCATCAAGGTCCAGGTCAACGAAGTCAATCTCATCTTCACCGTCACCGACAAGCACGGCAAATTCATCACCGGCCTCAAGCGCGAAAACTTCGGCCTCCTCGACGACGGCCGTCCTCCCACCGCCGTCCTCCGCTTCACCCAGCAGACCAACCTCCCCCTGCGCGTCGGCATCATGCTCGACACCTCCAGCTCCATCCGCCAGCGCTTCCAGTTCGAGCAGGACTCCGCCATCGAGTTCCTCCTCCAGATCCTCCACCTCAACGACCGCGCCTTCGTCGAGGGTTTCGACATCGAAACCGACGTCGCTCAGGACTTCACTAACAACGTCGATCTCCTCAATCAGGGCATTCGCAAACTCCGTCCTGGCGGCGGCACCGCCCTCTTCGACGCCCTCTACAAAACCTGCAAAGACCAGATGCTTCCACTCCAGGAGACTGGAGCCGTCCGTCGCGCCCTCATCCTCGTCTCCGACGGCGACGACAACTACTCCCGCGTTCAGGAGTCCGACGCCATCAAGATGTGTCAGCGCGCCGACACCATCGTCTACACCATCTCCACCAACATCAGCCCCAGCAAAGACAAGGGTGACGACGTCCTCAAAGCCATCTCCGACGCCACCGGCGGCCAGGCCTTCTACCCCACCAAGCTCGAAGACGTAGCCATCGGCTTCCACAACATCGAAGAGGAGCTGCGCAGCCAGTATCACCTGGTCTACCGCCCCGCCGGCCTTCGCATGGACGGCTCCTTCCGCACCATCTACCTCCAGGCTAACGACCCCCGCTACAAAGTCCGCGCCCAAAAAGGCTACTTCTCCCCCCGCCCACCGCAATAACGGAGCGCCAACCGAAGGGGTATACAAGTCACGAAGTGACCGCCGTCCGCGCAGGGCGCTCGTCCGGCAGGACATCTCCTGAGTGAGCCAGCCGCAAAGCCCGAAACTTGCACCCTCACCCCAACAGGCAAATAATAGGTGCACCGGGGAGAACTCCCCGCCAAAATCCGGGTCCTATCCATGAGGGAGACATCCATGAAACTGCGTCCCGTCCTCTTCACCCTTGCCCTCTACACCGCTGTGGCTATCGCGCAACCACCCACTGGCCCGCCGCCGCCCCCGCCGCTCGACCTCCAGGGCGCGCTTATGAACCTCGCCGACCAGCCCGCCACCCACACCTCCTTCAGCTTCGATCGCAGCATGATCCAGATCGCCCAGAATCTCCTTGAGTCCAACGGCCTCGACGCCAACCGCGCTCCCGCCGCTCTCACCGGCATCTCGATCGATAACTATCGCTATCCTCGCCCCGCCTTCTACACCCCCGAAGCAATGGACGCCATCATCGCCTCCTACAACGCCGCCGGCTGGAAGCACCTCGTCAACGCCAACCAGAACTCCGCTAACACCGCCCAGCCCCGCAACACCGTCACCGATCTCTGGCTCCACTTTGCAGGCGCCGACATCACCGGAGTCACCGTCATCAACCGCTCTGCGCGCGATATGAGCGTCATCCAGATCGCCTGCGAGCTTCGCCCCCTCGACCTCGTCCATCTCAGTGGACACTTCGGCATCCCCAAAGTCGACCCCGGCGCCGTCATGGTCCCCGCGCCTCCAGGACGCTAGCCCCGAAACTCAGTCCTGCCGGATGGCATGGGCTTAATTCTTCAGCGGTGGCCACATCTCAACTGCCATGCAGCGCGTTTGCCGGTATTTACAGCTGCAATAAACGTCATGCCTGCGCCTTCGAACGAAGCGTTACCTCACCGATATTTACTCCTTCGGGCTGTTCCAGTATATAAACAACGGCTCTAGCCACAGTCTCGGGTGACATCGCGAACTTTTCTCCCGCCTTTTGCATCTGCGCTTTCATCTCAGGGTTTTTCACATGCTCGCTGAAGGCGGTGTCGGTGAATCCTGGCAAGATAGTGCTGACGCGTATCTGGCCTGCAAGTTCTTGACGGAGGCCATCGGAAAGAGCCAGCACCGCCGCCTTGGTGGCTGAATATACCACCTGATTCGGAACCGTCTTACGGGCAGCCGTCGATGCCGTATGAATGAAGTGCCCGGAGCCCTGCTGACGGAAGACGGGGAGTGCAGCAGCGATCCCGAAGAGCACGCCTTTGATGTTAACGTCCACCATCGTCTCCCAGTCATCGACGGCAAGCTCGTCGAATGGTCCGATGGGCATGGCACCGGCATTACTGAACAGAACATCGAGCTGACCGAAGGTCTCCTGGGCAAGGTGTACGAGTTTCAGAAGGTCCTCACGCCTGCTCACATCCGTAATGCGGTACACGGCCTCGCCTCCGGCAGCGCGGATTTCTTCGGCTACTTGCAAAAGAGCTTCTTCATGCCGTGCGCCCAACATAAGCTTTGCTCCCAGGCGAGCCAACTCAAGAGCGGTAGCTTTTCCGATGCCGCTACTCGCCCCTGTAATTGCAACTACCTGTCCCTTTACCATCGTGCCTCTTCCAGTGAAGATGATTCATGGGTTTGGTTGGATTCAGCAATCAAGCCTAGGCCCTTAGAAGACGTCTTGTGGGAAGAAATCGGGGCCGCCCCGGTCTCTTCCGCTATGAGCGTCTTTCAGAACGAACCATATAACAATCCTGTTATGTTCCCGGCCAAACTTGCATGGCAGCTTGCCCACCTGCATCAACTTTTCTCTCGATGCTCCGGTGCGAGACAGATGATCCATCGCGATCGACCGTATTGAGGGCTTCCTGACTTGGAGATCGAGAGTCAACTGTGGCGATGGCGTCTTGAAGGTGAGTCCTTAGATGATCCGATCCGCAGCGAAATGCCGTAGTGCTGTAAGTACATCGAAGGGCGAATTCAAGGATCGCCTATGCTCGGCTGTCTCTCGCAATCGCTTTGAGATCATTGCGGCGCCATCGTGAATAGTTCGGATGGCTTCGTCATCATCCAGTCTCAGGCGAGGACCTGCAACTGTCAGCCCGGCGCAGGTTTGCCCGGCGTCATCCATGATAGGCACCGCCAGCCCTCGGATTCTCATAAACAGTTCGCCGTTGCTCGTCGAGTGGCCACGCCTCCGGATATCCACCAGGTTCCGCATCAAGTCGTCTTTGGAGTTGATCGTTCTCGGCGATCGCTTTACGAGTTGCTGTGAATCGAGAAGTTCGCGCAGATCAGCATCTGAAAGCCGCGCGAGCAACATTTTTCCGATTGCGGTCGCATGTGCCGGGAAACTGGATCCCATTTCGAAATCGACACCATTCAGTTCGGGAAGTCCTGTTCTTCTCAAAATCGTAATGCGATCCTTGCAAAGAATGGCTATAATCACGGCCTGGCCAGTTTTCTCCGCAATCTCTTTAAGAATTGAATCCACTGCTCCCGGCAATCCTGTATCGCGGAGCACACCGTGCGCCAAGCCGAGAACTTTAATTCCCAGCTCGTAGCGCCGAGTTTCTTCTGACCTTGTCAGGTACCCGGTCCTCTCCAATCGTTGTAGCACATAGGAACAACTGCTCGTGGGAATCGATAGGCGACGAGCTAGTTCTGCATTTGTTGTACCGCCGCCGTTTCCTGAAACCATCTCTAAAATAGCAAGCGCGCGATCTAGAGACGTACCGAGATCTGTCCTTTCTGCTCGATTCCGACGGGTTGAAACTTCTCTTAAAGTCACCTGGGTAACTCCACAAATACCGCGTGTTCAGTCTATTAAGGAAATCCTTGCGAGGATGCCACCACGAGTGCCGGACTGTCAATGATGTTGCAGACTACGTCACGACAGAAAACCCCTCAATCTATTGAGCAGATATTTGACAGCCACACGCTGCGAAATTTCTAGTGATCCCGCACTGGCACCTAGAAAAGGGGAGGAACATGAGGCAAGCACTGGAGATGGGAAAGGTTGTGGAGGAGCGCTACAGGCATGTCCTGCACGCCATACTCCAGCTTGTGCTGGTCTTCCTGGCAGGAATGAATGTGGCCTATTCGCAGGGAGCCAAAGGAGGAATCACCGGTTCCTTGCTCGACCCCAGTGGCGCTTCCGTAGTCGGAGCTACCGTAACCGAAACGAACCTGGATACTGGCACCACTCGCTCCACGATGAGTAAGGCAGACGGCATCTTTCTTTTTACTCTCGTTGAGCCAGGACGCTATCGGGTAGAAGTGGTGGCGAAAGGCTTCAAGAAGCTAGTGCGGCAACCAGTCGTCGTGCTCGTGACGGAGACGGCCAGCTTGGGACAGGTAGCACTTGCCGTAGGGGACGTGACCGAGATCGTGACGGTTAGTAATCAGACGGAGCTGTTGCAAACAGAGTCTGCGACCACAGGAAACGTCTTCGATAGTAACCAGGTTTCGTCGTTGCCCCTATCGACCCGGAACTTCACCCAACTTCTCACCCTACAGGGCGGTGTGGTAACGGATGTGCCGGTCGCCGCAGCTTTCGGCAATGGCACTCAAGGGTTCTCCGTTGCTGGTGGCCGATATTATGACAACAGCATCAATCTCAATGGGACGAATGCAGTCGCCGCTGTGACGGGGGGTGCTTACTTTATTGCGGTTCCATCGCCAGACGTAGTCGAGGAGTTCAAGGTCCAGTCAAGCCTCTACTCGGCCGAATACGGCCAGGCGGGCGGTTCTAATGTGAACCTCGTCACGAAGAGTGGCACAAATAAATTTCATGGTAATGTGTTTGAGTTTTTTCGCAACAACGTGCTGAATGCAAACGAGTACTTCTACAAAGGCTCGCAGATAGAGGCTGGAAACGGAAACAAGACGCCGATTCTGCGTCAGAATCAATTCGGTGGCACGTTTGGCGGCCCTGTTATAAAAAACAAAGCTTTCTTCTTCTTTGGCTATCAAGGGACTCGGCAAATCAATGGGGCTTCGCCGGGGTTTGTCTATACATTGCCATCTTACCCGTTGCTACCCGCAGGGGATCGCAGCAATACAGCAAGCTTGATCTCCTCTTTGGGTGCAATCTATGGCGGACGAGTCGGCTATCCCGCCGGAGTTTGTGCTGCGGGAATCAATTGCGTTCGCACCGACGGCTCGAACATCAATCCGGTCGCTATCAACATTCTGCAAGCGAAATTACCGAATGGCCAGTATCTGTTCCCATCGTTTCCAGCCAGTGCCCTGAGCGACGGCTTGGGTGGTGCAGGCGACGGCCAGGTGTACTCAAACGCTAGTTTCAGCCTTCCCGGCCACTACAACGAGGATCAATACGCGCTTGACCTTGATTACCAGATTTCAAATCGCCAGCTGTTATCAGCCAAAATCTTTACGGCAAACATCAATCAAAATTCATTGCTCGGGAACTTGCCCGGCTTTACCAGCGTCGCAAAAAACCAGAATCGAAACTTTACTTTGTCGCATACGTTCACTGCTTCGCCCACGCTCGTGAATGAGGTACGCGCTGCATTCCTGCGGGTCGCATTGGTCACAAATGCCAAGGACCCCATTAGTGCATCGGACGTAGGGATCAAGCCTTTGCCGGATGGTGGTTCCTACTTTCCCTGGTTCCTCATAGCTCAGGCCGGGATATCGGCAAGCGCCAACTCGGTATACGCCGCGAACTCCGAGAATCAGTACATCATCGCAGACACTGTTTCGAAGGTTATCGGGAGACATAACATCCGCTTTGGCGGGTCATATACTCGTCACCAACTGCCTCAGGATTCGAATACCGGAAAACCTGGCGCCATTTTGATGGAGACCTTCCAGGATTTCCTTCTAGGCCAGAGTGCTGCTCAAAATGGTCTTGCCTCAATAGGCTTTCCTTACAGCAATATCATCGATACAGCGGGGGCCACCGGGAGCTTCGCTAAATCTTACCGCTTCAACGACATGAGTTATTTCGCTCAGGATGATTTTAAGCTTGCTAAAAACTTCACGTTGAATGTCGGCTTGCGGTGGGACTACTTCGCATGGCCGCACGATACTGAAGGTCGGATCGCAGGGTTTGATCCTTCACTCATTGCAGAGGGGGCCTTTGGCATCCCCAACGCCTCTCAGTCCTATACTGGGTACACTTTGGCGCGGGACTATGCTCGACTTCATCCGGGCAAGACCATTCCCAGTGGGGTAGCTCTCGAGAGTAATACGCTCGTGAAAGGAGAGGACCTCAAGAACTTCGGTCCGCGCGTTGGCTTCGCGTGGCAGCCGTTGGCACATTGGTCCGTGCGTGGGGGTTATGGGCTCTTCTATCCCCGCTCATCCACTGCTGCGGCCGACAATGAGGCCGACGGAATTCCCTTCAATGACGTTGAGCAGCTCGTCGGGCAACCTACTCCTACGCTGCAGGATCCCTTCGATGTCTTGAACCTGCCGGCCGATGATCAATTCCCCTTATGGCAACCTCGTCAATATGTCCCTGGCGGAACTCCTGGCTATTACAACCAAGTGCTAGATCCAAACGCGCGAAACCCCTACGTACAGCAGTTCAATTTCTCCATTGAGCGGGAGCTCGGAAAAAACTCTGTCGTTGAAATCGCCTATCTGGGTTCGCATGGACTGAGATTGCTCAACGCGCTGGCGGCAAATCAGCCAGACATCGCTAGCCCTTCGAATCCAATCCGTGGAATTACGACGAATACCTACGCGAATATTCAGGATCGTGTACCAGTTGCGGGCGTTATTGCAGATCGTGGCTTAACCCTGGATAGGTTCAATGGTAGTTCCAAGTACAGCGCGCTTGTGCTCACGTTCAACCAACGTATGAGCCACGGTCTGCAGTTTCTTTCAGCGTTCACGTTCGGAAGATCGGCGGACAACAATTCCCTTAACTCAGGTGCCCCAGGTGCAGGCTCGGGAGGTTTGAGTGGTGGCGCAGGTAACGCGCAGCCGCCTGGAGACAACAACCTTAATAATCACTGGGGTCTATCGGACTGGGACCGGAAAACACGTTCGACAACCAGCCTGGTCTATCAGCTTCCCGATCCTCTCAAGAACCGGCACGGGTTCGTTGAAAAATTTACCGGGGGGTGGGAGACAGCAGGCATTATGACTTTTCAGTCAGGCCAACCCATCACCTTTCTTATGTCGCAGGCAATCTACAGTGCTGTCATTTCGGACGGATACCTGACGCCGGATTTGATCCCCGGCGCGACACTAGCTAATCTTCAAGGCAGTGGATCGAACAAGAACAGATTGACACACTACTTCAAGTCTCCGGGCTTGACGCCAGGAACAGATATGCCTAAGCCAGGAAGTTCCTTTTTATTGCCTGGCCCGTTGGACTACGGCCAATTGGGGCGGGGACTGCCTATTCGGACCCCGGGCCAAAAGGATGTCGATTTCTCGCTGATCAAGGAGACTCCGATACACGAAGCGATTCGCCTGGAGTTTCGTGCGGAGGCCTTCAATCTCTTCAACTGGGCCAATTTTGGTGCGCCAAACGCTACGGTTGATTCTCCGACTTTTGGCTACATCAGTTCAACAACTGTGTCTCCAAGGATCATTCAATTTGGACTGAAGCTGGCTTTCTAAAGGCCAATAGGGAAGAGGATGTATGACACGACATAGCTGGGCAGGGTGCGTCTTCGCGTTTCTGTGTGCAACCGTGTCCATCGCGGCGGCACAAAACGCCGGAGATCTCGTCGTCGACCATAACATGCCGGCAACGATGCGAGACGGTATTAGGCTGCAGGCTGATATCTATCGTCCTAAAGGCGATGGAAAATATCCAGTTGTCCTGGTTCGTACACCGTATGGTAAAGCGGCTGGAGACCCTATCGCCCGTCTCATCACTTCGCACGGGTACATCACGGTTGTTCAGGATTGTCGTGGACGATTCGCTTCGGAAGGAAGTTGGTACGCGTTCCAGAACGAAGGTTCTGACGGTTACGACTCGGTAGAGTGGGCCGCATCGCTTCCAGGTTCCGACGGCAGGGTAGTGATGTGGGGTGGTTCCTACGTAGCAATCACGCAAGTGTTAGCTGCTGTCACATCACCTCCTCACCTGGTGGCCATCACCCCGTGGATGGTGCCCTCAAATTTTCACGAAGGCGTTATCTATCAGGGAGGAGCGTTAGAAAAAAATGTGACCGACAGCTGGGTGAGTGGAGTTTCAGCTGATCCCGTGACACAGAAACCACCTGCCGACCTTCACTCGGTAGATTTCTATCGCGACTGGCGTTTGCATCCGGACTATGACGAGTATTGGAAGCTGATGACGATCGACACGCGGCCAGAAAAGATACTTGCGCCAGGCCTTTACTTGAGTGGATGGTATGACGTCTTCATCTCGGGTGCCTTGCGTGACTACGAAAGCGTCAGCAAGCATGGCAATCCGGCAGTGCAAGCAAAGCAACGGCTGATCATCGGCCCGTGGACGCACGGAATGGCTTCCTCGAAGTCCGGCGATGTTGACTTCGGCCCTACGGCCAATCCTAATCCGTTGCTCGTCTTTGACTGGTATGACTTCATCTTGAAGGGAACAGCGAACCAGTTCAAGACCGAAAAGCCCGTAAAGCTTTTCGTCATGGGAAAGAACTCGTGGCGCGAAGAAGACGCATGGCCTCTTGCGAGAGCACAGAGCACTCGCTACTACCTGCACTCGGGCGGCAAGGCGAATTCACTCACCGGCGATGGCTCCTTGAGTCCCGCCACACCGAAGAAAGAGTCAAGCGATCAATATGTCTATGACCCCTCAAATCCTGTTTCAACTCAGGGTGGAGGGCTCTGCTGCGCCCCAACACCACCAGGTGGTGCGTTTGATCAACGCTCAATCGAACAGCGCCCCGATGTCCTCGTCTACACCTCAGAGTCCTTCAAGAACGACTTTGAGGTGACAGGAAACATACAGGCCGAAGTCTATGTGCGTTCATCCGCCGTGGATACCGATCTCACGGTTAAAGTCGTGGATGTAAGTCCCGACGGCTACGCCAAAAATCTTACCGACGGAATCTTGAGGTTGCGTTACCGAAACTCGATGGAGAAGCCTGAGCCGCTGAAGCCTGGTGAGATCTACAAAGCTACAGTGGCTGCCGGCCCTACCAGCAACGTATTTCTGCCCGGCCATCGCTTGCGCGTAGAAGTATCGAGCAGCAATAGTCCCCGGTTCGATTCCAACCCGAACACCGGAGCCAACTTCGATCAGGAAAAGAATCCGATCAAGGCGACGAACGCGATCTTTCATGACAGCGAACATCCCTCGGCAATCCTTCTGCCAGTTATTCCGCAGTAACAGAGCTGACTCACAGAAAATGCTGGTCCTTCGAATCCGGAGCAAAAAACCAAGGAGTTTGATTTGTCTCACGAAGAATCTCAGCTAAGCCGAAGAGAGTTGTTGAAGTTGGGTGCAATTGGCGCACTTTCAGCCGGCGTTTCTGCGCACGCAGCTTCTCTGGTCGAAGCTCTGCAGGAGCGGCCCCTTTCGCAGTCGCCTTCCATGAAAACCACTTACGATCTGTCACAACTGAGCTGGAAACTGATCGGTCTTTCTCCGTTTTACAGCAACTTTGCACAGACCCACGATGACGCTAGCTTTGCCGTGCCTGATGCTGGACCACTTACCGTTTCCATCCCGGTATCCGTGCAGGCCGCCTTGCTTAAAGCCGGCATCATCGAAGATTGGAACGTTGGCCTGAATGCGAGAAAGTGCGAATGGCTTGAAAATCGTGACTGGATCTATGAGGTAGCCATCCCTGATGAATGGCTGCAAAACGGTCAGCAAGTACGCGTTCGTTGCGCGGGCCTTGACTATGCTGGCGATATAGTCCTGAACAAAACAACGGTAGCTTCTTTCCGGAATTCGTTTGTTCCAGTTGTCGCCGACCTGACCTCTGCGCTCAAACCTTCTGGCAATGTGCTTTCCATTCGGCTGACACCGGGCCCTCGCTGGCTTGGACAGGTTGGCTACACGTCGCGCATGAACGAATGGAAACCACGATTCTACTTTGGTTGGGATTGGGTCAACCGCATCGTGCAGACGGCCATATGGGACACCGTCACGCTTGAAATCACTCATGGCGCGGAGATTAAGACACTCCGATGCTTTTCCGATGTCGATCTTGCTAGCGGCAAAGGCAAGCTAAAGGTCTGGGGCAGTGTTCATGGAGGCAGCAAGGTTCGAATCACGCTAACGGACCGCGCACGCGAGTTGAGAACTGTAGAGGTCAACGCTCCAGACTTTTCCAGTAGCGGCCTGCAATGGAATGAACTACCAGTCGATCTCTGGTGGCCGAATCGTATGGGTCCACAATCGCTCTACAACTTGGAAGTTGAGTTATTAGATGACCACGGACGTTTGCTAGAGCGTCAGTCCAGAAGAGTCGGTTTTAAGAGTATTGAGTGGCGGAGAACGAAGGGGGCGCCAGACACGGCCGATCCCTATCTTTGTGTTGTGAACGGGAAAGCCGTGTTTCTCTTCGGCGTTAACTGGACGCCGATCCGCCCTAACTTTGCCGATGTTCGAGAGGAAGACTACCGCAAGCGAGCGAACATTTATCGTGATTGCGGTATGAACCTGGTACGCGTCTGGGGCGGTGCCGTTCTCGAGAAAGAAAACTTCTACAACTTGTGCGACGAACTAGGGCTGTTAGTTTGGCAGGAGTTTCCTCTCTCAAGCTCAGGGCTGGATAATTACCCGCCGGACGACCCGGCCAGTGTGGATGAACTTGGCAAAATTGCTCAGTCATATATAGAACGCAGAGCGCATCATGTATCGCTTCTTCTCTGGTGCGGTGGTAACGAATTGCAGGATGACAAAAATGGCGTGAAGAGCAATCAGCCTACGCTGACCATCCGCAATCATCCAGCCGTCGTAAGAATGGCTGAAGTTGTCGCGCGCGAAGACTCAGGCCGACGTTTTCTTGCGACGAACCCGTATGGGCCCGTGGGTGTGTTTAGTCTCCAGGATTGTGGCAAGGGCGTGTTCTGGGATGTGCACGGACCGTGGAATCTCGACGGCCTACCGGAGGGGGAGTGGACGACGCTATGGGCCAGAGACGACGCCATGTTTCATTCCGAAATGGGTGCGCCCTCGACGAGTCCCGTCAGCATTATCCGGAAATATAAGGGAGATCTTCCTGAAGTGCCGGGCACGAGCGAAAATCCTCTATGGGCACGCCAATCCTGGTGGATCGACTGGCCGAAGTTCGCGAAAGAGAAAGGACGTGAACCACGAGATCTCGAAGAGTTCGTCGCATGGATGAACGCCCGGCAGGAAGCGGCATTGACGATCGCGCTACGATCGGTGCTGTCCCGCTTTCCGGCCTGCGGCGGTTTGATTATCTGGATGGGGCACGATTCTTTTCCGTGCACAGAAAATGCCTCCATCGTCGATTTTGACGGAAACCCTAAGCCTGTTGTTGCTGAGTTAGCGAAGCTCCTTAGCTGAAATTGACTTGATTCGAACCCAGTGGGCGAGCAAATATTGTCCGTAAATACAAGAACGACCGAGGACCCCAAACAACATGCATATCCCACTCACACCGCTTCGTTGCCTACTGCGGGCTTTGGACTTGTATCCCAACAAGATTGGGGTGGTTTCCGGGGATGGCCGATATACCTATGCGGAGTTCGTCGAGCGGTGTCGTCGAATAGCCGCAGGTCTCCTCGCCGAAGGAGTACAACCGGGCGACCGTGTAGGATTTCTCAGTTTCAATAGCAACGTATTGCTTGAGAGTTACTTTGCCGTTCCCCTAGCAGGAGGTGTTGTTATGCCTCTCAACGTTCGCCTTCATCGGAGTGAGCTTGAAGTCATTCTTAAGCATTCTCAACCTCGGTTAGTGTTCTATGAACAAGATTTCAGTCCTACTATCGAGCTCCTTCGAACAGCAATACCCGCCTGCCGCTTCATCCCCATCGACGAAGACTTGGATGACCGTCCGTCGCTTGTGACGTTAATGGCATTGGAGCCTGTGCCCCTACCTAATCTCATGTCTCTGGACGAAACAAGTATTGCCGAACTCTTTTACACAAGTGGAAGCACAGGCCGCCCAAAGGGCGTCATGTTATCTCATCGATCCCTCTACCTGCATGCATTGGCTCTTGCGGGCTGCCTCGACCACAGCGATAACCAGGTCATTCTGCACACGATCCCGTTATTTCACGCGAACGGTTGGGGCTTCCCCCATTTCGCGACGATGTGCGGCTTCAAGCACGTCATGGTTAGACGTTTCGACCCACTAGCTGTCTTCGGTCTCATGGAGGAAGAACAAGCATCGTTCACGATCCTCGTCCCCACCATGGCGGCAACTTTGGTTGCTTGCCCCGAACGCACGAAGTTCGATCTATCAAGCCTCAAACACATCATCATCGGTGGTGCAGCCGCATCGCCCGAACTGGTGGCGCAGCTCGAAGCCTTATTCCCTGGCTGCGCAATCATGGGTGGCTACGGTTTAACCGAGACATCGCCCGTCGTCAGCATTGCACGGCAGAAGAGCGCAATGACGTTTCCAGATGATGAACGCCGGCGGCAATTTGCTGCATCGGCGGGCTGGCCGAGTCTTGGCGTAGAGGTCCGCATCATCGACAATGCTGGAACTGATGTTCCGCAGGATAGTACTTCCGTCGGAGAAATTGTCGTACGTGGAGACAACATCATGGATGGCTACTTCCTCGAGCCCGACCTGACCCAAGATGCCATCGTGGACGGTTGGTTACGCACCGGAGATATGGCAGTTTGGAACGAAGAACGCTGCGTTAAGGTTGTAGACAGGAAGAAGGACGTCATCATCAGTGGTGGAGAAAACATAGCATCAATTGAATTGGAACATGCGATTCAGGCACATCCCGACGTCGTCGAGTGCGCCGTAGTCGCCGCTCCGGACCCCCGGTGGGGAGAGGTGCCAGTCGCAATCGTTGTTACACGGAACAACTCCACGATCACCGAGGAGCAATTGCTTGAGTGGGCGGGTAAGCAAGTAGCTAAGTTCAAGCTTCCGAAACAGTTTGTCCTCCAGAAGGAACCACTCCCAAAGGGAGGGACGGGTAAGATTCTGAAATATCAGCTCCGAGAGCAGTTTTGGAATGGCAAAGAGAAGCGAATACAGGGCTAGCGATGGAGAGTATTGACCCGAAATCGCAACTATCTAGTCAGCACACCTGAGCGGAAGCTTCGACACTACCAAATTCAGAAGAAAGCAGGCCACTATGATTGACAACACACACGACTCAAGGCTGTCTTGAGCGAGGACGAGAAGTTGCTTCAAGAGTCCGTGCGCAATTTCGCACGGAAAGAGATAGCGCCTTTGGGTGCATTCTATGGATGAGGTACAGAAGATTGATTCCGCCTTGGTGAAAAAGCTCTTCGATCAAGGCCTGATGGGGATTGAAATGCCGGAAGAGTTCGGCGGTGTGGGCGCTTCATTCTTTAGTTCGATTCTCACCATTCAGGAAATTTCCGCCGTTGACCTGCGGTCGGAGTGATGGCCGACGTACAAAACACACTGACTGTGAATGCACTCTTGCAGTACTCTAAAAACGCGCGGAAGCAACACCACCTTCCTCGAATTGTGACTGACCTGGTCTGTTTCTATGCGCTAAGCGAAGCGAGTTCGGGATCGGATGCTTTCGACTCACAACAACGCCCCGCAAAGATGGTGAGCACTACGTTTTCAATGGAAGCAAGCTATGGATATCAAACACTGCTGAAGCAGCTGTTCATTGTTTTCACGACCGTGGATTCGCTGCTTGGATATAAGAGAATTACGACATTCCTGGTGACCAGGATACTCCGGGCTTCTCGGTCGTCACAAGGATGACAAGCTGGGGATCAGAGCGTCGTCTACTTGCGAGCTCATATTTAAGATTGTCGGGTCCCGCTTCCTCGCTGCTTGGAGAGGTTGGTAAAGGCTACAAAATCGCAATTGAAACCCTGAACGAAACCGCATCGGTATCTCCGAGCAGATGCTGGGGCTCGCCATACGAGCATGGACACACGCGCTGAAGTACACGCAGGAGCGAATCCGTAAGCTGAAACGCCGAGGCGACAGCACTCTCCGGCAATTCCTCGCGGAAGACATCGAAGACGGTTCGGTCAAGAGTTGCTGCTTTCGCGATAGGTGTACCCTCAACTAAATTGGACGCTGTTAATCTCCAGGCACCAAGACTAACCCAAAGTGACCATCGAATCGTAAACGGATTACCTGGTGCGAAGACTGGCAAAGATATCACTTCCGCCTTGGAATGAAAAGGATCGCAAACCCAAAACCCGCGGCAAAGGCACTCCTCGGCGCTGAACCACCACGCCAGTGCGCCGGTCAATCCAGTACTTAATTCTGCAAATATACTCGTTCCGGTGCTGCTTCGCTCTCTCCTACACTTCACACGAGGAACACCAGACCATGTCTACCGATAACCCAATGCCTGTCGATCACTATGCCGGCTACCGCGGCTTGCCAGCGCTCGTCGGCCTGATGGATATGAAATCTGCCTCAACCCACGGCCTCACTATCACCGAATCCGTCGAACGCCTCAAACGTCTTCACTGGGCGCTCCGGCGTCTCCACGGGATCTTCGTCGCCCACCTTGCCTCCATGCCCATCTATGAACTCAAGATGGCCTTTTCGCTCCACGCACACTACTGTGCCGAACATGTTCTGCACCTCGCCGGCCGCATCCGCGAAATGCGTCAGCCTCCTTACGGTCTTGATAACACACCGCACCCGTCGCTCGACATCTTCTTCGATGAAATCCTCGCCGCTCCCAGCACGCCCGCTCTCATCCTCGGCCTCTACGAACACGCGATCCCCGTTGTTCACTCCTCACTTGAAGCCTTGCTCCGCGACACCAGCCGACTCTTCGATCATCCCACCTATCGCGCAGCTCGCTTCGCCCAAGTCGAGTTCTCCGAGATTTGCGATTATGCAGGCTCAGCCGTCCACGCTATGGTCACCAATACTGACCGCGCGACGCTTGGCGGGTGGTCCACATCTCTCCAAAGCATTCTCGCCCACGCAGGCGGTCTTGACGGCACTATGCCGCATGCCACAGCCGAACCGGTGCGTGTTTTCTCCGCCCAGCCTTTTCACTACAACTCCATCCCACAGCGCGACGAACGTTTCATCGATCCCTACAACATGGGCGTCAACGCCGAAGCTATGCTCTTCAACCCCGAGATCCCGGCGCAACCCAAGACCCTCATGCTGTTCTTCAAACGCATGCGTGAGATCGACGTTCCGGAGATGATGTCCTCCATCCTTGCCGAGACTCCCGGCAAGCCGTGGGAGTACTACCGCGACATGACCCGCCAACTCTGGGACGAGGCCCGTCACGCCATGATGGGTGAGGTCGGCTTCGTTTCGCTCGGCATCGACTGGCGCGCCATCCCCTTCAACTTCACCTGGTCGTTAGGTCTCAACACTATGCTGGAACCGCTTGAGCGACACGCCGTTCTCTTCACCATCGAGCAAGGGCTCATGCCCAAGAAGAACGGCAAGGAGTACGAGTGGGAGGTCGCCGTCGCATCTGCCAATCGCCTGTCCGAACTCATCCAAGACTATGACTGGGCCGATGAGATTGTCCACGCAAAGGTGGGCCGCGACTGGCTCGTTCCGCAGATCGGTTCACAGGCTGAAGCACTTGCCTTCGGGGACAAAAGCTGGTCACGCACTCTAGTTGACTGGGCAAAGTGGCGCGAAGACAGACTCACCGATCACCGCAACTGGTGGGCTGAGGTCTATAGCAAGGCATGCGAACACTGGGGCATTGCGCCCGATCCAAATATCCTCGCCTACAACGCTACCTACGAATCCCTCCGCCCTGACATGAAAGAAGTCAGTGCCTGATTTTCTTAGAAAAGGACAACGTCGAATACCGAATGTCTGCAACTTCCATCACCATTACCTTCTCCTTCACCGGCGAGACTGTGCCCTGGACCGGCGAGTACCCGACCATCCTCAAGCTCGCCGAGGCGCACGACATCGCTATCAGCGCCGGCTGCGAATACGGCGACTGCGGCACCTGTCTCACTGACCTTATCTCGGGTGAAGTCGAATACCTGCACAACACCGGCATTACGCCCGAGCCCGGCACCTGCCTGCCCTGCTCCTGCCGTCCGAAAACCTCCGTGGAGTTGCGCGCCTGATGCCCACCCAAGCTCAAGCCATTGTTACCGACGGGCGCGGGCACTTCGCGCTGGAAGACGTCACGTTGGATGATCCAGAGCGCAACGAAGTCCTCGTAAAAATTCGCGCCTCCGGTGTCTGCCATACCGATTTCGACTCCATGAGCTGGGGACGTCGCATCATCCTGGGCCACGAAGGGGCGGGTATTGTCGTTGCCACTGGTCCGGACGTCACACGCGTCAGCCCCGGCGACCGCGTGCTGCTGAACTGGGCCATCCCTTGCGGACAATGCTTCCAATGCCGCCGCGGCGCGGAAAACATCTGCGAAGAGCAGCCCGTAGTCCCCGATGCCCGCTACGGTGGCAATCTCAATTCCAGTTTTCACCTCGGCACCATGAGCACCCACGCTATCGTGCCTTCGCAAGCAGTCGTGCCAATCAATGTCTCGATCCCGTTCCCGCAGGCCGCCATCCTGGGCTGCTGCGTCATGACGGGCTTCGGCTCCGTCATCAATGTGGCACGCGTCCCAGAGGGAGACTCCGTCGTCGTCCTTGGCTGCGGTGGTGTGGGTTTGAGCGTGATTCTCGGTGCCGTTCACGCGCGCGCCGCAAAGATCATCGCGGTCGATCTCAACAGCAACCGCCTTGAGCTTGCGCGTCGGATCGGCGCTACCGATACGGTTCAGTCTCTGCGCGAAGATACAGGTCTGCTGGAAGCCGCTGCACGCGTCCGCACTCTCACCGGTCGCGGCGCCGATTTTGCCTTTGAGTGCACCGCCGTCCCTGCACTCGGCGCTGCGCCACTGGCTATGGTCCGCAACGGAGGCACCGCCGTCGCCGTCAGTGGAATCGAGGAATTCGTCTCAATCGATATGCAGCTTTTCGAGTGGGACAAGATCTACATCAATCCGCTCTATGGCCAATGCCGTCCCTTCGCCGACTTTCCTAAGCTTCTCTCGCTCTACGCCGCCGGTTTTCTTAAATTGGATGAGATGATTACCCGCACCTACCCGCTCACTGAGCTCGCCGAGGCCTTCGAGCACATGCATCTCGGGCTCAATGCCAAAGGAGTTCTTCTTCCGTATGGCGCCTGAATTCCACGGCCCCTTCGATCCAGTCGAGCTATCCGATCCGGAGCTTGAGCATGACGGCTTGCGTCACCTTACTTTCCATTCGCCAGCTCTCCGCGGCCGCGGTGACGTCAGCCTCTTCATCCCGCGAGGCTCTACGTTCCCAGCCGAGCTTCCCCTTGTGCTCTTGCTCCACGGCGTCTACGGCAGTCATTGGGCCTGGTTCCTGAAAGGCGCCGCGCACCGCACGGCACAAGATCTCATCGACCGCGGTGAAATTCGCCCTATGCTCCTGGCCGCACCGTCCGACGGGCTCAGCGGGGATGGCTCAGGTTACTGGCCTATGCCCGGCCGCGACGCTGAAGCATGGATAGCGCACGACGTTCCAGCTTGCATCCGCGAAAAGTTCTCCTCGCACGGGCCGACTTTTCTCTGTGGCCTCTCGATGGGTGGCTACGGCGCTCTTCGTATTGGCTTCAAATATTCCGACCGCTTTCGGGGCATCTCCACGCACTCGTCTATCACGCATGCCGAGCAGATGCACAACCTTGTCCGCGACCGCGACCTCAACTTGTCCGCCATGCCCGTGTATGAACACGACATTCTTCACTGGGCGCGCAAGCATCGTGATCAGCTTCCGGCTGTTCGCTTTGACTGCGGAACGGACGACTCGCTGTTCAACGCCAGCGCTATACTTCACCGCGAGTTAGACAACCTTAGCATCCCGCACACCTACGAGACCTTTCCAGGTGGACACGAATGGTCCTACTGGCGACAACACATTGAAAGCACATTGCGCTTCTTTCACTCACTCCTCAGCAAATGAAATCTTCTCAGGCTGACGAGGCAGTCGGCGTGAACCTCTCAAGCTCACCGAAGAATCAGCTCTGAGCAATGGCAGCCGCATCGGACTCGAGCGACCGTCCTTTGGTCTCCGGAAAGGCAAAAAACACGATGAAAAGCTGCAGCATCATCATGGCGGCGAAGAAGTAGAACGGTAGCGAGCGAGAGATGCTGAGTACAACCGGGAACGCCGCCGAGATGATGGCGTTGGTAATCCAATGCGCATTGCTACCCAACGCCTGCCCTTTCTCACGTACGTCCAGCGGAAAGAGCTCGGAGATATAGACCCACGTCACGGCACCCTCAGAGAATGAAAACGACCCGCAGTAGGCGATCAGCAGCCAGAGCAGCCAACTCGCGTGAGTACCGAATTGGAAACAGTACCCGATGAGTACGAGCACCCCTGCCATCGCAACCGAGCCCATCATCAGGAGAAAGCGTCGGCCAACTCTGTCAATGAAAAACATGGCGAGCACGGTAAATACAAGGTTGGTGGCTCCGATCGCAACGCCGCGCAACGAGCCCGAGACCGAGCTAAGGCCCGACGCCGAAAAAATATCGTTCAGAAAATAGAGAACAGAGTTGATCCCGGTCAATTGGTTGAAAGTTCCCATCGTCAGAGCAAGGAAGATGGCTCGCGTATGAGAACTTGTAAATAGGCGAGCACGGTAGCCCCGACGGCCCTCCTCCGCCAAGAGCGCATCCATCCGGGCGATTTGCGCCGCCGGATCGGCCTCGCCGATGCGTTGGAGAATTGCCAGAGCCTCATCACGACGATTACGTTTCACAAGCCAGCGCGGACTTTCTGGGATGGCGATAAGTGCGAGTAGAAAAGCAGCCGCCGGAATTGCAGTCACGCCAAGCTCCCATCGCCACTCCGTCGCACCCAGCCCACGCAGTCCAACGAGATAATTCGAAAAGTAAGCCAGCAGAATTCCGATGACAATGTTGATCTGAAACATCGCGACAAGCCGTCCGCGGAGGTCGGCTGGGGCGATCTCCGCAATGTACATTGGAGCCAGCACACTGGCGGCGCCGATGCCAAGGCCGCCTGCAATGCGGAAGACAATCAGCACTGGCCAGCTGAAGCTCAACGCGCAACCGATGGCCGATACAATGAAAAGGAGCGCCGAAATTCGCAAACAAGACGACCTGCCGGAGTGTTCGGCGCCGAAGCCTGCCAGAAGTGTGCCGATGATCGTGCCGAGAAGGGCGCTTGAAACCGTGAATCCCAACGTGATCGGCGTTAGATGAAATGCAGTGATGAGCGAAGCCGTCGTGCCGGAGATGACCGCTGTATCGAGACCGAAGAGCAGGCCCCCGAGAGCGGCGATCAGCGTGGAGAGAAGCAGCAAAGGGGTCCACCGCGATCGCGTAGCCGGTCGAGGGAAGTAAGCAGGGACAATTGACACGTGTAATGAGTCTCCGTCAGAACGTCAACCGTTCACAGAGAAAGTTATCGGTTGCGGCATGCGCATGCCCTCTATTTGATTGACGGGAATGTGTACTCAGTTGAGCGGTACAGCAGCATTGCTGAACATCTCAAAGAAGAGCCGGGACTTCCCTTTCCTGCGCTGAAACTACTTGTTGAAATGTGAAATGCAAAATGCGCGGCAACTGAGATACGTTAGCCGTTCACATTTACGCTCATGGTGCGGCCCTAGGCACGTTGAAAGAAACGGAGAAGATGGAAGGCTATTCACATACAGCTTCTGCGCAAACCGCACTTAGTTAATCTCCTCCTCATCGCAGCCTTTCACACACAGAAAGTTGCAGATGATACTGATGAGCTTCTGGTCTTCCGCCATTATGGCTGTAGCATGTGTGTACGCAAGAGTACTTCAGCAGTCGCTGTGTGGGCGAGCGCTTCCAATATCTCCAGCAGTTCAAGGATTTGAACCGAGTCGGATCGCGTTGGAAGAGTGCGAATTTACCATGGAGCAGGTCTTTTTGCTACCTAGCAAAAGAGAAAGCAAAATCCAGCGTGGCACGATGCAGAAAGCTGCCAAAGAAAGCACCTCGGCAGGGAGAAGAATATGTTCCCCAGAAGCTCAGCTACTTGTCTCGAACTATTTGCTTTCGAGGAAGGTCCAGTTACAGGCATCGCATCCCGTTCCTCAGCACCATTAATCGCCTATCTGTGCAACGCGTTGAATACGAGGATCCGTGAAGATGTCGAACTCGTCACGGCTGGCGCTAGAGAATTCAGACACGACTGCACCCTCAGGACCACCCTGAAACCAATGCAGCGTATTGTGTGGGATCGTATATTGTTCACCAGGTCGAAGCTCAACCTCGTGAAACACGGTATAGTACGGAGCACTCTCTTTCGGAACCTGAGACTGAATCGTTTCGGCCGCAACCCCCTCGACATAAAGCCAGACCAACCCTTGGAGGCACCGAAAGGTTTCATCTTTGCCGGGATTGTCTCCAAACGGAGGATGCCGATGCTCAGGAAAAGTCTGCCTCGCAAAGAGCACCAACTCTTTCGCACAATAGCGAGACGTGTTGATATAAGTCACAAGTTCGAGACCTTCGACTTCTAAATGGTTCAATCCCAAATCAGCCACTTCAATGTTTGCTGCCTCCGAAGCAGTCAACACAATTCCGGCCTCGTTTAGAACCTGAGCAGCTCGTGACTGAGCAGCCAACACTTCATCTCTTTTCATTGCACCTCTTTCCATATGTCCCGCCCGCTCACAACGAGCAGCTCAAACGACATAATCGCTTGCAAAAATTCCTTAGGCAGCGGCGCACCAGGTTAAAAACTGAGTACGCCGCCTACCGAAGCCGACTTCCAAAACTAGAAGGTCTGCTCTTCAAAGAAACCACGAGTCGGGTTTGCTGTAGCAGATACCGGTCGGGCGAAGTAGTCTTGCCCGCCATTGCTTGTGATGAGTGCACCACTGCCAACAGCCGGCGAAGCGCTCTCCACCTGATACCCGGTAACCGATCCGATACCAACGGGCGCCGTAGACAATGCACTCACAAACTGTGGGTCGCTTGTGATCTTGGATAGGTCGGCCGGCTCGGTGGCGGGGTGATTCCCATAAAATAAATTGTTCGAGATCACGCCTCCTCCCGTCGGTGTGGGTACCAAGTAGCCTCCAGAGCCGAAATTGGCAATGATATTGTTCTGAAAGCTGTATTGTCCACTTGGGCTGGTGCCGCAGCTATCACAGTAAATTGGTTGAGATGGCAATCCCGAGGCGATATATACGGTGTTGTTGTAGATCGAGGTATTGGGTATCACCCCACTGTCAGAGAAAGTAAAGACGCCCTTCACACCGCCATATGAGTCGTTGACGCTCAGGTTATAGCGCACGATCAGGTTTGAACTGCTGGCGTCTTCCATCACAATGAAGCCACCCTGATTATCGTGACTATAGTTGTATTGGACGATGGTGTTGACGGATGCGGCATCAACGTCATACCCTTCCCCATCGGTGTAATGCGTTAGAGTGCCGTACACCTCGTTATACTGCACGATGGTATTCTCCGAGCGCGTAGGCCAGAGTCCGGCCGAGGCTGGTTCCGTCGAACCTACGATGGTCTTCTGCCCCGCATTCGCTACAACGTTGTGATCGATCATTCCTCCCAGCGCGCCGGCGACTATAATGCCGTCACTGTCGATGTTGTTCACAGTGTTCTGCTCTACCGTTACTCCTGTACTGAGATGCGCAGCGTCAAGGTTCAGCAGGTACCCGGTCGAATAATCATAAAATGTGATGCCTGTGCGACCTACGTTCGCAACTTTGTTGTATCCGATGTAAACACCGTTATAGCTGCTGAATCCGAACCACAAAAGGGCGAGGGGATTACCTCCGTCAGCGACGACAACAATACCGCCATTCATATGTGCGTCATATCCGTTACAGTTGAAGCAGCCATTCACATCGTGGACATAGTTGTGCTGGATCGTAATCCCGCTTATGATGACCCCGCTCTCGTTGTCTACGAAGATGCCGCTCCGATTGACTCCCGGTGTAGTCAGCGTCCCGAAGTTATTCACTCCAGAGTCGCTCACGACCTCCAGATTTTCGATCGTCCAGTAGGACTGGGCAAGAAGGTAAACGGCCCCGCCACCACTGAGAGAGGCTCCGTTAATGATCGGCATCGGTCCGGTCGAATAGCTCGAAATCGTAATGGGCAAACCAGCCGAGCCAGAACCCAACGGATGCAGTTGACCTGCAAATGTGTCACCCGCACGAAACAAGATAGAGTCTCCGGGTGAAAACGTAGTAGCGCTTACCTTCGCGAGAGTTTGCCAAGGCGTCATTAAACTGGTGCCCGATGAAGTATCTGAGCCGTTTACTGAGTCAACGTAATATGTAGTTGCGTTTGCCGTTGCGCACGTTAAAAGCAGTCCCGAAACGAAAACAGCCAACAGTGGCGAGGCAAAAGACAGGCGTAGCACCCTCAATCCATTCTTTTGCATCCACCTTGACACATCGCAGAGCCGATTGCTCAATACTTTACTAGAAGATGAAGAGCCTGATGAACGGAACATAGATCCTCCTGAATTCTTGGCAAGCGCAAACACCCGGTAGAGGCGTGTGCGATGGTTGGATTTCAGGCATCTGAGGCTGTGCCATAACCAGTTCGTTACAGTACACCGGCAAACACCCAGGTCGATAACGCCGCGTTCCTTCGAGTGATCTCTACTACTGTTGTGCTCGAGGGTTACGATCTTTCTCACTTCCGTAATTGCAAGCTGTCGTTTCTTCGAGAGAGCGACGCTTTTGGTCGTAACGAAAGCGAATAGGACAACATAGAATGCAGGACTATCATGAGAGAAGAAAAACAAAACTCGTGACCTTACGTTTTGAAGCTGAAGTCAGTATTTTTGCCACACCCCTTTTAGCGGACTCTGTCCAACACCCGGTACGCTGTAATCGCATACTCCCAATGGAAAGATCGATTCCAGGCGAGCCATCTCACCGTGAGTGAATGGCCGCACGTAGTCTTTGGGGTCAATCGGCTTCAGGGTGCACTTCAGGATGTCTTCCCGCAGCGGTTCGCCTGCGGCGATTCTCGGATCTCCATGAGGTGGATACAGGCGATTGCAGCGTCCATCCCCTTCGTATGTTCTCTTCTCGACAATTTTTTCCCCTTCATCAGACCAACAGGCATCCGTAATATCTGCTGGCCTGGCGGCGGCGATCTTATCGATCAGATTTCGTTGCGATGTATCTTTCGAAAGAGCGTCGAGCCACTGATCCATCTTGGGAACAAGCGTCACTCCCACTCCAGCAAAGGAAGCAGATGGATTTGCAGTGGGTCTCAATGCGAGCGGGATAGTCATAATGACTTGGTTTTCGGCGCTGCCATTCGCCGCGATCAAACGCGCCCGAGTAGCAAACGATCTGTATTCATCGTGGATATCCGGTTGAGTATCGGTGTATTGGCGTACATCAATAATCGGAATAGAGCCCAGACCTCCGTGGCCGGTATCAACCCGTCCCGTTGAGTATGCGAGATGCAATGCCCCTGGATCTGCGGTCGTTCGCTGACTCACCACATTTCCGTCAGCATTGAAACCACCGATGCCCGCGTTCAATTCAAAGAATTCGTCCGCACTGATGGTCCCCTTGTTGAGGGCTGCCAAACCGTATTGGACACCAACGTTATCGAGCGCTCGCCGAGCGAGATGCGTGGCCGGGTCAGTGCCGAACACGTTGAGTGCATTGTCGTAGTAATCGCAACGAGCGCCCTTCGGATGCTTCACTGGGTCATAGACCAGATCTGCCGGCAGTGCTTCGTTGCATGCCGCAGCCCCAACAAGCTTGGGTGAAAATCCCTGCTGGATCCACGAGTCATTCGGATTCGTACAACTTCCCCACGTAGCAAATCCTGATACAGCCGTCTTCTTCTCATCGGACCATGCATGCGACGAGTGATCAAAGAAGTGCGCTAATAGGCTGCAATCCACAACACCGGGCAAAATCGTTGCGGCATCGGGAAAGCTTGCTATGGGAATAATGCCGTCTAGCACGCCGGGATAGTCCTGGGCGATCAAATGCTGCTGAATGGATCCGCCGGATCCGCCAAATCCGATAGTGTGCACGGGCACACCATAACTCTTGATGAAGTGTTCTTTCACCATCTCCGCAGTCTCGGCAGAGATCACATCATTGCAGTTGTTCTGTAACACGTTGAGCGAGGTGACGACGTCAGCGTAACCAAACGAAACAAACAACGGATTCACACCGTCGAAAGTGCGGCCTTGGTGGTAACCGCCACCACATCCGCCGGCAAAGTGAAAAACCAACCGCCCATTCCACCCGGCCGTTTTTGTCCATGGATCGGGCAGGGGCGTCCCTGGTTCATGCAGGAACGATATGTCATAAATCGCCCGGTTGATCGTGCCTCTTTCCCAGCGCACGACATACGGGACCTTCTTACCTTCTGTTGTGGTGGCCTCAGCCAAGTCACTCGGCCGAGGTGCTGTTGAATCGTAAACCTTGAATCCCGGAGGAATTGCGTCCGCTGCAGGCCGACCCTCCTGTCCCGCGACAGGAGGGTCGGTCGATTTGTACAGATACATCACTTTGGTCTTCACGCTGCAATCGGAATCAATCGGCGCGCCCAAGCCGGATTTCTCCGTCTCACAAACGAAGGGGGCTTGATGAAGGCCGGAGAAAACAGGGCCCGCGATAGCGTGATTCACGATCGTGAGGTGAGCTATGACGTTGTGGCCTGACTTCACGTTAAGATGGTTCTCTCCCGCCGATAGCCCCTTGACTAGACCGATCAATGTCTGGGTACGGGAGTTCAAATGAAAGACGCTTGTGACGTTTCGATTGTCGTCCCACACGGTTATTTCTTTGGCATCTTTCGGACCCGTGATTTGAACCAGCGCATCTCCGCCGCTCACCATGTCAGGCCGTGATGATAGAACACTGATTTCGACCACAGGATCACCGAAGGCAAAAGCTGGGAACAACGCGGTCGAGCTCAGGAAAAGCGACGCCACGGCAAAGCAGCAAGTCTTCGCCAAGTAACTGTTGGATCCTTGTCGGCGAACCGTACCTAGCATTAGGTGAAATGCAGTGATCAGCGAAGCCGTGGATCTAGAGGCGACTGCCGTATCGAGGCCAACGAGCTTGCAACCGAGTGCGGCGACCCGAGTCGACGACGACAGATGCGTCCACCGTGAACGCGTTGGAGGCTGGCGAAAGGAAGTAGAGGTCATGGACACGTGTAGTGATTCTCCGTCGGAACGGCAAAACATTCACAAAGAAAGGTATCGGTTGCGGCATGCACATGCCCTCTATGTGATTGACGAAAATGTGTACTCAGTTGAGCTGCACGGCAGTGTTGCCAAACGTGGCACGGAAGAGTCGAGGAGTCTTCCCTTTCCTGCGTTGGAACTGCCGGTTGAAATGTGAGTAGTTGCCGAAGCCGACCTCGAAGGCAATCTCCAAGATCGATTTGTCCGTCTCCTTTAGCAGATGTGCGGCGACAGAGATACGGTAGTTGTTCACGTATTCGGTCATGGTGCGGCCCGTCGCGCGGTGAAAGAAGCGGCAGATGGAAGCCTGACTCATATGCAGCTTCTTCGTAAGCCGCGCGTAGTCGATCTCTTGATCGTAGTGCTCACACAGAAAGTGGCAGATGGTATTGATGCGCTTCTGGTCTTCCGCCTTAACCGGCGGCAAAACGTGCGTGCGCGAGAGCGCATGGGCAGTGGCCGTGCTAGCGAGTGTGTCCAGTATCTCCAACAAAACTAGAATCTGAGCAGAAGTAGATCGTGTCGGAAGAGTAAGAATTTGCGCATGCAGCAAGGCTTTTTTGCTCTCATTAGCAAAAGAGAAGGCAAACCCTTGCGTGGCACGATCCAGAAAGCGTCGCAAAGAACGCATCTCAGGCAGGGAGAAGAATATGTTCCCCAAAAGCTCGAGGCGAAACTGGAGAACAAACGCGCGATTCGGGCCTCCTACTAGACCTGAACGATAGGTGTGCGGCAAATTCGGTCCCAGTAGGACAAGATCTCCAGGGCCATATTCCTCGATCGAGTCGCCAACAAGACGTTGCCCTGAGCCTTCGAGGATGAGCGTGAGTTCAAATTCGGGATGATAGTGCCAGTAGAAGGGAAACGAAGTCTCCGAGCGCTCAAAAGCGTAGAGAACCCGCTCTTCACCTCCGACCTTTTCAAAGCGAGCGCGCATGGAGGGACCACTTCAGTTATTACAGGACCGGAAGGATACTATACTGCCCGTTGCAATGAATCCAGTCAACTGAACACAACTCGGGAGACGACACTTAATTAGACCAGAAAAGCCGCGATGGTAATAGATGGCGCCGTTGACGCTCTCTCATCAGGATTCGATTAGACAAATATCACTGTTCGATCGTTTGCTCCAAAGAATATCGTTGGGCAGCGTATCGTGTTCTCGGAGGGAAAAAAACCTCATGAGCAATCATTCGGCGGCTACAGAAGCCAACCAGCGTAGAAGGCTACATGGTGATCAGCCAGCTTAGGCGCGGCCTGTCTCCACCGCAGAAAGCCCTCAATATATTGGACAGGCAGTTGACAGCCGCACGCTGCTAAATTTCTAGTTCTCCCAAATATGCATCCGCAAAGTCCTCACAGAAGTCTCTGGTTATTGATCAACCCAACTCATGGGCTAGAGGGCGAAGCTGCCCAGCTAACAGGAGGTGGTTATGTTTCAGTGGAAAGATTAACTTCTACTGATCCTTCTAGCTTTCAAATTGCAAGTCGCTGCGGGCGTTATCTCCGAGGCCTCGGAGTTCGCCGCGCGTTCAAAGCGTATGAGTACTACTCGCAATCGCTTTGTCACACGTCGTGGAAGAGGAACAAAAGTAATTACGTAGTCTCGCAAAGGGTCGTCTCCACTTGTCTGTATTGCAAAATCGCAATTTGATATTGGATATTGATGGAGAGGCATCGGCACTGCGCTCTTGCGGTTAGATAAAAAGGAGAAATGAAGAAGCACGTCTTAGAGATCTGAAGGATTGCAGGGTGCAGCTACATGCATGCCTATATCTCTTGTTCCAGCTGTCGCTTATCTATCGTCGTTGCACTGCTCTTTCTGGAGACCCGGGCATTTCTCGGGAAAACGCATCGAAGATCTTGGACGTCCCCGACGCGCTATCAACCTCTGAGACGACCCTGTGAAAAGATTAGTTCAATTGAATTCGTGCGAACTTAAGAGGAAGTTACAAATGACTTTTCTACCGCGTTTCGCGGCTGGGTTTAGCACAGCGATAACCCTCACCCTTGCCGCTGCCTTCCTCGCGCCTGCCTGCTCTTCGTCTGCTAAGGCCCAATCTCCAGAGCAGCTCTCAAGGATAATTCAGTCACTCTCACCTGAATCGCAAACGGTGATCGAACGTCTCTCGAACTTCGACAATCTTCCTGCCGCTGAGTGGCGCTATCACGCAGGCGACGTCCCTCACGGCGAAGCTCTTGACCTTGATGACACCAGCTGGCCTGTGATCAAAGCCCGCAGCGAGGCCCCCAATGAAGCCGTCTGGTATCGACGCGTCGTTGAAGTCCCCAAAACCCTCAACGGCTACGACCTCACCGACGCGCGCATCTGGTTCAGCTTCCATGCTAACGCCAACGGCCCCATGCCGCAGATCATTTACTTCAACGGCCGCCGCGTGGCGCTTGGCGATGATATCGAACCCATCTTCCTCTTCGATCATGCCAAACCCGGTGACAAAGTCCTCATCGCCGTCAAACTTCTTCACACCGTCGACAAAAAGACCTTTGCCGGCGCCACGCTCAAGATTGACTTCGCCCCCCACCGCCCCAATCCCGAAGATCTTCGCATCGAGTTTCTCACCTCTTCCATTCTCATTCCAACGCTCTCCAAAAATCCCACACAAGACATGGCAACTCTCCAACATGCCATCACCACAGTGGATCTCTCCGCGCTCAACGCCAATGACCAGTCGAAGTTCGACGCCTCGCTCACACAGGCGACCAAAGAACTTGAGCAGCTTAAGCCCATGCTGCAACAAGTCACTTTCCACCTTGCCGGCAACTCGCACATCGACGCCGCCTGGCTCTGGCCCTGGACCGAAACCGTTGACGTCGTCAAGCGCACCTTCAGCACCGCACTCCAACTCATGAACGAGTATCCCGACTACACCTACACCCAGTCCGCCGCACAATATAACGCCTGGATGGCCGACAAATACCCGCAGATGAACGACGAGATCAAACAGCGCATCAAGGAAGGCAGATGGGAGGTCGTCGGCGGCATGTGGGTGGAACCGGACCTCAACATGCCCGACGGAGAATCCATCGTACGCTCCATCCTCATCGGCAAACGCTGGTACCAGCAACACTACGGCGTCGATGTACGCATCGGCTGGAACCCCGACTCCTTCGGCTACAACTGGCAGCTTCCTCAGATCTATAAGCGTTCCGGCATCGATTACTTCGTTACCCAGAAGATGGCTTGGAACGACGCTAACCAGCTCCCCTTCAAACTCTTCTGGTGGGAGTCGCCCGACGGCAGCAGGGTCCTCACTTATTTCCCTCACGACTATTACAACGACAACCTCAATCCCCTTCGCCTCTCCGCCGATCTCGCCATCTCGCGCCAGCGCTCACCAGGAATGGAAGACATGATGGATCTCTATGGCATCGGCGACCACGGCGGCGGACCTACTCGCGTCATCCTCGATGAAGGCCAGCACTGGGCACAACCGGACAGGGTTATACCCAAAATGCACTTCGGCCTCGCCCAGTCTTTTTTCACCGACGCCGAACAAAAAGTCTCCACCACGTCACCCGAGTGGAACTACGAGTCCATCGCCAAAGGCTATACTTTTCCCAAACTAGAGGAAGGTAAAATCGTCATCCCCACCTGGAAGGATGAAATGTACTTGGAGTACACCCGCGGTGTCATGACCACCCAAGCTAACCACAAACGCAACATGCGCGAGAGCGAAGAGTGGGCCCTGAACTCTGAGAAAGTCGCCTCCCTCGCATGGCTGCAAGGTGACCCGTACCCTAATAATGGGTTCAATGAAGCCTGGAAAAAAATCGTGTTCAACCAGTTCCACGATCTCGCCGCCGGCTCAGGCATCGGCGTCATCTATAAAGACGCACAAGAAGACTACGAGCAGGTTCGCCGGGCCACCAGCGAAATTTCAACGAAGGCCCTGCAAACGCTCTCTGCGGAAATCAACACCAGCGTAGGCGGCGACGTTCCTATCCTCGTGTTCAATTCCCTTGCATGGCAGCGTGACGGTCTCGTAATGGCCGACGTCCAACTTACCGCAGCCAGCGCGAACGGCGTCTCAGTCATTGACGCGCGCGACCACGTCCTGCCATCAACCGTCCTCGAATCAAACTTGAAGACCAACACCTATAAGCTCCTCATCGAAGCCAGGTCCGTCCCCTCTATGGGCTATGAAATCCTCCACGTAATTCCCGGCAGAAAGCGCTTCGCCAGCGATCTCAAAGCCAGCGGCACCACCATGGAAAACGCCGCCCTGCGTGTTGTGATCGATCCTAAAACAGGTTGCATCACTAGCCTATTCGACAAGAAATCAAATTTCGAAAGCCTCGCCAAGGGCGCCTGCGGCAATCAACTACAAACCTTCACGGACACACCTAAGGATTTCGATGCCTGGAACATCGACCGGGGTACTCTCGATCGTATGACCCCCATTGAGAACGTCGATTCAGTCAAACTCATTGAGAGCGACGCGGTGCGCGCCATCGTGCGCGTCACCCGGACCTGGCAAAGCTCGAAATTCCTTCAGGACATAACCCTCTACGCTAATGCGAACACCATCAGCGTTGACAACGACATCGACTGGCACGAGACCCATATCCTCCTTAAGGCGGCTTTCCCGCTCGCCGTCACCGCACCGATGGCGACCTACGAGATTCCCTATGGCACCATCGAACGTCCCACAACCCGTAACAACTCCTGGGAGCAAGCCAAGTTCGAAGTCCCCGCGATGCGCTGGGCCGACCTTGGCGACACCCAACACGGCTTCAGCCTTATCAATGAATCAAAGTACGGCTACGATGGCGTAAACAACCTCCTCCGCCTCTCGCTGCTCCGCTCCCCAACATGGCCCGACCCCGAAGCCGATCGCGGCCATCATCACTTCGGCTATCAACTCTACCCGCACGCCGGCACTTGGCAGCAGGCGCTCACCGAACGTCAGGGCTACGAGTACAACTACAAGTTGTGGGCGGTCCAGGTCGAAGCCCACACTGGCACCCAGCTCGCCGAGCACTCCTACCTCTCCGTCGAACCGGAGAACGTCGTCCTTACCGCCGTGAAAAAAGCCGAAGACGCGAACGGCCTGATCTTCCGCGTCGTTGAGTGGGCCGGCAAGCAATCCAACGTCACCTTTACCCTGCCCTCGGGAGCTACAACCGTGACATGCACCAACCTTATGGAGAAGCCGCTCGGCGAACCCCTACCCATAAAAGCTAACGAGGTCACGCTTCCCATCCGCCCCTATGAGATACTCACCATCCGCGCCGACTATCCGCATCCGTTGGAGCAGGCACAAACAAAATAAACTGGAGTCAGCCACCAACCAACAAGAGCGGGCCCTGAGCAGCCGAGACACCCGCACATGTTCGTTTTAGTGGGATCTACGAGCTGCCCTTCGGTAAAGCACGCGCATTCCTGAACGACAGCCTGCCTCGCTGATCCTTTATCGGAGGATGGCAGACGGGGACCATCCTGCGCTATCAGAGCGGAGCTTCCCTACCGTTCCATTGCGCCTTCGGAGTTTATGACTGGGACAATTAGGTCCATCTGCCGGCAGTGCGAGCCTTGCCCAGGCAACGGTGAGCCGATGCCGTTTATGGAACTGTCTCTGATCTCGTGCGTAAGTTCCAAGCGGTCTGCACACTTGCCCATCAGGGCAGCAAGGCTATGACCTGTTGCACAGGCGAAAGGCAGCCAGAGGATTAGGAGCGAAGGTATCCCACGACTGAAAGAGCCCCGTCCAAAGCATATAAGGGCGAATGAATTCGCGCAGATCTTGCGCAAGACCGCTCGATATCGGGAGAGTCCAGATGAGCAGCGCAGCTACATGCATAACCACAACCCCCCTTGTCCATCCGCTGGGTCTGCTTTCGGTGGTTATAATGGAAAAGCTGCTTCTTTCCCTTAAGTACATTCATTGGTCGGTGCTCCTCATCGTTCGACCTGACTCGATTCAGTCAAACAACTGCTGTTAATATTTGCGTTCAGAATCGACCGTAAGCTCTGGGAATAACCGATGCCGACAGATTGCTAGTACGCAATGCTCTTCTGACGTTTCGTAGTCGGTATGGTTCCGAGTCTCTCACCGGTCACTTTGTCGAAGACCGCGAGCGAAGGCTAGTCTGCAGATTCGTCCCACTTGATATTCCAATTCGCTGCGGCAAAGAGAACTTCGTCGAGTTCTCTTCCTTTGTTCGTGGCAAAATATTCAAAGAGTGGGGGATGATCGCAATAGAGTCTGCGCTCGATAATGCCATCACGTTCCAAGCGCCGAAGCCGCGAACTCAGGAGATGAGATCCGATCTTTGTATGGGGATCCACCACGCATCATCCGAAGCAAAGAAGATGACTGGAAGAGCAACATCGTCGGGTTCGCCCATTCTCCCGAGGGGCGTTATGGATTCATAGTGCTTTCGCATCGGAATGTCTGCCAGACCGCCAGATACAAACCCTCGGTCATGATGATGCCAGGATTGAGTGAGTTAACACGTATCTCGCGAGGCCCAAGCTCCTTGGCAAGCACCATCTTAATCGCATTGACCGCTGCTTTGCTGGCTGACGAGATGACTGAGTTGGCGGGGGCGATAGAGTTGACTCTTGAACCGATGTTGATGATGCTTCCTCCATCAGCAGGAAATAGGTGTAATGCTGTCTTTGTCGTCAGGAGAAGCCATAACACGTTCAGGTCGTACTCATGATGGTAGCTTGCAGCCGTAATTGCTTCGAGCGGTCCGAAGGCATAGACCCCTGCATTATTGACAAGAATATCGATACGACCGTAGATCTCTTTGATTTGGAACATAAGGCGCGCTATGTCATCTTCGTTAGAGACGTCGGCCTTGACAGCAACTGCGGTTCCTCCCGACTTGATGATTTTGTTCACAACCTGGTCAGCACTATCGGCACTGGTGTGAAAGTTGACCACTACAGATGCACCAGCGGCAGCGAGTTGCTTCGCGGTCGCTGCGCCTATGCCCTTCGATGCGCCTGTCACAAGTGCTATTTTGTCTTGAAGTCTTTGCATTTCGTTCCTTCCGGATACTCAGTCTTTGTAAGGGCGCTCTGATGATGAGGGCTTAAGCTCGCATGGAACACATTGCTATGAGATCCAGTGCCCTGAACCAAGATGGCGCCCAGGTCATACCTGAGCGCCCAACCTTTAGTTCTTCTTTTCCATTCGCTTGAGAGCTTTCTTCTCGATGCTGTTGGCGAAGAGTGGTGTCTCTTGAGCGTTGTGAGCTGCCGAAGCAATGTTCTGAGCCTGCTTGGCTAACTCGAACGGTATTCCATTGCGATTCAGATTCTCCCAGTACTCGGGGTCGTCTTTCCGATGACATGCGTTTGCCCTCATCGCTGGTGGTGAAGCCAGCAGCGATGTGCGTTGGGGAACAGCGCTGATATTCCTTATCGGGAAGAGTAAATACCCAGTCTGCAATGTCTACGAAATCAATCGGAGCATTGATGATGGCGGCGGACGTTGATTCAGTAATAATTGTGTCGCTCATGTATACCTTTCTCTCTAATTGAGAGGGTGATCCGATCCTCATCGATCACCGCAGGATAGCGCCGAACTTCCGCGGCCAACTCCGACGGCATAGGGACGTAACGCACCTTGCCCTTCTTCAGCTTTGCCCGAGCCGCCAGCAATCCTTCGTTATCCATCACGTCGGACCACCGGAGCCGGTGGATCTCGGCTGAGCGCCGGCAAATGCGTGGGTGGTTTTGGGAAGAACGAGATTAGACACGCCTTAGTGTCGGAATTGACACACAATCGTCGGCATATTTCGATAATTGGCCCTATCTAAAGAAGAATCATAACTTGGCCACATTTCCCGATTATTGCCTCAGATGAAACAATCTGCTCGAAAAAGCAATAATCGGCACGTCTTTTTCGCTTACGTTGATCAGGTCCTGGCGATCGCCGAGGAGCGCAGCTTCACTCGGGCTGCAACGCGATGCCACGTCGCACAGTCATCGCTATCGAGACAGAACCGCAATGTAGAGGTTCGTCTAGAGGAGAAACTTCTGGAACATCTTCCACGCGGATTTCGTTTGACCAATGCCGGCGGTATCTTCCAGAAAGAGGCGCAAAGCACTCGAACACCGTCTCAGTGCAGCTTCGCTGGTACGTTTCCTCAGGCGTCAGAAAAAACAAACGCTGAAGATCGGCTTGTCGACACTCTGCGATCTTCCTCGCGTGCGATCGCTAATCGAGACGGCATGTAGGTCGGCAGAACAAATCTCCGTCAAATGCACTACAACTCATACGAATTGCCAACAAACGGAAAGTAGACAAGTTCGTGATAAGAGCGCACATTTACCGAGAAGACTGTGGAGATAGCATCGACACTTACTTTCTTGTTGCGTTCGCAGCCGTCACATCGATCACGGCTGAAGATAGCGAGAATACGGCGTTCCAATTTGTATCGCCACTGTATTTAGCCGTAATCACATTTCGCCCTTCAGGTAGCACCGGAGCAAGAGTTGCCAGGGTGGTTCCCCCGTTGCCAGTGTTCAGTGCCTGAGCGTGGCCAATTGCTTTTTCTGCTGCTCCGTTGACGGAATCATAGAACTGGATGGTTCCGGTTGGGGCCAACACGTTGGTTGAAGAAAGTCCGCTGCTCAGGATAGCGGTGAGACTGCTCTCGGTTCCCGCAACCACTTTGATGGCATTTGCCTTGAGCGCAAGAGTCGCCGTCGCTCGTGTGACTGTGATGGTGAACGAAGAGCTGCTGCTGGCGGAGAAGTTCGCATCTCCAGAGTAGACAGCGTAGACCTTCTCGACCGCAACATGACCCCACTGAACGAATCCCGTGGCCTGACCGCCCACGAGGTTCATGGAGCCAGCCAGTTGACCTTCCGCTGAGTAGAGAGTGACCGTTCCACTTAGAAGCTTGGTGGTCTTTCCAGTCGCTCCAACATGCACTATGAATTGGGTCTCCTGGCCCATCGCAGCCGTGCTGGCACTCGCCGATAGGGTCGTCCTGGTTGCCGATGTCCCGGATGACGTAGTGATGATCTGCTCATAGGAGAAGAGAAACCCAGGGAGATAGTTTGCATCGCCCTTCCAGCTTGCGAGGACGTTATATGTGCCCGCTGGGGCGAGGAATGGAATCACAGCCGTACCGTTCTTGCTGATGGTGCCTGTGGCGAGGATTGCGCCGGTATCGTCACGTGTAAGCGTCACCAGCCCTGTCGGCAACACAGCCGGATCGTTGTTGAAGAAGACCGTGCCCACAACTTCACCACCGGGAGGCGGCGTCTGGTTGTTTAGCGCTACGCCATATTCCAACGATCCCTTCGTGATGGTGAAAGGCACGCTCGACGTGCTCGGATCAAAGCTGCTGTCTCCGGAGTAGGAGGCGACGAAACTATAAGTACCTAGCCCGTAATCACAGTTTGTGTAGGGGCCGCACGGAACATAGATCTTCCCGGTAGAATCGAGCGGAAACTTGCCGATTGATTGCGAGCCCATACTCAGCGCAATCGTTCCCGTCGGTACGCCTTTGCCGGATTGCCCAGAGATCTGGAACTGGACGTAGAAGCTGTTTGCAAGCTGCGCCGAGGACGCTTCGACGATCGGCCGCTTCCCCAGAATATAGAAGCGGGAGGCGGTATATGTTGTACCGGTCGCGGTGCTGCCTTCAGGCGAAACCGTAAGTGTGACGGGACTGGAGGTGCTGCCTGTGAAGGTGGCGTCACCACCGTACTCTGCGCTAATGCGATAGGTGCCACCAGGAAGGTTATTGATCGCGCCCGAGTAGGTGCCCCCGGTCAAGACCTCCGGATTGAGAAGAGGCTGTTCGTTGCTACGCAGCACGATCGAACCGCTCGGTGTTCCATTACCGACTAGAGCTTGCACATCTGCCGTAACCGTGACTGACGTTCCGTGGGGAAAGGTGGTCTTCGAAAGCGCGAGGTTCGTCGCAGAACCGAGGAGTTTGACCTTCTCCCACGCGCCAACGAGTTTCGCGGCATCAACGGAACCAAGGCCGCTGGCCTGGTCGTAGCCTTTTGTGGCCGAATATCCGCTCAGATCGCCAAACACGGTACTGCCTGCAATCGAAACCGTGCAGTTGGGATCACGAAGAGGGCAGCTGATCGCATTCGAACCGGCGGTCACGTCGTGAAAGACGCAGGACGTCGGCTGGGTAGGATTTGTCTCCGCGCTCGAATTGCAGGCGGAGGGAGTCTGCTGTGCGGCGATCTTGTAGAGCTGATAGTTTGCCTGGCCCTGGTAGGTGCCATTTTTCTGTTCCACTAACGCCATGAGGCCAGCGAATGAAGGCGAAGCCGCTGAGGTTCCGCCGATCACAGAGGCCTGCGTCAGAGTCAAACTTCCATCCGAGTTTGTAGTCCACTGACACGAGCCGTTATAGCAGAGCAGAAACCCATCATGCCCGCCTGCTGCCGCAAGCGCCACATCCGGCAGATCGCGAACGGCATCCTTTGGAACACCTACTCCTGTCTGCCATGAGGGTTTTGGATAACCGGCTGCGCAAGTGACGTTGCCGTTTTGGTCTGTGGTCGTTGTAGCGCAGGAGCTAGCTCCGCCACCTCCGGCATAGGTGCTCTCATTGCTAGGACTGTAGTAGCAATTTGTCGCAGAGATTGGAAGAAAGACGTTGCAGCTCTCGTTCCAAACAGTTTCAGGCACATAGCCCTTGATCGAAGACAGGTTTGGACCGTTTGCGATATTCCAATAAGTATTCGTGTCGACGTCGTTGAGCTCCGTTCCTCCCACCGCCACGTTGTACGGCGTCGAGGCAAGGCCGTTTACGCCCAGGCCAAAAGGACTGGCACGGTATTCGCTTGGAATGACACAACCACTCGATCCACCGTCACCCGATGAGACTAGAACCGTGATTCCTTCAACCGACGCCTGCTGCCAGAGATCGTGATAGAAGGCCATCTCCGTTGCGCCTATCTCAGACTCACATTCGCCGAAGCTGATCGACATGATGGGCGCGAGGGCGTGGTCAACGATGTAGGCGGCGGAGATATCGACGCCGTCGGTTGTAAGTGTGCTGGCACCGATTACGAAGTTGATGTTCGCCTTCGGAGCGACGGCTCCGGACCATTCCACGTCGAGAATTGCCTCTTCGTCGTCCCCCGAGATTACACCGGGATCAGTTGTCGCGTAGGTGATCTTTGGGTCATTGAATGGAAGTTTGAAGAGCTTGCGAAAAGCCTCGACGTCCGACAGGCTGATATCGGAGCGTCCGACGATAGCGATCGAGACACCTTCGCCATTCACTCCCGCGTTGATCAGTGAGGTTGTATTGTAGAGCTTCGCAAAATCACCCGGCGCAAGGTAGTTCTCTTCCTGCGAACCGGTCGACGTGAAGGCTGGGCCAGCCGCGAGCATTGTGTCGACACCAGCGGTAGAGGGTGCCGCAGTACTACCTTTCACCCGCACCAGCTTGCCGTCTTCACTCCGTGCGACGGTACCTGGAGTGACATGCTGCGGATGCTTCAAGAAGTTATTGATGCTGACTACCCCGGAGACTGCCGGTGCGAGCGCGGCGGGCAGAGATAGCGCTGTGGCGTTTGCGTAGTGAGTAACATCCTCTACGGAGTACTTGTGAATCTCTGTCCCGAAGGCCTGCTCTACCTGCTGTGCCACCCCGGAAAAACGAATCCAGGTCTTCGCCGCAGAGACCTCCTCGATCTTGAAGCCATTGGTGGTCAGCCAGTCACTCGCAGCCTTTACGTCACTATCGGCGGCACCATATTGCGCGCCAAACTGTGCGGGCGTCAGCCAGTGGTGATAACTTGCCGAACTGGCGTTGTGGAGATCATCCGCCAACTGTTTGAGCTGAGCTTTTTGTGTCGCGCTGGCGTGAAGAGTTAGAACCATATCCTTCATGGCCAAAGATGCATCCACCCGCCCACGGTCATTCTGCGTATTAGCCAATGGGTGTACCGTGCCGGAGATCTGTGTTCGAACGCTTGCATCAACCCGCTGCGTGATCTGCGGGGTCACTTGCCCGATGGCGAGCGCCGGCAAGGAAAACGACACGATCACGGCGAGGAGGCCACGAACTGCAGCGAGTGAAATGCCCTTACCCATGCGATATCTCCAATTCCGTTGGACAGACAGAGTTCGGCTGCGTCCGCTGCAATAAACTGCCGGCGAGCGAAGGTGCTATTTACAAAGTGAGGGGAATCAAGTACAGCTTTGCGCAAAGCATAGACGAAATTCATCGGAATGCAACCGTCTGCCTAGAGTAGTTTTGAAACTACCCTTTCGGGTATCAGTCTCAAACGTCCAGCAGACCGCGCTGAATGGCGATCACGACCGCCTGGGTCCGGTCATTCGCAGGAAGCTTCCCCAGGATCTTCTTTACATGCATCTTGATCGTGTCTTCGGTTACAAAGAGCAGCCGGGCGATCTCCTTATTGCTGTTGCCCTTGGAGATAAGTTGCAGCACTTCAATCTCCCGCTCGCTTAGCTTCTTCGAGGCGACATGCTGTGATAACCTCTCGGCCGCCTCGGGCGACAGGCAGCGTCCGCCAGCCCATACTCGGCGGATGCTTTCGCCGAGCGTGGCGCCGTCGATTCCCTTTACCAGGTATCCGGAGGCGCCGTTGGAGATTGCATCGAAGATGCTCGCATCACCTTGCGAGGAGCTCAGAAAGATGATCTTTGCATCGGGGCGGTCGGCCAGGATTTTGCGCATCACCTTGATACCGCTCTGATCGGGAAGTCTTAGATCGAGTAACAAGATGTCGGGCAGATATTGAGCGAACATCTCGATGGCCTGGCGTCCGGTTGCCGCTACTCCGACGATCACCATCTCCTGCCGCTCGAGAATGCCGGCAAGTCCTTCTCGCACCATAGGGTGGTCATCGACGATCATGATGCGGAGCGGCGTAATCTTCACGCGGTCTTGGACGAGTACGTTGTCTTCCGAAGTATTATGTCGAATGCTCACTGTGTGCACTTATCCTAACTCGCATCGGTTCAACGCACACTGGGCGCCACGATATTTCTGACAAGCTGCCACCAGCGGCACGAGAGCGTCGGTACCTGCAGCCGCACGCGTGTCCCCAGATTGGGTTCGCTCTCGATCAGCACAGTTGCCCCAATACGTTGAGCGTGCGCCTGCATACCGCTCAAGCCGAAGTGTCCCGACCTGCCTATCCTGAGGGTCTCTTCATCCATTCCAGTCCCGTCGTCGCTGATCGAAATCTCTATCCCCTCGTCCGTATACGCAGCACACACATCGATCCTTGTAGCATTGGAATGGCGAAAGGCATTGGCTAGTGCTTCGCGACAGATGCGATAGACCTCATCGCGGACAAGCGGCTCAATAATTGGCTGTTTGCCCTTTGTTTCAAGCCTCAACACCGGTAGCTCCCCGAGACGAAACTCGGCGGCAGCTTCCCTCAACACTTCAAGAAGATGGTACTGAGGAGTGGCCATGGAATGCAGGCTCGACACCATGTTGCGGCTCTTACCTACCATCTCCCTCATTCGTGCAGTTAAGTCTGCAAGGAGATACGCTGTCTTCTCTGAGTTCTCTGGTATCTGCATGCCGATAAGCTCGAGTTGCAGAGCGGTGCCGACGAGATCCTGAATGATGGTGTCGTGAATCTGGTATCCGATTCGCTCACGTTCGGCGGCGCGCTCCTGGAATCTTAGCCGTTGTTGCTCCGCGACATACCTCGTTCGTCGCCGTGTGATCTCAACGACGATGACGAGCAAGGTTAGACATGCAAGCGTAATGAAGAGTTTGGTCTGATAGAAGAAGGGACGGATGTGCAGACCCACCGAAGCCTCTCCGTTACTCCAGACTCCCTCTTCATTAGCAGCGACGACTCGCAGTTGATAGTCGCCCGGAGGTAGTCCCGTGTAAGAGATTTCGCGTGCGGAGGCTGCGTCTAGCCACTCCTTGTCCCAGCCATTGAGCCGGTAGCGAAAGCGTAGCTGTTCCGGCGAGTGCAGATCTGGCGAGGTGAAGGTAACGGTAAGTCGATGGCGACCCGGCGGCACGATGATCCGATCTGCTGTAGGCTGGAGTACTTCGTCGATTGCAATCGATTCGATAAACACCTGAGCAAGTGGAGCGGAAGGGGCATGCGTGTCAGCGACGGAGAGACCATTCGCGGTCGCCAGCCAGATGTGCCCGTCGTGCGCGCGCTCCATGTCTACCTGGCCGATCGGCAAGACATCTCGACTTCCGAGACCATCGGCCTGCGTAAATCGCTTCGGCCACAGTGTGTTTTCTGCGCCCGTCAGCACGGCGTCCACTTGCTTGCGGTCTATCTGTGCGATCGTATTCGCAGTCGTGATCCACAGATTATCGGCGTCATCTGTTGTTGCCGCTAGGACGAAGTTACCCGGAAGACCCTGCGTCTGCGTGATGCGTCTCGCCGTGCCGGATTTCCAAAACACCAACCCGTCATCGGTTCCGAACCATAGTCCGCCGCGCTGATCGTCCCTTCCAAGGGAGATCACTGGAATATCTGCGATGGTTACGAATCGATCACCGCGGAACTCCGCAACACCCTCATTGGTAGCCACGAGCACTGCGCCTTGTTCATTGAGCAAAAGGGACGACATGCGCGTTCCGGGAAGTCCATCCGCCTTCATGAAGTGGCGAAGCGAACCATGGTCCAACCGAAACACTCCATTGCCGTTCACACCGAACCAAAGAGCGCCAGCCGTATCGCTGATCGGTGAGGTAATGTAACCATGCGGGATGCCGGCGATGGGCACAAAGCGTTTGCCGTTCAGTCGGAATAAACCATAGTCGGATATGGCAACGACGATTCCTTCATCGGAGTCCGCAAAGCCTCTCACCTGGCCGCGCTTGAGCCCCTCGCCAACACTGAATCGCTCAAACCTGCCATCGTGAAGTCGGCCGACGCCATCTTCGAGGGATCCGACCCAGATAGAGTGCTCCTTGTCTACAAAGACAGCGTCGTATTGGTTCTGGCCCTTAGGCAGTCCATCCGCAGCGGTGTAGGTTGTAAACCTGCCATTGTGCAGGCGCTGCAAACCGGCAATCGTACCGATCCAGATATCGTCCGAACGATCTTCGAAGAGGATGCGCGCATCGTTGCTCACGAGACCCTGTTCCGTCGTGAAGGAATCGATTTTTCCTGCCACATTGCGGCTGATCCCATGAAGGCCACCGCTTGCCATCCACAGGGCCCCGGTATGATCCGTCAACAGAGATACGAAGTTGTCGCGTCCAGGCGCATGAACGATCCTGAATCGCTCACCTTCCAGGTGGAAGAGATGATGTCCATCTCCGGCATACACATTCCCACGAGCGTCGGCGTCGACGAATGAGATGTTGGCCGCAGGTAGCCCCTCAACATCTCCATAGTGACGAGAGATCTTCCCTCCGCGAACCGCAAAAACACCTTCATTCCCTGCAACCCAAAGAGTTCGGTCGGTAGCCTCAGCAATAGCTTTCAATCCGCCGGCATGCCCATCCACGGGTAGGAGGCACGAAGTAAATGTGTGATTGTTTACTTTGAATAATCGGCTATGAGTGGCCACCCATAGGCCGCCTTCATGATCTGGAACAAGATCATCGACTGAAAATCTCTTTAATCCTGCCTGGTTGGCGATTGCAACGAATCTACCGTGTTCGTAGTGAGTCAGGCCTGCCGATGTGCCAATCCAGAGGCTTCCGTCTTCACCCGGTACCAACCCTGTCACTCGCTCCTGCAAGTTGTTTTCTCCTCCTCTTGAGGGGAAGGAAACGAACCGCACACCATCGAATCGGACTAGACCACTCATAGTGCCAACCCAGAGAAAACCATCCGAAGTTTGAGTGATAGCCGTAATAAAGTTTTGTGGCAGACCTTGATCCGTCTTCCATGAACTTAGCGCGTAGTACTTCAACGGTTTTTTGGGCACGTCCTCGGCGACCGAGGCGAAGAAGCAACCCTGGAGACAAACGGTGAGACAAAGAGTCGCGCTTTTGCGACAGAAACCTAAAGATATAAAGTCTTTGTGCAATCGCCAGATGTGACCCATAACTTGAGATTAAAGCATGTAGGAATCCGATCTCCCGACGCGACTCACTGGCTTTCAATACTGAGAAGGATCATTGAGCTATCAGCCCTGAACCCGCTCAGGTCCGTGTCCGCTTAGCCTTCCTTCGCGGCGAGAGCGATAGTGACACCGTCAGAAGCAAGAGACGCTGTGACCGTGTAAGAGCTATTGCCATTGATCCCTCCGATCATCGCTGAGGTCCGTGAATCTACAGTGCTTGCCCGGTCCTCCCGTCAAAACGCCTCCTGAAGCAGCGATGCTAAAAGAAGTACGTTGTGCTAGTGGCGACGGCAACTGACAAGGAATAGTTCGAGCCAGATCCTGAGGCCTTGACGGTGTGAATCGAAATTGGCGTTCCCGTTCGTTGAGGATTTGGACTATGCTAGACTTTCTCTATGACCTTCGCTGGCCAGATGACCGGATGTTGTACCGCCTGTATGTGCGGTACCCGCGTGTCTTCTGGCATGAGGCGATTGCAGAGCTAAATCAAGATTAGTTTCGCAAGCACTCAATATCACCCACCGCCAGGAGACCGCTGGCAGGTGGGTTTTGTTTTTTGGGCCGTCAACAAGGAGAAATCATAGTGAGCGTTCCGGAGATTCAAGCTGAAGAGCTGAAGCAGCGCCTCGACCAGGGCGAAAATGTGTTCCTACTAGATGTGCGTGATGAGTACGAATATGAGATATCCAATATTGGAGGACACCTCATTCCTCTGGCCCAGCTTTCGAAGCGTTTGAGCGAGCTAAATATGGGCGAGGAGATCGTGGCTGTTTGCAAGATGGGGCCGCGCGGTGTAAAGGCTGTCGAATACCTTCAGCAGCATGGATTTAGCAGAGTTTCAAACCTGCGCGGAGGAATCCACGCCTGGTCCGACAAGGTGGATCACAAAGTCCGAAAGTATTAGAGGCGTGTCTTGACAGGGCAACAGGCGGAGCTTGATTTGCCTGGTCAGGGTACACATGCGATTCGTTTTCCTCCACTGTCTCAGATAGAATTTCTGGGAAATCTGTAAGCGTTACACAAAGGAGCCCTCCTGTGGCGGAAACAACGACTCGTGTGTCTCTCGGCGAACAAGGTGCTTATCAGCTAGCCAATGTGACGAAGACAGCCCCTATCTATGGGCAGTTACGCCAAGATGGCTCGTCCGGCTGTTGGACTGGAAGCCGCTGGAGGCTGGTATCTTTCGTCGGAACCGCGTCGTCGAGGAAAAGCCAATCGAAGTGCTTTGCGGCCATGTGGATGAGTCGGAGATCCCTGAGACTTATGCTGAATACGAAACCGCGCCGCGCGAGTACCGTCTGAGCAGCATCAATGCTCTGATTAACGTCCAAACACGTATCGGCGACCTCTTCAGTAATCCTTACGATCAGGTCCGTGAGCAGTTGCGAGTCACTATTGAAGGCGTGAAGGAGCGGCAGGAGAATGAACTCCTGAACAATGCTGACTATGGGCTGATTAATAACGTGCCCGATTCTCAGAAGATCTCGACCCGGAAAGGCTCTCCTACGCCGGACGATCTGGATGAGCTGTTGACGAAGGTGTGGAAAGAACCGTCCTTCTTCCTTGCGCATCCGCGCACCATTGCAGCCTTCGGCCGTGAATGCACGCGGCGCGGCGTTCCACCGCCCAGTGTAACTCTCTTCGGCAGCCCATTCCTTACGTGGCGTGGTATTCCTCTGATTCCGACTGACAAGATACACGTTACTGGGAAGGTGCCAAAGTCGAAGATCCTCCTGATCCGCGTGGGTGAGCGTAAGCAAGGCGTCATTGGTCTCTTTCAGCCTGGTCTGACGGGAGAGCAGAGCCCTGGTCTTTCTGTGCGTTTTACAGGAATCGACAACCGCGGGCGTGCCTCCTATCTGATTTCTCTCTATTGCGCGGCTTCTGTTTTGACCGACGATGCGATCGCAGCACTCGAGAACGTCGAAGTCGGAAACTACCATGAGTACAAGTGATCCGGCCCAACCTTTCGTAGCCCCTGATGCAGACTCGCGAGCGGCGACTACTCATCTCCTCTCTGGAACGCTGCCAGGAGGCGTGCTGGACCCTGTAGCTCTGGCTCGCATGGCAAATGATTTTTTTACCGCGCTTCCCGACTCACTGGATGTGCCATCGAGCCCGCCGCCTGCCGATGCAGTTTCAACGGGCCTTCCTGCGTTAGTTCCAGTTCCTGCGACAGCGCCAGCCGCTCCTCCGGAGATATCACTACCATCGGATAAGCACTTCTCCGGTCTCCCTGCGAGCGTAGGCCCGGCCTCCTTTTCTCCGGTAACAGCGCCTGCGCAAGTAACGCCTCCGGCCATACCGGGAGTAATTGGAACCGCGGTCGCCGATGTTGCTGCAGAGGTTCCATCATTCTCGTTTCTTCAGGACGCCCGACCTATTTTCAGCGATCGGAACACTCTACCGGAGGGGCCAAACCCCAGGGTGAGCCCAATCACAGCGTTCGTCCCGCAGACCGCTTCGGCAAGTGCGCTACCTACCGATTTCAACCACGCTTTTCTCGCACAAGCGAACCCGCTATCGCAACCTCCAGTGAGAGGGCTGCCCAGTGCTCCCAGCCTTAGCAAGCCGTCTCCGGTCCCCGCGTTTTCATTTCTTGAAGAGTTGCGCCCTCTTTTCTCGTACCCTCCAACGGTTCCGGGCCCGGAGCCCGCAGCGCCTGAGACCGATCTACTCATGAACGCTTCGCTGCCCAATCTCGAGCTGCCTCAAGAGTTCAGCAGATCGCCCGAACTCACCGAGTTGGCAGGATACGGCTCATTTGGGTTCCTTGAAGGCAACCGCAATCTGTATTTCGTCAAGCCCACTGCCAACCTCGAGCCGACCGGCATAGAGCCGGATGTTCCACGCAATCTGAATCTCTCCTCTTACCCTTTCGACGCAGAGGCCATCAAGCGCGACTTCCCCATTCTTCGCGAACGAGTGAACGGGAGACCCCTGGTGTGGCTCGATAACGCCGCCACAACGCAGAAACCGCAGAGCGTCATTGATCGGCTGAAGTATTTTTACGAACACGAAAACTCCAATGTTCACCGTGCTGCACACGAGCTTGCGGCCCGAGCAACAGATGCTTATGAATCCGCCCGCGAGAAGGTGCGCCGTTTCGTCAACGCATCTTCAACCCGTGAGATCATCTTTGTGCGCGGAGCGACCGAGGGCATCAACCTTATCGCTCAGAGCTGGGGGCGGCGCAATATCCAGAAAGACGACGAGATCGTCATTACATGGCTCGAACACCACGCGAATATCGTCCCGTGGCAGATGCTTTGTTCAGAAAAAGGGGCCAAACTTCGAGTCGCACCCGTGGATGACAGCGGACAGGTTCTGCTCGATGAGTACGAAAAGCTGCTTGGACCAAAGACACGCCTCGTCTCCATCACGCAAGTTTCAAATGCGCTGGGCGTTATCACGCCTGCAGAAAAGATGATTGAGATCGCCCACCGTTATGGCGCGACCGTTCTGCTTGATGGGGCACAATCGGTCTCTCACATGCGTGTGGATGTGCAAGCGCTGGACTGCGACTTCTTCGTATTCTCCGGGCACAAGGTCTTCGGTCCGACCGGTATCGGCGTGGTGTACGGCAAACCCGAAGTTCTCGAATACATGCCGCCCTGGCAAGGTGGTGGAAACATGATTCAGGACGTGACCTTCGAAAAAACCTCCTACCAGGAACCGCCACAGCGTTTCGAGGCAGGCACCGGAAACATCGCCGACGCCGTCGGGCTAAGTGCAGCTATCGACTACCTAGATAGGGTAGGCATGTACAACATCTCGAAACATGAGCATGAACTGCTCGTGAAAGCTACGAGCGAACTTGCTTGTATCCCCGGACTGCATATCATCGGAACAGCGAAAGAAAAAGCCGGTGTGTTGTCGTTTGTGCTCGATGGCTTCCGCACCGAGGAAGTCGGTGATTACCTCAACCAGAACGGCATCGCTGTCCGCTCAGGTCATCATTGCGCACAACCCATTCTGCGTCGCTTCGGGCTGGAGAGTACGGTTCGTGCCTCGCTGGCCTTGTACAACACTAATGAAGACATCGACAGGCTTGTGGCAGCAATTTGGAATTTACGTCTAGGACGAACGTCGATCTCCTGAAATACCGTGCCGGGACCATCGCGCCCGGTTCTAGTTTAAAAGGAATAGTGTCAGAACTTGGCGATGAGGCTGATTCCGCCAACCAACAGCACGCCACCGATGATGCGACCCACGTTCAAAGGATGTGGCTGCATTCTGAACCACCCAAAGTGATCGATCAGCAGTGAGGTGATGAGTGCAGCTGTTACGGTAAAGCCGACGAATGGCCCCGCCCCCACTTTGTTGACCAACGTAAGGCCAGCATAAACTTGTACCGCTCCGACCAAACCGCCGACGACTGCCCACCAAGGCATTTCGGCCAAGTCATTCTGAGTGGGCAGCGGGTGCGGATGAATCAGCGAGGCTCCCGCGAAAAAGAAGGTAATTAGCGCAAACGAGATGGCCGAAGCCAGCCATGGGTTCACGACATGCTTGTTAAGTTGACCGTTCATGGCTGCGCCGCAACTCTGTAACGCGCCTCCAAAGATGATGAAAGGGATAATCCATCCGGCATTCATACGGCTCTCCTTTATGTTTTAACGTTGTCCAACGAGGATCTGCATCAAGATCGCTCCTCCCAAGGCGGCGAAGAGCGCTACCGGCATCGCGATGGCACCGATCTTCAGGAACTGCCAGAAGCTGACATCGAGGTTTCCTTCCCCTGTCTCACCACCAGAATCCTTACGTAGGGCCAGTAGCCAAAGGATCGTAGCCAATGACCCGGTTACGGAGAGGTTGGGCCCAAGGTCTACCCCAATTAGGACTGCATTCGCTATCGGTCCCGTGGCATGGGCAGCTTGGATTGTCCCGCCCGCGATAAGCCCCAGCGGCAGGTTGTTTACGAGGTTGTTTGCTACACCGACGGCGAAGCCGACAACCATTGCGCCCACGTTCTGGCCGAGACTTGATGCCCAGGCGAGCCATCGTTGCGTCAGGTCCAAGGCCCCTTGACTTTCCACTGCATCGACCATGACAAACAATCCTGCGACCAGCAGCAGTGTTCCCCAACTAACCTCTTTCGCGAGTGTGATGGGATTGCTCTTCGATTTGATGGAGACAACAGCGGTAATCACCAGCGCCGCAAGGCAGGTCGGCAGCCCCAGGTCCTTCTTCATGGCAGAGGCGGTGAGCAGAACAACGATCATCAGCGCGAGACCAGCGAGAACAAGTTTGCCGTTTGCGCTGAGCTTCGTATCTTCTACCTCGCACTCAATGGTCTTGCAGAGTTCCTTGCGAAACATAAGGCGCATGACGACAAACGTCACAACTATCGAAAGCAGCGATGGGACACCGAAGTCTGCCAGCCATGTCCCTAAAGGCGGCATACCGGTATGAAAGACCACCAGATTAGCCGGGTTCGAGATGGGCAGCACAAAGCTCGCGGCATTTGCAATCAACGCACAGACGAACAAGTATGGAAGAGGTGAGACTCTTGCCTTACGCACCGCTGTCAGAATGGCTGGCGTTAGTACGACCGCAGTAGCATCGTTCGACATGAAGATCGTCACGAGAGTTCCCACAACATAGACGAGCAGGAACAGACGCGAGCAACTGCCATTTGCGCCGCGTACTGCTACCGAGGCCACCCAGTCGAAGACGCCTTGTTCCCGCGCCAGTTCACTCAGAAGCATCATGCCGATCAGGAACAGGTAAACATCGCTACCTTTCGCAACAGCTTGCCCGGCCAGCTTGAGTGGTATCAAGCGGAGCGCGATCAAAATGAACGCTCCGCCCGATATCCACCAGACTTCGGGAATTCCGCGCGGGCGGATCAGCATAAGCACGATGCTAACGGCGACGATACAAGGTAGAACAACGTGCGCTATTTGTGCAGGGATCATCACCACTTCTTCCCGTTCTTATTGGGTCCGAGCTGCGTGCCAAGCAGTCCATGCTCCGGCCACGCCTCCAGCGCGTTATCCTGATCGCGTTCCACGCGCTGTCGTTCCGCGAGATCTCCGATCACAACACGAATCTCATCGGTTGCGACTTCCCCGCGTGCATCCTCGATTGAGACCTTCAAGGAAGAGATGCCCTCATGGGGAGTAGAAATATTTGCCTCCCAGACGTGGCTATTGTCGATCCGCTTCATAGGGACAGCATGCCCGTCCAGATAGGCTGTTGCTTTCAAGGCCTCAGCCTCGCCCCAGAATTTCGCTCGAACCTTCAGATTTTCTTTCGGACTTTCGGCCCTATTTGTCTGTAAGCGTTCATCACTCGGCGAGGTAATCACCACGACTGGCAGCTTCCCCAACTCAACAAATCGCCAGCTCACAACATCGCCATCGATGTTGATTACAGAGTAACCGACCGGGCCCTCTTCAATCTGTCCGGTAGACCGGGTGGCGGAGTAAAGCGTCCTTCCGTCGTTGGCAATCTCGTTGTAGTGCGTGTGACCCATGTCGATGAGTCGCACGCCAAAGTTGCGAACAGCATCCTTGAGTTCGCCACCCCCGACCTTTAGATCACTTGGGTAGCAGTGGAGCAGAAGAACGCTGGACTGTTCTGCCTCCGTCGCAGTCTGCAACTCGCGCTTCACCCAGGCAAGCTGATCCCCGCTCACAGCGAACGATCCGGGCTCCGGTACATCGAACGCATTCATCGCCACAAATCGAACGGAGCCGACCGTGAATGCATAGTGCGTTCGCTCCGACATCGCTTCCAGAAAATTCGTAAAGCTCTTCTCATGAACATCGTGATCGCCAATGATGGCGCACCATGGGACGTTGAGGCGATCGAGTTCTCCACGCACCACCGCGTAGGCGGCACGGCTGCCGTCCTCTGCTACGTCTCCAGGCAGGAAGACAAAGCTCAACGAATCGGCAAACGCTCGATTGACCCCGTTGACGATCTCTGCCAGATCGAGATGGTTTTGCTCGCCGGCTTTCGTCATGTGCAGGTCGCCGAGATGGACCCAGCTAATAATGCCAGCAGCATCGGGTAAGTGCGGTTGAAAGGGACTCTTCGATTCAATAGTTTTCATGCTGGAAGCTCCTGTGTAATGGCTGGGGAAGATGGATCGCTATCAGGTTTGTGGCGCTCCGGAAGCGTCTCTGGAATCGCCGTCCATAACAAGAGAAATGCGAGTGCAGCGATGGCTCCCAGAGATAGAAAAGAGATGCGATAGCTGAAGTGCTGAATCAGCTTTCCGCCGAACGTCGTACTGAGAGCTGCGCCTAACCCGACTGCCGTTGCGAGACTACCCTGCACAAGATTGAAGCGGCCTGTAGCGCGCGTGCGGTCTGCGACCACGAGGATCGAGACAACACCAAAGATCGCATTGGCGACGCCGTCCAGTAGTTGGATAGCGATCAGGCTTTCCGTGTTGTGGGTGAGGGTATAAAGAACTGCGCGGATGGGAAGAACGCCGAACCCAAGCATCAGAAGCGGCTTTCGTCCGTGCAAGTTCGCGAAGCGTCCAATGGCCGGGGCGAAGCACATGATGACGACCTGCGTGACGATGATGCAGGCCGACATGAATGGGGCGGCAGTGGCCCGCGCGCCGTGCGATAGCATCTCGCCGAGCTGTGGCAGCATGGCCGCATTCGCAAAGTGGAAGAGAAAAGCGCAGGCAAGAAAGAATAGGAGGGTCCGGTCTCCAACCAACGTTTTCATCACGGACGCTCTCGCAGGAACTTCTTTCCCATCTACTTGTTTCGCACCACCGCGTGCGAGGTCATAGTCGATGTCGCTACTTTTGATCGCACGGACGGCGAGCACTGTGGGGACAGTCAGCACCGCTGCCGTAATGAAGATGGCGCGATTGCCGAACAGGTGGCTCACGCCCGCAATCAGGAGCGCACAGGCCACGTTACCGGCGGAGTTGAAGGACTGGTTCTTGCCAAACTGGCGGTCGAAGAAGGTAACGCCGACTATTCCCATCGTGACTGCGGCGAGTGTTGGACCCAGAAATGGCCCCGCTCCGCCAATCAGAGCCTGAGATGTGTACACCGCCCAGGGAGCGGCAGTGATACTGAGCAGAACCGCTCCCAAAGCGAGGACAGCAGAGGCGAGAAGGAGAATCAACCTTTTTGACCTAAGTTGATCGACGATGGCACCAGCAGGAGCCTGCAGTACAACCGTGATGATGCCGGCGAGGGTCAACGCCATCCCGACGCGTCCCGGCTCCCATCCTGCTCCAGCCAGATACGCTGCGAGAAATGGACCGAGGCCGGTCTGCACATCGGCGAGAAAGAAGTTTGTCGCTTCCAGAGCATGGACACTCTGCTTCTTGCCGGAATCGATATCCATAGCATTGACCATCCGTTCTTTCTGGTAATCCTCGAGTCACTACAGCAGCAGTCCGATTTAGGCAGCAAGTAGCGAGGGCTACTCGCGGTGCTATGCGCCTTTGAGCTGCAGGTCCTTGTGCCCTCTCTCAAGCTTGAGTGGCCCACCCTGCTTTACATGAGCGAGGGCCTCCGCAGCACGCGCAAACTCGAGGGCCTGGTGATAGTCACGATCCTTGAACGCCCTCACTGCACTCCTGCGAGAGCTTTGATAGAGTGCATCCAAAATGCTGGATTGCCCCGTATGACCTTCCCAGTGCTCGTCTGCTCTTCGCGTCAGTTCATCGAAGTGTTCTGTGATGGACTGTTCAAGTTCGGCAGAGATACGAGTACTCCCATGACTATCGCCGGCAAGAGCGGCGAAGCTCAGGTGTTCTGACGCCCTTAAAAGATCGGCAGCATCTTTGTGATGTCCACCTTCTATCTCTTTCTGGGCTAGCTTGGTAAGTTCGCCAACAGCGTCCGCCGTTAATGATTTATGGGACTTTCGGAGAATCTCCAAACGGCCCATATGTTCATAGGCGCGGCGCAGATCGTTCGCCTGGTGATGCTTATCGTGGTGGCGACCTGCCGGTTTCTTGGCGGCCTTCTTTACAGCTTTCTTCGCGGCTTTTTTGGGCGGGAGCATAAAACATAGTCCTTTCTTTCCTCTGGTTAAGAGTTCGATGCAAGAAGAGTTGTCACCACCGAACGGATGAGATCAGTGCATCGAAAAATAGACTGCCTCCCCTCGGATGGCAGACTCACACGGCCTGCACATCCGGTCAGGAGCGGCATGGCGCATAAGACAGTTTTCAGTCTTGGGGCGGCGGTGGCGGGGGGGCCATTCCGTCGGGCGGTGGTGGTGGAGCCATTCCGGCCGGTGGCGGAGGAGGAGGCCCACCAAAATCGGGCGGGGGTGGAGGTGTGTCAGCCGACCCGACACGGCGGGGGTGAAGCAGCTTTATTCTTGCGTCGTGATGAAGGTGCAAGCGGCGGTGCTTGTGGTGTTGGTGGTGGCGGGGCCGCACCTTCAGCAACTACGCCAGGGGCGAGAGGAATGCCGGAGGGCAGGTTCGCAGAGAACGTCTGATCGTTCAGCCGGACACTCGCCGCTTCGACTAAAGATTGTCCATTGATCTCCGATTTCGTGCCGATCACGGTAATCTTTTCGCCCTTGCGAACTGCCGAGCCAAGTTGTTCGCCGATGGAGGGTGCCAAATCAACGACGCTGCCATTCTGAAGGTACAGACTGCGTACCTCTCCGCCTGGACCTGCGTTAAAGGCGCGGACGCGAGAGGATTGGGTCACTACGGAGAGTTGTGAAGACGCCGCAGGTGCAGCAGGCATACTCGGCGGCCCGTCTGCGGGCGAAATTGACGGAGCGGGAGGCGGACTCTGTGCAAACGCCAGAGGGCTAAATGCGAGCCCAAGAGCGGTGATTCGCAGGGAAGATGGAATGTTCATCGGCAGTACCTCTGCCCGCAGTAAGGCAAGCGGTGTGCCATTCATCGAAACGACCGAAGTCTTTCAATCGCAGCACACTTAGTGGTTCGGAGACATCGACAGCATCTTTACCCGACCGCAATCCCCTCAGGTTGTGTGCGGATTGCGTACAGTTGGGTTCCGTATCGGAGAGGCTGTGGCATCTGATCCCTGTAGCAGCCATCAATATCGGGCACGCCACCGATGGCAGCCAAGTTGCATACCATAGCGATAGATGCTCGATAAAAGCTGTACTAGAAGATGACGAGAGGAGCCGAATGCCGAAGATCTTTTGGAGAAGCCTTCGTTCACGCATCTTATTGCTCGTCGTTCTGACATTTCTTTTCCTCGCCGCCGCGGCAATCAGTCTGTTTACCTTCCTTCGCAACCGCCACGCGGAGACGCTCGCACTCACGGAGCATCATCTAGTCAGCGTAGCCTCCAATCTCGCACGGAACTATGCCGACGATCGGACTGCGGATAACTCCCTGCGAACGATTGAGCCGGGGCCACCACCGCCTCCGTTTCCTCCCGCCGCTCCTCCGCCGCCACGCTCTGAACGCGGCGAGCCACGTCACCCCAAGCCCGATCTGCTCAAAGAGATCACGGCAGAAACATTGCAGCACGAGGAAGGCATCGAGGGTGGCTTCTACGCTGCCAGAGCCGACGCTCTGATTGGATACGCCTTTCCCACCCATGAGGGGCCGGGGCCGGAGAAGGGTATGCCAGACCGCGAGCGGCCTACGATTGAGAATCTTGCGCGTGAAGCCGTTGCGGCAAACACCATCAAGACACTTCGCTTTGAAGGGCCGCATGACGCCATCCTCTTTGTAGCGGTTCCAATCCATGAGCAATCCGGTGGAGACCGGACGACTGGGACTACGGATGAAATCACGGGTGCCGTGTGGCTTATGGAGCGTATTCCCGGAATCGAAGGCGGACAGAGTCGCCAGCTCCTGTTTGGAAGCATTGGATTCGGCATCGCCGCACTGATGACAGCGTTGCTTGCAGTTTTCGTTACAACGGAAATTCGGAGCGGAGTGAACACCGTTCTTGAGCGTTTGGGCTCGATGGAGGGCGGCCTCACGGCGTCTGGTCCTCAAAGTACAGAGCGTCCGCCTTTGGAGGAGTTCAGTCGCGTACTCCACGGCATTGACTCCCTGGCACTCGCGTTGCACGAAAAGATCGAAAATGAGCGGACACTGGAGTCTCAGGTACGTCACAACGAACGGCTCTCCGCGCTGGGCCAGTTTGCGGCCGGTATTGCACATGAGCTGCGCAATCCGCTGGGCACTATCAGGATGCGGACGCAGATGTGGCAACGCTCCGCCGATCCCGAAGCAGCCATGCGGAGCAGCACGGTCATTCTCGAAGAGATTGACCGCCTGGACACGATCATCAGCCGTCTCCTCTACTTTGCCAGACCGATTCAGCTTCAACTTCAAGCTGTCTCGCTGGATGATCTGTGCACGGCCACAGCCTCGACATGGGCAGAGAAAGCAGCGGCAAAAGGTGTCCAAATCGTTTGCAAGGCTACATCTAAGAACATCGTCATAGCAGATCGAGGGCGATTGATCCAGGTGCTCGATAACCTGATGGAAAATGCCGTGTATTCAGCGGCATATCGCAGCTCGGAAGGAGCGGTCGTCACGATCAGCACTGCGGTGGAGAATGGCTTTGCGCGTATCGACGTCATGGACGATGGACGAGGCTTCACTCCAGCGGCTCTAAACCATGCAATGGACCCGTTCTACACGACCAAAGACAACGGAACGGGTCTCGGCCTCTCTATATCCTTCGAGATCGTTCAGTCTCACGGAGGCGAGTTGCTTCTCGCCAATGATGAGGGTGGAGGAGCCATTGCTTCACTCCGATTACCGTTGAATCGTGATGAGCGCGATACCCTAAGACAGGTGAATGAAGAGGCAACGCAAGATGGCTGAAGTACTCATCGTGGACGACGACCGCAACTTTCGCGAGACGCTCCGGGAACTGCTGACGGATGCAGGTTACAAGACCCTCGTCGCGACGAATGCTGAGGACGCGATCACCTCACTTCAGACCGCAACACCCGACCTTACGTTGTGCGATTGGAAGATGCCTGGCGGAGGAGGAGAGCAGTTTCTCAAGAGCCTCCAATCGGAAGGGCTACTGACTACCATGCCTGTCATCATTCTCACCGCCCACGGCACCGGCCCGAATGCGATGCAAGCGATGCAACTTGGAGCCTACGACTTCATTACCAAGCCGCTCGACATCGACCTGGCCCTCGCGACGGTTGCGCGCGCCATCCGGCACATGGAACTGCAGCGCGAGGTAGAGTTGCTGCGACAACAGCGGTTCAGAGATCGCTCTATTGAAGACATCAGTGGGCCAGAAGAAGACTCGAAGCCTCAGCTCATCGGTAACTCGCCGGCATGGATCGAAATCTTCAAGAACATTGGTAGGGTTGCTTCTACCGATGTCGGCATTCTGCTGTTGGGAGAATCGGGAACGGGTAAGGAGGTTATTGCCCGCACGATCCACAAAAACAGCGCACGATGCCGTCGTCCCTTCATCATCCTCAACTGTGCAGCTTTGCCGCCCGAGTTGTTAGAGTCAGAACTCTTCGGACATGAACGCGGGGCATTCACCGGAGCAATCGCCCAAAAACGCGGGAAATTCGAAGCCGCCGACGGAGGCACTATCTTTCTGGATGAAATCGGCGAGTTGCCGCTTTCTCTTCAACCGAAGCTGCTGCGTGTCCTTCAGGAACACACCTTCGAGAGAGTCGGAGGAACAGCCTCCGTCCATACGGATGTTCGGGTAATCGCTGCAACAAACCGTCCATTGGAAGACGATGTGGAACAAAAGACCTTCCGTGCCGACCTGTTCTATCGGCTCAATGCGTTTACCGTCTGCCTGCCACCACTGCGGGAGCGCCAGTCCGACATCCTGCCCTTAGCGGAGTATTTCCTCACGCGATATGCCAAACGAAATCAGGCCATCGAAACCGGGCTCGCCGCAGACGCCGTATCAGCCTTACAAGGCTATTCGTTCCCGGGCAACGTGCGGGAACTAGAGCACCTGATCGAACGCGCCGCCGTCAAAGCAGGCGGACGAGCCATAACAGGCGAACAGATACAGGAGGAATTGACCAAAGCAAAAACTCCAGCACCAGGCATATTCGATGTCCAGGCAGCAACGGGACTTTTATTTCATGAGGCGGTCGGGAGTTGGGAGCGACATCTCATCGAGCAGGCGCTGAAGGCAGCCCACGGCAACAAGTCGGACGCCGCTCGTCGACTCGGAATTCATCGACGGCTGCTCTACGAAAAACTCACCCAATTTGGAATGCTTTAGGCGGCGTTACCAATCCGGGTTCAATGAGTGAATCGCCACTTTGTCGTAGACCAAGGAAAGGACCGCCGTAAAGGTACCGTGAGCCGTAGATCAGATTTGTGACTACATTGGAATTGCGTATAAGCGAGAACGTCTTTTGCATGCGCGAGTGAAATCGATCGATTTGTTGGGCGGGAATGCTACCGGAAATGTGAACCAGGCGCCCTAGGCACTTCCGCATACTGAGATAGGAATAAGAGGGAGGCGAGAAAGAGATCTTCTCGCCTCCCGAAGGTTGGCAATCGAACTAGAAGTCGATCCTGAGCGCCGCCTGTCCCGTCCGATTTCCCGCGTTCTCCGCCGTTTGCGGGCCAGTCAGCTGACCGAATAGCGAGTTATCGATTGCCGTCACGGGTGGCGCAAAGTTGGTATGGTTCAGAACGTTTGTAAAAGTCGTCTCGAACCGTGCATTCACCTTCTCGGTGATAGCGAACCGCTTTGCCACGCCAAGGCTCACTGCGGCCGTCCCCGGGCCCTGAATGATCCCAACTCCTGCGTTCCCGAAGCGACCTGCTCCTGCGGGTGTCGCCAGGAAGGACAGCTTGTTGTAGGTCACTGCTCCGGCAGTACCCCTCGGCACCAGATCCGGACGCAGCACAGCGCTGCGATTGACGACGTTAGTGTTCGACTGATCGGCAGAACCGCTGATGCTGGGGGTAAGCCAGGGGCCCGTCTCAAGCAGTGTGATAGTTGTAAGATCCCAACCACCGAGAAATATATCCTTGGCTGTGCTGGTACTCATGTACTGTCGGCCCTTACCAAAAGGCAGTTGATACATCCCCGTGAGTAGCATGCGGTTGCGACGAGTACCGGAAACATTGCCGAGGTTTTCTTTGATATGAAACCGATCAGCGATGGGAAGTCCGTAGTTGACCTCGCCGGCGAACGCGCTCGGAGCATCACCCTGATTGTCGGCCGCACTCTTAGCGTAGGTGTAGTTTGCATCCACGTAGAGCCCATGCTCCAAACGATGCGTCGCCTGCAACTCGAACGCGTGATAGTTTGCCTCACCTGCATTGAACGTGCTGAGCAGCGTCGTCCAGTTCTGATATGGTGCGCGGGAATCCACGAAAGCTCCAGCCGTTGCTCCCATGTTGTACGGAATCGTGCTGGCGGGAATCTGGTTCAGGTCCTCGGTAATGCTCAGCCGGTAGGTGTGCATGCCGACATAGCTCGCACGAAGCGACGTTGCGTTCGTGAGTTGGCGCTCTACGGTCACGTTCCATTGGTTTGACTGGGGGTCGCGGAAGTTGGGATCAACTCCCTGGTCCAGTCCGCCACCGCCAAATATTGAACCGCCGGAGGTGGCAGGAGCCGTGTTCGGAAAGACAATTTGTGGCGTATTCGGTCCGGCGGTGTTGGAGTTGGAATAGGTGTGCAGATTCGAAGTTGGATTGCCGCTGTTATTGAACGATAACGGTCCGAGGTTGGTCATCGTATAGATGCCAAATCCGGCACGCACCACCGTCTTCGTGTCGTTGAACGGACGATAGGCAATCGCGAGGCGCGGCTGGAAGTCACCTTTATAGGTCTGACGCAGACTTTGCGGCAATCCATCCTGGCTGGCCGTGATATATCCGGTGCACGGTAACCCGTGAACGGTCGACCCAGCCGCCGTGCCGGACGGGCACGCATTGAAGGACTGCAGGAAAGCGGTGTTGGAAGAAGTGATGTTCTGACGCGTGAGGTATCCCGCCAAAGCATCAGGAACGACAATCGAGTTATTCCGTTGATCGAAGTTTGCCAGATTGCCGCCGTCCTCCTGGAAACCGGGGAGAATCTGCCAGCGGAGGCCGTAGCTAAGCGTTAGACGACTATTAACTTGGAATTCGTCCTGAGCGAAGAAACTATATTGCGTGGCGGTTCCTCCAACATCTGGGCTCGAGACAGCGAAGTAAAGTGTAGTTGGCGCGCCTTCGAGGAAGTCGCCAAAGGCATTGCCAATAAACTGATCGCTTGGGGCGTTTCCGTAAGATGGTTGAAATATGAATGCTCCGAAGTCGTCCGAGGCGAACTGTGGCGCAAAGCTCTCCAAATCGAAGTACCGAACGCGACGGATATCGATCCCACCCTTCACCGTGTGCTTGCCGAAGCTGTAAGTCAGGTTATCGCTGAACTGCGTCGTCTTCGACTGGGTTACGCCTGCTTTGTCTCTTCCAACGACTGGAAACGGAGTTCCCGCACTGAAATTGAAGGTGGGGAATGCATAGGTTAGCGGGTGCTGACTGATATCCACACCAGTCAGATCCAACTGACTCAGCGCAGTGGAGCCTTGAATCGGGAAGTTGACGTTGGTCGTAACGTTTGTGAAGCCGTAGCGGAACTCATTCAGCAGCCTTGAGGTAATCGTGTAAGTGTGCGAAATCAGCAGGCTCCGATTGTGAATGGAATCCGAATCATTCGGCAGAAAAGGGTTCGCAAAGTCTGTGGTAATGTTCTTGCGGCTGAAGCGCGCGTAAGCCGATTGCTTGGATGATATCGTCTGATCTACCCGGATATCCGCACCGTCGGTGCGTGCCGGAGTCGCTTGAAAGTTCTGATAGTTGATGGCCTGTGCCTGGTCAATAGCTCCAGCCACATTCGGCAATGGATAATAGGCGAGCAGCGCCTTTGCTGTCTGGTTGATCTGGGCAGATGGAATCGTAGGACCACCTATATCTGAAAGGTTTCCGCTCCTGTCCGCGGCCGTCGGAACGACATATTGCTGGAACACCGCAGTGCTGCGCCGGTTGCCCTCATAGTCCGCAAAGAAAAACGTCTTACTGTGTCCGTCATATAGATGCGGAATCACAATCGGCCCGCTCAACGAGAACCCAAACGTATTGAACTTCTTGGGGGCTTTGCCGCTGGAGCCATACGGATCGGCGTCCAGCGCCTGGTTTTGTAGATACTCGAAGACACTCCCGTGATACTGGCTTGTCCCATTCTTGGTCGTAAATGTCACATCGCCCACCTGCGAAAACTCCGCACTATTGTTGAATGCGGTCACTTTCACTGCAGCGATGCCTTCCTGTGAAGGATAGGCGTCCTGGAGCGCTCCATTCTGCCGCACGTTGGCAGTCGAAATGCCGTCGACGGAAAAATTTACCATCGAAGAACTCGCTCCTCCAAGAGCGATATTGCCGGAACTGTCTGTCTGAACGTTTGGAGACAGGCCAAGCGCGCCTAGCGGGCTCGTGGTGGTAGCGCGGTTATTCAGGGGCAACTGCGTCATTTCGATATTCGTTTTTGAATCGCTTATCGTTCCATTTTCCGTATTGATCTGGTCGGCTGCTCCCGATACCTCCACGGTTGTCATCTGTGCCGCAACATTGAGCGTAGCTTCAAGTCTCAAATCCTGTCGTGCTTCGACTGAGATCCCCGATACAACGGTATCGGCAAAGCCATCGCGATGAGCGCGCAACGAGTACTTGCCCGCCTTTACATTTTCAAGGATGAAGGTACCTGAAGTATCGGTATCGACTGTGCGCTCTGTGTTTTCATCTGTACTGTGCAGCACAATCTGTGCGCCTGGAATCGCCGAGCCGCTAGCGTCCTGCACCTGGCCTCTAACGCTCCCAAACGTAGATTGGGCATGGGCAAACGATCCCGCGGCAAACAACAGACAGCAAATAATCACGGAGACGACGCCCCATAAAATACGCCTCAGAACAAACCGTTCCCCACGCCCGTGAGTTTGTCGAATCCCGTTTTGCTTCTGTTGAAGCGACACGGTCGTATCCTCTAAAAGGGACGTACGTGCTGAAGGTAGGCCTCTAAGTAAGTTCATGTCGAATCACCTCATATGCCGGAAAAGGCCGACACCTTCAGTGAATCGTGACCGACGTTAGTAAGGCATAAGCTTCTTCTTAACGGTTTGTTTATGCCTGAATCGCTATAGTTCCGGCAGGGGCAACCGAATGATTGCCAAATCAATCCAGGGGGTCCTGTGCAGGATTGCCGGCGGCTGTGCCGCTGGAATGCTGTTGACGCTTCTCTCCTACCGCCTTCACTTTAATCTCTCCGCCGCAACCTCCATCCACCTCTTTTTGGTGGTCGTCATCGCGCTTCGCTGGGGATTATTCGAAGCGAGCGTAGTTTCAATTCTGTCTGTTGCCTGCCTCGACTACTTTTTCACCCAGCCTTTGTTCCAGTTCTACATCACGGATTCGCACGACTGGATCGCTCTGCTGGTCTTTGAAGCAACGGCCTTGGTCGTCAGCAGCCTCTCAGACCGAGTGAGTCACCACGCTCGCGAGCTAGAGCGACGGCAGGCTCAACAACAGAAGCTTTACGAACTCAGCCAGCATATTTTGCTCCTCAATCGGGAAGCGGCGGTCGATCAGCAGCTCGTCGATCTCATGCGGTCCAGCCTGCGCGTGAAAGGAGTAGCCCTTTGGAATGCCTATGAGATGCATCAATGGAAGAGTGGAGATTGTGATTTCTCCGATGACGAGGTACGCTCCGCTTATTTTCTCGAAACAAATGACGATGACTTGATCACAGGTGTTTCTCGGCGTGTCCTTCGACTAGGAACCCGGCCTATAGGATCCCTCTTCCTCTGCGGGCATTCGCTAGACTCAGCCTCTATCAATGCGGCCTCCTCGCTTGCCGCAGTTGCAATCGAAAGGGCACGCTCCTTCTCGACCGAAGCAAATGCAGAAGCTGCAAAACAAAGTGAGCAATTGCGCTCAGCCATATTGGACGGATTAGCCCACGCTTTCAAGAGTCCACTTACGACGATCAGAGCCTCAAGCTCGGGTTTGCTCGCGATGAATACGTTATCGGGTGCCGAAGAACGATTGGTTAGCCTAATCGATCGCCACGCTGGGCACCTTAGCGATCTTGCGAATCATCTCCTCCTGACCGCGAAACTGGATAGCGGTGATCTGAAGGTCAAGCGCGAACAGGTCGACGTGGCTCAACTGATTCGAAACACCATAGCCGAATCGTCGCAAGAGCTTGATGGGCATTCCATCGACTTTCAGTCGAGTGCGTTCTGCAACGCAGTATACGCAGACAGGAAGCTGCTTCAGATGGCTCTCTTTCAGGTCCTCGACAACGCGGCAAAGTATAGCCGTCCTAAGTCGCAAGTGATCATTGCCCTGCGAGAAGAAGAAGCGGAACTGATCATCAGCATCAGGAATGAAGGCTCGTTCATTCCTGACTACGAAAGAGAAAAGGTATTCCAACGCTTTTATCGCTGTTCCGAATCAGTAAAGTCAATTTCCGGTACCGGGATCGGACTCTCTGTAGTTAGGCGCATCGCCGAAGCACATCGCGGCCGAACATGGGTTGAAAGTGATTACATCAATGGAACTACGTTTGCAATCGCGCTACCTCGCATGGCAAAGGAGAAGGTGTGAACCAGAAGAGTAAGGTGCTAGTCGTTGAAGACGATGCAGGAATCCGCCAGAGCCTGTTTGAAACATTGGGGGCGCTAGGATTTGCGATCGGGGAGGCTCACAACGGCGAGGATGCCCTCGTTCAACTGCGCATGGTGAACTATGACGCAGTCATCCTCGATATCAATATGCCAGGCATGGGCGGTAAGGAAACGTGCCGAAGAATCTGTCAAACTTTTCCCGGGCTACCGATCATTATGCTCACCGTTCGTGACGATGAAGAGGATGTCGTCGAATCGCTAAACGCGGGCGCTTTCGACTATGTCACAAAGCCATTTCAGATCCGGGAGCTGACCGCGAGACTGCGAGGAGTCATTCGGCGCCGCCATGCCCCGATTGGAGAACCAGATCTGGTCAGCATAGTGGGTGATATTACGCTCGACGCCAATCGCCGCCTCGTAGAGAAGAAGGGCGAACCGATACATCTCGCTCCAAAAGAATACGAGACCCTCCGTTGTTTGATGGAGCATGCTGGTAGACCCGTCAGGCACGAAAATCTGCTGCGATCCATTTGGGGACCGGTTTACTGCAACGAGCGTGAATATTTACGCGTTGTCATCAATCAACTACGAAAGAAAATTGAAGACGACCCTGCTCACCCCGTTTATATCTTGACCGAGAGCCACATCGGCTATCGCTTCCGTGAAGAATAGTTCAACCGGATGCCTATGCGTATGCCCAGACCCGAGATTGAAGAGATTGGCAGCAAGCATTCAGTTCTGTCTGCATCAAGACCAATAGAGACATCGAACGAGGTCCTCAGATCGAACCTGAAAAGATATAGATAGGCGGCGAGACGCGTTCGGATCATTCGCAGCTCTCTACGGGCGCCTTGCGTGGCGCGGCAAGTCCGCCAGGCCACCAGTTCCAATCGCCGGCAATGCGAAGGAGTGCGGGACCGATCACAATACGCACCAGTGTCGCGTCAATCAGCACGGCGATTGCAAGCGTAAATCCAATCATCTTGACCACCAGGAAGTTGCCGAAGGTGAATGCCGCGAACACCACGATCATGATCGCTGCGGCGCTCGTAATCAGACCCGCAGTCCTGGCCATCCCCTCCGGAATTGCATCCACTTCACTTAGCCCGCTCCTCCTGGCCTCAAGAACTCGCGCGACCAGGAACACTTCGTAGTCCATGCTTAGGCCGAAGACGATGGCAAAGGCAACGATAGGAACAAGGGGGAATACGCTGCCCGTTCCCCCAGGTACTCCCAGCAGGCTACTCCCGTGCCCATCTTGAAAGATTAAGACCAAGGCTCCAAAGGATGCCGCAACCGAGAGCAGGTTCAATACGATTGCCTTCACCGCGGCGAAGAGCGATCGGAACCCGACCAGAAGCGCCAGAAGCGTGGCCACCACCACCATCGCCACTACCGGCACAAAATGCTTCGTAACAATCGTCTGATAGTCGGCGTTGAGTGCCGGAATACCACCAATCTGCAGCGTTGCTCCGGGCACACCGGTAAGAGTTGCCGCGCCGGTCTTGCGGAGTTCACGAACCCAGTCGACTTGATCCCGCAATGAGACCGAAGTCGCGGGTAGTACCTCAAGCAGCGCCTCGTGTCCGTCACTACTCAGAAACGTGCGCCGCGTCTCCCGCGAGATGTCTGTGAGCGAGGCACGGTTACCCTCCGCAATTGTTATGATTGATATGACTCTTGCACAACGAGGATCGCTCGCGATGCGCTTGCTGAGGCGATCGAGCGCGTTCCATCCCGCGTCGGTTTGCGCAATCGAATCCGCTGGCAGTTGGACAATGACGCGAAGTGAATACACCACGCCAGCCCGATCCATCTGTTCAAGGGTATGCAGCGCATGCACTGATTCCGCGGACTCCGGAAGCCAATCCCCTTTGGGGACACTTGTATCAAGATGCGTTGCTTGCCATGCAAGCAGAAGCAGAGGGGTGCCTGCAAGAAACAGGGCAAGCAACGGGTGGGCAACAATCACCTTTCCCCATCTCCTCCAGCGGTTTCCCGTATGTGCGGCCCGCTGCGCATCCAGTTTCGGAGTAAACGGCATTCGGCCAGCATCAATCCGCGGGCCGAGCAACCCCAGCACGGCCGGAACCAGAGTATTGGTAAGCAACACGCTGATCCCTGCTACCAAAAATCCCGCGACGCCGATGGAGCGGATCTCGCTGATGGGAACCGTCAACAGTGCTAAAAAGCCGATTGCTACTGTCGATGCTGAAATCAAAAGCGTATGACCGGCCTGACGTGCCGCCATGACGGAGGCTACAGATCCCTCGTGGCCAGCGGAGATCGCTTCCCGGAAGCGGCTGACCATCAGGAGCGCATAATCGATTCCTAAGCCTAATCCAAGCATGGTAGCCAGATTTTGAACCAGAATCGACAAGTGGAAGCGGTGGGCCAGCAACCCTGTAATTGCCAGGGTGGCTGCGATGGCAAGCTGACCAACGGCCAACGGAATTACAGCAGCGACCAGACTGCCGAAAGCCACCAGCAAAAGTACAAGGGTCGCAGGAATCACCAGGCTTTCGCCGTGCCGTACATCGTCCGCGCTCGCTTTCCGGATGTCAAAGTTAAGTGGAATCTCGCCCGTCAGTTCGATCTTGACTGCAGGATAGCGGCCTCGCAATTGATTGGCGAGAGTGTTTATCCGCTCGTGAAGCTTAGGGACCAGCAACTCCACCGGCCCCCCGGTCGACGACAGGCCCACCAGGACAAACGTTCCACCGCCCTTGCCCACAAAGATAGGATCGCGAAGGTCGAGATGAGAGACGACGCCAGACACGCCAGGTTCTTCTCTCAGACCCGCCACAATAGTTGCTAACGCCTGCTCACCCTCCACCGAATCGGCGGGAGGCAGTCCCTGAACGACCAGGACCACGCGATCCACAAATGGCGAATGAAAGCGACTGACAAGCTCCTGACGGACAGTCTCCGCTTCGCTACCTTCAACGCGGGTTGCCGTCTCCAGATGACGCTCAGAATGAAAAGAGAATGGAAGAAGGGCAACGACAGCGATAAGGATCACTCCGGCTACCCAGAAACGGCGCACATGCATGAGACCCATGATGTCATACAAATAATTGCGAGCAGGGGCAAATATGCCATTCTTTGCCTGCATCAAACAGATCGGAGGTCGAACAGGTACCCGATGGGTAGCCTGCCCGGCTCTCTGAATCTGCTAAATTGGTTCCGTCTGATGAGGAGGATCAATTCTTAAATTCGCGTTGCTCGCACTACTTGCCGCCTTTCAACCTGGAACCGCCGATCCACGTCTTGGCTCCTGGACGCTCTTTTCTGCGCAGTCGAGCCTGAATCCTCCCAACAAACTCTCCGTCACGGCTCTACATAACGCAGTGCACGTAGTGATGACCGGCGAAACCCACCTCGATTTCACTGCCAAGTCAGACGGACATGAGACGCCAGTTCCAGGCAATCTGGCGTTCAATCAAGTCGAATTGCGCAGGATCGACAAAAAGCAGGCCGAGGTTAAGGAAAAAAAAGATGGAGCTGTCGTGGCAACGGTTCGCGAAAAGCTCTCGAAAGATGGGAATGAGCTAACGATCACGACTACGAGCGCTGGCCACGCCGACCAGATCACCTTGTGGACGCGAAGCGGAGGCAAAAAAACTGCCGGGGACCTTCTCGCCGGCGAGTGGACCCAGGATCTCAGTAAGACCCGTTTGAGACAAGGCTTGGCGCTCAAGATTGAAACAGACGGAAACGGTGGGGTTCGTTTTTCAGGTGAGTTCAGCTACACCGCCCGTTTCGACGGAAAGCAGTATGTTCTTGCGAACTCCCGCAACGACTCCATCATGCTTCAGCTTATCGATCCACACACAGTAGATTCAATTTACCGGCGAGACGATCAAGTGACTCAAAAGGACCGGTGGGTGGTCTCCGCGGATGGTCAGCAGATGACGCTAACCACCACAGGGACATTGGAGACAGGCCAGCACCTAACCGAGAAGCTGGTGTTCAAAAAGCAATAGCGACTATGCATCCGTGAAGGCAAGAGGCTCGGCGAGCGATGGAACAGTACTAGACTCACGAGCCGCAACCGAAATAATCCCCTTGCGGTGCATGAATTTCAAAATGCCGTCGACCGTATCCTCAAGCGAAGGATCGGCGATGCCCCATGTAGAGGCATCGCGAGCCTCTTGATAAGTAGAACTGTCATACCGTTTGAACTCCATCGCCGAGATGTTGTCCACCGAGCCCACCAGAAAATCCAGCAGAGGAAAGAGTAGGTCTTCCTTACGGCATCTTCGGATCAGTTCGGGAACAAACTCCGAAATGCTGAATATTTCGAATTGCCGCCCGGTCGATTTGGTAATGAGCCCCGTAATATCCAGCATGTTCGCATAATCGTCCCGCACCACGTGATAGGTCTTATTCGCCGTGCCGGGAGTAGTGGAGATGGCAACGATATTGTTCGCCACGATGTCCGCAGGAACAAAACTAACTTGGTTTAGAGCATCGACTCCTATACCGTGATTCACCATGAACGCTACCAGACGAACGGCAATATCAAAGTTGTTGCCTCCGCCCGTAACCGAGGGACTCACCAGAGCGGGGCGGAAGATCCGAGTGGAGAGCCCTCGGTTACGGGCATCTGCAACCACTTGTTCAGCAACCCATTTGGACTGGCTGTATCCGAAGTCGAGAAGCTCCATATTCTTGTTGAAATCGGTCTCGTACAAAACCGATTTGACAGCCCATCCGAACACGAAGGTAGTCGAGACGTAATTGAATTCCTTGGACCGTCCCTCAAATGCCAGCCTCAAGACCTCGTTGGTCCCCATCACGTTCGCGTCACGCATGCGGTCGTAGTTGAATAAGTAGTTTACGGTCGCGCCATTGTGAAACACGGTGTCCATTTCACTTGCGAGAAAATCCCAGACGTCCTGCGTCAGGCCCAACATTGGCTGCCCAAGATCGCCGCAGATGGGAATAACGCGAGCCTCAAACATCTGCATCAGCCTTGCCGGGCAAGGCCCCATCGACTCCATCGCCGCTCGCAGCCTCTGCCTGCCCTGATCGTCGTCGGAAGCCCTGACGAGAACGTAGATCTTCGCCCGCGTCTGTTCCAGCAGGCTCTTCATCAGGAACGGTCCGATGAAACCGGTGCCACCCGTCAGCAGGACATGATTCGGGACTGGAAGCTCAGGCAAAGGTGCAGGTACCGGAGGTGCGAAGATGAGATTTCTATCGTTGCTCATCATCTCTTTTTCCGCTCTGCGCTGCTCATCTCGGAAAGCCCCAATGGAATGACGCAGCTGAACCAATGCTTCTTCAGGTGCATGCTCCAACTGTTGCGCCAGTTGAAACAAATCGGCTACGCTGACCTGCTGAATGACACCGATATCGACCTGACGCGCCAGCATGTCCGCGCCTTTTTCCTTCAAAAGCTCCTTCAGCTCATGCATGAAGACGACAAGATCCAGCGAATCCAGTCCCGCTTCCACCAGGTTGTACGTTTCCATGCCCGTCAGGTTGTACCGGGCCTTCAACTCGTCGAAAGACGACTTCACATCAGAATCAGACTCAGAGCACCCGGCGTCTTTCTCCCGCGAAAACTCGGAGAGAACAGTAAACTCGCCTTCCAGCCACATGTGCTTGGTCTTATGACGCATGATCTTGCCCGAACTAGTTCGCGGGATCGCTCGAGGAGCAATGAAGGTGATCAACGCCACTTCTACGTTCAGATAACTCCGAACTGCGGCGGCAATCTTTCGTGCATCCGGAAGCGCCTTAGGATTTTTCACTTCGGCCACGATTGCCAGCGCCGGTTCGCTGTCTTCATGAATCTGGAACGCAGCCACGCAATTATTCCGGATCATCCCGGACGCTCTCTCTACGACGTTCTCGATATCCTGCGGATAATAGTTCTGCCCGCGCAGAATAATCATGTCCTTGATGCGACCACACACGTAGAGTTCGCCGTCGTGGAAAAACCCCATATCGCCAGTCCGAAGATAGCCATCGTCATAGGGACTATCGTCCACCAGCCGGGCACGAAACTGCTTTAGCGTCAGCTCCGGATTATTCCAGTAACCCAGGCACTTGCCGCTTCCCGCGAGCCAAATCTCACCGACGTGGCCAGTATTTAAAGCGACGTGCTGTTCCGGGTCCACGATCTTAACGTCGATACCCGCGAGCGGAGTTCCGCAGCTGACAATCTGCGTAGCTCCGTCGATTTCAGAGACCTCCGTCGTCATACGCGCCTTCCCCAACGCGAGGGCACGCTTATTAACGGACACAATATTGCGGCCGCCGAGTGAAACGGCAAGAGTATTTTCAGCCAGCCCGAAAGCGGCATAAAAGCTCTCCGACTTTAGTCCACAACTCTGAAACTTCTCCAGAAACCGTGTGAACGTATCCGGTTTTACCGGTTCCGCAGCGCACATCAACACCCGCAGGGAGCTGAGATCGCAGCCTTCCAGGCTCTCCTTGGACAACCTCCCGGCGCGCAGGCAATAGTCGTAAGCGAAGTTCGGGGCTGCCGTCGCGGTAGCACGATAGGTTGTTATCGTGTCGAACCACAGGATCGGCCGCTGGATGAAGTCCATGGAAGAGAAGCCGTACGTTGTACCGCCTCTCAGGGCGGGATAAAGGTAGCACCCAATCAAGCCCATATCGTGATACTGAGGGAGCCAGGATACGACCACCGGCTCAGGATGGTCGATCACTAGAGGACAGGTCTGCAGGATGTTTTCATGCGTCACCATTACACCCTTGGGATCCATCGTCGATCCCGACGTGTACTGGAGAAACAATATCTTTGAAGTGCCGAAAAAAAGTTCGTCCGAAATCGGATCCACGAACTTTTCCGTGACAATCCAAGGAAGACCGGAGATGTAGTCGACGTCTACGCCGGACGCCGAGACCCCACTTCGAGTGAGATTTGTCTTCAAAGACGCATGGTAGTCTGCGCTGGTCAAAATCCCGGACGCCTGACAATCTTTCGCGATGTGGACCATCTTGTACAGAGCGCTCTGGAAGCCACGAGAACTCGGAGGATAGACGGGCACGGGGATTAATCCCGCACGCACACAACCAAAAAACGCGCAGATCATCTCAAGCCCCGGCGGATAGGCGAGCAGAACCCGGTCCTCCGCCGCGAAACAACCATCCTTTAGCAAGTGACCGGCTATGGCCTTCGTCCGTTTAAGAAACGACGCGTAGGAATAGCATTCGAGTGTATTGCCGTTCAGGTCAAGATACGAATAAAGGAGTTTGTGCGGGTGTTGCTCTCCCAGCCTATCCAGTTGGTCTAAAATCGACGCCATAATAAATCAGCAATACCCCCGAGGTTGAATAGCAAAACTCAGTACGAAAAACACGAAACATGTTACGGCGTGCCAGTATCCTGGTCAGGTGATGCAACTGAGTCTCGGAATATGAAATTACAGTGTAGGCCGAGTGTGACAATGGAAGGCCTAAAAGATTCTGTGCCGATTCATCGGTCGATCGGTTTATGTTAGCAGAGCAATGACCCAATCCAATGGATCTCCACTTTCAGCACGAGCCGTCGTAAGCTCCCCTCGCCTAATCCGAATTTCCTTGATTCTCAATAAATCCTCGCGTTACCATGAGATGTTGACGCAGAAGATGGTGTACCAGATGCCACAGATACGCTGCTGGCCTGGTTCGCTGATGCGACCGACCGGGGTGCGCCGGGCCGACTTAACAGATTGCGGAGGCTCCGGTGACGTCTGAAATCGAAGCGGTGATCACCCTAAAGCCCGATATAGATGATCTGGTACCTTCTGAAACTTTGGCGCGGCAGTCCGTCGGCGCGACCGGCCCGTCTTCTTTCCCGAAAGTCCTACGCCGTCGCCTCGACAAGTTCTTTGCCGATCAGAATCTTTCGCCCAAAGCCGACCTCACCATGTGGACCAAGATCGCCGCGGGGCTGGCAGTGCTGGTGGGCGCATGGATTGCTCTCTATGCACTCAAGCCGAATTCATGGAAGTTTGTCGCTCTCTACGTTTTAAGCGGTCTTGCCCAGACATTCCTTTTGCTGAACATCGCCCACGACAGCAACCACAACGCCATCTCGTCTGTGTCGTCCATCAACAAAAGCCTGAACTACGTCTTCGATGTTTGCGGAATCAACTCATACATGTGGCGCATCCTCCATCATCGAGGCCACCACTCCTGCATCAATCTCCATGGCGAAGACGATGCTCTTACGGGACGTGGGATCTTTCGGTTCACGCCCCACGAGCCCCGCGCACGCTGGCATCGGTTCCAACACATCTATGCGCTGTTCTTTTACGCGATGTTCTCTCTTGATTATGTCTTCGTCAGGGACTTTGAGTCGTTTTTCTCCCCATCCCACGAATATCTGAGACGCACCAACCATCCCAAGCGGGAGTACACCATCCTCTTTGCAGGCAAGGCGTTCTACTTCACTTACATGCTCATCTTGCCGGTGCTGCTGATGGGAAAATCGCTTTGGCTGGTCGCCGGATCGTTCGTGCTGGTCCATCTGATCATCGGTTTGACCGTATCCCTGGTATTCCAGACAACCCACACCATCGACAGCACTTACTTTCCCTCGGACCGCAGCGAGTTCGATAATGGCGTGTATCACATCTTCGCGACAACGGCCGATTATGCGACTAGCAATCCGATCGTCGGCTGGCTCACGGGCGGCCTCAATCATCACATTGCACATCATCTATGTCCTTTTGTCTGCCACACCCACTACGCACCGCTCACCCAAATTGTGAAAGAAACCGCGGAAGAGTTTGGCGTTCCCTACCGGCAACATCCCACGATGACTCGGGCAGTCTGGCATCATCTGATACTTTTGAAGCAACTAGGAACCGAAGGTTGAACGCCTGGTTCCTTGCCTGGAACTAACCCAACCACTTCAGACAAACCACATGAGATCTCCTACTGTTCTCCTGAAGCACCTCGGAAGCGAGACGTAACGTTGCCCACACTTATACCTGCTGTCTCACGACTTCGCTCTTTCGCAGATTCGCGTGCCATGGCCGCCAATCCTGTGCAGGTCTTGTCAAAGTACACTGAACTCTTCGGCGAAACGTTTCGCTTCTATTTAGGTGGCATTAAAGAGGCCATCGTAACGACCAATCCCGCCGTCATGCAGCATGTATTGAAGACCAACTCGGAAAATTATCAGAAGTCCGAAATTCAAGTAAAGCGGATGGGCCACTTCCTCGGCAAGGGTCTTCTCACCACCCACGGGGACCCCTGGCGCACACAGCGGCGTCTCATTCAGAAAGGTTTTGACCGAAAGCAACTTGAGGCCCTGTCCGCGATCATGCAGGACTCCCTCTCCGAGTCGATGCTGGACTTCAACCGGCAAATCCAGCTCGGCCCTGTCGATATCTACCCCCATTTGATGAAGATGACCTTCGCCATGGTCGCCCGTTCGCTCTTTGGCGCCAAGCTTAGGGACGAAGACATCGACACCGTAAGCCATACCATCTGCACCGTCCAGGAATTTATCGTTAGGCAGACCATTCAGCCCTACCTGAATCCCTGGTTTGAGGTCTCCGGCGAACTCCGCAGACACGAAGAGATGCGGACCCACGCCGACGCCATTTTGATGGACTACATCAAGACACGCCGCCAACAAGCACCCGGCAACGATCTGCTGCAGACCCTAATGGACGCTCGCTACAGTGATGGCGAAGGCATGAGCGACGAGATGGTTCTGAGCGAGAGCATGCAACTTCTAGTTGCCGGTCATGAAACCTCGTCGAATGCTCTATCGTGGCTTCTCTATCTTCTAAGCTCGCGTCCGGATACTCTCGAGCGAGTACGTCAGGAGTTCGATTCCGTCTTGGGCGATGCGCCGCTGAGCTTCGGCGACGTCACCAGGCTCGATTTCACGACTCAGGTCATCTACGAGGCGCTCCGACTCTACCCACCGTTCTGGATGGTCGATCGCATGGCTATCGCGGACGACCGCGTAGGCGACATCGCCATTCCTCAAGGATCGACGGTTATTGTGTTCGTCTACGGCGCGCACCATACGCCCCATTACTGGCCCAGCCCGGAGAGCTTCGACCCGGAGCGTTTCCTCAAAGCAAATGAGAAGTTGCGAACGCCATTCACCTATCTCCCCTTCGGAGGTGGACCCCGGGTCTGTATTGGCAATCACTATGCCATGCTGCAAATTCTCATGATTCTGAGCGAACTCCTCAGAACCTACGACTTTCAACTGATCCAGGACCAGACGATCGAAGCGCGCCCGATGGTTATTCTGCGCCCCAAACACGGAATCCGCATGACGTTCACTAAGGCAGTCGCACGCGAAGTCCCGGTATCAAAATAAGATCGGCGTTAAGTTAATCTGTTAATGCAAGCATTCCTTGGCGTCTACCCGTGTCACACACCTGACTTGACCTGCCGCTGAAAGGTAGGTGCCTTGGTCATGACGATTAGGAAATAACCCGCCACACCCACAAGAGACAATCCAAATCCCGCAATAGCGGTCGAGATGCCGAGAATCGGAATCAACTTCCCTAGAATCAGCGCACCTAGCGGTATTCCAGCGCGAAATGCCAGGTTGTAGACGCTCATCACCCTCCCTCGCATCGAGTCAACCACAATGAGTTGAACTACCGACAACATAAGAGAGGCGGACGCCATTACGGCTGTCCCGGCAAGAAAGATCAGAATGCAGGAGACCGGTAGCCACTTCGAGAAGGCAAACCCAGCCGTTGTAAGCCCAAGTGCGAACAAAGCGAGCACCGCAAGACGCCCCTGTCCCTTCAACTTCTCCATCGCCGCGACCAATAGCGCTCCACAGATCGATCCAGCACCTGAGAAAACCAGCAAAAGCTCATAGGTTCCTGGACCTCTATGAAAGATCGTCCGCACAATCACAGGAAGAAATCCAGTCAGAGAAAAGCCAAACAGTGTTGTGCAAAACGCCAGCACGACGAGCGGAGTCAACCCCTCACGATCTCTGATGAAACTTATTCCTTCCTTCATGCTCTTCAAAACGGACATCTGGGTCTTGGGTGCAGTGGACTGCGCCCTGATCACAAAGAGTGAAATTATGACCGCGACATAGGAGAAGCCGTTCAGCGCGAAACACCACGTCGCGCCGAAGACGGTATACGCGAGGCCTCCAAGGGTCGGACCGATAATCCGCGCAAGGTTGAACTGAATCGAATTCATCGAGATTGCATTGGCAAGGTCTTCGGGCTCCACCAGCGTGGGCAACAGGGCTGAATAGGCGGGTCCGCCAAACGATTGCCCAACCCCAACAACGAAAGACAAGGTCAGGATGTGCCAGACCTTGACCGCATGGGTAGCGAATAATGTTGCCAGGACGAAGGCGCAGATCATCTGGATGTACTGCGAAGAGAGCAACATCTTCTTTCGATCCAAACGGTCCGCAAAAACACCACCGACAAGAGAAAAGAGCATAATCGGCAGTTGTCCCAGAAAGAGATCGAGCCCAAGGTAAAAAGGGTCTTTGGTCAGGTCATAGACAAGCCAGCTTTGCGCGAACTGCTGCACAAAGGTCCCAATGGTGGAAACACAAGCTCCCAACCACATGATCCGAAAATCACGGTACCGAAACGCTCGAAAGATGCGACTAAGGAAGGCGACCACGAAAAGCTAAGGCTCCATTCAACGAACTGACTTTCCTCTTGTTGATCCAAGCCTAACCGAAATAAGGTTGAAAGATAGTGCACTTAGTCAGATGAGAATCCCCGTGCACGGTCGCAGTATCTCTCGGTTGGTCCGTCTTTACCTAAGTCTCTCGGCTCACTGGTCTTAGACGGGTCCAGATACGTCTGGGTGATCATGGTTCCGGACGAAAGACGAATGAGTTCGCCTTCCTTAGTAGCGGCTCTCCGCCGTTCTAGCTAGCCGCCATTATCTCGAACGGGTGCATCTTCTCCTTCGCGGAGCGCTCATGCAGTTTGAACTAATGACGAACGAGATATCATGATCCCGAACTCTGATTTCCAGAGCAGGCAAAAGTCAGAGAGAGCTTTAGAAGACCGGATGACGATGAGCACGCGAAGGAAGAATGACAAGCCCGTTCGTCCTCCCTTTCCAGGGGCTATCCCGACTGTCCCCACATCCCAGGCGAAACGCAGAATTCTACGGGATGGGGCTCGTGCGAACGAACTCCGTGACACAGCATTTCGTCGCATCATTCTTTCCATTCCTGCAGGAAAGGTCAGCACCTACGGACAGGTTGCGGCAGCGGCTGGCTATCCGCTCTACCATCGCGCTGTGGCAAGACTCCTGCGCACCGATCCGCCAGATCATCTTCCATGGCACCGAGTGCTCGGCGCTGGCGGTGAGATCAAACTTCGCGGGGAACCCGCAATCGAACAGCGAGCGCGATTGAAGATGGAAGGCGTCAAGTTCCGCGGCAAACTCGTCAATATGGAACTTTTTGAACACGCACTTCGCGCCTGGGAGTCGTTCGACTAAAGCGAGTTGAAACTTGGGAGCCGCGTGCTGCTAGCCGCCTTCGTGGCTTGATAGCGCTCCTGTACACCTGCGCCTTTCACTTCTAACATCGTTTAAAGGGAGTCCAACACAAATGGCAAAGCTTGGCTTTTTAGGATTGGGGATTATGGGTGGCCCAATGGCTCTTCGTCTGATCGAGGCCGATCATCAGGTGGCTCTTTGGTCGTTCAGCGAGGGAAAAGTTGCTGCTTTGGTTAACAAAGGCGGCATCGCATGCTCCACTCCGGCCGACGTTGCGCGCCAGAGCGACTGTACCTTCCTCTGCGTAGGCGATACCGAGATGTCCCGCAGTGTCATCCTCGGCGCAGATGGTCTGGCCGAAGGAGCAGCCGCCAGGTCGATCATCGTCGACTGCAGCACCATTGCCCCCTCTGCAAGCCGCGCTATCGCCGCCGAACTGGCCAAAAAGGACATCAGCTTTCTCGACGCGCCCTGTACCGGCTCCAAAGCCGGAGCAGAAGGGGGCACACTGACTTTTATGGTCGGTGGGCCAAAGGATATCTTCGAAAAAGTCCGCCCGTACTTTGAGGTGATGGGAAAGCTTTTGTACTACTGCGGAGAAGCAGGCATGGGACTTCACGCCAAGCTGTCGCAAAATATGATCCTTGGCAACCTGCTCCAGGCCTTCAATGAGAGCATCGTCCTGAGCACAAAAGCCGGCGTCGATCCCGAGATGATGCTCGATATCCTTAACAACAGCGCGGCTAAATCTGGCCTGCTCACCGCAAAAGCCCCTATGGTCTTCGCCAGAAACTTCACCACCAACTTCTCCGTCAAGTGGCTCGAGAAAGATATGGAGCTGATGCTGGAGTCTGCGGCTGAGCTCAACGTCCCGGCGCCCTTGACCTCGCTCTCGCGGCAGCTCTATCGCGCCGCAATCGCCAAGGGCTTCGGCGAGGACGACATCTGCGGCTCCATCCGGCTGCTGGAAGACATCACAGGCACCACAGTGGCAAGCCGTCCCAAGACATAGATACCAAAGACGCTGAAAACGGCCACAAAGAATCACGAGATCTCGGCCAGCGACAATTGGGATCGCTGATAAGGAAGCCGCTAGAACCGGCCCCGGAAGAGCCGTGGACTTTTAAGCGCTCATCTGTCGGACGCAGTTAGATTTTTTGGCTCTCTAATACAGATGCGACCGCGCAGTCTTGCGACAAATCCCCGCCGTTGAGATCCTCCAACGGATCTCCGGGGACTACGTTGCAGGTTCTAACAAAAAACCCGGGCCGCTCAAAGCTTCGATGGCATTCCGCAGACCAACACTGGCGTCCATGGCTTCGCGCCTCTGACACTTCTGTGTCAGTAGCTGGAAACATTTCCATGTTTTGGGTAAAAATGCCTGCATTTTGCGGGGTTTATGCTGCCACCTTTGGACTATGGATGAGAAGCCTCGGCTAAGTGATGCTAGTGAGGAGCAAAGGAGGCCAATAACTCTCTCATGCAGTTCCATTCTCTATCAGCGAAGATGCAGGCCTGATGAGAGCGTCACGAGAGTTCCTGGTCTCTTCGGGGTCCTAGCAGTACCAACATAGTTCTCGCCTCAGGAAGTTCTTAGCAGAAAACCAGCGCAGGAGTCGAAAGTGGCCACCATCCACCCACCCTTCTGCGTAAGGCGCACCTGTCTGCCTGGAAGCTTCTTGTCACGTCACTAGTCGTCACGGAGATAAGCATGTCGTCACACCGCGCCAAAGTCAAAAGCTGCCTGGCAATCGTCAAGTCCAGCTTCCGTTCCTTCTCAAAGTCTTTCACGGCTTTGACGGCTTTCTCTTTGGCGATGTCTGCTTCTCTTGCGTTTGCCCAGAGTGCCACGACGACGTCGCTCTCGGTGACGCCGATTAGCGCCGCGAACGGATCCGTACTGGCCATGACGGCGACGGTCAAAGCGGGTGCGACACCGGTCTCAGGCGGAGTAGTTACCTTCCTGGACACCTACAACAGCATCAGCAGAGTACTTGGCAGCGTCCAGGTGCAATCCGTGTCGGGCACCGCCGTTTTGCAGCAGGAGTTTGGCGGAGTTGGCAGTCACTCCATCATGGCGGTCTTCGGTGCGATCCAGGCCTATTCGTCTTCGTCTGATGTTCAAAGTGTAACTATTACAGGAACTTATCCCACAACCACCAGTCTCGTTCAGACCTCGGCCGGAACCACTCCACCGTTTTCGCTTACCGCAACCGTGACAGGAACAGGGAGCACCAACAGCTTCCCCGTCGGAAATATCTCCCTCCTGGACACGTCAAACGCCAACTATCTCATCGTCACTCCCCCTCCTGCCCTTGGCTCAGGCGTGTCCGGGCAGCAGACTGTAGCGGGCAGCACTTCGCCGGTAACGGTAGGCAGCGGCCCTCAGAGCATCGCTTCTGGCGACTTCAACGGCGATGGCTTCATCGATCTCGCAGTTCTGAACAGCAACGATAGAACTGTCTGGATTCTCTTCGGTGACGGTGCAGGCGGGTTCACCGCTTCCCCAACCAAGCTGACTACCGGCAACGGTCCCGTCGCCATCGTCGCAGCCGACTTTAATCAGGATGGCAAACTCGATCTGGCTGTCGTCAACAGCGCAGACGGAGCCGTCGCCATCTATCTCGGTGGAATTAACGGTACATTCAGCGCCCCTTCAACCTATTCCATCCCAGGCGTCTTCCTCGAAGTCACCACCCCAACCTCGTTGGTAGTTGGAGACTTCGACGGAGACGGAAAGCCTGACCTCGCGGTAGCCCAGAGCGCCACGCTTCTTGATCTGGTCCCGGTAAACGGTGTCGTGGACATCATGCTGGGAGATGGGTCCGGCGCATTTCCTGCTGCGAACGTCTCTCAAGTCAACGTCGGAACCAATCCAACCGCGATCGTCGCTGGCTACTTTAACGCCGGCGGCAATCTTGACTTTGCCGTTACTAACAAATCGAGCAACACCATCAGCGTCATGCTCGGCAACGGAAACGGCAGCAGCTTCACCCAGGCCACAGGGTCGCCAATCTCCACCGGAAATGGAACCGCTCCTAACTCGCTCGTTGCCGCGGATATCAATGGCGATGGCAAACTGGACCTTGCGGTGACCTACAGCAGCACAAAGAAGATCGGGATCTTCCGCGGCAACGGAGCAGGCGCCTTCGCCGTGCAGGCTACCTTGCTTTCCACCGGAACCACCCCCACCTCGATCGTCGCAGGAGACTTCAACGCCGATGGAAATGTCGACCTCGCTGTTGCCAACTCCGGACAGACCACAGCGAGTCTGTTCCTTGGAAACGGTGACTTCACCTTTCAGACGCCGACGACTCCTACCGTAGCGAAGACCCCTATCGCCGTCGCCTCGGCAGACTTTAATGGCGACGGTACCAGTGACCTCGCAATCGCCAACAACGGCAGCAAGAGCGTGAGCATTTTGCTCAATCAGGTCACCGACACGGCGAGTGTCTCTTTCACCGGCGTCACCATTCCCGGCAGCGGCAACCACAATATCCTTGCTTCCTTCCCGACTAATCTGGACTTTGCCGCAAGCAAGTCCGCCACCCTGTCCCTGGCAGCGACGAAGATCTCTACCTCGACCCTGCTCAGCGCCACCAACTCAGCGCCGGCTTTTGGTCAACAGATCGTCATCACTGCAATGATTCAGCCTTCTTTGGTGGGAGCGCTGACTCCGGGTGGAACCGTCACCTTCAAAGACAACGGCAACACCCTTGGCACCGCCATCACCGTGTCCGGCGGCGTCGCGACGTTGTCCACTGCAAGCCTCACAATCGGCGTGAACAACATCACGGCGTCCTACTCGGGCGACACTAATTTTGTCGCCAGCGCCGCTGTTACCCCTCTCGTCATAACCGTGGGTCCGGCAACTCCAGTCATCATCTGGGCTACTCCAGCGGCCATCAGCTATGGCACCCTGCTGTCCTCTACACAACTCAACGCTACGACGACGGCACCCGGAACCTTCTCCTACAATCCAGCTCCTTACACCCTGCTCGCAGTCGGCAACTATACGCTGACTGCCACCTTCACTCCGAGCAACACGAACTACACTCCGTTGACCACCACTGTCACCCTCACGGTAAACCCAGCGAATCCTCAGATCAGTTGGCCCTCGCCCGCGGCCATAACCTATCCCACGCCGTTGAGCAATATCCAGCTCGACGCGACGGTGGCTGTCTACACGCCGGTCCCGTTGACCTCGTACTACAACATCAACGCGATCTACAGCAATGGCACGCACTTTGCCAGTGGCTTTGATCAAAGCGGGAATGCTTACTCGTCGAATCTGCTGGGAACGTCCGTCACCTGGAACAACATCACCTACCAGTTGGGACCCGCCAACGCACTCGATGGAGTCGCCGGTCTAAGCAGCACAGGAACGACCGTGACCATCCCTCTTCCGGCTGGATACTACGCCAGCCTCAATATGCTTGGCGCGATGGTCAACAACACGACCGCGGCGAACCCATTCATCATAACGTATACCGACGGAACAACCTCGACCTATACGCAGAGCCTGAGCGACTGGGTCTATCCGTTGAACTGGCCTGGCGAAACGGAAGTCACCTGCGTCCCGTTCCGCAACACCTCCACTGGTGGCCAGGACGCCCACTTGACCTGCGTCTATGGCTATCAGATCCCGCTTAATAGCTCAAAGATTGTTCAGAGTGTCACGCTCCCCGCATGGCAGGGACCAGGAGATGTCTCGATCCTCGCCATGGATCTTGTCTCCCCGCCGGTGCCAGGCGCGCTGGTCTACAACCCAGCTCTGGGCGCGGTACTTCCAACTGGAGAAAATACTCTTTCAGCCACATTCACTCCCACGGACCAGACCGATTACACGGGCGCTTCCGCGAGTGTGCAACTACTCGTTAATCCCTCGAACGCCACAACGCTGGTCTGGCCTACGCCCGCACCCATCGTCTACGGAACAGCACTCAGTGCGACACAACTTAATGCAGTCGCACAGACAACACCAGGAACGACCTCCGTTTCGCTCTCGTCCTACTATCGCGTCAACGCCTTTGAGACCGATGGATCGACCTTCTCTACTGGAGGCTTCGATAACGGTGGAAATGCCTACTCAGCCACCCTCCTTGGCTCTTCCGTTGTGTGGAACGGGCAGACGTATGCACTAGGTCCCGCGAATGTTCCGGATGCCGTCACGAGCACGACGATTGCCTTGCCTCAAGGGAATTTTGTTAGCTTGTCACTGATTGGTGCGGCGACCACAGGGGGACAGACCGCACAGCCTTTCACAATTACCTATACGGATGGCACCACCGCAACCACAAAGATCAGCCTCAGCAGTTGGCTGGTTAATCAAGGTTACCCTGGCGAATCCTTTGTTGCGGTCACCGGATACTACAACAATGGCAGCGGAGGTCGAGTAACAGGGCAACAAGCCGACCTGTACGGATATCAAATAGCCCTCGATAACACGAGGACCGTACAAAGCATCACCCTCCCGAACAATCGCAACGTCGTCATTGTGGCGATGGGACTCAACACATCGTCTACTCCAACGGTAGTGCCAGGCACCTACGCCTACACTCCGGCTGCCGGAGTGGTTCCTGCGGTCGGTACCATTCCACTCAAAGTTGTGTTTACCCCGACCAACCCGAACTTCGGGACAGCAACAAAGACCGTCAACCTCGTCGTCACCAAACAGGCGCTTCTCTTCACCGCCAACAATGAGACTGTGGTCTACGGAACGGCAGTTCCCCCCTATACCTACTCGGTCACGGGCTACGTCAACGGCGACACCGCCGCGACAGCCTTCACCGGAAATCCTTCTCTGACGACGACCCCGGCAGCTCCCACAGCCGCAGGCACCTACACCATCACGCCCGCCACCGGCTCCCTCGCGTCCTCAAACTATAGTCTGACCTTCGCCACCGGATCGCTCACCATCACGAAAGCCACACCGGGGATCAACTGGTCGAACCCGGCCAACATCACGTATGGTACGGCCCTCGTCCAAAGCAGCACGGGCCAGCTGAACGCTACCGTCTCCGGGTCGATCCCAGGTACCTTCTCTTACAGCCCAGCCGCGGGCACCGTACTCCCTGCCGGCCCCCAAACCCTCACCGTCACCTTTACTCCGACTGACACCACCGACTACACCACGGCAACTGCTTCCGTTCAAATAATCGTCAATCAACGCAACCTGACGGTTACTGCCAGCAGCTACACCATCCCGTATGGCACGGCTGACCCCGCATACGCGGCCACCATCACAGGCTTCGCCACTGGCGACACGCAAGCCAACTCCACCACCGGCACTCCGTCTCTGACCACCAATCCCGCGGCTCCCTCGGCTCCGAACACCTACACCATCACCGCTGCACCCGGGACCCTCGCCTCTACGAACTACACCTTCACCTACGCCCCCGGAACCCTCACCATCACCAAGGGCACTCTCACCGTCACCGCCGGCAACGCCACCCGCGTTTACGGATCGGCTAATCCCACCTTCTCCGCCACCGCGACCGGAGCCGTGAACAGCGATACCTTCACCTTCGCTGAGACCACCACCGCCACCGCGACCAGCCCAGTCGGCCCCTACAACATCGTTCCGACTGCCTCAGGCACCAACCTCGCAAACTACAACGTCACCTACATCAACGGAACCCTCACCGTCACCAAGGCCCCCCTCGTCGTAACAGCCAGCAGCTACACGATCCCGTATGGCACCGCTGACCCAACCTATGCCGCCACGATCACCGGCTTCGTCAACGGAGACACCACCGCCACCGCCACCACCGGCACTCCGTCGCTGACAACCACCCCAGCGGCTCCCTCGGCTCCGAACACCTACACCATTACCGCTGCACCGGGAACCCTCGCCTCCACGAACTACAGCTTCACCTACGTCGCCGGCTCCCTCACCATCACCAAGGGCACTCTCACCGTCACCGCAGGCAATGCCACCCGCGTTTACGGCGCAGCTAACCCCACGTTCACCGCCTCCGCCACTGGCGCCATGAATGGTGACAGCTTCACCTTCTCAGAGACCACCGCCGCCACCGCCACCTCGCCAGTGGGTCCCTACAACATCGTCCCCACCGCCTCAGGCACCAACCTCGCCAACTACAACGTCGTCTACGTCAACGGCACCCTCACCGTCACCGCGGCTAACCTCACGGTCACCGCCAGCAGCTACACCATCCCCTACGGCACCGCAGACCCGGCCTACACCGCAACCATTACCGGCTTCGTCAACGGCGACACCGCTGCCACAGCCACCACCGGCACTCCGTCTCTGACCACCAATCCCGCGGCTCCCTCTGCTCCGAATACCTACACCATCACCGCTGCACCCGGGACCCTCGCCTCTACGAACTACACCTTCACCTACGCCCCTGGAACCCTCACCATCACCAAGGGCACTCTCACCGTCACCGCCGGCAACGCCACCCGCGTATACGGACAAGCTAACCCACCCTTCACCGCCTCCGCCACCGGCGCTGTAAACGGTGACTCCTTCACCTTCTCCGAGACCACCACCGCCACCGCGACCTCGCCAGCCGGCCCCTACAACATCGTTCCGACTGCCTCAGGCACCAACCTCGCAAACTACAACGTCGTCTACATCAACGGAACCCTCACCGTCACCAAGGCCAGCCTCACGGTAACGGCGAACAGCTACACCATCCCATACGGCACCACAGATCCGACCTACACCGCCACGATCACCGGCTTCGTCAACGGAGACACGACTGCCACAGCCACCACTGGCACTCCATCCCTCACCACTACCCCCGCAGCCCCATCAGCCGCTAACACCTACACCATCACCGCTGCAGCGGGAACCCTCGCCTCTACGAACTACACCTTCACCTACGCCCCCGGAACCCTCACCATCACCAAGGGCACTCTCACCGTCACCGCAGGCAACGCCACCCGCGCCTACGGAGCAGCGAATCCAACCTTCTCCGCAACCGCCACAGGCGCCGCGAGCGGTGATACCTTCACCTTCTCCGAGACCACCACCGCCACGACGACCAGCCCAGCCGGAACCTACAATATCGTTCCTACTGCTTCGGGCACCAACATCGGCAATTACAACGTCGTCTACGTCAACGGAACCCTCACTGTCACTGCAGTCAACCTCACGGTCACCGCCAACAGCTACACCATTACCTACGGCACCGCCGACCCAACCTATACGGCAACCATCACCGGCTTCGTCAACGGTGACACCGCTGCCTCAGCCACCACCGGCGCTCCGTCCTTGACCACCACCCCGGCAGCTCCCGCAGCCGCTAACACTTACACCATCACTGCCGCACCAGGCACACTCGCCTCCACCAACTACACCTTCACCTACGTCAACGGCTCCCTCACCATCAACAAGGGAAGCTACACCATCACCTGGGCCAGCCAGTCCATCGTCTACGGTACCGCCATCGGAGGCGCCACCGGCATCAAGGCCACCGCCTCCATCCCCGGCAGCTTCTCCTATAGCCCTGCCGGAGTCCTCCCCGTAGGCCCAGCCGTCACCGTCACCGCCACCTTCACCCCCACCGACACCACCGACTACGCCGGCCAGACCGCCTCCGCCCAGATCACCGTCACCCCCGCCGTCCTCACCGTCACCGCCAACAACGCCACCCGCGCCTACGGTCAGGCGGACCCCACCTACACCGATAGCATCACCGGCCTGGTCAACGGCGACACCCTGGCTACCGCGGTCACCGGAGCCGCCTCGCTCACCTCCACCGACACCGCCACCTCCCCGGTAGGCTCCTACCCCATCACCGCCGCCGCAGGAACCCTCGCCGCCAAGAACTACACCTTCCTCTACGCCCCGGGAACCCTCACCATCACCCAGGCCACCGGATCCAGCTACACCATCACCTGGGCCAACCAGTCCATCGTCTACGGCACCGCCATCGGCGGCGCCACCGGCATCAAGGCCACCGCCTCCATCCCGGGCAGCTTCTCCTATAGCCCTGCCGGAGTCCTCCCCGTAGGCCCAGCCGTCTCCGTCACCGCCACCTTCACCCCCACCGACACCACCGACTACGCCGGCCAGACCGCCTCCGCCCAGATCACCGTCACCCCGGCTGTCCTCACCGTCGCCGCCAGCAACGCCACCCGCGCCTACGGTCAGGCGGACCCCACCTACACCGATAGCATCACCGGCCTGGTCAACGGCGACACCCTGGCTACCGCGGTCACCGGAGCCGCCTCGCTCACCTCCAGCGACACCGCCACCTCCCCCGTTGGCTCCTACCCCATCACCGCAGCCGCAGGAACCCTCGCCGCCAAGAACTACACCTTCACCTTCAACCCCGGAACCCTCACCATCACCCAGGCCACCGGATCCAGCTACACCATCACCTGGGCCAACCAGTCCATCGTCTACGGCACCGCCATCGGCGGCGCCACCGGCATCAAGGCCACCGCCTCCATCCCGGGCAGCTTCTCCTATAGCCCTGCCGGAGTCCTCCCCGTAGGCCCAGCCGTCACCGTCACCGCCACCTTCACCCCCACCGACACCACCGACTACGCCGGCCAGACCGCCTCCGCCCAGATCACCGTCACCCCCGCCGTCCTCACCGTCACCGCCAGCAACGCCACCCGCGCCTACGGTCAGGCGGACCCCACCTACACCGATAGCATCACCGGCCTGGTCAACGGCGACACCCTGGCTACCGCGGTCACCGGCTCCGCCTCGCTCACCTCCAGCGACACCGCCACCTCCCCCGTTGGCTCCTACCCCATCACCGCAGCCGCAGGAACCCTCGCCGCCAAGAACTACACCTTCCTCTACGCCCCGGGAACCCTCACCATCACCCAGGCCACCGGATCCAGCTACACCATCACCTGGGCCAACCAGTCCATCGTCTACGGCACCGCCATCGGCGGCGCCACCGGCATCAAGGCCACCGCCTCCATCCCGGGCAGCTTCTCCTATAGCCCTGCCGGAGTCCTCCCCGTAGGCCCAGCCGTCTCCGTCACCGCCACCTTCACCCCCACCGACACCACCGACTACGCCGGCCAGACCGCCTCCGCCCAGATCACCGTCACCCCCGCCGTCCTCACCGTCACCGCCAACAACGCCACCCGCGCCTACGGTCAGGCGGACCCCACCTACACCGATAGCATCACCGGCCTGGTCAACGGCGACACCCTGGCTACCGCGGTCACCGGAGCCGCCTCGCTCACCTCCACCGACACCGCCACCTCCCCCGTTGGCTCCTACCCCATCACCGCCGCCGCAGGAACCCTCGCCGCCAAGAACTACACCTTCCTCTACGCCCCGGGAACCCTCACCATCACCCAGGCCACCGGATCCAGCTACACCATCACCTGGGCCAACCAGTCCATCGTCTACGGTACCGCCATCGGCGGCGCCACCGGCATCAAGGCCACCGCCTCCATCCCCGGCAGCTTCTCCTATAGCCCTGCCGGAGTCCTCCCCGTAGGCCCAGCCGTCACCGTCACCGCCACCTTCACCCCCACCGACACCACCGACTACGCCGGCCAGACCGCCTCCGCCCAGATCACCGTCACCCCCGCCGTCCTCACCGTCACCGCCAACAACGCCACCCGCGCCTACGGTCAGGCGGACCCCACCTACACCGATAGCATCACCGGCCTGGTCAACGGCGACACCCTGGCTACCGCGGTCACCGGCTCCGCCTCGCTCACCTCCAGCGACACCGCCACCTCCCCGGTAGGCTCCTACCCCATCACCGCCGCCGCAGGAACCCTCGCCGCCAAGAACTACACCTTCCTCTACGCCCCGGGAACCCTCACCATCACCCAGGCCACCGGATCCAGCTACACCATCACCTGGGCCAACCAGTCCATCGTCTACGGCACCGCCATCGGCGGCACCACCGGCATCAAGGCCACCGCCTCCATCCCCGGCAGCTTCTCCTATAGCCCCGCCGGAGTCCTCCCCGTAGGCCCAGCCGTCACCGTCACCGCCACCTTCACCCCCACCGACACCACCGACTACGCCGGCCAGACCGCCTCCGCCCAGATCACCGTCACCCCGGCTGTCCTCACCGTCACCGCCAACAACGCCACCCGCGCCTATGGTCAGGCGGACCCCGCCTACACCGATAGCATCACCGGCCTGGTCAACGGCGACACCCTGGCTACCGCGGTCACCGGCTCCGCCTCGCTCACCTCCAGCGACACCGCCACCTCCCCCGTTGGCTCCTACCCCATCACCGCAGCCGCAGGAACCCTCGCCGCCAAGAACTACACCTTCACCTTCAACCCCGGAACCCTCACCATCACCCAGGCCACCGGATCCAGCTACACCATCACCTGGGCCAACCAGTCCATCGTCTACGGTACCGCCATCGGCGGCGCCACCGGCATCAAGGCCACCGCCTCCATCCCGGGCAGCTTCTCCTATAGCCTTGCCGGAGTCCTCCCCGTAGGCCCAGCCGTCACCGTCACCGCCACCTTCACCCCCACCGACACCACCGACTACGCCGGCCAGACCGCCTCCGCCCAGATCACCGTCACCCCGGCTGTCCTCACCGTCGCCGCCAGCAACGCCACCCGCGCCTATGGTCAGGCGGACCCCGCCTACACCGATAGCATCACCGGCCTGGTCAACGGCGACACCCTGGCTACCGCGGTCACCGGCTCCGCCTCGCTCACCTCCAGCGACACCGCCACCTCCCCCGTTGGCTCCTACCCCATCACCGCAGCCGCAGGAACCCTCGCCGCCAAGAACTACACCTTCACCTTCAACCCCGGAACCCTCACCATCACCCAGGCCACCGGATCCAGCTACACCATCACCTGGGCCAACCAGTCCATCGTCTACGGCACCGCCATCGGCGGCGCCACCGGCATCAAGGCCACCGCCTCCATCCCCGGCAGCTTCTCCTATAGCCCTGCCGGAGTCCTCCCCGTAGGCCCAGCCGTCTCCGTCACCGCCACCTTCACCCCCACCGACACCACCGACTACGCCGGCCAGACCGCCTCCGCCCAGATCACCGTCACCCCCGCCGTCCTCACCGTCACCGCCAACAACGCCACCCGCGCCTACGGTCAGGCGGACCCCACCTACACCGATAGCATCACCGGCCTGGTCAACGGCGACACCCTGGCTACCGCGGTCACCGGCTCCGCCTCGCTCACCTCCACCGACACCGCCACCTCCCCCGTTGGCTCCTACCCCATCACCGCCGCCGCAGGAACCCTCGCCGCCAAGAACTACACCTTCCTCTACGCCCCGGGAACCCTCACCATCACCCAGGCCACCGGATCCAGCTACACCATCACCTGGGCCAACCAGTCCATCGTCTACGGTACCGCCATCGGCGGCGCCACCGGCATCAAGGCCACCGCCTCCATCCCCGGCAGCTTCTCCTATAGCCCTGCCGGAGTCCTCCCCGTAGGCCCAGCCGTCTCCGTCACCGCCACCTTCACCCCCACCGACACCACCGACTACGCCGGCCAGACCGCCTCCGCCCAGATCCCCGTCACCCCCGCCGTCCTCACCGTCACCGCCAACAACGCCACCCGCGCCTACGGTCAGGCGGACCCCGCCTACACCGATAGCATCACCGGCCTGGTCAACGGCGACACCCTGGCTACCGCGGTCACCGGCTCCGCCTCGCTCACCTCCAGCGACACCGCCACCTCCCCGGTAGGCTCCTACCCCATCACCGCCGCCGCAGGAACCCTCGCCGCCAAGAACTACACCTTCACCTTCAACCCCGGAACCCTCACCATCACCCAGGCCACCGGATCCAGCTACACCATCACCTGGGCCAACCAGTCCATCGTCTACGGCACCGCCATCGGCGGCGCCACCGGCATCAAGGCCACCGCCTCCATCCCCGGCAGCTTCTCCTATAGCCCTGCCGGAGTCCTCCCCGTAGGCCCAGCCGTCTCCGTCACCGCCACCTTCACCCCCACCGACACCACCGACTACGCCGGCCAGACCGCCACCGCCCAGATCACCGTCACCCCCGCCGTCCTCACCGTCACCGCCAGCAACGTCACCCGCGCCTACGGAGCCGCTGACCCCGCCTACACCGATAGCATCACCGGCCTGGTCAACGGCGACACCCTGGCTACCGCGGTCACCGGCTCCGCCTCGCTCACCTCCAGCGACACCGCCACCTCCCCCGTTGGCTCCTACCCCATCACCGCAGCCGCAGGAACCCTCGCCGCCAAGAACTACACCTTCACCTACAACCCCGGAACCCTCACCATCACCCAGGCCACCGGATCCAGCTACACCATCACCTGGGCCAACCAGTCCATCGTCTACGGCACCGCCATCGGCGGCGCCACCGGCATCAAGGCCACCGCCTCCATCCCGGGCAGCTTCTCCTATAGCCCTGCCGGAGTCCTCCCCGTAGGCCCAGCCGTCACCGTCACCGCCACCTTCACCCCCACCGACACCACCGACTACGCCGGCCAGACCGCCTCCGCCCAGATCACCGTCACCCCGGCTGTCCTCACCGTCACCGCCAACAACGCCACCCGCGCCTATGGTCAGGCGGACCCCGCCTACACCGATAGCATCACCGGCCTGGTCAACGGCGACACCCTGGCTACCGCGGTCACCGGAGCCGCCTCGCTCACCTCCAGCGACACCGCCACCTCCCCCGTTGGCTCCTACCCCATCACCGCAGCCGCAGGAACCCTCGCCGCCAAGAACTACACCTTCACCTTCAACCCCGGAACCCTCACCATCACCCAGGCCACCGGATCCAGCTACACCATCACCTGGGCCAACCAGTCCATCGTCTACGGTACCGCCATCGGCGGCACCACCGGCATCAAGGCCACCGCCTCCATCCCCGGCAGCTTCTCCTATAGCCCTGCCGGAGTCCTCCCCGTAGGCCCAGCCGTCTCCGTCACCGCCACCTTCACCCCCACCGACACCACCGACTACGCCGGCCAGACCGCCTCCGCCCAGATCACCGTCACCCCCGCCGTCCTCACCGTCACCGCCAACAACGCCACCCGCGCCTACGGTCAGGCGGACCCCACCTACACCGATAGCATCACCGGCCTGGTCAACGGCGACACCCTGGCTACCGCGGTCACCGGCTCCGCCTCGCTCACCTCCACCGACACCGCCACCTCCCCCGTTGGCTCCTACCCCATCACCGCCGCCGCAGGAACCCTCGCCGCCAAGAACTACACCTTCCTCTACGCCCCGGGAACCCTCACCATCACCCAGGCCACCGGATCCAGCTACACCATCACCTGGGCCAACCAGTCCATCGTCTACGGTACCGCCATCGGCGGCGCCACCGGCATCAAGGCCACCGCCTCCATCCCCGGCAGCTTCTCCTATAGCCCTGCCGGAGTCCTCCCCGTAGGCCCAGCCGTCACCGTCACCGCCACCTTCACCCCCACCGACACCACCGACTACGCCGGCCAGACCGCCTCCGCCCAGATCACCGTCACCCCCGCCGTCCTCACCGTCACCGCCAACAACGCCACCCGCGCCTACGGTCAGGCGGACCCCACCTACACCGATAGCATCACCGGCCTGGTCAACGGCGACACCCTGGCTACCGCGGTCACCGGCTCCGCCTCGCTCACCTCCACCGACACCGCCACCTCCCCCGTTGGCTCCTACCCCATCACCGCAGCCGCAGGAACCCTCGCCGCCAAGAACTACACCTTCACCTTCAACCCCGGAACCCTCACCATCACCCAGGCCACCGGATCCAGCTACACCATCACCTGGGCCAACCAGTCCATCGTCTACGGTACCGCCATCGGCGGCGCCACCGGCATCAAGGCCACCGCCTCCATCCCCGGCAGCTTCTCCTATAGCCCTGCCGGAGTCCTCCCCGTAGGCCCAGCCGTCACCGTCACCGCCACCTTCACCCCCACCGACACCACCGACTACGCCGGCCAGACCGCCTCCGCCCAGATCACCGTCACCCCGGCTGTCCTCACCGTCACCGCCAACAACGCCACCCGCGCCTACGGTCAGGCGGACCCCACCTACACCGATAGCATCACCGGCCTGGTCAACGGCGACACCCTGGCTACCGCGGTCACCGGAGCCGCCTCGCTCACCTCCAGCGACACCGCCACCTCCCCGGTAGGCTCCTACCCCATCACCGCCGCCGCAGGAACCCTCGCCGCCAAGAACTACACCTTCCTCTACGCCCCGGGAACCCTCACCATCACCCAGGCCACCGGATCCAGCTACACCATCACCTGGGCCAACCAGTCCATCGTCTACGGCACCGCCATCGGCGGCACCACCGGCATCAAGGCCACCGCCTCCATCCCCGGCAGCTTCTCCTATAGCCCCGCCGGAGTCCTCCCCGTAGGCCCAGCCGTCACCGTCACCGCCACCTTCACCCCCACCGACACCACCGACTACGCCGGCCAGACCGCCTCCGCCCAGATCACCGTCACCCCGGCTGTCCTCACCGTCACCGCCAACAACGCCACCCGCGCCTATGGTCAGGCGGACCCCGCCTACACCGATAGCATCACCGGCCTGGTCAACGGCGACACCCTGGCTACCGCGGTCACCGGAGCCGCCTCGCTCACCTCCAGCGACACCGCCACCTCCCCCGTTGGCTCCTACCCCATCACCGCAGCCGCAGGAACCCTCGCCGCCAAGAACTACACCTTCCTCTACGCCCCGGGAACCCTCACCATCACCCAGGCCACCGGATCCAGCTACACCATCACCTGGGCCAACCAGTCCATCGTCTACGGCACCGCCATCGGCGGCACCACCGGCATCAAGGCCACCGCCTCCATCCCCGGCAGCTTCTCCTATAGCCCTGCCGGAGTCCTCCCCGTAGGCCCAGCCGTCTCCGTCACCGCCACCTTCACCCCCACCGACACCACCGACTACGCCGGCCAGACCGCCTCCGCCCAGATCACCGTCACCCCCGCCGTCCTCACCGTCACCGCCAACAACGCCACCCGCGCCTACGGTCAGGCGGACCCCACCTACACCGATAGCATCACCGGCCTGGTCAACGGCGACACCCTGGCTACCGCGGTCACCGGAGCCGCCTCGCTCACCTCCACCGACACCGCCACCTCCCCCGTTGGCTCCTACCCCATCACCGCCGCCGCAGGAACCCTCGCCGCCAAGAACTACACCTTCCTCTACGCCCCGGGAACCCTCACCATCACCCAGGCCACCGGATCCAGCTACACCATCACCTGGGCCAACCAGTCCATCGTCTACGGCACCGCCATCGGCGGCACCACCGGCATCAAGGCCACCGCCTCCATCCCGGGCAGCTTCTCCTATAGCCCTGCCGGAGTCCTCCCCGTAGGCCCAGCCGTCACCGTCACCGCCACCTTCACCCCCACCGACACCACCGACTACGCCGGCCAGACCGCCTCCGCCCAGATCACCGTCACCCCCGCCGTCCTCACCGTCGCCGCCAACAACGCCACCCGCGCCTTCGGTCAGGCGGACCCCACCTACACCGATAGCATCACCGGCCTGGTCAACGGCGACACCCTGGCTACCGCGGTCACCGGAGCCGCCTCGCTCACCTCCAGCGACACCGCCACCTCCCCCGTTGGCTCCTACCCCATCACCGCAGCCGCAGGAACCCTCGCCGCCAAGAACTACACCTTCCTCTACGCCCCGGGAACCCTCACCATCACCCAGGCCACCGGATCCAGCTACACCATCACCTGGGCCAACCAGTCCATCGTCTACGGCACCGCCATCGGCGGCACCACCGGCATCAAGGCCACCGCCTCCATCCCGGGCAGCTTCTCCTATAGCCCTGCCGGAGTCCTCCCCGTAGGCCCAGCCGTCACCGTCACCGCCACCTTCACCCCCACCGACACCACCGACTACGCCGGCCAGACCGCCTCCGCCCAGATCACCGTCACCCCCGCCGTCCTCACCGTCACCGCCAACAACGCCACCCGCGCCTACGGTCAGGCGGACCCCACCTACACCGATAGCATCACCGGCCTGGTCAACGGCGACACCCTGGCTACCGCGGTCACCGGCTCCGCCTCGCTCACCTCCAGCGACACCGCCACCTCCCCCGTTGGCTCCTACCCCATCACCGCAGCCGCAGGAACCCTCGCCGCCAAGAACTACACCTTCCTCTACGCCCCGGGAACCCTCACCATCACCCAGGCCACCGGATCCAGCTACACCATCACCTGGGCCAACCAGTCCATCGTCTACGGTACCGCCATCGGCGGCGCCACCGGCATCAAGGCCACCGCCTCCATCCCCGGCAGCTTCTCCTATAGCCCTGCCGGAGTCCTCCCCGTAGGCCCAGCCGTCACCGTCACCGCCACCTTCACCCCCACCGACACCACCGACTACGCCGGCCAGACCGCCTCCGCCCAGATCACCGTCACCCCCGCCGTCCTCACCGTCACCGCCAACAACGCCACCCGCGCCTACGGTCAGGCGGACCCCACCTACACCGATAGCATCACCGGCCTGGTCAACGGCGACACCCTGGCTACCGCGGTCACCGGCTCCGCCTCGCTCACCTCCAGCGACACCGCCACCTCCCCGGTAGGCTCCTACCCCATCACCGCCGCCGCAGGAACCCTCGCCGCCAAGAACTACACCTTCCTCTACGCCCCGGGAACCCTCACCATCACCCAGGCCACCGGATCCAGCTACACCATCACCTGGGCCAACCAGTCCATCGTCTACGGCACCGCCATCGGCGGCACCACCGGCATCAAGGCCACCGCCTCCATCCCCGGCAGCTTCTCCTATAGCCCCGCCGGAGTCCTCCCCGTAGGCCCAGCCGTCACCGTCACCGCCACCTTCACCCCCACCGACACCACCGACTACGCCGGCCAGACCGCCTCCGCCCAGATCACCGTCACCCCGGCTGTCCTCACCGTCACCGCCAACAACGCCACCCGCGCCTATGGTCAGGCGGACCCCGCCTACACCGATAGCATCACCGGCCTGGTCAACGGCGACACCCTGGCTACCGCGGTCACCGGCTCCGCCTCGCTCACCTCCAGCGACACCGCCACCTCCCCCGTTGGCTCCTACCCCATCACCGCAGCCGCAGGAACCCTCGCCGCCAAGAACTACACCTTCACCTTCAACCCCGGAACCCTCACCATCACCCAGGCCACCGGATCCAGCTACACCATCACCTGGGCCAACCAGTCCATCGTCTACGGCACCGCCATCGGCGGCACCACCGGCATCAAGGCCACCGCCTCCATCCCGGGCAGCTTCTCCTATAGCCCTGCCGGAGTCCTCCCCGTAGGCCCAGCCGTCACCGTCACCGCCACCTTCACCCCCACCGACACCACCGACTACGCCGGCCAGACCGCCTCCGCCCAGATCACCGTCACCCCCGCCGTCCTCACCGTCACCGCCAACAACGCCACCCGCGCCTTCGGTCAGGCGGACCCCACCTACACCGATAGCATCACCGGCCTGGTCAACGGCGACACCCTGGCTACCGCGGTCACCGGAGCCGCCTCGCTCACCTCCACCGACACCGCCACCTCCCCCGTTGGCTCCTACCCCATCACCGCCGCCGCAGGAACCCTCGCCGCCAAGAACTACACCTTCCTCTACGCCCCGGGAACCCTCACCATCACCCAGGCCACCGGATCCAGCTACACCATCACCTGGGCCAACCAGTCCATCGTCTACGGCACCGCCATCGGCGGCACCACCGGCATCAAGGCCACCGCCTCCATCCCCGGCAGCTTCTCCTATAGCCCTGCCGGAGTCCTCCCCGTAGGCCCAGCCGTCACCGTCACCGCCACCTTCACCCCCACCGACACCACCGACTACGCCGGCCAGACCGCCTCCGCCCAGATCACCGTCACCCCCGCCGTCCTCACCGTCACCGCCAACAACGCCACCCGCGCCTATGGCAGTGCCAACCCAACATTTACCGGAGCCATTACCGGCGCAGTCAATAGCGACACTTTCACCGAGAGCTTCTCAACAACCGCCATCACCAGCTCTCCCGCAGGAACCTACCCCATCGTTCCTGCCCCAGTCGGCACCGCTCTGTCGAACTACACCGTCAATGTCACCAACGGAACTCTCACTGTCGGCAAAGTGACTCTGACCGTCACCGCCGCGAACGCCACCCGAGCCTACGGCGCCAACAACCCAACCTTCTCTGCATCCGCAGCCGGCGCGCAGAACGGTGACACCTTCACCTTCACCGAGACCACCACCGCCACTTCCGCTTCGCCCACTGGAATCTACTCCATCGTCCCAGTCGCTAGCGGAGCCAATCTCTCCGACTACAACGTCGTCTACGTCAATGGAACACTCACCATCACCCAGGCCACACTCACCGTCACCGCCGCCGACGCTAATCGCGCCTTCGGAGCCGCCAACCCGACGTTCTCCGCATCCGCAACCGGCGCAGTTAGCGGCGACACCTTCACCTTTACCGAAAGCACTCCCGCCACCACCTCATCCCCCGTCGGCACCTATCCCATCATCCCCGTCGCATCCGGCACGAATATCGCGAACTACAACGTCGTCTACGTCAACGGAACCCTTACCGTCGGCCAGGCTACGCTCACCGTCACCGCCGCTAACGCCACCAGGGCTTACGGCGCCGCCAACCCGACGTTCTCCGCATCCGCAACCGGCGCAGCCAATGGCGATACCTTCACCTTTGCCGAAACCACCACGGCCACCACCACTTCATCTGTCGGAAACTACCCCATCGTTCCCTCAGCATCCGGCACGAATATCGCGAACTACAACGTCGTCTACGTCAACGGAACGCTGACCGTCGGCCAGGCCACGCTCACCGTCACCGCCGCCAGCGCCACTCGAGCCTACGGCGCAGCCAACCCCACCTTCTCCGCCTCCGCCAGCGGCGCACAGAACAGCGACACCTTCACCTTCACCGAAACCACCACGGCCACCACCTCCTCCTCTGCAGGCACGTATCCAATCGTCCCCGCTGCCACCGGCACCAACATCGGCAACTACAACGTCGTCTACGTCAACGGAACCCTTACGATCAATAAGGCGACTTTGACCGTCACGGCAGCCGATGCTAACCGCACCTACGGTGTAGCCAATCCCGCCTTCTCCGCATCCGCCACCGGCGCGCAGAACGGCGACACCTTCACCTTCACCGAAAGCACCTCCGCAATCGTCAGTTCGCCTCCGGGCACTTACGCGATCGTTCCCGTCGCCACAGGCGCCAACCTCAGCAACTACACGGTCACCTACAACAACGGGACCCTCACCATCGGCAAGGCGACTCTGACCGTCACCGCAGCTGACGCCAGCCGAGCCTACGGTGTAACCAATCCCGCCTTCTCCGCCACCGCAACCGGTGCACAGAACGGCGACACTTTCACCTTCACCGAGAGCACCTCAGCCACCACAAGTTCAGCTCCCGGCACCTATCCGATCGTTCCCGTCGCCTCGGGCGCCAATATCAACGACTACACAGTCGTATACGTCAACGGAACGCTCACCATCGGCAAAGCCACGCTGACCGTCACCGCAGCTGACGCCAGCCGCGCTTACGGGGCAGCGAACCCAGCCTTCTCCGCAACAGCAGCCGGCGCGCAGAACGGCGACACCTTCACCTTCACCGAAAGCACCTCTGCCACGGCGAGTTCACCAGTCGGCAACTATCCCATCGTTCCCTCTGCCGCCGGGGCAAATCTTTCGAACTATACCGTCGTCTACGTCAATGGAACTCTCTCGATCGGCCAGGCCACACTGACTGTTACAGCAGCCAGCGCCAGTCGAGCCTACGGCGCTCCGAACCCAACCTTCTCCGCAACAGCGGCCGGTGCTCAGAATGGTGACACCTTCACCTTCACCGAAAGCACCCCAGCAACCGTAGCGTCCGCTCCTGGCACCTACGCCATCATCCCGGTAGCCACTGGCGCCAATATCGCCAACTACACCGTCGTATACGTCAACGGAACCCTCACCGTCACGAAAGCAACGCTGACCGTCACTGCAGCTGATGCCAACCGCACCTACGGAACGCCAAACCCAGCCTTCTCTGCCTCCGCAACCGGGGCACAGAACGGCGATACCTTCACCTTCACCGAAAGCACCCCGGCAACCATAGCGTCCGCCCCTGGCACCTACGCCATCATCCCGGTAGCCAGTGGCGCCAATATCGCCAACTACACCGTCGTATACAACAACGGCACGCTCACCATCGGCAAGGCAAGCCTGACCGTTACCGCAGCCGACGCCAACCGTACCTACGGAACGCCAAACCCAGCCTTCTCTGCCTCCGCCACCGGCGCGCAGAACGGGGATACCTTCACCTTCACCGAAAGCACTCCGGCGACCATAGCGTCCGCCCCCGGCACCTACGCCATCATCCCTGTAGCCGCAGGCGCCAACATCAGCGACTACAACGTAACCTACGTCAACGGAACTCTCACCATCGGCAAGGCAACCTTGACCGTCACCGCAGCCGACGCCAGCCGCGCTTACGGTGCAGCGAACCCAACCTTCAACGCTTCCGCCACCGGCGCGCAGAACGGCGACACCTTCACCTTCAGCGAAACAACCTCTGCAACCGCCGCGTCCCCTGTTGGAACCTACGCCATCGTTCCCACCGCAACAGGCGCCAACATCAACGACTACAACGTCGTCTACACCAACGGGACACTCACCGTCACTCAAGTTACTCTCACCGTCACAGCCACAAGCGCTAGCAGAACATACGGCGCCGCGAACCCAACCTTCTCCGCCACTGCGGCTGGCGCAGTCAACGGTGACACCTTCACCTTCACGGAGAGCACCACCGCCACCGCGACCTCCCCTGTCGGAACTTACGCCATCGTTCCCCTGGCCTCTGGCACCAACCTCAGCGACTACAACGTCATCTATGACAACGGAACCCTCACAGTAACCCAAGCCACCCTCAACGTCCTCGCTGCAGACGCGAACCGCACCTATGGTTCTCCGAACCCGCCATTCTTCGCATCCGCAACCGGCGCACAGAACGGTGACACCTTCACCTTCAGCGAAACCACCTCTGCAACCGCCGCGTCCCCGGTTGGAACCTACGCCATCGTTCCCACCGCGACAGGCACCAACCTCGCCGATTACAACGTCGTCTACACCAACGGGACTCTGACCGTAGGCAAGGCGAACCTCACCATCACAGCCGCTGACGCAAACCGCACCTACGGATCTCCTAATCCCGCCTTCTCCGCGTCGGCTACGGGAGTCGAGAACAACGACAGCTTCACCTTCACGGAAACCACTATCGCCACCGCCTCATCGCCCGTTGGTACTTATCCGATCGTTCCCTCGGCCATCGGGGCAAACCTCAGCAACTACACCGTGACGTACGCCAACGGAACCCTCACCATCGGCCAGGCAATGCTGACCGTCACAGCCGGAAGCACCAGCCGCATCTACGGCTCTGCAAACCCCGTCTTCTCGGCAACCGCCCTTGGCGCAGTCAATGGTGACACCTTCACCCTCACCGAGAGCACCAACGCAACTCCGTCATCCCCGATCGGCAACTATCCCATCGCGCCTGTCGCCACCGGCACAAATCTCAGCGACTACAGCGTGACCTACATCAACGGAACTCTCACCGTCACCCAGGCAACCCTGACCGTCACCGCCACCAACGCGAGCCGCGAATATGGAATAGCGAATCCCGGCTTTACGGCCACCGCTGTGGGCGCAGTCAACGGCGATACCTTCACACTCACCGAAAGCACCCTGGCTACGATCTCCTCACCGATCGGAACCTATCCCATCGTCCCCGCAGCCTCCGGCACCAACCTCAGCGACTACAACGTCGTCTACGTCAACGGGACCCTCACCATCAGCCAGGCCACACTCATCGTCACCGCCAACAGCTTCACCAAGCTCTACGGCTCGCCCAACCCCGTCTTTACCGGCACCATCACCGGCGCGCTGGATGGCGATACCTTCACCGAAATCTTCTCCAACTCCGCAAGCACGCTCTCTCAACCAGGACAGTACCCCATCATTCCTGCTGCAACCGGAACCAACGTCACCGACTACCTCCAGACCGTACAGAACGGAATGCTGACCATCACCAAGGCACCCGCCATCACCACGCTGAGCCTCAGCACAACCAGCACCGTCTTCGCTCTGCCAGTCACCTTTACTGCCAACGTCGCCTCCACAACCTCCGGAACACCGACTGGAACCGTCACCTTCTTTGACAACGGCAACCAGGTCAACACAGCTACCCTCAACAGCAGCGACGTTGCCACCTTCTCCACTACGGCCCTCTCTGTAGGCGTCCATACCATCACCGCCATCTATAGCGGAGACGCTAACTTCAACTCAAGCACAGCCTCCGCCGCATCCGGTGCGAACACCATCAACGTCGCGCCTCTCGACTTCACCATCGTCCTCACCAGCGCCCAGACCGTCGAAGGCATCTACGGCACCACCCGCCTGTACACCTTCCATGTCTCTCCCACCGGCGGATACTACCCCGGCGTCATCAACCTCTCTGCCAGCCCGACCGGCCCCATCCTCGCCACCTACACCTTCTCGCCCTCGACCATCGCCCAGTACGCCGGCCCAACCGACATCACCCTCACCGTCGCAACCCGCAAGCTCGCCTCACTCGAGTCGCCACAGGATCGCTCGCGCCGGCTCTCCCACATCGCGCTCGGCCTCTTCCTCCTTCCGCTCCTCGGCCTGCGCTACTCGCGTCGTTCCAGCCGCAAGCTCACCCGCCTCATCATCCACTCGCTGCTCATCCTGTCCTCTCTCGGAGCTATCGGAACACTCACCGGTTGCGGATCAGGTTACTTCGACCGCACCTACCCGATAGTTGTAACCGCCAACAGCAACGGAATACAGCACACTGTAAACGTGGATTACCACATCGACCAGTCCCCACAGTAAAAAGCGCAAGCTTCAAGAGAGATTCTCAGTATGAGCAACAGATCAGCATCTGAAAAAATCGCAAAGCGGGCAAACGATCTCCTCCTCGGAATCAAGATCTCTGCCCTACTCTGCCTCATCAGCTTCGCCGGCGCACGACTCCACGCCCAGGCACTCCCAACCGCAACCGCCGCCGGAGTCCTCCAGGCTGGCGGCGAGTTCAACTACGCCAACTCAGACTACGTCCCGCAAAAGATCAAAGGCGGAGGAGCCTACGTTAACTTCGACTTCAAATATCACTGGGGCATCGAAGCAGAGTTCCACCAAATCAACGATTCCGACCCAACCACAAAAATCTACGAACGCACCTACGAGATCGGCCCTCGCTACGTCCTCCACTTCGGCCGGATAGAGCCCTTCGCCAAAGTCCTGTACGGCCGCGGCGTCTTCAACTACCCAGAGGTTCCTAGCCTCACCCCCGGTGGTCCTCCACAAGGCAACGCCGCCAATCTCGCCTACAACATCGTAGCCGCGGGTATAGGCGTCGATTATCGCCTCACGCGCTCGGTCAACTTACGCGCAGAGTATCAATTTCAAAAGTGGCTCAGCTTCCCGCCCAACGATCTAAGCCCGCAGGTCTTGGGGATCGGCGCCGCCTACCGCTTCCACTAGAGCGCTCTTCACTGACTCTATCGCCGACCAGCGGGAAGACAACCGAACCCACCCCGCCCGGAAAAGGTACACACGTCACGAAGTGACCGCCCTCCGCGCAGGAGGCCCGTCCGGCAGGACGCTACCTCCCAGCAATCTCCAGCACCCCACCTTCAGCCCTCTCCGGCAACACAACCGTAAGCGAATGCGCCGCGCCATCGAACCTCGCGCCCGCAATCACCTGGCCGCCATACATAATCTTCCCCGGCGCGCCACTCCAACCGAAGATCGTCACCTGCACCCCATTCCACCAAGGCTGAAAGCTCCCCTCGCGCTTGCCGATCTGCAGACGCAATCCGTCCTGAGTCGATTCGCAGCTATACGTCACACGCAGAAAATCCTTCTCCTTATACCCGAAGCTGATCCCATCATCCTGATACAGCGAGCCCGCACATCCCTCACCCGGAAACACCTTCAGCGTCAGCGGCCCATCTGGCTTCACCTGCGTGCTTTCGACCACCGGCGCAAACGGCAGAATCGACCCCGCTCGCACAAACACCGGCAGCACATCCACCTGCGGCGTAATCTTCACCGACTGAAGCTCACCCACTCCCAGCGCCGCGCCCGTACTCACCGCAACCGCCTCGCGAGCGCTCCCCGCAACCTTTGCCCCCGTCCAATAGTCGTACCAACCCACCGGCGGAAACGTCACCGCATAGCTATCCGGCGCCTCTGGATAAGGCGCAGGCGCAATCAACAAATCCGGCCCCAGCATGAACTGATTGGCCGCATCCAGATCGAGCGGATGCTTGTCCGCAGTCGCATCCGGGAACTCCAGAAACATCGGCCGCATCATCGGAACGCCCGTGCGAGAGTTCTCCTCGGCCAATGTATAGAGATACGGCATCAGCCGATACCGATCCTCAATGTACCTCCGCCGAACCGCTTCCACCTCCGCTCCACCCACCCAAGGCTCCTGGTCGGCCGTGAACTTCTCTGTGTGGTCGCGATAGATCGGATTGAACTCACCCACCTCAATCCACTTCGTCAACAGATCCTGCGTAGAAGAACCCGCATACCCTCCAATGTCATCTCCAGCCATCGAAAACCCGCTCAGCCCCAGGTTCAGAAGCATCGGCGTACTCATGCGAAGGTGGTTCCAGCTGCTCGAATTATCTCCCGTCCAAGTCGACGCATACCGCTGGCCGCCAGCATAGGTCGCGCGCGTCAAAACAAAAGGCCGCTGGTGCGGCTTCAACGCAAGCAGTCCCTCATACGTCCCCCGCGAGTTCTCCATGCCATACACATTGTGAATCTCCGCATGGCTCGCAGTCCTCGATACAAACCCCGGCTCATCGATCCGATGCACCACATCCAGCGGCATCGTCTTCGAAGCCACTTCAAACACCGAAGGCTCGTTCATATCGTTCCAAAAACCCGCGGCCCCATCCTCATAAAAATCTTTATAAAGAGTCCCCCACCACGCCCGCGACTCCTTCCTCGTGAAATCAGGAAACACCGAAGGCCCCGGCCACACCTTGCCCACAAACACCGACCCATCCGGATTCTTCACAAAGTGATCCCCCGCCACACCCGAATCGTAAGGCGCATACCCCTGATTCGCGCGATCCGCAATATGCAGATCCGTAATCAACACCAGGTTGAAGTGCTTCTCCTTCAACTCCTGAATAAACTCAGGAAACTTCGGAAACGCCTGCTGATTCACCGTAAACGGAGCATTCCGATCCTGAAAGTCAATGTCCAGATACAGCGCATCGCACGGAATCCGATCGGCGCGCATACGGTCCGCCACCTCGCGCGCCCGCGCCTCCGTCATGTACGAGTAGCGCGACTGCTGAAAGCCCAGCGACCACTGCGGAGGCAGCGGCGTAAGACCAGTCAACCACGCATACCCCTCCACCACCTGCTTCGGCTTCGGACCATAAATAAAGTAGTAGTCAATCGGTCCACCATCGGCCCCAAACGAGTAAGCCTCCGAATCTTCCTTCCCAAAATCAAAACTCGTCCGCCACGTATTGTCGAGAAACAACCCATACGACCTCCCCGCATTGTCCGCAATAAAAAACGGAATTGCTTTATACAGAGGATCGCTGCTCTCCTGAAAACGATACTGATCGGTGTTCCACATCTGGTACGCACCGCCTCTGCGATCGAGCGGCCCCGTCTTATCTCCCAGGCCAAAGTAGTGCTCCTCGGCCGACATCCTCTTATAAATTCTGAAATGCTCGCCGTGAAACTCAACCGGTCGCGCATCCTGCAGCAGAACACCGCCACGGGTGTCGCTGATCGTTACGGCAAGCGTGGCGCGGTCAACCGACACCTGCAACGCCTTCGTGCTAAAACCTGTCTTGCCTCCCTCCGCGCGATAGGCCGTCGCAACCGAGCTGGTTCGCGAACCCGGAAGCACAGCCCACGACGCATCCTCAGGCATCTTCCCCGTCTTCGAAACGCGAATCCGCAGAACATCCTCTCGCAGCGCAGTGATCTGAACCCTCGCCTCGCCATCCCTCAGCTCTAAACCATTCGGCAGCGCCGCAGCACTCGTCGCACGATGCATCGAAATCAGATCACTCTTTGCAGCCGTTGCGCTCTGTGCCGATAAACCGGGAAGACTCATCCCGCAGCAGCCCAGCGCAAACAGGACAGCAACTCTTCCAAAACGCAATCGATTCATAGTTCCGTCAACCTCATTCACACGGTGAAGCGGAGTCTGACTACGAAGAAGCCTCCGAGTCACAAACCAACATTATGCACTTCACTCCTGACCATCCTTGGAAGCGCCCCCTAAAACGAAGATCGATCTGGATCGAGTCGAGTCCGTTTCATCGAGAAGGGAGACCGGGTTCAAGGTGAGTGGGGTCGCCCCTGGTGTGTCTCTTCGAAGGTAGATACGGTATCCGCGTTGGTGTTCCGGATCGCCGCCACGTTGTATGGAAAGAACGTAGCTCTGGTTCAGGAGGTTGGTGAACTGGGGCCAGAACTTCAGCTTGTCGTAGCCGCGAGCGTCGAACGTTGGCCATTGTTCATTGCTCAATACGATTATCCTTGGATCGGATTTTTTCAACTGCGCGAGAAACTCGTCTCGCAGTTGTTCTACCCGTGCATCGTTCCGATCGAGGAAGAAGACAGTGTCGTTGATGTAGCCGGTCGCCATGATGAGGTTCATGTGAAGGAGGACGTTGACACAGCCGGTGGTAGTGTCAAGACACTGCACCTCGCCCGGAGCATCCGAAGCGTGCAAAGCCGTCAGGTCACTCTGAAGCGCTACTTCGTTCCACTGGCTCCAAATGGCTGGACGTGAGACACGAGGGTAGAGGGCCGCGGAGAACAAAAGCAGTGCAAAAGCCAACCATTTGTAGCTTTTTGTACTTTGCCTCATCGTCGCTACAAGGACCCAGCCGACCCACAGAAAAACAAAAAAATGAAATGGCGCGCGGTGGTAAAGAAAACCTTTGTGTTGCAGGAAAAACGATGCGGCACCCATTAAGGAGGCGAGGAACAGGACTTGTTGACCAAGGTTTTTTCTGAGAGAGGTTTGCAGCGCCACGAGAAGCAGCGAGCCCATTGCAACCTCTGGTAATACATGGGATGGTTCAATGAGGACCGGAAGCATCTGCAGGAAGCTCTCATTAGCAGTAGTTGCATAGACCGGAACCATCACCCATTCGAGACTGAGGAAGGCGCCTACCGCTTTTTCGTAAACAAGATAGGCAAGTATGAAGGCCATGCCGGCGCAGAAACCTGCGAGGAGATACCCGAGATAAGAGCGAAGAGGGAGGTGCCGTTTGGGCAGTGCCACGATCACGGGCAGGGCGACGATAAGAAAGACGATGGATGTAGGCTTAATCGTCGAAGCGAGCGCGACGGAGAGTCCGAAAAAGAAGATCAACCGTGCTTGTTGGCGATGGACCGATTCGAGCAGGAAGGCGACGCCCACCCCGAGCAGGCAGGCCATGAAGAAGTCTCGCTGACCCAGGTCCATGATGCTGACCCAGGTGCCGGTATGCTCCAGCAAGAAGAAGGCGAAGCCGAAGACAGCGGCGAACCAGAGCTTTTGCCGGCGTGCAATGACGAACATCGAGACAAACGCCGTTGCCAGACCAAAGAGGTCAAATAAGCGGAATGCGAGGTCGCCGGCTCCGAAGAGGTGTCTTTCGAAGCTGTAAAGAAGGACTGCTCCGGGAAACTGAACTTCGACGATGTCACGATAGAGACGCATTCCATGCTCACTGAGGAAGACCATATAGAGCAGAATGGGGCTGTCGTGCACCATCGGCCAGTGGATGGAGCGAACGGTGATGATTGTTGAGAAGACCGCGTACCACACAGTAAGGAGAACGAACAGAATGCGCAAGGTCAACGGTTTGAACGCTACGGAAGATATATCAAAGTTGCGTTGCGTCAGGGGGGACCTCCAGCGGGTGCTGCAGGAAGAAATATAAATCCATAGTAAGGTATACGGAATTCTGAAGATAACAGGTAGGACCCATAATTCAACTGCTATAGACAACGTTTAATACGTCATCTGGCAAGCAAAGGCAAACTGAAGTGGCAAACGGTTGACGAGCCAATAGAAGGCCCATGGTGATTCCCCTCACTACACCGGCCTGCAAAATGTACGCTCTGCGGCTGCGAGATGGCGAAGCAGTGCATGTATCATAAGCCACAACCCTGGCTGGTTCTGCAACAAGGGCGAGGCTGAGACGTTCCCGAGGGAATGACGTGGTAGAAATGGTCCCGCATGGCTTGGTGATACTGTTGGTTTCGGCTATCGTCATTGTGGTCGGTACCATCCTCCTGAGGAGGAAGAAGAAACCATGAATCGACGAGGTTTTCTACACGCATGAACGCGGGACTCTACAACATCAACGCACCGATGGAAGCGGCTATCGAAGAAATCATCTCCGCGACACCAACCATTTTCAAGCGCGACGCCATCCTCGACAGGATGATCCAAGATCTAGCATCCGCGTCAAAGCCGCTCGTCCCGGAAGGCTACTGAGTGACGCTCAAAGGTAAGGGCTACTGGCCTTGGCTTCCCATTGTTCTTGTCGTCGGAGTGTTGCTCGGCATTGTGCTGGCTGACATGATTATACGCGGCTTCCGGCTACCCAACTTTACTGATGTCTTATTGGTGTCCTGGCCTTCATAAGTGCGCGGCCCTCTTAGCCTGGTTCGGATGTGCGCGATTCGCTTTATTTAGCTCGAAAGGTCACAACGGTCGCTGCGCTTTCCGCCCTCGGTCTCGGTGAACTCAGCAACCAGCTTCCATCGCCCGCCGTTGAGATGAGTGCGTGAAAATGGATCAGCGGAGAGATGCCGTCGATACACTTTGCGAAGTAACAGTAAAAGTAGCCCACCCAGCGCAAAGCGCTTTAGCCCCGGAAAAATCCTGTCAAGCCCCAAAGTCACAAAACCCGCGCCAGTCCTGCACTTTCGCGTGGCGTATGAGTTACTCTCAAACCGCTATAATTGAACTAGAAGAAAAGACAGGCCCCGGCAAAAGCTGGGGCCATTTATTTTAATCTCATAACCCTTTTGTTTGGACGTATTTGGACGTAACCCTTTTGTTTGGACATATTTGAGAGGAGGTCAGGCGCGTAACACTTTGATAATAAAAAGCTTACACGCGGGCAATAGGGAGGGGGGGCCCCCCCATCGGCACTCGTCATCATCAGTTGGAAGCCGCTGCTCGATCAAGATCCAGATTCAGCAGCAACACATTCACCCGGGGCTCTCCGAGGAACCCAAGCTGACGCCCCTCGGTATGCCGCGCCACCAGACGTCGAACAGCATCCTCGCTCATGTGCCGCTCCCTCGCAATGCGAGCTACCTGAAACTCCGCACCCGCCGGCGTAATATGAGGATCAAGCCCCGATCCTGAAGCAGTGACGAGATCAATCGGCACGTTCGCTCCGGGATGATCGACCTGCGCCGCCGCGACACCCCCCGCTACCCGGTCGACCAGCTTCTTATTCGTCGGTGCAAGGTTCGATCCACTCGAGTTCGCAGCATCGTATCCATTGCCCGCCATGGAAGGCCGTGAGTGAAAGTACTGCGGAGCCGTAAACGACTGACCGATAAGACGTGAGCCGACCAGGTCTCCGTTCTTGTAAACTAGCTGCCCGTTAGCCTTGTCATGGAACAGCACCTGCGCCAGTCCGGTCACAACGAACGGATAGATCAGGCCAAACAGAACAGTAGTAACAACGGTGTAGAGCACAGCGGTGATCACATTGCGACGCATAAAATTCCTCAGGCCAGGTGAATGGCAGTGATGATGATGTCGATGAGCTTGATACCAAGAAAAGGAGCAACCAGTCCGCCGAATCCGTAGATAAACAGATTGCGCTGCAACAACGCCTCCGCCGACATCGCCTTATAACCAACGCCCCTCAGCGCCAGCGGAATCAGCCCAACGATGATCAACGCGTTGAAGATCACCGCCGAGAGAATAGCCGACTGCGGAGTCTTCAGGTGCATAATATTCAGCGCACTCAACACCGGAAATGTAGCGGCAAACATCGCTGGAATAATCGCAAAGTACTTTGCAACGTCATTCGCGATCGAGAACGTCGTCAACGCACCACGCGTCATCAGCAACTGCTTTCCGATCTCCACAATCTCAATCAGCTTCGTCGGGTTCGAGTCGAGGTCGACCATATTCCCCGCCTCCTTCGCCGCTTGCGTGCCCGTGTTCATCGCAACGCCTACATCGGCTTGCGCCAGCGCAGGAGCATCGTTGGTTCCATCGCCCGTCATCGCAACCAGCTTGCCCTCAGCCTGCTCCCGGCGAATCAGGTCCATCTTGTCCTTCGGTTTCGCCTCCGCCAGAAAGTCGTCGACGCCGGCCTCACGCGCGATCGCCGCCGCGGTCAACGGATTATCCCCGGTAATCATGATCGTCCGAATCCCCATCGACCGAAGCTGCGCAAACCGCTCCTTCATCCCACCCTTCACAATATCCTTCAGATGGATCACGCCCAGCGCCTGGCGATTCTCAGCCACCACCAGCGGCGTCCCCCCACTGCGAGCAACCGTCTCCACTGCCGCTCGGACCTCGTTCGGTAAACTTCCGCCATTCTCCTTCAAAAATGCGGCGATCGCATCGGTCGAACCCTTGCGAATAATCCGCCCATCCATGTTCACACCCGACATCCTCGTCACCGCGCTGAACGGCACAAACTCCGCCTGCAACTCGCTCAACTCGCGCCCGCGAAGCCCATACAACTCCTTGGCCAACACCACAATGCTGCGCCCTTCCGGCGTCTCATCCGGCAGCGACGACAACTGCGCCGCATCCGCAAGCTGATCTTTGCTCACTCCAGGTGCCGGAATAAACTCCGCAGCCTGACGATTGCCCAGCGTAATCGTCCCCGTCTTGTCCAGCAGAAGCGTATTCACATCTCCAGCCGCCTCCACCGCGCGGCCAGACATCGCCAGCACATTATGCTGCACCAGCCGATCCATCCCAGCAATCCCAATCGCCGAAAGCAGCCCGCCAATCGTCGTAGGAATCAGACACACCAGCAACGAGATCAGCACAAACACCGTCTGCGGAGCAGTCGAGTAGATCGCGATCGGCTGCAACGTCACGACAGCCAGTAGGAAGATGATCGTCAAGCCCGCAAGCAGGATATTCAGAGCGATCTCATTCGGAGTCTTCTGCCGCTCGGCGCCCTCAACTAGCGCAATCATCCGATCCAGAAACGTCTCCCCTGGATTAGACGTAATCTTCACCTTGATCTGATCCGACAAACACCGCGTTCCACCAGTCACGGCAGACCGATCGCCGCCGGCCTCACGAATCACCGGAGCAGACTCCCCCGTAATCGCCGACTCATCCACCGAAGCAACGCCCTCGACCACTTCGCCATCACCGGGAATCATATTGCCGGCGATAACGACAACATGATCTCCCGCCCTAAGATCCGAGCTGGGAACCTCTTCCGTGCTTCCGTCCATGCGAAGCCGTACCGCAGTAGTCTCCGACTTCGCGCGCCGCAGCGCGTCCGCCTGCGCCTTACCGCGGCCTTCCGCCATCGCTTCAGCAAAGTTCGCGAACAGCACTGTGAACCAGAGCCACAGAGTAATCTGCAGATCGAATTGAAACGAGCCGCGATGCGACAGACTATCGCGAAGCAGATAGATCGTAGTAATCACGCTGCCGATCTCAACAACAAACATCACCGGATTCTTCATCATCGTGCGCGGGCTCAGCTTGACTAACGCGTCGACCAGCGCGCGTCGTACGATCTTGCTGTCCCATAAGGAGCGTTTGCGAGTATTTGCCATGGTTATCTGTTTTCTCTGGACTAGAAGCTTTTGCCAGCGTGCATCATTAAGTGCTCAAGAATAGGACCGAGCGAGATAGCGGGAAAGAAAGTAAGCGCACCAACGATAAGAACAACGCCCACCAAAAGCACCGTGAATAAAGGCGTGTGCACAGGAAAAGTGCCGGGCGACGGAGGAACCAGCTTCTTCTTCGCCAAACTGCCCGCAATCGCCAGCATCGGAACGATCATCAGAAACCGGCCGATCAACATCGCGGCGGCCAGCGACAAGTTGTACCAATGCGTATTCGCGCTGATGCCTGCGAACCCAGAACCGTTGTTCCCCGTCGCTGAGGTGTAAGCGTAAAGAATTTGCGAAAGACCATGAGGTCCAGGGTTGGTGATCGAAGAGAGCCCCAGTTGCGGCATCATCAATGACATTGCGGAAAATCCTAAGATCGACAACGGAAAGATCAGCACATACAGCATCGCCATCTTCACGTCATACGATTCGATCTTTTTCCCGAGATACTCAGGCGTCCGCCCAACCATTAGTCCGGCGATAAAGACCGCCAGCACAACGAAGATCAACATCCCATAGAGTCCAGCGCCGACCCCACCGAAGATCACCTCGCCCAGCATGATGTTGACCATCGGAACCAGCCCACCCAGCGGCATAAAGGAATCGTGCATGGCGTTCACGGCGCCGCAGCTTGCATCCGTTGTCACTGTCGCAAACAATGCAGAATTGGCGATGCCGAACCGCACTTCCTTGCCTTCCATATTGCCGCCGGCCTGCAACGTCGAAACATGCTGATCCACTGAGTGAAGGAGTGGATTCGTCTGAGCCTCCGCGTAGTACGCCACAAAGACACCAACAAAAAAGAGCGCAGCCATCGCAGCAAAGACTGCCCAGCCATGCTTCGGTGCTCGCGTCATTCGACCCAGCGTGACTGTCAGCCCAGCGGGTATCAGGAAGATCGAAAACATCTGCATCAAATTAGAGAAGGGCGTTGGATTCTCGAACGGGTGTGCACTGTTCGTATTGAAGAATCCTCCACCATTTGTCCCGAGCATCTTGATCGCTTCCTGTGAAGCAACCGGACCCTGCGCAATGCTCTGCGTCGTTACAGTTTGTGTCGTCGTCTTGCCGTCAGAGCCTGTCACAGTTGTCGTCTGCGCCTGCACGAGCTTTGCCTGATCATAGGGACGAAAGTTCTGCACTACGCCTTGCGAGACCAGCAGAAGCGCATAGATCAGACAGCCCGGAAGCAGAACCCACAACGACGCGCGCGTAGCATCAACCCAAAAATTTCCCAAAGTCTTCGATTCGCGCCGTGAAATGCCCCGGATCAGCGCAACCGCCAACGCCATTCCGACAGCCGCGGAGAAAAAGTTGTGGTAAGCAAGGGTGAGCATCTGGGTGAGATAGCTCATCGTCGTCTCAGGCACATAGGACTGCCAGTTGGTATTCGTCGTAAAAGACGCCGCCGTATTCAACGCAAGATCAGGCGCTACAGCTGCGAGGTGTTGAGAATTGAGGGGAAGCCACTGCTGCAGCCGCTCTATCGCATACGTTGCCAGCATAGAGACCAGACTGAAGAGCAGCATGACAACCGCATACTCGGTCCAGGCCATCTCACGCGTTTCGTCGATACCCGTCAGGCGATAGACGAGTCGCTCCAGCGGACGAAAGATAACATCCGCCCAAGTGTGTTCGCGCTCGAAGACACGAGCCATGTACACACCCAATGGCTTTGCACATACCAATACCAATGAAAAAAAGAAGAAAACCTGAAACCAGCCGTTCGCTGTCATAATGACTACTTCCTCTAAAACTTTTCGGGGCGCAGCAGCGCGTAAACCAGATAGATCAATAGCAGCACGGTTACCAGGCCAAGCAGCGTTGTCTCGATCATCCCTGCTTCTCCTTCATCCCCAACCGTTCACATCCCGTCGTATAGCCAATCGCAATCAGAAAAAACAAAACACTGGCAGCGACGCATCCCAAATCCCACATAGTCCTGCCTCCAACTGAAGCTATTGCATGCAAATTCGTCGCAGGAGATCGATCACGTCTCAGCACGCCATGAAGGCTTCCGAGCTCCCGCGTCAATCACCATTCAAGCAGTCAGCACATAAAGAAGACGTAGAAAGGCCATAAAGAAGTCATATGCGCCGTTAAGGGCGACAAGGAAGACCTCAGACTGCATCTCTTCGCGGTTAAATTTGATCTGCCATCACCCATTCAGCACGAGTCGTACCAGCAGATAAAGAGATCCGCTGCGAACTGAAGCACAGTTAGCTCGACATGTCGATTGCTGCAATGGAATGGGATAAAGTGCGTGGATTTGCGCGAGCGAAGGCCCCTGCACGAAGACTGCACCTTATGCTCTCCTCCAGCAGATCTCCACAAGACCGATTCGGAACAGAGCCTTAATACGTCGAGAGCCCCATGCAATCGAAATTCGCCATCTATCCCTGCTGCTATCTTCCAGGCAGGTGTTCCTTCAGCTTCAAGTGCTCCCGCAAAAGATCGTCAACGTCGCCGATCTTCTCCGTCAGCATATTCAGTTTGCCCGACAGGTTTTGAATCTCGGACTCAGCACGAAGATTCACATCGTAGTCCAACTCACCGCGAACCCGGTCTTTCGTGTCCTGACGATTCTGACTCATCATAATCACTGGAGCCTGGATGGCGGCCAGCATTGACAGAAACAGATTGAGCAAAATAAACGGATAGGGATCCCATGCTCTACCTCTTAGAATGATGTTCGCCGCAGCATAAACCAGGAGCACAGCTCCAAATAAGATGATAAAGGTCCATGATCCACCGAATCGTGCGACCGTGTCGGCTATGCGGTCCCCAAAACTCATCTCCTCTTCGATCACATCATTCGAGTTGCGATTGGCTCGAAGCCGCACCAACTCCTGGGACGCATGAAATTGGCGGCTCACTACTGTCAGCATGTCCATCCCCGCCATAGGCTTCTGCTGCAGCAGCGCGGCGATATCGTCACGACTCACCTCAACGCAGGTCGTCTCTTCGATCGCCAATGCCGTCGTCTGGTGGGGCGTATCCTCCAGCATCGAAGCAAAGCCGAAGAACTCGCCATCGCGCGGCTCATCCACCAACACCTCCTGGTGATCGCGATCCACCGTCGTCACCCGCACCACGCCAGACATCATCACATAAGCATGTTTTCCAGGTTCGCCCAGCTTGTAGATGCGTTGGCGTGCTGCAAACTTTTTGATCTCCACCTGTGCAGCCAGCACCCCTATCTCCTCCTCGTCGAGCAGCGCAAATAGAGGAATCTGTCTCAGCTCTTCCACCTTACAAGCCATCCTTCACCTCGTTTTAATCCTGTGCTATTTTGCACGGCGAACGGGCTTTTGGCATATCTTCTTTCCTTCACCATCGTTAAAAGAGCAATACAGCACCTCCAGGAGCAGGGAACCTCGATTAGCGTCATCCGGCAAGCGGCAACCGAAGGTCGGCCCTGCACCCTGTGTGACCGTCGGTACGGTTAGCCAACTGCACCGATCCCCGATGCGCCTGTGCAATCTGTTGCGCGAGAACCAGACCGATCCCTGTCCCCCCTGGCTTCGTTGTATAAAACGGAACAAACAGATTGCCTGCGTTCGTCAGCCCAGGACCATTGTCCACCACTCCAATCACAACCTCGGAACCAACCGTCGCCCAGACGATCTTGACATGGGGATCACCTTCACCAGCATGATCTGGACTAAGCGCAGCATCGGCTGCGTTGCGAACCAGATTAATCAGCGCCTGTTCAATATGGTCGGCATCCACCTGCACGACAACCTCTGCCGCACCTTCCACCGTCACTGCAACTCGCCTCTCCAGCAATGCCGCACTCTGCGCCAAAGTCGCCACAGAGACCGGAGCCAGCCGCGGTGCCGGCAGGCCCATCAACTGACGGTACGCCTGCAGAAACCGGTTCAGCGACTCGGAGCGATTCTCGATAACCTCGAGGCCCCTCTCAAAATCAGCACTCTCGCCAGATGCACTCCCCAAAGCCGCAAGACGGCCACGCAGACTCCCCGCAATCGACTTAATAGGCGTTAGCGAATTATTGATCTCGTGTCCCAGCACCCGAATCAACCTCTCCCACGCAATCCGCTCCTCCTCCCGCAAAGCAGCGCTCACATCCGACAGCACAAACAACGTATGCGGCACGCCGCGCAGGCGGAAGCCAGTCCTCTTCACCACCCATCGCACCGACTGTTGCCCGCTACCCAGCGACATGACCTCTTCATCCGCTACATCAAGCAGCTGGTCCAACTTCAACCCCACAGCCGAGTGACCGAGCGCCGTCTGAACCTGCAACCCAAACGCATGCTCCCCTGCGGCGTTCAGCAACTTCAATCGACCCTCGGGATCAAACGCCAGCACCGGCGACTGCATTGACTCCATAACGCGTTCCACCAACGCCATTGCTTCTAACGCGCTTGCACGTTGCCCCTGCAGCATTCCCGCGAGACGATTAATCTCAAGCGCCAGATCCCCCATAGCGTCGTTTCTCTGCCCTCCGCGAGCACGGAAAGAAAAGTCGTCCTCGCGCAACGCAGCCACGACGTTCGCCAGCGTCTGCAGCGGACGAACAATCTGCTCCATTAAAACGGAGACCGCAAAGATCCATCCCAGCGCAAGACTCAGCAGAACGATACTTTGCAGAAGAACATCCACCGAATGATGCCTCAACGGAAGCCAGCACAACACCAGCATCGGCAGCCCGGGAAGGCAAAGCCAAAGGCGCAATCGCTTCTCGAAGCTCACCCGCCGCCCCGATCGCCCCAGCGGCATGCGGGTCAGCCTCGAGTTGCCGCTGGATCTCTTCCCGTCTGGATCTTCAGAGACCATACTTTTCGATACGGCGATAAAGCGCTCCCCTGCTCAATCCAAGCGCATCGGCCGCATGGCTCACATTACCACCTGCGCGGGCAAGCGCTTTGCGAATCAGAATTGCCTCAACCGCCTCAAGGCTCATATTATCCATGCTCCGCGCCGAGCCCCGCTGTTGCGTATTCAGTCCCAGATCCGCGGGCTCAATCAACGTCCCCCGAGCCATCAAGACCGCCCGTTCAATCGTGTGATCCAACTCGCGCACGTTGCCCGGCCACCCATACTGCAACATCATCTGAAGCGTGGCCGGCTCCAGGCCCTGAATCTGCCTTCGATATCGTTCAGCGTATCGCGCCATAAAGTGCCCCGCCAACGCCGGAATATCCTCACGCCGCTCCCGCAACGGCGGCAGACTAATCTCGACCGTGTTCAACCGAAACAACAGATCCTCCCGAAAGCGTCCAGCCGCGCACTCCGCTCGTAGATCCGCATTGGTCGCAGAGAGCATCCGCACATCCACCTTTTGCGTCTTCGAAGAGCCCACCCGTTCCAGTTCACCGGTCTCCAGCACGCGCAGCAACTTCGCCTGCTGCCGCACCGGAATATTCGCAATCTCATCAAGAAAAAGCGTCCCGCCGCTCGCCAATTCGAATCGCCCGATGCGGTCCGTTCGAGCATCGGTGAAAGCCCCTCTCACATGGCCGAACAACTCGCTCTCGAAGGTTCCCTCAGGCAGCGCGCCTGTATTCACCGCCACCAGCGTTCGCTCTGCACGCGAGGACAAGCGATGCAGCGTCTGTGCCACAACCTCCTTCCCCGTGCCATGCTCCCCAGTTATCAACACGTTTGCGTCCGACGGACCGACCCGCGCCATCGTCTCCAGCACTGGCCTCATCGAAGCCGCCGCAGCGATGAAGTCCGGCGCCCCGGGAGCACGCAGAATGCGATTCTCCGCCTCGAGCCACCGCATTTTTTTCTGACTCCGGTGCAACTCCATCTGCGTCCGCAAAATACTCAGCAACCGCGCATTCTCCCACGGCTTCTGAATGAAGTCTCCCGCGCCGCGCCGCATCGCCTCCACCGCAAGATCGATATTGCCCCACGCCGTCATCACAACTACCGGCAGCTGCGCATCGATCTCCTTCACCCGCGTCACGAGATCCAAACCCTCCTGGCCCGAGGTCGTATCCCGCGTGTAGTTCAGATCGATCAACACGCCGTCGAAGCTCTCATGCGCAAGCGCGTCCAGCACCAGCGCAGGCGTTCGCACCATCTCCAACTGGTACCCCTCCGGCTTCAGCAGCAGCCGCAGCGCCTCCAGAATATGTGGCTGGTCATCTGCAATCAGGAGCCTGCACGACGCCTCCGCATCTTCCGCACCCGACTCCTTCTTATCCATCCGCTCCGCCAACATGATGTCCTGCTCCTGCGCTACTGCCCACTCGGGGCTATACCCGTCTTCGCCGATTCTATCGAAATATCATTTGCTTCTAATGTCGAGCCGACGGCGCGATCCACTTCAATCTTAGCCTTTTGATACGCTGTCATCGCCGCGACCAGTGTAGACTCCGCCGCTGCCAGATCGCGCCGCGCCGTGAGAGTCTGATAGTTTGACCCCGCACCCAGCTCTTGCTCTTTGGCGGTGATGTCGAAGGTCTTCTGTGCCAGATCGCGTCCTTTGCGCGCCGAAACTACCCGCGCCTCACTCTGCTCCAGCGCATATTGCGCGTTTCGAACTTCAATCCGAATCTGCTTCTTCAACTGCTGCAACCTCAGCTCCGACTGCCTCGTCTCCAGCTCCGCGCGATACTGGTCCGACTTCGCCACTCGATTTCGCAGAGGAATATTAACCGTCAGCCCGACATAATAGTCAGGAGCGCTGTTATTAAAAGCCGTCTGCACCGCTCCGCCAAAGTCAAGGGGCTTAGTTGAGATCGTGCCCGACGCAGGATTTTGCAACCCAGCCAGACCCGAGCCGCCGTAGTAGGCAGTCAATGCAACCGTAGGCAGCAAAGCGTTACGCGCCGCATCCCGGCTCAGTCGTCTGTTCTCAAGATCAATATCAGACTCCCCCAACTCCAGCCGATCCTTCAGCGCCCGCGCCGCCATATCTTCCGTCGGTCCCTGCGGAGTCGTGTCCGCCATCGCGCTCTGATCGGTCGGCCGCACCGGCATCGCCTCCAGAATCGGATCGTCCAGATTCTTCGTCAGCGCATTCTTGATCAGCAACTCCTGAAACTGCAATGTCGTCTTCGCAATCGTCAAATCCTGCTCTCGACTAGCCTCTTCCGCTTCATCCTTCATCACATCCATCGCAGGAATCGCTTGCAGCGCCAGCTGCTTGCGCCCACTCTCCAGCGCCTGGCGGGCAAACTCAAGCGAGCGGCTCTTGACGCCTTCATCTTCGTACGCGGCCACCAGATCCCAGTACATATTCGCAATCTGGGTCACCGTCGTCACGACTTGCAACTTGAACGCCTCATCCGAAATCCGCTGATTGTTTTTGGCGATCCGCAAAAACCGCAGGTTCGGCCCAAGTCCAAAGCCCGCAAGCAGCTGCTGCTGAATCGCAAAGTGGTAGTAAGAGTTCAGGTTAGGATTGAGAAAGCTCTCCGGACTGTTCGTCGTTCCGCGACTATTATCGAAGACCGCCGAGATTGAAGTCCCCGTAGGAAAAGCCTGAGCATACCCAACATTTCCCGTCGTCGTATTCTGCTGGAGCTGCGGAACTCCATACACGATCGTATTCGACAACGGCTGCGCATAATGCTCGATACTAAACGTTCCCGTGATCGCAGGATCATACGAGGAGACGTTCGTACCCGCACCAAGCGTCGACGAGACAAGGCCCGATGCACCCGAGCCAGCACCACCAGCGCCTCCCGAGGTGCCACCAGCGCCAGCCCCACTCGAGCCTGAGCCAAAGCCACCTACACCGCCTCCCGGAGTATTCTGCACCACCCCCGTGTTGACTCCGCGAAACGATCCGCCCGCCTGCGTGCGCAAAACGTCCGCAGCAGCAATTGGAATGTTGTATCGAGCAATCGCAAGGTCAAGATTGTTCTCCAGAGCCAGTGAGATCGCATCCTTCAAACTCAGCTCAAGAACTCCGTCCTTCACCAGCGCGTCGATCCGTGGCGAGTTCGCCAGATTCGGCTTCGGCACCAGGGAAGCCCGGTACGTATTCAGCGGGTTATCAGAGTGCGGAATATCCAGCCGCAACGCAGGTTGCGCCGGCGCTGGGGTCTGGGCCACAGTAGCCTGTTGCACCTGCGCCAGCAAAGGCATCTCCAGCAACACAACCAGGCCGAAGCACCGCAGCAGTGAAGAACTTCCTCTCACGCCCGTACCCCCGTTCCTTCAGCCGCTACAAGTCCCGCCGTATCTCTAGAGAGCCATCCATCTCGCAACTCAATCGTCCGCGAGCCATACTCTGCGTTTGTCTCCGAATGCGTCACCTGCACCACTGTCGTTCCCTCTTCATTCAATCTGCGAAACAACTGCATAATCTCCTTGGCCTGCTCCGAGTGCAGATTCCCCGTCGGCTCATCGGCCAGTAAAAGATCCGGCTTGTGAATCACTGCTCGCGCAATGCCCACCAACTGCTGTTGCCCGCCAGAGAGCTGGTTCGGAAACAGATCCTTCTTCCCCACAATGTTGAAGCGGTCCAAAGTATCCGCAACGAGTGCCTGCCGCTCCAACTTCGGAATGTCTTTGTAAGACAGCGGCAGATCGATATTCTCCGCCACCGTCAGATCATCCAGCAGGTGATAGCTCTGAAACACCATCCCAATTCGTCGCCGTGCCAGTTCGGCCCTCTGTTTGCGATTCATCGCATGAACAGCATCGCCTGCAAAGTAAAACTCTCCCCTCCATTGATCGTCCAGCATCGCCAACACATTCAACAGCGAAGACTTGCCCGCTCCAGACGGACCCATCACGGTTACAAATTCACCTTCTCGGATGGTGAGATTGATTCGTCGCAGAACCCACGTCTCGGTGTGACCCGTCTTATAACTACGCTCCAGCTGTTTCAACTCAATCATTCTTTGCTCCATCGACAAACTTCTGTTGGCTCAAATCGCGATAGTCGCGTCTCTCTGTTACTCCGTCCTCAACGCTTTGACCGGATCAGTCGAAGCCGCACGCCGCGCCGGGATAAGCCCCGCAACGCATGCAGAAACGATCAGCACTAAAACCGCTCCCGCAAGGACCAGAGGATCCTGCCCGCCCGTTCCATACAGTTGCGTCTTCAAAAAGCGCACGCACAACAACGCAACAGGCAATCCGATGGCAAGCCCAATCCCGGCCTGCAACATGGCCTCACGCAACACCATGCTCACCACGCTGCCGCGTCCAGCGCCTAGTGCCATCCGTATCCCAATCTCAGGCGTTCGCCGCGCAACCGTATAAGCCGTCACACCATACAGACCGACCGAAGCCAGCACCAGCGCTAACACGCCAAACAGCAGCGTCAGCCGCGCAATCAACTTATCCTGATTAAACTGGCCCTCAATCTGACCGCCGAAGGTATTGAAGTTAACCACGGTCAGATTCGGATTGATATTCGCAAGTGTCCGTCGCACCTGCGCCTCCAATCCCTCCGAAGGGCCACGCATCTGCAGCATGATCGCCCCTGCGAAGAGCGACCTCACATCCTGATTGTCAGACAGTGGAGCATGTTGCAAAAACGGCCGAAAATACATAGGCCGAACAGCCTCACGCGGATCCACATACTTCACATCTGACACCACGCCGACAATCTCTATCTCCCCCGCACTCTTCACACCGTCCAAGCCGAAGTGAATGCCAATCGGGTCTTCCCCATTCGGAAAGAACTTCTTCACGAACGTCTCATTCACAACGGCCACCATCGGCGAAGTCCCGGTATCTTGATCAGTAATTCCGCGCCCACGCAAAACCTGTTGCCCGATCACCTGGAAGAAATCCGGCGTCACACGGTCCCACGATGCGCCAACGTGATCGTTCCGTCCAGGCTCAGGACGTCCCTGTATCGTTACACCCTCGCCCCAGTTATCTCCTTCAAGCGGAGTGTAAAGCGACAACCCCACCCGTTCGACTCCCGGCAACGCCCGGAAGCGTTCCTGTATCTCTCCATAGAGAGCCTGCAACTGATCCGGTTTATAACCCGCATTATCCGGACTGATATGGATTACCACGCGATTCTCTGTCTGCAATCCAAAATTTTGATGCTCGAGCTTATTCAGACTTCTCGTCAACAGACCAGCGCCCACAAGCAACACCAGCGACAACGCAGCCTGCGTCACCACCAGCGACCGCTGCAGCAGAGAAGCGCTGTCCCTCGTCGACCGGTTCGCGCCGCGAAGAGATTCCGCAGGCTCCGAGTGAGAGGTAATCCATGCCGGCGCAATCCCAAAGATCAACCCAGTCAACAGCGACAAGCCAAATGCAAATCCCAGCATCGGCAGCGAGGGACTCGCATGAATCGGCAGACCCGGTGAATCAGGAAACGCCAGCGCCAACAGCGTCCGCGTCCCTGCATACGACACAACAAGTCCAGCCACACCTCCCAGGCACGCCAGCACCACACTCTCGGTCAGCATCTGGCGAATGATTCTCTTTCGCGCCGCACCAAGCGCCATCCGAATCGAGGTCTCAGCCCGGCGCGCCATTCCACGCACCAGAACCAAATTCGCAATATTCGCACAGGCAATCAGCAGCACCAATCCGGAGATCCCCATCAGAAGCTCCAATCCGCTTCTGTACTCCGTCTGCATATTCGCAATCCCCACTCCACCTGGCGTCAAAACCAGGTGCGTCTTCGGCAGAGCCTTCTTTCCGTCCGCGTTCTGATAGGACTTTAGCGGAACCAGCCAGTCACGCAACATCCCGCTCATCTTCTCTTGCAGTGGTCCCATCTGCGTACCAGGCTTAACGCGGCCAAGGACATAGAGCCAGCTAATCTCGGGACGATTCAGCAACGCACCCGGATCGAGAATCGGATCCATCGCCAATGGAAGATAAAAATCAGGCGGCGTATCAGTCATCCGATCGCCGTAAAAAGATGGTGGCGTAACTCCCACCACCGTCACAGGATGCGTATTCAATTGGAAGGTGCTGCCCACCACGGACGGATCCATAGCATAATCACGCTGCCATGCCCTGTAGCTCAACACCGCAGCCATCGGCGCTCCCGGCACATCGTCGGACGGCAGCAAAAGCCGCCCTACAAAAGGCCGCAGGCCAAAAGTTTGAAAGTAGTTCCCCGAGACAAACTCACCGGAGGAGGCCTTCGACAAGTTGCTGCCCGATCCCCGCTGTGCTGTGAGGGTACCCTGACCTACACCCGCCTGCATCGCCGCCAGTTGCTCAAACTCAGGCGTACTATCACGCAGGTGTTTATACGAATCGTAGGAAAATACAGAGTAGTCTTCGTTCTCGGGCCGTCCTCCCATCACGCAGCAATCATCTTTATCGCCCAGACGCACCAGCGCCTTCGGATCGCTAACGGGAAGATTCTGCAGCAGCACCGCATGCACCAGCGTAAAGATCGCGGAGTTCGCGCCGATCCCAAGGGCAAGCGTCAGAACTGCTGTCAAAGTAAATCCCGGCGCCTTTCGCAACTGTCGCAGCGCATACTTCACATCCTGCATGATCCCGCTCATCCTTGCTCCATTCCATTGCGCACATTAAATCGGCGACTCGCAGTCAGCGCCTTCGTTGTCGCACCGCCTTGATGACCAGAAACCAACCTGCCCGAAGCCGCGAAATAGCTCATCGAGTAAAGCTCTGCAACTCACAGCAGCGGTACGCCAAACACGCGCTCCGACCTCGCCACTCCAGCCCTCTTGCTAAAGGCTCTCAACCCAGTCGCTCGCCGCACACACTCTACGCTGCGCCTGTCCAATCGCCTTCACGGTCGAAACCACTGTCCGCACTACCTTCCACTCCGTCTGCGCCGCGGCTCGCAGCGTCGTCCTCTGGCATACCGGCTGCCTCGCTGTCCGCACACTCGCCACCAGGCCTAGAGCAGCAACGTTCAACGCAATGCCAAGCAGAACCACCGGCACCACGTTAGCCGCCGTTCCCGACATTCCAACCGCCCCGCACATCTGCTTGAGAAACAGCCTCATGTCCTCGATCAGCGCCATCATCCCTCTACCTCCGCTAACAGCCGATTCAGCTCACCCTCCGCCACTACCTTGCCGTCAAACAGGTGCACCTGCCGCTCCGCATGTGCTGCGAACCGCGGATCGTGCGTCACCATACAAATCGTCGCGCCCTCTGCATGAAGCTCCTGCAACAGCTTCATCACAGCCTCGCCATTCTTCGAATCAAGATTTCCTGTAGGCTCGTCAGCCAGCAGAATCGATGGTGAACCCGCCAAAGCTCTAGCCACCGCCACCCTCTGCTGCTGACCACCCGAGAGCTGCGCCGGATAGTGCCGCATCCGGTGCGCCATGTTCACGCGCTCAAGCGACTCCTGCACTCTCTTCTTCCGCTCCGTCGCCGGCATTCCCGCACGGTAGGTCAACGGCAGCTCCACATTCTCCGCAACCGTCAGGTCCCCAATCAGATTAAAGCTCTGAAAGATAAACCCGATCTCCTGGTTCCGAATCCGCGAGCGATCCGCAAAGTTCAGGTTGGCAACTTCCTTGCCATTCAACGTATACCGTCCGCCAGTCGGCGTATCCAGCAACCCGATGATCGACAGCAGCGTAGACTTCCCGCACCCCGACGGCCCGGACATCGCCACATACTCCCCGCGATTGATATTCAAATGCACGCCCGACAGCGCATGCGTCTCAATCTCGTCCGTATAAAAGATCTTCTTCAAGTCCTCAATCTGAATCATCGTGTCCATCGCCATTCCTGCTCTCCTTTATCCCGGCCGTCGCCTGGGCTCTGTCTAATTCAAGCGAATCCGATCCGTGTTATCCCACCGGCTCATGTCCGACAGAATCACCGTATCGCCATCCTGCAACCCTTCCAGCACCTGAATGCTGTTTACCGAGGCCCGTCCAACTTTCACAGGAACCCTTACCGCCGTCTTCCCGTCCGGTCCCAGCTTGAACAAACTGATCGTGCTGTTCTCATTCCCAAACGCCGGACGTCCCACATACAGCACGTCCGTCATCCGATCCAGGTCGATCGTTCCGTCAACACTCAAGTCCGGTCGAGCGCCCTGCGGCAGAGCGCCAGCAAGCTCTACGTCAACCGTCACCGTTCCGTTCAATACCCCCGGATCAATTCGCATCACCTTGCCGTTGATCACGCCGTTATGCGTATCCACCTCAGCCGGCTGCCCAATCTGAATATCGCGCGCCTGCGTCTCCGCAATCTTCAAACTCGCCTTCAACTGGTCCGGCTGCACCACCTTTGCCAGCGTCGTTCCCGGAGCGACATGCTCGCCCACCTGGTGCGGCAACTCCACCAGCACACCGCTGATCCCCGCCCGCACGCTCAACGCATCCAGCTGCTTCTGCTTCAACCCAAGCAGTGCCTTCGCCTGATCCACCTTGGTCTGCTGCACTGCAAGCTGCGTCTCAATCGCCTTCTCATTCAACGTAAGCCGCTGCTTCTCAAGATCGTTCCGCGTCGTCAGCTCATCGGCCTTGCCCTTCGACGCGCTGTAGGTCAACCCGCTGATCACGCCCAGGTCAAACAACGACTTATCCGTCTGCGCCTGCAGCTGAGCCTGATTATGATCCGCTCCCACCGTCGCCGCCGCGGCCTTCTGGTCCATCAGATCGCTCTGCACCTTCGCCCGCGTATTGATGTAGTCCGCCTCTGCGCCCTTCATCTGCAGCTGCGCGTCCAGCAACTCCTGCTGCAGCTGCGGATCGACCAGGTCCATCAGAATCGTGTCCGGCTCAACCTTTGCGCCTGGCAGCACCCGAATCCGCACCACCGTCGCCTCGGTCTCCGAGGGAATCAGTCGAATCTTGTCTTCCCGCGGAACCAGCGAACCCGGCCCACGCACCTGCCGCAGCAGCGGCCCACGCTTCACCGTGTCGGTCCACACGGTAGCCCGATCGACCTCAGGCGCCGCAGGCTTCAACCGCGTCACAAAAAAACCAATCGCCGCAAGCACCACCACGGCGCAGCCACCCGCGATCCACTGCCGACGCATCTTCTTCTGCTTTATATCTGGTCTGGAGATATCCATTGCGCCGAGTCTAAGTGCAACCGCAAGGCCATTCTTCATCAAATGCTTTCAATCACTTAGAACGAACCGCGCAACGCCCCTCGTCCGCAATCGAAACAAACTGTCCATTATCGAACAGGGATTCCGGGTGAGCCGACACTCACGCCCCCTGAGATATCTTCAAAGCCTCCAACATCTTCGGCGTGATCCGCTGCCGCAGCTCGGAAAACTGCTTCCACGGATCGCGACTCAACCGCCCGCGCCACTGTTCGAAATCCGCAACCCGAACCGCCGTCCGCTCCGCCGACTTCAACTCACTCCAGTCCAGCGGAAGCGAAACCGCCGCTCCCGCACGCGCCCGAGGAGAGAAAGCCGCCACCGCCGTCGCCCCGCGTTCATTTCGCAGGTAATCCAGAAAGATCCTGTCCCTCCGCGCCGCCTTGCTCATCTTCGTCAGATACTGGCCCGGCTGATCCTTCTCCATCTTCAGCACAAACGCATGAGCAAACTGCTTGATCACCGCCCAGTCGTATTCAGGCTCAAAGGGAATTACCACATGCAGCCCCTTGCCTCCCGTGCTCTTCAAAAAGCTCTCCAGCCCAAGCTCCTTGAGCTCTCTACGAACCTCGCCAGCACTATCAGCCAGCCTCGGCCACGCAATCGCAGCATCCGGATCAAGATCGATGATGATCCGATCCGGGTGCTCAAGATCGTCATTGCGCGACCCCCACGGATGCACCTCCAGCACGCCCATCTGCGCAAGCCCCGCCAGCGCCTCCGACGTCGAAAGCGTAATGTACGGGTCCATCTTCCCCGTCTTCTTATCCGGCACGTCCACCGCCGTAATCCCCGGCGGCAGCATCGCGTTCACATGCTTCTGATAAAAACACGGCTTCTCACTTCCATCCGGACAACGCACCAGCGACACCGGACGGCCCTCGATATACGGCAGCATATGCGGCGCAATCGCCCAGTAATAGTCAGCTAGTTGCTGCTTCGTAAGCTGCGTCTCCACATCCAAAACCTTCTCAGGATGCGTCAACCGCACCGGCGCAGACTCCAAGGCCGCTTTCTTCGAATCCTTCACAGCCGAACTCTTCGCGGCCGCAGCCTTCGTTGGAGTTGTCTTCGCAGCAGTCGCCTTAGCGGCAGACATCTTCGCTGGAGCAGGAGCCGTCTCTGCAGAAGCAGTCTTCGCCGCAATCGCTACCGACGCAGTATGGGAAGCGCTCTTCGTCCCGCGCACTCTGGCCGCGACTGTCAACTCCTCCCGTCGTACCTCGTTCGCAGGCTTATCCTCTCGCAGCCCTTTGAACGAAGCCTGCCGTACCAGGTTGTCCGCAGTCCACGTCGCAAAGTTCACCTGGGCCACCAGCTCCGGCCTCACCCAGTTCGCTCCCCGACGTGCCTCAGCCGGAGAATTCTCAAACGGATTCTCCTTCTCACGCAGCTCTTCCAACTGATTGCGCAGCACACGATGGGTCTTCTGCGTGAAACCCGTTCCAGTCCTCCCCGCATAGATCAGCTTCCCGCCGTCGTAGTACCCCAGCAGCAGAGCCCCAACTCCGTGCGTCCCATTCGAAGGCAAGGTAAACCCGCCGATCACAAACTCCTGCTCATGAACGCACTTCACCTTCAGCCAACTTCCCCCTCGACCACTCGAGTATTTGCTGGCAGCGCGTTTGGAGACGATCCCCTCGACATGCATCTCGCAAGCCTTTTCAAAGATCACCAGCCCGTCCGACTCCAGATGTTCATTGAAGCGCAGAAACTCCCCGTCGCCCTCTAGAAGCGTAGCAAGCAGCCCCTTTCGCTCAGCCAGCGGCACTCCCCGCAGGTTATGCCCGTTCAGATGTAGCAGATCAAACACGAAGTAACTGAGCGGCTTCTTCACCCCCTCCTGAAACGCCGCCTGCAGATCCGCGAAGCTCGTCGTCCCGTTCTCTGCCAGCACCACAACCTCGCCATCAAGAATCACCCGATCCACCGGCAACTTCCCCACCAGAGCTGCAATCGTCTTCATCCGATGCGTCCAGTCGAGCCCCGTCCGAGTCAGTAGCTGAACCTTGTCGCCATCCTTGCGAGCCTGAATGCGATAGCCATCCAGCTTTAACTCATGCAGCCATCCAGTACCGCTCGGCGGAGTCGTAGCCTGCAACGCCAGCTCCGGCGTAATAAACTCCGGAAGTCTTTCCTTCGGCGCACCCTCCGGCACCTTCAACTCCCAGGCAACACTCTTCGACCTGCGAGCCTTAGCAGGCTTATCGGCAGACGCCGGCTCAGGCGAAGCTTTCTCCGCGACGATCTCCCTCGCACTCGCAGCCCCAGCGTCTTTCCGATACCACGCATTCCCCTTCGCCGTCTCCTTCGAGTTCCAGACATGATCTTCGTTCCGTGCAATCTCCTCGAGACTCCGCCCCGTCACCACACTATCCGGCTCTTTGTCCGTCACAGCCGCGTCGTCCTTCGTGCGCTCGAAATCATCATGCTCTTTGATCAGCAACCAGTTCGGCTTACTCTCATTCGCGGCCTTCCCCCCCATGCGAATCAGCGCCCACTTCCCCTTCATCTTCGTCCCATGCAAAATGAACTTCAGCGACCCCGTCCGCAGCCCCTCATCCACATCGGTATGCCCAGCCTGAGGCTCCCACGTCCCCTGATCCCACACCATCACCGTGCCGCCACCATACTGGCCCTTCGGAATAATCCCCTCAAAGCCCCCATAGTCGATCGGATGATCTTCCACCTGAACCGCCAGCCGCTTATCTGCCGTGACGTAACTCGGCCCCTTCGCCACCGCCCAGCTCTTCAGCACCCCATTCCACCCAAGCCGAAAATCGTAGTGCAGCCGCGTCGCCGCATGCTTCTGAATCACGAAGGGCAGAGGCTGATCGTTAAAGAACTTCTTCTTCGCCGATCCGCTAGGCTCCCCCGTAACCTCGAAGTCCCGCATCGAGCGATAGAGTCCAAGCTGCTCATCCACGGCATCAGCAGCAGACACCGCCGACTTCGTCTTGGCTCTCTTCCTCGTAGCCATGGCGCACCCTACGCCGACTTACGCGGTTTGGATGCCTTCGCAGGCTTCACCAGCTCGATGCCCTTCTGCGCCTCCGCAGCAGTCGCTCTCGCCGGAGCCTTCTTCTTCGCCGCAGGCGCTTCATCACTCTGCACGCTCTTCCGCAGAGCATCCATCAAATTGATCACCTTGCCAGACTTTGGCGCAGGATCATCCTTCGGAATCGGCGCATGCTTCACCTTCGCCTCAACCATCTCGCGCAACGCCGCCTCGTACTCATCCTTGAACTTCTCCGGCTCGAACTTCGACGCCTTGCGCTTGATCAACTCCTTCGCCAGCGACAGTTGATCCTCATCCACCGCCACCTTCTTGATGTCTTCAAAGAACTCCTTGGGATCCCGCAACTCCTCCGCATACCGCATCGTGTAAGCCATCATGCCCGGCAGCTTGTCGTCGGTCCCAGCCGAAACCGCCACCAGGTGCTCGCGCCCACTAAACGCAATCTTCCCCAGCGCAATCTTCTTCGTCGTCTGCAGAGCCTTGCGAACCACCGCGAACGCCTCCGCCTGAACATCATTCTCCGGCACCACAAAATAGGGCTTCTCGAAGAACTCAGGATCAAGCTCGCCTTCATCGACAAACTGCGTCACCTCAATCGTATGCTTGGAAGGAATTCGAATCTGCTCGATCTCCTCCGGCTCGACCACGACGTACTCGCCCTTGCGGTACTCATAACCCTTCACAATGTCCGAGCTCTCCACCTTGCCCTCATCGCCAGAAGAGACCTTCTGGTGTTTGATCCGCTCCCCGGTCTTCCGGCTAAGCTGATGAAAACGAATCTCGCTCTTCGACTCGGTCGCCGTAAACAGCTTGACTCCAAACGAAACGAGTGAGATCTGTATCTGACCTGACCAGTACGGACGCGGCATAAAGGGTTCTCCAAGTGGATTGGAAGCAAACAAAGGCCCGGAAGATGCTTTTATCACCATAAACCCCGCAAATACAAGCCTTAAAACCAAAGAGCGCTGATTAGTGCTCTTATCGTCCTCTCCGACCAAAGGGAGGACCAGGCATTCCAATCAGCCAAGAAAAGGTATACAAGTCACGAAGTGACCGCTCGAATCGGGGGCCCCACGAACAGGTCTTCGTTCGTGGGGTGGCAAGCGCAGTGGGCCCGTCCGGCAGGACCGGTCTTTCTCAGAAGAAATGAGCCAAGCCACCATCTCCTCCCTATACTGAAACCCAGCAGATGTTCACCCCCGCCAACATCTTCGCTGGCATCTTCACCCTCATCCCCTTTCTCGCTGCAGCCTTCTTCGGCGAAGCCCTCCATCGACGCATCCACCGTCTTCCCACCTCCATCAGACTCGCTCTACCCTCAGCGCTGAGCCTCCCCTATCTCGTCGTAAGCCTCGCTGCATCGAGCTTTCATTGGTACTGGTTCGCCCTCTACGCCCTCCTCCCAATCGCCGTCACGCTCCTCCTGCATCAAGCCCAACAGGTCGACCCAGACCAAACTGGCACATGGCGAGACTACTTCGTCCTCATCACTCTCGGCCTTGCCGTCGACCTGCGCTGGTTCGAGCCCGCATGGCCACCCCATCTCGCCGTCTTCAACAAGATGATCCTGCTCAACGCCGGCATCTACGGCTTCCTATTTATTCGGGAATTAAGCGGCATCGGCTTCGACCTGCGCATCCGCTTACGCGACTTCGCGATCGGCCTGCGCGAATGGGCCTTGTTCACCCCCATCGCCATCGCACTAGGTCTAAGCCTCAGCTTTCTCCACTTCCACCCACATTGGCCGCGCCTCTCCCAACTCGCCGGAACCTACCTCTTCACCTTTCTCTTCATCGCAGTCCCGGAAGAGCTCTTCTTTCGCGGTTGGCTGCAAAATCTACTCGAACGCCGCCTGGGCCGCACGCAAGCTCTGCTCCTCACCAGCGCACTCTTCGGCCTCTCCCACTTCAACAAGCGCGCTCTGCACTTCAACTGGCGCTACGTTCTGCTCGCCGCCATCGCCGGCATCTTCTACGGCCGCGCCTGGCGTCAGGACCGCCGCGTCGGAGCTTCAGCCCTCACCCACACCACCGTCGACACCCTATGGTCCATCTGGTTCAGATGATGCCGCACATGCGGCCGATACCGCAGATAACCCAGCCCCACCCGCATATTGTGCTGCACCGACGCCGGCAAAGTCACCGCAACGCAGATCCCGAGAATCGCATGCGCCATCCCCAGCGTAAACAGGTTGCGATACCGCAAAAAGATCAGGCAAGCCACGACACCCCACACCAGCGTCATCACCGTCAACACCGGATTCGGCAGATGCGCCAGCGCAAAGAGCCCCGCCGCCCCAATCACCGCAACCCGACGATCATTGGTCAGCTTCAACAACCGCCGCATCACAAAATCGTTCAACAGAAACTGCTGAAAGAATGACCAGACCGTATAGCCCCAAAAACCCTGCACCAACCGCAGCACGCTATGCGGCCCATGCAGCGTCTGCTCCTGCAACGCAAAGACCACCGCTCCTGCCGCAAGACAAAGAGCAATCCCCACCACCCACATCGAACGGGAGAATCCAGCGACCCGCACTCCCATCGCATCCCAACCGCTAAAGGAGCTCCACGTTGCGTACCCGATCCACCCCAGTGTCACGAAATAAAGTACGGTCCGCAGCGGCGCCGGAGTCCAGATCACAATCAGGATCAGCCCATACCCCACGACTAAATCAAGCAGCGTCCGCCGTCTCCACCCCACAGCCCCCGGCCGCTCTGGCCCGGAGAAGTCCAACGCACTGGCTGCACTCGCACTCATAACATCCGATCCGAAAAATTCATCGAATCTTTATATTAGCGCGCGCAAACCTTTCTTTGTAGATACAGAAGCACAAACTTCCCCGACCAACGGGAGGACCAAGCCGCTTACCAACCCAGACAAGGTATACAAGTCACGAAGTGACCGCGTATCGGGGTCCCCGCAAACAGGTCTTCGTTTGCGGGGTGACGGAGCGCAGCGGCCCGTTCGGCAGGACGTCTCTGCACCTTTCAGCCTTTACTCCTCCCCATCATCATGAACCGGCTGCTTCGAAGCCGCCAGAATCTTCTGCGCCAGCAACGCCGGAACCACCTCATAGTGGTCCATCTCCATCCGAAAACTCCCCCGCCCCTGCGTAATTGAGGTTAGCGTCGTCCCATAGCTCAACATCTCCGCCAGCGGAACCTCAGCCCGCACCGTCGTCCCTGCGCCGCCGCTCTCCATCCCCTGCACGCGTCCGCGACGCCCATTCAGATCGCCAAGCAACGCCCCGGCAAAATCCTCCGGTGCCTCAATCTCCACTCGCATCACCGGCTCCAGCAGTACCGGCTTCGCCTGCTCCATGCACTTGCGAAACGCCAGCCGAGCCGCCATCTTGAACGACATCTCGCTCGAGTCCACATCGTGGTAGCTGCCATCAAACACCGTCACCTTCAGATCCACCACCGGATACCCCGCCAGAAATCCACGCGCAGCCGACTCCCGAACCCCCTTCTCCACCGCCGGAACATACTGCCGCGGAATCGCCCCGCCAAAGATCTCATTCCCAAACACCACGCCACTCCCCCGCGGCATCGCCTCCATGCGAACCTTGCAGTCTCCATACTGCCCATGTCCGCCGGTCTGTTTCTTATACCGACCCTGCGCCTCCGCCCGCCCCAGCACCGTCTCCCGGTACGGTATCTTCGGAGCCTTCAGCATCACATCCGTGTGGTACCGCCGCTTTAGCTTCGAAACCACCGCCTCAATATGCTGCTGTCCCGCCCCGGCCACCAGAAACTCATTCGTCTGCGGATCGCGGAAGAACTTCACCATCGGATCTTCTTCCATCACCTTATGCAGCGCAGGCCCAAGCTTGTCCTCATCCGCGCGAGACTTCGGCTCAATCGCATAGGTCATCGCCGGCTCCGGCATCGGCACCGGCTCTAGATAAACCTCATGAGCCTTGTCGCCCAGCGTATCTCCCGTCAAAGTCACGCGAAGCTTCGCCACCGCCCCAATATCTCCCGCATGCAGCTCCGAGACCTCAACCGCCTTCCGCCCCTGCATGATCGAAAGATGCGCCAGCCTCTCCGGCTCATGCCGCGTAAAGTTCTGCACTGTCTTGTCCGTCGTCATCATTCCGCTGACAACCTTGAAGAACGAGATCCTTCCCGCAAACGGATCGGTCATCGTCTTGTACACATAGAGCGCAAGCGGCTCTTTATCGTCCACCCTGCGCATCACAATCTCGTCCTGATCCCCCGTGCCGCTCCCATTCACGCCGTTCGAAACCGAGTGCAGAATCCCGCGCGTTGCCACCGGCTCCCTCTCCGTCGGCGCCGGCGCATACACCTTCAGAAAATCCAGAAGATGGTCCGTCCCAACATTCCGCAACCCGCTCACATACAGCACAGGAAAGATTCTGTCCTCGCGAATCGCCTCATGCAGCGCAACGATCAGATGCTGCTCCGGAATCGTTCCTTCGCGAAAGAACTCCTCCATCAACTCGTCCTTCCCCTCGGCGACAAGCTCCACCAGAGCCTCATGCGCAGCCTTCGCATCCGCCTTCAACACCTCCGGAATCACGCCAACTTCGCCCCGCCCATCTCCATCCGGCTTATACAGATAAGCCTTCATCGTCACCAGATCCACCACCCCATGAAACCCATGCTGATCCACAATCGGCAGCTGAACCGGCACCACCTGCCGCCCCCACTTCTCCTGCAACTGCTCGATCATCCGCTGCCGACCCATCCTGCTATCGGCCTTCGGATGATCCACCTGGTTAATCGCGATCACACGCGGCAGCGTCACCTCCGCAGCATACTTCCACACGCGGTCAGAGACCGCCTCCGCCCCGCACTGTGCGTTCACCACCACCAGAGCCACCTCCACCGGCAGCATCGCCGCGCGCGTCTCATGCACAAACATATGAAATCCAGGCGTATCAATCAGATTGATTTTGATACCGCTCCACTCTGCAAACGCCACCGCGTTCGACATCGTCGTCCGCCGCGCCACCTCTTCTTCGTCATACGCCGTCACCGCCGACCCATCCTCTATCCGGCCACGGGTCGCCGTCATCTTCGCCGCATGCAGCATCGCGCTGATCAAGGTCGTCTTGCCACTATGCGCGTGGCCCACCACGGCCACATTACGAATGTCGTTTCCCAGATAGACCTTCATGTCAGACTCTCCTTCAAATCAGAGCTGATAAATCTCCATCGGTTACAAATAAACATCACGGAATGGGTTATCGATCCGAACAGTCTCCGACAAACATCGACCACGGAAAGTGGACCTCGAGTTCAGCCCCTTCAGCGACCGCTATCTCGAGGAGCAGGGATGCTATCACAAACAGGCTTTCTGCTTCCCCCCCATTTGAGCCGAAAGCGGCCAGCCAGCGCATCTCTGAGAATCTATCCAGAAACTGTCTTTACGGACGGACGCCTTGCGCGGGCAGCGGTCACTTCGTGACTTGTATACCCCTTCGGTTGGCGCTCCCGTTGGTCGCGAGAGAAGATGATTCCGACCAACGGGAAGACCATGCGAAGCTCCAAAAAGGCGTGCGAACGCCCGCGCCACGCGTAGTGGGCCCGTCCGGCAGGACAGTTTCTGAAATAAAAAGTTAGCCTCGCACCGCTATCTCTTCCCCGCCGAAGGAGGGCAGGTCGACTCCCGCACCACCAGCTCCGGATCGACCACAATCTCCTGCGCGTGATTCCCGCCAGCCGCCGCCCCAATCTGCAGCAGCACCGTCTGGGCCGCCAGCATTCCCATCGTCCGCAACGGCTGCCGCACCGTCGTCAGCGCAGGATTCTGAAACGCCGCCGACTGCACATCGTCAAACCCCACCACCGAAACATCCTGCGGCACCCGCAGCCCGGCCTCCCGCAGCGCCTTGATCGCCCCAATCGCCGACACATCATTGAACGCAAACAACGCCGTAAAGCTCTCCCCACACGCCAGCAGCTTCTGCGTTGCCAGATAACCTGGCTCATGCGTCGGCTGCTCACCCTCCAGCTGCGCCACCAAAGTCGGAAGAATCCTCAACCCTCTCTTCTCCATCACATGCCGAATTCCCCTCCACCGCGACTCCGTATCCGAGCTGAACCTCTGCCCCTTAATAAACGCCAGCCGTCGATGCCCCAGCCCGCTCAGGTGATCGATCGCAAGCTCCGCCGCCAACCGATGGTTCAGCACAATGTTGGTCACACCCTTTGGCTCGTGATGCCCCGACACCGTCACCGTCGGAATCGCCCACCGGTCCCGCAGCAGCGTGTCCACCGCGATCACCCCCTCCACCGCCCGGTCCCGAAACAGCTGCTCGCTCCTCTGAATCATCTCCTCGCGATGATGATGGCTTATCAAAAAATAAAAATAATCCGCCTGCATCAGCTCCTGTTCGATCCCGCTCAGCACCAGGGTCGCGTACCCCTCACTCACCTCCGGTACAAGCACTCCAACCGTTTGACTTCGCCGGTTGCGCAGCGACCGTGCAAACAGATTCGGCCGGTAGTTCAGCTCCTCGGCCGCCTTGACGATCCGGTCCTGCGTCGCCTTCGGAATCGATCGCGCAGCAGGAGCCCCGCTCAGCACCCGCGAGATAGCCGCCATCGACAATCCAAGGTGACCGGACAACACCTTCAGGCTCGCCGGTTTATGCTCTTTCGTCTTCAACTCTGGCGCAGCAGATTTTTTTGTGCGTCCACGCATTCATGCAGTCTGTCACAACTACGACCCTTTGTGACTCTCTTATGAGCTCCGACATACTCCCCAACGGAATCTCGACCATCGCGCCGGCATCGCCCCACGCCGCCGCGGCATCAAACCCCAGAGACCGTACGCTCCAGGAACGACCTCGGAACCGGTCGTCTTCTACAACCTCCGCGTTACTTTTGCACGATTCACATAGTCACACACGTCTGCACTCCCGGCAGGAACGTACCATAGACAGAATGAGCTTCAACATCCCGACTCCGCCTAAGATCACGCGACGCAGCGCGACCAAACTCCTCGGCGGAGCCATCCTGTCCAGCTTTGCGGCAGCCCCGCTCGAAGCCCAGCAGGCCGCCGCCCCGGCAACACCCGCATACAGTCGCCTGCTCACCGACGAAGACCTCGCCTTCCTCGAAGAGATGGAGCGCGCCGGCTGCCTCTACTTCACCGAACAAGCCGACCCAGCCACAGGACAGATCCTCGACCGCGCCACCAACAAGACCGCAACCGGAGAGTTCGACACTCACTTTGCCTCAAGCATCGCAGCCACCGGCTTCGGTCTCACCGCTCTCTGCATCTCCGACAGGCGCGGCTATCAAGACACCGCTCGCATCAAAAAACAGGTCCTCACCACGCTTGACTTTCACCTCAACAAGATGCCGCACGAGCACGGCTTCTTCTCTCACTTCAGCGACGTCAAAACCGGCCGCCCCCTCATCAACGTCGAAGTGTCCTCCATGGACACCGCCATCTTCCTCTGCGGCGTCCTCACCGCCCGCGCCTACTTCAACGATCACGAAATCACTGCCCTCGCCACCCAGCTCTACAACCGCGTCGACTGGCCCTGGATGCTCAACGGCGGCAAGACCTTCTCCATGGGCTGGCATCCCGAGACCGGCTTCATCTCCACCCGCTGGGACCACTACTCCGAGCTCATGATGATCTACCTCCTCGCCATCGGTTCGCCCACCCACCCCATCTCCGCCGACTCCTGGAGCGCCTTCACCCGCCCTCCTATGACCTTCGGCCCCTACTCCTACATCAGCGGACGCGATCCTCTCTTCATCCATCAGTTCTCCCACGCCTGGTTCGACTTCGCCGGCAAACGCGACGCCTTCGCCAACTACTTCTCCAACTCCATCACCGCCACCCGCGCCCACAAAGCCTTCTGCCTCGGCCTCAAACGCGGCTACACCGACGACTACTGGGGCGTCTCCGCCTCCGACTGGGAGCACGGCTACGCCGCCTGGGGTGGACCTCCCCTCATGGGTCCCGTCGATGGATCCGTCGTCCCCTGCGCCGCCGCCGGTTCGCTGCCCTTCCTCCCCCACGACTGCATCCGCGTCCTCCGCGCCCTCAAAGACAACTTCGGCAAAGACGCCTGGGGCCGCTACGGCTTCTGCGACGCCTTCCACCCCGATCTCCACTGGTACGATCCCGATGTCCTCGGCATCGACCTCGGCATCAGCGTCCTCATGGCAGAAAATCTTCGCAGCGCCTTCGTCTGGGACATCTTCATGCAGAACCCCGAACCCGTCGCCGCCATGAAGGCCTGCGGCTTCCACGCCGCCCGCCAGACCACCAACCCCTCCGAGCCAAAACCCACCGCCATCCCCAGCTCCGACCAGCCCGTGGCTCCAAGCACCAATCGCCCCCACGCATAGTCTCGCGAAGCGAGTAGACCAGCCAGCCCGAGAGCATCCTCATCCGACCAAAGGGAGGACCAACGAGGCTCATCCCACCCAGAAAAGGTATACAAGTCACGAAGTGACCGCCCCACGCGAAGTGGGCCCGTCCGGCAGGACGAGCACTTACCCCAGCAACTCCAGCAACCCCGCCTCATCCAGCACCTTCACCCCCAGCGAGTTCGCCTTATCCAGCTTCGAACCCGCCTCCTCCCCCGCCACCACATAGCTCGTCTTCTTACTCACGCTCCCCGACACCCGCCCCCCCGCCGATTCGATCCTCTCCTTCGCCGACTCCCGCGTCAGATTCGGCAGCGTCCCCGTCAACACAAACGTCAGCCCCTCCAGCGTAGAGGTCGTCACCCGCTTCTCCGCCGTCATCTCCAGCCCCAGCCCCGCAAGATCCTTCACCAGATCCTTGTTCTTCTCCACCGCGAAGAACTCCGCGATCGCCTGCGCCACCTTCGGTCCCACCTCATTCACCGCTTCTAACGCCGCGCTCGCCTTCTCCGCCTCCTGACTCGCCGCCATCATCAACTCATCCATCGAGCCGAAGTGCTCCGCCAGCAGTTGCGCCGTCCGCTCACCCACAAACCGAATCCCCAGCCCCAGCAGCACGCGCGCCAGCCCCGCCTTCTTCGACCGTTTAATCTCTTCCAGCAGCGCATCCGCCGTCTTCTCGCCCACTCGCTCCAGCCCCAGCAGATCCTCGCGCTTCAGCCGATACAAGTCACCAATCGTATGGATCAGCGGCTTACGCACCACGACCGGCGCACCCGCCTCCGTCACCACCTCTCCATCGCCACCCAGCTCCGCACTCTGGCCAAGCAGCTGCGCCACCATCGCATCACCCAGCCCCTCAATGTTCATCACCCCACGCGCCGACCAATGCAGCAACTCCTCCCGAACCCGCGCCGGACAAGAGTTATTGACGCATCGCCAATCAACCTCGCCCTCGATTCGCTGCAGTTCGCTCGCGCAAACCGGGCAGCTCCTCGGAAACACAATCTCCTCCGCCCCTCGCGGATGCGCTTTATCCTCCACCACCTCTACGATCTTCGGAATCACATCCCCGCCCCGCTCCACCTGCACAAAATCCCCAATGCGAACCCCCAGCCGTGCAATCTCATCCGCATTGTGCAGCGTAGCCCGCGACACCGTCGTCCCCCCAATCAACACAGGAGCAAGCGCCGCCACCGGAGTCACCTTCCCCGTCCGCCCCACCTGAAACAACACACCTTCCAGCTTCGTAATCCCCGCCCGCGCCGCAAACTTATACGCAATCGCCCACCGCGGAGCCTTCCCCGTAAACCCCAGCCGCCTCTGCTGCGCCGTCGCATCCACCTTGATCACAACGCCATCAATCTCATACCCCAGCGAATCGCGCAGCGGCTCCGCATCCTCAATAAACCTCGCCACCTCATCGATACTCTTCAGCGCCTTCGCATACTTGTTCACGCGAAAACCCGACGTCTTCAAAGCCTCCAGCGCAGTCGACTGCTGCGGCAACAGAAACTCCCCATCCTTTAACAAAAAATAAGCATAAAAATCAAGCCGCCTCTGCGCCACGATATTTGGCTCCAGCGTCCGTATCGTCCCCGCCGCAGCATTCCGCGGATTCGCCGCGGGAGCCTGCCCCGCCGCCACACGCTCTTCGTTCAGCTTCACGAACGCCGCCTGCGGCAACACCACCTCGCCCCGCACCTCGAAGCTCTGCGGCAAACCCGCCGCCTTCAACTTCGCCGCCGAAATGCTCAACGGCACCGACCGGATCGTCCGCACATTGCTCGTAACATCCTCGCCGATCGACCCATCCCCACGCGTCAGCCCCCGCAACAGATGCGCAGCCCCGCCCCTGTCAGATCCCGGCCCAGATTCAGGCCCAGATCCAGCCCCATACTGCAGCGCCAGCGACAGACCATCCAGCTTCAACTCGCACACATACCGCACCGCCTCCGTACTCGGCAGCGCATCCCGCACCCGCTGATCCCACGCCCGCAGCTCCTCCTCGTTGTACGCGTTATCCAGCGACAGCATCGGCCGCGAGTGCGGCATCTTCGCAAAACCTTCCTTCGGCTTTCCGCCCACGCGCTGCGAAGGCGAGTCCGCCGTCACCAGCTCCGGATGCTGGGTCTCGAGCTTCTTCAGCCGGTTCATCAGCGCGTCATACTGCGCATCTGTCAGCTCCGGCGCATCTTCGACGTAGTACAGATACTCATGATGACGAAGCTGATCCCGCAGCTCCTCTATCTCTTGATCCGGTGTCAACGCAGTCGCCATAAGCGAAATTATAAAAGCTGATGTCCTGCCGGACGGGCTCCCTGCGCGGGAGGCGGTCACTTCGTGACGCGTGTACCGGTCTCGGCAGGATTGGCAGCCTAGGTCCTCGCGATGCTCGGAAGAAATATCGTTCGCGACCAACGGGAGCGCCAACCGAAGCGGTATACACCCCACGAAGTGGGCGCCCTCCGCGTAGGAGGCCCGTCCGGCAGGACACAATCTGCATCTCACACTTATGCCCTACCGCCTCCGCCGCTACCCGCCCGCTCCTCCCACCAATCAGGACGCGCAAAAAAACCTCGAGCGCCCCAGCGCCCAGGACATCTACGACCAGGTCGCCAACAACGCCCGGCAAGAACTCGGCCGCTCCAGCATCTCTCTCGCCATCTCCGGACTCGCCGGCGGGATCTTCATGGGCCTCTCCGCCCTCGGCAACGCCATCGCCATCGCCCTGCTCACCACCCCCGGCACCGTCCCCACCCACACCATCTTCTTCGTCGGAAAGATGTTCTACCCCCTCGGCTTCATCGTCGTCATCCTCGGCCGCTCCCAGCTCTTCACCGAAAACACCCTCTACCCCGTAGCTCTCGTCCTCGCCGAAAAGAAGCACTTCTGGAAGACCCTCCGCCTCTGGGCCACCGTCCTTCCCGCGAACGTTCTCGGCGCTCTCACCTTCGCCGCCCTCGCCGCCCTCACCAACGCCGTCAATCCAAGCGTCGTGCAAGCCCTCGCCGCCCTCGGCCTCGAAGCCATCCACAACCCCGCCGCCACCATCTTCTGGAGCGGCGTCATGGGCGGCTGGATCATCGCCACCGTCGCATGGCTCGTCTCCGGGTCGCACTCCATCACCGGCTCCGTCATGATCATCTGGATGTTGACCTTCGTCGTCGGCCTCGGCAACTTCGCCCACTGCATCGCCACCAGTGGCGAGATCCTCGCCGCCGTCCTCATCGGCAAAGCCGCCTGGACCAGCTATCTCACCTGGCTCCTCCCCGCCGTTGCCGGCAACATCTGTGGCGGCGTCGGCATGGTCACCCTCCTCGAATACGGCCAGGTCATCTACGGCGGCGACGCCGAAGCCGAAGCCATCGCTCCCCACCCGAAGGAAGATCCGAAACAGGAAGACTCCACCAAAGCCTGACTGTCATTCCCTAAAAAAATCCTCAAAACATTCCTCAACCGATTCCAGCCCCCGCGCGAGTCGTTCTCCTCCTCCACTCATCCAAATCCATAATCAAGAAGGAGTCCGAACATGCCCGACACCGCGAAAACCGTAAAGATCGTCCGCTTCCACAAGATCGGCGGCCCCGAAGTCCTCCAGTTCGATGAACTCCCCCTCCCCGAACCAGGCAAAGGCGAGGTCCGTCTCCGCGTCAAAGCCATCGGCCTCAACCGCGCCGAGAGCATGTTCCTCCACAACCGCTACCTCGAATCGCCCGTTCTCCCCTCCACCAACGGCTACGAGGCCTCCGGCATCGTCGAAGCCGTAGGCCATGGCGTGGACACCAGTTGGATCGGCAAGACCGCAAGCACCACCCCAGCCTTCTCGCTCAATCAATACGGCGTCTACGGCGAAGTCGCCATCGTCCCCATCCACGCCGTCGCCGAGTACCCCGCCAAGCTCTCCTTCGAAGAAGGCACCAGCATCTGGATGCAGTACATCACCGCCTACGGCGCACTCATCTACTACGGCCATCTCACTAAGGGCGACTACGTCATCATCACCGCCGCCAGCAGCAGTGTAGGCATCGCCGCCATCGAGATCACAAAAGCCGAAGGCGCCATCAGCATCGCCACCACGCGCACCACCGCCAAAAAAGCCGAGCTCTTAGCACTCGGCGCCGATCACGTCATCGTTACCGAAGAAGAAGACCTCGTCGCCCGCGTCAACCAGATCACTGCCAACCAGGGCGCGCGCCTCGTCTTCGACCCCATCGGGGGCAAAGGCATCGAAGCCCTCGCCCACGCCACCGCTGTTCTTGGCACCATCTTCGAGTACGGCGCGCTGGCGATGGAGCCAACCCCCTACCCGCTCTTTACCGCACTCTCCAAGCGTCTCATCATCCAGGGCTATACCCTGCGCGACATCCTCGCCGACCCCATCAAATCTCAGGATGCGAAGAAGTACGTCTTCGACAACATAGTCGCCGGCAAATTCAAGCCCCGCATCGACAGAACCTTCCCCTTCGCCCAGATCGTCGAAGCCCATCGCTACATGGAATCAAACGCGCAGATAGGAAAGATCGTAGTAACGCTCTAAGGAACCTCTGATTAAGTTGTTATTTGGGAAGATCGGTAAGAATAGCTTTTGCTTCTGGGTAGGCCAAGGCTTTAGCCTTGGCAATCAAACCCGCCAAAGACGAGGGCTTTAGCCCCTGGGGTCTGCTTTCGTAGCATCCATCGTCTGCAAGTGATTCTTATAAAGATTAACTGTCATCCTTCGACTACGCCTCTCGCAGTTTCATCGCGGAAGGACAAGTCGAAGGATCTGCTGCTGCTCAAACCGCCAACCCTCTCGTTTCAACTGGCTACGGCGCCTTATCCTCACCGATGTTCAGCATCGCATCCACATTATTCTTGTCGATCAGCGCAACCCCGGTATCGATAAACATAGCAACCGGCGAAAACGAATCCAGCGAGTAGTCCTGCGCCAACGGCTTCAGCGGATAGTGATGAATATCGTCCAGCGCCTTCAGCCCCACCATCGCCATCGTAAAAGGCTTCTGCGAGATGGTCGAATCGATCGTCCCATCCTTTACCCCTTGCAGCACTGTCTGATCCGTATCCATCGCGACCAGCACACGATCCTTCACATTCGCCCGTCGAAACGCCTCCGCCACATCCCTGCCTGAAGCCGCCTCCACGCAAACAATCGCATCAATCCTGTTCGCACCCGTTCGCGACAGATAATCCCGCGTCTGATCCATCGCCAGACCCGAGTCGCCCTTCATATCGAACACATCAACCACCTTGATCCCCGGATAGTGCGACAGCGCGTCTTTATACCCCTTCAACCGCTCATCGATGTTCGGCTGTCCCGGAATCGAAAAGAACGCCACATTCCCCTTGCCATTCAGCTTAGCCGCAACCCGCTGTCCACCCAGTCGCCCCGCCTGCAGATTATTCGTCCCAATAAAATACGGCCGCCCGCTCGCCGGAGCATCGGAGTCCATCGTAATCACCGGAATCCCCGCTGCCAGCGCAGCATTAATCTCCGGCGTCATCAACTGCGCATTCGCCACCGACACCAGGATCCCCGCAGGCTTGCGCGCCACCACCGTGCGAAACTCCGTCACCTCGCCCTGCGGATCGAACGTAGTGGTCCCGCGCATCTCCGACGACACCCCATACTCAGCCGCCGCCTTCTGGAACCCTGCATTAGCCGCCTTCCAGTAGGGCAGGTTGATGTTGGTAGCAATCAGGTAATAGTGCTCGTCTTTGCTGTGTCGGGTGCATCCCGCCAGCACTGGAAGAAACATAGCCAAAAGCAGGAAAAGAGATCGCCTCATAAAAGAGTTCATCGTCATCCTCTGGCAAAACTTCTGTCCGAACCGAAGATCATCGAAATCGGTACCGGTACAGGTCACTTCCTGACAAGTTCTTGGGGAGAGGAGCCCGACACTACTCAAAATCTTGAACAACTGTTCCATCCGCAGAGCGGCCAGACCTACTGATTCGCCTCCCTCTGCTTCTTCATCACCGCGCTCAGATTCGTCTTATCCACCAGGGCAACCCCCGTATTCACGAAAGCCGGAAACGGAGAGTAAGGATCCAGCCCAAAGTCGCCGTCCAGCGGCTTCACTGGATAGTGATGGATATCGTCCAGCGCCTTCAATCCCAGAAACGCCATCGTGTACGGCTTCTGCGAGATCGTCGAATCAATCGTCCCATCGCCCACCAGCTTCAGCGTGTCCGAGTCCACATCCATCGCAATCAGCAGGCGGTCCGTAGCATTCCGCCGCTTGAAAGCCTCCGCCACATTCGCACCCGACCGCGAATCCAGACAAATGAAAGCATCGACCCTCGCTGGCGCCTTCCGCTCAAGGTACTCTCCCGCCTTATCCAGCGCCGTACCCGGATCCGCCTTGATATCGAACGTCTCCACAACCTTGATTCCCGGATATCCCGCGAAGATATCCATATAGCCCTTCAACCGCTCATCCAGATTCGGCTGCCCGGGATTGGTAAAGAACACGACATTCCCCTTGCCATTCAGCACCGCGGCAACGCGTCGTCCGCCCAGCCGTCCAGCCTCCAGATTATTCGTCCCGATAAAGTACAACCGCTTGCTCTCAGGCGAATCCGAGTCAATCGTAATCACCGGAATACCCGCCGCAATCGCCGCATCAATCTCCGGCGCCATCAACTGCGAGTTCGCTACCGACACCAGAATGCCCGCAGGCTTCCTCGCTACCATCGCCTTGAACTCCTCCACCTCGGCCTGCGCGTTCAACCCCGCCGGCCCGCGCGTATCGACTGAAACGCCATACTGCGCGCCCGCGGCTGCAAATCCCGTTGCGGCCGCCTTCCAATAAGGAACCGCTGTATTTGTAGCGATCAGATAGTACTGCTCACTCTTGCTGTGACGGGTGCATCCCGCAATCAGTGGAAGCACCACCGCTAAAAGCGCAAAAAGATACCGCTTCCTCAAAGTATTCATGTCCATCCTCCGGCAGTATCTCTGTCCGAAGCCGAAAAACTTGTCGAAATCGGGCAGCAGCGCAGGCTCTATTTCCCTGCGGGTGCCAGATACTACTCCAAATCACTCGGCGGAGTAAACCCGTGCAGACTCCGCCTGATAACTCCACTTGATAAACTCAATCCAGCATGGTCCTACCCTTCGTCCGCGAGCTCCTCGCAGACCTGGAGCACTCTGAAGCTTTTGAGCGTGTACGCCGCCACCTCAGCGGAGGCACGGGGCGCAGACGTGTCTCCGGACTCACCTTCACCGCCCGCGCTCTCTACCTGCCCTTCTTCGTCCGCGCCGCTCAGGCCCCCTGCGTCATCATCGTCGCCGACAACAAGGCCGCCGAAGCCCTCCAGGCCGCCGTCATCAGCGCCTGCGAACTAACCGGTGCCCTCGCGCCCGAATCCGTCCTCCGTCTTCCCGCACATGACGTCCTCCCCTTCGAAAACCTCTCCCCCCACCCCGAAATTCAAGAGACCCGCGCCGCCACCCTCTGGAAGATCGCAACCGGCCAGGCCAAACTAGTCATCGCGCCAGTAGAAGCCGCCTGCATGCGTCTCTTCCCCCGCGACTACTACCGCGCCCTCACCCTCCATCTCAAAGTCGGCGAAGAGTACATGCCCGACATGCTCGTCGAGCACCTCCTCTCCGTCGGCTACACCAAAGTAGACGTCGTCGAGATGCCCGGCCAGGTCACCCTCCGCGGCGGCATCCTCGACATCTACTCCCCAGAGATGGACCGCCCCGTCCGCGTCGACTTCTTCGGCGACGAGATCGAATCCATCCGCCGCTTCGACCCCGACACCCAGCGCTCCGCCTCCACCCTCGACAGCGCACTTCTCCTCCCACTCACCGAAACCCCAGTCACCGACAAGCTCCTCACCGCCATCAACGCCCGCCTCACCCGCGCCGGCAAAGCAGGCGCATCCCTCGAAGGCGGCGAGATCCCAGCCGAACTCCAGACTCACCTCCAAACCCCGGGTCTATCCTCTGCGGCTTCATCGCAAAGGGTGGGATCCACAAACTCATACACCGCAGAAGCCACCATCTTCCCCGGCTGGGAGTTCTTCGCCCCCGTAGCTGGAGCCAACCTCACCCTCCTCGACCTCCTCAGCGCCTCCAGCCCCAACGCCCCGCGCGTCTTCCTTGAAGAGCCGGCCATGATCAAAAATCAAGGCGAGCGCTGGTGGAACAAGATCGAGCAGCGCCACGAGCGCTCCGGCATCGGCAACCTCGTCCGCCCCGAAGACATCTACCTCTCCCCCTGGGATCTCGACGACCGCCTCCACAAGTTCTCCGGCATCGAGCTTGACCAACTCGGCGCAGTCGACATCCTCGACGCCGACCGCAGCGACCTCTCCGAAGTCGACTTCGCCACCCGTCCCACCATGCGCTTTCACGGCTCCATTCCAGCCATGATCGACGCCATCAACTCCCTCATCAAACAGGAAGCCCGCATCCTCCTCACCGCCCCGAATCAAGGCGAAGTCGAGCGCCTCGCCGGCCTCCTGCAGGAGTACCAACTCCCCTACCGCCTCGGCTCCCGCAACGAGAGCCCGGGCTCCTCCACCGTCTACACCGAGTCCAGCTACCTCGGCGGCAACACCATCGACCTCCGCACGCCCGTCATCGTCAAAACCCCCATCGCCGCAGGCGTCCAGATCCTTGAACTTCGTGAACGAGCCCTCGACAAAGGCACCGCCCATGGCCAGATCGTCATCTTCGGCGCGCAAGACCTCACCGACGACGCCGACGTAACCGCCCGCCCGGTCCGCCGCGGCAAATCCAAAGCCGCCGCCTTCATCTCCGACTTCCGCGACCTAGCCGTAGGAGACTACGTAGTCCACGTCGAGCACGGCATCGCCCAATACTGTGGCCTCCGCGTCATTGAAGAGAACGACCAGCCTCCACTCGAACTCATGATCCTCGAGTTCGCAGACGAAGCAAAACTCTACGTCCCCCTCACGCGCCTCGACCTCATCCAGAAGTACCGCTCCAGCGAAACCGGCCCGCCGCCCGAATTAAACAAACTAGGCACACAAGCCTGGCAGAAGACCAAAGCCCGCGTAAAAAAGGCGATGGCCGACATGACCGCCGAGCTACTCAAGCTCTATGCGCAGCGTCAGGCCGCCGTCGGCACACCCTTCTCCCCCGACACCAACATGCAGCACGAGTTCGAAGATGCCTTCGACTTCAACGAAACCGACGATCAGCTCACCGCCATCGCCGACATCAAGGCCGACATGGAGTCAACTCGCCCCATGGACCGACTCCTCTGCGGCGACGTCGGCTACGGCAAAACTGAAGTCGCCATGCGAGCCGCCTTCAAAGCCGTGCAGGACTCCAAACAAGTAGCAGTCCTCACGCCCACAACCGTGCTCAGCTTCCAGCACTTCGAGTCCTTCAAAAAACGCTTCGCCAACTTCCCCGTCAACATCGAGATGATCTCCCGCTTCCGTACCGCCAAAGAAAAAAAGATCATCCTCGAAAAAGCCGAAACCGGCAAGATCGACATCCTCATCGGCACCCACGCCATCCTCTCCAAAGACCTGAAGTTCCAGGACCTCGGCCTCCTCGTCGTCGATGAAGAGCAACGCTTCGGAGTCCGCCACAAAGAGCGCCTCAAGCAGATGCGCGCCGCGATCGACGTGCTCTCCATGTCCGCCACGCCCATCCCGCGCACCCTGCATATGTCACTGATTGGGTTACGTGATATGTCCGTCATCGAGACCCCACCCAAAGACCGCATGGCCATCCAGACCATCGTCGCCAAGTTCGACGAAAAACTCATCCGTACCGCAGTCGAGATGGAGCTCGAGCGCGGCGGCCAGGTCTACTTCGTCCACAACCGCGTAGAAACCATCTACGAACTAGCATCCAAGATCCGCGAACTGGTCCCGCAAGCCCGCATCGTCATCGGCCACGGCCAGCTTCCCGAAGCCGAGCTCGAGCGCGTCATGCTCGCCTTCATGAACCACGAGTACGACGTCCTCGTCGCCACCAGCATCATCGAAAACGGCCTCGACATCCCCCTCGCCAACACCATCATCATCAACCGCGCCGACCGCCACGGACTCAGCGAGCTCTATCAACTCCGCGGCCGCGTTGGCCGAAGCAACCGCCGCGCCTACAGCTATCTCCTCATCCCACCCGAAACCGAACTCACCGAAGTAGCCCGCCGCCGCCTCGCCGCGTTAAAAGAATTCTCCGACCTGGGCGCAGGCTTCAAAATAGCCGCCCTCGACCTCGAACTCCGCGGCGCAGGCAACATGCTCGGCGGCGAACAGTCAGGCCACATCGAAGCCATCGGCTTCGAGATGTACACCACCATGCTCGAGGAAGCCGTCCGCAAGATGAAGGGCGAAGAAGAAAAACCCGCCCACGCCAACACCGTCATCAACCTCGGCATCTCTGTCCGCATCGACTCCGACTACATCCCCGAAGAGAACCAGCGCCTCCGCATGTACAAGCGCATCGCCGGCGCACAAACGCAAGCCGACCTCGCCGACGTCCGCGCCGAACTACAAGACCGCTACGGCACACCACCAGAAACAGTCTTGAATCTCCTCGCCGCAGGCGAAATCCGCCTCCAGTGCGAGCAACTCGGCATCTCCCAGCTCGACCGCAAGCGCACGCAAGTCGAACTTCCCAACCCCAACGGCAACAAGAAAGCCCCCATCAAAACCTTCGTCGAAATGCTCCACGTAAAGTTCGCTGCCGTCAACGCCGACCCCTCCCACTTCACCAACGGCAGCAACAAAACCGTAGACCCGGCCACGCTGATGAAGCTGGTAAGCCGCAACACCAAACGCGGAGCCCAATTCACTCCCCAGGGCACCCTGCGCTGGCCCCTCCCCTCCGCAAAATCCGAAGAAGTCCTCTCCGAGACCCGAGCCCTCCTCGACGCCCTCGACACCCCTCATCTCACCTAAAGACCTGAACACAACTCGTCATTCCACGCGACGCTCCGTCATTCTGAACGAAGTGAAGAATCCCCGCATTTGTCTTTGCACTTGTTGTTGCCCGTTTTTGCTGTCATTCTGAGCGCAGCGAAGTATCCCGAAGCACTCAGCGCGCCACAACCGTGCGAACCTTTCAGCCGCAAAGCCACCCCACACCTCATTGACTCACTCACACCAATAGCCGATGATGGCCGCAACATGAAGACCCTTCTCTTGTGCCTGACCCTCGCCCTCACCGTAACTCCTAGAGCCAATCCCCAGGCGAGTAAAGCAGCCGAAGCCACCCAACACGCCACCGGCCCCTTCGACGTAAAGATAGCCCCGCAGCCCGCCGACGAAACAGCAGGCTCGCCCTCTATCACCCGCATGCTCATCGACAAGCACTTCCACGGCGACCTCGAAGCCACCAGCAAAGGCACCATGCTCGCCGCAGGCTCAGGAGCCAAAGGCTCTTCAGGAGGCTATGTCGCCCTCGAGATCGTTACCGGCACCCTCAAAGGCCACACCGGCACCTTCATCCTCCAGCACACCGGCACTATGACGCGCGGCACCCCCACTCTCAGCGTCACCGTGGTCCCCGACTCAGGCACCGGTCAGCTCATCGGCCTCGCCGGCACCATGTCCATCAACATCGTCGACGGCAAACACTCCTACGACTTTGAATACACTCTACCGTAGCGCCCTGAACGCAGCTCCTCCCTGCTCTCCGTAACCTTTTCCTCCACTCGGTGTCCTAATAAGCAGTCACCGAAGCCGTCCTCCTCGTATCGAGACGGGAAAGGGTCTTATGCATCAGCCCATCCAGATCGGTAAACTCACCATCACCTTCCTTCAGAGCCGCCATGAGACCCAGGGTGCCGCGGACGTCTTCGAGCTCCTCATCCCACCTCACGCTCACCTCAACATCCCCCACCTTCACCGCGAATCCGAAGAGACGGTCTTTGCGATGAACGGCATCACGACCTGGATCGTCGACCAGCGCAAAATCACCCTCCATCCCGGACAGCATCTCCGCATTCCGCGCGGCACCGTACACTCCTACCTCAACGATCAGCAGCAAACCGCCCGCATCATCTGCCTGCTCACCCCCGGCCTCCTCGGTCCCGAGTACTTCCACGAGCTCTCCCGCATCCTCAAAGCAGAAGACCCACCCAATCTCGCCGACATCGGCAGCGTCATGGCCCATTACGACGTCATCCCGGCGGGCCTCCCGTCCCCGCCCGTCCAGGATCACGGCCCACTGATCCTTACTCTGCCGTAAACTGGTCGCACCTCATGACCAGCCGCATCTTTGCCTCCAAAGCTCTCTTCGTCGCCGCTCTCGCCCTCCTCCCCGGCATGCGGCTCGCCCAAGCCCAGCATGTTTCAGCCGACGGCGGCGTTCAGACCTTCAACTACCTCGCCGACCAGTACTTCTCCGACGTCTACTTCCACTTCGGCCCCACCGCCGGCACCTCCGCGGGCCTCCATCAGTACGACGACAAGCTCGAAGACTACTCCGCCGCCAACATCCAGAAACAAATCGCCGCTCTCCACACCTACGAGAAGAAAGTCGAAGCCATCGACCCCTCCGCACTCGACGCCTCCGTAGCCGGCGACCGCGCCATCCTCCTCAACAACATCCGCAGCACCCTCCTCACCCTCGAGGTCATCCGCCCCTGGGAGAAGAATCCCGACAACTACTCCACCGGCATCACCGCCTCCGCCTTCGTCATCATGGAGCGGCCCTACGCCTCCGCCGACACACGCCTCAAATCCCTCATAGCCCGCGAAGACCAGATGCCGCAGGTCCTCCTCGAAGCTCGCAAAAATCTCAAAAACCCTCCGCACATCTACACCGAAATAGCCCTGGAACAACTCGACGGCGACATAAGCTTCTTCCAGAACGACGTCCCCTCCGCATTCACTGACGCCACCGACCCCGACACCAAGTCCGCCTTCGCCAAATCGAACGCCGCTGTCATCGAAGCCCTCAAGTCCTACGAAGCCTGGCTCAAATCCGATCTCCTCCCTCGCTCCAACGGCGACTTCAAGTTCGGCGCCGACACCTTCGCCAAAAAACTCAGCTACGACGAGATGGTAGACATCCCCCTCGATCACCTCCTCGAGATCGCCTACGCCGACCTGCACAAAAACCAGGCCGAGTTCGCCCGCGTCGCGAAAGAAGTCGACCCCACCAAAACCCCGCAACAAGTCCTCGCCGAACTAGCCACCATCCACCCCGCACCCGACAAGCTCCTCAGCACCTTCAACGACACCTTCTCCAGCCTCATCGACTTCATCAACACCCACCACATCATCACCATCCCCTCCAAGGTCGAGCCCACCTTAGAGGAGACCCCGCCCTTCGAGCGCGCCACCACCTCGGCCTCCATGGACCCGCCCGGCCCCTTCGAGACCCACTCCACCAAGGCCTACTTCAACGTCACGCTGCCTGAAAAAACCTGGACTCCCGAACACATCGCCGAACACATGTCCGAGTTCAACGTCGGCACCATCATCTCCACCAGTGTCCACGAGGCCTACCCCGGCCACTACATCCAGTTCCTCTGGACCCCGCAGTTCCCCTCTACCATTCGCAAGATCCTCGGCGCCAGCACCAATATCGAAGGCTGGGCTCACTACACCGAGCAGATGATGCTCGACCAGGGCTACGGCCAACCCGGCACCGGCGCGCAGAACGAGCGCGAAGCCAAACTCATCCGCCTCGGCCAGATTCAGGACGCCCTCCTCCGCGACGCCCGCTTCGTCAACTCCATCAAGCTCCACACCGGCCTGGGCACCCCCGGAGGTCAGTGGACGATCGACCAGGCCGTCAACTTCTTCGTCACCGACGGCTATCAGTCCCACTCCGTCGGCCTCGTCGAAACCAAGCGTGGCACCGCCGACGCCACTTACCTCTACTACACCCTCGGCAAGCTCCAAATCATGAAGCTCCGCGCCGACATGATGAAAAAACAAGGCGCAGCCTTCAACCTCCAGGACTTCCACGACAACTTCATGCGTCAGGGATTCGCCCCCATCAAAATCGTCCGCAAAGCCATGCTCCACGACGACTCCCCCGTCCTGTAATAGGACACTGTACCGCTGTGTGGTACAGTGCCGTACAATGATTACGAGTTGGCGCGAAACCTGGCTCAGGAACTTCTTCGAAAACGATACTCGTTCGAAGAGAATCCCTGCCGACCTCGAAGACAGGCTATTCCGCAAATTGCAGTTGCTCGACGATGCAACCAGCGACGCAGACCTTCGCGTCCCACCCAGCAACCACTTCGAGAAGTTGAAAGGTAAATTGGAGGATTGGCACTCAATCAGGGTCAACAATCAATGGCGGCTGGTATTCCAATGGAGCGGCGGCAAAGCTGCTCAAGTCTACTTAGACAATCATTCTTATCGCTGAACATCATGCTGTCAGTTTGAATCTGGAAGCCGGTATCGGAGAACCTCTATGTTGAACACAAAAAGAAAGCCAGTCACAGTAGGTGAGATGTTGACGGAAGAGTTCATGGAACCGCTCAACATAACTCAGATCGAGTTAGCAGAAAAAGCGGGACTGCCACGGAAACATATCAATGAGCTGTGCCGTAACCGCCGCGCCATCACCGCAGATACTGCCTTGATCCTGGGGCGTGTCTTCGGCAACTCCGCCAACTTCTGGCTGAACACACAGCGCCGGACAGATCTGTGGGAAGCCATGCACACCCCCAAACGTCTATCGCGCATTCAGCGGGCCAAGCCGATAAAAAAATCGTACAAACTCAACCCCGCACTTACGGCATAGTCTCCTTAGCCCAACCGCCCATAAAAGCTGCCCTACTGATTTCAAAGATCCAACTTTCTTCCCGACCCGATCGGGCTATTCCACCATTCCTCCAGCCCTGTTAGCATTTTCAAAGTCAACCTGCATCCAACAAAATTGATGACATCAAACATGACTCCCCAAAAAATCCGCAAAGCCGTCTTCCCTGCCGCAGGGATGGGCACCCGCTTCCTTCCCGCCACCAAAGCCATGCCCAAAGAGATGCTATGTCTCGTCGACAAGCCGCTCATCCAGTATGGCGTCGAAGAGGCCGTAGCCGCCGGCTGCACCGAGATCATCATCGTCACCGGCCGCGGCAAGTCCACCATGGAAGATCACTTCGACTCCAGCCCCGAGCTCGAAGCCTCCCTCGCCGCCAAGAACAAAACCGCCCTCCTCGAAATCGCCCGCTCGGTCTCTAAACTCGCCAAGATCACCTACACCCGCCAGCCCGAACCCCTCGGCCTCGGACACGCCGTCCTCATGGCCAAAGAGCTCGTCGGCAACGAGCCCTTTGCCGTCCTCCTCCCCGACGACCTCGTCGACGCCACCACCCCCTGCATGAAGCAGATGGTCGAAGCGTTCAACGAAACCCAAGCCGCGAACGGAGAGATGTCCAGCATCCTCGGCTCAGAGATCGTCGAAGGCGCGGCCATCCAGAACTACGGCTGCCTCGACTGCACGCCCGACCCCAAAAACCCGCGCTTGCTCGCCGTCAAAAATCTCGTCGAAAAACCCAAACCCGAAGACGCGCCCTCGCAGAATGCGATCATCGGCCGTTACATTCTCACCCCGCGCATCTTCGACATGCTCGAGCACATCACCCCCGGCGCAGGCGGAGAACTCCAGCTCACCGACGGCATCAAGGCCCTCCTCCAGCACGAAAAAGTCTACGGCTTCGTCTACGAAGGCAAGCGTCACGACGCCGGCGACAAACAAGGCTACCTCCGCGCCACCGTAGAGTACGCTCTCAAACACAAAGACCTGGGCCCAGCCTTCCGCACCTGGCTACAGTCCTTCCCCGTTTAGCTACCCGTTTGCTGGCATTGCTGTTTATCTGGCTGTCCTTGGTCATTCCGCAACAACGCGGAGGAATCTGCTGTCGCAGCTGTTAACGCAGCGAGCCGATTCGTCCGTCGCCGCCCCAACGTGCACTTCCATTCCTGCATCTCACAAGCGAGACCATTACCGCAGAATCAACTGGAGAATTCATGTCAGACCAAAAAGCAAGCGCAACACCCACCGCCATCACCCGCGAAAAACTAATCGACCTCCTCAACGAAGATCTCTCCCGCGAATATCAGGCCATCATCGCCTACGTGAACTATTCGCAGGTCCTCAAAGGCGCCCAGTACATGAACATCGCCGACGAGCTCGCGGTCCACGCCACCGAAGAGCTTGCCCACGCCATCGCCTTGGCCAACCACATCGACTATCTCGGCGGCATGCCCTCCGTCACCCCGAAGCCTGTAAAGACCTCAGAAAAGAACGAGGACATGCTCAGCTTTGACCTCGAAAACGAGACCGAGACCATCCGAAACTATCGCCGCCGCATCCGGCAGTGTGACGAGCTCAACGAGTTCGCCATCGGCGAATCTATCCGCGAGATCCTCATGCAAGAGCAGGACCACCTCATCGCCTTAGCCACAGCCCTGGGCGTAGACCCACCCAACCCAGGCATCGCCGACTAGCGCGTTCCCGCAACCAGCCAAAGGTCCTCCTTCCGACCAAAGGGAGGACCAAGCATGTCGACCAAACCAGGACAAGGTATACAAGTCACGAAGTGACCGCACTCCGCGCAGGAGGCCCGTCCGGCAGGACATATCTTTTATCTGTACGAGACCAGGGCGAGCTACTTCCCAATCTTCAAATCAATAAAAAACTGATTCTTGTTATCGAACGAGCTGATCGTCTTCACGGCGCTCTTCTTCCCATTACTCTCCGCCCAGATCTCATAGTCGGTATTCTGCGCCAGCTGCCCAAACCGGTAGCCGCCCTCGTCATCGGAAAAGTAGCTCTTCACCGTCAGGCTATGGTCATCCTTCAGATAAACCACCGCACCCTTCACAATCGCCCCGCCGCTATCCATCACCTTGCCCTGCACAACCCGCTGCACAGGGCCCCGCTGCTCCGCCACCGCATAGACCGACAGCACAGCACCCGCGACAACCACCATCGAACAAAAGGCGAGGATCACTTTACCAGCAGACGAACGGAGCAAGAACCCGGTACGCTTCATAGTTTTCAGTATACGGCTATCCCCATCCAGATCAGCCGTTACTCCTCTTCCTCTTCGTCGGTATGCGTCACATCTTCATCGTCATAACCCGCCTCGTCGACAGCCGCCAGCTCCAGCGGATCCACAGAAACCACCTCGAGATCGACGCCGCACTCATCGCACTGCACCGTCTCTCCCTCTTCCACCTCATCTACGTCAACCACAATCGGGTTATCGCATTCAGGACAAACAACAGCCATGATCGTGCCTCCAGGATCTTTGGGCCCACTCGCCCGTCTATAGGATTACAGGAACATCCCCGGGGACGTCCTTGCTATTTACCCTTGCTATTATTTAGCGGCCCTCCCGCTCCCACGTCAAGCATACGATCTACCCCGTACTTCGGTTTTTTGCACAAGGAGAAATTTCGTGATCGCTCGATCCGCACGCCCAGCCCTCTCTCGCCTCCTCGCAACCTCTGCTCTCGCCTGCACCCTCCTTCACGCGCAACAACCACTCCCCACCGGCAAACCCATCACCCCCGCACCGGCCGACCCCGCCATCGCCGCCGCCCTCGCCCAAGTCTCACCCGACCACATCAAAGCCACCATCACCAAACTCGTCTCCTTCAACAACCGGAGCACTCTCTCCAGCCTGGACACCGACCTCGCCCCCAACACCGGCGTCAACGCCGCAGCCGATTGGATCGAATCCGAGTTCAAATCCATCTCCGCCGCCTGCAGCAACTGCCTCGAAGTCAAACGCGACACCTTCACCGAACCCGCCGGCACCGCGCCCAACGCCCGCATCACCAAACCCACAAAGATCTCAAACGTCTACGCCATCCTCCGCGGCACCGACCCCGCCCAGGCCGCCCGCATGGTCCTTGTCACCGGCCACTACGACTCTCGCAACTCCAAAAACGAAAACACCCACGACCCAGCCCCCGGAGCTAACGACGACGCCAGCGGAGTAGCCGTCTCCCTCGAGTCCGCCCGCGTCCTCTCCAAACTAAAGTTCCCCAGCACCATCGTCTTCGTAGCCGTAGCCGGCGAAGAGCAGGGTCTCAACGGCAGCGCCCACCTCGCCAAACTCGCCCGCGAAGAACACTGGCAGCTAGAAGCCGTCCTCAACAACGACATCGTCGGCGGCGACACCACCCCCGGCAACTCCACACCCCCAAACTTCCAGGACAAGACCACCGTCCGCGTCTTCTCCGAAGGCATCCCCGCCAACGCCACCCCCGAGCAGCTCCGCGCCATCGAATCCCTCGGGGCCGAAGGCGACTCCCCCTCCCGCGAGCTGGCCCGCGCCATCGTCGACGTCTCCTCCACCTACCTCCGCCCCACCTCGCAGCATGCGCCCAACCCCCCAGGCAGCCGCGTCCACAACAACCTCATGCGCATGGTCCCCGCCTTCCACCCTGTCCTCATCTTCCGTCGCGACCGTTTCCTCCGCGGCGGCGACCACACCAGCTTCAACCAGGAGGGCTTTGCCGCCGTCCGCTTCACCGAGTGGACCGAAAACTTCGACCACCAGCACCAGAACGTTCGCACCGAAGACGGCACCCAATACGGTGACCTCCTCCAGTACGTCGACTTCTCCTACGTCGCCAACGTAGCCCGTCTCAACGCCGCCACCCTCGCCACCCTCGCCTCAGCGCCCGGCCAGCCGCAGAACGTCCGCATCCTCACCCCCGCTCTCGACAACAACACGGAGCTCACCTGGCAGCCTCCCGCCGGCGCTCCCGCCAACACCACCTACGAGGTCGTCTTTCGCGAGACTGACCAGCCCGTCTGGACCGACTCCGAATCCGCCGGCTCCGCCCTAAGCCTCAAGTTGGCCATCTCCAAAGACAACGTAGTCTTCGCCGTCCGCTCCGTAGACCCAGCCGGCCACCGCAGCATAGCCGTCCTGCCCACCCCACAGCGAAACCAGCAACTAGCCCCCACAACCAAACCGTCGATAAACCAGTAGCATCCGATTTGCTCTGTGCAATTGATCATTTCCCGGCGCAAGCCGATTAGTCTCGAATTGAAGGCGAGGTTGGATTGTCGATTAGAACTGGCATTAAATGCACTTACCTCTATCACGACAACGACGTGATCGAACTACACATCACTGCCGGCAACAAAAAATTCTCCGGTAGCGCGGATGTTTACGTCGGAAGAGGTCAGTTATTGGAAGCAGCAGCCACACTGCAAGGATTTCCAAACAATTCTAAAGACGCTCGAGAGGTAGTATTTGGAGCCTTTGGATCCAAATACGCTGGGGGAGCAGTGCAATTGCAATTTTATTGCAAGGACTTGGCTGGCCATTCCGTTTTCCGCGCGACCATAGAAGGCGACTACAGAGATCAGGAAGGAACTCAATCTGCGACTGCGATTGTAGATTTCGAGCCTGCGAGCTTAGACAGCTTCCTTGCAGAACTGAGGCTAATCGACGAAAAACTCAGCGGTTCGGCAGAATTAAAAACTGCTGGCAGTTGAAGAAAATCCGCGACTTCATCCCTCGACCACAAGCCTATGATGAAATAAGAAAGCACCCATGCCCCGTTCCGGCCCCATCTCGCTCGCTCTTCCCGCCTTCGAAGGCACCACCCGCAAGCTCATCCTTCTGAACGTCGGCGCCTTCTTCGGCCTGCTTCTCCTCCGCTGGCTCGCCCCGGGACTTCAAGCCGTCCTCCTCGCCCACGTCATCCTCGAGCCCCTCGCCGTCCTCCACGGCGAAATCTGGCAACTCCTCACCTACTCTTTCGTCGAACAGGGCATCCTCGGCATCCTCTTCGGCATGCTCACCCTCTGGTTCACCGGCTCCCTCCTCGAGCCCTCCTTCGGCGGCCGCTGGCTGGCCGAGCTCTACCTCACCTCCGTAATCGGCGGCGCCATCCTCGCCTCCGCCATCTCCTTCACCCACGTTCTCGGCCTGCGCCCCGACATCGTCGCCGCCGGCGCCTGGTCCGGCATCTTCGGCCTCATGGTCGCCATCGCCATGATCTTCGGCGATCAGGAGTTTCTCCTCTGGTTTGTCCTCCGCATCAAGGCCAAGTACATGGTCGCGATCTACATCCTCATCGCCATCGCCATCCTCCTCAAACAGGCCGACAGCTTCAACGCCCTCATCCAGCTCTCCGGCGCTCTCTGCGGCGCGCTCTACGTCAAGTTCGCCCCCCGCCGCGGCCTCGCCTTCGGCCTCTCCGAGCAGTACTTCGGCGTACGCAACCGCTACTACCGCTGGAAGCGTCGCCGCGCCGCCCGCAAGTTCGAGGTCTACATGAAGAAGCAGAACCGCGAGGTCCACTTCGACAAGGACGGCCGCTACGTCGACCCCGACGAACTCCGCAAGAACCCCAACGACAAACGCTGGATGAACTAGCCGGCGCTGGATGAAATGGAGCGCACGGCCCCGCAGGGTTGTCTAGCGGAACCATATTTCATCGCGACCAGCGGGAGCGCCAACCGAAGCGGTATACAAGTCACAAAGTGACCGCCGACTCCGCAAACAGGTCTTCGTTTGTGGGGTGACTAAGCGCAACGGAATCCTTTCGTCCTGCCCCGCATCGAACAGCGCAGAGGACCACGTGCAAACCAGACCCCTAGGCCAGACCAACCTCCAGATCGTCCCCCTCATGCTAGGCGGCAACGTCTTCGGCTGGACCATCGACCAGCCCACCTCCTTCAGCATCCTCGACGCCTTCACCGATCGCGGCTTCAACTTCATCGACACCGCCGATGTCTACTCCCGCTGGGTCGCCGGCCATCGCGGCGGCGAATCCGAAATCATCCTCGGCAACTGGTTCAAGCAATCAGGCAAACGCGACCAGATCGTCCTCGCCACCAAAGTAGGGATGGACATGGGCGACGGCAAATCCGGCCTCAGCAAAAAATACATCCTCGAAGCCGTCGAAGCCTCCCTCCACCGCCTCCAGACCGACCACATCGACCTCTACCAGTCCCACAAGGACGACGAGTCCACGCCCCTCGACGAAACCCTCGAGGCCTACCAGCAGCTCATCCAGCAAGGCAAAGTCCGCCACATCGGCGCCTCCAACTACAAACCCCAACGCCTCACCCTGGCCGTCGAACTCGCCCAGCTCAGCAACCTCCCCGTCTACCAAACCCTCCAGCCCGAGTACAACCTCTACGACCGCCAGGACTACGAACAAAACCTGGCCCCCATCGCGGAAAAATTCCACCTCGGCGTCGTCCCGTACTTCTCCCTCGCCAGCGGCTTCCTCACCGGCAAGTACAAGACCATCGAAGATACCAAAGGGAAGAACCGAGGCTCTCGCGTAGAAAAATACTTCGACGACCGCGGCAAAAAAATCCTAGCAGCCCTCAACGAAGTCGCAGAACAAACCGGAGCGAAGCAAGCCTCCATCGCCCTCGCCTGGCTCCTCGCCCAACCCACCATCACCGCACCCATAGCTAGCGCCACCAGCACCGACCAGCTCGAAAGCCTCTTCGCCGCCGTAGACCTCAAACTCGACCAAGCTGCCCTAAACCAGCTCACCCAAGCCAGCGCCTACTAAATTACTTGTAGTTTCGCAGCGCGCGCTCCTTTCCCTCCCCCAAAAAATCGGGTGCCCCATTCATCGCGCTCTTTGCGATGAGTGGGAAAGTAGAATCCAACCCTGCCAGATCTTGCTGTTGTTCTTGCCATTGCCGTTGCTGTTGTTCTTGCCATTGCCGTTGCTGTTGTTTTTGCCATTGCTGTTGCTGTTAGATTTTCGCCGGGTCCTGCATCCTGCTCACTAAGGTTTGCCTCCTCGCCATTGCCCGCAGCGGTCGGCCCATAAAACCCTGTCAAGAAATCTTGTCAAGCCCCGAAAACCGCCAAACCCAAACCACACAGCAACTTACCCGTGGCGTATTAGTTTCCCTCCATGCCGTAAAATAGAAGCAGAGAACACAAAAGCCCCGAGCCAACAGGCCGGGGCTTCCGTATTTACCACCATCACCCAGCAAAAGGAGCTAAGTCCTTTGCTGCCACATATCTGCACGTAACTCCTTTGCCTGCACGTATTTAGAGGTCTAATCTCCCGCTATCTCCATGCAGCCAAAAGACTTACACGCAGGCAATAAGGGGGGGTACCCCCGGAGGAAACCCATGCAATACACGCTCTGTCGCCATGTCAAGGCCAACGGCACCCGCTGCCAGGCCCCATCGCTCACCGGCCAGACCTGGTGCTACTTCCACTCCCGCCTCCACCAAAGCCACCAGAAGTTCCGCTACACCGGTGCCGCCCGAGGCTACCTTATGGCCGGCCAGCACATCGAGCTCACCACCCTAGAAGACCGCGAGTCCGTCCAGGTCGCTCTCTCCACCGTCATCAACGCCCTCGCCACCGGCAATCTCGACATCCGCCGCGCCACCGCCCTGCTCTACGGTCTGCAGCTCGCCTCCAACAACGCCTCCAGCCTCATCACCAAACCCTACGCAGCCAGAGTCGTTCGCGACGTAGAGTCTAGTCCCGAAGGCCTCGACCTGGCCCAGCCCGGAGCCACCATTGAAATCGACGAAGACTACGATCCCCGAGCCGACCTGGCCCTCGACGATGGAGAAGACGAAGACGATATCGAAGACGAGGAAGACTAGGAAGAAAGGCCGATCTTGGGAACCGGCTTTTAAACCCCTCGTTGCCCGGCTCCAGCGCAGCAAAACCCTTAGGCAGCCAGCGCCAGGGTATGGCTATGGAGGTCTGCGAGCCAGCGGGCAAGGTCGAGCCTTCGGCTGATCAGGTCGCGCGTGGCGATCAGGCTCAGGATGGCGTCCTGCAGGTCGGTGTGGAGCTCCGTGAAGGAGTAGCCGGTGCGAGTGCGGGTAATCGTCTCAAGCTCGTCCAGGCCCAGGCGATAGTCGAAGGAGATCGGAGGAGCCGGAGCATCGACCTCGGCCTCGCCCGCGCTCGTGGTCAGGCTGGCGTCCAGCCGGCAAGCCGCATAACGCGACCCCGGATGCGACAGCAGCAGCGTAATGGCCTGCAGCGTAGCAAACTGGCTGGGATTCAGGTTCTGCGGGATATAAAGGGTGCCGCTGTCGATCAGGCGCTTCAACCAGACGGTCGGCGTAGGGTCAGTGATGACGCGCAAAGGAGTTGCAGTCAGCTGTTCGGCGTTGATGGCCACGATACGGCTCTCCTGTTGTTTCGGGCACTGCATATCAAGACGTCCCTCGCTCCTTATTGGACGCCCGATGAGCGAGGAAAAGACGAAAAATGAACCCGTGGTTCTCCCCCAAAGGTGGGATATCAAAACGTAAGATGCGGCGCGGGATGTGGATAAACGGTCCCCAACTCCGATTCGGGTAAAAATAGAGTTCGGTCGAAGTTTTTTGGAGGCTTTTGATGGCGCTGGAGCCAGGAGATGTCGTGCGGATTCGCGTGGTGAAGTTGCAGCCCGAGGCTCAGCTGCCCAGGTACGCTCACACCGGAGAGTTCGGAGATCTCGCTGCGGATCTTTACGCAGTCGCAGCCGCAACCCTCGACGCCGGAACCACGATGCCGGTAGCAACGGGCGTGGCAATGGAGTTCCCCTCCACCCATGGAGCGCTGGTCGAAGACCGCTCCGGACTCGCCGTAAAAGGAGTCACCACCCTGGCCGGCGTCATCGACCCGGGGTATCGCGGCGAGATCAAGGTCGTAATGACCAACCTGAGCACGAAAGCAGTAGAGATCAACCCTGGAGACAGGATCGCTCAGCTGCGCATCGTGCGCCGGATCGAAGCAGCCTTCGAAGAAGTAAGCGAGCTCGTCGCAGCTCCACGCGGAGCAAACGGCTTCGGCAGCACCGGAAGCTAGATTCCCCGCCGCGGCGTATGCTTTCCGCTACTGGTCTTGGGAATTCAGGAGGACGTTATGAGTGGAGTCGCGCAGTGGCCTGAGCTTGCGTGGAGTGATTGGGCAGACACCGCCGATACCCTGCACATGTGGACCCAGATCGTCGGCAAGACCCGCCTGGCTCTGACTCCACTCCAGAACCACTGGTGGAATGTGCCCCTCTACGTCACCGCCCGCGGACTGGGCACCTCGGCGATGGACTACGAAGACGACGTGCTCGACATCGAGTTCGACTTCGTCGCCCATGAGCTCCATCTCCGCATGAGCTCCGGCGCAAACCAGACAATGAAGCTGAGGCCCCGCAGCGTCGCCGACTTCTATGCAGAGTATCTCGGATGCCTGAAGGAGCTGGGCGTCGCAGTGAAGATCGATCCCATGCCCTGCGAGCTGGCGAAGCCGATCAGGTTCGATCTCGACACCGAGCACGCCTCCTATGATCCGGACTATGCGCATCGCTTCTGGCAGGTGTTAGCCCACGCAGAGAAGGTCTTTCGCGCCTGGGGCACAGCTTTCCTCGGCAAGGTAAGCCCCGTGCACTTCTTCTGGGGGAGCTTCGATCTCGCAGTCACCCGGTTCTCCGGCAGGCCCGCGCCGCCCCGGCCAGGAGCGGACAGCATTCAGCGCGAGGCGTACTCCCACGAGGTCATCTCAGCCGGATTCTGGCCAGGCAACGGTGGCTACGGTACAGCGGCGTTCTACTGCTACGCAGCTCCAGTGCCCGACGGCCTCGCCGATGCGAAGATTCGGCCCGATGGCGCAGGTTGGGATAAAGCGTTGGGAGAGTTTGTCTTCAAATACAACGTAGTACGTGCGCTGGCCTCTCCGGAGAAGGCGGTGATGGACTTTCTGGAGAGCTCCTACAGCGCAGCTGCCGATGTCGCAAGGTGGGATCGCGCCGCGCTCGAGCGGCGTTGAGTGGAAGTGTCTGCCGGACAGGCTCGCTACGCGCGAGGCGATCACTTCGTGATGGGTATACCGCTTCGCTTGGCGCTCCCGTTGGTCGCGAGGAATCATCATTCCGACCAACGGAAGGACCACGCGAAGCTCTAAAAAGGCGTGCGAACGCCCGCCCTCCGCGCAGGAGGGCCGTCCGGCAGGACAGCGTTTTTCCAACGTGCGACAATCTTAAGTAGCGAGCCATGCCAAATCTGCAAGCCCAGCAAGACAAAGCCCCCTCCCCAGCTACCATTACTCCGGCGCTGCTCAAGCAGCACAGTATCACCCCGGACGAGTACACGCGCATCGAAGCAGCCCTCGGACGTACCCCGTCCCTGACTGAGTTAGGGATCTTCTCGGTGATGTGGTCCGAGCACTGCTCCTACAAGTCATCGCGAGTGCATCTCAAGCGGTTGCCCACCAAGGGCGAGCGCAAGACCGGGCCGGGAAGCGTGGTGCAGGGCCCCGGAGAGAACGCCGGAATCATCGATGTAGGCGACGGGTGGGCCTGCGCGTTCAAGATCGAATCGCACAACCATCCCAGCTACATCGAGCCTTATCAGGGTGCAGCCACGGGTGTAGGCGGGATCCTCCGCGACATCTTCACCATGAACGCGCGTCCTTTGGCCGTAATGGATTCGCTGCGCTTTGGACCACTCGATGAGGCTGAGCCGGATGAAGCCCTGCGCCGCAGGAATCACCAGATCGCCACCGGCGTCGTGCATGGCGTCGCAGGCTATGGAAACTGCTTCGGCGTCCCGAACGTTGGCGGGGAGACGCGCTTTGAAGCCTGCTACTCCGGCAATCCACTGCTGAACGCGTTCGCCCTCGGGTTGGTGCGCAGCGATGAGATCTTCTACGCAAAGGCCACCGGCGTTGGCAATCCAGTGATCTACGTCGGCGCCAAGACAGGCCGCGATGGAATCCACGGAGCCACAATGGCGAGCGAAGAGTTCACCGAAGGCTCGGAGCAGAAGCGGCCCAACGTGCAGATGGGCGATCCGTTCCTGGAGAAGCTGCTGCTCGAGGCCTGCCTTGAGGCGATGGCGACCGGCGCAGTCCTCGGGATTCAGGATATGGGCGCTGCTGGTCTAACCTGCTCGACCTGCGAGATGGGTGCTCGTGGCGATCTTGGTTTGACAGTGGAGCTGGATCTGGTCCCGCAGCGTGAGACAGGAATGTCGAGCTACGAGATTATGTTGTCCGAGTCGCAGGAGCGAATGCTACTGGTGGCCGACAGGCCCCGAGCGCAGGAAGTTCTGGATGTCTTCGCCAAGTGGGGTCTCGATGCTTCGATCGTCGGAGTCGTGACCGAGAAGCCGAATATGGTGATCACGCAGCATGGCGAGCTCGTCGCGGATATCCCGAATCGCTCGCTCACCGATGATGCCCCGCTCTACCACCGCCCGGTTGGCGTCTGGAAGGCTCCGGTGCCGCTCGATCCTCCAGCCCACGTGCTGGAAGAGTTGAAGAAGCCAAGTGATTACACAGCGGACTTGAAGAAGCTGCTGGCGAGCGCGAATATCTGCGACAAACGTTGGGTCTTCGAGCAGTACGACTCGATGGTCCAGACCAACACGGTGCAGGGTCCCGGTGGTGAGGCCGGCGTGATCCGGATCAAAGGCACCGGCAAGAGCGCTGGAGCAGCGCGTCATCAAGGATTGCTCGGCAAGTTAGCAGACCTGGTGGCCTCTTCGACCCCCAAGGGCGAGGCAACACTTGCCACCGACAACCAGGATGCAGCGAACCCCGTCGTCGCGCCGGACGCTTCGCACGAGTTCACCGACACCGTAAAGGGCGATCGCGGATTGGCGATGGCGCTCGCGGGCAACGGACGCTGGACCTATCTCGACCCGAAGCTGGGCGCGATGCATGCAGTCGCCGAAGCTGCCCGAAAGGTCGCCTGCACGGGCGCGATGCCGGTGTCGGCTACCAACTGCCTGAACTTTGGCAATCCGGAGAAGCCTGAGATTATGGCGCAGCTCTCACAGGCGATCGATGGGATTGCCGAGGCTTGCATCGCTCTGGGAACTCCGGTTACAGGTGGCAATGTCTCGCTCTACAACGAGACCAAAGGTGAGGGAATCTATCCGACGCCGGTCTTGGGAATCGTTGGCATCATCGACGATGTGACAAAAGCTGTACCCTCCGCTTTTCGCAAAGCGGGAGACGCGATCCTGTTCCTCTCGGCGTTTCAAGGTGAAGGACGGAAAATCGAGAGGGAGTTTGGATCGACCGAGTATGCGAAGACCGTGATGCACGAGCTTTGGGGCGCTCCACCTTTGTTGAACCTGACGGAAGAGGCTGCCTTGCATAAGGCTCTTGCAGCCCTCTCGGCGAAGGGCCTGCTGGCTTCGGCAACTGACATCTCGGATGGCGGCTCGGCAGTTGCGTTGGCGAAGGCGTGCTTCCCTCGCGAGTTGGGTCTACGCGTATCGATGAACGTCTCTGAGACCGAGCCGTTTGCGTTGAAGGAGCGGTTCTTCAGCGAGATTAGCTCTTCGGTGATAGTTTCCGCAGATCCAGAACGGGTAGAAGCGATTCGGGCCGAGTTGGCTGCGCATCCAAAGATGTGGATGGCTCCGCTGGGAGAGGTCACCGCAGGCAACTACGAGTGTGTAATCAATGGGAAGAAAGTGATTGATGAACCAATCGCCGCACTGAAGGGATCGTGGACAGGCGCTCTGGAAGAACAGTTGGCCGCAGAGGTGGTGACGGCATGAGCGATCTTCTGGTTCAGGATGAGTTTGTGGTAGAACGAGAAGTCGCAACATTGCTGCGGAATGACGATCAAAAGAAGCTGGCAACGGAAGAAGTAGATCTAGACGAAGAAGACGAGACCCCGTTCGACAAACTACGCGAAGAGTGTGGCGTGATGGCCATCTATAACCATCACGATGCGGCGCGGATGACCTACTGGGGACTGTATTCTTTGCAGCATCGTGGGCAGGAGTCGGCGGGCATTGCCACCGCGGATGGGCAGCAGGTTAACGACATCAAAGGCATGGGGCTGGTGTCGGAGATCTTTACCGATGATGTGCTGGCGAGGCTGCCGGGCCACATTGCGATTGGACATACGCGTTATTCGACGACGGGTGACTCGGCGCTGCTGAACGCGCAGCCGATCTCGGTGGAGAGCACGAAGGGTTTGATTGCGATTGCTCACAATGGCAACCTGATCAACCTGGGAACGGCGAAGGAGAGGCTGGAACGCGATGGCGCGATCTTCCAGACCACGTCGGACTCCGAGATCATCATTCAGTTGATTGCGCACTCCACGAAAAACACGCTGATTGACTGCATGGCTGAGGCCCTGACACAGGTGCAGGGCGCATTTTCCATTGTGATGATGACGCGAAACCGCATCTTTGCCGCGAGAGATCCGCATGGGTTTCGTCCGCTGGCCATGGGCCGGATTGAAGGCAAGGACGGAGCCCCGGATACGTTTGTCTTCGCAAGTGAGACGTGCGCGTTCGACCTGCTGCATGCGAAGTACGAGCGCGACGTGAAGCCCGGTGAGTTGGTAATGGTGTCCGAAGATGGCGTGACCAGCCGCTACTTCAACACGACGACCCCGCAGGCGAGTTGCGTATTCGAGCATGTTTACTTTGCGCGCCCCGACTCGAAGATCTACGGGCGGTGGGTGCAGCAGTCGCGCGAAGAGATGGGACGCCAGCTGGCTCGAGAATCGGGTGTGCCGGCGGATTTGATTGTGCCGGTGCCGGACTCGGGCGTGACGGCGGCGATTGGGTACGCGGCAGAGTCGGGGATACCGTTTAACTTTGGTCTGATTCGAAATCACTATGTGGGACGAACGTTTATTCAGCCCGAGCAGAGGGTGCGGGACTTTGGCGTGAGGATGAAGCTTAATCCAATGCGAAACCTGCTGGAAGGCAAACGCGTTGTATTGATCGACGACTCGATCATTCGCGGCACGACGTCGAGGAAGATTGTGAGGATGGTGCGGGCGGCCGGGGCGACGGAGGTGCATCTGCGAATCTCTTGTCCGCCGACGATCTCGCCTTGTTTTTATGGGGTAGATACACCTTCGAAGAAGGACTTGATCGCGGCGAATAAGTCGATCGCTGAGATCTGCGCGTTTGTGGAGGCGGATTCGCTGGCGTATTTGAGCCTGGTGGGGCTGACGCACGCTTGTACGAAGGGGGAGCAGGTGGATGGGCTGTCTCCTGGGAGCTTCTGTACGGCCTGTTATACCGGGGACTACCCAACACAATGGGTGGACGTGTCGGAGATTCTGCCCGCAGTGACGACCGCGTAAAGTTGGCGGCGTAGGATGATTGGACAGACAGCGGGTAGGTCTGTTCCATGAAAGGATGACTGTAATCATTAAATGATAATAGGATATCAATAGTATTTGAGTGCACTGACTCGACTTTGCTTTTCGAAAGAGTTTCTCTGATGACCTCCTCGTTGCGTGCTTCAGCCTTTTCTGCGGATAGCCTTGGTACATGGGCTTCTGCTCTCTGTGTAGTGCACTGTGCTATAACTCCGGTTTTGATCTCGATGTCCGTGGTGATGGCTCGCTTCATTCCGGGAGAAGAAAGGACGCATCGTACGCTGGCGGTCGGGGTGGCCGCGCTGGGCGTGATGGCGCTGGTGAAGGGGTTTCGGACGCATGGACGCAGACGCATCCTCGGAATGATGGCGCTGGGGTTGGGTTTTATCTTCGCCGGGGCATTCTTTGGCGGGAACCTACCTTCGCATGGGTGTGAGGTGGCAGTAACGATGACCGGGAGCACGTTGATGATTTGCGCTCATCGAATGAATCACACGTTTTGCAGAGCGTGCATGCGGTGTTCGCACTCGGCCGAGGGAGTCTGTTGACGCTCTCGAACTGTCCTTTGTGCCTTGACTGTCTGGAGGTAGGCGAAGTTCTCCTTGAGGCTGTTGAGGATCGGGGGGGCGGTTTCGTCCTGATCGAGGCAGGCATAGCGGATGCCCTGCTTGTGGGCCTGGGCGAAGATGGCTGGCCAGTTCAGCGTCCCCTTGCCTAGCTTGGTGATGTGCTTGGCGGTGGGTCTATGACGAAGCCGGTGGGGCGTTGGCGATGCGGCCTTTGAGGTGGAGAAGACGGACGCGGTTGACGTAGCGGGCCAGCACGGTGAGCGGATCCTGGCCGGCCTGGGCGAGCCAGTACATGTCGAGCTCGAGTTTCACTAACGCATGATCGGCGTGCTTCATGAGTTTGGCGAACCTTGACGAGAGGGCTTGCGGAGCGAACTCCTAACGGTGGTTGAGAAAGGCGAACTGCATGCCAGTGCCGTAGATGCTTTGGGCCCCAGCGGCGGCTTTGTGGAAGCCTTCGAGCAGCGAGACGCAGATTCCTCTGCCACGCTGGGAACGAGAACAAAGATTGCAGTGACACGAAGGAAGAGGTTTAAGCAGCAGCTAGCGCAGGGCGCGATGGCCGATATCGCGGCGGAATTGCATGCCTTCAAATGAGATCTTTGCGACTTCGGAGTAAGCCTTGTCGAGGGCAGTCTGGAGATCAGGCGCAGTGGCGGAGATCGCGAGGACGCGTCCTCCAGAGGTGACAATCTTTCCGTCTATGATCGCCGTGCCGGAGTGGAAGATAAATACGTCTTCCTGTTTGGATTCGCCCTGAATTGCTTTGTCGGGTAGGCCGGAGATGGGTTTACCTGAGACATACTTGCCGGGGTAGCCTCCGCTGGCTGCGACGATGCAGACGCTGGCGCCGGGACGCATCGCAATGGTGAGCTGGTTGGCGGTGCCATCAATGGAGGCGTTGAACAGGTCGAGTATGTCGGTCTCGAGTCGAAGGAGGATGGCTTCTGTCTCGGGATCGCCGAAGCGTGTATTGAACTCGAGGACCATTGGGCCGCGTGGAGACATCATGATGCCGCAGAAGAGAATGCCCTTGAAGGGTTCCCCCTCGGAGCGCATGCCGTCGACGACCTTCTGCGCGACATTGTGGAGGAGCCAGTTGCGCATGGCGGGAGTGGCAATGCCATCGGTGGAGTAGGCGCCCATGCCACCCGTGTTGGGACCGGTGTCGCCTTCGCCGATGCGCTTGTGGTCTTGCGCAGAGGCGATTTCGATGGCGCGAGTGCCATCGCAAAGAGCAAAGAAGGAGAGTTCTTCGCCGGTAAGGAACTCTTCAAGGACAACTGCCTCCTCTGCTGTGCCGAGAAGAGAACCACTGAACATCTCGGCAGCCGCGGCTTCCGCCTGTAGGTGGGTCTCACAGATGACGACGCCTTTGCCGGCGGCTAGACCAGAGGCTTTGACGACGATGGGGACGGTGAAGCGGGGAAGTTCTTCGCGGACCTGCGCGAGGGTGGTGCAGATGCCGTACTCGGCGGTGGGGAGGTCGTGGCGCTGCATAAACTCTTTGGCAAAGGCTTTGCTGGTTTCGAGCCGGGCAGCGGCCTGAGTAGGGCCAAAGACACGGTGGCCACGTTTGGTGAGCTCGTCGACGAGGCCAAGGGAGAGCGGCAGCTCAGGGCCGATGACCGTGAGGGCAGGCTGCTCGATGGCGACAATGTTGACGAGCTCGTGGAGGTTGCCGGGATTGCAGGGGATGCAGCGGGCGAGCGAGGCGATGCCGCCGTTGCCGGGAGCGCATACAACCTCAGTGACCTGAGATGATTTAAGGAGAGCCCATACGATGGCATGCTCGCGGCCGCCACCACCGATTACCAGAACCTTCATTCGCTTACCTGCATTCGTGACGCGCTCCTGTGGGATGCGAATTTAGTTCGCAACTTTGAGGCTAGGCATGGTGAGAGATGAAGTCAAACGAGGAGAGCTGTAAGCTGTTGAGCGGGAGAAGAGAATGACTGGCGATGCGACGCAGTACCAGGAGTTGATAACGCTCTATGCGAGCTACGGTGATGAGGAGCTGGTGGGACTGGCTCGGGGAATGAGCGACCTGACGGAGATAGCGCAGGAGGCTCTGCGTGGCGAGATGTCGCGTCGCGGGCTGAAGGATTCGGCGGCTCCAGAGCGCGCGGAGGCGAAGGTGCTAAGCGAGGATGATTTGGCGGATCTGCGGGCGTATGCTGCGCTGGCACCAGCAGAGTGCGTCTTTGAATATCAAGATGGATACGGAGCGGCTGCGGCTTCGCTGGCTCTGAAGGAGGCGGGAATCGAATCCACTGTGCTGACAGATGATGGAACACCGATGGACACTCGGGGACCCCGCGTTGTGGTGGCTCCTGAGGATGCGCAGGACGCGGCAGCGCTGTTGTCGCAACCCTTGGCAAAGCGGTTTAGAAAGGCTCTCGAAGAGGCGATGCCGGAAGAGTTTGCGGTGCCGGCCTGCCCGAAGTGCGGGAGCCACGAGACTGTGCTCGAGGCAGTTGAGCCAGCGAACTTGTGGAGGTGCGATGAGTGCGATCATGACTGGCACGAGGATGACGTTTCACCAGAGGGTTGATTGAGCTTCGATTGAGAACAATGAAAAGACCCGCGCGAAGCGGGTCTTTTTACGTGCTGCGGCGAAGTACCTTAGTGTGGCTTTCCTTCTCCATGGGGAGCTGACTGCGGAGCGGGTCTTGATTCAGCCTGCTGCCTGGGTTGAGGTGCGGGGCGGGATTGAGGCTCGGGGCGCGACTGAGGTTGCGGCGCTGGACGCGACTGCGGTTGCGGCGCCGGGCGTGGTTGCGGTTGAGGAGCCGGGCGTGATTGCGATTGAGGAGCCGGGCGTGATTGAGGCTGAGGGCGCGGCTGCGGTTGATTTTGAGGACGGGCTACATTTTGTGGGGTTGGTGCAGGTCTGCTCTGCGGTGCAGGGCGAACCTGAGATTGGGGCTGTGGCTGGGCAGGACGGGCTTGGGGCTGTGGCTGGGCAGGACGGACCTGCGGTTGCACTGGTCTGGTTTCTGGCTGAGTGGGTCTGACCTGTGGCTGCGCCGGACGAGTCTCGGGTAGCATGGGACGAGTTTGAGGCTGACCGGGGCGGTTGACTTCGCCGGGACGCATGTTGGGCTGACCCGTATTCGATTGACCAGGCTTCGGTTGACCGGGACGAGTTTCAGGCTGTGTGGGGCGGCCTGGCTGTATGGCTGGCTGGCCAGGACGTGCAGGTTGTGTCGATGGCTGGCTAGGACGGTTGACTTCGCCGGGACGCGTATTCGGCTGGCCTGTGTTTGGCTGACCGGGACGCGTTTCAGGTTGGCCGGGACGGCCGGGTTGTACTGCTGGCTGGCCAGGGCGAGTGGGCTGTACTGCTGGTTGGCCGGGACGGTTGACTTCGCCGGGACGAGTGCCTGGCTGGCCTGGGTTTGGCTGATTGGGACGCGCCGGCTGAACCGCAGGACGCGCGACTGCCGCGATGGGACGCGGTGAGGCGACCAGAGCGGGACGACCTTTGTTCACGTTGTAAAACTGCTGACGATTCTGTGCGGCCTCGCGCTGGTTTTGCAGTTGCGTCGACATGGGTGGAACGCGGGGGCCGCGGTTGGCTGCGATCTCTGCTGCCTGCGGACGCACGTTGATGCCGCCACGACCGCCGTTGTAGGAGACGCGGTTGATGGTGGTGTTGTTTATGGTTGTGTTGTTGATGACCGTGCGGTTATAGACGTTGGTGATCCGCGTGGTGTTGATGTTGTTGACGGAGCGGTTGTAGTAGAAGTTGCGGCCCTGCCAGTAGCCGCCGTGATAACCGCTGCCGGTATAGCCGAAGCCATAGTTGACGCCGCCATAGAAGCCGATGTGCGGCCCCCAGAAGCCGCGATGAAGGAGATAACGTCCACCGAAGAAGCCCCAATAGCCGGGGGTCCAGAGGGCTCCGTAGAAGGGCGGAGCGCACCAGGCGCCGGGGACCCAGTAGTAGCCGACGGGAGCGTATCCCCAGTATCCGGGAGTCCAAAGGTAGTTGGGCGCGGGAGCTTCGGGCTGTTCGTATTGAGGAAGTGGTGGAGGTGGCTCGTTGGCCTCTTCCAGAGCCTGCTGGCCAGCATCTACCTGTGCCTCGTCGTACTGCTGAGGGGCGTTGTAGTTGTAGTTCTGGTCGTAGTTCTGATCAGAGGGCTGAGCACTCTGGGCAGCGGTGTAGGCCTCATTTTGCGGCGGCGGCGCTGCTTGCGGAGTGTACTGCTCTGAGCTTTGCTGCGGCGTAGATTGAGAACGGATGCCGAGCACTCTTGCCGGCGCGGGTTCCGGGGCAGGTGCGGCCTGAGGCTGGCTGCCGTCTACGGGCGCCATGTTGGCATCAGCAGGGTCGGGCCCCGAGTTGTCGGGGATGACTGCAGGCTCTACGCCCTTGTGGCAGCCTGAGAGTGTCACTGCTGCTGCAAGTGATGTGATGCCAAGCAATAAACCTAAAAAAAACCTGGGAAATGATTTGTACATACTGCCAGTCTCCTCGTATCTGCTGCGGGTATAAACACGAACTTCTTGAATGAGATGCATTTTTTCTTATAATTGCTGACTTTGCGAGTGATGACGCAATAGCTGGTGCGGCGCGTTATGCTGTGGAGTCTAGTAGTTGAGACGCCTTGAACGCTAGCCTGCCGCGTTTTGCAATCACCCTTTGGTGGGAGGGTCAGGCGCTTTACCGCAACCAGTCGGGACGCAGTAAAATCAGCTTGATGGCAGGCTGTCTTCCCAACACGAAGCGCTTTCGCCACGGTCGCCCTGACCGTGGACGCTGCTAGCTCGACCCCTCCCCTGAAAACTTGATAGGCTTCAGCCGTTGCCGTCTGCGGTTCGAAGATGTGACCACGGCCCCAACCATCGCGCTTTCAAGAGCGCGCCTCGGAGAAGATACCATGCCGACCCAATCGCATCCTGATTCGTTCAAGAGCTTGTCCACACTGGCAGTGGGGAAGACCACGTACGACCTGTTTCGCCTGAAGGCGCTGGAAGGAACCGGTGTCGACCTTAGCCGGCTTCCCTTCTCGCTGCGGATTCTACTGGAGAACCTGCTGCGGCATGAGGATGGCCGCACCGTGACTGCGGAAGACATCCAGTTTCTGGCTTGCTGGGATCCGAATGCGGAACCTTCGCGAGAGATTGCGTACATGCCGGCGCGGGTTCTGATGCAGGACTTTACTGGTGTGCCCGCTGTGGTTGATCTCGCGGCGATGCGGGATGCGATGAAGGCTTTGGGGGGCGATCCGGAGAAGATCAATCCGCTGCAGCCCGCGGAACTGGTGATCGATCACTCGGTGCAGGTGGATGAGTTTGGCACGCAGCGAGCGTATGACCTAAATGCCGCCCTGGAGTTTCAAAGGAATCGCGAGCGGTATGCGTTTCTGAAGTGGGGACAGACGGCATTCAATAATTTTTCAGCAGTGCCTCCAGGGATGGGCATCTGCCACCAGGTGAATCTGGAATACCTAGCTCGCGTCGTATTTACGACCAAGCCAAAACAGAATCTTGACGCTGTGGCTGTAGCGGGGCACAAAGCCAGTGTCGAAGAGCTTCGCGCATTTGCTTATCCGGATACTCTCGTCGGCACAGACTCCCACACCACGATGGTGAATGGGCTGGGCGTGATGGGCTGGGGCGTTGGCGGTATCGAGGCCGAGGCTGCGATGCTGGGACAGCCGGTGAGCATGCTGGTGCCGCAGGTCGTTGGGTTTAAGCTGACAGGCAAGTTGAAGGAAGGCACAACGGCTACTGACCTGGTGCTGACCGTGACCGAGATGCTGCGGAAGCTTGGCGTGGTTGGTAAGTTCGTGGAGTTCTATGGATCGGGGATCGCGGAACTGCCGCTGGCTGATCGTGCGACGATTGCGAACATGGCGCCGGAGTATGGGGCTACCTGCGGGATCTTTCCGGTGGATGCGGAGACGCTCCGGTATCTCCGGCTTACTGGGCGCAGCGAGGAGCAGATTGAGCTGGTCGAGGCTTACTACCGCGAGCAGGGACTGTTTCACACGGCGGATGCGAAGGAGGCTGTGTACTCGGCGACGATTGCGCTGGACCTTGCGACGGTCGAGCCCAGTGTTGCGGGGCCGAAGCGGCCGCAGGATCGGGTTGCGTTATCACAGGCGGGTGCAAGCTTCAAGGAACAACTGCCCGGACTGCTGGGGCCGAATGGAAACAAGCATGTGATTCGGCAGATGGTGCGCTGGGAGGGTGAGGGTGGAACGGCTTCGGAGTCTGGCGATCTGAGCAGCAGCGTCGGGGCTTCGGCTCCGGTGGTGGAGGCTCCAATCGTGCCGGTGATAACGATCAGCGATGAGACTATACCGCAGCTGGAGGCTCCGCATGTTTCGATTCGGACCAGGTTCGGCGTGGATCCGGATCAGTATCTTGATCACGGATCGATTGTGATTGCGGCGATCACCTCCTGCACGAATACTTCGAATCCTTACGTGATGATGGCTGCGGGTCTGCTTGCGAAGAAGGCCGTGGAGAAGGGGCTGAGCACGCCGCCGTGGGTGAAGACCTCGCTGGCTCCAGGTTCGCGCGTGGTGACGGACTACTACATGAAGGCGGGGCTGATGCCTTATCTCGATCAGCTGCGCTTCCAGGTGGTGGGGTATGGATGCACGACGTGCATTGGAAACTCCGGCCCGCTGCCGACAGATGTTTCAAAGTCGATTGAGGATCACGGACTGGTGGCGGTGTCGGTGCTCTCGGGGAATCGGAACTTCGAGGGAAGAATCTCGCCGGAGGTAAGGGCGAACTACCTGATGAGTCCTCCGCTGGTGGTGGCCTATGCTTTGGCGGGGCACATCGCGCACAACTTCGAGACGGAGGCACTGGGGCGCGATCTGGATGGCAAGCCTGTTTTTCTTCGGGATATATGGCCTACCCAGGCGGAGGTCTCGGCGACGGTGAACTCGTCGATCGACTCGGAGATGTTTCGCCGGCAGTACTCGACGGTGTCCGATGGCGACAACAACTGGAAGAGCCTGAAGTTTCCGGATGGCGAGACGTATGGGTGGGAGCCGGATTCGACCTATATTCGTAAGGCTCCTTACTTCGATGGGATGCCGGCTGCGCCTGCTCCGGTTGGAGACATCCATGGTGCTCGCGTGCTGGCGGTGCTGGGAGACTCTGTGACGACGGACCACATCTCGCCGGCGGGTTCGATCAAGCTGAATGGGCCTGCGGGCAAGTACCTGATCGAGCATGGGGTGAAGCCTTCGGACTTCAACAGCTATGGATCGCGGCGCGGCAACCATGAGGTGATGGTGCGCGGGACGTTTGCCAATGTTCGGCTGCGGAACAAGCTGGCTCCGGGGACCGAGGGCGGTGTGACCCGGCTGCTGCCGGAGGATGTGCCGATGTCGATCTACGATGCGAGCGTGGAGTATGCGAAGCGTGGAACGCCGCTGGCGATTCTTGCGGGGAAGGAGTACGGCTCGGGGTCTTCGCGGGACTGGGCGGCGAAGGGGCCGCGGCTGCTGGGGATCAAGTTTGTGATCGCGGAGAGCTACGAGCGGATTCACCGGTCGAACCTGGTCGGGATGGGGATTCTACCGCTGCAGTTTCTGCCGGGTCAGAGTGTCGAGTCGCTGCACCTGACGGGCGAGGAGGTGTTTGCGATCGGGGATGCGCCGGGTCAGTTGAAGGCGATGCTCGACAGCAAGTTCGCTGAGGGCAAGGTGGTGACGGTGTTCGCGGAGTCCGATCTGGGGAAGACAATCGAGTTCTCGGCTACCGTCCGCATCGATACCCCGCAGGAGATTCTGTACTACCAGAACGGAGGAATCCTGCAGTACGTGTTGCGGCAACTAGCGGGGAAGGTTCCGGTCTCGGTTTAGGTACTATCGCTTCTCCTTTCTCCCGTCTCTGGCATTTTCCGCAGGGGGGTTACCCCCCCCTATTACCCGCGCGCAAGTCGCTTGTATTCAGTAGTTTACAGCGAGATAGCACCTGCAAAATATAGATAACAAATGGGTTGCGTACAAAAACGCTCCTATCAACAAGTTAGCCCCAGAGGGAGAGTATCCCTGCGGGGCTTGCTTGATTTTGATCTCTGTATCCAGTGTAGCGAATGAAGTGAAACTAAAGTGCCAAGTTTGGAAGACTCTATTTCTTTTGTTATGTGTTGGTTAGTGGGTTTTTGAGAGTTTGGGGGCTTGACAGGATTTTTCGGGCAGGAACTGATCATCGAGCGCGACCAGTTACCTAAAGCGGATTTGCTGTTGGTGTGGAGGGAGGCAACCGCAGATTCCCTTCGGGAGTGACAAACAAAGGGGAACGGTCGACTTTACGCCAACTACTACTTTGCTCTAGTGTTTCCCATTATGCCGACCTAGCGGTACCACAGGTAATTCAAATCAAAAACAGCTGATGGGCAGGACTATCGAAAACGTTGTTCCCTGGCGGGGTCCATTCGTGTGGGAGCGAACTTGAATCGATCCACCGTGCTTTTCGACGATCTGTTTGCTGACCCATAGTCCGAGGCCGTTGCCGACCAATCCTTTGGTGGTGAAGAAGGGTTGGAAGATTTGATTGAGAGTGCTCCTGTTCATGCCGTTTCCATTGTCTGAGACTGAGATTCGGACGCAGCGGCGTTTGCCTCGAAATCCATCCGAAGTTGCGGCTCTCAGAGTGATTCTGCCGGCTTCGGGGATGGCGTCCAGACTATTGATGAGAAGGTTTGAGAGGACCTGTCTCAGTTCTCCCTGGAAAGCTGTCATTTGGAGTTCTTTTTCACACTGTTTCTCGATGATGGCTTGCTTGGAGATTTGTTTCGCTTGAAGCAGATTTACAACGGAGTCAAACAATATCGCGAGGTGGAAGGTTATCGGGGCAGAGGACTCACGATAAAACCCGAGGGTCTGACGGGTGATGTGAGCGATGCGACTGAGTTCCGCATCGGCCATTTGTAGATATTGACGGGCTGCGTCCGGAAGGCCCTTGGTTGTCTGGGCCAGAAACAGGACGTTTGTTACTGCTGCGAGAGGATTATTAATTTCATGGGCAAGGACAGCAGCCATGTGCCCAACAGAAGCGAGCTTCTCGCTGTTGATGAGGGCCTCTTCCGCCCTTTTTCGCGCGGAGATTTCTTCCTGCAGCTGAGCGTTCAACAGTTCAGCAACTTCCGTCAGTTCGTGTTGGCGCACCAGGCCCAGCATCAAACCTTCGTTTATCGCAGTAACATTTGCCTGGACAGGCTTAGCGTTATTTTTCAGCTTTCTTGCCATCTTTTCCCTCTAACGCAATGCCCGGCTTACCCAAAGCTTCCGTTTGGGGGCTTTCTATCCGTTCCGGGATACCCGTGATGAGGTGAGCGTACTCTCTTGGTCGTTCGCCGAGCACGATGCCGTCCGAGGTTATGTCGTATTCGCGGATGTCCTTGCTATGAGCACCGCCACGCATCTTGATGATCAACATAATCTTACGCAGCTGGCCCTCGATTTCTACATAGCGCATGCGAATGATGTCGTCGGTGAGAAATGAGATTAAGTAGCTACTGAACGGGAATTTATTGAATGACTCTTCCATCTCCAGGGTGCTCAGGATGGTAATTCCAATTCCGGTCAGAGCGAAGATCATGCGATAAAGCGATTCCCTGAAGTCGGTTCGGAATCCGGGAGCGAGCGCCATCTCGAAGCCCGCCAACGAGTCAATGACCAGCCGCTTTGCGCCTGTTCTCTGAACCGCATCGATGAGCTCTTGCATGGTCTCGTCCACGGACAGGTCGAGGGGCCGCAGATAGATGACTTCAAGGCTACCGTCTTTCAAAGCTGCACCTAGGTCAAGGCCGAAGGCGGCAGCACGATCGGCATACTCGTCAGGTCGCTCTTCAAAGATCGCCACAATGCCGGACTCCCCTGCGCGAAGACCGGCAGCGATGAACTGAGTGGCCATGAGCGATTTCCCCGTACCGGATGATCCTGCGACCAACAAGCTATCCCCTTCCGGGATGCCTCCACCCATCATCTCGTCAAGTGCCGGGATACCTGTGGAAAGGCGTCTCCGGTCCGGATCTTTCCTTCGAGTTCCTACCAATCCCAACGTTCTAGAGAAGGCTTGCAGTCCTGCATCGGTAATGCGAAAGGTATGCATTCCGGGCACAGACATCTGTCCGCGCAACTTCATGACCTGCAGCTTGCGCACCACGGAGTTTCGCTCGACCTGCTGAAAGAGCCAGAAGAGCCCGTCTGCCACGGTAAAGACGGGGTTGTCGACCAACTCAGATTCGCTGTACTCCCCAATAAGGAATGTCGTCGCCTCCCAACTGGTAAGAAGCAATGCAAGTTCTTGCACAAAGGTCTGAACCTCAACTTCGCGGTCGCCATGATGTTCGCGTCGCAGAACAGTTCGGAAAGAGTCCACCACGACAATGCCTGCATTGGTAGCCTGCACCTGCTTCGTGATCTCTTCCAGCACGCCTTTCAATCCACGTTCGACCAAGTCCTGGCTGAGGTTTACGAAACGAACAGCAGTGTTCAGTTTCGTCGCGTCGAAGAAGGTATATTGCTGCTGATAGCGCAGCATCTTGAGAGCTGGTTCCCCGAGAACCGTAAAGTAAAGGGCCGGCCTCTCCGGAGTGGCGTTCTTGAAGACGAATTGATGCGCCAGCGTCGTCTTTCCACATCCCGGCGCGCCTGCGATGATGTTGAACGAAAATTCCGGGAATCCGCCGCCCAGAATCTCGTCAAGCCCAAGAACTCCCGAACTAAGCTGTTTGATTTTTACCTTGCTGTTCTGGTTCATTGCAATTCCTTCCCCAGAGAATTTAAGCCGAGTCCGGGTAAATCCGGCCATATGTCATGCAGGAGCCGCATGGTAAGTGTTTCTCCAATGAATGTGATCAAAAGGCTAAGCAGGTAGCCGACAAGGATGGCGTGCGCCTCAGCGGCCGCGCCCTCCAAGCCCTCCAGAGATCCATCCGGTTTGACCTGTACCGGGCTGAGTGCAGGGGCCTCTCGCTTGGCCAAAGTCAAAGCGCGTGAGAGAAGAGAGCTGAACCCTGCGGTTCCCGTTAACATAACAAGAGGGCGACGCAGCTTCTCACAGACGCGGCACGTCGCAAGCTGGTCTGCTGCGGAGACACTTTGGGAACGAGCTTCAAAGGCTACAAGCTGTTTGGCGAGTTCTCTTGTCTCGGATTTAATACCAGCTTGCCTCATCGTCTTTCAATTGAAAGTTCGCGCGTGCGCATCCGTTTGTCCCCGAAGTTCATCATTTCACAAAAGATGGTCTAGTTTAGCTGGACTCGCACGATCATAGATGTGACACGGCTTCAATTTTGCATTCGGTCCGTTGTGTGCTGTCAACACACGCTTTTGAAGATGCGCATTACTGGAATCGATTTCAGATCCTGAAGTAACCTATCGATGGGATGAGCTGATCCGCAATTTTTCGCTGGTCTATTGTTCCCGCAATAGCCTTGTTTCGTTATGGCTGCGAAGGGGTTGACCGCTCGGCCTATAATGAACTATGGCAATCGCTCCTCCGGCCTCTACGCAGGCTGGCCCGCAGCCGAAGCCGCATGACGAACCGAAGAGTCAACCGGATGTGAAAGATACCGACACGGGGATCGAGCTGGAGGCAGCTCTTCCTGTCGCGGAACCATCGGTGGCCTTGGAGACGACCCCTCGTGGAAAGAAGAAGAAGACTGCGGCGCATGATGGCTCGGCGCTGGTGATTGCGGGCGTGGAGGAGTCTTCGGCGAGTCACCTGGCGGGGAGTTCGGCGAAGGATATCCATGCGGTGGATGCGAAGTTTCAGCGGCTGCTGGAGACGGTGCATGAGAACCGGCCGGCGGACGATCTAGAGATTATTCGTGGGGCGTGGGCGTTCTGCCTGCAGCAGCATGAGGGACAGAAGCGGGCCAGCGGCGAGCCTTACATCATCCATCCGCTAGAGGTGGCGCAGGTGCTGGCCGAGTTGAAGATGGATTCGACTGCGATTGCGGCGGGGCTGCTGCATGATGCGGTCGAGGATACTGATGTCACGTCGGTGGAGATTGCGAAGCGGTTTGGCGATCAGGTGGCGCACATCGTTGAGGGTGTGACAAAGCTTGAAAAGATCAAGTTTGCGAATCGCGAGGATCACCAGGCGGAGAATATTCGCAAGATGCTGCTGGCGATGGTGACCGATGTTCGGGTGGTGATTATTAAGCTCGCGGATCGGTTACATAATATGCGGACGCTTGAGCACCTGAAGCCGGAGAAGCAGCAGAAGATTGCGCGGGAGACTCTTGATATCTACGCTCCGCTGGCGCACCGGCTGGGCATGGGCAAGCTGCGCGGGGAGCTGGAGGATCTGGCGTTTCGGTATACCGATCCTTATGCGTATGAGCAGGTGTCGACTGAGGTGGATGCGCTGCGCGGGGCGGGCGAGGAGTTTCTGCAGAAGATCGTGACACAGCTTGAGGCGAAGCTGAAGGAGTTCAAGATTCAGGGGCGGGTGGAGTCGCGGATCAAGCGGCTTTATTCGATTCAGCAGAAGCTGGTGGATCAGAAGATTCCGGTGGATCAGGTCTACGATCTGCTGGCGATTCGCGTGATCTGCAATACCGTTCAGGACTGCTATGCGCTGCTGGGGCTGCTGCACTCGATCTGGCGGCCGGTGCCGGGAAGGATTAAAGACTTTATCGCGATGCCCCGACCGAATCTTTATCAGTCGCTGCATACGACGCTGATCGCGGAGGGGGAGCATCAGTTTGAGGTGCAGATTCGGACGGAGGATATGCACCGGGTTGCGGAAGAGGGGATCGCGGCGCACTGGAAGTACAAGGCGTCGGACAACGTAAGCGCGAAGGACGAGCAGAGGCTGGCGTGGGTAAGGCAGTTGATGGAATGGCAGCGGGAGATGACCGATCCCAATGAGTTCATGTCGACGCTGAAGATCGATTTGTATCCGGAGGAGGTTTACACCTTTACGCCGAAGGGCAAGGTGGTGGTGCTGCCGAAGGATGCCAGTCCGATTGATTTTGCTTATGCGATCCATACCGAGGTGGGGAATACGACGGTGGGGGCGAAGGTGAATGGGCGGATCGTGCCGCTGCGAACGAAGCTGCGGAATGGCGATATCGTCGAGATTTCGACGCAGACTGGACATGCTCCGAGCCGGGACTGGCTTAGCTTTACGAAGAGCTCGCGGGCGCGGAACAAGATCAAGCACTGGCTGAATGAACATCAGCGGGAGCGCGCGATCGAGATCGGTAAGAAGCTGCTGGACCGCGAGGCGAGGAAGTACAAGCTGGCGCTGGGCAAGTTTCATGAGGCCGACTACGACAAGGTGGCCAGTGAGTATGGGCTGGGGACGCAGGCGGAGTTGCTGGCGGGTGTGGGGTTTGGAAAGTTTTCGGCGCGGCAGGTTCTGAATAAGCTGGAGCCGGGTTCGACTATGTCGGCGGAGCCCCAGGCGCCGGAGGGTGGGGCCGGCAATACGATTGGGCAGATGTCGGAGGCGGTGAAGCGAGTCTTCTTTGGGAAGGGGTCGGACTCGCTGCAGGTGGAGGGGCAGGACGATCTGTTGGTATATCGAGCTCGTTGTTGCAACCCAATTCGCGGTGAGGAGATTGTGGGGTACGTGACGCGGGGCAAGGGCGTGGCGGTGCATGCGAGAAGCTGTCCGAATGTGCAGAATTTGTTGTATGAGTCGGATAGAAGGATTCAGGTGGAGTGGTCGCCGTCGCCGACGGAGCCGGGAACGAATAAGGCGCAGACTTACCCGGTGAAGCTGACGGTGCTGTGTGATGATCGGGCTGGGATGCTGAAGGAGTTTACGGCGATCATCTCTGATGATGGGACGAATATTCGCAGCGTGGATACGAAGCCGATGCCGGATGGCCAGGTGATGGTGGACTTTGTGGTAGAGACGGTGGATGTGCGGCATTTGAACAAACTGGTGCAGAATCTGCGCAAGGTGCCTGGAGTTCGGGATGTGCAGAGGGTGCAGAAGATTTGATCGTGCTGCAAGAGTTTGGGCGGATTTGCTGAAGCTTGCTTCCTGTTAACTTGCTTCCTGTTAAAATGAGACGTGGTCAGCCGGCGAGACGTTTTGCGAATGTCAGGGATGGCAGCTGTCGCGGCTGCGATGCCAGATAGCGTTGAGGCGCTTGGCGAAGCTGATGCCAGGATCGATATTGCGGCTTATTCGCTGGAGGTTGCGTCTGGCCACTTTATCAAAACGGTTGCCTACAACCAACAGGTGCCTGGTGCCTTGTTGCGTTTGAAGGAAGGGCGGCCGGTAACGATCGATGTCGCGAATCATACGAACAGCGACGAGATTGTGCATTGGCATGGGCTATTTCTGCCGCCAGAGGTGGATGGCGCGATGGAAGAGGGTACGCCCCACATCGCGCCAGGTGGAAGCGCGCGATACACCTTTACACCCAGCCCGGCGGGATTTCGCTGGTATCACACGCATACGTTTGCCGGACGAGACCTGAAGAAGGCCCAGTACACTGGGCAGCACGGTTTCCTGATAATAGAGCCAAGGGACAACCCTGCTCGTTATGACCAGGAGATCTTTCTGGCGCTGCATGACTGGAGCGGGAGTCTGCTGGCCAGCGATGATGGGTCGATGAATCCTGCCTACGATATTTCGACGATCAACGGAAGAAAACTTGGTTTCGGCGAATCGCTGCGAGTGAAACAGGGGGAGCGAGTGCTTCTGCATGTGCTCAACAGCAGCGCTACGGAGCCCCATTGGATCGCGTTTGCGGGGCACTCGTTTCGCGTGATTGCGCTTGATGGGAACACGGTTCCGCAGCCACGAACAGTGGCGATGTTGCGGCTAGCGCCTGCCGAACGTGTGTGCGCAGTGGTTGAGATGAATAACCCCGGTGTGTGGGTGATGGGAGAGGTACGCAAACACGTGATGGGCGCGGGGATGGGAGTTGTCGTGGAGTATGCCGGAGCCGGAGGGAAGCCGCGGTGGGAGCAGCCGAACAACCTGGTGTGGGACTATCCGCAGTTCGGCGTGGCGGGAGCGGTATCGGAGAAAGATGCTGTTGAGATTCCGCTGGTGTTCGAGTCCAAGTTTGCGGGGCATGGTGCGATGGATCGCTTTACGATCAACGGCAAGTCCTTCCCCGATACCGAGACGGTGGTGCTAACGCGGGGTCAGCGCTATCGGCTGCTGTTCAAGAACAAGAGTACGGAGGATCACCCGGTTCATCTGCATCGGCATACGTTCGAACTGATCCGGGTTGGAGATCAGGCTAAGACGCGCGGCATTTTAAAAGACGTTGTTCTAGTTGGAGCGGGCTCCGAGGTCGATGTTGAGTTTACAGCGAACCACCCGGGGCTTACGCTGTTCCATTGCCATCAACAGAACCACATGGACGATGGATTCATGATGCTCTTTCGCTATATGTGACTCGGAGATGATCCTGGATTTCTTCTTGACATGTCGAGGCAAGATCGCGGTTCTGTCGCTGGGTCTTGCTATGGCTGCATGCTCGACGGAGGTCGCACGTGCCCAAGGCAACTATGAGATTCAGGTGTATGGGGCCGATACGGTTCCACCGAAGAATTTGATGGTGGAGCTGCATACGAACTTCACGCCGGAGGGTCAGATACGGACGGTTGACGGGGTGTATCCAACGAATCATCAGGAGCACGAGACGCTGGAGCTTACGGAAGGACTGACCACGTGGTCCGAGGTGGGATTCTACGTCTTTACGAGTACTCAGGACGGCCATGGAGTGCAATGGGTCGGCGATCATATTCGACCACGGGTGAGGGTGCCCGACTCGTGGCACTGGCCGGTAGGAGTCAGCTTGTCAACAGAGATCGGCTACCAGAGGGCCGTGTATTCGCCGGATACGTGGACGTGGGAGATACGGCCGATCATCGACAAGTCGGTGGGGCGATGGTACTTCGCAGTGAATCCTGCGTTGGAGAGGACCTTCCACGGACCGGATGTTGCGCTGGGGCTGGGATTTTCCCCGGCAGCCAAAGTTAGTTATGACTTTACGAGGGTAATCAGCGGAGGACTCGAATACTACGCAGACTATGGACGCATCGGGTCGTTCGAGTCGCTCCACGGGCAACAACAGCAGATCTTTGCGGTGACGGATTTGAACGTCTCTCCGAAGTGGGAGATCAACTTCGGCGTGGGGATCGGACCTACAGCTGCTACCGATCACCTGATCGTGAAGGCGATTGTGGGCCGGCGATTTAACTGGGGGAAGAAGCAGTCCCCGGTCGATTAGCAGTTTTACTGAATGCAGCGGGAACACTCGGCCCCTCGGGTTGCAGAGCGGCGGTGCAGGATGTATGGTTGATACCAAGATGATTTTTCAGTCCAGCCGAATTTCGTTTATTCTCCGCTATTGGCGCACAATAGCGGCCTCGGCGGAGTAGGTTCATCTGAGAGATATCTGTAACTTCAGTTGATTCGAGATTCCTACGAGCCGCGACCTTCCAAGTCGCGGCTTTTGTTTTGTGCAGGGCGAGATTCGAGGAGAGGCCGATGAGTGCAGGGACAGCGAGTTCAGGGACTACGATAGGTGCGGCGGTGGCAGGGCGGTTTGGCGCGTATGGCGGAAGGTATGTGCCGGAGACGCTGATGGCTGCGCTTGAGGAGTTGGAAGAGGCGTATGCATTGGCTCAAAGGGATGCGGCGTTTCAAGCTGAGTTGGATGATCTGCTGCACCACTACTGCGGGCGGCCTACTCCGCTCTACTTTGCGAAGAGGCTGACCGGGCAGCTGGGCGGGGCGAAGATCTATTTGAAGCGCGAAGATCTGCTGCATACCGGCGCGCACAAGATCAATAACGCACTGGGCCAGGGGTTGCTGGCACGGCGGATGGGGAAGCAACGGATCATTGCGGAGACAGGTGCGGGGCAGCATGGGGTGGCAACGGCGACGGTTTGCGCGTTGCTGGGTCTGGAGTGCGTCGTCTACATGGGCGAGGAGGACATGCGGCGGCAGGAGCTGAATGTCTACCGGATGCGGCTGCTGGGTGCGGAGGTGCGCGGGGTTTCGGCGGGGTCGGCTACGTTGAAGGATGCGATCAACGAGGCGATGCGGGATTGGGTGACGAATGTGCGGACGACTTATTACATTCTCGGCAGCGCGCTGGGGGCGCATCCTTATCCGACGATGGTGCGGGACTTTCATCGCGTGATCAGCCGGGAGGCGCGGGCGCAGATGCTGGAGCAGGAGGGGAAGCTGCCTACGGCGATCGTTGCCTGCGTGGGCGGCGGCTCGAATGCTATTGGCGCGTTCTATGAGTTTTTGCCGGATGCGAAGGTGCAGCTGATCGGCGTTGAGGCTGGCGGTCGCGGGACGGCGTTGGGAGAGCATGCGGCGCGGTTTCAAAAGGTTGGCGGTGGCTTGCCCGGGGTGCTGCAGGGTACGTACTCGTATGTGTTACAAAATAATGCCGGCCAAGTGAGCAGTACGCACTCGGTCTCTGCCGGGCTGGACTATGCGAGTGTGGGACCGGAGCATGCGATGCTGCATGATTCGGGGCGGGCGAGCTATGTCTCGTGCTCGGATGATGCAGCCTTGAAGGCTACCGTGACGCTGTCGCGGACGGAGGGGATTCTGCCTGCACTTGAGAGTGCTCATGCGGTGGCTGAAGCGATTCGACTGGCTCCGACGATGGCGAAGACGGATGTGTTGATGGTGAATCTGTCGGGGCGCGGCGATAAGGATATGGGTATTCTGGCGCGAGAGCTTGATTTGAAGGGAGCTTGAGGCGCGACCGCGGATCTTCGCAGAGGAACGCGGATAGAGACAAGGGCAAGTGATTTGATTTGGAGGGTTTGTGGCGATTGAGTTTAGGAAGAAGCCGGGGATTGTTGCTTATTTGACGGCGGGCGATCCTGATTTGACGACTACTCGGGATATTGCGCTGGCTGCGATCGATAATGGCGCGGATGTGATTGAGTTGGGTGTGCCTTTCAGTGATCCGCTAGCGGACGGGCCGGTGATTCAGCGAGCCAGTGAGCGGGCCGTGGCGCGAGGGGTAAGGTTGACCGACGTGCTGGAGCTGGCAAAGGAGTTGCGCGCCGTTCGGCCTTCGGCTGGGTTGGTCTTGTTTTCTTATTTGAATCCTGTGATGCGGATGGGGATGGAGACGTTTTGCGCGCGTGCGGCGGAGGCTGGTGCGGATGGAGTGTTGCTGACGGACATGATCGTCGAAGAGGCGGGGGAGTATCTGGAGGCGATGAAGGCCCACGGGCTGGCACCGATCTTTCTGGCGGCGCCAACTAGTCCTGATGCCCGGTTGAAGGCGATTGCGGGAGTGTCGCAGGGGTTTGTGTACGCGATCTCGCGGGTGGGAATAACCGGGACGCAGCAGAAGGTGGCCGGTGATGCTTCGGAGCTGGTGACGCGGCTGCGGCAGTTTACGAAGCTGCCGATCGCCGTAGGGTTCGGGATCTCGAACGCTGAGCACGTGAAGGCGGTGGGGGAGTTTGCCGATGCGGCCATTATCGGGAGCGCTATTGTGGCTTTGATCGAGAAGACTCAGCCTACCGATGCCGCGACTGCGGTTGGACAGTTCATTGCGGGGTTGAGAGCATGAGGGCCGCTGAGCTGGCCAAGCAAAATGGCGCGATGGGACGTTTATCATTGTTGGTACAAAATACTTTGCAGCGAGCTGCGTTCAGGCCTGCTCCGCTGCACCGCGAGGCGAGTGGATGGATATCTCCGACTGGAGACAGAAGATCGACGAGTTGGATGTCGAGATTGTTCGACTCATCAACCAGCGGGCAGAGGCTGCACGCGCGATTGGAGAACTCAAAAAGACTGCGAACCTGCCGGTCTATGAGCCGCGGCGGGAGCAGGAGGTCTTCGACCGTGTCCGCAAGGCAAATCCGGGACCGCTGGCGGACGCTGAGTTGCTCCACGTGTATGAGCGGATCATCGACGTGATGCGGACGCTGCAGCGAAGAGATCTTTAACTGGCACGCGCGGGAGCCGGAAGTTGCAATTGGGCGGATCTATTTGTAGCTAATTTTGTTACGTAAAAGAGAGTGAAGCGAAGACGATGATAGTTGCGATGCATGACCAGGCGACGGAAGAGAATATCCAGCAGGTGATTGAACGGATGGTGGAGCTTGGCTTCAACGTTCACCGGACGACAGGCGCGGTACAGACGATTCTGGCGGGTGTGGGGACTCCGGAACACTTCGAGGTCGCCGAGTTCAAGGTGCTGGCCGGCGTTTATGACGCTTATCGCATCTCGTCGCCGTACAAGCTGGCGGGCAGGAGCTTCCGGCCGGAGGGAACGACGGTTACGTTTCCAAACGGTGTGGTGGTGGGCGGAAAAGAAGTGGTCGTGATGGCGGGGCCGTGCTCGGTGGAGTCTCGGGAGCAGATTCTGACCAGCGCGAAACAGGTTGCCGCTGCAGGTGCGAAGTTTTTGCGGGGGGGCGCGTTTAAGCCGAGGAGCTCACCGTATAGCTTTCAGGGCATGGGGCTGGATGGGTTGAAGCTGCTGCGTGACGTCTCAGATGAGACCGGGTTGCTGGTGATCACAGAGGTGATGGAGATCTCGCAGATTGAGCTGATGCTGCCGTATATCGACTGCTTTCAGGTGGGGGCGCGGAATATGCAGAACTTCAATCTGCTGCGCGAGCTGGGGCATGTGCGGAAGCCGGTGCTGATGAAGCGCGGGATCTCGGCGACGATTGAAGAGGTGCTGCTGAGCGCGGAGTACATTCTGTCCGGCGGCAACTATAACCTGATGCTGTGTGAGCGGGGGATCAGGACGTATGAGACTTATACGCGGAATACGATGGATATCTCGGCAATTCCGGTGCTGAAGAAGCTTACGCACCTGCCTGTGCTGGGCGATCCATCGCATGGCGTTGGGATTCGCGACCTGGTGCCGCCGATGGCTCTGGCGAGTGTGGCGGCTGGGGCAGATGGACTGCTGATGGAGATGCATCCGAACCCCGATAAGGCGATGAGCGATGGGGCGCAGAGCTTGTATCCGGAACAGTTACAGAAGCTGATGGCACAGCTGAAGTTGCTGGCTCCAGTGGTGAACAGGACAATGGCGTAAGGCGAGGTTTCGGGCATAATGGAGCGGGTTTTCATCATTGGGACGGGATTGATTGGCGCTTCGACGGGCTTGGCGCTGCGTGCGGCTGGCTTTGGGGGGCGCATCGACGGATGGGATAACAGTCAACTCGAAATGGCTTCCGCGGTGCAGATGGGCGCGATCGATGGCAGGGCGGCGAGCCGCGAGAACGCTCTGGAGCTGGCCAGGCTGGCGGATGTGATTGTGCTGGCGGTGCCGGTGCTTGCGATCAAAGACTGGATGCAACAGTTGGCGCCGGTGCTGCGTTCGGGGCAGCTGGTGACCGATGTTGGGAGCACGAAGCTCGAGATTGTGGAGCTGGCGCGGGAGTTATTTGCGGGAGATACAACCGCCGTTTTTCTTCCTGGACATCCGATGGCGGGCAAAGAGTCCGGAGGGGCTCTGCTGGCGGAGGCTGGACTTTTTGATGGCGCGATGTGGTTGTTCACGCCGATCACGCCCGAGACGACGGCGATGGAGAGGGAGTGGCGTGGATGGATTGGCTGCTTCGGGTCGCGGATGCTGGACATGGATGCGATGCGGCACGACGAGATGTGCGCGTGGGTGAGTCATCTGCCGCAGATGCTCTCGACTGCGTTGTCAGCACTGCTGGAAGAAAGGTTTGGCGATGCTCCGGAGATTGCGGCGATCGGAGGACGTGCGCTGAGGGAGACGACGCGGTTGGGAGCCAGCCCGTACAGTATGTGGCGGGATGTCGCGATGACCAACTCGGGGCCGGTCGCCGATACGCTGCTGGCGTTTGAACAGCGATTGCAGCATGTTCGGGAGAATCTGCGGACGCCGGAGTTGCGGGATGAGTTTGCGCTGGCGAATAGGTTTCGTCAGCGGCGATGATTCGATTTTTACGCTAGAGGATTGATGTTTTGCGAGTTTGAAGAGAGATCATAATGCCTGTGAAGGATTCGATAAGCCAACTCAGTATCAGCCTTGCCGATGTAGCCGCGGCGCGGGAGCGGGTGCGTGAGGCGATCTACTACTCGCCGTGCCCGCACTCGCAGATGCTGTCTGCGCTGACTGGGCAGCAGGTGTATCTGAAGCTGGAAAACCTGCAGATGACGGGCTCGTTCAAAGAGCGCGGGGCGCTGAACCGGATTGCGCTGCTGACGCCGGAGCAGGCTGCGCGGGGGGTGGTCGCTGCGAGCGCGGGAAACCATGCGCAGGGCGTTGCCTACCATGCGACGAAGCGGGGGATTCGTGCGCTGATTGTGATGCCGCTGGCGACGCCGCTGGTGAAGGTGACGGCGACGCGTGGATTTGGGGCGGAGGTGGTGCTGCATGGGGCCAACTACGACGAGGCTTGCGAGGAGGCTACGCGGCTTTGCGAGGCGGAGGGGATGACGTTTATTCATCCGTTCGACGATGCGGTGGTGATGGCGGGGCAGGGCACGATTGGGCTGGAGTTGCTGGAGCAGGTGCCTCAACTGGAGGCGGTGGTGGTGCCGATCGGCGGCGGCGGCCTGATCGGCGGGATCGCCTGCGCGATCAAGGAGGCTTGCCATCAGGCTTCGCGGGCTGAGATTCGCGTGATCGGGGTGCAGACGTCCAGATTGCCTTCGATGGTGGCGGCGCGCGCGGCGGGTCATCCGGTGACTCTGGAGGCCTCGACCACAATTGCTGATGGTATCGCGGTACGGCGTGTAGGAGACGCCACGTTTCCCGTTGTCGAGCGGTATGTCGATGAGATCGTGACTGTTGACGAAGATGAGATTGCTTCGGCGATTCTTGTTCTGCTCGAGCGGGAAAAGACTCTGGCCGAGGGCGCTGGAGCTGCGGCGCTGGCGGCATTGTTGCAGAAGAAGACGACGTTGAATGGGGCTCATACCGCGGTGATGGTGTGCGGCGGAAATATCGATGTGACGTTGCTGAGCAGAATCATCGAACGCGGCCTGGTGCAGGATGGAAGGATGATCCGACTGCGGATTCATCTGCTGGATAAGCCGGGGGCGCTGGCGGAGCTGACGCTGTTGATCGCGAAGTATCGCGCGAACATCGTGGATACGCTGTATAACCGAGCGTATTACGGCGTGAACCTGGGCGATACGACGATCGATATTACGATGGAGACTCGTGGGCGAGAGCAGGTAGAGGAGTTGCTGGCCGCGATGACGGCTGGAGGTTATAGGTACAGCCAGGTGGTTTGAGATGCGATGTCCTGCCGGACGGGGCGCCTGCGCGGTGGGCGGTCACTTCGTGACTTGTGTACCGGTCTTGGTAAGGTGAATGTACCGGGCAGCGCGTTGCTTGGCAGCGAGAGCAGCTAGGCTTTTTCGTAGTGGAAGTGAAGTTCTTGTTCGCTGGCTACGGGCTGGCCGTCTTTGGTGGCGGGATGGAAGGTCCACTGCTGGACGGTTGCGATGACGTTTTCGTCTATGCCGTGACCGAGGCCGCTGGTCATCTTGATGTCGGCGATCTTGCCTGTGGTGTCGATGACGATATCGAGGATGACGTCGCCTTTGGTGCCGCGGGGAAGGACGGAGAGGTCGGGCTTGGGTGTCGGAAAGTAGCTGACCAGGGCGATGTTGATGTTGCCGGAGCCTAGCGAGTCGGCGCCTGCGGCTGAGTCTGGCTGGGCGGAGGCTGGGGAGCTGGTGTTGGGAGAGGCGGTGGTTTCTTTCGGCTTTTGCGTGGGTGGAGTTGGCAGCGGAGTGGCGGATTGGGCCTGTCTGGGCTGGGTTTTGGGGTTCGGGGCGGAGGTTTGCAGCGGGGCTTTGCCGGGGGAGTAGGTCAGCAGGAGGTTGGTTCCGTGGGGGCTGCCGGGGAGACGGATGGGGGCAACCCAGGAGGCGCTCTGATGAAAGAACGCGGCGACGAGGAGCAAGTGGAGAAGGGAGGAGGCGATGGCGTACGTCGGTGGGCGGCGTGGAGATGTGACGGGCTTGCCGATGGTTTCCATGTCTCCTCCTTTCTCTGCGTCTCTTTGCATCGCGGGTGCTGTTTGTTTTGACTCTAGTTAGACGCGAGTGAAGGTGGTCTGTTGCTTTTCCTGATGGTGATCGGCGGCGAGGGCGATGAGGCGGTCGATGAGTTGTCTGTAGGGAAGACCGGTGGCCTCCCATAGCTTGGGGTACATGCTGATGCTGGTGAAGCCGGGCATGGTGTTGATTTCGTTGAGGTAGATGCGGGCGGGCTTTGATTCCCTGCCCTTCTTATTTACGACGGCCGGTTCCATGAGGAAGTCGACGCGGGCGAGGCCGGCGCAGTCACAGGCGCGGAAGGCGGCGATGGCCATCTCGCGGATCTGTTTTGACTCGGACTTGGAGAGCTTGGCAGGGATGATGGGGATGGAGGCGTCGGAGTGGTACTTGGCGTTATAGTCGTAGAACTCTGCGCCGGGTACGATTTCGCCGACGACGGAGGCTTCGGGGGAGTCGTTGCCGAGGACGGCTACTTCGAGTTCGCGGGGCTTTGCTCCGGGGCCGCCGACTCCCTGCTCGATGATGAGCTTGCGGTCGTAGCTGGCGGCGAGGTCCATCGCGGGGGCCAGCTCGGTGCGGTCGTGGACTTTGCTGATGCCTACGGAAGAGCCTAGATTCGCGGGTTTTACGAAGACAGGGTAGTCGAGCTTTTTTTCGATGCGCTTGATGCAGCGTTTGGCGTCGGCCTTCCACTCGCTACGCAGGAGGTTGACGTGCGGGGTTTGGGGCAGGCCGGCGGCGGCGAAGAGCTGCTTCATGACGGACTTGTCCATGCCGGTGGCGGAGCCGAGGACGCCGGAGCCTACGTAGGCGATGTCGGCTAGTTCGAAGAGGCCCTGGATGGTGCCGTCTTCGCCGAATGTGCCGTGGAGGACGGGGAAGATGACGTCGAGGGATTGGGCGAAGGAGCCGTTCTGTTGAGCGAGATTGGCGCTGGCACGGAGTTCGATGGAGTTAGTGGCGGCGCGTTTTTTCTGGATTGACGCGGGTTTTGTGTTGCCGGCGAGGAGGTGCTGGGCGGCGGTGGAGGTGAGCCACTGGCCTTGTTTGGTGATTCCTACGGGGATTACTTCGTATTTTCCCTGATCGATGGAGTTGAGGATGGAGGCGGCGGAGAGGAGGGAGACCTCGTGCTCGCCGGAGCGGCCACCGAAGAGGATGCCGACGCGGAGTTTTTTGGGGGAGGGCTGGGGGGTCTGTTTCTTTTGTTTCGTCGTTTTCGTCATGAGTAGGTACAAGTCTCTCCTAAATCCGGATGGTTCTGCGGGAAAAAAATGCTGGGTATCGAAGTGGTCTTTTGCTGGGGGTTTTGTGAAATTTGGTGTGTTTTGTGGTGGTTTTTTGTGGTGAAGATGTGGTGATTTGCGTGGTTGACGTGGTGTTTTAGCCGTCATTTTTCCGGGGCTAAAAAATACGCCAACTTTTTGCAAAATTTTTCAGGAATTTACATTAGGTGAAGGGATGGCTCCGCGTCTCCCTGCATCCTTCTTTTTATGGGCTTCTAACCCTTCTTTTATGTGGGCTTCTGCTCCTTCTTTTTATGCCGGACCGCAAGCGCAAACCCGAACGCATGACCCCGCACAAGGACAAGATCTGCAAGACGTGTGGGCGCTCGTTTGAGTGGCGCAAGAAGTGGGAGCGTGACTGGGATGTGATCAAGTATTGCAGCGATGCGTGCAGAGGGCACAAGCCCGGGGAGTTGGACGCTGCGCTCGAAGCAACGATCCTTGAGCTGTTGGCGGAGCGGGGGCGGGATAAGACGATCTGTCCTTCGGAGGCGGCGAAGGCGGTGGGTGGGCTGGAGAGCCGGCGGGATTGGGAGGGTTTGATGGAGCCTGCACGGGCTGCGGCCCGACGGCTGGTTGCGGCAGGGAAGATCGTGGTGACGCAGCATGGGCAGGTGGTTGATCCTTCCACGGCAAAGGGAGCTATTCGTTTACGACTGCGTTGAGGAGCGACGAGCTACGCGGAGGGAATCCCGGAGTCGCGGTTCGCAATAAAGCCTTCTCCAATCCATGCAACGATGAGAAGCAGCCCGCCAACTAGCATCAGAAGATAACCGGGGCCGAGGAAGAATCGAGCAGCAGAATACATCGGCGTGATTGCCCTTGATTCCCATAGCCGAATGAAGAAGCCGAGCAGAAGCACGAGCGCACCGCTTACAGCTATTCTCCGTCCGAGAGTGGTGATGCGGTGAAATCCTTCGCTTGCAGCCATTCAACCCTCCAGTCCTGTCGATGGAGAAGGATCGCGGTGCGTGTTCCTTCTCGACTTTGACACAGAATAATCGCATCGGGTGCGTCAATCAAGGAGATATATCCTGAGTTCCTGCCTTGTTTGCGCATCGACTGTGTGATTTAACGCTCGAAAAATCCTCGAGCTAATTGTTATCGCGTTGAAATGCCTTATGTTCTCTGGACATCGGACCGCTGCGAACAGATCATCTTAGCTACGATGACAACCGCGAAGAAAGCGACTGCAAAGAAATCAGTGAAAACCTCTAGGTCAAAGACATCAAGCAAGAAGACCTCAAGTTCCAAGAAGAGCAATCCGTGCTGGCCAGGCTTTGAACCTACCCCGGGGAAAACGCCTGGCACGAAGGGAAGCTGTGAGCCGGAGCCTGGTAAACACAGTAAGGCTACAAAACGCGCGACGCAGAAGGCTGCCGCCGCGAGCAAGCTGGAGAAGCAAGGCAAGCCGAATCCGCATCGCAAGGCTGCCTAACGCACGGACTATACTGCCGGGATGGACGTGGAACGGGTTCGCGCGTATCTGCTGAGTCTGCCGCATGTGGTGGAGACGGCGCAGTGGGGCGGGCTTTTGTTCTGGGCGGGGGATAAGGCGATTGGCGGCAAGATGTTTGTGATGCTGCCGCTGGACCAGAGCGAGGGACAGGAGCGGAGTGAGAGGGCTCGCGTGATCTCGTACCTCGCCGGGCCGGAGCGTTACCCAGAGCTGCTAGAGGTGGATGGGATCTTTCCCGCGCCGTACGTGGCTCGCATCTTCTGGGTCGCGGTGGCGGGATGGAGTGTATTTCGCAAGGCGGAGTGGGAGCGGGAGCTGAGTGCGGCGCATGGGCTGACGCTGGCGAAGCTGCCGCCAAAGGTTCGCGCGGTGCTTGAGATGCCTGCGACTCAGCAGAAGCGGTTGATTGCGGAGCGCAGGAAGGTGCTGGCTGCGAAGGCTACTAAAGGCCGGTGAGCGGTTTGATTGCTTCTGGCGGCCTTTATTCCAAGCGTAAAAATTACGGACCCGTCTATTCCATTTTGAGGGCTTTTATGGGGTCCACCGAGGCTGCGCGATGGGCGGGCAGCAGTGTTGCCAGAAGCGACGCAACGAGTAATATTGCGACACTAGCCGAGACGGCTACCGGATCGGCAGCCCTGGTTTCGTAGAGTAGACTTGCGACCCAACGTGTTGCCACCGAGGCAAGCACCAGTCCCGTAACCACACCCCCGACCACTGAGACAGCCGCCTGTTGTACGACGTGCCGCATCAACGCCGCTTTGCCGGAGCCGAGCGCCATACGAATCCCGAACTCCTGCTCGCGCAACGAGACCGAATAAGCCAGTACGCCATAGACCCCGAGCAGAGCAAGCAGAAGCGCCGCCAAGCCGAAGCTCCCTAGAAGCATCGTCTGGAAACGTTCGGTTGCCACCGAATCATTCACCTGATCGTCGAGTGATTTGAGCACCGGAATCGCTACCTGCGGATCGATCTTCCATACCTCACGGCGAATGGAATCGGTGAGCGCGGACGCAGGCTGCGAACTGCGGACGAGAAAATACGCCCGCCACCAGGGGTTCTGCCAGTACGGCAGGTAGATCATGCTGGCTGTCTTCTTAAGGTCGTTGATACGCGCATCGGCGACCACGCCGACGACGGTGAATGTATCGGTGTCTCCGGTCGTGAAGGTCTTTCCGAGAGGGTCTTCGCCGGGCCATATGGCGCGGGCCGTCTGCTGAGAGATCAGTGCGTTCGTCGGATGGTCCCGATCCGACGCCTGAAGATTCCGCCCCTCGATCAGGGGAATCCTGAGCGTATCGAGGTAACTCGGGCTGACCCAACGCATATTTGCGGTGGGCTCCTGATTTTGCGGCACTGGATGATCCGGCCGGTAGATGCCGTCTATCCACGTCTCGCCTGCGAGCGGCATCTCGCTCGTCATAGCTACCGATTGCACACCAGGCATCTGGCCCAGGCTCTCGAGTGCGCGATCCATAAATTGCGCCCGTACCTTATCCGAGCCATTCATCGTGTCGCCGTACTGTGGCGCATCGAGATCCACCTGCGCTAACGTGACATGACTGGAGTCGAACTCGCGCTGCTTCATCAGCAGCCGTGAAAAACTACGCATTATGAGCCCAGTAACGATCAGCAACACTACCGTGGAGGCCACTTCCCCGGCAACAAGGAGATTGCGCGTTCGCTGTCCCTGACGAGAGTTAGCGACGCGATTGGAGCTGGCCTGCATCGCCGACTGCGGATCGACCCGCATCGACCGCATTGCGGGAAGCACACCAAACAGTAAAGCCGTCAAAATCGACAGTCCTGCTGCGGCAAGTAGAATCGGCCAACTCACGTGTGTCTCGTTCAGCCGGGGCAAGCTGGAGGGAGCTGCCGCGATAAAGAGTCGCACCCCGGTAAACGACAGCAGGAGCCCCAGCGCTCCTCCGGCCACGGCCAGAACGACGCTGTCCATCAACGTGGAGCGCATCAGCCGTCTCCGGCTTGCACCAAGCGCTGCCCGCACGGCCACCTCGCGTTCGCGCGCGACGGCGCGGGCCATTTGCAGGTTTGCCAGATTCACGCAGGCGATCAGCAATACCGCACCGACAGCGGCCAGCAGCAGCCACAACGCCGTGCTCACGCCGCCGGCCACCTCCTGCTTCAGCGATTCCACAACGATCCACGGATGCAGAGCAATATGAGCATTCTTCACGAAGGCCTGTTGCAGGCCGCCCAGTTCGCTCTCCACCTGCGCCGGGGAGATGCCTGCTTTCATACGGCCAACTACGAGGAAATCGTAGCCGCCAGTATCGTTCATAAAGCTGGGATATGGGACGAGCGGTTGAAAGATCTCGTAGGCGTGGACCTCGCGCTGGGAGACGGCGGTAGCCATCTCGTTCATGTGGGGAAAGCTGAAGGCTTGCGGTAGAACGCCAACCACCGTTTGGGGGATTCCACCTATAGTCAAGGTGCGACCGATCACGCCAGGGTCACCGGCAAAGTATCTCTGCCAGGCGCTCCAGGCCAGTATGACAACACTATCGTGACCTTTGACCGTTTCGGACGGCAGGAAGCTTCGTCCCAGCATAGGCTCCACGCCAAGCACTGAGAAGAACTCCGGAGAGATATCCAACCCTCCCAAGATCTCCGGATGATCCGTACCCGAAGAGACACTGAAGGTATCGTTGCGAAAGATCGCCGCATCAGCGAGAGTCTTCGAGTTGGCCTTCCAGTTGAGATAGTGTTTGTAGTTGTCGGGACTGGGAGCGCCGTTCATCTCGCGTGTTGTCTCACGCAGCACGACCAGGCGGTTCGGCTGCGGGAAGGCGAACGGCTTCAGCAGGACGGAGTCTACGACGCTGAAGACCGAGGTGACTGAGCCGATTCCCAACGCCAAAGTAAGAATGGCGGTAAGCGCGAAGCCGGGCGACTTACGCAGGGTGCGAACGCTGAATCGTAGATCCTGGAGCAGTGTCTGCATCAGAGGCCTCCCGGCGCGACAAAAAACTGTCAAAGCGGTACAGCATTCCTTCAACCAAACGGCTTCGCAGCAAGTGCCTCGATTTCAGTTTGTTGCGACGGGTATCTCTCTCGGCGGCACACTGTTTCGTCCAGAATCGAGAAAAGATGTTCGTAAGCGGACAGTAAAGATAGGTCGGCTTGTCGTCACGGAGTTCCCATTGCTACCATGCCAACCATGAACAAAGTTGCGCCATTCCTGTGGTTCGATGACAACGCGGAAGAAGCTGCAGAGTTTTACCTGAGCGTCTTTCCGCATGCGCGCCGGCTCGACGAGCTGCGTTCCAAGGGCGTTGGTCCGTGGCCCGTGGGCAAGATTGCCACGATCACGATCGAGCTTGAAGGGCAGGAGATGGTCTTTCTCAATGGCGGCCCCGCGCATCAGCTCAGCCCCGCCTTCTCGTTCTTTGTCCGCTGCGACTCCCAGGAGGAGATCGACAGCTATTGGGGCAAGTTGATCGAAGGCGGCAAACCGATGGCCTGCGGCTGGCTGACAGACCGCTACGGCCTCTGTTGGCAGATTGTGCCACGCCATATCGGCGAGTTGGTCAATCACCCCAAAGCGATGCAAGCCATGATGGGGATGATCAAGATGGATCTGACCGCACTCGAAGCCGCCGCGAGGAAGAGCTGAGAGCCTTCGCTACATCGGTTCGGAAGACGAAAGCGGACAGCAGCTAGGCTCGGAGGCCGTTGGGGGTGAAGATTCCTTCGAAGGCTGGCCAGTAGGCCCAGATGAGGAAGATCTCCAGGACAGTGCAGACGAGGCCGGGTCCGATTCCTGCGCCTCCGGTCAGGGTCAGGTGGAAGACGAGGATATTGACAAGGATTGGGCCGAGGATCACCAGGGCTACGGGGACGTAGCGGCCTACGATCAAAAGGATGCCGGCGACGGTGTAGAGGACACCGTGGAAGGTGAGCCAGCCGTGAGTGTACATGAGAGTGGCCATGACGCCGGCGTCGCCAGGGATGGGCTGCATGGGGATGAAGTGGAAGAAGGCGTTGAGACCAAATACGAGAAAGACTAGTCCAAGCAGAATGCGTGCGATCAGGACGGCGATTTTCATGGTCGGCGAACTCCTTCGAGGGGATCTGGTAGAGAATTCTCTGTGTGTGCTTCAATGGCGTCAAGAAGAATGATTGGATAAGTGGAATCTATGTTGAGTAGCGGTGGCTCTGGTGTGACGATGTCGCTGGCCGGGAGGGTTGCGCTGATTACGGGCGGCTCACGCGGGATCGGCGCGGCGACGGTGCGGATGTTTCGGCAGGCGGGGGCGAAGGTGGTCTTCAACTACCGGTCTGCGACGAAGGAGGCCGAGGCAATTGTTGCTGAGTGCGGCGGTGCGGCGGTGTGCCGTGCGGTGGAGCAGACTTTGTCTACCCCGGAGGATGGCGCGGCGCTGGTGCGTGCTGCGGTGGCAGCGTTCGGGCGGGTGGACTGCGCGATTCTGAATCATGGGGTGTGGCCTGCTCATGATGCGCCGATCGCGGAGATGACTAGTGAGCAGTGGCGTTCGACGATGGGGACGAATCTGGATAGCGTGTTTGGTGTGGTGCGGACGGCGGTGGCGCAGATGAAGATTCAGCCGAAGGCTCAGGCGCAGGTTGGGTCGGCGCGGGGGCATATTGTTTTGATCAGCTCTACCGCGGGGCAGCGGGGCGAGGCGTTCCATGTGGACTATGCGGCTACGAAGGGGGCGCTGATCAGCTTGACGAAGAGCTTGTCGACGGAGCTGATCGGCGAGGGGATTTATTGCAACTGCGTTGCGCCGGGATGGGTGGCGACCGATGCTTCGGCTGGGGTGCTGAGCGACCCTGTGGTCTCGAAGAAGCTGCTGTCTCTGATCCCGCTGGGGCGGCCGGCGCATGTGGATGAGATTGCTGCTCCTGTACTTTTTCTTTGTACGCCGTTCGCTGGGTTTATCTCGGGCGAGATCTTCAATGTGAATGGCGGCGCGGTGCTGGTCGGATGAGCGTTACAGGCAGGAACAAACAACAACGAAATACGGGGATCCTTCCCCGTTCGACTTCGCTCAGGGTCAGGATGACGACAAGGAGATCGTGAAGATTATTAGACGCATTCTGAACTTCGGCATAGTGCTCGTCCTTGGTCTGGCGTCGACTCAGTCGCTGTGGTCGCAGGCCAGCGAGATTCCCAGTGCTGCGCCAGTGATGCCTGCGGGACAGACGCCAGAGCAGCGTGGGCGCAAGCTGCTGGATGAGATGGTGGAGGCGCTGGGGGGGGATGCGTGGCTCCATCGACGGAATATGCGGGAGCTTGGGCATATCGGGCGGTTCTTTCACGGTACGCCTACGGGGATTGTGATTGACTTTACTTCAACGCGGCAGTTTGCGACGGCTGACCGGTTCGCGGCGCTGCGGGTGGGATTTATTACGGATAAGAGCATCCTTCTGCCAGGTAAGAAGATCGATATTGTGCAGATATGGACGGCGGGCAAGGGGTACGAGGTGACGTATAAGGGCCGGGTTGAGCTGCCTAAGGATCAGGTCGAGGATTTCTACCGGCGGCAGGAGCACTCGGTGGAGGCGGTGGTGAATACGTGGCTGAAGGCTCCGGGGGTGGTGGTGGTGTATGAGGGGACGAGCATGGTGGAGCGGCAGTTGGCGGACAAGGTGTCGATTCTTTCGGCGAACAACGACGGGGTGACGCTGTACCTGGATGCAACGACGCATCTGCCGTTGCGGCGTACCTTTGAGTGGAGGAATGAGACCTTCAAGGACTACGACGAAGACGCGGAGGAGTATGCGGACTACCACACGATCCAGGGGCTTCCGACGGCGGTGACGATCAGCAGATATCACAATGGGGATCTGGCGAGCGAGACGTTTCTGCTGAAGGTGGAGTATGACGTGGATGCGGCTCCGGATATGTTCAATCCGGATGTGTTGCTGAAGAAAAAGCAGTAAGACGACCGGGCATGAGTAGACTCTGTGCAGACTGAAGGAGCGAGACGATATGAAACGGAAGTTCGCAAATATTCTGGAGACGGTAGGAGATACGCCGGTGGTTCGCATCAACAAGCTTGCGCCGCCGGATGTGGATCTTTATGTGAAGGTGGAGGCGTTCAATCCGCTGGGGTCAGTGAAGGACAGGCTGGCGCTGGGTGTGATTGAGGATGCGGAGCGCCGTGGGACGCTGAAGCCGGGGCAGACGGTGATTGAAGCTACGAGCGGGAACACGGGCATTGGGTTGGCGATGGTGTGCGCGCAGAAGGGGTATCCGCTGGTGGTGGTGATGGCGGAGACGTTCAGCATTGAGCGGCGGAAGCTGATGCGGTTTCTGGGGGCGAAGATTGTGCTGACGCCGGCGGCAGAGCGGGCCGTGGGGATGATCAAGAAGACTAATGAGCTGGCGGAGAAGCATGGGTGGTTCAGGACGCTGCAATTTGAGAATGAGGCGAATGCGGAGATGCACTCGCGGACGACGGCGCAGGAGATTCTGAGGGACTTTGAGGGCGACCGGCTGGATTACTGGGTGACGGGTTTTGGTACGGGGGGGACGCTGAAGGGTGTGGCTCGGGTGCTGGCGGAGAAGCGGCCGGAGACGAAGATTGTGGTGTGTGAGCCGGATGTGGCACCGATGATCTCGAGCGGGGAGGCACAGCCGCGGAATGCGGATCGGACACCTTCGGGGAGCCACCCGGCGTGGACTCCGCATCCACAGCAGGGTTGGAGCCCGGATTTTATCTCGAGCCTGACGCAGGATGCGATTGATGAACACCGGATCGACCAGGTGATCCGGATTGCGAACGCCGATGCGATCAAGTGCAGCCGGGAGCTGGCGCTGAAGGAGGGGATCTTCGTGGGGATTACGTCGGGTGCGACCTTTGCCGGGGCGCTGAAGGTGTGCGCGGAGGCGGCGAAGGGGTCGACTGTGCTGTGCATGCTGCCGGATACGGGAGAGCGGTACCTGAGTACGCCGCTGTTTGCGGATATTGCGGTGGATATGACGCCGGAGGAGCTGGCGATCTCGCGGTCGACTCCGGGGGCGCAGCTGCAGCCGGCGGGGTAGTCCTGCCGGACGGGCGCCCTGCGCGGGCGGCGGTCACTTCGTGACGGATATACCCCTTCGGTTGGCGCTCCCGTTGGTCGCGATGATAGGTCTGGCGTTTATACTCATCTTTGCCATGAGTGAGACTACGACGGATCAGATTGCCGACGAACAGATTGCGGCACGCACTACGATGGACATCCTCGAGATCATGTCCCTGCTGCCGCACCGCTACCCTTTTTTGCTGATCGACCGCGTGATTGAGATGGAGCGGAAACAGCGGATTGTGGCGATCAAGAATGTGACGATCAACGAGCCGCACTTTCAGGGGCACTTTCCGGACTACCCGATTATGCCCGGGGTTCTGATGGTGGAGGCTATCGCGCAGACGGGTGGGGCGCTGCTGCTGACGGAGATTCCAGATCGCGACCAGAAGCTGATGGTATTTACCGGGATTGAGAGTGCGCGGTTTCGGCGGCCGGTGCTGCCGGGGGATCAGCTTCGCATCGAGGTGACGGTGCAGCAGTGGAGGAGCCGCGCGGTGAAGATGCTGGGGAACATCACGGTGGATGGCAAGCTGGTGTGCGACGCTACGGTGATGTGTCAGGTGGTGCCGCGGGTGGTAAAGAAGGCGGCGCCGGAGGCTCCTGCGGAGTGAGCATACATCCGACAGCGATCGTTGCGGCGGGAGCGAAGATTCCTGCAAGCTGCACGGTTGGTCCTTACTGCACGGTTGGCCCTGATGTTGTGGTGGGCGAGGAGTGTGAGCTGATTTCGCATGTCGTGCTCGACGGGCATCTTACGATGGGGCGCGGGAATCGTGTCTTTTCGTTTGCGTGCCTCGGAATCTCGCCGCAGGATTTAAAGTATGCGGGCGAGCCGACGCGGTTGGAGATCGGCGATGGCAACACGATTCGGGAGTATGTAACGATCTCGCGCGGGACCCAGGGCGGCGGTGGAACTACCAGGGTCGGGAGTGAGTGCCTGATTATGGCGTATACGCACATTGGGCATGACTCGCAGATCGGCAATGGATGTATTCTTGCGAACTCGGCTACGCTGGCGGGGCATGTGACGGTGGAAGACTATGCGGTGGTTGGTGCGCTGTGTCCGGTGCATCAGTTCTGCCGGATCGGGAGGTACGCTTATATCGGGGGTGGGACGACGATTACGCAGAATGTACTTCCGTACTCGCTGACTTCGATTGAACGAAACAACCACGCCTACGGTTTGAACAAGGTCGGTTTGGAGCGGCGGGGATTTACTCCGCAACAGCTGAAGGAGCTACGCGTGGCTTATCGCACGCTGCTTGCTTCGAAGCTCAACACCACTGATGCCCTGGCGGCTATCCGCGAGACGATCGCCTCCGGCGGCGCGGGGGAGCATGTGGCGTATCTCGCCGACTTTATTGCTAACAGCGAGCGTGGGATTATCAAGTAAGAGTTTCGCAGTCTTCAGCACACAGAATCCGATTGGAGTTGGTCCGCTATGATCTTGCCGTTTGCGAATCGTTTCGTCGTTGCTGCTTCCCTTCTCGCCGCGACTCTCTCTCTTTCAACAGCCGGTGAGGCTCAAGCGGCACCGCCTGTGCGCGTGGCTATTGTTGGACTGGTTCATGGCCACGTGCAGGGTTTCCTGGGTAAGCTTGCGGCTCATCCTGAGATCACGCTTGTGGGCATCTCCGATCCTGATCCAGCGCTGCGCCAGAAGTATATTGCGAAGACTCACCTGTCGGGAGATCTGTTCTTCGCGACCGAAGCGGAGATGTTGAAGCATACGCAACCGCAGGCGATTCTGGTTTATACGTCGATTGCGGGGCACCGAGCAGCGATTGAGGAGGCTGCGCCGCTTCATATTGCGGCGATGGTGGAGAAGCCGCTGGCCACTACGGTGGAGGACGCGCTTGCGATTCAGGCTCTGTCCGAGAGGTACAACGTTCCTGTACTGACCAACTATGAGACGACCTGGTACAACTCGAACACTGCTGCGGTGAAGATGCTGGAAGAGGGCAAGATTGGCGATCTGCGCAAGCTGGTGGTGCATGACGGCCACGAGGGTCCGAAGGAGATTGGGGTTGATCCGGAGTTTTTGACCTGGCTGACGGATCCGAAGCAGAATGGTGCGGGTGCTCTGTTCGACTTTGGCTGCTATGGAGTGGATCTTGCGACGTGGATTCTGCATGGGGAGCTTCCGATTTCGGTGACTGCGGTTACGCTGCAGATCAAGCCGAAGATCTATCCCAACGTCGATGATGACAGCACGGTGGTTCTGACCTATCCGCATGCGCAGGCGATCCTTCAGGGCTCGTGGAACTGGCCTTTTGCACGGAAGGATATGGAGATCTACGGAGCGACGGGCTATGTGGATACGGTGTATGAGGATGCTGCGCCTGGTGCGAAGCTTCGCGCGCGATTGACCGGGGAGAAGGCGGAACACGTGGAGACTGCGCCACCGCTGCAGGCTCCGCAGAATGATTCGTTGAACTATCTTGCCGCGGTTCTGGCCGGGACGGTGAAGCCGGAGCATGATCTGAACTCGCTGGACACCAACATTACAGTGGTTCGTATTCTGGATGCTGCACGCCGGTCCGCGCAGAGTGGGAAGACGATCTATCTCGCTCGTGAAGTTGCGGCGGCGGCCAAGTAGTTTGTCTCGACGTGGAAAAATGAGTCTATCGAGTGCATCAGAGAAGTTGGGGTTGATTGCGGGGAACGGGCGCTTTCCGTTTCTTCTGCTGGATGCTGCGCGAGCGCATGGATTGCAGGTTGTGGTTGCGGCGATTACTGAGGAGACCGACCCTGAGATGAACGACCGTGCGGCTGCCGATGACGGAGTTCGCGTCCACTGGCTTTCGCTCGGCGAACTCTCCCGGCTGATCGAGACCTTTCGCGCAGAGGGCGTGACACGGGCCGTGATGGCCGGACAGGTGAAGCATAAGCAGATCTTCTCGAGCATTCGTCCGGACTGGCGACTGGCGAAGTTACTGCTGAACCTGCGCACGCGGAATACCGATATGCTGCTGGGTGCAGTGGCGAAGGTTCTGGGCGATGAGGGGATTGAGTTGATCTCCTCGACACAGTATCTGGAGCCGCTGCTGGCAAAGGCTGGGGTGCTTACGCGGCGGGCTCCTGATGAGAACGAAGAGAAGGACATCGACTATGGGCGTGGGGTGGCGCAGGCGATTGCGGGTTACGATCTTGGCCAGACGGTGGTGATTGCGGCGCAGGCCTGCGTGGCCGTGGAGGCGATGGAAGGGACCGATGCTACGATTGCACGTGCCGGGGAGATCTTTCGGACGTTTGAACCGGGAGGCGAGACGACGCTTCGGCGCAGGCTTACGGTGGTGAAGGTCGCCAAACCCAATCAGGATATGCGTTTTGATGTGCCTGTGATTGGCGTTGCGACGATTGAGACCATGAAGGCTGCGGGCGCCACCTGCCTGGCGATTGAGGCGGAGAGAACGCTGATGTTCGACCCGGCGGCGATCTTCAGCGCAGCGGACGAGGCTGGGATTACGATCGTCGCGAAGTAAAGATCTTGTCATTGCCCTGTAAAGGCCTGTGGGGGAAGGGTAGAATTGCCGTCAGGACATTCGGCGCGCGGGTTATGCGACGGCCATTCGTCTACAGCTAAGAGAAGGACATAAGGGGATCACCATGCGCAAAGCGGTTTGGATCGCAGCAATCATCGGCGTAGCAGCGGCGTGCGGCGTAGGCATCAGGGCGAATGCAGCGCCTGCCGCAGACACAATACAGGCTGGAGCGGTGGCGCCCAACTTTACCCTGCCCTCGCAGGAGGACAAGCCGGTGAGTCTGGCGGACTATAAGGGCAAGTGGGTGGTGCTCTACTTCTACCCGAAGGACCAGACGAGCGGGTGCACGATTGAGGCACATAACTTTCAGCGCGACCTTGCGAAGTATGACGCTCTGAACGCGGTGGTTCTGGGTGTGAGTCTGGATACGGTGGAGGGGCACAAGACGTGGTGCTCGAAGGATACGTTCGGTTTCAAACTGCTGGCTGATCCGAATCACAAGGTTGTCGATCTCTATGGCGTTCCGGTGAAGAACTTTGGCGTGATGAAGTTTGCCAACCGCGAGACGTTTCTGATCTCGCCCGACGGCAAGGTGGTGAAGGTTTGGGAGAAGGTCGACCCAAACGTCCACAGCACGGAAGTTCTGGCTGAGATTTCGGCCGCCAAGAAGTAGGAACTTATCAGCAGACGCAAAAAGGCCCGGGCTCTCAATTGAGGAGTCCGGGCCTATTTGCTTGCCTTGGTGTTAGTTACTTCTTTTTTGGAGCAGCCTTCTTTACAGCCTTCTTTACGGCCTTCTTAGCAGGAGCCTTCTTGGCTGCCTTCTTAGCAGGAGCCTTCTTTGCTGCTGCCTTCTTCGCTGGTGCCTTCTTTGCTGCTTTCTTAGTTGCCAAGGTAGTACCTCTCTTCTTTAGTTTTTTACTGCTTGCAGTGCTCTTGTTGCCGGCCGCCTTTTTGGGGGCGACCTTACCGCCGCGCAGAGCACTAACCTTCTTCGCGGCAGATTTTGATTTGGCGGCGGCCTTCTTGGGAGCGGCCTTCTTCGCCAGAACTTTTTTCGGTGCGGACTTCTTTGCCGCAGCTTTTTTGGCGACGACTTTCTTCGCGGCCTTTTTGGCGGCGGCTTTCTTCGCAGGAGCCTTCTTTGCCGGCGCCTTGACTGCTATGGCCTTCTTCACGGCTACAGCCTTTTTGGCTGGTGCGGCTTTTTTGGCTGGTGCGGCCTTCTTCACCGCGGGCTTTGCGGTGCCTGCGGAGGACGCGCCTTTTGTCGGCGGCACCGACTCTCTGGTTGGCGGCTCGTAGCTGCGCACCGGGGAGGGAGGCAGCGCGAACAGCTTCGCCTCTTCGGCGTGAGGATCGTCGTCGGTGTCTTCCGGGTCGAGCTGAGCCTCATCATCGTCCGAGGTCATCGTGACCTCTTCCTCTTCTTCGTCGTCGCTGAAGCGGCGGTTCAGATCGTCCTGGTCGTCATCGTGTTCCTCGCCGAAGTTATGATCGTCCTCGGCTGCAGTCGCGTGAAGCTTGATGGTGTCATCGAACATCATTGTTGTTATCCCCTCACTGCTCTCTACTTCTATCGCTCTCTGCGTTGTCTTACCAGCTTCGATGCAACAAAAAACGTCTTTACTCCCCGGGACGAGATTCTAGCAACAGGATGCATCCAAGCGCTACCGAAGGCAAGCAATCTTTTTCACGAGGTAGCTTATCGTGTAGCTTTCTTTTTCGTTTTGGTGACGGAACCAGGCTTCGCCGCACCTGAAGTTTTCTTGCCTGTCGACTTGGTTGCGGTTGAGGCTCCGCTTGTCTTCGCGCTGGTGCGACCGCGGGAGGGATGCGCGGAACCCTGATGAACACTGGCCGAAACGGTGCGAACGCCCTTTCTCCTGCGAGCTCCTCTGCCGCGCACATGCGTCCCGGGCGCGAGCTTGACCGGCTCGGCGACTGCGAGGGAGGCACCGGGCCTCACGCTGCTTGAGGGGAGATGATTCCATCGCCGCAACTCTTCGACTGAGACCCCGAATCGATCGGAGACGGTGATTAGCGTATCGCCACGACGCACGGTGTATCGCTGCGGTCGCGTGCTTTGGGCGACGGTCACCGGGATGACGAGCTCGTCTCCGGCGTCGACGTCGTCCGTCGGAGAGAGGCCGTTGGCGGTGACGACGTCGCTGAGACGGGCATGCAACGAGGAGACGATGCCGTCAAGCGACTCGCCGGAGCGGACCACGTGAAAGCGCCACGTGTTGCGTTTGTCCTCGGGAATCTCCTTGAGGCGCTCGGTGAAGACATCGCGCGTGCCGACGGGGATGTGCAGATCGAAGGGCATGTCGCCCGGCGTGGTCATGCGCAGGAGGCTGGGATTGAGGGCCACGATCTCGGGGAGAGAGGAGCTAGTGAGGTCGGCCACCAGGCGAAGATCAATTGCGTAGTCGACCGAGACGGTATCGGAGACGACGGGTTCGTTGGGCACCATCTTGTCGAGGCCGTACTTCTCTGGGTTCTTGGCCATGATGACGGCGGCGAGGATCTTTGGAACGTAGTCGCGGGTCTCCCTGGGCAGCGCGTTGCGGCGATAGAGCTCCCAGAAGTCGGCATAGCCGGTCCGCTGCACGGCACGCTGCACGTTGCCTGGACCCCAGTCGTAGGCAGCCATTGCGAGATACCAGTCGCCGAACTGGTTATAGAGGGACTTCATGTACTTCGCGTAGGCGATCGAAGATTTTTCGGGATCGAAGCGTTCGTCGAAGTAGCCGTTGCGCGCCAGACCGTAGGCGCCGGTCGGCATGAACTGCCACATGCCGCCAGCGCCTGACCTCGAATTGAGCGCCTGGGGCTGAAAGCCCGATTCGGCCACCGCGAGATAGATGAGGTCCTGCGGGACACCCTGATCGGTCAGCGCTCTTTGAATCATGGTCTTATATTTTCCGGCGCGCTCCATGCTCGCAAGCATGTGGGCGTGGAAGGAGGGCGAGTTCGCAAAGTAGCCGATGTAGCCTGCGACCTGATCGTTGATGACGAGGGGCAGGTCGGACGCGGTCTGCAGCTCGGCCTTCAGTTTTGCGGTGAGCTCAGGATTCGCGGGGAAGGTGAGATCTTCGGCGGTGTCGAGCGGCGCCTCTTCGATCTTCGGGGAGAATCCATTGCCCTGCTTCAGGGCTGCCATCTCGAGCGAGTTGACCGCGTTCAAAAGATGATCGAACTCATCGGCGAGCTGCGGATCAGTTTTGAGATCCATGCCGCTGGTGAGCATTAGGTCGACAGCAGAGTCGAAGTTGATCCGCGCAGCATCGAGACGGCCGGCGCGATAGTTGTCTACGCCGCTGCGATAGGCGGCCTCGGCGGAGTTGATCAACTGCTGCACCTTGAAGGCGCGGGCGGAGTTGTCAACTGATTGCTCCGTGGAGGTAGCGGCCTGCGGGGATTGCGATGGGGTTGCAGTTGAAGATTGCGTGATCGTTGGAGCGGTTGTCGCAGGCGAGGCGCTGCCGGGCGACGCTGTCTGATCCTGCGGGCAGCCCGCCAACAGTACAAGCGGCGCACACGCCACCACGAGTGCCACGGTTCGCACCGAATCGCTAAAAGTCATCCGCACCATCTTCGCTTTTCATTGTACGGGGTGCAAGAAGCAAATTCGCGGTGGCTTACGGAATGAACCGTCGAGTAGAACTTCGCGGAGGCGACGCGGCGCTCTCCCATCAGAACGCGGCAGCATGTTGTCGCAATCGAGTCAGCACTCTATTTTGGTTACCGGCTCCGTATCAGGACGGCGGTTGCGTCGTCGGTGTGGGTCGATCCGTGGCTGAATCTAGACACCTCCTCGATGAGCCCCTCCACGCAAGCCGATGGCTGCAGGAAGTGATCGGCCAGCCGGGCTGCGCCGTACTCTTCGTCGCTGTGGTTCGTTGCCTCGGTGATGCCGTCCGTATAGAAGAGGAGCTGCGTGCCCGGCTTGAGGGTGACCTTGTATTCGGGGTAGGTTGTTGCGCCGAGTCCGAGCGGCATGCCGGTGTCGATGTCGAGGAAGGAGCTCGAACCGTTGATGAGGAGAGGACGGAGGTGTCCGGCGCTGGCGATGGTGATCTCGCGGGACCGCGCGTCGAGCACGCCATAGATCATGGTGACGAACTTGCCCATGGGAAAGTCTTCCATCAGGATCTGATTGAGCTGCATAAGCGTTTTTCCGGGAGAGGGATCGAGCTTGACCAGCGAGCGCAGGATGGCGCGTGTGGCCGACATCAAGAGGGCCGCGGGCATTCCTTTGCCGGAGACATCGGCGAGTACGATACCGCAGCGATCGTCGCCGAGGTCGATCAGATCAAACCAATCGCCAGCGACGGCTCCGGCTGGGTTCCACGCGGTTTCAAATGCGAAGCCACAGACGAGCGGAACAGCCTTGACGAAGAGCGATTGCTGGACGGCGCGGGCATCGTCTGCTTCTAGCTGCATCTGCTCGCGCTCGTGGCGCTCGTTGCGGAAGAGCCTGGCGTTTTCGATGGCCACTGCGATGTGGCCGGCCAACGCTTCCATGACGGCGATATGATCGTCCGAGAAGGCGTTGAGCCGCTTGTGGTCGACGCACAGGACTCCGATGACTTCGCCGTGAAGCAGGAGCGGAACTGTAGCCTCAGACCGCACGTCAAGTTCGCATGCAACGTAGTAAGGATCGATGGTTACGTCGCCGGCGTAGCGCGTCACGCCGGTTGCGGCGACGTGGCCGACCATGCCTCGTTCGCCAATCCTGAAGCGGTCCCCTTTGCGATAGGTTGAGCATCCACGAACGCCGTGAAGGACCAGCTCGTCGCCGCCCGCTTCGCGCAGCCAGACGGAGACCTCCACGCAGCCGATGGCGTCGGCGATGTCGTTTACGACGCGATCGAACAGGACATCGAGGTCGAGGGTAGAGGTGATGAGTTGCGCCGCCCGCTGCAACTTCATCAGGGCCTGGATGAACTCGCAGGAGGAGTGAATGTTGTGGGGAAGTACTTCGAGGGCATCAAATGCATTGAGCGGGGGGAGTTGGGTCGCCATGGTGTCCTCCTTGGCAAGGACTGGACAGGAATCTATGCAGGTTTGATGTTGCGGCTTACGCCGCGATGCAAAGTTTGAGTTTGTGAACAGGCCTGATTTCGGGAGTGCCCTCGAATGAGATTGCCCGTTGCCGCAAGTCGTTGGAGATCAGTGCGGTCTGAGCATTTTCGCAACGTGGCCGTTCCTGCTTGCAGAGACGCATGGGTGTTAAGATGGATATTGAGGCTACCCAGCTACAAAATGGATCCAAGTCACATCCGCAACTTCGCGATCATCGCGCATATCGACCATGGCAAGTCCACTCTCTCCGACCGGTTGCTTGAACTCACCGGTTCGTTGACCTCGCGCGAGATGCAGGCCCAGGTGCTGGACGCCATGGATCTGGAGCGCGAGCGCGGCATTACGATCAAAGCCCATACCGTCCGCATGATGTACAAGGCGCAGGATGGCGATACCTATCAGCTGAACCTGATCGATACGCCGGGCCATGTCGATTTTTCCTATGAAGTTTCGCGCTCGCTGGCGTCGTGCGAAGGAGCGCTGCTGGTGGTCGATGCGTCGCAGGGTGTGGAGGCGCAGACGCTGGCCAACGCGTATCTTGCGATCTCGAATGGACTCGAGATTATTCCGATCATCAATAAGATCGATCTTCCCAGCGCGGACATCGAGCGCACGAAGGAGATGATTGAGAAGTCCGTGGGGCTGCCTGCGGATGATGCGATTGCTGTGAGCGCAAAGACGGGGCTGAATGTTGCGAGCATTCTAGAGGCTGTAGTGACGCTGCTGCCGCAGCCGGAGGGCGATCCCGAGGCGCCACTGCAGGCATTGATCTTCGATAGCTGGTTCGATCCTTATAGAGGCGTGATTGTTCTGGCGCGCATCATCAACGGCAGGCTGCGCAAGGGGATGAAGATCAAGGTGATGTCGAACGGAAAGATGTTCGATGTGGAAAGTATGGGCGTGATGACGCCGAAGCCGGTTGAGCTTGCGGAGCTGAGCGCAGGCGAGGTTGGCTTCTTCGTTGCCACGATCAAGAACGTTGCGGATACCAAGGTCGGCGACACCATTACTTCGGTCGAAAATCCCTGTGCGGAGGCGCTGCCGGGTTTTGAAGATATCAAGAGCATGGTGTTCGCGGGGCTTTACACCGTCGATTCGCATGAGCACGCGATGCTGCGCGATGCGCTGGAAAAGCTTCGCCTCAACGATGCTTCATTTTCGTTTGAGCCTGAGTCTTCGGTGGCGCTTGGGTTTGGGTTTCGCTGCGGCTTTCTTGGACTGCTGCATCTTGAGATTATTCAGGAGCGGCTGGAGCGTGAGTACGATCTTGATCTGATTACGACTGCGCCGGGCGTGCGCTACAAGATCACCATGACCGACGGCAGCGTGCGCGAGGTGGATAATCCCTCGCGGTGGCCGGAGACGACCGAGATCGAACAGATTGAAGAGCCGGTGATTGTGGCGAAGATTCTGACGAACGAAGAGTACGTCGGCGGAATTCTGAAGCTGGTGGAAGAGAAGCGCGGGCGTCAGCAGAACATGGAGTACGTTTCGGATACGCGGGTTCTGATTACGTATGAGCTTCCGTTGAATGAGATTGTGCTGGATTTTTACGATCGCCTGAAGACGGTCTCGCGCGGTTACGCATCGCTGGACTATCAGCTTGCGGGGATGTGGGTCTCGCCGATGGTGAAGATGGATATTCTGATTGGCGGCGATCCAGTGGATGCGCTCTCGATCATCATTCACAAAGATTTTGCGCAGCAACGCGGCCGGGCGCTGGTTTCGAAGATGCGGGAGCTGATTCCGCGACAGATGTTTGAGGTTGCGATTCAGGCGGCGATCGGCTCGAAGGTGATTGCGCGTGAGACGGTGACGGCGATTCGGAAGAATGTAATCGCGAAGTGCTACGGCGGCGACATCAGCCGGAAGCGTAAGCTGCTGGAGAAGCAAAAAGAGGGCAAGAAGCGGATGAAGCGGATTGGCAAGGTCGATATTCCGCAGGAGGCTTTTCTTGCGGTCCTCAAGGTGGGCGAGGAGTAGCCTGATTGCACAAGGGTTTAAGGCACTTCGAGTTTTAGCTCGAGCTTTGTTTTGTGAAATGCGGTTAGATCAGACAATTTGCGTGCAATTCTGGCACACATCTGGATTAGATGCGGAAATTTGTAACCTGGTCGTAACGACGATCTGTGGAAACCCTTGAAACAGCGATAGTTGCTGAGGGTCACCCCGCGCAAGCTCTCATTACTTTTGACAGGGTCTTTCAATACGCTGATTTTGATGCACTTAGACGTACATCGAAGAAGCGGCGTGGTTGGCAGGAGGGTCGGTTGAGCGACTTTCGCTTATGTTTTGGTTTCCACAATCCACAGGTTTTTCCACAGGAGTCCTGTGCTTAGCCCTCTAAGACAAGCAAAACACAGCGAGGAGATCGCTCCCCGCTGCGTTTTGACGTGGACTTCTGGAGTTATTGCTTCGGTGCAGCGGGCTTGGGCGTCGTTGTTGGACGTGGACGAGCTGTTGTGGGGGCCGGGGAAGATGGTCCGGACGGGGCTGGCGCAGCGACACCGGACGTGGTGTTGTACGCGGTCACAACGGCCTGGGTCACGTCGGTGTTCTGATTGGCCCACATCACGTTGCTCTGCTGTCCGCTGACATCGAGCAGAAGAGTGTAACCATTCTTGCTGACGTAATCCTTCAGCGTAACTGAGACTTTGGCGGCCACCTTGCCATAGGCTTCCTGCAGATCCGCGTTGTAGGCGGTCTGGGCATCCTCGGCGTTGCGGTTCAGCTCCTTCTCCTTGGTGTCGATGTTGCGCAGGCGAGTGGCGCGCTCTTCATCGGAGAGAGTTGCGGGAGCACTCTGCAGTTGAGCCTTGAGCGAGTCGACCTCCTTGGAGAGGGTGTCGATCTGATCTTTCTTGGGCTTGTACTTGTCCTGAATCTGCTGGACGGCGCGCTGGCCTTCGTTGGTGGCAAAGACGGCCTGCTCGAACGCGACGAGAGCAATCTTTGCGGGGATGGCCTGGGGCTCAACGGCAGCAGCGGCAGCGGGGGCAGGAGCTGGAGCGGCAGCGGTCTGGGAGACTCCGGCGGTGGTCATTAATCCGGCGCCTAGCGCGGAGATAAGAACGAGGGTGCGATTCATGCGGTCTGTGGTACTCCTTCGAAATTTTCGATCTCTTCGGTCGGTCGATGTCTGTTACAAAACGATGGTCGATGTCTGTTACAAAACGATGCTTGTTACAAATCTCTGGATAAGACCGATTCGGATCTTCGGGCTACATCGTCTTCAGCAAACAGGTTCGGTGCCTACGGAGGTCAGTTTTCTAAAACCAGCCAACTCTCCGTAGATTCCGTAGACCAACTCAGTCAGCCGCGTTACTGCTTGGGCAGCGCAGGCTTCGGGGTGGCCGAGGCGTGCGGGTGAGCGGTTGGTGACGGCGCAGACGGGACCGGAGGTGCGACGCCTGAAGACGCGTTGTAAGCCTCGAGAACGGCACGCGAGATATCGGTGCCATCGCTGGTCCAGAGCACGCTCATCGAGCCACCCTGCTGGCCTGTGATATCGAGGAGCATGGTGTAGCCATTGTCCTCCACATACTTCTTCACGACCGGCGCGAGCTTCTTGGCAACCACGCCGATGACCTGCTGCTGCTCGCCGGCGACGGACTGCTGTGCATCTTCGCCATCGCGCTGGAGCTGTTTCTCCTTGGTGTCGATGGCACGGAGCTTCGAGGCGCGTTCGGATTCGGTCAGGGTTGCCGGTGCGGCCTGCAGCTGCTTTTTGAGGGTATCGATCTCCTGTGCCTTGGCCTGGAGCTCTGCCCCTTTGGGCTCGTACTTCTTCTGCAGGGTCTGGAGGGCTCGCTGTCCTTCGTTGGTTGCTGCGGCGACCTGCTCGAACTCGATGGTCGCAATCTTCGCAGGGACTGCGTGTGGTGCGACGGGGGCTGGAGCTGCAGCCGGAGCAGGGGCGGTCTGGGTGGGAGCTGCAGTTGGTGTGCCGGCGGTCGTGGCGGAGGTCTGGGCCAGGGCGGCAGCGGATGTCATTCCCGCAGCGAGGGCGGTAACAAGAGCGAGGGTGCGATTCATGTAGTGTGTGGTACTCCTTCAGGGATTGATCAAACCTTATACGGCTTCTGGCGCACCATCGCGTGCCGTCTGGGCCGTTCCCTACCTCCACTCGATCAACGCACCCTTTGAGACAGAGCACGCCCATCTTTTGCCTCGCTCGGACCGCCTGCTGTGGGGCAGATCGGCGACAGAACGAGAGGGCTGCCGGAACACATAGATTATAGGGTCCAGCCAGAGCAGGGTCAATCGAGCGGGTTCGCTGGCGGTCCAGTGGTGACGCCGCAGGCCAAGGCCCGTCATGCTACGGAAAGATGGAATGGGTTTGCGGGAATCTACTGTTTTTCAGATTTTTGGGCGCTGTTTGGCAGCTTCTGCGGGAGATTGCCAGTGTACTGCGGGTTAGCGTTTTGGCGACCTAATTGCTTCTTCATGAAATGGAGCACGTTGGATTGAATCCGGTGTGTGCCAGTACCGCCCCGGCTGAGCAGAAGCTACACCCAACCGATGGTGTGGACCATAAGTCCGGAGGTCTGCTTCCTTCATCGGAAGTTCTTTCAGGAGGCCAGTGACTGGCCATTTACTGTAGAAGGGCCGCTTTGTTAAGCGGCCCTTCTAGTTTTGTGGGAATCGTGCCCAGGAAGTGGTAGAAGAGAGTTCTTGCCAAGTAGCTTCTTTCGGCGTACCCTAGGAGTTGCCTTGTGAACCGGCTGTGGGTGCCGATCACTGTGTGGTCATCAAAAAGCTACGAAGTTGGGTAGATTTGGCGACCGAAGACACAGGATTACAGTAGACCGGATTTGTCGGACTCTGTCGCAAACAGGTAGAGGGTGAAAATCAGGTTCGCTGCTGTCTGGCGCTCCAGGCTGTGCGTGACCGGCAGATTCGCCGGTGTGATTGCAGCCAAATACCAATAGAAGACGTCCGTTCGAGTAAAACTTGAGACCGTTTCATCCGACGCTGCAAAACCGGTTTGGTTCCTCCTCCGTGAGCTTCACGGGGCAGGAGAGGCCTTCTGCGTGGGAGAGAACGTTAATTGCGATCTAAAGCAATAGGAAGTGGAAGCATGACTTCAGAGCAGAATGTACCCGAGGTAGATTCTCACCAGGGTTCGACAATGTCTCCCGTCCAGCAGGACGGGGAGGCGCAATTTGCCGGGCAGAACGTCGCGCACGGCATGGGTCAGTCCAAGAGCAGCCGCCGTCGCCGCCGGAAGCGGAAGAGCAAGGGTGGAGACTCCCCTCAGGGCGCTCAACCCGGAAGCCAGTCCGGCGATCAGGGTGCGGGTCAGCCAGTTGGCTCGATTCAGGGTGCTGCCGCTCCGCAGACCTTTCAACCGCAGGGTGGCCAAGGCTTTCAAGCCAACGCCGGCCAGCAACAGAACGGCTCCTCCTCGAGCGGCAAACGCTGGAAGAAGAAGTTTCGGGATCGTGACCGTCAACGCTCGCCTGAGAATCCTGGCAATGTGGCCAGCGGCAGCAACGGCGGCGGATTCAGCAGCAATGGCGGCGGCTATCGCGATCGCGATACTCACCAGCCGGGCAATAACAGCGGCGGCTACAAACGCAAGGGCGGCGGCGGTAAGCAGCAGTCTCGGGGTCCACGCAGCTTTGTCGGCCCCATGGACCACAGCTATCGCGCCGTGAACGGCAACTTCGCCGACACTCCGCCTTCTACGATGGATTCGCACAATGGCAACTACCAGGGCCGCAGCAACGGCCATGGTGGCGGACGCAGCTACCAGAGTGACTCTCAGCCTATCGACTACTCGCAGGGCCGCGCTATTCCAATTGCGGATGACGCGCCGACAAAGATCTTCTTCTTCATCGAAGACCTCTTCTTCATCGCCAAGATCTCTGAGACAGCGCGTAAGCTCGGGGTCAAGGTTGCCTTCGTCAAGAACGACAAGGAGGCAATCGCCTCGCTGGTTGGCGGCGAAGAGGAAGATCGGCCAGGCTTGATCGTCTTCGACCTGAACAATGCAAACGCCAAGCCGTTGACGCTGATTCCCAAGCTGAAGACCAAGCTGAAGCGCAGCACCTCGATCATCGGCTTCCTGTCGCATCTGCAGGGAGATCTGAAGGCGAAGGCCGTCGAAGCGGGATGCGATACGGTGATGCCGCGTGCAGCCTTCTCGCAGAATCTTCCGAACCTCCTCCGCCGGTATGGCATGGAAGAGGAAGAAGAGCCGAACTTCAATATGTAACCGCGTGCGTCCTGCCGGACGAGCCCACTACGCTTGCCACCCCACGAACGAAGACCTGTTCGCGGGGACCCGATTCGGCGGTCACTTCGTGACGCGTGTACCTTTTCTGGGTGGGGATGAGACTCGTTGGTCCTCCCTTTGGCCGGAAGGAAACGCGCGCTAGCCCGGAGGCCAGTTCATGTGCCTGCCGCCGAGTAGATGCAGGTGCAGGTGATTCACTGTCTGGCCGCCGTCCTCGCCGGTGTTGACGACGATTCGATAGCCTTTGCTCAGCTTCTCTGCCCGCGCGATCTTGGCCGCCGCAGACATCAGGGAACCTAACAGCGCAGAGTGTTCCGCCTCCGCCTTCGCGGTGGAAGCGATGTGTTGCCTTGGGATGATGAGCAGATGCGTGGGGGCCTGCGGATTGATGTCGGGGAAGCCGATGCAGAACTCGTCCTCGTAGACGCGGTTTGCCGGGATGTCTCCTGCGACGATCTTGCAGAAGAGACAGTCGGACGATGCGGGATGACTCGGCTGGGTCTTCATTATGGTTGAAAGTACTTTGGATGCTGCCCTGCTGTCCAGGGGTCGTAGGCCAGAGCGAAGGCGGCTCGGCTTGCCGTGGATGGGTGCCCGTCATACCAAAAGTCGAGAAGGGGATGCGGGGTGGGGTCGTCCAACGAATTCTCACCAAGCTTCTGAAACCCTTGCTGGGTGGTGGTTTGTGGGTCAGAGACGATACCGTGGATAGCCTCCTGCCCGTAAATATCAGCGGCATGTTCGATCGAGCGGCTGAAGCTGTTTTCGATCGGCTCGGCGAAGAAGTTCAACACGTTTAGGACCAGCACTAACACCGCTAAACAGGCCCAGTCGTTCTGCGAGCGAATCTTCCATCGGGGACCGTATCTCGCCAGCAACCACCAGGTCATTCGCTGGCCTGCGAAGAATCCGAGGAGCAGCAAAACCGCGCTGAACAGGACGCCCTGCACGATGTGATGCAGCGCGTAGTGGCCCAGCTCGTGGCCGAAGACGCCGACGAGCTCATCGGGCGTGGCTGTGGCGATGGTCGTATCCCAGAGCACCAGGCGCTTCGACGGGCCGAAGCCGGTGACGTAGGCGTTCATGCTGGTGACCTTGCTGCTGGCTCGCATGAAGAACATTCTGTCGGGTGGCAGAGTGACGCCGCTGCGTGCGACGACTCTCTCCAACTGCGCTACAAGTGCCGGATTGCTTTGCTGCAACGGTTCAAACTTGTTGAAGAGCGGATCGACGAGGATCGGGGAGAGAAAGACGCCGAACAGTACCGCGACCATTGTCGGGATCCAGAACCAGAACCACCAGCGCTTCGGCGAACGCTGGATGACCCAGAACAGCACCATTACAAGGATGCCGGCGACGAGCCATTCGAGCAGAAAGCTTTTGCCTAGATCGGCGAACCAGCTTCCCCAACGCTGCACCGAGAGTCCGTACGCGAGCGATACATGGTGGCCGTAGAGCCGTAGAGGAGCGTTGAGGAGCGCGGTAAGAAGCAGGAAGAGAAAGACGAAGAGGAAGCATTGCCCCCAGCGGCTCTTCGTTGCCCTCTCGGCGACGTCGCGGAGGCGCGATGGAACACCCAGCGCCAGCAGCAGAATAAGCTGCAGGAAGCCCCAGCCTTCGCCTAGAAGATGCAGCGCGGTACGGTCGCGGAACAACTCCTTGGCGAGCTTGAGTTTTTCAGGCGGCAGCGTATAGGCCGTGTGATTCTGGGCGGCCTCTCGCAGAGCCTGGGCCTCAGTGGAGGTGGTTCCGAGGGCACTCGATGACGGAATCGCGATTGCGAAAAAGCTGATCAGCAGAAGCAAAGCTGAACGGACATTCATCAATCAAAAGGCTCCAACCTGATGAAGCCAGTGTGCATGATTCGTTTGCGAGGCGCAAAGATCGAACCGCGGAGTTGTAACTTACCGGTCCGATCCAGCTCCTGAGGATTCGGCACCGATCTCCAACCCGAAGCGCGATAGCTCGCGCTTCTGCAGGTTGTAGTCGATGAAAAAGCCTACTCCGATAGCCAGCGGAATGATGCCGACGGCTGATCCTGCCAAGACATCCCGCTCCTGCACGATGACGCTGAGCGCTACGAAGAACAGGATCAATCCCAGCCCAACCGAAACCAGGACAATTCCGGTGCGGCGTGCGTTGCCGAGGCTGCGCAGAGGATCTCTGACGCGCTTCTCCTCGTCACCGGAGCCCAACAGTCTCTCGATCTCGGCGATGGGAACACCACGGGCAATCATCGCCATACGCTGTTCGGCCTTGTTTCGGCGTTGTTGAGCTTCAAACCAGATGCCTGAGACGATTGCGACGGCACCGACGGCGCACCCGGCTACCGGGACAATAAACGGACTTGATAGAAAATCCATAAGCTACCTCCACTTTCTGCCCGCGTTAGACCGGGAGGCCCTGTGAAAGTTTCACTCGCCGGAATGAAACTTTCGGAGCACTCTATTGTCTAATCTCGCTTGGATGTCGATCTCACCTTCGAGCAGCTGGTACGCGACCATCAGGCGATGGTCTTTCGCACCCTGCTGCGTCTGACGGGGAGTCGCGAACACCTCGATGATCTTGCCCAGGACGTGTTTCTACGCCTTTATCGGGCGTTGCCCAGTTTTCGCGGCGAAGCGCTGATTACTACCTATCTTTACCGGATCGCGGTGAATGTTGCGCAGGACGAGTGGAAGCGGCGCCGTCGCGATGACCGCTCCCACGTCTCGCTCTCGGACGACACTTCGGCTTGGGAAGAGCGTTTGGCGCATCCCGACAGGAACGCGGAACAGAAGATCGAGGAGCGCGAATTCCAACAGGCGGTCGACGAGCAGTTGCAGCGGCTCAGCCAGATTGAGAGAACGATCCTGATCCTCTATCATCAGGAGGAACGAAGCTACGAGCAGATCTCGTACACGCTGGGAATGCCGATCGGAACGGTGCGGACCCATCTTCATCGAGGGCGCAAGAAGCTTCGCGAAGCGATTAAGCAGAATCAAACCAGTGAGAGGAGAACGGCATGTCAGACGAATTGATGAACTCGGAGTTCGCAAGCAGGATCGACGACGAACTGGACCAGCGTGTTCTCCGTGCCCTGGAGTCTGCGCCTCTGGTAGAAGTTCCGGCCGACTTTGCCGCCCGCGTCGCCGGCAGACTACCTGCGCGACGCCCGGTTTCGCTCACCGCCACTCACTACGGCCGAACCGCGGTGTTTCTCGGCATGATTCTTACGCTGATCATCCTGATTGCGGTGACACTGTACAACGGCAGACACGCTACCTTCGGATTGGCCGAATCTGTTCTTCTCACGGAGTTTCTCGCCCTGACAGTGTGGCTTAGCGTCCGCCGCCACGGCGTTGAGTAAGCTATCAACAAAAGCCGCCCGGCTGCGTCCAATCCTCAGTCGTCTGCGGAGATGCTGCACGGAAGTTGCACGAGCTGCGCGGCGTTACACGCTGAAGCGGCACTTCCGATACACTCGGCAGCAGGCGTATTTTGCAGGCGAAACGAGTTTCCTTTTCCATGAAGAGACAAAGAGCGGTAGTGGCCGGCGTTGGGTTTGCCGGTCTGGTAGCGGTGACGATTTCGTCTGTTGGTACCAGTGCAGTGGCGGCAACCCGCAGCTCCGAACCAGCGCCGGCGGCGGTTTTGATCGATACCATGGAGACTGAGCTGCATCGCGCGATGAGCTCGCTAGGTAACAACGCAACCGACGCAACCCAACAACCGAAGCCCTACTTTCTTAGCTACGCCGTCTCGGACAGCGACGGCATGAGCCTGACGGCACAGTTCGGCGCGATCACCAGCTCTCGTGAAAACCACCGCCGCACCGCCGATGTACAGGTTCGTCTCGGCACCGCTGCTGAAGACAACACCCATGGCGACCACCGGAATAGCGCACTGACCACCATCCCCTTGCCGCTCGCAAATGATAGCGACGCGATCGCCCGCACTCTCTGGTTCGCCACGAATCGCGGGTACGCGAAGGCGCTGGACGGCTACCTGAAGGTGAAGACGGAGCAGCAGGTCCGCGCAAAAGAAGAGGATGGCTCCGCCGATTTTTCGACTGAGAAGCCGGCTTCGGCGATCCTTTCTCACTCGCCCGCGCTGGTCGTCGATACTGCCGCGTGGCAGAACCGCCTACGTGAACTCTCTGGGCTGTTCAAACAATATCCAGACGTCTTCTTTAACAACGTTGCGCTTGAGGCGACCACCGAGACTGATTACTTTGTCTCCTCCGAAGGCGCGAAGGTGGCGACACCGAACCATGTTGCGCGTCTTGTTATCGTTGCCCGTACCCGCGCTGCGGACGGCATGGATCTCTTCCGCGCCGAGACCTTCGAGGCCGACGAGGTCTCGCATCTGCCTGATCAGAAGACGCTGATCGACAAGACGCTGGCCATGGCGAAGAATCTCGAAGCGTTGCGCGCCGCGCCGGTTACCGAGCCGTTCAACGGTCCTGCGATCCTGAGTGGGCGCGCGTCTGCCGTCTTCTTTCACGAGGTGCTTGGGCATCGCCTGGAAGGCCAACGCCAACGTGGGGATGACGAAGGGCAGACCTTTACCAAGCTGCTTGGCAAACAGATTCTTCCGCCGTTTCTCAGCGTCTCCGACGATCCCACGCTTGCCGATTTCCACGGTGTGTCTCTCAGCGGGCACTATAGCTACGACGACGAGGGCCAGCAGGCGCGTCGTGTGGACCTGATTAAAGACGGCGTCCTCGACACCTTCCTGATGTCGCGGCTTCCGATCGCCAGCTTCTCCACCTCCAATGGACATGGGCGAGCCGAGACGGGACACATGCCGACGGGCCGCCAAGGGAACCTGATCGTCACCTCCTCAAAGACTGTCAGCGATGCCGAACTGCGCGAGATGCTGAAGGCTGAGGCGAAGAAGCAGGGCAAAGCTTACGGTCTCTACTTTGAGGACATCTCTTCGGGTTTTGCCGTTACCACGCGCCGGTCGCCGCAAGCCTTTCAGGTAATTCCTCTGGTTGTCTACCGCGTGTATGTCGATGGCCGCCCGGATGAACTTGTGCGTGGCGTCAGCATTGTGGGCACGCCGCAGGCGGCATTGAATCGCATTCTCGCCACCAATGACAAGCAGGACATCTTCAACGGGATCTGCGGAGCCGAATCGGGGAGCATCCCTGTCAGCGCCGTGGCCCCGGCCATGCTGGTCAGCGAGATTGAGACTCAACGTCAGGCTCAGGGAACGGCGCGACCGCCTATTCTTCCGCCGCCTGGAGCAGCTGCTTCTACCGACGGAAAGGGTGGCCAGTAGTGAATTTACTTAATAAGTTACAAATTGGCAGCTTTTCGGCAGCTCTTTTTTTGACTCCTCTATTTTGTGCGATTGCAGTTACAAATCCTGCTTGCGCAGAGACTTCTCCTACCGTGAACGATCCCCTGCTCCACGCGATGCAGGTAGAGCTTGAGCGCGAGAAGGCTCTGCTGCTTCCCGGGATGCAGCATCCCTACTTCGTGGAGTACCGGCTGGACGATCTGGCCTCCTACGAGGCAGTCGCCAACTATGGCGCACTTACCCGCGAGGAAGAGAACCGTCAGCGCATCGTCCGGGTGACCGTGCGCATTGGAGACTATGCCGTGGACAGCAGCACGAGCCGCGGCGATGGCACCCTGGAGCTTGCGCCTACGGACAACGATCCCGAAGCGCTACGGTACGCGCTCTGGACGGCGACCGACACTGCTTACAAGAATGCGCTTCGGGCTTATTCGGCCAAGCAAGCTGCGCTGAAGCAGTTTCAGTCTCTGCAGGCCCAGCCCGACTTTGCGCAGGCTAAACCGGTTGTCCAGGTTTCGCCCGTCGTGACGCTTGAGCTTGATCGCGACGAGTGGAAGCGCCGCATCGTCGAAGCCAGCGGTCTCTTCGTCTCTGACCCCCAGGTTCGTACGTTCGCGGAGCACGTGCAGTATTCGGTCGCAAACATTCGCGGCATCGCGCTCAACCGCTACCTCGTCAACACGGAAGGGACGGTGGTACGGCACGGTTATACGGGTTACGAGGGAGCGATCAGCGTAGGCGGACAGGCAGCAGACGGGATGCGCCTGAGCCGCGATAACGGCACCGTTGCCGTAAACCCGAAGGAGCTCGAGAGCGCTGCGGCTTTCCACAAACGCACGATTGAGGATCTGAAGAGCTTTGAGGAGCTTCGTAACGCGCCGGTGGTCTCAGCGGATGATTACCATGGGCCTGTGCTCTTCAGCGGTGACGCTTCGGCTGACGTCATCGATAGGCTGCTGGTGCCTAACATCGAAGCCGATCGGCCCGAGATGGGAACTACGGCACGCACCAACGGCGCTTACTCCTCGAGCTTCAAAGCGCGTGTTCTTCCGCAGATGCTCAGCGTTAACGACGATCCGCTGCAGGCGAAGTTCGACGGTAAGGCGCTGCTTGGCGCTTACGATATCGATGACGAGGGCGTTCCAGCGCAGCCGGTCGATATCATCGTCAACGGCAAGCTTGAAAACTTTCTTATCGGCCGGGAGCCTATCAAGGACTTTGACACCTCGAACGGCCATGGACGAGCTGCCCCGGCGCAGGCAGCTCACTCCCGCGCCGGAGTCATCCTGGTGAAGTCGAACCAGCCATTGTCGCGAGGCGAGTTGAATAAGCGCCTCCTCTCGATGGCGAAGGAGCAGGGTCGCGACGTCTATTCGGTCGAAACACTTGGCGGCGAACTTCTGCCGCGCCTGCTCTATCTCGTACATCCTGACGGGACGCGCCAGCTCGTTCGCGGCGCGATCTTCGATGAACTCGACAATCGCAGCCTGCGGTCCGATATTGTTGCGGCGGGGAACGATCCTTACGTTTCGAACTCGCTCGGCACTGTGCCGCAGACCACCATCGCGCCGAGCCTGCTCTTTGACGATATTGGCGTGAAACGGGCGACACTGGAGCAGCAGAAGCTTCCGTACTACGAGCCGCCTGCGCTGCCTGGCAGGTAGAGTTTGCCGGGCAATGCTTCCTCGCCTGAGCGCTACCTCGCTAGTCGGTTCGAATCAGATAGGGTGCGGCGGCGGGATCCTTGGGGTGAATGCTGTCGGCGACCTCAGTCGCGTTGGTCTTGTTGGGGAACTTCGGACTGATCCTGACCCAGTGTCCTGTCGGCCCGGGGAACTCGATCACCTTGGCGGTGGCGTAGCGCCGCATCATCTCTTCTTTCAGCTTCACGGCGTCAGACTCTCGCGCGAACGCTCCGACCTGCACGCACCAATGGCCGCCGGGATCAGCGTTGGCGCGAAACGGAGCGGCGAACGCCTCCACCTTAACTCTGGCGACGCCGGCACGATAGACTCCGGTCGCCTTGGCTGCCGCGAGGGACAGATCGATGATGCGGCCATGCACGAAGGGCCCGCGGTCGGTGATCTTCACGACGACGGATTCGTTATTGGTCAGATTGGTGACACGCACCATCGTTCCCATGGGCAGGGTGAGGTGCGCGGCGGTCATCGCGTTCTGGTCATAGACGGTGCCGTCAGCGCCTTTTCGGCCAGCATAGGGAGGCCCGTACCAACTGGCCAGTCCGACCTCGCTTGAGACAGGCTTGCCCAAATTGCCTGGGACCGGAGCAGGCGGGGGTGAGATCTCAGCAGCAGCCCCGTCTGCGGTTGGGTTGGTTCGCGAGGAGCGAGAGTTTTTGCCGTGGTTTGAGGCCGTCATCGTGGAAGGTGGAGGCGGTGGCCGGTACGCTCGTGTTGTCTCTTTATGACAGCCGCAGATCGCCAGCGCGCACGCCGACAACACTACGGCCGTGCCAAGCCGGACTTTCATCACGGCTTCGGCGAGTCTTTTGGTTGTGGCGGCGGGGGAGCAGACGACCGTTGCGCGTGGTCGTCCATTCGCGATGCAAGCTTGTGGAGCTCTGCCGCCGCCGTTCGCAGAGCGTCGGAGCTATTGCGGCGCACGCCCGGTACTACCTCATCGTTGATGTACTTCACAACGTTCTTCAGGTCCGTCTCAAGATGTGTCGCCGCATCCCTCAACTGCTGCTCCCACGGTCGTTTCGGCTCTTCGGCTGCCATGTGCGCACCTCTACCATTTGATTAGATGACGCGGAAAACGCAAGCGTCAACGCTCATCCCATCAACGTGCCGGGATGGTAACGACGGGATCTGCTCCGCGGGCCGGGCAGATATAACTTGCTCTAACGTTCCTGCGTCCGTTATACCTAGGCAAAACGTTCATGATAATTTGTTGACCTCATGAAGCCGCCCGGCCTTCTCTAAGTGGCAGAGCTGCAGTTTATAAGGGAGTTTTTTTGACTATTGCACGAGCACGTTCCAGCTTCCGGATATTCTCCACCAAAATCACAGCCCTGACCGGCCTTGTTTTGTTCGTTTCCCTGGCTACCTCGTCGATGGCGCAATTAGATCTTCCAAAATCTTCCACTGCAGAGGCCATGCTCACTCTGCCAAACGCACCAGGGTTCTATAGCAATGGCACCTCTGTGGACGAATCCAGTTCGAGCAATGAACTCGCGGGATTCGTCAACCCAATGTCGACGAACTACGACATCAGCCTGCCGACGCGTCGCGACATGACCATCTTGCCTGGAGAGACGTCACATCCTCTTAGTTCTCACGGTAAAGTCGTACTTGGTTTTAAGGAGTCGATGTCGATATTTTCCATTCTCGGATGGTCAACCTCCGCGGGGTACAGCCATCTGGTCGACGGCAGCCCGAACTACGGCACGGACAAAGCAGCGTTCGGCGAACGGCTTGGCGCAACCGCACTCCGCAACGTCTCCGAGAGCATCTTCAGCGTCTCTCTGTTCGCTCCTCTTCTGCATGAAGATCCCCGGTACTTCGAACTGGGTCCGGAACATAATGCCGCGAAACGTGTCGTGTACGCGGCAAGCCGTTCGCTCATCACCAGGACTGACAGCGGACACTCAAGCGTCAACTTCTCGCTTCTTGCTGGCAATCTGCTAGGTTCAGCTCTAACCAACGCCTATTATCCCGAGCGGAACCGCGGCTTTGGTCAGACGATGGAGACCTTCGGGACGTCGGTCGGGGGCTCGGCCTTCGGCTATGTTGTCACTGAGTTTCTGAACCAGGCGCTGGTGGCGGCTCACCTTAAGAAGCCTGAGTGATCTTACTGGAATGGGATGGCCGGACCATGACATCGATTGGGATCGCTTAAGCATGCGTTGGTTGCTAGCGATGACGTTGCTGCTGGTTGCTGCGATGGCACATCCGCAGGAGGCGATCCCGGCATCCCCGACGACAGTCGCCAGCATCTCCGAATCAACCTCAGACGATCTTCCCGACGCTCCAAGCGTAGTCGATGCAGCTCAAAGCGACGTCGTCGCCGTAGCCCAGAGTTCCTTCCAGCAGACCGGCGATGGGATAAAGCCCTGCAACGCCTTTCGCGCCATGAAGGTCGTCTACTACAATCCACATCGTCTGGATGAGGTCCCCAAGTCCTGCAGCAACCTCATCTATCCCTATCAAAAGTTTCTCGGTACGAACATCATCATCCCCATGACCTGGCAGGAGAAGGGCTACCTCGCGCTTCACGATCTCGCCGACCCCGCTAACTTCGTCACCATCGTTGGGATATCGGCCATCTCGGTGGCCGCCGACTCCCACTCTGCCTACGGCCCTGGCTTTAAGGGATTCGGCAAATCTGTCGGCGTCAGCTACTTACAGGACGTGACGGGTCAGTTCTTTGGAGCCTTTGCATTCCCCGTCCTGTTCCATCAGGATCCGCGCTACTTCCGCATGCCGAATGCCCCTCTGTCCAAGCGAATCCTGTACTCGGTCTCCCGCACTGTCATCTCACGCCACGACGATGGCAGGCCTATGCCTAATTATTCTGTGTTGCTCAACTATCCAATCGGCGCGGTCCTGGCCAACCAGTATGTGCCCGGCGTCCACAATGATGCCTCATCTACGGTGACTCGCATCGCCACCGGATACGCCCTGGACCCCGCCAACAATCTGCTCAACGAGTTCCTCCCCGATGTGGCCAGCCACGTTCACGTCCGCATCATCTTCGTTCAGCGGATTCTGAACAACATTGCCAACGGCACCAATGGCGTTACTCTTCAGTGACTTTTTTACCAGATTCCAGGTAAATACTTCGCCCCATCCACCCACCCTAGTCGCCATTCAATGCAGATTATCGCCGTTTGATACCACATGCTTCGATTTGGCTCCTATGCTGGGTACTGTTAAGAGGTGAGTCAAACGGTATCGTCGCTGCATCTGACAGGAAAAGCAATAGATAGCTCGAATCAAGATGCACACCTCTTGCGACACGGAGCATCAGACTAAGCAGTCTGAAAACGGATCGAAGTAGATAGAATCAAGTAATAAATCCAGAAGATTTCAAGACATCAGATGGACACTCAGGAGACAAAGTAAATGCCGAAGGCCAAAATAGCGGAAAAAGCTCTCACGTATGGAGCAAAAGCAGGTTGGGCAGTATTCAACAAGCTGAACTCATTCAGCCCCAACGCCAGCTTCACCCCAAAGTGGAGCGACAAGCCGCTTCTCAAGAGCTATCAGAAAGAGAAGCCGCCCCTCGGCTGGCCCCGCACCACTGACTCCCTCTGTCCGAAGTGCATTCCGGAGATTCGTCAGCAGATCGTTGACGGCAAGCTGCCTCACGAGATCCTGCTCAATGAGAAGGTTGGCGAGATCAAGGCGCAGATCATCGAGCGCAACGGCGAGATTCTGATGGTCAAGGATTGCCCCATTCATGGCCACTTTGAAGACCTGATGTCGATCGACACCGCCTTCTTCAAGCATCTCGAAGAGGTCTTCCCCGGCCGCGATATTCGCGCCCACAATGACGAGAAGCTGCACAACCACGGCACCTCCACTGTGACGCACGGCCGCGGTTCGGTTCTCACCATCGATCTCACCAACCGTTGCAACATGATGTGCGATCCCTGCTTCATGGACGCCAATCAGGTCGGCTTCGTCCACGAACTGACGTGGGACGAGATCAAGACCATGCTCGACAACGCGGTCACTATCAAGCCCAAGCGTCAGATGTCGGTTCAGTTCTCCGGTGGCGAGCCGACGCTCAGCCCGTACTTCCTTGACGCCGTCTCCTACGCCCGTAAGGTTGGTTACACCTCCGTGCAGGCCGCAACCAATGGCATTGAGTTCGCCAAGTCGAAGGAGTTCGCCAAGGCCGCTGCTGAAGCCGGTCTCCGTTACGCTTACCTCCAGTTCGATGGCATCGGCAACGCGCCGAACTCGCACCGCAAGGTCGGCAACGCGTTCGACGTCAAACTCCAGGCCATCCATAACCTGCATGAGGCCGGTGTGGACATCGTCCCTGTCACCTGCATCATCAACGGCATTAACAACGAGCAGGTCGGCCGCATCATCGAGTTCGCGCTCGACAACCCGAAGAAAATCAACTTCCTCTCCTTCCAGCCTGTCAGCTTCACCGGCCGCGACGAAGACATCTCGGACGAGCGCCGCATGGCACAGCGCTACACGCTGTCGCACCTCGCCCACGACGTCAAAAATCAGACCGGCCTCGGCGAACCGACGCGCGATTGGTTCCCCATCTCCTTCATGTCCACCTTCTCGGACTGGGCCGACCTCGTCCACGGACCCGACCGCGACTGGGGCCAGCTCTCGTGCGGCTGCCACCCGAACTGCGGTATCTCGATGGCCCTGATGATCGACAAGGAGACCAAGGAAGCAGTTCCCGTCACCGCGTTCATCAACGCAGACCGCCTTGCGAAGGACGTCGCACGCATCAACGACGCCGCCCGCGGAAAGTGGCTCTCGATCATCGGCGTTACGCTCGCGCTGCTTCGCAACTATAAGCCCGAGGCCGCACCGACCCATTTCAAGATCAAGGACCTGCTGCAAAAGTTCGACAAGAGCTTCGGCGCGACCGGCCGTAGCTACGGCAAGGTCACTGCAGACCGCACCATGGCTGACATCGAGAAGCGCCGCGGCGACCGTTGGAACTTCCTCTTCATCGCCGGCATGTGGTTCCAGGATCTCTTCAACTACGACTTCCGCCGCACCGAGCAGTGCATCATCCCCTACGCCACACAAGAGGGTGAGATCAGCTTCTGCGCGTACAACACCGGCGTGGGTTGGCGCAACATCATCGAGAAGATGCACATGACCTCCACCCTCACCAAGTGGTACGAGGAGCATGGCCGTCACGAGATCTTCGCCGGCGGTAAGAAGGTCGGTCTCGAAGCCGAGATGAAGTACGACCTTGTCCTCAACGACGAGCATGTCAACGCCGCCGCCAACGACACCTTCGACAAGTCCGGGATCGCGAAGAACTCTCGCGAAGAGAAGATCCGCGCACGTGATGCGAAGATCAAGCAGGACGCCGAAAATGCCAAGATGGCCAAGCTCTACCGCAAGGAGATTCTGCAAGAGCCCGACGCTCCTGCTGGCTTCATCTCTATCGGCGAGATCAAAGCCGCTCCGGCGCCCAAGGTCGAAGAGACCGTCTCCGGCGACTGAACTCCGCGTTCGGCGAAAAGCGCTTCGCGCAAAACCACCAACTACAGAACAACAACGAAGGCCGCCAGCAATGGCGGCCTTCCTGCCTAAGTTTTCGTTTCATCTAAACTGATCAGATGATCTATAACGCCTTTATTTCCGCCTTTTCTTCGTCTCGGCGACTTCAATGAAAAACGTTGCCAGGGTAAACGCACCGTGTGATGCAAGACGTGCATGACGCGGTTCCAAGCGGAAGCTCGTTCGTCCGTCGTGTCCATGGGCCGAACCCCGCTTTGTCCGAAGCGATGCAATCCCGTCAACGATTGATGCCAAACCACTCAGGATTTTCTTCAAGCCATCATCCTGCATATCCGCTGGATCAAGCTGCAAATGACTCCTGACAACCTTCCATAGTGGCAAGATGCTTTGGTCAGACGGAAGAGTGAGTTTCTCGTCTGCGATGTATGTTTTGAATAGTGCTTCTAAGAGCGCACAAGACGCAGTTACAGCTGCTGCTGGATCACTTTCTAAGTTCGCGAAGATGAGATCAAATTCTAAATGAACGCCCTTGAGATCGCGATCATGCACAATCTGCTGCAAAGTCCGGCTCGCAGCACTTGTCCCCAATTGAAGAATGTGTCCACCTGTCTGATAGCACAGCCCGAGAGCACTCAATTGAGCGGAAATTCTTGCGCGATGAGCTTCTAACGGACTTTCTCCGCCGCCCAAAGTCGGAGGAGGTACCGTCTCCATTAGTTCTTCAATCAAACGACCAACCATCAATAATGGTGCTTCATCCTGCTGATTCGCGCGCAATAGCCATGCGTGGCACTTTTGCTGCTTATTTCCCACTGGCACATCAGCGGGGAACCCAGCAGCGAAAAAGCGGGAGTCTATTTCAGTGTGGGTGTAGTGGTTACTGAATACATCCGCAATCACAGCGACGAGCGGGACAGGGATTTTATATTCCAACAGTGTTCACCTTACTTTCGGTCTAAAACTCCACTAACTCCACCCCAAGCTTCTCGAAATCCTTGCGGTTCAGTGTTGCAACGGCCATTCCATTTGCTGCGGCGGTTGCTGCGATCAGGACATCCATCGAGCTTGGATTGTGGCCATTTTTCTTCGCACGCGCCATCAGGCTTCCGTAGCGCCTCGCGACATCGAGACTAAAACCGACGACACGGTTGAAGAACTGCATGTAGAGGTCGTCCTCGATCCAGCTTTCCAACTCCGACCGTCGCTTGCCCGGAGGAAGAAGGTTGATGCCGTACCACAGTTCGGCGTAGGTGATGCCGCAGATGTAGAGGTCGCTGTCGTCCGTGCGCTGCACCCAGGCATCAACGCGAGGGTCCGGAGGCCGCTTGGTATACTGTGACACCAAATCGGTATCGAGAAGGTACTTCAAAGCTCAACCTTCCTGGCCTTGGTGCGGGACCGCTTCAGATCAAGGCCGGAGCCTGCCAGCGGGGAGTTCTTGAAGAAGTCGGACATGGTTCGGGCGTTCCCCGTCGGGGTGTGCTTCGCCTTCTTCCAATCCTCAGGGGACACAAGCACACCGACGAGTTTGCCGTGGCGCGTAATCTCTTGCGCACCCCGCGCTTGCGCCATCTCAATTAATTCGCTGAACTTTGCCTTCGCCTCTGCCACTGCCCAGTTCGCCATCTCTCCCGCCTCCATTATGACCATTCTAGTCATTTTGACCACTGTAGTCATTTCTTTTTTCGCTCACTCCTCGCCCAAAGCCGCTTTACTCCTCGCGCTCTCGATTTCATCGCTTTTGTTCCTTCGCGCAAAGACCGCTCGATCACCTCTTCTGCCTCATCCCGCAGCGAGGCTTCCTGCATTGCAAGCAGTCCGAGACCTTCCACCGCAGAACACCTCACCACATTGCTCTCATCCTCAGCCAGCAGCGACATCGTTCGTGCGGCACGCAGCCGCTGCATACGAGTATGCGCAACCCTTGGAACCACCAGCCCAAGATGCCAACGCGTCCGCGACTCCTCCGCAGGCAGCGTCTCCAGCAGACCCGCGAGTTCGTCGGCATAGCGCTCCAGCAGTCTGCAGTCCTTCTCGGTGATCCGCCGCGCAACATCGGCTGCACGCTTGCGTACCTCGATGTCGTCGCCGAAGAGCTCCCGCACCAAAGAACGAACCGCGGATCTGTCGGCAAGGATCTTCGCGGCAATCTCGCGTGCCACCGGCAGACCCCATCGCTTTATCCTGAGCCGTCGCCCTAGAGACTCCATGCCGCGAAGTATAGTCGACAGACATTCTCTCTCGGCTACCCTCGAGCACATCCGAGGCAAACATTCTTCGCGCCGCTGCTACAACTAATTTAGGAATTTAGGAAGACAGAAGGCCCGGCACAATGCCGGGCCTTTCTGCTTAACAGGAATCGCTGTGTAATCCAGAGTCAAAGTCTTGCTTTGAAGCGGGTTTGCATACTTTGTACGGAAGTGGGAAGGAAGATACAACTGCAGGCCGAGCGAACTACATCCCCGTCGCCCTGGCGGCATGATAGCGGCGTCCTGGCTTGCGAGGTGCGGCACCAAAGACCCACTCTCGTACCGGACCCACATCGACGTGGACAAACTGCGATATCGGATAATAGCCGACTCCGCCGGCGTGGAGCGAGAGCGCCGTATTCCTCAGCTGCGCGGTCGAAACTCCCGGTACACGAAGGTCAATCGCATGACCTTCCATGTGCTGGCTGTGCTCAGCAACTCCGGTTTTTATCGACGAGTGCCGGAGCGCCTCATTCGTCTCCGGTGTTCTGTACCCGCAGACCACCTGGATGATGCCACTAACCCGTCCGAGCCGCGACATCATTGCGTGAAGCACGTCGAACTCCTTCGGCTCGTACTGGACCACGTCCTGCGTGTAGTGATCGCGCAAGAAATAGTTCAGCTTCTCCAGCGCCTCCGGAATGTAGGTATCGCCGACCCGGTAGATAATATCCAGACTCTCACCAGTGTGCAGATTCGTCATCCGCAGCTGATAGGGCTTTCCCTCATCGGGCAGCTCACCCGAGACCGCACCCGAAGAGACGACGTCTGGCATCACACCAGGCACCACCTCTTCGCCGGTGATGGCGACTGGATGCGTTTTGGTTCGAGCGGAGGTACGAAGAGTGCTGCGTAAGCCGGCGTGGACCCGGGTACGCACGGTTCTAGCCCAGGAGGAACCGCTCAACCCAAATACGAAAATCGTAATAGCCGCAACCGCGGCAAAACTGTTTGCGCGCAATCTCCGCATCCAAACTCTCCTGGTCCCATTGTCGAATGCGAGCCCCCAAATGCGGTCCGCAATTCGTCATTTCCTCTTTCTAGTTTATCGGACTCATCGACCAATACCCGGCGTTGCTTCTGTAACTTTAGTGTCATATTTGAATTGGCCTTCCAACTTCGGAGACTCTTGTCCGCAGAAGCCGTAAGCGTTTTGTTATCAATAATTAGCTTCTGACAGCTCCAACCATGCGGTCGTACACGAGTTTCGCCGAAGCAATGTCTTCGATAGCAATGCCGACCGATTTAAACACCACGGGTCTGTCTCTTCTCTCCAGCTCCTTTCCCTGTAGCAGTTCTCCGATCTCAGCGCTTACCTGCGCCTTTGCCAGCAGAATATCGCCCGGCTCTCGCAGGGCGGCTTCGCGGGACTCGACCACAACGGCTCCCTGCATCGCCTCGCCGTCTAACTCCCTGCGATTTGGCGTGACGGCGCCGACTGCACAGACCATCGCGTCCTTTTTGAGCCATCGGCCAAAGAGTACCGGCTCGGGCGAGCTGGTCAGCGTCAGCACGACGTCCGCGCCGGAGACCGCCTCCGCCGCCGTCGTTACCTGCGCCCCAACCTCCTCGGCGAACCTCTTCGCATTGCTCTCGGTTCGGCTCCAAACGCGAATCTCCTCAAACTTTCGAACCCGCGACAGCGCTCGCAGATGGGATCGGGCCTGAACTCCGCTCCCTAGAATGCCAAGCACCTTCGCCTCAGGCGACGCGAGCAGATCGACAGCCACGGCCGATACTGCCGCCGTCCTCATCGCCGTAATCAACCGGCCGTCCATTATTGCGAGCGGCTCACCTGTGTCTGCGCGAAATAGTTGAATCACCGCCTGATGCGTATGCTCTCCTCTATCGGCGTTGCCTGGGTAAAACGTGACCATCTTCGCCCCCATCACGTCTCCGTAGACGGCCGGCATCACGGCAAACCATCCGGAGTGTGGGGTCACCGAGATAACGGTTCGCAGTGGCTGCAACACGCGTCCGGCAGAGAGATCCTTCAGCGCCTGCCGCATCGCCGGAATCAGCTCGTCATAGGAGAGCGACGCCTTCACTTGTTCTTCGTCGATAGATAACACCCGGCACTCCTCAGGTCGTCCTCCCATTATCGAATGAACCAGACCAGAGTGCTTGTGGCACTCTAGTAGATATGCATCTCGACCCTATTCAGCTCCGCGTTCTCGGCGCACTCATTGAAAAAGAGATCACCACGCCTGAGAACTACCCGCTCTCGCTGAATGCCCTGGTCAATGCGTGTAACCAGCGCTCCAGCCGCGAGCCTGTGATGGAACTGACGGAGGAGGAGGTTCGGCAGGCGCTCCATGGCCTCGAAGATCTTGCCCTCACCAATCCGGTGCGCGAGTCCCGCGTCCCCAAGTATGAGCATCGTATCCGTACGGTCCTCAACCTCCGTCGCGACGAGACAGCCGTCGTTTGTCTGCTGTTGCTACGCGGCCCTCAGACGCCGGGCGAGCTTCGCAGCCGCGCCGACCGCCTCTACACCTTCGATGACCTTGCGGCTGTCCAGTCCACCCTCGAACGCCTTGCCGCTCGCCCGACGACGGACGAATCGACGCCGGAGAAGGCCAGTCCCTTAGTGACGGTCCTTCCTCGCCAACCGGGCTCTCGAGAGGCCCGCTATGCTCATCTTCTCGGCGCGCCGCCGGACCTCACTGCGTACCCGGCTGAACGGGTTGAGCGAGCAGAGACCGGCGCCTCGACCGCTCAACGGGTTATTCATCTCGAGGCCGAGGTTGCGAACCTTTATGCAGCGATTCAAACTTTGACGTCCCGTATTAGCCACCTCGAAGCCAGCCTTGAGGCGCAAGCAGAAGCATCTGGGGCTGGCGGCGATTCCTCTGTAAGATGAAGTTCTGCCCGTACTCTGTACCGCCATGCCTGACTCCATTACCAAAGCGCCTGTCACTATCAATCGCCGTGCTCAGTTCCGGCGGGAGAGCGACGCCGAGAACGACGGTCTCGCGCGACTGGTGGCACAGCTGCCGGAGGCAATCCTCTTCTTCGACCGCAACTGGGTAGTGACCTATGCTAACGCCGAAGCCGTTCGAATCAGCCGCATTCAGCCCTCCGATATCAACTCCAAGACCCACTGGCAGCTCTTCCCTGAGACGGTAGGCACGGCTCTGGAGCGCACCTACCGCACCACGATGCAGACCCGCGTCCCTCAGCACATTGAGCATTTCTACGCTCCCTTCGATGTCTGGGTCGACGTGCACATTCTCCCCACCGACGAGGGCGTCGCTCTTTATTACCGCGATGTGACCGGCCGCAAACGCGCCGAGAGCCTTCGCGACTCAGCGGTTCGTCAGCTGCAGCAGATCTTCGACGCGTCGCCCGACTCGATTGTCTGCGTTAATCGGAACTGGAGCTGCACCTTTGCCAACCGTGCCGCGCTCAACATATTCAAGACCGACACACTCATCGGTGAAGATCTCTGGGAGCGCTTTCCGTCGAACCAGAAGGAGCCCTTCCGCTCTCACTATCGCACCACGATGGAGCGGCGCATCGCTACCGAGTTCGAGGCCTACTATCCCGAGCCGCTCGACATATGGTTCCGAGTCTCTGCGCGCCCCTTCGAAGACGGCATCATCATCTTCTCGAGCGATATCACCGACCGCAAGGGCGCAGAGCTGCTTCGCAATGCTGCCGCCCGCCAACTCCGTCAGGTTCTTGAAACCACCACCGACGCTGTCGTAAGCCTGAACCGTGATTGGAACTTCACCTTTCTCAATCGCCGGGCGAGAGAGCTGCTCAATCCCATAGGGGAGCTTCTGGGTAAAAATCTGTGGGAGGAGTTTTCCGCTGCAGCCCAACCAAACAGCGAATACCGCTATCACTACCATCGCGCCATGGAGGAAGGCATTCCTGGCGAGTTTGAAGCCTTTTATCCAGAGCCGTTCAACTTCTGGCTCTCCATCCAATGCCGGCCTTATGACGACGGCATTGTTCTCTTCTTCCGCGACGTTACCGCTCGTCATCAGGCCGATCAGGCCCTCAAGCGGCAGCAGGATCTACTCGCTTCGGTCCAGCAGACCGCTCGCGCGGCGACCTGGGACATAGACTACGCCACGGGCATCGCGACCTACGGGGCTGGCTCTTATCCGGTCTTTGGCCATCCTCTTGCCGAGATCCCCGACGCTCGTACCTTCAAGAAATTTCTTCTCCCCAAATATCTGTCTACGATTGCTTCGGCAGTGCAGGCTGCGGTTGAGACCGGCCAGATGATTGTTGTTGAGTGTCAGATACGAGCGGCAGACGGTCGTGTTCTCTGGATTGAGAACCGAGGCCAGATTATCTTTATCGATGGCAAGCCAGTCAGCCTTCGCGGCCTCACCATCGACATCACGGACCGTAAAAAGAGCGAAGAAGCCCTTGTTACCAGCGAGGCCCGTTATCGCGTCCTCGCCGATCTGAACCCGCAAGCCATATGGATGGGTGCGCCTGATGGCAGCATTAACTATGCCAACCAAGGATTCCTCGACTACATCGGACTCACGATCGAGACACTTGGCGGCCACAATTGGCTCAATGCCTTTCACCTCGAAGACCGGCAGCGAGTCTTGCAAGCCTGGACTCACTCCGTCGAAACCGGAGCCGAGTATGATCTCGAGGCTCGGTTGATCCGCGCCAAAGATGGTTCCTCTCGCTGGTGGTGGCTTCGCGCTCAGGCAGTTCGCGACGACGCGGGCGAGATTCTTCACTGGCTTGGTGTCGCCATCGACATCGACGACCGCAAGACGTTCGCTGAGACGTTGCAGCGACGCCAGGAAGAGACCGAGCGTCAGCGCTCCGAGCTGGAGTCCATCTATCAAACCGCTCCCGTCGGGCTCGCTCTCTTCGACGCTGCCACTCTCCGCTATCTCCGGATCAACGATCGTCAGGTCGAGATCATCGGTTTGCCTCGGGAGAAGATTCTCGGGCAGGTCATCACCGATGTCATCTCCCTTCCGGGGCTTAGAGAACTACTACTGACTGCGGCATCAGGTCGACCAGTACGCAGCCAGCTACTACACGGCGAACTCCCTGGACGTCCCGACGAACAACGTTCCTTCAATGTCAGCTACTCTCCCGTCTTCGCAGCGGACGGCTCGGTAGAGGCTATCGCCGCTGTCATCCTCGAGGTCACTCTTCAGAAGAAGGCTGAGGCTGCTCTCATTCAGAGTGAAAAGCTGGCCGCGGTGGGTCGCCTGGCCAGCTCCATCTCCCACGAGATCAACAACCCGCTCGAAGCCATTACCAACCTGCTTTATCTCATCGACCTCTCCGCCGATCTGCCGGAAAACACACGCGAGTATCTCCACACAGCGCAGGGCGAACTCTCCCGTGTCTGTCAGATCGCCACTCAGACTCTCCGCTTCCATCGTCAGGCTGTGCGCGCCACCCAGGTCAACGCGGCTGATCTTGTCGATGCCGTCCTCAATCTCTATCAGGGCCGCCTCGCCAACTCGCACATCAATGTAGAAGCAAACTACGAGACGAGTACGACGATACTCTGCTTCGAAAATGACATTCGACAGGTCCTTAACAATTTGATCGCGAATGCCATCGACGCCATGCGCGGCAGCGGTGGCCGTCTTATCGTTCGCGCCCATGACGCTACCAACTTCTTGACAGACTCTGCAGAGCCGCGTCACGGCATTCGCATCACCATCGCTGACACTGGTCATGGCATGTCCCCCGCGGTAAAGGCTCGTCTGTTCGAGCCCTTTTACACTACCAAGGACCTCAACGGGACAGGCCTCGGGCTCTGGATCTCTGCTGGCATCGTCACTCGCCATCAGGGCAAACTTACTTATCGCAGCAGCGAACACCCAGTCCACCACGGCACCATCTTTTCTCTGTTTCTTCCCTGGACCGAGGTTGACTCGCCCGGCTCAGCCTAGGCTATCGCACTCATTCCCGCTGATTTCTACTGACAACCGCATCTCTCTTACCGCTCCGTCTCCTCCAATACGAAAAAACTCCATTGGGCAATTGTTCAAAGACCGAAGTATTATGACTCGATAGCTTTTTTTGCGCACCAGCGTCGAAACCCGCATCGCGACCGGAGAACGCCCTTATGCAGAAGTCCGCAACTCGCAGCACCCTGACCGCTATACTTCTCACCGCAGGATTCCCTGCCTTTTGCCAGACGAGTCCCCAAACCAACACCACCCTGCTCGTTGATATCGACCATCGCCCCGCCATCTCTTTGAATGGCGACTGGCACACCATCGTCGACCAGTATTCGACCGGCATCTATACCTTGCATCAGGAGCTTCGCAAGGACGGCTTCTTCATGAATGCCCCCTTCGATCCAAATGGCCATCCACAGGACTACAACTTTGCCAACGCAGCCACGCTTCGCGTCCCGGGCGACTGGAACACACAACGACCTGAGCTTCTCTACTATGAGGGGCCGATCTGGTACGAGAAGGACTTTCAGCACACCGCTGTTCCGAATACCCGCACCTTCCTCCACATCGGCGCGGCCAACTATCGCACGTTCGTCTGGGTAAACACCAAGAAGATCTGCGAGCACGAGGGTGGATTTACGCCGTTCGACTGTGACATCTCTACCGCACTCCACGATGGCAGCAACTTCATCGTTCTGTCGGTCGACAGCACCCGCATTGCTGATGGAGTTCCTACGCTCCAGACGGATTGGTGGAACTATGGCGGCCTTACGCGGGACGTCTCCCTTGTAGAGGTTCCCAAGCAGTTTATCGACGACTACGACCTGCACCTCAGCCGCACGGACCGCTCTGTTATTGAAGGCTACGTCCACGTGGAGGGGGCTCCGGCCGGCACCCCAGTTATGGTCAAGATTCCCGACCTGCATGCGAAGGTTGAGTCGACGGTCGACGCAAACTCGCGAGCCGCGATTAGCATTCCGACAAAGTCGCTTAGCTTGTGGTCGCCCGAAGATCCCAAACTCTACAAGGTCGAAATCTCCTCAGGCTCTGACAGGATCGAAGACACGATCGGCTTCCGCACCATCGAAACGCATGGTACGCAGATCCTTCTCAATGGCAAACCCGTCTTCCTTCGTGGCATCTCCATCCACGCTGAAGCGCCCTACCGCACAGGCCGCGCGTACACCCAGAAAGATGTTGACACGCTTCTCGGCTGGGCGAAAGAGCTTGGCTGCAACTACGTCCGGCTCGCCCACTATCCGCATGACGAACGGATGACCCGCACGGCCGACCGCCTTGGCCTCATGGTGTGGTCCGAGATTCCGGACTATTGGGCACTTCAGTTCGACAACCCGGCTGTGCTCGCGAAATCGAAACAACAGCTCTCCGAGATGATTCGACGCGATCGCGACAAGGCGTCTATCGTGCTCTGGTCGGTCGCCAATGAGACGCCGAATACCGAAGCCCGCACAAAATACCTAACGGCTATGGTCGAACTGGCGCATCAGCTTGATCCTACGCGGCTGGTGACTGCGGCTCTTCTGGTTCGAACGGAGAAGACTGCAAGCGGATCGAACAAGATCGTCGACGACCCGCTTGGCAAAGTGCTGGATGTTATTGGTACGAATGAGTATATCGGCTGGTATGAGCAACATGCGGAGGGGGCGGATACGACGAGGTGGGACATTCGCTATGACAAGCCGCTGATTATGTCCGAGTGGGGAGGCGATGCAAAAGCCGGCAACCATGCGGCTTCCGGCGATTTGCACCCTGCGCTGTGGACGGAGGAGTATCAGGCTGAGATCTATCGGCACCAGATTGCGATGCTCAACAAGATTCCTCAGCTACGCGGCACAAGTCCCTGGCTTTTGATGGACTTCCGGTCGGCTCGCAGGGTTAATCCGGGGCTTCAGGACAACTTCAACCGCAAAGGGCTGATCTCGGATCAGGGGGTCAGGAAGCAGGCCTTCTTCGTTTTGCAGAAGGCTTACCTGGACAAGTCGCTGGGAAAGGCAGAGTAGCGGATTCAACTTTGCAAAAAAAATGGAGCCTTGGTGGGAGCGAGATTTTTCGCGCTTTTGCTGTGTTTTTGAGGGGTGTTTTAGGAAAACGCGTGTTCTGGACGTGGCTTTTTGCTGGTGTAACTGTGGTGAGGTGCGTGGTAGACGTGGTGAGAAAGCAGTCGTTCGCGCGGAGTGGAAAAATACGCCACGGATTTCAACTTTATTTTCGCTGGGCGATCGTCAATCGAGATAGCGATGATGATTGGAGTCCGATCCCTCTGATTAGCTTTTCCTTCGGCCGATGCCCAGGTGTATTCCTGCCTTCGGGAAGAGAATATTGAAGCACTCATTACTCAGGGCAAAAAAGAGTGGAGACCGAAGTCTCCACTCTTGGATCGAGATTGAGTGCAATTAGAAGTGCAGCTTGAGTTGAAACTCCGTAGTTCTGGGCGCACCTTGAGCGAACGTACCAGATCCGCGCTGTGTGCGGGTCTGACTTAGATTCGCAAACGTGTCGGGAGCGTTGAGATTGCTCCCGAGGTTGGCTCCAGTCGGTCCATTCGCCGTATTGACGTCCGCAAGCGTCCCTGTCAACGTGCCAAAGTTCGCCATGTTGAAGACGTTATACATGGAGACCACTGGTTCGATTGAGAGGCCTTCACGAACACGGCTGAGACGAATCGGGTACGAGGCGCTGAGGTCGAACGAACGGAAGGCAGCGTTTGAGATAGCTCTGGTGGTTGGTAGAGTCGCGATAGGCTGTACGACAGCGTTAGCGGCGACGAGTTGTCCCGGCGAGAACAGCCCCGCCGTAACGAGTGCCTGACCTGCAGGAGTCAGATTGTTGGCCTTAGTCGCATTGAAGTTGTTGATCGTAGCGCCAAGGTTCGTCGGCTTTACACGGTGCATGTAATCGCCGGGAAGAGTTCCTGGGAGGAGATCGCCTGTCTGACCGTCGCCATCGACGTCCGTGCGGAAGATCTCACCAGGATTGCCGGAGGTGTTGTCGAGAGTGAGCGAAGTGGGAGGTGCAGAGAAGAAGTGGCCGATCATAGAGATGGTCGGTCCATACTTCACGAGGAAAGCTCCTCCAAAGCTCAGCTCATTCGTGTGATCGAGGCTTGCCCGACCCAGGCTTGAGTTCGGATCATCCTGATTCCAAACATATGAGTTGAAGAACTGGTCGGAACCACCGGTGCCAGGCTTTGACGCCGTTGTAACCATGGAGAGCGAGTAAGAGGCCTGGAAGTTGGCGCTCAAGATGCCGGGCGCCGGGTGGCTTTTCTGCTCTTTGACTACTACCTGCAGAGCATCGTAGCCGGACCGCCCCTGTGGGACGACGAAGTATCCGAAACCGACCGCGGGATTAAGTCCCGGGAAGGCAGCTCCCGTTGCTGGCGTATTACCGTTTATGATCGCCGGAAAACCGCCGCCGAACTTAGCGGCAGAGTCGAGGCCATTGCCAGCGAAGTCTGTGATGGTTGCACCGGCGGCAAGGGCGCAGTTAATAGCTGCCGACGAGAATCCGCCAACGCATCCGAAGGATGACGTTGTCGCGGCAATCGCATTTTGGGCTGCAGCTACGTTCAGTGTTCTCGCAGCACCGAGGTGATTCTGGTCAATGATGATCGGAACCTTGAGCGTCGCGTTGTGAACATAATCTACCGTCACGATCGTGCCCTTACCAAACTCATGCTGAACTCCACCATTGAATTGGATGGAATAAGGCGTGCGATAAGGAGCCGCGTAGATGGTGCCGGTGGCGCCAGTCGAGAGACCTCCGCCTCCGCCAATGAATCCAGGATTGGACGAGGTGTTATTTGCCTTTGTTGCCGCCTGGTATTGAGCAGAGACCTGCTGGATTGCAGGAGCTGACTGAGAGATCGGCTCCGCGCAGATGGTTGACAGTGGAACCCCGTTGACACTCGTAACAAGTCCACCCCCTGGCAGTGGCACCGAGTTAGTGCCTCCGCAGACCCCGGTTGCGTTGAAGAAGGGACCTGAGGCGTTGATAACCAGGCTGCGTGCGTTCGAGGTGTTGTTGAAGATGTCGCTTTCGTAGAAGATTCCGATACCGCCGCGAACCGAGGTTTTGTGGTCACCCGGGCTGAAGGCAAAGCCGAACTGCGGCGCTATATTGCCATACGGCTGGTGGACTTTGTTACCGTATCCAGGGTGCCCGGGCGCGAACTGATCGAGCAGATTCGCACTGCCGGAGCAGGGTGCGATCGATTGGTCAACGCTGGAGCAGGGTATCGCAGGCAGGTCCTGGTTTGCCCGGTCTGTGTCGATGCTGTACCGAAGGCCTGCAACAATTGTGAGGGAGGTGGTTGCCTTCCAGCTGTCTGCGAAGTAAACACCGGTGCGCCAGTCTTCGACTCCGCCACCGGGCAAACCGAAGCCAGGTTTCTCCGTGAAGATAGAGTTACCGTTGCCCAAGGTGTAACTGCTGGCAGCATATCCGTTGAGCGGATCATTCAAGCATGGAGCTGCGCCCATTACTCCACCGCAGCTTGCCAGCGCAGAGCCGGCCGAAAACTCCGTAAATAACGAAGCGCCGTAGAATTCAGCAAAGCCGCCGCCAAGGAGTCGATTCAAGTTGGCACCGTATTTAATGCTATGCGCGCCGCGGGTCCAAGTACCGTCATATCGTAACTGTTTATCGGACTGGAAGGTTCCCTGAGGAGCGAGGTAGTTCGGTCCCGCGTAGAACCCGTCCGTGGAGTCATATAAGGTGACGCCGGGCAAGCCCAAGTTCGCAGGGTTATAGATCGAGGTGACCCCGCCTGTTCCGTCGGCAATCAAGTTGTGAAACTTCTCATAGCCGCCACGGATGGAATGGGTGAAATGGCCTGTTGCGAAGTCTGCACCGCCATTGATTCCTGGGACGTTATCACGATTTTCGTAGAGTTGATAGAGCAGCCCGAAGTTGGAGGAGTCTGCATTCGATTCATAAAACCCGCGCACAAAGTAGTGTCCGCCAAACGGTCCGTTGTAGTCTAGGCGCGCCGTCGAGAAGGTGTCGCGGAAGGCTGCCGGGATTGTAGGAAACTGTTGCTGAACGCTAAGAAAAGTGGGGGGTGCACTGGCGGAGGTCTGCGAGTCCTGCTTGATTCGTTCCGATTCGCCGAAGAAGAAGAGCCTATCCTTCAAGATGGGGCCGCCCACGCCGCCGCCAAACTGGTTGCGCTGAAAGGGCGCATCGAACCCGTTGTCGGTGCGTGCAAACCCGACACTATGATCCTGGAAGTTGTAGAACAGGTCTCCGTGAAAGGCATTGGTACCGGACCGGGTCGCCACGAGAACCTGGCCGGTCGAGGTCACTTCACCCGAGACGTCCTGGGTGGAACGGTTTAGCTGAAATTCGTCGACTGCTCCGGACGGAACATTGACGATCGTGGTTCCGACAGTCTCGTCGGTGATGTCCTGACCATCCAGCAAGATGCGAGTGGTACGTCCGGACTGTCCACCCACCGAGATGGCGGAGTAGCCAGCTTTGGTTGGGTCGAAAGATTCGCCGCTCTGCAGGATGACGCCAGGCTGAATCTGCGCGAGGTCGAGAAAGTTGCGGCCATTGATCGGTAGACTTTCGATCTGCTCACGAGTCATGACGTCAGAGACTCCGGGCTGATCCGTATTGATTTGAAGAGCGCCTGCATTTACTTCAACGGTCTCAGCCGAAGAACCAAGGGTGAGCTTGAAGCTTCCAGGTGTCGATGTCCCGGTACGAACCACAGTCTTGACGGAGAGTTTTTGGAAGCCGGGTCCAGAGACCGTTACGGTGTAGGGACCAGGATTGAGAGGGCCGACGCTGTAGAACCCCGCGCTGTCGCTGGTAATCGTCTTCGTGGAGCCGGTATCGGTTCCGACGATCGTCACGGTCACGCCCGATACCACAGCCCCTGAGGGATCGGTGATCGTTCCTTGAATTGATCCGCCGTTGACCGAAGTGGCTTGGCCGTAGCTCAGTACCGTGGTGGCGAACAGCAATGTTATCAGCGTAAAAAGCCTTTTCATCTCTTCAAATCTCCCCTGGGTTCGGATCCGGAATACTTCCTGGTAGCAGGAGATTCGCTCGGCCGATCCTCAAGAGGGATGCAACTTTAGGGCCATTGCCAAGGAAGGGTTTGTTTCTCAGATTTTTCTAGGAAAGAGAGGGTTATTGCCTGGTGGGGATGAGGAGAAAAGCTCTTGGAGTTGAGTGGTTTATGGAATAAGAGATTTTCTCTACTAAAAATGGTATTGACAAAATGCACATTATGTGGTTATTGGAGTGAAACCGTTAAACACGTATTTAGGAGATAAGTTTTGGAAAGAAGGTCTAAATTCTGTAAATTACACCGAAAAGATGTTTATGAGATTGAAGATCTGAGATTTTGGGATCTGGTCAACTTTTATAGCAATTGGAGCGCCTATCGGCGATGCGCTCTGGGACGCTGGTCCGCCAGGCTTCCGATCGTTAGCACGGCTGAAGCTCGTGCGGCACGTTGCTGTCTTTTTATGCTGTCTATATATAGATAGAGCTCGCGCGGAATCTACATCTCGTCCCGGCGGGGCAGCAGATTGTGATAGATGCAGGTCGGTCCCACTGCTGCGGAGTGTCGGGCCGGGAACAGATCGATGGATGGCGGAGAGTTGGGTGATTCGCCGGCGGAGCATTGGCGAGCCAAATCGTCTTTGTTTTAGTTCATTGAATAGGTAGCCGATGTTTCCGACCCCCGTTTCGGAGTGGTTCAGCATCTCCACCAAGAAAATAGCCCGGTCTCAGCATTTCGCCGGAACCGGGCTTTTGATGTTAAACCATGACTTGCTGCATTGATCGGGGCGAGCCGCAATTAGCGGGCCACCCTGATCGATGCGCTTGCCTTTAGAAGGTATAGTGCAGTTGCAGACGAATAGTCCTTGCTGATTGGAACAGGTACGGCTTCCCGTACTGGCTGTTGATGGTGACATTGTCAGTCGTCAGGAGAGACTTGTAGTCATAGGGACGCATATAGGCTGCATATGCTGACTGCCCCACGGCGTGATAGAAGTTCTGACCATTCGGCGTGATGAAGCTTGGCGTATAGTTCGTGTCGATCTGCGAGTTGTACGCCGTTACCGCACGTTGGTTCAGAACGTTCGAGAACGTCGCATCAAAGCTCAACGCCTGAGCCTCTTTGATGTGGTAGGTGTGTTTGAAGTTCAGGTCGGACTGCGTGTAGGCAGGCGTCCGGCGGGAGTAGGCATTCCCCGTAGTAATGGCTCCCGACGTTGGATCCTGCGCAACATCAACCCACTTCCCGCGGCCTTCGATGAACGTTGGGAACCCGCCGGGGAAGGCGTATCCCACATCCAAGTAGCTGGTCACGGGAGATCCCTGATAGAGGACCTGGAAGATTCCAATGTCGGTTGTGTTGCGGTGAAGCCATCCGCTTCCGCCCCAAGGCAGGTCATAGTAGGCATATCCTTTGGCAACATTCGGGCGATCGGTCTGCAGCGGGCCGCTGGAAGAAACTCCGTGCGAACTCCACTGAAAGAATGGCTCGTCAAACGATCGGCTGTTGTTCGGGGCATTACGGCCGCCACCACCATCACCCACATCGCTGCTCGTAAGGCCCGAGTAGTTTCCACGCAGGTTGCTGTAGGTGTACGAGAACATCCCGAACCAGTGCTGGCTGATGCTTTTGGTCAAACGGAACTCCACACCGTCATAGCTTCTGGCGGCTGGAATCGTACCGTTAGGCGCGCAACCATCCCCGGAGCAAGGTGGTGGCGGAACGCCATAAAGGAAGTTATAGAAGCTGTTGAACGTCGCATCAACACCCTGCCCAGGATTGACGACCACGAACGTCTCACCCCCGGTAGCTGCGTTGAACAGGGCCGAGTCCTCGATCACGTGATCCAGGCGCCGGCGATCCCAACGCACCTCCAAAGCAAGACTATTGCGAAGCTGGTAGTCAACCCCGAATGCCGACTCATGCTGCTTGTAAGGCTTCAGCCCAGGAGCGGTTCCCTCTTCCGTCACAGTACACGTGGAGCAGGTCGTCGGGTTCGCGCGGAAGTTTTGGTTCTCCAGGAACGTGAACCCGGAAGGCGGAGCTCCACCGGTAACCAGCGCGGGTCCCCCAGCCGTCGGGCAATATCGACCCGAGGCATCCGGAGTTACACTCAGCGCCGTGTAGTCAGGATTGCTCATCGCGTAGGCGCAATTGTTCCAGTAAGCGCCGCCGAAGGAGCTGATCGCCAGGTTCAACTTCATAACGTCGTTAAAGACGCCATACTCGCCGAACACCTTCATCTTCCCATCTTTGAACACATCCCACGCCGCACCAATGCGCGGAGCGAGCTTGTCGCCCCAACCAAAGTTGATCGGATGACTGATTCCGCCCACTGGCTGGTTCTCAGCCGGCAGGAACTCCTTCTCAAGCCGAATGCCTCCGCTGACCGTGAGACCGTGCCCAATCTGCCACGCATCCTGCGCAAAGAAAGCATGGTTCACGCTGGTCGCTTTACCACCAGTACCCGCATCCTGAATCGTCTCGTAACCGTACTGACCTTGGCAGCCGGTCAAACTGCCGTCGGAACCATAAGCCCCATACTGCGGACCGTTAGCAGCGACCAGAGCAGCGCATGCAGTGCTCCCCTGGGTGCCCCCGAAGGAGTACGGCTGACCCGGCCAAACCTGGACGAACGGAGCGTTGAAACCCTGGAAGATATCGTTGGACTCACGATTCAACTGATAGCCGAACTTGAAACTGTGTGACCCACCCCAACCGCTCTTGAACCATGCAAACGCCTGGTCGAACTGCGTATGCTTCTCCGCATTGTGGTGGGTGAAGTTAGTCGAATAAGCTTGCGACTGAAAGCCCAACGTCTGCTGTAGACCTGTCGGCAAAGGGTTTCCGTTCACATCCACCGCACCGCTCGCCGGCGTACCCGCGGCTTCAAAGTAGTAGACATTTCCACCTGTTGGATACCCAAAATCGTGATAGTTCTGGAAGAAATATCCAAAGCGAGTCGTGGACACCAGGCTCTTATTGATCGTGTAATCACCGCCAAAGTTTGTAGTGATATTTGGCGCCGCGTACCCCAGCGAGTGCGCGTAGGCGCTTGGATCATTCGCCGAACTTACATTGAAGAGCCCGTTGACCGAATCAGCAAACGGTAAAGACTCTCCCGCCTGCCGCTGTCCCTGATAAAGCCACGAAGCAAATACCCGTAGTCTTTGTGTCACCGTCGCGTCCACTCGAGCAGTCGTGTAATACGTCTGCGTATTCTGGCTGAACGGCAGAGTCTCTCCAGAGAAGTTCACCTTGCGCCCTACATTGCGAAACTCAGGATTGAACGACGCGAAGAAGAAGACGCGATCTCGCCAGATCGGTCCGCCAACCGTGAAGCCGGGAGAGAAATCGTAAATCCTGTCCTTTTTCGGTTGGTATTGCTGATACCCGGCATCCAGGATCGCTCCATTGGCAAGCGTAGTAGTGGAAGAGGTTGGATCGTACCGGGAGGAAGCCACCGGCGAGCCGTCCATCGCGCTGTTCTCAAACAGCAGCAACACCGACCCATGCCAGTTATTGCTGCCCTTCTTCATGATCACGTTCACCGTGCCGCCAAGCGAGCCGCGATACTCGGACTCTACACCTGAGGTCTTCACCTGCATCTCTTGGATGAAGTCAAAAGGCACATTCGTGTGCGAGTAACCTCCGATGACGTCGCCTGTCTCCTGCCCTTCCACCAGGTAGGAGTTCTCCGAGTCAGCGCCACCCGCGACCGAATAACCAACCGAGCCGCCGTTGCTGCCGTTGCCCGGCGACGTGCCGCCAGTTCCATTGCCAGATACGGTATTGCCCTGCAAAGGCTCGTTGCGGGCCGATGGCGCAAACTGAATCACCGACTGAAACGAACGTCCATGCGGAACATCCGCAATCGCGTCAGACGTGATGTTCGTCTGTGTCGTCGTCGATGTGACATCGATCACGGGTGCCGTCGAACTTACTTCAACGATGGTGTTTTCACCACCCGCCGACAGAGTCAGGTCGAGGTTCGGAAGGTGACCCACTTCAATCACCAGCCCGTCGCGCTTCAGCTCGCTGAAGCCTTTAAACATCACCGTTACGACGTAGGTGCCCGGAGGCAGGTTGGTAAACCGGTAGTTACCGTGGCTATCGGTCTGGGTAGTTTTGCCGCCTGCAAGAGAGGGCGTTGAAACCGAGACGACTGCACCTGCGATGACTGCGCCAGAGGCGTCTTTGACCGTTCCCTGCAGGCCGCCGGTTGTTTCCTGAGCGTAAGCAATTGGAGAAATGGAGGTGAGAGAACCAATGGCACAGAAAAAGAGTGCCGCCAGAAGCGTGCCAAACAGCCTGGTTGATCGCATGAAAACGGATTAGCACGTTGGGGGCCAACGCATCGAAGCTGGAATCGATTTTCACCAAGTATTGACCGGCTCTCATTTACGAGGAACACCCGTCAAGACTCAGGCCAAGTCGGCTACAAAAAACAAAATCAATGAGCCGCATCAGCTAATTCACCAAGGTCTCAAATAATTGCTCGGCCATAGACGTAATGAGTTTCATGAAAGTTTCGGCAAGGAAATTTATTTTGACAGATCGACTAACGTTCCCCCGAATCTGTCCAATTTGAGAGCTGTTTTTTGCCTTTTGAAGACAACCCGGCGGAAAACGCTAAAAAATATAGAAATGCTAGTCCACAATCCCAAAAACAGTATTCCCTGACGCCTGCGAGAGTCGTTTTATGACGCAATCATCTGTTCGACCTTCGCCTGATATACAGGTACGCAAGAGTTCGAACATAGTTCCGAAGAATTTTAAATTACCTGCGCGGCCTATCAGATTCTTGAGATCGGCTTTGGGCCTGTGCCGACGCATCGCCTGTGCCGACGCTTGGCCTGCGTCTCCTGCCAGAATCGCTCGCGTCTCTATAAGACGTATTGAATAAGACTGTTGGATCTCATCGGGTGGGATATCTACATCTCGGCCCAGCGGCGCAATAGGTTGTGATAGACCCCGGTCAAGGGCACGGCCGCTGAGTTACCGGGAGTCTCGACTGCCAGGCGCTGGATGGCGGTGTCGAGGTCGTAGAGGAGAGTTCTGTCGGCGTCGCTGCGAATCATGCTCTGTATCCAGAAGAAGGAGGCGACGCGCGCCCCCCGGGTGACGGGGGTGACACGGTGCAGGCTGGTCGCGGGATAGAGGACCATGTGGCCGGCGGGAAGTTTGACGGAGTGAACGCCGTAGGTGTCCTCGACGGAGAGGTCGCCGCCGTCGTACTCCTCGGGGCTGGAGAGAAAGAGCGTTGCGGAGATGTCTGTTCTGATGCGCTGTCCGGTGGAGGCGTTGGCGCGAATGGCGGTGTCGACGTGGGTGCCGAAGTGGCCACCGCCGGTGTAGCGATTGAACATCGGGGGAAAGACACGCAGGGGAAGGGCTGCCGACATGAAGAGCGGCGACCGGGCCAGGGCTGTGAGAACCCTCTCGCCTAACTTGATGGATGTGGGATGGCCCTCGGGGAGTTGGAGGTTTTCTTTTACGCCCTGAGCCTGGTAGCCGGCTGTGACCTTGCCGTCGACCCAGTCGGCTGCGTCGAGCGCCGCTCTTGCCTGCATTACTTCAGTTGCGCTCAACACATCGGGAATCGTAATCAGCATGGTGTTGCTCCTTCGGATTAATAAATCTTCAAACACTGTCCTGCCGGACAGGCCCACTGCGCTTGCCACCCCACGAACGAAGACCTGTTCGTGGGGGCCCCGATTCGGGCGATCACTTCGTGATGGGTATACCGCTTCGCGTGGTCCTCCCGTTGGTCGGATTCGACTTCTCTTCCCGACCGACAGGATAGTTTCTTAGAACTTGAAGTTGATGCCGATCTGCGCGTTGGCTCCTGCGCCTGGAATCAGGTGACTGGGATGGGGGAGATCGATGTAGTAGCGATTGAGGAGGTTGTTGACGTTGGCCTGCAACTCGAGGCGATCGGTCAAGGGGCGTCGCACCATTGCGTTGAAGAGCCAGTAGCCGGGGACCTGCTTCATCTCGGTTGCGAGTACCTGGTAGTGAACGGCGGGGGCGCCGCTTGCGGTGAGATAGCTGATGGGGCCGGAGTAGGCGGTCGGGACATAGGGGACGGTGGAGCTGGCGGTGCGGCTGGCTACGTAGTTTCCGCCTAATCCAACGTTCAGCCGCAGCGGCAGGCGATGGGTCACAAAGAGATTGAAGGTCTGCTTGGGCACGTTGGCCAGCGGGAATCCGACGGAGGTTGGGAAGAACTTTGAGAAGATGACTTCGCTATCGAGATAGGCGTACCCGGCGACGATATCCATTCCCTCGGGCAGCCTTCCGACCAGAGAGAACTGCACGCCCTTCACAAGCTGATTTCCCGCTGCGACGATGTTGTTGGAGTTTGTGGGGTCGGTCTCGCGGGCGTTATCCTTCTCGGTTCTGAACCAGGAGCCTTCGGCCAGGAGCCGCTCGTTGAGGAAGCTCCACTTTGCGCCGACCTCGTAGGTTTCGTTTTCCTCGGGGGCTGCTGAACTGTTCGCGAGGCCGATGCTCAAGCTCAACGATTCGGCTGCGGGGTTGAAGCTGGTGCCGTAGTCGAAGTAGACGCTTCCGCGGCTCGACGGCTTGTAGACGAAGGCTGCGCGGTAGCTTGGCTGCTCGTCGATGCGGCTGATGGGCGCGACTGGCGCAGTCACGGTTCCGCCTGCGGGAGGAGTGGGCTGATACAAATTGTAACCAGTATCGAACCTATCCCATCGGACGCCGCCGCTCGCTTCGAACAGACGTCCGAGCTTGATGGTGTCGACAAAGTAGAGCCCGACACTTTCTGCTTTGGTATGCACGATTGAGGTGATGTAACCGGTGCCTCCGAAGGGCTGCTGGGCATTTGGATCGATCAGAGTCGCTGTGGGCACGGTGTTGATCTTGTTGATGTTGTAGCTGGTTCTAATGGGGTTCGAGATCTCCTGACCGCCTTCTACTCCGGCTACCAGGGCATGCTTTATGCCGAAGGTTTTGAAGCGCGCTGTGACCTCGGTCTGGTCCCACAGATCGCCTTCCACGCTTTTAGTCTGGATCTGATTTCGGTTGACGATGATCGTGCTTGGATCGCTTGCGGCGGTGTAGGCGCAGGGCAGAGCTGTGTTCACGGCCGAGGTGGGCAACGACGAGACGAATCCACCAACCGGGACGCTGGCCGGAGCGTTGGAACAGATCTGCGGTTCCGTGATCTGGGCCTGGCGGGGATAGTTTGCTGCACGCGCGATGGTATGCAGATTCAGGTCAGGGGAGAATTCGTGCTCGGCTTTCAATGTCAGAATATCGTCGTTCGTCTTGAGATAGTTTTCATCGGGGAAGCCGTAGTAGCTATGCCGAATGGACCCGGGTGCGACTGCGTTGTTGAACCACGGCAGCCCGTAGTCCGGCGTGTCGCTCTCGGTCATGTGCAGGTAGCTCAGGGTCGCGCGGGTCTTCGTGTTCAGCCCTATTGAGACGGAAGGCGCGATGCCGAACCTTCGTATCTCTGCGTAGTCCCGGCCAGCGACTCCGCCCTCCTGTCCCATAACGTTGACGCGATAGGCCGTGCCACCCAGTACATCGAGCTCCGGCTCGTTGATGTCCGCCGTGATCCTGCGCGTCTTGTCGGTGCCGAACTGCGTCAGCACGTTCACGAACTGCTGCACTCCCGGAACTTTGCTCTCCTGGTTGATGACGCCGCCGGTTGAACCTCGTCCGAACTGGATGCCTGCGGGACCCTCCAGTGCCTCTACCTGCTCGTAGTTGAACGAGTCGCGGTAGTAGCTTCCGAAGTCGCGAATGCCGTCGAGAAAGATATCGTTGCGTGCGGTGAAGCCACGGATGGTCAGATTGTCTCCCTGTGCACCTGCCTCGCCCGCCGCCAGGCTGATACCTGGTACGTTGCGCAGAGCGTCGCGCAGAGTGGAGACGCCCTCCTCCTTGAGCACGAACTGCGGCACCACGCTGACGCTCTGCGGCGTGTCGATTAAGGGCTCGGTGAACTTCGAGAGTGAGACGGAGTTCGTTACCGAATCAGTTACAGATACAGTATCCTTCGCCTGAACGCCGACAAGCATTGTCGTGGCATCATCCACACGGTAGTTCAGGCCTGTTCCTTCCAGCAGCAGGCGCAGCGCCTCATCTTCGCGATAGAGCCCCATGACGCCCTGCGAGTTGAACCCGGCCACCGTTCCGGCCGACAGCACGATCTTCACGGTCAAGCCGGTTACTCTCTCAAACGCCTTGACCGCAGCATCGAGCGGGCCTGCGGGAATGTCGAACTTCTTCAGCGGCAACGTCGCTTCGGCCGTTCCACTGGTTGCCGGATCTGTCTTCTCGACCGACGCTATCGTTTCGACCGAGGCTATCGCCGCCTTCGTGCCACCCATCGCCGCATAAGCCGCGAGCGTTCCTGCCGCGATCCATCCGCGACTCCCACCAATTCCTGCCCGGCTCTTTCTCTTCCCTGATATTGTCTTACGCGTCGACTGCTTCATTTCGTATCTCCGATTACAGCTCCGTGCTCGTGAGGGCGATCGCGTTCTCTGTCCTTGAGAACAGCGTCGATCTTCACTTCTCCCTGTCAGATCGAAGGCTGAGGGCAAAAACAGGCGCACCTCACCGTCGACCGCTAATCCTCAAAAATCCCGGTGATGACGTGATCTCCGGAGAAGTCTTGAGGGGCCTACTGATATGTCATGGAGTTTCGAGCCGAAGTAGAACGATCCGCAGATCGAACCTTATAATGTAGAGAACCTGCAGTCTCTCGGCTGTAGCTTCCAGGTCCTCGCGGTCTCGGCCAAGAGATACTCCGCGGGGATCTGGCCAAACACTCCAACTCCCAATCAAGCTTGTGAATCCAGTGCTGAACTGCGATGACTTGAATATACGACGTGATAAGTCCGATATCAAGTTAATAGGCGACAAAGTTAGTCTTAGATCGTTTAATTTGTTGCCGAGTTCTACTTGGCCGCTTAATGCTGAGTCGCTAGCCCGCGAAAAGATCGCTATCTATATTGTGCGAAGTTCTTCAAAAGGAGCTGCCCTTTTTTTGTCCCTCCTAATTCTGTTTCCGCCCTTGATTCCTCCTAAGTCCCGCCTTTTCTTCACCACATTCTGGCTTAGGAAAAACCGCATGCTCTGGCGGCTTTACCCCACCAAATCAAGCATTTATCATAGAAATACACATGGCTGACGATTTGTTTCCGCAAGACCCTAAAAATCCCAACGCACCCTCCCCGCAGGACGCGAACTCCAACAACCCTCCCCCCGCTGGATCTCCTCCGGACGGCTCGACCGTTCAGGGCCGCGGCGCTGCGTTTATGCTCTCCATCAATATTGAAGAGGAGATGCGGAGGTCGTACCTCGACTACTCCATGTCGGTCATCATCGGGCGCGCGTTGCCGGATGTTCGCGACGGATTGAAGCCTGTTCACCGCCGCATCCTCTATGGCATGCAGGAGATGGGTCTTCAGTTCAACAAGAAGTACACGAAGTCCGCCAAGGTTGTGGGGCACGTGATGGGTAACTACCATCCCCACGGCGACTCGGCGATCTACGACACCATGGTCCGGCTCGCTCAGCCATTCTCTCTGCGCTATCTGTTAGTAGATGGTCAGGGGAACTTCGGCTCGGTCGATGGCGACTCCGCTGCTGCGATGCGTTACACAGAGTCGCGCCTCACCCGCCTCGCTGGGGAGATGCTCGCGGACATTGACTACGACACGGTCGACTTCTCTCCTAACTACGATGAGTCGTCGCTTGAGCCTACCGTGCTCCCGGCTAGGGTTCCGAACCTTATCGTCAACGGCAGCTCCGGCATCGCCGTCGGCATGGCAACGAACATTCCGCCGCACAACCTGACCGAGATCGTGAACGCCTGTATCTCGCTGCTGCAGAAGTCTCCGCAGGATCATCGGCCTGATCTGGATCTGGTGCTCGAGCATGTCCTCGGACCGGACTTTCCGACTGGCGGCTATCTCTTCGGCAAGACCAATATTCCGCAGGCTTATCGGACTGGACGCGGGCGATTCATGATGCGCGCCAAGTGCAGCATTGAAAACATCTCCGGTGGGCGTCAGGCGATCATCGTTACGGAGATTCCTTATCAGGTCAACAAGTCGAAGCTTATCGAGCGCATTGCAGAGCTGGTTAATGAAGGCGTCATCACTGACATTTCACGGGATGAATTTCGTGATGAGTCGGATCGTGATGGAATGCGGATCGTCATCGGGCTGAAACGTGGAGCTGAGAGCCAGATTGTGCTGAATCAGTTGCACAAACACACGCAGATGCAGGAGTCGTTCTCGATGATCTTCCTGGCCGTCCACAATGGACAGCCGAAGGAGCTTCCGCTTGACCAAGCCATTCGGGCGTTCCTCGATCACCGAACGGAGGTGGTTCGTCGACGGACTGCGTTCCTGCTTACGAAGGCGCGCGACCGCGAACATATTCTGCTTGGTTACCAGATTGCGCTCGATCATCTGGACAACGTCATCAAGATTATTCGTCAGTCTTCGAGCCGCGCTGATGCTCGCGAGAATCTGTTCTCTTATTTCTCCAATAAGCGCATCAACTTGCGTGGTACGGAGCTGCGCGGGGTCACGCTCGACCCGGCGAAGTACGGCGTCGATATGACGTTCTCGACCACGGGCACGTTGATTCTTTCGTACAAACAGATTGACGCGATCCTTGAACTGCAGCTGTATCGCCTTACGCAGCTCTCTATCGATGAGCTGCTGAAGGAGCTTGCAGAGGTTCGCGATAACATCACGGAGTTCGAATCGATTCTGGCTTCGCCGGCGAAGTTGCGTAAGGTGATCGTCAAGGAACTTACCGAGATTCGCGATAAGTATGGTGATGCGCGGCGTACGCAGATCATCGACGAGACGGCGGAGCTGCAGCTTGAAGATCTGATTACGGATGAGCAGGTCGCGGTTACGGTTTCGAACACGGGATACCTGAAGCGGACGCCTATCTCTATCTATCGGCAGCAGCGGCGTGGCGGTACCGGGCGGCTTGGCATGAAGACTCGCGAAGAAGATTTTGTCGCGCAGCTCATCATCGATTCGACTCATGCGTATCTGCTTTGCTTCACCAATACAGGCCGTGTTTATTGGCTTAAAGTGTATGAGGTTCCCGATGTTGGTGCGGCCGGCAAGGGCAAAGCGATGGCTTCGCTGGTAGCGCTGCAGCCTGGGGAGAAGGTGGTTACGATTCTTCCGGTGAAGGATCTTGAGGAAGAGAACAAGTACATCCTGTTTGCGACGCGCAACGGAACGGTGAAGAAGACGGCGCTGAAGGACTTCTCGAATGTGATGGCGCGTGGGATTATCGCTATCAATATTGAGAAGGATGATGAGCTGATCATTGCGCGGATCACGGATGGGCAGCAGGTGATCTTTATCGCTACGCATGATGGGATGGCTATCCGCTTCAATGAGCAGGACTTACGCCCGATGGGGCGGCCGGCTACGGGAAATCGCGGGATTACGCTGAAGAAGGGCGACTATGTAATTGGGGCGGCGGTGACGCCTTCAAACGAGGCGCGCAACCGGCAACGGCTGGAACGTGCTGCACAGAAAGGGCTTACGGATCAGGTGGAGGCGGCGATTGATGAGGCTACGGAGTCGTCTGAGGCGCAGCCGCTGGAACTTGCTGAGCCTGGGGAACTTGCGGCACCGGTGGCTTCGGCGGAGGTTGCGGCAAAGCTTGAAAAGCTGGATAAACAGCTGGGTTTGACGCCTTGCCTGGTGCTTACGGTGAGTGAGAACGGGTTTGGCAAGCGGACCGATGTTGATCAATATCGCCTGCAATCGCGTGGTGGTAAAGGGGTTATCAACATGAAGACCACTCCCAAGATCGGCAAGGTTACCAGCATTCAGCTGGTGGATGACACGACGGAGATGATGGTGATCAGCCAGTTTGGGAAGATCATTCGCATTGATACGAAGAGTGTTAGGGCCGCCGGGCGTAGTACGCAGGGGGTGAAGCTGCTGGACCTGGAGGATCAGGATAAGGTGGCCGCCGCTGTCGTCATTCCTCCCGAAGAGGCGAAGACGCAGCCTGAAGAAGGCACTTTGTTGCAGTAACTTTTTTGACGTGGTAGTACGCCCGTTTTTGCTGGGTTTTTGGCGAAAACGGGCGTTTCTGCGTGGTGTTTTGGTGGTGTAATCGTGGTGGATTGCGTGGTAGACGTGGTGTTTTAGCAGTCACTTTTTGGGGCTCGAAAAATGCGCCACGATTTCCGGATTTATTTTTCGGGTTTCCCGTTTTGGAACGCGACACACCATACCATTTGGGCAATGACCGGTTTGTCTATTTTTGCGGGTAAACTGGCCGACGTGACACTCGGTTCTCATCCTGAGCTGCATACGATCTTCGAAACGCTCGCCTATACACTTGGCTACGCCGTTTACAGGCAAAACCGAAGTCATTCGGGTGACGTTCTTGATGATGACAAGCGTTGGCTCATCATCGCGGCAGCGGCAGTCGGTGCACTTCTCGGTAGTCGCGTCCTGGGACTTTTCGAACAGGCACCCAGGCTTCATCTCACATGGAGATCGCTTTTGCTGCCGGGCGGGAAGACTATCGTTGGGGGCCTGCTCGGCGGCTGGCTTGCAGTTGAGTTGATCAAACGCTTACGAGGTATTCAGTCTCGTACTGGCGATCTCTTTGCGGTGCCGCTTTGCCTCGGCATCGCAATCGGGCGGATCGGCTGCTTTCTCGCCGGCCTCGCCGATGACACGTACGGCACTCCAACCTCTCTTCCGTGGGCAATCGACTTTGGCGATGGCATCCCCCGCCACCCAACACAAGTTTATGAGATTGTCTTTCTCCTTGTTCTTGCTCTCATCCTTCATCGCTACAACCAACGCATACATCCCGAAGGGTCAACCTTCCGCCTCTTCCTCGCTGCCTATCTTTCGTGGCGGTTCCTGATCGACTTCATCAAGCCGCAACCGCTCGTCCTCGGCCTCAATCTGATTCAGTGGAGCTGCCTTGGCGGACTTGTGGTCCTCGCTTTCGGCGAATTCAATTGGAGTCGCAACGGTGAGATGACATTCCAGTCGCTCCCTGCTAGCGATCTTGCCCAATCGCGAAAAAAGCAACCCGAGGTGCCTAATGAGTGAACCTACTGAGTCCCCGGTGAAACGATTCCGACGGAACCTGGGGCTGAAGATGGTGGCTGTGGGTGCAGTCGGCCTGACACTCTTCTTCGGGCTCTGTCAGTTAGGCTTCTACCTGGGTCGAAACGTCCACGACGGAGCCCCGAGCGGTATCGATACGCTCGGGGGATTTGGCTTTCTTCTTTCCGCCATCCTCTTCTTAGTAGGAATTTTGGTAGCGATCGTCGAGGCAATATCGAACTCCGTTGGTAACGGTAAGTCATGAGCACGTCATGGCACCCCAAAACTGGCTTGGCGAAAGCCTTCCGTCTCGAACCCGAGGACTCTTAATGAACATGCCACCATCATCACAGGATCCACCGCGCGACTCTATAAGCCTGGCTAAGCTCGCTACGATATTTGCTGTAGTCTTTGGCATTGCGTTTGGTCTGTGCAGTGTCAGCGCTACCGTAGGAATGAGCGCCAGCGAGAATATAGCGCCATTCTTCATTTGGGCTTCCGTAATCATCGAGGCCGCCTGTGTACTCGGCCTCATAGTGGTGGGAATCATCGCTCTTATCCGCTCAGTTCGAAGCTAAGGATACCTATGTCCGCTCGCGTTCGCCCTTACCTCTTTTACGACACCGCCGTTTCCATCTGTACCACCTGCTATCGCCGCATCGACGCCAAGATCGTCTTCGAAGAAGACAATGTCTACATGCTCAAACGCTGCCCGGAGCACGGCTTCGAGCGTGTCCTCCTCTCTGACGACGTGGACTACTATCGCCGTTGCCGAGAGGTCTTTATCAAGCCGCCGGAGATGCCCGATCGCTACAACACTCCCGTCAAATATGGGTGCCCCTATGACTGCGGGCTCTGTCCTGATCATGAGCAACACTCGTGCCTGTCACTGCTCGAGATCTGCGACGCCTGCAATCTCACCTGCCCCATCTGCTATGCCCAGTCCGGCACTCACCGAACCGAGTACAAAGCGCTCGACGAGATCGAACGCATGCTCGACTGTATCGTCAGTAACGAAGCCGAACCCGACATCGTTCAGATCTCCGGCGGTGAACCCACGATTCATCCGCAGTTCTTCGACATACTGGACGCCGCCAAAAGCCGTCCCATCCGTCATCTTATGGTCAATACAAACGGCATCCGCATCGCACAGGACGAAGCCTTCGCCCAGCGCGTTGCCACGTACATGCCGAAGTTCGAGCTGTACCTTCAGTTCGATTCTCTCCGCCGCGAACCTCTTATGCAGCTGCGTGGGGCGGACCTGCGCAGCGTCAGAGAGAAGGCCCTTGAGCGACTCAACAAGCTGAACATCTCGACAACTCTTGTAGTGACCGTGGAGCGCGGCGTCAATGACGATGAATTAGGCTCCATCGTCGAGTTCGCATTGCAACAACCCTGCGTTCGGGGCGTGACCTTCCAGCCTGTTCAACAAGCTGGCCGCCTAGGGAACTATGACTCTGCAACTCACCGACTTACCCTCTCGGAGGTTCGCCGCCGCATCCTCTCTCAGACTGCAACGTTCAAACCCGAAGACCTCATCCCAGTCCCCCGCCATCCTGACTCGCTGGCCATGGGCTACGCCATGAAGCTCGCCGGAAAAGTCGTACCTCTTACTGGCCTCGTCTCGCCCGACGTGCTGATCAATGGCGGCCGTAATACGATCATCTACGAGCAAGACCCTGCGGTCCGAGCCAGCATCGAGCAGAATCCCAACCTCCGCAACCAGATATTTAAACTCTTCTCCACCAACCACTCCCCGCAGTCGCAAGCCAGTACCCTACGCGAACTTCTCTGCTGTCTGCCTCAGGTACTTGCCCCCAAAAATCTTGGTTACGATAACCTCTTCCGCGTCCTCATCGTTCAGTTCATCGACGCACAAACCTTCGATCTACGCTCTATCAAAAAGACCTGCATCCATATCGCGCATCCCGACGGTCAGCGGCTTATCCCCTTCGATACCTACAATATGTTCTACCGTGACACGCTCGAAGAGACCCGGCTTGCTCCGCTTCGCGACGAAACGCTTGCCTATCGGCGAGGTGCGGATAGTTGATTACATGTTGCGTTGATAGACCGGCCAGTTCCGAGTATTTCCTCGGAGCGCATCGCATCCACTTCACGTGAGGAATGTAGAAGAGGATGAGATGACCAACCCAACCTGAACTTTAGATGGCTGGGACCAGCGCGATGTCGTCGCCGACGAAGGCGTGGAGGGATTGGCCTTGTTTGATTTCTACGTTTTTGCCGTGTTTGATGAGGCCGATGGGTCCGAAGAGTACGGTTAGGACTACGGCGCCGGTGGTTCCGCTTTCGCCCTCTTTGCCTTTTGTGCCGCGCAGCTTAATCTTGGTGTCGCCTGCCTTGAGGTAGTTGAGGCGGATGCTCAGATCGCCAGCCTTGCCCATCATTCCTGACTTCTCGGCTTTGGTGACCTCGCCGATGGCCTTGTCTCCTGCCTTAGCGACGACGATGTTTCCTACCTTCAGGTCGTCGACCAGCGTGAGCGTTACTGGGTCGCCTTCGGATGCAGTCTTGGAGCTGAGATCCTGCGCGAACTGGAGATTTACGTCTGTGCCATCACGCAGCATGTACCTGCCTGAGGCGTCGGGTGCGTTTGGGTTGGCGGCTACAGCAGCGGCTGGGAGTGGTGCGGGAGCGGGTGGATTGGTGACAGCTTGTTGTGCGGATTGTGCGGATTGTCCGAGGGCGGGATTGCCGAATCCAGAGAGAACCAACAGGAGGGAAGCAAGGAGAGAACGCATTTTTTTTCGTACGACCTAGTCTCAACAAAGTTTTGAAGTCAGGTCGAACGGTACGCTGTCTCCGTGTGCAAGACAAGAGGTAAGTTGCTGATTTGCAACGAAAGTCGCAGAGGATCCGCCTCAGGGGGGCGTGCCTCGCTGGTTCCGCATCTAACGAGAGGAACGAGCTGAAAAGAACGAGCTAAAGGGGAATGGATTTATGTCGCATCCAAAAATACAACAGCGGGATGACCTTGAATAAAGACAGATACGGGGATCCTTCCCCGTTCGACTTCGCTCAGGATCAGGATGACGATCTTGAAGAATTAGTTCCTGGGGCCGATGAGTTTCAGGGTTTGAATTTTTAATTTCTAAACGAGAAAAGAGGAGTGAATCGATGTCTCATCCAGATCCGGCACGGCCGCATGAACACGAAGAAGTTGAGAAGTCCAAAGCTCGCACGCCTCACGCGGAGCATGTTGAGCCAGAGAAGGGTCCGCATGACCCGAAGGAGATCAATCCGAAGATGTCGTCCGATATTCACTACTGGGCGAAGGAGTTTGGAGTGACGGGAGACGCGCTGCATGAGGCGATTCGCGTGCATGGGACGCATGTGGATAAGGTTCGTGCGGCGCTGCAGCATCACAAGAGCTAACCGATCATCACAACAAGAGCTAACCGGTCATCGCAACAAGAGCTAACCGGTCATCACAAGCTGACCGACACAGCTGACCGACACAAAGATGCCTGCTTTCGTGATTGCTGCGTTGCTCACGAAGAGCGGGCATTGCTTTGTTACTTTGAGTTGTCGCACTTGCCGACTGCTACTGACCCTTGTAGGCGTTGGTGTAGCCTTTCACGAAGGACTCACGAAACTCCGTTTTAAAGGTGTCTTTGTCCATCCCCTTAGGGATCTTCGCGTGAGCGTAGGCTTTGTTCTCGGTGGGTTTGAATGACGTGCCACGGGATAGGTCGGCCTGGCCCTGGTTGAAGCCTGCGGCGTAGCCCTGACGAGCGACCATGTTGGGGGTGCCGTGCTCGGGATAAGCCATGTCGTAGCCGCGTGGCGCGGACCAGCTATTTACATCGCTGTCTTGCGAAGACTGCGCCAAGCCAGCGGGCACAACACTGAGAGAAAGCACACCAGCAAGCATGAGATGGGCCCAAGCGTTTTTGCGAAAGATCATAAAACCTCCGGATGGTCAGCGGTACTGCACTACTCCACCTGACAGGTACGACTCGGTATGGATGGGTGGGGTTGCCCTGAGTTGGGCTGCGCTGGGTTATTGCAGATGCGGGGATCGTTCGCTCGGTTCGACTTTGTTCAGGGTCAGGAGGATGGCCCGCTTTAAACGAACCGCTCATCTTAAACAAACCGCCCACCTTCGCAACGGAACATTGCGCGGATGGGCGGTTTTTGTTGCATGAGAACCGTGGGCCCAAATCTATTGCTGCAGCTTTGTTTCTATTAGTTCAATTCGTGGATGGTTTGTCCGACGGCTTCGCCGATGCGTCCTGCAACGTCTTTAACGTTGCCTACGACGCGGTCTGCTGCGCCTTCGTCAGCGAGATTCTGGTTGCCGGTGAGATTGCCAACGCCTTGCTTGATGGCTCCGGCGAAGGAGCCGACCTTGCCCTCGGCCTGTTTCTTTGTGCCCCAGGCGAAGGTCTTACGGGCGGCATCGGTAAATCCGTCATAACCGATGTCGTAGGCTGGCTCGGGTTTGTCCGAGAGTTGATCGAAGAACAGCACATACGTTGCGGCGATGCCAATTCCCATGCCGACCAGAATCCAAGGGAGTCCTTTCATAACAAACCTCCACTGAGTGAGATGCAAAGTGTAGGTGCGGCGAACAAAAAATTATCCAGGCCGAGGCAAGTGGCTCGGGTGCTGGCGGTGACGGGTTGGCTTGCTGGCCTGCTGGATGCTTGCCTACTGGATTTGATGGGCGATTTTAGTGGGTTGCGGCGCCTGCGCGAAGCGGCTGCAGATCCTGATCGAGCATTCCGGCGAGGTCCATGGCGAGGCCTGCGCCCTTCGCGTCGGTGTAGGTGCCTAAGGTGCCTTTGAGCTCGACGTCCTTCTTCTTGCCGGCGACCTCTTCGGTGCAGGGGGTTCCGGTGAGGTAGGAGGCGGTGAAGCCGATGGTGCGTTTGGCGGTGGTCTGCTCCTGGATGACGACGTGGAGGGTGCGGTCGGCGTTGGCGACGGTGTCGACTACGGTGACGCCGGTGAGGGCGCTGATGGCCTGACGGATCTGGCCGGCGATGGCACCGGTAGAGTCGTCGCCGGCGACAGTGAGCAGGACGTGGATCTGGCCGGAGGGTGCGGTTCCGCTGGCTGGGCAGACGAGCCAGTGCTTGCGTGGATCGGGTTTGGCGGAGTTCATGAGATTGTTGAGCTGGACCTGGGTGAGCTTGTTGAGGCCGTCGGTCTTGAAGTCGTCGGAGGAGATGCCGAGTGCCTTCTGGACGTCGGGCGACCAGGTTGCCATTGCTGTTTTGGAGGAGGTTCTTGGCTTGTGCGGGGCGGGCGATGGAGTTGTTTGCGCGGACATGAGAGAGCCGGCGAGACCCAGTGCCATGAAGCTTATCGCGGCGCCTGCCACTACGCCTGCCGAGATGGTACCGATTCGATGCTTCACAATCCCCCTCCAAATGCTGCTGTTTGAAAGCTACTGCAAGATGAGACGATCCTGCAGGGCAAATAGACGAAATCGACTTTACTGGCTTGTTTGATTCTTGTTGGATAGATGATGCCTGATCTTAAAAGGGATGAACTAATTGGGGATACACCCTTCGAGGTTACTTTCGGCGGCCTGGGTTCCGGCTAGTGCTCGATCTCCGGGGTTCCATCAAATCTCCGGGATTCCATCAAGGGGCTGGCTATATTCCTAACTGGCTATATTTCCTAACTTGTGGCGGATTGGCACTTACCTTCCCTGGCTGGACCTGCGAATTTAACTCTGCGCGACGAGGAGATTCGGCATCTAACCGGGGATGACCAAGCTACGAAACGCGGTCCTTCTGACTCCTCTGCTGCTTGCGAGCTGCGCTCCGGCGTTCGCACAGCGTTATAACAACAACAACGCCTACTACAGCGGGATGCGCAACGGCGGACGCGGCGGGAACTACTATAACGATCGGGATCGCCGCTACCACGACGATCACTACAGAGATAATCAGGGGGGCATCGGACCTGGCAAGGGCGCGCTGATCGGCGCCGGGGGCGGTGCAATTCTGGGCGCGGTGTTCGGTGGCGGCTTGAAAGGAACGATTATTGGCGGGGCCGCAGGTGCAGGTATTGGCGCCGTGGTCGGCAACGCTGCCCAGAACAATCGCGATGACCGCTATCACCGTTACTAGACGCCTTTCTAACCTACGAACGTAAAGGAACGATCCCCATGCGCCTCTTCTCTCGCCTCGCACTCTGCTTCGCTCTGACCGCAGTTGGCCTTTGCGCTTCGGCTCAGCAACCGTCGGCTGCGACGATTACTCCTTCGGCAGACTCGACTGCTGCCCACAACTGGACGAAGGAGCAGATTCTGACCTGCACGGTCTCTGACTGCTGGCAGCTTGCCGGCAAGAATGAGGGGACGTTCTTCGACATCGTTCAGCAACTGGCGGAGATCTCGGCGGAGACACGGGGCCTGACGCTTCCGGAGAGCGCTGAGGCCGGCAAACGCGCGGGCGAATACATCAAGGCAAAGGCAAAGGCCGATCATGGACAACTGCTCTATGCCATCGTCGATGCTTCTGTCCGTCGGGTGGGGACCAAGTCGGCAACGGCGCCGGCGAACTGAACTGGGTACAACCTTCCGGCGTCCATAACGGGAGGGAGACGCTAAGATAATCCCCATGCGTCTCCTCCTTCTGGTTATCGCTTCGCTTCTTGGTTCCGGAGCAGTTGCTCAGACCCCTGCGGCTTCGTCACCGCTGCCTGCCTCGATCGATATCGTCAAGCTGGAACAGAATCTTTGGACGACGATGGCTGAAGGCGACTTCGGGACGGTTCGCAGTCTGTTTACGGAAGACTTCATCCTGGTGGACGAGCACATTCAGGCTCTGGACACGCTGCTGATCACGCTGAAGCACTGCAAGCTTGAGTCGTATGAGCTTCGCGATCTGCAGGTTCGTATTCTGACGCCAGACTCTGCGCTTACTGCGTATCACGTAGTGAATACGTTCCAGTGCGGCACGCCAGAGAAACCCACCGTAATGAAGAATGACAATAACTCCGTCACGGTCTGGGTTCGTCAACCCAAGAGCGGGAGATGGCTTGCCCAGGTGCACACAGAGACGCCCGCGAAGCCCTGACGATGGGTGGAAAAATCCTTCGAGCCTCTGCTTCGCGAAGATCCCAATATGGGACGTGCGCGGACCTGCGGATTATTTTATTCGATAAAAACCGACTGTCAGTATTGAGGGCGGTCTAGAGTTCTGAATAGAAGTTCAAGACGAAATGCAAGATAAAAGATGTGTTTAGCTTTCGATACACGAAGTATTCATGGAACCGAAACTTTTGCCTGCGCATTGCGTCTTCACCTTCATTGAGATTGGGCCCCCTGAGGCACACCTCCCCAGAGGCAACAGAATGACTTTTGGTTTCAAGCGATTCGCGATCACGCTGATGCTCTTTCTAGCGCTCAGCTTTGCCTTTGAGCGCCAAGCCCATGCTTACGTTGATCCCGGTTCAGGCCTGCTTATGTTTCAAGGCATCAGCGCGGCGGTCTCAGGAGCGCTCTTCTACTTCCGCCGCCGGATTAAGAATCTGTTCGTCCGGAGCCAGGAGAGGCCGGAGACGGGAACGAGAACTCCATCCAGCTCTTAGCGGATTGGTGCTCACTTTGAGGAAGAGTTACGGCGGAGGATCGGCCGGCATGATCGCGCCTGCCTTTACCCACTGCTCGACGGTTGCGATGTCCGCGTCGGAGAGCTTTGGCTGCTTCGGTGGCATGGGCATGGGGTCCTTCGCTGGGCCCTCATGGCGGATCAGCCGCACCAGAAGACTGTTTGCGGGATCGCCTGGAATGAGCACGGTGCCCTCGTGGCCGCCCTTCAACATTCCTGCTCGCGTTTGAATATTCAATCCGCCACGGTGGTTCATTCCCCCATGGCAGCGGTAGCAGTTGGCCTGAAAGATGGGCTGGACCCTGGTCGTGTAGAACTCGGGCGCGACTGCCGCATCCTGCGCCGCCTGCACGGTTGCTGCCTGAAAGCCCCACCCAATCAACCCGACAGCGACCAGACCGAAGCCCAGCAACATTCTCCTCATCCACTCCCCCTGTTAACGACCAAGTATACGGAACCCACCTCGTCACTTCCATGCTCTCTCACGAACGTTTAACTTAGGAGTTGCTCTGGCGTCTCCGCGTCTCCAAAAACATGATGCGTTTGACCGCCCCCATCCCGGCCCTTCTGGCGCTTGCGGCTCTGTGTTTTTCTTGCGCAGGCAGCCTCGCCAAACCGATGCATCATCCCTCGGCCCATAAGAAGACTGTTGCCGCTGCGGTGGCGAAGCATCCGGACCGACGGAAGACCGCCGCGAAACCGTCGCATGCAACGCATAGCTCGAAGCATCACAGCGCGCCCACTCCAAAGACCGATCCACCTATGAGCGTGCGCGTTCATGGGCGGTCAGCAGGCGGACGCCATCTGCGCCATGCGGTTCGCGCCTCGCGCCAGAAGGCGACGCAACCTGAGCTGGCTGCCTCCGCCGGGACGCCGTTGAAGGCTACATCAGAGGATTTTCTGAAGGCGGCCGCGTCGACCCAGGTGGAGACCCAAACTGCTGTGGCGATCCACGGGACGTTGCGCCCCGAAGCGCGCCAGGAAGAGCGCTCCGAAGAACTGAACGAGACACGTCAGGCTACGGCTGCACCTGCGCGCAAGTCGTCGACTTCGTCGAAGCCGGTCTCTGTGGCCAAGCCCGTTCCTGTCATCAGCGTGGTTCGGCCGGCGGCGGAGAGGCCGCAACTGGCCAGCGTGGAAGAGGTGGCCTCGACTCCGGTGATTCTGCCTAATCTTTATAACAAGCGTGGGCGGCTCATCATGCCTCCGCCGTTGAAGGGCTCGCACGAGATTCTCGTTCATCAGAACGAGGTCGCCGATCGCGATGGGCTCTCCCGCATTCAGGATGATGGCGACCTGGTGGATATGCGCGGGAAAAAGTTGCTGGTTGCGCTGCCTGAGAGCGAGGCTCTCCAGGTGGATGATCGGCTACCGGTCAACCGGCGTTACTGCCGTCCGTGGACAGCGCAGTTTCTCGCAACGCTGGCGCGCGCCCACTACGCTCGCTTTCACTCGCCACTGCAGGTGAACTCCGCTGTACGCACAGTTGAATTTCAGCAGCACCTGGTGCACATCAACGGCAATGCGGCGCCGGCTGAGGGCGACACGGCCTCTCCGCATCTGACGGGGCAGGCTGTCGATATTGCGAAGCATGGCCTCTCGCTGACGGAGATTGCGTGGCTTCGGGGCTATCTTTTGCCGCTGGTGCAATCGGGAAAAGTGGATGTGGAAGAGGAGTTTCAACAGTCGTGCTTCCACGTGAGCGTTTACAAGAGGTATCTGCCGCCGGCGCCTGAGCGCGATCTTGCGATTCTGCATCACGGCGGGACTTCTGCCCTGGCTGCGGCTTTGCGCTAAGAGTCTGCGGAGGTGCGGAGGTTCTGGCGGGATCCGCTGCGCCAGCTCGCTATGGCTGCATCGAGCGCCCGCATGTTGTGGAGACCATCTTCGCCGGTAGCCGCGAAGTCGCCATCACTGCGCAGGGCAGCGGCGAAGCTATCCAGCATTCGCGTGTAGCCATCGCCGTTGTCGAGGGTGACTCGCTCGACCACCTCGCCTGCGCGGCGAACGACTATCTCTACTGGGCGATCGACGGTGAGACACCCTTCGGCGGTCATCACGCCATTGTTGCCGTTGACCTCGACCAGAGAGCGGTAGGGTGCACGGGCACTAGTGGTCACCGTGGCAAAGATGTCGCCAGTCATCTCCATCTGGAGCGAGGCGATGGCTTCGAGGTTGCCTGAGGAGGCGTCTTTGCGGGCCAGAGTGTCGACGCTGATGACGTCATTGCCTAGAACGAAGCGCAGGGCGTCGATGCAGTGCACGCCGACATCTCCGATGGGTCCGCCGTAAGCCAGCGTTGCGTCGATGATCCACTTTCTTGCGGAGTTGGTGGCGGGATAGCAGTACTCGGCGCGTGCAAGCTGTGGGGTGCCGATGAGGCCAGCGGCGATTTGGTCGCGCATCCACTCGAGGCTTCGGTTGTAGCGAAAGTTTTGTGCGACGCCGAAGAGTAGACCGGACGCGCTGGCTGCGGCGTTCATCTCTTTGGCCTGTGCTGTGCTCATGGTCAGAGGCTTCTCGCACAGGACTGCTTTGCCGTGCTTTAGCGCAAGGAGCGTGTCGTCGCGGTGCATCGCGTCAGGTGAGGTGATGAAGACGACGTCGACATCCGGCGAAGAGCAGAGCTCCTCCCGCGTGGCGAAGCAGTGAGGGATTTTGTACTCGGCGCAGTTGGCGATGGCGGCAGCGTGATCGCGGCGCCACATCCCGCTCAGTGTGGATTGCTCACACCTGGGAAAGGCAGGCAGCAGCCGACGAATTGCGTGGTGACCAAAGCCAAGGATCGCGAAGCGCACTGGCTGCTGCGTCATGAGACCTCCCGAGAGAGATGAGTGGCGATATTATTTGGAGAGTTAGTGGGCGTCGGTCTTGAAGATCTGTTCGGCGAAGAAGTTCTCCACCTTGGCCTGATCGTGCACCATCTCCAGGTAGGCGCTCTTGAGCAGCTGCGAACGCACATCGCGCAACTGCTGGCGGATGGCCTGCTGGACACGGGGATCGTTGACATCGCGCTGGCCTGCGGGGTCGCGGGAGATCAGCTTGTAGATTGCGTAACCGGCGGGGCGCTTCGTCTGAGCATCGAGCAGCGGAAGGATGTCGGTGATCTGGCCGGCCTTCAGCTTGGTAATGGCGTTGAAGGCGGTGGGATCCTGGTGCAGCTGCGACTCGTCGACGAAGCCCATTTCTCCGCCGTTGGGCGCGGTCTGGGGCTGCTCGGACCAGTTGCTGGCGATGGTGCCGAAGTCCTCGCCGCTGTCCAGGCGATTTTTCAACGCCTGAATCTTCTTCTTCGCTTCGACGTCGTTGGTCGCTTTGCTTCCCTGCAGGTTTCCCGGCTGAGGCGACGGTTGACCGGTCACCTGAATGGTTGCGAGGCGGTACTTGGTCTCAAGCAGATTGAACTCGGCCTTGTGCTGGTTGTAGTAGCTGGCCACATCGGCGTCGGTGACGGTGATCTTGGAGTTGATCTCTTTGTTGAGCAGCTTGTTGATGGTGAGGCTGCGACGCAATGAATGCTTTACATCGTCGATGGTCTGATTGCTGGCCTTCAGGCGTTGCTGAAACTGCTCCTCCGTGTAAGGAGCCTTCATCTCGGCTAGCTTTGCATCGACCTCTTCGTTGGTCGCGGTGAGGTTCATCTTCGCGGCGCGCTGTTCGACGATCTCTTCATCGATCAACTCGCGGAGGAGGTTCAGGCGCAGCGAATCGGCCTGTTCGGGCGAGGGCTGCTGCTGTTGTTGGGCGGCATCTCCGAGTTGCAGTTTGTAGGCTTTCTCGAGGTCGGCCTGCATGATGGCGTGGCCGTTGACCGTGGCGACGACGTCGGCGTTGTGACCGTGGTTGCATCCTGCAACCGGCAAGAGCCCGGCAGCCATCGTCAACAGCAATGGGAGCAATGGAATCGAGGCGGTGCGATAGGAGCGCGTGTTAGAAGTACGTTCGTTCTCGGCCGACAAGCTCGGCACATCCGTATTCCGCATCCAGATCTCCTGCATTCTTCTGCTAGTTGCCGGGTTTGGTCGCCGGCGGGGTTTGAGGCTGTGCCTGAATTGGTGTCGGCGGCGGTGGAGGCGTCTGCCCGGAGGCAATCAGCGCGCTATCGATCATACGATACACGTCCTCGAGGGGCTGCGCTCCCTCCACCTTTTCTCCGTTGATGAAGAGCGCCGGCGTGGAGTCTACCCCCAGGCTTTCGCCCAGCTTGATCGACGCTTTGATGGCCGTGTCATCCTGCTTGGCGAGGCACGCATTCAGCGACTCCGCGTTGAGGTTCTGTTTCTTCCCTTCGTCGCGCGCGAGGGTGTCGAGCGTCTCGTTAGCCTTGGCGAGACTCTTGTCTGTGCCGCCGAGTTCTGCGGCGTGAGCGTGGATGTAGTCCACCAGATTCCAATAGCCCATAGGGCTGTGGGCGCCTACGCAGTTGGTATCAATCGCCGCGCGCATGGCCCAGGGATGCTGATCCAGCGGGAAGTCGCGATAGACGATATGAATCTGATCCTTATAGCGCTCGGTCAACGCGGGAAAGAGCTGCTCGTGCATCTTTGCGCAGTAGGGGCACTCGAGGTCGTCAAAGCCGACGATGAGCACGGGCGCGTTTGCGGGACCGCCGCGTGAAGGCCGGCCATCGCCGCTTACGAGGAGCTTTGGATCCTTGCTGATGTCGAACTTACTGAATTGAGCCAAGGTATTGCCGTCAGTCGAGAGCAGAAATTCGGCGGGCTTGCTGGACTTGCCGTCGGCCAAGAACGATACGCTGATTTTGTCAAAGCCTGGCACGTCGCTGCGGGTACGAGATCCGATCTGAATCACATAGCCTGGAGGAATCGACGCCCTGGAACGGATGAGCACTTCTACCCTTCGCGTGAGCTCAGGAGAGAGCTTGCCCGAAGCATCGCCGGCACCAGGGGGCACAGTCTGCGGAGAGGTCTGTGCATGGCAGCCGAGGGCGGCCAGCGTAAAGGCAAAGATCAGGGTTCGGAACGGCTTCACAGCGATCAACACAATACCTCGATTATCTCACGCAGAGCCGATTTACAAGGCTTCGGACCCCTTGGAGCGGTCCCCGGAAGAGCGCGACTTCGGCGCCTTAGAAGAGGCTGGCTGCACGCCGCAGATTGCCCGCTGTTCCGATGTTCAGCAGGGTGAAGTTGAATCTCTCCGTGGTCTCATTTCGCACCGAGCCCAGCTCGTACTTGCGAACCTCGACGCTGAATCCGCAGCAGTCCCAGTTATAGGACCCCTGCACGGCACCGTACTGCACCAGGCCGGTGTTATTTGCGTTGAGATCCAGCCCTACGTTGCCTGCCACTCCGAGGCCCGGCTTGGTCGGCGAACCGTAGCCCAGGAGCAGCCGCAGCTGATTGAAGTCCGAGACTGCCGAGGTTACTCCTTCAGTATAGAAGCGGCCCGGAGCGTTCAACCGCGCGTAGCTGAGGCCGGCAAAGACGTTGTTCTGATGCACGTCCACGAATACGTTGTTGGAGGTAAACTTCTTTGCGCCGGTGTCGAGATCGAAGTCCCACTCCACGTCCATGTGCGAGGAGGTGCGCAGGCGCAGACGGGAGACCAGAGGGGAGATGGCCCTGGGCTCGGTGAGAAATGCGATTCCTGAGAAGTTCAGCGTCGTGTCGAAGATGTTTCGCCGGCCGTTGATGACGGCTCCGCCGAAGTTCTCGTTGAAGAAGTGCTTCTGCGTCAGCCGCCAGCTGAGCAGCGGATGACTGCCGCAGTTGGGCAGCGCATCTTTCTCGCTGCCACCCTGTCCCCTGGTCTGAACCTTGCCGCTATCGTCATCCCAGTACTGGGTCTGCGCGGTGGTCGTGGGTCTTTCTTTGCAGGGACGGGCCTTTGTGGGCCGCAGGAACAGCCGCTGGGTCACTCCGTACTCCAGTTCGTTGGTGTTGCTTACGATATCGGCATCGTCGAAGCGCAGGACGCTCAAGAAGTTGTTCACGCCGGTGACGTAGCGGTAGGTCAGCTCCGGCTCGATGGTGTGCTTCACGTCGTTTCCGCCGAAGAGCTTTTCGACGCGTGGCGAATCGAAGGTCCGCTCCACCACAGGCGCCCGCAGATCTGCCTCAACCTCAACATCGGACCGGTTGAGAGGGTTGGGAAGCTCGACTGGAACTCCGATCGGGGCGTAGGGAACCTGCCTGCTTCTGGAGTACGCGGTCTCGCGAGCGCCTATCGACGCGAGCATGTGCCATCCATCGAAGCCGAGACGATAGGAGAGCTCGGGATGCAGGTCGAACCGCTGGGTAAGCCCGCCGGTAGAGAAGTCCGGCTGCACGCGGGACAGTCCGGCGTGGGAGGCGTCTATGCTCCACAGCAGTCCGGTCCGGCCGATCTCGTGCTCGGTGCTGGTGAAGTCGAGCGACGGCGCATGAAAGATCTTCACCTGTTCTTCCGGGATTGCCGGCGTGGTCGGGGTCGCGGCTACGCCAGCCTGTTTCAGGCCCTGATATCGATCCACACGGGCCGACGCGGAGTATCCGTCCCACTGATGCACGCCATAGACGATCGAAAGGATGTCGCTCGACACTGCGACGCTGAAGTTCTCGGCAAATGCCTCGCGATAGGCGTACGAACTCAGATACTCCACATCCCCGACTACTCTCGTCTGCGAAGTGAAGTCGTGACGCCCCGAAACCGTCGCATCTTCTCCGCCTTGATTCAGGTACACGCCGCTGGTGAAGATGCCACGGTCGAGCAGGCCGGTGTATCGGGCCTTCGCAAAGTCATTGCCTAGTCCGCGGTATCGAAACGTTGCTGACTGCTCCCACCCGCGGAGGGAGTAATACTGCGCGCCTACGGTGAGGTCGGTGCTGCGGTTGATCGCCCAGTAAAACTCCTCGCCGAGGGTGAATCCCTTGGTCGATGAGTAACCCGGCACCGGGATCATGAAGCCGGTCTGCCTCTGCTCGGAGTCCGTTGGGTGGGTTACGTAGGGCAAAAAGAGCACAGGGATATTCATCAGCCGGAAGGTGCTGTTCTGGGCCTTCGCCTTCTCGCTGTCGACCGCAAACTTTCCTGCGTAGAGCATCCAGTCGGGGTGCGGGAGCTGACAGGTGGTCAAGGTGCCGTCGTAGATCTCATAGGACTGCGGCCCTGTCCGTACGACCATGCGGCCGGTGAACAGAAACGGATTGCTGCTGGAGTAGGTGAGCGTGTGGCCTGCGCTCTTGAGCCCGACAGAGCCGGTGACGTCGTAAAAGGTCGCCGTCTGCTGCTTGAGATTCATGGTGCCGTGGCTGGCGGTGAGGTCCTCGTGGTTTGCGCCACCGCTTACGTGCAGATGCCCCGTCGCGGTGAGCTCGCCTGAGGCCTGATCGAACTCGATGTGATCGGCCTTTACGATGCGATCGCGATAGGTCAGCATGACGTCTCCATCCAAGGTGACGACGCTTCCGCTTCTCGACAGCGTGTCTTCCTCTGTCTTTACGTCGGTGGTGTCCTCGGTGGCGGGGAGCACCTCGGCCACCGGATATTGCGTCGCTCGTGGATTTTGCGCCGTTTCTGGATAACGCGCCGCGCCGGGCTCATCCGGCAGGCGCTCATCCGGCAGGCTCGAGGACGTATCTTGCGCATCAGAAAGGGGGGTTGCCTGAGTCGTCACCTGCTGGGCCCGCAGATGTGGATGACTTGCGGGGAGCACCATGATAGTTATCAAGAGGTAAACAGCGGTTCGGAGGCTTCCGGAGTAGAAGCCGCAAGCCTTCGCAACGGGATGGAACGGCTTCGTGCCGCCGAACAGCAGAGCGAGCAGAGGCCGTCGGCGCTGCCCATGGGGCTTGATCCCAGGTTCGTCGGGCTTGAAACTTGATTTGAGACTAATCAGGCGCACCACTCTTTGAGGCTAAACGATTTTACGGAAGCGAGTTTGGAATTGAGCACAATGAGCTCTGCACAGCGTGACCTGCTACCACTGGACGAAACCGGGGCCGAAACGGAAGCGGGCGCACCATTTGCGCTCAGGGAACAGGTAGCCCAACGTCTTGCCGCCCATCGCGCCCGCCGGACGCAGCAGCCGGGCTCCGGGGTCACTGCCATTGCGCAGCCTGGTCCTGAGAAGACACGGTCGTCCCGCATCGCCGCGGCGGTTGCGGAGCGGTACGCCAACTCGCCAAGCTATCGCACGTTTCTCGCCGAGCAGGCCGAAGCTGCGATTCGCGAGGCCGAAGCGGCAGCCGAGGTGGCTGCTCTCAGCGCCAAGGCCGTGGCCGACGCCCAGTACCAGCTGCTGGCTGATCTCGACCAGTGGACGCTGACTCCTCCGGCGCCTGCGCTAGCCGAACCGAGACTCGCCAATGCGGAGCACTCTGACACCGCAACTCGCGCGCTCACTCTTCCAGCGACCGCTCAGGCTCCGGCCCCCGCACTCACGGTGCGGCTCTATGAAGACGCAACCCGTGGCCCGCTGCAGGAACAAGTCTTGCCCCCCAGCCGGCCTCTTATCTACGAGACGTATGGAGCTTTAAATGAGGAAGAGACTCTTGCTCTCGATGAGGAGATCGCCTTCCGCCAGGCTCCGATCTTTGAAGAGTCCGGACCTCCTATCGAGATTCCAGCTAACCTGATCGAGTTTCCGCGGCAGCTGGTGGCGGCGCGTAAGGCTCGTCCGCGGCTGGCAGAAGGGCCGTTGCGCGAGGAGGCCGACCAGGCACCGCACGGCAGCCAGACGGCGCAGCTTCGCATCTTTGAGGTGGAAGCTGCACAGATCTCTACCACTCCAGTGGTCGAGTCTGTCGCGCCGGAGTGGTCATCGATTCTGCTTGCGGCCCATCCTGTCGCGGCGCCAGTCGAAACTCCAGAGGCACCTTTTCAGCTTGAGCACAGACCAGAGGCTGCGCCTCTCAACCTGCGGCTGATGGCTACTATGGTTGATGGGTGCATCATTACGGCTTCTTTTTTGTGCTTTGTCGCGGCCTTCGCGCTGACCGTCGGGAAGCTCTCTGCTGACTCAGCAAATCTTGCTGCCAGCAGCGTGCCCATGAGCCTGCAGACCGCTGCTATCGGTACAGCCGGCACTCTGGCGGTTCTCACTCTGCTCTATCAGCTTCTCTTCTTTACCTTCAGCGAGGCGACTCCCGGGATGCGTTATGCCCGCGTCGGCCTCTGCACTTTTTCGGATGATAACCCTACGCGGTCGGCTATGCGGCGACGCATCTTCGCTACGGTCCTTGCTGCCTGTCCGCTGGGTATCGGCTTCCTTTGGGCGTGGATGGATGAAGACGGCCTTGGGTGGCATGACCGCATCTCCCGCATGTACCAGCGCAGCTACTAGAGGATCTTGTCCTGCCGGACGGGCCTCCTACGCGGAGCGCGGGCGTTCACACGCCTTTTTAGAGCTTCGCGTGGTCCTCCCGCTGGTCGGAATCAACTTTTCTTCCGACCAACGGAAGGACCACTACAGATCGTCGGTTGCAAGAAAGGTATACACGTCACGAAGTGACCGCCTCCCGCGCAGGGAGGCCGTCCGGGAGGACCTGTCTTTCTAGAAGGTCGTGCTTACCGTCAGGCGGAAGGTCTTTCTTGGCTCACGCAGGATGTAATCAGCCCCATAGAACTGAAGCGCCTGCTGGTAGCTGAACTGACCCGCTCCATTGGTTGGGAAGTAGCTCTTGAAGGTATTGACGTTGTCAGGACCGGAGTTCGGAACCGCCAGCTCCTGCGGAACGGTCTTGTAAAGACGCAGCGGATTGTAGGCGTAGAAGATCCTGAACGGCGCATTGACGATCGGCAGGATCACCTGAATCTCTGCGCCGAGAGAGTCCCGCGGAACGAAGTTTGTCCCTGGGACTATCTTCAGCAGGTTCGGGAACTGCACCGACTGGCCTCCGAAGCAGGCGCCGTTGACGATTGTGGGGCAACCGTACTGCGCGCCATCGATCAACGACTGACCCGCTGTGCTCTGACGCAACTGGCCGTGCAACGCGTCGAAGGTCATGCCAAAGTCGTTGAAGAAGGCGAAGGTCACCTGATTCACAATCGGAATTCGGTACTCGATGTTCGAGACAAGTTGCGTGTCTCCACCGATAGACACCATGCGGTAGATCGGCAGCGGAATCTGGACCGGGCCGAGTGCGGGGTTGGTCGGATCACGCGGAACCGAGGTCCCATCGGGGTTGGTCAGGATGTATTGAACTTTATTCGGGATGAAGGTGTAGGGACCGACCGACCGGATGTCGAAGCCGCGAAGATCCGATTCGCCGCCGCTGTAGAGACGATGCGTTGGGGGGGCAACCTCGCCTGCGAAGCCTTGCGTATGAGCCAGCTGGATACGGTAACCCAGCACATTGTGGCCCTCGCGGTTCACCCTCAGACCCTTCATCGGGAAGAACTGGCGATAGCTGGCAATCGGCGAGATGTACTTCACGTTACCGCCCACACCTGCAACCTGCATTGAGATGTTGAAGTCCTTGCCGCTGTGAGGTCCGACTGCGCGATCGAGGCTCGAGAAGGTGAAGCTCGGCGTCACGACTGAAGTGATGATGCCGCTCAGCTGATTCTGCCCCGCAACGCCCGACCGGAACGCGAGCGATTGAAAGACGTTGGTCGTGTTCTGGTTGAACGTTGTCACGGACGACCGCGACAGCGAGTAAGAGATACCGACACGAGTCACGCCAGTCTTTGCAAACAGATGCCGCAGAGGCTCGCTTGCCGAGATCGTCAACCCTGTTGTCGACTGGTTATAGTTCGTCAGCAGCGACTGTTGTGCCGTCGTCAGGTTTCCCGCCGCCTGGCCGGTCGCCGACTGGCTCTTCGACGGGTTGAAGTCGTACTTGCTGGTGAAGACCTGCGCGCCCAGCGAGATCGGCTTGTCCCGGAGATATGGCTCGGTAAATCCGAGGCTCAGGTTGCGCGACAGGTCGCCGATATTTGCCTGCACCGAGAGCGTCTCACCGAGTCCGAGAAAGTTATTGGTCTCGTAGTTCAACCCGACAAAGGTTCCTGACAGCCCGCTGATGCCGCCGTTGAGGCCGATGGAGTTCTTGCCCTTCTCTTTGAGCTTCAGCAGCAGGTCGACAGTTCCGTCGTCGGTGTTCTGGCGGCTCTCCGAGTCCTGCTCGGCCTTCAACGCCTCAAAGTAGTTGAGCTGATTGAGCCGCAGAATAGAAAGATCCCAGAGCCGACTGTTATAGACCTGCCCTTCTTCCAGAAGGAGCTCGCGCCGAATGACCTTGTCGCGCGTGATGGTGTTGCCGGTAAACTCGATTCGCGAGACGTAGAACGCTTTGCCTTCATCGATATCGATGTTCAGCTTAATCGTCTTGTTGGCTTCATCGATCGTCGGGACCGGTGTGCCTACGAAGTTGATGAATCCGCCTTCGCCGAAGGCCTTACGCAGCTGATCCAACCCTTTGCCGAACAGGGTTGCGTTGAAGTACTCGCCATCTTTCTGTGCAAACTGCGCACGCAGCGCCCTGGTATTGGTGAAGTGGGTGTTGCCGGAGAAGGTGATACCGGCGAGCTTGTAGCGCGAACCCTCTTCTACCGGCATCAAAATGTCGATCCGCTTGCCCTTGGACGGATGCAGAGTAAATGGGTTGATTCCACCCGCGTCGCGGATGTGCGTGGTCGGCTCGCTGGTCAGCGCCTTGAAGTAGCCGCGGTCGCGATAGGCCTGGCGTACGCGCTCAGTGTCTTCATCCAGCTTGCTCGCGTCGAAGGTTCGCGCAAAGAGATTCTCGAGGATGATCGAGTGCGGAATTCCGATCGGCCGGAGGTTCTTCATCGCGGCGCGCAGGGTGCGATCGTTGATGCTGTTGTTGCCCTGGAAGGCGATCTTGCCCACCTTTACGGTCGGCCCCTCTTTGATATTGAACGTGATCGCGACGGCCGCGGGCGGAATTGTCTTGACCTCGGTCCGGATGGTGGCGAACTGGTGTCCGTGCTCTGCGAGCAGGTCTCTCAGCACCACCTCGGCCCGTTTGATCTTGGTGGGGTCGTACTGGCTCTCGACTGAAAGCGGTACCTTTGCTTTCTTGAAGCGGTCCAGAATGTCGGACTGCGTTATCGCGCCCAGGCCCTTGTAATTGATCTCGCGAATGGTCGGCTTCTCTTTGACATAGATGATCAGCTGCACGCACTTAGGGCTGTCGACGCGCTCAATGCGCACATCGTCGAAGTAGCCAGTGTTCCAAAGCGAGTTGAAGTCCCGCTCCACCACCAGCGGGTCGTAGAGGTCGTTCTGCCGGCTGTAGAGCCTGGCCAACACCGACTCCTTGGGAATGCGTCGGTTACCGATCACCTGCGGCTGGCACAGCGTCTCGACGTTGCCGGACAGCGATCCGGCCTGACCTGAGAGCGTCTGACCCGAAAGCGGCTGGGCCGAAAGAGACGGGGCCGAGAGGGACGAGGCGGCCAGAGCCGTAAACGCAATCATGTACGCGGCATAAGCGATGCGGGAGCGTCTGGAGCGCGTGCACACAGTCTTGGTCTTGCTTTTCAGGGAGCTTCCGCTCTCTCGATTCACGGTAAAGATACGCACACCCTCACTGCTCTAAAAATGACGCTCGCCAGCAAAGTCAGCGAAGTTCTGATTATATGGGAGCGGCCAGCGGTTAGCGAGTTCGCCCCATGATTCTGGCCGGACAACCTCAATCCAACCAACGAATTTCAGCGTGATGCTTTGACGAAGGCACCCACCCAAAGGGCATCCGTTGCTGGCTTAACTCTCCAACTCGGCGGTAATGGTGAACTCCTGCGCCGATCTGTCCCACCGCACCGTCAGCACATTCGGCTGGCAGCAAACCTGGCAGTCCTCCACGTACTGCTGCTTTGAGCCGGCAGACTCGTCTACCGTTGTCTCTACCCACTCCCCACAACCCGCGCACTGAAAACCGGCTGCATGCATCTGTTACTCCTTACTGAACCTCACTGTGCCTTGGTCTCTCCTTTAAGATACTTGTCAAACCAACCGACGGATCGCGTCAGCTCGTCTACCTGGTGCTCCCGCTTGATGAACCCGTGACCCTCCTCCGGGTAGTAGACGGCATCCACGGTTCGGCCCTCCTTCTTGAGGATATCCACCACCTGTTCGGCCTCCTCTTTCGGCACACGAATATCCCGCTCGCCCTGCAGCACCAGCAGTGGAGCTTTCTCGTTGCGGATGTACTTGAGCGGCGAGCTCGCCTCGTATACAGCTTTGTCGGCCACGGGATCGCCCAGCAGCGACTTCTCATACTCCTGCAAACGCGCATCCTCATGGGCCAGCATGGTGTACCAGTCCAGAATTCCGTACTCATCGACGGCCGCGGCCCATAGATCGGGATTTTTGCCGATGGCCATGAGTGTCATGAAGCCGCCGTAAGATCCACCCCAGATGCCGACCTTCTTCGCGTCGATAAATCCGGTGGCTTTCAGGAAGTCGACGCCCGCGATCTCATCCTTCAGATCCGCGCCGCCGAGGTCCTTCTTATTGGAGTTCTGAAACTCCATCCCATAGCCCGTCGACCCGCGCACATTCGGCGCAATCACTACGTATCCACGCGAAACCAGTAGAATCGCGCGTGCGTTGAAGCTGTCTACCGTCTGGCCTGTCGGTCCGCCGTGTGGCATCACCACCACGGGCGCCGTTCCATCGCGCTTCAGATTGAAAGGCACCCAAACAAATGCGGAGATCAACTTTCCATCGAAGCTTTTGTACGTTACCAACTGCGAAGAAGGCAGGACTGCCGCCGCCAGCACCGGGCTCTCGTTGTGGGTCACCTGCGTAATCGCTCCGCCAGCACTCAGCAGGTAGAGATTCGCCACATGTGTCGAATCCTGATGTGAAAATAGATAGCTTCCGTCTTCACGAAACGCGGTCGGCTCCGCACCCGAGGTGTTCAACCCGGCCGGTATGCCGCGATCACTCGCCTTCAGTGTCTTCACATCGACAAAGTTGATCGTCGCTCGTCCATCCGCGTTGAGGGTATATGTGAATGTGTCACCCTTCGGCGAAAATTCGCCCGCGTGTACTTCCCACTGCGAATCCGTGACCCACCGCTGCTTTTTCGACGCAATATCCAGCAGCGCGACATTCAGATAGCCGCCCTTCTCATTCGAGGTCAGCAGAAGGGTCTTGCCATCCGGCGATACCGCGGTCGCAAAGACGAGCGCCTTTCCGGTGTGAGTCGTCAGCTTCTCGGTCGCACCACTCTTCACATCCACCCGGTAGACGTCCGCGTCGTCGAGCCCCACCTGGCGTACCGCGTAGAGACTCCGCCCATCCGGGCTCCAGTCTCCAATATTCCAGAACGCCTTCGGATCCGTCTCGTGGGTTAGGATACGCACCTTCCCCGTCTCCCAGTCCATGACCCCGACGTTAGTCGATGCCTCGACCTTGACCTTGTTGGTGAAGGCTAACCATTTGCCATCTTTGGAAAACAGCGGACTGCTTTCACTCGTCTTGTCTGTGTTCGTGAGGTTCCGCGGCTCGCCTCCACTCACTGGAACCGCATACAGGTCGTACAGCTCATCGCCACCCTTGTCCTGTTCGTAGACGATCTCTTTGCCGTCTTTCGTAAACACCGGGCCGGATTGACGGTCATCCGACTTCAGCAACTGCCGCGCTCCCGTCCCATCCCCCTGCATGACCCAAAGATTCAGCCGTCCTGAAGCGTTGCTGATATAGCCAATCTGCTTTCCGTCGGGTGACCATGTTGAACCACCGAGGCGCACCGTTTGCAGCAGTTCAGCCACAGGCATTGGAGACGATCCACTCGCGCTTGCAGCCGAGGTGACGCTCTTAGGGTCCGTCGCTACGCGATCACCCGGCCCCGAAGCAAATCCCGAAGCCGAAGCCAGCAAAACCAATCCCTGCCAAAAGCGGAAGCGTGTCATTGCAGACTCCGTAACAATCGAAGTGAACACCAGAAACCGACCGCGCCAGACTAGCACGCCACAAACCGCAATTTCTCGCGGAACAATCACATTCGGCCGCGGGGCGTTCAACGAACGCGAAGTGCTTCCTCTATTTTTCTAGACCGACCCATACCGGCCGCGGAGAATGACCAACGTCCCGCAAGCCCTTGTCAGCAATCTCGGTCAGGCAAGACCCACCTTCTCGACGGCGAGACTGGAGGTGAGACGACCGCGTTCGCTGGTGTTGGAGAGGCTGACCGTCTCGTAGCTTTTGGCGCTGAGATCGTAGACCTGACACTCATCGAAGGGGCGTGAGTAGATATGAAGAGTGACCGCGCGGGAGCCGAACGCAGGCGGATTGACGACGAGGTGGATCGGTTCATCAGAGTCGACCTCGGCAGGATTGTCAGCGTCGATGATGTAGCGGTCGGTGGGGGCGAGCTCACAGAAATGCGTCCCGGGGTCCTGGTGGACGAGGCGGTAGTTCTGCACCTGCACCTTGCCGAAGGCGATGCCCATCCAGCAACGTTGGTTCGTGTGATTGTGAATCCTGCTCTTCTGCCCGATGTCCCAGCAGATGGCGATGAGATCGAAGAGCGATGTGTGAAGAATGAGGTTTCGCGTGTAGCGCTCAGGGCTGAAGTAGAGATAGGGATTCAGGCTCGTGATGGAGACCGGATTCTCGCGCATATACTCGAGCACGGCGTTGTCAGTAAACTGCTGTTCCGGGATTTCGCTTAGCCCTGTGGCGAAGGCGGTGATGTCGATCATGAAAGTTCAACTCCTACAGTGTCACTCCCGATTGTTGCTGGTCGCGACAAGGGGAGTCAAGGAGCTCCATCGAGATGAGCTCATTCCGGGAAGCAAGAGTCCGCGGCTCAATCGGATTGAACCTTATCTGATTAAACCTTATCTGATATCGGCCTGCCCCTTCCGTACCTCAACCAAGGTCGAATAAAACGTAGCACCGCCCCCGATATCGGTCAGCGTCTCTGACGTCAGCGCGTTCACGTTCGCGCCGTTTGCCGAGAGCTTGTTCCAATCCAGACGCGCCGCCACGACGCCCGCCGTCACCTGCGCATTCACCAGCGCCCTGAGCGTGATACTCCCGCGACCATTGAATACCTCTACCGCGTCGCCCGTCGCGATCTCTCGCGCCGCGGCATCGGTCGCATGCATCTCCAGTATGCCAGCCGTGCGCGCCTCCATCCGCTGATGCAGGGGAATGTTCGCAAACGTGGAGTTCATGTAGTTGTCCGCCTTCCTCGGCAGAAACTCCAGTGGATATGCACCCTTTGCAGCATTCGCGCGGGACTCGGTTGGCGCAGCAAAGACCGGCACCGGCAATAACTCGCCGCGTCCGCTCGCCGTCTTGAACCACTCCGCTGTGCTGAAGGGCAGCACGTCACCGTTTGCATCCACCGGCATCTGCAGCGGTACGTGCCCCTCCCGCTCCAGCCGCTCACGGGTAATTCCGGCAAACCAGGGGTTCTCACTCTTCAGCGCCTGATCGATTAACTCGTCTTCGCGATCGTCAAAGCATGGCTCGTCAAATCCCATCCGCCGCGCCAGTTCGCCAAACATTGCGACGTTGCTCCGCGCCTCACCCAATGGCGCAATCGCACGGTTGCTCACCTGTGCGAACAGATGCCCATACGCTCCCTGCACATCCTTTACCTCAAGAAACGTCGGCGCAGGAAGCAGCATATCCGCATAGTCCGCCGTATCGGTAAAGAACTGCTCGTGCACCACCGTAAACAGATCGTCGCGCTTCATGCCACGTAGAACATCGTTCTGGTTCGGAGCGACCGCCGCCGGGTTTGAGTTATACACAAACAGCGCTTTCACCTGCGGCCCGTCAGTCGCATCACTCCCGAGCGAAGTCAGCGCGTGGCCCAGCTGACTCATATTCACTACACGCGCCGGTCGTCCCAGCGAGCTGGTCAGCATCAACTCCGGCATCTGCAGCGCCTTGTCGTTGAACGGAAATGAGCCCGACGTGGAGAGCAGTAATCCGCCGCCCTTGTGCTTCCACGCACCGGTTAACAGCGGCAGCATGCAGACCGCACGCGCCGCCGTACCGCCGTTCTCGCTCCGCTGAATTCCGTAGTTCAGCCGAATCACAGCAGGCCCTGACGAGCCGTTACGACCAGCCGCAGCATACGCCCGCGCCAGCCGCACAATCGTGCCCGCGTCAATCCCCGTCGCCTTCGCCACACTCTCGGGCGAGTGCTCCGGCTTCAACGCATGCGCCCGCAGCTCCTCAAATCCATGCGTGCAGGCCGCCACATAATCGCGATCCTCCAGCCCAATGCTTAGGATGACGTGCATCAGCCCCAGAGCCAACGCCGTATCGGTTCCTGGATTGATGGCCAGATGCTCATCGGCGAGCGCAGCCGTCCGCGTCCTGTACGGATCGATCACGACCAGTCGCGCACCCCTGCGCCGGGCCTCTTCGATGAACGGCCACAGGTGCACGTTATTGCCATGGATATTCGCGCCCCAGGCAATCACCAACCCGGCATGCACGAAGTCCTGCGGCACTGTTCCAAGCTTCACTCCATAGACTGCCTTCAGTGCTGTTCCACCCGCCTCCGCGCAGATGGTCCGCGCCAGCTGAGAGGCGCCGAGCCGATGAAAGAACCGCCGGTCCATCGACCCATAACCCAGCTGTCCAATTGTTCCCGCGTAGCTGTAGGGCAGCACACTCTCCGGGCCGAAATCCGCCGCGATCTTTGTCAGCTTCGCCGCAATCTCGTCCAGCGCCTGATCCCATGAGATACGCTCAAACGCATCTGCTTCGCGTCCCTTCACAGCGCCGTACCCGGCGGGGCCCTTTGGTATGCCCTTCTTCCTGCGCATCGGATACAGCAAGCGATCGGGGGAGTAGACCCGGTCGAGATACTTCGCCACCTTGCCGCATAGAAAGCCACGCGTTACAGGATGCGAAGGATCGCCCTGCACCTTCACTGCTTTGCCCGTCAACTCATCGACTGTCACCAGCACGCCGCACGAGTCCGGGCAGTCATGCGAACACACCGCATGAATGAGCTTCCTTGCGCCCGGTTGCACGGCCGTTTCGACAGGATTTGCAGCCATCCCATTATTTTAGTCTCAACAGCCCGTCCCTTCGCGCCAATCGTCGTTGTATGCTGCTCCCAACACCAGAGCCCAGCTACAAACCTATGCCCCGCCATCACCTCTCCTCCCCAGCCCGCCTTGAAGCCTTCTCCGACGGAGTCATCGCCGTCATCATCACCATCATGGTGCTCGAACTTAAGGTCCCCCACCAGGAGGGCGTCGCCGGACTCTCCGCTGTCCTCCCCACCCTCGCCATCTACGCCATCTCCTTCGCTTTTACGGGGATCTATTGGATTAACCACCACCATCTGGTCCACCGCACCGAAGAAGCCGACGAGTTGGTCCTCTATGCCAATCTCTTCTTCCTCTTCTGGCTCTCTCTCCTGCCCTTCTTCACCTCGTACGTTCTCGAAAAAAAACTTGACTCCTTCTCCGTCTTCCTCTACATCGCCTCGATGATCTTCACCGGGTTCAGCTTCCTTCTTCTGCGCCTCTCCATCACCCGCCGTCTCCGCATCGCCAACAAGCTCGAAGCGGAGGACACCTCCGTCCAGCGCAAAAATCAGCTCTCCCTCTTCGTCTATCTTGTCGCCTTAACCATTGCCTTCTCGCACCCCCACGTGGCCCTGGGCCTCTGCGCCTTCGTCACGATCATCTGGATCACCCCCACCGTAGGGGTCAAACCACGCGAAGACCTCGACAACACCCACTTCAACCGCGATTAGCCTCCGCTACAAAGCCGGCTCATGAAGCATCTCCGCATCTACCTTTTCTGCAACTCGCCGTTCGTAGCGATCCCGAAGCACCATGAATGGTCGCTCTACCAACACATACAACAGACCAGCCGCCAACAAGCATGTCACCGCATAGATCACCACCGTCTTCCAATCGGGAGAGGCCGTGAGCGAGGGTAGGTACCTGCGATCCAGATGCGCGATCTCTTTATGCGTTAGATAAAGGCTGAAGGCAAGCGTCGCCAGCAATCGTGACCCTGGCACTGAAAACCGGCTCAGCCATCCATCGTTGCTGACGCTCGAAACCACCAGTAACCCCAGCCCGACCGCCAACAATGGATACCCAACCACTGTGCCCCACGCCGCAATCTTCGTCGCATCCCCCATCCCATCATTCCGAAACATCCAGCACACCGCGCCGGTAAGCGCGATCCCAAAAATCAAGGCCGCGTTCCCCCTGCGCAGCAGCCACGACCACCAACCGGACCGGAAGATCCGCACCAACGCCAGCGTTACCCCAACCACCAGTCCATCGAGCCGCGAGTACGTCGGATAGTACAGATAACGATAGTAAAACGTCCCGAAACCGTCAGGCACCTCGCGTCCACTCCATCTCGCAGGCGCAATCAAAGGTAAGAGCATGTAGCCGCGAAAACAGATTCTAAACAAAATCACTCCGCCGACGATAAAGACCGTCTTCCGCAGCGACGGCCTTCGCATCAACCAGATCACCAGCAGCGGAAGCACCAGATAGAAGTGCTCCTCCACGCACAGAGACCAGACATGCGAAAAGGCATGTTGGCTAAAGTCGACGAAAAACAGATTGACCGTGAACGTCAAAAACTGCCACACCGGGGGCAGCACCGGAGACTCATGCCACGCAGGAAACGCCAGATAGAGCCACAGAACAACCAAATAGGCCGGAAGAATCCGATACGCTCTCCGACGGTAAAAACTCCAAATCGAAGGCCGATCGCCCGACGCATAAGGCTTCAGCAGTTGCGACCCGATCAGGTATCCGCTCAGCACAAAGAACAGGTCGACCCCCATCCAGCCAAATTGCGCGACAGGAACAATGCTGCTTGGAAGGTATCCCTCCAGGTGATACAACATCACTGCCACAATCGCGAGTGCGCGCAACGTGTCCAGACCCGGCAATCGCGATAAATTTGATCGTGCCATCGTGTATCAAAACTCCTTCTCATCAATATCCGTCAATCAACGAAAACGCCCGCTTCAACCGAGATTAGCCGACGCGAAAGCGCTGGCATAAAAATCCACCCATCGCTTTGACGATGAGTCTGCCCTCAGCATTATTTTTTCTGAAGCTTCTCTGCCATTAGCTTCTCTGCCGTCTCCAGCGCATCGTCCGCCTTCACCGGAACATCAGGCACCACTCCAGTCCCCTCCCAGTCCGTCTTTGAGACTGGATTCACCGCTCGCGCAAACGGCACCCCCACCGTAAAGTGATCGTTCACTCGCACCCCTCTCACCGGATGCGCTCCCCCGCCAGTTGTCTCACCGACAATCGTCGCCCGCTTCAAACTCTTCAGGTCATAGGAGAACTCCTCACCTCCTGAAAAAGTATCCTTCGACGTCAGCACAAACACCGGCTTGTCCCCAAGCCTGGGTCCCGGTACATAAGGCGAAGTCCAGTACTGCTCCGTTAAGTTCTCCTTACGGTTATAAAGATCGTTCACATGCGTCGCCTGATCGAAGACATAACTCAGGAGGAATGCCACCATCTTCGGGTCACCCCCGCCGTTGTCTCGCAAGTCAAAGATGATCCCGTCCGCATGCCCGACAAAGTTCATCGCCGCCACCACTGTCGGGCCACACACGGCAGGGTCCGAGAATGCGTCCAGCTTTACATACCCCACATTGTTCTCAAGCACCTCTACTTTGCGAAATGCGCAGTTGTCCCGCTCCATCTCCTGCCGCCTCTGCGCCACCTCGTCCTTGCTTGGCCCCTTCTCTCCGGTCTCTGCCGGTTGCTTGTAGGGCGTGAATCTCAGATTCAGATGCCTGTCATGGCTCACCTCTCGCAGATGATCGGTCAGCAGTTGCGCCAGGGCATCACCATCCGTTACGGAATCGTAGTCGCCACGCTTCTCGTGCGCTTGGAGGGCCTCCACCATCTTTTGCGCGGATTCAGGATAGACATAAAACTCCGTCAGCTTTGCTCCAACCCCGTCGATTACCAGCTTTCGACTCGCTGCATCCAGCTTCATCTGTTCAAAGACAGCGTTCGGAGGCGCAGCCACGAGATCGATATGCTCCACCGTCACCGGCTGCCCGTCCTTAACCCGGATGCTTCCAAACGCCACCGTGGGGCCAGCCTTTTCCTTCACCTTGAACTTGATCAGCAACGGTTCGCTGCTATCGATCTCCAGCAAATCAAGTCCGCCCGTCTGCTTTCTGAACGACGTCGCTGTCGCAAAGGTGCCTGTCCTGTCCACTGTCTTTCTGTAGGCATCGAGCTTCGCTTCGTCTCCGCTGTTGAACGCATCCAGCCATGCCTGAAGGGTATGCCCAGCTGGCGTTCCGGGAACGGACGTCTGGCAAAACGTGACACCAGCTCCCACAAAAATCCATGCCGCAACGCGAATCATCCTGCGGCCCAAACCGATACTGCCGGGGGATCTCCTCATACGCCTCCACATCTTCACCCGCACGCATCTCTATGAACCGATTGATACCATGCGTTTCCCACACAGGGATGAAAATACGCTCGGTGGCCACCTTTGCATGCCCCCTCGATTCCAGGGGTGCTCGAACAGTTACGGTGATGACATCTACCAGAGCCGAGATCTTCCGCATGGTCTACTATCAATCCGACCTGACACGCAATTCGTTTATGAAGCAACTACACGAAACGACGCCAAACCAGAGAGCTTTTCCTTCGAGGTTCCTTATGCCACTGCGCTCCTTTCTCCGCCTTGCTGCAGTCTTTCTCGTCCTTCTCGCACCGGTCATGCTATCCGCACAAGCGCCCGAGCCGCTCCACACCGCCTCACGCCAGGAGCTAGACGTTATCAAGGTTCTGCTGGCTCAGGAGGCCGCGTGGAACCGCGGCGATCTTACCGCCTTCGCGAGCGGCTACAAGGACTCCCCCGATACCCTCTTCATCACGCACCAGATCTCCCGCAGCTACGCAGGCATGCTCGATCAGTACAAGCGCGACTACCCCAACCGCGCCGCCATGGGCAACCTTACCTTCTCCGAGCTTGAGGTCCACACGCTCGATGAAAACTTCGCCGTCTGCATTGGCAAGTATCACCTTGACCGCGGCAAAAAAGATGGCGGCAATGCTGGAGGCATCTTCTCCCTCGTCTTCGAGAAGACGTCCGATGGCTGGAAGATCATCATCGACCACACCACCTAGCCAGGGAGCGCTATCCTCGCTCCCCACTAAGCTCCGCGATCAACCCCTCCAGCTCAACCCGCACCTTGGCGCTCATCGTCTCAAACAAAAAGCCCGCCCCGCGTGTCCTCACCATTCGGCTGGTCCCCTCGCAGCGCAACACACGGTCGTGCGCCCGAAACACAATCTCCACCGGCGTGCCTGGAGCCAGCCGCAGCCGGGCCTCTGTCTCGATGTAGCAGCCCCCCTGGCTCACATCGAGCACCTGCCCGCGAAACAGCATGGTCCCATCCTTCACCATTACCTCGGCCCATGCGTCCACGGCGTAGCGCGTATGCTCCCGCCGTTCGACGATCCCCTCCACCGCAAAGCTCCGCCGCTCCTTCTGTTCCTGCTGCTTCTCCTGTTCTTGTTGCTCCGCCTGCTCTTCCTTCTCCTTCTGGCCATCGAATTGGCTATCGACCTGACCCTCGAACTTGCTCACGCCAGCCTCCCGGAGATCTTGCCATCCCCACGAAGCGAGAACGGCTGATCCAATCATCGGCGCAGATTCCAAAAGCGTTAGAGCTTTGAAACTCAAGCCCAATTGCATATCTGCCGTAAATCTCAATTTATTTAATTCCCGGGATCTAAACGGCTGCTCAAAGTTGAGGAGCGGCAAATCCAACTCCAGCCGTCCGCCGTACCTCTTACCAGCATGCGGCCGCACCAGCCGAGCACAGCGGAGACATCCATGCAATGTACAAAATGCCACTTCGGCAAGCTCTCGCGGACAAAACGCGTCGGACTCTTTGAGGGCAACTTCCTCCCCTTCTTTGGCTACTTCCCCTGGATCTGCTCCGTCTGTAAGCAGCGAATTCTGCTGAGAGATCGTGGGGAACGAAGGCGACTCGTCCGCGACGACGATTCAGATTTAGCAAGGTCCGGCCACCCACAAAAAAACGACCTTCACCAGCTACAGTGAAGGCCGTCCGATCTCGAGTCTGAATATGCTCAGACCGTCATGATCTCTTTTTCCTTCGTCTTGAAAAGATCTTCCACACGCTTGATCTCCACGTCGGTCAGTTGCTGAACCTCTTCGTTCGCCCGCTTCTCATCATCGGCCGAGATGAGCTTGTCCTTTGCCGCCTTCTTGATCTGGTCGTTTCCATCGCGACGAATGTTGCGGATCGCAGTCTTATGGTCTTCGAGCGTCTTGTTCAGCTGCTTCACCACATCCTTGCGCCGCTCCTCGGTCATCGGCGGCACGGGCACGCGAATCACCTTGCCATCGGTCATAGGATTCAGCCCTGTCCCCGACGTGCGAATCGCCTTTTCGATCGCCGATACCATCCCCACGTCGTAAGGCTGCACCAGGATCAGCGTCGGCTCGGGCGTAGAGACTTGCCCCATCTGCGCCACCGGCGTATCTGTGCCGTAGTAATCCACCTTGATCTGGTCGAGCATGTGGACATTTGCCCGCCCCGTCCGCGCTGATAGCAGGTGTCCACGGAAGTCTTCTACCGTGCTCTCCATCTTCGCTTTCAGCTGCTGATGCGTACCTTTTAATGCCTCGATCCCTGCCATTGCCGATGCCATACGTTCTCCTCCACTGCCATCCGATATTTTACAGAGACACGCTCCCCCATGCGAGGCTAGCGGTGAAAAGCTACTTATCCGGATGTCCTGCCGGACGGGCCCACTGTGCGTGGGGCGGTCACTTCGTGACTTGTATACCGCTTCGCTCAGCGCTCCCGTTGGTCGCGACGATGATAATTCCGACCAACGGGAGGACCACGCGAAGCTCTAAAAGGCATGCGAACGCCCGCTCCACGCGCAGTGGGCCGTCCGGCAGGACATGAGGTCGCACTAAAGAGCAGCGAGGATCTGGTCGGCGATGGCGGCAGCTTCGACGGCAGGGCGGACATCATGGGTACGAAGGATATGCGCTCCAGCAAGGATGGCGGCCACGTTGGCGGCGGTGGAGGCCTGGAGGCGGTCGCCCATCGAAGGGGTTGCGCCTTCGAAAAAAATCGACAGGCTGGGGCTTTGGGCCAGAGTGTGGGCAAGGAAGCCTTTGCGCGAGATGCCGGCAAGGATCGGAAGGTTGAACTGATGAAGCTGGTCGAAGTGCGCCAGAAGTGGATAGTTTTCATCGAGACGCTTGCCGAAACCGAAGCCTGGGTCGAGGACAATCTTGTTGCGTTGGACACCCGCTGCAGTCGCGAATTCGAGGCGCCCGGCTAGCTCGGCAAGGACCAGAGGCATAACCGCTTCGGGCGCAAGAGGGGGAAGATTCGGCCAGTCCTGGGGGCGGCCTCGAGTGTGCATGAGGATGGCTCCGCAACCGGATTGGGCGCAGGTATTGGACATGTCGGGATCCCAGAGGTGGCCACTGACGTCGTTGATAATCTCGGCTCCCGTTTCGAGGGCGCGGCGGGCTGTGACGGCGTGAAAGGTGTCGATGGAGAGGATGGCGTTGGGTTTTTCTTTGAGGATGGATTCGAGTACGGGGAGGATGCGGGATTGTTCTTCATCTGGGGATAGAGGCGTGGCGTTGGGGCGGGTGGATTCGCCGCCGAGGTCGAGGATCTCGGCTCCTTCTTCGAGCATCTTCAGCGCCCTCTCGACGGCTCGCTCGGGGGCGTGTTGGGAGGAGTAGAAGTGGCCGCCGTCGGAGAAGGAGTCGGGAGTGACGTTGAGGATGCCCATAATGATGGTCCGTGCGCCTAGCGGAAGGATGCTGGTGCGGAGGTGCCAGTCGTGACCGGTGCGACGGGTAAAGGGCATGGTTGGATTTTAGCTGTGTGTCCCTGGCGGACAGTCTTTTCGAAAGAGAATGCTAGACTGCGCGGATGAAAAGGCTTTCGGGATGGCGTGCGGCTGGTTTGTTGTGGGTTGCGGTATGTGCTCAAACGACCTGGGCGCAGAGCGTTGGATGCGAGGCGTCGTGCACACCGCTGGCGCAGACTATTGCCGGGCTGTTGCAGGACCCTTCGGTAGCGCGGGATCATTGGGGCATCGCAGTAGAAGGGATGGACGGCGCACCGATCTATTCGCTGAACGAAGGACAGCTCTTTCAGCCGGCCAGCAATGCGAAGTTGTTTACGACTGCTGCGGCGATGGCTTTGCTGGGAGCGAAGGCCACCTACCAGACAAAGGTTCTGGCGCGGGGTGTCTTTGAAGATGGCGGGAAGCTGACGGGACACCTTGTGCTAATCGGGAATGGAGATGCGAATTTGTCGGGGCGGGTGCTGCCGTATGTGGCGCCGATGCCGGGGCAGAAGCCTGATGCGGCGGAGTCAGGCCCGGCTCCGTTGCGGTATCTGGAGGAGATGGCGGACCAGATCGCGGCGACGGGGTTGAAGAGTGTGCAGGGAGATGTAATTGGGGATGACACAGTCTTTCCGTGGGAGCCTTATGCGCAGGACTGGGCGATCGACGATGCGGTTTGGGGATATGGCGCTCCGGTGTCGGCTCTGTCGATCAACGATAACCAGATCCAGGTGACGGTGACGCCCGGAGGTTCGGTGGGCGCGCCGGCTAGCGTGTTGCTCGATCCGGCGATGCCTTACTACATGCTTGATGTTGCCGTGACGACAGGAGCTGCGAAGAGTGGGAGCACAGTGCAGATGGAGCGCGCTCCCGGGTCCAGGGTGTTGCGAGTCTACGGAGCGATTGGGTTGCATGGGCAGCCGGATGTGGAGGAGATAGCGATTCAGGATCCGGCTGAGTATGCGGCGATGGCACTGAAGGGAATGCTGGAGTCTCGCGGGGTTCATGTGACTGGCGGGGCCAGGGCGCGGCACCGGGTATTGATGGATACGGAGAGCTTCAGCCGCGAGTCGGGCGCGGTTGTGGATGCTGCGAGGAAGGAGGTTTCGCCACAGCAGAGGATCGAACCATCGGACGATGCGGCTTTCGACGTAGCTGTTACGGGGGAGGAGAGGACATTGGCGCGTCACGTGTCCGCGCAGCTTGTTGAGGATATCGTCGTGACGAATAAGACGAGCCAGAATCTGCATGCGGAGTTGTTGCTTCGGCAGCTCGGTCTGGCGCGCGGAAGAGATGGGACGATCGCGCAGGGGGCTCGAGTGGTGCGGCAGTTTCTTGGGAACGCGGGGATTGATAAGGATGATTTTGTCTTCCTTGATGGATCGGGGTTGAGCGGGCATGATCTGGTGACGCCGCGAGCGACGGCGCGGTTGCTGCGGTATGCGAGCGGGCAGGCGTGGTTTGCGGATTTGAAGAGCAGCTTGCCGGTGGGCGGAGTGGATGGGTCGCTGGAGGGGCGATTTACGAAGGCTCCGCTGAAGGGGAAGGTGTTTGCGAAGACGGGGACACTGGGGGAGGCTCGCGCCTTGAGCGGATATTTGGAGTGTGCGAGCGGGCGTACGGTGATCTTTTCGATCATGGTGGGGAATCACCTGCCGCAGGTTCATGCGGATCGCGAGGTGATGGACAAGATCGTGGAGGCGATTGCGGCGGCGAATTGATTTCGAAAAGATGGATGAGAGAATAAGAGGATGGTTCGGGCTTTTTCTCTGTTGTTTTTGTTGGGTGTGATGGTGGGATGCAAGTCGATAGCTCCACCGACTCCGCTCGCGGATTTGAACGCGCAGCAGATGCATGGACACGCGGTGTATCAGGCGCATTGTGCGCAGTGCCACTATGACCGCAAGGATGCCGCGCTGCATGGCCCGGCTTTGATTGGGATGTTCAAAAAGCCTTATCTGTCGAGTGGTGCGCCGGCGAATGATGAGCGTGTGACCGCGACGATTGTGCATGGACGCAACCTGATGCCGGCGCAGGGGAGTACGCTGGATCCGCAGGATCTCGATGACCTGCTGGCGTATCTGCATAGTCTATGAGCGATCCGGAAGAGATAAAGAAGCTCGAAGCGCGGGCGCATGGAATGTTGCCGGGAGTGGCGGGGATTGCGCTGTTCATGCTGGTGCTGACGATGGTGAATGCGTTCGCTGCGTTGAATGGCAAGTTTGGTGTGGGTGCGGGAAAGTATGGCGTGCTGGCGTTGTGCACGCTGCTGGCGGCGGGAGTGTTTGGACTACTGCGGCTGCGGCGATGGGGCTGGGCGCTGGTGCTGGGTGGGTGTTTGACGCTTTGCTTAGGGAATCTGTTTGTGTTTGAGAAGACGCGCGAATTGCCATATTTGGTGCAGGGATTGTTTGCGCTGGTGTTCTTTCTTTACCTGGTTAGAACGGAAGTTCGGGATAGATTGCGATGAGCTGGTGGCTGCGCCATATCGGGTGGTGGCCTCCGCTGTTTGGGACGGGTATTAAGGTGACACGGCTGGATAAGGATCTGCGCACGATTGATGTGGAGATGCCGCTGCGGCCTTGGAATCGCAACTATATGGGGGTGCAGTTTGGCGGGTCGCTGTTTGCGCTGACCGATCCGTTTTACATGATTATGCTGGCTACCAATCTGGGGCCGGAGTTTGTGGTCTGGGATAAGGCGGCGTCAATACGTTACAAAAAGCCTGGATTGGGGCGGGTTCGCGCGGAGTTTCGCCTGACGGCGGAGCGGCTGGAGGAGGTTCGGATGTTGCTCGCGGCGGAGGGGCGGACCGATGTTCGATTTCCGGTGGAGGTGAAGGACGATGCGGGAGGAGTGGTCGCGGAGGTGGAGCGGGTGATCTATTGCGCGACGAAAAAGGCGCATGAGGAGAGGAAAAAAATGCGGGGTGGTGGCGGGGGCTGATTTTGCGGTTTTGCTGGTGTTTTTTGAGGGGGGTTTGCGGAAAAGACGGTTTTGGGTGTGGTGTTTTGGTGGTGCGGTTGTGGTGGATTGCTGGTGCGAGGGTGGTGTTTCGCCGCGTGCTTTTGCGGGTTGAAAAGTACGCCAGCTTTTTTGATTTATTTTTCTGCACGGATCTCTACTCAAGATCTCTGCACCCGATTGTCCTGCCGGACGGGCCCACTACGCGTGGCGCGGTCACTTCGTGACGTGTGTACCGGTCTTGGTGGGTTAGCGGCTGGGGTCCTCCCTTCGGTCGGGGTGTTGGCGTGGCTGCTTGCTTATTTGCTGGCTTGTGCGTTTCCCGTGCGCAGATTTGCCGGATTGGCGTAGCTCGAATTGGTCTGGACTGACGCGATGGGCACACAGGGGCGAGGGGGGGCGTTCTGGCCAGGAAGCACCTGCGGGCCTGCCGTTCGCATCTGGCCTGCGGGGCATGGCTGGAGAAGCTGAGTCGGACGTAGATCGGCGGGCAGGGGTGGGGCGTCAATGGCGCCGGTCAGGACGGCGTTCTCCTTCGAACCGGGCCAGGCGTAGGGAGCCACCCGGATAGGTCCGTACCCCACCACGGGGAACTTGGTCGGCACCGAAAAACTCCGGTCAACCAGCACGTAGGCCGACTCCGGCACCTTGCCCAACAGGCGGGCGTCGGAGGCGAGCTGCAGGACGTGGTCGCCTACGGTTACGGTGAGGGTCTTGTCGTCGAAGGCCTTCTTTTGCTCGACGGCGCCGGGGAAGGGATCGTTCGAGATGATCGTCGTCCCAACGCCGGGCACGTAGATGTAGACGTATTTGAGGTCCTTGATCTCGTAGTTGAGTGCGGCCTTGCCGGTCATTCCGTCGACGGTGAGGGTGCCGCGGCTGATCGAGACCGAGACTAACTTGGGCGCCTTCTCTTTTGGCGGATGCAGCTTCTTGCCGTTCTCGTCGTATCCGAGCTCGTTCTTCGTCTGCATGACGGGCTTATTCTGTGCGTCGAAGAGGGGGTGTCCCTTCTTGTCGCGCTGCTGCCGGATCGGCGGGTTGAACATGAGCTTTCCGTCGGGGTCCTGCTGCTGCTTGCCCTCTGCGTCGAGCATCGGAGTTGGCGGCAGCTCTACTACGGTGTTTGGCCCGGTGTACTCCTGCTTGCCTTTTTTATTTTTCACAGCCGTTGCGGGTAGAAGGGCGGTTGGAGACGGTGCGGCTTTGGTCTCGGCGAGAGACGGACTGGTCTGCCCCTGATCGGGCGCGGGCTGGGATACTTCTGTGGACTCCGGGGCGGACTGCGGGGCCGACTGTACCTGGGGCGCGGTTTGTGTCTGCTGCTCGGGCTGGACCTGCGCGAGGACGTGACCAACCGAGGTAAAGGCCAAGACCACGCCCAGCAGACCAGAGAGCGATGGAGTATTTGTCCGGGTTATCGTCTGCATGATTGAGATTCGCGTCATTGAGGTTCCTCCTCCATGTTTCTCTGCTGTCGAAGACGGCGCACGTGATCGTAAAAGACCCTGTGGCGAGGATATCCCCAGTTCGTAATCTGTTCATGCTCTTTCTCCAATTACATCTACGACTTCCGGGTCATTACCTTGTGTGTACGGGGGAGGAAAAGATTGCCTGTGCAGCAGAACTTGGTTTAGAACGTCCTCCGCAGAGAGAAGCGAGCTTGGAATGGCTCCACAGGATGGAAGACCTCTGTGAAGGCCGACTCTACTTTGGGAGTGATGCGCGACTCGTAGGCGTAGTCGATGTCGTGATCGTGGCGGTTTAGCAGATTCAGGAACTCGACTGAGCCGCGCCAGCTTCGCAGGAAGGTGTAGCCAATCTCGCCGTTTAGCAGCGCGGTGGTGTTGGAGCGATAGATGCCGTCGGAGGTGAGGTCTCGCGGTCCGAAGAAGCGGAGTCTCAGGCTCGAGGAGAAGCCCTTCAGATCGTGCAGAGTGAGACCGGAGGCGATCACCACGCCCACAGCCTCAGGTACGCGCTTACCGCCCAAACTGTTCGGCGCGGCATCGCCCGCATCTGTCTCAGTGAACAGAGCTTTAGAGTTCGCAAGATCGAAGTCGAAGGTCCAGTGCTCCATCGGCGTGTAGAAGTTTGCCCAGTCGAAACCATAGCGTTCGCTTGGCTGCTGCGAAGCGACTGTGCCGCCCGTGTCACCGGATTGCTGAAGCTCCGACGCGCTGTGGAGATACCAGAGTGACAAGGTACTTTGCAGATGTGAAAGGGCCGCTGTGCGGATACCTATTTCGCCGCCCTTAGTGGGAATTAATGCAGGGATAGGCGTGGCTAGCGTGTTTGGGTAGGGATTTTCCGCTGAAACCGGTTCAACCTTTAGCGTTGTGCCGCGACCATCGTTGCTGTGAAAGCTGAATCCCGCTTGCGCATAGAACTCGGTGCGTTCCCACGGGCTGAAGATCAGGCTCGCCTTGGGGCTAGGCAACGCCTTGATCGCTGTACCGGAGTTGGCCGAGGTAACGAGGCTAGTGACGCTGAAACGCTGCACCTCTCCTCGCATAGCGACAACAGAGCGAAACTTGTTCGCCCATTGCACTCGGTTCTCCGCATAGAAGCCGACCTGCGTATCGGTAAGGAGGTCGGCCTGGGTCGTCGCTGGTAGCGTGTTGCCGGTTTCAGAGTCAGTCTTGTCGCCGCGTACGCGGTCCTGCGACTGGTACAGCCCGTTGTGAATCCAGTCGTTGCGCACCTGCAGACCGAACGTGTTCTCTACCCTGCGACCGAACCACTCGTTTTGGATCGTGTGGCGCGCATCCAACCCGGCGGCCCAGCGCCTGTCCTGCTGCTCGAACTGGTCGCCTCGATTCAAGTCCGTCAGAAAATAGGTGAAGTCGGAGAAGAGGTCGAGATCGTAGTAGAACCCATAAGCGGTGACCTTCGTCTGCGAGTTCGCGCCCTGCCGGTGCGACTCCCCCTGGAGGCTGTAGCGCTGGGAGTGACCCCCGTCGGTCGAGTTCAGCGTGCCGAAGATTCCGACGAGCGGCACTGCGTTTTCGGCAATCTGATCGCTTGAATGCCATTGCCCGTGATAGCCGCGTGCCGTAAGACTGAACCCATTGCCATCACTGTCCTGGCTGTAGGTGAGCAGACCGTTGAACTTGTAGTAGTTGTCGGGATGCGTCCAGGGACCGTTATCGTGGTATGCCTCGCCGCCATAGAGCAGGTTACCGGCGCCAAGCTTATGGGACGCCCCGAAGACCATCCGCCCGTAACCGTACATGCCGCCTTCAATCTGCACGAAGCTCTGCGGTAACGTCCTAAAAAACTCCAGATGGGCGGAGCCAGCGGAGCTGTAGTTGCCCACGTCCCCATAGTACGGGCCTTTCTCAAAGTTCACGCGCTGCACCAGCTCTGGAATCACGATGTTCATGTCCGCGTACCCCTCGCCGTGTGCATGCGAGGGCAGGTTCAGCGGCATACCGTCGATGAAAATGGCGAAATCTGTTCCGTGGTCGAGGTTGAAGCCGCGCAGAAAATATTGATTGGCCTTGCCGCCCCCGGCATGCTGCGTGATGATGACACCGGGGATCGTTTCCAGTAGCTCACCGGAACGAAGGATCGGCCGATTTTGAATCTCCTTTGCGCCCACGGTACCCTGCGTGCCAGAGTCAGCAATGCCTTCGAGATCGTCTTCGCGGCCCTGCACATCGACTGTTGTATTTACCGGGCGAAGACCAAGCGTGAGCCGAAGCGGATCAATATTCTCGCCAGCGTGGAGGGTCAAGACAATCTCCCGAGTCAAGAACCCGGGACTTGATACGAAGAGCCTATACTTTCCTTCAGTTGACAGCGCGATGGAGAAGGCTCCGGCATCATCAGCATTCTCCGTGCACTGCACCGAACCATCTGCACGCACAATACGCACGGTGGCTCCGCTGATCACGGCACCCGATGCATCGACGACAATGCCCACCACCTGCGTGGTCCGAAGTTCGGCCTCAGGCCTCGCTTGCGTCGTTTTGGTCCTATCAGGCATCTGCGCCAGTGCTGTCACAGCATAGGCCGCCAGAAGGAGGCAGGCCGTATGCAATAGGCCTCGAAATGTCACATGGATGCCGTGGATGTTCAAGACGAGGGTTCCTGATGTTGGTTTTACTAGCGGCCGGTGGTTGACTATTCGGCGGATGCGAAAAAGCAGAAACTCACGTTCCGGTGCTTCTTTATTTCCTTAAGCATACGGCTCATGTGCTTCCTAAACCGTAAGTCCTCACAAACGGCTTCCCCGAAGTTGGCCCGGACAGGGTTCTGTCTCTTGCCGGGAATGATAGAGTCGGGCTTGACATATTCTCATATGGGAATGTAATGTTTTGGCCATGGCACGAGCGACCACAACTTCGGACAGTTTCAACGCGGTTGCTGAGCCTCGCCGGCGGGAGATTTTGATTTATCTTGCTGGAGCGGAGCGGCCGGTTGGAGAGATTGTGGTGGCTCTTGGCCTCCCGCAGCCTTCGGTCTCCAAGCATCTGCGGGTGCTGCACGATGTGGGGCTGGTTCGGATGCGGTGCCAGGGGCGGCAGAAGCTGTATCGGACCAATGCTGAGGCGATACGGCCGCTGCACGAGTGGGCTGCGACGTTTGAGCGGTATTGGCAGCATCAGCTGCTTCGCGTGAAGGAGCTGGCGGAGGCGACGGTCCGCCAGGGCTCGGCAGATTTGAAGACGGCAGACGCACCCCGAGATTCAAACCCAAGGAGAGATGATGATGATTTCAACTGACAAGACACTCGAAGATTTGACTTTCACGATCAAGCAGGAGATCCACGTGAAGGCGCCGATGGATGTTACCTTTGCGGCGCTGCTGGAGCAGTTGGGGCCGAGCAACCAGATGCCTGACGGCAGGTCTCTGAACATGAAGATTGAAGCGTGGCCCGGGGGCAGGTGGTACCGCGACCTGGGCGAGGGCAATGGGCACTTCTGGGCTAATGTGCAGGCGATCAAGCGACCTACGCTGCTGGAGTTTGCCGGACCTTTGTTCGCCTCTACCCCACTTGTGTCGAACGTGCAGTATCGGCTGAGTGAGGTCGAGGGAGGAACCTTGATCACGTTCCGGCACAGTGCGCTGGGCTTCGTTCCCGAAGAACAAAAGGCGGGGGTGAACGAGGGTTGGGCGTCGATGCACGAACGGGTTCGCGCGTATGCAGAGGCCTTGCGCAAGTAGCGGCTCAAAGCCGAGGCAGGACTTGCACCGCTCTCCGTAGTGCACCGGTTGAACTTCTGATCGCCTTGAAGGATAGCAACCCGAAAGGAGAATCGCATGATTTCGCAATCCCTACTTGCAGAGTTTGAATCCCAGGCTCCGGTGACACGGAGGTTTCTGGAGCGGCTTCCCGCCGACTCGCTCACGTGGAAGCCTCACCCAAGATCCCTGACCGCTGGGCAACTGGCTTATCATCTCGCCTTCGTGCCTGGAGGCGTGGTTCGCGGAGCGCAGCAGAGCCAGATCTCTCCGCCGGGGTTCCAGTTTCCCCAACCCGCAAGCGTGCAGGAGGTCCTCGAGGCCTTTGACCAGAGCGTGGCCACCGTGCGCGAAGTGCTACCGGGATTCGATGACGCCGCGATGAACGCAACCTGGCGCATCGTGGACGGCGACAAGGAGCTTGCAGCCATGCCGCGCGTCGTCTTCCTGCGCAATATCATGCTCAACCACTGGTACCAACACCGGGGGCAGTTCTGCGTTTATCTGCGGCTGCTCGACGTTGCGGTGCCGTCGAGCTGGGGACCTAGCGCGGATGAGCGCTCCGCACTCCAGCCGGAGCCTCAGCCGGCTTAATCGCGGTTGAGAATGGCCGTAGTGCAAGGAGGAGAAGGCTATGTGTCCAGTGTGCCTGGCAACTGCAGCGCTGATCGCCGGCAGCGTCACCTCGTCGGGTGGACTGGCTGCACTTGCGATCAGAAAGCTCGGCGTGAAGGTGGCGCAGGAAGAGAGTGGAGCAGGAGAGATCGCTCCGAGGTCGGATCACTCAACTGAATGAATAAGGAGAGAGAAGATGGCAACGAAGACGATGGAGAAGGCGAAGGTGGTGTCGCAGGAGGATTGGCTTGCGGCTCGTGAGGGACTGATGGCGCGGGAGAAGCAGCTGACGCGGGAGCGCGACGCGTTGGCGGCTGAGCGCCGGCGGATGCCGTGGCAGGCGGTGGAGAAGCAGTACAAGTTCGAGGGGCCGAGGGGTAAGGCGAGCCTGCTGGATCTGTTCGAGGGGCGGCGGCAGCTGATCGTCTATCGGGCTTTCTTTGAGCCGGGCGTGTTTGGCTGGCCCGACCATGCGTGCCGGGGCTGCTCGCTGGGTGCGGACCAGGTGTCGCATCTGTCGCATCTGCATGCTCGCGACACGACTCTTGCCTATGCCTCGCGCGCGCCGCAGACGGAGATTGAACGACTAAAGAAGCGGATGGGCTGGACGATGCCGTGGTACACCATCACCGATGGCTTCGATGTGGACTTTGGCGTGGACCAGTGGCATGGCCATAACGCTTTTATCCGCGATGGCGACAAGGTGTTTCGCACGTACTTCATCAACAGCCGCGGGGATGAGGCGATGGGCAGCGTGTGGAGCTATCTGGATATGACTGCGCTGGGACGGCAGGAGGAGTGGGAGGATTCTCCGGAGGGTTATCCGCAGACGGCGCCGTACAAGTGGTGGAACTGGCACGACGAGTATGCGACCAGCGTCTCGCTCGATCCGAAATGGGCGAAGGTGGTCGACAGTGCCAGGGTGACGCTGGGTCTGAAGGACTGACTGCGTGAAGAGTCTGATAGAGGCGCGGGGCTTGGCGCGCCTGGGGATTCGGACCGGGGTTTTGGCGGGTTGGTTACAATTGAGGCATGACTCCGCCCGTGGCCCCGTTGACTCCAGAGCTGGTGCAGATTGATTTGACGCCGCGTAAGCCTGCGCCGAAACCGGCGTGGTTGAAGGCGAAGGCTCCGATGGGGGAGACCTTTCATAATCTGAAGAAGATGGCGCGCGAGCTGAACCTGCATACGGTGTGCGAGAGCGCGCAGTGTCCGAATATTGGCGAGTGCTGGAATCAGAAGTCGGCGACGTTCATGATGCTGGGGAACCTTTGCACGCGGCGATGCGGGTTTTGCGCGGTGCCTAAAGGTAAGCCGGAGCCGATTGATTTCGATGAGCCGCGACGGGTGGCGTATGCGGTGGCGCAGCTTGGGCTGGCGCATGCGGTGATTACGAGCGTGAATCGCGATGACGATAATGTTGGCGCGGCGCGGGCGTTTGTGAGTGTGATTGAAGAGATTCGGATGCAGGCTCCGGGGTGCAGGGTGGAGGTGCTGACGCCGGACTTTCAGGGGAACGAAGAGGCTCTGCGGCTGGTGGTGGCGGCGCGGCCGGAGATTCTGAACCACAATATCGAGACGGTGCCACGGTTGTATCGGGTGGCGAAGTCGGGTGGGCGGTATGAGAAGTCGCTGCGGTTTTTGGAGCGTGCGAAGGAGCTTGCTGCGGAGATGTTCGGCGATCGCGATGGGGGCGAGATTGTAACTCGGCCATTTGTAACCAAAACAGGCATTATTGTGGGGATGGGCGAGGAGATGCACGAGCTGCTGGGGGTGTTTCGTGACCTGGCGGATCGGAAGGTGGATATTCTGACGATTGGGCAGTATCTGCGGCCTAGCCGGGATCATCTGCCGATGGCTCGGTACTATACGCCGGAGGAGTTCGCGTTTTTGAAGCATGAGGCAGTGGGGATGGGCTTCAAGCATGTGGAGAGCGGACCGCTGGTGCGTAGCAGCTATCATGCGCAGGAGCAGGCGGAGAGTACTGGGCTGGCTTAGGAGGAGTTGCTATGAGTTGGACCGCCGTAAGCAGACACGACTATCTCCCGATTCTGGCGGGAGTGATAGGTGTGATGGCTGCTTATCTTGGGTTTTCGCGACAGGCTGCGCTAAAAACAGGCAGGGGAGACAACTTCAGCATGCCCGTTCGCATTGCTGGCGTCGCGCTCCTTATCACCGGCGCCGTGTTACTTGGCGTTGTAGTTTTTTCATGAACGCATGAAGAATGATGGGATGTGGCGGGACATTTGATCCTATTGCGTGATGGTGATGGGGACTTCTACGGTGTCGGTGTGGGGTGGGAGACAGACCCGGTCGTTGCAGGATTGATAGCGGATGAGGACGTGGAGCGCGGAGGGGCCGAGGGGTGCGTCTTTTGCCAGCGTCAGGTGCAGGGTGAAGTCGGCGGTGGTTTCAAAGAAGCCGGTTTGCAGGTTGAAGAGGGGATCGAGGAGGATCTTTGGCTTGGCCTCTTCTACGCGGAGGAGGTCGGCGGGGTCGCCTTCGGTGAGTCCGATGACGGTGGCGACGGGGCCTCCGGTGGGCTCTTCAAGGGCGTAGAGGTGCCAGCCTGAGTCGATCTGGCCGGTGAGGGCGAGATTGACCTTCGCTCCCTGCTTGAGGGGTTTGGTGGGCGGATTTTTGATCTGCCATTGGACGGGCGGCTTCGCTGCGTGGGCGGGTGTGAGACTTAGGACGGCGTAGGCTGCGGCGAGGATGAGGCGTGTGGGGCCCGTCTTCATTGTGGGGCTTGATTTCATGGTGGAGCCTGATTTCATTGTGGGGCTTGGCTTCATGGTGGAGCTTGATTTCATCGCGGAGTCTGGTTTCATTTTGCGGCTCCGGTTTTTACTGCGGCCTCGGACTGTTGGGCTGGTGGCTCCGATTGCGACTGATGGATCTGGCTGCCGGTAGAGGCTAGCGGGACGAAGGCTGCCTGGAGGACGCGGTGGGTGGTGGTGTCTTCGACCCAGGCGGTGATGGCGAGGTGGGTGGGTTCGAGAGTGGTGTCTTTTGCGAGGAACACGACCTTGCCGAAGCGGTCGTTCTTTTGCTCGTAGGTGTCGAGGTAGGTTTTGAGGGTGGCGCTGATGGCTGCGGGATCGAAGGTTGCTTCGAGCGCCTTTCCGGGTTTGACGAGGGACCCGGTGCCTGCCGGCTGCGCGAGAGAGCGGACGACCATGCGGTGGAAGCGGATTCCATTTTCGCCGCTGTAGCGGACGTCGTCTTCTACGAGGGCGAAGTTGACGACGAGGTGCGGTTCGATTGGAGCGGGCTGGGCTGCGGGGGCGGGCGGTGTGGCTGTAGCTACGGGGATAGCCGCGGGGGTCTTGGCGTCGGCCTCTTTCGCCGGTGGATCAGGGGCAAGGCTTTGCTGCAGGAGCTGTGGGTTGTCGATGGAGACGGTGGCGCTTGCATGGATCATGCCGTCCGGAGCGCGGGTTGCGGTGAGTTGTAGATTTACTCCGCTGGGTTTGGTGGTGTCGGCGTCGATCTTCTTGATGGCTTCGTTGTAGGAGGTTTCAGCGTTGGCGCGCGGGCCTCCGCCTTCCCATAGCGGTTTGCCGTTGAGTTTGGAGGTGGGCGTGAAGGCGACGCGGTAGGACTTGGCGCGGGCGATGGAGTCGGGGTTGGCAAGCGGATCGGGGTCGGGGATGTGCTGATCGAAGGCGAGGACGACGAGCTGTTTGCGGGAGTAGGTCTTGAGGAGGGCGTCGACGGCGAGGTCGGCGCTGACGCAGGGGTCGCAGGCGGAGCCCGTGAAGAGCTCGAGCAGTGCGGTGCGGCTGCCGTCGGTTGGCTTCGCCGGTTGCGGGGTGAAGGGATCGGGAAAGATGCGCGCGTACTGGGCGTCCATGTCGGCGAGGAAGCTTTGATCGCTGCCTCCATGGGAGTTGCGGTAGAGCTCTATCATCTTTTCGCGCCAGGGGGATTTGAGTTCGCCGGTGAGCTGGGCACGCTCGAGGTCTTCGAGGGCTTCAGCGTCTTTGTGTTGGTCGAGCGCCTGTTCGCCGCGCAGGAGGTTGACCTCGGCTACGGTGGGATCGAGGGCGTAGGCCTGATCGAGCAGAGCTGCAGCGGGCTCAGGCTTGTGCTCGTCCATATCGACTTTGGCGAGGGCGGCGAGGGCGTTGGCTCGTCCTTTGGTGAACCTGGAGTGCCTTGCTGCAGCGGAGGGGGCAGGGTACTTGTATTTCTTTGCGTTATCGAGGACGTCTTTGTCGCAGTCGGCTTCGTTGAATTTCCTGGAGGCATCTTTGGCGAGCTTTTCGGCGCGAGGAAGATCGACGCCAGTGTCGTTTGCTTCGGCGAGCGTGTCGGCGACATCAGTCTCGTAGAAGAGCCTGACGAAGCCTTTGCCGGCGTCTTTGATCTCGATCTTTGCCTGGCTGTCGATCTCGGCAGTGCGTTGCGGGAAGTATTTGACGAGGGTGTCGAAGATGTCGCCCTGGGCGCGACTGACTCTGGTGCTCTTGGGGTAGTTCTTGAGGAAGAGCTGCATGGCGGCGAGACGCTCTGCGGGATCGACGGTGGCGCGGGCGGCGTCGAAGGCTCGCTGGTCTGCGGGGAGCTGCATCTTTGGCGGGTTTGAGCCGGTGGCCTGCGCGTGGCTGCCGATTGCGAAGAGAAGTAGAACCGCTATCCCTGCTGCTGTTCCCAGTGCTCTGCCGATCCGATTGCTTCCAAACATTCTGGTCCCTCGTTCGCCGTGGTGAAAGTTCTAAATTTGCTTCCAGTCTACTGTGTTGCCCGGAGCTTTAATGAAGTCCTAAGGCTTTAGTTGACAAAAGTGGGAGATCTGCTGCTTAATCTACTAAAGCATTAGGAGGTGGATGGGTGACGACGCAGACGAAGACGAATCAAGGGCTGACGCCGCTGGAGCTGGAGATTATGCAGGTTCTGTGGGAGACAGGGCCGTGCACGGTGAGCGAGGTGCAGCCGAGGCTGAAGGCGGAGCTGGCCTATACGACGGTGCAGACGATGTTGAATGTGCTGCTGCGCAAGAGCAAGGTGAAGCGGGTGCAGGAGGGGCGTGCGTTTCGTTACCGGGCAGTGGTGAGCCGGGAGCGGGCGACGGGGAGCGCGTTGAACGACATGGTGAAGCGGATGTTTGGCGGCTCCAGCGAGGCGCTGCTGATGGCGATGGTGGACGCGCGGCAGATCAGCGCAGACGAGCTGGAGCGGGTAGGGAAGAGGCTGGCGGCGGCGGAGCGTGATGCGGGGAAGGAGGAGAGATGATCGAACGGACGCTGGTGGAGTATGTGGCGAATGCGCTGTGGCAGGTGCCGATGCTGGCCGGTGGCGCGTGGTTGATGCTTGCAGCGGTGAAGGCGGGGCCGCGAATGCAGCATGGAGTGTGGTTGATGGTGCTGGGTCTGGCGGTAGTGCTTCCGCTGCATGGAATGGGCGGAGAGCTGGCGCCGGTTCGAGTGCGCCCGAACGCACGGGTGCTTGTGGGAGCTAGTGATGTGGCGCCGGCTAGTGGGGATCTGGGGGCGCGGGGATTCGGCGAGAAGGGGGGAGAGACGCCGCTTCAGCCACGGCGTGTGGAGGTTTCGGTGACGGCGGCTCGTTGGGTGGTGGGTTTTTATGCAGGTGCGGTGATGTTTGGGTTATGGAGAGTGGTGTGGGCCTGGCGTGCGGCACGGCGGCTGGTGGAGCGGTCGCGAGAGGTGACCCTTGCGGGAGAACAGACGGTGGTGCTGGAGGACTATGGGCGGCGGCTTCGCATCAGGCTGCCGCAGGTGCGCGAGAGTGTGGAGATCTCGAGCCCGATGATCGTGGGGGTGATTGCGCCGGTGATTCTTCTGCCGGTGGAGTTTGCACGATATGAGGCCGAGGAGATGAGGGCGGCGCTGCTGCATGAGCTGGCTCATGTGAAGCGGAGGGACACGCTGGAGAGTGCGATCTGCCAGTTGATGGCGCTGCCGGTGAGTTGGCATCCGGTGACGCACTGGGTGCAGGGGAGGATTCGGCGGACGCGTGAGATGGTGTGCGATGCGATGGCCGCGGAGGAGATGCGGTCCGAGATTGGATATGCGCGATGTTTGTTGACGCTGGCGAGGGGCATGATGGCAGGGCGGGAGTTGGAGCGCGAGACGGTAGGGGTTGGGTTGTTCCAGTTATTTAACAGCAATGTACTGGAGGAGAGAGTGATGAGACTGATGAAGACGGAGTCGGTAGTGGGCGTGCGGACGAAGGTGATTCGCTTGACGAGTGGAGCGGTGGCGATGGTGGCGACGATGGCGGTGGCTGCGATGTTTCACTTGACTCCGACGATGGCGCAGGAGCAGATGCAGGCTCCGTTGCCGGAGATTGGACAGAGTGCGGCTCCGCAGGCTGCGCCAGATGCAGCACAGCAGGCCTTGCCAGATGCGGCTCCGCAGGCTGCGCCGAATGCCTCTGCTTCGGATTCAGCGGAGCGCAAGGTCACGGCCAGTGGGAAGCAGGCCGATGTTGTGGCAAAAAAAGGACAACATGTCTATCGCTGGGAAGGCTCGGAGGATGAGCCGGTCGCGATTGTTAATGGACAGGTTCGCAAGCTCACTCCTGAGGAGCGCAGACAGATAAAGCAGCAGATGGAAAGGGCGAGTAAGGAAATAGCGGCGACAACGGCGAGGATCAATAGCCCGGATTTCAAGAGAGAGATAGAAGAGGCCGCCGCAGCCTCGGCGAAGGTGAATAGTCCGGAGTTCAAGAAGCAGATCGAAGAGGCGCAGTTGCAGGCGATGAAGGCGAACGAGAGGGTCCATAGCGAGGCGTTCAAAGAGCAGATGGCAGAGGTGCAGAGAAATCTGAAGGCGATGGAGATGCCGCGGATCCAGGAAGAGATTGCGAGGGCGACCGCAAAGGTGAATAGTCCTGAATTCAAGCAGCAGATGGCAGATATGCAGAGGGAGCTCAATGGAGAGATACAGCAGCGAATGGCGGAGGCGATGAAGCAGATGAAGGAGGCGCAGGAGGAGATGAAGGACGTCTCGCCGAAGTAGAACAGAGCAAAGGATGCTGCGAAGCCACTCGATGGGATCGGGTGGCTTTTTTGTTGTCCTGCCGGACGGGCCCACTCCGCGTGGGGCGGTCACTTCGTGACGTGTATACCTTGCTTGGGTGAGGTTAGCTGCTTCGGCCCTCCCGTTGGTCGGGTTGAGATTTGGATTGCCTGGTCGGGCTAAGATGATTGCATCTTGGGTTTGGCATCTTGGCTTTGGGGGATCGGTTATGGGACAGGTTGAGGTTTCGTCGAGGCTTGGGCTGAGTGAGCTGGCGCCGCGGTTAGTGCAGTCGGAGATTCGCGCGATGAGCGTGGCGTGCGATGCGATGGGTGGGGTGAATCTGGCGCAGGGTGTATGCGACACCGAGGTGCCGGAGGTGGTGGCCGAAGGGGCGATTCGGGCGATTCGCGATGGGTTGAACATCTACACGCGGCTGGATGGAATTCCGCGGTTGAGAAAAGCAATTGCGGGGAAGGTCGAGCGGACGCTGGGGATTACGGTCGATCCAGAGCGCGAGGTGCTGGTGACCAGTGGGGTGACAGGAGCGTTTCAGGCGGCGGCGATGGCTCTGCTGAATCCGGGCGATGAGGTGCTGGTGTTTGAGCCGTTCTATGGGTATCACGTGAATACGCTGAGTTCGCTGCGGGTGGCTGCGGTGGCAGTGGCGCTGACTGCGCCCGACTGGGGGTTGGATCTGGGCGCGGTCAGAGCGGCGATTACGCCGAAGACTCGCGGCATGGTGATCAATACGCCGTCGAATCCTGCGGGGAAGGTGTTTACGCGTTTTGAGTTGGAGGGGCTGGCAAGGATTGCGGAGGAGTTCGATCTGTTCGTGTTTACGGATGAGATCTATGAACACTTTATTTATGGAGGGGCGACGCATCTGAGCCCCGCGTCGATTCCGGGGATGCGGGAGCGGACGATTCTGATGTCGGGGTTTTCGAAGACGTTTTCCGTAACGGGATGGAGGGTGGGGTATCTGATCGCAGACGCGAGATGGCTGGGGTCGATTGGATACTTTCATGATCTGACGTATGTGTGCGCGCCTGCTCCGATGCAACAGGGGGTGGCGGATGGAATGGAGCAGCTGGGGGAGGATTTTTACAGCGGGCTAGCGCTGGAGCATGAGGTGAAGCGCACGATGATTGTGGATGCGCTGCGGGAGGCTCACATGATGCCGCAGGCGCCGGATGGGGCGTACTACGTGCTGGCTTCTGCGGCTGGGTTGCCGGGGGTTACGGCGGCGGAGAAGGCGCGGGCGCTGCTGGCGAAGACGGGAGTGGCTTCGGTGGCAGGGTCGGCTTTCTTTCGGCTGGGGAGGGGTGAGGATCTGCTGCGGTTTTGTTTTGCGAAGAAGGATAAGGATCTGGTGGAGGCTTGCCGGAGATTGCGGGAGCTGCGTTAGGGCGGCTTGTTTGCGGGTCCACTAAGATAGTGGTGTATGCCGCCATTCTCTGAAGTGACGCGGATTGAAGCTGCGATCAAGAACAAGAGCTCGAAGGAGCTGGAGTGGTCGCTGTGGTACTGCCGGATGCGGCAGGCGGTGCCGAGTGCTCGTCCGGCGGATCTGAAGTACTGGCGTGGGATTGAGGCGCTGGTGAAGGAGACGATGGCGGGGCCGGTTGAGGCGAAGGTCTATCCGGCGAAGAAGAAGAAGGCGGGGCGTGGGTTGGGGCTGGGACCGGTTGAGGCGGGTGAGGATTCTTGAGAGGCTGTGTCCTGCCGGACGGGCCTCCTGCGCTAGGCCACCCCACAAACGAAGACCTGTTTGTGGGGACCCCGGTACGCGCGGGCGTTCGCACGCCTTTTTAGAGCTTCGCGTAGTCCTCCCGTTGGTCGGAATCATCTTCCTTTGCGACCAACGGGAGCGCCAACAGAAGGGGTACACAAGTCACGAAGTGACCGCCCCACGCGCAGTGGGCCCGTCCGGCAGGACATGATCTTCTAAACCGGATTGCCAGCCGAGTCCGTACTCCAGCTCTCAGTCTGAAATGCAATAAATACCGCGGTCCATGTGCCTTTCGACGGTAAGTTGATAAACAGCGCACCATCCTGCCACACGCCATTATCTCCGCTGAATCCGCCGCCTTTGCCACCGACCGGGTTTCCTTGATTCATGTGGATGTCGTGGATTCCGTCCACTTTTCCGGAGTCGGCGTACGCGCTGCCGAAGGCGTAGATCACGCCGTCTTTATCGGCGATCGTCATATTGAGCAGCGTGACTACGGCGTTCTCCAGCGCTTTTGCCCGCGCCCGCTGAATCATCTCCTGCTCTGCACCGCCACCTTTGGCCTTTTCACTTGCCTTCGGCAGTAGGGTCATCTGCGCCTTCGTGATCATGGAGGCGCCGTTGACGGTGCTCCGCACAAAGTCCAGCGCCAGCCCACCCGGCTCGCTCGTCAATGGCGTCATCCCCATGGGCAGCGCCTGCAGACCTGCCAGATCCGGCGGTGTGAAATCTTCAACGATGTCGTACAAGACCTCCGACCCGTCCATCGACTGAATATTGACCGCTACTGTGAACGGGCCGCCGGTGGCCTGCATCGTGATCTGATAGTGCGTGCTCGACCCGGTGACGACCTTGCCCGCAGTCGGCTTTCCCGCGAGGACACTGTAGTTGGTAATCGGCATCCTTATTCCTTCTCTCTGCGACGCGAATACATCACAGACACCATCTCACACACCCGCCTCATCTTCGACGTCCTCCTCTTCATTGTCTTCGTCGTCCTCTTCTTCGGCTGCGGCGTCGTCGTCTTCTTCCTCGAGTTCGTCGTCGTCCTGGTCACCGTCCACGGCAGTCGCGGCGCTAGTTGCTTCGCTGCTGGCGTGTTCGGTTGGATTGCTGGGGGAGTTATCGAATGTTGCCGTTGCATCCGACCCGATGTTGCGTAAGAGATTGTCGAATCCCTGGTTGTTCAGAGCGTCTGCCATTCAAATCACCTGTTTTCACTAAAAATTTACGTCCCGGTATGGCGATATCTCCAACCTGCCCGGTTGGATGCGTGTTTATTCAACTCGGCCACCCTCTCGATTTTTCAGAGCCCTCTACTCCGTTCGAGGCATGCAACCTGCGCTCGATAAATCTATTCTTCTGTGTAAATCACCTCGAGTAGTTCTGCAGCCAGACGATGGAGTGGCCGTAGCAACGGAATCCCTGCCAGTTTGAGGGTTACCAGAATCATCTTCAGTGTTTTTTCATAGAGCAGCATCGTCCTCTTCTGGCCACTACTCCGGTCATACACCCAAAATAAGATCAAACCCATCTGGTACATCCAAAGCAAACGTGGCAAGTAAAGTTTGATATTGGCTGGCAGCGTGACCCTGGAATCTGCAACCGCACTGTGAAAGAAACCGATGTCCTGTTCTCGGATCGTCGCAGTCTCTTTGCTAAACGGCGACAGCGGATGTTCGGGATCCGAATGAGCCGACAGCGCTCCAAGCAGCTTCCGGTTTGGTTCAAAGCATTCAAATTTTGTCGAGATGATCGCCCGCAAGCGCTCCTCTAAGGTCTTGCACTGAATCAGAGAGGCCTCGATCCGGGGGCTCATCTCGCTCTGCGAACGCTCGTAGAACGCCATTACGATTGCGTCCTTCGACTCGAAGTAGTAGTAAGCCGCACCCACTGCCACCTCGGCCGCCTTAGCGATTTCACGCATCGTGGCACGCTCGAAACCGCGCTCGCGAAACACCGCAAGTGCAGCTGCGAGGATTCGTGTGCGCGTCTCTTCAGACTTCTTGATCTTCGTCATTGAGAACTCATGCGATCCGCGGCGGTGGTGGCGCTGAACTAAAGCCGGTTGATCGGCTCCTCATCTTCGCAAAGACGAGAATGTTAAAAAAGTGCATGGCTCCAAGGATCAACAGGACCACTCCGATCTTGACACTCTCCAGTTCGATCACCTGCCGGACATTCGAAAGTGGATCGGTCGTCTTCAACGCCAGGGCAATATAGCCGATATTGATCAGGTAAAAGCCCACCACGAGCAGTTGGTTCACCGAATCTGCAAGCGCCTCGTTGCCGTGAAACGCATCCACCAAAAACACTCGGCCATTACGATGAAGGGTACGCGCTACCCAAACTGTAAGCGCAATACTTATAACGAGATAGCTGAAATAGCAGCTGGCGACGATCATAATTTGACTCCCCTTGTCTTTATTTTGAACATGTTCAATTATGAAGTTACACCTTCACTTCCATGATGTAAAGGTATTTTGAACACGTTCATTATTTTGTAGTTTACCCCCTATCCTCCGATAAAAAACGCACAACGTTCCACTGAACCTGATGCTATTCTGAGGCGAAGGAAAGTCGAAATGTTTACTGCCCTTCTCATCGTCAATCTCGTCCTTCTCCTGGCCGTCGTTCTGCTTTTGCTTCGCAGGCAGCCGGTGCCCGCGACGGATCCGCGGCTGATCCAGATGCCCGAGCAGCTGACGCGGCTGGACGCGCGGAACGAGGCGCTCGACGCCCATCTGCGAAGCGGCCTGGCCGAGATACGCCGCGACGCCGCCGACGATGCCCGGCGAACCCGCGAGGCAGCTGCAGCAGACTTCACCAGCCTTCGCACTGAGATTACCGCGACGATCGCCGAGCTCAGCGGGCTGCTGCAGAACGGGCTGAACGCCTTTCGCAGCGACAACAAAGCCTCCGACGAGGTTCTGCGCACTGCGGTTCAGCAGAATCTGGATTCGATCGCACAGCGGCTCTCCTACTTCATTGGCGAGGTTAATCGCAATCAGATCGAGGCTCGCGAGGCGTTGCACAGCCGCCTGAACGAGCTCTCCGGCGAGGCTAACGATCAGCAGGAAAAACTGCGCTTCACCGTCGAAGACCGCCTTTCGAAGTTGAACGATGCCAATACTGCGAAGCTCGAGGAGATGCGGGTTACTGTTGACGAAAAGCTGCATGCCACGCTGCAGACGCGGCTTACGGAGTCGTTCGGGCAGGTTACGACGCACCTCGGCGAAGTCCAGAAGGGCCTGGGTGAGATGAAGGAGCTTGCCACCGGTGTGGGCGATCTGAAGAGAGTTCTTTCGAACGTCAAATCGCGCGGCGTGGTGGGCGAGTTTCAGCTTGGCCAGCAGCTTGAGCAGATGTTTTCGCCTGAGCAGTACATCAAAAACGCCCGCATCAAGCAGGGGACGCTTGAGTCGGTGGAATACGCTCTCAAGTTCCCCTCGGGCGAAGGTGCCGACAGCCACACTCTGCTCGCCATCGACGCCAAGTTTCCCAAAGAGGACTGGGAGCGGCTGGAGCATGCCTACGAGACCGGCGAAGGCATCGAGGCCGCTGGAAAGGCCTTCGAGCGCTCCATTCGCGCCGAGGGCAGACGCATCTGCGATAAGTACATCGACCCACCCACTACCATGCCCCATGCCATCATGTTCCTGCCGACGGAGAGCCTCTATGCGGAGGTCGTCCGCCGTCCGGGGTTGCAGTCGGAGATACAGTCGAGCTGCCGCGTCACTATCGCCGGGCCGTCGACTTTTATGGCCATCCTGACCAGCTTCCAGATGGGCTTTCACACGCTTGCCATCCAAAAGAAGGGCGACGAAGTCTGGCGCGTGCTCTCCAGTGCCAAGAAGGAGTTCGAGACCTATGGGGGGCTGATGCAGAAGGTCGAAGATCAGGTGGGAACGGTTCAGAACACCATTCAGAAGCTCGGCGTCCGTACGCGGGCGATTAATAAGGCGCTGAAAAACGTCTCCGCCATCGACGCCGGCATCCCCGTATCCAACCTGATCGGCTTCGACGACGTCCCAGGGATCGCCCCACTGCTTGCCGCCTCTGGCGAGGAAGACTGAAAAGATCCTCTCGCCCATTTCCCACGGCTGCCTGCGGTTGCTTTACACTCACTGAGGCGCTCAGTATGCTTGAGGTTGGCCGTGTCGACCTTGAGCGACAAAACATCCAGGCTTCAGATTCCAGACGTAAACAGGAGAACGCAATGGCAGCAGTAGACGAGAAGGTAAAGCAGATTATTGTCGAGCAGCTTCAGGTGGATGAAGCGGAAGTCACCCCGGGTGCAAGCTTTCAGGAAGATCTCGGTGCAGACTCCCTCGACGTGGTCGAGCTCGTCATGCAGTTCGAAGAGGCCTTCGACATCCAGATCCCCGACGAAGATGCCGAGAAGATCAAGACCGTCAAAGACGCGGTCGACTATATCGAAAAGAACCAGAAGGCCAAGTAAACAATGGAGCATCGTCGCGTAGTTGTCACCGGCCTCGGCCTGATCTGCGGGGTCGGCAAAACCGCCCCTGAGGTTTGGGAAGGTCTCATGGCCGGACGCAGTGGCATGGCGGAGATCAAGGCATTCGATCTCACGGGCCATCCCGTCCGATTCGCCGCGGAGGTCAAGGAGTTCGATCCTCTTCTCTTCGTCGACAAGAAAGAGTCCCGCAAGATGGGACGCTTTATTCACTTTGCCCTGGCCGCATCGGCCGAGGCGATGGCTCACTCCGGACTGAAGATCACCGAAGAGAACCGCGATCAGGTGGGGGTCCATATCGGCTCCGGCATCGGCGGCTTCGATGTCATCGAGCGGGAACACCAGAATCTGCTCAGCGGCGGCCCGCGCAAGGTCTCGCCCTTCTTCATCCCCGGCTCCATCATCAACCTCGCCGCTGGCCACGTCTCAATCAAATACGGCGCGCGTGGGCCGAATGAGGCGACGGCGACTGCCTGCACCACGTCGGCTCACTCTATCGGCGATGCCTTCCGCATCATTCAGCGCGGCGATGCAGATGCCATGATCGCCGGTGGCACCGAAGCGTCCATCACGCCGCTGGGTGTGGCTGGATTCGCCGCCATGCGGGCGCTCTCCACGCGCAACGACGACCCCGAGCACGCCAGCCGCCCCTTCGACAAGGATCGCGACGGCTTCGTGGTCGGCGAAGGCGCGGGCATTCTCATCCTCGAGGAGCTTGAGTTCGCCAAGGCACGCGGCGCAAAGATCCTGGCTGAGGTTCTCGGCTACGGTCTCTCCGCTGACGCCTTCCACATGACCGGCATGGCTCCCGAGGGCGAAGGCTGCTATCGCTCGATGAAGCACGCTCTCAAAGTCGCGGGACTCTCACCGGACCAGATCGACTACGTCAACGCGCATGCCACCTCGACTCCTCTCGGCGATGCCCTCGAATCGAAGGCCATTGAGAATGTCTTCGGCGAACGCGCAACCAGCGGCAAGCTCATGGTCAGCTCCACCAAATCCATGACGGGCCATCTTCTCGGTGGGGCAGGCGGCCTGGAAGCCGGCATCACTATCCTGGCCATGCAGCACCAGATCGCGCCTCCTACGATGAATATCGTTGAGCTCGATCCGCAGTGCCGCCTGAACTACGTTCCGAACAAACCGCTGCCTGCGAAGATCAACTACGCTCTCTCGAACTCCTTCGGGTTCGGCGGAACCAACGGCTCGCTCGTCTTCAAGCGCTGGACTGAGTAATCAGCACCCAACCGAAAATCAACCAACAACCGTATCAACCAAGGCCCGGCTTCTGTCGGGCCTCTCCTTTGACTTCGAGCTTGACCTCCGCAACGAAGGAGCAAGCGAAACCTTCCCGCTGCGAGCCTCGTCAACACAAAGTCCAGCCGGTATAAAAGTAATCGGAGACCCCGTTCATGAAGCTTCGCCTCACCCTCTGCCTCCTCGCCGCCACCCTTGCTGCCCAAGCCGAAGTCTCCCTCCCCAAACTCTTCTCCAGCCACATGGTCCTGCAACGCGACATGCCCATCCATCTCTGGGGCAGCGCCACTCCCGGCGAGTCCGTCACCGCCACCTTCCACCACCTCACCAACACCGCTACGGCCGACCCCACCGGCCGCTGGAGTCTCTATCTGCCACCGCAACCCGCCGGAGGCCCTTACACGCTTACGGTTCGCGGCACCAACACCATCACCTATGACGACATTCTCCTCGGCGATCTCTGGTTTGCCTCCGGCCAGTCCAACATGGAGATGCCTCTCGACGGCTTCGGCCCCGACACACAGATTGAAGACGCAGAGAAAGAGATCGTCGCCGCCAACTACCCCGACATCCGCCTCCTTCTGATCGAAAAGGACGCCGCCGACTACCCCCGCGAAGACGTTCGCGCCACCACCGGTTGGTCCCTCTGCACCCCCGCTTCCGCAAGGACCTTCTCCGCAGTCGCCTACTTCTTCGCCCGCGACCTGCAGAAGGCCCTCGAGGACAAAAAGCAGCACGTCGCCATCGGCCTGATCGACTCCACCTGGGGAGGTACGCCCGCCGAGGCATGGACCAGCCTCGATGCTCTTGGCTCCAACGCGTCCCTGATGCCAGTCTTCGCGGCTCGCGCTGAACAAGCAGATCGCGAACCCACCGAGGCGCGTCTCGACGCTTTCGATAAACAAGCCCGCGCCGAGGGCAAACCCACGACGCCCAATCGCGACTGGCACCCCAACATCGAATCCTGGCGCCCCTCCGCGCTTTATAACGCGATGGTCGCCCCCTTCACTCCGCTCCCGATCAAGGGCGTCATCTGGTATCAGGGCGAGGCTAACTCTGCTCTCAACCGCGCTGGCCTCTACGACAGACTTTTTCCAACGCTTATCAAGGACTGGCGCCAGCACTGGGCCCAGGGCAACTTCCCCTTTCTCTACGTGCAGATCTCCGCGTTCGCCAGTTCGCCAAAGGAAGACTGGGGCGAACTCCGCGACGCCCAGCGCAAGACCCTCTCGCTGATCAACACCGGCATGGCCGTCACCATCGACATCGGCAACGAGCACAACGTCCACCCCGCCAACAAGCAGGCTGTAGGCGAGCGCCTCTCTCTGCTCGGCCGCCGTCTCGCTTACAACGAAGACCTCACTGCCTCAGGCCCTCTCTTCCGTCTCGCGTACCCGGACAAAGGCGCTATGCACGTCTGGTTCGACAACGCCGCCGGCCTCTACAGCAAGAACGGCGCAGCCGGAGGTTCCCAAGTCGAAGGCTTCGAAGTCGCCGGAGCTGACCGCGTCTTTCTTCGCGCCAACGCCCGCATCGATCACGAAGCGAGCGGCGACACTATCACCGTGGCCAGCCCTGCGATCCCCAACCCGCAGTACGTCCGCTATGCGTGGCCCAACTTCCCTCAGGCCAACCTCTACAACGGCGCGAACCTGCCCGCCTCCACCTTTACCTCACTCGAGCCCACTCGGCCTTAGCTGCTCATCGCCGCCGAAGCTACGCTCAAGATCAGCACCAGTGCCCACCAGCCTACGACCACGGCCGCAGCCTTCCCGCGGCTTACCTTCGCCACAATCGAGGTCCCAATCACCAGCAGAATCACATTCCAAATTCCGATCACGTCAAGAAAACCCAGCGCAGCCTTCAGCCATGGCGCAGCGTCAGGCATAAAGTAGGCGGGGTTGGTCCCCACCGGATTCTTCAGATTAAAGCTCTCCGCATTCCCGCCAAACATCACCGTCACGAGTGTCAGCAACCCGCTCAACAGCCGCGGCAGCGACGCGTACATCCACACGCAGAACATCTGGCCAAAGGTCGTCCGCGCGCCCAGTCCGAAGTTGAAGCTTGCCCAGTTCACCAGCGCCCCGACCGCTGAGATGAGCAGAATAATCACCGGCGTCCCATACGAGATATTCTTAGTAAACGACGCGATGCCGTGCATCCTGGCCGCACGCTGATCCTCAGGGAGGCTCTGAATCTGCTCCTCTTGTTTCGGGCTGTCGAGAATCATGTTCTCTGCCACGCGGCTGAAGCCTACCTGCCGGTCGATCGTGAAGGTCACCCCAATCGACACAATCACCGCCAGCAGAAACGGCAGCCACCAGCTTGTGCTCCGCAAAATATCGGTGAAGGTCTTCGAAGGAGCGATAAACGTATCCACCAGGCGCTCCACCTGGCTCAACCCCGGCTGTCCCGACTGCGTATCTACGGCTACGACATCGTTCATAAACTCTCCTCGAACATAGTCTTCCAGCCAATTCGGCAAATCACGGCTTACGAATGTCTTCGCATTCTAGCCCACCATCATCAACCATCCATCAGAAAACTTTAGTCCACACCGATCCATCATCAGTGCTCAGTTCCCAGTCCCCATCAGTTGAATATTGTCCGGTGAACTCGCAGCGCTACTCATAATCTGCAGAGTCGCACTTCGTGTCCCGGAGGAGGTAGGGTCGAAGGAGATCGTCAGGGTGCAGTGCACCGGCTGCTTTCGCAGCTATTGGCATCAATCGGAAAGCTCTGCAAAATAAAGAGCACCCAAAGACACACCTACCCCAAGGTGAATAACGCTTTAGGTGTAGGGTTTTTTTCCGGAGAGTGGTAGAGTTCCGCTGTACCTTGGATTGGTGCGCACTATGACGCATATCGCGCTGTTCCTTTTCTTTAGACGGGCGCAGATTCGACAGATCCTTTCCGCAGTACTCCTTCTCGCCTTGGCATGCTTCTTCGGCGTAATTGCAGGCTGCGGGGGCAGCTCTTCGGGCACTACACCGCCGCCACAGGGAATCCCGCCTGCCAATCTGGTCTATCCACAGACCACCGTAACTGTAACCGTTGGCAATGCCATCGTTTCGGATACTCCGACCGTCACAGGAACAGTAACCAGCTTTGCCGTCAGCCCGGCGCTTTCTGCAGGCCTCGGCCTCAGCGCATCGACCGGCGCAATCTCCGGCACGCCAACCGCCGTTACGGCGCAAGCCAGCTACATCATCACCGCAACCAACTCAGCAGGTTCTACGACGGCGACGGTGCAGATCGCAGTGAACCTTGCTCCGCCCACAAATGTCGTCTATCCGCAGACCACCATCACCGCGATTGTCGGTCAGGCGATAGCCACCGATACGCCAACGGTCACCGGAACCGTGGCCACCTTCGCTGTGAGCCCAGTGCTTCCTGCGGGTCTTAGCCTCAGTGCATCAACCGGCGCAATCTCCGGCACGCCAACCTCTGCTACCCCGCAAGCCAACTACACCGTCACCGCAACCAACTCTGCTGGCAGCACAACGGCAACGGTGCAGATCACAGTGAACCTTGCTCCGCCAACAAACCTCGTCTATCCGCAGACCACCATCGCCGCGATTGTCGGCAGTTCCATCGCTACGGATACCCCAACCGTCACCGGGACTGTAACCAGCTTCGCCGTCAGCCCGGCGCTTCCTGCAGGTCTCAGCCTTAGTGCATCGACCGGCGCAATCTCCGGCACGCCAACCACTGTTACCCCGCAGGCCACCTACACCATCACCGCATCTAACTCTGCTGGCAGCACAACGGCAACGGTGCAGATCACAGTGAACCTTGCTCCGCCAACAAACCTCGTCTATCCGCAGACCACCATCGCCGCGATTGTCGGCAGTTCCATCGCTACGGATACCCCAACCGTCACCGGGACTGTAACCAGCTTCGCCGTCAGCCCGGCGCTTCCTGCAGGTCTCAGCCTTAGTGCATCGACCGGCGCAATCTCCGGCACGCCAACCACTGTTACCCCGCAGGCCACCTACACCATCACCGCGACCAACTCAGCCGGCAGCACGACGGCAACGGTGCAGATCACAGTGAACCTTACTCCCCCCACAAACCTTGTCTATCCACAGACCGCCATCACCGCGATTGTCGGCCAGGCCATCGCCACAGATACTCCAACCGTCAATGGAACAGTAACCACCTATACCGTCAGCCCGGCGCTTCCTGCAGGCCTCGGCCTCAGCGCATCGACCGGCGCAATCTCCGGCACGCCGACCGCCGCTACCCCACAAGCTACCTACACCGTCACCGCAACCAACTCCGCCGGCAGCACGACGGCAACTGTGCAGATCACAGTGAACCTTGCTACGCCGCCCACAAACCTTGCCTATCCGCAGACCACTATCACCTCGAAGGTCGGGCAGGCGATCGCCACCGACACTCCAACCGTCAATGGAACAGTAACCACCTACACGGTCAGCCCGGCGCTTCCCGCCGGCCTCAGCCTCAGCGCATCGACCGGCGCAATTTCCGGCACGCCTACCGCCGCTACCCCGCAAGCCACCTACACCATCACTGCAACCAACTCCGCCGGCTCCACGACCGCAACGGTCACCATTACAGTAGCCAGCTTCACCGTCTTCAGTCTGCTCGACCTCGGCCAGACCGGCTCGATTGTCGTCATGCGTCTCCAGCCCACCCGCCTCTTCACCCAGGACGGCAACGGTCATTGGGTGCTCTGGGACTACACGACCACGACAGAGCTCGCCAGCGGCGATGGGGCCGGCACCCCTCTTTATCCATCCGATATGGCCGGCTCCGTCCTCGCCATCGGCATCGCAAACGCGGTGGAAGTTCGTTCCAATGTTGATGGAAGCCTCATCGCCACCCTCACCTCTCCCAGCCTCGACCCAGTCCCCACCGTCCCCCCCTCCGCCTGGTGGAAGCTCTCCACCGACGGCACCTACATCGCCTCCGGCTACGCTTCCGGTCTCTCGGTTTGGAGCACCAGCAACGGACATCTCCTGTTCTCTCGCCACGGCGACTACTCGATTGCAAACGCCTTCGCCGCGTCCGGACAGCTTCAAATTGCCCTGGGGCCCGCCGGCGCCAACGTCATCGAAACCGACTCCGTTCCCTCCGGAACCTCCTCCGTCGGTCCTGCCTTCACCGCCAACTTCAACACCTGGTTTACCGACGGCAGCCACTTTCTCACCAACACGCCAAACCTCAGCCCGCCCGCAAATTCGCCAGTCTACGACGTCTACACCTACTCCGCGGCCACAGTCCAGCAAGGGATGCTATCGCTCAGCGACCCGGGCGGTCTCAACGGCTACGCCAATTGGTTCTGGACTTACACTTTCAACAACATCCTCAGCCTCTACCCGATCGGCGCCACCACTCCCACCACCACGTATACGTTGGACACCGACACCGTCGTCATTCCCTCTGGTTCCACCCTCGGCGTGCTCCCCTACGGAACCCCAGCGGCGTCCACCATCGACCTGTCCGGCACCACTCCAACCCTCAGCAGCAGCACCGCCCTTCCCGTCGCCTATGAGCACGCCTTTGCTGCCCTCTCTCCCAGCCTGTGGGCCGTAGGCAATGTGCATGGCGTCGTCCTCGACGGCCCGAGCGCCACTACCACGCCGCGTTTCTTCGGCTACGGCACCGCCTACGACATTGCGGCAGCCCCCGGCAATGTCGTCATCTCTACCGCCATCGGCAAGATTCTAGAGTTCGAAACTTCGTCCCCAACCATCGTTGGCTCTATCAACTTCCGCGCCGGAAAGATTGTCCTCTCCAGCGATGGATCGGTCCTCGCCGCCTCAGCCAACCCCATTGACTCCCAATACGAACCCGACCGAACTCTCAACATCTACTCTCTCCCCGCGGGCACCGTCACCTACAACTTCCCCTATCAACTCACCTCCCATCCGCAAACAACGCCCGACCTCTCCGACTTCTCTCTCTCCGGTTCAGGCGCCGCATTGGGCCAATACCTGTCAACCCCCAACGGCTCTAACACCGTCTACACCCGCCAGGTCACACCACTCTCCGGTTCGCCGATCATCTGGTCCGATAACCCTCCCTCCGACCTCGACTTCGGAAACAGTGCCATCTTTCTCTCTCCCGATGGCACCCTCGTCGCTGTCTCCACCGGCGCGGAGTCGTCCACATCCACCACCAGCATCTACAAAAACGGCACCCTCGCTGCTACGGTCAATGGCTATGTCGTGGGCTGGATCGACAACAACCGCGTCCTCGTAAACACCTTCGGCACGGATATTCGCCCCGAAACCTTGCCCCCATACACCGGAACAGTCATCTATGACGCCACCGGCGCGCAGCTCACCACGCTCAACGCGCTCCCGCAACTGGCCCCGGGATTGGAGGGAGCGGGCGGCTTCCTCACCGTTGACTCCAACTCGATCTACTCCTACTACTCCATCTACTCCCTTACCACCGGCGCCGTCACCTGGACCGAACCCCTTTCTCTTGGCGGAGCACAAATACAACCTCAGGTTGGTCCCTCAGCCCTCTCCGGCAACTACCTCGTATTCAACTACGGCGCCCGCATCCTCGTCGACCTGCCCTGATTGCCGGATGCCTCCTCGCGCAATTCTGAGATGCGGCTTTGCGCCACACGCGAACTGTTCTCCGTCATCCCCTCAAGCCGCAAATCACCATGCTAATTCAGCGCATTCGTGCGGCGTACCAGCCATCCTCCAACCGCTATACTGGAGAAGGCCCGCGATCTGCACCATTACGCTAGCTGCATCTACGCTAACTGCGAGAAGAATCAAGACAAACCATGACGATCCAGCAAGAAGTCGAATCCATCCTCGCCACCCTCGGCGTCCCTGCGGCCGCAACCACCAAAGGCGAGCTTACCGTTCGCACACCGATCACCGGCGAAGTTATCGCGCAGGTCCCCACCATCACCGCCGAGGCCGCCCAAAAAGCTATTGTCCAGGCGCACGCCGCCTATCTCGAGTGGCGCAACGTTCCTGCTCCCAAACGAGGAGAACTCATCCGCATTCTCGGCGAAGAACTCCGCGCCAATATCGAACCTCTGGGCCGCCTCGTCACCATCGAAACCGGCAAGCTGCTCTCCGAAGGCCAGGGCGAGGTTCAGGAGATGATCGACATCTGCACCTTCGCGGCCGGACTTTCGCGCCAGCTAGCCGGACTCACCGTTCCTTCTGAACGCAGCAAGCATCGCATGATGGAGACCTGGCACCCCCTCGGCGTCGTCGGCGTTATCTCCGCCTTCAACTTCCCTGTTGCCGTGTGGAGCTGGAACGCCGCCCTTGCGCTCGTCTGCGGAGACGCCGTCGTCTGGAAGCCCAGCGAAAAAACTCCGCTGACCGCCCTCGCCACGCAAGCCATATTCGAGCGGGCGGCAAAGAAGTTCGGCAATACTCCGGCTGGCTTGGCGACCCTCCTCATCGGCGATGCCAAGGTTGGCGAACAACTGGTCGACAGTCCACTCATCCCACTCGTCTCTGCCACGGGATCGACTGCGATGGGCCGCGCTGTAGCTCCGAAGCTCGCCGCGCGCTTCGCCAAGGCCATCCTCGAGCTCGGCGGCAACAACGCAGCCATCGTCGCCCCCACTGCGGACCTCGACCTCACCCTCCGCGCCATCGCCTTCTCTGCAATGGGCACCGCCGGCCAGCGTTGCACTACACTGCGCCGCCTGATCGTCCACGAGAGCGTCTATGACAAGCTCGTTCCGCAGCTCAAGAAGGTCTACGGCTCGGTCGTCATCGGCGACCCAGGAGCACAAGGCACCCTGGTAGGCCCGCTCATCGACGAACGATCCTTCAACGCGATGCAGAAGTCGCTCGAAGAGGCTCGCAGCGCTGGCGCGACCATCACCGGAGGCGAACGCATCTCCACCCAGATAGACAACAAGCAAAACCCCGCGGCCTTCTACGTTCGCCCCGCCCTCGTCGAGATCTCGTCGCAGGCCGAGGTCGTCAAGCGCGAGACCTTCGCTCCCATCCTCTACGTCCTCAAGTACACCGACTTCGCCGGCGCGCTCGCCCTACACAACGATGTACCCCAGGGACTCTCGTCGTCGATCTTCACTATGAACCTCCGCGAGGCCGAGCTCTTCCTCTCAGCCACTGGCTCCGACTGCGGCATCGCCAACGTCAACATCGGCACCTCCGGCGCGGAGATCGGCGGAGCGTTCGGCGGCGAGAAAGAGACTGGAGGCGGACGCGAATCCGGCTCCGACGCGTGGAAGCAGTACATGCGCCGCGCCACCAACACCATCAACTACGGCACCGATCTGCCACTGGCGCAGGGAGTCAGCTTCGACATCAGCTAGCCGTCTGCAAATCGAGGTCAGGCCGCAAGTCCCAGCGTCGAGTTGATCGTCGCCAGTGCCGCCTTCTCCTCCTCCGAGACCAGAGTACCGCCGAAGCCGAGGAAGCCGCCCTCCTTCGTAGCCTCCGCGGTCGCTTTGGCGACTCCTGCCAGCCACTGCTTCACCTCGGTTGCTTCCTCAGGCGTGGCCTTCTGTGCCAGCAGATCGGAGGTCCGCTTCAGGATCTCGGTTGCCGCCGCCTGCACCTGAACAGGGGTTGCGCCTGCTGGCGGCTTCGGAATCGACATCTTCTGCGTCAGGTCTTGCGCAAGATCCTTCAGCAGCGGAGTCTGCGCTGATCCCGCTGCCTGGATAATCATCTTGCCTGCAGCCGTTGACTCCTGAACAAGGCCAATGGGACCGCTGGGGCTCGCCGCTACAACCAGAATGCTCGCCATAAACGGAGAGGATCGCAGGAGATCCCACTCATCAACGCTAAAATCTGCTCTTGTGCTCATTGAAAGTCCAGCCTTCTGCCCCCTTGCATCACGCGGAGTCTCCGCAAGGGCTTTTGGGATTCCGACAGCAAAAAGACTGGCCTACCAATCACCGTCGGACCTTGAGGCTATCGAGCCGGGTGATCCATGTCAATCGGGCGACGGTAAATTTAGCGAGAACAAAGAACGTTCGTGGCCGGTTCGCCTTGTTCTAATCCATTACCGCAACGATACGATGACTCCGAGGAGAGGACTATCATCAGTCTGATGAATCGAAGCAAAAGACCAGCGTTTCTCTTCGCCGTCTTCTTAGCCTGCACCCTCGCCGCTTCGGCTCAAACCGCGCCCCTCCGCCCCCGCATCCTCGGCATCTCGCACGTCGGTTTCTTCGTCTCCGATCTTCCAAAAGCGCTCGACTTCTGGCACGGCCTACTCGGTTACGACGAGCTCTACGATCTTAGGAACCCAGACGGCACTGTCCACATTGCCTTCATAAAGATCAACGATCACCAGCACGTTGAACTCTTCAACCAGCAGCCACTGACAGACTCTGGCCATCTCAACCACATCGCCTTTACGGTTTCAAATGCTGAGCAGATGCGCCGTTACCTCGCCTCTCGCGGCGTTACGGTCGACAGCAAAGTCAGCAACGGCAAGATCGGCGACCTGAACTTCGAGATCAAAGATCCTGACGGCAATCTCATCGAGTTCGTCGAACCCCAGCCGGACGGCATGGAGGCTCGCAACGCCGGCAAATTCCTGCCTGCAACGCGCATCTCCGACTCCATCTATCACCTCGGCTTTCTCGTCGGCAGCAGCGAAAAGTCCATCAAGTTTTATGGCGAAGTTCTCGGCTTTCACGAGTTCTGGCGCGGCAGCTCCAACGGAACACAACTAAGCTGGATCGACATGCAGGTGCCCGACGGCAACGACTACGTCGAGTTCATGCTCTACCGCGACCTTCCTGCACCCGATAAACGCGGCGGCCAAGAGCACATCTCACTTCTCGTGCCCGACGTCGCAAAGTCCATCGCAACCCTCGAGGCTCGCCCCGCGTTCGAAAGTTACGGCAAGCCCATCGCTCCACACACCGGCGTCAACGGCAAGCGCCAAGTCAACCTCTTCGACCCCGACGGCACTCGCGCCGAGCTGATGGAGTCCGACACCGCCAATGGCAAACCCGTTCCACCGTCTACGGCACCACCACCGCGCTGACTCCCTGACTCGCAAAAAAAATGGCTGTAGCGGAATGACTCCGCCACAGCCATCTCTCTAACCAAAGCTACTTCGCCGCTACAGCGACCTTCCCCGCCAAGCGGCCATCCATATCCGCCAGCACATAAGCCACGACGGACAACATAGCCGCGCTCTTCCGAAACTCCTTCGGATCGACCTTATCCAGCGTGTCCGCCTCGGTGTGATGCCAGTCGAAGTAGTGCAGATCCTCGGTCCGCGGAGCCAGCGCAGGAACTCCGTCATCGGTAAGCGGCTCGATGTCCGATCCACCTCCGCCCGGCAGTACTTTATCCGCACCGATCGACCCCAGTAGCGAAGCGATATCCTGCAACGCCGCAAACGACTGCTGTTGATCCGGCGGCAGCTTGCTCAAGTCAAACGGCGGCGCGCCTGGCATCAGCGACTCGAACCCGCCAAACCCAATCCCCAGCGGCTTTTCCGCTCCTTCATCCATCTCGATCGCCGCAACCTGTTCGCCGATCTTCGGCCCAATCATCTTTCGATACGCCTTTCCGCCTGCCTCGCCATTCTCTTCATTCACCCAGAACACCAGGCGGATCGTCCGCTTTGGTTTCAGCCCAAGCTTATGAATCAGCGTCACCGCCTGAAACGTTCCCATGATGCCCGAGCCATCATCCTGCGCGCCCTGGCCCACATCCCACGAGTCGATGTGTCCGCCAATCACCACCACCTGCTCCGGATGCTCGCTGCCAACAATCTCGCCGATCACATTACCGGCCTTCACCTCCGGCTCCATGTGCGCGTCCATTTGGAGGTGCACCTTCACCGGCCCTTCTTTGCACAGCCGCTCGATCATCAACGCGTCTTCGATTGAAATGGCGGCCGCAGGAATCTTCGTCACCTTCTCGTCGTAGTAGAGCGACCCCGTATGCGGTGTCTGCATCGCCAGCCCCGTAGCCGACCGCACCAGCACGCCCACTGCACCCTTCGCCGCAGCCTTCGACGGCCCAATCGCGCGATACATCACGTTCACTCCATAGCCATGCCAGCCCGGATTGAACACCACGATCTTTCCCTTCACCTGCTCCGGCGACAACGCATCCAGCGCCTCAAAGCTCGGCACAAACACTGCCTCAGCCGTAATGCCTCCCTTCGGTGTGCCCACGCTCATGCCGAGTCCCAGCATATGCAGCGGCTTCGTCACCGGCGCAACGATCGCGCCCGACTCCTCCCCCCTCACCCAATGCGGAACCATCACCGGCTGAACGGTCACGTTCTCGAGGCCGGCCTTGCGCATCAGATCCGCGCCCCATTCGACTGCCGTGTTGAGCTGCGGCGATCCGCTCAGCCGCTTGCCAATGTGATCGCACAGATACGTCAGCGCCACATATCCATCGTCATCCGTCTCGCTTGCTTGCAAAATTCGATCCGCATCTGCCTTATACTTCGCCGCGAGCGGCCCATGGATAGCCGGCATCGAGACCGGCGGCGGCGTATCCGGCGCGCCCATCTGTGCGACCCCCGGCTGAACAAAAAACAGTGCAGCCCCCATACCAAAAGCAGCAAGACCTTTCATGCGAATCTCCTTTTATCTGCAGCGGATTTATTGACCATAAAACCTCGCTCCTTCAAATACAAGGAGAGGAACAAAACTGCAGTCGGCGAACCCAGCCCAAACCGCCCATATACCGCCATCCCATTCCCCGGCCGTCTCGCGTAGCATCTCAATAACAACGCATGATCACCTCCCTCCGAACTCCCCGACATCTTCTCTCCTTCTGTCTCGCCTGCTCTCTCAGCGCAGCCGCTCCCCTCGCCTCATCGCAGACTCTCGCCCGCCCCGGCTGGGTTGGCTCCGGCATCACCACCGACCTCTGGTGGCAGCGCGCCATCATCTATGAGATCAACCCAGTCGACTTCAGCCCGGCCGGAGACAGCCCCCTTCATGGCATCGTCCATCGTCTCGACTACATCCACTCCCTCGGAACCGACGCCATCCTGCTCACGCATCTGCAGTCCGACCCCACTCATGCCGAGACCATCGATCCCGCCCTCGGCTCCCTCGACGAGTTCGACGATCTCCTTCGCGAAGCCAGCAGCCGTCATCTCCGCGTCCTGCTCGACCTCGACCCCGCCATACCCGCCGAGGACCTGCCCAACGTCGCGCGCTTCTGGCTCAACCGGGGCATCGCCGGCTTTCATGTCAGCGGCACCAACGAAGCCGCCCACCAACAGGCTGCAACCCTTCGCACCACAACCGTCAGCTACCTCGGCCAACGCATCCTCATCGCCGATGCGGACCCCAATTTAGTCGCAACCGCCCAGCCTCAACCGCAGCCGCAGCCCGCCACCCGAGGCCGCCACCACGCACACTCCCGCTCACGGCGGCAAGCACACACTACCACCCAGCCACGCAGCACCGTGCTCGACACGCAATCCCCGCAGCTCCTGCTCGACGACCGCCTCGGCGCTATCACCCCACTCAACGCATCCACCATCCGCCCCCTTATCGACCGCCTCCAGGACATCCAGCAAGCCGGCCACAGCCTTCCGCTCCTCGCCACCGATGGCCCCACCTTCACCCGCAGCATGAGCCGCTACGCCGACGGCCAGCACGACCTCGCTATCGCCAAATTGGTCGCAACTCTTCTCTTTACCACCCGCGCCGAGTCGCTGCTCTACTATGGGCAGGAACTCGGCGTCCGTTCTCCCTCTCTCTCCCGCGCAGCCACACCGCTGATTCTGTGGGACGCACCTCCTCTGCCCCCACAACCTGCCCCTGCTCCCGTCAGCGAAACTTACGTCCCGTACAAGCCCACCACCAGCGAGACCTACGTCCCCTACAAACCTGCCAGCCAGACGCCAGTTACAAACAACCCCCCGACGACCACGGCCAACTATTCACCCGATGCCACGCCGAACGCCGCTCTCGAGGACGCCGACCCCGACTCTCTCCTCAACTGGTATCGCCAGCTCGCCGCGCTCCATCATGGCAACTCCACCCTCGCTTTGGGGACCAGCCTCACCATCAACCGCGACGATCAAAACGTTCTAGTGCTGATCCGTAAACCAAAGCTCGTCTCGGCTACGTCTCCAGTCATGATCCTGCTCTTCAACCTCACGGCGCATCCCGTCATCCTGTCGGTCAAAGCAGATACAACAAGGCTCGATCTGCGTGGAAGCTTCCTCCGCTCGGTGTTGCGCTCAGACGACAACATCGGCACGATGAATCTCGAACAGATGACGCTCGCCCCATACGCCGCGTTCATCGGCGAACTCCGCTACTAGAGGGTTGTTATGCTGACGTTCCCATCCGAGGCGCGAATGCTGAACGGAACGCCGCCGTTATTCAAGTGCCCGTGCAGGTGATGTCCGCTCGACTCCCTGCTGTTGTAGTGATCCAATGTCAGCGGAAGCGTGCAGTTTAGATGTCCATCGCCGGTCGCCACATCCATATCCGCGGAGAGCGTCTGCGGCAGCCGGATAGAAACCCGTCCATCCGAACTCTTTATCTGCGAAGCACTCGTAAGCTGAGATCCAGGAGAAAGGGTGAAGTCCAGATTGCCGTCGCTGGTCTGCAGCTGAACCATCGTGAACTGTCCATCGATCTTCATACTGCCGTCCGAACCGCGAGCATCAACGGTGCCAATCGCATTGTGCAGGCTGACGCTGCCATCTGAGGCAACCAAGTGCACATCCCCTTTGATGTTGTTAAGCTCCACCGAACCATCGCCGGAGCGGACTTGAACCTTGCCCGTCAGATCCTGCGCAGACAGATTACCGTCCGCAACCTTCGCATCCAGATCCAGCTTTGCCGGAGTCTCCACACTTACCTTCGTTCTTCGACTCGCGTTCCATTGAACCCGGAAGGCGTGCGGTTTTTCTTTGATCGTGAACGAAACGTGATCGCCCTCCTGATGCTCCTCGATCACGTACTCGCTCAGGTTTTGCGTTGACTCGACATGAACTCTGATCTCCTTGCAGTCGCCGCATGAGTGGATCTCAAGGCCGCTGTCGCCCGTCTCCACCGTAAGCGAAGCAGTCCCACCACCCACGGCATAAACCTTCTGCCACTCGTGGTCTGAGCTCTGAGCAAACACCACAGTCGATGTGGAAGCGAGAACAATCGCCGCCACCGTAGCGGCGAATCCGATGGAAGGCGTAGCGAAAGACGGCATAGTAATCTCCTTGATTGCGAGAATGGCAAAGAGCAGTACGCGGAGGGGGCCGGCGCGGTTCCACGCCTGTTTGTTTTCCTCTAAGCTTTGTTTGCGTTGTCATGCTGGTCCCGAGCTTTGCCGAAGGGGAGTACTGTCACACCTGGCCTATCGCCTACGCCAGTTCGCCAATTGTCACACCAGCCCGGCGCACCGGCAGCAGCGTCTCGTAGCCCGCATACACACGGTCAAACACCGCATCCCAGCTGCACCCCAGCGCATACTCCCGCGCCTTCAGCCGCATTACCTCCAGCCGCGCCCTGTCTCTCACCAGATCCGCAACCGCTGTCGAAAATTGATCATCCTCCATTACAAATCCCGTCTCGCCATCCCGCACGATAAACTTCGGGCCGCCGTCGGGGGTCACCACCGCAGGCACACCGCTCGCCAGTGCCTCCAACACTACATTCCCAAAGGTATCGGTATGCGAAGGAAACACCAGCACATCCATATTTGCGTAAGCCTCTGCTAGCGCGGCCCCGCGCAACACGCCCGCAAACTCAGCGTCTGCCAGCTCCAGCCGCAACTCCGCCTCATCGCTGCCATGCCCGACGATCAGAAACTTCACGCCGCCCACTCCCATCGTCGCGAGCTCTCTCCGCACTCGCGTCAACAGCTTCACATTCTTCTCAATCGAAAGACGGCCCACATACCCCAGCACCACCGTCCTGTCGCTGGCCTCACGCGTACGGTGCGCAGGCGAAAACCACACCGTATCCACTCCGCGCTGCATCAGGTAGCAGGGCCTTCCTGTCGTCTTCTCCAGCATGCGGCAGAGCTCTTCGTTCGGCGCAAACAAGACCTTGGCCAACTGGTAAAACCGCGAAGTAGCCCACAACGCCCCCGCCTCCACGCCGCGCTCGGTCGTCGCGCCCGCCCGTGCCGACAACTTGCCGGTTAACCACCCCATTCTTCGTGCCGCATACTCATGCACATTCGTATGCCACGACGCCGCCAGCGGAATCCCCAGCTCCCACGCGAAGTACGCACCAAACATCCCCAACTCACTTGGCCCCGTAATGTGAATCACATCCGGCTGAAAGCGCTCCAACTGCCGCCGAATCGCTCCGCCGTGCCGCCAGAACAGTGTGTCGAACTCAAGGTCCTTCTCCATGCGAACCGATGTGCGACTTCGTTCCAGCTCCAGCGTCCTTAGCTCTCCCACCTGCTCGAACGCCCCCACCCGGCCGCCTGCGCGCACACACAGAAACGGCAGCTCATGGCGCTCCGCATACGCCACAAAGTTGCGGCTCGTATGCGCGACCCCATTCACCTCATGGAACGAGTCCGGAAAGTAGGCAACACGCGGCACCCGCATCGCTTTAGACTACCTCTCGTGCTCCGCAGTCCGGAAGTTTTTACCCAGAGAAAGACAAAGCCGACCGAAGGAGGCCCTATACCGATCGTCTACCAAGACCGGGATACAAGTCACGAAGTGACCGCCCCGCGCGCAGCGGGCCCGTCCGGCAGGACACCAGCCTCTACGCCCTAAGCATCCAGCTTAGCCAGCGTCGTCCGCATCTCCCCGCTGTCATTCCACGCCATCCGGAGCCCGCTCGAAACCGGCCCCGCGCCCATCATTCGAACCATCACCAGCACCGCCCGGAAGAATGCTGGAGCATGTCCGGTCGTCCATAGCCGCGTCATCGGCTGAATTACGCCTTCCGCGTCGGGATGGTACACCCGCTCATCCCACAATCTCGATCCCTCCGGAAAATCCGGATAGTTTCGAATCGCGTCCAGGGTCGACTGCAGAATCCTGTGCTTCCACGGTTCGGCATACTGCGGCATAAACAACACATGGCTCTGCCGCTCGCGCCTCACCTCGTGCACAAACTCGTTGAAGCTCGACGCCCGCGTCAGATTCACATTCGCATTCGGCTCAACGCCATGGCGATCGCCACCACTGATCACCAGCTGATTCCACTTCCCGGCAAGCGTGGAGGTCTCGCGATTCTCCTTCCAGTCGCGCAGCCCGTTCAACTCCAGCGCATGAACGAACTGCCCATTCACGGCCAGAAACTCATTCACCAGCACCTCATGCTTCTCCTTGCCCACACGATACAGATCCCACAGCGGGTGGTTGAACACAATCAACACTCCCGGCAGCTCATCGAGCTCCACCAGCATCTCCGTCAGCAGCTTCGGCGCACGGGTTGTGACCGGCATCGCGGTAAACGCTGCCATCCGCGTCATCCACTCCGTGCCAGTCGCGCTCGGAAGATTGTGAATTCCAAGATGAAAGGCAGTCGCCCCAAACGGCACCGTCCACTCTACCGATACCGGAATATGCCGCGACGAGGGCACCGTCCGCAGCAGCATCGGCGCGTTGATGTCGTCGTGATCCGTAATCGAGACCAGCCCCTGAATCTGTAGTTTCTCTTCGATCTGCTTCCGCTCAAGATCGAACGCCAGGCTCGGCGTCAACGGCGGCGTCCAGTAAGCCCGTGCATAGTCTGGATCGATTCCAGTCAGCCGCTTGCTCCGCCGCTCGCCCCACCGCATAATCGGCTGCAGAAAGCTCCAATCCTTCGACAGCTCCGAGATGAAATCCAACGTCTCCTTCGACTGATTCGTATGGCTGTGTAGCGATACGCCGGTCAGGAAGCCCTTCGCCGCCTCCGGTTCCCTCCACAGGTACGACACGCTCGACTGGCTCATCGGGTTACCCCCCTTGGCTCGTAAGCCCTCAGGCTGCTTACGAGGGCAGTATCGAGCCACTATGTGACGAGGGTATGACTGCACCAACAATGCAGCTTCAAAATCCCTAAACCCCGTATCTACAATGATTCCCCAAAGGTTGTAGGCGGTCCCAGCGCAACCTGATTCCAGGTGCATCAGCGCAAAATCGCCCTGAATGGCGTAATGACGCAGACGTCTAAGCCTTCAATAGCGAGGCGCGACGATGCAAGTTAGTTTGGGCTATTGCCTGAACCTCTGTTCGACGGTGGCCGAGACCCCGACGATGGCCTTCCCGCCGGCCTCGACTGTGAGGTGGGCCGGCTCTGGTTGGTCGGGCGACTTTGTTGTGTCGGCCGGGGCTGCGGCGCAGGTCTGCTCTGATTCGTAGGCCGGGGTTGTGTTGGACGAGGCTGCGGCGTTGGTCGGGTCTGTTGTGGCGGACGGGTCTGTTGCTGAGGCCTGCCACCCTGCCCCGGCTGAGACGGACGGCCCACACTCTGACCGCCGCCCGGCCGACTTCCATTCCCCGGCCGACTTCCATTCGAACCACCAGGACGATTCCCCGGCGTAGTTCCTGGGCGATTCCCATTCGACCCGCCCGGTCTATATCCCGGAGTTCCAGGACGCGAACCTCCTGGCCGGCTCCCAGGCCCAGAGGTTGGGCGCCCCGGACGGTAACCCGGCTGACCATACCCGGGACGGCTGTACCCAGGCCGATTCGCCGACATCGGTGGCCGATAGTTCGACGGACGATATCCCCAGTTGCCGCCGTATCCTGGACGGCTACCATAGGGCACCGGCCGTGGACGATAATAGGGCCGCGGCGGACGGTATCCGCCACGCCACCCACCCCAGGGACCGTGGTTGTAGTAGATGCTGCGCCCGCCCCAGTTCCATCCCCAACCACCCCAGCCCCACGGCTGGTTGTTCACCAACAGCGCACCAATCCCGATCCCCACCCCAAAGCCAATGAGCGATGCCGCGACCACGCTGCCCGTACTCGGCCCCACATAAACGACCGTCGGGTCGTACTGCGGGATATACACCACTTGCGGATTCGTCGGCTGAATCACATAAATTGGCTGCCCCGAACTCTGCTGCACCTCCACCTGCTGCTGCGGCGTGCTGCGCAACGCTCCCGCCGTATAAGCCTGCGAACGCAACCGCTGAATCGACGCCGACACCTCCGCCTGATTCGACGACACGGCACTCCCGATCGCAGCATAGTCGTCGATGTTCTCGGCCATCATCTCGATCACGGATGGAAAGCTGGTAAGAGCAATAAAGGCAGGGTCGAAGCCGTTTTTCTGCGCCGCGTCCGTCAACTCCGTTCCGCTTAGGTTTTTATTCAACGCCAGCCAGTTATCGACATCCAAAATCTCCTGAGGATTTGTCGAGGCCGTCGTAATCTGCGCCAGCAGCGAGTCAGGATAGAGCGCTATCGGCGCCAGCAGCTGATCCAGCTGATCGGGCGTTGGAGGAGGAGGCGCTGGAGCAGTCGCTTGAGCGAGAAGGGTCGCCCCGAAGCTTTGGAACATCAACACTGCGACGAGAAATAGAGCGGCAGGAACACTTGGTTTCCGTTGCATGCAAGACCTCGTACAAAGATAGGTGCCGCGAACGATCGAACGAACTTCTTCAAGCTTCAGCCAGAACAAGATCCTATCAGAGCATCTACAAGAAATGGGACGTTGATAGCTCTCAGCAATTAGGGTGACCGCTATCCCAGAACTGGTTCATATCTGTAACGACTGAGTACCAGCCTCTTTCAAGGCGTCGCAAGGAAACTACTTCGCAAGGAATACCAGCTATTTTCGCAGGCGTTCCGACGGTGTTTATTTGGGGCAAAGAATCGGCCGGATCGTATACGACATATCCCATCCAATCACCTACGGGAGCACCGCCCCATCCGTCCCCATACCATTCAGCATGGTGGAGCTCTGTAGAGGTGCTCGAGGACAACATCACGTCTCGTTTATACTGCCGCGACCAAATAAACCAGTAAACGCGGGAACGTAATCCATGCGGAATGTCGATGAACGTTAGAAACGAGATGACACCTAGAAGGACAGTAGATGCACCGACCACAAATAGGGGGTTGCGATATTTTCCGTTCAAGCCATCTGTCTTTCTCAAAGGAGCAACAGCGAAATACAGGTTTATTGGTATTCAGTTTCAAACTGAGGCACAACCAAGCTACGGCCTCATCTACCGGGTCTTCGCGATATCCGGCCCCATCATCTCCTGCACGCTGGGTGCCGGATGATCTGGAATCTCCTGCTTCTCCAGCTTCGTCTGCTCCCGCTCATAGTCCGACTCGAGGTGATTTTCCGTCAGCCCCGCCTTCAACAGCTCAAACGCCTGCTCCGGCGTATCCGCAAACTCAAACAGCTCCAGGTCAGCCGTCGCAATCGCGCCCTTTTCCGCCAGCAGCTCCAGGTTGATTACTTTCTTCCAATAGCTCGACCCATAGATCACCACCGTGATCTTCTTCGCCAGCTTCCTCGTCTGCGCCAGCGTCAGCAGTTCGAACATCTCATCCAGCGTCCCAAAGCCGCCCGGAAAGACCACCAGAGCCTTCGCCAGATAAGCGAACCAGTACTTCCGCATGAAGAAGTAATGAAAGTCAAAGCTGAGCGCCGGAGTAATGTAAGGGTTCGGATGCTGCTCAAACGGCAGCTTGATGTTCAGCCCAATCGTCTTGCATCCAGCCTCATACGCCCCGCGATTAGCCGCCTCCATAATCCCCGGCCCGCCTCCCGAGGTCACCACAAACCGGTGCCGTCGCCCCGGCAGCGTCTTCGACCACGCAGCCACCATCCCCGCCAGCCGCCGCGCCTCCTCGTAATACTGAGCCATCTCCACCGCAGCCTCTGCCAATCGCAGCTTCTGCGCGCTGGCCTCTCCGCTGGCTATCTCCTCAGGGCTCGCCGGCTGCTCATCTTTAGGCGCAGGCTCGCTTGAACCCGTATTCGCCAGCAGCTCCAGCTCCGAGCTAGCCACATCCAGTGCGCGAAACCGCGCCGAGCCAAAAAAGACAACGGTGTCCTGAATCCGCTCCCGACGAAACCGCGCCATCGGCTCCTGATACTCCGCTAGGATCCGCAGCATCCGCCCATCCGGCGAGTTCAAAAACTCCGCATTCTCATACGCCAGCGGAGCCTGTTCCAGCGTCTCGGGCACCTTGGGGTTCATACGCTCTCACTCACCTTCAAGTCGCTCATCCCCGGTAGTCTCGGTAGTGCACCGCCTCGGAGATGCCGATCCAGACATCCAGCAGCCCCAGCCCGGAGATCATTCCCCGCACCGCGCCATTATGCAACACCGCCGCCAGCCACGGCCGCGCCAGAATAAACTCGTTCCGGTCCCATATCCGCGTCCACCACGGCAGCACCATCACCAGCACGCCCAGGTACACACAAAACAGCACCAGCACAAACAGCGACAGCCGCTGCAGCCATACCGGCGCTGATCTCTTTGCAGGTTCTCCCTGATTCACCGGCCGCTCTTCCAACGCCGGTTCAGGATTCGGAAATAGTTGTGGCTGTCCGGACATCAAACTCCGCATCAAACATTCTGCGCAAAAACTCTTTTGCTCGAATAACTCTCAAGCGAATAACTCTCAAGTCTGACACTAGCAGAGCGCTTCGTCCTTGTCTCTCCAACAGAAGCATCATCCCAGGCTCCTCCAGCCCCACCTCGCTCATTTTGCGGGAGTTGGCAGCCTGGCCGGAGCCCGCGTGTCGTGCGGAAGATCCAACCTCAGGTCATACGTCGAACGCGTTCCCGTTACCTTGATCGGAAGCTCCAGTCCCGCGCCATTCTTCGTCAGCATCTTGTCGAACGGGCTCAGCAGCATACTCTTCCACCCCGTCGTCATCTGCGACGCCGTCGCCTGGGTCCTCACCTTCCCATGAAACTCAAACGTGCTCGGAACCAGCTGCATCTGCCCGTCCGCCAACATCTGCGCCCCAGGCATCTGGTAGTTCAGGTCCTTCACATCCAGCACCGCATTCGCGATCGAAAACTTTCCGCTCAGCGCAGAACCCACCACCTCCGCCTCCTGTGCATTCGCCTGCTTCGGCTTTCCCTGCGCCCTCATGCTCAGCGAATCCATCTTCGCCTGCATCTCCGGATTGTTCAGCATCCCATCCTTGATCGCAAACGTGCCCTCCAGCTTCATCTTGCGCGAAACACTCACCGGCCCAGCAGGATCGAAGAAATGCACCTTCGCCACAAGCGCCCCGCGCATCAGCGGCGGGTTCGACTTCAACGAAAGGCTCAAAATATCCTCAAGCCGACCCCTCTCAATCACAACACTCAGGTCGGTATTATGCCCCGGCACTCCCTCCGCTCGCGTCACCGCTCCACGCGCCGTAATCTCCGTCCGGCTCAGCCGCGCCCGCACCGGATCCAGCCACGTGTCTCCCGTCGTGCCATCCACCACCGCATGAAACTCCGTATGCAGAGGAATCGCATGATCGCTGATGTCCAGGCGAAAGTCCGGTGTCTCCGTTGTTCCATCTGCAGTTAAATTCCCCAGCGTCCCGCCAAATCTCCCCGTCGAAGACAAGATCCCACCCAGCCCATGAATCGAAGACAGGTCCGCATGAGTGAACTCGTAGTCTCCGTCCAGCGGCGTATCCCGCGGATTATCACCCTGCCACGGCCCAAAGTGCCCCGTCGACCGCACCTCTCCCACCGGCTTCGGATTCATCAGCACCGCTGTGTAGCCCAGCGGCTTCTTCGCGCCCACGTCGGTCAGCACTACGCTCTTGATGGCAAACTCCAGCGGCTTCTTCCCCGGCTTGCTCGTCTCGAGCGTCACCTTCGCGTCTGTGCACTCAATCCGATCCACCACAATTCCCAGCGCCGGCTGCCCCTTCCGCCTCGGATCATCCGGCTCCCGCTCACCGCGCTCCCCCTTCGGCGGAATATTCACCCGCAGCCCCTGCACCTTCACCGTGACCAGCCGCGTCGTAGGCCGCAGCAACTCGCGCCATCCTGTCCTGAACTCAAACCGATCAACCTCCAGCATCGGCGGCGCATTCGGCCTCGCATCCGGCTTCGTCGGTCCCGCCAGATACAGAATCCGCAGCCCTCCACCGGTCACTATCATGTCCCTGGTCATCGAAAGCTCAAGCTGATCCAGCTCTACCGGGCTGTGAAACCGCGCCGAGAGTGTCTCCACCACCTTCTTGCGCAGCATCGGCTGCATCTGCCTTAGCCCCCACTCCACCGCCAGCGCGGCGGCAAACCCCAACACGACAATACCCGTTCCCACCCAAAGCAGCCATCGTCTTTGCCACCATCTTGGGCAGTCCTTTAACTCAATCGTCTCTACTGCTTCTTCGCTCAATCTATACTCCTGGAGCTTCCATGCTACCCGTCTCGCACCGTGTCGTTATCGGTTAGACGAGCACACCCCCACGAAAGCCCCACAACGAGAGTTGAAGCGAAGAGTCTAGCAACGGTTAGGTCAGCAACGCCAACGACGCGCTAAATCCCCTCGGTGCTCCTGAATTGCGACAGCCGCTTCTCTCGCCCCCTCCACTCCTCGGACGAAAACAGCCGCGGCCCCACCTCGATCAGCCGCGGCATCATCTTAAACACCGCCACCCTGTTCCACGACCCGCCATTGCGCATTCGAAAGCCCTTCTCGTTCAGGTCGCTGACGATGCTCGCATACGAAAAGTCCTGCCCCAGCAGCTCCATCATCAACATCAGCGTCTGGTTCTCCCTTGGGTCCACCTCCAGCCGCGTGCAGTCCTCTGAGATCCGCAGCCCATAAGGAATCTCCTCTCGAAACGCGCCCTCCGTCGGAGCCTCCTGATCCGGCAGCTCCCGCCTCCACTCCATCGACACCAGTTGCCATCCGGCAGCCGTCCGCTGCCTCATCATCTCCGGGCTAAACGGCCCCGAGACTACATCTCTAACTCGTTCGAAATAAGCCATCCCAGCCTCCGCAATCGAGAACTCCGCTAAGAAAAATATGCAATTCCGCAGCCAAACTTTCGTTTGACCTCAAAAGCCTAACTCTTGCCAGCCCAGAACATAACGGAGAAGCGACCAGCAACATCCTCTCTGACCACTGTCCAAACACACGAAACACTGTTCGTTTTCGAACTGCTTGGAAGGGCGCCCTGCGCGGGCGGCGGTCACTTCGTGACGCGTATACCGGCTTCGCCTCGGACCTCCCGATGGTCGGCAAGAGATCTCCTCGCGACCAACGGGAGCGCCACCCGAAGGGGTATACACGTCACGAAGTGACCGCACCGCGCGTAGCGGTCCCGGCCGGAAGGCCACATCCCTACCGCTGTACCTGAAGCTGCGCCCGCTGAATCTTGGCCCGAACATCCTCCCCGCGAAAGATTGGCGACGAGCAAGCCTGTGCCGTACAAAGAAACAGCGCCGCCCGCTTCAACGGAGGATACGTAACGCTGGTCGGCAGCGGCGCCGGGTCCGCCGGATCGCGTATCTCAATCACCTCATGCGACGTAATCGAGCGCAGCGCAGCCGCATGCAGCGCCATTACCTCAGCACTCGCAGCCGAGCCAACCACAGTGACGTGAATCGGAGCCTCCGTCATATCCTCATTCGCAAGCAGAACCCCAGCCGACAGCGGCTGCAGCGCAACCGACTCCGCCGCAAGATACCGCATCGCCTCCGCAGCAGTAGCCCGAAACCGATCCTCTCCGGAAGCCACCGCAAGCGCCGAAGCGAACCTCACCAGAGCAACATTTTCATCCCGATCAGGATGCGGCCGATACGCAGCATCGGTCGGCGTCTGTGCCGTAACAAATCCCCTACCCGCCGCAGCCGGCGCAAAGTGTGCCGCAATGTACTGCGCCGCCGCCCCGGCAACCTTCAAATCCCCGCGATCCCCCGTAACGTTATAGAGCGCCAGAAAAGCCTGCCCCATCGCCAGCGTATCCCCAAGATAAGGCCCAGCCGCATCCACATCGTCGTGCCGAAAGCCTCCCCCCGGCAAACTCCGGTGCACCACAATCCATCCGGCAGCCTTCCGCGCCTGGGCCAGCGCAGACACGTCGCCGCTCGCGGCATAGTAATCGCATAGCGCACTAATCATCCACCCATTCTCGCGAGCATAAACATGCGTATCCACCCGAGGAATACCCTGCGCCCGCCGCGCCGCATCCGAAAGTTTGAAATAAGCCTCATTCTCCTGCCCATCATGCAGATCCGCATCCTGCGACACCAAAAATACGCCCGCCGAAGACGCAGTAAGAAAATTTGTAACGTAACCATGCACAGATTGCGCAGCATTCAGATCCTCCGGACTCTGCGTCTGCGCAAAGGCCAGCGAATACTCCCGCAACGCATCCGCCTGGATCGAGATCAGCTTCTCAAAATGCGGCTCCGTCCAATGCCGCCCCACCGAGTACTGATACATCCCACCCCAAACCGGGTCCAGCAGGTTCGTCGCATCATGCAGCGTATCAGCCGCACGCTTCGCATACTCGGCGTTCCCACGCGCACCCTGCCGCATCGCATACTCCACCGACTCTTCATCCAGATATTTATGAACAAACCCCCACCCGCCAATGGGCTTGTCATACTGCTTCTCATACTGCGCCTCAATCCTCGCCATCAGCGCTGGCCTGATCGCCGAATCCGAAGCCGGCCGAAACACAGCTTCCCTCTCGATGCTCGGCCCCGGCGAAGGATCGTCAATGATCGCCTGCAGCATCGACGACATCAGCCGCGGCGGCAGATACCCCTGCCGCTTCACAATCTCCGACCCATCCGCCGCAAACACCACAGTAGCGGGCCACCCGTAGTCCTGATACCGGTTCGAGATATCCGGCCGCGAGTCCTGATCCACCTTCACCAGTACATACCGCTGATTCAGCAGCCGCACTACCGCCGGATCGCGATACGTCACATCATCCATCACATGGCACCAGTGGCACCACACCGCCTCCAGGTCCAGCAGCACAAACTTATGTTCCGCCCGCGCCTCTGCAAACGCTGCATCCGACCACGGCTGCCAATGCAACGTTGTCTGCGCCGCAGGAGCCGAAGCCCAGCCTGAAGCCGTAATCGCCATCAAAAAGAGAAGGACTGCCGAACGTAATCGCATAGTCACTCCAAGTACGAACCGCAGCTCTCAAACGGATTCTTCGTGTGCCCTGCGCAGACGGAGGTCCTCCGTTGGTCGGCACAAAATCCAGTTCGCGACCAACAGGAGCCCCAACCGAAGGGGTATACAAGTCACGAAGTGACCGCCGCCCGCGCAGGACGCCGGTCCGGCAGGACCCACGCTTCTCCATGCAATCTCGCTCTACCAGCTATAGTGCACCGTATAGGTCAGGATCGCTTCGCCCTTCGCTGGCACCGTCACGGGAAAGTCGATCGTGGAGCTGTCTCGTTTGGTGAACTCAGAAGACTTCGCGGTGATCTCCCAGTTCTCTCCGCGGCCCATATGTTCCACGGCGTGAATCGTTACCGGCTGCGCTTTCTGATTCGAGAGCTTGATCTCAAAGCTCTCATCCATCACCCGCTTCATATTGTCCACCTTGAAGTCGGTCTGACGCCGCGCAGCAGTCAGGTCGAAGGCATTCCCGCTAATCACTTTGACCGTCTGCTCAGCCGGCGTGTGCAGGATCATGTTCTCACCCACAAACTGCATCTGACCACCGGTGTCGCGCCGATAAAGACGCAGTCGGCCTCCAGGTAAAGGCATCCCAAGATGGTTCGACTCAGAGTTCTTGATCTCCTCGAAGATCGAAACGCGGGTGTTGCCGGAGTTTGAAGATCCGATCTGATCGTTATGGTATCCAGGATAAAAACCCTGTGTAACCGGGCCGTTCCCTTCAAACTGATACGTGCGCCGAACGGTCACATTCGTGGCCTCGAGAAACTGCACCTGCTTGGTCTCTTCGTTACGAAGTGAGACCGTGCGATGCAGATCGTACAGATGAAAATCATCGAACGCTTTTTGCGTGACCTGCGGACCTGCCGAAGCCAGAATCATGGCGTTCTGGTTCATAGCCATCGCAGCCCTGTCACGGGCCCGCAGATCCTGGATCTTCGCCACATCCCCCGCCATCAACTGAATCGTCGCCTCAGGAAAGTCAGTCCCCGTCTTGTTTTCGATAGTCACCCAGCCGATAATCTCCGCCAGCTCCGGCCCCGTCGTATCGGCTGTCTCCGGCACCACCACGTTGTAGGTGGCCTGCCAGTTCATCCCATGCGTGATGTAATCGAGCTCCGCAGAAAACCGCGCAGCCTTCTCGGCATCGATCTGCCATCGCAGCGTAGGCTTCAACAACAGCCCGTCCGTCGTCGCCGGAAACACCGGTACTCCCGGCATCGAAAACTGCATCTTCCCGCCAACTTCGATCAATGGCTGGTTGTACGGATATCCATTCGCCGCCTGACCGCCCGCGCGAATGATCCGGCCCTCTACAGTTCTCGCCGGAATCACCCGTTGCTCACCCGTTGCACTCTCCATCACCTGCGGTCCCTGGATCTGAAAATCGATCGTCTTGCCCTCATACTTCTCCATCATCCACTGCTGGTCCACCACCGCCGCGTCATAGTTCTGCTCCGCCACATGCACCAGGTTGCGTCCGCTCGGCTCGCGAAGCACCACCGAATCCGGCTCAAGCTGTCCGGTCACATTCGTCGTCAGAACCTCGTTCGTTCCTGCATGAAGATCCAGCGGAACTGTCGTCCGGGCAACCGCAAAGTCCTGGTTGTAGATGGTGAGCCGGGTCGGCGCGGTCGTGGGCTCTTGCGCCACGACGTAAGAGAAGGCAAGCAGAGGCAGAAAAGCGAAGCATCGAATCATAAACAGTCCTTTGAGCAAAAGAATGCGTATCAAGAACATCGTGTTAGACGGAGAAGAGCGACAAACCTGGAAAACATATTTCTGTCCTGCCGGACGAGCGCCCTGCGCGGGCAGCGGTCACTTCGTGACGTGTATACCGGTCGTGGCAGGATGATAGACATAGGGCCTCCCGCTGGTCGGCGCTATCTTTTCCTTCGAGCATCAGGAGGACCACCGCAATCCCTTCACCCAAACAAGGTATACAAGTCACGAAGTGACCGCCCCACGGTAGTGGGCCTGTCCGGCAGGACACACCCACCAATGAGAAAATAGAAACAAATGCTCCAACTCTCAGCAGCCGGCAAACGCTTCGGCCAAAAACTCCTCTTTGAAGACGCGAACTGGCTCATCAACCCAGACGAGCGCACCGGCCTGGTCGGCGGCAACGGCACCGGCAAATCCACCCTCCTCAAGATTATCGGCGGCATCGAGTCCCTCGACTACGGCGTCATCACCCGCAACAAGGGTGTCACCCTCGGCTACCTCCCGCAGGACGGCCTCGCCCTCCGCGGCCGCACCGTCTTCAGCGAATGCCTCTCCGTCTTCGACCACCTGCACGAGCTCGAGCGCGAATCCATCGCCCTCACCACCACGCTCTCCGAAGCCGACCCAAAATCGAAGGAGTACGCCACCGCCGCCGAGCGCTACTCCGATATCGCCGACCAGCTCCACGTCCACGACATCTACAACCTCGACTCGCAGGTAGGCGCGGTCCTCGGCGGCCTCGGCTTCTCCAAAGAAGATTGGGACCGCAACACCGAAGAGTTCTCCGGCGGCTGGCAGATGCGCATCGCGCTCGCCAAGCTCCTCCTGCAAAAACCCTCACTCCTCCTACTAGACGAGCCCACCAATCACCTCGACATCGAATCCCGCAACTGGCTCGAGAACTACCTCCACGACTATCCCAACGCCTACATCCTCATCTCGCACGACCGCTACTTCCTCGACGTCACCGTCAACAAGACCGTTGAACTCTGGAACAAGCGCATGCACACCTACCATGGCAACTACGAGAAGTACGTCGCGCAAAAAGAAGAGCGCCGCACGCAACTGATGTCCGCCTACAAAAATCAGCGTGACCGCATCGACGCCCTCGAAGCCTTCATCAACCGCTTCCGCGCCCAGGCCACCAAAGCAAAGCAGGTCCAGTCCCGCATCAAGGAGCTCGAAAAGATCGAGCGCATCGAAGTCCCCGAGGACGAGTCCACGATCCACTTCTCCATCCCGCAGCCCCCGGCCAGCGGCCGCACCGTCATTGAGGTCTCCAACCTCACCAAGGTCTACCCCACTCCCACCGGCGGTGAAAAACTAATTCTGGACAACCTCAACTTCTCCATCGAGCGCGGCGACCGCATCGCTCTCGTAGGCGCAAATGGCGCAGGCAAATCCACCCTCATCCGCCTCCTCAGCCGACAGGAAGAGCCCACCGCGGGCACCATTCGCGAAGGCCACAACGTCCTCTCCGACTTCTTCGCGCAGGACCAGTACAAGGTGCTCGACCCCGCCGCCGGCATGCTCGACGACATCAGCGGAGCCGCCCCCAAAGTCCCCGTCGTCGAACTCCGCTCCCTCCTCGGCTGCTTCATGTTCTCCGGCGATGACGTCTTCAAAAAACTCGGCGTCCTCTCCGGCGGCGAACGCAACCGCTACGCCATGGCCAAGATGCTCGTCTCGCCTTCGAACTTCCTCCTCCTCGATGAGCCCACCAACCACCTCGACCTCCGCGCCAAAGACGTCCTGCTCGACGCCATCCGCAACTTCACCGGCACCGTCCTCTTCGTCTCCCACGACCGCTACTTCATCGACGGCCTCGCCACCCGCGTCTTCGAGGTCGAAGACCGCCGCCTCCACATCTACCCCGGCAACTACGAAGACTATCTCTGGCGCAAACAGGGCGGCCCCGAAAAAGTAACCGAACAGATTACAAACTCCCTCCCTCCAGCCCGGCCCGCCACAAATCCGGGTGCCCCATCCTTCACGTCTTTTGTGAAGGGTGGGTTATCGAGCGAAGCTCGATCGTCATCTTTCGAACCCGCTACAGATCTGGGTGCTCCACACATCGACTCTGATGTGTGGGCACCATCCTCCTCTGAACCCACCATCCCAATCAAGCGTCTAAACCCCATCAAGCTGAAGCAGCTCGAAGACCGCCTTCGCCACGCCGAAGAAGAGATCCCCCACCTGGAAACCCTCATCGCCGAAGCCGAAGCCCGCCTCGGCAACTTCACCTCCGCAGAGCAATCGCAAAAAGACGCTGCCGGCCTCGACGCCCTCCGTACCAAACGCACAACCCTCCTCGCCGAGTGGGAAGAACTCTCCCTGACCCTCGAAGAGCAGCAACTCGCCTGACTTGACGCCGCCCCCGACTACCTGGCGCCACTTCGAAATTCCGTGTGCTAATCTAATCGCGATTTGCGAGGAACTCTGGTCGACGATTCGGTTCTTTTCCTAAAAGGAAAAAAATTATGAAGTCAGAAACAGGTAAGGTGCGTCTCATCATCACCTGGTTTCTTAGAGTCCTCGTGGGCTTACTCTTCCTCGGCATCGGGATCGAAAAGCTCACCGGCACTATGGGAACAATCCCTTTCTTCAACGCAATCGGGTGGGGACAATGGTTCCGCTACGCCTCCGGAGCTCTGGATACAGCAGGCGCCCTGCTCGTGTTAGTGCCGCGCTGGACCTCCTACGGCGCTCTCATCATTACGGGAACGGTGGGTCTGGGAACCGTTCTGTGCTTCACGATGGGGCTTTTTAATCCCCTTTTTCCTCTCATGATGACTCTCCTGGCCGCAACGCTGGCGTGGCTCGCATGGATACCAAACCAGCAGGCATGACAGGTCCTGGCTCTCGGATTAAATACTTCGCCATCGCGTCATGGGACTGCCAATGTGCATCCGGCGTTGTATGCTTCTCTAGTTGTCGGAGGCAAAAATGGTTCTTCGTAAAGCAGTTTTGATTCCGTTCGTTCTTTTCTGTGTCGGGCAGTCTCCAACGTCGCGCGCCCAGTCCACGCTCGCCGCAACTCCGCCGATGGGCTGGAACAGCTGGAATCACTTCGCAGAACACGTCACCGACGCCGACGTCCGCACCGCAGCCGATCTCATGGTCAGCACCGGCATGCGTGATGCCGGATATGTCTACGTCAACGTTGACGACACCTGGCAAGGCACCCGCGACGCCAACGGAGAGCTCCATCCCAACAGTCGCTTCCCCGACATGAAGGCGCTCGGCGATTACATCCACTCCAAGGGCCTCAAGTTCGGCATCTACTCCTCGCCTGGACCGAAGACCTGCGGAGGCTTCGAAGGCAGCCTCGGTCACGAAGTGCAAGACGCGCAGATGTACGCCCGTTGGGGCGTCGACTTTCTCAAGTACGACCTCTGCTCCATGCAGGACCCCATGCGCGAGCTCACCGCAAAGAACAACGGCAACACCGACGCCGCCTTCAAGATGATGATCGACGCCTTTCGCAAGATGGGAGACGCCCTCAAGGCGACCAACCGTCCCATCCTTTACAGCCTCTGCCAGTACGGTATCGCTGAAGTCTGGAAGTGGGGTCCCGAAGTAGGCGCTCAGATGTGGCGAACCACCGACGACATCAACGACACCTGGGGCCGCATGACCATCATCGGCCTCGAGCAAGCCGATCTCACCCCATTCGCCAGCCCCGGACACTGGAACGATCCCGACATGCTCGAAGTCGGCAACGGCCACATGACCACAGGCGAGTACCGAACCCACATGAGCCTCTGGGCTCTCCTCGCCGCTCCTCTGCTTGCAGGCAACGATCTCAGCAAAATGTCTCCCGAAGACAAGAGCATCCTCCTCAACAAGGAAGCCATCGCAATCGATCAGGACCCACTTGGCAAGCAAGCCACTCGCCTCTACCAGCGCGGCGATTTCTCTGTCTGGACCAAACCTCTCGCCGACGGAAGAGTCGCTGTCGGAATGTTCAACACTGCTCTGGACTCCCGCGACGTAGCTCTCGACCTCAACCAGATCGGTTTCGCTCAAGGGGCGACTCTCCGCGACGTCTGGGAGAACAAGGATCTGGGAAGACGCGCCGGGCTCTACTCCCGCAACATCCCCGAGCATGGAGTCGCGCTACTCATTCTCAGCAAATAGTCATACCATCTGTTTTGCCGTCGTAATCACGAAGGTGATCGTATGATTCTGAAACAGTACTATCTGGGCTGCCTCGCCCACGCCTCCTATCTCATCGGAGACGAGGCAAGCTCAACCGCAATCATCGTCGACCCGCAGCGCGACATCCAGCAATACCTCACCGACGCCGAAAAGCTCGGCCTCCAGATCCGCTCCGTGTTCCTGACGCACTTCCACGCGGACTTCATCGCTGGCCATCTCGAGCTGCGCGACAGCTGCGGCGCAACCATCTATCTCGGCTCTCGCGCAGAGGCCGAATATCCCTTTGTACGCATCAAGGACGGCGACACGCTGAACTTTCCCGGACTGCGCCTGCAGGTCCTCGAAACCCCCGGCCACACCATCGAATCCATCTCGATCCTGGTCTTCGATCTCGAGAAAGACCCGGCAAAACCGCATGCAGTCCTCACCGGCGATACGCTCTTTATCGGTGACGTTGGCCGGCCCGACCTGCGAGCTTCCCTCGGCTGGACCGCAAACCAGCTCGGCGGACACCTCTATAACTCCCTCCACAACAAGCTCATGACGCTCCCCGACGAAACCCTCGTCTACCCAGCGCACGGTGCGGGATCGCTCTGCGGCAAAAACCTCTCCTCCGACACCGTCTCCTCTCTCGGAGATCAACGACGCTTCAACTACGCCCTCCAGCCGATGTCGAAAGAGGAGTTCATTCGTATCGTCACCGCCGACCAGCCCGACGCTCCGGCATACTTCACCTACGACGCGATCCTCAATACTCGCGAGCACGCCACCCTGGATAAGAGTCTTCAGGAGGGTCTTCATCCCGTCGATCTCAATGAGGTCCTCTCAATGGGTTACGTGGGCGCTCATATCCTAGACGTCCGTGATGCCGCCGAGTATGCCAAGGGTCACCTTCCCGGCAGTATCAATATTGGATTAGGCGGCCAATATGCAACCTGGGCAGGCACAATTCTCGATCGGGCCAAACCCATCGTCATCGTCGCTGAGCCGGGACGGGAACAGGAAGCCGCCTTGCGCCTGGGCCGTATCGGTTTCGATCACATCAGAGGCTATCTCTCAGGCGGCATGGAAGCGCTCGCAAACAGGCCAGACTTGGTGTGGCCAACAGAACGCGTCACCGCCCAGGTAGCCGCAGAAGAACTAGCAACAACAACTCCGCCTCTGGTGCTCGACATCAGAAACCCACGCGAGTGGACCACCCGGCACATCGCCGGCAGCGTAAACATTCCACTCGGCCACTTACAAGAGCGCATTGCCGAGATCCCCCGCGACCGCCGCATTGCGGTCCACTGCGCTGGCGGCTATCGTTCTTCCATCGCCGCCAGCATCCTGCACCAGCACGGCATCACGAACCTCATCGAAGTAGCCGGTGGTCTCGCCGCCTGGGAAGCCGCCAAACTCCCAGTCGTCTCCGAAGCTCAGGAACAGAACCGGGACCAGGCTGCCCAGCAAACTGCTTAAGCGCCGTCAAACCCAAACACGTCTCGACCGAAGCTACTCACAGTTTCATCCTGAGCAGCGCAGTGGATTGCTGCCACAACTCTCAACTGCAGCGGACCGGTGCGTTCTGCGGTATCCGGCAAAGTCCCCGTACTTCGCTCCTCCATCCGCATCCAAAAATAAAGTTGAAAAACTTGGCGCATCTTTCGTCACCACAAAAAGTGCATGTTAATTCACCACATTTACCACGCAATTCACCATGTTTACGCCACCCAAAAACCACGTTTTGCGCCCACATTTTCGCAAAACCCCATCCAAAAAAAACCATTCCAAAAAATTATCTTCCCTCGCGCAGACGAGCCGCCAGCCTCTCCGGCAACCCAGCCATCAGGATCCGCCCCTGAGCCGCCGTCAGGTCATACGGCACGCGATGATAAATAATCTCCCGCGCCTCCAGGTCATACACCACAAACGCCGCCCGCCAATCCGAATCCCGCGGCTGCCCCACCGACCCCGGATTGATCAGGTGCCGCGTTTCCTCTGGAATCAACATCTTCCAGCTCTCCGCCGCGTTCCTCGTCCTGAACTGCGTCTTGATCTCGTGCCAGTCATGCTCCTTCTGCGAGAATCCCCCTTGCAGATGCGTATGCCCAAAGAACGTAATCGCCGTAGCCGCCTGCTGCAGCGGAGCCCACGCATCCCGCTTGCTCAAGATGTACTGATCTTCATTGAGTGGCGACCCATGCACGCAAGTCACATTCGGCTGTTCCGGAACCACCGGCCCCTGCGGCATCGCCTTCAGCCAAGCCAGATTTTCTCTAGTCAATTCAGCCTTAGTCCACTCCGCAGCCGCTCTAGCCACAGGGTTAAACCCCACCGCCGAGGTCAACCCACAACACACCCGGTCATGGTTTCCCCGCACATTCACCTGCGCGTTCGCCCGCATCAGCGCTACAACCTCATTCGGACTTGCCCCATACCCAACCACATCACCCAGGTTCCAAAGCACGTCATACGGCTCTGCCGCGGCAAGAACTGCGTTCAATGCTTCGAGGTTCCCGTGAATGTCAGAAATAACCAGCGCGCGCATACGGTCAAAAGGGCCCTAAACGACATAAGACACAATTCTCAAGTCTATAGACATTCACTCGTTCAGGGAAATCACTAGGCTCCCGCGCTACAATCACCGCTCAACCCGAGGCCAGCGGCTCTGAAGCCAGAGGCATAGTCCGGTCCGTCTTCATTGTCGGAGCAGAAGCCAGCAGTCTGCGCGTATAAGCATGCTGAGGCTCCAGAAAGAGCCTCCTCGCCTCCGCCTGCTCCACAATCACCCCATGCTGCATCACCGCCACCCGGTCGGCCACCTTCGACACCACCGCCAGATCATGCGAGATGAACAGCATAGCCAACCCATACTCCCGCCGAAGCGCCTTCAACAGCTCCAAAATCTGTGCCTGCACTGTCACATCCAGCGCCGTCGTCGGCTCATCAGCGATCAACAGCCTTGGCCGATTCACAATCGCCATTGCGATCAAAATCCTCTGCCGCTGACCTCCGGAAAACTGATGCGGATAGTCCTTGGCTCTCAGTTCAACCTCCGGCAGACCAACCTCTTCCATCGCTTCCAAAACCCGCGCCCTCACTGCTCTTCGTCCCACCTCCGGATGATGGGCCGCCACGGCCTCCGCAATCTGTGCCCCCACCGGCATCACGGGATTCAACGCCGTCATCGGCTCCTGAAAGATCATCGCGATCTCGCGCCCCCTCCTTCGCCGCATCGCCTCTTCAGGCAGCACGAGCAGCTCCTCGCCGTCGAATCGAATCGTCCCACTCACTCGCGCGCTCTCCGGCAACAGCCGCAGCACCGCCAGCGAAGTCGCCGACTTGCCCGACCCCGACTCCCCCACCAGCCCCAGTGTCTCGCCAGCATTGATCTGGAACGAGATACCTTTTACAGCCGCATGCCGCCCAAAGCCGACCGTAAGATCCTTCACCTCAAGCAACATCGCAGAATCCATACCCTGCATGGTACCGAACATCCCCATCAACCAGGCCTTAACCCTAAAAAGTCAGCCGCGCAACTGGGCAGGACTTTGAGCTACAAATAGCGTCTAATCTCGATGACAGCCCTATGAGATACAGACCCCATCGCGTCCTCGTCTTCGCCGCTTTGCTCCTTTGCGGTCCCACTTCCTGGGCCCAGATGCACAAGGTCGCCAAGCCCGAACAGGTCGTCCGCGCGGTGGGCGTCTACGAGTGGACCGGCGACTTCGCCAAGCCAGCCGCCAGCCGCCTCATTCCCGTCTCTCTCTTCATCGACGGCAAGCTTGAAGACGCCGGCATCTACGTCGCCCGCCCCGTACCCTTTGCCTTGCTGAGCGGAAACGTCTACGAGCTCCAAACTGCAGGCATCGATAAGGGTTATCTCGATCTCGCTTACGCAAGGCATCTGCAGGCCGTCGAGGCCACCGGCGATCTCGCCTACGACGACGGCTGGTTCGGCTATGGCAGCGTCAAGCCGCTGGCCGCACCAAAGAAAGCTGCAGCTCTCAAGCCCTCGAAGACCTTGCCCGTACTCACCGGATCCAAAGGCGACACCAGCCATCACGCCGACGCTAAAACCGCCACCGACACAACTGCAGCGAACGACGATCCGACTCGCCCGACCATGAAGCGCCGATCCGATAGCGCCACCACCGACGCCTCCAGTTCAAGTACCCCCACTTCAACAACCTCTACTGCTTCCACCTCCACGGACGACCCCGATCGCCCCACCATGAAACGCCGGTCCGACAGCACCGACGGCACCACCACAACATCCACCACGCCGAACACCCCTGCCGACGATCCCGACCGACCGACCATGAAGCGTCAACCCTCTGGAACATCCGACACCTCCACCGCGGACACCGGATCGACCACTGCCAGCTCAACTCCATCCGACGACCCCGATCGCCCAACCCTGAAGCGCCACTCCGCCGAAGACGCCAAGAGAGCGCACGACACCAACTCAGTCACCGGTACCGGCTCGCTCAACGACGACCCCAACCGGCCCAACCTCCATCGCGGCAAGCCCACCAGCGCGATGACCGAGACCGAGCTTCCAAAACTCGTCGGCATCCCCCAAAATCTTCATCAGATGGTTGCGGTTTCTGATGCGGCCAGTCGAGACCCTCACGCCTTCACCCTCGAGTGGGAGGACGCTGCCCAGCACGCAGCCGTTCTCTCCAAGATGCAGACCATGGCCCAGGCGCAACTCGCCGCGTACAACGCAACGGGTGCCAAACCTGCCGCAACAACCCCCGTCCCGACAGTAAAGAAAACAACCACTACCACGCGGACCCACCGAGCCACCGCTTCGCCGTCCGTCCTCCTGTCTGACGAAGAGTTGAAGGCCTACACCCTCAGCTATGGCGGTGCCGCCACCTACGTATACTCCGCTCACACCGCGGGCACGGGAGCAGCTCTGCACTACGTCACTATCGTCGCGCAGGACAACGGCCTCGGCGAGCTAAAACCAGCCATTCAGAGCGTGACCGACGCAGCCCACCTCGACCGCACGCCGCTCATGCGCTTCGTCGATGTCGTCGATGCCGAGGCCAGCAATCGCGCCAGCCTGCTCTTTGAACTCCGCAGCCAGAACGCGCGACAGTTCGGTCTCTATCGCGTCATCGCGGCGCACTCTGAGCAGATCTTCCTCACCGGCACAACGCAATAGCGCTCCTCCTGCCCAGACGCGTCTGGTTTGAACTCACTGCCCGCGCGTAGTAGCGTCTTAGACAGTAGACCTTTTGAAACGCAGGAGGTTCCATGCACCGTCTCTCGGCCACCCTCTTTCTTCTCGCAGCCACCGCCTCGCTCGCACAATCTTCCACTGCCTCCGGCAGCAAGCCCGACGCCTCTGCAGTCATACTGCGAAGCATTCCCGGCGGAACGGACTGCCCTATCGGCTTCCGAGCAAACCGACAGTCAACCGCACAAGTCCTCTCTGCAAATAACGCTGACAAGAATGGCCCAGTTCTGGGACTGCATATCACCCTCGATCAACCCCCCATAGCTGCCATCGAGAGCATTGAAGTCACCGTCTATGGTGTCTCTCCGAAGGGTCGCATCGTTCCCACAGACTTCCGGTCCACCGAGGCAAACACACGCGACACCGTCTCAAAGTCGTTTCTGCTGGAGCGTTCGGCCGATGACAAAACCCTAAGCAATGCAGATGTCTGGATGAATCGGGTAGGCGCGCTCCGCTGGGTAGACCTCAATGAGATCCGCTACAACGACGGCACCATCTGGCGCCCATCCGGCTCCGAAAAGTGTCGAGCCGTTCCCAGCAACGTTGTTCTCGTCAGCGCTGAAAGTAGATAAGTTGTCACAGCGGAATGTTGCCATGCTTCTTGGCAGGATTCTTATCCCGCTTGGTCGCCAGCATATCGAGCGCCGAATTCAACCGTCGCCGTGTCTCACTAGGCCTGATCACAGCATCGATGTAACCCCGCTCTGCCGCCACATAGGGATTAGCAAACCGCTCGCGAAACTCCTCCACCTTATCCTTGCGAGCCTCAGCCAGAATCGCCAGCTTCTCCTCTTCCGTAAACGCCTTCCCCTGCGGCCACATCGCCTCAGCCCGGCGCACGGTTGAATCCAGTTCACGCTTGTAAACGATATTCACCGCTCCCTCAGGCCCCATCACCGCGATCTCCGCCGTCGGCCACGCCAGGTTTAAATCCGTTCGTAGATGTTTGGAGCTCATCACGCAGTACGCCCCGCCATAGGCCTTGCGCGTAATCACTGTAAGCTTCGGAACCGTCGCCTCCGCGAACGCATACAGCAACTTCGCTCCATGACGAATGATGCCGCCATGCTCCTGCTGAATCCCCGGCATGAATCCCGGCACATCCTCAAAGGTGATCAGCGGAATATTGAACGCATCGCAGAACCGCACAAACCTCGCGCCCTTCACGCTCGCGTTGATATCCAGCACACCCGCAAGAAACGCCGGCTGATTCGCCACAATTCCCACTGGCCGCCCCGCCATACGCGCAAATCCCACCACAATATTTCGCGCAAAGTGCTCCTGCACCTGAAAGAAGTAGCCATCGTCCACCACGCGCGAGATCACATCCACCATGTCGTACGGCTGGTTGCTCTCCTCAGGAATAATCGTGTCGAGCGCAGCATCCGCACGCCCTGGATCATCCTGTGTCGGCCTTCTTGGTGCGTCGTCGAGATTGTTCGACGGCAGAAAGCTCAACAACTCCCGCACCGTAGCCAGACACTCCTGATCGTCATGCGCCATAAAGTGCGCCACGCCGGAGATCTCGTTATGCGTCACCGCGCCGCCCAGCGCCTCCTTAGTCACGTCCTCGTGCGTCACCGTCTTGATCACATCCGGCCCGGTCACGAACATATAGCTCGTCTTCTCCGTCATCACCGTAAAGTCCGTGATTGCCGGAGAGTACACTGCGCCTCCCGCGCACGGCCCCAGAATCGCCGAGATCTGCGGCACAACTCCGCTCGCCAGCGTATTTCGCAGAAAGATATCCGTATACCCGGCCAGTGAAACCACGCCCTCTTGGATGCGCGCCCCACCCGAGTCATTCAGTCCCACCAATGGCGCGCCTACACGCATCGCCATGTCCATAATCTTCACGATCTTCGCCGCATTCGCCTCAGAAAGCGACCCGCCAAACACCGTAAAATCCTGCGCAAACACGAACACTACTCGCCCATGCACCCGCCCGTAGCCAGTGATAAATCCATCGCCGGGAACACGCTGCTCGGCCATGCCAAAGTCGGTCGCCCGGTGCGTAACGAACTTGTCCGTCTCCTCGAACGTGCCCTCATCGAGCAGAAACTCAACCCGCTCCCTCGCCGAAAGCTTGCCCGATTTACGCTCGCGCTCCCGCCGCTCCTCGCCCCCGCCCTCTTCGGCGATAGCGTGGCGAGCGGCAAGCTCTGCCAGTTTGCGTTGATGATTGAGGGACTTCTCCACAGGAACGTCTGCTTGAACGGGATGCTCGGCTGCTGCCATAGAACGGAATTCTAGCAGCGCACCACCGCAACAGTCCTGCCACTTTCATCGCATTCCAAGTCTCCACATTCCAGCAGGCGCCTACAATCAGTATCAAACGCTCCAAGAGGTGCCGAAAATGTTCAAATCCAACAACTGCGTCGCCATCCACCTCGAAGACATCACGGCCGCCGAAAACTTCTATACCAACGTGATGAAATTCACACTCCTGTCCCGCTCCGACGGCTACCTCGAATACGACACCGGCCACTTCCTCCTCTACGTCAACCGCGATCTGAACACCCAGCCGCCCATCCCCAGCTTCACCGTCGAAGACATCAACGCCGCAAGGCAATCCCTGCTGGACAACGGCTGCGAGATCCTCCGCGAAGGCCAGAACTCCCTATACTTTCGCGACCCTTTCGGCATCACCTACGACATCATTCAAGACAACGCCAAAAGCAAATAAAAGGCGAATATAATCTCCAGTACGAGCCGTGTCTACCCCCGCCCAACCCGACCGCTTCCATTTCCTGCACATCGACCTGAACAGCTTCTTCGCGTCGGTTGAGCAGCAACTGCACCCCGAATACCGCGGCCGTCCCCTGGCAGTGGTCCCCACCATGGCCGACACGACCTGCTGCATCGCCGCCAGCTACGAGGCCAAAGCCTTCGGCATCAAGACCGGCACCCGCGTAGGCGACGCCAAAAAGCTGTGCCCCGGAATCATTCTCATCGAAGGCAGCCACACCGAGTACTCCAAGTACTCCCACGCGGTAAAAGAAGCTGTTGAACAAGCATGCCATGTCACTTCAATACCTTCCATCGACGAAACCGTCTGCGAGCTTATAGGTCGCGAACAGGAGCCCCCTAACGCACGCAAGATCGCCCTCGCGATCAAGCAGTCCATCTATAAGAACGTAGGTGAAGCCATTCGCTGCTCCATCGGCATGGCGCCCAACCGTTACCTCGCCAAGGTCGCCAGTGACATGCAGAAGCCCGACGGACTCATAGGCCTCCTGCCCTCGCAGCTGCCCCGCGCCATCGCCCATCTCCCTCTCCGTGAGTTGCCCGGTGTAGGCGCCCGCACCGAAGCCCGCCTCAACAAAAAAGGCATTACCACAATGGAGCAGCTTCTCGCTCTCGACCGCAACGGCATGCACAAGCTCTGGGACTCCGTATGGGGCGACCGCCTCTACCACTGGCTCCGCGGCATCGATGTTGGCGACGACGGAGCTCCGCCTGCCTCCGACGTCCAGAAGACCCTGGGTCACTCCCACGTCCTCGCACCCCAGTTCCGCACCATCACCGGAGCCTGGGCCGTCGCCCATAAGCTTCTCCACAAAGCCGCCATGCGCCTGCGTATGGAAAAATTTCACACCACCTCGCTCTGCTTCAACATCCGTTTCGCCCTTACGCGAGAGCAGATCGCCCACGCAGAAAAGTCACGCCGCCACTCCAGCGGCATTGAGCACGCCTCCTGGGGTATGGAGGCCCGATTCGAGGCCTGCAATGACACCCTTACTCTCCTCGAAGCCCTGCAGGGCATCTGGCGGCAGTGCCCTAAAGGCTCGGAGCAGCAAAAGCCTTTCTTTCTCGCCATCACCCTGCATAACCTCATCCCCGACGATGAATTGCAACAGCGGCTCTTCCCGGACCCCAACAACCGCGCTAGCCTCTCGTCCACCATGGACAAGCTCAACCTCAAATACGGACACACCAAATTGCACTTCGCCGGCATGCTTCCTGCCCGCGAATCCGCACCCACCCGCATCGCCTTCACCCAGATCCCGACTAAGTACGGCGTTGACTATATGTAGTCTCGGTAGCAGCTTCCAAGCATGAGAGCCTATGTTTCTAAACTTGAAGGCTGTGGTTGATTAGCAATAATCCAGACCGCCGCGAGTATAAATCCGCCACCCAAAATTTGTAGCCTCGTCATCTGTTCTCCAAAGAGAAAGAATGCAAGAAGCGCTGTGATTGGCGCGACGGCAAGTAAGACTATTGAGGAGACCGTTGCGGGTACGTGTCCGAGGGCGTAGGTAAGGCAGAAATATCCCGTCAGTTGGCAGATAAAACCTAACCCCGCAACAGCTAAGAGTGACTGGAACCCCGGAATAGCTAGCGAGATATGCGCCGCAAAAGAAAACACCAAGAGAGCGGCCGCGCTTGCAGTAGTGGATAGCACGACAATTGTCACTGTATCCGTATTCGTTCTCAGTCGCTCTGTGGTCAAAAGATAAAACGCAAAGCAGATCGAAGCGATAGAGGCCAACAAATCCGCAGAGAAGGAGGACCGCATATGATTCCAGTCGATCGAAACGATAAGGCATGTTCCCAGAATGGCAATTGCCAGAGCCACCCAGAATCTGAAGGATGGTAGCTTTCTTGTTAGGAACCATGTGACTAGACCAACTACGATGGGAGCGTTGTTGCCTAGGAAAGTAGCGCTGCCAGCCGATGTGTGCAGAACGGCTACGTTGTAGAGACCTACGTCCGCCGCAAAAAAGATGCCCCCCAGAGCCGATAGCGGCACTGACCGCGACGAAATGCGCAGGCGACTGCCTCTTTGCGCCAACAGAATGATCCAAAGAGCGATCGAAGCAATCAGAACCCGGTAAAACGCGGAGGCCACTCCCGACATGTCAGTCCATCTCACGAAGATCGCTGACCAGGAGATCGAAATGATACCGACGAACAGCGCGGCGAAGGGAAGAATCTTTTTCTCATCGTGCATAGACTAAGCGTATCGGACGATTCTAGAAGACCGCTCTCCGGTCGACGGCAGAGCATGACATCTGTCACCTCCAACTCCTGACGTCCCACACTACTGTCGCCGCACAATCCGTCGCATCATCGTCCTGTAATTCAATACAGGAGACCGATCATGCCGCTGACCGCCATCGCCTACGAGACCGAAGCCCGGCCCACCAACGGAACTCAAATCGCGTCGAAGCAGCCCATCGCCAGCCTCACCGGCGTCACCAAGCGCTACGGCAACGCACTCGCCCTCGACCGTCTCAACCTCTCCTTGCATCCCGGCGAGATCGTCGCTCTCCTCGGCCCCAACGGCGCAGGCAAATCCACCGCCATCAAGCTCCTCCTCGGCCTCATCGCGCCCACCTCCGGCGCTACCCGCGTCTTCGGCAGTGATCCCCGCGAAGCTGCCACCCGCAACCGCGTCGGCGCCATGCTCCAGATCTCGCGCATCACCGAGATGCTAAAGGTCCGCGAACACCTCGACCTCTTTCGCAGCTACTATCCGAATCCTCTCCCCACCGCAGACATCCTCCGCATCGCGCAGCTCCAGGGCATCGAAGACCGTCTCTTCGGCCAGCTCAGCGGCGGCCAGAGGCAGCGTGTCCTCTTCGCCCTCGCCCTCTGCGGCAACCCCGACCTCATCTTCCTCGACGAGCCCACCGTCGGTATGGACATCGAGGCTCGCCGGGGCCTGTGGGCAGAGATCCGCGTCCTCTCCGCCATGGGCAAGACCGTACTCCTCACCACGCACTACCTCGAAGAGGCGGACGCCCTCGCCGACCGCATCATTGTCATCAACAAAGGCCGCGTCATCTGCGAAGGCACGCCTGCCGAGATCAAACGCAACAGCGGCGGGCGAAGAATTCGCTGCAGCACAAGCCTTTCAAGCGAGTTTTTGCGATCTCTTTCCACCGTAACCGGCGTCGAGCACCACGGAGAGGCAACCATCGTGACCGCAGTCAACGCAGAGGAGGTTGTCCGCGAGATGCTGCTGCGCGACGAAACTCTCAGCGGACTCGAGATCGCGAGCCCGGCCCTCGAAGATGCCTTCCTGGCCCTTACCAAGGCCTGACAATTCATGCCATCATCCGCGCCTCACCCAGACAAGGAGACTTCAATGTACCCCGCCGCCATCCTCCAACCCGCCGGAACCAACGTCCCCGACATCTACCGCAAAGAAGCAAAGTACGAGTTCGTAAAACTCCTTCGTACCCGTTCCTTCTCTCTTGCAACCATAGGTTTTCCCGTCATGTTCTACGTCATCTTCGGGCTGGCCAACCGCCACGCCTACGACGGCTCCGTCCACCTCGCCAAATACATGCTCGCCGGCTACGCCTGCTTCGGCCTCATCGGATCAGCTCTCTTCGGCATCGGCGTCGGCCTCTCCTCCGATCTAGCCGCCGGCTGGCTCGAACTCAAGCGCGCCAGCCCTATGCCCGTCTCCGCCTACCTGTTCGCCAAATGCGCCGCCGCCGTCGCCTTCGGCCTCATCATCGTCAGCATCCTCACCCTCGTCGGCACCGCCTTCGGCGACGTCCGCCTCTCCCCCGCCGAACTGGTCAAGATGCTCAGCATGACCGTCGTCGGCTCCGTCTGCTTCGCCAGCATGGGTCTGCTCCTCGCACTCCTCGTCCCCGCCAACGCCGCGCCCGGCATCATCAATCTCATCTACCTCCCCATGTCCTTCCTCAGCGGCCTCTGGGTCCCCATCCGCTTCATGCCCCACTGGCTGCAGGGCTTCGCGCCCTTCCTCCCCACCTACCATCTCTCCCAGCTCATGCTTCACGTCTTCCACTACGGAGACACCATGCCCCTCGCCAGCCACTGGAGCGCCCTCCTCGGCTTCACCCTCCTGATGCTGGGCCTCAGCCGCCTCCTCTTCCACCGCAGGGAACAGAACATGTAACCCTCAACCCTCAGTAAGGTATCGAGTCTCACAAACCGAGAGAGGCCTTAATGCAGGACTTAAAAGATCGGGACAGCATCTCAGATCAAGATCGGCGAAGTCTTGAACCGGTAGCGAGCTATAAACACACGCTTGGCCTGCTCGCAATCTTTTGTGCTGTCTTCGCAATCGGCTTTGCGCTCCAATACGGACCTGCTGCCGACCATACCGAAGTCGCGCAGCCGGCCCTCGGCTCACAGCCAATTCAGAGAAGAATCATTCCCGGATTCATCGAGTCGCTCCTCTTCGATTGGGGCATTCTTTACTATGTCTGGAGCGGCGTGCGATCCGGGGGCGGCAGCCTGCTGAAGCTCTCCGGCCGGCATTGGTCGAGTGTAGGCGACGTTCTCAGAGATCTCGCGATTGCGGCGCCTTTCTGGGTCCTCTGGGAAGCGACTGCATTTGCAGCGTTCGCGGTGCTTGCCCGGTTCTTCGCTACACCCACCGGCCCGCACGACGAGACCTTTCCAGTTCGCGGTTTGTTCGAGATCGGTGTCTGGATCGCGGTCTCACTCAGTGCCGGATTCTGCGAAGAGTTGATCTTTCGCGGTTACCTGCAACGCCAGTTCAGCGCACTGACGGGGCGCCTCTGGCTCGGCATTCTTCTCCAGGGCCTTGTATTCGGTTTGATCCACCCCCGGGGTTGGAGAGCTGTCGCCGTAATCAGTATCCTTGGTGTGCTCTACGGGATCCTGGCGGCATGGCGAAAGAACTTGCGACCCGGCATCCTGTCCCACAGCTGGAGCGACCTATGGGAGGGCTGGTTGAAGTTCACATTTCATCTCAACCTCTAGACCGGCCGCACTCCTCTACCTCTTATGTGTCCCTCGCAGCCATACACTTCCTTTTCTTGAGGTGCCCCCTCTAAGATCTGAACTCTAAACCCCGATAACCGGCGTAAACTGCACTGGAACAATCTATGAGCACCACCGACAACACCTCGAAGCGGCACACACGAAACTGGGCATGGCTCTGGCTCGCCTACGTCGGCTTCCTCTTCATCAACCCCATCCTCGAACCGAGCCCCCGCCTGTGGATTGGCACTCTCGCCGTCTTCGCAGCCTTCCTCGCCCTCTTCACCGGCTACGTTCGCTCCACCGACGAAGGCCGCCCTACCCGCTACTGGATGATCGCCGCCACCTTCGCCCTCGGCCTCATCACCTTTCCCTGGAACGGCGGGGGCTCCACCTTCTTCGTCTACGCCGCCGCCTTCCTTCCCTTCAGCATCGAATCCAAACGCCGCGTACTCTCTCTCTTCCTCCTGGAAGCTCTCTTCATTGCCGCCGAAGGCGCCCTCTTCAACGCACCCCACCGCTCCCTCTACATCGGATGGCCGAACGTCTTCATCGCCATCTTCCTTGTCTTCCTCATCGGCGGCGGCAACATCCTCTTCGCCGAGCAGAAACGCGCCGACTGCAAGCTCCGCCTCGCCCAGGAAGAAAACGCCGCCCTAGCCGCCGTAGCCGAACGCGAACGCATCGCCCGCGACCTCCACGATGTCCTCGGTCACACACTCTCTGTCATCGTGCTCAAGGCAGAGCTCGCCGGCCGGCTCATTGAGAGCGACCCGCGACGTGCAGTCCGCGAGATCGCCGACGTTGAAGCGACCGCGCGAACAGCCCTCAGCGAAGTCCGCGAGGCCATTGGTGGATATCGGTCTCAGGGCCTTACCGCCGAAATGGAGCGAACCCGGAAAACCCTCCAATCCGCCGGTGTCGCGCTCTCCTGCGAGTCTCCAGTCCCTCAACTCAATGCCCCGGAAGAGACCGTTCTGTGTCTCACCGTTCGCGAAGCGGTCACCAACATCGTGCGGCACGCCAAGGCCACGCAGTGTCGCATTCGCTTCGATCGCTCCGAAGACGGTTATCACTCTCTCCTGATCACCGACGACGGAAACCAGCCCAGGATCAGAGAGGGTAACGGCCTCCGCGGAATGCGAGAGCGCGTCCAATCGCTCGGCGGTCGCCTCTCCATCACAACCAGCCCAGGCGTCACAATCCTCATCGAGCTTCCTCACACTCCCAACACCCAGAGCGACCTAACATCGTCGACACATTCGAGCGAAATCAAAGCTCCCTTCGTGACCACATGAGCACCGCCATCCGAGTTGTTCTCGCCGAAGATCAAGCCATGGTGCTGGGCGCCCTCTCCGCACTGCTCGAGCTCGAAGCCGACATCTCCGTCATCGCCACCACAGCGAACGGCCGCGATGCCTTTGAAGCCGTTGGCCGCATGAAACCCGACGTCCTCGTCACCGACATCGAGATGCCTCACATGACCGGCCTCGAACTAGCCGCAAACCTGCGCACCAGCCATCCTAACGTTCGCACAATCATCCTTACAACCTTCGCCCGCCCGGGGTACCTACGCAGAGCGCTCGACGCCGGGGCCCGCGGCTATCTCCTCAAGGATCGGCCCGCGAAAGAGCTTGCCGACGCCGTCCGCCGCGTCCACCGAGGCATGCGTGTCGTCGACCCCGCGCTCGCCGCCGAGGCCTGGAACGCAGAACTCGATCCCCTCACCGACCGCGAACGCCAGATCCTCCAGCGCGCCGGCGACGGCCGCAGCAGCACCGAGATAGCCTCTGAACTCCATCTCTCCGAAGGCACCGTACGTAACTATCTGTCCGAAGCCATCGCCAAGCTGGGCGCCTCCAATCGCGTCGACGCAGCCCGCATCGCCCGCACCAAAGGCTGGCTATAAACTTCGCACCGCTCAGGCAACCATTTTCGTAGAAGACCTAACCAACATCTCCTGCATCCCACCCACTTGAAAGCCTGAAGCCAAGCCAGGCAAAGATAAGATCTCAGGAGACATTTGAAATGACCCGCCAAAACATCCGCATCACCCTCCGCGCAGCTGCCCTCTGTGGAGCAGCAGCACTCCTCGCAACCGGTTGTAACAAAAAAGCCGACAACACCGTCAACTTCACCAGCGCGATCAATACCTACTACTCGGCCCATCCCGCCTGCCTTTGGTCCGACCCGATCAAATTCCCAGTCCAGGCCGATACCTCTGACGCCAGTAAAACCTCCAGTTACGATGCCCTGGTCGATCAGGGTCTCTTAGTCCGCACCACCGCCGAAAAGAAGAAGTTCATCATCGCCAGCAAGCAGGTCAATAACTACGACCTCTCCGACAAAGGCCGCGCCGCCTGGACCGCTGACACCAGCCAACCTGGTTACGGAAACTTCTGCTACGGCCACCGCAAAGTCTCAAGCATCGACAGCTCCACCCCCACCACCGACGCCGTAGGCGCCACCACCCAGATCAACTACCACTACACCGTAGCCGATGCGGCCGGATGGGCCACCGCTGCTGAAACCCAAAACGCCTACCCTCAACTCCAAACCGAACTCGCCGCGCCTCAGAACGCCCGGGCCACGCTCACCAATACCAGCAACGGCTGGCAGGTCTCTTCAGCGAAATCGTCGAACACCTCCAGCAACGACGGCAAGATCGTCGAATAATTGAGCAAAAATGGTCGGCAGAGCAAATCACTCTGCCGGCCATTCACATTTAACCCTCTCTACTGATCATCCTCCGCATCGCCCGGGCCCGAACGCGCCGCCGCCATCGCCGCAGCATAAGACTTCATCTCATACTCATGCGGCGGCACATCCCCCGCGAGATTCTTCACGAAGTAATCCCACCGCCGCCGCGTCATGTACTGACTCGCCTCGCCATAGCCATGCGCGACATTAGGAATAATCAGCAGATCAAAGTCCTTGTTCGCCTTAATCAAGGCGTCCACCACAAGCAGCGTATTGTTCAGTGGCACGTTGTTGTCCATCGAACCATGCGCCAGCAGCAGATGACCCTTCAGATTTTTAGCCACATACTGATTTGCCTGACTGTCATAGTTCGTCGTCCCATCGGCATTCTTCACCAGCAGACCATTCCACTTCTCTGCCCAATCATCTTCGTAGTCGCGTTGATCGTGATTGCCACTCTCTGCAATCCCCACCTTGAAGAAATCGGGATAGTGAAACATCGCCGCAGCCGTAGCATTTCCGCCGCCCGAGTGCCCGTACATCCCCACCTTCTCAATATCGATCCACGGATACTTCGACGCCAGCTCCTTCATCCCAGCTACCTGGTCCGGAATCGTGTTGTCTCCCAGGTCGCCGAAGTAAAACTCATGAAACACCTTCGACCGGAACGGCGTCCCCATTCCATCAATGCACACGACAACAAACCCAAGCTCCGCCAGCGACTGCCAATCCCGATGCGCCGCCGCAAACCCCCGTCCACCGCATGATCCCGTCTGCGGTCCCGGATAAACACTGTTCACAATTGGATACTTCTTCGAGGCATCGAAGTTCGTCGGCTTGAACATGTAACCGTACAAGTCCGTCTTTCCGTCCCGCGCCTTTACCACAATCGGCACAGGAGGAACCCAACCGTAAGCTACCAGCTTCGAGATATCCTGCTTCGCTACATCCACCGCAACTTTGCCGCTCTCATCCCGCACCACCGCCGTCTGCGGCTCGGTCGCAGTCGAATAAACATCGACAAAGTACCTCCCATCCTCCGACACCGTCACCGCGTGATCTGCATTCTCAGGAGTCAGCAGCTTCATCCCCTTTCCATCAAACCCAATGCTGTAGTAGTGCGAAAAGTAAGGGTCGCGCCCCTGCTCCTTCCCCACGCCGAGAAAGTAGATCTTCCGCGCTGTTTCATCCACCCGCAGCACCTGCGTCACATTCCCGTCGCCATGCGTAATCTGGTTCTTCAGCTTGCCGGTCGCGGCGTCATACAGATACATCTGCCCCCAGCCATCTCGCTCGCTGAACCACAAGAGCTCATTCGTCTTCGATAGATACTTCCAGTTCACCTTGTCATTGCCGCTCTCAAAAAACTTCGGTGCGGTCTCGCCCATCACCTCGCGAACCTCGCCCGTCGAAGCATCTGCGATCCGCATCCACTCCTGCTTGTGGTCACGCGATGTAGAGACAAACGCCAGCGTCCTGCCATCCGCGCCCCACTGTACGTCGTCCCACCCACTCCCGCCACGGCAGCTAACGTCATCGCACAAGGTAGACCGGTGCTGATCCGGCGGCATCTTCAACCGAATTACCTTCGCGGCATCGACATCGATGATCACCCGCTCAATCATCGTCACATCCTTATCGCCCACTAGCGGATACTTCCACGCCTTTAACTCCGGGTGCCCATTCGTCACAGGCACCATGTACATCTCGCCTGTCTTTCGCTGATCCTGCTGAAACGTGGCGATCCTCTTCCCATCCGGCGACCACACCAGGATTGCGTTATCGCTCATCGTCCAGCCGGCGTTATCGGTCGCATACCCATAATCCTTCGCGCCATCGGTAGTCAGCTGCGCCTCCTTACCCGTAGCCACATCGCGCATCCAGAGATTCCAATCGCGAATAAAAGCTTCCTTTGTCTTATCCGGGGAGAGAACTCCGTGAATCTTGTTTGCCGCCTGCTCTCCGCCCGGCGCAATCACCTCCGTGCATACGCCCGCACCACTCAGGTCGCAATGAAACCTCCGGGAGCCACTCCCCACAACAACCGTCTTGTCTCCATCCGAAAACTCAATCTCTGAGATCACCAGATGCCACGCATCCGCCTTCATCTTGCCGCCTGTCGCACTCGTCAGCGCTGCGGCCAGCTTCGCCTGATCAAACGCAGGCACCTTCGTCCCCTTCCCAGGATCGACCAGGGTAAACGTAATCCCCTCCGGCCCATTGTCGCGATACCAGAACCGCCCGTCTGCCATCCACGTCGGCCGTGCCACGCCGTGATATACCAGCGCATTCACGTTGTACCCCATAAACTTCTCAGCGCGGGCATAGTCCTCGTTTGTAAGCTGTCTACCCTGCGCTGCTCCGTTCGCAGACAGGCAGCACCCCGCCACAACCGAAATCACCGACAATCGATTCTTCACAAACATGCCTCAAGCCTCCGGACGCATACCCTCACGAAAATTGTTACGAATGACGCTTAGTCTACAGTCCGCCAAGCCTACGTGATATATGGAATCGTGGCCCTCGTCGGCTTACTGCAGATGTTGTTCCATTTGCCATCCCTAGGAATCTGCCGTGTTGTCGCGGGCGCTTAATTTTTAAAAAACCTTTGACTGCTATTACCTCTCCTGCGCGCCCTCAGCCCCCGCGCACCCGCCACAACACCTGCCGCAGAATCCCCATCCACACCGGCACATCACTCGCCGTCAAATCCATCCGCAACACCAGCCGCCGGATCTGAGCCTCATCAGAGTTCGCAAGATGCCGTCTCGTATAACCCGTCGCCTCCAGCACATCGCCCAACAGCGCCGTCAGCCGCTCTACCTCTCCAGCACCAGCCGCCGCATCCACAGCATCGGCAACAACCGAATCCTTCCTCCGCACCATTTCATACAGACAAACGGCTACCGCCTGCCCAAGATTCATCGAAGGATGCCGAATCCCAATCTGATCCGCCATCGGAATCGTCAGCAGCCAATGACAGTGGCTCAGTTCCTCATTGCTAAGGCCGGTCTTCTCCGAGCCAAATAGCACCGCAACCCGTCCCCCACCGGCCGCCGCTGAACCGATCTTCTCTCCAGCGTCAGCGAGGGTATGCAAAGGATGCTGCAGCGCCCGCTCCCCCACTGCCGTCGTCCCCACCACAAGAGTGCAATCCGCTACCGCCTCCGCAACGCTGATATACGCCTCAGCCCCAGCCAAGACCTCCGACGCATCCACCGCCGACCGCGCCGTCTCAAACGGCACCGCATACTCATTCACAACTCGCAGATGGCGAAAGCCAAAGTCATGCATCGCCCTCGCCACCGCGCCGATGTTGTTCGGATTGCGCGCACGCACCAGTACCACTACCACCCGGTCCATCTGTTCCGTAAGCATTCCTAAGATTCTAGGCAAAAAAAGAGCGGCCGGCGAAACCTACACCGGCCGCTCCCGTTTCGCTCTAATACCGCCTACCGATGCCCTTCGCGCGCCTCAGCATGTGGATGTTCCTGCGTGTTTGCGTTGTGCTTGTCGTTATTGATTGATCTGCTGACGTTGTTCTGCCGCTGATTGATCTGCTGATGTTCCTGCGCAGTCAGATGTCCGCCGTTCGCCGCGCGGTCAGCCGCTGCCTGGTGATTGATGCTTGCGTCCCTGTGCTCCAGGTTGCCAGTCTCATGAGCCGTAAGCTGACCCGACTGCACACCCTGCCCGATACGCTGCTGCTGATTCGCCGCTCGCACTCCGGGCCGGGAGAAAGCTGCATTCTGAGGATGACCGCCATTGACCGATGCGAAGTTGCTGCGGTCCGCATGGGCCATCTGCACATGGCTTTGTTGCTCCGCAGTCGGCGCCACATGGTTCTCCCGCGCAAATGAAGCCTCCTGCGCCGAAGGACGAGCCTGTATCCCGCCGGTCCCGCCATTGAAGCTCGTACGGTTGTAGACCGTCGTATGGTTGATCACCGTATTGTCGACGTACGTATTGTGAATTACCGTCCGGTTCACATTGACGACCGAGGTGTTATACGCAAAGCTGTTGCCAACCCAGCGGCCGCCGCCAAAACCAACGCCGCCATAACCGAAGCCATAGTTCACCCCGCCATAGAAGCCCACATGCGGCCCCCAATAACCGGCGTGGAAGAGGTAAGCACCACCGCCCCATCCCCAGTAGCCCGGCGTCCACAAAAGTCCAACCTGCGGAGGCCGAACCCACACACCCGGAACCCAGTAGTAGCCTTCATCGCCATACGCCCAATAGCCGGGATTCCAAAGATAGCCATCGCCCGGGCAGATCGGCTGCGTATAAACCGGCAACACCGGCGGTGCAAAGCCCACCGAGATAAACACTCCTGCAAAAGAAGCTGCGGGCAAAAGCGCAAGAGCCGCGCCGACCACAAACTTACGGACTAAATTCGTCAATTTCATATACACATCCTTTGGTTGGCTTCACGGCGCCTTGGCCGCCGCTGCTCAAAATTGTTGAACGGCCTGAAATCGCAATCGGCCATTCGCTCTTTACTCTCCGTACAAACCCACGACCTCGGCGGAAGTTCCGCACGAATGTACGGTAGGCCCCCGAGAAATCTGCAAGATATCCCTCGATGGTTGTACGGAGACACATTGGGGGAGCCAAGCTCCGGTCCGCGCTGCAGGCAAATAAGTTCTGTCCCTACCGGCGGTTCATCCCAAGCAGGCTGAGAAAAAAGCTGCCAAATATAGCTTCCACCCCCAACATAAAACAGGTTGCTGACGGCAGAGTAAGACGCAGCATGCGCTGGGGCGAGAGGTTCCCAAATCCCGCGCCGTGCCAGATATGGATGGCATAGCCAAGGATTCCCAGACCAACGAGAAGAAGTGCTGCTCCGAACAACAACCCGACTTCGAGATTGATGTAGTTAAAAATGCGCTCAAACTCTGGGTTCGGCGGCAAAAATCCCTCCTGCGTGCCGAAGACCCGTGCGCTCACTGCAAAGACGGAGATGTGCGCTCCGATAAGGACAAGGCCCAACGCATAGGTGAGAGTGTCAACGTCGAAGGTCCATCGCCCCACAGTCTGCGGGCCGGGGATGAGCCACAGAGAAAGAAGGATGCCAACAAAGAAGGTGACGACGCCTGGAATCAAAAAGAGCCACCTGGGGCTGAAGAGAAGAAGAAAACGAAGATGACGCCAGCCATCGCGCCAGGATCGCAGATGGGGGGGGCGGCTGCGCCCATCGGGAGAGAGTGTGGTGGGAACCTCCGTCATGCGCAGTCCGGCGAGAGAGGACTTCACCACCATCTCCGAGGCGAACTCCATTCCTGTGGTGCGAAGGTTTAGTGCGAGGATAGGATCGCGCCGGAAGGCACGCAGTCCGCAATGGAAGTCGCGAACCGGGATGCGGAAGAAGATGCGGCCAATGGAGGAGAGAACCGGATTGCCGAGGTAGCGGTGAAGCGGCGGCATCGCTCCAGGCTCAATGCTGCCGGAGAAGCGGTTTCCCATGACGAGATCGTAGCCTTCGTCAAGCTTTGGCAGGAAGCGGGGAAGATGTTCGAAGTGGTAGCTCGCATCGGCATCAGCCATCAGGATGTACTTGCCGCGGGCTGCCTCGATCCCGGCAATGAGCGCTGCCCCGTAGCCGCGAGTGGGCACGTTGACGACACGAGCACCTTCCTCGGTGGCGATCTGTTGTGAGCCGTCAGTGCTGCCGTTGTCGGCGACGACAACCTCGCCAGCAACATTGTTATCGCGGAGAGCGGCAACCGCCTGACGAACGCAGAAGGCTAGCGTCTCTGCTTCGTTCAAGCATGGCATAAGAATAGTTACGGTCAGATCGCTCATGGTTTGCATGTACCAAAGTGATGATATGGGACTAGCCGCGTCAGGGGTGAGGGTTTTCCGCTGGGGCCGCCGCCGGAAGGTTAAGAGGAAGCGCGTAAAAAGGAGAACTGTCCAGCTCATGCCAACCCGCAGAGATGGGGTTCGTACCGGTCATGAGACCAGGAGTGAAGTAGCCGATCAAAACCTTGTCGCCCTGGCGGCGCACGACGTCAATGACCTCGTCGCGGTTGGGCATCGCAGCATAAGAGGGGTAGAGTGGCGTAGTTGGCACATAGATCTCTGTGAGGACGCGGACACCGGCCAGCCGCGCCCAATAAGGATCGTAGAGACAGGCAGTGGTTCCGATGCACGCGACCGTATCGCCTGGTCCTACGCCCATGTCGTTGAGTGCGTGGGCAGCCCCAAAGATGCTCGGGCTGTACCAGCCTGCCGGTAGTCCGGCGGAGGGCAGCTCTCGACGAAGTTCTCCGACCGTACGAGCCGATTCGCCGACAGCCAACAGCGCAAGCAGAACAACAGCTGCCGAGGCCGCTGTGCGCGTGGCAGAGGCTTGAACGGCAGTCGAAAGACGGAGTGCCGCAAAGAGAGGCAATAGAATCGCGAGAAGGCCGATGGTGATGTAGCGGTCCTCGATGTTCACCATACCGTAGATCCCGAGAACCCCGAGGCCAAGAAGAAATGGTGCGACCCAGAAGGCGTTGGAAGACGGTTGCCAGTCTCTGGACAAGCGTCCTCCCATAAGCAGAAGAAGTGCAAGGAGGAGCCATGCCTCGGGGTGATTTGCGATGTACCGAATGATGCGCACGATGCATTGGCCGACGACGACGATCTCGATGCGTGGGTTCATGTGCGCCTTAACCTGGTCGTTCCAGAACGAGTTGTCAAACCAGTCGGGATAGGTGCCGTAAGGAAGCTGACGATAACTGAAGATGCCGGGCGATTGCAGTAGCTGTTTTTCAGGGTGTTTGAGGTGAACCTCGGATGCGCCGAAGAGCGACGTCTGATTCGGCTGGAGATGCATCTTCTCTGTGCCGCTGATGAACCACGCGTAGTTGAGAGTGCCGGAGTCGCCGAAGTCGAAGCGCCCCTTTTGCCTGGAGAGGGCCGCAATAAATGGACCCGCAATCACCGAGAAGCAAACCAACGTGAGAAGACTTGCCGCTACGATCTTGCTGGCAGAATGCCGCTGCCACAGGGCGCGAAAAAGAATCAGTGCGAGAACGGAGAGCAAGGTGAAGAGGAATGCGAAGGACTTGGCGAGATAAGCAAAACCCAGAAAGACGCCCATCAGTGCGGCGTACCGTAGCTGGCTTGTAGCGAGATGTTTCAAGAGCGCGGCCACGCCGAGAAGCAGAAAGGCCTGAAGGAGCGCGTCGGGACGAACCTTGCCCATGCTGAGTTCGCGCTGGGTGGAGATGATGAGAAGGGCGACGCCGAGGTAGCGGAGGGCGTAGCGGTCTAAAACGAAAGATGCGGAAAGAAAGGATGTAGCGTTTAGTGTGGCGGCCGAGTCTTCGCGGAGATCGCGTAGTTGGACGAGAGCGTCGGTGAAAGCAACGATAGCCAGCATCTCCAGCAGAAAAATGCCGAAGTTGACCATGTAGTAGGCGTGAAGCTCGGTGAAGCGAGTAGCGTGGAAGAGAGTGTGGCCCAGTGCCAGCGCGGCAGGGTAGAGCGTGTTCCAGTAACCATTGACGACGCCGTGCCAGTTATGTGCGCGGATGAGGTCGCCAATATCCATGTAGGAGACCGCGTCGCCGTCGATCTGGTAAGGGTCGTAGAGCGCGTAGCCGAAGGTAACGAGGGCAGCAAGAAAGCAGTAAATGGGCCAGAGACGACGCAGCCAGTAGTGGAGACGGTTAGGCTCCGGCGTGGGGAGTGTCATGCGGTGGGGAGGTCCTCCGGGGTGCTGATCGATCTTTCCTATCATCGCAGAAGTAGAGAGAGAACTTATAAATCTTTTGTCCTGCCGGACGAGCCCGCTGCGCGCGGGCGGTCACTTCGTGACTTGTGTACCCCTTCGGTTGGACCTCCCGTCGGTCGGGAGATGGCGTTTGTTTTGCTGCAAAGGAAAGGGCGGCAGCTTTCGCTGTCGCCCCTTATTGTTTTTAAATTGTGATGGTCGGAGTTACATGTCCTTGACGCCGTCGACGAAGGCCTTTAGCTTACGGCTGCGGCTGGGGTGACGGAGCTTGCGGAGTGCCTTGGCCTCTATCTGACGGATGCGCTCGCGGGTGACCTGAAAGGACTGGCCAACCTCTTCGAGCGTGTGTTCGGAGCCGTCCTCGAGGCCGAAACGCATCTTAATCACACGCTCTTCGCGCGGGGTCAGGGTGCGCAGCACCTGCGAGGTGTACTCTTTCAGGTTAACGCTGATAACGGCGTCCGCCGGGGACACGGCCATGCGGTCTTCGATGAAGTCCCCAAGGTGCGAGTCTTCCTCTTCTCCGATGGGCGTCTCGAGCGAGATGGGCTCCTGCGCGATCTTGAGAACCTTGCGGACCTTCGCGACTGGGATGTCCATACGGCGGGCAATCTCCTCCGAGGAGGCTTCGCGACCAAGCTCCTGCACCAGCTGACGCGAGGTGCGAATGAGCTTGTTGATCGTCTCGATCATGTGCACCGGGATACGAATAGTGCGGGCCTGGTCCGCAATGGCACGAGTGATGGCCTGACGGATCCACCAGGTGGCGTAGGTTGAGAATTTATAGCCACGACGGTACTCGAACTTGTCGACCGCCTTCATGAGGCCGATGTTGCCCTCCTGAATGAGGTCGAGAAACTGCAACCCGCGATTGGTGTACTTCTTCGCGATCGAAACGACGAGGCGAAGGTTAGCTTCAATGAGCTCACGCTTGGCGCGCTCAGCGTCCATGTCGCCCTGGATCATCTCGCGCTGGGTGCGCTTCAGATCGACCAGCGAGATGCCCGCATCGGCTTCGACGCGTTCGAGATCGGTGCGGCAGTTCTTCTGCTGGCGGCGATACTCCTTGCGCAGCTCTTCAGACTTGGAGGCCTCGTGCTTGACCTCGAGGGTCTTGATCTGGCGCTCGAGGGTGCGCATGGCGTCAACCGTCTTGTTGACCTTGTCGAGCAGGCGCTTCTTCTCACCGTTCGTGTACTTCAGCTCACGAACGATGCGGTTGATATAAACGTGTTCGCGGCCGATGAGCCAGCGGGTCTTGCGGGTGTCTTTTGCCTTGGCCTTGGCATCCTTGCCTGCGGGCGCTTCAAGCTTTTCTTCGAGGGCGTGGAGCTTCTTCTGGTGCTTGACGATGACGTCGATGCGGCCGGCAGTGGCGCGAACGCGAGCCTGCAGAATCTCTTCGGTAAGCTCTTCTTCGTCGAAGGTAACGACTTCCTTGATGTTGCGAACGCCGCGACGCAGATCTTCGCCAAGCCCGACGATCTCGCGAATGACAATCGGCGAGCGCGAGATAGCCTTCATGACGCGAAGCTGGCCGCGTTCGATGCGCTTAGCGATCTCGACTTCGCCCTCACGGGTAAGCAGAGGAACGGTACCCATCTCGCGGAGGTACATGCGGACAGGATCGTTGGTCTTTTCGAGCGTACCGGGCGACAGGTCGAGCTCTACGTCATCGGACTCTTCCCCGGCTTCCGGCTCGTACTTGTCGCGGCCACTGGCGCGCTCTTCTCCCGAAAGCACGTCGATGCCCTGCGTGTTGATGGTGGTAAGAAGATCATCGAGATCGTCGGGGGTGGTGATATCTCCAGGCAGAAGGTCGTTAACCTCGCCATAGGTGAGATATCCCTTCTCTTTCCCGGTGTCGATGAGCTTGTCTATATCGTCTTCGTACTTGTCAATTTCTTCAGCCACGGCTGTGCGCACTCCTGCGAAAGATTCTGATAATTGGGATGCCGCTTGTGTCGTTTGTGGTATTCAGGCGGACTGATCCCTTGGTTGTAACGTAATGGGCAGGGAGCAGATTGCGGTTTAGACCGCGTTGGCAAGCCCGGTGACCCTAAAGAGGGTCTGGGCATTCGAAGGCACACTTCCCCAGCGAATCACAGGATACCACAATGGTTAGACGCATTCGGAGGAAAAAAGATTCGGCGGTGACTCACGAAGTGACTCGCCTTTCATGCCGTTTTGATGAATTGGACAGCGACGCAGGTGAATATCTTTGCCGGCAGAACCGTAGTCATGGTGGCAATGGCTGCAACGCAGGTGGTAGATGGTCTGGCCTGCGAATGATTCTGAGGGAAACCCAGTCCGGGAGATAACAACTTGGCCGTGTTTGTTCTTATATCCGGGGGTAGGGCTCTGAAAAGTGGTCTTTTTTTGCAGATGTATGTGGTGATGTATGAAGAATCAGGGGGTTAGCAGGTAATCTTAGCTTTCGAAGCCAGGTCTGGAGCGACGGATCCGGGCCAGAAGCGAAGCGGGCCGCAAGAACGACGGAAAGTGGAGCATACTAGCCAAAAAAGCCGGCAGGGTATCGTGGGCGATCTTTAGGCAGGCAGGCACGACGTACAAATTCATTACGATCTCGGAGATCAGAAGCGAGGCGGCTGCTCCATAGAGGCCGTAGGTTCGCGACATCAGGTAGCACAGGACGCAGGCGACACTGGTGCCGAGGATGTAGTAGGTTGCCAGCCGTTGATGCTGATTCGTTGAAGTCATCAGGGTGCCGCTGGTGGACCAAAGCGCGTAGAGGACAACGACGGCGAGAAGAATGCTGAGGAGCGGTCGGCTGGGCGGCACGTGGCCACCCGTCCAATGAACCAGGAACCATGGGCCGAAGCTCAGCATAACCAGAACCAGGACCAGCGCGACGAGAAGAGCCAACTGGCAGGCGCGGCGGAGCAGGGTGCGGGTTAACTCGTAGTTTCCCGCCCCAAAGGCGATCGACATCTCCGGTTCGAAGGTGGTGTTGACCATTTGGACCATCTGAAGCGCAACCCGCGAGACGGTGCGCGCCGTGCTGAAGATGACGACCTCGGTGGGCCCAAGAGCATAGCCGACGGCAAGCAGGCTGCCTTGAAGGCTCAGGGCATTGCCCAGGGGGAACGCCATATAAGCAAAGGCCGGGCGGGCAAGCTTGCGAATCTCGGCGAAGCTGGCATGTTGCCACCCATACTCGATCCAGGGAATGTCGCGGTGCACCAGAATGCAGAAAAATATGGTGATAGCCACGTTGACCGAGGCAAATACAAACGCCGTCGTACGTGCCCCCGCGCCTAGAGCGACCGCTCCGATCATGCAGCCAAAAGCGAACAGGGAAAACATGTTCTTGAGGAAGGTGCCATAGGGATAACGGCCAACTGCGCGGTAAGCAGATTGCAGCAGTTGCTCCAACTGCCCAAGCAGCACGGAGACTCCAAGATAGAAGATGATCCATTTGGTATCGGACTCCCCCAGCGTGGTGAGCCTGAGCAGGCGAGAAGCCGGTAGATAGTACAGGGTTCCCGAAAGCAGAACGATCGTAGCAGTGCAGATGAGGGCAATCAGCCACCAACAACTCTGGAAGACGCGCAGCGCAGCAGCTCGGTCATCGCGGGCAATCAGCATCGTCATCTCATTGCCTGCGACTGAACCGAAGCCGACGTTGCTGAAGCTGAGATACGCAGGAATGGAGTTGACGATCATCCATTCGCCATAGAGGGGGACGCTCCAGAAGTGGAGGAAGACCGGGATCTGGACGAACTGAATTACGGTCGAGGAGAGTTTCCCCACCCAGTTGGTCAGGAAGCCGAGCATCAGCCTTCGCTTTGTGGAGACGTCCATGCTCATAATTGAGATTTGTTTTCTAGATACAGGACAAGTCTACTTTCTTCTAACCCGCTGCTCGGAAGGATGTTCCTGAGAAATGATGAAGAGATGAAGATGAGTTACTACTCTTTCAGCCTTCGGTCTATCTGAATCTTCTCCGCAGTCAGGTTGGCCAGCATTTCATGGTCGCCTCGGCGGTCGGCTTCGGCAATCAAACTTCGGAGCTCGCGCTGATGGCGTTCGAGCTGACGATATTTGAGCGTTTCGAGCGTGTTTTCTACGCGCTCCGTCATGGATTGCGCGTTGGCGGGGGCGCTATCAGAGTCTTCTGTGTCCTGAAGAGTGCGAGCCAGAAGAATGCGGCTGGGTTCATCAGGAGCAGCGTCGAGAGGGTTAGAGGGAACTGGAGCGTTGGCAAGAGACTCCAGTAACGCAGCCGACGGAAGACTCTCGTACCACTCAGGATGTTGGGTGAGCTGTTCGGCGGCTAGAGTACGAGCCGGGTCACCTTCGGGAAGAACGAGCGCGCGGAGAAGCACTCGCTCGGTCTCGCTTGCGGGGTCGTGGGCATGGGAGCGAACGCTTTCGACGCGTTGTGCTGCAGCCTGTTTGAGCTCCTGGCGCAGAATCGCAGAGTCGATAAAGAGTTTTTGCGCAGCATCCGCGGCGAACTCGTCCCGCTGAATGCGATTCGGCATCCGGCGGATGTGAGGAAGGAGGAAGTTGAGAGCCTTCACCTTGGCATCGGAGGTTCGCCCGGGAAACTGTTCGCGTGCTCGGTCGATCAGGTAGTCCGAGTGGCGCTTCGCACTGCGCAGGGCCGCCATGTACTGCTGGATGCCATGTTCGCGAATGTAGCGGTCCGGATCGAGGCCTCCTTCCAGGGTGACGACCTTTACCTCGAAGTCTTCTTCGGTGAGCAGCGCGATGGACTTCTCCGTGGCCGCGGTACCGGCCGTGTCAGGGTCGAAGTTAACAATGACGCGTTTGGTAAATCGGCTGAGCAAACGAATTTGCATTTCTGTGAAGGCGGTACCGGAGGTCGCAAGAACGCCCTTGATGCCCGCCATGTAGACGGAGATACAGTCCATCTGGCCTTCCACGAGCAGCGCGAAGCCGAGGCTCCGGATCTCCGCCTTGGCTTTGTCAAGGTTGAACAGGACCTGGCCTTTGCTGTAGAGCGCGGTCTCTGGAGAGTTCACGTACTTTGCGATGTCGCGGCCCTTTTCGTCCTGGGCGTCAAGGGCGCGCGCGGTGAAGGCGATGGTCTTGCCTTGTTCGTTGGCGATGGGGAACATGACTCGTTTGCGGAAGCCCGCGTAGAGTTGTCCCTGGCTACCGTCGGCCTGCTCCTTCGACTTGAACAGGCCACTGGCTTGCATCACCTCTTCACTGAAGTGCGGCTTCAGAGCGTTGCGCATGTGGTTGAAGTCGTCGGGGGCAAAGCCGATGCGGAACTTTGCGATGGTCTCAGCCGTAACGCCGCGTCCAGTCAAGTACTCGCGAGCACGTGCGGCTTCCGGAGCTTTGAGAGCTGCTTCAAAGTACTGCGTCGCGGCCTCGTGAATATCCACAAGCTGGCGGCGAATACCGGCTTCGCGGGCCTCCTCGGGGGAGCTGAACTCGCGTTTGGGGAGAGGAATGCCGCATTTGGTGGCCACCACGCGAATAGCCTCCGGAAAGCTAATGTTTTCCAGCTTCATCACAAAGGTGAAGACATCACCTTTTTCGTGGCAGCCAAAACAGTAGAAGTAGCCGTGGACGGCGTTGACCGAGAAAGATCCCGTCTTTTCCTTGTGAAACGGGCACAGGCCGGTATAGTTCTGGGCGCCGGATTTGCGCAGCTTGAGGTAGTCCCCAATGATGCGGACGATGTCGGCCTGTTGCTTGACGGTTTGTGCGAAGTTGTCGGACATGCGTATGGCGAGGCGTCCTAACCAAACGTCCTGAATGAATGAAGGATCTTTTTTGTCGCCCTTATAAGAGTTTAGCTGGAGAAAAATCAGCGGAGCGCATCCCTCGCGCAACGCAGAAGAAAAGGCCCCCTAAGGAGCCCTCTCGTTTCTTGACCTCGCAGAGTTTTACCGCGGCGACTAAACGCCTGAGTTGTGCTTCACCGCAGCCTCATATCCAGCGGTAAAGTTCGAGCGGTACTCATCACGCGCCGCTCCCTTGACCGGAGGATGAACGTACAGGTGAGACGCCTTCGCGTCGATCTTGCGTTTTGCGGTCATGTCCAACTGAGCCGCCTCAACTCCGTCGCGGTAGGCTGACTGCGCCTGCTCAGTACCTGCAGGAGGCGTATTCCAGCTGCGGCTCTCGGTGGTGGGTGCCTGGTTTGCCTGAGCGTGTGCGAAAAGTGTTGCACCGCTCATAAGTACCACTGCAATCAGTGGTGTTGCCATTCGAGTTAGGTTCTTCATCATGTTTCCTCTTTCCTTCCAGTCAGTAGATGCACCGGAAGGCCAGACGGAACTTATCATAACCCGGCAATTACTGGCAAATTCACAGAGAACCGTTGCGTTACCTCTCAAAATGCAGGGTAGTTGAACCCACATTCTTCAGCTACATATTGGTATGGCCGCCGCGCATATCCTCATTGAACGTAGGTTTGATGAAGGCCAGCGCATGCGCAAGTTCAGCAGCATACTGCGCACGATGTCCCATCAAAGCCTCGGTGGGCGTGGCATACTCGGTATCCGCCGCCAGGTGAATCAGACCTTCGCCCGCAAGTGCCGCCGCGGTCTTCTTCAGCTCCTCCACAGTCGTGTTCAAATACTGCGCGTCCCGAGGATCCAGCAGCCACACCGGCTGTCCGCCGCCCAGCACGCCCGACAGCCAGAACACCTTCGCAGCCAGATACTCCTGCCGCTGCCCCTCGGTCGTGTCGTTGAAGTTGAATCGCTTCTTCCACGGGCTATAGAACCGCGTCGTCACCGGCACAGGCTGCCGATTCCCGCTCTTCACCAGCTCCAGCTGCCCCTGATCCATCGTCTTTCGCACCGCGTTATAGATAAATCCCTCAGCAAACGGCTGCTCCGGAGCCTTCACGATCTCCGCAAACGTCACCGTCATCGACGCCGCCACCTTCGCATGCAGCGGGCTTCCCTCGCCATCCTGCAGATGGACTTCGCCATGCACCAGGAACGTATCCGCACCCGAGGTCGACGCGTGGAACGGCCACGTAAACTTCTCAAAGCTCAGCGGCAGCCCATGCAGCGTCAGATAATAATCCTGCTGCGGATTCTTCAGCCGCTTCGCCGTCTCCCCCAGATAAACCCCAACCTCGGCCAGCATATCCGCCCGGCTGAAATCGAACTTGTCGCTCAGTTCAAGCACTTGAGTCTTCGAGTGGTCCGCAGCCAGTGCCAGCATGAACCGCGTCGTCGGGTTCCCTGAAAAATCCTGTCCTGTCGCGCTCGAAACCACAACCAGCCCAGCCGCCTTCGCCGCCACTTCAACCTGTCCAGCCAAAATCTCTTGCGTTCCCATTGCCATCTGCCTCGGTCGTCCTTTGCGTTTTGCGTATCTCTTCTATTTTACGGGTTTCGAACCTCCGATCCACCCAAACACTTCGAAAGTTAGAGAAAACCATGCGAACTAGGGATGCTTCGCAGCCGCAGCCTTGTCTGCCGCAGCCAACGCCTTCCTGAACTCCTCCACAGCAGGAACATTATGCGAACGAAGTCCATCCTTCGCGACATAGCTCCATCCCACCGGGCCCTCGAGAGGCCTCTCGGCATCGCCGTTGTACACAAAAAAAGTGTCCTCCGTCGTCCCAATCTCCGTCTGAGGATGTGTCGGCTCATGCGAGCTTGCATCCGGCATTCCCGCCCCGTTCCCATGCTGCGCCCCAACCGACACACCATTCGCCGTCGGGTCAATCACACCCGCCCGATTATTCTGGCGAGGATCACTGATCGTCGTATCCACAACCTGCTTGTGCCCTTTGCAAATCACGATAATCAGATCCACGTTTTGGGTGAAGATCACAGGCTGAAACCTTCCCCAGTTCAACAGCGCCGTCTCAACATCCTTCTGCGCCACTTGATTGGCTCGCGGATCCTTCAGATCGATACCCGCTCCAGGATCCACCATCACATTTACGGTCTTCGCTCGGAGAATGTAATCCGGCACATTTTTCTCAGCCTTGTTCTTCGCACCTGCTACGGTCGCCATCAACAGGCACGCCACTAGAGCTAAAAACTCTCGCTTCGGCATATCTCCTCCTTCGTCTTCGGCACAGATTTTACGCCGCAGTCTAAAGCAACCGGAATCGTCGCCGGCCGGGAGCCACAAAGACGGCGAGGTGCCACGTCGTGATTCAACCCTAGCGCGATGCCGCCTCTTCCTCCATCATGGAGTCACCCATGAATCTCGCCAACCTCGCCACCGAAGCCCGCAACCCCTTCACCGAACACATCGACGAACTCCCCACTCTGGACATGCTTCGCCTCATCAACGCAGAGGACGCCAAGGTCGCCGCCGCCGTAGCCGCCGTCCTTCCCGAAGTCGCTAAAGCCATCGACGCCATCGCAAAGCGCTTCGCGGAAGGCGGCCGCCTCTTCTACATCGGCGCAGGCACCAGCGGCCGTCTCGGCGTACTTGACGCCAGTGAGTGTCCTCCAACCTTCTCGGTTCCACCAACCCTCATTCAGGGCATCATCGCCGGTGGCGACAGCGCCCTCCGCAACTCCAGCGAACAATCCGAAGACTCCCCGGAACAGGGAGCCGCAAACCTCGCAGCTCACTCACTCACCGCCAACGACACTGTCCTCGGCATCGCCGCCAGCGGACGCACTCCTTACGTCCTCGGAGCCCTCACGCACGCTCGCCAACTAGGCGCACTCACCATCTCCCTCACCTGCGTCCCCAACTCCGCGATGGCCGAAGTTGCGGAGATCTCCATCGCTCCCATCACCGGACCCGAGATCCTGACCGGCAGCACGCGCATGAAGGCCGGCACCGCCACCAAGCTGATCCTCAACATGATCTCCACCGGCGTCATGATCAGGACGGGAGCCGTCTACGGCAACCTTATGGTCAACATGCAGACCACCAATATCAAACTCGTCGACCGCGCCCAGCGCATCCTCATGGCCGCCACCGGCATCGACCAGCCCGCCGCCGCAAAACTGCTTACCGATGGAGGCACCGTGAAGACCGCCATCGTGATGCAGAAGCTCTCCATCGACCGCCCCACCGCAGAAGCAAAGCTGAAAGCCCACCACGGCAATCTCGCCGCGCTCCTGAATCGGAAGCCCTGAATTCGAACCTTAACCCGCACCAGGGTCTCCGCACCAGGTCTCCCATGAAGCAGCGGTAGACTGAGCGTATGACGACCGGCCGCGTGATGGCGTTGGACGTGGGAAAGATTCGTGTGGGCGTCGCGCTCTCTGACCCGCTCGGATACACGGCGCAGCCTCTGTTAACGCTGTGGCGCAAGACCCGCGGCGAGGATCTGCGCAGCCTGCTACGCCTGATTCGCAAGCATGAAGTAGTCAAGATTGTGGTCGGTAACCCGCTGCATATGTCAGGCGAGGTAAGTCCCTGGGCCGCGAAGGTGCATGAGTTCGCCGAAGAGCTCGAAAAGCGCTCCGGCCTTCCCGTGCAGCTCTGGGATGAACGCCTCAGCTCGGTCGCAGCACACGAGATTCTCAACGAAGCCGGACACCGCCGCCGCGAGCGCAAGTATGTCATCGATCAGGTCGCAGCAGTCGTCATCCTGCAAGGTTGGATGGAGGCCACAGTACAGGCCGAAGCGAAGGCTGCGCTGGAGCAAAGCGACCTCGGAGACGTAAGCGATCGAGACGCTCGAGAAGGCAAATAACGCCTTGCACCGCGAGAACCGCATCTGCTATCCCTGTTCGGCATATGGGCAAACTCACAAACTACGCCATCCGAGAGATTGAGCGAATCCATTCTGACTGGATCGCGCACGAAGTCGCCGGAGAAGATCACAGCTTGATGGCACTATGCGCCGATGACATCGAACTGTGGCCGCCTGACGCCCAGCCCGTGCTCGGACGCCCCGCAGTCGCAGCGAAGATGACGCCCGCGGGGACAAAGATCCACTCCATCGAAATCACCGACCGTTGCATCCGAGGGTCCAACGAGATCGCTTACCTGACAGCAAGCTACAAAACCATCTTCTCCTCCACGGAAGACCCCGCTCCGAGACAACTCCTCGGAAGCCATCTGTGGATACTGCGAAGTCGGATCGGCACATGGAGAGTTCATCTCATAAGTTGGTCATTGTGGGACCGCGAAATGTGATCCTCCAACCCTTCGCGTTCACACCAAAGCAACTTCAACCCACTATCATGGGCCCTCATGTTAACCTCCACACGAACGGTTTTATCCGCCGCAAGTCTCCTTCTCACCACCGCGACCCTTACCGCCCAGCAGGCTCCTATGCAAAATCCCTTCGTTGGACTCATGACCGCAGCCGACAAGCACGCTAAGGCGCATAACGCCCAGACTCCGGTGCTCTCTCCCGTCGACGCAACTCTGCTGGGCGCCAATCCCCCTGTGAACGTTGCCGAGCTGCATAAGGCCGGCTTCAGAGTTATTCCATGGACCACGAACGATCCGGCAAAGATGCGCGCTCTGATTGATCTTCGCGTCGACGGCATCATCTCCGACTATCCCAACATCCTGCAGCAGGTCGTTGCCGAGCAAAAGGCCGCTCACCCTGAAGAAGCGGAATACTTCAAGACCTTTGTCGTCTCGGCCCATCGCGGAGGCCGCGGTCTGCGCCCGGAAAACACACTCCCATCCTTCGAATCCGGCCTCGACCATCTTGCCACCGAACTCGAAACCGACACCGGCGTCACCAGCGATCACGTCTCCCTGATATGGCACGATCAGTTCCTGAACCCGGAGTCCTGCCGCCGCGTGGACGGCAAACCGTATACCCGCGAAGAGCGCATCTACACCCGCGATATCTCGCTGGCAGAAGCTCAGAGCACCTTCATCTGCGACAAGCTTCACCACGGTCCGGCCTTCGGAAACGCCAAGTTCGACGACCAGCAGAACGATCTTGCGCTGTCTCCTGTTGCGGTGGCATTTGCAAAGCACGAGCACCTTATCAGCCCCTACGTTCCAACCTACGCCGAGCAGCTCTTTCGCTTCACACGCTTCTACGTGGACTACTACAGCAAAGGCGCAGGTAAATCTCATCCCGATGCCGCCGCCCGCGCAGCCAACGCTCGCACCGTCCGGTTCAATCTCGAGACGAAGATCACTCCGTTTCCTGAAGATCCGGCTGGTCAGCCGCTTCCTCCGCTGCCAGAGCATACCGAGCCTAAGACCAATCACACCTTCGACCCGCAGACCTTTGTGACTGCGCTGTGCGGTGCGATTGTTCGCAATCACATGGAGTCGCGAGCCGAGGTGCAGAGCTTTGATTTCCGAACGCTGATTCTGGTGGAGGAGCAGTTCCCGAAGATTCCCACCTACTACCTGACTGGACCGCCGAAGATGCTCAGCACGGAGTTCGCTCCGGCTACCTTGCGGCAGTAATTTTCCGGTTCTGTTGGCGGAGTTTTTTCTGTTGTGGTGGTTTGCAGGGGTTTTTGCAAAATTGTGGTGTCGTAACGTGGTGTTTTGGATGGTGAAACGTGGTGTAGATCGTGGTGAATGTGTGGCTGGAAACACCACAGATTTGGCGACGAAAAATATGCCACGTTTTTCAACTTTATTTTTGAAGTGCTAATGAAGCTGTCCTGCCGGACGGGCCTCCTACGCGGAGGGCGGTCACTTCGTGACTTGTGTACCGGTCTTGGTCGGTTCGGTGCCTACGTCCTCCCGTTGGTCGGGGCTAAAAGAGGCTTAGCTTGCGAGGCATCTCTATACCCAGGTGCTCGTAGGCAAGGCGGGTTGCAACTCGGCCTCTTGGGGTGCGGTCGAGGAAGCCGATCTGGATGAGGAATGGCTCGTAGACCTCTTCGAGCGCGTCCTGCTCTTCAGCTAACGCAGCGGCCAGGGTGTTGAGGCCTACGGGGCCACCGTCGTACTTCTCGATGATGGTGCGGAGGAGGCGGCGGTCGAGTTCGTCGAAGCCGTGGGCGTCTACTTCGAGGAGTGACAAAGCAGCTTGCGCCGTGGGGCGGTCGATGACGCCTTTAGCGCGAACCTGGGCGTAGTCGCGGACGCGGCGCAGCAGGCGGTTGGCTATGCGCGGGGTGCCCCGGGAGCGCATGGCGATTTCGGCCGCGCCATCCTGGTCGATGGGAACGCCGAGGACTTCGGCGGAGCGCTCGACGACGAAGCGGAGCTGGTCGTCGGTGTAGAACTCCAAGCGGAGAAGGATTCCGAAGCGGCTGCGTAGCGGGGAGGAGAGCAGGCCGGGGCGCGTGGTGGCGGCCACGAAGGTGAAGGGGCGAATCTCCATCACGTGGGTGCGAGCGGCGGGGCCCTGGCCGATGATGATGTCGAGCTTGTAGTCCTCCAGCGCGGTGTAGAGCTTTTCTTCAAGGACTGGCTGGAGCCGGTGGATCTCATCGAGGAAGAGGACCTGCTTCTCGCGGAGGTTGGTGAGGATGGCGGTCAGGTCGCCCTGGATCTGGAGGGCAGGGCCTGAGGTTTGCTGGTAGCCGACGCCTAGCTCGTTCGCGATGATGGTGGCTAGAGTCGTTTTGCCGAGGCCGGGAGGGCCGAAGAGGAGGACGTGGTCGAGGGCTTCGCCGCGTGACTTTGCTGCTTCGAGGGCGATGGCTAACTGCTCTTTGGCTTTTTCCTGACCTATAAACTCGGCGAGGCGCGTGGGGCGCAGCTTGAGTTCGAAGGCGTCATCGTCGTCGGCTTTGCCCGCCGAGACGAGACGTTCAGCTTCGGTGGATCGCGCTTGATTGAGGTCTATCTTCGCCATGCCCCTGGGGCGATACTAAGGCGAAGAACGGCGGGAAGCAACTTTATGTGAACCGCGCGCTTTGAATATCGCGCGCCAAGGCTTCTTCAGCCGCGTCGGCCCACCAGTCCTCTTTCGTGTGCCCGCGTGGTTTCTGAACTTACTTTCAGGTTGATCCCACTGAAACGGGTTTTGCCATCTCAGCTGCACCTAATCTCAAGGGGCATCCTACTTTCGAGTAGCACCGCAGGCATTTTCACTTTTCGATACACATCAACGGCAATTTTACCCAGGAGTTTTATGAAAAAAAATGTGACCGCAGTTCAGAACCAGCCGAACCATATGAGTGCTAACCGTCGGAGTTTTCTCAAAGGCGCGACCGCCGCCGGCCTGGGGCTTGCAGGCTTAACGCTCTCATCCGCTCCCAATAGTCTCGCGCAGGATAACCCTACGATTGGCACTGATCCCGGTGCCCACATGATGAACCCCAGTAATGTGAAAGAGTTCGGGATGGCTGTCATTGGTCGCGCAGAACTTTCGCTGGTGACAAGCAAGATCGCGGTCGAGCGCGCATCCAGGGCCGACGCCAAGGAGTTCGCCGGATTTGAACTGACTGAAGCGATCGCCGTGACGACCGTGCTAAAGGAACTCGACACGCCAGTACCAACCATGACCACGAAGGCAAAAGCAACGCTAGAAAAAATTAAGAATGCTCCGACCGGTCCGGAGTTTGACAAGGCTTACATTGCGGCTCAGCTGGAAAACCATATAGAACTCCGGGATTTGACCCAGGCTTATCTTGGGCATCCGGCTCCCCCGAAAAGCGACATGGCAGAAGGCCAGGGACGGCATCTCGGGACACTCTCGCTCGCCGTGTTTAAAGAGCACGTAAAAATAACGCAGAGGATCTCGGAAGAGCTCCAGGCCGGAGCGTAAACACTACGCCGGTACTTCGACGCACATTCTCCGAGCACCGGCAACATGATGGGACTTGTCCATGGCAAGACGCCATACGAGTTTCGTCATGGATGCATAGAGGCAAATCGTGAGTAATGCGCGAGATCCCCATGTGCTGCGGCAAGCGGGTGCCGACAAGGCAGAGTGACGCGGGGATGCAATGCTGAAGTCGCGCAGCATGTCGGCAAAGCCAGGTCGTTCAATTGGGGATCAAAGAAAAACGAAGTAACGTAAGAAATTGCGCATCCAAAGAAGTATGAAGTTTCATACAGTTCGTCGCGGATCAGGTAAACCGCTTTTACTCGTACATGGCATCGGCGGAAGTTGGGCATCGTGGGAGCTTGTCATCGACCGGCTCACAAAGGGCGGCCGTGAGGTCATAGCCGTTGACCTCCCCGGCCATGGCCGAACGCCGCCCCTATCCGGCTCCGTATCCATTGGCACGCTCGCCGATGCAGTCACGGAGTTTTTGAAAGAAGAGGGTCTACTTGGCATAGATGCGGTTGGAAGCTCGATGGGAGCACGCCTTGTTCTTGAGCTTGTCCGGCGCGGTGGTGTACTCGGCGCTGTTGTTTCACTGGATCCGGGAGGTTTCTGGGAAGGTTGGGAGGTTCCCGTCTTTTACTACTCAGTGGCGGCGTCAGTGCAGCTGGTCCGAGCGCTGCAGCCCGTGATGCCCGCCATCACGAGCAGTCCAGTGGGTCGCACCGCACTGTTTGCTCAATTCTCTGCACATCCCTGGTCCCTCCGCTCTGACCTTGCGCTTACGGAGATGCGGTCCTTCGCAGCGTCTCCTTCCTTCGATGAGCTCCTCAAAAACCTGGCACATGGTGAGGTGCAGCGTGGCAGCCCCAAAGGCTCGGTTCTGGCTCCTCTCGTGATCGGTTGGGGCGTAGACGATCACGTATGTCTGCCGCGTCAAGCTGCCCGGGCGAAGTCCAAGTTTCCGGACGCGCAACTCTACTGGTTCCCGAACTGCGGCCACTTCCCCCAGTGGGACAGCCCCGAACTAGCCGCGCGTTTGATACTCGCCGCGACTTCAGGGAATCCATTGCCTCAACCTGAGCGAAGGTACAAATCAATGGCATCTACTCGGGTCAAATGGGCTATAGCAGCCTCGCTAGCAGTCGCAACCGTTTTTTTATTAAGATCCCAAAGGCACTAACGAAGCGTTAGTCCTGTAAAACGCGCTTCTCGGAAGTGACCGGCTCGGCCTCACGTCGAAGGCGAAACCTTTACCCTGGAAACTATCCGCTCCGCCCGTCCTATAAATCATGGCTTACGTCGATGAAAAGAAGGACAGTCAACAGCAACAACAAAGACCGGGATCCTTCACTACGTTCAGGATGACGACCGTAGAGATTGTTTGTTTGCTACGTTGCAGATGACGACCTATAGAGTGTTTGCTGCAAGTGACCTCTGGCAGTTAGTCGTGGAGGGAGTAGACGACTGAGCCGTGTGGGGGTAGGTCGACCTGGAAGGAGTTGAGGAGACCTAGCTCTTTTCCCATGACCTGACTTCCCGCTAACCGATCCTTCCCGTCCTTCCCGGTGAGCGTATTGATGATCTTCGGACTTGACATTCACAGAAAACCCACTACCATTTGGTTGTGGATAGGTTAGATACAACATTTACGGCTCTGTCTGATCCAACCCGACGGGCGATGGTCGAACGACTCTCCCGTGGGCCTGCCTCTGTGCACGGATTGACGGAGCCGTTTGCAGTCTCGCAGCAGATGATTTCAAAACATATTGCCTACCTGGTGCGGGCGCGGATTGTAATCAAGACGAAGCGTGGACGAGAGAGTGTGTGCACGCTCAGGCCAGAGGCGATCAAGACAGTCAGCGACTGGGCGATTAGCTATCGCCGATTCTGGGAAGAGAGTTTCGACAAGCTGGATGTAGTTGTAAATCAAATGAAGAAAGAGGAGGTCAAGAGATGACAGAAAACACGGTTAGCGAAGTTGAGCGGATGGTAGTTACAAGAGTTTTTGATGCCCCACGCGAGTTGGTTTGGAAGGCGTGGACAGACCCGAAGTACGTGATGCAGTGGTGGGGACCGAAGGGCTTTACTGCGCCGGTTTGTCAGATGGATTTTCGCGTTGGAGGAAAATCTCTCCTCTGCATGAAGACACCGGATGGACAGGAGTTCTGGAATGCGGTGGAGTACCACGAGATTGTTCTGCACGAGAAGATCGTTTCTTCCATGTACTTTTCGGACTCGAAGGGAAACAAGGTCGAGCCTGAACAATTAGGAATAGAACATGAGGCTATAGACGGCGCGTACGACGTGACCCTCTTTGAGGATCTCGGCAACGGCCAGACGAAGCTTACCCACATTGGAAATGAACCCATGGAGAGCGCGAAAAATAGCGGTCAACTCGAGGGCTGGAACCAGATACTCGATAAAGTTGCTGCGGTTATTGCGGGCCTAAAGCAGGCGAAGTAGGAAGTTGACGTTTTGACGATCGTCATGCGCGAGATACAGCTGAGGCTGGCGGCGAAGGCCTGGTTAGAACAGGCTTCTCGCCGCTCGCTCAGAATGACAAGCAAAACGAGCAACCGCAACAGTTGGCTGGGAAAGATTGCATTCCCACTCATCGCAAAATGCGCGATGAATGGGGCACCCAGAAAGTGGGGTCAACTCGAGCAAAGACTAAAACAAATGCGAACGCAGATCCCCTTCGGGGATGACAACAAAAGGACAGGCAACGGCAGTTACAACGACTACATCAACCACGATGGCAACGGCAACCGCAACGGCAACCGCAAATACGGGGATCCTTCACTCCGTTCAGGATGACGACCATATCGAGCGTTTGCTACAACTCGGGTTAGGACAAATTAGTCGTGGAGGGAGTAGACGACGGAGCCGTGTGGGGGGAGATCGACCTGGAGGGAGTTCAGCAGGCCTAGCTCTTTTCTCTGCCAGAGGTCGCGGACTTTGTATTGTGCTTTGTCGACATAGCCGTACTGGGCGAAGGTCTTGTCGATGTGCACGGGTGCGTCGCTGAGATTGAAGAGGGCGAGGTAGTGCTTGTCTCCGCGGATGGAGTGGGAGGTCCAGGTGACGAGCGAGCCGTCCTCTGTGTTTCTTTCGCTGTTTGTGGAGTAGCGATCCATATCGAGGACTTCCTGGTTGGTGATCAGCGACTTGAGGGCGTCGTCCATCTGGGTTAGATTTCCGCCGAGGAAGAGAGGCGATCGCGTGATGGCCCAGAGGGTGATCATGGTTCTCTGCTCGTCCTGGGTGAGCCTTGAGTTTCGTGGTTTGCCGTAGCCGGGGTTTGGGCGGAGTTGGCCAATGGGGAGCATATCGGCATCGGGCCAGCTTCCAGGCTTTGCCTGATCGGCCCACTGGGCAAGGATGGGGAGCTGGCCCTTTATGCTTTGCGACCATTCGGCGTCGGGGTCCTTGTCCCAGTGGTCCCAGATGTCATCTGAGATGCGCCACATCTGCGCGTTCTTTGCCACTTCGCCAGCGTGGTCGATCGGTGTGGGCCCGGGCGAGAGGCTGAGGACCATGGGGCGGCCGGAGCGCTCGATGGCTTTGTGGATCATGCGAATCTCTGCGCTCTTGTAGGGGTGTGCGATGCAGTCGACCTTGAGGAAGTCGACGCCCCAGGAGGCGTACTGCTTTATCAGGGCGTCGTACCAAGCTTGTCCGGCGAGGTTGGCTTTGACGCCGAAGTTGTCCGGGTTCCAGGAGCAGGTGTCGGTGGTGTCCGCGGCAATGGCGGCGCGGTATCGGGTGGAGCCGATGTGGGTGTTGGCGAAGACGGTCTTTTTTGGGATGCCCCGGAGGATGTGGATTCCGAATCTGAGGCCGTCGTCGTGGACGGCGTCGCTGAGTGGTTTGAAGCCGCTGCCGGTCGCGGACGAGGGGAAGCGGTTGGGCGCGGGCTCGTACTGTCCGCGGAGGTTGATGGTGTAGCGCAGAGCCTGCGGCATGGAGATGTTCTCGGGGTTCTGGAGGTACCAGCCTTCGTCGATGACGACGTACTGCCAGCCGAACTCCTTCAACTGAGCGGCGAGAACGACCATGTTGGCGCGGAACTGAGACTCGTTGATGGTAGCGCCGTAGGCGTCCCAGCTGTTCCATCCCATGGGCGGTGTGGGGGCCAGCGTCTTGTCCTGGGCAGTTGCCGGGATTGCGAGGAGAATCGTCAGAGCTGCGCTAAAACGCTTCATCACCATGCGAATAAACATATCAAAAGGCCGCTACGCGCAAACAATATCTAGAAACCCGCTGCGCGCGGGGCGGTCACTTCGTGACTTGTATACCCCTTCGGTTGGCGCTCCCGTTGGTCGCGAAGAGATATCCCTGCCGGCCATCGATTAGACTCGTGGTATCCGAAGAATGCCGTCGTGCAGGAGCCTGCCTTGATGAAGATTCGTTCTGCCTCAGTTGTGGTTGCCGCTTTTCTCTCACTTTCCACCGCCTTGATCGCACAGTCGATTCCGCCAGCGGTGAAGGCGGCGGAGGCCTCGATTGACGGTGAGAAGATTCGCGCGCAGGTGCGCTTTCTGTCGGACGACCTGCTGGAGGGACGCGGACCAGGACTGCGCGGGAGCGAGATTGCGGCGAAGTATATTGCCACGCAGTTTGCACTGTATGGGCTGAAGCCGGGTGGGGATAACGGAACTTTTCTACAGCAGATTAATTTTGTGGGGATGAAGGTGATTCCGGAGAAGACGACGATGTCGTTGATTCCGAAGAAGCCTGCGGGGATGTCGATTGATCTGCATTCGATCGATCTGACGTATGCGGAAGACTATACGGTGAGCAACCGAAAGCTGACGCCTAGCGTGGATATCGATGCGCCGATTGTGTTTGTGGGCTATGGTGCGATTGCACCGGAGTTTCAGTGGGACGACTACGCTGGCGTGGATGTGAAGGGGAAGGTGATTCTGTGCATCGTGGGCGATCCACCTTCGACCGATCCGAACTTCTTTGGCGGTGATGCGCTGACCTACTATGGGCGCTGGACGTACAAGTTTGAAGAGGCGGCGCGAAGGGGCGCGGTGGGCGCGCTGATTATTCATCGCACGGACTTGGCGAGCTATGGCTGGGATGTGGTGAAGAACTCAAATACCAGCGAAAAGACATATCTGCGGGATGATAAGAATCCGCAGCTCGAGGCGGCGAGTTGGATTCAGCTTGATGTGGCGAAGAAGATCTTTGCTGCGAGTGGGCTGGATGCGGATGCGGAGATTGTTGCGGCGGGCAAGCGTGGGTTCAAGGCGGTGGAGCTTCCGGTGCGGTTGCAGGCGCATGTTGAGAGCACGGTGCGGCCGTTCCAGTCGCCGAATGTGGTGGGGATTTTGCCGGGTGCGAATGCTGGCGGCAAGGATCAGGCGGTGATGTATACGGCTCACTACGATCACCTGGGGTTTGTGGCGGGGATGGCTGGTGACAATATCTATAACGGCGCGGCGGATAATGGCACGGGCTGCGGGATGCTGCTGGAGATGGCGCGGGCGTGGGCGGAGTCGGGGGTGAAGCTGCCGCACTCGATCGTCTTTGCTTCGGTGACGGCGGAGGAGCAGGGGCTGCTGGGGTCGGAGTATCTGGGGCAGCATCCGCCGATTCCGGCGGGGCAGATTGAGCTGGATATCAATTACGACATGATTCTGCCGATTGGGGTGCCGCTGGAGACAAATGTGAATGGGGCGCAGAGGACGACGTTTTATCCGACGGTGGAGGCTACGGCGAAGAGGTTCAATCTTGCAATTGTGCCGGACCCGAAGCCTTCGGCGGGGAGCTACTACCGCTCGGACCACTTCAGCCTGTCCAGAGTTGGGATTCCGGCGTTCTCGATTGAGACGGGGAATCTTTATGAAGGGCATGATGCGGCCTGGGGTCATAAGCAACATGAGGAGTTCACGGAGCACGACTATCACAACTTCAGCGACAACTTCCACGAGGACTGGGACTTCAGCGGGAACGCGAAGCTCGACCGGTTTGGGATGGAGTTGGGGTGGGAGGCTTTGAGCGCGCCGGCGATGATTCAGTGGAAGGCGAAGGATGAGTTCGAGGCGGCGCGGAAGGCTAGCCAGGGGAGGTAGATCGCGCGAAGGTACGGCCTGAGAATCTGTCCAGAAACTGTCCTGCCGGACGGACCCGCTGCGCTTGCCACCCGATTCGGGCGGTCACTTCGTGACTTGTATACCCCTTCGGTTGGCGCTCCCGTTGGTCGCGAACAAAGATAATTCCGACCAACGGGAGGACCACGCGAAGCTCTAAAAAGGCGTGTGAACGCCCGCCCGAACCGGGGTCCCCGCAAACAGGTCTTCGTTCGTGGGGTGGCCTAGCGCAGTGGGTCCGTCCGGCAGGACAGTTTCTGAGAGGGCTCTGCGGGGCTCAGTCTGCGAGTTAGTAGAAGTCGGCGCAGCTTAGAAAGTAGCCGCAGGTTCGGCAGATAAGCTTGCAGCGGCTGTCTTCAAGGCGCGAGGAGCAGGTGGGGCAGAAACGGGAGTGGTGCTCGGTGGAGATGGGGCATGACGCGAGGGGCTGGTCTGCGGATGCTTCGACGGCTGGGATCGGCGGCATTTCAAGATGCTATCGCGGATGGGATTTTTTCAAGGTCCTTTGGCGCAAGCGGCGCATCGAAGAAGGTACTGTTGACAGGTAACAGTTGAAAACAAAAGGAGAACTACGATGGATCGCACTGGCAGCGCAGTATGGCATGGCAAGATTATGGACGGCACCGGCACCATCTCCACACAGAGCGGCACGTTGAAGGATACGCAGTACAGCTTCAAGACTCGTTTTGCCGATGGTGTGGGGACAAACCCCGAGGAGTTGATTGCGGCGGCACATGCGGGCTGCTTCACGATGGCTCTGAGCGGCCAGCTTACTGAGGCGGGCTTTACTCCCGACACCATTGAGACGACCGCGACGCTGACGCTCGATGTTCACGGCGCGCCTACGATCACCAAGATTCACCTGACCACTAAGGGGAAGATTCCTGGCATTGATAAGGCAAAGTTCGATGAGCTGGTACACAATGCCGAGGTCGGCTGCCCGGTGTCGAAGGTGTTGAAGGCTGCGACGATCACCGTCGACGCTACGCTGGTTTAGAGGATAAGTGTCCTGCCGGACGGGCCTCCTACGCGGAGGGCGCCCACTTCGTGGGGCGTATACCTTTTCTTGGCGGGTTATCGGCTTGGCTCCTCCGTTGGTCGGAATAATCTTCCCTCCGACCAACGGGAGGACCAGCCGAAGGGGTATACAAGTCACGAAGTGACCGCCGCCCGCGCAGGGCGCCCGTCCGGCAGGACTAATCAGTGAGCGTGACCGTGATGATCGTGGCTGTGGGCGCCGATTGCCTCGAGCTCTGGCGGGGCGGCGCAGCCATGGGTGGTCTCGCAGCCGGTGATCTCAAACTGAATCGTGGTGTGGGTGATGTGAAAGCGGTCGCGTAGAGCGCACTTGATGTCTGCGAGGATGCCGCTGCACTCAGACATGGGCATCTCAGCGATGGTGACGTGGCTGGCAAGCGCGTGGGACTGGGAGCCGAGGCTCCAGACATGAAGGTCGTGGACGTTGAGGACGCCGCCGACCGAGGCCATCGCCTGACGAATCTCGCCGAGCTCAAGATTGCGTGGCGTGCCTTCGAGCAGAATGTTCAGCGTCTCACGAATGATTCCGACGGAGCTGTAGAGGATCATGCCGGCGATGAGGATGGAGAGCACCGGATCGATCCACGACAGGTGGGTGAAGAAGATGGCTGCGCCGCCTGCAATGACCGCGGCGGTGGAGAGCGTGTCGCCGAGCATGTGCAGGAAGACACTGCGGATATTGACGTCGCCGGAGAACTTCCAGAGCAGGGTTGCGATGGTGCCGTTCATTAGCACACCGGCGGCCGCGACGTACATCATCAGCTTGGGCTGCACGTCGACGGGTGCGCTGAAACGGTGGACTGCGGCAAAGGCGATCCATAACGAGAGCACGACGAGGGTTGCGGCGTTGACGAACGCGGCGAGGACACCGGCACGCTGGTATCCGAAGGTCTTCTGATCGGTTGCGGGACGTGCCTGAAAATAAACGGCTACGAAGGAGAGCACAATGGCGAGCAGGTCGCTGACGTTGTGTCCTGCCTCTGAGATGAGGGCCAGGGAGTGTGCCCGTAGACCGAAGAAGAAGGTCGCACCAACATAGGCCAGGGTGAGCACCATGGACAGCTGCAAGACTCGCTGCATCTTGCTGTTCGGAGTGGCGACCATGTGCATGACGTTAAGTGTAGTCTGCGCAGGGATTCGGTTCAATCGGGATAACTGCCGGTTGAAAGACCAGGGAGGAGTTAAAGGCGATCTGAAACTGAAGCCGGCAGGCCTCGCGGCTAGATAGGTTCGCCGAGTTCCTCTTCGTCCGAGGTGGGATAGGGTACGGGTGTGCGTGTTCCCAGCCGTAGGCCGCTCCAGGTCTCCGCCACAATGATGCTATTGGCGGGATTTTGCGGAGCGTAGCGAACCTGAATGGGAAGATCGGTGCGAACGCCATAAACCAGCTCTGGAAGCATGGTGACGTCCTGGGCGCACTCGTAGGTCACGCCGGCGATGCGGTAGACGTAGACGATCATCTCTGGCGTTAGAGGGCCCTGGCGGGCTGGTTCCGGGTCGTCTGCGAGATCGAGGGCAGGTTTGCGAACCTCCGCGACCATGGTGTCCATGATGGTTCCGTCGGTGATGCGGCCGACTCGCGCCAAGGTCTCGCGACGCTCGCGCTCGACCTCTTCGGCAGTGGGTTTTTTGCGCGTGAGGACGTAGCTGACGACGCCGATTGCTGCCGCTGTCGTTGCTCCCATGGCGATGAGGACTCGCGGCGAACGGAGGACGTACGGCAGGTGGGTTGGAATCAGCGCAAACACAGTCTCTGCCAAAAAGCATAGTCCATGACGAGGGGATCGGGAGGGGGAAGGTGCTGTGTCAGTAACGTTCTTTTGGGGGATTGCGGCGAAGGTCAGGTGCTTCAAAAGAAATTTAAATAGAGGGTTTCTTATTCTTATCCGCTGAGAGTAGAATTCCGGCGAAGTTCAAACTAAATGACGTGGATGCTCCCGGGAGTGACGAATATGAATGGAACGAAATGGTTTAGATCTCTGCTGGGGCTTGCGTTGATCGCACCTGCATGGCCGCTGACTCTCCTCGCTCAAGCTCCTGTTGCGATTACCCCTGCGAAGATGCCGAAGGTCGGTACGGTAGAAGAGCGCTTTCAATCGTTCAACATCGAGATGGTTGAGGTGACTGGCGGACGTTTCTGGGCTCCTTACAAGAAACAAGGCAGCGCCGAGCAGGATGTGCCGGCCAGCGCGAAGAACTCGGCTCCTGCGGGGATGGATCCTTCCGCGTTTCGGTACCGTGAGCCGATCAACCTGGCGAACCCGCGGTTGCGCAAGCTTGCGGCGGGACTGGCGCCTTCGTATGTAAGGGTTAGCGGAACCTGGGAGAACACGACCTACTTCCATGATTCGGACGAGCCGGTACCGGCGACTCCGCCAATAGGTTTCAACGCCGTGCTGACGCGGCCGGAGTGGAAGGGCGTCATCGATTTTTCGAAGGCTGTGGATGCGAAGATTGTGACGTCTTTCGCGATAAGCCCAGGGGTGCGCGATGCCGAGGGCGTCTGGACTCCGGTGGAGGCAAAGAAGGTGCTCTCATACACGAAGGCGGCCGGGGGCAGTATTGCGGCGGCGGAGATGTTCAACGAGCCGACCTTTGCCGGGATGGGGGGCGCGCCGAAGGGCTATGATGCCGCGGCGTATGGAAGAGACTTCAAGGTGTTTCGCGGATTTGCGAAGGAAGCTGCGCCCGAGATGGTGATTCTCGGCCCCGGGTCGGTTGGGGAGATAGGGCTTGCGGTTGGACTGCCGCCGAATTCGATGATCAAGACCGAGGACATGATGGCTGCGTCCGGACCTGGTGTGGATGCATTTTCGTATCACTTTTACGGGGGCGTCTCGCAGCGATGCAAGATGATGGGCGCGGCGATGCAGACGACATCGGAGGCGGCGCTGACGGATGATTGGCTGTCGCGGACGAATCGGGATGAGGATTTCTATGCGAAGCTACGCGATCGATTTGCGCCGGGTAAACCGCTTTGGCTGACCGAGACAGGCGAGACGGCGTGTGGCGGCAATCCGTGGGCTTCGGACTTTATCGACAGCTTCCGTTACCTGAATCAACTTGGAACTTTGGCGAAGCGGGGTGTGCAGGTGGTGATGCACAACACACTGGCAGCGAGCGATTACGCGCTGGTGGATGAGGCTACGCTGATTCCCCGCCCGAACTACTGGTCTGCTTTGTTATGGCGGAAGCTGATGGGGACGACGGTGCTCGATGCTGATGCTTCGCCTTCGCCGAATCTGCATATGTACGCGCACTGCCTGCGGAATCAAGCGGGAGGTGTGGCGTTGCTGGCGATCAACGCCGATCGTACGACGGCTCAGGAACTCAAGGTGCCAGCGAAGTCGAAGCGCTACACGTTGACGGCGAAGGACCTGATGGACAACAAAGTGGAGCTGAATGGCGTGGAGTTGCAGGTTAACTCCGAAGGGGATCTTCCTTCGCTCGAAGGAGAGGCGCAGGCTGCCGGGGTGGTTCGTCTTGCTCCGGCAAGCATTACTTTTCTGGCGTTTCCGAATGCGGAGAACGCGAGCTGCCGCAGATGAACGCTTGTGCTTGGGAATCGCCCCTCTACCTGGATTGACGGATGGGCGATGCGCGGGCGTAGAGGAATGGAGGATTGACGATATACTGAAGGTTGCCCATGAAGCCGCCTTCGTCCTCTATTTCCAAGTTGTCCGCTCCCGCTAAAAACTCCACTCTTCCGCTTCGCATCGCCGAGCCGCTTGGCGTTCCCCACCCGCTTGGCATCGCCCACCCACTGGATTTGGGCGACGGGCGGCGGATTCGCTCCACTACCGTTATCTGTGTGCGTCGCGGCGACTCCGTGGTGATGGCTGCCGATGGGCAGGTGTCGCTTGGCTCGACGATTATGAAGGGGTCGGCGAAGAAGATCCGGCGTCTGTACCAGGACAAGGTTCTGGCGGGATTTGCGGGATCGACTGCGGATGCGTTCTCGCTGTTTGCGCGGTTTGAGACGAAGCTGGAGCAGTATGCGGGCAACCTGGGGCGGGCAGCGGTGGAGCTGGCCAAGGACTGGCGCACGGACAAGATGTTGCGGCAGCTTGAAGCGCTGTTGATTGTGGCCGATTCGAAACATACGTTTCTGCTGTCGGGCACCGGCGATGTGATCGATCCGGATGAAGGGATCGCGACGATTGGCAGCGGAGGCAGCTTTGCCCTGGCCAGCGCGCGGGCTTTGATGGAGAACACCGATTTAAGCGCCCGAGAGATTGCCGTGAAGAGTCTAAAGATTGCCGGACAGATCTGCATCTATACCAATGACCAGGTGACGGTGGAAGAGCTGAAGTCCGAGACGGCAGAGAACCAGTAGGCTCGACAGTTCGTAGAGGTTCAAAGATTCGTCGCTGCGACATGCGACAAGGAGTACAGCACGATGGCAATTTTTTTACCTGGAACTGCTGAAGATCAGGCGCTTGCACTGGACGAGATGACGCCGCGTGAGATCGTCACGGAGCTCGATAAGTACGTGGTGGGACAGCATGCGGCCAAGCGGGCGGTGGCGATTGCGCTGCGTAATCGCATGCGCCGGCAGAAGCTTCCGCCAGAGCTGGCTGATGAGATCATGCCGAAGAACATCATCATGATCGGGCCAACGGGCGTGGGAAAGACGGAGATTGCGCGAAGGCTGGCCAAGCTGACGAACTCGCCGTTTCTGAAGGTGGAGGCCTCGAAGTTTACCGAGGTCGGGTATGTTGGGCGCGATGTGGAGTCGATTGTGCGCGACCTGGTGGAGATCGCGATCGACATGGTTCGCGAAGAGAAGATGGAAGAGGTGGAGGACAAGGCGGAGCTTGCGGCGGAGGATCGTCTGATCGATCTGCTGCTGCCTCCGACGCCAACGGCCGCTCCTGCTGCAACTGCCGCTGCGGCGACGCACGAGCCTGGGAGCAATGTGATTCAGCTGCCTGTGGCGGGGGCAGTGGATGACTCCGAGGAGAAGCCGGGGGACCGTGAGCATCGGACGAGAGAGAAGCTGCGGCAACAGTTTCGCGAGGGCAAGCTGGATGAGCGCACAGTGGAACTGGATGTGCGCGACCGTAACCAGCCTAGCTTTGAGGTGATCTCAAATCAGGGTTCTGAGGAGATGGATATCAATCTGAAGGACATGCTGCCGGGGCTGTTTGGACAGCGCACGAAGAAGCGCAAGATGAAGGTGGCAGAGGCCTTCGACTACCTGGTGCAGGAGGAGGAGAGCAGGCTGATCGATATGGATCAGGTGAATCGGCTTGCGGTGGAGCGGGTTGAGGATTCGGGGATTGTGTTTCTGGATGAGATCGACAAGATTGCCGGGCGCGAGGGTGGGCACGGGCCGGATGTCTCGCGCGAGGGCGTACAGCGCGATATTCTGCCGATCGTGGAAGGGACTACGGTTAGCACGAAGTATGGGATGGTTTCGACCGATCACATCCTGTTTATTGCTGCAGGGGCATTTCATGTGTCGAAGCCTAGCGATCTGATTCCGGAGTTGCAGGGACGTTTTCCGATTCGCGTGGAGTTGAACTCGTTGACGGTGAACGACTTTATTCGCATTCTTACGGAGCCGAAGTCGTCGCTGGTGAAGCAGTCTACAGCGCTTCTGGAGACGGAGGGGTTGAAGCTGGAGTTTACCAAGGAGGCGATTGCGGAGATGGCGCAGTTTGCCTTCAGGGTGAACGAAACTACGGAAAACATTGGGGCTCGGAGACTGCATACGATTCTGGAACGCGTGCTCGATGAGATCAGCTTCCAGGCTCCGGATCTGTTCAAGAGCCCGCGGGCGGAGATTACGGAGGAGGGCGTTGTGGGCGAAGTGCCTGTCTCTGCTTCGCTTACGTCGGAGCCGCAGATGCCATCGCCGCCGCTGCCGGTGATCGAGCGGCAGACCGCAACGGGCGTGGAGAAGGTGATCGTGGTTGATCCGGAGTATGTGCGGCAGCAGGTGGCTTCGATTGTGAAGGATCAAGATCTTTCGCGTTATATTTTGTAGAAACTGTCCTGCCGGACGGGCCGCCTACGCGGCGTGCGGTCACTTCGTGACTTGTATACCCCTTCGGTTGGCGCTCCCGTTGGTCGCGAAGGGTGTTGATTCCGACCAGCGGAAGGACCGGGCGAAGCTTTAAAATGGCGTGCAAACGCCCGCCGCCAGCGCAGGGCGCCCGTCCGGCAGGACGCTTCGTAAAGAGACATAACTTTTACAACTGCCTTTGAAGGCTGTTTTCGGTGTCGAAAGATTCGTTTTCGGTGTCTTTGATGAAGTCTTGTCCCCGCCTTGTCATTCCTCCGTCGCCTTTGGTCAGGGCAGCAACTTATTGAACCACATGGGGTCCAATGGTCAGGCATGGGTTGAGCATAATGTTACGTTTCTCCTTCTGTTTCATCTAAATAAACAGAGGTTTTACGAATATGTCAGGGCTCAAATCAATCGTTCTTCTTTCCCTGGCGACTCTGCTTCCGCCTGTCATTGCTCAGCAGCAGAGCGCTCAGCAGCAAGGCGCGAACCCAGCCCGCCCAGGATCTCTCAACTACGTGGAAGGCCAGGCTTCGATCGACGGCCGCCAGGTTACGGCACGATCCGTGGGCCAGGCCGAGATACAGCCGGGCCAATATCTTGCAACGGCGGATGGAAGAGCTGAGATGCTGCTGACGCCGGGCGTGTTTCTGCGGCTGGATAAGAACAGCACCGTGAAGATGATCAAGCCGGATCTGACTCACACCGAGGTAAGCGTGGAGCAGGGGCGCGCCGAGGTGGAGGCGGATCAGCTCTATCCGCAGAATATGATCCTGATCGATCAGAAGGGCGGTCAGACGCAGATTCTAAAGAACGGCCTGTATGAGTTCAACGCGGATGCGAATACGGTGCGCACGTTCGACGGGAAGGCGGCGGTCTATCCCGGCAATGATCTTGAGAGCAAGGTGAAGCCGGTGGAGGTAAAGGGCGGCAAGCAGATCATTCTTGTTGGCGAGGCGGTGAAGCCGGTGAGCTTCAACAAAGACCGCTCGCAAGATGATCTATATCGCTGGAGTGAGCTGCGCTCGCAGTACCTGGGCGAGGCGAACGTGAATCTCGCTGCGCAGTATGCGGGATATGGGCCGGACTATGGCTATGGTGGGTTTGCACCGGGCTGGGCGTGGGATGCAGGTCTCTACTCCTATGACTGGCTGCCGGGTGGCGGGCCGTTCTTTAGTCCGTTCGGCTACGGCTTCTACTCGCCGTACTACCTGTATGGCGGCGGCTTTGTGTATGGCCGTGGCTTCTATGGGCGAGGGTACGGCTACCGTGGCGGCTATGGCTTCCGTGGCGGCAACGGAGGGTATCGGGGCGCAGCGGTCGCGGGCGGAGGCTTCCATGGCGCAACGGCCGCAGGTGGAGGTTTCCATGGCGGCGGATTCCAAGGGGGTGGCGGCGGCGGGTTCCACGGCGGTGGTGGCGGGCACCGGTAAGCGATCACCTAAGTAGGTTTACGCAAGTAGAGGGTTGGTTGGTCGTAATGACCTTCAACCCTCTACTTTTTTGCGGGCAGCGATAGTTGACTCGAATCGACGGAAATCGAAGAGCAGATCCCTGACATGCTCGTTTGTTTTTTTGTAGTGAATGTTGTTTCTAAACGAATTATGTCTGTAACGGTTTGCAGATTATGTTCACTACCATTGCGTTCCCACTCTTCGCCATGCTGAAGTTTTAGCGGGGCAGACTGTGGGGAGAACGGCTATCCGATTGATGCGATTGAGGTAATAAATTTAGTGGAAAAATCAGCAATGTTCCGTTGTTTGCAGCTTCTCTGCAGCGGAATTTTTATGTTCGATTGGCTTGGGAATACCGCATAATTGTGCGACAAACAGCGTTTCTATCTCTGTGAGACCGACGAGCTACCAGGGCCCCCGCAAGTTAGTGCAACGAAGTTTCAAAGATCCCGCGGGGGGGCAGAAATTTTGCTCTGTAATTTTTTCCGGCTGTCTTCAGAAGAGTTGACCGAGGCAGCGTTTGCCCGTCTCAGGAGGGTTCTGCGCAGTGCTTCCTCTGCAGTGTTGTTTGTTACAAATTTATTTTTGTAGAAGATGCTTTTGCCATCGCGCTGATGGTGTTTTTGGACTATTGTTTGGGTTTCAAAAGTTTCAGGGCTTTATGGCGATGGCGAAGCTGGCCGTCGCAGGTAGAGGAAGCAAACGCATCCCGCTTGGCCTGTGGCTGGGGCCAAATCCAAGTGCGACGGATGCCCGGGTCCCGATGAACTTTGCCTTTCTCCCCGATCTGCTGGCGTTGTTGATCCTGATTGTGATCCTGGTGTTGCTGCGGAAGCGGCATCCGCAGGAGCGTGCGGACCTGTGGCTGCTGGGCCTGTTCTTTACGCTGGTGGAGGCGGCGGCGCATACGTTCTACGCACCGAACGGACCACCGCAGAAGATTCTGCATGTGATTGTGATGGACTGCTACCTGCTGACGGGCATGATCTTTGTATGGGCGTCGGGAGTGAACCCCGTCTCGAAGAGTGCGCGGCTGCTGTACCTGGGCCTGAATGCGTTGCCGCTGCTGGCTTTGTGCACGGTGTATGGGCTGCACCTGTATACGGGGATTGCGTTCTTCCCTTGCATGGCAGCGGGTATGGTGGTTGGGGTATCGACCTCGCTGTATCTTCGCCGCAGCCTGACGGTGGCGGTGCTGCATGTGTGCGCGTGGATGGCGATGGGATATCTGATCCATCTCTCCGACTACCGGGCAGCGGTGTACTGGAGCCTGTGCTGCGTCTATGCGACGGCTGCGCTGAACTTCCAGCGGCGGCTGCCGGCGGGAAGCACCGGGAGGCTGGCGATTGTGACCGGCTTTACGATCTGGTCGCTGTGCCTGCTGCTGCATCCGTGGATTGTGCAGTATCGCGCGTATGCCGATATTGCGTCGCATATCTGGAATATGCAGAAGTCGCTGATCTCGATTGGGATGATCCTGGTGATGCTGGAGGAGCAGATCTCGAGCAACGAGTGGCTGGCGCTGCATGATGAATTGACGGGACTGCCGAACCGGCGCCTGCTTGCCGACCGGCTGACGATGGCGATCGACCGGGCGGATCGCACGGGGAGCCGGCTGGCGCTGATCATTCTGGATCTGAACGGCTTCAAGAAGATCAACGACACGATGGGACACCAGATAGGCGACCAGGTGCTGCTCGAGGTTTCGATGAACCTGCGCCGGGGGGTGCGGGCGTCGGATACGCTGGCGCGGCTGGGTGGGGATGAGTTTGTGATTGTGGCGGCGGATGTGGAGCCGGAGCAGGGGCTCGGACACCTGTTGGAGTCGGTTCGCGGGGCGCTGGAGCAGCCGCTGATGATGGAGGGCAAGCCGATGGTGGTTTCGGCGAGCGTTGGCATGGCGGTGTATCCGCAGGACGCGCAGGACTCGATCCGTCTGCTGCGGGTGGCGGACCAGAGGATGTATGCATCCAAGCACCGGCCGGGAGCGCAGTCGGCCAAGGGGGTGGGTGGACTGACGACAGCTGTGGTGGACTCGCAGATGGCTGCGGTGGCGAGTGGGAGAGGTAGAGTTTCGGTATTGTGAAGGTCGCGAGGTGAAGAGAGAGGGCAGAGACTGGAAACGGTCTCTGCCCCCTCTCTTGTAACTGCGGTGTTTCTTGATTCAAGGTATACGTAACTTTATTTGTTACATTTTTAACTCTTTTGGTTACGTATTGAGTTAGCGGTGTTCGCCGCCTGCGTGGCCATGGCCGTCGCGCGTCTCGTTGCCGTGGAAGTTCTCCATGTGGTCGACGTGGTTCTCAGGACGTGCGGCTTCGCCTCGGGCAGGATAGGGGCCGTGATATCCGTGTTCGGGATGGAAGTGATTGTCGACGTGGCCGTTGAAGTGGTCGGGACCGTGGAACCAGGGGCCTGAGCCGATGAAGACGCCACTGGAGAACCACTCGGGACCGTAGTAGCCGTAGGGAGCGCAGTTATAGGGGGCGACGTCATAGTAGCCGTAGGGGCACACCGGGGCGGGGCCGATGTTGACTGCGATTTGAGCCTGGGATTTGGGAGCAGCTACCGCAAAGCTGAAAGCGACAACCGTAGTTGCGGCAAGGATTTTAATCGGGTGCATGTTTCACCTCGCCTTATTTAGACAAAGTCTGAGGCGAGGCGGTTGGCCCTTAATAAAGTTTTGTTACAGACAACTCGGCGACCTTTTTGAGAGGCCGCCGAGAGGGAAAACGTTGAATTGGCTGTTGAGAATTAGCGAGCTGCTGCGGCTGGTTCGTTGATCTCGCTGAGACGTTTTTCGAGGATCACTTCGAGATCGACGATGGCCTTGGAGAAGCCGTCAATGCCTTCCTTCAGCTTGTCGGTGGCCATGCGATCTTCGGCGTGCATCTTGTCGAAGGTGGCTTTGTCGATCGGGATCTTCTTGATGTCCAGGCTCTGTGCTTTCGCGGGATCGAGCTTGCGCGGCAGCTCGCCCTGGGTCTTTTCAAGCTCGTCAAGCAGCTTTGGTGCGATGGTGAGCAGGTCGCAACCAGCGAGTTCAGTAATCTCACCAATATTGCGGAAGCTCGCGCCCATGACGACAGTCTTGTAGCCGAATTTCTTGTAGTAGTTGTAGATGGTGGTGACAGACTCAACGCCGGGGTCTTCGGCAGGAGCGTAGTCCTTGCCGGTGTCTTTCTTGTACCAGTCGAGGATGCGTCCAACGAAGGGCGAGATGAGGGTGGCCTTGGCTTCAGCGGCAGCGACGGCCTGATGAATGCCGAAGAGCAGCGTCATGTTGCAGTGGATGCCCTCCTTCTCGAGGATCTCAGCGGCACGGATTCCCTCCCAGGTGGAGGCAAGCTTGATGAGGACGCGGTCGCGCGAGATGCCGGCCTTGTCATAGAGAGCAATGATGGCGTGGGCTTCGTCGATTGACTTTTCGGTGTCGTAGGAGAGGCGGGCGTCAACCTCGGTCGAGACGCGGCCAGGGACGATGTCGAGGATCTTGAGGCCGAAGGCGACTTCGAGGGGCCGGAAGGCGATTGCAGCGACTTCTTTGTCGGAGGCGTTGGGGCCTGCTTCTTTGCGTACTGCTTTGAGCACGTCGTCGACAACAGACTGGTACTCGGCTTTCTCGGCGGCGGCGGCGATCAGAGAGGGGTTCGTGGTCGCATCCTGTGGGCGGAACTGCTGGATGGCGTTGAAGTCTCCGCTGTCGGAGACGACGGTGGTGTATCCGCGAAGCTGTTCGAGTAACGATGCCATAATCTTTCTCCTTGGCTGTTAGTAGAGATTTTATCAAGCTCTGAGGGATTGCGCTGTTTTGTGCAGCTGTCTGTTAGAGCGCGGCGGTGGTCAGCCGGCGGCAAATTGATTATCGAGGACGCCGAGACCGTCTATTTCCACTTGGATGCGGTCGCCAGGCTGGACGGCTCCTACTCCTGCTGGGGTTCCTGTGGGAATGAGGTCGCCGGGCTCGAGGGTCATGGTGGCGGTGATGTAGCGGAGCAGGTCGGCGATGGGGAAGATGAGGTCGCGGGTGCTGCCCTGCTGCTTGACGACGCCGTTGAGGCGGGTGGTGATGGTGACCGGCGCTGGGGCTTTGTCGGCGAATCCGACGGGGTCGATCTCGTCGGAGACGATGGGGCCGACGGGGCAGAAGGTGTCGAAGCCCTTGGCGCGGGTCCACTGGCCGTCGGACTTCTGGATGTCACGGGCGGTGACGTCGTTGACGCAGACGTAGCCGCGAATGTAGGGGCGGACGTCTTCGTCGGGACCGATCCGGTAGCAGCGGCGGCCGATGACGACGCCTAGTTCTCCTTCGTAATCAACGCGGTTGGAGATGGCGGGCATGCGGATGGTGCCTTTGGGGCCGAGCAGCGAGGAGGGTGGCTTGAAGAAGAGGAGCGGCTCTTTGGGGACTTCGTTGCCCAGCTCGGCAGCGTGGTCGCGGTAGTTGCGGCCAACGCAGAGGATCTTCGAGGGGGTGACCGGTGGGAGGAGATGCAGGTCGTCGAGCGGGGTGGGCTCGAAGTCGATTGCGAGGGTGGGGATGGGGACGCCGCCGAGGATGCGGGTGTTGAGGTCTTCCTGAGGGGCCTGCATGGGCAGTGTGGCCCAGAGGATGCCGTTGCGCTTCTCGACGAGGGCATAGCGTGGGAGAAAGGTGTCGTTTTCCGACGACAGGTACTTGCAGTAACGCATGTGTTTTTTTATTGCTCCCTTAATATTTCCTGCACTTCGGCGCTCGGGGCGCTCTCGTTTCCGATGGCATCGACCGCAGTGACGCGATAGGCGTAGCGATGCCCTGGGATGGCGGTTTGATCGCGGTAGGCAGGACCGACGATCGGGGATGGGTTCAGGCGCGTTGCTGGTCCCGCAACTTGGCCTGTCGAGGTAACTTCCTGTCGATACACACTATACCCGGCGAGATCGACATCTGTGTTGGGCGTCCATGAAAGATCGATGGACCGGTCGGATGGGGTGGCTCCCCCGGGCACGGCTTCGAGGCCGGTGGGGATGGCGGGGGGAAAGGTGTCGAGCATGGTAACGGTGACCGGAGTGGAGATCTCACTGCGAAGTTCGAGAGTGTGGCCGGCGAGGGAGATCTCACGAACCCTCCTGGCCGTGTAGCGGTAGCTGTCGCCCTTCTGTGTGGTCTGGTCGATGGTGCCGCCTGCGTCGGCTGTCTGTTTCGGGGTCTCTAACTTCACGTCGTCCGGCGTCTTCGGCTGTGCGGTCGACGTGGTCTGCGGTTTCGCGGAGGCGAAGGTGATGGCCGGCGATGGCTTTCTGGATTTGCTGCGGAGTGCGGGCCTGGCTGCGGGGGTGGAGGCTGAACTTGCCGGGGTGGGAGCCTGGGTGCTGGTCGTGGAGGCGATGACGTGGCGGTCAAGCTGTACCTGCGAGTTGCTTGAAGAGGTGTTTGGCTGCTGCCACTCCAGCTGAATGCCCTCTCGGACGGAGGTTGCCCGAAGCTGCTCGACTGGCGGCGGGGCTGTGCCGGCGGCGATGAAGGCCTCGGAGGAAGAGCCAGCTGAGCGGTTATGAGGGTTGAAGAGCTGGACCTTGTAGGCGAGGAGCGATGCAGGATCTGCCGTCAGCAAGGGGGAAAGGACCTCTTCGGTCTGGCTCGGTCCACTTTGTACGGTGAGACGCTTGACCATCGTGCAGGCGGAAGTGGAAGCGGTGGCCGGGAGAGAAGCACGGCAGATCTCTGCGGTGATTGTGCCTTTGATTGCAAGGTGATCGGTGGTCTTCTCGGAAGTCGTCCAATGAAGCGTGACCCTGTCGCCGACTCTCTCGGCGGTGAGGTCTTTTACGACCTCGGGCAGATTGAGGGAGGGGGCGTGGGGCGGGCCGGGACTGGCGCAACCCACGGCGAAGACGATCGGCAGCGCGATGACACCGAGGAATAGCCATCGCCGAGTCTGCGTACGGCTGGGGAGCAAAGACTTCATTGGTCTGTGACCATCATAGGGCCAGATCGAAGCTCTGTCCTGCCCGGACGGGCCCACTGCGCTTGGCCACCCCGCAAACGAAAACCTGCGGGGGGCCCCGGTTCGAGCGGTCACTTCGTGACGGGTATACCCCTTCGGTAGTTCCTCCCGTTGGTCGGCACGAGCTCAGCCTGCGACCAACGGGAGCAAGAGGGTTCGCTCAGAGCTCACCTCCCGCACACGCCAGATGAAGATCTTTTTTGCCAGAGTGCGGCGTGAATGTTAAAAAACTGCATCCAATCCAGAAAGTGAGGCCCTTCGTACATCTTTTGACGGGGTTTCAACGTCTGTTGGCGTAGCGAATAAAAATCTTATGAGCAAAACTATATCCTCCTCCCTTCTGCCCCTCGCCGAGACTCCCGCTCCCACTAGCAGCCTGATTCCAGGCGGCGAGGCAAACCCGTTGCTGGGTATTCGCCACCTTCAGATCGATGGAGAGGCCGCCGAGTCGTTTATCGCCGAGAAGCGCATTGGGGAGCGCATCAAGCACCTGCGATTGAAAAAGTCGATGGGCCTGGTCGAGCTGGGCCGTCACACCGGGCTGTCGGCCAGCTTCCTGTCGCAGCTGGAGACCGGACGCGTGGTGCCGACGCTGCGCAACCTGGCGCGCATCGCGATGGTTTTCTCGAAGGATCTGAGCTACTTCTTTGATCCTGAGCCGCAGACGCTGTTCCGGGTGCATCGCCGCGATGAGCGGGTGCGCCTGCCGCAGACCGGCGCCGACGACCCTGCCTATTATTTCGAGAGCCTGGGGTACCTGGTTCCCGACCGCCAGCTTGATCCTTACTTCGCGGAGTTTCTGCCGGAGAAAGAGGGCCGTTCGCCGCGCGCGCATCAGCATGTTGGCTGCGAGTTTCTTTACCTGCTTTCGGGCTCGCTCGCGGTGCGGCATGGCGAGACGATTCACACTGTGGAGGCGGGGGATGCGGTGTACTTCGATGCGAACACGATCCACAGCTATATGTGCACGGGCAAGACGGCGGCGACGGCGGTGATCGTGACGTTGCAGCATCCTGTGCTGATGCAGTTAGGGAGTGGAGCGCGGTCGACGAACGCCACCAATGGAAAAGTTCGCGGTGTTCCGGGCTCGATGCTCGCTCAGGCTGCTGCCGCTGCCGCTGGCAAGAAGGCCGCTCCACAGATGCACTAGATGTTTTCGGTACGGGGAGTCGCCGCGGCACCAAGTTCGTTGCGGCCCGCTGGGAGCGGGATCTCTCAGCGGGCCGAGATCGTCCTTTTCGGTGGGTTGGAAGCTGCCGGTAGCCTGGGGAGATCGACCTTCATAACATCGAGCCGCTGGAGTACTTTGCGCGCGAGTCCGGTGAGCGGTTTGGAGTTGAGCTTGTTGGTGGGGACCCAGTGCAGATCGCCCTTTGCGGCAGGAACGGCACGGCGCAGGCCGCGGTCCTGTGGTCCGCTGGCGGCGTAGACCTGGACATAGTAGTTGGTGTTGGTGATGGCGTGGCGCAGGCGCAGCAGAGGTTCGCGGCCTTGGACTGCATCCTGCGGAAGCGGGGGCAGCTCGTACATGTCCGGCATCAGACTGGCGTCTTCTGGGCGACGCTCAAGCAGGACTTCGGTGAGGGTGCCGCGCTTTCGCAGGTTGAGCAGATAGGCGGCGGGACGGCTGAGCTGCGCGGCGCGAGGCGGTGTGAGATGCTCGCCGCGGGTCTTGCAGAGGGCATAGACGGGGCAGTGCAGGCAGAGTGGGGCCTTGGGCAGACAGAGGGTGGCGCCTAGCTCCATCATGGCCTGGTTGTGATCGCCTGCGGCGTTGGTCTGCTCGCCGATTCGCCGTTTCGGCACCAGGGCCGAGGCTTGTTGCTGAACGAAGGCGCGGCCGGCGGCGTCTCTCTGCTCCGGCCGTCCGGTGAGGCGCAACAGGACGCGCTCCACGTTGCCGTCGACTACAGCGATACTCTCTCCGAAGGCAATGCTGGCGATGGCGGCGCTGGTGTACTCGCCGATGCCGGGAAGGGTGCGCAGCTCGGCGGCGGTGCCGGGCAGGATGCCGCCACGCTCTTCGATGAGGAACTGTGCGGCCTTGTGCAGCATGCGTGCGCGGCGGTAGTATCCGAGGCCCGACCAGAGGGCGAGAACTTCAGACTCCGGCGCGAGCGCCAGGGCGAGGATCGTGGGGAAGCGCCGGAGAAAGCTCTGGTAGTGCTCGACGACAGCGGCGACGCGGGTCTGCTGGAGCATAACCTCGGAGAGCCAGGTGCGGTAGGGATCGCTGACGTGACGCCAGGGGAGCTCGCGTGCGTGGGTGCGGTACCAGCTCATCAGCCTTCGCCGGAAGAGAGCGGCATCGAGGAGTGTAGTTTTCGGAGCAGCGGGATGCATTCGATCGTCGTTTGCGGTTGCTGGCCTGGGTACGGAGGACATCGCCCTCGAGTCTATCGTTTCGTGGAAGGATGCATACAGAGAATTTTGGTAAAGGGCGAGAACGTAAGTGTGATTGTTGATAGGTACGTAAGAACAGCTTACGTGGATTTGCCAGAGCGCAGACCGCTAGCAGTTTTGATACTTCCAGTTGCGCTGCTTGCCTTCGGCGATCCACTCGATTGCCGTTGCGATGCGTTTTTCGCGGGTCTCGGGGCGCTTGGCGTCGGCGATCCACTCGGTGTACTCGCGCTTGCAGCTGGGGCTGAAGGAAGCGAAGACTGCAGCGGCTTTTTTGTTCTTCTTGAGCGCGGCGGTGAGTTCGGCAGGGTCTTCGATAGCGGGCTTCGGCGGTTTTACCAATTTGTTTTTGGCTGCCATGGGGCTGGTGTACTCACCGCGATCGATGAAGCCGGTGGCCTGACGGATGAAGAAGAGCATCTGCTTATCGGAGGGCAGGTCCTTGACGGTGGTGATGCGTCCGAGGTTGCCCATGCCACCACGCTGGACGATGCCTGCCTCATGTAAGACCGCGGAGATCTCTTTGCCCCAGAAACCGAAGCTGCAGTGCTCTTTAAAAGCCGCCATGTTGCCGAGGTTGACGCCGCCATACTCGAAGAACGGCATGCTCCACTTGATGCTCTCTTGCACGTTGGGACAGGCTTTGTGAATAAGCTCGCGGAGGTGCTCGAGAATTGGCTGGGCAAAGGGCTTGGACTTCGCGACGTACATGTCTACGCGGGGGTTGAAGTTTTCAGCTGGCATGCTTTCTCTCCCTGTTTCGAGGACAGCAGTTTACACGGTGCTAGACCTTACACGATTGCTAGACCGTTTCGCCCTCCTTGGTTTTGGGCACGATGGGTTCGGGTTTGACCGGGTAGGGCGGCCCCTTGGAGAAGACCTTCTGCATCTCGGTGTCGTAGTTGTAGATGTCGTCGAAGAAGTGGACTTCGCCGCCGTCTTCGACGATGGCGGTGAGATAAAAGATGACGATGGGCAAAGGCGTCTTGAAGCTGACGGTCTTGTTGTCCGGGCCACTGTTCATCGCCTCGTTTACTTTGTCGAGATCCCACTCACCCTGGCCTTGGAGAACCCAGGTGGCGAGGTCGGCGGGTTTCTGAACGCGGATGCAGCCGTGGCTGAAGTCGCGGCGGGTCTGGTCGAAGAGAGATACGGCGGGAGTGGAGTGGAGGTAGATGTCGTACTGGTTGGGGAAGATAAACTTGACCAGGCCGAGCGAGTTCTTGGGGCCGGGCTTTTCGCGGACCATCACGGCGCCCTGGGCTACCTGGTGGGCGGTGTAGTCGGTCTGGACGATGCCCTTGTTGTTAGTGACCTCGAAGTTCTTGCTGGCGAGGTAGCCGCGGTTGGACTCGATGTGCGGCACCAGCTCTTTGCGGGCGATGTCGACTGGAACGCTCCAGTAGGGGCGGAAGACGAGGTACTTCATCATGTGCGTAAAGACGGGCGTTTCGTGTTCGCCTTTTACCTGGCCGACGACGACGCGCATGGTGAAGTCGAGCTTGTGGTCGGGGTCGAAGCCGCGCAGGACGAACTCCGGCAGATTGACCATCAGGCGGGCGTGCAGGTAGGGCTCGGGGAGCCAGCGCCAGCGCTCGAGCGAGTCCTGCAACTGCGCGACGCGAAGGTCCATGGGGACGTTGAGGGACTTGATGGTCTGCGGCGTGAGTTTGCCGTCTTCGGTGAGGCCGTGGCGATGCTGATAGTGCTTGACGGCGTCGGAGAGGGTAGGGTCGAAGGTGGTGGGAGACGCGACGGTGGCGTTGGGTTCGGCGTCGCCTTCGAGTTGGAGCCTGGCCAGCAGGGCTGGGAGCGCGGCATAAGTGCCGCCCACCGAGATTGCCTTCGGAACGGCGGGAAGTGCATCCGCATGGGCTTCGCCCTGCTTCTTCGCGAGGTCCATGTAGTGCGCGAGGGCAGCTTCGGTCTGGCGGTATTCTTCGGAGTCGGGTTCGACACTGGTGATGAGCTTCGGCACGTCGGTGGCGTCTACGGCGTTGTCGGAGACGAACTCGGCAAGGTCGTACTTCTTATCCTGTACCGGAATCTCGAAGTTGAAGTGCGATGGATTGACACGGCCCATGCGCTGATCGGAGATGTAGCGCATCACATTGACCGTCATCGCTACGTCGAAGAGCGAGATGGCGTCTTCGGATTTGCTGTTGAGGGCTTGAACGCGATCGGCCCAGCGCGGCGCGTCGTAGTCTTCCGGGATCAGACCCTTCGTCGCGGCGTCCTGGAATGCCTGGATGAAGCCCTTTGCGGAGGCAGTCGGTGCTCCGTCGCGGGTCCAGGCGACCTCGTAGTTGCGGTCGTCATAGAAGGTGGCCACGATGGATTGGTAGTCGGAGAAGTTCGGCCAGCGCAGGTTGGGGACCTTGGTGGTGTCGACCTTTTCGGGCGGCAGCACTTTTTTCTCGACCATCTCATGCAGCTTGTCTGCGTACGCCGTCGTGTTGGGTTGTGACTTCGACTTACGGTGGCGATGGCATCCGCCCACCAGCAGCAAAACGGTAAGAGCAGATGCGGTGCAGGCGGAGCGGAGAGAAACTTTCATCATCACGGGACGAGACCATCCTTCAGGGCGCAGCAGATTTATGAGGGTGCGGACCCATTATGCCGCATCAGCCGACAACTCCGCGCAACTGCCGGGTCCTGCCGGACGGGCGCCCTGCTTGGTCACCCCAAAAACGAAGACCTGTTTGTGGGGACCCCGATTCGGCGGCGGTCACTTCGTGACTTGTATACCCCTTCGGTTGGCGCTCCCGTTGGTCGCGAAAGAAGATGATTCCGACCAACGGGAAGATCGGAGCAGCCAGCCTCGCCCAAACAAGGTATACGCGTCACGAAGTGACCGCCCTCCGCGCAGGAGGCCCGTCCGGCAGGACCGCTTCTAACGCGCGATCTCTGGCAGGAGCGAGAAGCAGAGAATCGCCTGCATGAAAAGGATTGCTCCGGAGAGGGCGAGAAACATCCTGCGCTGGCGCGTCTCCAGAGCGTCCGCGAAGACTCCGCCGACGAAGGTGAAGAGAAAGGGCAGCGCCCACAGCCAGGGTTGCGATACTGTCTGCGTGGTGACCAGCGGAGAGAGCAGCAGAACCATGACGAGTGGGGCGGTGTTGCCAAAGTAGCGGCAGCGGCGGATGGAGACATAGAGCACAAGCGCTACGAGCGTGGCTACGACAATGGGAGCATTTGCGAAGTTCAGGAAGAAGCGTTTTGCTCCATCCAGCGCAAACCAGAGACGCGCTCCGCCGCCGGTGAAGATGTAGCTGAATGGAGCGAGGCGGAAGGCATAAGACGCGAAGAGGATCGCCAGTGCGCCGACCGCGGAGAAGACGAGGATCTGCATGACATAGCTGCGACGGCGCTGCGCGAGATACATCATCCACACGACCGCCATCACAAAGCCGAGGATGGCTGCGAGCAGATGCGCGGCGGCGGTGAGTCCCAGGGCGAGGGTGAGGAGCGCGATGCGCGGCCGCCATTTACGCCGCGGACCCTGCATCGCATGAGCGACTCCCATGGCGGTATAGACGAGGCCGTAGAGTCCCCACATCGCCAGGACTTCGTTGTTGGGTGTGACTGCGGAGCGAACGATCGCCGGACAGAAGCAGTAGAGCCCGAGTGCGAAGAATCCTCCTTCGTTGCCAAAGAGTCTGCGCGAGACCCACCACAGGCCGCCGCCAAGCCAGATTGCGAAGAAGAGGAAAGGCAGATGAAGGAGATATTTGACGCTGAAGAGCTCGTGCCGCGCCTCCCAGGTCGAGCCGTTCAACGAGCCTTGCGTGTAGAGTCGATTCTCCGGCTTGCGAAGCTTATCTGCGCCGAGCATTGCCAGGCGCTGCACGGTGAGCGGAAGACCGGCGACGCGATAGGCAAAGGTGCCGTCGCCATTGAGATTGCCGCAGGTGGTGAAGTAGCCGGCCAGCGGCGAGGGGCGCTCCCACATCTCGCGGCCGCACTCGGCATAACGATAGTCCTGCTGCGAGAGCTGCTGCCGCCCAATAACCCACAGGCACTCGCCTAGAAAAATCAGCAACAGCAACGCAGCCAACTGCTGCGGTCGTCCGAACTTGATGCGGGGGAGCTTCATTCCCATTCTGAAGTATGCCGGCCTTTATCTTTCCTTAAGTCTGATCTCGCATTTGGCTATCCGGGTGCAATTCGGGTGCAATTGCGGTGCAACTGGCATGCACATTGCCGCGCAACCTACACCGCCGGAGGGGTTCGGCAGCCGCCTCATCGAGTGTATCGTGAGAGATATGCAGTCGCTTTCTTTTACCCCTGGCCGTGCCTTTCTCTCAGTCAACTCGCCCGTCGTTCCGTGGACCGTGGTCTTCGAAGACGAAGGTGTCGCTGGATATTTTTATGCCTGCGATCGCTCGCAGGAGGTGCATGAACACAGCATTATGGACGCAATGCTGATCTACAACGTAGCCGCGCTGGCCAAAAGCGACGCCGAGTTGCAGCGCCCTGAGCCGCAACGCATCGCCTCGGTGGAGTGGTCGCGCGATGGCCTGCAGGCCGTGCTCTATCTCGATGGAACCGCGCAGGCTCTCTATGACTTTCAGGCGCGTTGCGGATACTGCCGCATGGACTTTCCGAACTTCATCTCGGAGCAGGGCGATACGTGGCGCAAGTCCAGCCATGCCTGGTCCGATGCCGCGTTGCAGCGCTTCGAATCGAACCTGTACGCCTGACGAAGCGGGTGCGTGGTCAGAGCAGAGAGTGCTTCGTGGTCAGCTCAAAAACAACTTCGCGGTCAGCCCAAAAACAGCTTCTCTACGTCGAGCCAGTCGTTGACGCGCCTGTAGCCGGTGACCCCGGCGTTGTGGGGTGAGGTATAGAGAATGCCTTCGCCCATGAAACGCCGCAGCTGCCGGGGATTGTCGTCTATTAGGTAGTCTGCGCGCAGGATGCTCTTGTCGCCGCAGTAGACGATGTTGGATGCGGGGATGAAGGGGAAGTGCTTCGCCAGCCAGCGGTACTTTGCCTGGAAAGAGGTGGGAACCTCCATTGCTGCGGTGGCGATAAAGACCTCATAGTTGGTGTGCAGCCGCTCGAGGACACGCTGCGACTCCGGCATCACGGCCAGGACCTCGAAGAAGTCTTCGGAGCGAAGGTATGCGTCGAGCACGGTGTGGCGATCCACTGAGACGACGTCCCACAACCACTTGCCCTGGAGGTCTTTGAGGGTTACGTTCTCGCCGAAGTGCTGGTTGTAGCGCAGGAGATGCTCGCCGAGCGCATCCGCCATCACCTCGTCCATGTCGATGCAGATTCGGGGGATTGCCATCAGGTCTTTGTTTTAGCAGGTGTCCGCGCAGGTGTCCAAAAAAACGGACCACTGCCTTCGCGTCTCGTTGTTTGGGCGCTTCACCGTGTAGAAATCGCGATAGGCTAAAGTCAATGCTCACGAACGCCTTCCGCAACCGGCTCTTCAGGTTTTTCCTGCTGTCCTGCAGTCTCTCGCCGCTCTTCGCGCAGACGTCGACGCCTGCTGCCAACGCAACGGCTCCGCCTGCGGTCAACAAACCAGCGATCAAAGAACCTACACACGCCGACCTTCTGCGCGGAGCCTACGGGCCTTATCGCGCCAATAACGATCTGCTCTTCTATCGTCTCGACCTGCGCGTCGATCCGGCCAAGAAGTTCATTAGCGGAAGCAATATGATTCGCTTCAAGATGCTTGCAGACGGCACGCGCATTCAGCTTGAACTCTTTGCTACGTTGCAGATCGACAAGATATCTATGGGCAAGAGCACGCTGAAGTATGAGCGTGACGGCGGCACCTTCTTCGTAGACTTCCCAAAGACCCTGCGCGCTGGCCATACCTACTCAATCGACGTTCACTACTCGGGAAGCCCCGTGGAGACTGGCCGTTTCGGCTGCTTCACTTTTAAGCAGGACACCGCCGGACATCCCTGGATCAACACCGCCTGTGAAGAGACCGGCGCGAGCGTCTGGTGGCCGAATAAAGACCAGTGGCGCGATGAGCCGCAGGAGGGCATGGAGATCAACGTCGCTGTTCCGAACGGCCTGATGGATGTGTCGAATGGAAAGTTTATGGGCAAGAAGGATCTCGGCGATGGATATACGCGCTGGGACTGGAAGGTGCATTACCCCATCAACAACTACGACGTCGCGTTGAACATCGGCAACTACGTTCACTTCGACGACAAGTTTGGCGACCTGCCTCTGGACTACTACGTTCTGCCGGAGGATCTTGAAGGGGCGAAGCGTCAGTTCGCTCAGGTACCTGGCATGATGAAGGCCTACTACCACTACTTCGGCGAGTATCCGTTCAAGAAAGACGGCTACAAACTCATCGAGGTTCCGTACGCGGGCATGGAGCATCAGAGCGCTGTCGCGTACGGCAACCACTTTCATAATGGCTATCTTGACCGGGACTGGACCGGCGTTGGTATCAGCCCGCGCTTCGACTTCATCATCATTCACGAGAGCGGACACGAGTGGTTCGGCAACGCGATCACGGCGGCTGACAAGTCCGATATGTGGATCCACGAGGGCTGGACCACCTACCTGGAGTGCCTCTACGTGGAGTACAACTACGGCCACGAGGATGAGGTGAAGTACGTCAACGCGCTGAAGAAAAAGGTGAAGAACGATCGTCCGATTATCACCGCGCGCGGCACCAATGCCGAGCCACCGCAGGACCAGTACTTTAAAGGCGCACTGTTTATCAACACGCTGCGCAGCATTGTGGATGATGACGCTCGCTGGTTTGCGCTGATCCACGACTTCTACCAGCACTTCAAATATCAGAACATCATGACCGAGGATGTCGTGCAGTACTTCAACCAGCAGACCGGGATGAACCTGACACCGGTCTTCGATCAGTATCTGCGCCATACGGCGATTCCCACGCTGGAGCTGAAGTTCGACGAGGCCTCAGGCACAGTCCAATATCGCTGGCAGGTCGACGAAAAAGACTTCGCCATGCCGGTGCGCGTAGGCTTGAAGGAGCACTGGGAGATGATTCATCCCACCACCGAGTGGCAGACCATGAAGACGCCGCTCACCAAGGATCAGTTTGAGGTGGCGACCGATCTGTACTACATCAACGTGGATAAGCTAGCCAAGCAATAAAGGCGCATACTTAACAACTGGCGCACGCGGTGCTAGACTTCGGGACTTCCGCTGTTGTTGAATTTTTCAGCGATCGAACCGAGGGGAAGGAGAGACGCGAGATGCATCCGGATCTTGAAAAGCTGATCGTATTGCAGGGGTATGACGTCGAGGCCAAGCGGCTTCGCGATGAGATGGTGGCTCTGTCGAAGCACGTCGCTACGCTGGAGACCAAGGCGAAGGCGACCCAGGGACAGCGCGCCGTCATCGTCGATCTGATCGCTAAAGAGGAGGCGATGCGGCGGCGGCAGGAGTCCGACGTCAAGGATCAAAAGGCCAAGATCGACCGCACGCGCAAACACATGGACCTCGCCACAACGACCGTGCAGGTGACCGCGTTCGAGCACGAGATCGCCTTTGCACAGGCGGAGATCAGCAAACTTGAGGACGCCGAGATCGAGAGCATGGAGCGCAGTGAGGGACTCGAGTTGCAGAAGAAACTCGCGGACGACGCCGTCACCGACGCGACCGCCACGCTGGAGCGCGAACGAGCCCGGGCGGCCGACACCGTTGCCGCCGATAAGACCCTGCTGGCAGCTGTCGAGGAGAAACGTATCGCCGTGCGTGCTGAGATCGGCGAGGCCGCGCTCTCCACTTATGACCGAATCGCAAAGGCAAAGGGAACAGGCGTAGCCGAGGCGCTCAATCAGAAGTGCATGGCCTGCCAGATGATGGTGAGGCCGCAGCGCTGGAACGACCTTCGCGATCGCAGCAATGACGAGACCATGATGACCTGCGAGAGCTGTGGCCGGCTGCTCTACTACGATCCGGCGCGGGATGCACCACAACGCAAGACCGTTCCAGTGGAAAGCATAGCGGCGTCGATTATTCGATCGCTCTAAAACCAAGCGGCAGGATGCAGTGGCCGACGCTGGATATGGTAAAAAAGCGGACCATTTCAATGGCGTTCACTCAAATTTTGTCTGAAACTCTCTGAATCCGGGCCTCCTCGAGGCAAATCCAATCACCACACATGGCAGCTACTGTATTAGACCTCCCCGAGGCCCAGCTCTCTGAAGCGAATAGTCCCGAGCATCACCCCGCAGTGGAACGCCCCTGGCGTCCGCGGATCAACCCGTGGATTATCGCCATGACGGTGACGCTGGCGACGTTTATGGAGGTTCTCGACTCCTCGATCGCCAACGTCGCGCTGCCGCACATCGCGGGCGGCTTGGGCGCAACCCAGGATGAGGCCACGTGGGTGCTCACCGCCTACCTGGTTGCGAATGCGATTATTCTGCCTGCCGGCGCTTATATGACGACGTTCATCGGGCGCAAGAAGTTCTACATGATCTGCGTCGCGCTGTTCGGCATCAGCTCGGCTCTCTGCGGCTTTGCTCCTTCGCTGCCGATCCTGATCTTCTGCCGCATCCTGCAGGGCGTTGGAGGCGGCGGCCTTGCACCGTCGGAACAGGCGATCCTGGCTGACACCTTTCCACCAGAGAAGCGCGGGCAGGCCTTCGCGATGTATGGCCTCGCCGTCGTCTGCGCGCCTGCCATTGGGCCCACGCTGGGCGGCTACATCACCGACAACTTCGACTGGCGCTGGATCTTCTTTCTCAACGTCCCCATCTGCCTGATCTCGCTGTTCCTTACCTCGCGCATCGTCGAAGATCCTCCCTACGTGAAGAAGCAGGTTGAGCTCTCGCAGAAGGGGGGTATCAAACTGGACTTTCTCGGCTTCGGCCTGCTGGGACTTACCTTCGGCTCGCTCGAGTTCATTCTTGACAAGGGCCAGGAGGATGACTGGTTCGCCTCAAAACTGATCACCTTCTTCACCGTCACCGTGGTGGTCGCTTTCGTGACCATGATCTGGTGGGAGCTCAAACAACTGCGCGAAGGCCACCGCCCAATCCTTAACCTCACCCTCTTCAAACGCCGCAACTTCGCCATCAGCTTCGTCCTGATGTTCGTGCTCGGCTTTTCACTCTACGGCACTACTATCCTGATTCCGCAGTTTGTGCAGACGCTGCTTGGGTACACTGCCGAACTTGCCGGGCTGGTGCTTTCGCCCGCGGGTCTGATGATGATGTGCATGATGCCGATCGTCGGCATTCTGGTGGGCAAGATCGATCCACGCAAGCTCATCGGCTATGGCTTCGTCATGCTGACACTGTCTCTGATCACGATGCACACGCTGAACCTTGGCGTGAGCTATGGCTACCTGGTCTTCGTGCGCTGCTTCCAGGCTTCGGGTATTGCGTTCCTGTTTATCCCGATCAACACCATCGCCTATATTGGCGTGAAGCAATCGGAGAACAACGACGTCTCGGGCCTTACCAACCTGGCGCGTAACATCGGCGGCTCATGCGGAACGGCGTTCGTCGCGACCATGCTGATCCGCCGCACCGCAGCGCATGAGAACAACATGGTTCGCAATCTTACCTCGGGCAATCAGGCCTTCATGAATCAAGTCGCAAAGCTGAAGGGGATGTTTGGCGGACACAGTGGCGGCAACCCCATGACAGGCGCCGGCTCCCACACTGCCCAGGCCTACCTTTACAACGAGCTGCACCGTCAGGCCGGCATGCTCGGTTATCTCGACATCATCCAGTACCTCGCGGTCTTCTGCGCCTGCATGCTGCCGCTGCTGTTTTTCATTCCGCGGCCGCCCAAGCATGCAAGCCCTTCCGCCGGCCACTAGTTACGCACGTTAGTCAAGAAAACCAAAGGGTTGCGTCCAAGTGGAGGCAACCCTCTCTCTTTTAGCCCAAGCTCAAAACTTCACGCCCTTTATGGATTCATTATGCCTTCTTGACGAACTCGTTATAGCAAGCTCGCTACGCTCTGAGTATCAGCGTCTTGCGGCTTGGCGGTTCCTTGCACCAGCCACGGCGGCTGTAAGGAATGGAGAGCGTCAGTGAAAAACAGAATAACCTTATGCGGTCAGCGATTCGGTCTGGCTGCGTTTACCTTTGCAGCGGGGATGGCTGTTTGCGCAAGCAATCTTCGGGCTCAGACGACAGAGCCGAATCTGCAGACGGCCGTAGAGAATACTCAGTCCACACCGGAGCACCAGACAGCTCAGGATCAGAAGATTCAGCAGTTGCAGGATAAGCTGGAGGAGATTCAGAAGGAGTTGACGGCTCTGAAGACGGCCAGTGCCATTGCGCCGGAGACGCACCACGTCACAACAGCCAAGGCCTCTGCCTCCTCTTCTGTTCTTACGGAGGCGGAGCCGGAGGTGACTGACCCCAAAAGCCCACACTCAGAGCCGTTCGCCTTTGCGGACTTTACCTGGCTGAACGGCAACGCACGCACCAAGGACACTCCTTATGCAACGAAGTTCTTTACCCCGGAGATTCGCTCCGATGTGAGCTATACCTATGACTTCCGCCATCCGCAGGACGACACCATCGTTGGTTCGAGCGAGGTCTTTCGGTCCAGCGAGGTAACGCTGACGGATCTTGGGATCGGCGGCGACTTCCACTTGAACAATGTGCACGCCCGGGTTTTGAGCCAGATCGGCCTCTACGCCACAGCCACACCGCGCAACGACGCCAGCCCCTCACGGGGGCAGTGGGACCTCGCCGACGCCTATCGTTATGTGGGCGAGGCCAACGCAGGCTACCACTTCAACGTGCAGCACGGCCTCAACGTGGATGCCGGTATCTTCCTCTCTTACGTCGGCCTGTTTTCGTTTTATCAGTTCGACAACTGGGCCTATCAGCCGTCGTACGTCTCCTCAAACACTCCGTGGTTCTTCAATGGCGTGCGCGTGCAGTGGTATCCGACGGCCAAGTTGAAGATCGAGCCGTGGTTCATCAATGGCTGGCAGTCATATGGCCGCTTCAACAATCGGCCCGGCCTGGGCGGACAGATCCTCTATCGACCCACCGGCAAGCTGGAGATTCTCGGCAACCAGTACGGCTATGGCGAGGACGCGCTTGGCATCGGCAACCGCACACGGTATCACACCGACGACAGCATCGAGTACAAGTACTATGACCGCCCCATGGCAACCATCAGCAAAGCTGCGATGACGCTTACCGGCGATGCTGGTTGCGAGAGTGGCGGCGGGGTCAGTTGCATGGGGAACGGCAAGAACGGGCCAAAGCAGAGCTTTCTCGGCTTCATGTTTTACAACCGGCTCTGGTTTGACCGTGATAAATACGGCCTGACCGTTGGCGGTGGACGCATCAACAACCCCGGCCGTTACCTCGTCCTTCTCCCACCGATCAACGGAGCGACCGCATCTTCAGGCACACCTTACTTCACGGAGAATCCGGGTGATCCCTTCAAGGCATGGGACGCTTCGGTGACAGCCGACTACATGCCGAGCCAGTACTTCACCTATCGGTTGGAGTACAACCACCGTGCAGCGAACGTCCCATACTTCGCCGGACCCGGTGGCGTCACTCCGCCAGGAGGAAATACATTCGGAGCACCGGGTTCAGTCGTTGCAGGGTGGAGTCCCGATCTTCGCGAGAGCGAGAACCGCCTGACCGTGGCGTTTCTGATGAAATTCTAACCGCAGCAACCAATGCAACGTCTAAGAGAGCCTCAGGAACGTGCCTGAGGCTCTTCTTTTTGAGGAGCACTACCGGGCTACGGGAGACTCTTTCGTTGGTGGTGCACCAAGTACTGGTTTGTCCAGCCCACGGACAGCCGCGCCCATCTTGCCCTGCAGATCGAATACGATCACTTCATTGCTTCCCGTCATCATCCACGGTGCCGGAGCATAGAGTGTCTTTTGTGGCCCGATGGTCCAGATGCGGCCCAGCGCGCGGCCATTGAGCCAAAGCTGGCCCTTCGTCAATTGGCTGGTGTCGAGGAAGGTATCGCCAAGGGTGCTTAGCTCAAAGCTGGCGCGATAAAAACAAGCGCCTTCGCAGGGCTGCTTTGAAAACTTCAAGCTCGCGGTATTGTTCATCGGCAACGGATAGATCTCCCAACCTGTGAGTTCCTTGCCGCCCAACGTGACCTGCTTTGTTATTCCGGCGCGTTCGCCACCAATGGCTTTGCCAAAGTTGATCCGGCCGGTATTTTCCACCAGAATGTCGAGACGCGCTTTGTCGGCAGTCGCAGGAAGTGTAAGACGATCCTGCTTTAGTCGCCTATCGAGAGTTCCAAGCAATTTGCCATCCAGATAGACCTGGGCGTAGCTGTGAAGTTCATCGAGAACCAGCTCACCCTGATCGGCTGACTGCAAGGTCGTGCGATACAGAATGTAGCCATAGGACTGGTCGACATCTTCCATGCTGAGCGGATGATCCGATCGGATGGGCGTGGGCAGATTCTCCCATAAGGATGCGGACTCGACAAATCTAGACTCCGGAGTTCGAATCGCCGGTGCGACTTCAGGCACGGGTGACGCGGTGATGCCGGTGGACTTTGCGATGAGGTCGCGAAACACGAAGTACTTCGGCGTGGGACGCCCCCCTTCATCCAGCGCTGCGTCGTAGTCGTAGCTGGTGACGTCCGGCTCGTAGCTGCCTTTCTGATCGCCGTTCGAGCCATTCATCCAGCCAAAGCTGGTTCCGCCGTGAAACATATAGAAGCTGACGGAGTAACCATGCGCCAGCATCCATTGCAGATTGTCTGCCTGCTTATCCGCGTGGGTGTTCGCATGGTCTGCTCCCCAGTGATCGAACCAACCGGCCCAGTACTCGCTGTTGATGAATGGTCCGTTCGGACGGACCTCTTTCAGCTTCGCGAATGCCCGCTCTGCTGCGCCATCTTCTTCGCCTCCAAAGTTGATCCCGACAGGAAGCTCCGGCAAGGAGCCATTCGGCACCTGCTCCGGGCCGTCCGCGGTATAGAGCTGCGACTGAGTGAATCCCGCATCGACGAGAAGCTTGTGAATCTGCTCCATGTAAGCATGATCGCGGCCGAACGATCCGTATTCATTCTCCACCTGCGTGAGGATAATAGGGCCGCCATTGCCCACCTGCAAGGGAGCAAGCTCCTTTCCCAGCCGCGCAATCCATCGAGCAGTGGGCGCCATGAACTTTGGGTCGCTGGTGCGCACCCTGGTCTCGTGATCCTTCAGCAGCCACGAGGGATAGCCGCCAAACTCCCACTCCGCGCAGACATAAGGCCCGGGCCGCAGGATTACGTAGAGGCCTTCCTGCTGAGCCTCACGAACAAACTCTGCGACATCGTTGTTGCCGGAAAAGTCGTATACACCCGGCTTCGGTTCATGCACGTTCCAGAAGACATATGTCGTGATCGTGTTCAAGCCCATCGCTTTGGCCATTCGGAATCGCTGGCGCCAATACGCTCGCGGAATTCGCGGATAGTGCATCTCTCCCGAGATGATCGGGAAGGGCTTGCCATCCAGTACAAAGTGATCGCCCTGAACCGTGAATCGATGCCTCTGCGCATACACATGATAGCGTCGCGGCATACCCAGGTATCCGAGAATGAACTGCGGCAGGAAGGTTACCGCCGCGTAGCCTCCAGCAAGAACTAAAAGACAAAACAAAACCAACGCAGGAAACCTTCGGCGCATTCAACCTCACAAGTACTAAAATTGGCGAGGCTCGCAGGGAGTCCACGAGGCCCCGAGATCATCGCCAATTCTACGCGTCTAAACCGGAAACGGGTTCCGCTCTTTGAACTGAGCCTGGTGCCAGTACGGATAAGCCTTCGGCAACTCGCTCGCCTTATCGAGCTTAGCCACCTGCTCTTTAGTGAGCTCCCAGCCGATGGCGCCGAGGTTCTGTTTCAACTGCTCCTCGTTTCTTGCTCCGACAACCAAAGTCGAAACCGTAGGCCTGCGCAACAGCCAGTTTAGTGCGATCTGCGGCACGGTCTTACCGGTCTCCTTTGCGATCTCGTCGATGGCGTCGACGACGGTGTAGAGATACTCCTCCGGCACCTGCGGCCCCGCATCGGTCACGATGTTTGAGTTCAGACGGCTGTCCTTCGGGATGCCGGTGCCGCGGCGGATCTTGCCGGTTAAACGTCCCCAACCCAGCGGCGACCAAACCAGCGCGCCGACGCCCTGATCGGCGGCCAGCGGCATCAGCTCCCACTCGTAGTCGCGGCCAACCAGTGAGTAGTACACCTGATGGCCAACATAACGCGACCAGCCATAACGCTCGCTCACGCTTAGCGACTTCATCAGATGCCATCCCGAAAAATTGGAGCAGGCGATGTAACGAATTTTGCCTTCGCGCACCAGGTCATCGAGCGCACGGAGCGTCTCCTCCACGGGCGAGGTGGCATCGAACGCATGCAGGTGATAGATGTCGATATAGTCGGTGCCGAGCCGCTTCAGCGAGCGTTCCGCTGACTGAATCAGATGATAGCGCGATGATCCTACATCGTTCGGTCCCTTGCCAAGCCGGAAGGTCGCCTTGGTCGAGATCATCACGTCGTCGCGATTGTGCTTGGCCAACGCCTTGCCCAGCGCCTTCTCGCTCTCGCCATCAGAGTAGACATCTGCCGTATCGAACAAGTTCATCCCCGCATCCATACAGATGTCGACGATCCGATTCGCCTCCTCCTGCGTCGTCTCCGACCAGGCTTTGAAAAACTCGTTGGCAGTGCCAAACGTACCCGCACCGAAGCAGAGCTCCGGCACCTTCAAACCCGATTTACCAAGCTGTCTGTATTCCATGGAGCTTAAGATGCATCCAGAGATCATTGGGTGTTAGATTTTTACCTCTGCGATTTTTTGTCTTCGGCCTATGGGTTGCCTTATCCATTTAGCTCATCAGTTGGAGATAGGTCAGATACTCCTGGTCCCCAACCGAGGTAAAAGGAACCATCTTTACTGGCCCGTTGGTGCTCTCCAATATCCACTCGCGTTGCTTGTCCTGTTCTACAGCGAGAGCTTGCGCTCTGCGTGCCACTACTGGCCCGGAAGCCAGTGCGAGCAACACCCTCGGCCCAAACAGGACCGCTGCCGTCTCGGGATGCGCCTCATCCAACGTCTCGATTCTCGGCTTCATCGGCAGTTGCAGCTTCACCGTATCGCCGGTCCGCCATCTGCGCTGCACCGTGGCGAACCCCAACGCTACTGTCATCGGAAAGGGGCTACCGTTCACCTGCAGCGTGGCCCCGTCGGCCCAGGCCGGAATTCGCAACTTCAGTGCAAACGGCACCACGCGCGTGGTCTTCAGGCGCAGGCGAACCTCCGGCGTCTCCGGATAATCTCCTTCCAATTCCATCTCGAGCTGTGCGCCGCCTTCGCTCCACCGAAGAACAGATGGCAGATAGAGGTTAACCCACATCGCTCCCGGCTCGTGGAAATATCCGTTGATCCAGTAGTCCGCGGCGACCTGCGGCAGCGTTCCCGAACAACAGGGCCACCGGTGGGTTGAATAAACCCGCTTTGCTCCGATGTCCAACGTGCCGTTTGTACCATCCCCTGCCTTCTCCGAAGGTCGCGAGCGGTAGTCCGAGTAATAGAAGGCGTGGCCATCGGGCTGCAGCGGCATGGCGCCCATGACGGTGTTGTACATTACCCGCTCCATGCTGTCGCCATAACGGCCGTCGCGTGTGCAGCGTAGCAGGTACCGCGTCAGTTTCATGTGCGCATAGGCTCCGCAAGGTGTCTCGAAGCTGTTGTGACTCGTTGCCAGGCTTGCGAAGACCTTACCCGATCCAGGAGCCTTCAACATCTCATCCGGTCCCCACCCGCCGGTTGCGAAGCTTTGAGCAAGAAGCATGTCGAAGCCATTCTTCGCGGCGCGCAGATGCTTCTCGCTTCCGCCGACAAGATAAGCCTGCATTGCGGAGCACAAGGCATTGACATAGCTGTACGCGTGCCTGCCTCCGAGCACGTTCTCTCCACGTGCCAGTGGATCGAAGTAGCTTGCGTCATCAAGATAACGCTCTGCCATCTCGCGGTAGATGTGCCCCTCTCCGTTCATCTGCAACGATACGAGATACAAATTCTCCGGAAGGGTGTAGCTCTCATCCCAGGTCCAGGAGACATCTTTGCCCTGCCTCCAAACGACCTCGCGGTCCACCGCGCGGGACGGCAACTCAGGCAATGCAGCCTTTCGTGTGCGCTCCAGGATCGCCAAGGCATCGTCGTCTCCCGCGAGCCGGTGCGCATCCATCAGCCCGCAGACCAGCCTGTCGAAGCAATAGGCGGGAAAGCGGTTGTTGGCATAGTACTCAGTGGCGATTGTCTTGGCGTAGAGACGATTCAGACGCACGACACGCTCGCGCAACGCGGGATCGCCCGTGATCGCATACATCCGCGACAAGGCCGACACCCACTGCCCGAACGTTGCACTCGGCGCCAGCCCCGCGTCTTCTTTTCTGTAGTCATAGTCCGCCCGGTACTGATACCACCCGCCGATATCTTCGCCCGGCGCATCCTGTCCCACCATCTTTCGGAACGGCATCAACAGGCTGTCGTCGCTGATCCCCATGAGTATGGCGCGCGCGTTCTCCATCTGAGCCAGGTGCGGCGCACTCTTGAGCGTCACCTGCGAATAACCAACCTCTTCGAGCGGCCCCGCGCTAACAGCGGCAAATCCGGTACGTTGCAGCGCCCCACCAGCCGCAACAGCAGCCCCACCCCGCAACAACTCGCGTCTCGAGATCTCAAGGCTCACTCCAGCATTCTCTGCCTGTTGAGATCGATCTGTCACCCGGTGGGCTGCGATCAATGAGGTACGGGCGCAGAGTCCGACATCGTTGCCGTTGACTCCGCACTGCTTCGCGTATTGCGCAGGTTGAGTTTGCAGGTGGCGGACTCCGGCGGATTTCGCCACCATATCTGGAAGTCGCGGGTTACGTCGGTCAGGCACATCGAGCGGAGTTGAGCCTGAACATCCGGATCGCGGTCGGTAAAGTACGGGACGTGCGTGGTGTCCTCGACCACCACCTCGGCCGCGCGAACACCGGCGATGATGCGCTCGCGATCCGCAGGAAGCTGCTGGTGCGGCATAAGAAACCATGCGTCCGGAGAGCCGATCGTTGGATAGTAGCCGTGAACGCCCGTTGCATTCGACATCATCAAAAGTTTCTTCGTCGAGGCGATCTCGAGGATCTTCGCCATCTGCTCAGCGTACTCAGGCTCTGCGTAGAGGTTTTTTGTAACGGGGTAGCGATGAGTCCCCCGCCACGCAGCCAGAGTGAGTCTGGCCTGCCCCAGCTGCGCACATAGTCCTATGCAGATAAAGAGGATCAGCGAGCGATTCTGCCAGCGAGGAATCGTGAGCAGCGAGATGCCAAGGAGTACGCCAGCTGCAACGATTGGGTCGTAGATAATGTGCTGCCCGTCGCCCTTGTACGCTGCGACGGCAAAGAAAAGCTGCAGCGCCGCGCAGAAGGCTACGGCGGCGTGCCTGGGATCGGGTCTGCCGCTGCGGATCATTACGCGCAGCGCCCAGGCTCCCATAGCAGCCAGGGCGAGCGTGCTGAGGATCCACCATGTAATCGGCGTGACGACGTAATACCCGAGGTAGTACTTCAAACTGTGGCCGGCGGGATGCAGGAAGCCCTTCAGGTCGTTGTAGTCCATCTTGCCCGCCGTGCCATAGTAAAACTTTAGTCCCAGCATGGGGAGCGCCGTTACCAGAGTGGATTGAACCCCAAAGTAGGCGCTTAGACCGGCGAACAAGACAACGTACGTCAGAACGCCGGGAGCAAAGCGACGGACCAGAAGCCGAATCGAACGGTCGCTGTTGAACCACCAGTCCGCTGCGATATAGAGAGCGAGAAGTCCAGTGAGAAGCAGCGGCAACGACGGAACGCTGAAGCAGCCAATCACCGAGACGGCAAGCGCCACGTCCGCACGCCCCTCCACAAGAAAGAGCAGAGCAAACAACATCGACAACTGCACCAGAGAGTAAGGGAAGTTGGGATTGACCCACAGAAGAAGAGGAGCGACCGCGACCACCGCGGCGAGATACAACCACCGCGAGGAGAGGTCACGCAGAAAATAAGTCCAGAACACCACCATCAGGATCAACACGACGATCGTGCAACCAATCATCGGCCAGTAGCCGCGGCCGAAGATCGCAAACAGGCCGTGCTGAATCAAGACCGGAAGAAGCCCGTACTGATAAAAGGCATCCACCCCCAGGTGAAGATGTTCGGCGAGCATGTAGTCGAGGTTGAGGAAGTTGCTTCTATCGGCAAAGACCCAGAGGTAGTACGAAAAAAAGATAGGCAGGGATAGAAGATCCAGCAGAACGAAGCTGATCAGTAGGACGACAAATTGGGTTACCCTGCCTGGCGCGTGGCTGTCTTCGATCATCGTCTCCCCGACGAACTAGGTGGCTGTGGAACGGACTTTAGCAGCCAGAGGGAGCCATAGCAATCAAGAAATACAAGGTTCTGTCGGTTAAACTCGGCGAGCCCGAAGGCTTCCTCGCTGCAGTCCTACCGGACAGCGTTCGGGTCATTCCACCGGTTTGTCGACCTGAGACTGATACACCTCTTCCACCCGCGAGACGGTATCAATCTCGGCCACAGGCTTGTCCGTCCGGATCTTCAGGATGCGCGGAAAACGAAGCGCAAACCCGCTCGCGTGACGGCCGCTGCGCATAATGTTGTTGAACGCTACCTCCAGCACCATCAGCGGTTCCACCGTGCGAAAGTGCCCCTGGTCTTCGAGAGTGTGCTCCATCATCCACGCGCTCATCTCGCCGATCTCGACGTCCGTCAGGCCCGAGTAGGCTTTGCCGACGTTGAGTAGCTCGCCCGCATCGCCGCGCACCGCGAACGTATAGTCGCTCAAGATGCCTGCGCGCCGCCCATGCCCAAACTCCGCGCCCGTCACCACCACGTCCAGCGTCGCCAACTCGCGCTTCAGCTTTACCCACGCCAGCCCCCGCCGACCCGGCTGATAGATTGACTCCGCGGCCTTCAGCATCACACCCTCATTCGCTCGCGCTCGTGCATCGGCGTAAGCCCGGTCAATATCTTCCGCAGACTCCACCAGCCGCGACGGCGAGATCATCAGCCTCTCCAATCCAGCGCTCTGCTCGCCTGCAAACAACACCGCCTGCGAATCACGCGCCCGCTCGTCCACCACCAGCGGAGAGGCCACGCGCTCTACCAGTCGCTCCACCACCGCCTCCAGCCGATTGCGCCGCTCCCGTAACGGCAGCTCCAGCAGCAGTTCGCCATCGGCGCACATCAGGTCGAAGGCCATAAAGATGACCGGCACCTGCTGGCGCCACTCGTTCGAAACTCGCTTACGCCCAATCCTCTGCCCCAGCACGGCGAACGGGAGAGCACGCGCCTGTTCGAAGTCCCATCCCAGAATCTCCCCGTCGAATATCAGAGAGTACGGGATCAGGGAACCTTCACTCGCATCTGCATCCGGGTCGGCGCGAACCTGCGCAAACGCCTCCTCGAGCTCTGGGAAGCTTTCGGTAACGTCTTCCTTGTTGCGAGAGTAGATCGCCACCCGCCCCGGCTGACCGGAGTCTCCGCAGTGTATCTGCGCCCGCATCCCGTCGTACTTGTCTTCGAGAAACGCCTGCACGCCCTGGGCATCTGTGGCGTTTGCGAGCGTCGCATTACCGCCCGCCTGCGTCCCTTTTGCAAGTACATCTTCGGGCGAAGCATCGGCAAACTGCTCGGCGTCGACATCGGCACTCGCATCAAAACTTTGCGGCACCGCAGCTTCTTCCATCACTTCGTTCGCCGCTTCTACGGTCACTGCCTTCTTGTCTTTGCGAGGCTTGCCGGTCTTCACAACCGGCACCTTCGCGGGCTTTTCGGTGAACCGCTCCACCGCCTCCTCCGGCGTCTCCACCGGCGACGCCAGCATGAATCCCAGCGGATGAAACAGCCGCATCCTTGCCTCAGGCAGGGTCCCGGAGAAGGCTCGCTGCACGGCGCTACCAAGATCCGCCTCGAGCATCACCGCTCGACGTACAGCTTCCACAGAAGCTCCAGCCGCAGCGGCAATCGCCTCCTCCACCAGGCTCTGCTTCACTCCAATTCGCATATCGCCAAGCATCAGCTTCAGCAGATACTTTGCCTCGAGCGGAGTCGCCCGCCGCAGCAAACCCTCGACCAGAGCCGCACGAATCGCCGTCGTCTTCGCCACGGCCATCGCAGCAAACGCTTCGGCTACCTCGGCCAGCGTCAGCTCAGGAGCATTCTCCTCTCTCGCTGCGATCAGCAGATCAAAGGCCGCCGCACCCATGTCTCCGTGCCGCCGGTACGCCGCCGTCAGCGCCTGATCGCTGGCTCCACTGACCGCCAGCAGCGCCTTCGAGAGTAACGCCCCGCCGGCGTTCAGCTTCCGCGAATCCGCCTCTGCAAACGGCGTTCCGGCAAGATAGAGCGCCAGCAAACCTGAGTCTTCGCTCTCCGACCCACTCTCCGGACTTGCTGAGTGCACCTTCGCGATCGCCTCTGCCATAACTGCGCGCTTCTTCAGCTTTCCAGCCTCCTGCGCCAACTGCTCTGCCAGCTCCGCCACCACCGCAAACAACGCCATAGCTTCAACCCTCACCCCGAATGCCCGATTCCCCGTTTGGGATCAACTGATTCCACTCAGTAAAGATGCCAAAAAGGGGCTGGCTGCACCGTAGGCACAAGGAGTAACATCTAAACAGACATGAACACAGCCGCAAATTCGGTGTCTCTCTCCCGCGTGGCCGAGTCTCCCGACCGCCACGATTTTGCCTAGCTGCGCCTCTCCTCTACCCCGACCCTTCTGATCCCCTAATTCCTTTTTACTCAATGGAGTAGCCATGTTCGACCGCCTCGATCAACTTGAAGCCCGTTACGAAGACCTCGGCAGGCAGATGTCCGACCCCACGCTGGTCAACGACCAGAAGAAGTTTCAGGGCATCGCCAAGCAGCACCGCGACATGGAGCCCACCGTCGAGAAGTTTCGCGAGTACCGCAAGATACGGGACGGCATCGCCGAGGCTACAGCCATGCTCGCCGACCCCGACCCCGAGGTAAAAGAGATGGCACAGGCCGAGCTCGACACCCTGGAGCCGCGCCTCGAGCCTGTAGAGGAGCAGCTCAAAGTTCTACTCCTCCCCAAAGACCCTAACGACGAGAAGAACGTCATCCTCGAGCTACGTGCCGGCACCGGCGGCGACGAGGCAGCACTCTTCGTCGCAGAGGTCTTCCGCATGTATATGCGCTTCGCCGAGCAGCACAAGTGGAAGGTCGAGATCCTCTCCCAGACCGAGTCTGGCATCGGCCATGGATTGAAGGACGTAACGGCGATCATCGAAGGCGAAAACGTCTACTCGCAGCTCAAGTACGAGTCCGGCGTCCATCGCGTTCAGCGCGTTCCCGCGACCGAAACCCAAGGCCGCGTCCACACCTCCGCCATCACCGTCGCCGTTCTACCCGAGGCCGAAGAGGTCGACATCAAGATTGAAGCCAAGGATCTGCGCATCGACACCTTCTGCTCTTCCGGACCCGGCGGACAGTCGGTGAACACCACCTACTCCGCAGTCCGCATCACGCATCTGCCGACCAACACCGTCGTCAGCTGCCAGGACGAAAAGTCGCAGATCAAGAATCGCGAGAAGGGAATGCGTGTCCTCCGCGCCCGCCTCTATGAAGTGGAGGCCGAACGCATCCACCAACTCCAGGCGAAGGATCGCAAGCAGCAGATCGGCTCCGGCGACCGCAGCGAGAAGATCCGCACCTACAACTTCCCTCAGAACCGCCTCACCGATCACCGCATCGGCCTCACCAACCACCAGCTCGCGATGGTGATGGAAGGCCAGATTCAGCCCACCATCGACGCACTCATCGCGCACTACACCGCGGAAAAGCTCAAAGCCGAAGCAGAGGCTGCCTGAACCCGTGCTTATGTTAGTACCGTTCAAATGACGGGTGGCTTAATAAGATTTTCGACATCTATTGCTATCTTGATAAGGAGTGAGTAAAGTGGTGTTATCCGTTACGCTCGTAGGCGAGCACTATACGCCCCCTTATGGGGGCTTTATATTTTTGGGGGAGCATTTTGAATGCCCGATGTAAGAGTAGCTGTTTTAATTGATGGTGGGTTTCTCAGGGTTGAGGCGAAGAAAGCAAAAAGGATCTACAACCCCGATTACATCGAACGATTTGCATTAGCCTGCAAAACAGCCGATGAATCCTTGTTTCGAATCCTCTACTACGATTGCGCTTTGTATTCGGGCACAGTAAAACTACCCGTCTCAGGTCTGCCTCACGTATTTCAGTCATCCGATGCGTGGCTCCATGAGCTTTCACATAAAGATCTCTTCGCAGTTCGTCGTGGAGTGCTGAAATTCAGGGGATTCAAACCAAAACGCACGCCTGTAACAAATCAGGCTCAACTCACCGACGCAGACTTTCAGCCAGATTTTGAGCAGAAAGGAGTCGATATGCGAATTGGTTTGGATATTGCGGCATATGCTGCCAATCACGCAGTTGAACGGATCGTATTGGTTTCGAACGACACCGATTGTGTTCCAGCTCTCAAATACGGCCGCCGAGCGGGCCTGCAAACTGTCTTAATTGAACCGCCAAAGGTTCGCCTCGCACCCGAACTACTCTCCCATATCGATTTCAAGCGTCCTGTGTTATGGCCGTAACTAATCTCCCAAGGAATCGCGGCATGATCAAACAGCACCTCAACGGGTGCTCTGGGCCGACTCTATCTTTAGCAAGATATTTCACTCTTGCTTTAATCCTCTTCGCACCCCTTCTTCACGCACAGCCTGATACCAGGACACCGCCCTTCAACGGCTTCGCCCACGTTGCTCTTCGCGTCCACGATCTCGCCGCCTCAGTGGCCTTCTACGAGAAGCTCGGCTTCGAACAGGCCTTCGATCTGCGCAAAGACAACGTCCCTTACGAGTCCTTCCTCAAGGTCAACGACACCCAGTTCATCGAGCTCCACGCGGCCAACCCAACCGAGCCCGATGCCGGCTTCCTGAGCCTATGCTTTGAAGGCGCCGACCTGCAGGCGATCAACGACGACTACCGCAGCCACGGCCTTACTCCCACTCCCATCCTTAAAACAACCGCTGGGAACCTTCGCTTCATCCTGGGGGGCCCTCTGCAAACCTCCAGTCCACAGACCATCGAGTACACCCAGTACCTCGCGGGTTCGCTCCACAGCGAAGACCAGGGCAAACATCTTGGTCCAGACCGCATCGGCGAAAAGCTGGTCGCGGTGTCAGTCCCAATGGCAGACCCCGCCTCGGCTCGCGACTTCTACATCAATCAGCTCAACTTCAAGCCCATCGCCAACGATCCGATGAGCCTCCACATGCCCGGCGAGAGCGGCCAGGAGTTGGAGATCATACCTGCAACCACCGGCATGCATGCTCGCATCACCCTCGAATCGAGCAACCTGGGCAAGGCCGCGCGCCACCTCCACAAAGAAGGCATCTTCGCCGTCAAAAACGGAGCCACCCTCACCGTGATCGATCCCGATGGCAACGTCCTGATCCTCGAAACCCGCTAGCGAACCATCTCCCCTCTGCTACCGTAAAGTCACGCATGCGCCTCTCTTCACTTCTCGCACGCCTGTCTCCCGTCTGCCTTGTCGGCTGCTTCGCCGCTGTCCTGGCCCAGCAGCCCGACCCCGCACTCGAGCAGATCCTCTCCCGCATCGAAGCCAACACCGAGCAGTACAAGTCCACCGTCCCCAGCTTTCTCTGTGACGAGCACATCACCTCTCAGGAGATCCATGACGGTCAGCTCAAACACGAAACCACCGTCGAAGCGCTCTTCCGCGTCGCGCGATCGCCTTCGCCAGACGGCGCCCTCGAAGAGTCTCGCGAAGTGAAGTCGATCAACGGCAAATCATCGAGCGGCAAGAAACTCGACATGCCCATCTCGTTCCGCGGAGGCTTCAGCGGCGTACTTGCAAAATTTCTCTCCTCCGATCGCCACGAGTGCTTCGACTACCAGTCCGATCGCTCCTCCCCAGCCTCTCCTGGTACGGAAGCTTTCACCTTCACCGCCCGTGAATCTGCCGCGAAACAATCGGCCTGCGTCTCCATCCAGCCTGGCACCACCGGCAAGTTCGTCATCGACACCGCCTCGGCGCAGGTTACGCACATCGAGCGCACCGTCCCCAATCCCGTTGGCAAAGATCAGGCAGTTCGAGGCACAGCCTCCGTTGACTTCGCACCCGTCACTCTCAACGGAAGATCCTTCTGGCTGCCCACCACGGTCATCGCCTTTACGACCGAGACCCCGAAGACCAACGCCTTCCGCTTCACCGCGAAGTACAGCAACCACCATCGCTTCGCCGCCAGCTCTACCATCCTTCCCACAACCTCAGACACCGCTCAGCCGCAGCCAAGGTAGCCGCCAGAATGACCCTCCGCCAGGCCATCACCAACGCTGCAGCCGAGCTGGCCGCCAACCCACACCTCAGCGAACACGCCCACCGCGACGCCGAACTCCTTCTCCTCCACACGCTGCAGATCTCCCGCGTCACTCTCATCGCATATCCCGACCGCGACCTCTCCCCCGCCCAAGACGCGCTTTATCAGATCGCTATCAACCGCCGCCGCCAGCTCGAGCCCATCCAGTACATCACCGGCGAGCAGGAGTTCTACGGCTTGCGTCTCCACGTCACTCCCGCTGTCCTCATCCCTCGCCCCGAGACCGAACATCTCGTCGAAGCGGTGCTCAAACTCATCCCTGCGAATCAGCCTGTAAGGCTCGTCGATATCGGCACCGGGTCGGGAGCCATCGCCATCGCCATCGCCGTCCACCTTCCACTGGCCGAGATCATCGCCGTCGATCTATCTCTCGATGCCCTCGCCATCGCAGAGCAGAACGCTCACGACCACAACGTAGCCGATCGGATCCAGTTCCTTACCTCCGATCTCCTCGCCGCCATCAAATCTCACGGCGCAACCTTCGACGCCATTGTCAGCAACCCACCCTATATCCCCGAATCCGACCGCCTCACCCTGCACCCCCAGGTTCGCGAGCATGAGCCCGCCGCCGCGCTCTTCGCAGGCGAGACCGGCCTCGACCTCTACCGGCGGCTCATCCCGGAAGCGCTGAGCGCACTCAAACCAACCGGTCTCCTCGCGCTCGAGATTGGCCACGGCCAGCAGCAGCCGCTCACCCACCTGCTAGCCGGATGGAACGATCTCACCTTCCTCAACGATCTCCAGCAGATCCCGCGCGTTGCCCTTGCGCGCAAGCCGAACACCAGCGACCTCACGGATAAAAACCCGAACCAATAAAATCTGTCACAATGAAACCCTCGACTCTGTCGTTCGTATTAACAATTGGAGTCTTCGTTCCATGACTAAGTCCGAACTTCAAGACCATCTCTATGCACTCGAAGAGCGTCTCCTCCATCCTGACCGGGAGACTGACCGCAGAGCCCTCATTCCACTCTTCGCCGACGAGTACAGGGAGTTCTGCACCTCCGGCCGCGTCTTCAATCGCCAACAGACCATCGATGTGCTCTTATCCAGCGCAGCTCGCCCCGCAACCATCCACCACTTCTACATCGCGCAGCTCGCAGAGAATGTCGTCCACGCCACCTATCGTGCCACCACCTCAGTCGCCGTCTCCCATCGCTCCTCACTCTGGATCTTTCGCGACAACCGCTGGCAGCTCCTCTTCCATCAAGGCACCATCGCCAGCTGACAGTGTCCTGCCGGACAGGTCCACTGCTCGTGGGGCGGTCACTTCGTGACGAGTGTACCGGTCTGCGCAGCGTGAGCAGCATCAGCCCTCCCGTTGGTCGGAATCATCATCCGTTTGCGACCAACGGGAGCACCACGCGAAGCGGTATACAAGTCACGAAGTGACCGCTCGCCGCGAAGGCGGCCCGTCCGGCAGGACTTAAGTCATTCAAAGCCCCGCATACCAGTCATACCCCAGCTTTGTCCAGTAGTCATCAGGCCGTCTGTCGGTGTATGCGATCAGCCCAATCCGTTTGATCTGTTTGTAACCGTACTTGATCGGCATATGTAACCGAATTGGTGCTCCGTGCCACTGCGCCAGCGGCCGCCCCGCCATCTCAGTCACCAACAGGCTCTGCGGATGCATGCAAGCCTGCAGACTAAACCCACAGTAGTAGTCCCCATCTGGCGTCTCCATATAGACGTATTTCGGCAGCGATCCATCCGGCTTCCTCTCCGGCGGATACTTCGCAATTAAATCCGCTAACCGGCGCCCACCCCAGTGCACCACCTGGCTCCATCCTTCGATGCACTTGAACTCCGTCACCAACTCGTGGTGCGGCAGGCTCGTCACATCGTCCATCGTCAACAGCAACCCCGGCGTACCAGGATCAAGCGTGTTGTCCGACATGCCTGCCTCTTCCTGCCCCCGCGGCCGCTTATTCCCCTGCGCTTTCTTCAACGCAGCAAACGCAGCCTCAAACGCGGGCGGCATCTTCACTTCGTTCTTCTTGTCGCCGCCCCCACCAACCATCGTGCTTGCAGCGCCACCCTGCATCATCGGCCCTTCGCCCATGCCCGCGTCGCCATTGGGATCTGCCTTGGCTTTCGATCCATTTCCGACAACAGCAGCAGCTTTGGGTGCGACCTTCGTATCGTGCTCCACCGGCCCAGCGTCTTGCTTCGCGACGTATTGATACTCCCACGCCGTCACATCCTCCACATACTGCGGAAGCCTCTTCGCGTCCTCCACTCCCACCATTTGCAGACGATAGCTCTCCGGGACCAGGTTCATCTTCAATCCATAGTTGCCGTTCGTCCGCAGCTCCATGGATCGAGCCACCGGATATGTCGGCGCGAGCCCGCGCTCATCAAACGCCCCACGCGACACTCTGGCATTGAACTCCAGCATCTTCCGCAGCGGCCTCGGTATCAGTTGGTCGCCCGGACTCCGATCGATCCACCGATAAAAACCATATCCGCTCGCAGCCGCTGCCGCCGCAATCACAAAACTCCGCCGCGTCCTCTGCCCCGACTGCGCCCTCACCCCGGCATCCAGCGCCTCTACCTCTGCGGCACGCGAATCTCTCCGCTCCCGCTCTCCCACGCGCTCCCAATCACGCTCCAGGTCGTCGTCGCGATCCTTCTTCTCGCTCTCCCACTTGCGCCTTTGCTCCTGCTCTTCACGCTCCTCCTGTCCGTCGCTCATCCCACCCTCCTCTCCTCTTCCAGCGAAGTCTTCGTCGCCGGAACAATCTCATATCCACTCACCATCGAGCGAAAGTTATTCCACCCCGCAAGGATCACCTGCATTACATGCACTACAAAGAACGCACAGAAGCCCATCGTCAGCCAGAAGTGCTCCCACCGCGCCATCTCATAGCCGCCCAGCAGCGACGTGATCCAGTGCACCTGCGTCGGCTTGTAGATCGAAAGCCCCGTGACCAGCGACCCCAACCCCATCAGAACAACCGACGTATAAGCAATCTTCTGCGCGCCGTTGTACTTCTTCTGCGGCGGCAAGCCCTTGCGAAGATGCAGATCCACCAGCGTCACCTGAATCGCATCCAGAAATGATCTGCGCTCCGGCACCAGCACCCGCCACTCCCCCGAGATCAACAGATACGACACATACAAGATCCCATTGATCGCAAAGATCCACATAAAGAAAAAGTGATACCCCAGCCCCTCGGTCACACGATAGGGCGCATTGATCAGCTTCCAGAACCACGGTGGAAACAGCCGCACCACCGTCAGCGATCCGACGCCCACCCGATACACCGCGTGCGGATGCTGATAGGCGTTATCAGAATCATTCCAGTAGATCAACAACCCGCTCCAGATCATCGTGAACAGCACCGGGAAGTTCACCCAGTGCATCCATCGAATCGCCAGGGAATGCTTCTTTTGAAGTCGTATCGTCGCCGCCGCAGGCTCTCTCACGTCCACTGGCGCGACGACTGCATTCGCAGTAACTGACGAAGCCGGACCCGTCGAACGGGCAGAGACAGCAGACTCATCTACCGCTAAATCACTCGCCTCCGCCATTGGAGCCGCAGAGATCTCCGGCGCAGCCTCGCCCCTCACTTGTGGAGTTTCAGCGGCCGGCTGCAACTCCTCGACCGGCTCCTGTTTGTCCGTAGGTTTCTCAGGCATTTGAGCTCCCGTCATGCACTCTCGCGTGCAGTTGTCTAACCCATCAAGGTCCGAATCGTTAGAGCTTTCCCCGCCGCAAAAGGTTACGCGCTATTTTACGTCGCAGCCTGGCTACCTCAACTGCACCCGAATCCTGGCGCCCGTCTCGTCCGCAAACGTAACCACCTTTGCGCTCATCGCCGCCTTGGCACCCGCACCACGTCCATCGAGCGGATAGACGGACGCGTGGTCCGCATCGGTCCAGCACGCCAGCCCTTGGACGCAGCCCAGAATCTGCGGCACTCCGGGAATCCCACTCCACCCCTGCACCAAATACCGCCGCTCTGTCCCCGGCTCCTCGACCAGCACATCGTTTGAAAAGTTGATGTACAGCCGTGCCCCATCGACTGCCACGTCATTTCTCTCCATCTTGCCCAGCGGATCACGCAGAAAGATTCGCTGCCGAAACACAGCCACGAAGATCACCAGAAGCATCGTTCCCACAACCAGAATCCTTGTCACTTTTTCTCCTCGTGGTACTCCTGCTCCGTGTTGATCCCCCACAGCGCAGCCTTATCGATGTGCCCAGCAACAATACCATCCACCGCAGTCATCGCAGTCAACATACTGTGATCCTGGTTGTTGTACTTATGCATCCCATTTCGTCCCACCAAAAACAGATTCTCGAACCCGTCGGTAAACTCTCTCAGTTCGTCGAACCGGTCATACGTGCCAAAGTACGCCGGATAGGTCTTCGGCACCCGCACCACATGTCCGTCGGAAACATCTTCTGCGTTCAAAATCCCGATCTTCGCTACCTCGGCAATCGCGAACTTCTTCAACTCTTCATCCGGCATCTTCCACAAATCGTCCGTGTCGTAGCAGAAGTACTCCAGCCCAATCCAAACCTTCGTCGGGTCCGCGACCAGGTACGGGCTCCAGTTGTTGAAGATCTGTAACCGTCCCAGTACCACATCAGGTTCCTGCACGTAGATCCACGTATCTTTCAGCAGCCCACCGTCCGGCTCCTTCACCTTCAGCCTGTCCACCAGCAGACCCACCGTGATAAAGTCGCGATACTGCAGCCCCGCGCTCACCTCGCGCACATTCTCGGGCACCGGAGCATCCATCGCCTCCACCAGTTCGCGCATCGGCATCGTCGAAAAGAAATAGTCTCCCGCAAACGTCTGCCGCTCTCCCTCCGCATTCACCGCATCGACCGACACAACCCGCTTCACGCCGCCTTCTCTCGAGCAGTGAATCCGATCCACCTTCAAACCCATATGAATCTCGCCGCCGCCCTCACGAACCAGATCCGCAACATGCTCCCACAACTGCCCCGGCCCGAACTTTGGATACATGAACCGCTCGATCAAGCTTGTGTCTGTGCCCTTCTGCGCCAAGTCACCCGTCTTTGCCTTGCCTCCAAACGCCTTCTTCAAAAAGTGTTTCACCGCCGTCGTCAAACTCAGCCCTTTGATCCGCTGCGCTCCCCACTCCGCCGAGATCTCATTGCAGGGCGTACCCCAAACCTTCTCCGTATAACTCTTGAAGAACGTTAGATAGAGCTGCCGACCAAACCGGTTGATCAAAAAATCTTCCAGACTCTTCTCCGGCGCAATTTGGCTCACCTGCGACTTCATATAGCTCGTACCGACACGGAACGTCCTGACAACTCCCAGATTCTTCAACGTCGTCGCCGTCAACGTAATTGGATAGTCAAAGAACTTCCGCAGATAATAGATCCTGCTCTTACGCGGACGGATCAGCATCACCAGGTCCGGATCAGGATCCGGCGTCGCTGCCGTCACCATCATCTCTACCGGCCCTTCGTTCTCTGCCTTATCCTCGATCTCTTCCGCCGCATGCGGATCAATCGGCCCGGCCCCACGCAGCACAGGCTCCTCCGGTAGCCGGGCCGGCACGGCGACCATCCGCTTCTTTCCCTGGTACGAAATCTCCGGCTCAGAACCCGCATCGCCGACATCGGGCGGCATCAGGTCCACCCACCACTGCATCACGCGATCGCTCTTGGAAAAAAAACGATGGCCGCCGATATCCATTCGGTTGCCCTTGTACTTGATGGTGCGCGAGATTCCGCCAATCTCCTCGCTCGCCTCAAGAATGATCGGCCTGACATCCGACCGTCTCAGCAACTCCAACCCTGCAGTCAGCCCTGCAGGTCCAGCACCGATAATCACTGCTCTCCGTGACATGCGCCCGCCTGCTCCAGACGCGCACACCGCGCCGCACCCAAGCTTATCGTAAACAAATCGCCCACTGCCAGAGGTCACCGTCATCCACTGGCTTCATCTCCATTTGCTACACTGAGCCCGTAGCCCCAAGGCAGCTGGCTAAGGAGCCCTTACAAAAAACATGCCCGAGCCTCCCCCGCGCAACGTCTCCTTGTCCGAGCGCCTCCGCGCCCATCTCGCCATCGCCAGACTCGATCACTCCATCAAGAATCTCTTCGTTCTGCCCGGCGTCATCGTGCCGCTCAGCGTCTATCCCGCGCTCTTCACACCCCATCTTCTCATCACGCTGCTGCTGGCATTTGTCGCGGTGACGCTCGTCGCATGCAGCAACTACGTCATCAACGAAGTCCTCGACGCACCCTTCGACCGCCTTCATCCCACCAAACGCAACCGCCCCGCCGCCCGTGGCCTGGTCAACATTCCCGCCGCCTATGTGCAATGGCTCCTGATGATGGTCGCCGGAATCGCCATCGGCCTCACTATCTCACGCATGTTCGCACTAGTCGCACTCATCCTCTGGATCATGGGCTGCCTCTACAACTTCCCTCCGATCCGCACCAAGGACGTACCCTACCTCGACGTCCTCACCGAGTCCATCAACAATCCCCTGCGCATGCTGCTCGGCTGGTACGCCGTCACCAGCGTCCTCGTCCCACCCGTATCGCTGCTTATCGCCTACTGGATGCTCGGTTGTTACTTCATGGGCCTCAAGCGCTTCAGCGAGCTCTCCGAGATCGGCGATCGCGCCGTCGCAGGCGCCTACCGCGCGTCCTTCAAGCGCTACACGCCCGAATCGCTGCTCGTATCCGTGGTGTTTTACGCCTCCACCGCGATGCTCTTTCTCGGTGCCTTCATCATCCGCTACCGCATCGAGCTCATCCTCGGCTTTCCTCTCGTAGCCTTTACCATGGCCGTCTATCTCAAGCTCGCCTTCAAGCACGACAGCGCCGTCCAGAACCCCGAAAAGCTCTATCGCGAACCTCTCCTCATGGCCGCCTTCACGTCGACGGCTCTCGTCATGGGCCTCCTCCTCTTCGTCCGCATCCCACGCCTAGAGATGTTCTTCACCCCAACGCTACCCTCCGCCACGCCGCCAGTAGTCCAGCCGGCGCCAGCTGCTTATCTCCGGCCCAACTCAGAGCAGCAGCGGCTTAGAGTCTCAGTCAAGATATGATTTCGTCGCAGAGTTCCAGTGTTGAAAGCAGATCCGACAGTCTTGCTCTCCCCTGGACAGCCGTCGCCTTTCTGATCCTCACCGCCGTCCTCTCCCTCCTCTGGTCGCATCACAAGCTCCTGTCGCAGGACGAGTTCTTCGTCCTCCAGACCGACAGCGTGCCCAGTTACGCCCAACTCCTCCACATTCAGCGCAGCTATCCCATCTCGCTCGATCCCCTCGTCTACCACACCCTTGCACACCTTGCGATCAGCCTCTTCGGCGCCGGAGCCTTCGCCCTCAGACTGCCCTCGCTGCTCGGCTATCTCCTCATGCAGCTCTGCCTCTTCTACTTTGTGCGCCGCATCGCCAATGAGCACGCCGCGATCTTCGCGATGGCCTTTCCCGCGATGACAGCGACTCTCTTCTACTCCGCCGAAGGCCGCCCCTACGGCCTGCTGCTCGGCTTCTACGGTCTCGCTATGGTGAGCTGGCAGAGTGCAACCCGTCGTAGCTCGCGACGCACCGGCTCCCTCATCCTTCTCGCCCTCGCGGTCGCACTCACACTCAACACCCACTACTTCGGTGTCCTGTTGCTTCTTCCTCTCTGCGGCGCAGAGCTCTTTCGCACTATCCAACACCGCCGGTTGGACCTTCCCGTCGTGGGTGCCATCATCCTCGGCATGGCCTGCATCGCCTTCGCGCTGCCGTTTGAAAGATCCGCCGCCGAGTTTCGCAAGAACTACTACAACGCCGGAGATGTGGGCTACCACGCCATCACCCAGGCCTATCGTTCGCTCTTCCTGGACTACACCCACGCGAGCCGCCGTATCCAGCACCTCGCCGCCCTCGGCCTCATCGTCTTCGCCGCTCTGCTCGTCTTCGGCAGCGTCCGGCAACTACGCAACAAAGAACTCCATCTCCCAGACGCAGAACTCGTCTTCGTCCTCGTTCTCGCCGCACTGCCCTTCTTCGGCTTCCTGCTAGCCTTGTTCGTCACCCACTCCATCGAGGTTCGCTACGTCCTCGGCGCAATCGTCGCGCTCAGCATTCTCCTGGCGATCGCCCTCTATCCATTACTTCGCCGTACAAGCACAGCCATCCTTACGCTATCCACACTCGCGGTGGCGATCATAGTCACGGGAGCCATCCGCATCCACGCCGAGCAGGCAAAGACTCAAGACTTCATGGCCTCGCTCACACTGAGCCCGCAGATCAAAGCCGCCATTCTCTCAAGCCCCAGCGGCCTGCTCTACCTTCAGGAGATGGGCACCTTCGAGGTAGCCAGCTACTACGAGCCTGACCCCGACATACGTTCCCGCATGGCCCTGGTCTACTCCAGCCCTCAGGAGCTGCTCTGGAGCCGGCGCGACACCGAGTCTCTCACCGCCGAGCACATGCGCCACTTCACCGGCTTTCCCATCATCCCCTACGAGCAGCTCTCCGCCCAACCCGGCGATCACGTCTTCGTGCTCCTGCACAGCGGCTGGAGCTGGACCGATCAGGCTCTCGCCGCCGCGCACGCCGACATCACGTCGTTAGGACCCGCCATGGGAGGCGACGCAGCGTCCGTGCAATTCGCACCCGGCTCCCAACCTCAACCTGAGAAATAATCTCGCGCGAGTCAGCAGGTAGAAGTTACGCAGCAATGGCTTCGTCAACTTCCGCACGACGTGCCAGCTGCATCAACAACACAAGCAACAGAAGCGCTCCAAAGTACATGTACGACTGCAGCACATTCCATCCGGACTTGTCTGCCAGCAGATTAGTCGCCGCCAGAAAGTTGGCGCAAAGAAAAAACGACAGCCCCCACAACCACGGCTTCTTGCTCTCCCAGCACCCATACGCAAACCAGAACCACGCAAAGATCCCGAACACAATGCCGTAGTGATGCTCCCACGCCATCGGCGACGCCGCCACCGACGCCAGCCCCATCGCAGCGATATCCGCCGTCGATCCCCTCATCTTCCTCCACGGAAACAGCAGCACCCCACCTACCAGCACCAGCGACGTCAGCACCGTCGCACGGTACACCCACGCAACGTAAGGGGTATAAACATGCGGCGTGTATCCCATGTTCTCGCCGTTGAAGATCATGCGATTCAACGTCCCGAACATCGACTGATTCGCATAGTGCGATTGCGCCTTATGGCTCAAGCTCGCAAGCACACCCACATAGTCGAGATTATTGTGCCAGCCAAAGACCGCCACCGACATCGCCACCAAAACACCGGAACAGACCAGGAACGCCCACACAGCACCCCATCGCCTGCGCACCACCATCCACACGAGCAGCAGCACATACTGAGGCTTCACAAACGCAAGCAGCGCCGCCACAACACCCGCCTCGCGCTCCCGCCCCGACGTCCACAGGTAAAGCATCACCGCAAATCCAAACGAAAGCATCGTCTGAGCATTCCCCAACGCGTATCCCTTCAACAACGGATAACACCCCAGACAAGCAAGCACCACCGCAAGAACATCCATCCAACTCAGATCCGCGCCGCGCCTCCGCAACAGTCTGCGCCCCATCGCCAGCGACACTGCCGCAACCCCAACCACCGAGAACCAGGAAAACACAGCCAGCAAACGAAGCATCGCCGCATCACCCACGCCAAGCCTGCGCAATGCAACCAACGGCAACTCACTCGCCAGCGAATAGATCAGCGTGTCGTACAGGGGAGCCGCATAGATCGGCTTCGTAGGATTCGCGTCGAAGTAATCAAGTGACTTCATCATCGGCAACCACGAGTCGGTCCACTGCCGCACGTGCAGAAACTTAGCGACGTCATCCTTGATGCTGCCAGGGTTTCCCAGATGCAGCGCGCGGCAGATCCCCCACTGAACCACATTCGCAAGAAGAAGGCTGCACACCACAAAAAGAAGCAGCCGTCTGCTGCGCGTGCCCACGCTGGAGTTGCCCACTGTCTTTGCCGTCACGCTCTCACTCTATCAAACAGTGACACTAGCCGAATCGAACCAGCGCTATCCTTCACTCCACGTCCTGAACTCGCGCATAGTCTGTGAAAACCTCCGTCGCAATACGACAAAAGAATAGCCCGCCATTGCAGGCGGGCCATCTCGTTACGCCGGGGACAAGTTGTTACGAGACTGCGACCTCGCGCCCCTGTACTTTGAACTCAAGGGCGTTCTTCCCAGCCGTCACCATCACATGGTCGCCATGCAGCACGCTGCCATCCAGAATCTTCACCGCCAGCTTGTCCTGCACCAGCCGCTGAATCGCTCTCTTCAGAGGACGCGCTCCGTAAGCCCGGTCATACCCCGCTTTGAAGATTGCCTTCCTCGCGCCATCGGTCAGCTCAAGCGTAATCTTTCGATCCGCCAGCAGCTTCTCCAGATCCTTCAACCGCAGATCGACGATATGGGTCAGCTGCTCATCAGCCAGCGGATGGAAGATCACAATGTCATCTACGCGATTCAGGAACTCCGGCTTGAAGTGCTTACGCAACTCCTCCAGCACGCGGCTCTTCGCCTCTTCAAATCCCTCTTCGCCTTGTGCCCACGCCGTCGACAACTGCCCCGCGCCAACATTCGAAGTCATGATCAGAACAGTGTTCTTGAAGTCCACCGTCCTGCCCTTCGAGTCCGTCAGCCGCCCATCATCGAGCACCTGCAACAGCACATTGAACACATCCGGATGCGCCTTCTCAATCTCATCAAACAGGATCACCGAATATGGCCTGCGCCGCACCGCCTCGGTCAACTGTCCGCCCTCGTCATACCCGACGTATCCCGGAGGCGCTCCAATCAATCGCGCCACTGCGTGCCTCTCCATGTATTCGCTCATGTCGATCCGCACCATCGCGGCCTCGTCATCGAACAGAAACTCCGCCAGCGCCTTCGCCGTCTCTGTCTTACCCACGCCCGTGGGCCCAAGAAAGATGAACGAGCCAATCGGCCGCTTTGGATCGCTCAAGCCGGCACGCGAACGCCGAATCGCATTCGCCACCACACTCAGCGCCTCATCCTGACCAACCACGCGCTCACGGAGACGCTCCTCCATCTGCACCAGCTTCTGCATCTCGCCCTCCAGCATCTTCGAGACCGGAATCCCGGTCCACTTCGACACCACCGCGGCGATATCCTCCTCGTCGACCTCCTCCTTCAACATCCGTGAAGGCCGCTTCGCCACGCCGGCAACTGCGCCCGACTTCGCCTCCGCCTCATCCTCGCGAACCGCCGCATCCTGCTCCGCCGTCAACTCGCGCAGCTCCGCCTCCAGCTTCGGAATCTCGCCATACTGCAACTCCGCCGCCCTCTGCAGATTGCCCTTCCGCGTCTCTTCGCCCATCTGGAAGCGCAAAGATTCCAGCTGCTCCTTCAACTCCGCCATCTTTCCGATCGCGCCGCGCTCCTTCTGCCAACGCGCACGCAGCCCAACCGCCGCCTCCTTCACCTCGGCCAGCTCACGCTCCACAATCTCCAGCCGCTCCTGCGATCCCGCGTCCTTCTCCCGCTTCAACGCTGCACGTTCAATCTCAAGCGACGTAGCCCTCCGCTCCAGATCATCAATCTCCACCGGCACCGAGCCAATCTGAATCGCCAGCGCTGCAGCGGCCTCATCCACCAGGTCAATCGCCTTATCCGGCAAAAACCGATCCGAGATATAACGATGGCTCAGCACCGCCGCAGCCACAATCGCCGAGTCCTTGATCCGCACCTTATGGTGAGCCTCATACTTCTCCTTCAGCCCACGCAGAATCGCAACCGTGTCCTCGACGTTCGGCTCGCCAACATACACGATCTGGAACCGCCGCTCCAGCGCAGCATCTTTCTCAATGTACTTCTTGTACTCACTCAGCGTCGTCGCGCCAATCGCCCGCAGTCCGCCGCGAGCCAGCGCAGGCTTCAGCATATTGCTCGCGTCCAGCGAACCCTCGCTCGCACCGGCGCCCACGAGAGTATGTAACTCATCGATAAACAAAATAATCTCGCCGTTCGACTCCTCAATCTCCTTCAGCACCGCCTTCAGCCGATCCTCAAACTCTCCGCGAAACTTCGCCCCGGCGATCATCGCGCCAAGATCCAGCGAGCACACGCGCTTGTTCTTCAAAATCTCCGGCACATCGCCCAGAAAGATCCTTCTCGCCAACCCTTCCACGATCGCTGTCTTGCCCACGCCCGGCTCGCCGATCAGGACAGGATTATTCTTCGTCCTGCGACTCAGCACCTGCACCACCCGCCGAATCTCCTCGTCCCTCCCAATCACCGGATCAAGCTTCCCGCGCCGCGCCAGATCCGTCAGGTCCTTCGCATACTTCTCCAGCGCCTGAAACTTCCCTTCAGGGTTCTGATCCGTCACCCGCTGACTCCCGCGCACCGCACTCAACGCCTTCAGGATCGCCTCATGCGTCCCGCCCAGAGACGCCAGCGCCAGCTGCACCGGGTCATTCTTCGCCTTCGACAAAGCCAGCAGCAGATGCTCCGTCGACACATACTCGTCCTTGAAGTTCTCCGCCTCCTTGAATCCCTGCTCCAGCACCTTCTGCAACGCATTCGACAGCCCCGGCTGCCCCCCACCCTGCACCTTCGGCAGCTTCGTAATTGCCGAATTCACCCCCGACAGCAGCTGCTCCACCGGCACCCCAATCTTCTCCAGCACCGGGATCACCACTCCCTCGCGGTCCTCCAGCAGCGCCGCCATCAGATGCAGCGGCATCACCTCCGGATTGCCATTCTCCCCGGCATATCCACTCGCCGCCTGCACCGCCTCCTGCGACTTCACCGTCAACCGATCCCACTTGATCGCCATAACTCTTATCACCTCAACAAATTTTAGCTTTCTGCATAACTTTAGACGCGCCAACGCACCCAGAAGATGCGGGATCTGATAACAAGTCACTCATATCTTCCATCATGACTTACCGCTTCAACGGCGCGTGGTCGTACGATTTCTCAATCAAGATCCATGCCAGACACCCTATACCATTGGGTTGGCCCCCACCGGATCCACATGGCTCTCGATACGACTCCTCAACCCAGCTCCCTCACCGATGCGGTACTCCTCGCCAGCGCCGGTGGCATGCTGGACGCTGTCGTTTTCCTCAATCACGGCCACGTCTTCGCCAACGCCATGACAGGCAACGTCATCTTTCTCGGTATAGCCGTTGTTGGCCAGCAATGGCGCGAAGTGATTCCCCATGTCATCCCTATCCTGGGCTTCTTCGCAGGCGTCACCACCTCCCGGCACCTCCGCTCCCGCGCCACCCACGCCGCCATCATCGGCCTCACCTTTGAGATCGTCTCCCTCTTCGCGCTTGGCTGGCTTCCCCTTGATTTCCCTCACATGGCCTTCACCGGCATCATCGCTTATGTCGCCGCGCTACAGGTAGCCAGCTTCCGCCGCGTTGACCGATTCGCCTTCAACTCTACCTTCATCACCGGCAACCTGCGCGATGCAGTCGAAGGACTCTACGACGGACTCGCTCCTTCCTCCACGCCGGAAGTTCGCGAGAAAGGCCGTTCTCAGGCCTTTGACCTCGGCCTAATCTGTCTTTGCTTTCTGGCTGGAGCCATCGTCGGAGCCTGGGGCGCCCCGCGCTTCGGCAACCACTCCCTCTGGATGGCAGAGCCTCTACTTCTTACCTTAGCTCTCCGGCTTCTTAGCGGCCCCGGATCTCCAATCTCCCCAACCACAGGCTTTCACAGCTGATCGAGCAGTAGAACAAAGCCTCCGAATCTGCGCTCAATCCGACGGTACACCAACCTAACGAAAACTTATCTTCCGTCCTCAGTCCCCCGGATAAACCCCGCCACATCCGTATGGAACTGCTTCAACACCTCTTCGTTCACATAGACCATGTGCCCGCTCTGGTAGTAGTGGTAGCTGATATTCGCCTGCAGCTTTTGCGGAATCTGCAGATGGTGCATCTCGAACTTGCCCTCAAAGTACGGTGTCGCCAGATCGAAGTACCCACCCACCAGCATCACCTTCATCTTCGGGTTGGACTTCATCGTGTACGCCAGGTCCGGCATCACATTCGTCCCTCCCTCCTGCTGGTTCGCCGGCGGACCACCCGGAGCCTGGTGCCGCAGATCCCACGTAAAGTCCGGATCCACATACGCCCCCGGCTTGTACGTCTGGTTCTCGCCATACTTCAACTCCGTCCGCATGTACTGGTTCAGCGCCGCCGTATACGCCGACGAGATCGCATTGCTCTGCGGGTCATACTCCGCATCCGCGCTCAGCGGATCGAGATCCGGCCCCTTGTACCGCGTATCCAGCCGCCCCGTCGTCGTCTCATCGTCCAATTGAAGCTGCTTGCTGAACGCCCCGCCCGTCACCCGCAGATTCGCCCTCATCAGGTACGCCACCGGCAGCCCCGTATATTGATGCAGCTTCTCCGCCACCGCCTGCTTCCTGGCCTCCGGCAGCTCCGACCCCTGCAGCAGCGCACTCATATAGTCGCCAATTGCATACTGCTCCACCTCAGTCAAAAACGGCTCCAGCGCCGCCGGCTGAGTCGGCAGCTTGTGATGATAAAAGGCGCTCGCCGCAAACGTAGGCAGACCCAGCGCATAAGCTTGATCCACGCCAGGATTCCACTTCGGCCCATCGATGCTGTTATCGAAGCTCAAGATCTGCGACAGCAAAACAATCCCATTCAAATCCACATTCTGCAATGCAGCCGACAGCACCGCACTCCGCGGCGTCCCATAGCTCTCGCCAAGCAGGTACTTCGGCGAGTTCCACCGGTTGTACTTGGTCAAAAACCTGCGAATGAACCGGTCGAACGCATGCGCATCCTGGTCCACACCCCAGAACGCCTTTTCCTTGTCCTTGCCCATAATCCGGCTGAACCCGGTCCCCGGCGCATCGATAAAAACCACATCGCTCACGTCCAACAGGCTGTAATCGTTATTGACGATCTTGTAAGGGGCGCCTTCATCATGCTGCGCATCAGTCGTCACCACGCGCTTCGGCCCAAACGAGCCCATATGCAGCCACATCGTCGCCGACCCCGGTCCGCCGTTATAAAGAAACGTTACCGGCCGTCCCGCAGGCGCATCCTTCTTGAAGTACGCCACATAAAACATCCGCGACGTAGCTGGAGCCTCCTCCGGCTTCTCCGGATCGGGAGTCTTCTCTCCCGTATCCGGCAGCAGCTTCCCATCCAGCCCCAGCATCGCGTCCTGCGAATCCGTCGATCCCACCGTCAGCGTCCCCGCAACCGCGCGGTAAGTGATCGTCTGCCCACCCACCGTCACCGAACCGTCTGTAGTCGAGTCCGAGGGCGGCTCCGCTGGATCGACCACCGGCGTTCCTGTCACCACCAGCTTCTGATCCTTCTTCTTCTCGCTGTCTTTCTTCTCCTGCGGTCCCGCTCCCATCGCCATCGCAGAAGCAAGCAACACGCCACAAGACACACCAATCCGAACCAGATTCCTCGACATCCTCGCACTCTCCAATAGGCAGATCTTCCAGTCTCAGCAGTATATCCACTACAGCAGCCGTCGCCGTTGCAGTTCTTGTTATGCGGTTGTCGTTGCAGTTTTGTTGGCATCCCCGAAGAGGATCTGCTGTTGCCCTTGTCACCCTCTCGTTCGCCAAAAACTAGGCAGAACCTTACTCCGCCCGCAGAGCCTCCACCGGATTGATCGACGCCGCCCTTCGCGCCGGAACGTAACTCGCAAGCAAAGCAACCGCAGCGAGCAACAAAGCCACCCCAGCCAGCGTCCCCACGTCCCACGAGTGCACGCCAAACAGCATACTGCGCAACAGCGAGGTCGCTGCCAGCGAGCACACCAGTCCTACGACAATCCCCAGCGCGGCCAGCCGCCCGCCCTCCTTCAACACCATCCGCTGCACCATCTCCCTCTGCGCCCCAAGCGCCATCCGCACACCGATCTCCCGCGTCCTCTGCCCCACCGAATAGGCAATCACCCCATACAGCCCAATCATCCCCAACAGCAGAGCCAACGCAGCAAATCCTCCCACCAGCCACGCCGACGACCGGTGCAGATAAGCAGTCTCCGACTCATTGATGTAACGAAACATCGTCGACTCCTCCGAAGTGCCGATCCCTCTGTCAAACTGGTGAATCGTCGACACAAGCGTAGGCAGTAGCGTCTTCTCATCCTGAGTCGTGCGAACAACCAGATTGAACTCCGTATCAGGACTCTGATCCGCGGGATAGTAGACCGCGGGCAGAGTCTTCTCATTGAGCTTTGACTCGCGCAGATCGTCCACCACCCCAACAACCTCCTTGATCGACTTCGGCGACAACGTGGTATCGCCAATCCTCGCGCCCAGAGGGTCCTGACCCGAAAAATACTGCTTCACAAAAGCCTGATTGATGATCACAACACGAGGCTTTGTCCCATCCTCGTCCGGATTAAAGAAACGCCCGCGAATCAGCTTCGTCTTCAAAGTCGAGAAGAAGTTCGCGGTCACGTCGCGCTCATTCACTTCATTATGTTCCCCGTTGTACTCACGCCCAACAAATCGTATCCACTCCGTGTTGCCGTTGTATGTGACCGGAAGCGTGCTCGTCGTCGCCACTGAAGTCGCGCCCGGTAGAGCCGCGATGCGATTCAGAAGTTGCCTGCGTGCTGCCACGATCTGCTCATCCTTCGTATATATCTTCTCCGGCAAAGCGACCGAAAGCGTCGCCAGGTGATCAGGCTGAAAGTTCAACTCGACATGCAGCAGACGGTAGAAGCTTTTGCCCAGTAACCCGGCGCCCACCAGAAGTACCGTCGCAATCGCAAGCTCCAGTACAGTTAGGTTCGCGCCGATCTTCCGCCAAAGCACACCCGCCGACCCCCGCGAACCCTCCGTCAAACCCTCCCGCATCTCGCCGAAGGAGAGTCGCACAATCGGCGTCAGCGAAAAGATCGCCCTAGCCAGAGTCGCAATCGCCAAGGCAAAGCACACGGCATGAAAGTTCAGCCCCAGCCCGCGAAGATATGGCATTTGCAGCCGCATGTCCTTCGGGATAAGTCGCAGCAAAGCCTGCGAGGCAAAGACCGCACAGACCAATCCAAGCAGCGTACTCCCCAGGACAAGCAAAACTCCTTCGGTTACAAATTGTCGGACAAGCCGCAACGGCGACGCCCCCAACGCACCTCGCACGACGATCTCCCGCCTGCGGCTCTCCGAACGCACCAGCAGCAGACTCGCCACATTGACACACGCGATCAGGAGAAGCAGACCCGCCCCCGCCAAGAGAAGAAGCAGAATCGGACGAATATCGCCAACAAACGCCTCCGTCAGCGTCTGCACTGTCGCCCCCTGCCCACGGTTTGAGTCGGGATACTGTCGTTCCAGTTGCTGCGCGATAGCCTTCGTATCCGCAAGCGCCGCCGCAACCGACACGCCGTCCTTCAATCGCGCAACACCCACCAGAGAATGGCAACTGCGCCTTAGATCACAACTGTTCGAACCACCCGCGTGCATCGTCGTCCAGAACTCCGCATTGTTGCGAGGCGCAAACTCGAAGCTGTCCGGCATCACCCCCACAATCGTGTACGGTGTGCCGCTCAACGAAACCACCTGCCCCACAATATCCTTCCGTCCGCCAAACCGCGTCTGCCACGCCGAGTAACTCAAGATCACCGTCCGCGGAGCACTCAGCAGATCCTCTCCCGAGTAAAAGTCACGCCCGAGCAAAGGTGCGACGCCCAGCGTGTGAAAGAACCCATCCGTCACTCGCAGCCCCGGTACCGGTTCCACTCCGGACGGCGTATCCAACAGATAACCCGCACCCGTGTAGACGTCCAGCGAACGAAAGCTGTGATTCATCTTCTTCCAGTCGAGATAGTCGGGATAAGAGAGATTTGCATGCGGAAATACCGCAACACTCTCCGTCACGTCCACCAAAGTACGCGGATCCTCGTAGGGCAGAGGCTTCAGCAGCGCAGCATCCACAAACGCAAAGATCGCAACACTCGCCGCAGTTCCCAGCGACAGCATCAGCACCGCCGTAATCGTGAACCCCGGATTCTTCACCAGCTGTCGCGCCGCGAAGCGCAGATCCTGCCACAGCGTCTCGAAGAAAGGAGCCGTGCCGCGCTCGCGATAAGCCTGCCGCGTCTGCTCCAGACCGCCAAGCTTCCGCAGCGCATCCCGTCGAGCCTCCTCCGCCGTCATCCCCGCGCGCACCTTGTCGTCGATGTGCATCTGCAGATGCCCTTCCATCTCGTTGTTAAACTCCTGCTCCCGCCGCCCGCCAGAAAACATCCCAACCAATCGTCGCAACGCCGCACGCAGCCTCTTCATGCCGGATCCTCCGTCCCTCGTAGAAACCGCGACAGGATCGCCGTCGTCTGCTCCCAGTTATCGGTCTCCCGTTCAATCTGTTTCCGTCCCACCCGCGTCAGCTTGTAAAACTTCGCCTTGCGATTGTTCTCCGACACCCCCCACTCCGACACGATTGCCCCCTCCTGCTCCAGCTTCAGCAACGCCGGATACAGCGTTCCATAGTTCAGCGAGAGCACATCCCCGCTGGTCTGCTCGATCCGCCGCGCAATCCCATACCCATGCAGCGAGCCCATACTCTCCAGCGTCTTCAACACCATCAACGCCAGCGTCCCCTGCCACACATCCGCCTTCTCACCCATTCCAAGCTCTCCTATTGCCTTCAAATAGGAGTATGCACCCGCCTCTATTGGAAAGCAATACAAGACAAGCAACCATCCCCACACGACGATCCTCAAACCAACGCTCCTCAACCGTCGACCTCCGCCGCTGCTTCGATCCCCTTGATCCGCCCCATCGCACTGTTCACTTGCGAACGAAGCAGTCCGTTTCCGGACAAATTCCACTCCCACCACCACCGCATCCCCGCCCTTATCCGCACAAAATAAATCACTTGCAGCACAATCCGTTTGGCGGGAGACGTGCCATCCTCTCTCATAGGCCGCTGTCCGCCCGGAGGACCCCTTTTTATGCAGACCCTGCTCCAGAACCTGCGCTTCGCCATCCGCCAGCTCCGCAAGTCGCCAGGCTTTGCCCTGACCGTCGTGCTCACCCTGGCCCTGGGCATCGGCGCCAACGCAGCCGTCTTCACCCTCTTCGACCAGGCCCTTCTCCGCATGCTGCCCGTCCAGCATCCCAAAGAGCTCGTCCGCTTCGAGTGGTCCGGCGGCTTCTCCGGTTCGGCCAGCAGCTTCGGGGGCGATCTCAACAACTACTTCTCCTACCCCATGTACAAAGATCTCCGCGATCAGAATCAAGTCTTCTCCGGGATGATTGCCGCGATCAGAGCTGGCAGCGGCATCTCCTGGCACAATCAAGCCGAGGACGAAGATGTCGAACTCGTCAGCGGAAACTACTTTGACCTGCTCGGCCTCAAGCCTGCCTTCGGGCGCCTCATGAACGCTCAGGACGACACCGCGAAGAACGCCAATCCTGTCGTCGTTCTCAGCTACGACTACTGGAAGACCCGCTTCGCCGCCTCCCCCGAAGTAGTCGGGCAGACCGTTCTCATCGAAGGACACCCCTTCACCATCCTCGGCGTCGCTCCAGCCAACTTCCAGTCAGCCATCGGAGGCTACAAGCCCGGCGCCTTCATGCCGATCAGCATGGTCGAAACGGTCCTGCCCGGAACCGCCTCCCATGACAACCTGAACAACCATCAGTCCCTCTGGCTCACCCTCGTCGCTCGCCTCAAGCCGGGAGTCTCTCCCATTCAGGCCCAGGCATCGCTCGAGCCTTTGTGGCACTCGCTGCGCGCGTACGAGCTCACGCTCTACAAGAACAGAACAGACCACTTCAAAAAGCGCTACCTCGATGACTCAACCCTCAAAGTCCTCGACGACTCAACCGGCTTCGCCCCCGACCGCATGGAGCTGAAGACGCCGCTGATCATCCTGATGAGCATGGCCGGTCTGTTAGTCGCGATGTGCGCCATCAACGTCGCAACCCTTCTGCTCCTCAAAGCCTCCAGCCGAGCCCGCGAGATGTCCATGCGCTACGCCCTCGGCGCGAAGCAGAGCCGGATCGTCTCGCAACTCCTGCTCGAAGGCGGACTCCTCGGACTAGTCGGCGCAGCAGCCGGCCTGCTCATGGCTCCGCTTGTGACCAACACTCTGGTACGTCTTCTCACCAGCGCCAATCCCGGCGAGGAGCCGTACTCCAGCGCCATCGACGCCCGCGTGCTCCTGTTCACGCTGGGCGTAGCTCTGGTCGCAAGCCTGCTCTTCAGCATGGCGCCCGTGCTCCACTTCCTCCGTCCTGACCTCGCCAACGCGCTCCGTCAAAGCACCGGAACCGCATCCAAAAGCTCGCAGAGATTCCGCAAGGTCGCAGTCGGCGTGCAGATCGCGCTCAGCGTAATGCTGCTCGACGGCGCAGGTCTCTTCGTCCGGACGCTCAGCAATCTTCACCACCAGCAGGTAGGCTTCGACACCAGCCATCTCGCCACCTTCAGCTTCGATCCCTCAGACTCCGGCTACGGATCGGATCGCATGGTCCCCACCGTAACCAGCGCGCTCGATGCCGTACAGCGCATCCCCGGCGTCCTCTCCGTCGCAGCCACCAACGATGCAGAACTCGCCGGAGACTCCCACTTTAGCGGCTTCGCCATCGAAGGCCATAAGACCACCGAAGACGAAAAGACAGACTTCGAGGCTCCCTGGGTCACAGCCGGTTACTTCGCCACACTGAAGCAGCCTCTGCTTGTCGGGAGAGAATTCACCGTCGCGGACTCGCACGATGCTCCAAAGGTAGCCGTCGTCAACCTGACCTTCGCCAAGCGATTCTTCGGCTCGGCCCAGAATGCCCTCGGCCACCTGATCTCCGAGAGCTCCGATCGCTCCGAGACTCCAGCGCTACCCGACACAACCATCGTCGGAGTTGTAGGCGACATCAAACACCAGAATCTGCGCACCGACATGGGAATGGCGGTCTATCGTCCCTATCCGCAAACGCCGCATCTATCCGGAGTTAAGATCTACGCACGCACCAGCCAGTCTCCCGCAGCGGTCGAATCAGCAATCCGCCAGGCCATCCACGGAATGGATCCCACCCTCGTCGTCGACGGCATGCGAACCATGGACGATCAGGTCGATCGCATCACCGCCGACGAACGCGCCCTGGCTCTTCTCGCCGTCGGCTTCTCTGCACTAGCAATCCTGCTCGCAGCAGTTGGACTCTACGGCGTGCTCGCCTACTCCACCGAACAGCGCACCCGCGAGATCGGCGTACGACTCGCCCTGGGATCGCAGCGCAGCGGAGTCGTCATGCTCGTACTCCGCGAGATGTCGATCATCGCCGCCATCGCCATCGTCGTAGCCCTCCCCTCCATCGTCTTACTCGCAAGACTCTTCCGCAGCCAGCTCTACGGCGTCACCACCGCCGACCCCATAACGCTGATCGGAGCAGTAGCTCTAGCCATAGTGATGGTCACTCTAGCCGCAGTCCTCCCCGCCCGACGAGCCGCCTCCATAGAACCCATGCAAGCCCTCCGCACCGAGTAGCCCGTTCATCAGAGGGAGGAGTGTACCGGGACACTCCTCAGATTGTGGACCTGAGACATTCGTGACAAGCCCCGCGCTGTGGGAGCGTTCAGGCAGCGTTATGGACGGCAGCATGGAAGGCTGGGGACGAAGAATCTCCAACGCAAACTGATTGAGTTTGAACAAAGCGACATCGACTCCATCGTTCGCCGCGAGCACGGTTTCGTGCCCAACTGGGCCTCGGCGACATGGCATCGGGCGGAAAGCTCGAGCCGTAAGAGCCAGCTCAGTTCAGGCTGAGAAAGGCAGAAGCCTTTCTGCGGATTCGGTCGAGTGCTTTCGAGACCGGGCTGTGGTTAGCGTACCCAAGCGTGGAGGCAATATCTGCCAGTTTGGTTGAACCGCTCCGAAGTGCCACCACGATGTGACGCTCTTTCGCATCGAGCAAAGAGGTGAAGTCCTGCCACAGGAGGCTGTCGGTGTACTCGCTTCGGGCACTGTACACCGGCAGTGTGTCCGTCAATTCGACGAAGGACACTCTGACCTTCGACCGCTTGGAATAGAGCTTCCGCTCAAAGTCCTCACGGGCATAAGACCAGATCGGCGAGAAATCATCCGCTACCCGGTTCGATCGCACAGCATCAATCAACTGCCGCAGCTGTCCTTGCCGGTCTGCCGCCTCCACCACGAGGTCCGTGACATCGCAGGCTTCTTCTTCGCCAATCCATAAGGTTCCTCCCCTCCGGGGACGGTCGATGGTGACTTCTTCGAAGTCTTCCTTCCGAGCCTTTGCGAGGAGCATCTTTTGGCGGTCGTTTTCCGGCTCACACCGCTCGAAGTCCCGCATGAGGTCTTCTAGGACTATCAGCACGTAGGGGAGCCAGAAATCCAGACTGTGGGAGAGCAGTTTCAAGGGTTCGGTCGCGCTGAAAGCTTGCAGACTGGAACCTGAGTCGACGTGACTCCAGATGTGCGCGGCGAACGCCTTGCTCAGGCGATGCTCGAAGTCGGAAGGCATCAACTTCTCATTCCACCAAGCCGCATGACCAGGCCAGAGTGGTCGCTTGACGGACGGCAGCCCGAACCGGTCCACGATCTTTTTGGGCAACAAGTGGAAGAGTGGGGCGTAGGCGTCGTACTTGCTTGGAGTGTCTGGGATGAGATAGGCGTTGGTATTCGGCAACGCGTTGATCCAACGAGCCAGTTCTGGATTTTCGTCGGCTCGGCGGATGTTTTCGAAGGTCTCCTTGCGATACTGAGCAGCCTCCCACAGGAAATTCCAGCTCGCCATGGCTCCGATGGTTTCGAGACGAGTGTCCTCCGATGTCGGGACAAAGACGACTTCTGGCAACTCCGGCTCTCTCGCCACGGGGACGAAGTTGTAGAAGAACGCAGACGACAAGGTCGATAGTTGGGGGAAACGTTCAGGCGCCAGCTCTTCGCCGGTCGCTAAGTGGGATTGGATGAATTCCTGCTCATCAAACTGTTCCAAAGCTCAAGGCCCTCCACTCCTCTAACGACAGTTTGACCCCGGATTGTTCCAGGGCCTAGGAAATTTCTGTTCCGCTCGAAGGAATGATATTGATCTCGGAACGGCCGGGTGCCCATATCTCGAATTTGAGATGTGGGCATTCGCGCAGAGCGCGAACCGCTCTCCCACTCTTCGCCGCAATACAACCCTGAGACGACCAACTCAAACCTCAACCAACAAACCTGTCAAGCCCCAAATCGCAAAACACCGCTTCAATCCAGCACATTCGCGTGGCGTATCAGTTATGCTCCAACCGCTATACTTAAAACAGAGAACAAACGGCCCCAGCTGCGCGAGGGGCCCTGTCGTAAGAAACCCGTAACTCCTTCATTTGAAATATTTTGTGCACAAATAACTTAGAATCAATATCGTACAGACACCGGCTCCCGCCAAGCACTTCAAACAAAACAACTTCCGTCCAAGATACCCCTTAGGGGGAGGGGGGAGGGGTCCAGCCGGCAGAAACGCTATGCGACCATGGAAAGATGCTTAGAAAAGTGGAAGATCGGGCCCCGCGAGTCGTCGCGGCCCAGCCGCACGGACCAGCCGCAGCCATCACCCGCCGCGCCGCAGACCGCCTCCGGGCCGGACACCTCTGGGTCTACCGGTCAGACATCGAATCCCTCGTCCCCCCAATCGGCGCCACCGAGATCCAGCCCGGAGCACTCATCACCGTCATGGACAGCCGCGGCATCCCCCTCGGCACCGGCCTCTACAGCGCCGCGTCGCAGATCGCAGTAAGAATCGTCTCGAACGAAGCCGCACTCCCCCGAACCGCCTACCTCGAGCAGCTCCGCGAGCGAGTCCTCGCCGCCCTCGCCCTCCGCGACGAAGTAGCCCCCGAGTCCATGGAAGACGACGCCTGCCGCCTCATCTTCTCCGAGGCCGACAACCTCCCCGGCATCGTCGCCGACCGCTACAACGACCTCGTCATCCTCCAACTCCTCACCCAGGGGACCGCACAGGACGACGTCCGCAACCTCCTCACCGAAGTCCTGCGCGACCGCCTCCGCCCCAACATACACCCCGACACCGGGGGTATCACCCTCTGGGAGCGCCCCGACCCAAAGATCCGCGAACTCGAACAACTCGCCCACCCCGCACCCGGTCCCCTCCACCCCCCACACCATCAGGACACCACCGAAACACCACAACTCACCACCATCTTCACCATCAACGGCCTTCGTTTTCACTTCGACGCAGGCTCTGGCCAGAAGACGGGAGCCTTCCTCGACCAGCGCCTCAACTACGCCGCCGCAGCCCGCTACGCAACCGGCTCCGCGCTCGACATCTGCACTTATCAAGGCGGATTCGCCCTCCACATGGCCCAGAACTGCCGTCAGGTCACCGGAGTCGACGCCAGCCTCAGCGCCCTCGAAGTAGCCGACCGCAACCGAGAGCTCAACCCCGACCTTCAAGCCCAGATCGAGTGGCTCGAAGCCGACGCCTTCGAGCTCCTCCGCGAGTACGAGTCCACCGGCCAGCAATACGACACCATCGTCCTCGACCCACCCGCCTTCGCCAAGTCCAAGCGCGCCGCCGAAGGCGCCATGCGCGGCTACAAGGAGCTCAACCTCCGCGCCATCAAGATGCTCCGCCCCGGCGGAACCCTCATCACCTGCTCCTGCTCCCACCACGTCCCTCTGCAGGAGTTCACTGAGGTCGTCTCCTCAGCCGCCTCCGATGCAGGCCGCCGAGTGCAGCTCCTCGAGACCCGGGGCGCCCCCCCCGACCACCCCGCCATCCTCACCCTCCCCGAGACCAGCTACCTCAAATGCCTCATCACCCGGGTGGGGTAACAAAAAACGCAAGCGACCAAATTCAAATCGCAAGTCCGAAGAAGGTCACGCTGCCTCCACACGTTGACGAATCTAAAATCACGCGAGCCACAGAATCTCCGATAGAGAATGACCACAAAACCGCACGTGCAGAAGGTTGATGTCGTAGTACTCGGCGCCGGCGCGGCGGGAATGATGTGCGCCATCGAAGCTGGCAAGCGCGGACGCCGGGTGGTCCTGCTCGATCACGCCGAACGCGTCGGGAAAAAAATCCTGATCTCAGGCGGAGGCCGCTGCAACTTCACCAACATCCACTGCCGCCCAGAAAATTTTCTTTCAGAAAATCTCCACTTCGCGAAGTCCGCTTTGGCGCGCTTCACACCGTCCGACATGATCGCCATGGTCGAACGACACGGCATCCGCTACCACGAGAAGACGCTGGGACAACTCTTCTGCGACCGCTCCGCCCATGATATCGTCACCATGCTCGAGCGCGAGTGCGCAGAGGCCGGTATCCGCATCATCCTCGGAGCCAAAGCCATCTCCGTCGAGCGCAACGATTATCTCGAAGTTCGTACCTCGGAGTCAGCGTTTCACTCCGAGTCGGTGGTCATCGCCACCGGAGGCCTCTCCATCCCGAAGATGGGCGCAACCACACTCGGCTACACACTGGCCGAGCAGTTTGGCCTGCGCATCGTTGCGTGCAGACCGGGCTTAGTCCCCCTCGTCTTCAGCGCCGAGGATCGCGAGCAGTGGTGCGACCTGGCTGGTTTATCAGCCGAGGTGGTGGCTCAAGCGAGAGCACGGCCACGAGAAGGAAGCTTCCGTGAAAAGATGTTGATCACACATCGGGGGCTGAGCGGGCCAGCAATCCTGCAGACATCGTCGTACTGGCAGCCGGGCGAGGCCATAACCATAGACCTCGCGCCCGATCTGAACGTCCTTGCCCCATTGCTGGCGAGAAATGCACGAAGAGATGCCTCCGCAGCAGCGAACGCGATACGCGCCGTCTTGCCGTCTCGCATGGCAGAGCGATGGGTTGTGCTCCACGATCCAGTCGACTGGACAAACGCATCCTTAGCGAAGATGGAACAGCATCTCCATCAGTGGCCTCTGACTCCCGCCGGCACCGAAGGCTATGCCAAGGCCGAGGTCACCGTGGGTGGCGTGGATACCGTAGAACTGGATGCAAAGACAATGCAGAGCCGCAAGGTGCCCGGCCTTTATTTCATCGGCGAGGTCGTCGATGTGACCGGATGGCTGGGAGGCTACAACTTTCAGTGGGCATGGGCCTCTGGAGTGAGCGCTGGACAGTCAGCCTGAAGCAAGCATCGACACTCGAACGGCTACTGCACGATGAGCGTGAGGTTGACACTTCGCGTCAAGCCAGCACTCGTTGCCGCCGCAACCACGGTGTAAGTCCCCGCCGCCGTTGGTGGGCCTGAAGGCCCGCCAGGGTTCGATCCACTCGTCAAAGGAATCTCCCTTCCCACACCACAACCGCTTGCTGCAAGCAGTAAACAAAGCAGAGCAAAACCAGCCACACTGGAGCGGCGCGCTGGACGAAGCACCAGCAAACCAAGCGGGAACAAAGCCACAAATAAAATAACGCCCGAGCGACCGATGAAAGGACGGTTGGACGAAGCAGAGGCTACGCCCGTCAACACAGTTACAGAAACAGTAGTCGTACTACCGAGCGGAATATTGGAAGGCGTGATATTACAAGTCGAGTTAGCAGGCATTCCCGAGCAGGTGAATTTTGCTGTCCCGGAGACATTGGACGCCGAACTGAGCAGCAAGGGAAAGACAGCATTCTGACCGCTCATGATAGTGACGCTGGTAATCCCATTGGTGGTAAGCGTAAAGTCCACACCCGGTCCCGTAAGCGAAAGCGCCTGCGGTGAATTGCCCGCGCTATCTGTCACCGTAAGCGACCCAGTACGCGGACCACCAACGGTCGGCGCGAAAGCGACCTGCAACACGCATGCAGCATCGGGAGCAACGGTCGCTCCACAGGTGCTGCTATTCGGCAAAATCACAAAGTCTCCCGTAAGCGAGATGCCTTGTATCGAGAGCGGGGCGCCGACATTGTTGGTTAACGTAATGGTTTGTGAAGCAGACTGAAGCCCAACACCTGTAGGAGGGAACACAACCATCGAGAAAGGCGCCAGTGACACACCGGGCGGTGCAATGCCGGTCCCGTTTAGCGTGACCGTCTGGGTTCGATACTGGTCCGATATCGAAAGCACGCCGCTGAGAGGGCCAACGTCCTTCGGAGCGAAGGCGACGTTCATGGAGCAAGTGGAGTGCGGGTTCAGCGAGTTGCCGCAGGCGTTGACGACTGTGAAGTCTCCGCTCGTGACCTGTGCTGCAATGAGAGTCAATGGCAGATCTCCCGTATTGGATAGAGTGATCTGCTGGGTGGCGCTCGCAGTATCTACCTGCTGTGCCCCAAACGTGAGTGTCAGCGGCGAGAGTGCGTCGGTTGCAGGAGATGTTCCAACTCCGCTCAGCGACGCCGTTTGAGTTCCTGCATCATCTGTCACGGCTAAAGTTCCAATTCGAGTGCCGGACGCGCTAGGCGTGAAGGCAATTCCAACTGTGCACCCAACCCCTGGCCCAAGGCTCGGACCACAGGTATTGACCGTGATCCTGAAATCGCCCCCGTTTACGATCACCCTCTGCAGGCCCACCGCGCTATTACTTGTATTGGAGATAGTAATGTTTTGAACCGGGCTGGTTGCGTTGAGAGTTGTTGAAGGAAACGTGAGCACAACAGGGTCGAGAACAATTGCCGCAGCAGCTAGTCCAGTACCTGACAGTGTCGCGGTCGCTTGGCCGCCGGCAACGTTGCCGTAGACAGTAAGAACCCCACTGCGCCCCCCAGTCGCAGTAGGTAGAAAGACTACTTGAATCGTGCACGTCGAGTTTATAGCGATGGGTCCCGCAACACAGTTGGCAGTCTCGGTGAAATCCCCCGTAACAGCGATCTGGCTGATCGTGAGCGGCGCGAGTCCCATATTTGTAACTGTAATAATCTGCGCCGCACTCGCATTGCCGATAGGTTGTGCACTATACGTGAGCGAAGTCGGATTTAGGCTGATCGTCGGTTGTGCTGCAATCGCTGCCGTCACGAGTGGAATCTGCCACAACCCGCGGCCATAGGTCGCAGCGCGCAACTCACCAGTGCGTCCATCACCGGTAGCCATGGCTGGTGCGGCCGCAAGCTCTACGACAGGGGCATTCGGCAAGCCGATGCCATAAACACTCCAGCAATTGGCAATGGTGCATGTCGTCACCGCGGTCGTAACGTACACGCCAGTATCCATCGCAACGTAAAGCGTATTGGCATCGTTCGGATCGACGACGACGCTGTTGGCCGGAGCGTTAGGCAGGTTGCTGCTAATGTTGCTCCAATGTGCACCGGCATCTATGGAACGATAGAGGTGCTCTGTATTGATCCCGTTTCCCACAAACCCCATCACTGTCGCATAGACAGTCTTTCCGCTCGCGTCATGGGAGTCTACCGCCACCGCCGAGAGATCAAAGCCTCCCGGGTTGAATCCGGTTCCTTGGCTATTTGTAACAGGTGATGTTGCAAGATCAGCCCAGGTTGTCGCACTACTTGCGGTGCCTGCCGTAGTGATGGAGTAGAGATGGCCTCCAGCGCTGCCGCCTCCATCGAGTTTCCCCGCCATACCGGCATAGAGGACCGGAGAACCAGAGTCTTGCACAGAAGATGCATTGTTTATGACCCCGCCTGCAGCCAGGGACCGCAGAACCGGATTTGTACTGACGCAAGATGTGCCTTGTGGCCCGGCCAGAAAGCTGCTGATGGCGTTCGAGGAAGGCCACGAAGACCCACCGCTCGCTGGGCCGCGCCATACCCTGCAAGTCCCAATAAGAACATTGGACGGGAGAGCGGGATCAAGTAGCCACGGAGCGTCGATGACTGAATTATCGCCATCAACCTGCGCAGGTCCAATCGTCGGTGTGCCCACAAAGTCCGCAGACGAGCAGCCCGTTCCCTTGGAACATTGACGAATACTCACACCAGAAGCAGTGGATACGTACCACAAAGAAGGGTTCTTCTGATCGATTCCAACGGTACCGCCTTCACCCGTTGAAAGCTGCGGCCACGAGCTCGCTCCGGAAGACGCCGTAGCTGCGGTGCCATTCGCACCAAGGCCGACGAGCAAGGTACCGGCATCAGTAGGATGCTGCGCGAAGCTGATGACCTCCGCCAGCGAACCAAGACCGCCGTTGAGATTCTGAAAGTGCGTTGCGTCATCGAAGGAGCATGGAGCTGACTGCTGGTTCACACCATCGGTCGATCGCCAGAGACCCCCATCGTTGCCAAGGTAAACCAGCGGCTGCGAGGCCGTAGCCATCGTGGCGATCGCATGTTGAGCCGGCGCTACCTGTGCAGGTGCAGCACATCCATTCAGCGCATTGGTAGTGTCCCGCAGTACACACCCCGCCGCGAGAGAGCAGCGGAAAAGATCAGTCGTCCCGGCATAGAGAATCGTGTCCTGGGTCGAACCAGCCGGTCCCAACGGCGCAGCCGCAAGCGCCAGGTTGTAGTCTGCCTCCGGCACGACGGTGCTCCCATTGCCAATCTCCAGTGCAGCCGACGGCAACTGTCTGCTAAACGTGATGATTCCATTGCCACAGTTTGCTCCGGAGAGACCACATACATCCTGCCACAGCCCTTGATCGAGATTGTTTTGATCAACCGTCAGCGCAAACGTGTCGCCTGTGTTGGCCTGCACGGCAAGCGCCCCGCGGAAGATCGGGCACGATGGGCTGCCCAACGATGTGGGATCCGTTGGGCAGTTCACCGCAGTGAGTCCTTGCCCAGGCTGGTTCGTCAACCGCGTCCAGGTCACACCATCTGCCGACTCGTAGTACCCGTGATAACGAATCGCACCATAAAAACGTTGGCGAACGGAGTTCCAGACAACTGCCGTCGCCGCTCTGCCACCGAGAAGTTGGCTAGGAAATTGTGGCGTCTGTACCGGCTGACTGCCGTCCATGATCGTGGACATCTGCCAGGTCACACCCGCGTCAGTCGAATAGTAGAGCCCCATGACGCTGTTCGTCGCATCGGCTGCGTTGACGAGAACACCCTCAGCCGCCTGCGAGACCGCTGCAACAACAGTGCCTGGCGTCGCCGTACTCCATGCAAAGCCTGCGAAGCCGAGTCCAGTGAAGAGGTGGTTGCCCGCAATGCCATCCTGCGACTCTTGAATAAGCGTCCACGTTACCCCATTATCTGCCGAGCGCAACAACCCGCTTCCGTAAAAAGAGTCGGAGGCGTCGTTAGGATCCCCGGTCCCGGCAAGGATCACGCCGGAATGAATACTGATCGCACCGATGCTGAGCGACGGAATCGCAGCGGTTCCCGCATTCGGGCTGAAGACCGGCAGCGTATCCGTTAGCGGGACAAAGGCGACGCTGACCGATGGTCCAGCCGCATTGATCGACTTCCAAACTCCGCCGCCAGTCGTACCTAGATACACCGTATTGCCTGTTGGATCAGCAGGGTCGATCGCAATCGCCGTAACGCGGCCAGTCACATTGCCATAGGCGATGCTGGCAACCTGATTCGGCCCTACTGCCTGCCACGGCGCACTCAAACTCGACAACTGCGGCGAAGCAGCTTGCTGTACCAACATCGCCGCATGCTTTTGACGAGCGGCATCCATGGCTTGTGCAGCGGGCGTGTTCCCGACGAGAGTACGGCCACCGAGAAAGCGACGCGACCCGATCGTGTGAGACGAGGGGGAGTTAGCCGAAAGCTCTCCGCCTTCATGCTGCTCAGCCGCCGCTGCGAAGGACAGCTGACCGAAGACGATAGCAGGCACGGTCAATGCGATAAAGAAAACGACTGCTGAAAAGAAGCGACTCGCCCTGGAGGAGAGGCGATCTGCGAGACGCTCGTGTTGTGACGATACAACCAGGCCCATAGCGTGTGATCCGCAACGTGAAAGACAGCTAACACTGATGCTGCAAGCTGACATCGGATGAGTCAACGCTAGAGCAGGAGAAGATACGACAGGCAGTGCCAGAACGGGATGAGAAATCTCTCATAAACGTTCCGTGCTTAGGGTTACCGGGGCTCTGTGGCCGCTTCTTTAAAAAGTTCCAACCGCACGATGCAACGAAAGACCAAGCACCGTCCGCTATTTCTCGAATCTACCATTAGCTACAGCAACGCCACAATCTCATCTTAGTTGTAGGTTTTTATTCGAGGATGGGCACAAGACATCTGCTGACCAGTCTCAACCGAGAACAGGACAGAGTAGTCTGACAATAAAACTTTTAGGGAACTCCTAAAATGCCAGCGACCCCTGCTGTGGCAGGACCTTCATCTGCCGCATGTACTCTTTCGAATCGAACTTCTTTCCCGTCGACGCTCCGGACATATATCGAATCTTGCCAAAGATAGGCCGCGTTCCCCAGGCACGATCGAACTTCCCCAAAATCGCCCAGGCAATCCCCGCGTATCCGTTCGGGTCACGGCCATCGAGAAAATACTTGTCGTTGAGATAGATGGAGTACTTCATCGCCGTGGCGACGTCAGGCGTCCACTCCAGGATCTTCTTTGCCCAGTACATTCGCAGGTAGTTATGCATCCAGCCATATCGAACCATCTGAATCTGGGCCGCATTCCAAAGGTCGTCATAGGTATGTGCATCTTCCAGTTGGCGAAGCGTATACAAATGCTCTCGTTCATCGCGGGCGTGCTCGGCAATCGTCGTCTTTGCCCAGTGCTCAGCGCAATCAGGCGAATCGTAGCTCGGCGTGTAGCGCACGAAGTTGACCGCCAGTTCGCGCCAGGCAATCAGTTCGTTGAAGTAGCTGTCGCGCGCAGGCTTTAACTTCGGGTTCGCCTTCGAAGCCGCTTCTACGGCAAGCGCAATCGTGATGGGACCGACATGTCCATAGTGCAGATAAGGCGACATGCAGGAAGTTCCATCCGTCTCTGGATGATTCCGCTGCGTGTCGTAATCTTCCAGAAGCTCTCCCGTAAAAAGTTTGAGACGCCGAAGCGCAGCATGAGTCCCCCCCTTCCACGCTTCAACAGGCAGAACGCTACGATCGAGGTCCTTCCAGTCGCGCGTCATGTCCTCATGAACGGAGTCGGCATAAAATGCCCGAGGTCGTTTCCATGCGCGTTCCACAGGAACATTTTCGTAGGGGTGTAGATACTCCGGCAGAAGGCGGTATAAGCGCGGCCGAATTGTGTATGCCCCATACTGAGCCTTTTCCATCAGCTTCGAAGGAACGACAACATCCGTATCGACAGTCCAGAACGGAATCTTGATCTTCGAGGCCAAATCCTTGCGCCACTGCTCCGGGACGCGCATTGGATTTTCATCCCCAATCAAAAACGCGGCATGTACATCAGACAACAGCTGCTCGTGCGATTCACGCGGCGCACGGCGCATAACAAACGAGATATTTCGCGCCGCAAGGTCAACCTCGATATCCGGCAACCCCTGATTGAGAAAGACATAGTGCCGTAGATTCGCGTGGGGAAAGTTAGAGATTCCTGCAAAATAAACTACAAGCGGGAGGCCAAGCAGGTTCGCGATTTTAGCGGCGAGATCGACAGCATGATTATCGATGCCTCGCTGCGCCCTTTGCATCCAGTACACAACACATTTGCCGTTGGGGTCCGGCAGTCCATCTCGCCGCATCGTCACACGGGAGTTTTTTGACCAGCTAAGCAACTCTTGCGACAAAGACGATCCGGCAATGGACATAACTCGAGTATATGAGCATGTGGCTACACAGCTTCGACAGCAACAAAAAATGCGACCCGAAGGCCGCATCCCTGTAACAACCACTTGCGTTACCAGAGTCCCCACGCCCGGCTGATGTAGTCGCTCATCGTCATGGTGATCAATACCAAAAAGGTAAAAAATCCAGCGGCAACCGTCAGCTTAATTAGGTTGGACTGATACTTGACGTGCATGAAAAACAGAATCACGACGACAGCCTTAAAGCTCGCAATAGCTAGCGCGACGACTGGATTGAAGATCCCTAGATCGACATAGGCCGCGCCTACCGTAATCCCGGTAAAGACCAGCAAGGTGGCAAAAACAATTCCATAGGTCACCGGCGTGATGATGTGATGATCGGCGTGTTCCGGATTGATTACATTCGACGGATCGTGATACTCGGACATGGTCTTCTCCTTCCAGCCAAAACGGCGTTGCAGTCGCGGCTAGGAGCCGGGGTGTCGGTTGATCAGATAAAGCAATGGGAACAGAAAGAGCCAGACAATATCCACGAAGTGCCAATACAATCCGAAGTTTTCGATAGGCGCGACATATCCTGACGAGAACTCCCCCCGATTGGCACGCCATGTAAGCCAGAACAAAAGCCCGATTCCCAGGATCATGTGGAACGCGTGCATGCCCGTCATCGCAAAATAGAGAAAGAAGAAGACCTGCGTCTTCTGTGCCATATCCGGTGCGAGCGGCTTCTCCTTCAATCCATACGCCTGGGGATTGATGAACTCGGAGACATCAAAGTGTGCGCCTGGGATGTGATGCTTCTCCCACTTCTCGTGATACTCAACCGCTTTGATCCCGAGAAAGGCGACCCCAAAGAAGGTCGTGAGCACCAGAAAAAGAACAAGAAGCCCCTTCTTCTGCACCTCCGCAGCCCACACCCCGAGCGCCATAAAGAACCCCGAGCTGATAAGGATAGCGGTGTTAGCCGCGCCCAAAGGAATACTGAGCTGATTGGAAGACACGACGAACGCATCATGGTACCAGTTGCGGTACAGCAGGTAGGCGAAAAACAAACCACCAAAGAACATGATCTCAGTCAGCAGAAACAGCCACATGCCGAATGTGGCAGCCTCGCGCTGCTGCTCCTTCGTCTCAAAGTGATGGCGGTGCTGTGGCAGAACGACGTGCTCATGTTCTGCCGCAACCGCAGTCTCGTGCGTGTGTGGATGCGTAGCTACGATCGCATTATCCAACGGTCGTCACCTCTTGTGCAGTCTTGTGGGCGAGCCATTCGTAGTCATAAGCTTCATGATCAACGACGGGCGTCTCGATAAAGTTTTCTGTCAGCGGTGGCGACTGAATCTGCCACTCCAGTCCGGTGGCCTGCCATGGATTATTGCCTGCAATCGCACCATACTTCAGCGACCACCCCAGGTACAGCAGCGGCAACATATAACCGACACCGAGTACGGTAGCTCCCGCAGTTGACAGTACATTGAGCACCTGGAACTCGGGCGGATATGCATGGTAGCGCCGTGGCATTCCCAGGTAGCCAAGAATGAACTGCGGCAGGAAGGTCAGGTTGAATCCGATAAAGGTCGTTACCGCGGCAAGCTTGGAGAGCGACTCAGGATACATACGCCCGGTCATCTTCGGCCACCAGAAGTGGATACCCGCAAGAAACGCCATCAACATCCCACCCACCATCACAAAGTGAAAGTGAGCAACAATGAAGTACGTCTCTGTCAGATGGATGTCCATGCCCAGGGCACCCAGAAATACTCCCGTCATACCACCAATCGTGAACAGCCCCAGAAACCCAAACGCATAGAGCATCGGAGTCTCAAAGGTGATCGATCCCTTCTGCAGCGTAAACGCCCAGTTGAAGATCTTGATTGCAGAAGGTACCGCCACAAGCATAGTCAGCAGAGAGAACACGAGTGCCGAGTAGTTCGACACACCCATGATGAACATGTGGTGAGCCCAGACAAAGAAACCGAACAGAGCAATCGCCACAGACGAGAATGCGACCGCCGTATAACCGAACACCCGCTTGCGACTAAAGGTACTAATCACCTCAGAGATCACACCCATACCCGGCAGAATCATGATGTATACCGCAGGGTGAGAATAGAACCAGAAAAGATGCTGAAACAGTAGCGGATCGCCGCCCTTAGTCGGATCGAAGACGCCAATCCCGACCAGCCTCTCGAGAGCAACGAGAACCAGCGTGATCGCCAGAACCGGCGTTCCAAGCACCATCAGAATCGACGCGGCGTAGTTTGACCAGCAAAAAAGCGGCATACGGAACCACGTCATGCCTGGCGCCCGCATCCGGTGGATTGTAACGATGAAGTTCAATCCAGTGAAGATTGACGAAAATCCAATGATGAAAACTCCTGTAGCGGCTGTCACCACATGGGTATTCAGATAATGCGTCGACAGAGGAGTCGTGAATGTCCAGCCCGTATCGACACCACCCAGAACCAACGCGGCCATGGTAAACAACCCGCCAATCCAGTACAGGTACCAACTCAGCAGATTCACTTTTGGAAACGCCAGGTCCTTCGCGCCGATCATAATCGGTATCAGAAAGTTCCCCAAGGTCGCCGGCACCGACGGAACCAGAAAGAGAAAGATCATGATAATGCCGTGCATGGAGAAAAACTTATTGTATGTATCTGAAGCCACTAGATCGGGTTGTGGTGTCAGCAGTTCAAGCCTGATGAGACCCGCAAACGCACCCCCGATGAAGAAGAAGAACGTGATCGAGATCAGATATAGGATCGCAATGCGCTTGTGGTCACCAGTAAACAACCAGCTGAGCAGCCCATCCTCATTGTTCAAATAGTTACGCTTCGGAAGCGTAGCCGTTCTCTGATCAGGCAAGTTGACTATTGTATGGGTTGCACTCATGGCTTCACCGTCCCTGGCGTTGTCGGCGCCGCTTGGTTCGACTGTGACGTGGTCAGCGTCTGCTGCACACGGTAGTTGTTCTGCATAGCTTTGATGTACTCGACCAGATCGATCAGGCCGTCTTCACTGATCTGTCCCTGATAGGTCGGCATAATCGGCGCATATCCAGCCGTAATATGTTGCGAAGGATTCAGGATCGAGTCACGGAGATACGCATCGTTGACCAGAACCTGCGACCCGCTGGCCAGTTGTAGCTTCGAGCCGTAAACACCCGCAAGATTTGGCCCACGCGCCGCAGCACTTCCCGAATGGCATGCGTTGCACCCCATACTGGCAAAGAGTCTCTCGCCATTTTGAGCTAGCGACATCCCGCTGGTGGACTCCTGTGTCCACTTGTCGTAGTCATCCGGACTTAATACAGTGACTTCGCCAATCATCGCCGAGTGATTCGTCCCGCAATATTGCGTGCAGAAGATATGGTAAGTTCCCGGAGTTGTGGCCTGGAACCAGACCGTCGAGTAGCGCCCCGGAATCACCTCGCGCTTTACGCGGAAGTCGGGAATAGAAAAGCTGTGAAATACATCCTGCGAGATCATCGTCAACTGCACGGGACGGCCGGTTGGCACATGCAGCGCGTTGATCTCGTGCTGGCCGCCGGGATGCTCCGCCTTCCACATCCACTGCTTGCCGACCACATAGATATTCATCGCATTGGTCGGAGGATTGTAGATGCGGAAGTACAACAATGCGCCCCAGACAAACACAATCAGGAACAGAGCGAGAGGAATGATGGTCCAGGTCGCCTCAAGCAGCGTCGAGCCCTCCACCTGGACCGCGACCGGGTGCTTCTCCTTGCGATAGCGAATCGAGAAGCCGAAGACCAGGACGCCTACCAGCACCAGACCAACCACCGTGATCAACAGCAGGAAGAAGTAGAGCGCGTCAGCGTAGGGCGCGATGGTCGATGCCTCGCGCGGAAAGAGCGCCGAAGCGTTGAGCCACTTCACCAAAAATTGCCACAGGACTGGACTGATATGCATCGTTACCCTTTATCCGTTTCTTTCTTAGTCAGGTCGTGTTCGCGCGCGGAGTTGACATCTTTCCGGAACATCAAAAACATGAATCCGCCAAGCCCTGCCACCGTTACGATCCCGCCGAGCTGCACCACGCGGGCGATTCTTAGGGATTGCTTGTTCGTCTGCGGATCGTAGTGATAGCAGTAGGTCAAAATGTTCGCAACCGGAGAACCAATCTTGTTGCCCGAAGCATCGATCAAGCCCAGCAGTATGTCCTTCGGGGAGTACTCCACGCCGAGGTAGTACTGCGCCAGCTTTCCGTCTGTCGTAACAATCTCAATCGAACTGGCGTGAGCAAACTGCGTCAGCTTGCCATCGGGTCCCGGAACCTTGACATATCCAAACCCGACCGCATTCGTCACCGCATCAATCGCCGGACGCTGCCCTGTAAGGAAGTGCCAGCCGGAAGCCGTCTCGGGGCGCCCATAACGCTTTACATAAAAAGCCTTCTTCGCAGCTGCAGTCTCCGGCGTCTCGCTGGGGTCGATGCTGATGATGACCACATCGAAATCTTTCCCAGGCGCGAGCTTCACCATCTCCAACGCACCGGTCAGTCCGTCCAGCTCCTCAGAGCACAACATGGGGCAGTTGTAATAGACCAGCGAAAGAATCGCGGGATGTTTTCCAAAGTAGTCACCCAGCTTTACAGTCTTCCCTGTGTCGTCCACAAACGAAGCGTCCAGTGGAAGCTGTTGGTTCAGATGCTGCGAAACCCCAACCTTCTGCAGCACCTGCGGCAGCTGATCGCCGGAGTTATCGCCACTCTGCTTATCCCCGTAGCTTGTGACTTGGGCAAACAGGGGGGCGCTCAACAGCGCGCAGCAGAAAATTGCCGCCTGCCACCCACCCCGAATTGTCCGCCCGTATCTCATATATCTCTCTCTATGCTAAATCTGCCAGCGCAAATTTTTACTTCGTTGGGGCAAGCTCTGCCTGGTTAGCTGCTTCCGCTTTGCCATAGCTCATCTTTTGTTCCCGCGCTTCTATGACCTCAAGCTCATATCCGGTTCGGGCAAATCCAGAGGTTAACGGAGCCAAAACCACCGGCTTCTCGTCTCCAGCCATCTCGACCGTAGCCGCTGCCGCCTGGCTATTGACCGGGAGACCACGCTGCACAATCAACTCCATCGCACGAGAGATAGGAATCCGAATCGAGCCATTCTCCGCAGGAGTTACGCTGTAGTTGTCAAGCAGCAGATCCTCGCGGGCATGCATATCTGCCGTCGCCTGGTTGCCGTCATCGATATCCAGGCGTGGCTCCGGAAAGGTCGACGTCATCTGCTGAAACTCTTTCTGCTGCATCTCCGGGTTGCTGGCCAGGTCCTGACGTTTGCCGTTGGTCGTCTCCGCACCAGCAAAGTCCGACAGCTTGTTCCACTTGGTCGTTGGCCCATCCGATTTTTCAATCGCCGAGTTGATGACCTTACCCATCACAAAGCAGAAGACAAAGAAGACCAGCACGAACCCGAACAGGCCAGCCAGAAACACAGCCACACCGCCGGCGTTGACGTCGGTCGTCTCATATCCCGGCGAGTCAGCATCGCGAACATGCTGGTCGTGCGGGCCCGGCGTTTGATGCATCTCGTGATCGTTAGTGGGCATGTTCAGGCTCCAACATCTCTTCAACGTGAGGATCGTTCACATTGAGCAAAGGACGTGCTTGCAGTTGCGTCATGTAGTAAGCCGCCCACAGCGAGATCACAGCTACGGGCACAGTGATATAGGCAAGAATTCCAACATTCCCGGCTAGGTGAAGATTACCCGCGGCATCGGCGAAGTTCGGCTCAATCAGCCAGAACATATCCACGCAGCGCGCAAAGATCATGAAGCACGTCAGCCAGATCATCTTCTGCTTGTTCCGCTTCAGGTCGCGCGATAGCAGCAGGCAGAAGGGAATCAGCCAGTGGCAGATGAAGTCCAGAGAGCAGACATACCACCATCCACCATGAATTCGATTCAGGTACCAAGGAATCTCGTCCGGCACGTTGCCCGACCAGATAATCAGGAACTCGGCAAAGCAAAGGTAGATATTGAGCATCACAAACGCAAATGCCAGCTTGCCCAGGTCGTGCTGCTCCGTCGCCCTCAGCATCGTCTTCATCGGCTCAAACCGCGAAAGCAGAATCACCGTCAGAATGCCGAGCGCGAGCACAGCGTACCCTTGCCCGACCAGGAACTGCAAACCCCAGATCGACGAGTACCAGGTGATGTCCAGTGACTTGATCCAGACGATCGCGCCATCAGTGAGCAGAATGACGTAGATCAAAATGCCAATGCCGCTCAGATTCTCAAACTTCACCCGCCAGCGATCAAAACTTGGCTCAGTCCCGCGCGCTGGATCGGCGTCGCGCTGAAGCGACCATTTGTTCAGTAGAAACACGAACAGGCCGAGGATCGCAAAGATCACGACCGTCTGGAAGATTGCGGCTGCCGGATTCAACATGGCCCTCTTGTCGTTGAGCGTCATCGCCTGCTCAAGCGACACGGCATGATTCGACAACGCCTGAGCCACGGCTCCAGCTGTCGGGAACGCTGCCCACTGATACAGATGCTTCCACAGGAAGATGATCGGCACGAACATAAGGCCCACCAGCCAGATCGTGCGCGACATCGCCTCTAGCGGGCGCCGAAGCAGCAGGCCCCACTTGCCTCCGCTGACATACTGCAGCATCAACATCACCAGCCCACCACCCGCAAAGCTGAAGCAGATCATGTAGCCCAACAGGTAGGCGCGGAGGATATGATTCTTTCCCTCATGGGTGAAGGCGAAGAAGATCGACAGAATCGAGGCAACCGCAAAGACAATCAGCGCGCGCATCCGCCACGCCGAGAGAATCTCCGGCGCAGCCAGCGACGCAGGCAGTACTCGCGGCCCGTGGTGGGAGTGATCGTGTTGCCCGCCGTTATGTTCGTGTCCAGATGACATGCGTTTCAAGCCTTCGTTCGGAAGCTTCCGAGGTTACTGCTTCGGTGCGGTTTGTCCGGCAGACGCCGCCGGCGCAGCTGCGTTGTTTCGTGATGGAGCAGCCGCCGTAGTTCCAGCAGCTCCGGCTCCTGTGACAGGGAGCACATAAAGTCCATTGTCGGGCGTGCCCGTCACAGCCGTTGGCGGTAGCACCCACTCATCGGCGAAGGAGGCCGGCAAACCCTCCCGTTCGGCGATGCTGGCAAGCGACTCAACATGAGATCCGGACGCCACGTCAGCCTGCGTCGCCTTCTGGCTCAGCTGCAGTGCCTTGATATAAGCGACAATCGCCCAGCGATCCGCCGGCACGATCTGCGCCGAATAATCAGGCATGGAACCATACCCATTCGAGATCACATGGAAGAAGTGTCCGAGCGGAGCAGTCTCGAGCCGAGCCGAATGAAAGCTGCCAGCCTTCGAGTACCCGCGCTGCACAATCATTCCAATCCCATTGCCAACCCGCGAGTGGCACGGCGTGCAGTAGACGTTGTAACGCTCCTGCCCCCGCTCGAGCACCTGCATGGTCGCCGGGAAGGGCATACCATCACCCTCTTTTCCATTTACCAGCCCGGTATAAAAGTAGGCATCTTCATGGAGCTGATTCCGAGCAACCGTATCCTCGACCTGCGGACGCACCGAACGGCCATCCGCATAGAAGTCTGTGCCACGTTGCGGGTAAAACTTCGGCTGATTATGCATATCCTGACGGCAGCCCGTCACCACCAGCAGAGACAATGCTGCAGTGGCGAGGCCAAGGCGTCGGGATGTCAATCTTACTTGCGTATTAATGATCCACCTCCACCACGGAGACCGCAGGGAACTGCTCAAGAAACGTCCGCGTCTCGCTCAACGAGAACTTCGGATCAACCGCCTCGAGACACAGGAAGAACTTATCGGTCGTCGCGCCATTCCTGAAGTTCGGCGCGTTGAAGACCGGATGATAAAGCTGCGGCAGACCATTCAGTGCGAGCATTCCGAGAGCCGCCGAAAAACCGGCGAATAAAATCGTCCACTCGTAGGCGGGAATAATAAACGCAGGCCAGGAAAATAACGGCCGGCCGGCGATATTCAACGGATACGCCCACACATTGATCCAGGTCTCCATCAGAAACGCCGTCGTTACTCCCATCAAGCCACCGATCAGGCACACCATCGGCACCCGCGTCTTATGGAAGTGCAGCGCCTCAGCCGCCTCTTCCACCGGATACGGCGTGTAGCACTCCATGCGTCGATAGCCCGCACGATGCGCCTCTTGAGTCGCATACACTAACTCGCTGGGCGTATTAAACTCGGCCAGCATTCCGTAAATTCCTTCGCGCGGCGGCATTAGGCGGACTCCTCACTGATCGTTTCGGCATTGGCTCCGCCAGGCGTTACCTTCGTCTGCGGCAGCATCATTCGAATCTCGGACATCGGAATCATCGGCAGGAACCGAACAAACAGGAAGAACAGGAACGTAAACAGGCCCATCGTTCCCACGTAAATCATGTAGTCCCACTTCGTCGCGCGGTAGGTACCCCAGCTCGAAGGCAGATACTCGCGGTAGAGGCTGGTAACCACGATGACAAAGCGCTCAAACCACATACCCGTATTCACGATGAGCGACAGGATAAACAGGAACGTCACATTCACCCGCAGCTTGCGCGACCAGAGCGTCGTCAGCGGAATCGCGATGTTAGTCAGGATCAGGATCCAGTACGCCCAGCCCATCGGCCCGAACATACGGTTCCACATCATGAAGAACTCCCAGTGGCTGGCCGAATACCACGCCATGAAGACCTCCATGCCGTAGCCGTAAGCCACAATCGAACCCGTCGCCAGCATCACCTTCGCCATGTTGTCCAGGTGCCGCAGCGTCACCAGATCTTCCATGTGGTAGAACTTGCGGATCGGAATCGCCAGCGTCAGCACCATGGCAAAACCCGAGTACACTGCACCGGCAACGAAGTATGGCGGGAAGATCGTCGTATGCCACCCCGCCAGCGCCGCCACCGCGAAGTCGAAGCTGATGACCGTATGCACCGAGAGCACCAGTGGCGTTGAAAGGCCAGCCAACAGCAGGGAAGCTGACTCATAGCGGATCCAGTGTCGGGTCGAACCACGCCAGCCCAGCGACAGCATCCCATAGAAGTACTTCGCCGCCGGCATCGTAGCCCGGTCGCGCAGTGTCCCAAAGTCGGGAATCATTCCGATATACCAGAAGATGATCGAGATCGAGGCATACGTCGAAACCGCAAAAACGTCCCAGGCCAGCGGGCTGCGGAACTGCGGCCACACGTTCATTGTGTTCGGGTAAGGGAAGAGCCAGTACGCCAACCACGGGCGACCAACGTGAATTAGAGGAAACGTTCCTGCGCAGACCACGGCAAAGATCGTCATCGCCTCAGCAAACCGGTTGATCGAGTTACGCCAGGTCTGCTTGAACAGCAGCAGAATCGCCGAGATCAGCGTGCCCGCGTGGCCGATACCGATCCACCACACAAAGTTGATGATGGCGAATCCCCATGCGCCCGGAATCGTGACGCCCCAGATTCCGACGCCCTTCAGGAACAGCCAGGTACAGCCGACCACCACGCCCATGGCCACGCCACCGCCTACCATCAGGCCAAAGAACCAGCCCAGCGGAGTGTTCGACGTCAGCACGATACCCGCAATCTTCTGCGTCACCGACTTGAAGTTATGGCCCGGCGCGATTACCGCGTATTCGCCGGTACGCGGGTCGATCATGGGATCGACGCTCGGGTCCTGCATGGGTCCTTTAGTCGCCATTATGCCAGCTCCGGGTGCGGGTTGATGACTCCGGCCGTATAGGTGGTGCGCGGACGGAAGTTGAGATCGGCGAGTACCTGGTAATCGCGCTCCTCAGCCTTGGCCTTTGCCACGTTGCTTGCCTTGTCGTTGATATTGCCGAACGTAATAGCGCTGGTCGGGCAGGCCTGCTGGCATGCCGTCACAATCTCGCCGTCACGAATCTCGCGGTTTTCCTTATCCGCCACAATCTTCACTGCCTCAATTCGCTGCACGCAGTAGCTGCACTTCTCCATTACGCCGCGCGAACGAACCGACACGTCAGGATTCCGCATGAACTTGAGGCTCTCCGTGTCATAGTCCGAGTACAACAGGAAGTTGAACCGGCGAACCTTATACGGGCAGTTATTGGAGCAGTAACGGGTCCCCACGCAGCGGTTGTAAACCATCGTGTTGATCCCCTCCGGCGTATGCACCGTAGCGCCCACTGGGCAGACCTGTTCACAACCTGCGTTTTCGCAGTGCTGGCAGGCCATCGGCTGAAAGTGCGCCTTTGGAGCATGTAGATCGCCCTCAAAGTAGGTATCGATACGCAGCCACTGCATGTTGCGCCCAACCTTCACCTGCTCGCGACCCACGACAGGAATGTTGTTCTCCGCATAGCAACTAACAATGCAGGCGTTGCAACCGATGCAGCTGTTCAGGTCAATCGCCATGCCCCACGCATTTTGAATCTTCAGCGTCGACGGATCCTGCTTCTCGTAGTTCCAGTTATCCGGGAAGAACGAGTTGTCGTGCGGAACCTTCTCACCCTGCGGCGAATACCCTACCTTATCGATCAGCGTTCCGCTTGTCCCGCCCTCGTGAGCGAAGTTCGGATTCTTCTTCACCTCATCGAGCGTGGCGTAGCGGATGATCGATCGCTCCTCCGCCTCATGCCCAGCCAGGGAGTACACACCGTCTTTATCCGAGAGTGGCTTCTCCAGATCGTGCTGCGCAAAGCTGCCGCGATGCTCGATGTTGTGGACCTTCGTGATGCAAAGATCGTACGTTCCCGGTACCTTCTTTGCGGTCGCGCCTGAAACCGATAGCAGCCCATCGGTAGTGCGAATCTGGTAAGCATCGAAGCCGACGCCCTGACCAACACGACCCGCCTCAACGCCTCGGCCAAAGCCAAGATGAACCGTGATCACGCCATCAGGATGCCCCGGAATCATCATCGCCGGCGCAATCACCTCGCGGCCATTCAACGAAATCTTCACTGGATCGGATTCATCGAGCTTCAAGTCGGCGAGCGTATTAATGCTCATGATGGCCGCGTTATCCCAGCTCAGATTCGTCACCTGCTTGGGCAACTCCTGCAACCACCCCACATTCGCGAACCGCCCATCGTAGATCGAAGGATCAGGCCGGAACGAAACTTCAAGTCCACTCGGAGCAGCAGCAGCGGGAAAGGACGCGACAGCACTCTTACTCGCACCACCAGCCTTCGCCGTGAACGCAGTTCCTTCCACCCAACCATCGTGGAGAGCCTTACGCCACGAGGTAGCAAAGTCGCCCTTGGTGTAGGTCTTCGCATTCGCAACAACAACGTCATAAGCCGACTGCTGCGGATCCGCCAGCAGCGCTTGCAACACATCATGCGATGACTTGCCGCCATACATCGGGTCGATCATCGGCTGAATAATCGAGATCGTACCGTCGTAGGCCCGTGCATCCGACCAGCTCTCCAGGTAGTGGCTTCTATTGATATGCCAGTTCGAGATCGCACCCGTCTCATCCACATGCGAGGCAAGCTGCGCCGTCACTGGAACATTTGCGAATGCGTCTCTGAAGCCAAGATCCCACGGTGCCGAGTAGATCGGATTGACGCCAAGCATCACCAGCCATTGCACCTTGCCAGCCTTCATATCGGCAACCAGCGACTTCAGCTCCGCAACCTGTTCGGTCGGCATCGGGTTCACCGTCTCGGTGTAAATCACCGTCTTGCCCACTGCCCCCAGAGAAGAGTTCAGCGCATAAGCCGCTGCATGAACCGTCGGCGAAGCTTGCTCTCCTGGAATCACAACGCACTTGCCGCCGCTATTCTTCAGATCAGCGCTCAACGCAGCAAAAAACTTCTGCTGTTCCGGTCCAAAACCCTGTAAGCCCGCGCCTTGCGGAGCGGAGCCGCTCGCCAACGCCTGCGCGAACGTCGCAATCTCACTCGGCTTCAGCGCCAGCCGATGCTCCGCCTTGAACCCCGTCACCGTCGGCATGGTCTCGACGACGTACAGCCGGTTCATCATCTTACCCTCTTCATACCGATGCCGTTCCGCATAGCCCGAAGCCAGCGGCAGGAAGCCCGGATGAGCGATGCCACCCAGGAAATCCGCATCGAGCGAGAGAATGACGTCTGCCTCTTCCAGCTTGTACTGCGTGTCCGTATAGCTACCGAACGCCGCCTTTGAAGCCGCGCGCGAGGAGTCCTGATTCACCGGCTCCCACTGCACCAGCTTTGCCTGAGGATAAGCCGCCTGCACCTGCTTCCATTGCGCCGCCAGCGTCGGCGAAGTAATCGTCTCACTCAGAAAATAAATGCCCTGGCCGCCAGAGGTCTTCTTCGCAGCGGTAGCAAACGCCTGCTGAAACTCGCCCCACGACGCAACTTCGCCGCGATGCAGCACATGCTGAGAACGGTCAGGGTCGTATAGATCAAGTAGCGTAGCCTGCGTAAAGGCGTCGGACTTACCCTTCGACATCGGATGTTCAGGATTGCCATCCACCTTGATCGGCCGGAACGAATCCGACTTCACCAGCACCGGAATCGCACCGGTCGGGAACGGATACGCCGTCGCAAAGTACATCGGCTTGCCAAGAACCAGATCCTCCGGCTGCTTGATGTACGGAAAGATCGGCTCATCCGGCTGCTTCGTACAACCCGCCAACCCCGCCAGCGCCAGCGACGCGCCCATCACCTTCAGGAAGCCACGCCGACTTACCGCATCGACCCACTCGCCCGCTCCAGCCTGCCGTGGAAACTCTTCCCTCATCAACTCGTGGAACGCCGGCGTATCCGCCAACTCGTCCAGATTCTTCCAGAAGCGTCGCCCCGTCTTGCCATCCAACTTGGCATGAACCTCAGCAAGCGTCATCTTCGCCGGTGCAATCTGAGTCACCACTACGGGTTGTCCTGCCGGTGCTTTCATCTCAGCCATCGTGTCTTCAGTTCCATTCCCGGTCGTCTTGTTTCCAGTCGTCTTCATCGGTGGCACGTCTCACAGCTCGACAGCTGCTCCGGATTGCGGATGTGGTACTGAGCCGTCAGATACTTGCCCAGGTCACTCTGGTTCGTAAACTTTTGATAGCTCGCTGGCATCGTGATCCCCAGCGGAGGAACATCGCTCGACGTCGGCCCATTCGCCTCAGTGTTCATCTGCAGCATCGCCAGCTCCGGCCCTTTGCCCGAAGGATTCATCGTCGTGCAGCTTACATTCTGCGCCGTCGGTCCAGAACCAGCCGCGCCCGTACCCGTACTCGAACACCACACCGGTCGCTCACTCGAAGGACCAGCCCACGCCATGTTGTAGATCTCGCTGGTCGGCCGCAGATTCACCGCCGGATTACGATGGCAGTTCAAACACCACTCCATCTGAAGCGTGTTTTGCTGATACATCAGCGGCATCTCGTCCACGCGCCCATGACAGCTGGCGCAGCCGATGCCCTTGTTCACGTGAATCTGGTGGTTGAAGTAAACGTAGTCCGGAAGGTCGTGCACCCGAATCCACTGAATCGAAGCCCCCGTCGCCCAACTCTGCCGCACCGGCTCCAGCAGTTGAGCATTTGTCCAGATCTGCGCATGACAGTTGATACAGGTCTTCGTCGGAGGAATCCCCGCATACGCAGCCTTCTCCACCTGCGTGTGACAGTACTGGCACTGCAGGCCAAGTCCCTCAACGTGGTGCTTGTGGCTGAACGGTATCGGCTGATCCGGCCGCTGGCCCTGCCGCGTCACCCACGGTGATCGCTGTAGCTGGTCCAGCGTTACGCCGAGCGCGATAACGATTACGCCCGTCAAAACAAGGCTGAATCGAGCCAGCGCGTTCGAACTGCGGTCAAAAACTTGCGCCATGAGTACGTTCCTGCTTCCTCTGCATTACCTGAGCTAAGGGTTGAGAAGTTGCTGTCAAGATTTTAGATACTGCGTCTCGCTACTTTTGCCGCGCAATCCATACGCGGCGATCGGAGCGTCCGTAATCGGAGCGACCCCGAAAATTTCTGTCTTCGAGACTCAGAGTATAGCAGTGGAAAACCCCACCTCAACTCATCCGCAACAACTCGCAACTGATTTTCCTGCCGCAACATCCGATTATCGAACCCGCTTCAAATCCATACACAACATCTCGTGCATGGCTGTTCATCGGCTGAAACTGACCGCTACATCTACCCTGCCCGAAACGTATCGGACTTGTAAATGCAAACCAAGTTAGTCCGAATTCTGCTAATCGCGCACAAGACTTTTCCGCCTCTCCTGCGATACCGTCAGTCTCATGCCGCGACCACACCACACTCCGCGCTCTCCCCGTTACGATGCCGCCCAGGCCTTATTAGATCTATCCGCCGCCGATCCCAAACTAGGCAAGCTCATCGAACGCGCCGGCCCCTTTACCCTCCGCGTCTCCAGCACCCAATCGCCCTTCGAGGCCTTAGTCGAGAGCATCATCTATCAGCAACTCCACGGCAAAGCAGCCGCCACCATCCACCGCCGCCTGCTCGAAAGCTTCTACCCCGTCACCGCCAACGAGCACTTCGCCGCCCAGCACCTGCTCGACTGCCCCAACGAGCAACTCCGCGCCGCCGGCCTCTCCCACAACAAATCCCTCGCCCTCCGCGACCTCGCCGCCAAAACCCTCGACGGCACCGTCCCCACCCTCATCCGCATCCGTCGCATGTCCGACGAAGCCATCATCGAGCACCTAACCCAGGTCCGTGGCATCGGTCGCTGGACCGTCGAGATGCTCCTCATCTTCCGCCTTGGCCGACCCAACGTCCTGCCCGTCGACGACTACGGCGTCCGCAAAGGCTTTGCCCTCACCTTCGGCAAACTCAAACCAGCCGACAAGGTCACCCCCGCCGACCTCCCCAAGCCCGACGTCATGCACCGCCGCGCAAAAAAATGGCAGCCCTGGTCTTCGGTCGCAAGCTGGTATCTCTGGCGCGCCTGCGACCTCGCAGCCGGAAAACTCACCCTTCCTTTGAACTCCGAGCCATAAACTGCATCCAAACCCATGTCCTGCCGGACGAGCCTCCTTCGCGGAGGGCGGTCACTTCGTGACGCGTATACCTTGTCCCGGTAAACTGAGCAACATAGCTCCTCCCGTTGGTCGGAAATAAATCTCTCGCGCCGACCAACGGGAGGCCCTTGCATTTTGTATCGTCCATGAAAGGTATACGCGTCACGAAGTGACCGCCCCACGCGCAGTGGGCCCGTCCGGCAGGACAAAAGGATCAATGGCAAAGTCGAAGACATCCACAAAAAGCAAACCCGCCGCCGTCGAAGCCCCCCGCTTCGTCTGCATCCACGGCCACTTTTACCAGCCACCCCGCGAAAACCCCTGGCTCGAAACCGTCGAGGTCCAGGACTCCGCCGCCCCCTATCACGACTGGAACGACCGCATCACCGCCGAGTGCTACGCCCCCAACGGCGCCTCCCGCATCACCAACAAGCAGAACGAGATCATCCGCATCATGAACAACTACGCCCGGATGAGCTTCAACTTCGGCCCCACCCTCCTCAGCTGGCTCCAGCAGAAAGCCCCCCGCGCCTACCGCATGATCGTCGATGCCGACAAGGTCAGCGCCCAGCACTACAGCGGCCATGGATCCGCCGTCGCCCAGGTCTATAACCACATCATCATGCCCCTCGCCAGCCGCCGCGACGCCCTCACCCAGATCCGCTGGGGCATCGCCGACTTCGAATCCCGCTTCGGCCGCAAACCCGAAGGCATGTGGCTCGCCGAGACCGCCGTCAATCGCAATGTGCTCGACCTCATGGCGCAGGAGGGCATTAAATTCACCATCCTCGCCCCCGTTCAATGCGCCCGTGTCCGCCGCCTCGAGCCGCCCGCTGGCACTACCTCCAAACCGAACCTCGACCCCGTCGCCGCAGCAGCCGCTCCAGCCGAAGAGCCCTGGACCCAGACGCCCAGCGCCAACGTCGACCCGACCCACCCCTACCTTGTAAAACTCGACGAAGGCCGCAGCATCGCCGTCTTCTTCTACGATGGCCCCGGCTCCCGCGCCATCGCCTTTGAAGGCCTACTCAACAGCGGAGAAAACTTCGGCAGCCGCCTCCTCGGAGGCTTCCACCCAGCCTCCCCCGGCGACCCCGAGATCGCCCAGCTCTCCCACGTCGCCACCGACGGCGAAAGCTACGGCCACCACCACAAACACGGCGAGATGGCCCTCTCCTATGCCATGCACTGGATCGAGGAAGGCGCACAGGCCAAACTCACCAACTACGGCGAGTTTCTCGAAAAATTCCCGCCCAAGTGGGAGGCAGAAGTCGCCGAAGACACCTCCTGGTCCTGCGCCCACGGCGTCGAACGCTGGCGCTCCAACTGCGGCTGCAACGGTGGCAAGGCCGGCTGGAACCAAGAGTGGCGCGCCCCCCTGCGCGAATCCCTCGACTACCTCCGCGACGCCACCGCACCGCTCGCCGAAAAGCTCTCCCAATCCCTCTTCAAAGATCTCTGGGTCGCCCGCGAAGCCTATATCCACGTCGTCCTCGACCGCTCCCCTGCCTCCATCATCCGCTTCTTCGCCGACCACGCCATCCGCCACCTCACCGAAGACGAGCGCGTCAGCGCACTCGAACTCATGGAGCTCGAACGCCACACCCAGCTCATGTACACCAGCTGCGGCTGGTTCTTCGACGAGATCTCCGGCATCGAAACTGTCCAGATCATCGCCTACGCCGGACGTGTCCTCCAGCTCGCCGCCAAACTCTTCGGCCCTCCCGGCGTCGCCCTCGAAGCCGAGTTCCTTACCCGCCTCGCCCGCGCAAAAAGCAACGTCCCCGAGATGGGCGACGGCGCCGAAGTCTACCGCCGCTACGTCAAGAGCATGAAGATCGGCCTCGAACAGGTCGGTGCTCACTACGCCATCAGCTCCATCTTCCGCGCCTATCCAGAGCACGGCGAGCTCTTCTGCTTCGACGTCCACCGCGAATCGCAGGAGGTCTTCAACTCCGGCCGCGGCCGCGTCGCCCTCGGCCGCGCGCTCCTCTACTCCCGCATCACCGAGGAGAGTGAAGAGCTCTGCTTCGCCGTACTCCACCTCGGCGACCAGAACCTATCCGCCGCCGTCAAAGCCTACAACTCCAACAACCCAGCCGAGGTCGAAGCCTTCGCCACCTTCTCCACCGACATCAGCACCGCCATCCGTCGCGCCAACCTCCCCGAGGTCATCCGCCTCATCGACCGCTTCTTCGGCGAAACCGCCTACTCGCTAACCTCCCTCTTCGCCGACGAGCAGCATCGCATCCTCAGCACCATCCTCAACCAGACCGTCTCCGAGATGGAGCACTCCCTCCGCAAGATCTACGAAGACCACGCCTCCCTCATGCACTTCCTCACCGAGTCCGGCATGACCGCCCCGCCCGCCCTCGCCACCGCAGCCCGATTCGCCATCAACGCCAGCCTCCGTCAGGCCATCGAGTCCGAAACCTTCGACAACGCCGAAATCGAAGCACTCATCAGCCGCGCCGAAGCCGATCAAATCCCTCTCGACACGCAACTCCTCAGCTACACCACAGGACAGCGCATGAAGCGCGCCATGATCCGCCTCGAAGCCGCAGCTTCAGGCGATCCGCAAGCCGCCGACGCCCTCGCCGCAGCCATCGTAGTCGCAGAGGCCACCCACAAGATGCCCTTCGAGGTAAACATCTGGCAGGCCCAGAACATCTGGAACGACCTCCTCCGTCGCAGCGACACCAACTACTGGACCGACGAGTGGAAGGAAGGCTTCAAAAAACTGGGCGAGACCATGAACATCAAGGTCGATCAGCTCGTCATCGAAGAAGGCGTCAGCACCTTCTAGCTCTCAGTACTCGGGAGTGACCTTACAAAGGATCAAAGCGTAGCCATTGTTGGACCTCGACACGCCCTTCAGAGCATAGAATCCATCGATCTATCTCCGTGAACTCTTCCAGCTCCTTGATCGTCCAGGGATTGCGAGCTCCTGGATACCAGGTTGTTACGCGATGCGTCAAAGAAGCTCTCTCCACGAGACGCTCCATCTCCCCTTGGGGATCGGCATAGATATGGGCATGAGTTTCGACGATGATCATCGAATCTTTCAGGAAGGCAAAAACTTCCTCGGTAAGTACTTTGAACTCCGCGCCTTCAATATCGATAAGAAACATCGTCTCGTGCGAGTTGATCTTGTGAGTGCGAAGAGTATCAACGAAACGATCCGATGCCGTGCCGAGAATCGTTATCTTGTCCAAGACGCCGTTTTTATCAGCCAGCCGACTGATGGCCGTGCGGCACTCGGGAATGGATTCGAAGGCTACGGAGCGATCGACTTTGCCACTATGAAGAAGACCGACAGCGTAGTATCCGTCCGCAGCGCCGACATCGACAAACACTCGAAAGTGAGCAGGGGCCCCTGCAAGGTTCTCGAGGACCTCCTGCTCGTACAGGCCGAGAATCATAACGCCCTGCTCCGATCGGCCCCAGCGAGGGTTGTCTAACCATTGCATCCCGGCAAACGGCCCATACTGCACAATGCCGCCGCACTTTGCAAAGATCTTCCGTGACAAGCGACGCCGATAAAGGCCTACGACACGGCGAAAGTTCAGGTGACGTCTAAAAGCTTTTGAGACATAGCCAAGCAACGATAGTTCCTCGATACGAATGGGCTGTTTCACTACATTCTAAACACCACCAACCAGCGCATGAAGCGTGCTATGATCTGCCTCGAAGCCGCAGCCCTCGAAGCATCGAAGCGCGCTACCGAGGCGACAACGAGATAATCAGTTGATCGAGCGGCAGCGAATTCTCTATCTGGTGCGGAGGAGAGAACACATTAATTGCAAGTGGTGTCCCGTTGGCCTCTGCTTCGTCGAAAGCCTCCGTGCCGGGCGTCGCACCCGTCACTTTGAAGGCATCAATTTGATATGGCAGCCCGTTCGAAGCAAGCGACAACTCCGAACTCATCACATGAAAGTGCAGATGCGGTGCTACAGAATTACCCGAGTTCCCCACCAGGCCAATGATCTGTCCGCGCTTCACTCGATCGCCGCGATGAAGATTGATGCTCGCCGACTGCATGTGCGCGTAACAGGCAAAATGATGCCCCCCGATATCCTCAATGATCGCGTTCCCATCCGCGTCTTCAATCGGAATATTCGTGGGATACTTCCCCGGCGTCTGTTCAGGCAGGCCCGTAATCGCAACGGCTACCACCCCATCTGCAACCGCATAGACAGGCTTTCCGAAGATCGTATAGCTCTCAAGTTTTTCTCTTGGACCTGAATAGATACGGCCGTTTGCATCCAACTGCTCCCAATCGACAGCGTAACGTTGAGCCACATAGACGCGCCCATTGATAGGTAACGCAGCCCGGGTGTGGCGCGTCGCATCGCAACACGAATCAGCAGAGACGTAACCATCCCCACGCAGAGGCGCACCGATCTGCGCAACCGGCTGAAGGTCCGGCGTCGTTGCGCCGCCAGTCTCGGTGATCTCCTGTTGTCCCGGAGGCGCAGCGCTGTAGTGCGCCTTGATCCGATGCAGAAGCTGCTTCGGAATTGGAGAACCATTCGGAAGAATGACGTTCAAAAAAAGTATCGACTGCGTGCCCCGGGCAAGCACCCCGGAAGCTTCGCGCAAACCCGCAGGCTGAAGACGACGAGAGACCGCCGCTGCGTCCAGCCTCTGCAGAACCCCACCGTCACCGATCACCTCAACATCTTGAATATCCGCCTCGCCACTCGAGATATTCGCCAGCCACACCTCATAGACCAGGTGCACCTGGCCGTCCGAACCTTTGAAAGGCACCGGCGCATCATGAACCGCAATCAGCAGCGGCGTCATCTGCTGCGCTACCTCACTCCATCCCAACCCTGCATAGATCGTGAAAAAACCGATCAACGAAACCGTAATCGACAAAGCGAAAGACCGTCTTGAAATATCTCGCATCACCTCTCCATTCACAACAGACTGTCCCGTCATAAAGCTGCACTACATCTGCTATAAGAGGCATCGATGAGAGCACTGGAAATCAGACGCTCAGATCGCATTCACGACAACAACCTGCTTTCAAGAGGCCGTAGGGAGTGTGCGAAACATACTATGTCAGCCCAACCAATCCATCAATCCAATCAGTCTCAACCCAACAGACCAGACCATCACTTGGTACGAGCATTAGAACGGAACCAACCCTATCGCAGCCGCCATACATGCATCAATCTCAGTCTGTTCGGTCTCTTCCGGGCAACTCAACATCCACGCAGGTACTCTCTTCCTTAGCGTCCATTATGAAAACCACACCGATTACCGCCAACGCCCATCAACTCACCCGCTTCGGCCTCATCAACTGCTATCTCGTCCGCGAGACCGACGGCTTCACCCTGATCGACGCCAACCTCGCCAACTCCGCCGACGATATTCTCGCCGCTGCGAAAGCCCTGGGCGCACCCATCCGTCGCATCCTGATCACTCATGCCCACGTAGACCATGTCGGCTCCGTAGATGCCCTCCTGGCAAAGCTAGGCGCCACACAAATAGAGTTTACCTCGAACGCCCGCAGCCTTCCGCTTCTGCAAAAGCCCCCCAACAAGTCTCCTCAGCCCGGCGAACCCAACGAAGAGATTCGCGGTGGCCTCCCCGGCATCGACGCCCGCCCTACGCGTCTCGTCACCGAAGGCGAACTCTACGGCTCCCTTCTCGCCATTGAAACCCCCGGCCACATCCCTGGCCACCTCGCCTTCCTCGACCAGCGCGACGGCACCCTCTACGCCGGCGACGCCCTCATCGCCATGGGCCACCTCACCGTTAGCGGCTTCGCCCCCTGGTACTTCCCTCTGCCGAACCTCGCCACCTGGGATAAATCCATCGCACTCGCCAGCGCCAACAAACTGCTCACCTACCCCATCGAGCGCTTCGCCTGCGGCCACGGCTCCGTCAGACCCGGAGGCATCCCCACCCTCCGCAAGGCAATCGCCAGCACAGCCAAATCGTAACCGCCGACCAACGGGAGGCCCTGAGCCGATCCCTCACCCAGAAAAGGTATACAAGTCACGAAGTGACCGCCTCCCGCGCAGGGAGCCCGTCCGGCAGGACACATTCTTGCAACAAGCATTCTTAGGCAGCAGTTAACTCCGCCAGTGCAGCGTAACCGGCCCACTTAGCGGATGCTCTCCCGTCCCCTTCAACCGAGCCTGCTTCAAAGCGAAGTACCACTTCGCCGGCTTATCCGCATCATCGATCAGCATCAATCCCGGATGAAACCTCAACCCCTCGGCCTGCTCAATCATCGTCTCCTGATCCTGCCGCACAAACCGGGCCCCAAAGAAAGTAGCAATCGAAGTTACAAATGGAACCCAGTAAAAGACATTCCACGCCGCAACCACATCAATCCTGCAAGTCGAAGCCGTCACCGGCGTAATCGTAGTCAAACTCGAGAACCACTTATCCCCAGCGCGTATCGTCTCGTACCGCCGATTCGGCAAGACAAAATCAATCGTCGTCGTAATCGGCTCGCCATAAACCCCCAGCAACTTATACGGCGCCGAGTTCGCGCTCGGAGCATGCGACGACATCCGAAACCCGGCATTCCTCCCGTTGTTCTCCCGGTCCTCCAGCGGCTCAAAGTGCTTCGTCTTCTCATGAATACTAGCCGCCGACCGCCACCACCAAGCCTGATGCACAAACGGCCCATGTGCCGGATCCATCAAACCGATAATCCCGTGATCCACATTGCAAGGCAGCTCCGCCACCAGGTGCGCGCTCCGAAACCTCGCCGAAAACTTCGGCACCTCCGGCACCGGAGGCAGCGTCTCCAACCCCTGCACTCGCCCCGCACCGGCCTCCGGCAGATACACCCACGCAAACCCATCGCGCTCCTCGCAAGGAAACGCCCCCGCATAGATCTTCGTCGGGTCCAGCGTCTCATGATTGGTCAGCGAAGGAATCTCCCTGCACTGCCCACTGCAAGGCTCAAACTTCCACCCGTGATACTTGCACGTCACCGTCTCCCCATCAAACCACCCAGCCGACAGCGGAATCCCCCGATGCGGACAAAGATCCCGCATCGCAAACAGCTTTCCACCAGTCTTCCGTCCCAGCAGCAGCGGAACCCCCAGCAGCAGAGCCTTCGCCGTCTTGCCTGGGCGCAGCTCCACGGCACACAGCGCAGGATACCAATCCCCAAAGATCAGCTCGGTCGGAGGACCAAAAGCAAGAGGACCAGACGCCCCACTCATTTGTGCAGGTTCACGCATCATCATCAGTCAGCCTGAGTCTACGACAAACCCCTCCCCCCACATAAAGGTCGACTGCGGATCAAAACGGATGAAAACGGATGAAAGGCAAAACACGGCTCCACGACGCCAGCATACAAACCCACAAAGCCGCTCGCAAAATAGCCTGCGTTCTATCCAATCGCTCCAATCCGGTCTTGATCGGTCTCTATCCTCCGCCTTTTTATCCGCGTGCCTCCGCGTTAATCCGCGGTCGCTCTCATTACACTGTTCACGTGACCACCCCAGCCCAGGAGACGCGCCGCAACCGCCTCATCCTCATCGTCCTCTGGCTCCTCTTCTACGCAACCCTCACCCTCTTCGTCCCCCCGCTGCTCGACGACGCCGACTCCGTCCACGCCGAAGTCGCCCGCGAGATGCTCCTCCGCCACGATTGGGTCACCCTCTACGCCAACGGCATCCGCTACCTCGAAAAAGCCCCCATCCTCTACTGGAGCATGGCCCTCAGCTTCAAACTCTTCGGCGTCAACACCGCAGCCGCGCGCCTGCCAATAGCCCTCACCGTCCTCTCGCTCGCCCTCCTCCTCGAAGGCTTCGCCCGCCGCGCCTTCTCTCCCCGAGCCGGCCTCTACGCCGGCCTCATGCTCCTCTCCAGCTTCGGCATCTTCATCTTCACCCGCATCCTCCTGCCCGACGCCGACGTCTGCCTCTGGCTCGCCCTGGCTCTCTTCTTCTACTGGGCCACCGAACAAACCGGGCAGCAAACAAAAGCCCACCCACAACCCCAAGCAAGCATCACCCTCTGCTGGCTCTTCGCCGCCTCCTGCGCCCTCAACGTCCTTACCAAAGGCCTCATCGGCATCGTCTTCCCCCTCCTCATCGTCCTCGCCCACCTCATTCTCACCCGCCGCAGCCTCCGCGCCGTCCTAACCCGCATCCGCCAGCTCCACCCACTCTCCAGCACCATCGTCTTCCTCGTCATCGCCGCGCCCTGGCACATCCTCATCGCCCTCGCCAACCCCACCCAGGGCCATCCCGGAGCACTCACCTTCTCGCACGGCCACTGGTCCGTTCCCCTCCCTACCGACGGCAACGTCCACGGCTGGCTCTGGTTCTACTTTGTCAACGAGCAGCTCCTCCGCTATCTCAACCTCCGCGTCCCCCGCGACTACGACACCGTCCCCCTCCCTCTCTTCTGGGCCTTCATCCTCGTCTGGATCATGCCTTGGAGCGCCTTTCTCTACCATGCCCTCGTCACCATCCCCTGGCGCAAAGCCCTCCGTCCGCGAGTCTCCATCCGCACCCTCACCCAGCGCGAAAACACCCGCCTCCTCCTCGGCCTGTGGGCCATCATCCCTGTCCTCTTCTTCTCCTTCTCCACCCGCCAGGAGTACTACGTCCTCCCCGCCCTCCCCGCTATGATCCTCCTCATCGCCGCCTGGCTCGACCATGAAGCCACCGAAGCCGAGTCCTTCACCGTCCCCGCCCCACTCGTCCGCTCCGGCCAGCGCATCTCCGTCGTCCTTCTCGTCCTCGGCTCCCTCGCCGCCCTCACCGCAGGCTTCTTCCTCCAACGCTCCGCCCCGCCAAACCCCGTCATCGACCTCGCCTCGCTCCTCAAACAAAATCCCGGCGACTACGCCCTCTCCTTCGGCCACTTCCTCGACCTCAACGCCCAGGCCATGGGCGCCTTCCATGACCCGCTCCTCCTCACCGCCATCGCGCTCTTCACCGGCACCCTCGCCAACTGGCTCCTCCGTCGCGCCTACCAGCCCCACGCCGCAAACCTCTGCCTCGCCGCCGCCACCTTTGGGTTCGTGCTCGCCGCACACGTCGGCCTGCAGATCTTCTTCCCCGTCCTAAGCTCCCGCCAGTTAGCCACCGCCATCGAGCCCGAACTCAAGCCCAGCGACCTCATCGTCATCCACGGCGAGTACGAGAGCGCCAGCACCCTCGGCTTTTATCTCGGACGCAGCGACCTCCACATCCTCGACGGCCGCAGCTCCAACCTCTGGTACGGCTCCTTCTTTCCCGACGCCCCACCCATCTTCGAGGACGCCCTCTCCCTCAAAGTCCGTTGGCTTGAACCTCGCCGCATCTTCCTCTGGCAGAGTCTCTCCGACCCTGTGCCTTCGCTTCCGGGCAAAACCTTCTTCATTGCGCAAAGCGGAGGCAAAGAGATCCTGAGCAACCAACCCAACCCATATTGAAGACTATGTCCTGCCGGACGGGCCTCCTGCGCTTAGTCACCCCACAAACGAAAGACCTGTTTGTGGGGACCCCGATTCCGCGGGCGTTCGCACGTCTCTTTAAAGCTTTGCGTGGTCCTCCCGTTGGTCGGCATAATCTCCCTTCGCGACCAACGGGAGCGCCAACCGAAGGGGTATACAAGTCACGAAGTGACCGCCGCCCGCGAAGGGCGCCCGTCCGGCAGGACTAAGAGTTCCTGATTTTAAAGAGGGGTCTTACAGAACGTTATTTATCCGTCTTCCAAACAAACAGAAACTCATCATTACTGGACGTAGCCAGATTGATCTTCTGCTGCCGGGCAGCCCTGCTCAACGCAGACCGCACATTCTCCTTCGTATCCGGAAGCTGATCCAGCGGGATCTTTAACGCGCTGCCAACCTTCAACTGCGCAATATCGCTCAACAGTTGCGTGATGATCTCTTTGTGCTTGCCTGCTCTACCCTTGGGTACATTCGCCTGCAGCACCGACTCAAACTTCATCTCTTTCGGATCGAACTCGTCGTCGCTTCCCACGCCCCCCCCTTGATGTGATCTGAAACTAACCTGACGTTAACGTAACACTAAGCAGATATGCCAGCTACTAACAAGTTGCTCTTTTCAACATTGCCTAACTGGTCGCTTTCTTTAGCACCGCCTAAACCTCTCCATAACTGAGAGATCTAAAAGAGTTAACCCGTATAACTCAAACAGGTCTATGCTTCGATTCAGAGGTACAAGTCATGACCGCGAAGATCAAATTTGAAGTTGTTCCCCTGACAGTAGTCCCGAACGAGGATGCCATCTCTATTTCGGAAAGAACCAAGCCAGTCATCCTCATCGTCGACGACGAGCACATCATCGCCGACACCCTCTCGATAATCCTCTCCCGCAGCGGCTTTTCCACCCTCACCGCCTACGACGGTGCCGCAGCCTTAGAGCTCGCACGAACGTTCAACCCCCAACTTCTCATCGCCGACGTCATGATGCCCGGCATGACCGGCATCGAACTCGCCATCGCTGTCAGTCAGAACATCCCCGAATGCCAAATACTCTTGTTCTCCGGCCAGGCCGCAACCGCCGACCTCCTCGTACACGCACGCAGCGCCGGCTACAACTTCACCACCCTCACCAAGCCCGTTCACCCCACCGACATGCTCAAGCGCGTCTCCGAATGCCTGGCAGTACAAAAGACCACCTTCGCCCCCCCGTACAACCCAACGGACGACTCTTCGCGACCCGCGACCTACCTCGTAAACTAGAACAAAGTCGCAGTTGGCATAGCGCCCGCAGTGCCCTTGTTGTCATTCCCGAAGGGAATCTGCGGTTGCCCTCCTCCACACCAATAGTCAATCCGCTCTAACCTGCCCAATACCCGCCGCAGCAACCGATTCGGAGACATAAGGCGGCTTGCCAACCTGCTTCACAAAGTCCTCCAGCCTCTGCCCCTTCTTCTGTACAAACTCGCGCCCCAGCACCTCCACCTCCTGCATCCGGTCGATCCGAAACACTCTGAAGTCCTTCCGCAGCTCGCACCAAGCCGCCAGCGTCCAGGCCCCACCCCAGAAGTACAGCGCCAGCGGCCTCACCTCGCGCTCACTGCTCTGTCCATCCTCCTTCGCATAGCAAAACGCAACGACCCGCCTGCCCACGCAAGCGTCGTGCAGTAGATCCAGTCGCTCCTTCAAAGGCTGCACCATCCGATGCCCCGGCGCGTACATCAGAATCGAATCCAGCCGCTCCCGCAGATCCGCCGGCAGCACCGCCTCAATCCGCTGCAGCGCCTGGTCCACCGAGGCCACGCTCGCCGCCCCACCCCACGCCTGCACCATCCGCGCCCCCAGCACCAGCGCCGTCAGCTCATCCCGGGTAAACATCAGCGGAGGCAGGTCCATATCCCGCCGCAGCGTATACCCAACCCCCGCCTCCCCCTCAATCGGCATCCCCGAGATCTGCAGATCGCGCACATCCCGATAGATCGTCCGCTCCGAAACCTCCAGCTTCTCCGCCAGCATCCGCGCCGTCTGCAGCCTGCCACCGCGCAGCACTCGTACGATCCGGAAGAGTCGGTCAGCCCGCCGCATGCATATATCCTAGATGGCCTGGAAAAGATGGCCTGGAAAAAGAATTGCGCCCGCTTCCAGTTAGCAGCCCGTATATCGCTCCCCGCGACCAACGGGAGCGCCAACCGAAGGGATATACAAGTCACGAAGTGACCGCCTCCCGCGTAGGGAGCCCGTCCGGCAGGACACTCAAACCGAAGTATGCAACCCAATATGATTTCCTTCCGTATCCTTCAGGCAAGCAAACGCACCATGCCCACCAGGAATCACCGTACGAGGCATCAGCATCAACCCCCCAGCCTCGCGAACCCGCGAAATTACAGCATCCAGTTCGCCATCGCAGTTCAGATAAACCATCGTCCCCCCACCACCGGGCTTCCTGAAGGTACGCTTCACCAGAGCCCCCGCCACGCCGCCAGCAGCCGCCGGAAACAGACGCATCGGATCCCCCAACTCCCCAAATTCATCCTTATTCATCCTGCGATCCAGAATCGTCTCGTAGAACCTAGCTGCCCGCTCCAGATTGGCACACGGAATCTCGAACCAAACCGCCACCGACTTCGGCTGTTCCTTCATATTGCCTCCCTGACTTAGCAAATGACCTTACGAACACAACCGCAGAATACTGACACCCTACTGACACCGTACTGTCAGGAGCCTTTCCAAAATCGAAGCTGTCCTGCCGGACGGGCCTCCTGCGCGGAGTGCGGGCGTTCACACGCCTTTTTAGAGCTTCGCGTACTCCTCCCGTTGGTCGGCACAATCTTCCCTCGCGACCATCGGGAGCGCCAACCGAAGGGGTATACAAGTCACGAAGTGACCGCCGCCCGCGCAGGGCGCACTTCCCGCACCGAACAAGCCTCCATATACGAGCAAGCAAAGAACACCAGTTCCCCCCGCATGCTTTCAAACTGCTTCTCCGGCGCATCCGACTCCAGCAGTCTCCGGCTCACCCCCACCATCGCCGCCACCAGCATCGACGCCACCAGCTGCGGCTCCTTCGTCAGCGACTCGCTCGACGTCCCCAGCATCCCCGCAATCGCCTTCAGCGACCGCAACGCCTTCTGCTTCGCAATCTTCGCCCCATCCACATCCGAGCTCACCGCATGCAGCGCCACGCTCGTCTTCGGATCCATCATCTTGGCCTCGAGAAACGCGTTGATCACCGCCGCAACCATCTCCTTAAGCGGCTTCCCCTTCTGCTCCCGGCACACCTGCTCCAGCGCCGTCGACACCCCGTTCAGATGTTGTAGCAAAGCCGCCTGCAGCAACGCACTCTTATTCGGAAAATACTGATACAACGTCCCAACCGAAACCCCAGCGCGCATCGCAACCTTCGTCGTCGTCAGCCGTTCCTTCCCCACGCTCAACAAAACCTGAATGGTCGCCTCCAGAATCGCATCCACGCTCGCAGCCGAACGAGCCTGCACCGGCGATTTACGCGGCTCCAACAGCATCTGAGGACGTGGGGTCAAATGCGAACTCCTAACCTGAGGCTTTCTTCATCTAACCACAGGTAGCCAAAACGAACCCGAACCGCGCACCTGACAAATCGCAACCGTGCAAAGACAAAAAGGAGCACCAGCAATGACGCAACAGACAAATCTAGGCGGAACCTTCACCTTCCCCGGCACCTCGATGACCGTGAACCGCATGGGCTACGGAGCCATGCAACTCGCCGGCCCCCACGTCTTCGGCCCGCCGAAAGATAGAAATGCCGCCCTCGCCGTTCTGCGCGAAGCCATCGCCGCCGGCGTCAATCACATCGACACCAGCGACTTCTACGGACCACACGTCACCAACCAGATCATCAAAGAAGCCCTCCACCCCTACCCCGATGGCCTCGTCATCGTCACCAAAGTAGGCGCACGCCGCGGCGCAGACGCCTCCTGGAACCCAGCCCTCTCCCGCCAGGACCTCATCGACGCCGTTCACGACAACCTCCGCAACCTCGCCCTCGACAAGCTCGACGTCGTCAACCTCCGCGTAGGAGGACTCGCCGGCCCAACCAAAGGCTCCATCGAAGCACCCCTCACCGTCCTCGCCGAACTCAAAGCCCAGGGCCTCATCCGCCACCTCGGCCTCAGCAACGTAACCCCAGGTCAACTCGCCGAAGCACAAAAAATAACCGAAATCGTCTGCATCCAAAACCTCTACAACGTAGCCCACCGAACCGATGACGCCTTCCTCGACGACCTCGTCAAACAAGGCATAGCCTACGTACCCTTCTTCCCCCTCGGAGGCTTCACGCCGTTGCAGTCCGCCAAGCTGGACGAAGCAGCCGCCTCCCTCCAATCCACGCCAATGCAAGTCGCACAGGCCTGGCTCCTCCACCGCTCTCCCAACATGCTCCTCATCCCCGGTACCTCTTCGCTTGCGCACCTGCGCGAAAACCTGAAAGCCGCAACCCTCAAACTCCCACCCGAAACCATCACCAGCCTCAACGCAATCGCAGCAGCACCCAAACCATAATCACTGCGGGTGCCCATCTCTTGAGCGTGGAGCGCCCGCGCAGCAATCAAAATCTTCTTCGCGACCAACGGGAGCGCCAACCGAAGGGGTATACAAGTCACGAAGTGACCGCCGCCCGCGCAGGGCGCAGTTTAATAGTCCGAAACAAGCAGCTGTCCCTCAGCGTCGTCACGCGATCCGCTGAACCCATTGGCTCCGCCACCCCGGCGCCTCGAACGGATCTGCGAAGTATTGTGTCTCATGCACCACCTTGCCGTTGCGAAACTCCATCGTGCTCACCGTGTATGCCGGTCGCCCCTGATAGATAATCGTGTACTCCGTGATCCAAAGATCTCCGCTTCCAACAATCCGCCTAACCTCGAAACCCGACGGCTTGCCCGGATGATGGCTCCGCAGCGCCTGCAAATTCTTCCTACCAAGGATTCGCTCGCCCGACTGTGGATAATCACAGATGGCATCGTCAGCATAGATATCGTGCTCCGCATCTGCATCGCCGGCCGCCGACGCACGCCAGTGTGCGTTCAATGATTCGCGTATCTGCTCCTCTTTCATAGTCTGCTCCAGGTGTTACTTGGCTTTCATGCCGATTGGACGCGTGGAATGAACCCCGGGCTGCCGGTATTCACCACGTCGTTGAGCCTCTGTCTCGTCTGAATCCGATTGATCTCCTCAACCGCGTCTTCCGGAATGGCTGAGACGTTGAAGTTCTCCTTCGCCCGCTCCGCCGTCCGCGGCGTCGTCAGCAAAGCTGTGCCGCGTTGCACCGCCCAGGCCAGCAGCACCTGCGCCGGAGTCTTTCCAACCCGTGCAGCGATGGCCAGAATCACCGGATCCTCAAGCGGCCCCGGCCTCATCCCATGACCCAGAGGCGCGAACGCCAACAGCACAATGCCCTTCTCCTTGCAGAACTCCAGAAGCTCCGTCTCCGGAAGATACGGATGCGACTCCACCTGGACCACGGCTGGCTTGATCCTCGCCGCTTCATACACCGGCAACAGCCCGTTCAAGGTAATGTCAGACAGTCCGATGGCCCTGCATCTGCCCTGGTCCACAAGACTCTCCATCGCCCTCCAGGTGTCAACCAGACTCACGCCCTTGTCGTAGATCACGTTGCCCTTTTCATCCCGAGGATCCTGCTCCTCCCCCGGTTGAAATGCGAACGGAGTGTGAATCAGATAGAGATCGAGATAGTCGAGCCTCAGCCTGTCCAAACTCGCCTCAAAAGCCGGTCTCACGCGCTCCGGCCGGTGATTGCTGTTCCACAACTTCGTGGTAACAAACAGATCCTCGCGCGCAATCCCTCCAGCCGCAACTCCTGCCTTCAAAGCCTCGCCCACCTCACGCTCGTTCCGGTAGCGTTCCGCGCAGTCGAAGTGCCGAAACCCCGCAGCCAGCGCGTCTTTGGTAGCGCTTATAGTCACGGCCGCATCGGGAATCAGTGTGCCGAATCCGAGTGCAGGCATCTGACCGGCTCCGCCGCTCAGCGGCATCCTCTTACTCCGAAGATCAGAAGACTCGATCATGATGACTCCTCGACTTTGTACGTGCGACCAACGGGAGCACCACGCGAAGCGGTATACCCATCACGGAGTGATCGCGCCGCGCGCAGCGGGCCCGTCCGGCAGGACCCAGAGCCTAGTACCCGCCCTAATCCCCGCCATGCGACAGATTCTCGAACCGAGTATAGTCCGACAGATACGCCAGATGAATACTCCCCGTTGGTCCATTCCTCTGCTTGGCAATAATGATCTCTGCCTTGCCCTTCAGATCCTCATTCTCCCGGTCGTAGTACTCCTCGCGGTGAATAAAGCACACCACGTCCGCATCCTGCTCGATCGAACCTGACTCGCGCAGATCGCTCAACAGCGGCTTCTTATCCCCGCCCCTCTGCTCACTCGCACGCGACAGCTGCGACAGCGCAACCACCGGCACCTTCATCTCCTTCGCCAGCGACTTCAGCCCGCGCGAGATCGCCGAGACCTCCTGCGTCCGATTCTCAAATCCCTTCTGCGACCCCGACGACCCGGTCATCAGCTGCAGATAGTCGATCACGATCAGATCCAGCTGCCCATGCTGCTGCTTCAACCGCCGAGCCTTCGCCCGCATCTCCGCCAACGTAATCCCCGGCGTATCGTCGATAAACATCTTCGACTCCATCAACCGCTCGAGCCCGGCAATCAGCTTCGCCCGGTCCTCCCGCATCAACATTCCCGTCTGAATCGCCTTCGAGTTCACCAACGCCTGCGAGGCCAGCATTCTGCGCAGCAGACTCGCCTTGCTCATCTCCAGCGAAAACACCGCCACCACCTTGCCCCCGCGCACCGCGGCATTCTCCGCAATGTTGATCGCCCACGCCGTCTTGCCCATCGAAGGCCGCGCCGCAATAATCGTCAGCTCCGACTCCTGCAATCCGCTCGTCATCCGGTCAAATTCTATGTAGTGCGTCGCCAACCCCGTAACCTCGCGCCCCTGCTCATACAGCGCATCAATCGACCCGAACGACTCCTTCACAATCGTCGCGATGTCCGAAAACCCATACTGAATCGCGCTATCGGCCACCTCCGACAGCTTGGCCTCCACATTGCTCAAAACATGAATCGCCTCCTCGGACTGGTCCGAGGCGAGCGTCAATCCATCGCCAAAGATAGCCATCAACTGCCGCAGCAAACTCTTGTCCTTCACAATCCGGACATAGCTCTCGATGTTGAAGTTCCGCGGAATCCCCTCCGTCAAAAACGCAAGATACGCAGGCCCGCCAATCGAATCAATTTCTCTCTTCCGAATCAGCTCCTCTCGCACAGTCAGGGAGTCCACGCCACGACCCCCCGCCAATAAATCGGTGATGGCTCGGTAGATGCGTTGATGCGAATCGAGCGAAAAATCTTCCGCCCTTAGCCTTCCTGTCGCATCGTTGACCGCAAGCCCGTCCAGAAGCATTGCCCCTAAAACAGCAACTTCGATATGAACCGAAGCGGGCAGACCTTCTGAAACATTTAGTTGAGCAAAAGATGCCATAATGGCTCTATTCTCCGCTGTCGCAAGGGCCGTTGCAACCAGCGCTTTCCTCACGTTATCAACGGGTTTCCCACACACCAAAGGGTTAATTCACAGATGAGCTGTAACCTGACAACTACAGACAAGTACATCCCAGAGTTTGATGAATACGAAGCGCGAAGCAAGCTCTCCGATCTCACAACTAAAAGTTGTCATCCTGAACGGGGTGAGTGGAATCTTATATCATGCTGAGTTTTCGGAAGATAATTAGGCCATTTTTGGCTGTGTAGGAACTGTGCAGACAATTTTTTGATTTCTGTGCATTTCTTGAACGCGGGATACCATTTTACAGGGACGATTCACAGCCTTCTGGAAGGCGCTGTGCCGCTGCCGGATAGCGACAGCGGCTCGGCTTCACAACACAAGACATAATATGAGTGCATGAAAATTCTAGACATAATGTTTGTTTTCATCTCGGTTTTCGGAGTTGGAGTTCTATGCGCGCAACCAATCGGCTCAGCAAAGCCACCAGGCTCATTCGTTGAAGTAGATGGTTCTCGTTTGCACTATGAGGAGTGCGGGACCGGGCCGAAGGCTGTGATTTTCCTCCATGATGGGGTTGTAAATTCGGCAGTCTGGGACGACATATGGGCCGCTTTCTGTAAACAGTTTCATACCATCCGATACGACCGGCGGGGGTATGGGAGCTCGCCCGCCACTACCAAGCCCTATTACGAAGCCGACGATGTTGCTGCAGTGCTGCACGATCGCAAGGTCAGCCAGGCTGCTCTCGTGGCCAGCTCACATGGCGGTAATGTGGCCTTGAATTTTGCACTTCGCTATCCCGCGCAGGTTAGCGATCTGGTGCTCGTCGGTCCGGCGGCGGAGGGTTTTCCATATTCTGAGCACTTTCTGATGAGGCAGGTGGAATCTCAGAATGCCAAGGACCAAGTAGAGGCGAGCGTCCAGAATCCCTACCTCATCGTTCCGGGGCATGACGCCGCCCGCAACCACCTTCGCGCTCTTCTCAAGGCTTCACCACAAGATCTTACACACGACGATATGCCACTGCCGGAGAAGCCAGTCTTTCCATATGTGCAGGACCTCCGAATGCCGACGCTGATTCTCACGGGTTCCGGCGACATTGCGGACAATCAAGCCGTGGCTGGCGCTCTAATGATGGCTATACCAGGAGCGGCCCGCGTTGTGGTACCCGATGTAGGGCACCTGTTATATCTGGAAAAGCCGGATCTTTTCTCTTCGATCGTCATTCGATTTCTTACGTCTCACGCGTTCTAAATCCACGGCCCATTCAAACCGTCGCTTGCGAAGTTCCTCGAAAACGGTCGAACCCACTGTTGGGCACATAAACCAAAGGGCCGGGAGCAGCGTAGGCGGCCGATTAGAGGCTGCTGAGATGACCTCTTCGCTAGAGCCGAGCAAAGGCACGGATTTGGTAGACAACAGATTCATATTTTGGGCTTCTGCGGGTTCCGATGATCTCGCCGTGGAGCTTCTCGGCAATGTGTCTACTGGCGGTGTTTTCTACTGCCACAGGGTACAGAAAGGTGTCTTTTCCGAGATCCTTGGCCGCCCATTCAGCAACTGCTCGAACGGCTTCTCCTCCGTACCCCTGACCGTGAGCTGCTTCCTTCATCCAGATGCCCAGTTCCGGGCTTGGCAGATCAGCCCTTTCAAGTGCAGTAATGCCTAGACATTCCTTTGTATCGCGCCGTCGGATGACGAACGCAAACTCTGTTGGATCGGCGGCCTGCAATCGCGCCTCTCGGCGTGCCTTGTACTCGGTGAAGGATTTGGGCGGCTCCCAGGACATGAAGCGAGCGACGGCCGGAGTAATGCAGGCAAACACCTCTTCTGCATCTGCCATTTCGAAGGTGCTCAGTTGCAGCCGAGTCGATTGAATTTGAACGGCCATCGTGTCCGCCTCGATAGATACGATAACGTCCTTTATCGTATGGTAACTACCACCGCGATCGCGTGGGCTGTCGTGTTCAGTTTTAGGTTTGCTGACCGTCGTCCTGCTCTGTGGGTCGTCAAGCACTTTAGACGCTCAATCGCATTACATGTCTTCGTTGGCCAGTTCTTCCCACTTCGCAAAATCCGGCTTGTAAAAACGTGTCGACAAAACCCATAAAACGAAAGCTGGGCGAGTTACGATCGACGGGATACGCTTCCACAATCGTTGCACCATTCGCCTTTGCATGGACAACCGCAGCTTGAATGATTTGTGGAACGAGTCCCGTCTTGCGGAACTCACGCCTGACGAACATACATGCCAATGACCAATCGGTCTCCTTGGATACCTGAACAATCGGCCAATTGTCTGGTGCTCGATTCAAGCTAGGGCCGTCAAGCCACTGCGTGCAGGCGAGTCAATGAACAGAGCCGATACTGATCCATGCCCTTAGTTCGGAAGCGCGACAGTATTCTGCCCGGAGGTAAACTTCCAAGTACCATCGGTCTGTTTGATTGCCAGATATTTGAAGTGGGTGACAAGCGTGCCTGGAGAAGACTCGACGATACCCGGTGGTAGACCCGCGAAGTTGATGACGGTCTGGTCGGTGTCGATCAGGACGGCCAAGTCAGAGATTTGGGCAAATTTGCGCAGAACGATGCCAATGGCGCTTCCCTTAAATGGTCCGGCGAATATTTTCGCGTGCTGTTGCTGAACCGCTGTCTTTCCGGTAAAGACTTGACCTCGAATATTGATGAAGTCTGCGTCCTCGGTATACTCGTCGGCGTATGACGCGCTATCGCCAGTGTTCCAAGCTGACTGTTCCCTGGCGAGCATCTTCTCGATGGCAACCTGAGGGGTATCTTCAGCGGCTTTTACCCCGCTGCAACCAGTGGTTCCGAATGTAAGCGTCATGATGAGTGCACCTATCCAATTTCGAATTCGCATTTTGGCATCCCTCAGCTGATGAGTCGACTTGTCATTGATAATGACAAGAACCTTTCCATAACTCCTGAACATGGTCTGGAATGTTTCTGAATATCGGAGAACGAGCGGTGAGCGATGGTATATGGAAGATGGACGGCATGGAACTCGACAGACGAAGCTTTTCGCTACGCCGTGATGGAACGATCGTGCGTCTGGACCCAAAGCCGCTGGAGCTATTGTTCCTCCTGGTCGAAAGCCGGGGCGGCGTGGTATCTCATGACGAGGCCCTACGCCGGGTATGGGGCGACGGCGTATTTGTAAACGGAGAAGCGGCGCTTTACACGGCGGTAAAGAAGATTCGCCAGGCGCTAGGCGATGCGACCCTGATCGAGACTGTCACGGGCAGAGGTTACCGGCTCCGGATGCCGGTCGCCCCCAAATCAGAAGGCGGCCGTCCTGACATCACGCGGCATGCACAGGAAGGTCAGAGACTCGCCATTCTTCCGTTGCTCAATCTCTCCAACGATCCGGAGCAGGATTATTTCTCTGATGGATTGACTGAAGAACTGATCAGCGCCGTCTCGCGTCTACTGCGTGGACAGATGGCGGTCATTGCACGGACGTCGGTGATGCGGTATCGCAATGTGAGCAAGCCGGTTGAGGAGATTGCCCACGAACTTAAGGTCGATTACTTAGTAGAGGGGAGCGTGAAGCGTGACTCTGAAAGAGTTCGCGTCACTGTTCAGCTCTTACGTTCGATCGACGGTACAGCGCTATGGAGCGAGAACTTTGAGCGCGTGGTCGGTGACGCGCTCGCTATGCAGTCGGAAATTGCACTTGCCACCGCAACCGCTATCGGTATCCAGATAGCGCCGCATGCCGCAGCGAGCATTCACACAGGTAGAGCTGGCCCAATAAACGCCGAGGTGCACGACCGTTATCTCCGAGCACGACATCTCTTGAGTCAGCGTACGAAGCCTGCTATCCAGGCGGCGATGCGCTATCTGCGAGAGGCTCTTGCTATCGATCCGGTCTTCGCTCCGGCCATGGCGAGTCTCGCCTTCTGCTATGCGGTGCTGCCGATTACCAGCCTCTTGCGCCCGCATGATTGCTTCCCGGCGGCACAGCATCTGGCAAGCGACGCGCTGTCGCTGGACGCATCGCAGACGGATGCGCACATTGCGTTAGGACTAGTGGATTTCTGGTATCGGCGTGACTGGAATGCCGCCCGGCACCACTTCCTCCACGCTTCCACACTGAACCCAGGCGACAGCGCTCCCCCAATGTTCTTGGCTCATCTTCATTCGATTCTGGGCGAGCACGAACAGGCGCTGACGACTCTGGGTTCAGCGCTTATCCTGGACCCAATCTCCCCTATTGTTAGAACCCATCATGGCCATTTCCTCTACAATGCGGGCCGGTCGATGGAGGCACTTCGTCCGCTCGAACAGGTTTTGGAGATGGCACCTCAGTTCTGGGTCGCCCATCTGATGCGCGGGAAGGCGCTCGCTACGCCTGATCATGTTCCGGGGCAAATTCCCGGTCTGTCGGCTACCTCCGGTGAGGCGATCAGCTCATTCCAGGTTTCAGAGCGTTTTGCCATGGGCAATAGCGAACCGTTGGCTTTTCGCATCCATACTCTAGCTGCAATGGGCCGAAACGGTGAGGCCGACGAGGCTTTCCGGACAATGCTGGAGATGCACTCAAGCACGCCGTCCCCACCACTGCATCGCGGGCTGGCTGCAATGGCTGTCGGTGCTCATTCCACTGCCCTCGAGATGATCGAAGAAGCATTCGGTGAGAACGATGTGCGCCTTGTCTTCTTGTTAGTTGAGTCGCGCTGGAACGGTTTGGGAGAAAGCACTTATGCGGACGCCTTGGAGCGAGCCAACCTGGTAATGCCTTCCTCGGAAGTTCCTAGTCGGGTCCTGTGAACAACGGATGATCGAGTAACGGTAATCCTGCTTCGCCAAGTCGAGCAATATTCCGCACCGTGACCGCATCGATCTAGAACCCGATTTAGGTTTGTGATCTCCGTCTTTCGGCTTAGTCAGAGAATCGCGCTTCTTGGATTCATAAACCAAAAGGCAGCTCTCGGAGAGTCACTGCTTCCGCCTCCACATTCCATGTAGTGCCAACCTTAGGGAGTCGCCTCGTCTCGAAGATAGAGCGAGCGAAGCTGAATACAGGCCCATGCTCTCGGGCCAAACTCTCTTCATACCTCATGCTCTCTACCATCATGCCTACGTCCTCCTGCGACGATGTGCGCCGCGCCAAGAAAGACAGAGTGCCCCGACCGCAACAAAGCGCGGCCTCTGCGTTCAATTCTTCCATAACTTCCAGGAATTCAATCTTGTCCCTGAGCACAACTCCGAATCTGCTATGGCTCGCGACTCAACTCTTGTATCCGGAGAAGCAGAACGTGTAAGCGGTCGAGGCAGGGAGGCTTCCGGACAGAATTAGCAAGCCTATCGCAGGATTTGATTAGTCTTTGAGAACTGTGGACGAACGGTATGTTCCAAATTCATCGCCCCGGAGGTAGACCAAAGTGATTGAAAGCGTCTCATATTATCCAAGCGTTCACGCCCGCCATCGTGCTGCTCCGCTCCTTAGAGAACGGGATGAGTATCTTACGCACCTCTTAGAAAAGGGTTTGGGAGCAACTCAAGTCCGGTGTGTTGCGGCCTTTCTTATTCACATCGTTCAACTCATGGCCTTAGACACACTTCGTGATGTGGAGCAGCATGAGATCGCAGAAGCGAGCAATCGCTGGATTGAGTATCGCAGTCCGCAGCGAAGGAAGACGGGAATCGGTGCCGGAGCGACTCCTAAGAACTTTGCCAGGATCGCGAAGGCCTGGCTCAGTTTCCATGGATGTCTTACTCTTCCTCCCACCTCAGGGTCAGGGTTTGATCCCATCATCGACGACTTCCGAGACGCGCTGACATCCAAGCGGGGACTCTCACCGGCCACCGTTCGCAGCTACACCCGAAGGACTCAGGATTTTCTGCGGTGGGCATCATCGTGGCACAGCGAGCTGGCGCTCATTTCGATGAATGATGTGGATCGGTTTCTGATGTCCAAGCGCGATGAAGGTTGGCAGCTCGCAACAGTCGCAACGCAGTGCCAGGCGTTACGAACGTTCTTCGGCTATGCAGAGGAACGTGGCTGGTGCCGACCAGGCATGGTACAGGGGATCTCGGATCTCTCCAAGACGGCAGAGGAAGACGGCTCTTGCGAGCGCGTTTCGGGCCTCCCCTTTGTTGAGGCCGGCGTGAACGCGGCGGCGGAGATCGACGCTTTGAAGCCAGGAGAGGATGAATAGGGTTCTTTCGATCCGGCCCAACTCGCGCAGGGCGACTGCGAGGCCATTCTGGCGAGGGTAGCTGCCCAGCTTGCGAAGCATGAGCGAAGCCGTCACGGTACCCTGCTTGATCGAAGTGGCGAGGCGGAGGATCTCGTTCCAGTGGTTGCGGATCGCTTTGAGATTGATGGCCCCGCCGATCATGGGCGCGAGTGCCTGATACTTGGTCTTGCCGTTTGGAAGGTACAGCTTGGTGTCGCTCAGATCGCGGATACGTGGAGCGAAGCGGAAGCCGAGCAGATGCATGAGAGCGAAGACGTGGTCGGTGAAGCCCGCAGTGTCGGTGTAATGCTCCTCGATCCGCAGATCGGATTCATGGTGAAGGAGTCCGTCAAGGACGTAGGTGGAGTCGCGCACACCGACGTTGACGACTTTGGAACTGAACGGCGCGTATTGATCCGAGATATGGGTATAGAAGAGCTTGCCCGGTTCGGCTCCGTACTTGGGATTGATGTGGCCGGTGCTTTCGGCTTTGCCTCCAGCCTTGAAACGCTGCCCGTCTGAGGACGACGTGGTTCCGTCGCCCCAATGCTCCGCGAAGGGTTGCCGAAACTGGGTATTGACGATCTCGGCCAAGGACGCGGCGTAGGTCTCGTCGCGGATGTGCCAGGCTTGCAGCCACGAGAGTTTCGCGTAGCTGGTTCCAGGGCAGGATTCCGCCATTTTGGTCAGGCCGAGATTGATCGCATCGGCCAGGATCGTAGTCAGCAGAGGTATCCGGTCCTTTGCCATATCGCCACTTTTCAGATGAACAAAATGCTTCGTGAAACCTGTCCAGGTGTCGACTTCGAGAAGCAACTCAGTAATCTTGACGTGTGGCAGTGATGCCGCAATCTGATCGATCAGGTTCTGTGCCGGTTGCGGCACCGTCGCGTCAAGCGGCGTGATCTTCAAGCCTGAGTCGGTCAGGATCGCATCCGGCAGGTCGTTGGCGGCGGCCATCTGATCGACCAATTTGAGTTGCTCATTTAGCGTTTCGAGCCGCACTTTCAAATATTCTTCGCAGTCTGGAGCGACAGCAAGAGGGAGCTCATGTGCGCCCTTAAGCGCCGCGAACTTCTGAGCAGGCAACAGGTATTCATTGAAGTTCTTAAACTGGCGAGAGCCTTCAACCCAGATGTCACCGGAACGCAGAGCGTTCTTTAGTTCCGCCAAGGCGCACAGTTCGTAGTAGCGACGGTCAATGCCCGTATCGGTAAAGATGAGCTTGGACCAGCGTTGGCGGATGAAGTCGAGAGGAGCATCGTCAGGCAGTTTGCGAGCATTGGCGGCATTCATCTCCCGCAGCAGTCCGATGGCATCTAGGACCGGCTTGGCGGCGGGAGCGGCGTGCAATCCGAGTACGTTCAACAGATCGGGCGCATAGCGCCGTAGAGTTGCGTACCCTTCGCCGATCCGGAAGAGAAAGTCGAAACCTTCCGGTTGCGCGAGCTTCTGCGCTTCTGTGATGCTCGCGGCAAAGTCATCCCAGGAGACGATTTGCTCGATGGCCAGGAATGGATCGCCGCCGTTTTGCTTTGCTTCGAGCAACGCCTGACCGACACGCCCATAAAGCCGGAGCTTGTCATTGATCGCTCTGCCGTCAGCTTGAAATTGATCCTGATGCTTGTGCTTCGCAGTGTTGAACAGCTTGCCGACGATCCGGTCATGCAGGTCGATCACCTCATCAGTAACCGTGGCCGTTCCTTCGGCCAGCGCGACGAGCGTTGCGTACCGGCGCTCTCGCTCGAACTTCATAAGGTCAGCCGAAGTCATTTGGCCGCCTTCCCGCGCAATCTTCAGAAGGCGGTTCTGATGAATCTGGCGTTCGATCCCGGAGGGCAGATCGAGAGCACGCCATGTCTGGAGCCGGTCGATGTGTTCGAGCATGTGCTTGGAGTTTGGTTTGAGCGGCGACTGGCGAAGCCATCCGAGCCGGGTCATGCTGCTGTCTTCTTTCCGCGCGAGCAGTTGGTCCAGCCGCTCGCGGTGGATATCTGTCAGCCCATCGGTCAGCTGTTTGTAGATGCGGCGATTGGCGCGGGTAATCGCCTCTGCGCAGACACGTTCGATGGCGTTCAGGCGTGGAAGAAGAATCGTTCGTTGGCGAAGTCTCTCAACCAGTTGGTTCGCAAGCACGATGCCTTTGTCCGTCTGCATCGCCGTTTCAATCAGTTCCTGGACGGCGAGCTTGTGATGGGCCGCCGTGAATGGTTCAAAGCCGAAAGCTGTTTGAAGTTCGACCAGATGCTCTCGCCTCGTCTGGGCGCGGCTGCCGTACTCGGCCCAGTGCTCGACCGGGATTTTCAACTGTCCGGCGGCAAGGTGAAGCAGAGGTGGAAAAGGCAGCTGATCGACACCGAGCACAACGCCAGGAAACCGTAGATAGCAGAGCTGCACCGCAAAACCGAGCCGGTTCGCCGCGCCGCGGCGTTGCCGAATGATCGAGAGATCGGATTCACTCAGGGGGTACTGCCGGATCAGGTCATCTCGGCTGTCGGGAATGGCAAGCAAACTCTCCCGCTCTGCGGCGGAAAGGATGGAACGACGGGGCATAAGGCTCCTCTTGAAAACAGAGGTTTATGAGAACACTCAACGAACATCGGGGAAAGTGGCTGAAACCTCACGTTCTGCGTTCTCATAAACAGTTCTCAAATGCTATTCTCAATCAACTCGCAAATCGATGAGTTCTGAGAATGAGGGGAGTTGTTCATGCTGATCGGCTACGCTCGTGTCTCCACCCAGGATCAGAACCTCGAACTCCAAACCGAAGCCCTAACCAAAGCTGGTTGCAAGAAGATCTTCTCGGACAAGATCAGCGGCAGCCGGGCCGAACGGCCTGGGCTGACTAAAGCGCAGGAAGCTCTCCGCGAAGGCGATACGCTTGTCGTTTGGAAGCTGGACCGACTAGGCCGAAGCGTCAGGCATCTCGTGGATCTGGTTGGCAAACTTCACAACGAGGGCGTGCAGTTCAAGAGCCTCACCGACGCGATCGACACCGGCACCGCTTCGGGGCGCTTCTTTTTCCACGTCATGGCCAGCCTCGCGGAGATGGAACGGGAGCTCACCATCGAACGAACCCGCGCGGGACTTGAAGTTGCCCGCCTGCTCGGCCGAAAAGGTGGCCGGAGGCGGCAGATGACCGACAGCAAGATCAAATCAGCCAAGAAGCTGCTCGCCAGCGGAGTGCCACCTCGTGACGTGGCTGGCAATCTTGGCGTCTCCGTCCCAACACTCTACAGATGGATTCCAGCCTCGAATCACCCTTAGTATGCTCTATTGTCCGTTTCTGACGTGACCCCAGGATGATCCTATGGTATTTCCACAGTTAGGGTATTTGACCTGACTAGGCTTTTCGTAACTGGATCGCGATCTACTACGTAGACGTTGTAGCTCCCGCTACTCAAGCTATATAACCGCTTAAGACCAACCAACTCTTGTGTGTTCGAGTGTGGCTGAACCATCGTACCAGCCCCTTCACGTCCGAGGGGGGCCTCCCCCTCGGACGTATCATTGCGTTGCATGATTTGAGAAGAGCCCTGCTTTAGTACGATTCTGTGATCACTCACGCTTCCCCTAAACGTTCGAATAACAAGCACTTTATCTGTTAAATTGGTCACGGTTATCTGAAGTAGCATTTCTTCCTTTTTTACTGATGGAAGCTCAACTTGTTTAATACTAAGAGAGAACCGCTGATTGACTCCTGGGGAATCGTTGCTTGAGGCTTTCTGAAAATCATCGTGAGCAGAAGGCACAATTGCAAGAGCTTGCTGCGATGCCGAGATAGATCCCACAATTGGAAACATCAGCAGTTGCGCTATCCGGCATCGAAAATTATCGAAACGGATAGATGTCGAAATCAGCATCGGAGCTAAGGAACCACCGTAAGCACAACGGTATTTGAGTACACATCCATGCGAGATTTTAGATCGCGTCTGTGAACCCGGAGCCTATAAACTCCAGGCATCAAAAATCCAGGCTCTGGTTTGAATCGCCATGTAAAATCGTCTTTGCTGTGTGGCTTTAGTATCAGCTTGTTGGTGTGAAGAGTTACGACTGGTTCCACCCCTTTACCGCCCATGGCGTGGATTCCAATGTCTTCGCCCTTGTTGTTCATCAGCTCCACTTCAACACCCACCCCATATCCGCTACCGGCGGACACAGTATCATCAGTTGAATTTGATGTAATCACTTTCACAATCAAGTCCTCCCCAACGTGCATAGTCGGTTCGGGCAAAGAAACTGTCATTTCGAACGTTGAGGGCTTCTGCTGTGCCACTGTAGGCGAACCTAATATTAATAGAATGGACGCAAGACCTATGACCATTTCATATCCACGCGGATAAAATTTCATACATCCCTTTCTACTGATTAAAGTAGCGCGCATTTTCTGTGAATGTCCAGTTTGGGTAGCCAGCTGCTCCTAAACCGGGTGTATTGGCTGTTCCACACTGAAGAATCCATGTATTTGTTCCTGCCCCTTGTCCCGGATTAAGAGTCTTGAGCGCATCTCCTGCGAAACCCCATGAGAGCGAAGCCATAGGTATTGGGATGGAGACGCACGTCGAGTCACTATAACTTATAGATCCGTTAGAGGCCTGTTGACTCGATGCCAAACTACAATCATGCGACCCATCCGTCGCGATCTGAGGGTCCCACAAAAGATAGGTTGTGAATTTTGCGCTTTCGGATTCCTCTCCCACCGAAACAAATTGAGTTCTGCCAAAGTGAGTTGGATCAAGCACCATACCGGGAGAATCCATGAACAAGATGTTCGCGCTGCTATGAGGGTACAACGTATCCAAACCGGGCTGTAAAACGAATGGGCTGCTTGTTGGCGAAGATGTGTACGAATATGACAACTGATTGATTACCTGTACGAACCTCCAATCACCACCAGAGAATCCGGTCGGAGCCGTTCCCGTGACTGTCAGTTCCATCCCATTGGTGTCTTCGTTATTTCCATTCGCAAGCTCGGGCGTAGTGTTTGCAGTTAATTGGCCAAAATACTGGCCGACGCCGTATATCTGTACCGGGCCAGCCGTCGGCGGCGTATTGTTGTCGGGGCCCTCCATGAAATTACCTCGGGAATCTAAATTTGGACCGGCCACTACGAACGTAATTGATACCGACGGTGGGGTGGTTCCATTGTTTGCAAGGTAGGAAAAAGTGAAGGTGTAAGTGCCAGGAGTGACAAAATAGAATTTGTTGAAATCACAATACTGCCCTGCTGCGCATGAAGTATTCGATATCTGCGTCAGAGCCTCAGTGAATTGCGAGGTTCCGTCAAAGCTTACGGTAAAGCCCGCAACCGCTGTCTGTGCAGAGAATTTACCATCTGGACTCCAAGTTTCACTTGCAACAAGAGGAGTGCCTGAAGGTGGAATACAGCCGGTAAATGTTATCGGTTGCCCAACTACAACGTTCTGACTTGACGTTACAGGTGATCCCGACGTGCACACGCCCGTAGTTCCAGATCCCAGGACAATGGTTGGAGCAGGGGCCGGAAACGCAACGATCACAGCCCCGTTGCTACCTGACGACGATTGTCCCGGTGTCCCTTGGACGAATCCATTTCCTCCTGAACCGTGGGACTGCACGGTCACAGTAGCGGGACCGTCCGGCGCATCGAGCGCTATGGAAACGCTTGTAGAGATGCTGGTGTCCGAACCCGTTGCCGCAGGACTGGGAGTGAGCACACCCACTCCAGCGATGGTGACAGTAGGCGCAATGCCGAAGCCCGATCCGGTAATGGTAAGCGGTATGACCGTACCGGCCGGCCAGAGATGCGGTTCCACATCAGCGACAACCGGAGAGGGATCGCCGACAGTAAATGTTTGTGGCTCGCTCTGACCGAAGCGATTGCTGAGGGTGAATTGACGCGCGCCCGTCGCGGCGCTGCCGTCTATCGAGTAATTCAAGGTTACCTGGGTTGCACTGAGGCTACCGGTGGTCAGAGAAAGCCCGGAACCTGATAGAACGGTTGGCGTTGTGGTGCCATCGAACACGTCTACAAGATGTGATCCTGTGACAGTGATTTGACCAGATGTTCCTCTGGCTGCGCCCGAAGGTGAGACCCCGGTAATCTGCGGAACGGCAGTCGAGATGGCGGCGGCCGTGTAGCCAAGAAAAAGGTTACTCACGTAGGTATAGTAGTCGCCGCCGCCGCTGGAGTAGTCGTAGCCGGAACTTTGATTCCCTTCTGTAAAGCCATATTGGTAGGGGTTTTCGTAGTAAGTGCCTCCATTTCCATCGTCGAACACGTAGAGCTGAGTGAGGTAATGAGCACCATCTACCTCGTAATCGTCACCAGTTTTGATGTTTGGAATACGACCGTCCAACGGAGCGTTCTGCCCATCGGTTGTGTAAGTGTAATTGCTGACAAGGAAACTTCCGTTGTCGTACAAATAGGCTTCGGTGTAAGGCGAGTAGTAGGCCGTGAGATCGTAGGTGATGTAGGTATTGGTAAAGGTGTAGATAGTGGTGGAAGTCGTAGAGGGGAGCACTTCAGAAATGCCTTCGACATAGCTCTGAGCATGCGCGGCAGTGGCAAAGATGAAAACGGCTGCTAAAACTACGAAGAGATAGAGACGTACACACGCTTTGAGCACAATGTTCATGGCTTCACCGCCGTGAAGACTTGATCGTTCGACGTTTGGGGGAGATGCGGTGGCCCCGGAGGATGCATAGGCTTGAATGCGACCGTTGGGAGAAAGTCTTTATGAAGAAACGCATCCATCGTCGCTGATGCTTTAGCCCCCAGCTGGTTCTTTAGATCGACAACTGTTTCAGAGATGATTGCTTCTCTTTCGGCCTGAAGCCGACTTAATTCCGGAGGTAGCGGAGGCAATGTGAGTACTTTGCCGGGTGGATAGTTATGGTGAAACGCGTCTATTACCGATTTAGCCTGCTCATCTTTTTGCTTAAGGCGAGCTGCCAAGGTCTGAGCCGCTTGACGAACTAGAGAATACTGAGAATCGTTGAACCCAAGTCGGCTCTGGTAATGGGTGCGTAGCATCTGCACGTCTGGATGCGACGGAGGCAGAGCGTCTGCTTTTTTGTCCAGGAACAACTGATAATCGAGAAAGTGCCAGTAGAGATGCTCCAGTGGCACTTCGTGACCATGACCAACGGACGGAGCGCTGGTAGGGGACTGGGCCGCTGCTGGGCTCAAAAGCAAGGAGCATTGAAGACAAACCCAAAAACACAAAACTTGAAAAATTGCCGTGCTGTGCATTCGCTTCATAACCAGTCCTCATTTTTTGTAGAAGCCCACTGATGGTGAAACCCAAAGAGTCAGAAAGGCGTTGCCGAGTCAAGGCGTAGAACAGCCAAAAGGAGCTGTAAGCGTGAAGTTGACCCCATTACTTGGCAAGCCACCGTCTGTGACGACCACGTTTCCACCTGAAACAATCGTCTGGGGAATCTGCACCGTGATTGCCGTGGGACTCCAGCTCAGAACCATGAGGAGACCTTGAAGGGGGTCACCCATAGAGACTGTGCTCGCCGGGCCAAAATTGCTGCCTGTAATGACAAATCCCATTCCTACCGGACCTTGGGGAAGCGATAGCCCTATGATGGTTGGACCGATGAGCGGCCCGATACTGTAGGGAAATGGATTACTAGGGAAGCCGTTTTGAAAGACCTGCGTCACACCATTACTCGCAGCACCAGCCGGGACAGTCACGACGATCGCCGTGTCACTCCAACTTGAAGCGCTTGCTTGAATGCCGCCTATGATTACAACGCCGTTACCCTGGGCAGCTCCAAAGCCGGATCCAACGATAGTGACCGGCGTTCCCGCAGGCGCGGGATTTGGAGTCACCCCAGTGATCTGAACGGAGGAGCCAGGCAACGTCCACGAGGCAGGAACAGTGCTTAAAATGGGGCCGAAGTCGGGAGACGACGGTATCGCATTGAACAGCGTAGTCAAATTCATATTTGGATTAAGAGCGATGTTTAGTGCAGCTTGAAAGGTATCGGTAGGAGCGGTTCCGCCGGGCGGTGTTGCAGCCGCAAAGAGGGTAGGACATTCGCTCGCCGAATTGACGCAAGCTTCGATCATGTCACCAAGAGTGTTTAGCGTTGTCTGCCAGGCGCTGCCGTTGGGAATGACTGCGTTCGCAGTATCGATGAGAGTGCTCGAATAGCCCACTGCGCTCTGCAAAGCAGACGTGCTATCGCTATTCGTGGCGAAGGAGTCTGTTGAGAGCGTCGCAAAACTACCTAATGCATAGGCTGCTGCAATTGTTGTGGTCTCGGAAATATCAACGAAGAAATGACCTCCGCCGCAGAGCGTAGGAATGACAGCAACCATTGCGATTGAGGGATTATTGGGAGCCGTCCCGACCTCGCCCCCGCTAATTAGGAAATACATGAAAGACTCGGAAGTCGGACAATTGTTCGAAGCACTGATGTGAAAATTTCCTTGCGCATCTGACATGACGTAGACACTTCCAGCGGGATCGGTCTGAGCTCCAGTCGCCGAGGAAGAGATCATTGAAATGGGAGGCGAGCCGTAGCCATTGGTGCTCATAGCAAACCAATAAACTCGCGATCCCGTCGCAGTAGGCGCGACTAGAGGGGTCAGGCCACCCTTATTCGCCGTCGTCTTGGTGTAATGAATCTTGCCGCTTTGCGCAGCAGCGTGCGAGATGCTGAAGGCGAATAGGCACGCTGTGAGGAGGGCAGCAAAGAAAAGTCTAGGGAGCGTTCGATGAGGCAACTTCTCTGAATCAACCATGGTATGAGTCCCATCTCGGGCTTCGAGGCGCAGTTCAACAGGAGCATTCCATTAACAGGTGGAATGCAAATAAGAGCTAGTTTGTAGTGATTGAGTCTGAGAGAAGGAGCCACAGGTAGTTCAGTCAGCAGGAACGATCTTTACTCAACTTTGCACGTATGAAGACTGTTGTTCAGCAGCCTGCATACATTGCCATGACCCTGAATCCGTGTCAAGCTGTTTTTATAATTTTTTTGTGAAACCACCCAAAACCTTCAAGTAAGGGGCATTTTTCTCAGGATGATATTGCGTGTTTTCACGCATGAGTAAGCCGGGCGACCGCGAGCATTCCCGGTTCTCCGTCCCTCAGAAGAGACGGCTCAGATGGCGTCGCCCGCCGTCAACCAGGCGGACGATCCTACTTGTTGACAGAGCGCTACGACCCCTGCGGCCTCAAATCAGTGAGCGTAGTTCTTATCACACAACTTCTAACGTTTGGTATAGCGACTCCATCAAAGCCACCCTCAGCGTAAACAAATTTCCTTTTCTTGAGGTGTCGCGATAACGACGGCTACGGATGGCTCTCGGCGAATGTAGACGCTTCTACTTTCTGAAACGTGCGTTTCTGCAATGAACTGTCTCAGCCCGGAACAATTTAAAAAGCGTTAGCGTGCTGTATTGTCCGTTTTCTGACGTGACCCCATATAGGACAGGCGGGCATTGGCTCTACGGAGAGGTATTTATCGCTGACACCGGAACGATTTCGAACACAACTGAACAAGCTGAGCCCAATTCGAGGAAAGAGAAGATGGCGTGACGACAAGGCACTAATGAAGTTTCTGGCGGAACTATAGGTCGGACACATCCTTCATTTGGAAGAATTGCGTCTGTTCAAGACAGTGTCACTGCAACGGGCCGTCCATCTTCAATACAAAGCCTGCGGAGGCGAGGGCTTCTTCTGTCGTTTCGCCAGTAGCGATGAGCGCATGGCCCTGTTGAGCCTCCAGGCTTACTGGCTCGGAGTCAGGGTAGACGAGTTCGGTTAAAGTGACAAAATCCGAAAACGGAATCGTTTTGATGCCTGGCTGAGGCGTGATGGTGGTACTAGCTTCCGTAAGCAGCGCAGCAGCTTTGGAATCCAAAAAACCAAGGGAAATCAGGATGTCTGCAACCTGTTGGATGACCATTACCTGCATTTCCCATGCCTGCGTCTGTTGCTCCGATTGCACGATGGCGACTAAGCGGAATCTCACGAATACATCCATGACCATAATCGTGGTTTTCATAAGGCCCTTATCATGCGAAGGTAGTGTTCTACCACCAGGTCTCCCCAAAGTAGGATAACTCGATGCCCCGTCCGAAACCTTGCCTCGGTTTGAACCCGGAGAATGCGCTGATCGCTGGCCCGAATTTATCTCACACGGTCGTGAGGCAGGCGGTGGCGGCAAGCGCGGACTCAATACATGTGGGCAGGCAGGCTACAGACCGATTCCATGCTCGTATTGCTGTTCATGCTTAGGTGCGATCTCCTGCTGAATCGACTTTGAGGTAGTGGTCTCTGTTGCGTGGGCGCTTTGGTGCGATACATCGTGGCCGAGAGCAGAGGAGAGTTTCTGCCGGTCGTTGGTGAAGAGCTGCGCGTCCTGCGCTCCGCGCGAGACGGCCACGTAGGCCATGCGATTGTTGAGCAGGTCCTTGGCCCCCAGCTCGGTATCGACGTGGATCAACACGCGGTCGGCGGTCTGACCCTGACTGGAATGACTGGTCACCGCATAGCCATGATCGAGATGCGGGTGCTTCTCCGGATCAAGCTCGACCGCGCGGCCCCCATCAATCTTGAGGGACAGCCTCCCATCCTCGCCGATAACCTCCACGGTCCCCAGCTCGCGATTGGCAACCTTCAGCTCATGGGAAGGCGCGGTGAGCTGCACCCGGTCTCCGATGGAGAACGCTCGCTCCTCTTCGCGATAAACGGAGACACCCTGTTGACGGCGCGGGTCGTAGGTCTTCTCCATACCGTCCTTCATCTCGACGGTAAGCCGGTTGCTGGCTGCGTCGATCTCGGTCACCTTTGCGTACTCGCCTTTGTGGATGCCGGTTTCTTTGGAGTCGCGCGAGTAACGCAGCACGTCGCCGACGTTGTACCGCTCGGCCCATGTACGATCTGCGCCGGTAAGATCCTGACGGGGAACGAGGACCTGCACGCGATGCTCTTCCTGACTGACAACGCCTTTAGACTGCATCTCCACATGAATCGCCTGGTTGATCTCCACTCGAGAGCGGTTGTCGGGAGAGACAACCAACGTGCTCTCCGGCGACCTCGCATACTCTTTTGCGATGGCTGCTACGCGTTCGTCATGGCCCTGCATTTCATGGATGCGGCCCTGCTGTTCTAACCCTGCCAGCGCCGCGCGGACATCGCCTCTCGCGAGTTGCTCGACGGTCTGTTTCAGCTCCGGGTCGCGCTGCCGCACGATCTCATCCAGCTTCACCGTCTTCATGCCTGCGTCCTGAAGCTGGGCGAAGATACGTCCTGCCTCTACTGACTCATGCTGCCGGGTATCGCCCACTAAGAGAACGCGGTCGTTCGGATGCAGGCGAGACACATACTCGTGCATCTGTTTCGTGGACGCGAGCGAACTCTCGTCCACTATATAGAGCCGGTGCTCGCCGGTGTCTACCCTCTGGCCTTGGGCCAGATGTGACTGTAAGGTCCTGGTCTCGATCCCGGCCTCACCGAGCTTCTGCGCGGCCCTCGATGTGGGCGCAAAACCCTCCACGGTATATCCAGCACTCTCCGCACCCTCGCGCACGACTGCCAGCGTCGTTGTCTTGCCCCCGCCCGCGACTCCATCCAAACCGACGATCTTCTCGCGCGAGAGAAAGATTTCATCGACGGCGCGGAGTTGACCGGAGTTCAGCTCCCGGTGGCGATCCTCCGTCGCAATTCGAATGTCTGGAGAAACTAGCATCGGGTCCTCGAAGCCGCGCCGGTTGCCTGCCTGCATGTGGGCGATGGTCTCGCGTTCCATGCGCAGCATCGCGGCGGTCGTGTACTGCGGTCCTGTGCCAATGTTCTCAACCTGGCGAAACTCCCCGGTTTGTACGCGGCACTCAAACTCCTCCCGCACATGGCTCGAAGTTGCCTCGCCGATGCCACGATCAAGGGCCGCCGCCAGAATGTCCTTTTTCGCATGCACAGCCCCGCGCTCGAAGAGATGATCGCGGGCGTAGGTCACGGCTTGTTGCGCCTGGTTCCCGCCTCGTTCCGGTTCCCGGGTCTGCTGCTGCCCTTGCTCCCTGGCCTGGGCGACAATGCGATCCGCTTGATGGCCGTACTGCGCGGCAAGATCCCGGTGCCGCTGCAACACCTCTTCAGGCGATAGCAGCTCCTTGCGATCACGCGTCCGATGCGCGGCGATCTGCGCCGCCGAGGAGCCATCCAAACCCTGCTCACGTTTGTAATCCTGAATCTGTTCCCGGCGCAAACTCGAGGCTTCGAGATACTCCTTCGTATAGCCCCTGATCTCGGGCTGCCCGTATTCCCCACGCTCCAACTGATACCCCAACCCCTGCAATCGTGTCGCCAGCTCCGACCGGTAGACAGCCGTCACGTACTTCTGGGCGGCGTACAGTTCGTGCGACTGCACGGAGCGGGTCAGCTTGCCGGGGCCGCCGTCGCGTTCGGTGACGTTGAAGATAACGGCATGGGTGTGGAGTTGAGGCGCAGCATAGCCATCGACGGGCCGCGCCGTGTCGTGCTCGAAGGTCGCGGCAACGAACTTCCCCGTCGTCTCGGGCTTATGGACGTTGCCGATCCGCGCCTGGGTGAACTGTTCCAACTCCCCTAGGGCGACACGGACGCTCTCACGGTGTGCCTCTCTTACGCGTTCATCACCGCCCACAAGCGCGGTGATCGAAACCGACTTCGGCGCGGAGATGGTTCCATCCCATCCAGCACGGTGCTCCACGCTAATGACTTCCTTGCCAATCTGGTTTTCGTAGGTCTTCTGCGGCTGATGGCGAACGAGCTGTTCGCCAGTCAGAGGATGTTGGCCTTCTGTCAGTCGGGCAAACTCTTCATTGCCGACCGGACCTTGCAGGCCCCACCTCTCGGCCAGTTTGCCCTGCCACTCGCTGTGGCCCTGCCGATCCCGGCTCCAGTAGCTCTGCTTCTGGGACACGAACTCTCGCTCGTGATACGTCCGCGCTTGCCCTGCTGACAACGGTTTTGGAGACATCGAGAGCATGGGGCTTGCTCCAAACGACTAGATGAGCCACAGCAAAATTCTACTCACGTTGGTAAACACATGCCGACTTCACGTCACTAATGCTTGAACTATCCAAGAGTGAAGGGCGAAGACCACGAGGGACGCTTCCGGTAGGCCACTCCGTGCACCTGCTACAGCAGGAAGCCTCCTAGGCGCTCTACTAGATTATTAGGGTGTGATTGTCACTGGAAGGATGGGGCCGGAGGACGGAAGACCGCTACGCGGCGCGGGCGTTGTTTGCATTGGTTCCGGCGCTGCGGGCGGAGGTATAAGGAAGTAGGTCCCGGGCGCGACTGCATATTTTGAATCCAGGCGCATCGTGAAGAACGGACTGGGCCGCGTGAGACTGCCGGAGATGCAGCTGTGTGGGGGGACCGGAAAATCGATGTTGCTGTCGCAGGCCATCACGCCACGAATCCGGGCGGCCAAACCCTTACCAGCTTTCCCCTTTTCGACCTCCTGCCGGGTTAGTACGAGACGCCCGGAAGAGTCGAGCACGTCGAAGGCCGAGTAAAGGTAGTTCTCCACGTCCATGCAGGTGAAAATCGAAACCGGCCTATCCGAGCGGTTATGTACCCAAACTGTGACCGGAACCCCTTTGTCCAACGCTCCTGGATGAGTTGCCAGACCCCACTCCAGATCGCCGCGAGTGAGGAACATGACGGGCATGCCGGTTTCGTCGCTCACGTTTTTCCTACAGTCGTCTGGTACGTTCGCCAGCGAAGGCTGGAAGTGCTGCTGTTGTAAAGATCGTTGCCGGTTGTAGGCGAGATTGAGCGGATCGTGATCGTAAGCGCCGCTTCGCCAGGCGGACACAGCGATCTGCCCGCAATCAGCGGTATCGAAGGAAAGCTTCGGTAGTCTGATGCCGCCGATTTTAAGATCGACAGCGGCCAACACAGTGCAGTTGTTGGCCAAGCGCTGCGGCAGCAGCGTAACGGCGACAAGGAAGTGAGCAGATTCGGCAGGGCGGAGGTCAATCCAGCGACTTTCGCGCGGCTGAAACAATGTAGTGGCGCAGTTTCTGCATATGTCTCCCGCCCAATAGGGGTTCGACGGCTGGGCACCTGGAATGAGGAAGTGGACGTCCGGAAGACCGCCGAGCCTGCAAGTCTGCGCAGAGGTATTGGTGACCTGGAAAGCCCGGCCATCTTGCCATTGCTGTCCATCGTCGGCGTAGCTCGTGGCGGTGCTCCAGTGCACCCCGAGATTAACCGACGGCGGGCTGAACCCAAGCTGACCGGCCGTGCACTCCGGGACCGACGCTTCGACCACTGGCAGCATTGGCTGCGTAGAGTCACGAACGTCAAAGCTCACCTCGGCGGTTTGAAGAGTGGGAGCGCCTCGCTGCGTGGTGACGGTGGTCATGCGGTACTGCACATTACCGGTGCGCTGGGCTAGCAGACCGTAATCCCGCAGAAGAAGCTCCTGCAGACCGTCGTGAATAGCCGGGCTGCCGTGCGCGATGTTTGCACAGTGATTCACATAGATGGTGTTCTCACCATCCTCTTCGCGCCGCTGCAGAGTGCGAAACGGACAGGTGGCGAGCGCGGTTGGCGACTCGGAAAGCAAGAGGACCATGAACTCGGCGTAACCGGATTCGAACGTGCTCTTGAGATACTCGACCGCATGAAGGGTGCGGAGGTGCAGGGGTGCGGTGCCTTCCAGTGGCAGAACGGGGCGAGCAACATCACTGGGCTTGATCTTGTAACTGTCTAGCCACTCCGCGGGGACATCTTCTGTAGCAAGGAAGGGCCCAGCGCGAAGCCTTGATGTCCAGATTCCCCCGCAACTGCGCAGCCAGAGGTGATGGGTGCGGAGCAGCTTGGGATTCCCCTGTCGCTCCAGTGAGAGAGTAAGGTCTTCGTAGCTTGAACAGCCGCCCCAGGCGAAGTTCTGATAGACTCCCGGCACCGCCGACCACCCGAACGTTAGATGTACCTGTTCACCGGGAGCAAGCCGATTGTGGGCCGACGTAAACAGCCGAGCTTCGTCGCTGTTGTCGTTACCACGTGCGTATGGGAATTGGGAGCTTTCTGTATCACCACTTAAGTCTGCATTTACCCCTGAGAACGTGCAGTGCGAGGCGCTACGATTCTGAAAGACCACTGCGAAAAGTCCGGCAGGCGATGAAGATGCATCATCAGAGGGAAGGAGCATGCTGACATCCAGCATGGCTTGAGTGCATTCAGGAACGTCGTTTGTCTGGCAGTGGGCCTTTGAGTCTGAAAAGGGAGCGCACGACACAAGAAGCAAGCCTCCCAACAGGTTGCGGAGCGCTGTGCGTCGCGACGGGTCGATGCTGAACGAGCAACGATTCATATGGCTGTTCTTCTGGAGGGTAGACGATATGAATCTCTCTTCGGCTGCATTCTGTAAGAAATCCTTTCCTGCCATGACACCTTCGGCACGGGTGGCGGCGAAACTTAGTATCCAGTGATGCAATGGACATGAGGCTTCTGAGCATCGTGTGTGTCGATCAGATAGTAACGACAAACGAACATCTCGTCACTCAATCCCTTTGCTCTCATCCCATACAAACCCTTCCCTGGGTCTTCTGTTAGTGGACGGCGGATCGGCAAGGGGTAGTGAAGCCTGGACTGCCGCCGTCGGCTCGGCTTGTTTCGGATGCGACGTGCGTGCCGACGACGCTGGCACAGGGGAAGTCGGCCTGGGCGCGGCCTGCCGAATCTTCCGCTCTACAAAATCAGGTTCTTTCGAGCGTTTCGTTGCCAATCGGAAAACGACGGGCACAACGCGATTTTCTTGTTTGATGAAACCGTGCAGCGGCTCAAGGCCGGAAATTTCCGACGGCATGATGAGCGCTTTGGTGGCAATCTCCATCGCATAAGACTTCTTGCTGCCAAGTAGCCCGATGCTGCGCGACTCCTTCAATCGCTCCACCTCGATCTCGCCAATCGCGTCAGAAATCCACTTGGCCGCGCGCGGTTCGGAGGTCTTGAAAAATACCTTCGTAGCGGGCTGAGAGAGCATGACTTCGGCGTCATGGCCGTAGCGTTTTTCGAGTTGGCTACGCCCCTGGAAGCCGAGCACGACGGGATTGCCGTACTTGCGATTTTCAGTCACGGCAGCGTGGAGCTGGGGTAGCTTGTTCAAGCTGGCCAGCTCATCAATAACGAACCATACCGGTTTGGCGGCGGGATCATCGCAGGGGCCTTGCATCCGCAGGATGAAAAGATCGAGCCATACCGAATGGAGCGGCAAGACCTTTTCCCGGTAGTCGGGGCTGGAGGTCAGAAACACCCAGCGCTTGCGCTCCTTCCTCCAATCCGCCGTTGCGAAACTCGCCCGTCCATTGCCACCCTCGGGCAGTAGCTCGAAGCAGTCCGCTACCAAGTTGAGGCTCGACAGCACCCCGGCCCTCTGCGCCGGAGCTGCCGGGTCGATCAGCGCAGCCAACGGTGTTCCCACCACCATGGAAGCAAGCGACTCAGGATCGCTCATCCACCGCAAAAGGAAGTGCGTCGGCATCCGACGCCGCAGCATGGCGGCAAGCAACCGACGCGGAGCGTCGGTGAAGAATGCCTTCTCGTACTCCTTCTCTGGAAGAAAAGCAGCGGCGATCGTAGCGGCGGTCTCATCGCGCACGATCTCCTGATCGAGACTCCAGTAGGGACACCGGGCGTCGAGAGGGTTCAGGATCAGGTCGCCGCGACTGGGGTCATAGAACTCCCCCACGAAATCCATTGCTGGGTCGTAGACGATGGCCGTCTCGCCGCGATGCTGGACATGGCGGAGAATCTGCCGGATGGCCGTCGATTTACCCGAACCGGTGTCGCCGATCAGCTCGATATGGCTGGACTCCAGACGGCGCGGAATCCGGAAATTCGGCCCGAACGGAAGCCAGCTCCAAGGAGCCTTTTCAAAGCGCAAGTGAAAAGAAATCCCATCCGTTCCGAGTCGGCGACGCCAGCCGCTTGACAGCAATTCGGGACCTTTGGTCCGCCGTCCGTGCCGCTCCTCGTGCTGCCCACTACGTCCTCGTCTAAGCTGAAGCCGGAGCGCGTACAGCAACAAAATCCCAGCCAAGCCGTAGATCATGGGCCGGGCGAAGAGCCACAAAACGCTCTCGCCGTCGTAGATCGTAGCCTGGAGATACGGAGCCAGCTCGGAGGAGCGAACCTTCTCCGGAGGGGTCTGAACCACTTCGCGCCAACCCTCTTCGATGGCCTTGGCCGAGAGGCTGACTGGCAGTTTTGGACTCGGCCCAGAGACCGCATCCTCGGGCAAAATCCTCTCGGGTTTTCGTCCGGGAGCGGTTTTCATCACCCACCGGATGGTCATCAGATTGCCGGGCAGGCGAGCACCAACGGTGCTCGCGGAGTACACCGGGAGATAGATTTTCTGGAGCGGGGGGAGTGTCCAAGCGAGCCAGGCCGAGACCGAAACAATGAGCGCGAGCGGCCCCAGCGTGACCCAGACAAGTAGCCAGAAGAGCCTCCCTGTCCGGCTCGGAAACTGCATCGGGCGGCTCAGGGTTTGCCCCCGTTCTGACTCCCGTCTTGCCCTCCCTGGGCGAGAAAATCCGCCATCAACTTCCGGGCGCTTTCGAGCTTCCGAACGTCGGCCTGGTCACGGATTTTTAGCACGGACTCAGGGAGCAGATGCTTGCCTTCGGCGTTCGCCTGGCCGGTCGCATGGAAGAGATTCAGGAGCATGTACCGGGTCGCCGAAACCTCCGAAAGCAGCAGCTCCATCGGGTCCGCCGGACGCTGCCGCGCTGTCTTCAGGGCCAGTTCGCGCAGCCATTCGGCCAGCGACTTCCCGTCGCGGCTGGCGGCGACTTCGACCTCGCGCAGCTCTTCCGGCGTGAGTCTGGTTGCTACCGTTTTGGCGCGGAGACCAGGGCGAACTTCATCGTCGGTTGGCGATGGAGGATGCGCTGGGGCCGGGATGCGAGGAGTGGTCATGGGGAGGGCCACCTCAAAAACAGAGTGCATCCGACGAAGGCAATAGTCAACCCATGAAAACCGCACTTGCCGGTCAAGTGCTTTGGTATTCAATGTGTTTACGCGAACGCTACACAATGGTCCCCGGCGGCAGCTTGCGTTTACGGACGTAAACGCGGAATGGCTAAGTAGCTGATGGTAATCGCGTTCACCGCCAGGAACTTCTGGTTTACTTGCAGCACCCATTTGGGGGTGATGTGTCAGGCATCCACCCGGTGCGCAGCACCGCCTCGGCTTGAGTTCGCGTATTAGACGTAGAATTTGAGGGGCTGCCTGTCGGCATCCCGAGCCGAACCCATCGTCAGCACGTCTCCGACCTTATTCGCAAAACGAATAGTGACGGGAAGACCGTCATTGTAGTTGCAAGCGTTGTAGTTGATCTTGGTTAGGCCCATGATGTCGGCGAGCACAGTGCGTATGTCGGGGAGCTCCCCCGAACTGCGCAGAATCGTGACCGATAACGGGTTTGGTGTTTCCGGGCCAATATAGGTATCGAGCCGGGGTACGAAGCCATTCGTCCACAATAAGGCATTACGGTCATTAAGGATTATTGCGGTTCCCCGCATCACAGGATAATCACCGTCACGAAACAGTTTTGACTCGCCATGAGTCTCCTTAATGCGAACTCCAACGACATTTGTGCCTTCCGGCGCGGCCTCCTCGAAGGCATTCCATTCGTCCTCGCTGAAAGTGGTGCGTCCGTGGATAAAGAACTCTTTCGGTGGCTCACCGTGCTTGTCCTTGAATGTTTCCAGGACTTTGGCAATCAGTTTTTTCGCTTCAGGAGCCTTGAGATGGAACTCGTAATCACCAGTTTTCCATGGGCCATTCGCTCCTCGAAAGACGACCGCATCGCCCTCATTGAGAAACATCTGTGCGGCGCAACACGCGTGCTGTTGCGGATCGTTCGGGATCATCTTGAAGACTAGCCCGATGTAACAAACGCTGGGTCTCACATGCGCCAACTTCCACGGGGGTTCTGCCTGGGTCTTGTAGTAAAGCCCCGTCGCCATATTCCACGCCACGGTCGCTGGATCTTGCAGTCCACGGATCGGATAGCCAGCACGATTGAGGAACTTGTCGGGTGCCAGCGTTGTCTCGCGGATGAGCTGTGATGTGTGTCCGAGCTTGAGTAGACGCGCCTTTACCTGCCGATGAAAATCCGGCACATCGTCGAAAATCTCCTCTGCGGTCTGGTCGATGACATCGCGAAAGAGCGGGAGATCAGACTTCTCCCTTTTCCCCTTCGAGAACTCGCCCATTGTTAGATCAAGCCCGGAACGTCGCGCGAGCGGTTTGCAACGCTCAAAAATGAGTTCAGGGAGAACGAATATCCAGACATCGACTGTCTTCTCCTCGTTCTTGTCATAACGCTCTATCTCATTCACATAGAGGTCCACTGCTTTTCGCACCGCTTCGTGCTGATTCAGTGTGCGCGTGGCTTCGTCGAGCGCCTTAAGATCGATCGTGCGCTGCACGAACTCTCCAGGACTAACGATCAGCCCGAATGCTTCCTCCAAGCCTGGGAAATTTGAGAGATGCAGCCGGTTAGCCTTGTCGGTCTTCTTCGGTGGAGGAACAGGTACAAAACCACCGAGCGCGATAGCCCAATTCAGAAAATACGACAAGCCATCTTTTGTCCCGACAACCCCAATCGAAACTTCGCGTGAACGAGCTAGAGCAGTATGAGGCCCGTAAAGGAAAAGACCGTCCTTTGGATGATCGCAGGTCTGCCCGTGGCCGAAAGACAACTCGGGTTCTTCAACATGAATGACTTCCAGATGTTGCTCAGGCAGATCCATCAATCCTCATCCTCCGGGTTGAACATCCCTAGCGTGGAATCGTCAGACTCCTCTGCATCATCTCCCATCGCGTCCGATATTGCGGTGCTCACCGGCGACGTAAACAGCATCGGTCTAGGGTCGAGAACGATGGCGCACACCGCGGCAAGGGGCACTGAAATTTGCGGCGTATCAGTGGACAACAGCCCGATAAAAGCCATCAATCGACCGTGCCATGCTTTATTGCGCCAGCCTTTGCAAATCGTCCGCCGCAGACGGTGTTGCGTTCCACTGTCTCCGATGACGGAACCCGCACGATTATTCGCAACCAGTTCCAAAAACAAGACGCGCGCTTTGAGCTTGAAGTGGGGAAAGGGCCAAAAGGAAGGCGTTGCGGACATACCATATTGCCAAACCTTGCCACCTGCTCCATTTCGCAACATCGAGGACCGCCGTTGACCCTGCTGGCCCCAGGAAATTCTCTTGCCCAACGGCATTTGTGACTCGCCGACGTGAAACGCCGTTTGCGAAGAGAAGAGATGCTCATACAGGCCTTTTGAGCGGCAGAAGTTCTCCCACGCACGGCGGAACATGGACGACACAAGGTTCTGTACCTCGCGCGGCTTTATGTTTGGTGATTGACTGCCGAATTCGAGCAAGTCTATTAACTTATGCTCGGAATGGATCTCAAAGATGGCGACGTTAGCGAAATCGCGCTCGATCTCCTCCGGCGAGGCGAACGAAAAAAAGCCACGTTGATAGACTTCGGCAGGTGTAACGCTCTCACGGCAAGCTCGTTCCATCAACTCAAGATTGATTGGTCCCGGCGGGTGGTAGTAATGAATCACGTCGGGGAGGCCGGCGACACGAAGCCAGTTCGATGTCAGAACCTCTGGCGCTTTCTCGACCCTGATTGCAAGTCGCTTTCGATAATGCTCCCAGTTCGGATTGATCGCGGCTCGGCCTGTAGCACGAGGAACGTCCTGCTTCTCAAGCGCGTCCAACAGGTCATGGAGGCCACTGGCCCAACTGCCTAAAAAGTCAATCCATTGAAGTTCACCGATGCCAAACAGCTTCTTATAAGGTTCAAGGCGGAGTGGGATGATGAAGCGTGGGTCTTTCAACTCCTTAACTAGGTCGGACGCGATACCGATTTCTTCTTGGACACCGATCTTATCGAGTGTGGCATCTCGGCAACATAGAAGCATCTTCACTGCCTTGTTCTGCAGCGTACCAGTGATCTCCCTACGCCAACGATCACCTGGCTCAAGGGTAAGGATATCTGCAAAAACCTTATATCCAGCCGCTTCGAGGCGAGGGGCGAGCCAGAGCACGAATTCATCGTCTTCGGGCGTGGCTTTACTTATGAACACGACCTCCCGCGTTCCTTTACTAGCACCCACAACCGTATTGACACTTCCTTGCGTATCGCTCAAGCCTGCGTCACTCCCGGAGCTTCCTGTTGAATATTGTCCATGTTCCCGTGCCCAACCAATGGAGGAAGTTTTGCTTCCGCCGCTAAAACTGCCTTTAGGTCGATGACGTGTATGGTGCTGAGGTATATGGTTATGTTTCTCTGCGCGAGAATGACCGCAAGTGCATTGCCAGTGAGGTTCTCGACCATATCGCGGATGATTTCTCTCGCCCCGTTTGTGTGGCGGTACATGGCCGAGTGATTTGGGCAGAGCGCGAGATAGTTCTGGAAGTGACGCTTCCTCAGTCCCGGCAAGAACTCGACGGTTTCGAAGAATTCGCTGCCGTCGTCGAGCTTGAAGGGCAACGGTCCCTTGCATATCTGGCACGTCATCTCGCCGTCTTCATTCCGGTAATGCTCCCGCAGATATGTGTCGGCCTGCTCTTTGACCTCATCTCTACCAATAGAGACGGAACGCTCGCGGATTTCACTTTCCTTATCAGGAGCCTTATTAGCTTGTTCGCTCACGTTGTCGGCGCGGCGTATGGGACTGGCAAGATCGCGGTCGGGTACAGCCGACTTGCCGCTGTTTTCATACTCGGCAAGAATCTTCTCCTGTTCAGACTCCGGCAGATCGTTGAAGCGCCGGGCGCGCTCTGCGGCGGCGGCATCTGCGAATCCGAGGCTCTTTGCGGCTTCGTCCTTTTGAAGCGCTTGGGAAGACTGCCGCACCACCGTCTCGCCGAATTGGACGGGTTTGAGCCACCGAAACCCGGGATCGAATGGGAACCCCTCCAGGAGCAACTCCCGTAATGCGTCTGCGGGCCGGACAAACCCGCCTCCATTCTGCGGAACCCAACTCGCCGCCCGAAGTTGGTGAACAAGCCGGGAGTCTGCAACGCGGGGACTGTGCGCTGAGTTGTTGCGGAACATTGCCTGTAAGTAGTCGGGATGAGCCGGGAGCGACGTAAGCGTGCGCCAAATCAGCCGCGAGAGTTCAAGAGATGGCGTTTTGAGCAATTCGTCGAGCTTGGGGATGAAATAGTCCCGATTGATTCCATATGCCGTCCAGCTACCTCCAGCAGAAAAGAGATGATTCCGGTCGGGGTTTTTGGAACAGCCGTCTTCCTTGATTTCCAGCCGAGCCCTGACACCTGCGGCCTGTGCGAACTTGACGAACCGCTTGGCTTCGATCCCGCACTCGCGGTAGCGGGCATGAATCATTTCCGGCTCATGATCCTGCTTGAGCGCCTTGTAATAGGCAGACAGACAAGTATCCATGTAGGGCTGGTCGAGGTAAGTGTCTACTGGCCGATACCACGCCTCGTTTTCGGCCTGAAAGATGTAGAAGTCGCCGAAGATGGTTGCCGTATCCGGCTTCTCCTCGGTGAGCGCGATAAAACGCTTCAAGTCGTCAAGATAGGTAGCGTCATCGGGCAATTCCGATTCTTTGGTGTAGCGACGCTTGAGGATGATTTCGATTTCTTCGGCTTTGCCGATTTCGCGCACGCCTATCTGGGACAAGAAGCTCTTGGCGCTGTCCTGTTGCTTCTTGCTTGTGCCGGACGTGAAGACGGCCTTGTCCACGACGGGTATGTCGCCACTTGTATTTTCCGTGGCGAAAAAAGCGCGGTCGGCCCTGCTCAAAGTCCCGTCCGCAAGGCGCACGATGTGAGGTAAGACTTAAGGCTCACCTCGTCGTACATGAGCGCATAAAACTCCTGCATCCAAGATTGGTCTTTGCACTTGAGCCAGGAGAGAAACTTCTCGTCGGGCTTTGTCGGGAACAATCCATCTTCTTCGCGCGCTTTCTGGCGCAAGGTTTCGATGAGGCGGTCAAGTCCCCAATCGCGGATGCTCAATCCCGTCAGAAAATTGTCGATGCGGCTGCTTCTCTGCGTCGCACCGATGGCCCATAGGGGCGTCGCGTCGTCGTAATCTACGAGAAACTCAATGTCGTCTTCGGAAAGTAGTTCCTTGAGAGAGGCCCTTGCCTGAATAAGGCGGTTCGCGGGCGCATGTTCGCGTGCATACGTCGGCGTCAGCGGTTGGGATTTCATTTCCTCGATGATCGCCGCGCGGATGCCCTTGTAGCGCGGCGAAATCTGGTCCTGCGGATTCGGGAGCACGGAAAGAAACTCTGTGCTCAAGAGGCCAAGTTCCTTGATTCGATGTAATGTATGCGCGGCCAGCGTCGCAATTTGCTCGTACAGCGGAGTGTTGGCTTCCGAATCTTTGATGCTGGCGCGGCTCATGGCCGGAACAAACGGGCCGTGAAGATGGAATCTCAAGCCGGACGTTTCATTCACCGCCGGGAAGAACACGGCCACATTGCCCGGCTCTGCGGGAATAATCTTCATCTGCTCGGACAGGTGTTTCCGCTGATCGAACTGAGGCATGGCCGGAAGAAGGTCCAATGGAAAGGCGACTGCGACACATTGCTTCTCAAGGCCGGGAACGGCCTGGTCAAACTTGAGGAAATGGGAGCTTGAGGTCGTCCTGCCGTCTGTTTGTTTCAGGACTTCAAAGTGAAAGTCCGAGTGCTTGTGGCGCAAGACTTCTCCGGGGGCGTCCGTCCCGATCCGCCACTTGACCGATTGAAGGTTGGACAGGAACAAGAGGGTCTTTTCATCCAGTCCGTTCAGCCCCGCCCCGATTTCCGCGTAGGCTTCTTGGGGCGGCTTCTTCGGATTGTTGAATGGGAACTCGAACCGGGTCCGGTGTCCGAGCGACGTATCGCTGGCAATCTGCTCCGGGAGAACCTGTTGGACGATCTGAAAAGCGAAGTCTCCGGACAGAATGGCCGGGACCTGCGTGTAGACGAACACGGATTTGAAGCCGACGCCGAATTTTCCAATCTTGTCCTTTGATTTTGCCTTTGTGCTGTCATGGATGCCGGTAATCGACGTGACATCCTCGATGGTGAACATGCGCCCGTCATGTTCACAGATGACCCGGTCGGCCATGAGAGTGAACGAAACTTCCGTCGCGCCTGCATCCTCGGCATTTTGGAGAAGCTCATAAACGAAGTGAGCGCGGTCGGGGTAAAAGTCCTCGAAAATATCGAGATTGATCTCGCCCCGATTGGCCTCAAGCCCGTCTATGAACTTGCGGCGGCGCTCAATCAACCGCCGGAAATCCGAGTTGTGATTCTCTTCGCCAGTCATCCGACGCTCCCTTACGCTGTAGCAAACGTCCCTACCAAGCCGTCCAGAGTGGAATTGGCCCTGATCTGGTCATCAGGGATGAGCAGATAGGCCCACGGCTTAGTGCCGCCGCCGGGTGCGAACTCCGTCGCTGTCTTACACCACTTCGTCGCGGCGGCGGCCTTGGCTTTCACGTCCGCGTCATCGAGTTCGTTCTGCGCCTTCACTTCGCAGATGAGCATTTTCGTTTTTGTCTCGACGACGAAATCAGGTTCGTAGGCTTCCCCGGAACGGTAGTCGATGCGGAACTGGTTGCGCGCGGGCTTTATCCACTTCTCCGTGCAAGAGTCGCCGTCGATGACGACGGCGAGCCGCCGCTCCGGGTCCGTATCGAATTTCTGGAGTGGGTAACAGCACCTCTTAAAGCCGCCGAAGACGTGCTTACGCGTCTCGGATAACGGTGCGATAGCTTGCTTGAAATCTCGCACGCGCTGGCCCGTCGGCACGTTCATAGCCTGCGCCTGGAGCAGCATGAATCCGCGCGTGACGGTTACCTCATAGTCGTTCTCGCCAAGCGGAGTTTCGCGGTAGTGGTTCATCATCTGCGCTAAGACGAAGTCCGCAAGCTGGCGTCCGTGACGTAGCAGAACGTTTTCAACCTCGGCGTCGTCCGCAAGGTAAGACTTTACGCGCGTGACGACCTGTCCTGCGAGTTTATAAAGCAAGGCGGCATGGGCGTCGTAGTCGATCTCGTTGCGCTCGATGAGGTGGCGTACGAGATAGTCCTCTGCGCGGGTCTCACGAGGATCGTCCAGCGTACGCGCAAGGTAGACGCGGGCTTGGGTGCGAATGTCTTCAATGATGAGGCCGTCCTCAATCGGCCTCATATTGATGGTCGAAAGGTTTTCGAGGTCGAAATCCTCGAACGTGAACGTGACCAGCTTCTTCGGCAAAACTACGATTTGGGGAATCGAAATAGTACGGTCGGCGACGGTGTCCGCGACGGTCTTCACGATCTCGTCGATGCGCGGCGCTTCAATGAAGCCTTCAAGAGTTCCCTGCACTGGGCGTACAAGCTCCTGCACCTCGTCGGCAATTTGCTTTTGAACGGCCTCGTCACGGAGGCCCTCGGCGCTCCCGAGCTTGCGTTCGTAACGCTTGATGACTTCAAGGGTGACTTCGGCGGCCTTGCCTTCCTGTGCGGAGTTCAGAGCAAAGCCGGAGCGCTCCGGCTGGACGAAGCCGGGAATCTCAGGCTTCGCCCCGGTCACGATCATTTCCGCTACGGACGGCGCGGTGACGAGTGTTGATCCGGCCGGGGAGATGTCGCCACCCTCGCCGATTTCGAGCGTCCTCATGACGATGGAACCGGGCTCACGGGCTTTGGAAATGATGTCGTCAAAACGCTCGTGGGCGATGACCGTGAGCCGGTCAACGGCGGCGAACTCATCATCACCGCCCTTGGACACACGCCTGCCGAATGGGAGGCGCAAGCCACGCCCCAATGTCTGTTCCGTCAAGATTTCGGACGCCGAAGCACGCAGTGGCACGATGGTGTAGAGGTTGGTTACGTCCCAACCTTCTTTAAGTTTGTTGACGTGAATGACGATCTCGGTGCGCCCATCCTTTTCCAGTGCTACAAGACGCTCCGTCGCTTGTTCGCTCTCCTCACCCCTGAGGGCGGAGTGAACTTCGGCGACTTTGCCTTTGAAGCGAGCTTTAAAGAAGTCTTCGGATTCGATGAAATCCCGCAGCCTCTTTGCTTCGGTCGTGTCTGATGCAACGACGAGAATGAAGGGCGTAACCTTCGGTGCGCCGGTTGTACGGTGATAGCGATCCAGCTCCACGGCCACATGATCGTGATAGTGGACGGCATCTTCAAGCTTGATGCGCTCCAACTCTTTCTCACCCACGGATCTCGGATCGAAATCTTTGCGGGTGGCGACGGCAGGTTCTTTGACGAACCCGTCGGCCATTGCCTGTCCGAGCGTGTAGCTGTAAATAACGTTCTTGAATTGAACCGGATGAGCGCCGACGGTCTTGGGCGTGGCTGTCAGCTCCAGGCCAAGAATGGTTTTAGGCCGTCTATGGCCGTGGCCCCGGCACTGGCGCGGTAACGATGGGCTTCGTCCATCAGCAACACAAGGTCGTCCAGCTTAGAGAGGTATTGGTAATAACTCTCGCCGATAGTCTCTTGGAGGCGCTTCATGCGCGGCTTTCCGCGCGGGCTTTCTTCCTTGTTGATCTTATCGACGTTGAAAATATTGATATGAACGTCCGAGTCGAAAAGGGTTGTTGAGCGACCAGACTCATATCGAACCCCAACACCGCTTTCGTAGTTGTCGCCGGTGATGATGAGCGGCGGATTGGCTGCGAACTCGGCAATTCCTTTGAAGACGTATTTAGGACTTTCGGGAGAGAAGTCGGAGATCAGCTTCTCGTAAATGGTCGTGTTCGGGGCGAGGACAAAGAAATGGCGGCTCTTACCCGTGAGATAGAGATAGGTAATGAAAGCGCCCATAAGGCGCGTCTTGCCGACGCCGGTCGCCAATGCGAAGCACAGCGAGGTAAACTCACGCTCGAAGTCTTCAACGCTTGGATAGAAGTCCTGGATGGCGGCGAGCGCGGCGGTGGTATCGCTACTCTTGGAGAGCGCTATTCTGCTCGCGACATCAGCGAGAATTTCGAGGGAATCGGACTGCGGTTTACGAAGGGAAAGCCGTTGGCTGATGTTACGAACAGTGCGATCGCTCACTTACCGACCTCCTGGGTGAAAAGGTCGTTCTGCAACGCATCTTTGCCATTGCTGCGCTTCTTGTGCGCTTTGCCTGTCAGAAAGGCATTGTCCGGGGTCTCCGTATCACGAGGCGCTTGCGGCAGATTGGCGACGTTGAGGCTGTAATCGTCATGGCTCCACTCGCATTTGCGGAGCACGGCCTGCGGAATTTTCTTGATGGTGAGGTTGGGAAATGCGTCAGCGTTGGCGCGGAACGCCTTGCAACAGACGAGCAACGTGCGCTCCTCCCCGACTTCCTCCGAAATGGCGGCGAGTTGTTGGTGGGTTAAGTTCTGTGTTGTGACGTAAATGAAATCCGTCTCGGACGAGCGACCTTGTATCCAATAACACGTTTCGTCCGGCTGATAGACGAAACCCATGAGCTTGCACACGGCCTGGGAGAGCTTCGCCGCATCAAATTCCTTCGAGATAACCCAATTCCCCCACTCATCTTTTTCAAGGAGCGAAGGCGCGAGACGATAATAACGAAAGCCCCCTCCACCTTTCCATGCGGTCACATCAGTTACGCCGCCTGAATCTTCTCCGTCAATGACCTTCTTAAGGCACGGAATGATGTGAGTGTGGCAATGATTTCCCAGCTCGATCATGATCCAACGACGGCCCATCTTCTGAGCGACAGCGCCTGTTGTGCCTGATCCGGCGAAGGAGTCCAGGACAACATCACCAGTTTGAGTGGCGATCCGCAGCAGGCGCTCTAAAAGTTTCTCGGGTTTAGGAGTCGTGAAGGATTCATCGCCCGGAAAGAGTGCGCGCATTTCATTCTTTGAAGTGCGATTGCTTCCTACATCTTGCTTGTGCCAGAGAGTGCGAGGTACGAGATCAGAAACCTCATTCAAATAGCGCTTGATACTCGGTCGAGCTTCTCCAGTTGGTCCCCACCAAACCCGCCCATCGCTGTCTAACTCGCGGAGCTTCTCTTCTGAGACACGCCAAAAGCGCCCTGGTGGTGGCTTAAACTCTCTTCCGGTCGGCCCCTTCATCGTATATAGCCCCTTGGAGTAGGGCTTATTGGCATATGGATCACCGGGGAGCCACACGCCACGCGGGTCATCGTCCGGATTGGAATAGATCGAATCAGACTCTTCAGTTCTGGGCAGTCGCTGAGGACTCCAATCTGGATTCTTCGAAAACACGAGGATGTAGTCGTGGTCATTTGAAAACTGGCGCGCGGAATTCCTGGGAGAGTCAGCCTTTTCCCAGATTATGGAGGTTACGAAGCATGACCTCCCAAAGATTTCATCGCAAAGCACCTTGAGATAGTGAGCCTCATTGTCATCAATTGTGATCCAAATCGAGCCATCTTCCGAAAGTAGGCGTTTAATCAGCTCCAAACGGTCACGCATTAGTGAGAGCCAAATGGAGTGTTCAACGCCATCGTCGTAATGGGTAAAAGCCGACCCCGTGTTATATGGAGGATCAATAAAAACACACTTGACCTTGCCAGCGAATTCCTGCTCCAGGGCCTTCAGTGCGAGCAAGTTGTCGCCAAAGATCAGTAGATTGTCAAAGATGTCGTGGCCGGTGACGCGGGCCTTCGCGTGGTACGACTTATCCGAATCCTCAAGGAGGACGCGCGGCTCAAGGCGTGGGCGTTCGTCTTTGCCTATCCATGTAAGTTCGAGGCGTTGCTTGCGGTTGCTCAAATGGCGGCTCCGTCATGCTTTGTAGTTGAATAAAGCAAATTCATGCTCATAACACCTCCCACCGGATTGTAAAGAGTGGGGTCAAAGAGGGTTCGAGCTTCAGGCTCTCCTGAATCTTGTCTAGCATGACTTCGACATCGGCTCGGATTTTTGCGCGCCGGTCGAAGAACTCCGCTTTCAACTTGTCGCGTTTGCCTTCCAGGGAGCTGATCCGGCGTTTCTCGGCAACTTTTTCGGCCATCGGAAGAGTCGAGCCGCGCATGGCCTTCTTTGCTGCTTTAATCTCCGCTTCGGCTGTCTTGATTTCCGTCTCGAAGGCGCGCTCCAGGTCCTCGGCGTAGTGGTCTAGGTTTTCGCTTTCAACATCAAGCCACTCGGCGTTCTGCTTTTCTGCCTCGTCGAGCAGGTCTTTGCGCCGTCCGGTTTCACAGCTTTGCAGCGCGTCCTCGGGCGGCGTGCCTCCCGGTGGTTCGTTGTGTGCCGGAACCCGGAACAGGCGCTCGAAGGTTTCGGAATGAACGGTGTTTCCATCATCTGCGACTGCCGAAATGACGAGGTGTTCACGTGTAAGGGCAGGAGTCTTTATATTGAGTTTGGCAACGCGCGCCCATCCGGCCTTGCCGCGTAGCAGCTCGACATCGGCGAGGCGTCCATTGCGATAGGCAGACAGGTCGAAGCGAAGGCAGGAGGTGGCGTCGAACTGGCGGTCCTTTGCCCTCTTGACGACATCCGTTGCCAGCGTGCCTTCAAGCAGGCGAAAAAACTTCCAGCCCTTTTCGTCGGCAAGCGGCCATTCAGTTGTATAGGTGTCGCCGCGATAGTCGAAGCGGCGCTCGTTGTTTGCGTGAAAGCGGGCGTCGGGTAGTTCCGCCCGCGCGACATAGAGAAGCTGTTTTTCTAAATCCGAGAGTTGGCTCTTGATCTCATCCTTGCGGGACTTAAGTCGGTCGATCACCTTTTCATCGACGGATTCGAGAAGACGCTTTCGTGCGTCGAGAATCTGTTCGTCGATCTGCTCCTGAAGGTCCTCTTGGAGCTTGTCAAATTCGGCGTCGATCTCGGTTTCGGTGCGTGCGCTCTGCACAATCTGAAAGATACGGCGCTCGATATCGACGCCGCGCTCGATAACGCCGAGCACCTCGTCGCTCGCGCCGAATACGCCTTTGAACAGGGTAAATTTTTGATCGAGAAGCTGGTGGATTCGCTGTTCGGCATGGTTCTTGAGGTTGAGAAAGTTGACGACGGTCACGTCGATCTTCTGGCCGTACCGGTGACACCGCCCGATGCGCTGCTCTACGCGCTGGGGGTTCCAGGGCAGGTCAAAATTGACCAGGAGCGAGCAGAACTGAAGGTTGATGCCCTCCGCGCCGGATTCCGTCGCGATGAGGATGGTCTTGCGGTCGCGAAACGCCTCGACGACGGCGGCCTTCATGTCCGCCGTCTTCGAACCTGACACGGCATCACTGCCTTTGTGCCGTGTCAGCCAATCCTGGTAGATCACTTTGCTCTGCGGATCGCTGTTCTGTCCGTTGAGAAGAACGATTTCGTCAGCATAGCCTTCGTCAGTGAGAAGCTGTACCAGGTATCGCTGAGTGCGGACGGATTCGGTGAAAATGACGGCCTTGCGCTCGCCGCCCTTCTTGACGATTTCATCAAGCACGCCGGGAAGCGCCTTAACGAGCTTATTGCCTTTCTCGTTCTCGCCGATGGCAAGCGCAAGCTTGCGGTATTCCTCAAGCTCGGCTATTTCGGCTTTGAGCTTGACGAGGTCAATGGGTGCCTCAGCGTCGTCGCTCTCACTTTCTTCAAGCTCCTCGTCTTGCTCTTCGATCACATCGTAATCGGCGATAGTTTCTACCGTCGGCGGTTCCATCTGCGTGAGCCGGTCAATGATCTTTTTAAGCGTATCGGCGATGGCGAAGGTTGATGAGCCGAGTATTTTGCGCACGACCATCGTGATGAGTTGGTTTGGCTTGTTGCCGAAGGCAATCGTGTCTTGGCGTTGGAGGTAGGCGGAAACATCGGCGTAGAGTTTCAGCTCGTTCTGCGAGGGCGCATATTCCATCGTCACCGGACTGCGTTCGGTGTACCGAATCAGGCCCGCCTGCTGGACTTGGCGACGCAATGTGCGCTTACAGATCGGCTCCAGCCGCTTTCGAAGGAATATATGACCGTTTCGTGCACCCGGCCCCGCAACGTACTGGCTGCGGAAAGATTCCTCGTCGCCGAAGTGACGCTCGTCGATTACGGAGACGAGGCCGTAGAGTTCCATCAAAGAGTTCTGTAAAGGAGTGGCTGTCAACAGAATCTTGAAGAATGGACGTGTCGCATCGCTCAGGCGCTTCGCGCGCGATGCACCGTCGTTCTTGTAGACGTTGCGGAGACGGTGTGCTTCGTCAAAGATCACCAAGTCCCATTGACCTGCGCGAACTTCGTCTGCCTTGAGCGCTGCGAATTCGTAGGACGTGATCACGACGCGGTCAACGTGCTCGAAGGGACGGGCAATACCTTTTTTGCGCAAGTCGTTATAGCTATTGCGTTCGACAATCACGGAGGGAAGAGAGAACTTGTCGTAAAGCTCCTGGCTCCACTGTTTGCGTAGCGACGCGGGCACAACAAGCAGGATGCGGCGCTTGCGTTCGGCCCAACGCTGCGCAATCACGAGACTCGCCTCGATGGTTTTGCCAAGGCCGACTTCATCGGCAAGCAGAACTCCCTTGGTGAGTGGTGAGGCGAGCGCGAAGAGAGCGGCGTCCACCTGATGCGGGTTCATATCCACGCGCGCAGTCGAGAGCGATTGGGCGAGCGCGTCCTCGCCTGTACCCTCCAGCGTGATGCGGTGGGCGAAAAATGTTCCCTGCTGGGGGGAATAGTGGGCGCTGATTGCGAGCTGCTCCGGCTCGATATCCGCATCGTCGCTGGACGAGGATAAGTCGGCAGTAGTTTTGGTCTTGAGCCATGCCGAAAGCGTCGTGCGGTCGAATCGCCACGATCCGCCAACCTTCACGCCTGGTATCTTCGCGGCGGCGGCCAGCTTGTAGACCGTTTTCTCGTTGATTTTCAGGAGGTCAGCAACCTCCCGAATGGTGAGAACATTTTCCGACATGCCTCACTATAGCACGGCGAGAAGAGAAAATTGGAGAAAATTAGAGAATCTCACGGATAGCGAGAAAACAAAGGTAGCAGCGATCTAAGTTCGTCTGAACCTTGATTGGTACGTGCTTCCTGGCCCCAGCCGCGTTCAAAGCGGCATGTGCCGTGACTTACTCCTGTCCAAGGCAAACGACTATGGGAGGGATTAGGACGACCCGGTGCAACTCATCAGGCAAACTTTTAATGAGGCTGACGTTTCAACCGGACACCCGGTTGTCCGTCGTTTAGGAATTCGACTCCAGCCTTTTCCAATGCCTTCTGCACTTGAGAGAGCGTTGACGTGCGCGCGCCAACTTCTTCATCAAAGGACTCCATCCTTCGGATGGTTCCTACCGCCACGCGTGAGCGCTTTGCCAGCTCAATCTGCTCCATGCCAAGCAGAGCGCGTGCAGCCCGTAACTGTCTTCCCGTGATAATCAAAACAAGGGAAAGCTAACACGCATACCTAGATAAGCCCAAGTATATGAATATGATATACAAGTAGTTGATTATCATAATCAACTATGAGATTATTCTGGCCATGCGAGACTCTCAGCATCCTCCGGTCATGAGAGGCGATTTCAGCCTTCATCTGCTCGCGCAGATTGAAATGTTGCGGGGCGATACTTCCCATGAACAGCTAAGCAAGAGACTGGGAGATGTAACGGAACGCTATCTCGCTCGATATGTTGCTGGCAAGGTTCATTTGCTGGAACGCGACTTCAATCAGCTTGCCAAAGCCCTCAGCATTTGTCCGCGAGTTCTGGCCGAACAATGGGCTATTGCGTGTGGCCTGCGAGTGCCGCCACGCCTGTCTGACAAAGACGCGGTGGAGTGGATCAGGCACCGAGCGTACCGCCAGTGGCGGCAATATTCCCGGATTGCGCGGCTTCCAGCCAATCGCGTTCCCCCTGACCCCTCTCCTATGACCATCATCCGTGAGAAGTATGCAGACATACTCCCTCGTAAAACACCGCGCCTCAGTTTCGGTTCCCACAGCACCCCGAAGTCGACGCCGGAGGGAAGGCAGCAATTTGCGCGGGCTTACAGAATGCTGATGCAGTTCGTTCATGACGGCGAATCGCAAAGAACCATCGGAGCCATGCACGGCATCAGTGGGGAGCGCGCGAGGCAGTTGATGGTATCGGCGGCCTATACCTGGGCCAGAAGAGCAGGTATTGAGCTGGTTGGTGACAGGTCTGTCCCATTCAAGAATGACGCCAAGCTGGTGAAGAACCTCTACGCTGGCCTGAAATTTTATGCGGAACGACAGTTCGCCGAGCTGGAAACGAGGGAATATGAGGATCAGCCGTGAGGAGTTCAACCAAGCCATAGGGGAAGCTCTGAGTGCTTTGCGGGTAGAACGTGGTTTCTCACAAGCAGAGGTCGCGGAGGGCATCAACGCGATTCCCGAAGTTGACAGGCAAGAGCGGAGCACACGCGCTGTTGCTGCTTATGCCGCTCTTTCTATCATTTTGCGGAACGAGCAGGGTCTGACGCAGGAAGAGCTGGCAAAGCGTAGCCAGGTGCCGGTTGAATTCGTGTGCGATCTCGAAGCTGGAAAAGACCCTAATCCCGACTTTTATTTTCTCTACTGCCTAAGCATCGGTTTCGATCTCTCTTTTATGGAATTTGCGCACCGGGCTGAAGAGCTATCGGATATTCCCGATGAAGTGCTTCTGGTGAACGAAGCCAAGGAAGATGGGGAGCAATCATGAGCAGAGCACGGGTGAAGACGATTCGCCTAGAGCATAAGCACGGCGCTCTCTTCGATTACAGCGTGAAGGGGAAGGAGGTCGATCACATAAGGTTCTCTCAAGCGGAGCGCAGCATAGTTTATGTGACCGTGGTGTTTGCTGATCGCACCGAGTGGTCCATCTCTATCGAGCCTTTTTCCCTGCCTACAGCGAGGGTTTCGCACTTTATCTCCATCGAAGACGACCCAATTGCCGAAAGCGGACAGATGTTCTTACCGAATCATCCAGACTGTTACCCCCAATACGACCAGATTGAGCAACCGCCGAAACAGCGAAAGCCTGTGAGGAGGTCTAGGAAATGAGGCCACGGAACAATGCCGCGATGCAACGGTACAGAGAGGAATACCACCGTTGTTGTGGTGATCTGGTTCGCCAGCTTCGCACCGAAAAGGGCTGGAGTCTTGCAGACTTTTCAAGGGAGACAGGAATTTCCGTTCCCCGGCTCAGGAAGTTTGAGGAGAACCAGCTTACAACGAACTATTCCATGCGCCTTCAAATGCAGATGGTTCAGGCTTTGGGTTTCGGTGTTATGGAAATTTATCAGTTCTACAAACGCGTGGACGAGATGACAGAGGAAAGCGTAGGACCGCCCCCTTGGCTCCTAGACAACGAAAAAGGGGAACCATAATCTGCGTTACTCGTACCCCAGATCCGATGCGCGAACAATGAATTCGTGTCTGTTCTGAACCATTGGAAGCACCATGCCGCGATGTGATTCCAGTTTGTTAGTGTAAAAGCGTCTGAGGCTTTCCAGAGCATTGTGAGCATAATGCAGCAATGCGACGGCAGCAGTGGCATATCGCTCAAGCTCGACTCCTTCGGCCAGATAGACATGAACGTCGCCAGTCTCTCGTTCAATCAGAAAATGGGCGATCGCATCTCGCATGTCCTTGAGCTTATGAAATAGATCCTGCGTTGTCTTAACTCCTTGGATGATCTCGGGGGCAAAGCCAAACTCTTTCAATTCCTCTTGGGTTACGGGTGGGTCGGATGGCAGCTTGTCTTGGATTCCGCGTTCGACACAACGCTCCTTCATCCATTTCCGAATCGTATTTGTCCCTTCATACATTCGCGCTGCACATAGCAGTCGGTAGAAAGGACTGCTCGATGTGAGAGCTTCGCGGTATATGGCATCGTAAGGCGCGAACGGGACAGCTTGCACAATTCCTCCTAGCGGCCCTGCAACGATTTTCGTGTTCGTTGGTAATAAGGCTTGCGAGATTAATGCGCCGTCATCTTTGGGGGATATAAGTTCTAGACGTTGAAGGGTCAGAGGAAGATTGAAGTTGCGGGCGATGACATCAAGCATGGCATTCAATGGCCGTCGCGCCAAAAGCAAAGCAACACTAGGGAGGCGTGATTCGACCTGAACCTCTATATATTGCAAGTTGTGCTTCTCGTCACCAACGAAATCATAGTAGACAGCCCTCTTGCCGCCAGCATGGAGGTAAATCGTAAGCGGGTCTTCGTTTAGAAAGAGCAGATTGTGCGCTGGGCGGTTGAGCGCTTCGAGGATTTCTCCAGAAAGTGGGACCGAATCAGAGATGATGCCGCGCACTTTCCAGACAATCTTTAGTCCAGAGGTCTCTAATTCTTTGATCTCTTCCAATCTCTCTGGCCGTGCCATTGCAGCCAGCATTCCCGGCTTTGGCGCGTATGGGCTGAAGATGCACAGCTCTTCTCCTATTGGTTCAACATTATTATTCATAGTCGCCTCGCCCCGAATCATATCTGACGATTGGAGTCACAAGCTCAAATGTAATTTGTGAATGGTATGCGCTCGGACCAGCATCAAGAGTGCAGGATGATTTGAGACCGGGCACAATGGGAACTGCATACGCTCGTATGCAAAATACGTTCCGGACCGGACTAAGCGGGACCAGCGGCTCCCGTCCGGACGACAGATGTCTCGCCTCGCTTGGACATTTTTCCTGATCGCAGCTTCCTACAAGTAAGTTTGGCCAAACTCGCATCTCAGTGTTGATTCCAACTGTTCTGACAGGCAAGTTATAAGGAGATTCAGAATGCCCAGAAGCGGAGCGAGTCCATGACCACTCAATTGCACGAGGAGTTAGCTGCTTTATGCACCCACTTTTCCTCTGGAGAGCTCTCAGAAGAGGAATGGGCTCTGCTGCAAATCCATTTAGCCTATTGCGATTGCTGTCATCGAGATTTCGTCAGAATCAACAGCTCGAATCCAATGAAAGCGCCGTACTGAGCGCGGGCCGGAGTGGCCCTAGTCCGGCTTCAAAACAAGACAGGATGGTTCCATCCTTGCCGAGATTGTGAACCGTTGTTTGGTGCGGGCGGAGGGAATTGAACCCTCCCGGCCTCCGGATTGTCTGTCATCAAGCAACCAGTGCCGCACTAAGAACAGCCGCCAGCGGCGGCTCGTGCGCGGAGATTTTCCGCTAAGAACGCCCCGGCGGGGCAGCGGCAAATCAAAACCATCTCAGCAAGGAACGTCCGGGCCGGACATTGAGACGATTGCCTCCCTACGCCAGCCTCCGCCAGCGGCTCCGGCCAAAGACGGCTTCGGGAGGTTCACAGTCAGCGCAGCTTGTGGCGCTGACCTCTCTTGCCTTTGTCATGTGTCTCCGCCGCTTTCGACGCCTTGGCCTTGGTGTCGTCCGGTTGCGGCAGTTCCCAACCTGCCATGCCTTGCAATACGCGGTCGGCGTGCTTGATGGTGTTCACGTGTCCGTAGTGGCTTTCGATCATGTGGACGGAAGTTCCCATCTGCTCGGCGAGGAAATACACGTCCACGCCTTCCTGCAAGCGGAGCGTGGCATACGTGTGCCGGAAGCAATACGTCGAGCGTGGAACGCCCTGCGTTCCTTCGCGCAGCTTCGCTTGGTTCAGCAGATCGGCAATCAAGGAACTATAGAGTGTCTTCGCAGGCTTGCCCGTGATGTTGGTAAACACTCTGTCGTCCTGTTCCGTGGCTTTGGAGATTGCGCGGATGCGGTCTAGGTAGTCTCCGACGCTCTTAGGCGCGACCAGCTTGCGCGACTTGCCCTTGCCCTGCACGAATAAGACAACGATCTCGCGGCCCTCGCGGTCTTTCGCGGGCATAATGTCGCGCCAGCGCAGGTTCTTCATCTCCGCTGGCCTCATGCCTGTATTGCAGGCAATCAGAATCATGTTGTAGGTAACGGTGCGATACCAGATGCTTGACGGTTTGTCGGCCTCGCCAATCCATTTGCGGCCTACGGTGTGGAGCTTGCGGTACTCCTCCAGCGTGAACTCGTCCCGCCGCATCGTCTTGAGCTTGGGGCGCTCGTCGAAACGCTGGCTTGCCGGAACATAGCGTTTTTTCACCGCATAGTTCATAATCGCCCCGAAGATGGACATCTCGAAGCGGATGGTGGAATCGCTGATAAAAGGAACTTCCCGTTCTTCGGAAGGTTTGACTTCAATCGGCTTCAATACTCTGATACCCAGGGTTTGCTGAACCTTGGTACGGCGCTCGGCTTCATGGTCCGCGAAGGATTGCGCTGCGTCGGCGGTAACTTCCCTCACGCCATTGCGCCGGTGGCGTCCCGCGCCGTTCTCCCGCCGCCATGCCGGATAGCCGCCCCACCGTTCATCACCGATAAGGTGTACCTGCGTGGAACCTGCGTATCTGTCTAAAGTGCCTTCAATAACGGCACGGAGTTTTTTGGGCCGTGCGGCGCTGATCTCTCCGCGCTTCGCCCGCGCCTCCTGCGTCAACAGATACTCTCGCGCTACGTCACGGAAGGGGCGATTGAATACAGGAACGTCATGCTTGATGCGGAACCGCACGTCCGCATCCTGGTCGAAGGCCCGCTCGCGGGCCGCGCTAATGTCGGTTGTTTTGAGCGAAACCGTTTTATAGCGGTCGGCCTTCGGCATCTTCATGCGGCAGTACCACATGCGATGATCCACGTCGCCGCGCCGGAAGAGAATCAGGCCGGGTTTCAGCTCCTCTTTCTCGGTAATAAACGCCATGTTCGCCTCCTGCGGTTATTCCGTTCTGTGCAGTTTCCGTGTAGATTCCTCGTGCAAGCCATTGATTCTTTATGGCTGTGCATACTTTGTATAGAATATTATAATAAATTATGTGTTTTATTTCTAGTTATTTATGATACAGTTCTCATCCTGAACGAGTGAAGGATCCCCGTATTTCGTCCTTGCCGTTGTTCGCTCTTATGCCCCAGTCCAAACCCAAACAAACATCGTCATCTCGACCTTTGCCGTTGTTCGTTCTTCGTCCCACCCAAAACATCGTCATCTCGACCGAAGCGGCAGACAGTCACACCGTCTGTCGCGAAGCGGATTGCGACCGCATCTCTCAGTCGCAGCGAACCGATACACTCTGCGGTATCCGTCAAGACCCCCGCATTTCGTCCTTTGCCAGCCACCTAGGCCAAATTAGCCCCGAAAACCTGGCACATCTTTAGCAGCCGGAAAGCTAACCGAATAGCACAAAGAAAAGAGAAGCTTCATGGGAGCAGAAAAAACCTTAGCCATCCCCGAACAAGCCCAGCGCGACAAAGCCTCCTTCGAGGTTCTCCGCGTCTGGATCGCCGAACAGGGACAGCACGTCAGCATCCGCAGCGGAGCCTGGGAGGACCCCTTCGCCTGGGGCATCGTCCTCGCCGACCTCGCCCGCCACATCGCTCTCGCCCACCAGCTCCAAAACAAAGACACCAACCCCGAAGCCTTCCTCAACCGCCTCCTCGAAGGCTTCGAGGCCGAGATCGAAAACCCCACCGACGAACCCGAGGGCGAAGTCACCCAATAACCCGCACTCTCTACGTGAAACCCATCCCCGCCCAGATCCCCAGCCCTTTTTGAAGTCATCCTGACCCTGGCTGGTATTGCCCCCTAAGGCCGCCACCATCTTTTGAAGTCGTCATCCTGGCCCTGGCTGTATTACCCCGTAAGGCCGCCACTTTTTTTTGAAGTCGTCATCCTGAACGGAGTGAAGGATCCCCGCATTTCGTCCTTTGCCTTGTTCGTTCTTCTATCCCCACCCCAATCCCCGTCATCTCGACCGAAGTCACGCAGCCTCAACGCGTGACGTAGTGGATTGCGGCCACATCTCTCTGTTGCAGCGAGCCGATGCACGGTATCCGTCAAGCCCCCCGCATCTTCGCCCGAACGCCACCAGTTCGCCCGAACCGCCATCCAAAATAAATCCCGAAACCCTGGCGTATTCTTAGCGGCCAGAATGTGTGGTGCAACGACACCACGTTCACCACACATTCCACCACATCCAGCCACACAAAAAACCACGTTCAGGCACCACTATTTCGCAAAAACCCCAGCAAAAACAGGTCCCTAACCCAGTCCCACCAGCCGAAATTATTTGTGCTTGTAATCCTGAAAAAGATCTGGAAACTGCTGCTTCAAAGCCGCCATCTTCGGCACATCGCAGACCTGAATATACGGATTGTTGGGATTCTTCTCCGCATAGTCCTGGTGATAGTCCTCCCCATCATAGAAGGCCTTCAGAGGCGTAACCTCCGTCACAATCGGCTTTCCAAACACATGCGCCGCATCCAGCTGAGAGATATAGGCCTTAGCCACCTTCTCCTGCTCCGGCGAAGTGTAAAAGATCACCGACCGATAAGAAGTCCCTACATCCGGCCCCTGCCGGTTCAACTGCGTAGGATCATGCACCACCGAAAAGAAGATCCGCAGCAGCGTCCCATAACTAACCTTCGCCGGATCAAACACAATCTTCACCGACTCCGCATGCCGAGTGCCCTCCGACGACACCTGATCATAAGTAGCTGTAGACGCGCTTCCACCCGAATAACCCGCAGTAGTAGCCGTAACCCCTTTCACCCGCTGAAACACCGTCTGCACGCCCCAGAAACAGCCACCCGCAAACACCGCAGTCTCATGCGTTGCCGCAACATGCGGCTCATCCATCGCAGGAGCCGGAATCGGCTCTTTTCTCTCTGCCCCCATCACCATTCTTTTTCCTCCTCCCAAAAGAATAAACGCAACAACCACAAGCCCTAACACGATCAACCCCGTCTTCAACCCAGCCGTCATCGCCTTCTCCAATCCACACAAGCTTGGACGCCAAAACCGCACCCACGGTTACATCTTCCTTCCGAGCATCGCGAGGACCAACGCACTACACTTGCCGCAACAAGGTACACAAGTCACGAAGTGACCGCCCCACGCGCAGTGGGCCCGTCCGGCAGGACAAGTCTTAAGCCACCCGAGCCCTACCCTGAATCTCGATATAAACATGAATCAAACTAACCGCAGCAGGCGTAACCCCACCAATCCGGCTTGCCTGCCCAATCGTCTGCGGCCGCACCCGCAAAAGAATCTCCTTCATCTCGCTCGAGAGCCCGCTCACCGTCGAGTAATCGAACCACCCCGGAATCGCCCGCTTCTCCGCCCTCCGCATCTTCTCCATCGAGCGCCGCTGCTGGTCCAGATACCCCGAGTACTTGATCTCCGTCTCCACCGTCTTCATCTCATTCCGAACCCACGCCGGCAACCTCGCATCGCCCGCAGCATCCATCGCCGCCACCCAACCGCCCAGCACCTCATCCCCATCCCGCAGCCTCTCCCGCAGCACCGGCGCAATCTCCTCCACCGGCACCTCCGGACGCTTCAAAAGCTGCGCAAACGTCTGCCCGCTAATCCCAGCCGCGTCCCCATCCAGCCTCTCCCGAAGCGCAACCGGCAACTCCTCCGCCCGCACCCGAGCCGAACCCAACAGCCTCTCAAACGCATCCGCCCGAGCCTGCTTCGCCTCATACTCCGCCCACGCCGCATCATCGATCAGCCCCAGCCGCCGCCCATGCGGAGTCAGCCTGCTATCCGCGTTATCGATCCGCAGATGCAGCCGAAACTCCGCCCGCGAAGTAAACATCCGGTAAGGCTCATTGGTTCCCTTGCTGATCAAATCGTCAATCAGAATCCCCGTATAGGCCTCAGTCCGGTCCAGAGTAAAACCATCCTCAAGTTCGCCGCTCAGGTCTGCCCTCACCGCCAGCGCCGCATTGATTCCCGCCATCAAACCTTGACAAGCCGCCTCTTCATACCCGCTCGTCCCATTGATCTGCCCCGCCAGATAAAGCCCCGCAAACGACTTCACCCGCAGCGTCCGATCCAGCTCCGTCGGGTCAATCGCATCGTACTCAATCGCGTACCCCGGCCGCAGCATCTCCGCCTTCTCAAGCCCAGGTATCGACCTCACCATCGCCGCCTGAATCTCCATCGGCAGGCTCGTACTCATGCCATTGATGTAGACCTCATGCGTATTCAATCCCTCCGGCTCCAGAAAAAACTGGTGCCGCGTCTTCTCCGGAAACCGCACAATCTTATCTTCAATCGAAGGACAGTACCGAGGTCCAATCGCCTCGATCTGCCCCGTGTACATCGGCGAGCGATGCACATTCTCGCGAATCAGCCGCAGCGTCCCCGGCGTCGTATGCGCGATATGGCAGTTGACCTGCCGCAGGTTCGGAACCCACCGCTGCCCCGCTGACTCGCTAACTCGCTGACTCGCTGATCTGAAGCTGAACGGCGTCGGGTCTTCATCCCCCGGCTGCTCCTGAAACTGACTCCAGTCAATCGTGCGTCCATCGAGCCGCGGCGGCGTCCCCGTCTTTAGCCTGCACTCCCGCAGCCCCAGCCGCTTCAGCGCCTCTCCCAGCAGCACACTCGCCGGCTCGCCACTCCGCCCCGCCGTGTACTGCTCCTCTCCACAATGAATCAACCCATTCAGAAACGTCCCAGTCGTAACAATCGTCGCCGCAGCATGAATCAGACGCCCATCCCGCAACTTCAAACCACGCACAACTCGCTTCGGAGAAAACTCGCCGGGTGCCCCATCCTTCGCGTTGTTTGCGAAGAGTGGGATATCGGAATTCTCGTCCTCCACAATCAGATCCACCACCTCAGCCTGCTTGATGAAGAGATTCTTCTGCCCCTCCAGCACCTCGCGCATCTTCACGCGATACAGCGCCTTATCGCACTGCGCCCTCGGCGACCACACCGCCGGCCCCCGCGATGTATTCAGCAGACGAAACTGTATCCCCGTAGCATCCGCAACCTCGCCCATCACGCCACCCAGCGCATCCACCTCCCGCACTAGATGCCCCTTGGCAATCCCACCGATCGCAGGGTTACAACTCATCTGCGCAATCAAATCCAGATTCAACGTAAAGATCGCCGTGCGCAATCCCATCCGCGCAGCCGCCATCGCCGCCTCGCAGCCAGCGTGCCCCGCACCCACCACCACCACATCGAACTGTTCCGAAAAGCTCACCCGTCTATTCTAGGCGTAACGGCATGATTCTCTGCAATTGCAGCAGCTTTACAAATCACCCTCCCCAAACAACAATCAACCATGCGCCCTCATCGCCATCTTGTCGCTCTCGCTCTTCTCTGCGCCTCACTGCACCTCTCTCTCAATGCCCAGCAACTCCCCACCGCCATCACCACCGACCCCGCCCACGACAAGACCAATCCCGCCGCCTTCGAAACCTTCCAGATCCCCAGCCACGGCGCGCTCCTCAACGCCCTCGCCTACATCGCTCCCGGGCCAGCACCACATCCCGTCGTCCTCCTCCTCCACGGCTTCCCCGGCAACGAAAAGAATCTCGACCTCGCCCAGGCCATCCGCCGCGACGGCTGGGACGTCGTCTACTTCGACTACCGCGGCTCCTGGGGCTCTCCCGGCGACTTCTCCTTCACCCACTCCATCGAAGACACCCAATCCGCCATCGCCTACCTGCGCGATCCCGCAAACGCCAAGAAACTTCACTCCGACCCGTCCAACATCGTCCTCATAGGACACAGCATGGGCGGCTTTATGGCTCGCTACGTCGCAGCGCAGGATCCCGCCATCAAAGCCGTAGGCCTCATCTCCGCCGCCGATATGGGCGTCGACAAGTTCCAATCACTCAAATCCGATCAGAGAGATGCAGCCGTCGCCGCCCTCGCCGCACATCTCGCCGAAGAGGGCATGGCCCCGCTAGCCGGATGCACCCCCGAAAGCCTCGCCAAAGAGGTTGCTGCAAATGCAACCGCATGGAACATCCCGGCCCTCGCGCCAAAGCTAGCCACCCGCCCCGTACTCGTCATCACCTCCGACGACGGCCTCGCACCCTCCAACGACGCCTTCGTCGAAGCCCTCCGTAAAGCCGGCAACCAGGAGATCACCGCCATCCACATGGCAACCGACCACTCCTACTCCGACCAGCGCATCGCCCTCGAAAAAGCTGTCCTCGACGGCCTCGACTACCTTCAACATAAATAGCGTTGTCACACCAGCAACGCCGCCGGCGATTAAACTGCTCTCAGCTACGTTGCATCTAAGCAGCGAAGTAGACGGAGCAACCTTGAACCAACTCGCGCTCAGCCCGGCCAACCTTCCTGCACCGCATCTGAATCTGCTCGCGCAGGCATTCCCGCACTTCCGCCACACCTGGTTCTTCGCCATCTTCCTGTTCTGCGCCGCCATCGTACTCGCAAACGTGGTGCACTACGTCCTGTTCCGTCTTCTGCGCCGCAAAGAAGAGAAGAGCAAAGGCCTCGGCTGGGGCCTCCAGCGCTACCTCGGCAAACCCGCCCGCGCCATCTTCTTCCTCACCTGCCTCCTTCTCATCCTCCCAGCCGCACCTGGCCTTTCCGACAAGCTCGAAGACACCATCCGCCAGGGCCTCATCATGGCGATGGTTGCCTCTCTCGGCTGGTTTGCCATCGGCTGCATCTACGTCCTCCAATCCGTAATGCTGCGGCGCTACGACCTCAACGCCGAAAACAACATTCAGGCCCGCCGCGTCCACACCCAGTTCCAACTCTTCCGCCGCATGCTCATCGCCTTCGTCGTCATCATCGACATTGGCGCCCTCCTCTGGACCTTCAACGACCCACGCATCTGGCACTACGGCTCCGGCCTGCTCGCCTCCGCCGGCATCGCCTCGCTCATCCTCGCCACCGCCGCCAAGTCCACCGCCGCCAACTTCCTTGCCGGCCTCCAGATCGCCCTCACCGAACCCATCCGCATCGACGACGTCGTCGTGGTCCAGGGCGAGTGGGGACGCATCGAAGAGATCAACTCCGCCTACGTCGTCATTCGCATCTGGGACCTCCGCCGCCTTATCGTCCCCTTGAGTTACTTCATCGAAAACTCCTTCCAGAACTGGACCCGCGAGTCCTCCGACATCATGGGCACCACCTTCCTCTACGTCGACTACTCCATCCCCGTCGAAGCCCTCCGTCAGCAACTCGAATCCATCGTCCACCCCTCGCCGCTCTGGAACAAACAGGTCTGCGGCCTCCATGTCACCAACCTCACCGACCGCTCCATGGAACTCCGCTGCCTCATGAGTTCCCGCAACTCCAGCGAAAACTTCGACCTGCGCTGCCTCGTCCGCGAAAAGATGACCGCATGGATCCAGCAGAACTACCCCGGAGCCTTTCCCACCACCCGCTTTGCCGCTAAACCGCAAGAAGAAAACAACCTTCCCTCCGATCAGCGGGAGGACCCAACCATCTACCCCATCAAGACCGGTATACAAGTCACGAAGTGACCGCCTCCCGCGTAGGGAGCCCGTCCGGCAGGACAAAATCTTTTCTCAAGCCAGCAAACAAGCTATAAACTAGCCGTCCATCGAGGTCCCCATGCTTGGTCAAACTCCGATCATCGCCTTCATCCCCACCCGCGACGCCGCCCAGTCTCGCACCTTCTACGAGGGCCTCCTCGGCCTGCGCTTCATCGACGACGATAAATTCGCTCTCGTCATGGACGCCAACGGCATCATGATCCGCATCGTTCGCGTCGGCAACTTTACTCCCGCGCCCTTCACCATCCTTGGCTGGGAGGTCCAGGACATCCACCAGTCCGTAGCCGACCTCACCGCCAAAGGCCTCACCTTCACCCGTTATCCCCACTTCGAGCAAAGTCCCGACGGCGTCTGGACCGCACCCGGCGGCGCAGCCAAGGTAGCCTGGTTCGCCGACCCCGACGGCAACACCCTCTCTCTCTCACAACACTAAGCCGCCCGTCTCCGACCAAAGGGAGGACCGAAGCAGTCAGCCTCTCCCAAACAAGGTATACCAGTCACGAAGTGACCGCCTCGCGCGTAGCGGGCCCGTCCGGCAGGATACCTCTTCGCATCAAAACTCCACCCTAACCCCCAACTGCACCTGCCGCTCCGGCGACTGCCCCGTCGACGCCGCCGTAAACGTCCCGAACGGCCGCACATTCAGCCCCTCCGCCGCAACCGTCGCAGCGCTTTGAAACACCAGCGGCGTAATCCCATTCGCCTCCGTCCCCACCAGATAGGCCCGCTGCATAATCGCCGAGTAGTTCACCCGGTTCGTCAGGTTGAACGCCTCGGCAACCCCACGCACCTTCACGCCCTCGCTCACCCGCACCGCCTTGCTCAATCGCAGATCAATACGCCCCGTATCCGGCAGCCGCAGCGTGTTTCTCCCCACCGTCGGCAGATAAGCTGCCCCGCCAGCACCGTTGATGCTCTCATGTCCACCGGTCAGCCTCGTGCCGCCAAAGATATCCAGGCTGTAAGGTCTCCCACTCGTCTCCGTAAAGATAGGAGCCACAGCCCAGCCATTCACTGTGCTCCTCAGCCAGTGTTGCTCGATCGTAAACCTCGGCTCCCACACCACACTGGCTACAAACTTATGCGGATAGTTCAACGCAGATAGGCCCTTGTCGTAACGCACGTCAAACGGATCGAACTGCCCATTCGTCCGCGGCGTCGCGCCACCGCTCTGTCCATAGTCGATCGCCTTGGCCCACGTCCAGCTCGCCCTAAACTCCACCCCACCACGGCTCCGACGCCGCGCCTCCAACACCAGCGCGTTATAGGTCGCATCGGCATTTGAAACAATGTCGGTTACAGGTCCAAAGTTCGTATTCAGCCTTTGCGAATAAAACGGAACCACAAACGTCTCGCCATCCCGAACACCCACTGCACTTGTCCCACCTTGCAGTTGAAACTCCTTCGTCGCCACCGCCGGCGCAATATTAATATCCACCGAGTTCGGCAGCTGCCGGTCGAGATTCAGTAAGTACGTCGCACTCGCAATCGTCCCCGCACCCATTTCACGCTCAATCGAAAAACTGCCCTGCTGCACCGCTGGCAGCCGAAATCTCCGATCGAATACCATCGCCGAAGTCGTCTTCCCCACAGCTGCCGGCGGCGGCGTCACGTAAGAGCAGGCATAGCCAAAACCCTGGTTCGCAACCTGTGGACAATTTGTAACCGTCGTAGGCAAGATCAAAACGCTGGTCGTAGATGAGGGCAGTGCAGTCCTTGTCAACGCGCTGCTCACAGTAGCGCCAGGCAGCCTGCCATAAAATAGCCCGTAACCAATTCGCACCACCCCCCGTCCCGACCCGAACGGCTCCCACGACACCCCCACCCTTGGGCCAAAGTTATTGCGATCCTCTGGAAACACGCTCGTCGCGCCCTTCTGCCCAAACACCGCGTCGAGCACTGCATTCGGCTGCTGCGGCAGCGGAGACAGTTCGTATTCGTAACGCAATCCGGCACTTATTGTCAGCCCCCGCCTCACCCTCCAGTCATCCTGCAAAAAACCTGCCCACTCCTGCGTATCAAATGTCACCGTCTTCTGCCCAAAGCTCTGCGTAAACGAGCGAAAGCAGAAATCATGCACCTTCGCGGTGATCGACGGACACCCGCCATTCGGATACGCGTTCACATTGAACGTATAGTCGGTAATCCAGTCCACCAGTCCACCCGCGTGTCCCGAAGTAATCCCGCTGTCGTAGTGAAACGCTCCCTGCGGATTGTTGAGACTCGAAATATCGTCATGAACGAAGCTGACATCCACCCCCGCCTGGATCTGATGGCGCCCCCGCACCAGCGTCAATAGGTCGGCCACCTGAACCTTATTCTCGTCCGGGAACGCCGTGCGCCCCAGCGAGGTCGAAGTGCCAAACGTAAATCCATCCGGCCCAATCGCAATCTCGGGAGCATATCCTTCGGGACCCACCGCCGGCTCCTGCGGCAGCGGCTTCGATGCCGTCTCAAACTGAAGATCCCGCCCATACTGAATACGCAGCTCATGGCTCAGCTTCGGCGACACCGACCACATCCATCGCCCCAACACCGAATCCACCTTCGCATAGCTGCTCCCCAGGCTTGCCGCTCCCAGATCCACCACCGGCGCAGACCGCGCCCCGGACGGAGAGCTCGATCGCGCCCGGTCATACTGCAAACTCACGCGATGACGCGCCGCCGCCTGCCAATCCACCTTGCCAAAGTTGATCGTCTGGTCATGTCGCCGCGGCACCGTCCCCGTCAAACTATCCAGGTAGGTCAGTGCAGCATCTATCTTCGTCTGCGTCACGCCCCGATTGCCCAGCAGTGCACTCTGAGTCGGCGTCAGCAAATAAAAGTTCGGATCGTCGGGAGTCGAGACAGCCGGAAACGATCTCCGCTGCTGATCGTAGGCATAAAAGTAGAAGAGTCTATCCCTCACCGCCGCCCCGCCAACGCTGCCTCCAAACTGCTGCCGAAGATCGCTTGGCTTCACCGCCGTGCTCATGCTCACACCATCCACATAAGTCGTAGCAATCGAAAAGGGATTCGTCGCGCCGAACGCACTAGACCGCACCAGGTAAAAACCCGTCCCGTGCAGCGTGTTTGCTCCACTCTTCGAAACAGTCGTAATAATCCCTCCCGCCGCATGCCCATACAGCGCCGAGTAGTTCTGTCCGCTCACACGAAACTCCTTCACCGCCTCCTGAGAAAACGTGGAAGCCGCACCCGCATGACGCCCATATCCGCCACCGCCATCCACACTACCCGCACTCACTCGCTTTGACGACCCAGTCTCTGCCGCATCTTCGATCTCGGCGCCGCTCTCCCCGCCCGTCCCTCGCGGCACCGCGCCAAAACTTTGGTCATCATCTCCGCCATCGACTCGACTGCTATTCTGCGTCGAAGCCACCCCACGAAAGCTCAACAACCCGTCCCCCCCCGGATCGGCGTTGACCGTCGGCGTCAACAGCGCAAACGTCTGCCATCGCCGCCCATTCACCGGCGTTCGCTCCATCTCTTCCGGGGTCACGACACTCGCCGTTGCCGTGGCCGCCGCCTCATCAACGCTCACTGAAGCCGGTGTCTCCGGCATCGCGGTCACATTCACCGAACTGACGACTCCGCCAACCTTGAGCCTGGCCTCCACCGAAGTCACCCCGCCAACCTCGACCTCCACAGGCTCCAGCGTCAGATTCGCGAATCGCTCATAACCAACCAGCACCCGGTACTCTCCCGCAGGCAGGTGTGCCACCACAAACTCGCCTCTGCCCTCGGTCTTCGCAACTGCAGTCAAACCGTTGGCGAGATTCTGCACCTGCACTACCGCGCCCTTGAGTCCAGCGCCCGTCGCATCCACCACAAATCCGCTGACCTCGCCATCCACCGGCGTCTGTCCCCAAGCGCACGCCCCCACGGCAGCAGCGGCACTACACCACAGCAAGCAGGCCCGGACCACGTTCCTCACACCCGCGCTCAACCTCGCGCGTCCCAGACAGAACGACATGCACTCTCCGCGGATTCTGTACCGCTCTACGCCGCAACCACGGGAAGATTGAAAAGTAAGCTCGCCATGCCCCTCGCTATCCAGGCAAAGCGTCGCAGCCACACTATGAGATTAGCCGCAGACACAGCAATTATGAAAGACCACTTCCGTGTTAACCGAAAAAGGGCAACAGCCGAAGCCGCCGCCCTCCTTCCCACAAACGCCTGCAATCTAGAACAACAGCCGCAAAGCCAATTGAATCTGCCGCGGGCTGTACGCGTAGTTCGAGTTAGCCGAGGTGATCGACTGGAACCCAGGCTGGAAGACCAGTTTCGCGCTCGGCCCCGTCGTCGGGGACCCCTGCGTCACCGTGCTAGAGTAGCCCTGCGTCGTCTCCCCCGTCACGTTCAGATGATTCGGCAGGTTGAACGCCTCACCGATCAGCTGCAGGTTGTACTTCTCCGCAAACGTGAAGTCCTTCTCCGCGCGCAGATCGGACTGCACCGTGACCGGATATTTGAAAGTGTTGCGTCCGATCTGCGGCACGTAACTGACACCCGTCCCCGAGAGCCCCGACCCCGCCGACTGCAAACAGCCTGCCGTGTAGTAGCACTGATTCGGCGTGGTACCCCCAACCGTCAAGCTGTAAGGAAGCCCCGACTGCGACTGCACCAGCGGCTTCAACGACCAGCCATTGGCAATCCACTTCAACGGACTACCCTCGTTCACCCCAGGAAAGTTCAACAACCCCCACGCCACGACGCGATGCGGAATGTTGAAGCTTGAGTTCCCGTAGTTTGCCCGCGCATTGCCATAAGGATCAAACCATCCATTCGTGCTCGCCTGCGTCACCGCGTTCTGCGCAAAGTCCAGCGCATGCGACCACGTGTAGTTCACATCGAAGGTCAGAAAATGATTCGCCCTCTTCTGAACCTCCGCCGTCACCCCGTTGTAGCTGGAGTTGATGTTGCTGATCACATCCGTCACCCCATTGAACGCAGGGTTTAGCGTGTTGGCCTTATAGCTTCCCGTGCAGCTTGCACCCGCCGCGCACGAGACAGACTGCGTCCGCGTCGAGTAGACCTTCTCCGGTATCACCGTACCGCAAGCCACCGGCCCGCAGTTGGTCGTATTCGCCGCAGGAGCCACCACGTAGTTGAAGGTATACGTCTTCGTCGGATCCAGGTTCAGGTTCAGATAATTCGGCAGCTCCCGGCCAAGCGCGCCGATATAGCTCACCGAAAACACCATCCCTCTGCCCAGATCCTGCTGCAGCGCCATATCGAACTGATACGTCATCGGGTTCTGCAGATTCTTATCCAGATACTGCACGCTCAGAGCGCCCGCCGACGCTGCCGGAGCAGTCGTCGCAACATTCGGGAACGTAGGCGCAATCGACACCCCATTCACCGACGTGCTGTTGTTGAACGTTGCCGACAACTGCGTATTCGCTGCGCCCGTCTGGTAGCGGGCATTCAGCAACAGCGCATTCCACAGGCGTCCGTAGTACATCCCCACGCCGCCGCGAATCACTGTCTTGCCCTGACCATAAGGATCGTAGGCAAATCCCACCCGCGGCCCGATGTTGTTCTTGTCGCTCGGCGTGATCGCCGACTGCGGAAACATAGCCGCATTCTGAACTCCGGTAAACGGCCCAGGCAGATGCTCATAGTCATACCGCACCCCCAGGTTCACCGTCAGCCGCGGAGTCACCTTCCAGTCATCCTGAAAGAAAAAGCCATAGTCCAGCGTGCTCAGATCGAACACCGCCGGCCCAAAGCCCTGATAAAAGCTGTTGTAGCAGGGCAGCGTCCCCACACCGCTCAGCGCCGCGTTGCACGTCCCATGCTGTGCAATCAAATCGCTGAAGTAATTAACGATGTTGCTCGTGTAGTTGTACTGGCCGTTGCCCTCATAAAGATTGTTCTGAATGTCATAGTTGTGCAGCAAGTCGATCCCAAACTTGATGCTGTGCCGCCCAAAGATCGTCGCCGCAGTATCACCCACCTGCCACTTCCGCTCGTCCGGATACGCCGTCCGGAAACTGTAGTACGGCGTCCCCGCAGTAAAGCCCGACACCGCGGTGTAGAGAGCAATGGCAACCGGAACGCCGCCCGAGTTATTCGGCGTCAGAAACTGATTCGTATAAGCGCTCGGAGTCTGTCGCCCTTCGTCATTCAGCTCGCGACCATATTGGTAACGCAATTCGTTACTAAATCGACCCCACAGGCTCTCCAACTCCACCAGGCCATAATCCAGCTTCACAAAGTCCGTACCAAACGCGTCCACCGCATACGCATTCGTCGCCTGGGTCTGCACCCCGCCCGGCGAATTCCAGCGCAGCCGGTGATACAGCACACTCACATGGTTCTTGCCGTTGATCTGGTAGTCCAGCTTCGGCGTATTGATGTCCTGGTTGCCGTAACGCGGAACCGAACCAAGATCCGTCAACGCATTCTGCAGCTGCTGGTTGTAGTCCGCCGCTCCCTGCGCATAGCTCACCTTTAATCGCGCTGCCAGCAGGCAGGTCTGCTGATCGATCGTGCTCGATCCACTTCCCGCAATCGTGCCGGTCGTTGCGCTGCAGGTCTGCCCCGCCGGAAGCGCCGCATCCGGAGTCGTAAAGAACGCACTCGGATTGTTTGCCTTCGAGACGCCAGGGAAGTTCCGGTGGAAGACATCAAAGGAATAAAACCAGAACAGCTTATCCTTGATCAACGCTCCGCCAGCACCGAAACCGTACTGATTGCGCTTATCCGTCGGCTTGAAGGGCGCCGTCACATACTTGCCCGTCGTTGCGTCGAAGGTCGTGTTATTAGTCTGGAACCCGTAAGCCGAGCGCGAGCTGTCCCGATTGTAGAAGTACAACTCACCATGAAGAGCGTTTGTGCCGCTCTTGGTTACAGAATTGATCACGCCGCCAACCGCGCGTCCATACTCCGCCGAATACACTCCGCTGTTCACCGTAAACTCGCGCACCGCGGCCTGCGAGGTCGAGTAGCCCTCCCGCGTGCGCCCGCGCTCCTCGGCATAGAAGCCCTGGTTGTCATCCGCGCCGTCAATCTCCACGTTATTCAGTAGCGGGCTGATCGCGCGAAACTGGATCAATCCATATCCATTCGCGTCCACCGTCGCGCCCGGCGTCAGCAGCGCCAGCGTCGACCAGCGGCGATTGTTGATCGGAATACTCTCGATCTCCGTATTCGAAAGATGGCCACCATAGGTCGCATCTTCAAAGTTCAGCACCGGTGCAGTCGCCGTCACCTCCACCGTCTGGCTCTCTGAACCCGTCTTTAGATGTTCATCCAACTGCGTCGCAAGGCTCACCTCCACGGTCACATTGCTCTCGCGCTGCACATCGAATCCCGTCGCCTTGACCGTAACCGTATAACTTCCCGGCGGCAGTTGCGGCGCGCGATACAGTCCCGCCGAATCCGACGTCAACGTCAGCGTCGCGTTCGTGCCGTTATTGCGAATCTCGATCGCCGCCCCCGGCACCACCGCGCCGGTATTGTCGAACACCGTCCCCACAATCGCACCCTGCGTCGTCGATTGCGCCCCCATCGGCCGCACCATCAAGCACGCCAACGCCAAAAAAACGCTCTTCCCTAAATATCGTGTCATCTGTCTCCTCAAAAATTGCTGCCGCCTCAGGCGCATTCGTTCGTTCCGCGCCTGACATTCGGAATGTCATGTATTTGTCTTAACCTTGTCACATCGCGATTAACACGTGATTACAAGCGCGACCCAACGATTTTCTGACGCAGGATCTCTGACGAAAGATCTCTTCTGTCACAAACTGAATCAATAAAGGAGGAGTGCCACAGTCAAGAGTCAAACAGTCAAACCCGTTCCGCAATCTCGTGCGCAACCGGCGATCTTGCTCGGACAATCCCAGTCTAGCGCAGACCCTAGTACACTAGACACTGAAGAATGTTTATTGATGAAGCAAAAATTCGCATCAAGGCCGGCGACGGCGGCAACGGCTGCATGGCCTTCCGCCGCGAAAAGTTCGTTCCCAAAGGCGGCCCCTCGGGCGGCGACGGCGGCCATGGGGGAGACGTCCTCATGTCCTCCTCCCTCAGCCACAACACCCTGGTCCACTTCCGTTTCAACCCCGAGCACAAGGCTCAGCGCGGAGGCCACGGCCTCGGCTCAAACTGCTCCGGATACTCCGGCGAAAGCACCACCCTCAAAGTTCCCGTAGGCACCCTCCTCTACGACGACGCCACCGGCGAGCTTATCCACGACTTCGCCCGACCCAACGAGACCATCGTCATCGCCAAGGGCGGTCGCGGCGGTCGCGGCAATCAGCACTTTGCGACGTCCACCCATCAAGCACCCCGAGAACACGAGCTCGGCCGCGCCGGCGAAGAGCGCGCCTATCGCCTCGAGCTCCGTCTCCTCGCCGATGCCGGCCTCGTCGGCTATCCCAACGTCGGCAAGTCCACCCTCATCTCCCGCCTCTCCGCCGCCAAACCCAAGATCGCCAACTACGCCTTCACCACCCTCGAGCCCAACCTAGGCGTCGTCCAGGTCGGCGACTTCCCCCACACCGAGTCCTTCACCGTCGCCGATCTCCCCGGCCTCATCGAAGGCGCACACCTCGGCGCTGGCCTCGGCATCCAGTTCCTCAAACACATCGAACGCACCAGCGTCATCGTCCACCTCGTCGACGTCTCCGACTCCGGCGCCGCGGAAGGCAGCGCCGCGGCAGTAGGATCAGCCCGTCCCGACCCCGTCGCCGACTACAAAGTCATCACCGAAGAGCTCAAAAGCTTCGACCCCGCGCTTGCCGCCAAGCCCACCATCCTCGTAGCCGCCAAAGCCGATGTAGCCAATCCCGAAAAGCTCAAAAAGCTCACCGCAATGGCCAAGCGCCGCAAGCTCCCCTTTTTCACCATCTCAGCCGTTACCGGCGAGGGCATCGAGCCGCTAAAATACGCCATCGCCGAGATGGTCGCCGCCCACCGCCCCATCGCCCTCGAACCCGAGATCGTAGAGCCCGTAAAGCTAAAACCCAACTACCCCCCACCCCCAGGCTCCGCCCGCGGCCGCGCCTAGCAGAGTGCAGTTTAACTTCTTTGAAACTTGATAGTCCGCTTGCGGACTGTCTTCCTCGCGGTCGACTTCGACCATGGCTTCAGCGAACGAACCAGTGAGGCCATTCCCTTTTCAAACCGCTCTAGGCTTCCGGGCCTTCGTGGTATTCGTGTTCGTTTTCATTGTTCTGGCTTTATTCTTGTTCCGACAGATACATATAACGCAAACCCAAAATTTGATTGCTGACCTGGATTTGCAAATGGTTGATATACCGACGGGTGAGTGCATGGATAACCCAACAGCGATAAGGCCTGCATTGCTAACTGAGACTCGCGTGTCGGGGGATCAGGCAGGCTACACCCAATCCCCTCTCCTTCCGACGATGAACGCTCAGATATGGAACGAAACTGTCCTAATTGAACATTTCTCTCGCGATATGGATTCCACCCGGCCTTATTGAAGACGTTTTCCAAGGTTAGCGTGAATTTTCCTATCTCTCCATCGTCACTAGCTTGAGTGGGGAACGTAATGAAGAATATCCGAGTCTCACTTCCTGCTCGCTTCAGGAGATCTACTGCCTTTGTTACATTATCTGGACTCAAGGTTCGATCGGGAGGAGGAACGCTTCCCAGTGTCCCGATCACAACCCCGCCCGGTTGATTTGTTCCTACACAGGCATTACCGCTGCCGCCAATACACCCCACGTTGGACGGCTGCTGCATGGGAGTCGGTGCGGGAGAAAGGTTTTCGGTCGGAGGTGCGGGTTGCGGGTTTCGCGTAACAGGGGGATCAGTCTTTTGTTCTTTTGATCGCGGGGTCAGTTTGACCTTAGGCGATACGGTAACGTCAGGGGCGACTGGTTTGATTGCCACAGTTTGTGGAATGACAGCTGGGACAGGAGCGGGATTTACAGGTTTGGCCATCGGTTCCAAAGACTGTGCTGAGATCTGTGATTTCGAAGGTGTGCGCAGCTTCGCAATTAAGAGAGACCCCGATGTCCAAAAAAAAACGAGTGCGATTAGGGCAATTATCGAATATGAGATGGGGTGTACCTGCCAGAGACTCCGCAACCTTCCCTTTTCGCGTTCTCTCCTATAAATCCAGACAAAAGTCAGTACCAATGGAATGGCACATATTAGCAATAAGCCCCACCAGCTTAATTGGCTACTAAACTTGTTTGAGATCACGCCCGCAGCGATCTCTGCTGAGCTTAGCGCTGATGCACCCCATAAGTCTTTTTGTCTTCAGACATATACTCAGCGCCTCAAGAGTATTCTCCTCTTCGCCTTGGACAGCAAGGATGATAAATGTCAGTTCAGAGAGCAATCCTAAAAGCTGTCAAGCCCCAGCCTCATGCAAACCAATTGCAATCATAGGTTTATCCCGTGCGCATTAGTTTCCGTTCAACCGCTATAATTAGTATAGTTAGATCGTTGCAAGGGCACTCTGTCACCTGCCAGAGACCAAAAAGCAATCTAACCCTTTTGTTTGCACGTATCTGCGCGTAAGCCGTTTAGAATGACGTATTTGAATGTGGCTTTCTTCTGTAAGCTACTGACAATAAAAGAGTTGCGCGCGGGTAATAGGGGGGGGTACCCCCCTAACTTTCGGGGATTCGATAGACGCCTTGCCATTCGGGCCACAAGACGCGTAAAGTCAATCACGGCCCAGGTACCTTCTGGGACAGGTGGTATCCAGCCAAAGTCGCCTTCCTAAGACGACACGCGGCGGAGCTGCACTGGAGATTGCAATGAGTCTGACCACGTTCTCAACGGAACGAGCCGATGCCCAAGCTGGGCGACAGGCCGATTCCCTCGCCAAAGTCACCGTCCCCTCCCTCCTCGAAAAGAAACTTCTACGCCGGCCCATCAGCGCCATCACCGCCTACGACTACGCCAGCGCCCGGCTCATCGACGAGGCTGGCCTCGACGTTCTCCTCGTAGGCGACTCGCTCGCCATGGTCATGCAGGGCCACGAGAACACCCTCGCCGTCACCATGGACGAGATGCTCCTCTACACCCGCGGCGTCCGACGTGCCGTAAAACGCGCCCTGCTCGTGGCCGACATGCCCTTCGGCAGCTATCACACCGGCGACCGCGAAGCCCTCGCCAACGCAATCCGCTTCGTCAAAGAGTCAGGAGCCGAAGCCGTCAAGCTCGAAGGTGGCCGCGACCGCGTCGACCTCATCCGCAGAATCACCGCCGCCGAGATCCCCGTCATGGGACACATCGGACTCACCCCCCAGAGCGTCCACCGCATGGGAGGCTACAAAGTCCAGGGCAAGACGATGCAGGCGATCGACGAGTTGCGCACCGACGCGCTGGCTCTCGAGGAGGCTGGCTGCTTCGCAGTCGTCCTCGAAGGGGTTCCCCGCGAACTCGCCCACATCATCACCGAAGAGCTCCGCATCCCCACCATCGGAATCGGTGCCGGCCCCGACTGCGACGGACAGATCCTCGTCCTCCACGACATGATGACCATGACCTTCTCGCCTCCGGCAAAGTTTGTCCGGCGATACGCCGACGTAGCGGGAGTCATGCGCAAGGCGTTGGAAGAGTACCGGCACGACGTAGACGCCCGAACCTTCCCCGCGGACGCCGAAAGCTACCACTTCTCCCGCGAGGTTCGCGAATTGATGAATGAATCGGCCGAATCAACCGAGCCGGCCGACCCGATCGAAGCAGTTGGGTAGCAACCAGACCGCAGCCACACACAAACGATCTCGACGTCAATTCGAGCCCGTCGACGGCGGTGCGTGTCCGTCTAAAGAAGATCAGAAGAATCAAAGAGAGAATCCCGCAGCTATGCGGTAGAGAGGAGCTGTTATTTGATGAAGATCATAAAGAGTGTTGCGGAGATGCAAGGCATCTGCCGCGATCTCCGGACGCAGGGCGTCTCAATAGGCTTTGTGCCGACGATGGGTGCGCTCCATAGGGGTCATCTCTCCCTGGTCCAGCGAGCCCGCTCTGAATGCCAGACTGTCGTGGCGTCGATCTTCGTCAATCCCCTGCAGTTCGCGCCAGGAGAAGACTTCGCCCAGTATCCACGAACCTTCGAGGCAGACTGCAGGCAGCTTGAGGCGGAAGGTGTGGCCATCCTCTTTGCCCCCGAAGCTCAAGAGATGTACCCTAGCGGCGCCGTAACCACCATCACCGTATCCGGCATCGGCGACCGGTTGGACGGAGCCTCCCGCCCAGGACACTTCACCGGGGTAACCACCGTTGTTGCCAAGCTGTTTCACATCGTCGCGCCGCATCGCGCCTACTTCGGTCAAAAAGATGCCGCGCAGATCGCCGTCTTGAGCCAGATGGTTCAGGATCTCAACTTTGACCTCGAGCTGGTCAGTTGCCCTATCGTGCGAGACGCCGACGGCCTGGCTCTGAGCAGTAGAAATAGATACCTTAGCGTTTCGGAGCGTGAACAGGCATTAGTCCTGCATCGTGCGCTGACTGCAATCGAACAAAGCATCATCCAGGGCGAACGCCGCAGTGCATTGCTCCTGCAAATTGGAAGAACCACTTTGGAGACCGCAACGTGCATAAAAGTGGACTACCTCGCAATCGTCGACGCCCGATCGCTTCTCCCTGAGTCATCGGCTAAGAGCGGTGTGCTCATCGCAGTAGCGGCTTATGTGGGCCGCACGCGTCTGATCGACAATCTTCTCGTCTCTTAAGCCTGTCAAACCGCTGATAGCGATTGAGCAGGCTCAGAGAGAATGACACGGAAGTACCATGCAACCCTTGTAATTACGCGTGTATTTCGTCTCCGCTTTAGTAACATGCAGGCAGCATCTTTATGGTTACGATTTGTCTCTGAACCGCCGCCATAGAAACACGAACCTTCAGGGATGCAAGACACACCGCTGAGTAGAGGCGACTTTCGATGCCGAGCACTTCCATTCACGAGCTTGCGATTCAGCAGATCGAGCGGCTTTCACGACGAGGTTTTCAGAGATTGGCGCTGCCGGTTCCTCTTGAAAACGCCTTCGAGCAGTCGACGCTCGCTCGCCGATCCGAACGTCTCTGGCTGGAAGGCCTGGTTGCGATTGGTCTCTTCAATGCTTATGTCCTCGTCGATCACCTTCTTCAGGGCGGTCGCTCCTGGCTTCCATTACAACTTCGCCTGTGCATCGTCACCCCTCTGGCCCTCCTGATTAATCTCACCATGCGCTGGAGTCCAAACAAGATCTATCGCGAAACGAGCATCGCCGGGGCGAGCTGTCTCATAGGAGTCGTGCACCTTTACCTCGAGAGCAATAAAAATGCGGCCTCCTCCGCGTACGCTCAGGTAGGCCTCATCGTTGCGGTCATCTTTGTCAATGTCGTGATGCGACTTCAGTTCTTTTACGCTCTCAGCGCATCGGTCGTTATGCTGGCAAGCGATCTTATCTTCATTAAACACGATCACTTCCTGAACTCTTCGGAAAAGCTGCTCGGAATTACCTTGGCGGTCTGCGCCATCTCCATGACAGTGATTGCGAACTACAGCACCGGCAGAGAAGAGCGGCTCGGCTTTTTGATGCGGCTGCGCAGCGAGATTCAAAGCAAAGAGCTCTCCTTCCTGAACGTTGAGCTGCAGAGAATCTCTAGCATCGATAGTCTGACCGGACTAGCCAACCGACATGCTTATGAGTTGCAGTTTGCCAAACTGTGGAGCGGGGCTGTTAGCTCCGGCACATGCTTATCCGCCATCGTGATCGATATCGATCATTTCAAGCTCACAAACGACACACGCGGGCATCTGTACGGCGACCGCGTCCTGGTGCGAGTAGCTTCTCTACTGCTGCAAGGCCTGCGGTGCAAGGACGACTTCGCAGCCAGATTCGGGGGTGAAGAGTTCGTCGTTCTGCTTCCCGGCACAACCGAGGAAGGAGCGGCGATCGTTGCTGAGCGCATCCGCAAACTCGTCGAGGTAGCTGGTTCTCCAGCGCTGCCTGAGCCGGGCAGTCATCCCAGGCTTTCAACGGTAAGCTGCGGCGGAGCATCCTGCTACCCGAGTGCCGCGAGCTGCAAGGAAGACCTGCTTGAGGCGGCCGATAAGGCGCTCTACCAGGCAAAGGCGCTGGGTCGCAACCGGGTATGCTGGGGCGAATTAGCGATCAGGCAAAACCAGCCGTCTTCCTCCTCCAGGCGACATAGGATTTCGGTGATGAGTGACCCGCTGCCACTGACGAGGATCGACTAGTCTGCGGCGTTTGTTCTCGCGGATTCAACAATTCTTCCGGCTGAAGTATCTTCACGGGTAGGCCAGTTCCACCAAGTATCACTGACATGAACTGTCGTTTAGGTAAAGTTATTTGCCGATGCAGAACTTGGTGAAGATGAGGTTCAGGATGTCATCGGTCGTTGTAGAGCCAGTAAAGGCATCGAGAGCGCGGAGAGCTTCGTAGAGATCGAGGAGGATCATCTCGTGAGGGATGATTTCGGCTGCGGCACGTCGTGCTTGATTAAGAGCTTGCAACGCATCCGAAATTGATTGCTGTTGCCGTCGGTTTGTTAGAACTGCGGTTTCAATGTTGGAGACCACTTTTGTCATTAGTGACAGGATTGCGCGACGCAACTCTGGGATACCCGATCCCATGAGAGCGGACGTCCCAACCACTTGAAGAGCACCTTCCCAGGTCTGCGATTGCGAGTGTTCGAGGTCTTGCTTGTTGTAAACAATAAGGGAAGGGCGGCCCACTAAAGCAGCTGCCGTTGCTTTATCTTCTTCGTGGGGCGCAGCGGTGGCATCGAGGACGAGAAGCACTATGTCGGCTTCTGACATGGCTTCACGAGATTTCTGGATGCCGATTGACTCGGCCTCATCAGCGGAGTCGCGCAGACCTGCGGTGTCGATGAGTTCTACTGGAATGCCGTCGAGGGAGACGCGTTCTGTGACCAGGTCTCGGGTTGTACCCGGTGAGGCGGTGACGATGGCGCGATCGCGTTCGACCAGACAGTTGAAAAGAGAAGATTTACCGACGTTGGGGCGACCAACGATGGCCATGGAGAAGCCTTCGCGAACGATGCGGCCGTAGGAAAAGGAGTGTTCGAGCGCGGTCAGGGGGGCTTCGATTGCTGCGATTTGGGTGATGATTTGGGCTTGGGGCAGGAGGTCGATGTCGTCTTCGGCGAAGTCGATGCCAGCTTCCATTGCGGCGATGAGGCTTATAAGTTGTTGTTTTATTGGAGTTATCTGGCGGGAGAGGGAGCCGCCAAGCTGCTGAGCGGCGATGCGGGCCTGGTGGAGGGTGGTGGATTCGATGAGGTCGTGGACGGCTTCGGCCTGGGTGAGGTCAAGGCGGCCGGAGAGGAAGGCTCGCTGGGTGAATTCGCCGGGTTCGGCGAGGCGGGCACCGTTGGCGGCGCATTGGCGGAGGAGCTGATCGAGGAGGACGGGGGAGCCGTGGGCGGCTATCTCTACTACGTCTTCAGAGGTGTAGGAGTGGGGGGACTGGAAGTAGGTGACGACAGCTTCGTCGAGGATTTCCCCTGTGGAATCAAGGACCTCTGCGAAGCGCGCCTGACCAGGGGCGAGGGGATGGCGGAGTTTGAGGAGGGGTTCGGCGATGGTGCGGGCGGCGGGGCCGGAGAGGCGGACGATGCCGATGCCGCCGCGGCCGGGTGGTGTGGAGATGGCTACGATGGTGTCTTCAGAGAAAAAGCCGGAGTTGGAGTTGGAGTCGCGCACGTGGATTTTTACATGGTAGCGGGAGAAAAAAATGGCGGGGTGCTTTGTGGGGTTTTTCGGGGGGTTTTGGCAAAAACCATGGTGCAGAACGTGGTTTTTTGCTGGTGTGATCGTGGTGGATTGCGTGGTAAACGTGGTGTTTAAAATTGCAACTCTGCAGCCGTTTGGAGTACGCCACATTCTGCAAGTTTATTTTCAACTTATGAAATGGCACCTAAATTAAGCCCTGTCAGCATTTGAGTCTTCTCCCTCGATGAAGAACGGCCTACCTTTTTCCTGCAAGAGTTTGCAATGTCAACATGTGGCGACGTGTTGAATACGGGGTTTATGGTGGCCCTTCGATTGCTTTTTGTTGGGAAAACATCACGACCGGGCCCTTGTACGTCATTTCAAGGAGACTCCACGATGAACAGCCTAAAACTCACAACTCTTGCACTGGGGTTTTTGCTCCCAGCTGCCGCATTCGCCACACCGGTCTGCCCAAACCTTGGGTTTGCTACCGGCTGCACTACGGTGATCACTGTAAATTCAGCTGGAACTCTCACGGCGGGGGCGGGCCCGAGCCCTTCTCCAAACTATGACGGGTCCGACGACCAGCTTGTCGGGTTCTACAATAACTCGTCTTTGACCATCAGCAGCATCAACCTCAATGGCGGGGCAGGCAATCCGATCTTCGGATTTGATGGAGACGGCATCACCACATTTGGGGATCCAGGCAATAAGTCGGATACCACAGGCTACGGTGGTCCCGACTCTAACTTCTCGAACATATCGCTGGACCTGACAAAAGGCACGGTTAATTTCGTCACTGCTATTGCCCCGGGCGGGTTCACCTACTTTGCTTTGGAAGATGCGTTTTCAGCAAGCACTCCGATCACTGGTACGGTTGGCGGCGGTGGAACCGGCGTCACTCCGGAACCAAGCACGCTGCTTCTTTTGGGAACCGGGTTAGTGGGTGTAGCAGCGAGCGTTCGGCGCCGCCTCTTTAACTAGCTAACTCTCCTCTCTTGGTATCTTTTCGAAGAGCATAGGCCTATGGCTTGTGCTCTTTTTTTGTCGAGTAAGTGATGATCTTTTGGAGGAGTTTGGGGTGGCGGAGGGCAACGCAGATTCCCTTCGGGAATGACAACAAGAAGGACAACGGCAAAGACCACAACAAAAGGGCAGCAGCAAAGGGTGACGACGAGCGGATAGGATTGAGGGATGGGGACACAGTTTTCGAATGAGGCTTTGAAGTTTTTGCGGGGGCTGAAGAAGAACAACGACCGCGAGTGGTTTGGAGAACGGAAACATATCTACGAGAAGCAGCTGAAGGAGCCGATGCTGGCGCTGATCAGCGAGGTAAATGAGGCGATGGCGGAGTTTTCGCCCGAGCACCTGCGGCCAGCGAACAAGATCCTGATGCGGATCTACCGGGACATTCGCTTCAGCAAGGACAAGCGGCCTTACAAGCATCATGTTTCGGCGTGGTGGGCGAGGGATGGTCTTCAGAAGACCTCGGGGGGCGGGTTCTATCTGCAGGTGAGTTCGACCGAGGTGTTGATAGCTGCCGGGGTATATATGCCGGAGCGGGAGCAGCTGCTGGCCATACGGCGATACCTGGTGGATCATCATCTGGAGTTCCGCAAGATTACGGCGGGGAAGAAGCTGCGGTCGCTGATGCAGGAGACCGAGACGCTTTCGCTGACGCGGCCGCCGAAGGGATTTGCTGCGGAGGATCCTGCGATTGATTTGATTATGTGCAGGCAGTGGGGATTGTCGGCTACTCTGCCGGTGGAGCGGGCTACTTCGCCCGGGCTGCTGAAGGATGTGGTGGAGCGGTTCAAGGTGGCTGCGCCTTTAATCAGGCTGCTTAATACTCCGCTGATTGGTAAGCCTAAGCGGCCTATGTTTTAAAGGCGTGTGTCCTGCCGGACAGGCTCCCTGCGCGGGAGGCGGTCACTTCGTGACTTGTGTACCTTTTCTGGGTAAGGCTGGGCGCTTCGGTCCTCCCGTTGGTCGGGTGAGACTATTCAAGACACAACTTGGCGGCTATCTTCGGGTTCGTTGCAGAAGAGCTGCCGTTGATACAGCAGCCGGTAGTTTCGTGGAGTCCAAGAACGTGAACAGCTTTGGGTCGCTGAGTTTTTCCCGCTTCAGACAGATGGCATGGCTGGGACTGGCCTCTGCATTTGTGTTGACTGGCTGCAGCAGCATACAGGTCCGGCTCGGACAGAGGATTTCTCTCGCTAAGACTCCCGTCACGTCGATAGAAGCCAGTCTCTCTAAAGATCCCGGTATTGCGCCGGGGCAGAAGGCTTCTCTGATAGCCACACTGATCGGCCCGAATGGGGCGGTGTTGGTGACGGAGGGCGCGGGAAAGGGCAAGGTTCTGTGGAAGGACCTGGCGGTCACAACCAGTGTTGTGTCGGTAAATAAGAAAGGTGTGCTATCTCTGCCTCGCGATCCCAGGGTCAGCGATGGAAAGACGGGGCATGTCACTATTACAGTGCCCAGCCAGCCAAGTGTCCGCGCCGATCTCGACGTTCCGGTCCGATACGACATCAGCTTTGTATCAAACTTCTCTGGTAGTGGTGGCTCGATCGGATTCAATGGAACCGATGGAATGAGCGGTTCGAGCGGCAGCATGGGATCTATTGATGGGAATAATCCTTCGGCTGGAGGAGACGCCACCGATGGGACCAATGGTTCGGATGGCCAGGATGGAGGATCTGGCGGCGATGGACCGTCTGTGCAGATGAGGGTTGCGTTGCGATCGGGGACTCATCCTCTGCTGCAACTGGGTGTCTCTGCCGCAGGACATAAGGAGCGTTTTTACCTGGTAGATCCGCAGGGCGGGTCGCTTTCGGTAACGAGTAGCGGAGGCGCGGGCGGGTCGGGTGGAAAGGGCGGGCGCGGAGGAAACGGAGGATCGGGCGGAATTGGAATACCCAGCGGACAAAACGGGCGCAACGGTCTGGATGGGAGAGATGGCAGCAATGGGACGGCGGGGAACGCTGGAGCGATTACCGTGATCTACGATCCGCAGACGAAGCCATTTCTGACGGCACTCCACATTGGCGGCCACGGTGGGCCGCAACCTGTGTTTGAGGAGGAAGCTGTAGCTCCACTGTGGTGACTTTATTCGAAGACAGTGTCCTGCCGGACGGGCTCCCTACGCGGGAGGCGGTCACTTCGTGACTTGTGCACCTTTTCTGGGTGGTTGGGCGCTTCGGTCCTCCCGTTGGTTGGGTTCAAATTGGCTGCGCAACAACTGGCTTTCGGTTGCGTACATCTAATCCGGCTATACGTGGAGGACAGGATGAGTTTGACTACTATTGCTGTTGTGGTGGTTTGCGTGTTGGTCCTTGGGTTTTTCGTGCGGCGGATTCTTGCCAGACGCGAGATTCGCGAGAAGAGCATTGAGCCTGAAGCTTTGTATGCGCTGCTAAAGGCGAAGAAGACTCTGCTCTACGATGTGCGCCAGCCGCTGGACTTTCTGGCGCATCCGGAGATTATTCCTGGCGCTACGCGGATCGCACCGAAGGATATTGCTGATCAGACAGCTCATTTCTCGCGTGATCAGAACTCGGTGATCTACTGCACGGGCGGCGACGAGGAGACCAGCCAGATGGTGCTGGGCAAGGCTCGTGCGCTGAACTTTACGCGGGTGAAGCTGCTGCGGGGCGGGATTGCGGCGTGGAAGGAAAAGGGCTATCCGGTGGAGGCTTACACGGAGTCCTTCCATCTGGATACGGCAACGTAGATTCGCGTTTTGTAACGGCAAAAACAAAATGCGGGGGTCTCTCCACTGCGCCGTGCGATGAGACTGCACGGCTCCGGTCGAGATGACGAATTTTCAGTCTGGGTTGAAATGACGCGCGCTTATTGGTTCCGATCGAGATAGTGCTTTTTATTAGAGTTTATTTTTTACTTCGGTCATTAGGGAACCAATCGGATTTGTGACGGCCTGCTTAGCGATGGTTCCTAACGATTCGCCTCGGCGGTACATCAGGTAGGCTGCGATGACTCCCGATGCGATGGTTGCGAACAGGATCAGCTTGCTCATGGAGCGGCGATCTTCGGTTAGTGCTAGTTCCTCTGTTTCCATGTTTCCCCCTGGTGCAATGGCTGACTATTGGATGCAGATTTGTCTGCGTGACGTGTTTACGGGGACGATCTTTTCTTTGATTAGACGAGGGGACGGAGAGCGTTGTAGCTGACGGCTACGGCTTCGAGCGAGGTCATGCCTTCGATGGGTGGATCCTGCTCGACGAAGATGTGCTGGAGGCCGGACTTTTCGGCGGCGGCGATGATGGGCTTGAAGTCGATGTGGCCGCGGCCGATCTCGGTGGGGCGATGGCTGGGGTCTACGCCGCTGGTGGTGTTGACGGGAGTGTCGGCGGGAAAGTCTTTGGCGTGCATGAGGGGATAGCGGCCGGGATATTTGGTGAAGTAGTCGATGGGGTTGTTGCCGGAGGTGACCATCCAGCCGCAGTCGAGCTCGAACTTCATTAGCTTGGGGTCGGTTTCTTTGAGGAGGATTTCGTAGCCGGTGTGGCCGCCGAAGTCGCGGAACTCGAAGTTGTGATTGTGATAGGCGTATTGGAGACCAGCCTTCTGGGCTTGCGCTCCGATCTCGTTGGCTTTGGCGGCGATCTTTTTGTAGTCGTCGAGGGTGTAGGCCTTGATCATGTCTCTCATCTTTGGCAGATCCATGCCCGTGATGGTGACTGGCAAAAGGACGGAGCTGACCGCATAGTGGGCGCCGAGGGCGTTGGCCTGATCGAGGAGCTGGGCCGTGTCGCCCATGCCGAAGAAGAGGTGGGCGCTGGGGCATTTGAGGCCGGCGTCGTTGAGCAAGGTTCGCATCTGCGCGGCGGTGATGTTCTGAAGGGGAAAGGACTCGACTTCGCGGTAGCCGATTTTTGCGAGGGCTTGCAAAGTTGCCGCGGCGTCTTTCTTCAACTCGTCCTGCACGGTGTAGAGCTGGACACCGATGGGCATGCTGGTTTCGCCGAAGGCCGAACGGAAGGGCAACAGTGAGGCGAGGCTAACGGCTGCGGACTGCTGCAGAAACAGACGGCGCGAGGGATTCATGCTTCTCCTGAGGTTGATTTGGCTTTAGTGCGGCTGCACGTGGGGCTTGTTGTTTTCTTTCGATTCGAATCGGGATAAGTCTACTTGGGTTGTGCGAAGGGGTGTCAAGGGAATAACAAAAGGGATGGCGATTAGAAGACGTGGCCGAGGCCGAACCACCACTTGCGATGGTCGTTGTTGCCGGAGGCTCCGCCGATGTAGATGGGGCCGAGGGCGGTGCGGGTGACGAGGACGAAGCTGCCGTCCCAGGCTTCGGACTCCAGTTCGTCCGCGGCGTTGAGGTTGTTGTAGACCTTGCCGCCTTCGAAGAATCCGACGGCGTAGACGCCTTCGCCGAGGAGGGGTGGGAGCTGGAAGATCTTACGCTCGTAGCCTCCTTGAAAGAGCCAATACTGGGTGCCGAGGAGCTCGTTGCGTCCGTAGGAGCCGAGGCGGAAGGGGCCGCCTAGAGGGAAGCCCTGGAGGTCGGTGACGCTGGGTGGTGCGCCGAAGGCTGTGCCTCCGCTGGCGGTGAGAAAGACAGAGGCCTTGGGGGAGAGAGGGAGATATCCGGCGACGCGGGCTTCGGCGAGGGTAAAGGGGTCGTTGCCTTTGGAGGGTTCGTGGCGTTCGACGCGGAAGAAGGTGTTGACGCCGTGGAAGGGCAGGACGGAGTTGTCGGTGTTGTAGGAGGTGAAGCGCAGGGAGGTGACACTCTGCTGTTGGGGCGGGATGGAGAGGTTGTCGAAGTCGATGCGCTTGGTGACGGAGTACCAATACTCGTCCTGGCCGAAGCGGAGTTCGGCGTTGCGCTTCCAGGTGTAGCCGGCGTCGAAGCCTACGCCGTTCTGGTTGATCTGATACTGCGAGGTCCTGGCGCCTGCGTTGTAGAAGTCGAAGCGGGTGCTGGTGGCGTAGGCGCGGGGTGCGTAGAAGAACTGGCTATGCGGGGTGAAGGGACGATAGTATTCGCTGCGGACGCCGTAGGAGTAGCCGAAGAAGATGTCGGTGCGCCACTCGGAGCGGAAGCCGCCGAGGTTCTGGAAGATGATGCGGCCGGCCATGCCGAAGAGGACATCCTGGGTGTCGGAGCCGTCGATGTTGATGGCGAGATCGAGGAAGGGCGGCCCGTTGTAGCGGGGGTAGGTGTTGATATTAAGGCCGGGGACGCCGTTGCGGTCGACCATGTTGTAGCCGGCTGCGTTGAGGGTTCCATAGCCGACGTAGCGGGTCATCTCCTGGTCGAGGAACTTTGTGTCGATAGGTTTGTTGATGGTCTGGTGGAGGCTGCGTTCAATCTCGACTGCGGCTGGAGTACTTACACCTGTTACGGTTACAAATTGCGGAGTGGGAGTTTCAGTCTTTCGTCGGGCGTTGCGCTGGGCGAGGTAGGCGGCCCATTCGGCGTCGTTGACGGAGAAGCGATCGAGGAGTTTGGCTTTGGCTTCGGAGGCTTGCACGCCTTTCGGGATAATCTCGGCAGATTTGGTGAACATGGTGCTGGTGAAGCCCTGGAGCTTGGAGCTGATGAGGATGTCCGCGGCCTGAAGGCTGCGCATCTCGTTAGCGGCGATGGCGATGCTGACGAAGTTTCCCGTGGTGGCGAGGAAGGAGCCGGGAGTGGTCTGGGGGCCGCCGGTGTTGTCGAGGTAGCTGGCGATGATGATGTCGGCTCCGTTGGCCTTGGCCACGTCGACCGGCAGATTGTCTACCGCAGCGCCGTCGGTGTAGGTGACGCCGTCGATCACGACCGGGACGAAGAGGGCGGGGATGGACATGGTGGCGCGCAGGGCGCGGGCGAGGGAGCCGTTGTCGAAGACGCGGGGGCGGCCAGTGTTCATGTTGGTGGCGACGCAGCGGAAGGGGGTGGGGAGGTCGTCGAAGGATTTCAGATTGTAGTCGGCGAGGGTGGCGGAGTCGAGGATGAGGCCAACCTGCTGGCCGGTGTTGAGGCCTTCGGGGAGAGAGAGGCCGTGGCGGAGGCCGAACTCGAGGCGGTTAGGGTACTCGACGCGATCCTGTTTGCGACGGTAGGAGAGGTCGGGAAAGGGCGTGCGGCCGCCGATGGCTCTGTCCCAGTCGATGTTCTGGATGAGGTTGCGGATCTCGTCTGGGCTGCGGCCAGTGGCGTAGAGACCGCCGACGAGTCCGCCCATGCTGGTGCCTACGATGAGGTCGACGGGGATGTGATGCTCCTCGAGATACTGGAGGACGCCGATGTGGGCGAAGCCGAGGGCTCCGCCGCCTTCGAGGACGAGTGCGACACGAGGGTGAGTTTTGGCGGCAGGTGAGGTTTCGCGGGATGGAACTGCGGGAGAGTTGGTTGATTCGGGCGTCTGACTGTGCACGATGCTGGCGACCAGGAGTGCGAAAGGCAGGAGCAAGATGTAGTTATTTCTTCGCAGCAGCGGCATTCCAAGGTCCTCCAACATCGGCAGCGCCTGGCGGTCCGGACGGGAAAGAGTTTGTGGAAGTGTGCGATCTTCCTCGCGGCAGAAGGGGTGGCCAACTGCCGCGCCCCATCAGCATCTCATCTTTTCCTTTTACGTGTTTGCTTTTTGCAATGCAGAGAGTCGAGGAGGGATGCGCTAGTGCATGCGGTCAGCCCGTGGAGAACTTTTCATGATTGTTTATCCATCTTCAATGAGGCGGCGATAAAACCCTCAGACGACAAGACCGAGCCACGTGTCGGAAAGAATCGCTGGATGAGACACTCGTGAAGCGCTGAGTCCAGGTCAGCGCAACAATCGCCGATGACCGCGAGACGGTAGTCGGCGTCAGAAGCCTCGATAAGAGTGGAGAGGACGACTCCGCTGGTCGCAATGCCGAAGAGAACCAAGGTACCGATGTCATTGGCGCGGAGAATCATAGCGAGATCGGTGCCGGCAAAGGCACTGATTCGGTGCTTGGTTATAACGATGTCATCGTCTTGCGGGGCGATGACATCTGGGATCGTTCCATGCGGTTCCAGAAACAGCTTCTGATGTTGCTCTGAGGATTTAATGGCGTTGAAGAGCGCATTTCGGGAGCTGACTTCGGGGAGTCCGGATCGAAAGCCTACCTGAATGTGGATGATGGTCATGCCTGCAGCACGAGCATGATTGAGAACACTTGCGGCTCGAGCCAGAAAGGCGTCTTTGTCCTCCCGGGTGTAGATGGAGACGATGCCGGCTTGACAATCCATGCTCAGGACGGCCGTGTGGGCCGGATCGAGGGTGAATGTGTCAGCCATACGAGACTCCCTTCAGCACACTGTACTGCCGGTCCACAATTGTAGTTGAGAGCCTTCGATCTACCTCACTTCGGCAGAGCCGGCAGAGCTTTGCGGATGATGGGGGCAACGCGGGTGCCAAGGAGTTCGATGGCGTGGAGGAGTTTGTCGTGGTGCAGAGCAGCGACGCTCATCTGGAAGCTGATGCGGGAGATGCCGCCGAGGGCTTCGTTCATCCTGAGGAGCTTTGCGGCTACGGTTTCGGGATCGCTGACCATCAGAGCGCCGGTGGGTCGGCGCAGCGCCTCGAACTGGCTGCGGGTGACTGGCGGCCAACCGCGCTCTCTGCCGATCTTGGTGAAGGCTTCGGCATAGCCGGGGAAGAAGTCGTCGGAGGCTTGCTGGTCGGTATCGGCTACGTAGCCGAGCGCGTGGATGCCGACTTTGAGCGAGTCGGGAGCGTGGCCTGCGCGCTTTCCGGCCTCACGGTAGAGGTCGATGAGAGGACGGAAGCGGTGGGGTTCTCCGCCGATGATGGCGACCATGAGGGGCAGGCCGAGCATGCCGGCGCGGGCGAAGGACTCCGGGGTGCCACCAACGCCCAGCCAGACGGGCAGCGGATTTTGCAGCGGGCGCGGGAAGACTCCCTGACCGGTGAGTGCGGCGCGATGCTTGCCGGACCAGCGAATGTTGTTTTCCTTGCGGAGGGCGAGGAGGAGATCGAGCTTTTCGGCAAAGAGGTCGTCATAGTCTTCGAGCTTGAGGCCGAACAAGGGGAAGGACTCGATGAAGGAGCCGCGGCCTGCGACGATCTCGGCTCGGCCGCCGGAGATGAGGTCGAGGGTTGCGAACTCCTGGAAAACGCGGACTGGATCGGCGGCGCTGAGGACGGTGACGGCAGAGGTGAGGCGGATGGTTTTGGTGATGGACGCCGCGGCGGCGAGGATCACGGCGGGGGCGGAGTCGAGGTACTCGGTGCGGTGATGCTCGCCGAGGCCGAACTGGTCGAGGCCTACCTCATCGGCGAGCTTAATCTCTTCGAGGAGATGGGCGATGCGCTGCTGCGCGGTGACGGTCTGACCGGTGATGGGATCTGGAACGAGTGCTGCGAAGCTGTCAATGCCGATCTGCATCGGTTTTCCCCTCAGAGTTGATTTGTCTCCTATGGTTGATGCGATGGTGGGGGATTTGATTCAGGGTTGCGCGGCGGACAGGTTGCAAAGCGGGTCGGGAGAGTTTAGGAAAAGACGAAGCCGATTTTTGATGCGGCGGAAGTGAGTTTCTTTCTCTGTATGTGCACGAATGTAAGACGACAACGTTGGCTATTTGGGCAGCATCACACGCCCTATGACGCTTGTTGCCTCTTCTCGCAGAAGCTTTCTTCGCTCCGCAGCAGTAGCGGGTGCAGTGGCGACTGCGGGTTTCGCACAACAAAGCGAACGAAGGCCAAATGAAGAAAATGAGGTCCAGCTGTCGCAGATTCACGGACCTTCGGAACAAAAAGAGAGCACACCGGGGCCGTTTCTTCCAGAGGACAGGCGCGTCGGCTTTGCGATTGTTGGCCTGGGCCGTTTGTCGCTGAATCAGATTCTGCCTGCGTTTGGTTCGTCAGAGTATTCGAAGCCGGTGGCGCTGGTGAGCGGCGATCGCGCGAAGGCGGCCAAGATTGCGGCGCAGTATGGTATCAACGGCTCCGCGATTTATGGATATGCAAACTATGAGGAGCTTGCGAAGAATCCCGAGGTGAAGGCGATCTACATTGTGCTGCCGAACGGGATGCACGAGGAGTACGTCGTGCGCGGTGCCAAGACCGGGAAACACATTCTGTGCGAGAAGCCAATGGCGACCAGCAGCAAAGAGGCGGAGCACATGATTACTGCGTGCAAGCAGGCGAAGGTGAAGCTGATGATTGCGTATCGTCAGCAGTACGAACCGCACAACCGTGCGTTGCGGCAGCTGGTGACGGAGGGCAAGCTGGGGGAGCTGCGCGGGTTTGTATCTTCGAACTCGCAACAGGAGGGAGACCCGACGCAGTGGCGATTGAAGCGTTCGCTCTCTGGAGGCGGGTGCCTGCCGGATGTTGGGCTTTACTGTTTGAACGCAGCGCGGTTCCTCTCCGGCGAAGAGCCGACGGAGGTGATGGCGCAGACCTGGCAGCCTAAAGATGATCCGCGGTTCGTTGAGGTGGAAGCTAGCTGTAGCTTCAGCTTGAGATTTCCGAGCGGGTACACCGCGACCTGCACGACGAGCTATGACGTGCACAAGAGCCAGTTTCTACGGGTGGAAGGAACAACAGCGTGGGCGGAGATGTCGCCTGCGTTTGCGTATCACGGGAATAAGTTGAAGTGGTCCCATTTGGACGGGGAGCATGAGAATGAGATTGCTCCGCAGATTGAAGAGAAGGATCAGTTCGCGTTGGAGATGGATCACTTTGCGGAGTGCATTCTGGAGGGCAAGGAGCCGAAGACTCCAGGAGAAGAGGGGCTGCGAGACCATCGGGTGATGGAAGCGATCTATGAGTCGGCGCGAACCGGCAAGAGGGTGAAGCTCTAGAGGGTGTCGCTCGTCCACCGCGCGAGTTGCACGATGGACGAGAGGACAGGTGCGGGTTTGCGCTTAATTGCTAGAACCAGTGGTCGTGGTCGTGGCAGCCTTTGTTGTCGGTGACGGAGGTTAGCTTCTGGTTGGCGGCGGTGAGTGACCTGCTGTAGCAATCGCCGAGGGAGTCGTTGCTGCGGTAGGAGGCGCTGGAACTGCCTACTCCGGGCGCCGTTACGTTGAAGCTGGCGTCGAACTGCAGCGTGTCTTGCGAGTTGACCTGCTCTTTGGCGCTGGACTGGAAGTATTGGAAGCCGTTGAGGGACTTCGCCTCGTTGTGGAGGTCCTGCTGGTTGGAAGAGACTACCTGAGTGAAGGTGCCGTTGGGATTGTTGAGGAAGGAGTAGTCGAGTGTGAGCGGGAAGGAGATGTGCTTCGAGGTCTTCTCGACGAGGAAGCCATCCCGGGTTGTGGTCTCAGAGTCTACGGTGCTGGTTTGGACGAGGTTCTGAATCTCGGGGCCGTTGGCTACGTTGACGTCGAAGGTCTGCGCGCTGAGGAAGTTTACTTTTTGTGCGACGGTAGTTTCGACGCGGCCGTGTGAGGTGTTGACGTATCCCGTGATGGAGAAGGTGCGGTTGGAGCCTACGTTGACGGTGCCGGTGGTGGTGCCGCTGGAGTCGGTGGAGAGGTTCTGGACGATCTCGGGATTGGGTGCGGCGGTGAGGGTGTTGCTGAGGACTCCGCCTGAGACTTCTTTGCTGCCGTGGTCGGTATAGACGAGCACATTGGCGGTGGAGAGGAAGTATCCGTTGGCGTTATAGACGCTGACCGCTACGGTGTGCTGGCTGCCGTCTGCGAGGAGTCCGGCGAAGGGTGTGAGGTCAACACGGTAGGGCTTGAAGTTGAGGGTCTGGACGCCGGTGATGGGCTCCCACAGGTAGGGGTCGAGGCCGCCGGTGTAGATCCAGGGATAGACGGGAGCGACGCCAGCGGCTTTACCGTCGATGGAGATCTCGGTCTCGCGAAAGGCGGTGTTGCCGCAGGTTTCGAGCTCGCCTGCGACCGGGGTGGGGACGCAGAGATACCAGAACTCGTCACCGATCTGGCTCTGAGAGATGACGTCAAGGTAGACCTTCTCTACGTTGCGCGGAAGGTTCAAGGTTGCGGTCGCCTGATCGGTGGTGGTGTTGAGGGTGACGGGGCCGTTGCCGGAGCTGACGGGGACGATGACGTCAGGCGTGACGGGCGCGGGGGCCTGCCAGGAGGCGGGGTAGAACTCGAGCTCGGCGCTGGCGTAGATGATGCCGGTGTAGGTGGAGTTAACTACGTTGCCGATGGAGGCGAGGCCGGTCTGCGGAGATTTGAAGAGTGCGGTGAGGTCGGTGAGGTCGCGCTCGATGTGCCAGGAGGGGCTGAGGGCGGCGCGGGGTTCGGCGGTGGTGCCGTAGAAGATGTTGGTGTCGCCGAGATAGAACCAGGCGCTGCGATCAAACTGGCGGCCGGCGGTGACGGTGAAGTCGGCGGTGAGGACCACCTTGGCCCACGGGCCGGGGCAGGCTGAGGGTGGAGCATAGGTGAGGGGCGCTCCGTTGAAGTTCTCAAAGGCCGCGTTGCTGAGAAGCGAGACGACGCAGGGTTTGGTGTGGGGACGGGAGACGAGAGGCTCGGCGGTGACTGGGTTCGAAGAGCCTACCTGCGGAGTCGGTGGAACAGGAACGACCTGCGCAGAGGCGGTGACGATGGCGAGCGATGCGAGGAGAAGGAGTTTTGAGACGGACGAGAGGGGACCAGCGGCGCGCGAGGGGGAGAATGCTTTGTGCATGGACTTCGCTCCTTGGGTTTACTGCGGAGGAAGATATCACATACTGATTGCGGGTGAATATTCGGGGGAACCAGTAAACAAGTATGGGTCAGTTGCGCTTGGCCAGTTATGGTCGGGTGAAAGAACAATTAGTAAACAAAAGCCGCCTTCTCAGGACCATTCTGTGATTTCGAGCGCATTGCTTGCTAGTCGTAATGCTTTTCGTCAGACCAGAGAAACTGAGCATCCGCTCGCCGGTTGCGAAGGAGGTATACGTTCTTGTGTTCGTAGGGCATCGCGTAAGGACTATTCAGATGGCCAAGCACCATGACACTGTAGTATTTCTGGCCGATCTCCTCAGGCGTATCGCCTATGACGGCGATGCTTATGTTGGGATCGCAATGATGTGATCCCCAGAGATAGTAGGTGTTGTGGCCACTGATCGCCGGCGGAAGGTCGGCATGCTGCAGACGATTGAAGAAATCGATGGAGCCTGCCTCTCCATAGTTATTGCCGAAGATGCACACATGCTGCTGTTGCTCAGGCGTCAGTGAACGGTAGCCGGCAATGACGATACTGGCTTCCTGCTGCCAGCCGAAGCGATCGGCAAAGAACTGAGGCAAAGGGCCGGTTGCGGCCCTTTCAGTGTTGTTGTGGGGGAGATGCAGGGCCGTCGTGTAGCGCACCCAGGTTTGCGGCTTTAGCACAGGCGAGGCCATGGGTAAAACAATGGCTGTAGTGACAACGAGCAATGCTTCAAACACAGGAAACGCAAAAATGCTTGAGCGCTGCACAAGCCGAGAAGCTGCAAAGCGGTGTTCCCAGGCAATGGCACCAGCAGCAAAGAACGCGGGATACACTGGGGCCAGATAGTAGTCCTTCGCATGGCTAAGGAAGGCCATCGCGAAGAAGAAGATAAACGCGAGCCCAAGCCAGCGACCACGGGGGATGGACTTGCTGCGCAGAAGCGCGATAACGCCGGTGACCCACAGCAGTGCGTTCACCGGCTGCATGTTGGCAAACTGCGCAAGAAAGAACGCCAACGGCCCCAGCGTAACGTTCTTATGGTGCACCGTGCCGTTGTGCAGAAATTCAGCCATGGGCCAGTGATTTCCGTACTGCCACGCGACATAGGGCAGCGGGATGATAAGCATCAGGAGAATGCCAATCAAGGCCCATCGCGAGAAAAGCACCCGACGTTCCGGTGTGCACAATAGCCCCAGGAGAAGCGCAACAAGAAACATAGGCATGGACGGTTTGTTGAGGATTCCAATGCCGCTGACAATGCCAAGCATGGGCCACCAGAAGCGTTCAGGGCGCCCGTTCTGCATCAGAACGAGCGCCAGTATGCAAAACGTCCAGAACATCGGCTCGAACGAGTTCATCGAGAGAAAACCATCGGCGCCGATGTACTGCGGGCAGCAGATCAGTCCGAGCATGGCCAGCGCCTGCGCAGACCGGCGACCACCGAGAGCCCAGGCGACCAGACCACCGAGGAACACCATGATCGCGCCCGCGATTGCGGAAAAAATGCGGATGGCAAAGAGCGAATCGCCAAATAGTAGCTCGCCCAACCTCGCCTGCACCGCGACCACCGGACCGTGGTCCACATAGCCCCAGGCCAGGTGCCGCCCGCAGGCGATGTAGTAAAACTCGTCCCGGAAGTAACTGTAGCCAATCTTCTGCGTGTACAGAGTGAGTCCGAAGGTGAGCAGTAGTTTGACGCTCGCAAAGATAACAGCAAGCCGTAGAGCGGATTTGACGGCCGGATCGCCGGGGTACGCGTCGCTTGTACTGGTCATAGACTTTGGTTACGTATTTCGGCGTTGTCAGGTTCCGAACTGCGTATGGCATCTCTCAGGTGCCTTATTTTATTTCTATTAATCGCTACGCAAATGAGAGATTTTGGGGCAAAAAAGATTCGTCCCTAAACGCACCTCGCGTCACTGGGACTGAATAGATCGACTGGTTAACCTGCGCGTAGAATCAGGGATTTTCTTGGTTATTTATGAGAAAAATGTACCTGTTTTCGAACAAAACCGAGAAAAACCGGAAAAAACCTGTGGAAACCGAAGAAAGGGAGTTGACAAAGCGCGCGGAAAGGCTGAAGGTGAATTGCGGTACGGTTCTCCGCACCCGCATGAACACTGGTGATTTCGCATTGCAAAACTGGATGCGGTTTACGAAATCTTTATGCGGGCAAGGCGAGCAGACCTTAGAATTCTATTTCGAAAGCAAGAAGGAGCAATACATGGCAAAGGGAATGACAAAGACAGCGCTGGTTCGCCACCTGGCGGAGAAGCTCGAACTGACCAACAAGCAGACCGCAGGTTTCCTGGAACTGTTGGCAGAGACCGCAGTCAAAGAGACCAAGAAGAATGGCGAGTTCACCATTCCTGGTATCGGCAAACTGGTAAAGGCAGAGCGCAAGGCGCGTCTTGGCCGCAACCCGCAGACGGGTGAGACCATCAAGATCAAGGCCAAGACCGTGGTGAAGTTCCGCGTGGCCAAGGTCGCCAAGGACACGATCGCACCGGTAAAGAAGTAGTTCGACAGCGACGCTCGCGTGCGCCAGTTGGTGCGATGGTGTCGCAGAATTAGGCCCTCCCCGATTGACGCGCCTCAGAGTTTAGGCTGCTGAAGCGCGAGAAAGACTAACCCGCTGTGTCCACGATCTGATCGTGTGGCGCGGCGGGTTTCCCCTTTATGGGCGAGAACTGCAAAGGCGTGCTGCGCGCACGGCGCGATCTGCCATCGAGGCTGACGCGTCTTCGACGCCTTCTAGCGCTTGGGGAGGAAGGCGCGGACGATGAGGGAGAGGCCGAGTGAGATGAGGACCCCCTTGATGATGAGCACAGAGTTGTAGCGCCAGCCGAGCGCCGCGAAGGAGATGGCGACACCCCACATGTAGATCTCGGAGAGGAATGCAGTGGGCCATGATGGGCGCATTGGGGATGCGGGGATGCGTGCAGTGAGCGATGGAAAGAGGCGTGGGACCTTGGCGCAGTAGTCTAGATAGGGGGCGCCGAGTTTTGCGGTGAGGAAGGACTCCTCTGCGAAGATGAGACGCAGCTGGAAGAGAACGATGGCGACGATGCAGAAGATGGCTCCGCTGGGCTGCATGAGGAGTGCGAGGGCGAAGGTGTGGAAGAAGGTGCCGAGGTAGAGCGGATTGCGAAGATAACGATAGGGACCGGCCGCTACGACGCTTTCGCTGTGCATCGCACCAGCTCGAGCGATGGAGGGATCAAGGTACGCTGAGCCCCATGTGCGCAGGAACGCACCGGCGACAGCGCAGAAGATGCCGAGAACAAGAACCATGATGGTGGCAGCGCTGAAGCTGAGCCATCCACTGCGCGCGGGCCATGCGGCGAGGTACTGCCAGGTGCGGATGGAGTCCAGGTGCAACAGACTGTTCCACGGGGCGATGAATCCGAGCAAATAAATGACGATGCCGATGATGAAACGAAGACGAAACTCAAGAGCTGAGGCTTTCATATTGATCCGGCGATTTCTTTCCTGCTACTTGTGTGTCTCGTCTTTGTAGACAACGCCGGACTTCATGACGAAGGGGACGTGCTGGAGGAGTTTGACGTCTTTGAGCGGGTCGCCGTCGATGGCGATGAGGTCGGCCCACTTGCCGGGATCGATGGAGCCGACGCGATCGGTCCATCCCATGAGGTCGGCGGCGTTGAGAGTGCCGGTCTGAATGCCTTGCAGGGGAGACATGCCGAACTGATTGACGTAGACATCGACCTCATGCGCGTTGAGTCCGTGCGGATAGACGGCGGCGTCGGTGCCGAGGGCGATCTTGACGCCGGACTGAATGGCATGGCGGATGTTCACCTTCTCGACTGCACTGACGTCCTTCATCTTCTGAGCGTAGATGGGAGGAAGGTTCGCATATTGTTGCGCCCAATCGATGAGATACGCCGTCGGGACGAGGTAGGTGCCCTTCTTCTTCATGAGGGCGATGTCCTCGTCGTTGATGTAGCTGCCGTGTTCGATGGAGTCGACGCCTGCTTCGGTGGCGAAGAGGATGCCTTGCGCTCCGTGTGCGTGGGCTGCGACCTTGCGCCCGAGACGGTGTGCGTCAGCTACGATGGCCTGCATCTCTTCGAGGGTGTACTGCGATGCCTGCGGGTCGTCGCCCTTGGAGAGGACGCCGCCGGTGGCTCCGATCTTGATGAGGTCGGCGCCGTACTTGATGTTTTCGCGGACCTGATGCTGAACGGCGGGGATGCCGTCGGCTACGCCCTGGCCGTGGACGTGGTACTCGTACGGGAGAAGGTTCTCGTCCATGTGTCCGCCGGTGATGCCGAGGGCGGGGCCGGAGACTTGCATGTGCGGGCCGGGGATGTGGCCTGCGTTGATCTCATCGCGGAGGGCGACATCGGTGAAGTCGTTCGCGCCTACATTGCGCACCGTGGTGAAGCCGGCTTCAAGCGTGACCTTTGCATTTTCGACCCCGATGATCGCCTCTTTGGCAGGAGTCATGGAGAGTTCGTAGTACGGGTCGAAGTTCGTCGCCATGGTGAGGTGGGTATGCACGTCGATGAGGCCGGGCATGACGGTGTATCGAGTGAGGTCGATCTCGGTGTCACCGGCTTGCTTCGGCGTGGTGGCCGTGGGTGCGATAGCGGTGATGCGATCGCCGGTGACGATGATGGTCTGCGCGGCAGGCTCGGCTCCGGTCTTTACGTCGAGGAGATGACCGGTGCGGAGGAGAATGCGGGGTGTCGTTTGGGCGTGGATGCTGAGAAAAGCAATTTGTAACAAAAAAAGGAATAAATATAGTTTCACGGGATGGACTTGACGCATGTGGAGTCTCCTGACGTGTCTGCGAGAGTCTTCGGTGTTTGTTGGGGTGCTTGTTTGAGTGCTTGTCCAGCGCGGCCCGAATTATTAGTGCCTTGATCTTTAGTGCATGCCCGAGACTACTGGCCGCCTACTACTGTCCGCCTAGCGCGGTGAGGATGGAGTCGAAGTCTTCGAGGCCGGAGTACTCGATGATGACGCGGCCTTTGCCCTTCTTGTCCTCGATGCGCACTTTGAGGCCGAGGGAGCGACGCAGGCGGTCCTGGGCTTCGCGGACGTTGGGGTCTTCGGGCTGCGCGTCGGCCTTGGACTCCTTCTTCTCCTTTGCCTCGGGGTTGATAAGGCCCTGGACGTAGCTTTCGGTCTGACGGACGGAGAGCGACAGCGCCATCACCTTTTGGGCGGCTGTGGTGATGGCTTCGGGCGAATCGAGCGCGAGGAGGGTGCGGGCATGGCCGAAGGAGAGATCGCCGGACTCCACTTTTTGCTGGACCGATTCCGGTAAACGCAACAAACGAAGGAAGTTAGCTACACTTGCTCGCTCTTTGCCGGTGCGGACGGCCATCTGCTCCTGGGTCATCTTGAAGTCGCTGCTTAGGCGTTGGTAGGCGCGGGCCTGTTCGATGGGGTTGAGATCGGCGCGCTGAAGATTTTCGACGATGGTCATCTCGAGCGTCTGCTCGTCCGAGACCTGACGCACGATGGAGGGGATGGTGGTCTTGTTTGCTTTTTTACTGGCCAGCCAGCGGCGCTCGCCGGTGATGAGCTGATAGCGGCCTCCGCTAAGTGGCCTCACGACAATGGGTTGCACTACGCCTGAGGCAGCGATGGACTGCGCCAGTTCGGCTAGCTTGGCCTCGTCGAAGTGGCTGCGCGTCTGGAAGGGGTTGCGTTCAATCTGGTCGAGTGGGATCTCGAGCGGCTTGCCGGTTGGCTCTGAGATTTGTGCTGCGGCTGCAGAGAGTGATACAGGTGCAGGACGCTGGGGGAGGAGAGATTCAAGGCCCTTGCCCAGGGCGCGACGTTTGGGATCTGCGGTGGCGGTTGGCATCGTTTGTGACTTTCTGTGTGTGAAGTATTTGTCCTGCCGGACGGGCCCACTACGCGTGGTGCGGTCACTTCGTGACGTGTCTACCTTGTTTGAGTTGAACGGATTGTGTCTCCCCTCCCGTTGGTCGGGTGTAATTTCTTTGCTATTTGCTGGACTGCCAGAAGCGAGGCTTCTTTTCTGGCTTGTTGAATGACTTGAGCGAGCTTGCGGCTGCTGCGGCTGCTGCTTTGCGGCGCTTTTCTTCGGGGCTGTCCATCTTGTTGCGGGTCAGGAGTTCGAGGGCCAGCTCTCGGTAGGCCTCGGAGCCGCGGGATCTGGGGTCGTAGAGCGAGACGGGCTTGCCGTGGCTGGGAGCTTCAGCCAGGCGGATGTTGCGGGGGATTGTGGTCTTGAGGAGCTTGTCGGCGAAGAAGGCCTGCAGATTCTCCGAGACCTGCTGGGAGAGGTTGGTGCGGTCGTCGTACATGGTGAGCAGGACGCCCTCGAGCGCGAGGCCGGGGTTGAAGGCCTGGCCGACGCGGTCCAGGGTGCTCATCAGCTCCGAGATGCCTTCGAGGGCGAAGTACTCGGCCTGCATGGGGACGAGGAGGCTGTCGGCGGCAACAAGGGAGTTGAGGGTGAGGAGGTCGAGGGCCGGTGGGCAATCGAGGAGGATGAACGGGTAGTCGCCGCGGATGGGCTCGATGGCTTCTCGGAGCTTGTACTCGCGGCGGTCGAGGGTGATGAGCTCGAGCGTGGCACCGATGAGGTTCTTGCTGCTGGGAATGAGCTTGAGGGTGTCGATCTCGGTGGAGAGGAGGGCTTCAGCGATGGTGGTTTGGCCGACGAGGATGTCGTAGATGCTGAGGCGGGCTTCTTCGCCGTCCCTGGCGCGGGCAAAACCGAGGCCGCCGGTGGAGTTGGCCTGGGGGTCGCAGTCAATAAGAAGGGTATTGAGGCCTTCGAGGGCCAGGGCTGCCGCGAGGTTGATGGCAGTGGTGGTCTTGCCGACTCCGCCCTTTTGATTGACGACCGCGATGACCTTGGACGGCTTGGGAGAAGATTTTTGGTCTGCGGGCTTTTGGGTGGTGTCTTCAGGTTTGGGAGTGAGTTGTTCAGTGGTCATTGCGGTAAAGGAAGGGTATCCGGCGGAAGGCGGCGTGGCAATGGGTGGGTGGTGTGCAGAACAGGCGAAGGCTGTGGAGAACTTGTGGGATACGTGATTTAGGGCCTGGATTGTGGGGTTTCCGAAGAAAAGATGTGGAAATCTTTGTTCCACGTGGAACAGTTAATTGCGGATTGCCCGGATCAGAATGCTTGATTCGGTAGTTGGGATCAGAATGGAAGCCTGGAGGGTGAAGCCAGGGGGAGCGGGTGGGGTGGCTCCCGCCATGATGAGAAGATCGTTGGTAGAGCGGGGCGCCGCGGCGATAAGGGCAGAGGACATATTGTCCACAGCGCGAAGGGTTACCGTGTGGAATTGACGGCCTTCGGGCATGGTTTCGACGCGGACAGGCCAGACTTCGACCGGAATGGCGAGCATCCGCCCGACTTCCCGGAGGAAGGTGGCCTTTTTATTCTGCGATTCAGCCAAGGTTACGGCAATCTCGGGGTGGAGGATAGCGATGGGCAGACCAGGAAAGCCTGCCCCGGAGCCGAAGTCGAGGAGGGTTTTAGTCTCCGAGGCTAGATGTCTCCCTGCGAAGAGACTTTCCCCGAAGTGCCGACAAACGATCTCCTTCGGATCGCGGATCGCGGTGAGGTTGGTTCGGGCGTTCCATTTGAGTAGTAGTTCGAGGTAGACGGCGAGCCTGGAGAGAACGAGAGGAGCGGCGTCTGGGAGATAAGGGGTGAGGAGCGAGGCAATCTCCGCTTCAGAGAGGGTTGGCATGGAGTTTCAGTATCTCAAGGTTGGAAAGCATGAAGGTGTTCCACGTGGAACATTCTGACAGGAGCGGTCAGGCTACGGAGGTGTGGACTGGGCGCGGCGTCCAATTGGCGGCTTGCGCCACAAAGCGGTCGAAGAGCGCGCGGGAGCTGGGGCTTAGGTCGTAGCTGCGCTCGGGATGCCACTGCACCCCCAGAACGAAGTGTGAGGTGGCCCCTTCGCTGGCCTGACCGCCCTCTACGGCTTCAATGACTCCGTCCTGCGGGCAGCGGGCAGCGACGCGGAGGCCATCTCCCGGGATGCCAATAGCCTGATGGTGACTGGAGTTGATGGGGAGGCGGAGGAACTCCTCCTGTACGGGGGCTTCTGCGGGGTCCAGGAACGATCCCAGGTGGGAATTGGGTGCGATTGCGGCGGTGTGGGCTATTGCTACGCTTCTGCCAGCGGTGTGGTTGACGGGAAGAATCGCGAGGTCCTGCACCAAGGTGCCACCGCGCCAAACGTTGAGGAACTGCAGGCCGAAGCAGATAGCGAAGACTGGTTTGTAGAGGTTGTGAGCGTCCTGGATGAGGAGCTCGTCGACGTTCTCCCGGGCGTGGTCGGCTGGGGAGCACTCGGGGATGGGGTCCTGGCCGTACTTCTGCGGGTTGACGTCGGCGGGACTGCCGGGGAGCAGGACCGCCTGGCAGGTGTTGATGAGGTTGGCGATCTCGGCAGGAGTGGCGGTGAGGGGTATCTCGACGGGAGTTCCACCGCTGCTTTCGACCGCTGCTGCATACTGGGGCCAGGAGCGCTGGTTATAGGCGAGGTCTGTGCTGGTGGGGACGGGAATGGCGATGCGGGGCTTCATGGCTGATTAATCATACGGCCTGTTGCTGTGTCCTGCGGACGGGCGCCCTGCGCGGGCGGCGGTCACTTCGTGACGCGTGTACCGGTCGTGGTAGAACGAACGCTAAAGGTCCTCCCATTGGTCGGAAAGAAAAATGGCTCGCGACCAACGGGAGCGCCAACCGAAGGGGTATACAAGTCACGAAGTGACCGCCGCCCGCGCAGGGCGCACTTTAGTTGCTGGCGGAGTACTGAGCGTAGGTCTCGGAGATGGATGCGTAGAGCCGCCGAGTAAGCGCGTCGGCATCGCGAGAGTTCAGGCCGGTCGTAGGGATCGGGTCCCCTACCACGATGAAGATGGGCCGGGGGTGCAGCGCGTAGACGTGGATCGGGAGAAGCTCGTAGGTTCCAATCAGCGTAAGGGGGACCAGGGGGACCTGCGCCTTGATCGCCATGTAGGCACAGCCGGACATCATCGTCTGGAGCTGGCCGGTGGCTGCGCGGCCACCCTCGGGAAAGAGGACGAGCGGCAAGCCTTGCTTCAGGGTGGCGACACCACGGTTGAGGCTGGCGACCAGCGAGCGGGGACTGTTCGAGTCGACAGAGACCTGACCCGAGCGGTTGAGGTACCAGCCAATAAACGGGATCTTCCAAAGAGACTGCTTCGCTAGGATGCGGAACTGAAAGGGAAGCTTCGCGAAGAGGACGGGCGTGTCCATGTAGCTGAGGTGGTTGGAGGCGTAGACGGCGGTCTCCTGCTCGTGAAGCTTCTCGCGGCCAATGATCTTGACCGGAGAGAGGCTAAAGAGGAGCATGGTGCGTGCCCACACGTGAGCAATGGCGTGCTGCTGGCGACCGGACTTGTCCCACAGGCCGGCGAGGAGAGAGAAGCAACCAAAGAAAGCGGTAGCCAGGCCTACGAGGGGGATCAGAAGAAGATAGGACAGCCAGCGCAGGGCGAAGGGCGGCTGCTTCGAGATAAAAGGAGAGGCGGGAAGGTCCGGCTCCTCCACAGAGAGGATGGGCTGGGCCGACGGCTTGGGCTCGGCGGATTCTGCGACGTTGCTGCTCCCGCCTTTGCCTTCCACACTCTTATGCGCCACGTTGTCCGCAAAAGGAGAGTCGTTCATAGCTCTCCGGCTAGACGGCGGATCTCGCCCACTAAATAGACGGAGCCGGTGGCGATAATGAGACCTTCTGGCGGCGTCACAGCACGGGCCTGGGCGAAAGCGGCGGCCAGGTGAGGGGCGGCGTGGGCGGGAATATCGAGAGCGTGAGCGGCCGCCAGGAGATCTTCGATGTGGGCCGCTCGCGGATTGTCGATAGGGGCGAAGACGATATGGTCCCTGCGGCGTTCCGGATCCGTCGAGGAGGCGTCGAAGAGCGGAAAGAGGATCTGGCCCATCTCTTTGAGATCTTTATCGCGAAGGCAGCTGAAGAGGAGAGTACGAGGCCGCGTGTCGGGGAGCTGAGCGATGGCGGCCCGTAGGGTCCAGGCCCCGGCCGGGTTGTGCGCTACGTCCAATAGGAGCTGCGGGCCTTCGGGGAAGGTAAAGAGTTCGAGGCGTCCGGGCCATTGCGTATTGCGGATTCCAGCTTCAATCTGCGCGTTGGTTATATTGTAACCGATTTGGTTACTTTCTGGGGTAATTTTTGCTAGTTTGTAACCTTTAGAGTTACGTAACTCCGCCGCAGCAGCGATTGCCAGGGCAATATTGCGCTGCTGATGGTGCCCGGGCAGTGGCGAATTGACTTCGAGGGTTTCACCGTCGAGGGTGACGATGTAGCGATTTGCAGGGAGCGACCGTGCTTCCTGGCCAGCGGTGTCGGCGGGATGTTGTGGAACACCCGCAGTATGGCCGGGCACGTTTGTGGGGATGTAGCCGGCAGCGTTGATGGCGCGGAGATTCAGTGTGGCCGCAGCCTCGCCGATCGCCTGGTTGGCTTCGGGGTGCTGGGGCAACGTGATGAGCGTGCCGTTGGGGCGCAGGATGCCGGCTTTTTCGCGAGTGATCTCGGCAATGGTGTTGCCCAGGTAATCCTGATGGTCGAGCGCGATGTCAGTGAGGATGGAGAGGAGCGGTTCGACGATGTTGGTGGCGTCGAGACGGCCACCGAGACCAACCTCAAGGATGACGATGTCTACCGGGGTCTTCTCTGACTGGGTTTCGCTCTCTCCGGCGAAGTAGAGAAAGCCTACCGCGGTGAGAACCTCAAAGAAGCTGGGCGGATAGGGCAGATCGCCAGACTCGACGAGATGGCGGGCAGTCTCGTCGACTTGAAAGTAGAGGCGAGCGAAGTCCTCGTCAGGAATCTGTTGCCCGTCGATCTGGATTCGCTCGTTGACGCGGACCAGGTGGGGCGAGGTGTAGAGGCCGGTACGGTAGCCCGCAGCAGTGAGGATGCTACTGAGCGTGGCGGCAGTGGACCCTTTGCCGTTGGTTCCGGCGATCAAAACCGAGGGGAATGCGGTCTGCGGGTCGCCCAGGGCAGCGGCCAAAACCCGCATATGAGCAAGGTCGAACTTCCGGCGAGGTGTACTGGGCGTTGAGGGGGCAAGTTCCTGGCCCAGGGCGTAAAGATGGTCGACCGCTGCCGTGTAGGACATGGGTTTATTTTAGGCGATGGCGCGAGTTTGAATACGCAGTTGGGCTGGCTGACCGGGCGAAACGATGCCAATTCCACTCACGTGCCCGCTGTAACACCAAGGTGGGATATCGAGGGTGGTTCGGCGGGTCGATATTGGGGTATCAACAGTTGCAACATGCAATGTTTTGCAAACCAATCTGCCCGTTCGAAACCTGGAGGGTTCTCAAGACCCAAGGGGATAAAAGGAGAAGTTTATGCGCTTAGCACTTGGTATCGCTTTTGGAATGATCGCTGTAGCACCGTTTTTTGGCCGTTGGAGAGCGAATGTCTGGTTGCAGAAGCATGCTCCGGCGGAACGCACGATGGAGAGCATAGCCGAAATTGCTTAACTAAACAGTTAACAGCCGTCTCAACACAAACAGGACCGTTGCCCACAGGGGTGCGGTCCTTATTTCTGTGGCTTTTGGAGCTCAATTCAGGCGGTAGATCTCGTAGTTGAGGGCAGTCGCGAAGGTCACCCAAACGAGATAGGGGAGCATAAGGCCTCCGGCGAGGCGGTCAACCTTCCAGAAGCGGAGAGCGGTGAGCAGAATCAAGCCCCAGAGACAAAGGATGACCACAAGCGCGGGCAAAAGCTGGTGAAAGCGGAAGAACACAGGTGTCCAGAGAAAATTGAGCAGCAGCTGAAGGGCAAACAGTATCAGCCCGGAGCGACGGGAGGTGGAGTTGCTTCCAGAGGTGGGTGTTCGCCAGACCAGCCAGGCCGCAACGGCCATCAGTCCATAGAGCACCGTCCAGACTGGAGCAAAGATCCAATTGGGTGGACTGAAATTCGGTTTGGAGAGAGTGGCGTACCAGGCAGGAACTTCGTGGGCGGTCACCAGGGCTCCCAGCGCGGCCACGGCATAGCATACGAAGAGCAGGCCGAGGAGCACGCTAATCGAGTCTGCGCGAGATGTCTGTCTAGGGGTAGATGCGATCATCGCTCGCCATCTTACTTGAACATAGTGGCGAAGAGTTGCGCTGGCCTGATCTTCAACTATTTATCTTGAGGCCGCGGAATCTACCTGTGGATGAGGCGCAGACGAGCCTTGGCCTTGCCGAAGAGCGATATGGGGAAGATGAGGCGGACGCAGGAGCGTGGCAATTTACGAGGAACAACGAGCTCGTTGGAGGATGGTTCCAATGAGGCGGGGAACTACCTCTCCCGATTCGCCCGCCTGGAGATCATGACCACTTTGGAGATATCGCTGGGGATGCGGGCCGGCCCTGCCAACATCGCAGTCCGGGTGAAGCGCGGCGAACCGCTCCAGCCAGGGAGCCGGAACAGGTCGAAAGGATGGGCTGCGGCAGTCTTGTCCCCACCCTGTTCTGGAGAGTGATGGTCGCGGAGCTCGCCGAGAACGATGGAGCGTGTGGTGGTGCGTTCGGAAGGGGAGCTCGACTCCCAGTAGAGCCGGAAGCCCTGACCGCAAACCGAACAGTGAATGTCCTGCCGGAACTCAGACCTTCTAAGTAAAACCTGCATGTTTGTTGTCGTCCTGTGGGCAGTTCACCCGAATCTCTGGACACTTCGAACATTCTTACCGTAGCCGGGCCATTGGAGCACGGCTATACCACGCTGGTGTAAGCGTTATGAGCCAGTAGTAACGTCGTAGTTATCCACCTCCCAGCGACTGTCTTCCGACCGGCTCCGCAGTCCCCGCCTCGACGCGCTTTGCGGCAACCATCTATTCTTGAAGATGTGAACGAGCAGATGATCAGGATTCAGCTTCCAGACGGTTCAGTGCGCGAGGTTTCGCGTGGTACGACAGCGTATGACGTGGCGATGAGCATCTCGCCGCGGCTGGCTGCAGCGGTGGTGGTGGCGCGGATTCGTCCGCTGACGCCGGTAACTACGGGAGCCGCGGAGGAGGATGAGACCTCAGAGGCAGCGATGTATGGCGGTGCCGAGAGCGGCGAGCGCCTGGTTGACCTCGCCGCCCCGCTCACAGAAGATGTTGCTCTGGAGCTGCTGAAGGAGAACGACGAGGCCGCACTCAAGGTGGTGCGTCACTCCGCCGCCCACGTCATGGCGACGGCGATCCTCGAACTCTTCCCCGAGACCAAGCTCGGGCATGGACCCGCGACCGACTCCGGCTTCTTCTATGACGTCTACCGGGAGACGCCGTTCAGCGATGAGGACCTCGCCGCGATCGAAACCCGCATGGCCGAGGTGGTCGCGCGAGATGAGAAGTTCCTGCGTGAAGAAGAGTCGCGCGAGATGGGATTGAAGGACTACGCCGAGCAGGGCGAGTTCATGAAGGTTCACTTCATCGAAAAATTTACGCAGCCGGGCGACGAGATCTCGCTCTATCGCAACGGCAAATTTGTCGACTTCTGCCGCGGCCCGCACGTTCCCTCCACCGGGCGCGTTAAGGCGTTCAAGGTGACCTCGGTCGCCGGAGCTTACTGGCTGGGCGATGAGAAGAATCAGCAGCTGCAGCGCATCTACGGCACTGCGTTCTTCAACACGAAGGATCTCGACGCGCACTTCAAGCGGCTGGAGGAGATCAAAGCTCGCGATCACCGCGTGCTGGGCAAACAGCTCGACCTGTTCTCCATCCAGGAGGTCGCAGGATCGGGGTTGATCTTCTGGCATGCGAAGGGCGGACTGATTCGCAAAACCATGGAAGACTGGATGCGCGAAGAATGTATCCGCCGCGGTTACGATATGGTCTACACGCCCCACATCATGCGGCGCGAGCTCTGGAAGATCTCCGGCCACGAGGGTTTTTACTCGCAGAATATGTATCCGCCGATGGAGCTTGACGACGCGGAGTACCGGTTGAAGCCGATGAACTGCCCCGGCCACATTCTGATCTACAAGAACTCGCCTAAAAGTTATCGCGATCTGCCCGTGCGCTACGCGGAGCTCGGCAACGTCTACCGTTACGAGCGATCGGGCACCATGCATGGACTGCTGCGCGTGCGCGGCTTCACGCAGGATGATGCGCACATCTTCTGTATGCCGGAGCAGGTTGTCAGCGAGATCGAAGGCTGTCTCGACTTCGCCGAAGCTGTGCTGAAGACTTTTGGGTTTAACGAGTACCGAGTCGAGCTCTCGCTGCACGATCCAAAGAAATCAGGAGAGTTCGTCGGCAACCCGAGCGACTGGGAGAAGGCCGAGTCCGCCCTTAAGAATGTACTCACCAAACGCGGCGTAGCGTTTAAGGCCATTCCCGGAGAGGGCGCGTTCTACGGCCCGAAGATCGATATCAAGCTCGTGGACGTTCTGGGACGGCTCTGGCAGTTGTCGACAGTGCAGTTCGACTTCAACCTTCCCGCCCGTTTCGAGCTCGAGTACAAGGGCGAAGACGGTGAGCTGCATCAGCCCGTGATGGTGCATCGTGCACTCTTCGGTTCTGTAGAGCGCTTCTTCGGTGTGCTGATCGAGCACTACGCTGGCGCCTTTCCAATGTGGCTCGCGCCGGTGCAGGTCGGCATCGTACCCATCTCCGAGAAACACGTGGACTACGCCGTCGCCGTCAAGGCAAAGCTCGAGGCAGCCGGCCTGCGCGTCGAACTCGACCAGCGTAACGAAAAGATGAACGCGAAGATCCGCGAGTTCACCCTCCAGAAGGTGCCGTTTGTCCTGGTGATGGGCGACAAGGAAGCAGCCACCGAAGCCGTCAGTGTAAGGACACGCGGAAAGGGCGATGAGGGCAGCGTCGCGCTCGCCGACTTTATCGAACGAGCCAAAGAGTTAGTCGCTTCCAAAACGGTTACGCTGTAAGAAACTGTCCTGCTGGACGGGCCTCCTGCGCGGAGCGCTGTCACTTCGTGACATGCATACCCCTTCGGTTGGCGCTCCCGTTGGTCGCGAGAGAGAATGATTCCGACCAACGGGAGGACCACGCGAAGCTTTAAAAAGGCGTGTGAACGCCCGCCCCACGCGCAGTGGGGCCGTCCGGCAGGACAGTTTCTAAGGAGGAGATGGAGATGGCATCGCTCTCCGATCAGGACCGCGCAGCGGCGATTGCGATTCTCGAGCAGCTACGCGAGCGGATCGTCGCCGTCGCCGGGGAGGATCGCGAACGGCTCTTCCAGATGCGGCGATACATCCTCAAGCGGTTGGAGTTTGACGAGCGTGGAACACCGACGCAGCGTCGCAGGTTGAAAGAGGCGAAGCGAAAGAGTCAGCTTGGCCTCTGCGCCCTCTGCCACACAGCGCTCCCCAACCGCGGCGCAGAACTTGACCGCTTTCGTGCCATCGATGGGTATACTGCAAGAAACACTCAGCTGGTTTGCCATAGTTGCCATCAGAAAGCCGAAGCAGAACGCGGATTCGCATGATGATGAGAACTTGTTCCTGAGAACTCCATCGCAGTTGATCAAACGACAAGGCATCCACAGAACGAGAGTACGGTTGGCTGCGGATCTGTTGACTGACAAAGGTTTAGATTGAGTCTGCAAGCGGAACAGAAGTACAATCAACAGGGGACCGATGTTTACGATTAGCGACAGTGTTCATATCAATGCTCCGATCGAGAGATGTTTTCTGCTTTCGACCAACATTGAGTTGGTGTCAAAGACGCTGGGAATGAAGCCGATCGAAGGAAAGACCCAGGGAATGATTGGTCCTGGAGACAAACTTCTGTGGGCAGGTTGGAAGTTCGGCTTTCCCCAGATGCACGAGACCCTCATCACCCGGTACGAACAGCCCGTCTTCTTTCAGGACACCATGGGACGTGGCCGCTTCAAACGATTCCAGCACGACCATCACCTCTTCTACATCGATGGACGGACCGTGCTGAACGACAAGATCCGCTTCACTCTCCCGCTCTCCTGGGTAGGACGATTGGTGGCCCGCGCGATCCTTGTGCCTTACATCTCCCGCGTTCTACGCCGCAGGATGAAGCTGCTGAAAAAGATCGCCGAGAGCCAGGAGTGGCGAAAGTATCTACCGGAAGAGATCGAACGCACTAGTGCCGCGTCCTAACCTGCGTCCTTAGGCGCAACAAACCTAAGCTGCATCGGGTTAACCTCCTCAGGAACAGGTATGCCGATATGTGCATCACACTGTTTTGAGGTGTTTCAATGAGGGCTGTCGTCCTGCATGAGTATGGTGGACCGGATAAGTTGAAATATGAGGTAGTTCCCGATCCGGTCGCCGGCAAAGGTGAGGTTTTAGTTCGGCTCGCAGCGACCAGCGTCAATCCAATTGATTACAAGATGAGAAGCGGAGAGGCGAAGGAGCATTTTCCGCTCGAACTTCCCGCCATCATCGGGAGAGATCTGTCGGGGATCGTTCGTGAGACAGGCGAAGGAGTAAGCGGTTTTGCGGCGGGCGATAAGGTGATGGCGTTTGCGACAAAAACATACGCCGAGCTCGTCGTAGTAAAGGCGACTGACCTTGCACTCGTTCCAGAGAAGCTTGATCTTGTGCACGCTGCGGCTTTGCCTCTGGTGACCCTCACCGGAGAGCAACTGATCACACGAGGGACCAAGATCCACTCCGGGCAGACAGTGCTGGTCGCGGGTGCAGTGGGTAGTGTCGGCCGATCTGCGGTGTGGGCCGCAAAGAAGGCCGGGGCAGTTGTGTTCGCAGGCGTAAGGAAGTCCCAACTGAAAGAGGCGGAGACCCTGAAAGCTGACCACGTGATCGCGCTTGACGACCCGGCAGCGATGAAGAAGCTCGGATTCATCGACGCGTTTGCGGACATCGTTGGAGGGGAGACAGCCAACCAGCTCTTGGCAAAAGTAAAGCAGGGAGGGGTCTTCGCCTCGGTACTCGGGCCTCCCTCGGACGCAAAGCTGCATCCCACCGTCAAGGTGGAGATAATTCGTTCCGAGCCAGACCCTAAAGTACTGATAACAATGGCCGAAGAGTTGGTTGCGGGGCGGTTTGCCGTTCCGATCGACAGGATGGTACCGCTCTCCGAGGCCGGCGACGCGCAGGCAGCATCAGCAAAAGGTGGAATAGGAAAGATACTATTACTGGCGTAATCTGTTCCTGTTACGCTAAGTACTCAAGAGTAAACGGTGACCGGGGCCCCATGGATACGATTCAACTAGAAACCTGGATTGACGCACCTGTAGAACGATGCTTTCTGCTTTGCCTCAGTGTTGATCTTCATCTTGCTTCGGCGCATTCGTCCCAGGAGCAAGCGGTAGAGGGGATCACGACCGGCCTGATCAGCGAGGGCGAGACGGTGACCTTTTGCGGCCGTCATCTCGGAGTGAAGCTGCGGCACAAGAGCCGTATCGACGTGCTGCGCCCCTACTCGTACTTTCGCGATGTCATGGTCTCGGGAGTCTTCTCGCACTTCGAGCATGAACACCACTTCGCGGCGATGGATGATGGCACTCGGCTGCGCGACGAGATTCGATTCACTGCTCCCTGGGGCGCGCTGGGACGGCTCGCGACGAAGATGGTGGTAAAGCGTCATCTTGTCGCGTTTCTGGCGAAGCGGAATGTGATCATCAAGCAGGTGGCAGAGTCCAACGACTGGCACCGCTATCTGGATGGTCAATCGGTGACCATCTCGATAGCTCCCGAAGGAATCTCGGCGAAGAAGAGATGGGAAGCAACCACTCTCCTGGCTCGCACGCAGAGTTAGCCGCATGCAGGATTAGCCGCTCCATCACTCGCACTCCAATAATCCAGAATGCTCTACTACGAACACATCAGCGCCGGCGGAAGCTGTTGCGAATAGCGCGCGTTCGATCGGCGGTCGGCACCGGTTGCGCCGCTGCCGGGCCCTCAGGATAGAGAACCACAAAACGCCTGGGGCCTTCGCCCGAAGAGGCCGTCGGCAGGCCGGACTTTGCCAGGGCAAGGTGAAGCAGGCGGCGCTCGCGCGAGGTCATAGGAGGAAAAGAGTACGGCCTGCCCGTGTCGCGAACCTGTTCGATGGCCGTCTCGGCAGAGTGCTGAAGCTCTCGGTCGCGATTTGCTTTGAAGCCTTCGGCATCGAAGAAGATCAGATCGTGCTCTTCAGGTTCCAACCGGAGGATTTTGGCGGCAAGATGCTCGATGGCGTGAAGGAGTTCGCCATTGCGGGCAAGGAGAAGGGGAGTATCTGTGCCGGTAAACTCGACGCAGATCACAGGCGACGAGTCGGGGGTAGAGGCGCCGTTTAAGCCAGGGGAGTTCACGTCGGCAGAAGCGTCAGCGTTGGGTTGCACGTGGCCGTTGCAGGCAAGAATGTGAGATTGCAAGTCGAGACTTCCAGTCTCTTTCAAAACTTCCAGGAAGTCCGCGATCTTCTTCACTGCACGGCCCTGATCCATCAGGGGGTTCGTCATCTCTATAAGACCAATTTCGAGGGCGTGAAGTTTCATCCCTTTTTATATGATTTTCTCAAACTAGTATACGGCTCGAATCGCTCCCAGCTCGGCAACGTTGCTCTATCGTTTTCCCGAGATGGTCGTAGGCGCTCCTGCCTTGCGGCGAGCCCGTTTGGCTGCGATCTCCCGCATCTCGCGCCCAAGGCTGGTGCGGTTCATCACCGACTGCTGCACGATGCTGATCAGGTTGCCGATGGTCCAGTAGAGAGCCAGGCCCGAGGCATAGTTCCAGGTCATATAACCGGAGACCGCCGGCATCATGAACGCCATCATCTTCTGCTGCTGGGGATCGACCCCGGGAGACGGCGTATAAAACTGCACCAGGAACTGGCTCACGATCATCACGATCGGCAGAATGTGATACGGGTCGGCGCTCGAGAGATCCGGCAGCCAGAACCAGTGCGCCTGGCGTAGCTCAACCACCTTGGGCAGCATGCTGAAGAATGCGAACAGCAGAGGCATCTGGATCAGCGTAGGAATGCAGCCGCCAAACATGTTGACGCCGTTATCCTTCTGCAGCTTCATGATCTCGACGTTCATCTCGTTGCGCTTCGGATCGGTCGCCTTGTACTTCTTGTAGCGCTCCTTGATGGCATCCATCTGCGGTTGAATGCGCTGCATCTTCAGCCCGCTCTGCATTGTCTTCACGCGCAGCGGAAGAATCAGCAGATTGATCAGCACCGTCAGAAGAACAATCGCCCAGCCCCAGTTTGACGTAATGTGAGCGTGGATAAACTGCAGCGAGAGGAACAGATACTTCCCTATCGGCCCGAAGAACCCAAAGTCCAGCAGCGGCTCAAGCGAAATCGTATCGCCGGTAGCATGAATGCCGCGCAGAATATTCACCGCCTTGGGGCCAACATAAACGCGGGTCTGCGTGTGGCCGCTGGTATCGCCCAGTGCCGCGCCCAGAACCGGCACCTCAATCGCTCCCTTCGCAGGCGCGCCAGCCCCAAGACCAGTGCGCCGGATCGTCTTCGCCACATCCAGCTGGTTATGCAGCATCGCCACCGTCGCGGTGTCCGGCGAATCCGGCAGGAAGATCGCAGCAAAGTAAGTATCGCTGGTGCCCGCCCAGTCAAGCGGCCCATTCAGCGTGTCGCCCCCCGAGACCTTCTTCGGCGCCAGGTGTTGCTCCTTGGCATGTTGTGCGTAATCCAGCTGCGCACCCGCATACGCCGATGCATTATCCTGATCCCCAAAGCCCCCCGGCCAATTCAGCAGTGCGCGAACCGGAACGCCACCCCGCGTCACCTCGACATCAGCGTGCAGAACATACGTCTCGTCGAAGGAGAACGTCTTACGCACCGTCGTTGCGCCATCGGAATATTTAAACGTCAGGCTCGCCGGAGCAGCGAGCGGCCCCGTAGCCGACGGCACATACAGCGCTTTGCTTAGATTCGCCGTCAACGCCGCATCGTAGGTATACAGCGACAGCGGATAGCCGAACTGCTGCGCTGCCTGCGTATGAACCAGGTTCAGCGGCTTGCCGTCCGAGTCTTTGTACTTCTTCAGAATCCAGCTCGAAACCTGTCCGCCGCGATTGGTGAACGTAATGCTGTAGAGTTCATTCTCGACCGTCGTAGTCGCCTCAGCAGGAGCCTGCACCGTAGCCACCGAGCCCGTAGGAGCAGCCGCAGCCGAAGGTGTACTCGTCGCAACCACCGTAGCCGGAGCCTGCCCTGGCGTCTGAGCGCCGGCAATCGCTGCAGCGCTCTGCCCAGCGTTAGGCGAACTCGTCTGCGGGTTATTCTTCGCGCGAAAGTACTGCAGGCCAAAGAAGACGGTGACCAGAACGGCCATCATGACCAGGAGCGATTTATTGTCGCCGCCGCCCTGTTGATTTGGGTTTTTAAACTCTGCCAAAAGAGACTTCCTATTCTTTGCTGAACGTAAGGCCGCCTCCGCAGACTGCGGAGACGCTACCGTTATGATAAATGGTCTGTGGAAATAGGGGCGGCCATGGTATCGGAGCTTCGCAGCGGAACCGGATCCAGCCCGCCCTTCGCAAACGGATGGCACCTCCCCACGCGACGCAGCGCCAGCCACGTTCCCTTCACCACACCGAAGCGAACCAGCGCCACATACGCATACTCCGAGCACGTCGGAAGGTAGAGACACTGGCTGGGGCTGAAGGCATGCAGCACCGGCGACACGATGCCCTTGTAAATCCCATAGGCCACGCGAACACCCACACCGGGCTCCATAGCACTGGACTCCCTCTGAGCAGCTTTCGCGAGACCACGTTCAGAGTTATTCATAGAACTATCGCGATGCAGCTGAGATCCGCTTGTCGGAGCGATCCTCACGCTGACGGCCGGGCTGACCTGCAGGCTCACTTGCAGGTCTCCGATCGGCCATCTTCTGAATCATCCGAAACACCGTCGCAACTTCGCGCTCCAGCGCCGGAAAGTCGAGATCGATCACACTGCGGCGCGGATGCAGAATCACATCCACCGGCGTGTTGAGCGTCGCAAGATTTCTCCGGACCGCCTCACGCATGCGCCGCTTGATGCGGTTGCGGTCAACCGCCTTCCCCATCACCTTCCCCACCGTCAAACCCACCCTCGGGCTTGACGCATCCGCATCCCGCAGCGGAGTTCCGTCAGACCCCAGCTGCGGCCGAAGCGCAAAGAAGTAGCTCATCTGCTTCGCAAACTGTTTGCGGCTGGCCTTATACACGCGCTGATAGTCAGCATGTTTGCGCAGGCGAAAGATCGAATTTGGCTTCGCATCCATTGGCGTACGAGGCAAGCCCGGCTTGCCACTCTTTCCATGGTACAGGCTTCCCTGATCGCTTCACGCAAAGTCGCATCACGCACGTAAAGAAGCCCGCCTTCGAGGCGGGCTTCTCGGGTCGACTTCTTAATGGGAGAACACCTATACGTCCCCCACGCTATGCGTCCCTCCACAGACGCTAATTATTTCTTATCACTCGGGGTGTGCTCGCCGCTCTTTACGGTAGTCTCCTGCCCCGGTTTCTTCGTCGTCGTATTCCCCTGGTTGTTGCCCTGCGAAGGATTGTTGCTGCCTTGGTTTCCCTGGTTTGGCGGATTCATATTCTGTGCCATACGATCATCTCCTTTGCCGGCCGTCGACCACTAACTCAACGTTGCCGACCCTCAATAGGAGACCAGCTGCAGGTGGATGGTTGCCCCAAAAATACTCTTCCAGAGAAAGCTTCATCCACTGGCAGAGGTGGAGTTAGGCACCAAAAACTCTCCCCGCCAAAAACCCGTTTTGAATCTGAGCGATGGCCCTGATAATCGCGGACAAGGCAGTGGTTAAAAAAGACACAGACCATCGAATGAAGCGCAATGGCTCCCTCGACGGTCTGTAAAACCATAGAAACTTCTTATGAATTTTTTCGTGTCTAGCTAGCTCTTAGCCAGACCAGCCTGGCACCAGCAACTGGACTAGTCGCGGAAACCGGCGCTGACGGCGATCTTGTGACGGCCCTTGGCGCGGCGACGGCTGAGCACAGCGGCTCCCGCCTTAGTCTTCATGCGGGAAAGAAAGCCGTGCGTCTTGGCGCGGTGGCGGCGGTTGGGTTGAAAGGTACGCTTCGGCATGACAAAAAACTCCTGCGCAGGTAGAACACCTGCTCAAACTTTTAGGCTGTTGCAACAATCTCTGAGTATACCCGATCGGACCGGATTTTTACAGCCCATATCGGCTGGAGAGCAGCGAGATAGGCAACAATCTACCCGGCATACTGCGGCCGTCGGCAACGAGCAGGGCTGCATCAATGCGGCCTAAACGTTTTGCCTGTTTCGATCAGTGTTTTTAGGCGGGAGAGGATGCGGGGCCAGCCATCCGCACTGGAGGCGTAACCGGTATCGTCTTCCGCCCACTGGTCATGTGTGACGGAAGCCCTTGTGGCCTCACTCTCTGGCACGAGCTCTACTGTAACCCGGGAGACCTTGCTGGAAGAGCCAAGGGCGAAGGTGTATTGCAATAGCTTTGGCGGCTCAGCCTGGAGCACCTCCCCGCGAACGTAGATGCTGCGCTTGCCGTCGGCCCCGGGGCCGACCCAGTTCATCGAACCGCCAGGCTTTAGCTCGGCTTCGAGTTCAGCCATAAAGAGGATGCGGTTGGATTCGAAGGAGACAAAGCCCTCCCAGACTTTATCGGGAGGTGCAGCGATGTAGAAGACGAAGTGCAATGGAGTTTGCTGGGCCATAGGACCTCCTTGCCTGTTGGTATGCTAATGGCATTGGCGCAGCAAGATCAATCGGCGCAGGTACGCCTTACCGGCAACATCATCTCCGGGGTAGCCCTAAAACCAAGAGAGCTATAAAGCGGCCGGCCATCACTCGACGCACTCAAGGTCACCTGATCCAGCCCAATACTCTCGGACCACTCCAGCATCGTCTCCATAAGCAGACGAGCCAGTCCCCGTCGGCGATGGGCCGGCACGGTGTAGATGTTCGCGATATGCCCCGAGCGCCCTACACGACAACAACCTGGAACCGGCCCCATCTCCCGCAGATGGATACCGCCTCCCGCGACGATCTCGTCGCCTTCTTCATCTTCGCCGCCCGTCTCGCCTCGCCAGACCACGAACCAACCGGCATACTCTCCCCTCGCAAGCAAACTTCTGAACCAGGGCGCACTTGCGGCAAAGAGGTGCTCCGTCTCCGCCTCTGCGTTCGGCGCCGAACCCATATCCTGAAACATCAGAGCTCTATGACGCGCCATCGTCTCTGCATCGGCCATGCTCGCGGTGCGTATCGAATACCACGCAAGGTCTACCGTCATAAAAAAAGAATAAATGACTCTCTCCCAAGATCGCATCGAAACGCCTGAGTCAAAGAAGATCGCATTAGACGTACTACGATAGTTGCAGCACATCTTCCAGCAGCGAGTCCGGTAGAGAGACCGTCCACCGCAAAGCTGCGATAGCATTTATTTCGTGGCCATGCATCGCGAAAAAAAACAGAACTGCAGAGCTCTGTCCATCGCGCGCCTGTACCACAAGAACCGGCGCAGCGATATCGGAGAAAGGCCCGCATTCAACAAAAAAATGTGGCTTTAGAGACGTTCCATTTCCTTTCTTCACTGCTTATGGTGCAACTTTTTTTTTTGGTAGAACACCATGAAAAAGGCCTTCTTTTCCGTGCTACTATCGAACCCGATTCGCAACACGATTTTCTGCAAGTCCAGCCGTTCCGCACTCTGGTTCACCATGCACCACTCCTCTTCGCAGCTTGGTCTCAAATGGGCTCCCAACGAAGAGAATTCTGGCAACTCGGGGCTGTCTTCTCCTGTCCTCCCAGGCAGGAACGGACTTCTGTTTGCTGATTATCGTGCGACACTGCACGACTGTAAAAGTGCCACGGTCTGGTTTGGAACAGGAAACTAGACAAGGAAACTAAAGAATGTCATTCGTTCCGACGGCTACCGCCGTACTGAATTATTGGGTTCGTATCCTGGCTGCTCTTGAGAAGAAGATCAACCGCCAGTCTTACGAGACCTGGCTCAAGCCGACACGGTTCTCACATCTCGAGGGCAAAAAGCTCTTCGTGCGAATTCCCTCCACGGACTTCCAGCACATCGGCGACCGGTACGCCGACCTCATCCAGGAGGCTATCGACAATCTGGGACTCGACGTAGAGTCGGTCGCCTTCACCACGCCCGAGCAGGACCCCCGCGCGCCCAAGGTGCGAGAAGATGGCGGCTTCGCTCCCGTTCCAAGTCACAGCCAGAGCGCACCCAGGCAGCGCCTCGGCGCATCAGGCTCATCGACTAACTCAGTCTCAGGGCCAGCGCCGGAGCAGGCTCGATTCGACTGGAGTGCAGCCTCGCAGCTCAACCCGCGCTATCAGTTCGACGCCTTCGTCATCGGCAGCGGCAATCAGTTCGCCACAGCAGCAGCCCAGGCCGTCGCGGAACGACCCTCCAAGGCCTACAACCCCCTCTTCCTCTACGGCGGCGTCGGCATGGGCAAGACCCACCTGATGCATGCCATCGGACATGACGTAAAGCGTAGGCAGCCGCACGCCTCCATCAGCTACGTCAGCGGCGAAAAGTTCACCAACGAGATGATCAACTCGGTCCGCTACGACAAGATGACCGGCTTCCGCGATAAGTTCCGCAACGTCGACGTTCTGCTAATCGACGACATCCAGTTTCTCGCCGGCAAGGAGCGCACCCAGGAGGAGTTCTTCCACACCTTCAACACGCTGCACGAGAGCATGAAGCAGATCGTCATCGCCAGCGACCGCCCGCCGAAAGAGTTGGCCGACTTTGAAGATCGTCTGCGCTCGCGCTTCGAGTGGGGTTTGATCGCCGACATTCAGCCGCCCGATCTCGAAACCAAGGTCGCGATCCTGCAGAAGAAGGCCGAGAGCGAGCAGACCCAACTCCCTACTGACGTAGCCATGTTTATCGCCTCGAACGTGCGGACCAATGTGCGTGAGCTTGAGGGCGCGTTGGTGAGGCTCATCGCCTGGTGCAGCATGCATGGCGTAGAGATCACGCTTGCCGTCACCCAGCAATGTCTGAAGCAGTTCATCGACACTCAGGTTCGCAAGATCACGATTGAGACCATTCAGCGCACCGTGGCGGAGCAGTTTGGCATGCGCGTTGCGGAGTTGAAGCAGAAGAACAACTCCCGGCAGATTGTGGTGCCGCGGCAGATTGCCATGTTCCTGGCCAAACAGTTGACGGAGGCTTCCCTGCCTGAGATTGGGCGGCAGTTCGGCGGCAAGCACCACACCACGGTGATGCACTCGATCTCGAAGATCGACGAGCAGCGCCGCGCCGACAAGGACCTGAATCGTACGATCAACAAGCTGATGGAGACGCTGAGCTAACTCCCCTGAACCCCAACGTCCTGCCGGACGGGCCTCCTGCGCGTGGGGCGGTCACTTCGTGACGTGTATACCGGTCTCGGCAGGATCATCAGCAGGGGTCCTCCCGCTGGTCGGCACGATCTACCCTCGCGACCAACGGGAGCGCCAACCGAAGGGGTATACCAGTCACGAAGTGACCGCCCCACGCGTAGTGGGCCCGTCCGGCAGGACAGTGCCCGAAAAATAAAGTCCAAAAACGTGGCGCATTGTTAGCAGCCAGAAAACACGCTGCTAACTCACCACGTCTACCACGCAAACCACCACGTTCTCACCACCAAAACACCACACCAAACACACTGTTTTTCCCAAAAACCCCAATTAAAACGCCCTTCTACCAGCGCCAGAAAAAAACCTACTTCGGAAGGTACTTCGCAGGGATCGGATTGGCAGCAGACTCAGAGTCCCAGAAGATATTGACGACCCAGTAGCGGTCCCCATCCTTCAGCAACTGAAAGCTATTGATCCCACGAGCAAAAGGAGCTGGGTCATCAGTGTTGTGGCGAGACTCATAAGTGCTCCAGATCTGAACAATATTGCCAAACTGCTCTATCTCATTGTGAATGGAGTGCTCAAAGAATCCATTGGCGGTCATACGCCCCTGGCTGCGCGCAATATAGCCATCGATGGTTAGAACAACCGCATCAGCACGGCCTGTAGTGGGTGACATCACCGCAGGAATAAGGCGCGCATCAGGAATGAAGAGAGAGCGCATACGGTCCCAGTCACGCGCCTGGCCTTTAGGACCAGAGATGACGCTGTACACAGCGTTGAGGATCGCTTCAGGAGATTTGACGTCCTCAGGTTTTGCCTGGGGCCAGTCGCTTCGAGTTGCGATGGAGCCGACCAGCGTGGGAGGAGTGGATGGCTGCGGGTTTGCTGCGGTTTGCGCCTGCGCGGCGATGGTCGCGAGTGAGACTAATAGGAAGGTGGCGGCGATTCGGTTCGCTGACTTCACGGAAGCTCCTTTGAGGGACAGTGTTACTTTACTGCGGCTGAGCGGATTAGGGTTAATGCAGCGTGCAGGCTCTGAAAGCGCAATGGATGGTGAAGCATAACTATCAAGCGCGATAGTGATAGCGAACCCCTCCGATTCTTTGCGGAATCGCAAACAAAGGACGGCGTGCAGTTGCAGGATTGCCGTTGCGAAGACGCGTGCAGCGGCATAGGCTGTGGAGCATGCGAAAGACTCTTCTTTTCCTTGGAACTTTGTGCGGAGCGATGTGCGCGATCGTGATGCCTTCCGGTGTCGCATATAGCCAATCAATGCCAGATATGCCGGCGGAGCACCATCATCACGACGATGCGGAGCAGACGCTGGGACGAGTTTCATTTCCGACCTCGTGCGCGGCACGATCACAAGGGGCGATGGAGCACGGCGTAGCGCTGCTGCACTCGTTTGGATACACCCAGGCAGAGATGCAGTTTCGTGCGATCTCGAAGGACGACCCGGCGTGCGCGATCGCTCACTGGGGCGTGGCGATGACGAAGTACCAGGAGTTGTGGGGAGAGCCGGAGGCCGCCGCGTTGAAGACGGGTGCAGAGGAGATGGCAGAGGCTCGAAAACTGGCTGCGCCCCCTGCGGTAGTGACAGCGCGGGAACAGGCGTATATCGGGGCTTTGAGTGCATTCTTCGATCCTGCCAATGGGAAGGACGCGACGTTTCAGCAACGGGCAGACGCGTATGAGGCGAAGATGAATGCGCTGCACACTGCGTATCCGGATGACGTGGAGGGAGCGGCGTTTGACGCACTAGCGATCCTCGCCGGGAAGTCACCAACAGATACCTCGCTAAGTCATGAGCATGAGGCTCTGGCAATTCTGATCCCGCTGTTCAAGGCCCATCCCGACCATCCAGGGTTGGCGCACTACATCATCCATACCTGCGATACACCGGCTCTCGCACCAGAGGGACTACAAGCCGCGCGGGAGTATGCGAAGATTGCGCCTGCGTCGGCCCATGCGCTGCATATGCCAGGGCACATCTTTGCGAGGCTGGGGATGTGGCAGGAGGATATCGATTCGAATGTGGCATCCGTGAAGGCTTCGGAGAAGGCTGAGGCCGCAGGACAGCCGGGAGCAGCTCACCAGATGCATGCGAAGGAGTTCCTGATCTACGCGTACCTGCAAGTGGGGCGGGACGCGAAGGCGAAGGAGCTAACCGATAGCATGCGGTCAGTTGGCCAAAAGATGGAGGCGATGCCCGGGATGGACGATATGAAGCATGCCGGGAATCGCCTGGATAACGAGGTGCGGGCGGTGTACGGGATCGAGATGCATGACTGGAAGACGTTGGCTGTGGCGACGCCTGCGCCGGGCTCGAAGGAGTACTTGAAGTTCGATACGTACTGGGGCCAGGGTGTCGCTGCAGGGCATCTTAAGGATTCGAAGCTGGCGGCATCGGCGCTGGTGAACTTTGACAAAGGCGTTGAGGCGCTGAAGAAGTCGCCGTATGCGTCGCACGTCAGCTCAACCGAGGTGGCTCGCAACGAGATCGTGGGCTGGAAGGCGTTCGCAGAAGACAAGCCGGAGGAGGCTGTGGCGGCGATGCGCAAGGCCGCAGACCAGCAGGACAAGCTGGGGCAGGGAGAGGTGGATATTCCGGCGCGGGAGATGCTGGGCGATCTGCTGATGATGGAGAAGAAGCCGGAGGCTGCGCTGGTGGAGTACAAGATGGCATTGAAGCTGAGCCCGAACCGTTTGAATGGGCTGCTGAGCGCGGGGATGGCTGCAGAGGAAGATAAGAAGCCGGTGGAAGCTCGCGCGTTTTATGCTGAGGCGTCTCGGCAGACGAACTTTGGGAAGACAAGTGAGCGGCCGGGGCTGGCGCATGCGGTAAAGGTAGTGGGGTCCGCGGAGACGGCGCGGAATTAGCCTTGCAATCGTTGGCAGTCTGAGTTTCTGACCGATGGGTTTTACTTCGGCAAGAACCCCTACTGCGATGTTGGCGGTTCGGCGCGAGTGAAGGTGTAAGCGTCGCGGAACTTGAAGTCTTCGCCCTGTCGGCGCGTCTCTTTGCGGTAGGTGTAGAGGTTGCGGCGCAAGGTGAGGGTAATGCGAACGTCAACTGGTTTGTCGTTCTCTTTGCCAGGCCCGCTGAGGATGAGCGTGCCGCGTCCGGTCTTTGAGAAGTCGTCGAGGCCCTGAAGGGTATAGGTGTCGCTCGATTTATCGCGATCGGAAGTGAAGGTAATCTTTGAGACGACGGGGTCGAGTGTGACGATCATGAGTTCGCGGACCGTCTTGGATGGGCCGTCGTCATAGACATAGTTGAATTGGAGAGCTTTTTGGTCGGTGGTTTCGGTGATGATGAGCCACGTTGGGAGGAAGACCTGTGCGTTGCTCTGGAAGTCGCGGTATTCGAGCTGTCCGACCCATTTGCCTACAAAGTTGGCGTTGAGATCCTTTTGAGGTGCTTGTGCGTTGGCATAGATAGAGGGAACGAGTGACGCGACAAGAATCAGAGTTTGGATTTTTTTCTGGAGCTGCGGGATCATTGGAGATCTCCTTCATTTGCTCTTTTGGTCTTGGGCTGGAAATGTGGCAACTAAGCGTGACTGGTTCCGGCTTGCGTGTCACCACGTGATGTACACACCTTTGCGGACCCATTGTGGGTTGCCAATCTGCTGCATCATGAAGTCGGCGACGTCTTCGCGGGAGATGCGGCTGCCATTCGGGGGGAGCGCCTCACCGTCGACGCGATAGGCTCCATGGCCGGGCGTGTTGGTGAGCATGGGAGGCATCACCATGGTCCAGTCGAGGCTGCTATGGGAGAGGGTATCCCACTGCGAGATCTGCGACGCCACGGGCCACTTGAGGAAGGTGTTGTAGACGATGTTCTGAACGATCCAGCGGCGCCATGCGGGTTGCTTGTCGAGCGAGGTAGGAAGCGCACCGGCAGAGCCGAGGACGATGATGCGGCGGACTGGTTTTGTCTGAGTGGATGTCTCCTGCATGGCGGCGACGATCTGAGGAACTGCTCGCTCAAGGACATCTTCCTTCTTGAGGGAGCTTGCCCCAAGGGCTGACAGGACTACATCGGCGTCTGCGATGGTCTGGCGGATCGGAGTGGGGTCAAAGGCGCTGCCCTGAATAACATCCACCCGGTCACGCATAGGAAAGGTTTCGGGTGTGCGGAGCAGTGCGGAGACCTCGTACCCAGCGGCGAGACAGCGCTGGGTAAGAAGTCTTCCGGTAGCGCCATTGGCTCCGAAGAGCGCGATCTTCATGGTGAACTCCTTTGAGCTTTGGCACTAATTATCCTCGCAGGTGAGATGGAGTTGTGAAAAAAGTGGTTTGGGTAAAGTCCTCATTCTGTTTTGTTTGGTGAACATTCCCACGTTTGGGGATGGGTCTTCTCAAAAGCCGGGGGCAGTGGCTGTGAAGAAGTGGGATAAGAAGACGGTTGATGCGGAAATGCGGGCCGGTCTTCCTGAATGTGCTCTTTGGTACGCCCAATTTTCTAAAATAGGACTGCCGCATAAACGTCTATTTATGAGATTGATGGAAAGGATATCCACTTTTCAAGCGACAACGGTTACTGCTACTAGTATTTCTCTCTTTTTCTCTTGTTTCTTAAAGGCAGTAGCCAGCGATGGTTGAGGTTGTGGCAGATTTCGGCATCGCACACAACTACCTTGGTTTCCACAAAGAAATCTGTCGCTTTGGAGGCGGTTTCACCCCTAGAATCAAGCAGACGTTGGACGGCAGAGATGCATCGTGGGTTCGATTCGGTGTACAGTTTGGCCAGCAGCCACCAACGCAGACGGAGAGACAACAGTGACCAGTGCGACCCAGGAGCCCGAGATGACTTTGCCGACCGAGACGAGCGCAGCGCCAGCCCCAACCGGCAACCTCGAGATCACCGTCTCCCGCGCGGAGTTGCTGCGTGAGTTGACTGCTGCCCAGAGCGTGGTCGAGCGAAAGACGACGATTCCAATCCTGTCGAACTTCCTATTCGAGGCGACGCAGGGCGAAGGCGGCGACCGGTTGACCATTACGGCGACTGATCTCGATCAGAGCCTGCGGACGAGCTGCGCGGCCAAGGTGAAGAAGGCGGGCGCTTGCACGATTCCCGCCCGCAAGCTGTACGACTACATCAAGCTGCTGCCCGAGGGCGAGATCTCAATCAAGCTGATGGACAACCACTGGGTGCAGATTCGGGCAGGGCGGTCGAACACGAAGATGGTGGGGATGGCGCGGGCGAACTTCCCGCAGGTCCCGGAGTTTCCGGCCAGCGGCGCGGTAAAGATTTCAGTGCCTTCGTTGAAGAACATGGTGTCGAAGACGATCTTTGCGATCTCGAACGAAGAGTCTCGCTACACGCTGAATGGTGCTCTGCTTGTCCTGAAGGCGGAGAGCATGGCGATGGTTGCGACTGATGGCCATCGGCTGGCGCATATCGAAAAGCTAGGCGAGACGCTGGATGGTGTGTCGGGTGAGAAGAAGACGCTGATTCCACGGAAGGCGCTGAGTGAGCTCTCTTCGCTGCTTGGGGCGACGGAGGCCGAGACGCTTGAGTTTGGCGATGACGATCAGACGCTGTTCTTCAGGGTTGGCGGCCGTGTGTTGACCAGCCGCAAACTAACCGGGCAGTTCCCTAACTATGAGGCTGTACTGCCGCGGGATAACAATAAATTTGTGATCGTTCGGTCAGAGGATCTAATGGGTTCAATTCAGCGCGTGGCTCAGTTCGCGGATGAGCGCAGTGGCGCGATTAAGATCCGTCTGGAGCAGAATGAGCTGAAGCTCTCTTCTTCGAGCACGGATGCAGGGGAGTCGGAAGATACGATCGAGACACCGTATAACTACGATCCTCTGGTAGTGGGATTCAACAGCCAGTATCTTATCGATTTTCTAAAGGCAATCGGCAATAGCGGTGAAGTGCGTCTGGAGTTCAAGGATGCACAGAGCGCCGGCCAGATGAGGCCAGAAGATGCGAATGAGGATGTGAAGTATAGATACATCCTGATGCCGATGAGGATCTGATTCGGGGCCAAATCTCTCTCTCGTTTAGCTTGGCTGTTTGCCAGACTATGTCTTATGTGAGTTGAGAATATGCGTGTTTTAGCACTGCTGCAGAGGCTTCGAGCGCCTTCTGTTCAACTTCATTGAGATGTAGTTCGAGAGCGGTTTCAACGCCGCAGTTGCCCACTATGCAGGGCGTACTGAGTGACACCTCGTTGAGGCCGTACTGACCTGTCATCATAGTTGAGACCATGAGAACAGAGCGCTCGTCGCGGAGGATAGCCTCGCAGATTCGCGTAACGCAGGCGGCGATGGCGAAGCAGGTGTTTCCCTTGAGCATTGCAACTTCTGGGCCAGCATGGCGGACGATAGCCAACAGTTCTTTCTGGGAAGGAAGTGTGTCTGCGCCTGGATATTGAGCGAGCGGAATGCCGGCGACCTGTGCGGCGCTCCAGACTGCAACTGAAGAGTCTCCATGCTCGCCGATAACGGAAGCGTGAACAGAGCGTGGATCTACGTTAAGCTTTTCACCGAGAATGTAGCGCAGACGCTCAGTGTCTAATAGAGTTCCAGTGCCTATGACCTGGCTGACAGGCAAGCCCGACTCAGTTTGTGCGATGTAGGTAAGAACGTCCAGCGGGTTCGTAGCGATCAAGAGCACGCCCTCGAATCCTTCTGCCATGAGCTTGCTAATGCAGCTACGAACGATAACCGCGTTGCCCGCCAGCATGTCGAGGCGTGAACCGCTGAACTTTCCGGGGGTTCCTACGGTCAGGATGACGATGGAGCTTTTCGCGGCGTCCTTATAACTTCCGGCGAAGATCTTTACAGGGGTGCCTAACGGGACCGACTGTTGGAGATCCAGAGCTTCGCCGTGGACAAGATTTTGAGTGTCACCGATGAGAACGATCTCGCGTGCGAGGTGGTTTTGCAACAGAGCATAGGCGCAGCTGGTCCCGACGTGACCACAACCGATAATAGTGATGCGGGTGCGATGGGCGGCCATGCTGGTGTCCTTTGTGCAGAGAGGATACCAGAGAAATGTAAAAAAACACCGGTTACTGCCGTAGTTCGACCTCGGTTGCGCCCTGTCCGCCCTGATTTTGCGGCGGCTCGGTGACGGTGGTGACGTGAGGATGATTGCGGAGATATTCTCGGAGCGTTCGGCGCAAAACGCCCATGCCGGTTCCGTGCACGATGCGAATGCGCGGCAGGCCGGCTAGAAAGGCGCGGTCAAGAAAGCGCTCTACTTCGGTTTGCGCTTCGTCGGCGGTGCGGCCGATCACGTTGATCTCAGAGGTCATGTAGTCGGTGTCGTTGCTGACTGTGGCGACGGTGATGCCTCCGCGTTTGCGCGCGGCTTCGAGCGGCGTGACGACCTTAACGGACTCAACCTCTGCAATGTCGTCGATAGGGGCGCGCATCTTCATCGGGCCCATGGAGACTTCGAAGTTTTTTGCGTCGATGATTCGGTCCACCCGCGCCTGACGGCCGAGGGATTTGAGTTTGACGAGATCGCCGACCTTGATTCCTTTGGGGATGTGGGGTTGAGCGGCGGGGTCGTTCTTGTCGGCTCGCGTTGTGTGAGCGACGACAGTGGAGTTGAACTGCTCAGAAAACTCCCGACGAAGGGTTGCCATGCGACGATCGGAGTCGCGGGCTATCTTTTGAGCAAGTGTCTTGTCGTCGATGGCTTTTACGGTCTCACGCAGCTGATAGGCGAAGTCTTCGAGGAGAGAGTTTAGCTTGGTTTCGAGCTCTTTGGTGCGGGCCTTTTGTTCGACGCGACCTTCGACTTCGACCCGGGCTTTTTCGCGGGATAACTCACGTTCGCGCTGCTGCATTGTTTCGCGCTGTACGGCCGCTGCGGTGAGTTGGTTATGAAGCTGGTCGAGGAAGGCTCCGATATCCGCGGTCTGCGTAGTCATCTGGGCGCGAGCAGCGGCGATGATGTTGGGTGCGAGGCCGAGTCGCGCTGCGATGTTGAGACCGGCAGAGGCGCCGGGGACGCCGAGGCGCAGCTCATAGGTGGGGGTAAGGGTCTGCTGATCGAAGCCGACAGCTGCATTGAGGACGCCGAGGTGATTGGCGGCGTAGACCTTCAGTGAAGTGAGATGAGTCGTGATGCAACACCAGGCCTTGAGCGTGAGAAAGTGGGATGCGATGGCAACCGCGAGAGCGGCACCTTCTTCTGGATCCGTGGCGGAGCCGAGTTCGTCGAGTAGGACGAGCGAGTCGGCGGTGGCTTCGCGGGAGATGCGATCGAGATTGACGACGTGCGCGGAGAAGCTGGAGAGATTGCGCTCGATGGATTGCGCGTCGCCGATGTCGGCGTAGATGCTCTGGAAGAGTGGAAGTTCCGCCTTCTCCGCAGGAACAGGAATGCCTGCCTGGGCTATCAGCGAGAGCAGGCCGAGAGTTTTGAGGGAGACGGTCTTTCCTCCGGTATTGGGGCCGCTGATGATGAGCTGCTTCGCTTCGGGAGGGAGGATGATGGTGAGTGGAACAGGCGTCCTGGGTTCTATACCTTCGTCCACGGCATCGGCACGCATGCGAAGCTCCAGCAGAGGATGGCGAGCGGCGGTGAGCGAGAGCTCCTGCGTGAAGGTTGGGCGAGAGCAGTTGAGGGTCTCGGCGAAGCGCGCGCGCGCGTGGTGCGATTCGACCTCCGCGAGGATGCATGCGCCAACGTGGATGGCGGCAGAGTTCTGACCGAGCGCGCGGGTCATCGCGACGAGGATGCGGTGTATCTCTGACTGCTCTTCGTCGAGGAGCCGCACTAGCTCGTTGTTCTGCTCGATCGTCTCGAGTGGTTCGACGAAGACGGTCTGGCCAGACGAGGACGAGCCGTGAATGACGCCGGGGACCTTGCGCTTGAACTCGGACTTTACCGGGATGACGAAGCGATCGCCGCGAATGGTGATGAGATCTTCCTGTGTGCTGCCACCTTCGCTGAGGCTCTGCAGCGATCTGCGGAGGCTTGCTTCGATGGCACGGTGCTGGCGCTCCATGGCGCGGCGGATGCGATTGAGTTCCGGCGAGGCGTCGTCGTTGAGGCTGCCGTCAGGCTCGATCTTGCCACGCAGCAGGCGAAGAAGTGGTGCGAGATCGTAGTCGAGCAGAGGCGTGGAGAGCGCGGCAATTCCTGGCCACTCGTAGCGGGTGCCATTTTGAGGAGGGTCGATGAGATTGCGCCATGCGGCAACGCGCTCGATGACGGCGAGGAGATCACGAATCTCAGTGGACTCGAGTGCCGCGCCTTCGATGCGGGCTTTGTCGAGAAGAGCGGTGGGGTCGAAGAGCCCGCGGAACTCGAAGCTGCCGCCTCGGGTGAGCACCGCGCGCAGCTCGGCGGTGCGTTGCTGCTGCTGGTCGATCCAGGCGAGGTCGGCGCAGGGTTCGAGCGCGAGAATCCAGGCGCGGCCCAGAGGGGAGAAGGTGCGATCTGCAATGTACTCGCGGAGGCGCGGCCATTCCAGGGCAGCCGCGCTCGCTTCACGCAGCGGGGAGGGGATGATCGGCAATAGTTCTGGTGAATTCACTTCTTTTATCGTACCCTCGCAGGGAACTGCCGACCGAATCCGTGCGTAGCAAGGAGAGCGCAGGGCCGGCGCGCTGAGTGGTTGGAGGTGTGAGATGGTCTGTCAAGCATGTGGTTCATCCCTTGTTGATGGTGTTCATTATTGTGCGAAGTGCGGGGCGCAGGTCGCTGCTGCGCAACCAATGTATGCTGCATATCCACTGGCGCCGATCCCTATGGCGGCTCCCCGAGTACAGCGGAACTTGCAGACACTTGGAGTGCTTTGGTGTGTCTTTGGAGCGTATCGGATTATCGGCGGGTTGATTGGGATGTTCTTCCTGCGGGCATTTGCGTTCCGCAACTTCGGCGGGTTCGACTGGCCGCTCAACGACCACTTTTTTGGAACGCATGGCCCAGCCTGGGTTGGTGCTCTCCTCCCCCTGATCGCTGCTTATACGGTGGTTATGGCGGCGCTTGCGGTGTTTGTTGGCTATAGCCTGTTGACGCGTCGACCGTGGGGAAGAACGCTCGCCATCGTCGTCGGAATCTTGACTCTGCTGAAGCCACTCTTCGGCACAGCGCTGGGGATCTATACGCTTTGGGTGCTGGCTCCAGGGGCCTCGGGGCTCGAGTACGACGCAGTCGCAGACCGAAGCTGAAGGCTGGACGTAAACTGGACACATGAACTTTCCAGCTACACGTCTGCGCCGTCTACGCAGAACCGAGGCTATGCGGTCTCTGGTTCGCGAGACTCATCTCCATCCCGGTGCTCTGATCTACCCGCTGTTTGTCTGTCCCGGCGAAGGAATACGCAAAGAGATCAGCTCGATGCCCGGGGTCTTCAATCTGTCGATCGATGAAGCCGTGAAGGAAGCTGAGGCCTGTGCCTCGCTTGGGTTGGGAGGGTTGCTGTTGTTCGGTCTGCCATCCGAGAAAGACGAAGACGCTTCCGGCGCCTGGGCAGAGGACGGCATCGTGCAGAAGGCGTTACGAACGTTGAAGAAGAACAGAGCGCTTGATTCGCTGGTCACAATCGCCGATGTCTGTTTGTGCGAGTACACCTTGCATGGCCACTGCGGTGTTGTGACGCGGGATGGTGATCACTACGAGATTCAGAACGACTCGAGTGTAGCTCTGATTGCAAAGACGGCTGCCTCTCTGGCCAAGGCAGGCGCTGATATTGTTGCTCCATCAGACATGATGGATGGTCGGGTTGAGGCGATTCGAGAGGCGCTCGACGCGGGCGGCCACGAACAGATTCCGGTGATGAGCTATGCGTCGAAGTTCGCATCGGCTTTCTATGGACCATTCCGAGAGGCGGCTGATTCGGCTCCGCAGTTTGGTGATCGTCGCAGCTACCAGATGGATGGCGCAAATCTACGTGAGGCAATGCGCGAGATCGATCAGGACATCGCAGAGGGCGCGGATATGTTGTTGATGAAGCCTGCGATGCCGTATCTGGACGTGATTCGTGCGGCGCGGGAACGATATGATCTGCCGATGGGCGCCTACCAGGTGTCGGGGGAGTACTCGATGCTACAGGCGGCGTTTCAGCGCGGCTGGCTTGAGCCTGAGCGGACGATGATGGAGTCCTTGTTGTCGATCCGACGGGCTGGAGCGGACTTTATTGTGACGTACTTTGCGAAGGATGCGGCAAAGGTGCTTGCGTAACAAGCGATTCGTCAGGATAATCCTGTCAAGCTAAGGCGAGTTGATGGGATCGTCGAAGTTGTCAGGAGGCAGCGGGGTGATGATCGCCTCCTCACCGAAGCGGGCGCGCAGCTGAGCGAGTGTAGAGTCCTGCTGCATTGGCGGGACGTAGCGAATGTTGTAGTTCGCGATGGTACTTGCAACGAGGTAGAGCTTCGCTCCCGGAATCGTGCGCCAGTAACTCTCGCGGGCCCTTTCTGCGCCGCGCTCTCGATCGCGTTCGAGCTCTGCCTGCTGATAGCGCGCGGCACGTTCCAAAAAGATACCCTCCAGCTTCCCATCTTGATCGAGAAACCAGTCGACGAGTTTCCCGCGATAGAGAATACCCGCTGCAAGGGCGTCGATCTCTACGTCGAAGTCCTGCTGGCTTCGCGACAGGGAACGCGTGGTGAACAACAGCTCCCATTCCGAGACATAGGTAAGCAGAAAGTCGTCGCAAAAGCGCTTCAACAACTGGTGCATCCGCTGGTTGGTACTGTAGTCGCCGTAGCGCGAGACGATCAGCCCGGACGCCCATCCCTCGAGCGCGCAGAAGAGCCATAGCAACAAGAGAAAACGTCCCTGCTCCAGAAACGCACGCAGGTAAGCGTCCGCCAGATGGACTTTTGCGATAAGAGGATTTGACGGGGTAAGTTCAGGACCAGGCAGAAGCGAACGAAAGACGATGCGATACGCCTCGGCCTTGGGAGGCCCGATCGCTAGTGTAGGCAACTTGCCTAAGGGTGTATGGACCAGCAGGATCCACGAGAGAACAAAGGGCACCATCGTCACGAGCAGGGAAAAGACAACCTCTTCGGTTCGAGTGCGTTGGTATCTTCTTGCAGGAATGTAGGCGGAGAAGAACAGGCGGTAGATCACGCCCGGCGCAAGCAGGTAGCCGATCAGCAGAAATCCCGCGACCAGCGCACTCATGGTCTAGGCGGGCTTGCGGACGAGGCGAAAGCGGTGGCCACGGTCATCCGTGAAGAGGGCTACCCCGGTTTCGGCAAGATCGCGCCGAACCGCGTCAATCTTTTCGGTAAGCGCGGTCTCCGGGGAAGGAGACAAATCAGCTTCATCTTCCTCAAAGACGCTGCTGCGCAGTGCGCTCGTCAACCGGGCTACATTACTTACCATCGAACATTCTCCCTGATTTCGATTATCAAGCCTGTGTCAAGCTTTTTCGCCGAAATTTCGCCCTGGTTCACTCCTTCGTTACCTGTCGGTGACATTTATTCAGGACGTGTCTTCGTCTGTTCATGACGATCAACAGTCCTCTTCGCGAAAGGTGCGATCGCGGCCTTCTGTCGGTAGGTCATCGCTTGAGCGTAAAATTGAGGTGTTTGAGTTCCCAACATCCTATGGAGTGTTCCTTTGGCAGATACAATCTTTGATCTTGTAGTGCTCGGCGGTGGACCCGCTGGATATACTTGCGCGATTCGCGCGTCGCAGTACGGTCTAAAGGCGGCGCTGATCGATGCGAATGACCGGCTGGGCGGAACGTGTCTGCTCTGGGGCTGCATTCCCACCAAGTCGATGCTCTTCTCTGCGGAGCTGTGGGATCACCTGAAGCACGCCGACCGGTATGGCATCGAAGTGACGCCACCCAAGCTGAACTGGAAGGGCGTTCTGGCGCGCAAGGACGATGTGATCTCGCGTCACGTCAAAGGTCTCGACTTCCTGATGAAGAAGAACAAGATCAACGCCATTAAGGGCTACGGTCGTTTGACTGGTCCGGCGAAGGATGGCGTTCACACCATCGAAGTGAAGACTGCCGATGGCAAAACCGACACGATTAAGGCCAAGAAGGTGGTGCTCGCGACGGGTTCCGACGCGCGCATGCTGCCGGGTTACACGCCGGATACGACTATCCTGACCAACTACGAGATTCTGAAAATCGACGACGCCCCCAAGTCGCTGGTGGTCGTGGGATCCGGCGCAGTTGGCGTCGAGTTTGCTTCAGTCTTCAAGAGCTTCGGAGCGGAGGTGACGATCCTCGAAGCGTTGCCGCGCATGGTGCCCGCGGAGGATGAGGACGTTAGCAAAGAGCTTCTGCGCCTCTTCAAAAAGCGTGGAATCGACGTGCACCTCGGAGCGAAGGTCGACAAGTTCGAAAAGAATAAAGACGGAGTAGTCGTTCACTTTACAAAAGCCGATGGCACCGGCGAGACCAAGCAAGCAGAGAAGGTACTGGTAGCAGTCGGTCGCGCACCACGCACCTACGATGTCGGTCTCGATAAGGTGAAGATCACTCCAGATCGCGGCTTCATTGTTACGAATGAATGGATGGAGACGACAGAGCCGGGCGTCTACGCAATCGGTGATATCGTCGCGGGCTTGCCGCAGTTGGCGCACGTCGGCAGCATGGCGGGTCTCGTGGTTGCGGCTCGAATTGCGGGCAAATTTGCGAAGCCTGTGAACCGCACGCGCATTCCGGGCTGCACCTACTGCGATCCGCAGATTGCCAGTGTCGGTCTTACCGAGGCGCACGCGAAGGAGAAGGGCTTCCAAGTCAAAGTCGGCAAATTCCCGTTCGTCGGCAACTCGAAGGCTACGATCCTCGACGCACACGATGGCTTCGTCAAGGTCATCTCGGATGCGAAGCACGGCGAGATTCTAGGCGTACACATCATCGGTACTACTGCGACGGAGATCATCGCGGAAGCCGTGACTGCAATTGAACTCGAGGCGACGCTCGAAGAGATGATGTTCACCATCCACGCGCATCCGACGGTCGCCGAGGCGCTCCTCGACGGCTTCTCAAGCGTTGAGGGCATGGCGGTCAACGTCTAGTCCGTGTCAAGGTTAAGACTGCAGCCGGACCACTTTGGCTCGGCTGTTTTCTTCAATTGCCAGAGCCACAAAAGCTCATGCATATCAATCTCCTCAATCTCGGTCGTGTCCCATACAACGAAGCGCTCGCCATCCAGCAACAGGTCATCGCCGCGCGAAAGCAGAATCTGATAGGCGACACGCTTCTTATGCTGGAGCATCCGCCCGTCCTGACGCTTGGCCGGAACGCGCATCGCTCCAACGTTCTCGCGAGCGACGAACAACTGGCCCAACGGGGAGTGGAGCTACATGAGATCAACCGCGGCGGCGACGTGACGTATCACGGCCCGGGCCAGCTGGTTGGCTACCCCATCATCGACCTGCGCGGCGACCTGCCCGTCAAAAAAGGACCACATCTGGGCCCGGTCGACTACGTTCGTTTGCTTGAAGAGGCCTTAATCCGTACCTGCGGCGACTTCGGCGTGATGACCCAGCGCATCTGCAAGCTCACTGGGGTTTGGACCATGGCAGGGGGAAGTATCCGCGAGAAAAAAATCGCGGCGATTGGCGTCCACGTCTCTCAAGGCGTCACCTCACATGGCTTCGCGCTCAACGTAACCACGGACCTAAGAGACTTTGACTGGATCATCCCTTGTGGCATCACCGACAGAGAGGTAACGAGCCTCGAATTGGAGGCCGACCCCAACCGCCAGCCGACGATGGAGTCTGCTCTCAACTCCGCCGCCAAAAACTTCGGTCGAGTCTTCGAGCGGCAGATGCTATGGTGTGAATCGGTCGATCAACTCCTTGCCACGCATGTATGAAACGCGAGATCCCGTAAGACGGCCACTGTTCGCTAACCGCACCGCGCAGCCAGGTTTCACCCAGCAGCCGTATAATCCCACTTGCGCACGCCCGACTGCGGACCGGGCTGATACTGGGCGGTTTTGCCGCTCGCACCTGTATTACCGCACCTCAAAGCCGCACCTGAAGTTAGGGGAGAAGAGAGATACATGCCGACTGACGTAGTTATGCCCCAGATGGGCGAATCCATCACCGAAGGCACCATCACAAAATGGCTTAAGAAACCGGGTGACGCCATTCAGCGGGACGAACCCCTCTTTGAGATCTCGACTGACAAGGTTGACGCGGAGATTCCGTCGCCCGCGGCCGGCACTCTGAAGGAGATCAAAATCTCCGAAGGGACTACGGTCCAGATCAATACCGTCGTCTGCAGCATCGACGAAGCAGGCTCGTCCTCCGCGCCTGCCGCCGCACCCGCAAAGGTTGAAACCGCAGCCGCTCCAGCAGCGGACACCGTCACCCCGGCCGCGGTCGATGCGCCTCCCGCAGTTCAGGGCAATCCACCAGCCCCGTCCAGTGCCACCGCAGGTCCGGGAACCGAAGTCCTGATGCCTCAGATGGGCGAGTCCATTACCGAGGGGACGATTACCAAGTGGCTTAAGAAGGTGGGCGATACCGTCCAGCGCGACGAGCCTATCTTCGAGATTTCGACCGACAAAGTTGATGCAGAGATCCCATCGCCCGTAGCCGGTACCCTCTCCGAGATCAAGGCTCAGGAGGGCGCTACCGTCACGATTAACACGGTCGTCGCGGTTATCGGCGGCGCTGCAAAATCGTCCGCTACGGCCGCTTCTGCTCCTGCTCCATCCGCGGCCGCTTCGGCCCCTGCGGTCTCAACAGTATCTTCCGCCTCTGCAGGGGAACACGTTCGTTCTTCACCGCTGGTCCGCAAGATCGCAAAAGACAACAACGTCGATCTCTCGCAGGTTCCTGGCACTGGAGCCTCGGGCCGCATCACCAAGACCGACATCGTCAGCCACTTGGAGCAGGGTCCAAAGCCTGTCTCCGCCACGTCCGTTTCTCCCACGCCCTCCGCGCCTGCGCCAGCTGCTGCCAAGCCAGTTGCCCCTCAGCCGCAACCCGGCGAGCTCGTTCCGATGACCAAGATGCGCTCCATCATCGCGCAGCGCATGGTCGAGTCCAAACGCACCAGCCCGCACGTCCACACCGTCTTCAAGGTGGACATGACGCGCATCGTCAAGCTCCGCGAGAAAGAGAAGTCAAAGTACGAGCAGCGTAACGGCGTCAAGCTCACGTACATGCCCTTCATCACCCGCGCCGCGATCGTCGCACTTCGCAAACACCCTATCGTCAATGGCTCAATTGAAGGCGAAGCGATCCGCTACAACAAGAACATCAACATCGGAATCGCCGTCGCGCTCGACTGGGGCCTCATCGTTCCCGTTCTGAAGCAGACCGAAGAGAAGAACTTCCTCGGCATCGCACGCGGCATCGTCGACGTAGCCGATCGCGCGCGCAACAAGAAACTCGCACCCGACGAGATCTCCGGTGGCACCTTCACGCTCACCAACTCCGGCATCTTCGGCGAGCAGTTCGGCACACCTATCATCAACCAACCGCAGAGCGCGATCCTCGGTATCGGCGGCCTCAACAAGGAAGCCGAAGTCATCACCGACAAAGACGGCAATGACTCCATCGCGATCCGTTCTATCCAACGCTTTACCCTTGGCTTCGACCACCGCATCGTAGACGGTGCAGACGCCGGCAAGTTCATGTCCGACTTCAAGGCATACTTGGAGAACTGGTCCGAAGACATCGGCTAGTTTCAAATAGCAGCCAAAGGCAAAGCAGCGGCAGATCTGTAGATCTGCCGCTGCTTTGCCTTAATTTGAAATGCGCTCAAGGCTCGATGAATTCAAATAAAAACTCATTCTTTGACTGAATATGTTCTACTGCGATCTCGCACAGCTCGTCAGCACTATAATCCCAATATTTTTTCTGCGAAAAATCCAGGCAAGCTTCATATTGGCGCTCGTATTCATCGTCTTCCCCAGAGCCGAAAACTTCTATCCCCAGCAGCCGAATGTCCCTGTGCTTAAATTCGCCTACAGCTTCTACAGCAACATCTGCCGGAAACAGCAGCGTACCTCTCCACACAACAACTCTATGCCGATAATCTTCCAGAAAGCTAAAATCTTCATCCACTAGAGTAGCTCCTTCGCTCTCAACACCAGCTCAACCGCCTCATCTGCCGTTGCACCAACCGCCGACAGATGCCCCATCTTCCGCCCTTTACGCGGCTTATGCTTTTCATACAAATGCAGCCGAACCCCGGGCACAGCCAGTGCCGCATCGAACCTGGGTTCGACAGCCTGCCCATCCTTCAGCCACAAATCCCCGAGCAGATTCGCAATGGCAGCAGGTTGCACAACACCAACATCACCGAGCGGCAGATCACACACGGCCCGCACCAACTGCTCGAACTGTCCCGTCACACACGCTCGGACACTCGCGTGATAGCTGTTATGAGGTCGCGGAGCTAGCTCGTTCACCAGCAGATTTCCATCGGTTGTGCAAAACATCTCAACTGCGAGAACTCCCTCAAGCTGAAACGTATCGGCAATAGCCTCCGCAATCTCTCGAGCCTTCTCCTCCATCTCCGAAGAGAGTGGAGCAGGAATCACACTCCATGCCAGAATCTGCTCCTCATGGTGATTCAGCGCCGCGGGATAAACCTTCACCTCGCCATTGGGAGCGCGCGCCACCAGTACAGAGATCTCTTTAGCCAGATCGACTGCCTTCTCGGCCACGCCAGCCCGCTCGCCCAGCGCCTCCCAGGCACCCCTCACCTCATCTTCGACAGAGGCACCTGCAGCAAATCCAACCTTACCCTGACCCCGACCGTCATATCCGCCAGTCGCACTCTTGCAAAAACATCTACCGCCAAGTGCAGTCACCGCATCTCGCAACTCATCCAGCGACCGAACCGCGCGATACTCCCCAACCGGAAATCCATTTCGCCGCAGCCAGTCCTTTTGCTCGATCCTGTCCTGAATCACGGCAAGCATAGCACCGCCCGGCCGCACCGGCGCGTAGCTCGACGCCGCTTCCATACTCGCCGGCGAGATCTGCTCAATCTCCAGCGTCACCACGTCGCATCCGCGCGCAAGATTCGCCGCCTCCCGCGAATCGTCCCATCCCGCCTCAATGCATCCATCCACCACAAACCGTGCAGGACAAGCCGGATCGGGATCAAGCACAAGGATGCGGTATCCCATCTCGCGAGCCGCCATCGCCGTCATCCGCCCAAGCTGCCCACCACCAAAGATTCCGATCGTCGCACCCGGCAGAATCGGTTTCGCGTTAGAAGAACGAGAGCTCACGCGCCAACCTCATCTTCTCCGACCACCTGCGCGAGAACCTCATCCCGTCGTGCTGCGCGCCAGGCCACCAGTCTCTTCTGCAGCGCCGCATCGGTAGTAGCCAATATCGCCACAGCCAACAATCCAGCGTTCGTAGCCCCGGCCGCTCCAATCGCCAGCGTTCCCACTGGAATCCCCTTTGGCATCTGCACAATGCTCAACAGCGAATCCATCCCCTGCAGCGCCGTCGCCGGAATCGGCACGCCAAGCACAGGCACCACAGTCTTCGCAGCGATCATCCCCGGCAGATGTGCCGCACCGCCTGCGCCTGCAATGATCACCCTAAGCCCGCGTTCAACGGCCGACTCAGCGTAATCAAATAGAAGATCCGGTGTCCGATGTGCCGACACCACTCGCACCTCATGCGCGACGCCAAACTCCTTCAGCACCTCGACGGCGCCTCGCATCACCGCATAATCACTGCGGCTCCCCATCACTACCCCAACCAAAACAGTGCCCAGCGGCTCGGCGTCCATGGCCCGATTATACGGTTTCCAGTGCACGCCGCGCCCTGGCAGCACTACGAGCGATTTGCCCACAGGCTCGCGTTCAGGCACATCACCACGCCGTCAATCGTCATACTCAGCCCCTTGGTGAACTTGTCCGCGTCGACGATGTGCTTCTTCGTCACTGCATCGGTAATGTTGATAGCAGTCCCGACGATCTCCACTGCCGCATCCTTCTTTTGCTCGCCGGTCTTCGCCCCAAACAAAGCCTCAGTCCCTTGAACCACCCCTGGAAGCAAGGCAATCGATCGAAAAAACAACTTCAGAAAATCCATAACTTCTCCTATCGCCTCAAGTAGTCAATCGCCATATGAAACATCGCCAACACAGCTCCACCTGCACCCAGCAGCCCCTTGATGCGCTGTACGCTCCGTTCATGCTGTTCAACCCTGTCCTCAAGCTGGGTCAATCTCCCCGGCTGTCCTATCCCCAGCAGATGTTCCATCTGGTTCTTCAGCACACTCAAATCCGCTAGTACCTGCCCTTCGAACTCTGTCACCTTCTCCTCCTTCCACCCATCACTCACTTACCGGTAAATTCGTAAACACCGCACTCGAAAATCGCGAGTACAACGGAGGCGTCGACCCATCGAACATCCTCACGTAGTAGTGCTCCACCTGTCCCTCGCGAGGAATCGAAAAACTCCGCACCGGACTCCTCAGCACCAGATCCTGATCCACTCCCGGCCCAAAATCTCCGTCCCGTCGTCTCACTTCGAACCCTCCTCCGGTTGGAGGAGCCGTTCCGGAGTCCACTTGCAAAGCCGTCCCTGTTGCGCTCACCACCTGCAACTCTTGCAGATTTGCCAGCACGCTGCCGCCAACCGGCAACGTCGAACTCAACGCCTTCTGTGGCAGCAGCGCATCGACAGCGATTGCCTCGGACAAGGTCAGCCCCAGGCCCTCAGCCCAGTCATTCGCAAACGCTATTCGATAAGTGAGCATCTCGGGACGCCCCATCCCATCCACGATCTCAACCTTTCGCACCATCACGCTCATCGTCTGTCCAGCGCTGGTAATTGCGAGAACATCTCCCGGCCAAACATCCTGAGAATTCACCGCCACGTAACTCCCGGAGACAGCCGCTGCACGACTGGCTGAAAAACTCAGCACTGCCATCGCTGCCCCCTCGCAATCCATCGAGCTCCGTGCCGCCGGCTTTACCACCTTCCCCAGCCACTGCGCCGTTCCCGGCATGCCACCGGCAGCCTCCTGGGCAACGCTTGCCTCATCTGCAAGCCGCGCCACAGCTCTCAGCCGCCCGCGGTACGTGACGGTTACAAGTTCCCCGGCCACAGGAACCCGGCCGGCAAAGAATGTAACCTTTCCTGCTGCAGATATCTTGCAATCAACTCCCTCGCCCGCAACACCGATCAGCCGCGTCATCTTCACGCCGCTCGGCAGCGTACTCACCACCCAGCCAGAGCCCGTCTGCGTGATCCTGCAGTAACCCATCGACCCAATCAGCTGCACGCTGTTCACCGCAGCAAAGGTGCAGTTGGCCGGCGAGGTCACCACCGATCCGTCATACAGAACCGTCGCCGGAGTATTCGAAGCTGCCCCAAGATCCTGCAGCTCAAACACCACAGACATCGGCGCCGATACCAGTCCCCCGCCGAACGACGCCACCACGCCATCCACCATCGCATAGTAGTTTTGCAGCACACGCTGCATCTCCACGCAGTGCAACCGAATGCGCAACGTATAGGTATGCCCCTGCAGCATCGTGAAAACCGTTCCTGCCTCGGCCCCATTCACGAATGGAACCGCGACCGTATTTCCGCCACTTTGCCGCACGTTGTAACCCACAAAGCAGTTCGCGCTCTGGGCAGCTCCCTTGTACAACCCGCACACCACCCCTGCGCTTGCTCCTCCAAGTTGCAGATTTCCCGCTTCAATCACCAGCGAGCCGCCCATCTCCACCTGATCGATCGCCGTCAATGTGGTCTGTCCGTCGAAGCCGTTTCCTCCGGTCATCGTCAGCCCGGATGCGCCTAGACCAAGATGCGACCCCGGATCCGCAACCTGCCAGATCTGTGTGTCGAGCACTGCCTCGTTGAAGTTGTCGGTAAGAAACTGCACAGAGTTCGCTGCCTTTTTTGGGCGAAACGGATCTTCCGAAAGCTGAAATACGGTTGTCGTCCCATCCCCCGCAAACGTCTCGGTGACATAGGCCGTCGGCTCAATCTCGCCACTCACCGTAACATCATTGGCAAGCTCCTTCACCGCCGTCGTCTTCAGCGTCGCCACCTGGAGCGAGCCATCCCCATCGCTCAAAGCGTGGGTCACCGTCCCCGCCGGCTGCAGTCCAATCGAGCCATTCAGAACCCGATACGCGGCATAGGTCGCGCTTGCAACGCCACCCGCATTCGCAGACCAGCTCTCCGTCTGCAAAGGTTCGTAGACTCCAACGGGCAACCCGTTCCTCACGCCCGTTGTCGTAAACAACCCAGCATCCACACGGTTCGTAAGAGTCGTCAGCAGCTGTCCACCGCTCTGCGCCAGCCCCGCTCCACTCAACGGAACGGACTGCTTATCCAACAGCCACTCATCGCTGACCGCGCTGAAGGCGTATCGGTATACTGAACCCTTAACCCCCGTCCCCGCATACACCGCCTCCGGGTCCGTTGCGATGTAGCCCGTAAAAAGAACAGTTCCGTTTGCCGCCGTAACCACAGCGCGCCCACGCCGTACCGGCACCGCCAGGCCAGCGTCACTCACATCCAGCATGCCGCTGCATATCGACGGAGCATTCAACGTGCGAGCAATCTTCAGCGGCCCGGTAGTACAAAGAGCAGCGCTACAGTCCACCGCACCCGCGCCATCCAGATTATCGATCGTCACCTTCACTGTGTCACCGCCGCCTCTAGCGGAGCTAACCCCCGCATCGCACGTACCTCATCCACCGTCAACACGCCCGCCTGCAGCAGCGTCGTCTGAATCTGCAGCTCCTGCATCTCGTCCCTGCTCTCCAGGTCGTTGAAGCAGAACTCGAACTCGCGCCAGCCCAGCTTCTTCGCGAATAAGTCGCGCGTAATATGCTCGGCGAGCAGCTTTGCCACCGGAACCACCGCGCTCTGGAACGCCTCGTCCGCCATCTCCCCGGCAGTCGATTTGTTAACATCGCTCGCCACCCCAAGCAGCATCGGCGGCAGATCAAACGCATTGGCGATCATGCGAACCAGCGTCTCCTGCCACTGCAGCCGAAGATCCGCATCCGTGCCGCCCGCAAACTGAATCACCTCCGGCTTCTGCTCACAACTCAAAAACGGAACCCGGCCCGTGCCTTCAATCTCGTCCTGCCACCACCGAATCAGCCGGTCATGCTCCTCAGGAGTGGCGTCGTTCAACCAGATCGCATACTGCGCCACCGAGTTGCTGGCCAGCTTCCCCGCATACCGGCTCGCGCTCAGAAACTGGTTCACCGTCTCAAACGCAACCTCCAGCCTCCCCAGGCCAAACGGCGTGTAGCTGCGAGGATTCAGCCTCAAATACATCAGCTCGTCATCGAGCAGAGGCACCAGAGACTCCTGTCCCATCCGCCCCGTAGCCTGCGCATAGCGAGGCTTGTTCGGATCGCCATCCCACTTCGTATCGATCTGGATCGTCGCGCCATCCACCGGCCAAAGATGAAACGGCCTCTCAGGATCTCCCGTGCTCTCCATCTCCACCGCGCCGAATCCGCCCACCAGCAGATCCTCCAGCACCTGCTCCCAAAGTACCCGAAAGCTATCCGACGCATTCGGCTCTTCGAGGCACTGCCGCAGAACCTTCATGCGAGCCTCTGCATCTTCCACCGTCAAGCCCGAGTAGCCGCGCCGCACCTTCACCTGCCAGTCCATGCTCGCAATCTTGTCCTTCACTACATTGATCGCCCGGCGCACCACCGGCGTCTCGGCGAACTTCCGCAGATTCGCCGCAGTCGGCTTCGGCAAAGCGTTCTGCCCCGGCCGTCCCGCAGGTCGGTAGGGACTCAGAATCGACGGAAGCATAGCCGTCTTCCTCGCGCCCATCCCCGCATCGCCCGCTGCCGCCTCAACTCCCGCCAGTCTCTGCCAAACATCCTTCACCATCGTCCGAACGCCCATCGCTACCCTCTCTTTCCGTCTCTGCTGCAAAAGAAAAAGGCACAGCCCCTGGGCCATGCCTAACCGTTAAATCAGTCGCTAGCTTTTAGCCTCTAGCTAAAGCTGTCCCTCAAACACTCAACTCCACCCGAGCCGTCGCCGCCACCCGGGCCAGATCGCTCAGGGTAACCACACGAATCTCCTGCCGCTCCATCGCCTCCACCCCAAACCGATACCGCTCCATCGCCTCGTCCTCAGTGTCCGACACCGCCCGCAGCGGCTCCACAACCGCAGTCAACTCCAGCTTCGCCCTCTCCACCCTCTGCACGCCCTCCACCAACTGCGGAGCCGAATAAGCCAGTCCCTTCGCCGCCTCCACATCCCCCTCCAGCGACACCGCCTGAAACATCCGAATGACTCCACCCGCAGTTGCCTCTCTCGATCCAGCCCTGTATCCGCAATCGATCTTCATCGGATCGCCCGCCCGCGTATAAAGCGAAGCCGCAATTCTCTTCCGCATCAACCCCCAAACGCCAGCCCGCTCAAACTCTGTTCGCATCGCCCCCGCGATCGCCGCCCGTCCCGTCCGCTTCCGCTCCGTCTTCACCTTCAACGGCTCCACATACATCTTCATCAACTGCTCAATCTCCGCCGGCAGGCTCTCCGCCAGGCAAGCCCGCACCTCGGTCATCTGCACCGAGTTCGCCAGCGTATCCTCGAGAATCTCCATCACCGGCTTTATTCCCGGAGCATCCCTGCCCACAGTCTTCAGCCGATCTCCAATCTCCCCCTCCAGCGCTTCCAGCAAAGCGATATCCGCATCCGCATCCATGCACTTCACCCGCGCCCAGTCCCGCGTAAAGCGCACCACCGCACTATCGTCGCGTCCCGCCTCCCGCAGCAGCACGCCGATATTCGCAAACTCGCCCTTCACCACATCCGGCACATACCGGATCAGGAAGAACTCGCATTGGACACGCTCAGCCATCAACCTCCAAACCTGCTACCCAACACCACCAACTACATTACAAATTTTCCCACCCCACCCACCTCAGCAAACTGCCTCGGCACCACAATTTTCTTACCTGACGCCCACATTGGGAACGGCTCTCTGTTCGAATCCCGAAACTCTCCGATCAACTCTCTCACCCGCGACCGCCGCCTCAGCATCTGCTCCATCAGCCGCTCGATCACCGCGGTATCCCCGCCGTACCACTCTGGCGGCACCGCTTCTGCAATATCCCACAGCGTCCCCGCCTCCATCGCCTCCACCTGGCTCAGCCAAGGCTCGAAGCTCTCCCACCCCGTCACCCGGGCATACACCTGGTTCCTTTGATACACCCCGCGCAGCGGCGAATCCGGAAACGTCCAATCTCCCGCATTGAAGCAAAATCCCTGATCGATAAACGTCGCCCGGTACTTCCTCTCCCGAGGCTTCCTCTCAAACACCGCCTGCCGCCCGTTACAGTTCCCCGCCCACTTATCGATGCATAACATCCCGGCGAACTCCCCCAGGTTTCTCACCTCATCCAGCTGCTGCTCCGGCAGATAGTCCACCACTTGTCCAGGCATCAACCCACCCACAAACTGCGATCCGAACTGCAACCCCGCCGCGTATCTCTGCCGCAGTCCCTTCGGCATCTCGACAAACATATCCAACGTATTCGACACCAGCCACTCGGTGACCTCGACCACATCGCTCACCGGCACCGTCAGCCCGACTGCCGCGGCCAACCGTGTTGCGATCAGCTCATTCGCCAGCACCCGCACATCCTGCGGATTATTTTGAAACTTCACCACCCAAAGCTTGCCATCCGCCCCCAGCATTAACTGGCTTTGCGCTCCGCCTCGCATCCTTCTAATCGCCTGTACTGCCAATACCGCCAAGCCGAACACCCCAGCAACAGAATAACCGAGGCTGTCCTGCCGGACGGCCCTCCTGCGCGGAGGGCGGTCACTTCGTGACTTGTATACCCCTTCGGTTGGTGCTCCCGTTGGTCGCGAACGAAGATGATTCCGACCAACGGGAGGACCAGGCGAAGCTTTAAAAAGGCGTGCGAACGCCCGCCCCACGCGCAGTGGGCCCGTCCGGCAGGACATCACCTCTTCCCCAGCAACTCAGCCCTCACCGCCTGCCCAATCGCCATAGCCATCAAGCAATCATCATGCGCCCCACTCACCGCCCCCGTTCTTCCCCCAGCCATAGCAACGAAATTCCGGCACTCCCCCAGCAACCGCCGGCTAAAAAACATCCCAGACGACTCCACCAGCAAAGCCCCCATCCTACTCACCATCCCGGGCTTCGACCCCGCCGTCGTCAACCAGCCCGCAACGCCCCCCTGCTCATACACACGCGCATACCGTTCCACACTATCCAGATAAGCAAGCACACCAGCTCCATGATTATTCCTCTCCACCGCAATCATCGCCCCGCCATACTCCCTCGCCAGCTCCGCCGAGACCCTCGCCAGCTCCAGCGTCCCCAGCCTCTGCTGCAGCTCCGCGCACTGCATCCCGGACTCCCTCTCGATCACCTGCACCGCCGCAAAGTCTCCATCCGCCCCACCCCCGGCTGTATCGACCGCAACCACATACTCCTTCCCGGCAATCGGAGGCAGCCAAACCTGCAACGCACCACCCCGCCGCATCTCCAAAGGCTCACCCACCGAAGCCAGCCGCTCCTCAACCGCCTCCACCTCAAAGCAGCACTCGCCCGTAGCCTTGAAGCAGCTCTCCGCATCCTCCGCGAACTCCTGCGACCGCAGCCCCCGGTAACTAGCCTCCAGCCCCCTGCGAAAACCAATCTGCCGCGCCGTCAAACCATACGCCGTCACCAGCCGAAGCTCATCCTCCCGCAGTGCAACGACAGAAGCATCGACAGGAGCAGCAACATAAGCCTCCTCCATCCACCACGGAAAAAAGTGCCGCACGACACCGCTACCTCGCTGACCCGCTGACTCGCCAACTCGCTGGTCTACGCCGACTCGCCGCTCCACCGCCCGTCCCCACTCCTCATAGAAGCATCCATAAGCTCCATTCGGCGTAGACTCCATCACCATCTCGCCCCCAGGAGCAAGCGCCGCCCGAAGCCCCGCCAGCGTAGCCCCCGCATCTCCCGGCCACCGGCTCACTTCACTGCAGTGCAGATACTGCACCGTCAACCCACGCCCAGCACTCTCATCTCCTGCGCTTACCACGCGAAACTCGCTATCCAGCGCCGGAAAACACATCTGCCCCGCATTCGCCTTACTCCGCCGCAGCGGTCCCTCCCGCAGATCCTCCGGCAGACACTCCCAGAATCGCTGCACAATCCGAAAGATTCCTTCTGCCGCCTCTCTCGTCTGCGCCACCTGCACCGTCATCACGCCGCGAGCCGTAATCGTCTTCAGAAAAAATCGTCCCGCCACCCAGGTCGTCATCCCCATCTGCCTGGCCTTCAACACAATGTTCTGCTTGCCGCACTCCCGTTCAAACGCCCTCTGCACCGCATTGGCCCGCAGCGGCCGCTCCACACCCTCACGATCCCGAACCCTTAACCACTCCTCAGCCGCCGTTAACAAAGCCGCTGGTTTCTTATCCATCAAACTGCCCAGCGCCAGCAACTCTTTCACATCCCACCGGGCTTCATCCATTCACCAACCTCATCCATCTTCAAGCGATGCAGCGCTCCCTCCTTCGCGATCGGTTGCGCCACATCGCCCTTTTCTCACGTCGCGTCTAGCATCCGTCAGCCGAGCTAGAAAGCGCTCAGCGCCACGCGTTTCCAGGTATTCGTAGCCGTGCAAACGTAGTGAAAGTTCGAATCGTCCGCAAAGTCACCCGCACTACACGGCGCAGACGAGCTCGCCGGTGTGCTCAATGACTCGTGATAGCTCGCAGCTGTGAACACCCCGCTCGGGCAGCTCAGTCCCGATGCGCCCAACATGCACGTCGCTGAGATACTCCCAATGCGAAACTTGAAATTACCCCCCGAAGGCACATCTATATACATGTTTGTGTCGTTCGTCGAAGGCCCGCCGCCCACCAGCCCAATGCGGCTGCCATCGGTGTTATTGCCATTCAGCGCAATGTTGCTATAACCCGACGACCCTCCCGAAGCTGCGGCCATCCTTATATTGCCGCCGGCAGTCTCAATCGAGTTCGACACCTCGGCTCCATTCCCATCCACCGTAAAACTCGACACCGGGTTCACGCACAACGTAATCCCATTCGGACACGCCGCACCCCCTGCATTCACGCTGAAACTCCCCGCCGCAGAACCCGTACTACCTCCGCTGGACGATCCCCCCGCAGGCACAGCCCATGTTCCATCCTCTCGCAGATAGCGTACCGTCCCCGCCGTCGCGCCAGGATCAGGAACCGCACCAGGAGAGTGGGTCGTCCCCGAGGCCCCAAACAATGGGAGCTGTGCCGCACTCACGGCGCCATTCAAAGTCGTTGCGTTCACTGTTCCGGCATTGATCGTCCCCGCCGTAAATCCCTGCGGAGCGAACTGATAACTCGCCCCGCGAAGGAAGATCTGCAGTGCACTCGTCGTCGGCTGGTAGGAGACTGAATCCGTCCCGGCACTGCTGTCCAACTCAAAAAGATCGTAGCCGGAGTTCCAGTTCCCACACCCATGAGAGTTGCAGTGAACCGAGAACACACTCTGCTCCCCTGCTTGCACATCCATCGTCCGTTGCCAGATCCCCAGCTCCTGGTAAGCAAAGCGCGGCGCCGTATGGGTTCCCCCATTGCCAAGATAGTTTGACGCGGGTACCGAATTCGTGACCGTCCATCCGGTCAATCCGGGGCCTGCATTCCCTTCATACTGCACCCCTGCCGTCTGCGCCAGAGTAGGACGAGGCATCGACTGTCCGATGAAAGCCGTGTCCTGCGCAACTCGCTGCTGATAATAGTGCGGCTCTTCCACAGAATCGTTCACGGCCCAGGCAACAGTATTCGGCGCCAGCGTCAGTTGCCCATCCACGTTCTTCGTCGCCGTATTAAAGACTCCCAACACCTCGGCCATGGGATACAAAACATATCCCCCCGTAAGCTCCGACACAGTACCGCCGGTGCTCGTACTGTTTGCGCCCGTCTCCGAGAACTTCAACGTGTTCGCCCCAGTAGTAGTCACAACAAAGGTGCCGTTGTAGCTCTGGTCAGCCACACCCGAAATGGTCATGCTCAATCCATTCACATCTACCGGCAACAAACCCGCCGTCGTAACCGCAACCACACCATTGCTCCTGGCAATCGCGGCAATCTGTAGCGACACATTCAGAAAGGCGCTGGTATTCTTCTGCACGCCTACAAGCGCAGTCAGACCGCCCGCATAGTAAAGTCCAGTGGTCGAGTAAGAACCAAGGACAGGAAACACCTGCCGGATTGCCCCCACCGTATCCACCGTCTGTTCCAGCCCATATCCGCACAACCCCCCAAACGCAATCGTGGTCCCGGCAGAGTGTGGCTTATTCAAAGCCATCTGAAGGTGTGTCCCATCCACCACAGAGTAGTTCGCCATCTCGTAATTTGTGGTCGAACTGACGGCCGGTGAGTCCATAAGGCAGGCCACTCCACTCGGACTCGGAATCGCGGCCGTACTCGTCGCGAATCCCGCCGTCACCCCGGTCGTCGCAATCGCTACTGTAACTGCTCCCGGAGCGATGTTGTTCGCCTGAGACGGTATCACCTGTGCCGTCGCTAGAAATACGCTCACCGGAAAGTTCGTCCCACTAAAGGTCGCGCTGGCGCCAGGCCCACTGTTGACCTGGCCCGTACCGCCTATCAACAACCCACTCGTAATCGTCTTCGCCGGATTCTTGTCGATAAGATATCGCCCCTCACCCTGCGTCCCCGATGCCAGAATCGAACCCACCGTTACCACCGTAGATCCCGGAGAACACCCCGCGCTGCAGACTCCCTGGAAGACCTCGAAGTCCTCCCGAATCTGAATATCGAATGGATGCGCGCCTTCATCTGCCTCATCGCGGAATCCCCCCGAAGAGATCAGGATCTGCGATCCCATCAGACAATCGCCAACCCCATAGCAGTTGATTGCCTGAGAATCCAGAACATGCTGACCCATCGTGTTGTACTGGCCGAATACGTTCACCGCGTTGTAATTCGTCTTGAAGTAGGGAACACTTCCGATCTCCTGTGGAAACAGATTCGATCCGCCTGTCAGGCCACGATGAACGATCGACAGCGCATACGAGTTCGGATCCTCCGACCCTCCCGCCGCAACCTCAGCCTGCGAACTCCTAGTCGAAGTCACATCGATGACCTGCCCGGCATCTACGCCGCCCGGCACCGAAGTTGTTGGATTGAAGTAGGTATCGCGCCGCTGTCCGCTCCTGTCGTCCTCCACATGGGTGCCCCCTGCGCCGCTATTCCATGTGGTCGCTCCATAGTTCTCGCCCACCGGATAGCTGCGTTCGACCTTCACCTCGCAGCCGTTCGCGCAATCAGGACTCGTCACAGCATTTGCGATCCCGTTGCCGCCAAAACCGGTTACATATTGGCTAGCATACTCATCGCCATTTAGGTTATTCACCTGCAGCTGCGTCCCCACCGGCTGAACCACAACCTGGGTCGCTGCGGGGATCGTCGAAACTTTCTGCCCCAGCCCCGCAGCAACACCCGCAACATTCACATCGACATAGTGCTTATCCGCGGCCTGGTTTGAGGTCACAGGATCGCCTGTAAGCACCAATGGCCCAGTCATCGTATCCCCCGCCTTCTCGACAAAAGGATTCGTGCTATCCAGCGGATGTCCCGACACTGCGGCCGCAATCGCCGTGTCCACATAGTTCTTGCTCACCGTCTGCATCGCCACCGACGTAGGAAGCACCGTGCTCTCGATAGTGCTCACCTGCACCGGAGACTGACTTGCAGGAACCACCCAGAACTGTCGGCTCACCGTCCCATCATCCAGGTGATACACAGCCGTATAGTAAGTCCCGATCGGAGTCGATCCCGCATTCGGAACCAGGGCTAGGTTTAAAGATCCGTTCGTGATCGTAGCCGAAGTGGTACCGCTCGGGACAGCCTGCCCGCTCGCCGCCGTAAAGGCCTGCCAGCTCACAATCACACTCCCATTCGCCAGCGTCCCATCACCGCGGTAGATCGTATCTGTAACCTGTGTGGTAGCAATTGCGCTCGGCGCCGTCTGAGCGGCAGCGGCTGCCTTCATCACTGTCATCGCGCCCGGAGCTGCCAGCAGCAGCATCCCGATCAGCGTCCATCCCTTAGGCTTCCAATGCATCTTCATTCTCCTCGTTCCTTATCCACTCGCACGGCCATCGCCATCGCCGTCGCCGCGTCGGTTGACGTTGCTGTCGCCTTTGTCATTGCTGCTGCTGCGTCCGTTGTCGTCGCCTTGCCATTGAAGTAGCAATCGCCTGTGCGGCTGCTTCTAGGTATCCCAAGGCGTTAGCCGTGGGTCTCCTCTGGTTATGTCTTCTCCGCCCCAGCAAACATCCCAATAACTAAACCGCCCGCATCGCTCCCGGCAGATAACTGCGGAAGCACAAGACCATCTCGCCGTCGTTTGCGTCCTTTACCGGTAGTGCGCGAAACGCTCCCGCCAGCTTCATCTTTTCCAACGGCCCCGCCAGCGCCTCCGCCACCTCGGCCGAGCCCTGCATGGCCTGCAACCGCGGATAGTGATAGATCACCCGGTCTCCCTGCTCTCCATCCATCACAAACAGCCCCGACCACTCCTGAAAAAACCCGCCGCCCTCACGATCGACAAACCCCATCAACGGACTCACCTGCATCCCCGAAGGCGGCGCCCCCGCCAACAGCGGTGCCCCCAGCTGCAACGCTCCGTTGGCAATCGACACCACCCGTCCCACATTCAACGAGACCCGCCGAATGTAGTTGATGTCGCCTCCCACCGAAGCCGGCGAGCTCACATACGCCGCGCTCACCCCGCTCCCCACAAACCCCACCTGCGCCACGTAATCTTCATCCACCGACACCAGCTGGCCAACCTGAAACTGCGCTACAGCTGCAGCCCCCACATTCAAAGAAGTCGCTGTTGATCCACTCCCAGCCGCCAGCGGAACAGCCTGTGCCGCCGTGCCTCCACTCCCATTCGCAGCGGCTCCAGTCGCTGTCTGCAACAGGTTCATCTGTTGCGACCCTGCAGCCAGCGCCAGCTGCAGCTTCCCCCAGCTCTCAAACTCGAGCTGCACCGTCGCCTCCATCTGCGTCACCACCTGGCTCTGCACCACCGCTGGAGCTCCCGTCGTCAGTGCGCCAATCTTCGTCTCGCTCTTCCTGGCAAACTTCGTACACCATCCCAGATCCACCCATGGCACCGGCGGAGCATTCAACGCAAACGTACCCATCTGTGCTGCATCGAACACCGTGGGTGCTCCCGCCGCTCGATTCACCGGAGCAAAGTAAGCCCTCACTCTCCGCGTCACCGGAGCCGCCGCTCCCACCAGACCAACCGCAGTAACCGTCGTGCTCACAGCTCACCCGCTTCCTGGTAACAAAACACCTCGACCACAGCCACCCGCTCCAGCCGCTCTCCGTTCACCACTGCTGCCCCAAACGCAGCATCACCCCAGAACACATTCGTCCCCATCGCCACTGGAGCCAGCCCCGACCCCGCCGCCGCGCCAACATAGTTCCTCTTCGTCACACTCTGTGGAGCCGCGCTCACCGCCGCCACTAGCTCCGCATCCATCGCCGACAGCAGCCGCCCCCGATCCATCCCCCCGTTGCCCGAGTCGCCATCGGTCGCATAGCTGATCTCGCAAGTCATCGCGGCCAGCGGCAGCGGACCCTGTGCATCCACGCTAAGCCCCGTCCAGCGAAGGCAAAACGCATTCACCGGCACAGCCGCAGAAGCCAGCTCGTTCTCCTCCACCAGCACTCCAGGCCGCACCACCCCGCGCAGCACCATCGTTCGTGCTGGATTCACCGCCGCCAGCCTGTCCCGCAGCGTGACATAAAACGTATCTCTAGCATTCTGCATTAATCTGTAACCTTTCCAGTAGCATTTACCTCGCAACTAAACCATCAACGCCAACGGTGCCCGCAACACCAGCCGATAAACGTAGGTAGTGCCCCCAACCTCCGACTCCGAAGCCGACTCAATCTCCATCAGCACGTCGTCGATCAACACTCCGAACGCCGTAGCAAACAAGACATTTGCAGCCGAATATCCCATCGATCCTACCAGCAAATTCACAGCCGTAGCCGAAACCACAAGCTCGCTCTTAGCCGCCTTACCATTGGCCATCGTGGCCCTGGCCTTCCGGAACACCACCGGCTCCAGCGCAACATCCTGAAACGTTGGCACCGCCAATCCCAGCTGCTCGGTTGTGTCACCCGAACTTGCCGGTGCTGGCATCCGTAGAAAAACAGCACGCCCACCGCAGCTCCGCAACAACACGTCCGCAGTCCGCTGCGCCCTTATCGATGCATCTCCCAGCTCTCCCATCGCCTCACCCAAGCCTCTCTGCAACATAGGGCTTCAGCAGCATCTGCACCTGTGGGTCGATCAGCGAGCTGCTGAAGTACTGCATCCACATCGTGTCCATCTTGGTCTGCTTTACATTCGTTCCCGGCGTCGCCTGCGCATTCTTCACAATCTGCACGCATGCCACCTTCACCGCATCTGGCACCGTCACCAGCCCCGAAGTGTAGGTCACCTCAACCTCGTTGTAGTCGATCCCCAGAAAGTTCCTGGGAAACGTAAGCTCGGCCGTCGCCGCATCCACATCGACCGTCGTCACATCCAGCGCACTCCAGCTTCCCGGCACGCTGAACGCCCACGCAATCTGCTCGTGAAACGGATCGGGCAACTCACCCCTACGTGGCCTCGCAAACCGAACCCGCACACCTACCAGCGCCGAAGCAGCTCCAACCGCAGCCGCCAGCGGACGATAGCTCAGCCGCACCGTCTGCGCGCCAGCAGTTAATCGCATTCGCTCCACATACTGCGTTACCAGCAGACTCGGCCGCCGGCAATAAGACTCCATCAGAGCCGAAGCCATCGTCACCCAGTCATCCGTAGTCTCTGCCGTTAGACCGTACTGCACGTACTCCGTCGGCAACAAATAGCCCATCGCATTCCTCTCTCAAAAAGCAACAGGGACCGGCACAAATAGCACCGGTCCCCCGGTAGTTATCAATCAAAACCAGCTAAAACAGGAAGCTCTAAGCTCTAGCGGTCAACCAGAACCTGATAGTGCGCATAGTTAGCGCCCTTCACCACCACGCCGCCAAACTTCACAACCACGTACTGCGAAGCCAGCGAGCCGGGAACGCCGAGTTGGAAGATGCGGGGATTCGGATCGCTCAACCAGTGGTACTCGATCAAGTCCTCGGTCACGATGTAAGCCGGAAGCACAGCCGAACCGGAACCAGGAGTACCGGTGTAGCTCAGCGTCCACTCAGGAATAAGCGGAATATCGCCGGCCTGGGTCGAAAGCGTCTTTACGCTAAAACCAGCAGCGATCTCCTTGCTCTGTAGAACCACGTTGAACTCTGACTTCATCTCGCGATCGATCAGATCAAGCAGCACAGGGTTGGCATAGATCGCCGTAGGACGAACGCCAAACGAGCTGTTCGAAACCATCTGGGCAATCGTCGACTTGAAGCCATCGACAATGCTCTGATTGGTACCGATCGAAACCGTGTTGCCGCCTGAAGCAATCTGCGCGCCCGCGCCAAAGTACTGCACAGTCGTAGGCGAACTCAGGCTGGTATCGCTGCCGTTCCACAAAGCAACATCATGCGTGCGCAGAACGCCGTCAACGGTATCGGCAAGGTCCTTCGCCTGCAGATAAGCAAACTGGCTCTGCTGCTGGCCAAGCTCGATATCGAACAGGTTGTAGTTGATCTGTGCCACCAGAGCCTTCAGTGGAACACTTCGCTCCACGCGAGTCGGGCTCACCAGCGGCGCAACGATATTGCGCGGATCGACAAATCCTGCCGAAGCCGAAGGCGACGGAATCGCAGTCTCTTCAAAGTAGCGTGAAGGATGGCCGGTTGCAGGAACCTGCTTGATTCGGCGGCCAAAGATCCCACGCCGCTGAACCAGGTCCAGAATCTCTGTCTGATACAACGGAACTTCAATCGCGCCAGGTCCAATGAAATCTGCAGCGCCATTAATATCGGTAAACTTCGCGTTCATCTTTCTCCCTTTCAAAACAAAAAAGGCGCAGCCAAAGCCACGCCATCTATAAACCCCATAACTGGCGCGTAGCGCGTCAGCCTCGATGGCAGATCGCGCCGTGCGCGCAGCACGCACTTGCCGTTGCTTGTTCTTAGCCCAGCAAGCCAGACCGCATCAACTGAGCCTTCACCGCAATCCTCTGCTCCACGCTCAAACTCACCAGCGCAGCATCGACAGCCCCAGCCTCCATCGTCTCTACCGTCACTCCCTGCTTCGCCAGTAGGTTCACCATGGACACAGGAAGAGTCTTCCGTCCATGTGTAACCTCAGCAGGCACAGAAGCAGCGGCGGCCTTCAGCTCAGCAATCTGAGCCTCCGCAGCAGCCAACTTCTCCTCCAGCTCTGCCTCACGCTGTCTCACGACAGTTGCGACGATCCGGCCAATCGAAGCCTCGGCATCCACGGCAAAGTCGTTATGCCGCTGTGCCAGCCTCTCGACCGCCTGCTCCAGCAAACCAGCCGCGTCAGCCAGACGTTCCACCGTGCTTCCCAGCTCCATCTCCAGTTCCATCTCCATGCTCTTTCGCCTTTCTCTTCGGTTAATCAGTCCACCCACTGAATCTCGTCTTAGGCCGCAACCGTCGTCTGGCCATTCTGCACGTTCAGAATCGCTACCACGGCCGAGACCACATTCGCGATATAGGTGCTATCGGCCGTGATGCCAGCCTTTGCCAGCAGCGCAGTTACCGACTGTTCGGTCAGCAGAAGAACCTCCGAAAGCTTCTGCGCCCCCGTGCCGCTCTGCGCGCCGGAGGCCGCATACTTCTGCTCCACCAGCAGCACCGCCGTCTGGATCAGCGAAGTAGCATCAGCCACCTCATTCGCAATCGGAGCCGCAACCGGAAACAGAAGCCCAACCAGCTTCTCTACTGGAACCGCATACTCCACCGCCCACTTCAGCCCCTTCGCAAAGCCCTTCCCAATCGTCTCCATCACGCTAACAAAACTCATCGTTCCCCCATTCGTTTAGGCGCCGAAGGCGGTCTGCCTCGATGGCAGATCGCGCCGTGCGCGCAGCACGCACTTGTCTTTGCTTGATAAACTACCGAGCTACAGCCACCCGTCGTCCAGCCGAAGCCGGCCGCTTCACCCGAAAGCTCGTACTCCGGTAAGCCGCCTTCTCCCGCAGCAGAATCGCTGCCCCGGTAAAGGTCGCGCGAGTCAGAGTCCAAACCTGCGCCCGCATATCCGCCACATGCGCATCCGCCAGCTCATAGCTCATCCCCATCAGGTTCGACGCGAGCCCGCTCCCCTGGATCTTCGCCTCCATCTCCGGAAAGTCCCGCGCAAACAAGTAGCCCGCAACCATCAGCTTCTGTCCATCCAACTCAGCGGCTGTAATGATGCCGCACTTCTGCCGCGCATCATGTCCATCCCACCCCGCCTTGTAGTCGACAGCCATTCCCAGCAGACTCGGCAGCGCAGCCTCCGCAGCCGCATGCGTCAGCACCACCCGGTGCCCCTTCGCACCACTGGGTGCCTTATCGCTCGCCACATCCACCAGCGTCAACACCCCTTCAAACGGCAAACGGTTCGGATGTCCGTGCACTACCGGAAACTCCACCGCCATCGCCCGCATCTCCAGGCCCGCCGCACCCTGCAAACCATCCCGTCTGCCTGCAAGCTCCGACCATCCAGCAAGCCCAGCACTTCGCCGATGAAGCCCCTCCGAGTGTCCCATTGCACCTCCTGAAATTTTTTCTTCGCGCAACCACCACACCGCTGCCTTGCCCCGCGAAAGTGCACGGCTGCCTTTTTTCTCAACCAGCACCCTCAGCAGAGACACGCCCCCACGTTATCCCGCACCTCAAAATTCATAATGGTCTAATAACGGTTACAAATGAATTCCGCCGAATTGCGATCAGTTACAAATACACCACGGAACAACCCCGACCACCCAGGAACCCTCTACTTCTTCTCCGGCTCGCGAGTCATCTTCTCCAGCAGCTTCTGCACAGCGCTCTTTCCGCGCCGCTTCGTCGTCTCCTGTATCTCGCCCCTGTCCAGGCCCCCCAGATTAGCCAGCATCTTTGCGTGCGCAATGCTGCCCTTCTTGGCCTCCTCCACAAATCGCTCCACAATCTCCGGCAGCGCCTCCGCCACCCGAGCCCGCGTAAACGTTCTGCAGAACTTCGGCCGCGGACCCTTCACCGCCGCTCCATCTGCCCCTGCCGCTTTCTCTCCCGCCCCCTGAACTCCACCATCCCCGTCCAGCCCCTGTCGCACAAACCTGCCCGCCACCCGCTTCCGTTCCACTTGGGTCTCCTCCCAAAAGCAAACGGGAGAGCAGCCCTCAGGCCCTCTCCCGTTTCAATTCTTTACTACCTTTCCAGAATAGCAGTTGGACCATAACTAATACGCCAACTTTTCAGCACAAATAATCACCATCGAAACAATGACTTACCCTCGCCAGGTCACTTTCTGCCTCTTGACAACTTTTTCCTCACTTCCCAAATCGGTACAGATCAACTCGCCAGAAAAGTAAACGGGAGAGCAGCCGCCAGGCGCTCTCCCGTCTCAATTTTTTACCTATTACCAGAGTAGCATCTGGCGCATAACTAATACGCCAACTTCAAGACAGAAATAACAGCAATTGAAACAGTTGTTTACGCCTTACAGGATAGTTCCAGCCTCTTGACAAGCCTTCGCAGGCTCCAGAAGTTTCCGTTCCAGGAAGATCTCCGTCAGCTCATCCAGCGCATCCGCATACTGCCGGTGCACCGACCTCAGGCTCAACCCCAGCAGCCCCGCCGTCTCCGCCTGCGTAAACTCCTGCAGTGCGATCCGTCGGATCAAATGTTGTTGTCCTTCGTCGAGCTTTTTGAGACATGTCTCCACGTCGCACACGAAGATCACCACATCCTCAAAGCTGTGCACTCGGTAGCTCGTCACCTTCCCGCGAAACATCTCGCGGCCCAGCAACGATGGCGCCCTTCCCGCCTCCATCGACAGCCTCACATACCGTCGCAGCATCCCCTCCGTATACTTCCGGTAGAACGCCAGCTCCGGAGCCGTCTTTTTCGGTTCCACAACCTCCGGCAGCGTCTTCTTACGAGAAGGCGCAGCCGTAGCCCACACCACCGGCAAAATCACCAGAGCTGCACTCATCGCGCACCTCCAGCAACCGCCGCAGTGCAGCCAACACTGCGTACCACCCCGCTACGCCCATGCCGACGCTTTCTTCCTCCAGCATGCTTGCCTCGCGGAGCCGGAAACTCTGCCAGTCGCCCAGCACATCCCCGGCAGTACACACCGTCAGAGCCCGTACGAAGCCAAAGCGCCCCGCACCCTTCACATACCTTCAAATCCATGCGCAAGTAGTTCACTTTGTTCCCTTTCAAGGCGTACTTCTCCCTCGGACGAGCCTCAATTTTTTACAACGGTCGAGTGGGCTCGCCTAAGCTGCTATGGAACGCCGTTCGCTTCGCCGCTTCGCTCTCCTGGCTCCATCGGACAAACGACAACATTCATCTATGTGTTGCTTCAGTTCAGTGTCGTACCTTGGGAAAAATCGATCACCCTGTCCCCCCACCCACACCTCTCCGATCGCGGTCCAGCTCCTCCGCCCCCAGCTAAGGGTCATCAGCCGCTCTACCACTCCGGTTCCGTATTGGGGAAGTGTCAAGGTTATAGCTTTTGACAAAACTACTGTCAATTGCGATTTTTCCTCAGGATATGTCTTCGCGTATATCCCTCGTTAGCAGTAGTTTGAAGTCGAAACTTATTGCGTCAAGTGAATATTTCGCTTTATATTCGCCTTGTCCAATGATATGGTTCGCCGAGGGTTACCCTCCATTATGAACTTTCAAGACCTTCACGAACTCCTGCGCCTTGAACTCCTTCGACGCATCGACCGAGGACTCCTCACCGGAACCCGCCTCGCCCAACAGGCCGGTTTCCAGCAAGCCCACATCTCTAACTTCCTCAACCGTAAACGTGCTCTCTCCCTCGAAGGCCTCGACCGCGTCCTCGCCTCGCAGAAGCTCTCCATCGAGCACATCCTTCCCCTCGATCTAAACGCCTCCACCTCCGCTCCCGCTTCCACCGAAAACAGCGATCCCATCGAGACCATACCCGTCGTCTCGCCTTCGGCCGCGATGGACGACGCACGCATCCTTCCCGCCTCCATCATCGAAACCATCCAGGTCTCTGCCTCCCGCCTTCAGGACAACCGCGCCCGCCCCTCTACCAAATACGCCAACTGGCAGCGCTTTCTCGCCATCCGCGCCGACGCCCAACAATCCGCCGCAATGGATCCACTCCTCTCCCCCGGAGCCATCGCTGTCCTCGATCGCCACTACAACTCACTCGCCCCCTACCGCGCCCACCAGCCCACGCTCTACGCCGTCCGCACCGGAGCCGCTCTTCTGCTGCGTTTTGTAGACTTCGACGAGGGTCGTCTTATCCTCCGCCCTTACTCCCGCGACTTCCCCGTGCAACTCCTGCCTCTGGCTTCGCACGAAACCCCGGCCGACTACCTCGTAGGCCGCGTCTGTCTCATCTTCTCCGAGCTGTGATGCTTGGCTGCAAGCACCCAGGCGCCGCAGGCGCGTCAGCCTCGATGGCAGATCGCGCCGTGCGCGCAGCACGCAGTTGTCTGTTCTTGCCGTCATCCTGAGCGCAGCGAAGGATCCCGAGGCTCTCGACCGTCCACCGCCCTCACGGCCCTTTCAACCATCATCCGTCGAGACAAGTGTCACCAAAGTTGATGACATTCATTTCATTACTTGCTTCGAAACATAGCGGGTGCCCCATCCATCGCGTTTTTGCGATGGGTGGAAAGGTACATCTCCCCAGCCAACAGCTGCCCGTCTCCCCGGCCGTATCAAACTCCAGTGTTACCCTGTCCCAAGCGATGAACCTCCGCATAGCAGCCATCCGCTCCGGCACTGACCCCGTCCGAAAGCTCACCATCGGCTCCTTCCAGCACTGGCTCGAAGCGCCCCTCACCTGCCCAAAGTGCGACGTCACCTACCTTCTCGCCGTCGACTGGGATCAGTCCTCCGACCGCTGGTTCCCCGAAACGTCCAGGCCTCTCATCACTCTTCTCAGGAAGGCGATCCACATGGGCCACACCACCAGTCACCGCGTCACGCACTTCGAAACCGAAGGCGTCATCGTCGAAAGCATTGTCGAAAGCATCACTCCGCCTTCGTGACGCAGAAGTCACCCGCCGACCAACGGGAGGATGAGGCGAAGCCGGTATACACCCCACGAAGTGGGCGCTGCCCGCGTAGGGCGAACTCAAATCTTCATCAGTTGTCGTTATCAGAAAAACCCAACCCCCAACCGCAATCAGCCGTCTCCCATCACCGGGACACACACCAACCGCGAAATCCCCGCAGAGCGCCCCTTGCGGCTCCCGGGGACAACCAGCCTAAGCTACCGCCAGCTCATACTCTTCCGCGCTGATCACCGCGCTGATATCGGTCACCGAACCAACACTGGTCACGCCCACTACAGGCTTCTTCCAATCGCCCAGCGAACGGCTCAGCATCGATGCTGCGCAACCCTCGCCGCAAAGTATCGTGATATCCCGGCTCCGCGCCAACTCCGCATCCCACGGCATAAATGTAACCCCGTGCGACGTAACCTTGGCCAAAACCCAATGATTGCTGGTCTTCTTCTGGACCCCGCAAACGCATGTGTAAATCGTAATTGCAGCCATATAACTCTCCTCTACGTTCCGCTGTTCCCGCGAACTGTGTGCTACATCTTGCATAGTTGCATTTGGCCTGCCAATGACGCTGAAACGCCCGTCTTTCTTTGTTTTCAACGCCGCTTCCAGATCTCATCACCACTTTTGCGATACCGCCGAGTGCCCAGGATCGCAAAATGTAGGAAAACATTTTCCACTCTCGCATTCGAAGGGTAATTTCTTCGGAAACAGAGCAGAACATACCATCTGATGCGGAAAAACCATCCCGCGGCCCACAAAAGCAACCACAAGCGAAGAATTAACGAAATACCACCTTCGTGCCACTCCCAGACCGTGTCAACGCTCTACCTAATCCCACGAATCATAGCGTTCTCAAATACTTAAGTTTATACTTGACAATTAGGCGATCACTATTCAATAGTAAAGCTGTAACTTAACTATTCTCTTTCCCGAGGTGGAACTCATGGAAAACTCAACAGTCATTCACAACACATTTCAAATCGAACGGAAGCTGAAGGCTTCCCCGGAGCGAGTCTTTGCAGCATTTGCCGACGAGGCCATCAAACGCCGCTGGTTCTTTGGCGGGAGCCCTCACTCGGTTGAGCACTACGAGCTCGACTTCAAAGTGGGAGGCAGGGAGCGCACGCAGAAGAAAATGGAGCCGGGCACCCCAGTCTCCGGCAAGACCCTGGTCAACGAAACCGTCTATGAGGACATCGTCCCGGCGCGGCGAATCGTGACAGCTTACCGGATGAGCTTTGACGGCAAGCCGTTCTCCGCGTCCCTGGCTACCATCGAGTTAGTGCCGGCTGGCTCGGGCACTGATCTCGTATTCACTCATCAGGGTGCCTACTTCGAAGGAGCTGACGGCCCAGAGATGCGCAAGGGCGGATGGGAGTCATTGCTGGATAAGCTGGTGAAAGAGCTTGGCGAGGCAGCTTGAAACCTGAAGACGAGCCGGCAGTGAGCGGGACCAGGGCGCGGAAGATGAATCGGAAGGAACACAATATCGACCGCGTCTTCCAGGCGCTTGGCGACGCGACGCGGCGTGCGATGCTCGAGCGCTTGAGCCCCGGCCCCATGTCGGTGTCGCTGCTGGCCGAGCCCTTCAACATGTCGCTCGCCGCCGTAGTGCAGCATCTGCAGGTGTTGGAAGAAGCAGGCCTCGTAAAGACCGAGAAACTTGGCCGCGTGCGCAGCTGCCGTGTCGAGGCCGCGGGCCTGCACGCTGCCGAACAGTGGCTCCGCGCTCGCCGTCCCGAATGGGATCTCAAGCTCGATCGATTGGCTGAGATCCTAGATGAATCAGATGAATCAGATGAATCGGATAAGCGACAACCAGACTAAGGCATGGAGCAGAACCGCTACCGTTGCAGAACCTGAATCAGCTCAATGCTGAAAGAGCCACTCGTCGCACCCTGCTCCGGGTCTACCCTCAGCTGCCTCAGGACACCGGACCACTTCGCGACCGAAGACATATCCACATCGTAAGCATGGAACCCCGCCGACTCCGGATACAACCGGACAGGTTCGCCCACTTCAGAGAGACAAGTGAAGGACACATTCAGCGAAAATTAAGCATGCAATGCTACCTTCTTCATGCTGTAGATCCAATGCATTTGGTTATTCCTTCAGTGCATCGAATCCAGCCCGGAGATGGAGATATATAGATGCGAACGATGCGAATGGTTGTAATGTCAATGGCGATGCTGCTGCCCGCCGGTCTCCTGCCCGCCATGGCCCAGACAAAGTGGGACGTGACAAAAACATGGCACATCGGCGGAGAGGGCTCAATGGACTATCTCACGGTTGATCCTCAGACACACCGCTTGTTTGTCCCCCGCGGTACCCACACGATGGTGATTGATGCAGACTCAGGCAAGGTGCTGGGCGATATTCCAGGGCAGAAAAATGCGCATGGCGTGGCGATTGTCCCTTCGCTGGGGCGCGGGTTCATCACGGACGGCGGCGGAGAGGGTGCTATCGTGATCTTCGATCTGAAGACCTATGCCGTGCTCGGCACGCTGGCCACGGTGCCCGATTCCGACGGCATTATTTATGACGCTGGACTTGGGCGCATCCTGGCTGTCTCAGGGGACAAGGGCGTGCTGATGTCGTTCAAACCGGATATCGATCCGAAGAGCGGCAAAATTGATCCGCCGATCGAACTGGGCGGAGCGCCCGAATTTCTCGCCTCCGATGGAACCGGAAAGATCTACATCAATCTGGAGGACAAGGACGTCGTCGCAGAGGTTGACCTGCAGACAAAGAAGGTCATCGCGCGCTGGCCCGTTACCCCCGGCGGCCACCCTGTGGGGATGGCGTTGGACAAGAAGACCCACCGCTTGTTTATTGGCTGCCGCAAGCCGCAGAAGATGATCGTCATGAGCACTGAAGACGGCAAGGTTCTCTCAGATCTGCCCATCGGAGCGGGCGTCGACGCGACTGCGTTCGAGGCGGGGCAGGCCTTCGCAAGCTGCCGCGACGGCTCCCTGGTGGTCGCTGGAGAGAGATCGGGAAAATTTGAGGTCGAGCAAATCGTGAAGACGCCCTATGGAGCGAAGACGCTGGCCATCGATCCGACCAGCCACAAGATCTATCTCCCAACGATGGAGTTTGAAGAGCTCAAGCCTGGAGCGGCTTCGGGGCGTCCGAAGGCGAAGCCCGGGAGCTTCATGATCGTTGAGGTCGGGCGCAATGCGACGCAGTAGATAACCCGAAGCCGGCCAACCGATAGCTCCGGTTGGTCGGCAACTCGGAAGTTGCATGTGACAAAAGCGACGGTCGATTAGTAGAGGCAAGTCGGCTTATAGCGACCAAACAGGATTAGCTTGATAAACACGCAAAGTGGATGTGCTGATGTGTTTACGGGCAGGTCAGTGTCAGCCGCTGCAGCGAGCCCTCCGTCCACCCGGACCCATCGGTCAGCAGATGCGTGAAGTAGACGTAAAACTGCTTGCCCAGAATGTGCGGATCGTCGCCCAATCCAACCGCAGTCGGATAAGCCGCAATCGGGCCATACACGCCAAGCAACGTAGGAACGGTCCAATGCAAAGCATCAACAGATTCCGCGTATCCAAACTGCGTGTCGTTGGAGATCAGCATCACATAGCGCTTCAGCTCGCTGTTGTAGTGGATATCCAGATATCCCTGATAGGCGGAGCTTGGAATCAGGTCCGTCGACGCTCCTCCAATCGCCGGCTGCAGATCCCACTGCCCCTCATAGAACTTCTCAAAGGCAACCGTATGCGGATGCGCCAGTTCGGTCGCCGAGCTCAACTCCGGCTGCACCGGCGAACGCGCCGTTCCGAAGGCAGCAGCCAGCACCGCAGCCACCGGGGCACGCGCCACCGAGACATTCGTCGTCGTCGACGCCCCGCCAGCATTGGTAACGTGCAGCGAGCCATTGGCCAGCCAGTCCGGAAAGTACAAGTAAAAGTACTTGCCATCCGGCGAGAGCACCAGCGGCCCGTCGCCGATCTCATAGCCGTCAAGCCCAACCGCGTAAGCCTGGTTCAACCGGATGATCTCGCCAAGGTCGGTCCAGTGCTGCCCATTATCAGAGGACGCCGCGAGTCCCAGCGCAGCGTACAACGCATCTTTGGGTAACTCCGCGTGGTACGTCGCTAAAAGATGTCCCGGCCCAGCCAGCTCCGAAGGCACCTGATAGACCGGGCCTCCCCCAATGTAGCCATAGCTCGAATAGTTCGGGTTCACCGCGGAGTTGGGATTGGGCGAGACGCCGACATCCAGCGGATCGCCCGAGCCAAGCGGCTTGTCGAGCGTGCCCACCGTCGTAACCACCGACCCTGCCTTATTGTTGCCGACCCACTTCCCCTGCCACATCTGACGCGCATGATATCCCCCATCGCTGGCAAAGAACTCGTAGCCGGTATCGGTCTTGATCACGCCCAGCGGCGTATCGGGCCATGCAAAACCGTTGTAGATGTCCGTGATCGGCGGTTGTGCCTTTCGCCCGGCCGCGAGACGTTCCGCCGGCGTGGCGACCACCACCTGCCCGGTCACCTTCGGCTGGCAGACCGCCGAGAGCGTTTGGGCAGCTAGCTCCCTGGACGAGAGACCTGCCAAGGACAGACTAAACAGGCTTACTAACAAGGCAAAAGTGAAGAACCGCATTCGGAGGAGCATAGATATCCTTGGATTGGATTTCGTGAGGATCATCAGGTCTTTCTTGCAGCGACTCTTTTCCCAAGAGACAACCATCGACCCTCTCTACAAAAAAACACAGCAGCCAAACGAATGTCGTGCAGTGTGCTGATGAATTGTCTGTAATTTCTCTCGATGTCTCCTCGCCGCTACCGTCGCAGAATCTGAATCAGCTCGATGCTGAAGGAGCCGCTGGACGCACCCTGCTCCGGGTCTACCCTCAGCTGTCTCAGGACGCCGGACCACTTCGCGACCGAAGCCATATCCACATCGTAAGTATTGAACCCCCGCCGCCGCCGGGCACACCAGAAGGGTTAGTCCATCATCACGCCGACCCAATCACAAAGAACTCCCGACAAAAGAATCTTGGAAGCCGTACGCTACTCAGTAGCAGGCGATCCGAACCAGGTAGTCAGCGCGTCAGCCAGACCCACCTGCGTTAGGTCTCCCACCCAGGCCACATATCCGTCGGGCCGAACCAGGACAGCGGTAGGGGCCGTGACCGCCCCGATCGCAGGAAGCTCCCACGGACCAGCGAACAGGGCGTCGATCAATGAAACGCGATCTGCCCATGGAGCGATGTCGAAGCCGCCAGATTCACCAAGGTTGAGCAGCAAGGGTCGAGCATCGTGCAGTAGGGCGAAGACGCGCTGCGGGCCCTTGGCGGTCACCAGGTCGAGATCGGGCATGCGGCGTCCGAGCAACGGGTGTCCCTCCCCAAAGTCGTACCGAATATCCAGGCCTGTCATCATGGCAGCGTACCGCTTGCGCGGCTCGTCCATCTTGAGCAACTCGGAAACGGCCTTCCATGCAGCCTGCGAGCGGTCATCCCGGCGCATAAGGGCGACCTGCGCCAGCGAGTTCTGCAGAACCTTGGCACCCACCGGGTGGCGCTCGGCCTCGTAGGTATCTAACAGCCACTCCGGCGACATCGCCTGAATCACCTGTGCCAGCTTCCATCCCAGGTTCACAGCATCCTGAACGCCGACATTGAGGCCCTGTCCGCCAGCCGGGTAATGCACGTGCGCGGCGTCGCCCGCCAGTAGCACCCGCCCCTTGCGGTACGTCTCTGCCTGACGCGCCGCGTCGGTGAACCGTGTGATCCAGACCGGACTGTGAACCCCGTAGTCCGTCCCATACACCCTGATGAGTCCTTCGCTGAGATCGCGAAGGGTCGGCTCGCTGGTGCCCCCCAGTTCTCTCTCAGTCACGAAAGCTCTCACCAGACCCGCCTCATCCAGCTTGCTCAGCGCGTGCAGACCAACGGCGTCGTACCGTACGCCCCATTCCGGCTCCTCGGCCAACTCGACCTCGGCGAGCAGGTGGCTGATCGTCGGATCCCAACCAGGGAATGCGATGCCGGCTGCTTTACGAACCACGCTGCGTCCGCCGTCGCACCCGACGAGATATTGGGCCCGCAGCAACTGACCGTCTGCCAACGCGACGTCGACGCCGGTCGGATCCTGCGCGAAGCCCGTCACCTCGCGCCCGCGATAGATCGGTATGGCCAGCTCTTCGATCCAGCCTGCCAGAATGCGTTCGAAGTGCTTCTGCCACAGCGCGAGCCCGTGGTTGTACCGGGTCGGCAGATCGCTCATGTCGAGGGAGATGTGAGCGAACCCCGCGGTCTGCATCGCCTTGCCCTCCGCGAGGAAGCGATCCGCGATCCCGCGCTGATCGAGAACCTCGATAGTGCGAGCGTGCAGGCCACCCGCACGCGAGCCGACTAACTCCGAGTCGGTGCGCCGTTCGACAATGGCGACGTCGACACCCGCCAATGCCAACTCGCCCGCCAACATCATCCCCGTCGGACCCCCTCCGGCAATCACCACCTCATGTTTCATCCCAGGACCCCTTGGCTGCGGTATCTATCTTCAACAAACGTCTGCTGAACCTACCGCATCTTGGAGCGAAATACAGTCTGTTTTATGTTGTTCCGAGTTGCTATCCTGGAAGCAGAGAGGATGAGGATCGCACTTGCGATTCGGCTCGAAATGGAGCGCCCTCTTTCCGCTCTCCGAGGCATCCCCTGGATAACCAGGCAAACTCCGATGTTCTGTACTGGGCCTCGCGAAGTTCAGGGTCAGTCCCCATGGTCAGCAACCATAAGTCGCCCTCTGGGAAGTAACTCCATACCTTGATAAACTCAACAAATGCTCTCAAGGCTTTATGCAAAGTGGATGTACTCCTGGGAGACAGCCCTCACCACCCGCGACACAAACCGCATCGTCCGCCCCCTCGAGTGGGGCTTCGACTGGCTCGAGGACTTCAGCCCCTTAGCCCGTGCAGCCAACCCGCACCTCGCCAACCCGCACCTCGATAGCACTCCCCTCACCGACACACCCGTCGCAGAGGACTTCGCCCGAATGACCGCCGTCAACCGCGACATCGTCGCCCGCGCCGACGAGTTCTTCGGCTACGAAACCCCCACCGACTTCCGCCTCGAGCGCCGTCACCCCCAGCTCTACCCCACCAACGTCCGCCCCGAAACCCTCGAAGAGGACGCCGAACTCCGCCGCCAGGCCGAAACCGGCGAGATCGAAGAGGCCGACTTCCTCCGCTTCACCTCGCCCATCCGCAGCCTCTACCCCGAAAACGATCAGGTCAACGCCCGCTGGTATCCCGCCCACGCAGACACGCAAAAGGGCAAGCCCAAACAGGCCATGATCGTCATGCCCCAGTGGAACGCCGACGCCTTCTCCCACAACGCCCTCTGCACCCTCTTCAACAGCTTCGGCATCTCCTGCCTGCGCCTCTCCAAGCCCTACCACGACGTCCGCCGCCCAGCCGAACTCGAGCGCTCCGACTACGCAGTCAGCTCCAACGTAGGCCGCACCACCGAGGCCTGCCGTCAGGCCGTCGTCGACATCCGCAGCTGCATCGATTGGCTCGAATCCCAGGGCTACGAGCACTTCGGCGTCCTCGGCACCAGCCTCGGCAGCTGCTACGCCTTCATCGCCGCCGCCTTCGACCAGCGCCTCCAGGTCTGCGCCTTCAACCACGCCTCCACCTGGTTTGGAGACGTCGTCTGGGCCGGCCAAAGCACCCGCCACATCCGCGCAGCCTTCGAGCAGGCAGGACTCACCCAGGATCAGGTCCGCGAGATCTTCTCCATCGTCAGCCCCATGTCCTACATGGACCGCTTCGCCGCAACACCAAAGCGAGTCCTCGTCGTCCACGCCACCTACGACCTCACCTTCCCGTTGAAGTACTCGTTAGACGTCCTCAAAAACTTCGACGCACTCAACATCGACTACGTCTCGAAGGTCCTTCCCTGCGGCCACTACACCACCGGCGAAACCCCCTACAAATACATCGACGGCTGGTACCTCGGCTCCTTCATCTACAAATCCTTCAAGCGCCTCTCACAGACAAAGACCGCAACAGCTCTCGAATCTCCCCAAACAGCGAAGGCTCAACAGGGTCGCTGAGCAGATTGGCAGCATTCATCCACTTCTCGTTACTCCAACACGCTTGCCAAAGTAGAACACGCAGTACTTGACGAAAGGCGTTTGTCGAGACTAAATCCAGAGAGCCTTACCCGCAGCGAATTTCAAAACAGGAAACGGAGTGTTTCGCCATTCAATGTTTGTAGACTTTGCAAATGTCTACCCGGAACACTTTGAATAGCCGCTTACTCATGCGCCCGATCTTCTGGAATATTCCACCCTATCGCAATGAGACTGCGAGAGGAGGAGGCACCCGCTGTCGAGGAGTTTGAAGAAGCGACAAAGGTAAAACGACAAGTGGGATCTTGATAGCTGGCAACCTACTTATTCAGGGTAACGGCGATGCCTTCGAGAAACATCTCCATAAAGTCGGGGCAGCGCATGCCCGCCCGCCGGTTGTTCGGGTCGTTGGTGACCCGCGGACCCCACCGTCCATCCCATCCGGCGCTCTCCGTGCGCGGAACCCACCATACCTGCGAAGTGCGGTCAATCACAAAGTCGTACTTGCGACCGTCAGGAGCCGGGGCAGTAAATGGGTTGACCTGCCAGTCGATCTGCCTGGTCGCCGTGAAGCCTGGAACGGTGATGGCGGCAGGAGCGAGGATCGTCCCAAAAGTAGTGGTTCCTGTCTGATCCGTCGAGACCGCGTTTGGGGTCGCGTCTACTTCGGTTGAGCCGAAAGTTGACCAACCTTCAGCTTCTTCGATACCAAGTACAACCCAACCAACTACCAAACCGAGGAGCTTTAGAACGACGACCCACGTAGGCGGGGGTTGAGTCCCGGGAGGCGTCCCCGGGCTGAGCACCGCCTCACCCGAGATAACGTCGTCAAGCTTCTCAACCGCGCCGCACGAACCACCACCGGCCGAGATGCCCGCGGTAAAAGGCGTTACATTATGCGGCCCGGGCGTAAGGTACAGTCCGTGGGTGCCAACTGAGACAAACAGGAGCGGATGCGCATCGCCGCCCGTGCCCAGCACAGCATCGGTCCATTTAAATACCTGCATACCGACTCGCTGGTCCTCGTCCCCAAGAATGCTCGGGTCGCCGATGTTCCTCGACGTCAGTCCGATGAAAATCGGTGTGTTGGACGAATCAATCAGGACGGCCATCGATGCCCATTCGCCCCCAAAGCTGGCGAAGTTCGCACCCTCGCCCGCAGCCTCGCATCCTTCCAGACCTTCAAAGTGAAGTGGAAAAAGGAAGTGATAGACCAGCGCAGATGGCGCGCTGAGCTGAGCGTTATTGGCCACCAGCCTGAAGAGGTCGAGGCCATTCGGTGTGCGAGTGCTGGTGAATTTGAGCAAATCCTGATTGCTCATGAACTCCACGTAGTACCAGGGTTGACTGCCCTTGAGCGGAGAGGAATAGTCGATGGCATTGAGCGCGGCGTGGCGGTTGATGGTTGCTGCCGTTATCTCGTTGGGAGGATCGACCGGGGTATCCCAGCCGGCAAAGTCGAAGAACCGCTCCTCGATCGGACGCGGCCTCTCGCCCTGCGGCCGATTGCCGACCAGCCCGCCCGCGCCCAGCGCACCCAGCCAGACCTTTCCGGCTGCCTCATTCTTCAGCGCGGCCAGATTCCCACGCTCGACCTGCGGCACCCTTGGAAACACAGTCTGCGGCGCTTCACCCCAGTTTGCCTTGTCGTCGAAGGGCGCCGGAGAGGCGCGCCACATCGAGCATCGCTCCAGATACCACTTCGGATCGACCGGCAGCATGTTTTCGTTCGGATGGAAGAGCAGGACTGGCTCAAATCGTTTTGCGAACGTCCGTGCATCAGAGGGTGGTGGCATCATCTCTCCTGTACGTCGGGTGTCCTGTTTACCGGATAAGGCGCGGCCCGCCAATCATCGCTGTTGGAGTGAGATTCGTATGGACTTCAAGGTCCCAGCGCTGCCTCTTCTTTTCCGATCAGGGCAAAGAACGCCTGCATCGCCGGATCGCACTTTGGGTCGATCACAGGTGCCTCCGTCTTGGCAGCGTTCAGCACCCGCTGCAGCTCCGCCATCCGCTGTCCGCGATCGGTGTCGAGGCCGTGCTTCTTCAGCAGCTCCAGCCACTGCCGGATGACCTTGCGCATGGCATCGCCGTCGATCTTACCCTCGCACCACAGCTTCATAAACCGGTTGAGGAGACCTCTAGCCTCGGCCTGGTCGGCGGGCGATAGCAGCTCCAGGCCGCCAAGCAGCGCCCGTCGTCCCTGCTCAGCCAGTTGGAGCAGAGAGGCAACCGCGGCCGGCTCCGCCTTTGCCCACGCCACAACGTCCTCAAAGAGTGCTTGCCAGCACGCCGCCGTCTTAGGGGTGTAGGGTCTGCAGAGGAACTCACGCTGCATGGCCTTGGGATCGCTTCGCCAGACCCTGACCTCATCGATGCGGCCGTTCAACGGATGGCTGCCACCGATGTGATTGCCGACGGCGATACTGCCCTGCAGCGGAGGCACGCCGCTCGAGACGTCAGCCTGTCCAACCAGTTTGCCATCCATGGTCAGCTGTATCTTCGAAAAACCGTCGTGGTAAAACCCAACGGTGACCCAGCGTTCCAGCGGCACAGGATGGAATTGTCCATCCGGGGCAAAGGCGTCAGCAGCCCTGACAAAGGCACCGCCCGGGCCTGCGATCTGTGCCGTCAGCGCCTTTTCGGAGATGGCGAAGGTGAAAGCGCCACTCGCATCGATGAGACCCTGTTCCCGCACGAACACGGCGTCAACAAATACAACCATCTCGACTTTGATTGCAAGCAGGCTGGCCCAGCCTTGTGCCGCAGTCGGCTGAATCGCAACCTGGCTGTCGTTGTTGGGAAAAGATACCGCGAACTGGCTGACTGCCGGGCCGGGTGCAGATGCAGTGTCGACGCCGGAACCGTGATTGCGGTACGGGCTTAGATCCACGGGAATACCGTCGACACGATAACGCTGCTGCAGGATGAGCTCAAGGGCCATAAGACCTCCTGCCAGACTCGGCAGTGTGGATTCAAGTCGAGAGGGCCCGGGATCGTCGGCCCGATTATAGCAAACGCTAGCGTCCCCGTTGGTCGCAAGCAGAATGATGATTCCGACCAACGGGAGGACCAGCCGAAGGGGTATACCCACCACGAAGTGGTCGCGCTCCGCGCAGGAGGCCCGTCCGGCAGGACAGTCACTTAGTGCCACACGTAAGAAGGGCCACGAACGAAAGCTCGTGGCCCCCCTAACCTCTGCTCGAAAAATCTGCTTATTGCTCGCTATTGAACGAGGACTCAAACTCCTCACGCGGCGTCCCGTTCCACTTGGCGACAAGAAGCGGGAGAATCACCATCATCGAAAACGCAATTCCAATATATAAAGTCTGCATAGGTGATCCTTTCCAAATGCTGCTTGCTTATGCCTGCTGATAGTAAGAACGCCAACTGCAAACGAATGGATGTCCACTTGGAAACCTTATTTGTTCGAAAACCAAACCAAATCCGGTTGCCAACCCTGAATATTCTTTTTCCACAGGCAACCTCTACGCTGCCACCCGCAATGTAATGGCCGAAGACCAAAAATAAAGTCCGAAATCGTGGCGTATTTTTCGTCGTCGAAAAGTGCACTGTCCTGCGTCCATCTCAGCCACGCATCCCACCACAAACTCACCATCCAAACACCACAACGAAACACCCCCTTTTCCCAAAACACCCCTCAAAAACAACAGCAAAACAGCAAAAAACCACGCCGCCCAACACCAGAAAAAATCCAAAAAAAACTGTGACATAAAATAACGTCATGCCCATCGACCGCAACGCCCCGCTGGCCGTCTCCGACCCCGAAATCGCCGCTCAGATTGAAAACGAAGTAAAGCGCCAGCACGAAGGCCTCGAGATGATCGCCTCCGAAAACTTCGTAAGCCGCGCAGTCTTAGAGGCCGCAGGCACCGTTTTCACCAACAAATACGCAGAAGGCTACCCCGGAAAGCGCTACTACGGCGGCTGCGAGTACGCCGACGTCGTCGAAAACATAGCCCGCGCCCGCGCCAAACAACTCTTCGGCGCCGACCACGTCAACGTCCAACCCCACTCCGGCTCCCAGGCCAACGCCGCCGCCTACATGACCATCCTCAACCCCGGCGACTGCATTTTAGGCCTCGATCTTGCCCACGGCGGACACCTCACCCACGGCCACAAGCTCAACTTCTCAGGCAAACTCTACAGAATCGTCGGCTACCAGGTCCGCAAAGACACCGAAACCATTGATTATGATGAACTTGAAGCCACCGCACTCCGCGAAAAACCCAAGGTAATCGTAGGTGGAGGTAGCGCTTACCCGCGCCAGTTCGACTTCCCCCGCATGCGAGCCATCGCCGACAAAGCAGGCGCCTACTTTATGGTCGACATGGCCCACTTCGCCGGCCTTGTAGCTGGAGGCGCGCATCCATCTCCCGTTCCCCACGCCCACATCGTCACCACCACCACCCACAAAACCCTGCGTGGTCCACGCGCCGGAATGATCCTCTGCAATCAGGAGTTTGCCGCAGGTGTAGATCGCAGCGTCTTTCCCGGCCAACAGGGCGGCCCACTCATTCACATCGTGGCAGCCAAAGCAGTCGCCTTCAAAGAGGCTCTGACACCGGAGTTCGCGACCTATGCGAATCAGGTAGTTACCAACGCCAAAGTCCTCGCCGAAGCCATCGCCTCCGAGGGCTATCGCATCATCTCCGGCGGCACCGACACCCACGTCATCCTCATCGACGTCTTCCAGGAAGGAATACTCGGTTCAGAGGCAGAACACGCTCTAGGAGAGGCTGGAATCACGGTCAACAAGAATGCAATCCCCTACGACACCAACCCGCCGATGAAGCCCAGCGGCATCAGAATCGGCACACCCGCTTTGACCACAAGAGGCATGAAGGAGCCTGAGATGCGCGTCATTGCCGGCTGGATCGCGCAGGCTCTTGAACACCGAACCGACTCTAGCAAGCTGCAGCAGATTCGCAATCAAGTGCTCGAAATGGCAGAGAAATTCCCTTTGTACAGTTGGCTGCGAGAAGCATAGCTCCCTCGAAATCAGATGGTTTCAGCGAAAGAGAAATCAAAAGTGCAGTGCAAGGCGTAACAACTTTCGATTCACCGCCGTGGCGGATAACAAATCTGCGAGTATAGTTTTCGATTGGAAGGCTGGCACAGACCCGATGAGGGCAACCGGTACGCTGGGAGATCCTGTCATTCTACTGACGCTCGATCTTCCAGGGAAAGGGGACTATATGATGCAAATGCTGACCTGGTTGATTGCCATCCCCCTGCTAGGTCTCGTCACCGGTCTTCGTACAATGACCGCCATGGCGGTGCTTTGCTGGTTCGCCTACGCAGGTCATCTATCAGTAGATGACAGTTGGGCGGCATGGAGCGGAAAGCTCGTGACCGCAATCATCTTCACCGTGCTCGCCTTGGGAGAGCTCATCGGAGATAAGCTACCGACAACGCCCAATCGGACGGCTCCGTTCCCACTGATCGCGAGGCTTGTCTTTGCCGGGCTGGTCGGTGCGATCGTGGCTGCAGGACTCAACGGATCAGGAGTCGAGGGCGTCATCCTCTGTGTGCTGGGAGCCCTGATCGGCGCCTTCGCTGGCTTCCTGATTCGCCGAGAGATCGTAGTGCGGTTGGGATCCAAAGACTGGCCCGTGGCGCTCGTCGAGGATCTCAGTGCTATCTTGGGCGCCATCCTGGCGATGGGGATTGTGACCGCATAGCGAGTATCACTACAGCTAAGTTGCAAGACATTGCAGCGTCCCGGATACACCGAAAAGTATGGCAAAATCCAATCACGTCAGAGTAGGATGTGCAATACCAAAGCCCGTGGATGCCGAAAGTGAATCCCCGCCTGGGCTTGGACTGGTAGGTAGAGACATGACAAGAAGCATCACACGCATCGTGCTGACGATTTTGATGTACGCAGGAGTTGTTGTCTTCCTATTTCCATACTTCACGGGACGACTTACGACAGGCATTCTTTTCATGATCATTGGTGCCGGGGCAACAGTTCTATTTGGAATACTTCGCTGCTACCTCACCGAAGGTGACTGCGGCCGCATCCCCCATCACAGCCGCGATTGGTAGGTTGTTTCCTAAACCGCTCGTGAACTCATTCGATTGCTTCCTAATCAAGCGATACGTCGCACGATCAAGTCAGCGATAGATCAAGCGCCAGTACTTCGGCGATTTTGGCGGCTGCTTGTAAAGGGGTACATAAACTTGTATCGATCGAGAGCTGAGGTTTTGGCAAAAAAGATCCCTCGAATCCACCCGCCGCATGAATTTGATCAAACAGCGTCTCTGAGGTCAATTTGCGATATTGAAGCCGCGAGGGACTATTCAGACGCTTCTTCAACTCGCTGAGCGGGCAGACGAGTTCGACAAACTCTACGTTGCCCCCTCTCTGCGAAATGGTATTCAGAGCGTTCTGAAGAAAGCTGTGCCGCACCGTCGGTTCGGGGGCGAAGGTAAAGATGAGGGCCGGCAGGTGGCTGAGACTGGCCTGATCAAATACCGAAAGCCAGATCTCTTCCCGAAGCGCGACGAAGCCTGGCGAACCAAAGTCGAACACCGATAGAAGCAAGTCGACCGTGAGATGGTTGTGGAAAAGCTTGTAGCCGGTCATCGCTGCCAACTCCTGCGCGACGCTCAACTTTCCAGTAGCGGGCAGACCATAGAGGAAGATCAGCTTCATCGATTCGTATCCTTCACACGCAATAACACCGCGCCAAGTATACGAGTCCATCCCTCAAGCCGATCGAGCCGCAGCAATAGATCGCAGCCATCCCTCCATCACGTCGTGCCCCACAACGCCAGCCTGCTGTTTCACCAGCTTGCCGGACGAAAAGACAGCAAAGTTGGGGATACCCCGCACCTGGAACCGCGCTGCGAGTTGCTGGTGCTTGTCGGTATCGACCTTCAACACAAGGGCGTCTCCTGCCATATCCTTCGCCGTGCGCGCGACCTCTGGAGCGGCAGTACGACAGGGGCCGCACCACTCCGCCCAGAAGTCAACAAGTACGGGGACGCGCGAGTTTTGGACAATCTCGTCGAAGAGCGCCGCGTCTACCTGCAAAGGCTCGTCGAGCGGTGGCAGAGGGGCTTTACAAGCTCCGCAACGGCCGGTGTCAGAAAGGTGATTCGCGGCAATACGATTCTTCTGGCCACACTGTTTGCAACTCCGAATTACAGGCATTGACGTCTCCCATCCCATGGAAATTAGATGTTTTTCTGCGTGAATACCACGGCCGACAGCTCAGGCGCGGCGGCGATATCGGATGGAAAACTCATAAGTAGGATTCGGCGGAAAAAACCGCGCCACCAGGCGAAGACGATCTGCAAGAGCCAGCGGAGCGAGCAGCGGATACTCCCGCTCTCGTAGTTCGGAGTAGTCGAAGTCCACCGAGAGCGAAAGCTGATAGATAGCGACGGCGTCCGAGAAGGCAGATTCAAGGAAAGCCGTTTTGGCCTTCTCATCGATCACCGGTTTGCCATCAATCTTTTCCGTCTTCCCGCCAAGCGCGAGACCGCGGTTCTCCCAGGCATCCTGGCTGGTCTCACCGCGAACATCAGCCAGAGCCTGTCCCCAGACGAGCTGATCAAAGGCCTGTGGAACGCCCACCGCATCGACGAAGGCGTGGCCAACATTGATGAAGAACTCGAACGCCAGCGCAAAGCGATCCCCAAGCAGACGAGTAGAGATGAAGACGCCTTCCGTGCCATCGTGCGTCACATTGCGATGGCAGATCGCCTGATCGCCAAGTTCAGGCGTATAGGCCGGCGCAACCATCGTAGCTTCGCTGCCTCGCGCCTCGCTCAAAGCAAGCGGCACAAAGTAATAAGTCTTGCGCGCGATGGCATCCGAGATGGTGACCGGCACAGCCTGTACCATGCGCTCGAGGTCAATTGCCTCAAGATTATTATCCCCAAACGCCGCGTAACGAATGCCGTTTGGCGTCTGCTGCACCACTGCGTCGCGGATCACCTGCGCTGCCTGTACCAACTCGCTCTGAACACCTTCTGCCATAAAGCAGTATTCTACTGGTATGGCGCAAGCATCGCAGAACGGAAGTTCAGCCTCGCCTCGAACCTTTGGCGCGGGCTATCTCTTTGGTGTACCTCTGGGCGACCTGGGCTGGTTTACCAGCCTCCTAATGAGTTTTGCATTGGGGTTTGCGGCTTTCTTCGCGGCGACCTTCTGCGCAATCTTCGGAGTTCTCTTCTACAACACGGCAACTCACCATGCGGTCGATTTTTCGCTGACTTATACGCGGATCGGATTGCCGGTGGGTATCTTGGTACTGCTGGTGGCGCTGTCTTACCTGGGTACCCTGTGGATACGCAGGCAGCTGCGCAGAAGCTGATAGTCAGTCAGATAGTTTTCGCTCGGTTCTCCAAATTAGGTCTGAGAGACATTTGCTCGATGCGGTCTGTCGGTGATATCTGCTATTCTTCGCTCTCAGAACACTTCCTGGAGGACCATTAAGCATGTCATTCGTTCGTGCCATTGCGCGTTGGAGCTGCTGTACGGCTGCAATCGCAAGCTTCGCCGTACCTTCCGTTGCCGCCGATAAGAAAGCCAAAGATGCCACGGTTGAAACCCCCTCCTACTACGGACCGCAACCCGCGACCGAGAACATCGATCTCACCATGTATGCGCGCATCCGAGAAGAGGGTTTCAAACACTCACACGTCATGGAATTCGGGGGGGCGTTGGCTGATGGGATCGGACCCCGGCTAACCGGCTCGCCGAACATGGCGAAGGCCAACGCCTGGACGCGCGACACGCTGACGAAGATCGGCCTGGAAAACGCGCACCTCGAAGATTGGGGTGAGTTCGGCATGGGCTGGCAGCAGATCAACACCTGGGTGCGCATGATATCGCCTGATCCAGAACCGCTCTGGGCACAAGCTGCCCCGTGGTCCCCTGCAACCAACGGTCCTGTCACCGGCGAAGTCGTATACATGAACGTGCAAGAGATGAGCGACCTCGAAAAGTACAAAGGCACGCTCAAAGGCAAGATCGTTCTCCTGGGCGCAATGCGTCCCACTCCGGACATCACCGAGCCGCTATTCCGCCGTTACACCGACGCAGAGCTCAAGGAGATGGAAACCTATGAGTCGCGTGGCGGACGCTTCACCCCGGGTTCCCCAGAGTTTGCAAAGTTCCTCGCCGACCGAATGAAGATCGCCGAGATTCGCAAAGCCGCTCTCAAGATGATGGCAGACGAAGGCTCGCTTGCCGTGCTGACACCGAGCCGCGACGGAGGAGACGGAGGCGGAACCGGCATCATCTTCGACGACAACGGTGCGAACCTCGCCCGCGATGCACAGAAAAAAGAAAACGCAGTCACCATTCCCAATGCCGTGATGATGATTGAGCACTACAACCGCCTCGGACGCATGGTAGAAAACCACGTCCCGGTAACGCTCGAGCTCAACATCGAAACGAAGTTCACTGGCGACCACGAGCATGGCTTCGACACAGTCGCGGAGATTCCTGGAACCGATTCAAAGTTGAAGGATCAGGTCGTCATGGTTGGCGGTCATCTCGACAGCTGGATCTCCGGTACCGGCGCAACCGACAACGGCGCAGGTTCGATCGTCGCAATGGAAGCCGTTCGAATCCTGAAGTCCCTCGGCATCAAACCAAAACGCACGATACGTATCGCGCTCTGGTCTGGCGAAGAGCAGGGCCTGTTTGGTTCGCAGGGATACGTCAAACAGCACTTCGGCACTTTTGCAGAGCCAAAGGTTCCCGAGCCTGCAAGCGTGCCTTCCTTCATGCGTCAGCGCGGCGCGCTGTCCACGACCAAGGAGTGGGAGACCCTCGACGCCTACTACAATCTGGACAACGGCACCGGCAAGGTACGTGGCGTCTATACACAGGAGAACTGGGCGATTGCCCCGATCTTCAAGCAGTGGATCGCGCCCCTCGCCGACCTCGGCGTAACGACAATCTCCTACCGCAACACCGGCGGCACCGACCACTTATCGTTCGATGCGGTTGGCCTTCCCGGCTTCCAGTACATTCAGGATCCGTTGGACTACGAGACGCGAACCCATCACTCCGACATGGACACCTACGATCGTCTGCACGCGCTCGATCTCGAGCAGGCAGCGGTAGTCGAGGCGATCTTCCTCTACAACACCAGCGAGCGCGACGTTATGATGCCGCGCAAGCCGTTCCCGCATCCGGAGTTGGAGAAACAAAGGACCGCGCCAATTCCCGAAATCTATCCCAACGCAGTCCCGCCCGCCAACGCAGCGAAGTAAAACACAAACAGCTATCGTCGCAAACTCACAGATACCCCCCTCATAGGGGGTATCTTCGTTGAGTGGGCCAACACTCAACTTGGGAGGGTTGATTTATGACCGATCAGCAGACACACGAAGGGATAAAATCCTGCACCAGCCGCTACTCTGTTGACGAAACAGTCTCCCGTCTCGAAGCTCTTCTCAAAGAAAAGGGAGTCAAGCTCTTTGCGATCGTGGATCACTCCGGCGAGGCGTCCGCAGCAGGCTTCGAGATGCATCCAACCAAGCTGTTGATCTTCGGAAGCCCGAAGTCTGGCACTCCTGTCATGCTTGCCGCACCCAGTGCAGCCCTTGATCTCCCGCTAAAAATTCTTGTCGCCGAAGGAGCCGACGGTAAGGTCTTGCTCTCCTGGAACGACCCCGTGTGGCTCGAGCAACGACACGGCTTCCCAGCGGAGTTTACCGCGAACCTCGCCGCAGCAGGGTTGCTTGCCGCCAAAGCCGCGCAATAGGCTCGCGCGCTACACCTATCAGACGACCTTACGCCGAAAGCAATCCGGGCTGTGGTCATTCACGATGCCGACAGCCTGCATCCACGCATACACAATCACAGGGCCTACAAACTTGAAGCCACGCTTCTTCAGTGCTGCAGAGATCTCTTCAGACAGTGGAGTCTTCGCGGGAACAGCCCCTGTATTTTTGATCGGCTTATTGCCAGCCATCTTCCAAACGAAAGTTGACAAGTCCTCTCCCGCGTCGGCCATACCCATGTAAATCCGTGCGCCATTGATGGTCGCTTCAATCTTGGCGCGTGAACGAATAATGTCTGCATTCTGCAGCAGGCGCTCAACATTGGCTTCACCCATACGAGCAACCTTCTCCGGATCGAAGTTCCGAAATGCTTTGCGAAAAGCCTCGCGCTTCCGTAGGACTGTGATCCAGGACAGTCCTGCCTGAAAGCCATCGAGCATCAGCGCCTCCCACAGCACGCGACTGTCGCGCTCCGGCACGCCCCACTCTTCGTCGTGATACGCGCGCATCAGTGGATCGTTGTCTGCCCATGCACACCGGTGAACAGCCTTCTTCGTCTTGGTCATTCGGCAGCCATCTCCTGATAACTATTCAATCCTACGATCCTACGATGGCTGGCACGCCAGTGGACATCAAAGCCATGCACTGAGCAAACGCCCCGCGCTCCCAAGCACCTTCAGCGAGTCGGATCGTCCAGTAAAGTAGCGGGTATTAATCTCAGCAGACTCAAGGTCTTCAAGATTGCGGAACGTGCTTAGTTCAGCAGCGATCTCAGGCGGAGTGAAGAAGAGTTTGAATGGCTCTCCGGCCTGTTGAACCCGCGAAGCGAGCGAGTCATGAGCCAGTTGTTCGAAGAATGGAAGCGCGGACCGTGGTTGACCGTAATCAAGAATCAGCGCACTGCCCAAAGCCTGCGATGCGAGGAATTTGGTGGTAGCGCGGAAGGCCTCAAGCGTAAGGTATGGGACCACCCCAAGCCAAGCGAACACAGTTGGCGCCTGCGTGTTGAATCCGCCGGCCTGTAGCTGAACGAGGAGAGATTCCTCTTCGAAGTTCACTGGCACATAAGTAAGATTCGCTGGCGCAGAGAGCGCAGTATTTTCCAGAAGCTCGCGCTTCCACTGCTGCGTAGCCGGGTGGTCTACTTCGAAGACGCGAAGTTGAGGATAGGGATTGCGATGGGCAAACGTATCGAGCCCCGCCCCCAGCAAAACATACTGCCTGACACCCTGCGAAACGGCCCGGGCAAGAATGTCTTCGGCGTAGCGACTACGCGCAACCAGGAAAGCCCGCAGGCTAACCGAGAACGGCCGATCCTTTCGATCAGGATTGCGAGTCGGAGTCCTGCGCAACTCCTCCGCATAGAAGTCGCCGAGGATCGGAACAGCAACTGGGTCTTCGAAGACAAGTGGCTTCGCATCGTAGAGTTGGTGCGCCGCGCGTCGCAAGGCTACGCGAAGTGCCGTGCGTGATGGACTCGCCGATTGCATACAATCCGCTAACCGCCCCTAAGCGCCCATCCAACTCAAGGTCTGCGAGAGGTACTCTTTCATCTCTTTGCGCGGAACGATCGCATCAAGGAACCCATGCTCCAGGAGAAACTCGGAGCGCTGAAAGCCTTCGGGCAGCTTCTGCCGAATCGTCTGTTCAATCACGCGAGGACCCGCGAAGCCGATCAACGCCCCAGGCTCTGCAATATTCAGATCGCCTAGCATCGCGAAGCTAGCCGTAACGCCACCCGTAGTCGGATCGGTCATCACCGAGATATAAGGAATCTTCGCATCATCCATGCGTGCCAGACCCGCAGAGATCTTCGCCAGTTGCATCAGCGAAGCAATGCCCTCCATCATGCGCGCACCGCCGGAGGCCGCAACAATTATCAGCGGATGTCGCGTTGCAAGCGAGCGGTCCACCGCCCGTGCAATCGTCTCACCGACAACAGCGCCCATGCTCCCGCCGATAAAGGCGTACTCCATTACGCTCAGGACAACGCTATGCGGCCCCAGTTGTCCAACTGCATTGACGATCGCGTCATTCAACCCTGTCTTCGCCTGCGCCTCCGCAAGCCGCCTCTTGTAGGGTTTCAGATCGGTAAAGTTCAACGGATCGGTCGAGCGAAGTTCCAGGTCAACGAGTTCATACCCCGGCTCCAGCAGATTCTCAATGCGCGTCCGAGCGTCAATGCGAAAGTGATGACCGCAGTGCCAGCACACCTGCTGGTTGGCTTCGAGCTCAGCCTTGAATAGAATTTTGCCGCAGTCGGAACAACGGATCCACAGCCCCTCGGTCCGAACTGTCTTCTCCGAGTCGTTGACGATCTCGTTATCTTCGCGCTTGAACCAACTCATCCTTGCATGCCCTTTCGACCGTCGCCCTGTTCATTGTAACGACTGAACAGTCTGCTCGGTGCGTTGGTGGTTGAGCTGGAGGTTAGAGCGCTTCGGCAAGACGAGAGTAGAGACCGGCATGATTGGTCTCATACAAAATCAGCAGCCTCTGCCGCATCAGGTAGTACGAAGAGGCCACTTCGTGCAGATAGAAGGGAATCCGCATCTGTTGCCTTCCCAAAAAGGTCGCCAGCATAATCTGTGTGACTGCGCGACGCAGCTGCAATCCATCGCGGCGCATCCGCTCGGCGATGATGATGCCTTCATCGAAGTTCCAACGTTCGACGTAGGAGGCGAGCGCGACCAGGATTCGGCCGTTTTCGCGCATCCGCTGTACCCCTTCTAAGCCACCCATCAAACTCCACATCTCGGCCGGTTCCAGCTCAAGAGCATCCTTCTGTGGCACAAGGTGATTCAATGCCACTGTCATCAAACCTTTTGACTCAATCGGATGCAGCTTGGCCACAAGCTCATCCCACGTACAGCGAGCCAGACGCCTTGCCGTCAAATAAGAATGGAGAAGGGCGCAGCCCAATAAAACAGTAACCAGTGCGGTGATGACTATGGGTGCCATATGGGTTACGTGTGGTCGCGCGTCCGAGTGACCTGCTGAAGATCGTACTGCACTCTGCTGTGAAGCGCAACGAGATAATCTTTCATTTCGTTCGAGAGGGGTGCACGGACGCGCTCCGGCCTCCAGAAGGCGACAGCCCAATACAGTAAGACGGCAATGTAGAGGAAAGAGGGGAAAAGCTGAACAACTCTATACTGTTGAGTCCAACCCAGAAAGATACTGGCCAGATCACTGACAGCGGAACCGAACGCCCAAAGCGTCAATCCCTGCGCAAGGGCCATCACGTGGTTGCGCCACTCCAGCCCTAACCTATTCGAAGCAAATAGCATAGCCAGAAAAAGCTCACAGTCGAGCAAGGCAGTGAAAAGGTCTCCTCGAATCTCCCAAATCCCCGCCGTCGAGCCCGGAGGCGTCTTTATTGCAAGACAAAGCCCAACAGCAAGGGCTGTGCCAGCCACCCCGGCAAAGACAAACGAAGAGCGCGCGTCGCGAACCCATGTCCCGGTCGGGCGCAAAACAACACGGGCGATCTCGAAGATCAGACCGAGTTGAAAGAGTACGTCGCCTCCACCGGTAATCCAATACGTAATCCCGTAGACCTTCGCTGTGCTGTAACGCGAAATCAGGAAAAGCCCAATGGCAACGAAGGTCGAATAACCAACGAAGCAGGTAAAAATAGGAAACTGGCTCCATCGCTGGCGAAACAGCAACACGAATAGCAGGGCGGCGAAGCCGATAAAGTTCGCCGCCCAAATCAGGTTGTCCAGAGCCGTAAAATTCATTCCTGCCTCGCAGGCGTATTCGGAACGATCTTACAGCCCGAAGACGGAGATGACGATACTTGCGTAATCGCCAAGAGAAAGAGCAACAGAAGCTACCTGCGGATGGGGATTTCCGCCCGAGATGTTCGCAAACATGGGAGCAGCGGTGGAGAAGAGGATAGCGGCGGTGAGCGCGAGATTGCGGATTGACTTATTCATGGGGAAGGCTCCTTGTGCGCAAATGTGCGCTTGCATCAGCCTAGGCCATGTATGCTTTCTAATTAAGAAAAAACATGCGCTAAACCTACACAAAAGAACCATCTATTGTGGGATGGACGATAAAGTCGTTCTCGATTACGACCATCTCCGGCCTGAACGAACAAGAGTCGGAGAGTCTGTAGTGGCGACTCCAGACGGTACTCTGAGAGCAGTGGCCGTCCCAAGTGAGGCAGTGGCAACACATGCCGGACACCTACCTGCTCGCGCACCATCATGCAGGGCCCCGTGTATCGTGTGTCAGGGGCCGCGGAGGGTCAATTGCCGTACATCTATATCGACAGGATCTTCCATGAACTGAGGCCGGAGCTGTTATCGGCCATGCACTCCGCCCTTGAGGCACAGGGACGCAAGGGGCAAGTCGACGTAGACCGTCTTTATCGTGCGTTTACCCGCGCAGCAGCCGGAAAATGTGCAAATCCTCAGCGCGTCTCCGAGAGATGCCTAGCCGAAACCACAGCCTCCAAGCCCCGCAAGGCCAAAGACGCGCGAATCGACGAGTAGAAGTGTGCTCGCAACTCTTACCTTTAAAGAGCAGATCTTCTGACCCTGCAAGCTCACCTCAGCTGAGGGGCAGGGCGACCATCGACCATCCCGCCAGATGCAACTGTAACTGTGTCTGTCGACACGCCAAGTCGATAAACAGCGACTGGCGAGAACCAACAAATGTTCAGTGCCCTGAGTGATAAGGGTGGCCAGCCAGGATGGTGAAGGCGCGGTAGACCTGCTCTGCCAGCACAACTCGCGCCAACTGATGGGGTAAGGTCATGCGCCCTAGAGATAGAAGCAGATCTGCTCGCTGCCGCGCCTCTGGTGACCAGCCGTCCGCCGGCCCAATTGCAAACACCAACCGCTGCGTTCCCTCATCGCGAAGCCGCCCGATCCGGCCAGCAAACTCCTCCGAGCTAAACTCCTGCCCTCGACTATCAAGCAAAATCCTATAGGCACGAGTTCGACCTTGGTGCTGTTCCAGCCATCCTATCAATGCTTTTTCCGATTCAAATGTCTGCGAGTCGCAGGGCGTATATCGAACGATGCGGTTGAGGTAGTCATCGAACCAACGTCCTCCGGCTTCGGGGAGCGATCGCCTTGATAACACCGCTGCGAGGGTAGTCTTCATGTTCATCAATCTCATATTTCGAAGAGTTTTGCGGCAGCCCATAAATCGCATCGCAAATCGCGTTCACCACAATCTGAATATAGGAGCCAAAATGTACTAATTTTCATATTATCGACTTTCCATATTTTCAAACGAAATTTACTTAGACAATCGCCCGATTTACGCAAGGAATTCAGCGATGGCAGTCACTCTCATAAGAGAGCGGCATCAGCACTAAATCTTGCCCAGTTGCAACCATATTTGATTTTCAGTAGATATTTATCGTCTCAAGGCGTTTCCGTTCTTTGCTAGACGGGAAATACGGCCAAAAGATTACATTCAGGGCCAAATTTTCATTTGGCCAGAAAATTGCTCCATTACTTCTCATAGCAACCAACTAGTTCTTCAGATTCAGGCGGGGTCACAAAGATGACCGGAAACCTATCTCTGATTTCGATTGGCTAACGCGCTAGAGGTATGCAGCGAGTTTTGAAAAAAAGGGGAATCTGAATGAAACGGTTATTGGGATTTGTTTTTGTGCTGGTGGCCCTGGCAACCATGAGTCTTGGTCAAGCCATTTCTGTGAATGGTGGCTCGATTCAGGGAACAGTAACCGACCCATCGGGTGCGGTCGTCTCCGGTGCCATCATTAGGGTTACAAGTGTTGACCAGGGCTCGGTAAAATCCGTCAAGGCAGATTCCGCCGGTATCTACGCTGTCGGTCCACTCAACCCAGGTTCTTACTCCGTTTCTATCTCCGCTCCGGGTTTTGAAAACCTCTTGGTAAACACCGTGGTTCGTACCGGAACTGTGACCAATGGAAACTTCAAGCTCACCCTCGGAAAATCGTCGGAGACAGTAGAAGTCAATGCAGGCGCCCTCCAGGTCAACACCGACCAGGTTGGCGTCAGCGACGTAATTACGTCAGAGCAGATCAAGAGCTTACCCGTCAATGGGCGTAACTTCCTCGACCTCGCCCAAATCGAGCCTGGCGTCATCCTTCAAAGCGGTGAATCGTTCGACCCGACCAAAGCAGGCTACTCCGCAATCTCGGTGGGTGGCGTCTCCGGTCGTACAACACGTATCCTCCTCGATGGCCAGGACATCACCGACGAGTACGTCGGAACCACCATGTTCAACGTCTCCCAGGGTGCCATCAGCGAGTTCCAGCTCAATCGCTCGACACAGGACGTATCCGGCGAAGTAACCTCAACCGGTCAGGTTCTCGTCTCGACCAACTCCGGAACCAACGCCTTCCACGGCGAACTCTTTTACGACTTTCAGGATCACCGCGCTCTATTTGCCCGCGCTCAGGACGGCCAGGACCCTCCGTTTCAGCGCAATCAGTTCGGTGGAAGCGTAGGCGGGCCCATCCTCAAGGACAAGTTGTTCTTCTTCGCCAACATTGAGCGAATCAAGCAGGATTCTTCCTCGGTCTCCCCTGTGAACGCCGCCGGACTCTTCTCGGCCATCTTCGATGCTTACCCAACCATCCCATCGCCGTACCGTCTCACGTACTCCACCGCGCGCGTCGACTACAACGGCCCGTTGGGAGGTCATTACTTCGCTCGTGTGAACTACGATGTCGATTCCGTCTCGTCGAACTTCGGAAATGGCTACTGGATCTATGCGAATCGGGACAACACTCCTGGTTATGCGTTTGGTGCCGACTTTCAGAACGGTCATTTCACCCATTCGTTCCGTGGAAGCTATGAAAAGTTCCACAATTTGATCGTCGACAAGACTACGGGCGATACAAGCATCTATAACGGCATACCTGGGTTTGCCTTCTATAACCTTGCTCAGAAACTTTATTCCGGTCCTAACGACAACGCTCCTCAGCAGACCTTCCTCTCCGATAAGCAGCTTCGCTACGACGGTACTTGGACAAAGAATAAGCACAGCTTCAAGTACGGATACAGCCTCAACAGGATTCAAGGTGGTGGGTTTGCCTCCTTCTTCGGCGTTGGGCCTCGCGGCTCGGAGTCAACCGCTACCCTTCTTGCGAATTGCAACGGCATTGCGGGCGCTGCCCCCTGCCCCGACGATCCCATCAAGGGCTACCACGTAAACACGCTCTATCTCGGCAACGGGCAAGGATCAGGTACCGAGACTCCTGGGTTTGGACTCACCGGCGGCGGCGTGGCCGACTGGCGTGAGGGAGCATACTTCTCCGACAGCTGGAAGGTGACCCCAACCTTTACACTTACGGCTGGTGTTCGCTGGAGTGTTGATACTGGCCGCGCCAACCAGGATCTCGCTACCCCACTCTGCAACACGATTGATCCCACGCAAGTCACCCCTGCGTGCTCAGGTACGTCTGCTATCTTCGCCCAATTCAATCCGGCATACGGCAAGAACGTTCACCAGCCCTATGGGAACTTCGGGCCTCAGATCGGATTCAACTACAGCGTCAGCCACAACACAGTCGTTCATGCTGGATTCGGTATCTTCTACGAGGGCGACGTCTTCAATAACACCTCGAACGCTCGTACCAATCTCCTGCAGACTGGTGCTTTCAATGTCTACAACCCGTATTGCAGCACTGGTGTCTACGCCGTCCCATTTGCAGATGGCACCTCAGTCACATCCGTGAATGGGGTCTCGATCCAAAGTCTTTGCAAGGCTCCTCTCTCTGTATCGGGCCCGGCTTTCATTACTCTTGAACAGGAGTATCAGGCAGCCGCCAGGACCAATCCCCTCTCCTCTAACTCGAACTACGTTGGAAATACCTTAAGCGTCAACAACATCTACGGGGCCCCCTACCGGACGCCGTACTCTGAACAATGGAACGCCGGCTTCCAGCGGGCCCTCTCCAGGGGCGCGATCGTATCCGTCGACTACATCCACAACTCGACCTTGAAGATCGGTCAACAGGTCGATCAAAACCACGTCGGTGCTGCCCGATATCTCAACACAGCGGCGGCGCAAAACGCCATCGCTACCACTACTGCCAATTTCGGCTGCGCTGGAGGCTACTCTTCCTCCGCAATCACTTGCGCCATCGCCGCAGGAGCTCTCATCACCGACTTTGCTTCGAGTGGATTGGATTCCGGCAATCAGTATCTCGGTGGCTTCCCAGCCTCCTACGTCGGCAACGGCTCTCTGACCCCGTCTACCGGAGCTGCCTTTCCTGGTGCCAACCCTGCTCTTGGAAACGGCAACTTTATTATTCCAATCGGCCGCTCTGGATACGATGCCTTACAGATCGTCTACAAACAAATCACAGCCCACCCCGCCCCTGGCATCGAAAACATGAACCTGCAGGTGTCGTATAACCTCTCGCAGATTGTCAGCAGCTCCAACAACTCGACAGGCGACCAGTTCTTCAGCGGTCTCTCCTACGATAACGACAATCCTAACGCCTACATCGGCCGCGCTGGGCTCGACCGCTCCAACCAGCTCTCAATGGGCGGTGCGTTTACGGTCAAGCATGGTCCGATGGTCAGTCTTGTCGGTCACTTCGCCTCAGCATACCCAACCACTCTGACACTCGATCAGCAGTCTCCTACAGCCGGTATCTTCCTTTCCGATATCACGGGCGATGGTACCATCGGCGATCTGGCTCCTGGAACCCTTCCCGGTGCCTACATGCACAGCGTCAAGCCAACAAACCTTGGCAAATACATCAACAACTTCAACGCAACCCAGGCAGGAAAACTCACTCCGGCTGGTAATGCCCTCGTCACAGCTGGGCTCTTCACCCCTGGTCAACTCAGTGCGTTGGGCGGCACGATTCAGCCCCTCGGCACTCTCCCGCAGACCAGGGCACTCAGCAATCCAGCCTTACGTACACTCGATGCCAGCTTCTCTTACCCGATTCGTCTGACTAAATTGCGTGAAGGTCTTAGCCTTGAACCGGCTATCTCTTTCTTCAATATTGCGAACTTCTCCAACTACTCAACCGGTACCACCAGCGCGGGGATTCTGGAGAACACAACAAGTACAGGTGGCCCCGTCAATAATGACAGTGGTTATCTGTCTGGCATCAACGACTTTGCAACGCTTAGCGCAAATCGCGATCAGCGCGGTTCGGGAACATTCGATCAGGGCGCCTCACGTAGTACTCAGTTCCAGCTCAAGCTGAACTTCTAACCTTGGCTGCATAACCAAAAGAAAGGCGGAGAGCTTTGGCTCTCCGCCTTTCTCTGTCTTTGGTCGTGCAACTCAATCGAAGACGCCTCATCTCACGAATAAAGCTCACAACAAATCAACTAACATTCCAGGCACGCCGCAAGGGGCCTATTTCTTTGAGGTCTTCTTCGGAAGAGTCTTCTTTGACGCAACCTTGGCTGCGGTCTTTTTCGATGCGGCTTTCTTGACAATCGACTTTTTCGCGGTAGTTGTTATGGCTGTCTTCGCAGTATTTTTCTTAACCGCTTGCTTAGCTGGAGTTTTCGTCTGTGATTTCTTCAAGCGACTCTCCTTGATTCGGGAGCTTACTTCGGCATCAAGATCCGCCACACTGATTGTGGTCGCTGACTTACGAAGCCGTTCCAATCCATAAAATGCGCGCTTCTCCGCAGAGAAAACATGGACGATGAAATCGACATAGTCCATCAAAATCCATTCGCCCTGGCGGCGTCCTTCGACAGAGTTGGGATAAACCCCAAACTCGCGCTTCAGGCGCAACTCAATCTCATCGGTGATGGCCACGTTCTGTCGGTCGTTGGTTCCGTTGCAGATCAGGAAGTAATCGGTCAGGCCGCTCTCGGCTGGATCCAGCGCGAGGATGCGGATATCTTCAGCTTTCTTGTCTTCGCAGGCGGCAGCGGCAGCAAGCAGCAGCTGATTGCTTTCAATTGAGGGCATGAGACTCCTTGGAGTTCCATGGTAGCGGGTTGCGGCCTCGGAAGCCAGCGTCTAAAGCGCACGGAAACTGGCAACTTCATCTCCACGCACCAAGATTCTCTGATCGCTCCCATGCCCTATCGTTTCTGAAGGTGAAACAAGATGCGCCTATTTGCCAGCGTCAACTCCTCTGAGACCGTGAAGTGCCTCCCGAAGGCCTCGCGAAATGCCGTTTCGGTAATGTGTCGGTAAAGTACATCGCGCCCGCGCAAAAGCTCACGAAACTTCGGATCCGTCGCGGGCACCCATTCCACAATCAGGTGTTGCGTCGTCAGCTCGCTGCAGAGTTCGGCGATGCGGTCCATCGGAATCTGATTGTGCAGCAGCAGATGGTGCAGTACGGCGAGCATGATCACCGTGTCGAAGTGGCCTGCACAACGGCTCAGGAAGGAAACACTCTCCCGGTTCTCCCATCCAGTAGCCGGGCTGGGGTGAGCAAGATCGACGCACAACGGAAGGATATTTTTTCCGGTCCCCTTCAGGCCAGAATACAGACGATCGATCGCCTGCAGGTCCGTGTCGATCGAGACCACCTCGGCACCGGCATCCGCGGCCAGATTCGAATACACCCCGGTGTTGCCGCCCACATCGAGCACCTTCGCAGGGCGCGCACTCCCCAGTGCATCGCTCACAAATCTGCGCTTGCCGGCATGGTCTTCCTCGCTGTAGTGGCTTGCCGTCTCAGCGTAGTGCGACCAAGTCGACAAGCGGTGGGACGGCGTCACATGCCGCATGTCTTCCAGCAGCGTCCTTATAGTCTTTAGCAGAATCTGTTTCGCAAGGTCGGGATCTCTCACGGATTGCGGCGTCCCCTTGCCTGTCCTACCCTTCTTCGTCTTCGCGAGCAGCGACGGTAGCGTCACGGTCGAGAGGGCAGGCCGCCGCAGCCGCGAAGCAAGCGAAAGTGCCGGGTAGACCTCCTCCGGTTCATATCCATCGCGACGGGTTAGCGAGGTTCGTAGAGGCCACCCCAGCCGGGAGTAGGCCAGCATTGGCAACAGAAACGTTCGGACGAACTGGCCGTACGCCAGCCAGATCGGCTGATGCGGCTCTCTGCGTTCGATCGAAAGCACGTCGACAAAGACCGGTCGCGCTCCCTGGAACAGCACATTTAATGGCGTTGCGTCCTTCAGCTGCCAGCCCTGTTCGACCAGATCACTGCACAGAGTCAGAGTAAGTTCTGCCGCAGCAAGCCACATTCTTGGACTCCACTCCCATGGGTAGGACTGGAACGAGATGCGCGGATGGCGTAGCACCAGCATCTCAGCGTCAGGGGATGACACTACCTCGCTAGCCACAAGCCGTCCCTGCGCAACTAAATCCGTAGCGAGCGGAGTCGCCAGGAACGTAAGAATCTCCGCGTCGAAAGGAGCTCGCACGCTCCGGTAAGCTCCATCGGGACGAACTTCGATGCTGCCCGCCGGATCGCGAAACGTGGGGAGTGAGGGAGGTGACAAAAGCTCAGCCATAGAAAGTTACGATTCTGCTGCACGCACAAAAGCGGCCGGTTAACTAGCGAAAAGGATCCTTGATAAGGTGCAATACTTGTACAGACACACTTCAATTCCAGAAAGTTTCGAGCAAAACAAAGTTTCGCGGTGACGAAAACCAAGGCTCAGAATGGGTCTGCCTATCGATAAAGATGGTGGCTCTGTATGTAATTCAGAACACCCGGCGCAATCAGGTCGACACAAGGATCACCCGCTTCCAGCCGTTCGCGAAGGTCAGTGGCTGCAGTATCGTCTTGTACGGTATCGAGCAGATGAACGCGGCTCTGCTGATGCACATCGAGCCCCAACGAAGAAAGATCCTGGATCGGAAACCCCGGCCGGCTCACCACGATCCACTCGGCGAGCTCCAGCAGACGTTTGGGTTCGTGCCATCGCGGCAGGCCGAGGAAGCTGTCCGCTCCCACTAGATTGAAGAGTGTGGCTGCTGGCATTCTCCGTGCCAACCCGCTCAGAGTCTCCACGGTGTAGTTCGGTGCGCCGTCGGATCGAGGCGCATCGAGCGCAGAGGCCGCAAATCGAGCGTCCTCAAGACACGCAAGCTTCACCATCGCGAGCCTGTCTTCGAATGAAGTCACCGTGCCATCAAGCTTCAAAGGTTGACGCCCAGCAGGAGCAAAAAAAACGCTATCCAGCGCAAACTCATCTGCAGCTGCGGTCGCGATGGCAAGATGTCCATGATGCGGAGGGTCGAAGCTTCCACCAAAGAGAGCTAAGCGCATGCACTATTCTCTCGTGAGCCCGCGCTCTTAGAACGGAAGATGAAAGACAAACCCCATGCTGACCTGTTTGATCGGGTAGTTGTGGCTGTAATTCCCAAAAGGATCCAACCCTCCGTACCCGAACTCGGCAACTCTCCAATCCATGATCGGCAGCAGCTTGAGATCCAGCCCAGCCAGTCCCTCATATTCGAAGTTGTTGTAAAGAATGTTTTGGCCAGTGGATGTTGTATACGAGAGACCATAATCGCTTCGACCAAGTCCTACCGAACCTTGAACGTAAGGTTTTAGCCAATTCTTAGGAGTATGAATGGCAGCACGAACTCCGCCCAAGACGGAGTAAATGCGCGTCCCATTATCGTTAAAACTGACATTGGCGCCTCGCTTGGTGGTTAGGATGCTGCCGCGCAGATCAGCCCCAAGCGTGATAGGTCCGAGCTTCTTGAAATCGTAGTAGATACCGCCTGTGCCGCCTAGAGGATCAGCTGTGTCGGTCCGTGCGTTCGGTCCGGTCGTCGTGGGCGCGGGTAGAGGCGAAGACTTAATATTGCTCAGCCGATCTACGGTGAACATCCCGTAAACGCCGAATTGCGCGTGAGCGGAGGAGACACTGACAAGGGCAAGGGCGGCAAGAAGGAGGAACGCTTTACGGAAACTCATGTGCCGTTAGTTTACTAGTTCGCGCGTCCCCGGTGCACGGGAGTCCGCGAATTGTACCCCGCGAGGGATCCTCTTCGGAAGGAAGGAACACTCCACGGAGACAGATCCCTCATTGTGCAGCCCCAATCCGCAGCTTTAGTACCTCGTCCAGAATTCGCTCCGCCATCTCCGTCTTACTCATCACCGGAAACTCAACCGTGCCGTCCTTGGTCAGAAAGCTGCCCGCATTCTGCTCAGAATCGAACCCGATTCCATCCTTCGAGACATCGTTGACCACCACCGCATCCACGCCCTTGCGCTCCAGCTTGGCGCGTCCATTCGCCACGGCATTCTCGGTTTCGGCCGCAAACCCTACCACCAGCGTTCCGTCCCGCCGCCGCCCGACGACCTCGCGCAAAATATCCACAGTTCCAGCCAGCTCCAGCGAGACCGCCTGCGCCCCCTCACGCTTCATCTTCTGACCCGCGACATCTTTCACCCGGTAGTCACTTACTGCCGCCGCCATCACCACTACCGTCATCTCATTGAGCCGAGCCATCACAGCCGCCCGCATATCCTCCACGGTTACCACATGCTCTACCTCAACTCCCACAGGACAAGGCAGTCCGGTCGGGGCACTGATCAACATCACCTTCGCGCCACGTCTCCTTGCCGCCGTTGCGACTGCGTAACCCATCCGCCCGCTCGAACGGTTCCCGATAAACCGCACCGGATCGATCGCCTCTCGCGTTCCCCCTGCGGTCACCAACACTGTCTCACCGGTGAAGTCCCGGCCCTGACCCACCGCGCCCTCGGTGCCCTCAGCCAATGTCTCCACAATCGCCGCGACAATCTCCGTCGGCTCCGCCAGCCTTCCGCCTCCAACCATCCCGCAGGCCAGATACCCGCTCCCCGGCTCAATCACTTTCACTCCACGCGCTCGCAGCGTAGCCACATTCGCCTGCACCGCCGGGTGCTCCCACATATTGACGTTCATCGCCGGAGCAACGATCACCGGAGCCGTCGTCGCCAGGTACATCGTGGAAAGAAAGTCATCTGCCAGTCCATGCGCAAACTTCGCCAGCATATTCGCCGTCGCCGGAGCTACCACCAGCAAACGCGTCGATTGCGCCGCCTGAATATGCTCCACGCTGCTGTGTTCCACCGGCTCATCGTTCTCAGCCGACCCCGTCCCTGCCTCCTCGCCCCATAGAGAAGTAATCACTTTATGCCCGGAGATCGCCGCAAAGGTCAGCGGCCGCACAAACTCCTCTGCCGCAGACGTCATCACCACATGCGGGTCATATCCGGCATCCTGCAGCAGACGTACCAGCTCCACCGACTTGTAAGCCGCAATCCCACCACAAACCCCGACCGTAACTTTTATCCGCCCCGCGTTCATCGCATCCTTTACGTTGTTACTTAGCGAAATGGTCTCACAAGCGCCCACTCCCCTTGAACGCCTCCCCCCGCTTTTACACCAATTAGCGCCCCAAGTCTGGTGCAAACCGAGCAGGGAGTATCAAACAAGTAATTCATGCAGCTAAAAATCTATTGTAAAAATTATTCGCACATGCTTGCGTCATCGGAGAGAAGGGGCATAGGCTAGCCTCGAAACAGGAACGACGGACCATGCTTTTCCATCCCCAGGAGGCAACACCCCGTGCAGAATTCCTCGCTCGCAACCCTCTCCGCTGCCCTCCCCGCTCAGTCAATTCAAAGCATTGCTAGCCACTTCGGGGCCTCGGAAACAAATGTCCTCGATGGCATTCAGTCTTCCATAGCCACTGTCGTCAGCGGTCTTACGCAGAAAGCGGGCGATCAGGGCTTTCTCAACCAGGTCTTGAAGCTGGCTTCGGCAACCCCGGAGAACGCCGTCAGCTCTGCGCTCTCTAACGGCTCCCTCACCAACCCCGCCTCTCCCTTCCTCACAGGAAGCTCCCAGTTCCTCTCGACGATCTTCGGTGGCAGGCTAAGCTCCATTACAGAGGCGCTTGGCAGCCAGACGGGCCTGCGTTCCGCGGCGGCCTCCAGTCTTCTGGCAATCGGCGCACAGACCGCGCTTGGTTTCATCGGCAGCAAGGTTCGCGACGGCAGCGTTAGCCTGAGTACTCTCCCAGGTCTCCTCGCACGCGAAAGTGATGCATTGAAAGGCCTACTCCCGGAAGGTTTCCACCGCCAGCCTGTCCCCGTCTCCACGCATAAGGTCGACGTCAATCCGGTCGTAGCTCAGTCGGTGCAGGTCGAAGAGCGTCGCTCCATTCTGCCCTGGCTCCTCGGCCTCTTGGCGCTCGCACTCGTGCTGGGCTTCTGGTGGTATCGCTCGCACCAGCCCACAGTCGCCACCCAACCCGAGACAACCGTTCCCGCCGTACCCACTCCAGCCCCAGCCACGATCACCTCTTCCACCGGCACCGACCTTGGCACTTTGGTTGACGCCGCCCTGCCCGACTCCACCACCCTTCGCATCCCCGAGCGCGGCGTTGAGGGCAAACTCCTCGCCTTCATTAAAGACCCAGCCCGCACTCCTGACAAAACTTCCTGGTTCGACTTCGACCGTCTCCTCTTCGACACTGGTTCTGCTTCCCTGCAGCCCCAGTCCACTGACCAACTCAACAATATCGCCGCCATCCTCAAAGCCTACCCTGCTGTCCATCTCACTATTGGCGGCTACACCGACAACACCGGTAACGCCGCGCAGAACCTGAAGCTCTCTCAGGATCGCGGCAACAGCGTCGTCACTCAACTGGAGACGATGGGCATCGCCCGAAACAGACTGGTCGCCAAAGGATACGGCGACGAGCACCCAGTAGCTGACAACTCCACCGCGGAAGGTCGAGCCCTCAACCGCCGCATCTCCATGTTGGTCACGGCTAAGTAGCAACCATCTCCCCAACCCAACGCTTTGCTTCGAGGTTCTTCATCATGAATCCGTCCCTTGATCACTCGGACGCGGTCGACACCGCAGTCACAAGAGTCGACCGCGAAACTGTCATCCCGGTCTTTGAAGAAGAGCTCTCCGTCGCCAAGCGTGTCGTCGAAACCGCGCGCGTGCGCGTCTCCCGCGTCACTCATACCCACCAGCAACTGGTTGATGAGCTCCTGCAGCAGGAAAAAGTTGAGGTCGAACACGTCCCCATCGACCGACAAGTCGAGGTCATGCCCTCCATACGTCAGGAAGGCGATGTCACCATCATCCCCGTCGTTGAAGAAGTCCTCAAAGTGGAACGGCACTTGGTACTCAAAGAAGAAGTGCACATTCGACGGATTAGAAAAACAGAGCGGTATCAGGAATCAGTCACATTGCGGAGGCAGGAAGCCCAGGTCACTCGCCTCCCCATAGAACAACCTGCAGTCCCTGAAGCGGGGGCTCAATCCAATGCAGCCGAACCCAGAAAGGAATACCGATGAGCACCTACGAGAAGATCGTCACTCTATTCGATACTGCAGATCATGCGCAGGCAGCCGAGACCAACCTCCAGCACGCAGGTTTTCATGATGACGAGATCAGCATCGTCAGCGGAAAAGATCTCCCCACGAGCGATACCGCCTTGCGCGAACCAGGCCTCTGGCACCGCCTCTTCGGTGGCGACATCGAACAGCATGAAGCGACCGTCTACGCGAAAGCCGTCGAATCCGGCGGAGTCGTCCTCACCCTCCGCGCCGCAAAAGAAGACGTGCCCAAGGCGATGGCCATCCTCAACCAGCACAACCTGGTTGACGTAAAAGATCGTGCCGTCGACACTGGCGTTATCTCCAAGGAATCCGCGGCAACCATCGCTGCTCCGGCCGCTGCTGCCGTCGCCACTGCGGCTGCTCTGCCAGCAAGACCCGTAACCTCCGATCTCGGAAAAGATCAGGTCCTCCGTCTCGCCGAAGAACATCTCGAAGTAGGCAAGCGGCTCGTCGAGCAGGGCACCACGCGCATTCGCCGCTTTGTCACCGAGAAGCCGGTCGAAGAGAACGTGACCTTGCACGAAGAGCATGCCGAAGTCGTACGCCGCGCCGTTTCAGATCCTAACTACGTCAAGGATATCGACTGGTCCGATTCAACGATCGAAGTGCTCGAAACCGCAGAGGAGGCCGTCGTCTCCAAGTCCTCTCGCATCGCTGAAGAAGTAGTTGTCGGCAAGACCGGTTCCGATCACGTCGAAACCGTACATGACACAGTTCGTCGTCAACAGGTCGAAGTCGAACGTGTACCAGCTAACAAGAAATAGCAGTAAAGATAGACTGCATCCGGGCACAACCGCAGGAGAGGTTATCTTCCTTCGGTTGTGCCGGGAAGCTACCTTCTTTGCACTTGAATCTCAGACTTCGTCCCGGGAGAGGCAGCCGTGGATCTTCATTGGATTTACGACTTGTCCAACTGGCTTCTCGGAACGCTAATCGTCGGCGTCTTCACCGTCGTTGGTTTAGCCGGACTCTATCTCACCCGGCCCCTGGTCCGTCGCCTTCACCTGATCGACCACTCCCACAACGACATCGTTGGCTTCTACCTCGCCGCAGTCACCGTCTTCTACGGCATCACCCTCGGTCTTGTCGCCGTTGGAACTTGGGAGACCTACTCCGAAGTCGAAAACAGAGTAGACCACGAAGCCATCGCCGTAGGCGCCCTCTACCGCGACATCGGCGCCTACCCTGAGCCTGTGCGCTCGGCCTTGCAGAACGATCTGCGTACCTACACCCGGCAGGTCATCGACGTAGGCTGGCCCATGCAGCAGCGAGGTATCGTACCCAACAATGCCAGTGGCGCCCTCTCGGATTTTCAGAGAGACTTTATGTCCTTTGAGCCCACCACCGAAAGACAGAAGATTATTGCGGCGGAAGCCTACCGCGCCTTCAACGACCTCACCGAAAGCCGTCGCGCACGTTTGAACAGTGTCACCGCCGAGCTACCGGGACCCCTCTGGCTTGTCGTTATAACGGGAGCGGTCCTCAGCATCGCGACCACATGGTTCTTTCACACGGCAAGTTTCAAGATGCACTTGTGGATGACGGTCATGTTTTCAGCCCTCATCGGGCTGCTTATCTATCTCGTAGTCTCGCTCGACAATCCTTATCGCGGACGTGTCAGCGTTACCCCGGAGCCGCTCGAGCGTGTCTACCAGCAGATTATGGTCTCGCAGCCGAAGTGATCCCTACGCACTGACCCCAACGACCGGCGCCGGCTTCAGCTCTAAGCCTCGGTAAGCTCCTCAACCAACCTGACCGTCACCGACTCTCCGTTTTCGATTGCCACCAGATAGCCCATCTGCGGAACGATCACCACATGCGAACTAGCCTGGCAGTTACCATCCTCACGTAGTTCGTGCTCGACGATTGCAGCCAATCTTGCCCGGGTGAACCTGCTCTTTAGCTCTTCAGCCATTCGGTTTCCTCTTTCGTTTGAAGGACCTTGGCACTCCAAACATAGGGAGTGGGTGTCCAATATCAAAATCTGAAGAATTATTTTTGCCAATCATACATAAGTTGCACAGAAAATAGTGCAACTAAAGTGTTGCTCTCGCACCAGTCCGATCACACAGGTCTCTAACTTGATTCACGGCGCTGGAATGAGCGAAAACATGAGTCCTCTACAGCGACGACTAGCTAACCACAGGCGAGCTGAAGGCCGTACTCTTCTACGCAAAGCTTTTTAAGCTGTCGCGGAAAGCGAAGCTGGTTGGGATTGGGGGTTCTTGCGGAGGATGGCTGCGGAGATAAGGGTAATGAGGAGTCCGACGGGGAAGGGTTCGATGAAGGTATAGAGGGCGTTGACGAAAGGGTTTTCGTAGAGCTGTTGGGAGTGGCGGATGGCAGCGACCTTGGCCTGGATGGCTTCTGTGGTGCCGGGCGAGGATTGAACCTTCTGGATTTGGTGAGCGAAATAGCTGTCCATGAAGCCGTGGAGGAAGTTGAAGTAGACGATCTCCCACGTGACGACATAGAAGAGGCAGGAGATGAGGGTGATGCCAATGCCGATGCCGAAGGCGCGGCCGAAAGTGATGGAGCCGCCGGCGAGGTTGTCCCGGTAGGAGCGGATGCCGAAGTAGACAAGGAGGAAGGAAAGCACGATGGTGGTGTACCCGATGACCAGGGCTTTTTGGCCGTGGTTGAGGTCGCTGAGGAAGCGGAGGGTGCCGCACATCATGACGGAGGAAAGAACGCCGGAGATGAGGCCAAAAACGAGGATGGTCTTCTTCAATGTGAGGCTCCTGTGGAGGTGGACTTGAAGACACTTTGCGGGTCAGAGGCGGCGTTTGTCGTCATGCTTTTGGGTGATTTTGGGGTGTGCAGAATAAATCATGCTTTCGGAGGACGGTTTTAGGGGAGGAGACCTAGTTGTTTGCCCAGCTGGACGGCCTGGGTGCGGCGGCGGGCGCCCAGCTTGTCGAAGGCCCGGCTGCAGTGGGTTTTGACGGTGTTCTCGCTGACGAAAAGGCGGTCGGCGATCTCCCGGTTGCTGAGGCCCTGAGCGATGAGGTTGAGGATTTCGAGCTCGCGCGGAGTGATGCCGAGGGCATCGAGCTGGGGTTGGTTCAGGGCGAAGGGGGCTTGCTCGGCTGGTGCGGCGGCGGGGATGAGGACTTCGCGGAGGATGATCTTTTCCCGTGGTTTGGTAAGCTTGATGCCCAGCCAGATGCCGAAGGCGGCGAAGAGGATGGCGACAATGGTGCCATAGATTTCGAAGGAGTGCTCGATGACCAGGAACTGGTACTCGGACCAGCGGAGGACGGCGATGAGGACGCCGCCGACGAGGCCGAGAAGCAGGACGTGGCTGAGGACGGAGCGTTTCATGTCTGTTGGGTGGATTTTACTGCGTGTCCCATGCCGGAACCAGTTCGGCTAGAGATCCTTATCTCGATGGCGAAATCTTCAGGGCCTGCGCATCGCACTGTCGCAGCCCCTGGCAAGAGATTGGCAATAACCCATCCTTCGCCAGACAAACCTCAACCGCCGTCAGACGCTCCTTCTCACAACTCACAACAACGCTGTTCTGGGGAAACGAAGGATTCGCCTTCCTAAACAGATCGAGAATATCCGCTGCGTGAACTAAAACATGAGGAGCCGATGAGGCCGAAGGCAGCTTTAGAGAACAGCCTCAATCCAACACGCTACAATCACCAACAGCATGATCGCCCACCTTCGCGGACGCCTCCTCTCAAAAACTCCCAACCAGGCCATCCTCGAGTGCGCCGGTGTGGGCTACGACGTCACCATCAGCGTCACCACCTTCTCGGCACTCCCCAACGAAGGCGTAGAAGCCTCGCTTCACATCCACACCCACGTGCGTGAAGACCAGATCGCGCTCTTCGGCTTCTCGGAAATGCAGGAAAAACGTCTCTTTGAGAAGCTACTCACCATCTCAGGCATTGGCCCAAAGCTTGCTATTACGGTTCTTAGCGGGATTGATGGGAGCCGCCTTATCACCGCGATCCGTTCCGGCGATCATGCTACTTTGACGAGGATTCCGGGCATTGGCAAAAAGACTGCTGAGCGCGTTGTGCTTGAGCTTAAGGACAAGCTGGATGACCTTGCGACGGCCATTCCTGCGACTAGTGGGGGCGCTTATCATGGCCCTGCGGGCGATGATGCGCTCTCTGCGCTGGTCAACCTTGGCTACCCTCGCCCTGTGGCTCAAAAGGCTATTGAGACTGCCGTCACCAAGAACCCAGATGTCGCACATGACTTCGAAACTCTTTTTCGTGCCGCCATGGCCGCTATTCGGTAGTTATTTTTCTGGTTTGGCCGGGATTTTTTCTGGCGTGGTGGAGTGGGGTTTTTGCTGAGGGTTTTCGCAAAATGTGGGTGCGAAACGTGGTGTTTTGGATGGTGAAGTGTGGTGAGGTTGTGGTGTTTTGCGTGGCTGGAAGTGCACTTATTCTGGCGACGAAAAAAGTGACATGGTTTTGAGATTTATTTTTTGGGGGTCCTGCCGGACGGGCCCACTACGCGTGGGGCGGTCACTTCGTGACTTGTATACCCCTTCGGTTGGCGCTCCCGTTGGTCGCGAGTGATGGTTATGCCGACCAGCGGGAGGACCATGACCATCATCCTGCCGAGACCGGTACACGCGTCACGAAGTGACCGCCGCCCGCGCAGGGCGCCCGTCCGGCAGGACACTAGCTTCAAAGAGATGGCCTCGAAACCGTTTGAGCGATTTCGAGGCCATAGGTTCGCAGACGGCCCGTAAGCCGAATTCTGTTTTAGACGATCATTCCTCTACGCGACGCATTACTGCGGCGCTTTAGCAACCTACCCGCAAGTTTCGGCTCTCTTTCGAGTCTCTCCGCCTAGACGCATCGGGCCGATACGCTCGCGCCGCCTGAAGAGAAGCGGCACGATCCCTGCCTATTTGGTCTTGCTCCGTGTGGGGTTTACCCTGCCGCGTCCATTACTGGCCGCGCGGTGCGCTCTTACCGCACCTTTTCACCCTTACCTCAAACCGCTTACGGATTCACCGAGGCGAATCACCAGCTTGAGGCGGTTCATTCTCTGTTGCACTTGCCGTCCAGAGGCCTTAACGCCTCCGTCCCGGACGTTATCCGGCACACTGCCCTGCGGAGTTCGGACTTTCCTCCCCCGCCCAACGCCTTGCGGCCCGGGCGGCAGCGATCATCCAGCCGTCTGCAGTTCCAAGTGTATCGCAGCCTTAGACCGTATAGCAATTATGCTATACACTGAGGTCGAGGGCACGTGACGGGTGAAGCTGGCAGATATCTCGTGGGAGGGTGATTCGCTGAAAGTATTGCAATTCTGGCCTAAGCCGATACGGCCACGTTTACAGTCAGGCCCATGACATCGATTGCCGCAAGCGTTGGTTGAGTTAAAGGACCAGGACGGCAGCAAGTGGTACAGGATGATCTACATGGCGCGAGTGAAGGACGTCATCTATGTTCTGCACTGTTTCACGAAGGATAGTGCAAAGACGGAAAAGAGAGATCTGGCCACCGCCAAGGCCAGATGGAAACAGATACAACAACGGTTAAGAGGGAAGCCTAAGGATGTCGAGGGAGCAAAAGAGGAACTCACCACACATGACAAAGGGAAGCGTGCTGGATGATCTTGGGTTCAGCGCAGCAGAGGCGTTAGAGATCAAAGTAAAGGCCGATATCTATCGCGAGCTGATGAAACATATTGAAGGGTGCAGCCTCACGCAGGAGCAGCTTGGATCGATCCTCGGGATTCATCAGCCGGACGTAAGTCATCTGCGCAACGGAAGAATCTCGAAGTTCAGCGTGGGCAAGCTAATCAAGTTTGCAGGGAAGATGGAGCTGGGTGCGGAGGTGAGGTTGATCAAGCCTAAGCCGGGCCGGGGCCTTTCGGTACGTGCTTCCGTTGAACGACCGGCCGCCGGGTTGGCCGTTAGGAAACTGGCGCGATAGCCCGTTGATACAACGTCTTGCGGCCCCGGGCGGCAGCGATCATCCAGCCGTCTGGGAACACAAGTGTATCCCACCGGTTGTCTGGGGGTGGGTCAGCCTGCCCGCACTTATAGTCTATTCACTGGACCACCAACGTAAGCGCCATCGCTTCCGACACCCCAGACCCGGTAGCCGTTACCGTCACCTTATAGGTCCCTGCGGGTGTCGCGCCACTGCCGCCTCCTGCGGAGCTGCCCCCTCCCCCTCCTGTGGAGCTTACGGCGCCCCCGCCTCCGCAGCCGTTGAGGCCGATGACTGAAGACACGAGTAGCAACAACAAGATCTTTCCGATTCGTCTGACAGATCGTTGCCCACGGCGAGTCCTCGGTATAAAAACGAGTAGGCTTGGGAGTATGAACGCAAGGAACACACCCTTGCCGCGCTCAAGTGGTTTCTGAGAAATCGAGGAAGATGTCGCGGTGGTTGAAATGATCAGCGTTGTTTCGGCAACTCCGCTGCTCGGCGTCACGCTCGAAGGACTGAAAGAGCAGCTTGCGCCTGTCGGCAATCCGCTACAGCTGGAGTCGCTGAACGTGATTGTTTGGTTAAATCCATTCCGAGGCGTTATTGTGACGGTCGTCGTCCCTTGTTGTCCGGGTGAAGCTATCGTTATAGTCGACGCATCGGCACCAATCGCAAAACTGGGAGTAGTCAGGCTGTATATCACTCCTTCACCTCTGCCGGTGGCTATGGTGCCCCCTCCAACGGCCATCCCATACAGGGTGCCAAAGGCATCTTCGACTAAGCTACCGGCGGGGTCGAATCCATAGGCGTAATTGGGGTCGTTAAGAAAGCTAAAGGTGTGCAGAATGGTGTAGTTGCCAGCGCTATCGAGCTTGAAAACCTCACCGTCGTAACCATCGATTGTTGTCCCGTAAAAGTTTCCAGAACTATCTTTTATGAAACTGCTTGCTGGACTGCCACCGTCCGCGCAGTTGCCCTGCTGGCAAAAGGTATGAAGCACTGTAAATTTGCTCGAACCGTCTATCTTGAACGCCACCCCACCGCCAGGACTTAAACCGCTGTTAGTATTGCCGCCGTTAAAGGTGTTCCCATAGAGGTTTCCGGAAGCATCTCCGACCAAGCCCGCAAAGGGATAGGCACCATCGCTGCAATAGGCTTGGGAGCAAAAGTTGTACAGCACAGTGTAATGACCAGCAGTGTCCAATTTGAAAACGGTTCCGTATCCGCTAGCGCCGCCATTGACAGCGGTTCCGAAAAAATTACCGGAAGCATCCTCGAATAAACCCGCGTTGGGAGATGCACCATCGATACAGTTAGCCTGGGAGCAAAAGCTATACAAGATGGAATGGTTGCCGGCGGGATCCAGTTTGAAGACCGTGCCCCCATTATTTGCTCCTCCGTCTTGGGTGGTCCCATAGAGATTTCCAGAACCGTCTTCGACCAGTCTTCCGTACGGATGGAGGCCGTCGGTGCAATTGGCCTGAGCGCAAAAGCTGTAGAGGAGGGAGTAGTTGCCAGCGCTGTCCAGTTTGAAGATGGTTCCCGCGCCGAGTGTTCCGGCGGGAGTAAACTGGTCGGCCCCGCCGCCAAGTGTCGTTCCATAGAGTATTCCCGAGACGTCCCGGATCAGGCTAGTTGGAGCGCTACCTCCGGGACAGTCCTGGAAACAGAAGCTATGCAGGACAGTGTACTTGCCACTGGTGTCTAGTTTGAACAGTGCTCCCCCGCTGTTCGCGCCGCCGCCATTTGTAGTCCCGTAGAGATTCCCAAAAGAGTCGATAACAAGGCTGTCGTTGCCTTGCAACTGTGTACTCGGTCGGCCGTCCTGGCCGCCGGTAAAGGAGTACAGAACGGTTTCGGTATATGAAGCCGATTCTTGCTGCGCGTTGGCCTTCGCCACACCAACTCCACTTGCCACTGTGACAAGGATCAGCATTAGTAGTAACTTCCGCATAAAACTGGCTCCCAACTGTAGAACGCTCGCGCAGAAAATCGTGCATTTGTAGCGATAACCAATCCCCAGCTTGCGCATCGGAGTGGTCTCAAAAAATAAAAAGTAGACGGCGACGAGTTTACCTTATTGCCCCGTGACTTTAGCCGAAATAGACCCTGACCAGCATGCCGAAGGGGCAGCTGGATGAGCGTCGCGAAGTAAAGGCAAATACGGGTCTCTCTATTGCGCGACGGACGGTGAGACTGTCCGTCGCTTCGGTCGAGATGACGGCTTTTTTGCTTGGGTGAGGAGAACAGGCACTTCTATGGGGTGGCGGACGAGAATAGGCAAGGGCAAATGCGGGTCTTTCGGCTGCGGCACTCACGATAGTGCTGTGAGTGCCTTCGCTCTGGATGACACCTCTTTGGGGCTAGGCGAACAAAACGCTGCTCGATTGCGTATGAGAGAGCAAGGGAAATCTCGCTTTGGAGGCCACTGGCTGATAGTCTCAAGCGTACCCAAGGTAGACAAGCTCAAGGTAGACAGGGCGATGGAATTCAAAGAGGCCGTAAAGATCGCGCTGCAGTCGTTATGGGCGAACAAGCTTCGCTCCGTGCTGACCCTGCTCGGCGTTGTCATCGGCGTGGCCAGCGTGATCGCGGTGGTGACGCTGGTTAACGGCGCGAACACCTATGTCACTACAAAGTTCGCCAGCTACGGCGCGGATGTCTTTACCGTCTCGAAGATGCCTCAGATCATTACCAGCCCGGAGGACTATCAGCGATACCAGAAGCGCAAGAACATCCTGTACCCCGACTTTCAGTATGTGGCGGCGAACTGCAGGCACTGCGTGGGGATTGGCGCGCAGCAGGCTGTGACAGGGAAGATTGTGCGTGGGACTGAGTCCACGACCGATTCGAACATCCGGGGGTATACGTGGCAGATGCCTTCGCTGCAGAACCTGAACATCATGCAGGGGCGCGGGTTCACGGAGGCGGACCAGGAGCACGCCTCACATGTGGCGATCATCGGGACCGATATTGAGGACCATCTTTTTGTGGGGATGGATCCGCTGGGACAAGAGTTGCGGGTAGACGGCACCCCGTACACGATCATTGGGATCAGCGAGAAGCAGGGGAGCACGTTTGGCGCGAGCCAGGATAACTGGGTGGCCGTGCCGCTGACGGCGTTTCAGAAGAGCTATGGGACGGAGAAGACGCTGACGATTTATGTGAAGGCGGGCGAGGCTGGACCGGTGCTGGAGACGGCGGCGGACGAGGTGAGGGTTCTGATGCGATCGAGCCGGCATGACGCTCCGGGAGTCGAGGACTCGTTTGAGTTGGATACGAACAATACGCTGGTGGGATTCTTCAGCATCGTGACGCGGTCGTTTGGAGCGGTGGCCGGGGCGGTGGCGCTGATCTCGCTGGTGGTTGGCGGCATCGTGATTATGAACATCATGCTGGTGAGCGTGACGGAGCGGACGCGGGAGATTGGCATCCGCAAGGCTCTGGGCGCGCGTCCAAAGGATATCCTGATGCAATTTTTGATTGAGTCCGGAACGATGGCGCTGGTGGGCGGAGTCTTCGGCGTGATCGGGGGAATTCTGGTGGCGCAGGCGATTACGATTCTGGCAGGATTTCCTTCGACGATTGCGCTGTGGAGCGTCATTGCCGGGCTGGTGATGGCTACCGGTACGGGAATCTTCTTCGGGGTCTATCCGGCTCGAAAGGCCGCGCAACTGGATCCGATTGTGGCGCTGAGATCGGAGTGAGGCCGGGGCTGGGTAGGGGTAGAGGGCAGGGAGGTCGTTAATGCAGATCGCCGATACTAAAGAAACGGTAGTGATGGCTCTGGATACGCTGCGGGCGAACAAGCTGCGTAGCGGCCTGACGATTCTGGGAATTGTGATTGGCGTGATGACGGTGATTATCATCTCGTCGGTGATTAACGGATTGAACTCGAGCGTGTCCGGCCTGGTGGAGTCGCTGGGGACGAATGTGATATGGGTCTTCCGGTTTCCGGTTATTGGGGTGCGGCCTACGACAGAGATGCTGACGCGGAAGCAGTTGACCTACGAGGATGCAATGGCGATGAAGGAGTTGCCGCATGTGGTGGCTGTGACGCCTGGATTGCAGTATCGGGATAAGACCGGGGTGGAGGGTACGGTCGCGGTGAAATACGGCAGCAAGATCATGGAGGGGACGCTGCTGGAGGGAGATACGGACAGCGTGAAGGACGTGTATGAGCTCAACTTGAAGGATGGGCGGTTCTTCAACGAGAGCGACGTGGAGCGGGCGGCGAATGTCGTCGTGCTGGGGATTGATACGGCGGATGGGCTGTTCGGCGCGACGGATCCGGTGGGCCAGGAGGTGACCATTGCGGGCATGAGGTTTACCGTCGTGGGGGTGATGGACAAACAAAAACAGGCGTTTGGGGGAGGCAAGAACCCGGAGGACAACAAGGCGTTCTTCCCTGTGTCCACGTTCCATAAGATTCACCCGGAGATACTGGACTACTGGATCAGCCTGAAGTTTGATGATCAAAAGAACAAGACGCTGGTGCAGGATGAGCTGGAGGAGCTGCTACGGCGCAGGCGGAAGGTGAAGAACGAGGCGCCGGACAACTTTGCGATCTTCGGAACCGATTCGCTGACTCGTTTGTGGACCACGATTACGGGTGGCCTGTTTTTACTGCTGTTTGCGCTCTCCAGCGTGGCGTTGCTGGTGGGAGGCGTGGGTGTGATGAATATTATGCTGGTCAGCGTGACGGAGCGAACGCGGGAGATCGGGGTGCGCAAGGCGATCGGCGCGAGCAAGCAGACCATCCTCGCGCAGTTCACCCTGGAGGCCATTACGCTGTGCGCTGTCGGCGGCATTATTGGCGTGCTGATCGGCAGTGCGATCGCTCTGGTGCTGCATCTCTTCTTTCCGTCGATGCTGTCGGCGCTGTGGGTTGCGCTGGCCTTCTGCTGCTCGTGCGGGATCGGACTTCTCTTCGGTATTTATCCGGCTTGGAAGGCGGCGAATCTGAATCCTATTGAGGCTTTGCGTTATGAGTAGCGCAAAAACCCACTGCGCGTGGGGCGGTCACTTCGTGACTTGTATACCGCTTCGCGTGGTGCTCCCGTTGGTCGCGATGGAGATGATTTCGGCCAATAGATGCCGGTAGACTAGTGGGATGGCCATCTTCATTGAGGCGATCACTACGCTGTTGACCCTTGCGGGTCTCGCTTATCTGTTGCTGGCGCTGTGGGGGACGCGAGATTTCGCGCACTATTGGCGGCGAAAGAGCGTCGATGCGGGCTTTGCGCCTGACGTTACGATCTTGAAGCCGGTGAAGGGTGTGGACCAGAGGATGTATGCCGGGCTGGTGAGCCACTGCAGGCAACAGTATGCTGGTAGGTTCGAGATTGTTTTTGGCGTGAGCAGTCGGAACGATCCGGCTGTCAGCGAGATCGAGCGATTGCAGGTGGAGTTTCCTGAGTGCGCGATCCGGCTGGTGGAGTGCCGGGAGCGACTGGGGACGTCGGGCAAGGTGAGCAATCTGGTGCAGATGCTGCGCGAGGCCCGGTATGAGTATGTGGTGATCAATGACAGCGATATTCGTGTCTCGCCGCACTATCTGACGCGGGTGATGCAGTGTTTTTCGGATGCGAAGGTGGGGATGGTGACGGCTCCTTATATTGGGCGGACGGCGGAGGGTGGCAGAGGCTTGACGGTGTGGTCGCGGCTGGAGGCGTTGGGGATCTCGACGGACTTTCTGCCGGGAGTGCTGACGGCGCGGAGGCTGGAGGGCGGGATTCACTTTGGGCTGGGATCGACGCTGGCTACGAGCAAGAGCGTGCTGGCGAAGGCTGGGGGGTTAGAGTCGCTGACGGAGTATCTGGCTGACGACTATGAGATGGGGGCGCGGATCTCTGCTGCCGGGTATCGGGTGGAGCTTTCGAACGAGGTGGTGGAGACGACGGTGCCGGAGTATCACTTTGGCGGTTTCAAGGACCATCAGCTGCGGTGGGCGCGGTCGACGCGGGACTCGCGCAAGCTGGGCTACCTGGGGCTGGGAATTACGTATGCGGTGCCGTGGGCGGTGATGACCTGCGTGGCGAGCGGGCTAGCGCTGTGGAGTTTTTCGTTGCTGAGTGTGGTGCTGCTGGCGCGGGTGGCGGTGGCTCTTTCGGTTGGAGTGGGCGTGCTGGGGGATGAACAGGTGCTGCGTGATCTCTGGCTATTGCCGCTGCGGGATTTTTTTGGGTTGGGGTTCTGGATGTGGAGCTTTGCGGGGGATACAGTGGTGTGGCGCGGGGAGTTGTTTGCGCTGCGGGATGGGCGGATTCGTCCTGTGCACCCTGTTGGCTCTCAGTAGCCGGTGGTGTCGACACTTCCAGACCCGGACCATGACGATGTTGCCCCCGGGGGTACCCCCCCTATACACCGCGCGTAACTCTTTTTGATTGAGTAATATGCGGGGAGGCTTACCTCGTAAATACCTCCGTGTAAAGGGGTTACCTGCAGATTCCTCTTTATAAAAGGGTTAGTGGTAGTTATTCGCACAAGAAGAAAAAGCCCTCGGGATGGCGATCGCGCAGGTTTTGTACTCTTGTGTATTTATTCTCTACTTCAAGGGTAGCTAATTTGACATAACTCGTGCGCAAGGTGGATCTCGTTGACTGTTATAGAGATAGATGAAACTGGGACTTGACAGACGAATTTTCCTGTAAAAACGGGAGTTGACGAGCTGCCACCCTTCAAATTTCGGGCCTGTTCTCTGATCAAGCCTGTACCTTCATTCGATGCGTTGCCGGTAGTAATTCCTGGATGGGTGACTTGGCGATTTATCACTCATTGAGGACTCGGATCTAGAGTCCTTCCATCTACGCCATCCAACACGAGTCGACGCTTTTGCGGTGATCTGAGGTTCTACCGGCAGATTGAGCTGCTCGGTCGTTCGAGAATTCTGGATAAAATTCTTCGTTTTTAGGTGGACGTGCCATACAATTGGCCGCAGAAATCCACCCAAAAATCCACCGTTTTGAGCTAAATGACCAAACTTCTAAAGTTTCTTTCCCTGCCTATACTGTTTGTTGCTCTTTCCCTAAGCATAACGGGATGCTCTGGCGGCTCCAGCCGCAGCGCAACTACTAACGGCGGCGGGAGCACCACGCAGACTCCGGCACCCGCCGTCACGGGCGTGTCTCCAGCAAGTGTTCCTGCGGGCTCGGAAGCGTTCACGCTGACAGTAACGGGAAGCAATTTTCAACCGCAGTCGGCGATCAAGTGGAACTCAACCGCACTCACGACCACTTATGGGAACGCAACGACACTCACCGCGACAGTGCCCGCGAACCTGGCGGCGGCGACGTTGGTTGCAAACGTAACGGTTGCAAATCCGGATGGTCAGGTTTCGGTCGGCGGTTCTTCGTCCCAGCAGGTCTTAGTGACGAACCCGAAACCGACGCTGACGGGTATAACACCGAACTCTCTGTATGCAGGCTCTGCGGATACAACATTTACGCTGACCGGCGCAAACTTTAGCTCTTTGTCGGTGGTTGCATCTGGAACGACTTCGCTCGCGACCACGCTGGTCGGCAGTACGCAGCTTACGGCTGTGGCTCCGGCCGCGCTACTGGCATCTGTGGGCACTTTGAGCTTGACGGTATCGAATCCCGCACCGGGCGGTGGCAGCTCGCAGAGCGTCGCAGTTTCTCTTCTTCAACACCCGGCTGAGCTTGACTCGCTCGCTCCCTCCACCGTGCCGCTCAGCAATTCACCACAGACGGTCACGTTGAGCGGCAGTTACTTTACGCCTACGACGGTCGTCTATGCCAGCGGCACCGCGCTCTCCACGCATTTCATCTCGACTACTTCGATCCAATTCACGGTTCCTGCCAGCTTAATCTCTTATACGACGGGAACGATACCGATCGCGGTTGTCGATTCAGCATCTGGAGTTAAGGGCGATAATACGGTCACGCTGCCGATCGTGAATCCTGTGCCTGTGCTTAACAGCCTCTCAGCGATGGCAGTGACGGCAGGAGCGCCGGATTTCCTGCTTGTGCTCAATGGAAGCAACTTTCTTCAATCGTCAACGATTCTCATCAACGGAACCGCGGTGCAGCCGTTCTCCACGGGCCAGTTGAGCGCTGTTGCCACGGTCACGGTACCGGCGAGTGTGCTTTCGACCGTCGGCCCGGTCACGATTGCGGTCTCGAATCCAGCCCCCGGTGGCGGCACGTCCCAGGCGCAAACGTTGAATGTAATCAGTGCGAGTAATCGTGTGCGGACAGTGAACGTCGCGGCGGCGGATCTGGGCTGGGATAGCGTCCACAATGTCCTTGTCGCGTCGACTCTTTCCAGTTCGACGAACAATCCAAACAGCATCGTGACGATCGATCCGCTCCAGGGAACCGTGATTGCATCCCAGACGCTGCCGAGTCAGCCGGCCGGCATCTCTGTCACCTCCGACGGCACCTACATCTACGCGACACTGCCGTCGACGGGCCAGATCGAACGCCTCATCCTTCCATCGCTTACACCGGACATCACATTTGCCCTGGGCGAGGGCGCCAACGGCGTGATGAATACGACGGCGGCTGTGACTGCTGCTCCGGGAAAGCCGCATACGGTCGCCGTTTCGCTCCATACAGGCGACACGAATCCCGAGAGCGCAGTCGGAGGCGTTGCGGTCTACGACGACGGTATCTCGCGAGCCGCAATTGTTGGTCCGCCGGCGTACCCCAATGTTTATGACACGCTGGTCTGGGGCAAAGACAGCACAACTCTTTACGGGACAGACTCGGCTTATTCGGGTGGACCGGAGGATGTGTTCTCGGTAACGGCCAGTGGCATCACCCTCGCGCAAACGTACACCGGCGCACTTGGTGATTTCGTGAAGCATCTCGCCTACGATCCTTCGACCGGGAACCTGATCGACGGCTATGGGCATATTTTGAATGCAGCGACCGGTCAGTCGATGGGACTGCTGCAGGTCCAGAACACCCTCTCCAACGGGCAAAATCCTTTTGCGCTGGATACTGCGCAGCGCGTCGGCTTCTATGTGAACGTCAACAGCTCTTACAGCAGCAATCCCGCTCCGAATGGAGAGTACATTCAGGCTTTCGGCCTCGATCGGTTCAATTACATCAACTCGATGCTGGTCGAAGGTCTCGAGGGCGCTTCGACCATTGTTCGCTGGGGAGCGAGCGGGCTTGCGGCAAATGGCGCCTCGCAGGTCTACCTGATCGATGGCTCGTTTGTTACGCCTACGGGTGTTACGTCCGCGGTTGGCGGCTTTGTCGCGCCCTCGCCTACGCTCGCGTTGGTAACGCCGGTCAGCGTTGCGGTGGGGAGTGCGGACACGCAGGTGACGCTGACGGGCCGCGACTTTACGCAGTCCTCTCAAGTGACGTGGAACAATCAGAACCTGTTGATTGACTCCATCTCCGACACCCAGATGGTCGTCACGATTCCCGCGGCAGCGCTAGGCCAGCCGGTGGCAAGCTTACTCGCGGTCAGCAACGGTCCGGGAACAGGCAGTTCCAATTCGATAGGCTTCACAGTGGTTCCAAATCTGGGTGCCAACGCGCAGATGCAGGTACTCAATGTCTCAGGCAACGATCTTGCCTGGGACGCCGCACGCAACCTGCTTTACGTTTCGGTTCCCGCTGGCGATCCCATATCGCCCAACACCATTGCCGTCATCGACCCGGTCGCTGCTGCTGTCCGGCAAATGATTCCCGTTGCCGACCAACCGAGCACCATTGCGCTCTCTGACGATGGAAGCTATCTGTATGCGGGCTTTTCAGGCCAGGCAATCGTTCAGCAGTATTCGTTGCCGTCCTTTTCACTGAGTCTCACGATTCCGATGGGTGCGGGAGCCACGGGCACGGTAGGCACGCAAGGTAGTTGCGCGTTTCCTGCAGCGATGAAGGTAGCTCCCGGCAATCCTCAAACGATTGCGGTATCGGAAGGCATAGCGAACGTTGAGCCCAACGGCTGTCTTCTCGCAATTTATGACAACGCTACTGCTCGTCCGAACACCCTCTCGTACTATACAAGCGGCGTCGAGTTCAGCAGTCTTGCATGGGGCGCGGATGCGAATACGCTTTACGGTCAAGTGCAAAATGGGATTTCGCCGCAAGAAATCTACAGCGTTACCGTTTCCCCGTCCGGCGTATCGCCTGCGAACGGTCTCAATTCGGGCGGCTTCGGATTGCAGGTTCATTTCGATCCGGGAACCAAGCTGCTCTACAGCGACTCGGGTGTGATTACAAATCCGGTCGGGCCGGTGCAGGTCGGTAAGTTCGATTCTGGTCAGGGCGTCCTGGTAGCCACGGACTCGGCATTGAAGCGAGCCTTCGTCCTCACGTCCTCGAGCACGGTCGGGATCAACAACTCAGGGCAGGGAGCCAACTCGTACACGCTGAACATCTATGACCTGAACACGCAGGCGCTGCTGAAGACGATAGCGATTCCGGACGTGCTGGGCGCTCCAGTGCGCTTTGTTCGCTGGGGAACGAAGGGGCTGGTCTTCGTGACTTCGAACTGGCCGAGTGAAGGCACCACAGTAGGTGCCCTGTATATCCTTCAGGGTAGCGACATCTCTGGCACGCCATAGCCGAAGTGCTGTACACGACAAGCCAAAGTTGTGGCTTGCACTAGCTTTCGTGAAGAAGGCTCAGGCCTTTTACTCGGCAATGTTGCTCGAGCGAGCCCGGGAACTTGACCCTCGACTGTTGCTAACAGGCCAATGCGCTTATCCAGCACCGATCTGGTCAGGATTGGCAACGCTAAATGCGCCTTCGTCATTTTCTATGGATTGTCCGCAGCTTGGCATGGACGGCGATGGGCTGAATTTGGAGACCTACTGTTTCTGTCACTGCTTCTTTTCGAGGATGGGGGCTATGGCCTTGCCGGCGTTGGCGGGGATGGTTCTGGGGCGGGCGGCGGGGGCTATCTGGGTGGCGAGGTTGGGGGGCCAGTAGGGGTCGGTGGCGGCGACGGGGCCTAGTGGGACGTCAGGGATCTTGGTGCTGATGGTGGCGTTCATGGTGTCGATAAAGGCGTTGGCGACGACGGCGTATCCGACGTTGGTGGGGTGAATGCCGTCGAGGGCGAAGATGCCGCCGAGAAAGCTGGAGGTACCGGTGTAGCCGTTGATGGTGACACCATTGGTGAAGGCCTGGTTGAAGAGGGCGTTGATGTCGACGAGGGTGGCGTTGGCGGCTTTGGCCTGGGCGGCGATGACCTGGTTGAAGGCTGTGACCTGGGACTGGACGGTGACGACCTCGGCGGCGGAGAGGACGCCGGCGTCGCTGATGGGTCCCTTCTGGAGGCCTCCGAGGATAAGCGGGATCTCGGCGGTGCCGGTGGGGTTGACGAGGTCGCCGGGAACGATGCCGAGGATGGCGCTGAGTTCGGCAGTGGGGAGGCCGGTTTCGGCAGAGACTTCGCCGAGGACGAGGGCTGCGGGGGTGAGATAGGGGACGCGGGTGACGTCGGGGATGTTGCCGATGACGAGATGGGCCGGGGCCTTGGTGGTGAGTTCGGTGATGAGGGCCTGGTACTGGCTGGTGAAGGTGGCGACGGAGGTCATGCTGCTGGGCATGCCGGTCTCGTCGGCGACGAGGGCGTCGTTGTTGCCGATCCAGAGGAAGATGGTGGTGGGCTGGGCGTTGACGGCGAAGGTGGCCTGGCTGTTGGCCTGTCCGTAGCCGAGGCCGGGGAAGCCGAGGACGAGCTGGTTGAGCTGCTGCTGGCCGGGTGCGGGGTTGACCAGCGGGACGGTGTTCATGACGTCGTTGAGCAGGGCTCCGGGGACGGCTAGGTCGGTGACCTGGGTGGCGAAGTTGTCGCGGCCAGTGGTTGTGCCGGGAGCGGAGGTGATGACGGGCGGGGGGCCGAGCGATTCGAGCTGGAGGACGTTGGGCGCGCCGGGGTAGGCGATGAGGGGCTGGACGATGTTGAAGCCGGCCTGAGCGGCGAGGACGGGCGCCCAGCCGTGGACCTGGGTGGTGTCGAGGAGGGAACCGCTCTGGAAGCCTGCGGTGAGGGAGTCGCCGAGGAAGACGGTGTTGGAGAAGTTTCCTGCGTTCTTTGCCTGCTGGGCCTGGAGAGCGGCGAGCTGTTTGGCGGCGTTGCTGCTGGCGCTATCGCTATTGCAACCGGCGAGGGGGACAAGGGCGAGAGTTGCGGCTAGGCTGGTGTGCAGCAGGACTGAACGACTATTCATTTTCATGGCGACAGACTTACCCCTTGGAGACCGTCGCGAACTCCGGGTGGAGGCGCGTCGGGTGTGCTTTCTTCAGACGTGGCTTTGTATCACACTCGGGGTGCGATGGGGAATAAGAAGCTGTCCTGCCGGACGGGCCTCCTACGCTCGGCCACCCCGCAAACTAAGACCTGTTTGCGGGGACCCCGGTGCGTGCGGGCGTTCGCACGCCTCTCTAAAGCTTCGCGTGGTCCTCCCGTTGGTCGGAATCATCTTTCCCTCTGACCGGTGGGCGGGTTGAAGACGGGCAAATGTTCAACCGTATGCAACGAAGGAGAGGACGTTGCCGTCGGGATCTCGCACATGGAAATCAGTTCCGCCCCAGGGGTGCTTTGTGACCTTTTGGGCAAACTCCACATTTCGTGACTTGAACTCTTTGAAGAGGTCTTGAACGTTTGCGACTTCGATGGAGACGATGATCAGCGACTTCTCCTGAGCGGCGACTTGAGCGAAGAAGGGTTGGTGGACGAAGCGGAGGTGCAGGCAGACGCCATCTCGAGAGACTGCGCCATAAAACGGTGGCAGACCGTGGAGGAAGTCGATCTCAAAGCCCAGCTTCTGTTGGAAGAAGGCAGCGCTTGACTCGACATTGTGCACGAGCAGGATGGGGGTGACCTTTTTCAGGAATGGCTGGCTGGACGGAGCGCGCGGCGTCCTGGTGGCTCCGGCGGTTGCGGCTTTCAGATCCGCCCATCTTTGATATCCGGCTTCAACCGCGACGATCTCCTGCGCTAATGCAAGAGTGAACTTGAGCGCCAGCACCTCCTGGTCGGTTAATGACCGATAGCGTTCGAGGCGGCGTACTCGTTCGCCTATGGAGTAGTCTCGTTCGCGATGCCAGCGGAGGAACAGTTTGGCTTGCTTGCGGTAGGTTTCAATGGTGGGCATAGGCGCATCCCTGCTGAGATTTTTTCAGCGGGCGGGCCTGGCCCTTTCGGCGGGATGCCGACGTGCCCCACGGGAACAGCCTTATGGTAGGGCGGAAGATATCTACTGTCAATCGGCATCATTCGCTACTTTCAGCGTCTCCGCGCGTTCGCCGAGATTCGCCGGAGGTCCGTATCTGGAGAGGTATCTGCTGGAGTGGGCGGCGACGGTAGGATAAGGATGTGAAGAGCTGGGTGGAGGTTTCGGAGCGGCGGCTGACGGCGAACTATGGGCTGCTGCGGGAGGCGGCGGGTGGTGAGACCGCGGTGCTGGCGGTGGTGAAGGCCAATGCGTATGGGCATGGGGCGGCGGTGTGCGCTCCAGTGCTGGCGCGGGCGGGGGCGGAGTGGGTGGGGGTGACCGATGTGGCAGAGGGTGCGGCGGTGCGGGAGGCTCTGGCTGCGGCTGGGATTTCGCGTAGAGAGCAGCCGGAGATTCTGGTGATGTCGGGGTTGCTGCGGGAGGATGCCGGGGATGTGATTCGGCATGGGCTGACGCCAGTGGTTTGGCTGAGGGAGCAGATGGAATGGCTGGCGGAGGCTGCGGGTCGGAGCGGTGGAGTGGTGGTGCCGGTTCATGTGGAGATAGATACCGGCATGGCTCGGCAGGGAGTTGCGCCAGGACGTGAGTTGGAGCAATTACTCGCTTGGGTGTCGGGACAGACGGCGGTGCGGGTGGATGGGGTGATGACGCACTTTGCGTCGTCGGAGATGGCGGGGTCGGCGCAGACGGTGGAGCAGAGGAAGAGATTTGAGGAGGCGATGGGTGCGGTTGCGGCGGCGGGGTTGCGGCCGGAGTGGGTGCATGCGGGGAACTCTTCGACGGTGGATAACCAGGGTGCGGAGGGAAACCTGGCTTGGCTGCGTCGGCTGGCGACTCGAGTTGGGGCGCGATCGATGGTGCGGGCGGGGATAGCGCTTTATGGGTATTGTCTGCCGATTGAGGGTGGGGGTGTGAGTGAGGTGCGTCAGGCGCTGCAGCCGGCGATGACTTGGAAGACGCGGGTGATTGGGGTGCGCGAGGTAGAGGCTGGAGAGACGGTTGGGTACAACGGGATCTTTGTGGCGGAGCGGGCGATGCGGTTGGCGCTGCTGCCGGTGGGATATGCGGATGGACTGCGGCGGGAACTTTCGGCGTCGAATGCACGACCGGGTGGGTGGGCGATGGTGAAGGGGCAGCGGGCGGCGATTGTGGGGCGGGTGTCGATGAACCTGACTATTGTGGATGTGAGCGGGATTGCGGGGATTGCGCTGGGGGATGAGGTGGTGGTGCTGGGGGATGGGGTTACGGCGGAGGATCATGCTTGGCTGGCGGGCACGATCGCTTATGAGATTGTGTGCGGGGTGCGGCCGGCGCATCGGTGTGGGATTGCGGGTTAAGTGCGCCCTGCGCGGACGGCGGTCACTTCGTGACTTGTATACCCCTTCGGTTGGCGCTTCCGTTGGTCGCGAGGGATGATTGTGCCGACCATCGGGAGGCCCGGGGCGAAGCCGGTATACGCGTCACGAAGTGACCGCAGCCCGCGTAGGGCGCCCGTCCGGCAGGACTTCTCTGAGGAAGGCGAGCATGGCCTCGTTGAACTGCTGGGGGCGCTGGAGCGGGGCGAAGTGGCTTACACCTTTCAGGAAGAGAAGCTTTGCGTCCGGGATGTTGTGGGCGAGATATTCAGCGTGTTCGTCGCGGATGAACTCGTCGTGTTCGGCTTGAACGATGAGGACGGGCACGCTGATCCGGGATAGATCGTGCGCGGTGTAGTTGGGCTGCGACTTCATCATGACGCCGACGGCTTCGGCGAAGTGGTGGAAGTCGTCGGGTGTTGGGGAGAGCTGGGCGTAGTCCTGCAAGTGGCGGGAGAGGCAGCGGGAGAGTAGGGGGTTATGCTGGTCGATTTGTTTGAGGCCGGAGGGATCCATGTTGCAGCCGAAGAAGAAGGCAGCGGCGACACGGTTGGGAGCTTGGGCGGCGGTGATAAGAGCGATGCAGGCGCCGTCGCTCCAGCCGATGAAGGACGCTTGTTTGAGGTTCAGGGTGTCCATGACGGCGAGGACGTCTGAGGCCATGAGTTCGTAGGAGTAGGGACGGGTGTCGCGGGTGCTGCGACCGTGGCCGCGGCTGTCGATGAGGATGACGCGGTGGCCGGCTTCGAGGAGCGCGGGGGACCTGGTAGCCCCAGTTGCCACTGTGGCCGAGGCCGCCGTGGAGCAGGATGACGGGTGCGCCGGTGCCATAGGTGGCGTACCAGATGCGTGCTCCCTCGTGTTCGACGTAGCCGTGGTCGTTGCCGTGGTTCGGGAGTGGCGGCAGTGCGACGCCCTGGGCTTCGAACTTGTTCAGGTCGTCGTCATGGATCTCATCTTGAATCTTGCTTTGGATCTTGCTATGGATCTCTAACTTCATCTCTGTGTGGACCTCCTCGAGCTGCTGTAGGAGAAGTCTATCGTTGTGGTGGAGTGGCAGTCATTTGCGTGCATGACGGGTGGGCCATTAACATCAGGCTAAGAGAAACGAGGAATCATTTCATGGAATCCATCAACGGAGCGCGTCGTACCGAAGATATCGCGCTCGATCTACTCAAGTTCGTGGCATCGCACGCTAATGTTGGAAACAAGTCGGCTGGCTCGACTGGTTTTGGTTTGCCGACGTCGTCGAAGAGTGAGGACCAGGTGACGCATCTGCTCGAGCTGTATGCCCGCTGCCGCGAGGTGGTTGAGGCTCCGGTCGAAAAGAAGTAGTGGCACAGGAAGGTGTGGCGCAGGAAGGTGTGAGGCCGACGCAGGCTCTGCGGGTCGCGGTGATTGGGGCGGGAGCCTTTGGGCGAAATCATCTGCGGGTGCTGCGGGAGTTGCAACAGGCTGGGCAGGCGGTAGAGCTGGTAGCCGTGGTGGATCGCGATTCGGCAACTGTGGCTGCGGCTTCGGAGAGGTTCGGTGTGCCTGGCTTTGCGACGATTGAGGCTTGCCTGGCTGGAATCCGGAATGGGGTGGGGCGGCTTGATGCGGCTTCGGTGTGTGTGCCGACCGTGCATCATGCGAGCGCTGCTGCTCCGCTACTGGCGGCTGGGGTGGATCTGCTGATCGAGAAGCCACTGGCGGCTAGTCTGGCTGATGCTGATGCGATTCTGGAGATGGCTCGCAGGCACGGGCGCATCGTGCAGGTCGGGCATCTGGAGCGGTTCAATCCGGCGGTGACGGCGGCACGGGAGCACCTGCATAAGCCGATGTTCTTTGAGGCGCACCGGTTGAGCATCTTTACGCCGCGTTCGCTCGATGTGGATGTGGTGCTGGACCTGATGATTCATGATCTGGATATTGTGCTGAGCCTGGTGGCGTCGCCGGTGCGCGAGGTGCGGGCGGTGGGACTGCCGGTGCTGTCGCGCAAGGTGGATATCGCGAATGTGCGGGTGGAGTTTGAGAACGGATGTATTGCGAACTTTACGGCGAGCCGGGTGAGTACGGAACGGGTGAGGAAGCTGCGGTTCTTTCAGCCGCATCAGTATCTTTCGCTGGATTTTGCGCGGCAGGATCTGTTGATGATCGACGTGACGGCGGCTGCTGGGATGGATCCGGCTATGCTGGCTGCGATGGCGGAGAAGGCGCAGTTGGCTGGGGCGCTTTCTGGTGGGCATCCTTCGGCGGGGCTGTCGCTGAAGAAGGTGACGGTAGAGCTGGGGGAGCCGCTGCGACTGGAGATTGAGGCGTTCCTGCGGGCGGTGCGGGAGCGGACTCGGCCGGTGGTGTCGGGCGAGGATGGAAGGGCTGCGCTGGCGTTGGCGCTGGAGATCAATGAGGCGATTGCAGTGCATGCGGAGCGGGCAGGGCTGGGGGATTTTCTGTAACTCAGGAGCTCTTGTGATGGAAGCCGCGCGGATGCTCTGAGATTTTCAGTTGGTTGGTTAGTGCGATCACATGCCCGAACAACTGCCATTTAGCTGCGGAGCACGAAAGATTAAAAAGCTTTCGTGCTCCGTGACTTGAAACGGCTGTCAACGAATTTAACGCCAATATCCACGGTGATAGCGATAACCGCCGTGCCATCGGTCATAGCTGCCTGGAATCCAGACAACACCTGGACGTGGGGGACGACCCCAGTGACCTGGGGCCCAAACATACCGCTGTCCATCCCACCGATGATAGCCGCCCTGCCATACGTACCCCGGTCTTGGTGGTGGTCCATAATGCTCGACGACGGGCGGCGGTGGACCGACGCGGATGACGACCTGCGCTTGAGAGGCAAGGGGTAAGAGCGAAGAGTACAACGCTAAGACTGCGAGTCTTTTGAGCATGAATCCCTTTCTTGGTTGGATACGTATGACTTGGGCACGTAAAAGCCGAGTTGCTGTGCTTCTCGGGAAGGCACTACAGACTTTTAGCGCGGCGGGACGCCTGGGTCAGTAGCGGCATTGTGATTGCGGTCATAAATATGCTGAGAAGTACGATCCTGCTGGCGAGCAATTTTGTGGCGGTCCTGTGCCGTAAGGTGGCCGTTATCGGCGGCGCGCATCTTGCTCTGTTCCGCGTTCAGATGAGCTTGGTGGGCGTCGGCGGCTGCGGCGCCCTTAGGTGTGATCTGGCCATCGGCGACGCCTTTATTAATGCGAGCCTGTTGATTGGCGTCTCGGGCGTTCACCGAGTGACGTTGCTCATACGTAGTGCTCTGGGCCAACAGGTTGGAGACGGGTAGTGCCACGAGTGATGCCGCGAGCAGAGTAGCTTTCCAGTTCATAGTGTATTTTCCCCTTGATAATTGCCTAATTGGAGATCATCGAACTGTCTCCCGTGCTCTCTGTAGGAACCCAGGAATGGCTTGCGGGTTGCGTTCGTGTCCGAAAAGTATCAAGAGGAGTGAACCTGTATCGAAAGATGCGAGATATTCACTTTGGAGATTTTCCCTGTGTCCTACTGCTGTATAACAGGCATCTCGTCCAAGCCGCTGGTAGCAGCATGGTGAGAGGTCAGCTTCGCGCTTCGACAGATCTCGCCGGAATAAAGCGATCGGTCTGCTCCCAGGAGTCAGTCCATTTTTTTTACGGGGACGGTGTCGGGGATCTTTAGTTCGAACTGATCGTCTTCGAGCTTTTGATTGAGGGTCAGCTTGGTGAGGGTGAGGGTCAGGGTGTACTGGTCCTGCGGGCGCACGATCTGGATCTTCATGGGAAAGGGCGTGTCGCCGAACTTCTGGTAGTTGCTGTAGAAGGCGCGAGTGATGATGGTGCCATCAGGGCCGTAGATGTCCTGCTGGTAGGGGAGCAGGTTGGCGCGGCCGATGTGAATGACGCGAACGGCATGGGCAGTCTGGCCCTTGGGCTGTGCGAGAAACTCTAGGTCGTAATCCTGCTCTTCGATGAGATCTTTGGCGTTTTTTTCGTTGGCGACGACCCTGGTGTCCTGGGTGAGGGAGACGACCTGGTCGGGGCCGAGGCCGTGGATGAGAAGCGAGTCGAAGAAGACGGCAGGGCGGAGATTTTCGAGACCGTTGGTGGAGGGTTTGGTGACCTCGCTGGTGCCGGTCATGGCGAGGTTGCGCTTGGGCACCCAAAGCTTCCAGGTCTTGCCGTCGCTGACCATGTCGAGGGCTACCGAGCCGAGAAAGGGGACGCGCAACAGGACGCGGAGGTCCTGCGGCTTTCTAAGGAAGATGTATCCGGCGAAGCTGGGGTACTGGGTCTCTTTGCCCTGGCGGCCGCCTCCGGTGGTGGCGACGATCTCGATACTGGCGTTCATGGTCTGGACGGCGCTGAAACGAACGTCGACCTGTTTGAGGAGATCTTCGAGTTCGGCGTTGAGGACGACATCGGCTGGACGGGTCTTAGGGACGATGCGGGTATGGGTCAGGCAGCCGGTTAGCGCCGGAGCCAGCCCAAGGATTGCCATCGCCGCCGCTTGTCTTATCCTCATGAGCACAAACTTCAAGTATATCTTTTCCGGTTCGGTTCCCGTGGTTCGGGCCGTGACGCGGCGATCTTCGACTATTCCGTGTACGAATTGGATGTCTTGAGGCTCCGATGCGCTTCCGAAACTTCTGGCTAAAGCGCGGTTGGCTAAAGCACTTCTCCCGTTGATGGGTATCCCGAAACGGGCGTGCAGCGTCGTTTTCATTGGGGAAAACGCCCATTGATATCTCTTCCCCGCGCTACACCTGCGGGAGAAATGCTCTAGGGGGTAACTCCGGTGCCGGTAAGCTGTTGCTTCTGTGCGGCGCGATAGGACTGGACCTGCTGGGCGTGCTCCTGCAGGGTGGTGGAGAAACGGGTGTGGCCGGAGGCGTCGCTGACGAAGTAGAGGTAGTCGGTGCGGGCGGGGCGCATGGCGGCTCGGAGGGCGGCGAGGCCGGGGTTGGCGATGGGTCCGGGGGGCAGGCCGGCGTGTTTGTAGGTGTTATAGGGTGAGGGAGACTGGAGATCGGAGGCGTAGATGGTGCCGCGCCAGTGATTGTTGAGCAGGGCCGCGTAGATGACGGTGGGGTCGGTGGCGAGCGGGATGCCTTTGGCGAGGCGGTTAACGAAGACGCCGGCTACGAGGGGGCGCTCGGCATCCTGGCGGACTTCTTTTTCGACGAGGGAGGCCATGATGACGGTGCGGGAGACGTCGTTGGTGAGACCGATCTGGGCGGAGACCTGGTGGAAGCGGCGGACCATGGCGGAGAGGATCTGGAGCGGGGTGGCGTGCCGGGAGAGCTGGTAGGTGTCGGGGAAGAGATAGCCTTCAAGGGATGCGGGGGGCGGTCCATCGGTCCAGGCTGAGATGAGTTCGGTGTGCTGGCGTTCGGCGGCGAGAAAGGCGTCGCGGGGGCCGAAGCCGGCTGCCTCGGCTGCCTGGGCGATGTCGAAGATGTTGAAACCCTCGGGGATGGTGAAGGCGCGGGTGTAGATCTCGCCGTGGAGGATGTGCTGGTAGACGTCGGTCATGGGGAGCTTGCCCTCGAAGCGGTACTCTCCGGCTTTGAGGGTGCCTCCCATTTTGAGGCGCAGGAGGTAAAAGGCGTAGCGGCTGCGGATGATGCCGCTCTTTTCGAGCTGGGTGGCGATGGTCTCGGTGCCGGTGCCGGGGAGGATGTCGAGGAAGGTCTCGGTGGAGGGGCCGTAGGGCAGGTAGATGACGCCGGCTGCGACGGCCAGGGCGATTAGCAGAAGCAGGAGGAGGAAACCGAGAAACTTCAAATGGGTGTCTCCGCTTTCGGGCTTGGAAGAAGTGGGCTGTCGCCGGGTTGCCGACGGGATCTGGCCGGAGTCGTTGGTGCGCCGGTTTCATTTTACGGCTGCTGGCAGAGAATCGGGGAGCGCGGGGCCGGTGGACTCAACTTTATGACTGCCGGGGAAGGTCCGGGGAAGATTCGCTGGTGGCCTCTGACCTAGAACAGGCTCGGCAGTACTGATTTTATGAGTGCTTTCTGAGGTCCGACCGAGAGAGGGTGGTGTTCCGCAGAGGTTGAGCGGCGCGTAGGAGGAGCGCAAGGGGTGGTTTTGCGGTCCGCCATCGTATAATCGAGTTTTGATCAGAGAGCGTTGACGCGCGAAGGGTTGCGCGCTCGCCAGTACCATCCGGAAGGCCCCATGCCAGAACAAGTAAAAAAGAGGCTTGCAGAAGAGATCAAGTTGCTGGAGCACGAACTTACGACCGAACTCCCTGCAGAGATCAAGAAGGCCGTCGCACTGGGCGACCTAAGTGAAAACGCGGAATACCACATGGCCAAGCAGCGCCAGGTCTTCGTCAACGCCCGGTTGGGGCAGTTGAAGAAGCGGATGGGCGAGCTGGCGATGGTGAACCTGGTGAATATCCCCAATGACAAGGTTGGATTCGGCTCACGCGTGACAGTCTTCGACTCGAGCAAGGACGAGGAGATCAAGTATCAGCTGGTGACCAGCGAGGAGTCGGACGTGTCCAAGGGTCTGATCTCGACGACTTCTCCGATTGGCCGGGCACTGCTGGGCAAACAGGTTGGCGACTCCGCGACGGTGATTACGCCGAACGGCAAGCGCGAACTTGAGATCCTCAAGCTGATGACGATTCACGACGCCCCCGAGGAAGCATAGACGCACGGCATCGCAGGCGTGGCGCACGTGTGCCGATGTGAACTCAGTGTGATAACAAGGAAGTGGTAGAGACGGGGATCGGCCCCGGAGGATTTGCTTTTTGACCTGGACAAGCGCATTCGGCAAAGGCAGCGGCTGGCTGCTGCAGAAGATCGTGAACGGCCTAGCGCTGACCCGCATCTCGCCAAACGCACTGACGTTTATCGGCCTGGTGATCAACATCATCGCGGCGTGTTTCTTTGGATTTGCGCGGCCGAATAATGCCAATCGGATGTTTCTCTATGCGGGTCTGATCATCATCGGGGCTGGCGTCTTCGACATGGTGGATGGGCGGGTAGCGCGGAAGACGAATCAGGTTTCTGTGTTTGGCGCGTTCTTCGATTCGGTGATGGATCGGTACTCGGATGTCGCTATCTTCTTTGGCTTGCTGATCTACTATGCACGCGGAAACCGCTTGTTTTATGTGGGACTGGTGGCGTTTGTGATGACGGCTTGCGTAATGGTGAGTTACACACGCGCGCGGGCTGAAGCGCTGATTGGGACCTGCAAGGTTGGGTTTATGGAGCGGCCGGAGCGTATCGTCTGCGTGATTTTGGGTGCGCTGTGCAACCGGTGGGGCGTGATGGCTCCTGCGCTTTGGGTGCTGGCGCTGTTTGCGACTCTGACGGTGATTCACCGCATTCGCTATACGTATGTGGAGACGGAGCGCAGAAAGCTGATCGCACAGGCTAAGTAGGTGAGCGGTGTCCTGCTGGACGGGCGCCCTGCGCGGGCGGCGGTCACTTCGTGACTTGTATACCGGCTTCGCCTGATCCTCCCGTTGGTCGGGGGAGGATTTTTTTCTTGCGACCAGCGGGAGCACGAACCGAAGGGATATACAAGTCACGAAGTGACCGCACCGCGCGTAGCGGTCCCGGCGGAAAGCCAGCCTTAAGACAGGATTCGCTGGAGGATGTTTGTCTTTGCGAGGTCGATAATCTCGTCGCCGCGTCCGCTGAAGACGCTTTTTGCCATGTAGAGCGAGAAGCCCTTCATCTGGTCGAGACTGATGTGCGGCGGCATGGAGAGCTCCTGTCGATTGACCATCACTTCGATCAGTGCAGGCCCCGGAGTTGCGAGTGCCGTCTTCAGTGCAGATTCGAGGTTGTTCGGTTTATCAACGTGAACTCCGTGTATGCCGATGGAGTTGGCCAGATCGGCGAAGCTGGGGTTGTCGAGGTCGGTGGCATAGTTGACGATGCCTCCGGCCTTCATCTCGAGCTCGACGAAGGCCAGAGCGCCGTTGTTGAAGACGACCATCTTGATGGGGAGCTTGAGCTGGCGGAGGGTGAGGAGGTCGCCGAGCATCATGGCGAGGCCGCCGTCGCCGGAGAGCGTGACGACCTGACGGGTGGGGAAGGCCGTTTGTGCGCCGATGGCTTGCGGGACCGCAGAGGCCATCGATCCGTGGGAGAAGGAGCCGAGGAGGCGGCGGCGGCCGTTCATCGTGAGATATCGGGCGGACCAGACGGTGGGGGTGCCTACATCGCAGGTGAAGATGGCGTCGTCGGCTGCTAACTGGTCGATGAGTTTTGCGACGTACTGCGGGTGGATAGGAGTCTTGTTGTCGTCCGGGCCGGCCAGCTCGTCCAGACCTTCGCGGACTTTTTTGTAGTCCTTTGTCTTGGTGTCAAGGTGGGCGCGATCGGTCTTTGTGGTGAGCAGGGGAAGGAGCGCGGAGAGGGTGTCCTTGATGGAGCCGACGAGACCGAGATCGACCTTGGTGCGCCGCCCGATCTGGTCGCCGCGGAGGTCCACCTGGATGATCTTCGCGTGGCTGGGGAAGAACTGCGGATAGGGGAAGTCGGTGCCGAGCATGAGCAAGACGTCGCAATCTTCCATGGCGTGATATCCGGAGCTGAACCCGAGCAGGCCGGTCATGCCGACGTCGAAGGGATTCTCGTACTCGATGTACTCTTTGCCACGGAGTGCGTGAACGATTGGGGACTTCAAGGCTTCGGCGGTAGCGATCAATTCTTTGTGCGCGCCAATGCAACCGGCGCCGCCGAGGATGGTGACCTTTGCTGCGGAGTTCAGGATCTCTGCGGCATCGCGCAGCTCGTCGTCGTTGGGGCGGATGACGGGGTTTGCGCTTCTGATAGGAACGAGGTTGTGATCGGCGGGGGCTTTGTGGAGGAGGACATCGCCGGGCAGCACGAGGACGGAGACGCCGGAGAGGTTGATGGCGGTGCGCATAGCGATCTCGAGCACGCGGGGCATCTGCTCGGGGATGCCGACCATCTCGCAGTAGTGGCTGCACTCTTTGAAGAGATTTTGCGGATGGGTCTCCTGAAAGTAGTTGGTGCCGATCTCGGTGCTGGGGATGTGGGCGGCAATGGCGAGCACGGGGACACGATTGCGATGGCAGTCGAAGAGGCCGTTGATGAGATGGAGATTGCCAGGGCCACAGCTTGCGGCGCAGACTGCGAGGGAGCCGGTGAGGTGGGCGTCCGCGCCTGCGGCAAATGCGGCGACCTCCTCGTTGCGCACGTGGACCCATTCGATGGTGCCGTCGCGGCGGAGGGAGTCGGTAAATCCGTTGAGCGAGTCGCCCGGGAGGCCGTAGACGCGCTTTACACCAGCGTTCTTCAGGCTTTCTACGATCAGGTCAGCGATTGTCTTTGCCATGGAGCACTCCATTTGTCTGTTTTATGAATCACCTGGTTGATGATGGGAGGACAGTTGACGGTTTGCGATGCGTTCGTAGTGGTATTGCTTTATCTTGAAGACTTCGTTGAGATAGACACCCTTTGATGGCGCTGCGCAAAATGCTGCAAACTCCTCCGGCGGAACGTTGAAGTACCGATAGACACCCCGGTTCCCGCGATAGACGAGGGTGAGGATTCGGCCTTCGTCGTTGTAGGACATGGCGGCGATGACGCTGGAAGGCATTCGGGGGAAGACTCCCGTAGACTTGGATGCGATGAGTGTGAAACCAGTTTTGTTAATTCATGGCGGTGCGTGGGCGATGCCTGACGACGCCATCGCTGCTCACGAAGCCGGTATCGCGAATGCTCTGGTTGCCGGTTATGCTCTGCTGGAACGAGGCGCTGCTGCGGTGGATGCCGTGGAGGCCGCTGTCGCAGTGATGGAGGACGATGACACCTTCGACGCGGGGCGTGGATCGTTTCTGACGCAGGATGGCCGGGTGCAGATGGATGCTCTGCTGATGAACGGGGAGAATCTTCGCACGGGCGGCGTGGCTTGCGTGGAGCGGCTGCGGAATCCGATACGGGCGGCTCGGCTGGTGCTGGATAAGTCGCCGCATGTGTACTTTGTCGGTACCGGGGCGGAGAGGTTCGCGCGGCAGCATGGCATGGCGCTGTGCGACAACATGGAGCTGGTGGTGCCGCGGGAGCGGGAGCGGTTGTATAAGGCTCAAGCTGATGAGCTGGCGGGCCTGCCGGATGAGACCTTTTCAGGAAGTCTTGAGTCGCACGATACGGTGGGCGCGGTGGCGCTCGATGGACATGGAAATATCGCGGCGGGGACGAGTACGGGCGGGACGTTGAATAAGGCGCCGGGGCGGGTGGGGGACTCTTCGCTGATAGGGTGTGGGTGCTATGCGGATAATCTTTCGGCGGCGGTGTCGCTGACGGGGTGGGGCGAGCCGATTATGAAGCTGGTGCTGGGCAAGTGGGCGGTGGATCGTGTGGCGGCTGGAGCCAGCCCTGACGAGGCTGCGCATGCGGCGATCGATTATCTCTTCGATCGGCTGGGCGGGCATGGCGGGATTATTTTGCTGGGACCGGATGGGCGCGTGGGGATGGCGCATAATACGCCGCGGATGGCCTGGGGGCTGCAGACGGCAGCGGGGAGAGAGTTCGGCGTTACTCGCAACTAGTTTGCATTGGATCGCATGCAAGCTGTGGCATCTCTTCCTCGAATCTTCTCTCAAAGGGCTCGTAGCGCCAGGGAATAAAATTACAGGGTGATGCTGGCTGCGCCGCTGTTTACCGATACACGTCTGGAGGAGATTCATCGCCGGTTGCTGGCGCACTACGGCCGGCCACAGGAGCGGGAGGTGTGGGATCCGCTGAAGCAGTTCATCTACTCGATGCTGTCGTCGCGGACGAAGACGGAGATCTCGCTGGAGGTGATCCGTCATCTCGAAGAACGCTTTGGTAGTTGGGAGAATCTTCGCGATGCTTCGCTTCCGGAGATCGAAGATGCGATTCGGGCGGTGACGTTTCCTGAACCGAAGGCGATTAATTTGAAGACCGCGCTGGAACAGATTACGCGGCGTTGCGGATCGCTCTCGCTGGATTTTCTGAAGGGGTACCGCACGGACAAGATTCGCTTGTGGCTGGAGCGCTTTGATGGGGTGGGAGTGAAGACCAGCGCGGCGGTGGTGAACTTCAGTAGCTTGCGGCGCAGGGCGATGTGCGTGGATAGCCATCATCTTCGGGTGACGCAGCGGCTGGGGTTTGTCGCGAAGAGTGCGGATGCGCGCGAGACGGAGAGCCGGTTGATGGAGATGGCTCCGGAGGAGTGGACGCCGGAGATGCTGGATGAGCACCACTCTTTGATCAAGATTCACGGCCAGCAGCTTTGTATGAAGAACCAGCCGAGGTGCGAGGAGTGCCCGCTGTTCGATCTCTGCCCTGCCGGCAAAGTGGAGGAGAGCCGGCGAGATGGCGTGAGCGGAGCCGGGCAGGCAAAGTTCACAAAACAAGGTCATTGAGCGGCTGAATTTGAAGGGGATTGCTCAGGTAAAGACGCCCGTGCCGCTTTCCTCTTGCGTACTGAATGGTCATTCATGTAGAACATCGCGTCGTCAAAGTTGTCGCTCAGGCCGTCGCCAACGGGGCTGGGCTGCCGACACAACGGGGAGCAACACGCATGTTCAACTTCAAGTCGCGGCTTTTCTGTTTCACCGCTCTGGCCGCTGTTCTTCTTCTGGTGTGCGTCTCCACCGGCCTCAAGGCTCAAAACATCTCTACGGCGCAGCTCAATGGCGCGGTTCACGACCAGACCGGAGCGGTGATTCCGAATGCCGCCGTTTCGATTGCGGATGAATCGAAGGGCTTTTCGCGCTCGACCACGACGGATGCACAGGGCAACTATCGCCTGCTGCTGCTGCCGCCGGGGAGCTACACGGTGCAGGCGACGGCGACGGGCTTCAACACCTACATCAGCAAGAATGTGGTTTTGACGACTGGCGAACAGGCTGAGCTGCCGCTGTCTCTTTCGGTGGGGACGACGCAGGTTGTTACGGTGAGCTCGGGCGCGGATATTATCGAGACGCAGCGCAGCTCGCAGTCCACGACGGTCGATCAACTGCGCATCGACAACCTGCCGACGAACGGACGCAACTACATCAACTTCACGCTGACGAACTCGCAGATTGCGCGCGATGCTGCGCCTTCGGTGGGCGCGATTCCGACTTCGGGACTGAACTTCGGTGGTGTTCGGGCGCGGTCGAACTCGATCAACGTCGACGGCGCCGATGCGGGGGATTACATCTCCGGAGGCACGCGGTCGACCGTGTCGCAGGATGCGGTGCAGGAGTTTCAGATCATCACGAACGGCTTTGCGGCGGAGTACGGCAGGGCGTCGGGCGGCGTGGTGAATATTGTGACTAAATCAGGCACAAATGCGACGCATGCAAGCGCCTTCGGGTTTCTGCGCAATCGCTACATTCAGGCGACTAACCCGTTTTCGACGGTGAATCAGCCGGCGTATACGCGGGTTCAGGCGGGCTTTACCGTTGGCGGCGCGATCGTTCCCGATAAGACGTTTTACTTCTTTTCGACTGAGATTACACGGCGGCAGGAGACAGGCTTTTCCGATATCGGCTCGAACAACTTTGGGCTGACGAGCATCGATGTGAGCCGGTTCTACGGGGTTCCGGGCGGTGCGCTTTCGATTCAGGGGACGCCGGAGCAGCAGGCGTTTTTGCAGAACGTTCCAGCGGCCACTCCGGGGATTCAGCAGTACATCGCCCTGGTCGGATCGGGGTCGTCGCTGGCTACGACCGGTCAAAATCCTGCGTTTCTGCAGTCGACGATTGGCCCTAAGAACTTTGTGACTTCGGGCCAGCCGACGCCTGCTTCGTTTACGCCGCTCAACAGCCTGATCGGAAACTTTCCTGTGACGGAGAAGACCGAGGTCTATTCGCTGCGCATCGATCATAAGCTGACGGGCAATCAGCAGCTGGTTTTGCACGCCAGTGTGAGCCCCAGCTACATCACTGGAATCGAGGAGAGTGCGGCGAACCAGAATATCGGCGAGAACTCTTTCTCCCGCACCGCGACACAGAGTCTGCATGATGTCGCGATTGCAGGGCAGCATACGATCCTGATCGGCAACAACAAGGTGAATGAGCTGCGCTTTCAATATGCGCGGCACCCGGTGCGATTCGCCAATACGGACGCGCCCGGGGGCAGCAGTACCGCGGTGAATATTCCGGGCTATGCGTACTTTGGCAAGACTCCGTTCTCGGTTGTTGACCGGATTGAGAATCAGAATCAGCTGCAGGACAACTTTACCTACACGCGCGGCGGCCACACGTTCAAGGCTGGTATCGACCTTCGGTACATCCCGATCAACCTGCTGCAGGGGCAGCTTTATGGTGGCGGCGACTATACGTTCGCTGCCCTGAATGCAACCGATATTTCGCCCTTGCTGGAGGGGTTGCCGGGCTTCTCTCCGGTGCAGGCTTATGGCCTGGGAATTCCACAGTCGTTCGCGCAGGGCATTGGGCAGACGACGTACAAGTACGACCTGAAGACGCTCGGAGGCTTTCTGCAGGACAGCTGGCGCGCGACCAGCAGGCTAACGTTGAACCTCGGAATCCGGTACGACATTGAGGCCTTCCCGACGCAGCTTGCGCTGAACTCCAACACGAATGCGGCTGAGAGGATCTATGGGATTCGGGAGGGCATTCGCCTGCAGGATAGCAACTTCGCGCCGCGGGTTGGAGTTGCATGGGACGTGCGCGGCGATGCGAAGACGGTGGTCCGCGCGAACTACGGGCTGTTCTACGATCGCGCTCCGGGAAATCTTGAGTCGCAGTCGACGAGCTTCAATTCGACCAAGGTGCCGCTGGTGATTCTTGGCGGCGGGTCGCCTTGCAGTGTAGCGAGTCCGAATGCTGCGGCGAGCCCGCTGAATCTGAACGCAACGAATGCGTTTCAGGGATCGCTGGCCAATCCGAACTGCCTGGGCGCGAGTGCTGCGGGGGTCAACTATCTTGCGAGTCAGCAGCGGTTCGATCCCAACAACTCGAACTCCGTCTTCGTCAATCAGAACTTTCTGGCTGCGGGTTTTCCTCTGGCGATTCTTCCCTCGGGGCTGCCTGCGGACCTGCACTATGTGACGCCGTATGTGCAGCAGATGTCGTTTGGAGTGGAGAAGGATCTCGGGCACGATCTATCGCTGAACGTTGCGTTTAATTCGACCGGTGGGCGTCACCTGAACCGTCCGGTCAATGTGAATCCGGTCAATCCACAGCTGCTCGTCGCCAACTGGCGTAATGCGGTGAACGCGGTGAAGGCAGGGACGGCGGCGCCTGGAACTGCCAGCCCTACCTCCAACCCGCTGACGGTCGGAACGGCGGCTGGGGTTAATCCCTGCGGAGTCGGCCCCACGGGACCCTTTGTTACTCCTGCGCTGCTCAACTTCTTTCGCCGGTCGGGGCTCAACACCTCGCTTGCGACCTTTCTTGCGAATCCGAGTGTAGGCGGCGGACAGTGCGTTGCGCTAGCTAGCGAGATTGCTGCCGGGGATGGGCTTGGCGTGGGTATTCCTGTTCCGTTCGGCGATATGTCGCCCAACCTGACGACGGGAACCTCGAGCTATAACGCTCTGAGCGCAAACCTGAGGAAGCGCTTTTCGACGAACTATGAGTTCCTCGTAAGCTACACGTGGTCGCATGCGATTGATGACTCGACCGACGTGGTCTCGACCTCGGATGCTCCGCAGAGCAACTTTGCGCCCAATGCGGAGCGCAGCACCTCGACCTTCGACCAGCGCCATCGCCTGGTGCTGTCGGGGGTGTATAACTCGGGCCATCTCGGCGGCTCGGGATTCTTTCCTGCGGCGTTCTCCGGCGTAACCGTGGCGCCGATCTTTGAGATCTCCTCGGGCCGGCCGTTCAACATCTTGACCGGAAGCGATACAAACTTCGACTTCGATCCGCTGACAGACAGGCCGAACGCGGTCGCGCCTGGCAGTGGGACGACGAGTTGCGGCACGGCGCCGGTGTTGTCCAAATACTCTCCGACGGGGGCGTTCAATCTGCCCTGCTATGCGGATGCGCCTGCAGACGCAGGCCCGGCGAGCAGCTACTTCGCAGGCAATCTCGGCCGCAATGTTGGAGTAAAACCGTACACGGTGTTCACGGATCTGCGAATCGCGAAGGCGTTCACGTTTTCGCATGAGATTGCGCTGCAGGTGACTGCGGATGTCTTCAACCTGATCAACAAGAACAACACGCTTGATGTGAACCTGCTCTACACCGCGGCCGGCACGCCAACTGCCTCGTCCGATCCGCGGCAGTTTCAATTCGGAGCGCGTGTCTCTTTCTAGCTGAATCTACAACTCGGCCGCACTATTCGACCTCTGTCCCCTTGTCACAGATAGCTCTGCGAGAACCTGCGCAACTTGTCTGAGAAGATAGAGGTTTGGGTCGATGAGGCTTTATCGAATCGAGCAGCCGCAGAGAGGATTCGCATGAGACAGTGGTGCGCCGGACTAACGACGCTTGTAATGCTGGTGTTGGCGATGGGTGGAGTCTGGGCTCGTGCGGATGCGGCGCTGCTGATGGAAGAGCCTTATGGCGAGTTCGGGGCATTCAACCCCACAGGGCATGCCGCGATCTACCTGAACCACATCTGCGCCGAGTCGCCGACGGTGCTGAGGCCGTGTCGCGCTGGCGAGCCTGGCGCGGTGATCAGCCGCTATCACAAGATCGACGGCTACGACTGGCTGGCCATTCCGCTGGTTCCTTACCTTTATGCGGTTGAGCATGTAGAAGACGTTCCGAAGACTGCAGATGCGCCACTGGAGGCGAGGTTGCGCGATCAGTATCGACGCGATCATCTACTGGAGCTGGCACCCGACGTTGAGAAGGGCAAGAAGGTCGGCGAAGCACCGGGGGGCGAGTGGACGCAGCTTGTCGGTGCGTCCTACGATCGCAGGATCTACGGATTTCAGATTCAGACGACTGCGGAAGAAGACGAGGAGTTCATGAACCGATTCAACGACAGCCGGAATGCCGGGCACTTCAACCTGCTGTTTCACAACTGTGCAGACTTCTCGCGGACTTTGCTCGATGTTTACTATCCGCACAGTGTGCATCGAAATATCTTTTCCGATCTTGGGATTACGACGCCGAAGCAGGTGGCGCGATCGCTTACGAAGTACGCCGATCAGCATCCCGATCTGAAGTTCTCGACGTTCATGATTCCGCAGGTGCCGGGCAGCATCAAGCGCAGCCATCCGATCGACGGAGTGTTGGAGGCGGTGGTGAAGTCAAAGAAATATGTCGTGCCGCTTGCGGTTTTGAATCCGGAGGTTGCGGCTGGATTTGTGGTGGCTTATCTGACGGACGGGCGTTTCAAAACGCCAAAGGATTCCGCGGTCGAGGTGATACCCGGGGAGCCTACGACGATGAACGGAGCCACGCCAGAACCCGGAGCGAACGAAGCTCGGCGACCGCTGCCCACTCCAGCAGCAACGCCAGACCCGGCGGCTCCACAGTAGGCTGCGAGGCTAGTTCACCTTCAGATTAGCGTCGGCGTCCATGACCAGGGACTCGCCTTCGACGAACAGCGAGTGGAGTTTGAGCGAGTCGAGTGAGAGGGCGTAGCCGGTGGTTTCGGTCGAGCGGCTGAGGAGCTGACGCATCAACACTGCGGCGTTGACCTTCATCTGTGCAGGGACTTTGTGGCTCAGGAAGGGTGCGAGGATGAAGTTCAGCTCCCTGGATTCACTGAGCTTTTCAATTCGCGCGTCGCGAAATCCGATGCTCTCTTCTTCGGCTTCGGGGATCAGCGAGACGTCGGTGTCGGTAGTGAGGGAGACGCCGAGGCAGGCGCCGCGGACGGAGGTCCCGAGCTTCGACCTGGCGTGAACGCGGACGACGATGCGGTCCTGCACGAAGGTGACGTGAGGTGATTCGGCGTAGACATAGCAGGGTGAGTTGGCGTCGCCGCGAAGGTAGTACCGGCCCTGTGGACCGTTGAAGAGCTGTGCCCGCAAGGTGCGCTCCAATGCCTGCGCGGACACCTTCACCTCAATCGCCGAGGCAGCTTGAGAGGCAGAGAAGATAAGAGCAAGCGAGAGCACGATTCGGCGCATGTTGTTAAGAGCATAACGGCTGTCGCGCGGGACAGCTCGACGTTTTACCTTTAGCTCTCTTCTAGATGGCTGGTAATCTGTGCTGACCATGAGCCGAAGATCCCCTCTGTTCCGCGTCGTGCTTTTTTGCGCTGCGATCTCGCAGCTTTCCAATGCTCAGGCCAGGCGTATGGTCTTGATCGATCAGGACGGCTCCGGCCCGGGCGGCTCTAACCAGATGGCGATGATGGTGCTGCTGCAGTCACCGCAGGCCGAAGTGCTGGGCATCACGATGGTGAGCGGAAATGCGTGGGAGCCGGAGGAGGTGCAGCATACGCTGCGTATGCTCGAACTGATTCATCGGACGGATGTTCCTGTTGTGCCGGGGGCGATTTTTCCGCTGGTCAGAACCGAGGAAGAATCGAAGATTCAGCAACAGCTTTATGGGACGTTTCCCTGGTACGGGGCTTGGGGCGATCTGACCGCGACGACGAGTCGCCAGCCATACCATGGACCTTACGTTGTTCCAAAGATGGAGGAGGGCGAACCGACGTTGAAGCCTTTGGCGGAGGATGCAGTGCACTTTCTCATCCGTCAGGTTCATGCGCATCCGCATCAGGTCACGATCTACGCCGCTGGCCCGCTCACGAATATTGCGCTTGCGATCTCGATCGATCCTCACTTCGCCGAGCTCACGCAGGGCATCGTGATTATGGGCGGCAGCCTGAGTCCGCAGACGGGCGATCCGGAGTTTGCGAACAATCCCCGGCACGAGTTCAACTTCTGGTTCGATCCGGAGGCCTCCCACATCACGCTTCGCGCGCACTGGCCACGCATCGACCTCACGACAGTCGATATCTCCATCAAGACAGCATTCACCAAAGCGATGCTGGAAGAGATCGCTCGTTCGCCTAACCCAGGTGCGAAGTATCTGGCGGCGTACACGGGCGAGTTCTACTACTTGTGGGACGAGCTTACGGCCGCAGCGTGGCTCGATCCAGCGATCATCACCAAAGAGGAGAAGCTATACGTTGATGTGGACCTGACTCGAGGCCCGTTCTACGGAGACACGCTTTCGTGGACTGCGGCCAACAAGCCTCGACTCGATGTGCAGCTTGTTCACGTCCAGAAAGATCTCGATCTGCCGCGATTCAACAAACTCTTTATCGAACTGATGAAGGGGCCGCCTCAGATTGAATCTTCAGCGAAGTAACTGGGCCTTCCGTTCACACTAACTGGCGAGACTGTCTGTATTCTGTACGAGATATTTCGTCCTGCAGCGGCGCATGTCTGGCCGACAGGGGAGGGCTTGATGGAAAGGCGTGACTTCTTGACCGCATCACTGGCAACCTCGGCGTTTGCACTCGCGAATCAGGTGTCTGCTCAGACCTCATCCGGCAAGCCGCGCGAATACTATGAGATTCGCAGATATCATTTGCAGACCGGACCGCAGATTAAGCTCACCGACAGCTACCTCTCGGACGCGTTGATCCCCGCGCTGAATCGAATGGGCATCGCGCCGGTCGGGGCGTTCCATCTGGACATTGGACCAGAGACGCCGACGCTGTACCTTCTGCTGCCATGCACAAAGCTGGAGGCGCTTGTCTCTACGGAGCTGCAGCTCGTGCACGACGAGCAGTTCATGAAGGCGGCGGAGCCTTTCTGGAGTGCACCTGCGACGGCTCCTGGGTTTCAGCGCATCGAGAGCTCACTTCATATTGCGTTTGAAGGCTGGCCAAAGTTGACTCCGCCGGCCGCAACGGCAGAGCACGGCAAGAGGATCTTTCAACTGCGCACCTACGAAAGTCCCAGTAGCCAGGACCATATCCGCAAGGTCGAGATGTTTCACCACGGAGAGTTCGACATCTTTCAACGTGCAGGATTCAGCCAGGTCTTCTACGGCGATACGTTGATCGGTCCGCGTATGCCGAACCTTACCTACATGCTTAGCTTCTCGGATCTGACGGACCTCAACGTCAAATGGGACAAGTTCCGCACTGATCCTGAGTGGATCAAGTTGAAGGGTTCGCCGCGTTACAACTTTGAAGAGATCGTGAGTAACATCTCGAATCTGATACTGAGCCCGACGGCTTACTCGCAGATCTAACTGGGGCAACACGGTTCTCTCGTCCTAGGGAGCGCAAGGAAAAGGAAACGATGGATATCAATCAACTGAACGAACACTTCGGCCTGCCGGGCGTGCTCGCATTTCACGCAACGGAAGGCGGCCTGGTGCGCGCCGACATTACGACGCCACATGCGACCGCAACCGTCTACCTGCAAGGCGCTCACCTGACAGCGTGGCAGCCTGCGGGCCATCAGCCTGCGATCTTTACCAGCCGCAAGACCGATCTCAAACCGGGTAAGGCTATTCGCGGCGGAGTGCCGATTGCGTTTCCGTGGTTTGCTGCGCGGCATGATGGCAAGACGGGGCCTTCGCATGGCTTCGCGCGGATTCAGGACTGGACGCTCGCATTTGCCGCGCTGGCCGGAGACGATCTGCACCTTACCTTTACGCTTGGGCCCAACGATCTCAGCCGAAGCCTGGGATACGATCACTTTCGTCTTGCCTATCAGCTCACCATTGGACGCACGCTGACGATGCAGCTGACCGTGGCCAACGATGCCGCTACGCCGCTTGTCTTCGAGGAGGCGCTCCACACCTACTACGCCGTGGGGGACATTCACGAGATTTCGATTGCGGGTCTCGATGGGGTCAGCTATCTCGACAAGGTCGATAACTTTGTAAAGAAGCTACAGCATGGTGACATTACGGTCACGGGCCCGACGGATCGTGTCTATCTGGACACGGCTGCGACCTGCACGTTGAACGACCACACGGGCAAGCGCCGCATCGTCGTGGCGAAGACCGGCTCCACTACTACTGTTGTGTGGAATCCTTGGGAAGAGGGAGCGGCAAAGTTGGCTGATATGGACCCGACGGAGTGGCATGAGTTCGTCGCGATTGAGACGGTGAATGCTGCGGTCGATGCGATTACTCTCGCTCCTGGCGCTACGCACACCATGCAGGCTCGAGTTTCGATAGAGGAGCTTTCTGCGTAACAGAGTCGCTAGGAGGAGGGGTCGCGCGTGGATGATTTTGCAGAACCGGCGCAGTGCCGATAGTCTCATAGCGTGATGCTCATCCTTGCCTCTGGTTCGCCACGCCGCCACGAACTTCTCACACAGGCGGGTCTTACGTTTACTGCGAAGGCTGCCGACCTCGACGAAGATCTGTTGCCGAGCGAAGCCGCTGCCGCTTATGTGCAGCGGCTTGCGGAAGAGAAGGCGCAGGCTGTGTGGAACGCTCATAGAGCCTCGGACACGGCTGAAGACCCGCTGGTTGTTCTTGGCGCGGACACCTGTGTTGTTGTCGAGGGACAGATTCTGGGCAAGCCCACAGACAGCGCCGACGCACGCCGCATGCTGGAACTCTTGAGCGGGCGCACTCATGCGGTGTTGACGGGGATCGCGGCTATCACGGCGAAGAAGACGGTTCGGGATCTCGATATCACCCAGGTGACCTTCAACGTCATCACCGACTCGGAGATCGGGCGATATATCTCGAGCGGAGAGCCTCTCGACAAGGCGGGAGCCTATGCGATTCAGGGGTACGCGGCACGGTGGATTCCGCGCATCGAAGGCTGCTACTTCAATGTTGTTGGCCTGCCGATCGCTCGCACGATCACGCTTCTCGCCCAGGCGGAATCGGATACACCAGCTGTAGAGAAGGTCTAGGACGCTCCTACTGTTACTGCTTACTCGATGCTGGCGATCATCGCTGCGAGTAGGGCAGTTCGCGGTACCAGATGTTCGATGATGACAGACTCGTGCGGGGCGTGGGCTCCGTCGCCTACTGCGCCCATGCCGTCGAGTGTTGGTACGCCGAGAGCGGCGGTGAAGTTACCATCGGAGCCTCCGCCGGTGGAGGCTTCCTCAAGGTTGAAGCCAAGTTCGGCGGCAAGGGTGCGGGCCTTTTTGAAGAGCGCAATCGTTCCCGGTTTGCGTTCCATCGGAGGACGGTTGATGCCCCCGGTGATGGTGAGCTTGCAGTGGGGGTCTGAGACTTTCAGTTTGCGGAAGAGCTTGTCGACATAGGCGGCGTCGCTGGCCTTGGCGATGCGGACATCAATCTCGGCGGAGGCGTGCGAAGGGACCACATTGGACCGTGTTCCACCAGCGATCACACCACAATTTACCGTGAGTTTGCGATCGAGATTCGTGAATCCGGAGATGGTTTCGACCAGTTTTGCAAGCTCGAGGATGGCGGAGTGGCCGCGCTCGAAGTCCACCCCACTATGCGCGCCGACTCCTGTAACCTGCACATTATATTGGCCTACGCCTTTACGGGCGGTCTTATAGGCCAGCCCCTGTGCGGGCTCCAGAACGAGGACGGCGGATGATTCTTTAGCCAACTTTTCCGTGATTGGCCGGGAAACAGTGCTCCCTACCTCTTCATCGGTATTCAAAAGTAATATCGTTGGGCGAGATAACTCTAGTTGTTTCAATGCGTTTAGGGCAGCCAGTGCCATTACGACTCCGGCTTTCATGTCCAGGACGCCGGGCCCCCAGAGACGACCTTCTGCATTGCGCCACGGCATCGTCTTGAGAGTGCCGCGCGACCAGACGGTGTCGAGGTGGCCTAAAAGGAGCACCGGTTGCTGCTGGGAGCGCGTTGGGCCGAAGCGGAGCTCCAGGACGTCGCCGAATTGGCGCTGTTTATGGCGTTTGGAGCGAGAGCCGATCATTTGAGCCGATTGCTCAACAAGAGTTACAGCCGCGTTAACTGACTGCGGGTCTTCACTTGGAGATTCCTGCAGCACGAGATCTCGCAGGGTGTCTTCGATCCATCCCTTTTGCTTCTCTACGGCGTTGAGGATCGCTTTGGCTTCCATGGACGGATGTTATAGCAATCAAAAGGATTAGTTGGTCGCCTTCTTGAGGAAAAAAGTAGTCATCCTTAGAGGTAAATGTGGTTTATTTGCCACAGCAGGAAGAGTTCCTTTCGCTATAGTCTCGGTGATGGTTCTATCCGGAGACGCCTACTCGTGGCATTGGAAGCTCACTTTGAGCAGACAATTCGTTCGGAGATAGAGTTCAGCGGTATCGGCTTGCATAGCGGGGCGCCTGTGCTGATGCGCTTGGTCCCGGCGCCGGCTGGATCTGGTATCGTCTTTCGTCGCACGGACTTAGACAACTTCGAGATTGCCGCGATTGGGCGGAATGTCGCTAAAGTTAGCTATGCGACAAGTTTGATGCGGCAGAGCGTTTTGATCTCCACAACCGAACATCTGCTCTCTGCTCTTATCGGCTTTGGCGTGGATAACGTGATCGTCGAGGTGGATAATCTTGAGGTTCCGATCCTGGATGGGAGCTCTTTGCCTTATGTTCAAGCCTTTCATTCTGTGGGGCTTAAACAACAGAGGCGGAAGCGCGAATACCTAAAAATTTTAAAAGAGGTGGAGGTTCGGGACGGATCCAAGTTTATCGGGGTCTATCCGGGGTCGGGGTACCGGATTCAGTATACGATCGACTTCCCGCAACCTATTGGTTATGAGACGTTTAGGGGAGATCTGGCGACTGGCGATTATGTTAAGTTGATTGCTCCGGCGCGTACCTTCGGGTTTAAAGAAGATGAAGCTATGTTGCGGGATATGGGGCTGATTCGTGGGGTTTCGGACGAGAGCGCTATTATTCTTTCGCGGCAAGGTGTTGAAAATGGGCCACTTCGGTTTGACGACGAGTTTGTACGGCATAAGGTGCTGGACCTGATTGGGGATCTGGCGCTGGCGGGGCGCAGAATTCAGGGTCATGTGGTGGCTGAACGGGCTGGACATGCGATGCATACTGCTCTTGTGCAACGACTTATGAGGGATAGATCGGCGTGGGAGCTGGCGCATGGGTATGATGAGGTAGCGGAGCCAGCCAGGGTGATGGGCCAGCTGCAACCAGCCACGGTTTCGTAATTTTGTGGTCAAAACGCGTGGTTTGTTGATGGTGGATTGTGGTGACGGCGTGGTGATTTGGGTGGCTGCTAAACCCGCTTTTCGCGCGGAGCGGGCGTGAAGGCTTTGGCGGCGATCGCATTGGGGTCGAACCTAGAATCGCGCTTCGGGGATCGTGAGGCGAATCTGGAGGAGGCGGTGCGGTTGATCCGGCCGCTGGGTGAGGTGACGGCGGTCTCGTCGTTTTACGATACGGAGCCGGTGGGTTTTTTGGATCAGCCTAGATTTCTGAATGCTGCTTTGCTGCTTGAGACCGAGCTGGACCCGGTTGTTTTGCTGCGGGAGTTGCTGATGGTGGAGCGGACGATGGGAAGGGATCGGGTTAGGTCCGTTGCGAAGGGGCCGCGGGTGATCGATCTTGATCTGCTGCTTTATGTCGATGCGACGGGGCGCGATGTGGTGATGTCGAATGAGGAGCTGGTGCTGCCGCATCCAGAGATGCAGGGGCGGAGGTTTGTGCTGGAGCCGCTGGAGGAGATTGCGCCGGGGATGGTTCATCCGGTGTCAGGGCTGACGGTGCGGGAGATGCTGGACGCGCTTCAAGGGTAGGGATCTCGAGGTGGACTGACGGAGGGTTCGAAGAGAACAGACAACAGCAAAGGCAATATCATCCGTGCTGCTTCGGCTTCACTCCGGCCTTCGGCAGAGAGGAGCCTACTCATTGCGCCGGAAGCCGAGCGATGAATGGGGCACCCGGCTGCGTGGACTTAGCTTCGGGTTTTATGCCTTCTGTCTCTTGTCTTTAGTTTGCTCCGTCGGTCTTTGCGAAGCTGACTGTGTAGTCTCCGATTCTCTTGCCATGATCCATTCCAACGTTGATATCGGAACGATAGTGAATGCCTGCGTAGAGCCTGGACATGGCGGCTTCCTGCATCTGCGCTTGAAAGTAGGTTGCGCCGCTGGGGAAGAGATAGGACAGGACATCTGAGCCTGCGGCGGAGAAGTCGGAGTGGCCCGAGACGTAGGATGGGAAGTTTGGCAGTCCGGTCTGGGTCTTGATCGACGGGTCGAGTTGCGAGGGTCGGGGGTTGAAGTAGAAGTACTTCGCATCCCAACAGGCAACGGCGGCGTCATGGAGGGCCATATTGAGCAGCGCGAAAGAGCGTGAGGCGCGAACCTCGCTGAAGCTGGCAGCGCTGATGTACGGCTCGGCGATGGCGTCCCAGTGTCCGGGAGGAGTTACGGTGCTGACTCCATCGGCCCACTTGTAGACCGTCGCCTGCTGGTCGCGGGTGAGGCTGTTGACGATGCTTTTTACTTCGGCGGTCTCGGTCTGCATTTGAGCGGATGACGTAGACGGAGGAGGCCCCGGCCGCTCGTTGACGATGTCGGTTGGAGTCATCATCCACGCCTTGACCTTGCCGAAGACGGGCAGCATCGGAGGGCGAGGGGGACCATCCTGGCTGATCCAGGGGATCTCTCCGCGGGCGGTTGCGTTGGCGGCCAGGGACTGCCAGATTGCAGGCGAGCCACCGGCTGCCTTCATTCCGTCGGTGGCGGCGCGGGCAGCGAAGACGGCGGCGACGGCTTTGCCGAGGGCGACTCCGGCGGCGATGTCGCTGGCGGACGCTCTGCCGGAGATGAGGGCGACTTGCTGCTGCTCGGCTGCCTTGGCGTTGATCTCGTCGACCGAGGTGGGGAAGAGGAGGGTAAGCAGAGCGGCGTTGACTCCTGCTTCGACAGCGTCCTCGGAGGGGTAGGAGGGAATGTTGCTGTCCGGCAGCAGCGCCTTGATGCCGGTGTCGGTTTTGAAAGGAGAGGGGCGGTTGTACTGGTACTTGTAGTACCAGGCGGTCTTTAGCGCCTCAAACTGCGCGACCGAGACGTAACTGTAGGCGCGTGCGGCGTAGGGAGGGTTGCTGAACGGATATTGCGGATTCGCGAATGGATTTGCGGGGTTGGGAACGGGATAGCTTCCGTCCGGATTAGGCGAAGGCGGCAGATCGGAGCGCGCTGCAATCTCGCGCATGATCTGATTCCAACGCAGGACGCCGCCGCTGCTCCAATAGGTGATGGCGGTCTTTTGCGCATCGGTAAGGCTGGCCTGGGCGGTCTTGATGGAGGCCAACTCGGACTGATAGCCGGGGTCGCTTACGGGGGCTGGGGCAGCTACAGCGATCTGCGTGGGGCCTGAGAGAACGATCATCTTCCAAGCTCCGGCATTGGCGTCGGTGTTCGCCGGAGTGACTGCGGGCAATGGCTCGGAGGTGGGGATGTCCTTGCTGCAGCTGGAGGTGCTTAGGGCCAGAGCAAGGAAGATCGCGGCTGAGATCGATGTGCGGAGGAGAGGCGTTTTTTTTGTGACGATCGTGGTCATTATCGTTTTCAAGGGGTGGCTCGCTTTTCGAAGGGAAGGGTGTACATGAGGCCGGTGGTGAAGGTGTTCGCCTGTCCAACGTTGCGGCCTTGAAAGGTGTTGGAGTAGATGAACCAGTACTGAAGGTCTTTTACCTTCGGGACCGGGACCTTGATGGTTGCGCCGGCTTTGGAGAAGTTGGTGCGGTTGGAGACGAAGGGCATGTCCTGGGGGCGGATGTCTCCGCCTCCGCGGGCTTGCTGTACGGAGAAGTCGCCTAAGAGCGAGAGGTTGTTTTTGCGATAGCCGACGCTGGTGCCGTAGTTGAAGAGGTTGGGCATCGCGACCTGATTGCTGAGATAGAGCTGTCCATTGGTGTAGTAGCTGGTGCGGTCGAGCGTTACGTTGCTGCGGAAGGTGTAGGCGGCGGTGCCGTTAAGATAGAGGCCGCGCCTGCCCAGATAGTTCAAGGTGGCGCGTCCGGTGAGGGTCTTGCTGTTGGTGCCGAGCGAGAGCGGTTGAAGGTCGGGGGTGTAGTTGGTCATGGGGAGGGTGCCCGATAGCACGGCGATCGCTCGTAGCGCGCCGAATTTGCCGACGGGAACGCTGACGAGCTTGTACTTTGCGGCGAGGGTGAGGTCCTGAAATCCGGACTGGCCGTGGAGTACGCCCTTGCTGGCGTCGGTCCACACGTACGGCACGTTGATGATGAAGTCGAGCCGGCTGGTCACGCCGTAGTTGGCTGCCATGGTGATGGTCTGGGTCGTGATGGTGCCGATGTTTCCGTTGACGCGTTGGAGGCTTCCCTGCCAGTAGCTGTCCCAACTGTCGTGCGTGTAGAGGGCGCCTGCACAGAGAGACCGCTTCGCCAGCATGATGCCGTCGTCGATGGTCTGGGCATGGAGCGATGGGCTGAGCAGAGACAGGAAGGTAAGACAGCCAGAGAGGAGAGCGGCATGTCCGGCTCTCCTCCCGTTGGATTTGGGGGTGCTTCCGGCGAGGAGGAATCGGCGACGGGAGAAGAGTAGCGGCTTATTGAACCCGGATGATGCTGGCACGTGATTCGAAGTCATGGGTGGTTCTCCGTGTCGTGAGAGGAAGGCATACGCACAGCCTCGTACGGAGCTGGCAGTCATCGGGTGACTGCGAAGCCTGGCTGCGAAGAGATTCGTATACCTTGGTCACGAGGGAGTTTATGCGCGCACGCGGGTGCTGTCTTCAGCTCAAAGGATGGTTTTTCTCTCCATCGTCTGGGGGACAGGCTTTGTGCCGGGGGCGTGGCGGGGGTACACTCTGAGAGTTCACGTGGGCGGTTGTGCCTGCTTGCGAATCTCTGAATGGAGCTTTGATTATGTCTGCGATTATGTCTGCTAGTGCTGGTTTCTGGAGCCGTTTCGAGGAGCGCGTTGCTCCGTTCAACCTGTTGCAGCACCCGTTTTATCAGGCGTGGTCGAAGGGTGAGCTGACGCGTGAGGATCTGCGGGAGTATGCGGCGGAGTACTGGCATCATGTGTCGGCGTTTCCGACTTATTTGAGTGCGCTGCACTCGCGGCTGCCGGATGGAGAGATGCGGCGCGAGGTGTTGCGCAATCTGGCGGAGGAAGAGGGTGTGGATCGGGCTACGTCTCGTCCGCATAGCGACCTCTGGATGGACTTTGCAGCTGGAATGGGTGCGACTCGCAGCGAGGTTGAGGATCGCGCGGTGCAGCCGGAGATGACGGCGTTGATGGCAACGTTTCGCGAGCTGATGCAGGAGGAGAAGGCCTCTGCTGCGATGGCGGCGCTGTATGCGTATGAGTCGAAGGTTCCTGCGATTGCGAAGACCAAGGCGGAGGGGTTGGCGGAGCACTATGGGACTGAGGGTGCGGCGGTGCGGTACTTCACGCTGCACCAGACGGCCGATGTTGCGCATGCGAGTGTGTGGCGAGAGTTGATTGAGAAGCAGCTTGCTGGTGCGCCGGAGGAGGAAGAGGCTGTGCTGGCGGCTGGGGAGCGGGCGGCAAAGGCGCTCTGGGTTGCTCTGGATGGTGTGGAGCGGGAGCGGCTGGCGGTCAACTAAGTCCAGAGGATCAATTTGAAGCGAGGGGCCAGGCGAAAGATGCCTGGCTCTTTTTTGCTTTCGGAAGCTCTGCGGTTAGTGGTGCGTGGGTGGAGTGTAGAGGTTGAGGAAGACCCAGACGCTCATGTTTCCGAGATCGACCAGCATGTGAGAGAAGGTGTTTGAACGCAGACTGCGTGTCTGACGATAGGTTGCGCTCCATACGATTCCCATAATCATGAGTGCGGCAACCATCTGCCAGTTTCTACTTCCAACGGAGAAGACTCCCCATTGCAGGGGATGGGCAGCCGCAAAGAACAGCGTTGGGTAGAGGAGTGCTGCCCATGCTGGCCATTGCGAGGTGACTTCACCGAAGAGGCCGCGCCAATAAGACTCTTCGATGAAGGGATTGATGAGGGCCAGAGCAAGCCAGCAGACGATAAGAAGTGGGGAGTGGAGGAGATTCAGGTGAAGGAGCAGGATCGGCCAGGGAATCAAGCCGATGAGGATGCCTGACGACCATGATCTCCATCCGGAGCTTCTCGTGTATGCCGTGAAGATGGTTGACATTCCATTGACGGAATAGAGAACCGCAATCATTCCGGACCAATACACGAGCTGCAGGGGAATCCAGGCCCAGGCTCCTACTACGGAAGAAAATACGCGAGCCGTAAGGTGGCCAGCGGAGATGAGCAGGATCGGTGACAGCAGCACGAAACGGCGTTGCCTGGAGGAGAACGCTTGTAGATCCTGATCTGGTGGCGTCGAAGAGTTTTCTATCACGCGAGTTTGGATTCGTGGGGATTGAATAATTCGGCTTAGAAGCGCATGTACTGAGTGTCGTGCTGTTGGTGCCATTGGGTGACTTGCTGGAGGGCCAGGGCCAGGGAGTTGACGACCACGGTGGGTCTGCCGCTGCCGAAGCGTTCGATGGACTGCTCGGCGGTCTGGTCCTGGTCGCTGGCAGAGTTCCAGAGACCGACGACGATGCGGTTATTGGGCAGGTGGGTACGGACGCGCTGGCAGATGGCTCGGGCCTGGGAGAAGGCGAAGGGTGGGAGGGCGGAGATAAAGACGACGGTGTTGGATTCGGTGGCGAGGGAGTCGAGGATCTCGCTGGAGACGGCGGAGGCGGAGAGGAGGAGGGTCTGATGGTTGGCTCGCTCCATGAGCTGGCCGAGCATGAGGGTGGTGAGCTCGTCGGCCTGGTCGTTGACGGAGATGCAGATGACGGCGAACTCTTTCTCCTGGTCGTTGGGGCGGGAGGAGCGGCGGGGTTTGACGGGGCTGGGGGCGTCGGCGGGTTCCTTCTGGTGGTAGTCGGCTAGTTCGGCGACGATCTCGCCGATGGTGAGGAAGAAGAAGTCGGAGCGCTTGTCGTCGAGGTTGCCCTGGTGCCGGTCCTGCTCGACGAGGGCGAGGGCGGGGATGAGGACGGAGTCGTAGAGCTCGATGAGTGGCTTGCCGACGAGGAAGCGGTTGGCGATGGCCTGGGCTTCGCGCTGGTCCATGGCGAGGAGGCGCTCGTAGAAGTGGGCTTCGGTGGAGAGCTCGGCGTCGGTGCCGAGGAGGGTGTGGAGGAAGGAGAGCTGCGGTACGTGTCGGCCCATGACGACGATGCAGACGGTGAGCGGGGTAGAGAGGATGAGGCCGGGCCATCCCCAGAGCAGCGCCCAGAAGATGGCCATGGCAAGGAGTGCGAGCGAGGAGATGCCGGTGCGGGTGCTGTAGAGCCAGGGTTCGACGAAGTTGGTGGCGGTGAGCTCGAGCGCGAGGAAGAGACAGAGGATGAGGATGGGCGGCCACCAGGTGGTGGAGATGGCGACCGAGACGATGAGAGGCAGCGCGAGGCTGGTGGCGGTGCCGACGTAAGGGACGATGCGGAGGATGCCGGCGAGGACTCCCCAGAGCGTAGCGTCGGGTACGCCGATGAGATAGAGACCGCCGCCGAAGAGGATGCCGTAGGCGGCGTTGACGGCGAGTTGGAAGAGGAGATATTGGCTGATGCGGGTGGCGGCCTCCTGCAGGGCCTGGGTCATGAGGTTGATGCGGCCCATGCCGGCGAGCAGGAGGATGCGGTGGCGCAGGTCCTCGCGCTTCATCAGGAGGTAGATGGTGAAGACGATGACGACGCCTACGGTTCCGATAGGGCGGAGGAAGCGCATGAGCAGCTCGGCGGTGGTCTGGAGCTGGGTGCGGTCGGGATCGATGACGCGGACGGGCTGGACCTGCACGGGGGTCTGCGAGACGGACGTGGGCGAGGAGGGGGCGATGTCGCCGCTGATGTCTTCGACGGCAGTGAAGGCCTTTTCAAGGGACTGTTCGGCTGGCGAGTGGACGGTGGCCATCTTCTGGTGGATGTTGAGGCGGTATGCGGGGAGGGTGCGAGCTACGTTGAGAAGCTGCTTGGCGACTACGTAGCCGACGCTGAAGATGCTGAGGAAGGCGAGGATGCCGATGAGGGCGACGGCGAGGACGCGGGGGACGCGGCGTGTTTCGAGGCGGCTGACGGCGGGGGCGAGCAGGAAGGACAAGGTGAGCGCGAAGGTGAGCGGGATGAGGAGCTCGCGCGCGAAGTAGAGGATGAGCACGATGACGGCAAGGACGAGGAGGGGCTCTACCCTGGGGATCTCGGTGGTGCCGGCGCGGGACATGGGTGTTGTGAGACCTCGTAAGACCTGATGAATGCTCTGCGCTTATGCGGGCAAGAATACATCAACATGCAGGCTCGCGGAGTTTATTTGCCGCGTGGGTAGACTAGACTCTTGGTTGCAGATGGAGGTGGATGGATGAAGGAGACGCAGCCGGTAAGCGCGCGGGAACGCTATGCCTTCGGGCACGAGCGGCGGAAGCAGTTGAAGCGCCAGCATCATAAGGCGTGGACAGCGAAGCAGAGGCGGGAGAGTCCGCTGAAGCTGCTGGAGATCTCGACGCGGGGGCGGGTGCCGGCGCTGGTGACGCTGAAGAACGAGTTGATGGCGGCGTCGCCGTTCGGGTACTTTCGCGGAGCGGTGCCGGTGATGGCGTATGACCTGTCGTTGGTGGGTAGTACGGGGATCTGCAACCAGCTATGCGGCGATGCGCATGTGAGGAACCTGGGGGCGTTTGCAGGGCCGGATGGGCGGCTGGTCTTCGATATTAATGATTTTGACGAGACGATCGTCGCGCCGTTCGAGTGGGACGTGAAGCGGATGGCGACGAGTCTGGTGCTGGCGGGACGTGGGTCCGGGGCCAAGGATGTGCGTTGCCGGGAGGCGGCATCGGTATTTCTGGAGCGGTACCGGACGATGATGCAGTCGTTTGCGCGAATGCCGGTGCTGGAGGTCGCGAAGTACCAGGTGCATCGGCTGGGGAGTGTGACGCCGGTGGCGGGGATCCTGATGATGGCGGAGCGAGCTACGCCGATGCATACCTTGTTGACGCTGACGGAGGTAGAAGGACGAGCTTCGGCGGCGAAGAAGAAGGGGAGCAAGACGGCGAAGGGTGCAGCTAAGAGCTCGGCTAAGAGTGCGGGGCGGGCGCCGAGGGTGTTTCGGACGATTCCGCCAAACCTGAAACGGGTGACGGGGGCGCTGGCGGAGCAGGTGGTGGGGTCACTGACGATGTATGCGGAGAGTCTGCAGCCGGAGCGGAGACACTTTCTGGCGCAGTACCGGCCGATGGATGTCGCGTTCAAGGTGGTGGGGACTGGGTCGGTGGGTCTGCGGGACTACGTGGTGTTGATGGAGGGAAATGGCACGAAGGACCCCCTGTTTCTGCAGATCAAAGAGGAGGTGGCTTCGGGGTATGCGCCCTACGTTTCGGGTGCTTTGAAGGGACGAAGAGGAAAGCAGCACGAGGGCCAGCGAGTAGTGAATGGGGAGCGAGCGATGCAGCTGCAGTCCGATCCGTTTCTGGGATGGACGACGATGGACAGCAGAGATTACCTGGTGAGGCAGTTGAACGATCACAAGGCCTCGATTCAGCTGGGAGATCTGAAGGCTGCTGGATTGCTGGAGTATGCGGGGGTGTGCGGCGAGATTCTGGCGCGGGGACATGCGCGGGCAGGAGATAGCGCAATGGTGGCCGGTTATGTAGGGACTTCACCGCGGTTCGATGAGGCGGTGGGAGCGTTTGCGGAGGCCTATGCGGATCAGACGGAGCTGGACTGGAGACAGCTGGTGAAGTCGTTGAAGAAGTGATGGCGATAGGAGACCTCCCTATCCAGGGAGAGGATCAATCACGGTATATCCCACCCACGTGTGATTGGCCTCGAGTCAGATAATCTTTTATAAGCCAACTGGCAGTAGAGTTATCTTCGCAACGGTTAGCCGCTGGGTTTAACCAGAGCCGCGGCGACCCTGTGTAATCCTTTGCCTGTGACGGAGTGCGGTCGATGTTGTTGTCGAAGATCACAAAGCTCGGCGTTCTCGCTCTTTTTGCCCTGCCAGTCCTTCCATTGCGGGCTATCTCAGCGAACGATGCTCCGTTACCAGCCTCCGCCATAGCCGACAAAGTGCTTGTCTTGAAGAGTGAGAGAAAGCTGCTTTTGATGAAGGGCAGCGAAGTGCTAAAGACGTATACGCTGTCGTTGGGGGGCAATCCGGTCGGTCCGAAGATCATGGAAGGCGATCGCAGGACACCTGAAGGCACCTACGTGCTCGACCGGCATAACGCACATAGCCAGTATCACCGGTCCATTCACATCTCGTACCCAAACGCGGACGATGTGGCGCGCGCGAAGAGGTATGGTGTTCCAACCGGCGGCGAACTGTACATCCATGGGCTTCCGAACGACTTCAAAGGGCCGGCTCACCACCTGGGCGACTGGACCGAGGGCTGCATCGCGGTGACCAATGCGGAGATTGACGAGATCTGGCGAGTGGTGGCCGATGGCACGCCCATCGAGATCAAACCTTAGCCGCGATGATCTGCGACCGCAGCGCTTCCGCTCATTTGGGATAGGGGTAGCCCTGGGCCAACTCCAGCTTGAGCGTTCTGTCATGATCGTAGATGTCATGAAAGAAGTGAACATCACCGTTCTCTTCCACGACGACCGTCATATAAAAGATCAACACGGGAACCGCCGGTACAAGATTCACCTGGAAGTTATCCCGGCCGTCATGCATGGCCTTCTCAACCTTTTCGAGATTCCAATTGGGATTGTTCCGGAGAAGCCACGCTGCAAACTTGGCGGGATCCTGCACGTGGATGCATCCATGGCTGGCCACCCGCTTTAGCTCTCCCTCTTCCCCTTCGGTTGCCTCGGAGAACATATCGAGGCTCGCAGGGGTGTCGTGGATATAGACATCGTGCTGGTTGGGAAATATGAATTTGACCAGACCCATCCCGTTCTCGGGACCGGGTGGCTGCCTCACCGTCAGCTTCCCTGCTCGCACCTGCTGCAACAGGGCAGGAGTGACGTCTCCCGACTTAATCACCTTCCCTCCTGCGCTGACCAGCTCCAGATTCTGATCGCTCAGAGAAGGATTTTTCTCAAGGTCGGGAATGATCTCCTTGCGCAGGATGTTTGGCGTAGGTGTCCAGTAAGGACGAAAGACGAGGTACTGAATGTTGTTTTCGAACATGGGTGTCTGGTGGTCGTAGTCCTCGCCCACATTCACCCTCATCGTGAGGCCCACTTCATTTTTACCGTCGAACCCGTAGAGACGGAACTCCGGAACGTTGATGACGATAGGAGGCTGTTTGAACTGGTAGGGCAACCAGCGATATCTCTCCAATCCCAGGCGCATCTGCTCAATCCGGTTGCTGAGCGGGACGTTCAACTCGACCACTGTCTTGTAATCGAGTTCCCCGGTTGCCTGTCGGCCCAGGCGCTCCTGAAAGTGTTTTACCGCATCGACCAGGGGGCCTTCATATACCTTCGAGTCGGGCGGGATGCTAACGCTATCCGGTAGATCGCCCAACAGCCGCAACCGGTTTGCCAGCCCTGCTATGCCCGCGTACTGGCCGCCTGGAGACACTCCTCCGACGTCAAGCACCTTCTCTCCGTCACCGCTCTTCTCAAGCTCCATGTAATGCAGCAAAGCAACGCGGAGCCGCTTGTAGCTTGGGAATGGTGGTTCGATCTGGGCCAGCTCGGCATGTAGATCGGACCCATTAACCAGCCGCTCGCGGACAAAGTGCGGCAGGTCGAGTTTCTTGCTGGAGACGTCGAACTCGAAACCCAGATTTTGCGGGTTAACCCTTCCAATATGCAGGTCGGAGACGTAACGCATCCCGCAGACGGTCAGGGTGGCGTCGAACCGCGCTTCGTCAGCAGCCTCGTGCGAACTCTTCAACAAGGTTAGGCGATCAGCCCACCGTGAGGCGTCGTAGTCCTCAGCCTGCAGGCCCTCTCGATCGGCATCCTGCAAGATCTGGATCAGTTCGAGAGCCTGGGTGGTGGGTTGGCCGTCGTGGATCCACGCAGGTTGATATCCGGGGCGGTAAAAGTTGATGACATGCGAGCGATAGTCCGAGAAGTCGGGCCAGCGAAGATCTTCGAGATGACCGGAGGCAGCGATCGCACTCAACCGGGCAGAGGCACTCTCTTGCTTCGCCGCCGAACGGGCTTCTCCAGCGGTTGTAGTTGGGGAGCTCGTTGTCTTCTGAGCGAAGATCTGTCCTCCAATCGGCAGAGGTGAGACAAGAAGAAGTAGGGCGATCTCAAGCCGGCGTGAAGGATGCACAAGACACTCCTCGAAACAACAATTCGCTTATGTTAAGAACGAGTTAACGGGCATTCGGCGCTAGTGCAGGCCCATCATAGCAAGACACCCGTCGCCACACTTTTCTGCTCAACCTGCCGCTCGCTGCACAGGATTTAATCCCGTCGCAGTTCCGCATGATTCCCTCTTTGTCTCGACTTGCGTCTCCACATCGCAATCGTCTGCTTGTCGAGGTGCACGATCTTTCGGGCGCGCCAGCGATTGGCTCTCAGGTTTGAATCGCGGGCTTGGCAGATCGAGTGGCGTATTGAGCGAGGATCAGGCCGATGAGGAGCATGGCGGCGGCGACGTAGAAGGGTGTGCCGGCGCACGGGAGAGCGCCGTGGATCGGGCTCGCTCCCGCCGCCTGAAGGCTGGGACCTGGCGGAGGCGGGGGTACGTCCGGAACCATCAGTGGCGTGTTTCCTCACAGCCTTGCGCCAGCGCTCTGCTTGACTGGCTACTTGATTGAGATGATGGTCGCCTGCCGGGCGATCTGCCGCCAGCTCGTGCCGGAACGCTGCCAGATATCGAGGAAGCGGCGCTGAACAATCTTGCCGGTGTTCGGGCCGGTCAAGGGCTTGACCATCTCTTGGCCCATGATGGCGACGACGTCCTGAGAGACGGAGACCCTTTCGATGGACTGCTCATAAGCAGAGTATTTGAGCATGCCGGCGTGCATGGCTCCGAAGACTTCGGGCTTGCTGCGCACCACGTTGTCGGGAGCGTTGACGATCATCTGCGGCGACCAGAGCTTATCGAGCGTGGGAGCGTCTTCGGCCAGGACGGCTTGGACCTGAGCGGCTTCGGCAGTTCGAACCTGTTGTTCGGCAGCGTCGCTCTGCGCGAAGACGGGGAGGGCGAACAGGCAGACGAGAAGAGAGAAGAGGCTGGAATGCTTCATCTATTTTTTCTCCAGGTAAAGGGATAGCTGTATGGTGCGGCAGGCGCCGGCAGCGTATCAAGCAAAATCCGCGCGGAGTCTTCAGCCGCGAGTGCAGGGCGCTGGGAAGAAGCTCGCCAGCCTCTTGTGGCCGGACTCAGGAGGGAACCGCGGGTTGAGTCTTGCGGGTGGCGTATTGGGCGAGGATCAGACCGATGAGGAGCATGGCGGCGGCGACGTAGAAGGGGGTGCCGGGGCTGCTGATGATCGCGTTGGCTCCGATGGATTTGCTGAAGATGTAGGTGAAGAAGCCCGGACCGATGAGTCCTGCGATGCCGCGCAGGCTGTTGATGGCGCCTTGAAGCTGGCCTTGTTCGGAGGGGCTGGTCTTGCGGGAGAGAAGGCTTTGGGCGGAGGGCCAGGTGAAGGACATCAGGTTGAGGACGGGGATGCCGAACCATAAGAGGAGGCCGGTTTTGGAGGAGCCGATCATGGAGTAGCCGATGGCTCCGCCGATGAGGCCGATGGTCATGGCGCCGCGCTCGCCTACTTTGGCGATGACGGGTTTGATGAGGAGTGCACCGTAGATGACGGTGAAGACGCCTACGGTGGCGAGCGAGAGACCGACGGTGCGATTGGTCCAGTGGTAGCGGTAGTCGTCGTAGATAACATAGACGTTCATGAGGACCTGCTGGGCGAAGTAGCCGAGGAGAAGGACTCCCGAGATGGCGAGCATGCCACCGCGGTTGAGCAGCTTGAGCGAACCGACGGGGTTGGCGCGCGCCCAGGAGAAGGGGCTGCGGTTGGCGAGCGAGAGCGACTCGGGGAGCACGAAGAGGCCGTAGAGTCCGTTGATGAGGCTGAGGCCGCCTGCGACCCAGAACGGCAGGCGCGGGTTGATGTTGCCGAGAAGTCCGCCCATGGCCGGACCAAGGACGAAGCCGATGCCGAACGCGGCGTTCAACATGCCGAAGGCTGCGGCGCGACGCTCGCGTGGGGTGACGTCGGCCATGTAAGCCATGGCAGTGGGGATGCTGGAGGCCGTGAGCCCGGAGATGACGCGGCCTACAAAGAGCCAGCTGAGTGCGGGAGCCCAGGCCATGAGGAGGTAATCGAAGCCGAGGCCGAAGTTAGAGAGCAGGACGACGGGACGGCGGCCGAAGCGGTCGGAGAGCGAGCCGAGAATGGGCGAGAAGAAGAACTGCATGGCGGCAAAGACGGTGCCGAAGAGGCCAAGCATCTTTGCGGCGCTGGAGGTGTCGCCGTGGAGGAAGCCTTCGATGAGACGAGGCAGGACAGGGGCGATCATGCCGAGGGCGAGCATGTCGAGGGTGACGGTGAAGAAGATAAAGGTGGCGGCGGCGCGGCGTCCCGCGGGTGGTGCGGACGGGAGCGCGGCGTTGCCGGTCAAGTCAGGGGCGACGAGTTCAGGCTCGGTGATCAGGGTATCGGGCGTGGTGATGGGTGGCAGCGGTTTTTCGGGAGATTCGGCCATGCGATTGATGGCAGTCTACGTGAGTTTTGTGACGGGTTATTGGATATTTCGGCGGGCAATCTCGAGGGCGAGTCCTACAGCGTTGCGATCGCGTCTGTACGGGCAGTTGGCAGGAATTTATACGAGTAGTGTTGCTGGCGTGCTTTACTGGGGCTTGGTGGGCTGGTAATTTTTTGCTGACGAGATGAGGATCCAAGGTCGATGCGGTTTGTTGTAGGAGCCACAGTGTCGATTTGTCTACTGGCAGCAGGGAGCTTGCATGCGCAGAGCTCGAGCGCCGCGAAGCAGATCGTCGACACCATGCTGCACCATGAGAACGATCCGGCGGAGCATCGCAACCGGTATATCTATCTCTGTGAGGAACGGTCTGATCGTACGGGCGGCCATCTGTGGCGGGAGCGCGTGATAGAGACTGCACTGGGTAAGGTGAGACTTCTGCTGACCGAAGATGGCAAGCCATTGAGTGCGGATCGGATGGCTGCCGAGAAGAACAAGCTTGCCGAGATTGTTGCGCATCCCGAGGTCTTTCGGCGGCGAGAGCAGGCCATGAAGAGTGACGAAGAGCACGCGGAGCAGATGCTGGCGTTGCTGCGAAAGGCTTTTCTCTTTGAGGATCCTCACGTGGAAGGGAGCGATCTGCATATTGCATTTCGACCGGATCCTGCTTACAAGACGCAGTCGCTTGAGGAGCGCGTGTTGCATGCAATGCTGGGCACTGTCTTGATAGATCGACGGACGATGCAGTTGCACGGGATTGATGGCAAGATGCCTGCGGATGTCAGCCTCGGGTTTGGTTTGCTGGGAACGGTGCATGCTGGCAGCAGCTTCAGCACGACGCATGAGATGGAGCCAGGTGGCGATTGGAAGGACGCGACGGTGAACACGGCGATCGAAGGCAAGGCGATGCTCTTCAAAGAGATTGGCAGGAATGAGCGGGTGGTGCACAGTGAGTTTCGACAGGTCCCGCAGGATATAACGGTGGCGCAGGCGGTGGAGATGCTGGAACGGTAGCCGGGTAACCCCAAAATAAATCTGCCGTCCGTGGCGTGTTTTGAGTCGAAGAATTTAGCGCGGCTCGCCACCACGTTTATCACCACAACTCACCACGCTCTCACCATCAATTCACCACACCAAAATCCCCGATTTTCGCAAAAACCCCTTACAAAACCACGAAACCCCGCGCAACATTTTTTGGTGAGTTGAAGGAAATTTAAGTTAGTCAGGTCCCAGACAGCTAAGCTGCGGCTACGCGCTGGATGAGGTTGTTCTGCTCTCGTTGGGATTCGGCGCCGATGGTGAAGGCGTCGAGTACGCCGGTGCCGAGGGCGTAGCGAATGGCTTCGGCCGGCTTGTCGCGAAGATCGCCCTGGCCGAGGATCTTCATGCCGACGATTCCCTTCCCTTGCGCGCGCATCTGCTTGATGACGCTGATTACGGTCGCTGGGTCAGCATCCATATGGGAGCCGATGGGGTTGAGTCGGACGAGATCGACTTCGACCCAGGGCGAGGCCGCCGCTGCTTTCAAGGCGGAGAGGCTGTGGCAGGAGACACCGTGCGCGCGGATGATGCCTTTTTGCTTGGCCTCGGAGAGGACATCCATGACGCCACGATAGCGTGTGGTCCAGTCGGCCTCGGTGACGCAGTGAATCAGGACGATGTCGATGTAGTCGACTCCCAGCTCTTTGCGATAGCGGTCGAGGTCGGCGCGGACTCCGGCGGCGTCACGCGTGTCGGTCTTGGTGAGGACGGTGACTTTGTCGCGGGGGATGTGCTTGAGAGCCTCGGCGACGTAGGGATGGCTGCCGTAGGAGTCGGCGGAGTCGAAGAAGCGGAGACCGTTATTGTTGTAGCCGTCGAGGAGGAGTCTGGTGAGAGGCGAGGTGCCGAGGCGGGTTTGGTTGGAGGAGCCTCCGAAGCCGATGGTGCCGGTTCCCATGGCGAGGCGGCTGGTGCGGATGCCGGTGTGGCCGAGGACGACTTCGTCCTGGGCTTGGAACTTTTGCGGGAGAGGATCGGGTTCGAGTAATGCAGCGCGAGCGATTGGGGAGCAGGCGAGAAGGGCGGCACCTACGGTGCGGGTCGAGCGGCGAAGGAAGTCTCTCCTTAGCATGGCGCGATCTCCTTGGGGATACGGTACTCCAAAAACGGGCACTAAGGAGAATGGCTGGAGGCGAGTTTTGCCGGTGGTGGGTAGGGGGTACCCCCCCCTATTGCCCGCGCGCAAGTCTTTTACAATGTGAAGGTTGCGGCGAGGCATTACTCGTAAAAACTTCATTCTAAAACACTTGCGTGCAGATACGTGCAAGCAAAGGAGTTAGGTCCTATAAGACGGCTGATCGAGGGGAAACTGACATGCAAATCTGTTTTGTTTGTCTTTTTAAAGAATAGCGGATCGAGCCTAACTGATACGCCACGCGAATTCCCTTGTCTGGCGGAGGGATTTGCAGTTTTGGGGGTTGACATGCGAATTTGCTGAGGAAATTCAGAAAAGTTTTTAGACATTTTTTTTAGAAGCTCGGTGCCGTGCATTGCTTCATGTGGGTGGCTTGTTCGGCGGGACACGAATCTTGAAATGATTCGATATCCATAACCTTTTGCTCCGGGTCTACTCGAAGCTAAAGCAGGTGGGTTGTTAATTCGAGGAAGGGAAAAGCAGATTCCCTTCGGGAATGGCAACAAAAAAGGCAAACTGCAAACGCAGATTCCCTTTGGGAATGACAAACAAGAAAAGCAGATGCAACTGCAACAGCAAGAGGGCGAGGCCGAGTTCACGGCAACTGCGACTAGGCGATGACTTCGAAGGGGCGCATCATGTCGTTGGCTTCGTGCTCGAGGATGTGGCAGTGGTAGAGGTATTTGCCGGGGTAGCCGTCGAAGTGCACGATGATGCGGGTGATCGCGCCGGCCGGACAATGGACGGTGTCCTTCCAGCCTGTTTCGTTCGGGTCGGGCGGGACGGCTGCTGCGAGATAACGGGTTCCCAGATTGTTGCGATATTTGAAGACATCAAATGCGCGACGATCGAGGACCTGGAAGCGCACCAGGTGCAGGTGCATGGGGTGCGTGTCTTCGGTGAGGTTTACGAACTCCCATATCTCAGTGGAGTTGAGGCGTGGAGTTTCGGTGACGGGCTCATGCCAATGCTTGTTGTTTAGCAGCATGAGCATGGAATTACCGATCTTGTCGAGATACTCGTTGAGGGTGATGGTGCGTGTAGTGGTGGCGGCGGACTCGGCGATTGGGTCGAGGGTGCGAAGAGCGGATGGAATGGAAGCTGCGGTGGCGATTCCATTCGAGGTCCGCGGGGTTCGCGATGATTGAGACGGTGCGGCGTCTTGGCTGGTCGTCGGGGCGACGCGAAATTCGAGGATCTGGACGGCGCCATTGACGAGGTGAATGTACTGACCGGGTGCCTGAGAGAAGTCGATCAAGAGGTCGGCTCGTTCGGCCGGGGCGATGAGAAGGTTGGACATCTTGACGGGTGCTGGGAGCAGGCCCTGGTCGCTGCCGATCTGATGAAACGGCTGCCGATTGGTGAGGGACAGATTGAAGAAGCTGCTGTTGGCGGTGTTGAGGAGGCGGAAGCGGTAGAGGCGCGGCTCGACTTCGAGATAGGGCCGCATCTTGCCGTTGAGGAGGATGCAGCTTCCGCCAAACTCGGGAACCCAGGGATGTTCGGGGTCGCCGGAGTCGGGATAGAAGAGCTGGCCGTCGGTGGTGAACTGGCGGTCGTAGATTTGAAGCGGAATCTCGTATTTGCCGGAGGGCAGGTTGAGCGCGTCCTCTGCGTCGTCGCGTAGGAGCACCATGCCGAAGAGTCCGGCGTAGGTGTTGAGCCGGTTGAGTCCCATGGCGTGGTCGTGATACCAAAGAGCGGCGGCGTCCTGCTGGAGAGGATAGGTACAGGTGCGGGAGGTGCCGGGAACGAACCAGTCTTCCGGGAAGCCATCGTCTTTGGAGGGGGTGCGACCACCGTGGAGATGGACGCAGGCGCGAACGTCCGGGATGTCATGACCGCAGCCGTGGAGGGAGTGATCGATGGGAAGGAAGTGCTGCTTGGGAAGCTGGTTGACCCATTCAACCTGAAGCGGCCGGTGGGCGCGGATGTCGATGAGAGGGGCGAGGGCGGTGTCTCCGTAACTCCACATGCGGGTGGGGGGGATGTCACGGTGGGCCTTGGCGTGGATCTCGCGCATGGTGATGCGCAGCTTGTGCGGGTGGAGTGAGGAGATGGGCCTGGCGCGTTCGGGAAGGGGGAGTTCGTCGACGAAGGGAGTGAGGGAGAAGCCGTTGATTGCAGGCTTGTCAGATTGCTGGGTGGGAGCCATGCCAGCCATGGACATGCCTGAGTCGGCGGACACGACGTGATTCTGCAGGAGGCGACTGGCGAAAGCGATTGGTGGGGAGGCGAGGGTTCCCAGCGCAGAGAGCTGCTGGAGTATGGTGCGGCGGGTGGGGGACAAACTTATCTCCGTACGAGCGTGATGGTGCGGGCTGAAAGCAGAAAAAGGACGCACCCTTGAATGCAGGGTACGTCCTTTGAGTTTATGGCTTATTTGTGAACGTACCGTGAAACCTTGGCTAGTTGCCAGAGGTAACTGCACCGGTAGTTGGGTTGAGGAGAACGACGTTGGGATTGGGCGGAACATTGCTCGTGAAGTTGAACATGTTCATGAGAGATCCGGCAGAGGCGTCGAAGGATCCGCCACCGATGCGTGCGCTGCTCAGGAAGACATCTTCAATAAAGCGAGTGATGGAGGCCTGGTCGGTCGGAGTCTGATCGACGTAGTTTTTCTTGGCCCAGGGTGAGATGACGAGCAGGGGCAAGCGAGGACCGTGACCGCAACGGCCCTGGACGGGAAGTCCGTTGGAGTTGGGACCCGCCAGAGTGGGAGCGGCGCCGTTGCAGAAGGCTGCATCGGAGGTTGTCTGGGAGCCGTTGACGAAGTCGGTGAGGTGATCGTACCAACCGTCGGAGTCGTCGTAGGCAAGGATGATAGCGGTCGAACCCCAGAAGGACGAGGACTCGATGGCGTTGATCTCGGTGACGAGGAAGGTCTGCTCGTCGAGAGGATCGGAGTAACCGGCGTGGCCGTCCTGGTAGCCGGGAGCCTTGAGGAAGGTGACGGCAGGCATGTTTCCGGCCTTGAGAGCTGCGTTGAAGTCAAGAATGTCGTACTGGTGGTTGGCGGTGGAGGGGCCGGTATCGGCCGCGGTTCCGATCGCTGCGACGGAGGCGGGGCGGATATGAGTCGGGTTTGCGGTGCTGGCGTAGTACTGGAAGGGCTGGTGGTGGGGGATGTAGTCAGCCTTGAGAGGATTGCCGGGGATGTTGACGGCGCCGGTGGCGCGGCTGCCGGTTGCTTCCCCGGGCAGGCATCCGGTACCGGAGGCGATGACGCCGTTGGCGCTGGTGTTGGTGATGGAGAGATTGAAGCCGCCCTCGAAGAAGCCCCAGGAGATGCCGGCGGTGTTCAACAGATCGCCGATGTTTTTGCCGGACATGCTGAAGTACTCGCCCGTCGAGGAGCAGACGTCATTGGCCGGGTCAGCGTCGTTGATGTCCGTTAAGCCACCCTGGCCGTCGGCGATTACGGCGCTGCCCAGGGCGCCGACCTGATTGATGACGCCGTTGGTCTGGCCGGAGATGAGGTTGATGGCGCCTGGGGTGGAGGGACCAAAGGTGGTGCCGAAGGAGTGGTCGTTGAGGCCGTAGTGCTGGGCATAATTCCAGAGTGCGGTGACGGTGTTGCCGTCATAGTAGCCCATGGTGAGGGCGGTGGTGCCAGTGATGGGAGCTGCTCCGGTCGAATTGACGAGGGAGGCGGGGTTGGCGGTTCCGACGGAGAGTGGGAAGAGATCCATCTTGCCGTTATCGAATGCCAGCTGCTCGGGGCCGTAGTTGTGGTCCTGGTCATTGGTGGCAGCCTGGTTTGGGCCGAGTCGGAAGGGATTGGCCGACACAGAGTTCGATGCAGACACATTATTGGCGCTGTTGAGATTCGGATTGGCCGTGAGCAGACTGGGGTTCGAGATGTAGTTATTGGTGATGGTGGGAGTGGCCGGAAGGCTGGTGGTGCCGGCGGCGGCCGCAGCAGCTACCGTGGCGGCGGTTGCAGGGGTAAAGGTGGTTCCGCCTGTGTTGGCCGCGTTGGGGTAGGTACCGAAGTAGTGGTCGAAGGAGATGTTTTCGCCGTAGATGACGACGATGTGCTTGATGGCGGCCTGGGCGGTGGTGGGCGTGATGACGACGGGCGGAGTGGTGTTGGCGTTGCCGTTGCCTGGAGGCGTGCTGACCGTGCCCTGGCCGCAGCCACTGAGAATAAGGGTCGAGGACAACGAGAGGGCGAGAAGTTTCCGAATCATTTTTTGAGGCCTCAAAAGTTGGTAGAGATGCGGTGCTCCTTATTGTTAGGTCTGAAGGTGGCTGGATTTGTGAATTGAAGTTGAATGCCAGATGAATTAATGGAGTGTGACTGCTCCGAAGAGGCTGTTGGTGCGTCGTTGGAGGCGAAATGGGCCTGCCCTCATACAATCGGAGTAATGGGATTTTCGTTTGAGGTAGACAGGACCGCTGAGGGCGGAGGGCGGAGGGGGCGGCTGAGGCTGCCGCATGGAGTGGTGGAGACTCCGGTGTTTATGCCGGTGGGGACGGCGGCGAGCGTGAAGGCGGTGCCGCAGAGTCTGCTGGAAGAGGTTGGCGCGGGTGGAAAGGGGGCGCAGATTATTCTGGCGAACACCTACCATCTGTATCTGCGGCCGGGGCATGAGCTGGTGCGGCGCATGGGCGGGGTGCATCGGTTTATGAGCTGGGAGCGCCCGATGCTGACGGATTCGGGCGGGTTCCAGGTGTTCAGTTTAAGCAAGCTGCGGAAGGTGACGCCGGAGGGGGTGGAGTTTCGGTCGCACCTGGATGGGAGCAAGCATTTTTTCTCGCCGGAGCACTCGATGGAGGTGCAGATTGCATTGGGGGCGGATATTGCGATGGTCTTCGATGAGTGCGTGGAGACGCCGGCGACGTGGGAGAGGACGCGGGAGTCGATGGGGTTGACGCATGCGTGGGCGCAGCGGTCGAAGGATCACTTTGAGTTACATAAGGACCGGGTACCGTGGTTTTCGGAGAGACAGGGGCAGACGCAGAGTTTGTTTGGGATTGTGCAGGGCGGCATGTATGCGGATTTGAGGAAGGAGTCGGCGGAGAGGCTGGTGGAGATGGATCTGCCAGGGTATGCCATCGGCGGGCTGGCGGTGGGGGAGCCGCGGAAGGTGACGCGGGAGATGATCGCCTGGACGCTGGAGCATCTGCCGAAGGATAAGCCGCGATATGTGATGGGGGTGGGGTATCCGGATGAGATTGAGGAGTACGCGCGGATGGGCGTGGACATGATGGACTGCGTGCTGCCGACGCGGGCGGGGCGGCATGGGCTGCTGTTTACATCGGAGGGCAGGCTGAATATCAAGAAGAAGGAGTATGCGGAGGATCAGGGGCCGATCGACGCGACGTGCGGATGTATGGTGTGCCGGCGGTATACGCGGGCTTATCTGCGGCATTTATTTGCGTCGGGCGAGCCGTTGAGTGCTGTGCTGAATAGCGTGCACAATATTGCGTTTTATCTGGATACGATGGAGCGGGTGCGGCGGGATTTGGCAGGAGTTGGCGAAGCTAGTTGAGGTTGTTTTGGACGTAGATTCTGTAGCCGAGGGGCTTGGAGGGGCTGCTGCCTGCGTTGACCATGCGCGGGGGGATTCGTTCTACGTCGAGGTGGTAGTTGGCTTGGAGGTAGTCGTCGAATTGGGGCCAGCGGTTCAGCTTTTGATAGGCGTAGCCGGGGCGCTGGGTGGCTGGGTCGCAGTCGTTGCTTGAGACGACGAAGACGGCAGGGGGATTCTTCGTGATGGCCTGCCAGAAGGCTTCGCGAGATCGGTCTCGTTCGGTCCCGGGTTGGTTGGAGAGCATGTAGCAGTCGTAGAGATAGCCGGTGGATTGCACGAGACGCATGTTGTAGAGCGTGGGGATGCAGCCGTCGGCCATGTCCAGACACTGCACACGGGCGTCGAGTTTTTCGCCTCCCAGTCGGTTGAGGTCGGCGCGGAGCATGGTGTCGAACTCCTGATTGCGCCAGTCCTGCCAGAGGGCGTGTGCGGTGGAACCGCCTGCGACGAAGACTACGCCAACCACAATTCCCGCTATGGACAGGGCAGGCAGAAGTTTATTGGTCTTGGTGAAGCGGAGTCGCCAGTGGGCTGGTTTGGTTTTGAGGATGGTGGTGAAGTCGATGGCGATCAGGAGGAGCAGAAAGGCTTCGGAGGGGTAGCGATGGTAGGGAAAACCCTTCCGTTGGAGATAGAAGGAGGCTAGTCCGAAGAGAACTGCGACGAGGAGGGCGGCTCGCTCCCAGGTGAGCCAGTCTTTTTTGAGGAGGACGATGGGGAGCCAGAGCAGCACGACGGGAAGCATGACGGACGAGATGCTGTGAAGGATGAGATGAGGGTAAGAGCGGGGGCCGAGGAGGAGGAAGTAGGGGAGGAGTTGGGTGAGGGTTCGGAAGAAATCGGCGGTGATGTGTTGGTGGTGAAGCCAGGCGAGGATTAATAGGAGCGGCGTCAGTGTTCCAAGAAGCCCAGCGATGAGGTGCGAGGCGAAGGGTTGACCTCTGCGTTTTAGGGCGATGGTTGCGAGGAGCAGGACAGCTGGTCCGAGGAAGAGAACGGATGGCTTGATGGTGGCTGCGACGCCGCAGAAGAATCCGAAGAGGGCCGTCATCCAGGGCCTGGTCTTTCCTGGTGGAAGCGCTCTGTGATGGGTTCTCAGGCCGGTGAGTAGGAAGGCGTAGCCGATGAGGAGGCAGACCGTCATCGTGAGATCGCGCTGACCTAGTTCGACTAGGCCGTTGCGGCCGTGGATGAGCGCGAAGAGGGACGCTGCAAAGAGTGCAGCGAAGCGGCTGTAGGGCCGGCAGATGACGAACATGGCGAGTGCCGAGACGGCCAGGAGCGAGAGGTCGAAGAGCCGCCAGGTGAGCGAGTTGCCGCCGAAGAGATGCATGACGGCGCCTTCTATCAGAAGCGTCGTCGGCATGTTGGGATCGACGATGTCGCGATACGGAGCCATGCCGTGGTCCATGAGGAAGACGACGTAATGCATGAGGGCGGCGTCGCCCATGAGGGGCCAGTGCCAGGTACGGATCACGAAGAGCAGAAGGTATCCCACGAGGAACACGGAGGAGAGTGTCCGGGTGATGGCGTATGACCGATCCGACATGGCTTCGATGCTCCCGTGGTGCCGCTGCTGCGGGCAAACTTTTATTAGAGCATTGCAGTTGTTAGAAGTTGTCATGAAGCTGTCCTGCCGGACGGGCCTTCTGCGCGGAGGGCGGGCGTTCGCGCGCCTTTTTTAGAGCTTCGCGTGGTCCTCCCGTTGGTCGGAATCATCTTTTTTTCGCGACCAACGGGAGAGCCAACCGAAGGGGTATACCCGTCACGAAGTGACCGCTCCGCGCGCAGCGGGCCCGTCCGGCAGGACAGTGTCTGGACAGATTATTAGAGCATTGCAGTGCGGCAGGTCGGTTATGCGAGGCGCAGGGAGTCGTGGTTCTGCTTAAGTTCGAGGCAGAGCGCTTCGACAACGAGACTGTGGTCTTCGCGCTGTGGCAGGCCGGAGACGGTGACGCAGCCGATCACGCCCGCGCCGATGACGTGGAGGGGAAAGCTACCGCCGTGGGCGGCGTAGTCGGCATCGGGAAGACTGTAGCGTTCGCTGAAGGTGCGGCTGCTCTGCTCGAGTGCGAGGCCGATGGCATAGGAGCTGCGATGGAAGCGGGCGACTACATTCGATTTGCGCTGCACCCAGCGGGGATTGTCCGGCGTGGTGTCGGCGAGGGCAGTGTAGAAGAGCGGCTGGTAAGGTTGGCCGAAGCGGCGAATGTCGATGACGAGAGACTGATTGCGGGAGACGGCCAGATCGCGCAGACTCTGGCCGAGACGCCAGGCCGTGTCATAGTCGAAGGTGGAGAAGCGGAGTTCGGCCTCCTGGTGAGCGATGGCGGCGAGGTCTTCGGGGATGGGCATGGGCGCTTCCTTCTTGCTTGCATACGGTTGCAAATCGATTGCTTCACGAAAAAAGAAATTCTGGCTAACTATTCCAGAGTCAAAATGTCCGACCGCTGCGTCTCTAACGGCATAGGAATGATAACGGCCATGAAATTTTTTTTACCCCTGTTGCTATTGTGTTCGTTTTCGTTGGCGCATGGCCAAGGTTGCCCAGCGGGCCAGCAAAAAGATCCGGTGACGCTGGTTCAGATTGAGCAGGTCTGGCTGCGAGCCGTGGAGCAGCACGATAAGGCTGCGCTAGAGTGCATTCTGGCAGATGAATTCGAAGAGGCAAACTTTGATGGCTCACTGATCGACCGCAGAGCAATGCTGGCGACCGTCGCGAAGCCGAGCACCGTTCACTTCGAATTATCTGAGTTGCATGCGCATGTGCATGGCAATTCCGCTTATGTCCGTGGTGTGGGCGGGACAAGAAGCCAGGACGGAAAATTTCATGCGAAGAATCGCTTTACGGATATTTTTGTCTATCGCGATGGGCGCTGGCAATGTGTCGCAGGCCATGAATCGCATTTTCCTGAAGAACGCTAGCGGCCCCATGCCAAAGCAACCCGTTTTTCGGCGGTGGTTGGCTAGGCATGTCTATTCATGCCTTTATGAGATAGGCGATTAGCGTCCCGCGTTAAGGCGAAGGTTGGCGCTGGATTGGCGGCGGTGGGCGTAGAGTGTTGAGAGCTTTTTACGAGGAGATGCGGGTGACTGCAAAGGATTATCGACGGATGGCGTTGAGTCTGCCGGGAGCCTCCGAGGGGTCACATCAGGGGCATCCCGACTTCCGGGTGGGAGGGAAGATCTTTTGTACTCTTGCGTTTGAGAAGGAGGGCTATGGCGTTCTGAAGCTGAGCCCGGAGGAGCAAACTGGGCTGGTGGAGGATGCGCCGGAGGCGTTTTCTCCTGTGCCTGGCGGGTGGGGTCGCGGTGGGGCCACCCGGGTACGGCTGGACTCGGTGAGCGCGGATATGTTGGAGGGCGCGATAAAGATGGCCTGGAAGCGACGTTTGGCGAAGTGAGGAGCGATGCTCGCGCCTTGACAGGGGGTTGCGGTTACGCGATGCTTAGGGGCTAGGCACACTTTTGCACCATAGGCGAAGTTGCGTCCGGCTGCGCGCACTGGGCTGTGGTTTCGCTGGCCAGTGCTAAAGAAGAATTGAGTGATTGAACGGAGTTTCGATTGATGTTTGCGATGTGGTTGCAGAGTGCGATGGGTGGACTGGGTAATCTTGGCAGTCTTGCCCTGCCGATCCTGTTTTTTGTGGTGCTTTATTTTTTGATGATCGCGCCGAACCAAAGGAAGCAGAAAAAGTGGCAGGAGATGCTGGGGCAGTTGAAGACCGGCGACCGTGTCACCACCAATGGCGGGATTCGCGGCACGGTACTGACCGTGAAGGACGATCTGGTAATCCTGCGGGTTCAGCCGGACGGCGTGAAGCTAGAGTTTGTCAAAAGCGCGATTGCCGCGGTGACGACTGACGAACAGGCTGCCTAGAACAAAGACTTCACAACAAAGCTGTAACAGATATTAGATGTAGGCACGTTGAGATTGAACCGTTAACAACGGACGAGGAAGAAACAAGGATAGCGGCGGCGGGACTGAAGCATGGCACCGCGGCTGCACCCTTCAATAAAGATCATGGGCAAGAATCTGGCCGGGAAATCGGCATTCATCGTTGCGGTACTGGTGATCTTCTGCTTCGGCATCGTGGGCATTCCACATGGCGGGCTCACGCAGTCGATCAAAGATCGTATCCACCTGGGGCTCGACCTTAAGGGCGGCACCCACCTGGTGCTTGAAGTGCACGTGGCTGAGGCGATCGCTTCGGCTACGGACCGCGATGTAGCGAGGCTTGAGGGCGATCTGCAGAAGGCCGGAGTGGTCGGCGCTACTGTGGGCAAGACGGATCCCTTGCGGCCACAGACAATCATCGTGTCGGGTATTCCGGCGGCGAAGTTGAGTGACGCTCGCTCCGTGCTGCAGGGGAACGATTATTCGACCTATGACGTCACCACGACGCCTGATGGCAACTCGGCACTGACGATGAAGGTTGGCGCGGCTCGGGATCTTGAGACGCGGACGCTCGATACTTCGATCGAGACGATTCGCGAGCGCATTGACAAGCTGGGTGTAGCTGAGCCGGTGATTCAGAAGTACGGGCTGGGCGAGAACCAGATCCTGGTGGAGCTGCCCGGCGTCAGCGATCCCGGCCGGGTGGAAGAGATTATTCAGTCGACTGCCAAGCTGTCGATTCATGCGGTGACTGGTGGGCCTTATGAGACGGATCAGGCTGCGTTGCAGGCGAACGGCGGGGCGATTCCTCCTGACTCGATGCTGGTGCATGGCAGCGGCTCCGCAGGCGCACCGGACCAGATCTGGCTGCTGAAGCGAGTCAGCGAAGTGGAAGGCACTGATTTCCGCGATGCGCAGCCGGGGCAGGACCAGAACGGCCGGCCGAACATCCGGTTCAACCTGACGACTGAGGCGGGAGATCGCTTCTACAAGTACACCGAGGCGCATACAGCTTCAAGCGCGACGCCGGGCTCGATGGCGATTCTGCTGGATAACAAGGTTCGCGAGGTTGCGGGAATCCAGTCAGCAATTCGCGACAGCGGCGAGATCACCGGTGCGTTTACGCAGCAGCAGGCGAACGATCTGTCGCTGATGTTGCGCACGGGCGCGTTGCCGGCTTCGATCTCGTATCTTGAGACGCGGACGGTTGGGCCGAGCCTTGGCGCTGCCTCGATCCATCAGGGCGTGGTCGCGGCGATCGCCGGTATGTTGGCGGTCATGATCTTCATGCTGATTTACTACAAGGGTGCTGGCATCAATGCGGATCTGGCGCTGATGCTGAACCTGGTGATCCTGCTGGGGTTCATGGGCTTCACCGGCTCGACTTTGACACTGCCAGGAATCGCGGGTGTGATCCTGACGATTGGTATGGGCGTGGACTCGAATGTACTGATCTTCGAGCGTATTCGCGAAGAACTTCGGGCCGGCAAGACAGCGGCGGCGGCGGTGCAGCAGGGCTTTGCGCATGCCTGGGTGACGATCATCGATACCCACGTGACGACCATCGTTTCGGCGATGATTCTGTTCCTCTTCGGTTCGGGTCCGGTGCGTGGGTTTGCGGTGACGCTGGCGTTCGGTTTGTTCGCCAATTTGTTTACCGCGGTGCTGGTGTCGCGCGTGATCTTTGACGCGATTCTGCAGAAGAAGGAACGCGGCGCGGCGCTGTCTATTTAGTTTTTCGAGAGATTGCGGAGCCATTGGCTGCCGCTGAGGGTTTGAGCTTGGAACTGTTTCGTACAACAAATATTGATTGGCTCGGGAAGAAGTGGTACTTCCTCGGGTTTTCCCTGATCTTTTCTGTTCTGGGTGTGTTGAGCATCCTGTTCTGGCACCACATTCCGATGGGGGTTGATTTCAAGGGAGGCACGCAGGTTCGTGTGGCCTTTGACCAGACTCCGAATGAGGATCATATCCGGCAGGCGATGGACCGTGCGGGCGTGCACGATGCCCGCATTCAGCGCGTCAGTGATCCCAGCGGCCATGCGGCGAACAAGGTGATCATCGCGCTGCCCGAGTCAACGGCGACCGACCAGTCGCACGATGCGGGTCGGCAGAGTGTGGAGAGCGCCCTGACTGCCAACTACCGCGACTCCGCGTTTACGGTGGAGCAGGTTGAGATTGTTGGACCTACGGCTGGGAAACAGCTGCAGAAGCAGGCGTGGCTGGCTACCCTGTACTCGCTGATCGGAATGCTGATCTATCTGTGGTTCCGGTTTGAGCTGATCTATGGCGTGGCTGCGGTGGTGGCGGTGTTCCACGACACGCTGATCACGGTTGGCGCGTTCAGTTTGACGAATCAGGAGATTACGCTTACCGTTATCGCTGCAATCCTGACGTTGATTGGTTATTCGATGAACGACACCATCGTCGTCTTCGACCGCATTCGCGAGAATCTTGCGCTTTCGCGGAGGGAGTCGCTGCATGATGTTGTCAATCGGAGCATTAACCAGACGTTGAGCAGAACTGTTATCTCGTCTGGCCTAACCTTCTTGACGGTGCTTTCGCTGTATTTATTTGGCGGAGAAGTGCTGCATGGGTTTTCCTTTGCGCTCGTTGTTGGCATCCTAATTGGAACCTACTCATCGATCGCGGTGGCTGCGCCGATGCTGGTGGCCTATCAGGACTGGCGAGTGAGCAAGGGCAAGTCGGTGACGTTACCTGCGGGCAAGCGCGCGAAGGTGTAGGGATCGGCTCTTCTGCCGATGGAGTAGGACAGGAACAAAAAAAGAAGTGGCTGGAACAAAAAACAACTGGGAACAAAAAGCAGCAACGTGGTGTCTAAAGAAAAATAGCTCTTCTTCACAGTAAAGAGGCTGCATATGTTCGAATCCTCGTTGATGGAATCCGGCGGCCAGATCAAGACCAAGTCCAAGTACTGGATGATTGGGACCTTTATCTTCAATGGCGCGATCCTGGCAACCATGATCCTTATTCCGCTGCTGTATCCGGAGGCTTTGCCGAAGACGGCAATGACTGCGATGCTGACAGCGCCGCCTCCACCCCCTCCCCCTCCACCCCCTCCGCCGCCGCAACAGATCGTCAAGCCGATCAAGATGGTGTCGGAGATCGACGCAGGTCTTCACGCTCCGACGAAGATTCCTAAAGACATTAAGATGCTGAAGGAAGATGCTGCTCCACCTCCGCAGGTTGCCGGTGTTGCCGGCATGGCTGGTATGGGTGGCGGAAGCGGTGTTCCAGGTGGCGTGATGGGCGGAATCGGCACTGCGCCGACTCCAGTCGTCAAGGTTGCTCCGCCGAAGGGCCCGGCTCGCGTATCGAGCGGCGTCGTAGCTGGCAATAAGCTGTCTGGGCAGAATCCCGTTTACCCACCAATCGCGAGAGCTGCTCACGTCTCCGGTGCGGTTGTTCTGCATGCGGTGATCTCGAAGAGCGGCACGATCGAAAAGCTCGAGGTCGTCAGTGGTCCTGAGATGCTTCGGTCTGCGGCGGTCTCGGCCGTCCAAGGGTGGCGCTACAAGCCGTACTTCCTGAACGGCGAGCCCACCGAAGTGGATACTCAGATCACCGTCAACTTCAACTTCGGCGGCGGCTAAACCAAGGCTCATCTAAATCAAGTCTAATCAGGCAATAACGTCTCTCGCGGGTCTCCCAAAGGTGTCGAACTTTTGGGGGATTCCCGGGTCAAGATTCTGAAAGTTAGAGTTCTACCAGGAGGAAATATTCCAGTGATTCTCGCTCATCTAGCAACAACCTTCGCTCACGTTCCCGCTTCCCTCGCCCTGTACTTCGAGGAAGCCCAGGTCAGCTTCAGTGTAATGGGACTTTGGGGCAACATGGGCTGGCTGGCCCGTTGCGTCGTCATTCTTCTCTTCATCATGTCGATCTGGTCGCTCGCTGTGATCATCGACCGGGCCCTCTATTTCTCTGCTGCCCGCAAGCAGTCTCGCGAGTTTGCCCCGAAGGTTGCAGGCGCGTTGAAGGACGGCCGTCTGGATGAGGCGATCAAAGTTGCGGACCGTTCGAAGAAGTCGCACCTCGCCGAGGTTGTTACCGCTGGCTTGCAGGAGTTTCGCAGCTTTGGTTCGGGTGGCACGATCACCGAGGAGCAGGTTGAGAGCTCCAAGCGTGCACTCGAGCGCTCGGAAGCCATCGTTCACGCAAAGCTGAAGCGCGGCCTGGGCGGTCTGGCTACGATCGGCTCGACGGCTCCCTTCATCGGACTGTTCGGTACCGTGGTCGGTATTTTGAACGCCTTCCAGCAGATTGCAACCCAGAAGACCTCTGGTATCGGCGCAGTTGCCGGCGGTATCTCGGAGGCTCTCGTAACGACCGCCTTCGGTCTGCTCGTCGCCATCCCGGCCGTTATGACGTTCAACTACTTCACCGGTAAGGTCGAGGCGTTTGACGTCGAGATGGACAACAGCTCGAGCGAACTGGTTGACTACTTCATCAAGCAGAGCCACCGGTAAGGCTTCGGTCCTGAAGGCGCAAGGCAATCAGCAGCACTCTGCGGGAATCACCCTCTGACCAAGCTTTCGGGCGCCGCCAGCGAACGGCGTCCGAGGGCTGGGCAGCTATCGCAGGAAGAGTAAATACAGCAACCGGACGGAGCATACGTTATGGGTATCAATAAGCGGGATGAAGGCAAGAAGGTCAACTCCAACATCAACGTGACGCCGATGGTGGACGTGATGCTGGTGCTGTTGATCATCTTCATGGTCATCACCCCCATGCTGAACAACAAAGTCAACGTGGATCTGCCGAAGGCTGATGCCGCGGTGGTAATGGAAGATGCCAATAAGGAAGATGCCGTCGTCGTCGCTGTGACCCGCGATGGCAGGACGTTTCTCGGCGGCGACCAGGTAACGCTCGATGATCTTGGACCTAAGATCTCCGCGAAACTGGAGAACAAGACCAGCAAAGAGGTCTTTATGCGCGCGGACATCCGTGCCAACTATGGCAAAGTGATGGATGCGGTGGATGGAATCCGGTCCGCCGGTGTAAGCCAGCTTGGCCTGTTGACTGAAAGAACAGACGACACCGGCGCGACAACAACCAAGAAGTAGCATGTAGGGTGCCGGACTCGCATCGACTGGAGCGGCAAGAGTATCTGAGGAGATTGCTATGGGAATGGGTGGTGGAAATACTGGCGGAGCGGTTTCTGAGATCAACGTAACCCCGCTTATCGACGTTCTTCTGGTGCTGTTGATCATCTTCATGGTCATCGTGCCAGTCACGCCTCGAGGGTTGGAGACGTTGGTTCCTCAGCCTCCCAAGGATCATAAGGAGCAGCAGGAGAATGACCGTACGATCGTCGTTCAGGTGCTATCCAATGGCGCTGCAGCCCCGGCTTACAAGATCAACGAGACTTCGATGAACAAGGGCGACCTTGAGCCTAAGCTTGCCGAGATCTTTGCAACCCGGCAGGAGAAGGTCATGTTCGTCAAAGGCGACAAGGATCTGGACTTCAGCAAGGTTGCTGAGGTTATCGACTTCGGTCATCAAGCCGGAGTGGATAACATCGGTCTCATTACACCCCGAGTCGAAGCAGGACAGTAATTCAGTAGGTAAAGCTTTGCGCAGGCGACTGGTCCAGGTGACCAGTTGCCTGAAGTTTTGTGTAAGTAACTGTGGTTGATCGAGTGCTAGCGTTACCTAAATTTCGTTCACCCCTCCGTCGACTCTCTTTCATATCCTGGGTGGTTTGACCCCGATGACAACAGGGACAGTGCATCTGAACGGCCGGGGATTTGGCGGGCATGACCAACGCCGAGCGAACGGAGCTTCGCAATACCACGGTGGGGTTCGTGTTCCAGAAGTACAACCTGCTGCCGACTCTGTCTGCAGAAGACAATATCCGGATCGTGCAGTATATCGGTGGCCGGAATACTGTGTTCGACCCGGCATTTCAGGAGATTCTCAAGCTGCTTGGGATTACCGACAGGCTGAAACATTAGCCTCGTGCCCTCTCTGGCGGGCAGCAGCAACGGGTGGCGATTGCGCGCGGACTGCTGAATTCACCGGCGATTTTGCTGACCGACGAGCCTACGGGCAATCTGGACAGTGAGAACTCGGAGGCAGTGCTGAAGTTGATCAAGGACCTGAACCGCCGGCTCGGGCAGACGATTCTGATGATCACTCATGACGCCGACGCCGCTTCCTATGCGGACAGAATCGTCAAGATGCGAGATGGGCGTATAGTTTAGGCCACTTTGTTTGTGTTCCGGCTAGCCCACGACCGCTGGCTTGCATCGAATCACGAAGAGCAGTTCGAGCTAGGCAGAAGCTTCATGGTTGTAGTACAAAAGACCGACATTAGTTCCTTTTTGAAGTAGGGAAAGAAAGCTGCTCTAGTCACGTTAGGACATATACCATTACAATCAAGCGAACGCCGAAACTTGGTTATGTAGTCTTTCCCGGTCTTTGGAATAGAAACTCGCGCCCATTTTGAAGGAGATGATTCGCCCAATGAAATTCACCGCACGGATTCCGGTTACGGCTGCTTTGCTGGCGCTGATGCTTATCACTGCAACCGGGTGTAATCGCCTGAAGGCTCGGGATCAGCTGACCAAGGGAGTGCAGGCATTCAAGAATGCACGATACGAAGAGGCAGTGAACCACTTCCAAAATTCGATCGCCCTAGATCCGAACTACGAAGACGCGAAGCTGTATCTGGCGACCGCTTACTCGTATCAAGTGGTGCCGAATCTGGACACGCCAGAGAACCTTGCGGTCGCGCAGAAAGCCCTTGATGGCTTCAACGCTGTTCTCGCGAAGGATCCTAACGATCTGACTGCGTTGAAACAGATAGCCTCCATCAATCGAAACATCAAGAAGTTTGATGTGGCTAAGGAGTACGAGAAGAAGGTCATCGCGATTGCTCCGAATGATCCGGAGGCCTACTACACCGTCGGCTTCGTGGACTGGACGCTGGCTTATAAGAACGCGATCACAATTCTTGCTGCGGACGGGTTGACCGACCAAGGCGATGGCAACCCCAAAAAGAGCAAGGGAGCATGCCAGAAGCTGCAGACTGCTAACACCGATCTGGTGAACGAGGGACTGCAGTATCTGAATAAAGCTGTCGAGTTGAACCCTACCTATGACGACGCCATGCAGTACCTGCAACTGACCTATCGTCGAAAGGCGGATCTGGAGTGCGGTGATGAACCTGCTCGTAAGGCTGATATGGCCCAGGTTGATACCTGGATACAGAAGGCCATGGGCGCTCGCAAGGAAAATGAGCTGAAGAAGGAAAAGGCGACACAGGGTGGCGTTTCGATGCAGTAGCCGCCGTTGCTTGTTGTGATGCTGGAGGCCTCCCATAGCGGGAGGCCTCTTTGTGTTTGGGTGTGTTCTGGTTTTGGCTCGGTGAGTCAGTCGTCTGGGGTAGAATGGCCGCTTGCGACGGTCGATAAAAAAAGTGTTGATTGCGAACCGCGGGGAGATTGCGCTGCGGGTTATTCGTGCGTGCCGGGAGATAGGGATGGCCACGGTGGCGGTTTACTCGGATGTCGACCGGGGGGCCCTGCATGTGCTGCACGCGGATGAGGCCTACCGGCTGGGGCCGGCGCCGGCGGGGGAGAGCTATCTGCGGGGGGATCTGATCCTCGAGGTGGCGCGGCGGACGGGTACGGATGCGATTCACCCTGGGTACGGGTTCCTCTCGGAGAATGCGGAGTTCGCCGAGGCTTGTGCCAAGGCTGGGGTGACGTTCATTGGGCCTCCGGCGAGCGCGATGCGGGTGCTTGGCTCGAAGACCAGGGCGCGACAGGCGGCGGATGCGGCGGGGATGCCTCGTGTCCCGGGGAGCGTGACGGGGCTGGCCGATGTGGCCGAGGCGCTGCGCGTGGCCGCCGGGATTGGCTATCCGGTGATGCTGAAGGCTGCGGCTGGAGGCGGTGGTAAGGGCATGCGGGCGGTGACGCGGGCGGAGGATCTCGGGGCGGCATTTACGGCGGCCAGCAGTGAGGCGGAGCGGAGCTTTGGGTCGGGCGAGGTGTATCTGGAGAAGCTGATCGAGCGGCCTCGGCATATCGAGATCCAGTTGATGGCGGATGAGCATGGGAGCTGCGTGTATCTGGGCGAGCGGGAGTGCTCGGTGCAGCGGCGGCACCAGAAGGTGATCGAAGAGGCTCCTTCCGCGGTTGTGGGAGATGATCTGCGCCGCAGGATGGGCGAGGCTGCGGCGCGACTGGCGCTCTCGGCTGGGTATGTGAACGCTGGGACGGTCGAGTTCCTGGTGGATGATGCGGAGAACTTCTACTTCCTGGAGATGAACACGCGGCTGCAGGTGGAGCATCCTGTGACCGAGATGGTGACTGGATTGGATCTGGTGCATCTGCAGCTTCGTTTGGCGATGGGCGAGCCTCTGCCGCTGACGCAGGAGGATGTTCGGCTGCGCGGACACGCGATTGAGTGCAGGATCTATGCGGAGGACCCTGAGAATCATTTCTTTCCTTCGCCGGGATTGATTACGCGGCTGATTCAGCCGAGCGGTCCGGGGATTCGCGAGGACTGCGCGGTGTATGAGGGTTGGAATGTGCCGCTGGACTACGATCCGATGCTGTCGAAGCTGGTGGCGTTTGCGCCGACGCGGGAGCAGGCTATTGACCGGATGCTGCGGGCGCTGGGGGAGTATGTTATTGGCGGGATCAAGACCAATATCGGGCTGTTCCGGCGGATCCTGATGGATGAAGACTTTCGCGCCGCCCGGATTGACACGGGGTATCTGGAGAGGCTGCTGGCTGAACCCGCTGCCCCTGCGCAGGAAGATGCGCAGGAGGATGTCCCGGAGGATGTGGTGGCGCTGGCGGCTGCGCTGTTTGCTGCGTCTGCGAGGCGGGAAACGATCGGGGCGCAGGCTGTCTCCGGTGTCTCTGAGGAGAGCCGGTGGGCTGTGGCCGGGCGGCGGGAGGGGTTGCGACTGTGACGGTCTGGCTTGAGGTTGTGGGAGAGAAGCGGCGGGTTGAGCTTGCGGCTGAGTTCGGCGCGGGGATGGAGTGCTCGGTGGACGGGCGGCCGATGGTGGCGGATGTAAGGGTGTTGCAGGCTGGAGTGCTGTCGTTGTTGATTGACGGACGGCAGTACCGGTGCGTTCTGGATGGCAATGGGGTGGTGATTGGGGGACGGCGGTTCGAGTTTGAGGTTGCCGATCCTCGGTCGCTGCAGGGGCGCCGGGGGGCGGGTGCCGGGACGGATGGGCCGCGTCCGGTGAAGGCTCCTATGCCGGGTAGGATGGTGCGGGTGCTGGTGGAGGTGGGCGATGCGGTCGAGGAGGGCCAGGCGCTGGTAGTGATCGAAGCAATGAAGATGCAGAACGAGCTGAAGTCTCCCAAGACCGGACGGGTGGCCAGAATTGCGGTCGCGGTTGGCGATGCGGTCGGCTCCGGGGATGTGCTGGTGGTGGTTGAGTAGAGCGGTTCTCCTAGCTGGCAGCTTGATAGGGTCATTTCTTTCTCCTCTCTCTGGGTGGGGGTACCCCCCTCCCCCCTTGGGGTATTTTGGGAGTAAATCACTTGGAATCATTGGTTTGCCGGCTGCTTGTGTATGTAAATTATTGATTCCATGCGACTTGCTTGCAAAATATTGAAAATAAATGACTTGTTGGCTAATAACAGAGGCCCCCGATTGCTCGGCGGCCTCTTTTGCTTCTCTACTACCAGTATAGCGGTTGGAGGATAACTCATACGCCACGCGAATGTGCTGGATTGGCGCAGGGATTTGCGGTTTGGGGGCTTGACAGTTTTTGGGGCACTTCCACTTGGGTGCCTCGAGGAGATTGTTGCGCGCGGGCCAGACACGACCGGGAACGGAGAATATGCTGTGTTGCTTTACTGCTCCGGGTTGGGCTGAAAGTGAACCGAGACTGGAAGGGCGGCACCTTGCCGGATCCGATAGGTCGCGACGACCTCTCCTACCCAATCGCAGGCGTGGCAGGTTGCATTGCGTTTTTGCACTCCGCTTTTTAGCCTGGATTCTTCAGGATGGAGCGCCCAGCACCGAGAGGTATATACGGTGTCCGGCGGCAGCGCAGTCGTGATGGCGCGGTCGAGTTGCGAGAAGTCCACCGGGTGAGCTCCTGCCGCATCGAACCACCAGTATCCGTCAGCGCATCCTCCTCCGTTTCCACCGTCAGGGTCGAAGGTCCCAAGGATGGCATTGGGTCCTACGCCATAGACGGATGCGGACTTGAGAGACTGAAAGAGTCCTCCGTCGGCTTGCAGTCGATAGATTTCGAAGTACTGATCAGGCTGCGGAGCAACACTGCGATCGTCGACCGGAACCTTCACCAGCAGGCTCTTCCATTGCGCGGGCGGTAGATCGGCTAAGGAAATAGGTGGGCCGGCGCCTGGCACCGTCGAGGTATCGAGGGCTAGACCGGGCTGGGCATAGATGGTGGTGATGATCTGGACGATGGCGTGGGTCGAGAGAACGCAGAGGTCGGTCACCTTCTGTTCGACGCGATAGTCCTGGGCGCTGATAAGGTGACCATCCGTTGCCTTGAGGCCGAAGGGAAGAGTGCGGTCCACATCGAGTCGAAGCGGGTCTTGAGTCCACCATGAGAGCGGATGGGCGACTGGAGTATCGTGCGTGTCTGATTTATCGGTCACAACCTCCCGCTGCAATTGGGAGGTTTGCGCGAGTGCCCGCTGGAAGAGGAGGACGGCTAAAAAAACGAAAGAGAGGGAGAATCGCAGCATGGGTCTTCTAATCTTCCACACTCTATCAAACTATCCATTACGTGGAGTCGGTTTGAGCAGGCTAAGTGTGGGTTGAGGGCGCGGAAGAGGCTCAATCTGGGTAGGCGGTGAGGAATTTTTTGTAGGCGCGGTCCGGGGAGTTCCTTAAGTCGATATTCCGCGACCGCGCCGGAGTATCGAAAAAAGGAGATAGGGCAGGACTGTTAGCAAGAAGATCAGCAGGGCTTGAGACAGGCCATCGGGAATCCCCTGGAGGAGAGGTCCAAGCGTGAAGCTCATGGTAATATGTGCGACTTTGTCATGCAGGTTTGGACGATGGGCGTGGACTTTCGCTGTGCCACCGACCAGTGCGACCAGAATCCAGCCGACGATGGGCCAAACCAGATTGAGTCTCTGACGGGCTGCGATGAGTCCGATTGCCCAACCGATGAGAGTCGGCGCTGCGGTAAAGAGAGACCAGCCAACGCCGAAGTAGAGAATGGCGAGGCCATTTATTGGGACGAATGGCGAATCGAGTCCCGGCAGGAAGATTCGCCAGCCAGACCACAAGATGAGACAGGCAATGAAGTAGGCCGCTGCGAGGAGCGAGAGCGGGGCGAGGCAAAAGGTTGCCCACGGCGCCCTGACGCTCCAGGACTGGAGTTGACGCTGGTCGATCATTGCCCTGGCGAGATCCTCCGTTTCGCCGAGCCGGAGGAGCGCCGCGGACTTCGCGTCCCCTGGGCTGAGACCGGCTCGCTCCTCTTCCGCGTTCAGGTCGGCCAGGTGATCGACAAGTTCGCTCAAGTAACGTTTTACATACCGTGGCGCTACGCCAGCCCGAAGCAGGCGTTCGCGAAGTTCATGGAATGGCCTGGCCATGGTGCCCTCCTGTCAGCATGGTTTGGATTGCGGTGGCCAGGTTGGTCCAGGTCTTCGAGAGATCGGCTAACCGTTTCGCTCCGACGGGCGTTACGGAGTAATAGATACGGCTACGGCGGTTGACGGTCTTGCGTCGGGACTTAAGCGCTCCGTCGCGTTCCAGTCCATGGAGAACCGGATACACGACGCCTTCGCCGACCGCGATCACTGCGCCGGTGCGGCTGCGGATTGCGTCGACGATCTCATAGCCATACATCTCCTCGTGCTGGAGGAGTCTGAGGATGAGGAGCTCCGGAACTCCATTCATAAAGTTCGGATTGGTCTCGCGGCGAGTCATCAAGGACACAATACCTTGTGGTTCGAGGTATTGCAATGGCTTTGTTCAGTCGGGGTGGGCGGTGAGGAATTTTTTGTACTCGCGGTCGAGGGTATTCATGAAGGATTCGACCAGGGTTAGCTGTCCCTGAAGAACCTCGATCTTTTGCTTCATGTCGCTGGCCTGGGCCTCGGTCAGGTCGGGACCTTTCTCCTCCATATTCATGAAGGGAGCGAGGCTGATGATGGCGTCGCGGGCGGCCTGCTGCTCGGCGTTGTAGAGCTCGGTCTGGGTGGTGTAGATATTGGCATACTCCTCGGCCCGGGCATAGGGCATGTAGGAGAGGGCGGTGGTGGATTGTGCGGTCCTCCAGCTCACGTCGTCGATGGTCTGGATACCGGAACCAATCGACATGCTCGCGTGCTCTGGCTCCTTGTGGTTCTTGATGACGTATTTGAGAACTTCGACGTCGTGCTTGAGTTCAGCCTGGTTCTTGTGCAGACCGGCCAGTGCATCGGGCAGGCCCTTAGCGTTGCTTTCGATCTCGGCGTGGAGGCTGGCTTCGGCTTCGTGGACGAGATGACGGTGGTGTTGCCACTCGACGCAGCCTTCGAGGCTGAGCGCGATGAGCAGGCCGATGGTGATGGTCAGGAGATGAAGCAGAAAGTCTCGCCAGCCATGAATGGGCTCATGGGGAGGGTGCACATCGATCACGGTGGGGACCTCGTCGAGATTCATTGAGGACTAGGGTAGCAAATCGTCTGGGGCGGGATGCATGTTGCGGCTTCGTGGTGCGGTTCTGAAGGAAGGGGTTTCTGGTCTCTCTTGATTTGTAACCAAAAATGTGATATAATACTAAAGTCCACTTTTTCCGGATGTTGGCTGTGGGACTATTCGAAATTCAAGGAGGCGAGATGGAGAATCTAAGCGAAGAGGTAAGAGTTTTTCTTGAGAAGTATGAGGCGAACTCTAACGTGGGGAGTCCTGAAGAGATTGCGATGCAGTTTGCCGATGTCTTTATGGCGGCTGATCCAAGCGGCGCTCGTGCAGTTCCGTCTTCGGTGCTGCTGATGGCGATTCCGCAACGCAGGCAGCTGTTTGAGAGCGTGGGGAGCAGTGTTAGTACGCTGGCATCGGTGGAACAGACAAGACTGGATGATCGATACGTTTTGCTAAAGACTGAGTGGTTGGTGAAGTTTGATCGAGGGAGCGGGCTAAACGACGAGCTTAGCCTGCGATCGACCTTTGTTGTGCATCGTTCGGGCGATGGTCTGAAGATTGTCTTTTATTTGAGCTACGAGGATCTAACGGCGGTTCTGCGCGATAGGGGGCTTTTGCTGTCGGATATGGCTTAGGTTGGCGCTTATCTCCTAGTCTGATTTTGACAGGGCTAAGACTTCGGCGAGGTGCATGGGTTTGGCTTTGGTGTTCTGGGTGATCTGCTCGGCGCAGCTGAAGCCATCGGTGACGAGGATGGTGCTGGCGGCTTTGTTGCGAACGGCGGGGAGGAGGACGCGGTTGGCGAGGGTTTGGGAGACGTCGTACTTGTCCTTTTCGAAGCCAAAGGGACCCGCCATGCCGCAGCAGCCGGAGTCGAGTAATTCAACGTCTGCTCCGGTTAGGCGGAGGAGGGCGACCTCGTCGTGCATGCCCATGGTGGCGCGGTGGTGGCAGTGGCCGTGAACGAGGATTTTTTCTGCCAGTTGTGGCGGGCGGTAGTTGGGCGCGTGTTTGACGAGGAACTCGCTGAGGAGGAAGGTCTGGTCGCGGAGTTTTTGCGCGCGGGGATCGTGGGGGAGGAGGTTGGTGAGCTCGTCGCGGAAGACGGAGGCGCAGGAGGGTTCGAGCACGACGATGGGGGTGCCGGCCTGGAGCTGCGGGGTAAGGGCGTTGAGAGTTTTGAGGAGGTAGTCTTTGGCGGTGTCGAGCATGCCGAAGTCGTAGAGGGGGCGGCCGCAGCAGAGATGCTGCGTGGGCAGGGTGACGCGGAAGCCGGCGGTGGTGAGGACCTGGTGGGCGGCGCGCATGGCGGCGGGGTGGAAGTAGTTGTTGAAGGTGTCGGCCCAGAGGAAGACCTCGGGGGCTTCGGCGGGGAGTGGATTGCGGCGGTCGCGGCGGCGTTTTGGGTCGCGGGCGAGGCGGCGGTCGGGGGTGAAGGGTTTGGAGAAGCGGGGGAAGGTTCGCTGCGGATGGATGTGGAGGATCTTCTTCATGACAGCGCTGATGAGCGGTGTGTGGTTGATCGCGTTGACGAGGTGTGGGGCGTAGGAGGCGAGGCGGGCGAAGACGTCGATGCGGCCAAAGGCGTAGTGCGAGAGCGGGCGGGACTCGCCTTCATAGTGGTGGGCGAGGAACTCGGACTTGTAGGTGGCCATGTCGACCGAGACGGGACACTCGGACTTGCAGGCTTTGCAGGCGAGGCAGAGGTCGAGCGACTCTTTGACTTGCTTGTTCTTCCACTGGTCGGGCAGGACTTCGCCCTGCATCAGCTCCCAGAGGAGATGGGCGCGGCCGCGGGTGGAGTGGAGCTCTTCGCCGGTGGCCATGAAGCTGGGACACATGGTGCCGGCGTCGGTCTTGCGGCAGGCTCCTACGCCTACGCAGCGGAGGTTGGCGTCGGCGAAGCTGCCGTTGTTTTCGGCGTAGGCGAAGTGGGTCTTGGGCTGCCAGGGATTGTAGTCGGCGCCGAGGCGGAGATCTTCGTGCGGCTGGTGGGCGTCGATGAGCTTGTTGGGGTTCATCCGATTGGTGGGGTCGAAGAGGCGCTTGAAGGTGCGGAAGGCGTTCATCAACTCTTCGCCGAACATCTTGGGGAGGAGCGCGCCGCGGGCCTGGCCGTCGCCGTGTTCGCCGGAGAGAGAGCCGCCGTGGGCGAGAGCGATGTCAGTGGCGCGATCCATGAACTGGCGGAATTTGAGGATGCCTGCTTCGGTTTCGAGGTCGAAGTTGTGGCGCATGTGGACGCAGCCCTGGCCGAAGTGGCCGTACATGGGGCTGCGGTAGCCGAACTCGTTCATGAGGGCGAAGATGGCGCGGAGATAGCTTCCGAGTTGATGGGGATCGACGGCGGCGTCTTCCCATCCCTCCCAGCCGGTGCCGACGCCGGGGATGAAGGCGGTTGCGCCAAGGGCGGACTCGCGGATGCGCCAGACGTTCTTGGCTTCGGCTGTCGCGTAAATACGTGATGTTGCGTCCGGGGCGATGGTTTTGAGTGAGGCGACCAGGGCGCGGGCTTTGGTGTTGGCTTCGGCCTGGGTGTCTGCGCCGAACTCGACGATGAGGAAGCCGTTGCCGCCGGGGAGGAGCGCGAGCTCTTCGGAGAACTTCTGCTTGCGGCGCATAGCGTCGAGGAGGAGACCGTCCATGCCTTCGAAGCCGATGGGTTTGTGCTCGAGGATTTGGGGGACGTGGTCGGCGGCGAGGAAGATGTCGGGGAAGCCCACGCCGACGAGGGTGCGGCAGGGTGGAGACTGGACGAGCTGGAGGGTGGCGCCAAGGATGATGGCGCAGGTACCTTCGCTGCCCACCAGGGCTCGGGCTACGTTGAAGGAGTTTTCAGGGAGGAGCTCGTCGAGATTAAAGCCGGAGACGCGACGGGGGATGTTGGGAAATTTTTCGCGGACCTGGCTGGCGTAGTTGTCGCGAAGGGATTTCAGGGTGGCGTAGATCTCGCCTATGCGTCCTCCTGTTGCGATGTGGGCGGCGAGCTCGGCTTCGGTGGTGGGGCCTACGGTGAGGCGGGTGCCGTCGTAGAGGAGGAGGTCGAGGGTGGCGATGTTGTCGACGGTCTTGCCGCCCATGAGGCCGTGAACGCCGCAGGAGTTGTTGCCGATCATGCCGCCGATGGTGCAGCGGCTGTGGGTGGCGGGGTCGGGGGCAAAGGTGAGGTGGAGCTTTTCGGCGGCGTCGCGAACGCGGTCGAGGACGATGCCGGGCTGGACTTTGACTGTGCGATTTTGCACGTCGATCTCGCCCATGCCGTTCATGTATTTGGAGATGTCAAGGATGACGGCGGCGTTGCAGCCCTGGCCGGCGAGCGAGGTACCGGCGCCACGGGTAAGGATGGGTGCGTTGAAGCGGCGACAGAGTGCGACGGTGGCGATGACGTCGGCTTCGTCGCGGGGGAGGACGACGCCGATGGGGATGTGGCGGTAGTTGGAGGCGTCGGTGGAGTAGAGGGCTTTGGAGGCGGGATCGAAGCGGACTTCACCGCGGATCTGCTCCTGGAGGAGCTGGGCTAGCTCGTCGGAGGCGGGGAAGGTGTCGTGCGCGCGGGCGTGGGAGCTCGGCAGGACGACGAAGGGGGAGGAGGACATATTGGTCACTATACTTTGGTCCTGCCAGACGGGCCCACTGCGCGTGGCGCGGTCACTTCGTGACTTGTGTACCTTGTCTGGGTTGGGGAGAAGCGCTGGTCCTTCCGTTGGTCGGAATCATTCTCTCTCGCGACCAACGGGAGCGCCAACCGAAGGGGTATACAAGTCACGAAGTGACCGCGCCACGCGCAGGAGGCCCGTTCGTCAGAACAGGATTTTTCAAGACTTGCCGGTGGCGGTCATCTTGAAGATGGCCTGGGCGTTTGAGCTGTCGAAGCCGAGGTCGAGTTTTTGTTTGCCGTCTTCTTCGGGAAGGGGCAAGCGGGTGATGAACTCGTAGAAGGAGCCATTAACTTCTTTGGGGATAAGAGCGCCTTCGGGCGTACGGAACTTGCGTTGAACTTTGGCGGCTAGAAAGGCTGTCTGGCGAACACGGCCGGACTGCGAGGTTTCGACTGCGGCCTTCATGGGCTGGCCTAGAGCTTTCTGTTCTTCGGCGAGCTGATCGACATCGGGAACGCGGTCGGTGGCGTGGTTGAAGGCGTTGCCTTCGGTCGAGATCCAGGCCATCTCAGGAGATTCGGCGAGGAGGATCTCGTAGTCGGCGAGAGCGGGTTCGGTGTGCTGACGCTCGAAGACGGAGGCCAGGATGGGGAGCAGCGTTACAGACTCTTCGACGCTGAGGGAGCCAGCGGATTCGAGTTTGTCGAGGAGGGACGTTGCCTGTGGGGTGACAGGATCCTTTGAAGTTGCGGTGACGCGTTGGACGGCGGCCTGGAACTCGGGCGAGAAGCGCTCGGGATGAAGCTCGCTGAGGAAGAACTGGGCGATCTCTTCGGGGTAGTCGGCCTGGGCGTGGGAGCGGCCGGTCATCTTGAGGCGTTCGAGGGGGTAGACGCCGTTGAGTCCATAGCCGAGTGGGCGGAGGATGCGCGTGATGGCTTCCTGCCCGGCGGGGAGACCACCCATGCCTTCGAGCGCAACGGTGCGGACGGCGCCGTGGTCGTGGAGGATCTGCCGGCCTTTGTTGAGGGTGTAGTCGGCGTAGGTTTTGGCGGTGGGTACGCGACGCAGAAGATCTTCAAAGAGGAGCATGTTGAGTGCTTGCGCGAGAACGGCGCGAGAGACCTGCGGGCCGGGGTCGGCGGCGATCTCGGGATGGATGACCAACAGCTTGAAGAGGTGTTCGGTGCGCTCGGTACCGATGATCTGGTCGAGTGTTTTGCGTAGGACGCTGGTGCCTGTGCTCATGGTTAATTCCTCGTGACTCCCGGAGGGTTTCGTCCGGCCCCTAACATCATCGTCAATGGGAGCGCGTCTGTAAAGGTCACTTCGTGACATGTATACCGGCTTCGCCGTGGGCCTCTCAATGGTCGGCAAAAAGATTTTTGATCGCGACCAACGGGAGCGCCAACCAAAGGGGCATACATGTCACGAAGTGACCGCCCCGCGCGTAGCGGGTAGTTCCGCGTCGTGAATGGTCTACGGCCTAGTGGTGGCGGATTGGGAGGGAGGCGGCGAAGGCTAAGAGTGCAGCGTCCTGCATGGGCGCGGCGATGAGCTGTATGCCGGTGCCGAAGGGCGCGCCGATGGCTTCGCCAGCGAGTGTGACAGCGGGCAAGCCCGCAAGGCTGACTGGCGTGGTGTAACGCAGAATCGCTTTACGGATGTGCGACTGGTCTTTGCCTGCAAAAAGTTTGCTGACCGGCGCGCAGGGGATCAAGAGAAGGTCGACCTGCCGAAAGAGCGAGGACATCTTTGAGCGGAAGTCTTCGAGACGACGGTGATGGAGGCTGAGCTGATCGGCGGTGATGGATGCTCCCCAAGTGAGGCGATCCGCGATTGCGGGCTCGAAGTGTTGATAGTGGCCGCGATGGAGATGGGCTGCTTCGCTGGCCTGGATGGAGGTAAAGATCTCTAAGCTGTCGGCCCAGAAGGTGGTGTCGATTGGCGAGAGGCTTGCGCCGTGTTGCCGGAGGTGCTGCTTCCACGCGGCGAATGCTGAGTGAACTTCGGGTTCGCAATCTTGCATGAACTCGTCGTTGACATAGCCGATGCGGAGTTGAGTTGGTACGGGCGCCAAGGGGATGTCGTAGATGGCGCTGGCGAGTGCGGGGCCATCGCGGAGATCGCGAAAGAGCAGACCGAGGGTATCGAAGGATGGTGCGAGATGGGCTGCGCCGGACCAGCGTTCTCTGCCGCGGCTGACAGCGTGAGAGGCGCGGTAGCCGGCGAGTCCGCAGAGTGCGGCGGGGACGCGGACGGAGCCGCCGGTGTCGGTGCCGATGGCTGCGAGGGCGGACCCTTGCTGCACGCTGGCCGCTGCGCCGCTGGAGGAGCCGCCGGTGAGCAGGGTTGAATCGCGCGGCTGGAGGCAGTCTCCGAAGTCGGCGTTCTCGCCGGTAATGCCGTAGGCGAGTTGATTGAGGTGAGTTTTTCCGGGGATGATTGCTCCCGCATCGAGCAGCCGCTGTGCGACCCATGAGTTCTTTGCGGCAATCGGATGGAGCTGCTGGTAGTAGCTGGAGCCGCAACTGGTAGCGCTTCCTGCCAGGTCGAAGCAGTCTTTGAGCGAGATGGGAACGCCGTAGAGCGGAGGGCGATTCTGAACGTCAGCAAAGAGGTTCGGGAGTTGTTCGGCTCGATGGAGCGATTCGGTTGTGGTGAGGGTGAGGTAGGTGTTGTGCGAGGCGTTGCTGTTCGCTTTACCGGCGGCAGCGGTTGCGATCGTGTAGGGATCGGTTTCGGCTGATGTAATTGCGTGGCGCAGGGATGTGAGCGGAGAGAGCGCGGTTGTCATAGTCTTGACCGCCAGGTGAGGAGATAGTTAGTGAGGCGTGGTGGCAAAGGTCTGGAAATAAGCCTGCAGGGCCTTTGCAGCAGGCTCGCCGAGCTGTGGATCACAGGACATGGTTGATTTCGGGTCGACGGACTTCGGGTCGCGGAGATAGCGTTCGAAGATGGCTGGCGACGAGGAGGCGAAGCTGCCTAATGTCTGCCACGGTTTACCTGCTTTTGTGCCGCCGTAACTGCCCAGGTTGTGGCAGCGAAAACAGTGTTGCTGGGCGATGCGAAAACCATCGATGACCTGCGGGTTGGCTGCGTCTCTTTGATGAGGTGAGATGGCGCCATAGACCTGTTGCGACGTGCCGAACTCCAGCCGGGTTACTTTCGCTGGTATCTTGGGGATCTCCTGGAAGGAGAGGACGCTGAAGGACGGAGTGAACCCTGCGTGCGTGATGAAGTAGGCGCCGGGGTCGTCGCTATGCGTCCGGGCTACCCAGGTTTCAACGGGCAGCCCATTGATCTTCAACGCGAGAATGGGACGGTGGATCTTCACATAGTCGCGAGGATAGGTTGCACGATAGCCATCGGAGCACAGGGCGATCAGGAGATCCGAGCCGGGAAGCGCGCGGAGGGAGCTTTCCAGTACGTCAAGATAAACGCCGGTCACGGCTAATTTTTGCTGAGGGAGTTCGCGGAAGTTGTCGTCTCCAGTGACTGTGACCGTCGTCTGTGGAAGTGTTAGAAGTCGCTCGTAGGAGATGTAGCGAACTGTTCCGGGCGTGACACCTGCAGCCATGCCTGTGATCTCGAGGTCTGACGGAGCGCTGCGCTCCATCAAAAGGGGAGGCCCGGATGAAGGGGAGTTGGCGGCTAGTAACGCAAGGCATGCAGCAAAGACAACGATCAGCTTCACTGGAGACATGATTCAGACTATCGTGTAATTTCTTTCCAACAAGAGCAAAAAAACAGGTTTTCGCGTATCGCTATCAAGGCCGGCCCGATGTTTACAGTTGCAGGGACAGAATGCCTGCGAGGGGAATTCTGACCCATGCGGGGCGGTTGTTGAGTTCATAGAGGAGTTCGTAGAGGGATTTTTCGAGCAGGTAGGCGCTGAGAAGAAGTTGTGCCTGCTTGGCTTTTGGAATGAGCTCAGAATCTTTGGCCATGACGGTTGCGTGGTAGGCGCGGAGAAATTCTGTGGAGACGGAGTTCTGCCAGAGGGTGGACCAGGGCTCGAGATACTTTGCGTCGTCGGGACGGCGCTGGGCGAAGGCGTTGTGCGCGGCGTGTGCGGCGTAACTGAAGGAGCGCAGCATCCCGGCTACATCGCGCAGAGGGGATTGCTTGGCGCGGCGTTCGGCGAGGCTGCGTGCGGGTTCGCCTTCGAAGTCGAGGATGACGTAGTCGCTGCGGGAGCGTAGGACCTGGCCGAGATGGTAGTCGCCGTGGATGCGGATGCGCTGGCCGGCTTGAGTAGGTGTTGCGGAGGCGATGGCGCGGGCGCGGGCGAAGAGCTCGATGCGACGGCTAAGAACGAGAGCCGCGTTATCGGCAGTGATCTCGGTAAGCTGCGACATGCCGCGCTTGAGGGCGTCGAGTGTGAGAGACAGCTGCGCGTCGATGCGGTCGGCATCGGCGACGAGATCGGCAGTGGTGAAGTCTTCGGACATGAAGGCGGGATCGTGAGTGGGTGTGGCGAGCGCCAGGTGCATCTCGGCGGTACGGCGGCCAAGGAGAGCGGCGGCATCGAGATAGAGGCCTGCATGCTCGCGGGCCAGGGCGGGTATTTCATTGTTGGAGAGGAAGGACGGGGGAGTGCCGAGGTCGTGAAGAGCGGGCAGGATGGCGACGCTGTCGTAGTAGTGAGAGAGCTCGTCGAGGGTCCACTGCCAGCCGTCGCCTTCGTTTTCGACCAGGCCTTGGAGCATCGCGATGGTGGTGGGTTCGCCGGTCTTGGAGTGGAGTGTGATGTCGCCTAGAAAAGGAGCGATGCGGGGGAAGTGTGCCGTCTCGGTGAGAAAGCGGCCAATCTCGGTGTCGGGATTTTCACCAGGCTGGAGCCGGCGGAAGAGCTTCAGGATGAGCTTCGCGTCGTACAGGATGGAGGTGTTGGATTGCTCGGCTGATCCTGTGCGGGCCGGCAGAGGATCCGAGCCGCGAGCTTCGGCGAATGCGCTGCTGCTTCGTCCTTGAAGGTTGCCGTTTTGCGTGGCGAGTTCGCCGTTTGTCTCGATGAGGTGAAGGATCGCCTGACGAACGTCTTCGCGCACGAGTGCATCGTGGAGGACCGCGGGGCCGTCAGAGGTTGTAACGGTTGCGACGATGCTCGCGGGATCGGCAGCGCGGATCATATCGGCAGTCTCGCCTGTGCTGGTGGTTAGGGCGAGCTGATAGACATCGGTGCTGTTGTCTTCGTAGGTGAGACGGAGGAGGAGAAGCACTGCGTTGAGATCGGGCAGCATCGCGGAGTCGTGAACTTCGACCGCTTTGATGGTCCGTGACTTGGCCCCAAACCAGCGTTGATGCGGGAGGTAGCCGACGAGCAGACGTTGCAGGAGAGCTAATCCCTCCCCGGTCAGAACGCCTTCGACGCCGCGGCTGAGCAAGTTGACGATAGGCTCGTCAACGGGCACCTCGACCGGCTCTGGTGCGGCGGGCGCGGATTGGAGTTCAAGCCAGAGAAAGGAGTATGGCGAAAGCGTGAGCGGATAGGGCTGTGCGGTGATGGTCGGAAAGTTGACGTATCCCAGCATCTCGACGGGGACCATGCCGGAGTACTTCGACAGGTCAAGGGAGACGGGTTGCGAGAAGCGTGACAGGTTCGCGACGCAAAGAACGGTCTCGCAGTTGCCATTCTCTTCGTATTGGCGAACATAGGCGAGGATCTTGCGGTTCTCGGGGTTGAGAAACTCCTGCGTGCCTCGCCCGAAGACATGGAAGAGTTTGCGCAGGGCGATCATGTTGCGCGTCCAGTGCAGGAGAGATGACTGATCGGACTGCTGTGCCTCGACGTTGATGGATTGATAGCCCCAGATGGGGTCGGTGATGACGGGGAAGTAGAGTCGCGCGGGGACTGACGTGGAGAAGCCTGCGTTGCGGTCGGAGTTCCACTGCATCGGCGTGCGGACACCATTGCGATCGCCCAGATAGATGTTGTCGCCCATGCCGATCTCGTCGCCGTAGTAGAGGATGGGGGTGCCGGGGAAGCTGAGCAGAAGCGAGTTGAGCAGCTCGATGCGGCGACGATTGTTATCGACCAGAGGCGCGAGGCGTCGGCGGATGCCAACATTGATGCGCATGCGCGGGTCGGCCGAGTATGCGAAGTACATGTAGTCGCGCTCGTCGTCGGTGACCATCTCGAGGGTGAGTTCGTCGTGGTTGCGAAGGAAGAGTCCCCACTGACAGTTATCCGGGATGGCAGGGGTCTGGGCCATGATGTCCGTGATGGGCAGGCGGTCTTCCTGGCGAAGGGCCATGTAGATGCGCGGCATCAGCGGGAAGTGGAAGGCCATGTTGCACTCATCGCCGTCGCCGAAGTAGGGGCGGACGTCCGCGGGCCACATGTTGGCCTCGGCAAGCACCAGGCGATTCTCATATTCGGCGTCGATCACCGCGCGAATCTGCTTGATCTTGACGTGGGTCTCGGGCACGTTCTCGCAGCTTGTGCCGTCGCGCTCGATCAGATAAGGAATTGCATCCAGACGCAGGCCGTCCACGCCCATATCCAGCCAGAACCGCATCGCCGTGAGAACCTCCTCCATCACGCGGGGGTTGTCGAAGTTCAGGTCAGGCTGATGAGAGAAGAAGCGGTGCCAGTAGTACTGCTGCGCGACGTCGTCCCAGGTCCAGTTGGATTTTTCTGTGTCGGTGAAGATGATGCGGACGCCCTCGAAGAGCTTGTCGGTATCGCTCCAGACGTACATCTCGCGCTCGGGCGAGCCTTTCGGCGCCAGGCGTGCTGCTTTGAACCAAGGATGCTGATCGCTGGTGTGATTAATCACCAGCTCGATCATCACCTGCATGTTGCGAAGGTGAGCGGCGTCGAGAAACTGCTTGAAGTCGTTGATGGTTCCGTAGCTGGGATTGACGTCGACGTAGTTTGCAATGTCATAGCCATCATCTCGCAAGGGAGAGGGGAAGAACGGAAGCAGCCATAGACAGGTGACGCCAAGATCCTGAAGGTAGTCGAGCTTTGACATGAGGCCGGGAAAGTCGCCGATGCCGTCCGCATTCGAGTCCATGAAGGCTCGAATGTGAATCTCGTAGATGATCGCGTCTTTGTACCAAAGCGGATCGGTGGCGCTGCCGGCTTTTTTCACTCTTCGTCCTCGCGCTGGAAGCTGTTTTTACGAATTGGTTGACTGCGTGGTTTGCGGAGCTTCGATGTTAGGTTTGCGAAGTAGGCGGAAGATGTGCGCGGGCATCACGTCCGGGCGCAGGGCAACGTAGTTGCTGCGATCATGCCATTGATAGCGGGTTCCGGTGAGCAGGTCTTCAATGTCAAAGGTTTCGTTGTGCGGGATGGCAAGTTCCTTGAGGTCGAGATCGATCCATCCCGCCTGCTCCTGGGTTGGGTCGAGATTGACGGCGACAAGAATTTGATTTTGGCCGCTCCATTTGCTGTAGCAGAGGATGCTTGAGTTATCGACGTTGTGGAAGTGGAGCGACCCGTCGCTCTGGAGCGCGGGATTGTTACGACGAATCTGATTGAGGAGCGTGATCAGCGGCGCGATGCTGTGGCTTGCGCTGCGGTCCCACTGGCGAATCTCATATTTCTCGCTGTTGAGATACTCTTCGCTGCCTGGTTTGGCAGGGACGTTTTCGCCAAGTTCGTATGCGGGGCCATAGATGCCGTAGTTTGCGCCGAGGGTCGCTGCGAGGATGACGCGCTGCATGAAGGCGGGGCGGCCACCATTTTGAAGTGCGGCGTGCAGGATGTCAGGCGTGTTGGGCCAGAGGTTGGGATGAAAGAAGTCCGTCACAGGCGGCTTGGTGATCTCTTCGAAGTACTCCCGAAGTTCGTCCTTGGTGTTGCGCCAGGTGAAGTAGGTGTAGGACTGGCTAAAGCCGGCCTTGGCTAGCGAGTACATCACGTGCGGACGTGTGAACGCCTCCGCGAGAAAGATCACATCGGGATCCTTTTTGTGGATCTCTCCGATGCACCACTCCCAAAAAGGAAGAGCTTTCGTGTGGGGGTTGTCGACACGAAAGATTTTGACATCGCGACAGATCCAATAGGTAAAGACATCACGCAGAGCCTCCCAAAGCCCGCGCCAATCGGCCGATTCGAAGTTGAGCGGGTAGATGTCCTGGTACTTCTTCGGAGGGTTTTCCGCGTATTGGATGGAGCCGTCGGGGCGAATGTTAAACCAGTCGGGATGCTCGGCGACCCAGGGATGATCGGGAGAACACTGGAAGGCGATGTCGAGAGCGAGTTCCATGCCGTGTTCGCGTGCGGCGGCGACCAGCGCGTCGAAGTCTCGAAGAGTGCCGAGAGGAGAGTGGATGGCCTTGTGGCCGCCCTCTTTTGCGCCGATGGCCCAGGGGCTTCCTGGATCGCCTTCCGCCGAGGTGACGCTGTTGTTCGGGCCTTTGCGAAACGCTTTGCCGATGGGATGAATCGGCGGCAGGTAGAGCACATCGAAGCCCATTGCGGCGATGGTCGGCAGAAGGGCCTGCACATCGGCGAAGGTGCCATGCCGCGCCGGATCGGGCGAGGTGGATCGGGGAAAGAGCTCGTACCAGGTGGAGTAGCGGGCTCGCTCGCGGTCGACCCACAGGTGCAGCTCTTTTGAGTAGCGCGTCGCCAGGGTGAGGTCGGGATGCTGCGCAACAAGGGTGACGATCTCGTCTGTCAAAGGATAGTCATAGGTGTCAGACTTCGCCTTTGCCAGTTTGAGCAGACGTGCGGCCTCGTCCGCTAAACGTTTGCTGTCGGGCCCTTTGGCGCGTGCTGCAGCCTGCTCCAATAGAAGAGCACCAGAGCGCAGAGCGAGCGGAATATCCTGTGATTCGGCGGAAGCGCTCACGCCAGTCTGACCCGGTTGTGCTGCCAGCCGCTTCCGTAGATCGGCAGACCATGTGTCGAAGTGGTCAACCCACGCCTCGAGGGTATAGACCCAGTCCCCGAGTGCATCTGCGTGGAAGGTGGCAGACCAGAGATCGTTGGTAAGTGCGGAGAGCGGCGTCGATCTCCAATCCTTCTCGGTTGAGGGGCGATAGAGCAGACGACCTGAGACATGGTCGTGGCCATCGCCAAAGATTGCGGCGGTTACGGTGACGATGTCGCCTAAAATTCGCTTTGCTGGATAGCGTCCGCAGTCAACCTGCGGGTTGACCTCTTCAATGATGACTCGCTTACGGCCTTCAATAGGTTTCATATCGCTCAGATCTTCACACTGCTTTCGTACCTATAGTAGCCCGACAGACTGCGCCAAATGCGCTATCGGGAGGAATGAGAACAACTGATAAGGAGATGCATCCCGAGCTGCATATGTTTGCTGGAGATGATGACAGGTCGGCGCATCGTGCGGAGGTCCAGCGGAAGGGCGAGGCTGGGGAGGGGGAGCCCTGGTTTACCGATGGAGGTTTATTCACATCCCTCGCTCGAAGGCTCGCGCGTGCCCTGACGACTATTTGCCCCTGATGGGGCTGTTTCGACGAGCCGCCGTTCGTCAGATTGTGACGGATTCCCCTGTTGAAATTCCTGACAACGTTAGTACCGAGGCAACAGAATCCATGCCGTCGTTTAGGCTGCTTTTTTGATGGTCGAAGCTGCTTTTACTGGCACTCAGCAGAGCAAGAACAGGCGATTGATTTCGAGGGAATTTTCCAATTGAAATAATTTTCCCCTTGACAATCGGTTAACACCTCTGTTCGACTTGCGGGCGTTACATGGAGGCGGAATCTCGCATGACACACCTAACCAAAACCAACGCTCCTTCAGAGCCGATCGCTAACGGCAGAACCAATCGCAAGTCCTCGACCCGGCCACGCGGCCTTCTCAAGATCAGACTTTCCCGGGCTCTCCAGACCGTACTCGTACTGCTGTTTGCTGCAGGCTTTGGTCCGCAGAGGACAATGCTCGCCCAGACCGATCTCGGCTTCATCTCAGGCACTGTCCGCGACAGCGCGGACGCGGTAGTTCCCAACTGTCAGATCGAGATCAAAAACACAAGAACAGCCACAACGCGTTTGGTCACGACGGATCAAAACGGCTACTTCAATGCTCCATCCCTCACGATCGGGCCGTATACGGTCTCGGCGACGGCGCCGGGCTTCAAACACCTGGTGACGAACGTGGACGTGACTACGAATGGTGCAACCGCCAACCTGCAACTCTCAGTTGGCAACGTGCAGCAGGAGGTGACGGTCACCTCAGAGTCTGGCTCGGTGAGTCTGCAGACCGACAATCATGAGTTGGTGACGACCGTCTCGCCGACCCAGCTGGTCAATCTGCCGAACAATAGCCGGAGCATCCTGAACGTTGCAACGCTTGGGCCCGCGTCGCAACAAGGAACCGATGTCGGCGTCGATGGCGGAGACGAAGGCTTCTACGGACAGACAGCGAACTCGGTCATCATCTCAGGGCTTGGCAATGCACACACGGCATTTCTCCAGGACGGCGTCGACAACACGAACCTGCTGACGCAGACGGTGAATATCCTGTCGTCGGTGGAGGCGAGCCAGGAGGTCACGACGATTCTGAACGGCGCTCCTGCGCGCTTCAGCCAGCCTTCGATCATCAACGTCATCACGAAGAGCGGATCGAACCAGATTCACGGAACGGCGTACGACTTTCTTCAGAATGACGACTTCGATGCCAAGAACTGGTTCGCCACTACCAAACCTGCGAAACGCTATAACCAGTTTGGAGCCAACATCGGCGCTCCGCTCTGGAAGAACAAGCTGTTCGCCTTCTTCGACTACTCGGGGCTGCGCAGCCACACGGCGAACATCAATCGCGACCGCGTTCCGACGGACGCAGAGCGCCTTGGAGACTTCTCGGCAGACGGAGTTACTCTCTACGATCCTTCCACCTACAATCCTGCAACTGGAACAAGCCAGCCGTTCGCGGGCAACAAGATCGGTGCGATCAGCCCGTTTGCGCAGCAGTGGTTGAAGAACTATCCCGAACCCAACACGACATTGGACGCGAACAACGTCAACTACGTTGTGAACCTGCCGCAGATCAGCAACTACGACGAGTACCTTGGCCGTGTCGACTACAACATCTCGCAACGGGACTTGCTGTTCGGCACGGTAGCAAGGCTGGAGAGCCAGTTCGGTAACGACAGCATTACGCCTGGGCTCTTCGGGATCTTCGATGCGCTCAAAGGAACGAATATCTCGGCCGCGGAGACGCACGTGTTCAACGCGAACGTTGTGAACGTCTTCAAGGTCGGCTACAACCGCAGCAATCTGTTTCGTACGCAGCAGGGCGAAGGAGCCGTCAACTATGCGGCACAGTATGGACTGGCGAACGTCAATCCTCAGCCTTCCCAATGGACGCCCCCTGCGATCAACTTGAACACGGGCAACTACACTTCGCTGGGAGACCCTTATTCCCCTCAGGGTGCCATTCAAAACCGCTATCAGTTCACCGACGAAGTGAGCTGGAAGGTAGGCAACCATACCTTCGTGTTCGGCGGTGATTATGTGAGGACGCAGTTCAATGGCAACTGGGTCGTCGGCAACAACGGCATCTACAACTTCGACGGCAGCTCGACCTCGGCTTATAGCGGAGGAGTACGCAGCGCGACAGATCAGGGAAACTCGCTGGCCGATCTTGAACTCGGATTCCCTCGAACCGCCAACGCTGCCAACGGCGTAACGGTGGGCGCGTTTCGCGGCACCGACGTCTCCGGCTATGTGCAGGATGACTGGAAGGCGCTGCCTCGGCTGACCTTCAACATCGGTCTGCGTTATGACTTCGACAATCCGCCGAACGACAAAAATGGCCACGGCGGGCAGTTCGATGTTGCGTCGAATCGCGTCATTCCCGGCACGTGGAAGACGAACTACAACGACTGGGCGCCCCGGTTTGGCTTCTCCTATCAGGCAAACGATCGTACCGTCGTGCGTGGTGGTTATGGCATCTACTATGCGCCAATCCTCTACAACAACCTGCAGTTCCAACTGCTCTATTCTCCGAACTTCGTGAATCAGTCTTACTCTTTCAACGTAGCGGCGCCGGTGGATATCCAAAACCTGTTTGTTCCTAATCCATCGTTGGCCGGACAACAGAACTACACCCTGACGAAGACTTTGAAAGATACGTCGGTTCAGGACTGGAACCTCAACATCGAGCGGTCGCTCAGTAACAACACTCTGTTGACGATCGGTTATATCGGGAATGTGACTCGTCATCAGTCCGCGCGCGCCGATCTCAATCAGCCCTTTGGATTGTTGCCCGGAAACAAGAGCGGCATCCTCGATCTGAGACCGAATCAAAACGTGGGAACGACTGACGGCCAGCTCAACGCGGTCTCGGCCAACTACAACGCTCTCGCGGTCAAAGTGGAGAGAACCTATACAAACGGGCTGCAGTTCCTGGGCGCTTACACCTACTCCAAGGCAATGGATATTCTCGATGGCGATAACGCGGATATTCAAAATCTCTATAACCCTGGCCTGACCTATGGGCCCGCAGGCTTCGACCGGACGCAGAATCTCATTATCAGCGCGGTCTACGAGTTGCCCATCGGCCCTGGAAAGAAGTTTTTGAACTCCAATAACCTGATCAATCGTGAGATCGTAGGCGGCTGGCAGCTCTCTGGAGTTCAGCAGTTCGCCACCGGTCAGCCGATCCAGGTCACGGCCAACAACAATGCTGATACCAGCTCGGTGCACAGCGTGTATGCCAATAGGATCTGCACTGGAAATCCGCCTACAGGACATCCGCGGCTCCAGTTCTTTGATCCGTCCTGCTATGTGCAGCCCGCCACAGGCCAGTATGGAACGGCCAGAAGTGGACCGCGTCAGCCTGGCATCGACACGACGAACCTGAGCCTGCAGAAGGCGTTTGCGATTACCGAGCGGCAGCAGCTTCAGTTCCGTGCAGAGGCGTTCAGCGTCTTCAACCACCCTAACTTTTCTACCGGCAGCACCAGCGTTACCAATCCGGCTGCCGGACTACTCACCCAGGAAGTTGTTGGTCAGCGAGTGCTGCAGCTTGCTTTGCGTTACGCGTTCTAATCCCGCTGACGTCAAACTCACAAGGGGTCAAGGGCTTCCCTTCTGACCCCTCTCACCTTAGGATTGCTCGACGAGATTCTTTCCTTTGACGCAACCGCAGTAACTCAGAACGAAGCACCGGGAGATGGGTCATGGCTGTGACACGACGTAAGTTTCTATTGAACTCCACCTATGCAGGAGCTGGATTTGCCGTAATTGGCGCCATGAAGCCCATAGCCCTCTTCGGGCAGACGAGCGAGAAGGAGATGGCGCCTTACCTCACTGGAATCAGAATGGCAGCAACGCCGGCAACGAACTATCGCGCGTATCGCTCGAAGGTGGTTACCACGCCCGATGTAACGACCTGGGTTCAGGTCGATCTCAAGAAGAGTGTCCCAATCTCTGCGATCCAGTTATTCCCTGCGTCGGAGCGGATGTATCCGGGGCGCGACCAGTACTACGGCGGCGAAGGTTTCCCACTACGATTTAAGCTGGAAGCTTCTGACGAGGCCAACTTCGCAAAGCCCAAGACCATTGCGGACTTCACGAAGTCGGACTTTCCGGATTTGAAAGACAACATCACGCAGTATGCGGCGCACGATGTTCACGGCCGGTATGTGAGGTTGACGGCAACGCGGCTTCGCGCAGTCAAGGCAGTGGCCTCAGACAGCACGCCGCTTGGCAAAGAGCCGCAGGACAGCCCCGACTACACGCTGATGGTTGCGAAGATGGCTGTTCTCTCTGGTGGACACGATGTTGCCTTGGGCAGCAAAGTAACCGCGGATGAGCAGTATGGAAACAGCGAACTCGTGGCACAACTGACGCGGCCGCCGCGACAGGATGGGGAGGGAATTCGTGTCGACAATCCCCACGCCGTGACCGACTCCGCAACCTGGAGGCCGGCAAAGTACAAAGCTGAAGCGCCGAAGACGGGAGTGACTCTGGATGGTGGTGTCTTTCAGGAGGCGATGCAAAACAACATTCAGTATCTGTTGAACTCGTACACGACAGACGATCTGCTGCGTCAGTTCTACGAGCGAACCGGCAAGATCAAGAACTTTAAGCCAACCGGCTCACAGGTCTTCTGGGAGGAGGATCTTGCCGGCTCAAATGCTGGACGCTTCCTGATGGGTGCGGGTAACACAATACGGTGGATCGATGATCCTGAGTTGCGCCGCCGAGTCAATGTCGTGGTTGATGGCATCGAAGAGTGTCGTCAGTCGAACGGATACATCATGGCGTACCCCGAAGACACGATCTTTTACTCGGAGCGCGCCGCCTACACTCGCGCGTGGCTTACGCACGGATTGCTCGAAGCTGCCTACGGCGGCAACCCCAAGGCTCTGCCGATGCTGCGCGGATACTACGACTGGTTCAATCAACAGCCGTTCCTCCCGGACATGCTGCGCGGCGCGATTCAAGGCGGTCAGGGCATGGTCGCGAATACGCGTATGTGCACCAGCCCCATGGGAAAGCCAGCGGATGCACAGGTAATTCAACGCTACTACCAGGAAGACGGTTGGATGGAGGGTTTGGCGAAGCATGAGAAAGAGCAGGTGTGGCAATACCCCTACGACCGCCCGCATTGCTATCTGCTGACTAACCTCGAAGCGTATCTGGATATGTATCTCGCCACCGGCGACGTGCGGTATCGCGACGGAGTTCTTGGAGCATGGGAGCTCTATCGCGCACACTGGCAGCAGGCCGGAGGAAGCATCTCGATCATCGAGTTCGAGAAGGATCCGCCCAACAGCAACTATCTTCGCCAGAAACTGGGAGAGCTTTGCGGCAGCAGTTTCTGGGTCTTTTTGAGCCAGCGCTTTCAGCTGCTAAATCCGGACGAGGAGCGCTATGCTACAGAGATCGAGAAGTCGATCTACAACGTTGGCATGGCGAACCAGGATGGCGGCGTCGGCCTGCGCTATCACACGATCATGGAAGGCAAGAAAGAAAAGTCGACGCACGAGAACACGTGCTGCGAAGGACAGGGGACCAGGCTGCTTGGAACTCTGCCGGAGCACATCTACTCCATCGCGCCGGATGGGATCTATGTAAACCTCTACGAGCCTTCGACGATTCGCTGGCAGCAGGCAGGTCAGCCGATGGAGTTGAAGCTGAAGACTCGCTTCCCCTACGACACCCACGTTAGCGGCGCGGTGAAGGTCTCGGCGCCCACACAAGCTAATCTTCGGATTCGAGTTCCTTCCTGGGCGGCGAAGGAGATGGCGGTTTCGGTAAACGGCAAGGTTGCAGGCTCTGGTAAGCCCGGCACTTATCTCGCAGTCAACCGTCAGTGGAGCGATGGGGACGTCATCGAGTTTGTGCTTCCTGCGGAGATTCGGGTACGCCGTTATAACGGGGACGACCAGATTGCGGGCAAGAAGAGGTACTCCGTGGAGTACGGCCCGATCCTGCTGGCCGCTGTCGGATCTCCCACTGCGAACCTCACCGTGGATAAGGGCAAGGAAGCCGAGCATCTCGCCAATCATCTGGAGCCGGTTGATGGTTCGCCGCTGCACTTCACGGTTCGAGGCAACGACGGCCAGAAGTTTGTGCCGTACTGGAAGATCTCGGAAGAGGAGTTCACTTGCTATCCGCAGGTCACCGCGATGGCTTGATGAGTCTGGACAGACTGCTGTAGGGCAGTCTGTCCTTGTTTTCCTAGAGGCGATGTTCAAGTCGATCTTCTCAACACATCACGCAGCGCTTTGATGTCCTGGATAGCCAACTCATGAAAACTCCGCGCGTCGCAATCTTCTCGTTCGCCTCCGTGGCGCAGCGTGCTTCGTTCCTGGCACTGTCCTTGTCTCTCTGCGTTTCGACGGCGTCTGCTGCACCGATCCATCTCCGTGTGGATCAGAGGATCGATCCGCTTGGCATCGATTCAACACATCCAACACTATCGTGGCAGAGTGATGCGACTACACGCAACTGGAGCCAATCGGCGTACCGGATTCTGGTTGCCAGCGCTCCAGATGCATTGCGTAACGGGCATGCAGATGTGTGGGACAGCGGTAAGCAGGTGTCCTCGGAGTCGGTGAATGTGGCGTATGCCGGACCCGCGTTGAAATCTCACCAGCGCTGCTACTGGGCAGTTCAAACCTGGGATGCGCAGGGAAAAGAGGAACGGTCTTCCGAGGTTGCATGGTGGGAGATGGGCCTGCTGCAACCCTCCGACTGGAAGGCTCAGTGGATTCGGCGCGATAACCGCGAAGAGGCCGAGGTGTTGAAGACGACCTCGTGGATCTGGTTACCGGATAGCGACTCAGAGCGCGTCTCACAGGGAGCCGAGGCGGAGTTCCGTTACAACCTCCATCTGGACAAAGTTCCGAGCTCGGCCAGTCTTCACGTTCTGGTGGGTGGCATCTTCACCACGCAGGTCAACGACACAGTCACAGGGCATAAGGATCAGTGGGGAGCGTTCGATCGTGAAGATATTCGTGACCAACTTCATGTTGGCGACAATCAGATCGTCGTCCACGTGGAGACACCGAGATCGAATGAATCGAATAAAACCTTTCGCGCTGCTTTGGCCGCTGCTCTAAAGCTCACCGACGATGCGGGCAAAACAAGGTGGATTGAAAGTGACGGCGCGTGGCAGGCCCGATCAATCAAGCCAGTGGAAGACAAGGAGTGGTCCCCTGCGAAAAAGCTCGGTGCATTTGCGGACCTTAACTTCGGTGTCGGTACGGATCGCGAATCGCGTGGGCAGAATCCCGCGGTGATCGAGTCGAGCACGGCGCTACTCCGAAAGCAGTTCACGCCGACTCGCAAGGTGGTCTCAGCTCGGCTCTATGTAACTGCGCTGGGCAGCTACCAGAGTTATTTGAACGGTAAAGAAGTAAGCAAATTCAGGCTCACGCCAGGATTTACGGACTATCGCAAGCGCGTGCTGTACCAGACCTACGATGTCACTTCTCTGCTTGTCCAAGGACGCAACACGATCGCTGCAATCCTCGGTGCAGGCTGGCACGGCAGTCCGCTCCTGTGGTCGGGCTCGCGGTTGTTTCCCGGCCCGGACCGTCTGCGCGCTCAGCTTGAGTTGACCTTCGCCGATGGCACTCATCAGACCATCGCAACCGACTCCAGCTGGGAGACAGCCGCGTCGCCCATTGTCTCTTCGGAGATCTATGGCGGAGAAGCCTACGACGCCCGGCTTGAAGTTCCGGGATGGAATACGTCCGCGTCTCCTAACTCCATAAAGTGGTCGCCGGTGGTTGTAGATGATGCAAATACTGCCATGCTTGTCACCGCTCAGCCGGACACACCGGTGCAGCCTGCGCAGACAGTCGCGCCTATTGCAGTAACCATGGTCGGCTCCGGCAATGTGCAAGATGCCGTCTTCGACATGGGACAGAATATGGTGGGGGTGGCGCGCCTGCGTGTGCACGGAGGGCGTGGAACTACCGTGAAGCTTCGCTTTGCGGAACGGCTCAATCCCGACGGCACGGTCTACACTGAAAACCTGCGCGACGCTGATGCAACGGACTACTACACCCTCAGCGGTCATGGGGAGGAAGAGTGGACTCCGGCCTTCACGTTCCATGGCTTTCGTTATGTGCAGGTGTCTGGCTATGGCGGCAAGCCTCCCCTCTCGGCGCTGCAGGGTCAAGTGCTCAATAGCCTTCCCGCTTCGCCGGCGATTCGTTTTGAGAGCTCCAGCGCACTGCTGAACAAGATGAGTGAGCTTGGGCTGTGGGGCCAGCGCGGCAACTTCGTCTCCATTCCCACCGACTGTCCGCAACGCGACGAACGCATGGGATGGATGGGCGATGCTGGTGCATTCTGGCGCACAGGTACGTACAACTTTGACATCGACGCCTTCTCCCACAAGTTCATGCTCGATGTCACCGATGCGCAAAGCCCGGACGGCGCCTTCGCCAACATCTCGCCGAATCTTTTGCAGGGGAGGGACGGCCATCCCGGCGCTCCCGGCTGGGGCGATGCGGGCGTGCTCGTTCCGTACGCAACCTGGCTGCAGTATGGTGACGCTGCGGTGATCGAGCAGAGCTGGCCGAACATGGAGCGGTGGATGGAGTTCATCCTGCGCACGAATCCGAACTATATTCGCGAAAAAGATCTGGGAGCGAACTACGCAGACTGGCTCGCGCCCGATCCGCATACTCCCTCTGATCTCGTCGCCACGGCCTACTGGGTCATCATCGCGCGCCAGATGCAGACGATGGCCACCGCGCTGGGTCGCACCGCAGACGCGGAGAAGTATGCGACGCTGATCTCTCGCATTCAGGCTGCGTATCAGCAGAAGTACGTGCACTCCGACGGCTTGGTCGCAGGCGACACCCAGACATCGTATGTGTTGACGCTCTACACAGGGCTCGCTCCAAGGGAGCTTGAGAAGTCGATGACCGACCGCCTGGTGCGCGACATTCAGGCCCACCAGACCCATCTGACGACGGGCTTTCTCGGCACGCCGTTTCTGCTCTCCGTACTGGAAGCGCAAGGCCGCTCCGACGTGGCGTACAACCTGCTCTTGACCTCGACCTATCCCTCCTGGGGATACATGGTCGACAAGGGTGCGACGACGTGGTGGGAGCGCTGGAACGGAGACACCGGCGACCCATCCATGAACTCCTATAACCACTATGCGTTCGGCTCCGTCATGGCATGGGTCTTTCGGCGCGTAGGTGGTATCGACGCAGATCCTGCGAACGCGGGTTTCCATCACGTTATTGTTAGCCCGCATGTGGAGCAGGGTCTGTCGCACGTGCACACCGAGTACGATTCGGTATATGGAACGATCGTCACGGACTGGACGAAGACGCCGAACGGCCAGTTTCAGTTGACCGTCAAAGTACCCGCGAATACTACGGCCACGGTCCTTCTTCCCGCAACGCCGACGAGCGTAGCAAAGCAGGACGGAGAACGCATCACGACTCCTTATAAAGAAGGGTTGATGGTCCGCGAGATTGGCTCAGGGAGTTACAACTTTTTGGTTGATAGCAACTAGGCACAGTGGAAGGCTGTTGTTGTCGGCAATCGCTCCTCAATAGCCCGCAGCTTTACCGTAGTTGCGGCGGTTATCGTGGCCGCCCAATAGCTCATGAGTCTTGGGGTCGACTGCGATGAGCTCGCTATCGCCCCAGGTGCCGGGGTTGTGTTCGTCAGCGACGGCAAGGCGATTCACGTTGTAGCCCATTGCTTTGAGTTGCTCTGCGACGTCGGGCGAGAACTTCTTTTCAAGGTCGAGACGATCCGGAAGATATTGGTGATGAAAGCGCGGCGCGTCGGCAGCTTGTTGAATATTTAGTCCGTTGTCGACGCAGCTGAGCAGGTCATTTGCCACGGTAGTGATAATGGTCGAGCCGCCGGGAGTGCCCAGAACGTAGGCCACTCTTGCGCGGCGAAAGAGGCCGACCTTCGTCGTGACGATGGTGGGCGTCATCGCAGAGAGCGGGCGCTTGCCGGGAGCAATCGAGTTGGCGGGGCCCTGGATCAGCCCGTACATATTCGGCTCGCCCATCTTGGAGGCGAAGTCGTCCATCTCGTTATTCATCAGGAAGCCGAGGCCGTCCACTGTCACGCCCGATCCGAAGGTGCCGTTGAGCGTATAGGTGTTGGAGACGGCATTGCCATCAGCATCGACGATAGAAAAATGTGTCGTCTGGGTCGACTCGTGCGCGACGGGCTGAAGCTGCGGTGGAGGTGGCATGAAGCCCGCGGGCCGAACCAGATCTTTGGACGGCGTCGGCGAGTAGGGTTGAATCGAGCTGCGCCATGCCGCCGCGTAGGCAGGGTTTGCCATCTGTTTGAGAGGCTGCGGCGTAAAGTCAGGATCGCCGAGATAGTCGGCGCGATCCATGTAGGCGCGACGAAAGGCCTCGGTGATGATGTGAACTTGCGGCGCAGACCGGTCCGGACCCAGCCTGGGCAGATCGTAGGTCGAGAGGATGTTGAGGATCTCCATCAGAACGATGCCGCCGGACGAGGGTGGAGGTGCAGTAATAATTTTGTAACCGTGGTAGGCACCTTTTACCGGCTCGCGATCCTTCACCTGGTAAGCCGCGAGATCAGCAGCAGTAATAAGCCCTCCGCCGGCCTGTTCAAACGAGGCGATCTGTTTCGCCATCTCGCCTTTGTAGAAGTCGTCGGGATTCGCAGCGATTCGCGTCAGCGTTGCAGCCAGCAGAGGCTGCTTGAACGTACCGCCTTCCTTGTAGAAGTTGCCGTCGCGCTGGAAGATGAGTGCCGAAGTCGGGAAGCGCGTGAGCATTTTGCTGTGGAGATTCTGCGCCTCTTCTGCTGAGAGCACATAGCCATCGGTGGCCAGGTGGATCGCCGGTGCCATGTCCTGTTGCAGCGTCAGCTTGCCGAAGTGGCTCTGCGCATAGACGAGCCCTGCGACAGTGCCAGGGACACCGGACGCTTTATAACCAACTGTGGAGAGGCCGGGAACTACGTTTTTCTGCTCGTCCAGGTACATATCGCGGCTGGCAGCAGCAGGGGCTTTTTCGCGGTAGTCGAGGAAGTGAGTCTGACCATGCCTGGTGCGGATCAGCATGAAGCCGCCGCCGCCGAGATTTCCCGCCTGGGGGTAGACGACGGCGAGCGTAAACGCGACGGTTACAGCCGCGTCGATCGCGTTGCCTCCCTGCTTCAGGATGGCGAGGCCGGCGTCGGTCGCGTCATGGTGAATCGTGACGACCATCGCATGCTTCGCGCGAACCGGCTCTTCGGAGGCTGAAGCGACGGTTTGCGCTCCGAGCGAATTTGTAACGAGGGCTAGTCCGACGGTAGCTGCGAAGACACGGGTGCCAGCGGGCATTCAGGGCTCCGGAAAGTTGTGGATGGGCGCTTTGATCAGCATAGCTGGTTCGTGATCGCGGCGTCCGAAATAATGGCTGATTGGTCCTCGGTGGCGAAGGGTCGGTAGAATCAGGATCGGTAGAATCAGAGGGGTCATGTCTACGCGTGTTCGTTCGTATTCGAAGATCAATCTGGGGTTGGCGATCGGGCCGGTGCGTTCGGATGGCTTTCATGGTCTGACGACTCTCTACCAGACGCTGGACCTGCACGATTTCGTCACGGTGAAGGCGAGGCGAGCGTCCGCAACCAGGATCTCGCTGACGACCAACCATCCGTTTGTTCCTCGCGATGGACGGAACACCGCCTGGCGGATGGTGGAGCGGGCACTGGTTCGATTGGGAATCACCGCAGAGGTCGAGATCAATATAGATAAGAGGCTCCCCGTTCAAGGGGGAGTGGGAGCCGGTTCCGCCAACGCTGCGACGGCCCTGTTGGGCTTGGAAAAGGAGCTTGGCGAAGCTCTCCCGGGAGTCGAAAGGCTGAAACTGGCGACGGAGATCGGGTCGGATGTGCCCTTGTTTCTGCTCGGTGGGGCTGTTCTGGGACTCGGCCGGGGGGAGCAGGTTGTGCCGATGCCGGACCTTCCCAGAACCTGGTGTGTCGTCGCGGTACCCGCAGTGGGCGTCTCAACGCCAGCGGCTTTTAAAGAGTGGGATGCGCGGCGGGAGGTGGAGGCAGAGCGGCATGTGGTTGATAAAAATACGGTTAGCGCATCAGAAGAAGGGGAGTTGGGGGAGGGCCACGGCGTCACTCGGGTGCTGGGGTTGACTTCCGATCCTCAAGTTGATAGGCTACATCAGTTGAGTCTAGCTTACTCATCCCTCTCTGCCCGAACTGGCGTTAGCCTAACGAGAAAGACAGACGATAGTAGGCCCGGCACCTCCGGTATCGTTCGCGATCCTAATCCTGAGAAAAAACAGGGTTTGCCTGGTGAAAATCAGGCTGACGCGAGGAACGATCTGGCCGAGAATACCCTTCTCGCGCTTGTCCGCACCGGGATTGGAAGCGATGGTCTTCAGAATGACTTTGAAGAGGTCGTCTTTCCTCAGTATCCCTCCTTGCGAATAACCAAGCGTCAATTGATGGGTAGTGATTTGGGCAGTTCCGGTCTAGATAGCTCTGCTATTTACGCGGCTCTGTCAGGTTCTGGCTCTGCTCTGTTTGGACTTTACCGGTCCGAGCGGGATGCCAAGGCAGCTCAACTGCGCGTCCAGTCCTCTGGGGTCCAAGCTCTCCTTACGGAGACCTTGCCTCGAGCCGAGTACTGGAACAGAATGTTCGCGGAGTGACCTCGCCGGTCGTTCGCAGGGTTGATAGTAAAATCAGACTGCATCCGGCGATGTACTGGGCGATCGACTAATGGTAGGTCAAGAGACTTTGAATCTCTTTGTCTAGGTTCGAATCCTAGTCGCCCAACCAGACAGTCGACGCCAGATGCGACGAGTGAGATTAGGGAGTCTTGTAGAGATGTTACGCGGCAGCAACAACTTGCCGCAGGATGAAGACGATTTTGGACTCCGCGGAAAACAGCGCGGAGAAAGAAGTACGAAGTTTGAAGAACCGAAGTCTTTTAGTTTTTTTGAGCAGTCCGCAACAAGGATTTCAGAAGAAGTAACGGGGCCGCAACAAGGCCTCGCAAGACAGTGCAGCAGGAACATTCAAGGTCAACCAGCCTGGAGGGTTTCACGTGAACGAACGAAACACGACTGCGGTTCTTTCCCCTATTTCAGAGCAGGCTGAAGAGACAGAAACGAGCTCTCAGCCTGCGAACGCGCCTTCTACGCAGGGCGGACAGACTAAAGGACCTCAAGGCCCACAGGGGCCGCGGGTATCAGAACCAGCTCCGGAAAAAAAGCGCCCGGGCCGGCTGGCAGATGATAAGCGCATCAAGATTTTTTGCGGATCTTCGAATAAGGCTCTGGCCGAGGAGATCTGCAAGTTCGTCGGTGTGCCGCTGGGCGAGACCCGGTTGCAGAGATTCTCCGACGGCGAGGTTCATTTTCAACTGCTCGAGAACGTTCGCGGTGCGGATGTCTTTCTCGTGCAGCCTACGTGTTTCCCGGTCGATCAGCACCTTGTTGAGCTGCTGATCATGATGGATGCGCTCAAGCGCGCCTCAGCTGGACGGATCACGGTTGTGATTCCCTACTATGGCTACGCCCGGCAGGACAGAAAAGACCGTCCGCGCGTTGCCATTACGTCGAAGCTGGTTGCCGATCTTCTGACCACCGCCGGGGCAAACCGCGCTCTGCTCGTCGATTTGCACGCAGCCCAGATTCAGGGGTTCTTCAATATCCCGGTGGATCATCTGTTTGCCAGCCCGGTGCTGGTGAGCTACTTCCGGGAGCTTGACCTGCCCAATCTGACGGTAGTTTCGCCGGACGCAGGGGGCGTGGAGCGTGCGCGCTTCTTTGCCAAGAAGCTGGATGTACCGTTGGCCATCGTCGACAAGCGGCGGACCGACATCAATGTCACCGAGGTAATGAACGTTATCGGCGATGTACAGGGCCGGACATGCTTGATCCTCGACGACATCATCGACACCGCCGGAACTCTGGTGAAGACGGTGGATGCGCTGCTGGCCGAGGGCGCGGAAAAAGTTTATGCGTGCGCGACGCATCCGGTGCTCTCGGGCCCGGCGGTCGAGCGTATCGCAGCCTCACGATTGGAGCAGTTGATCGTGACCAATACCATCCCTCTGCGCGAAGATGCGCTGAAGGTGGAGAAGATTAAAGTGCTTTCGATCGCAGGCCTGCTTGGCCGCGCCATCGAGAGTATTCACATGGAGACCAGCGTCAGTACGCTGTTCAACTAGGTCGCAATCAGCTACAGGCGGCCTGGATCAACCCAGGTAGCCTGGTAGCAAGAGACAGGAAGCAAGAGACAAAGGGAGCAGAGCTCAACTCTGTGCCCGAAAGGAAGATTCATCATGGCATCATCCACTATGGAAGCAGTCGTCGCAACGCCCCGCGAGGGCAAGTTCAACAAGAACGCCGCTCGTCGCGTTCGTGTCGCAGGCAAAATTCCGGCGGTCGTCTACGGCGCAGGCCAGGACGCAGTCGCCGTTGCGGTAGACCCTAAGGTCATCACCAAGATTCTCCACTCCGACTCGGGCCACAACACCATCTTCGATCTCAACGTCGAAGGTTCCGCGATCGTCAAGGCCATGATCGTCGACTGGCAGAATGAGCCCATCAAGGGCCACCTGCTGCACATCGACCTGAAGCGCATTGCGATGGACAAGATGATGACCGTTTCGGTGCCGATCCAGTTGGTTGGCATTCCTGTCGGCGTCAAATCGCAGGGTGGCATCCTCGAGCATGTCATGCGGGAAGTTGAAGTTGAGTGCTTGCCAAACGATATTCCGAGCCACCTCGACGTCGACGTTTCTAACCTCGAGCTGCACGGCATCATCCACGTCTCTGACCTGCCGCACTCGGGCAGTCTCAAGTTCCTCGAAGACGAGAACGCGACCGTTGCGCACGTCACCATCATCAAGGAAGAGGTTGTGGCAGTCGAAGCAGTCGTTGTTGCACCGACTGAGCCAGAGGTCGCCAAGAAGGGCAAGACAGATGCAGCCGCTCCTGCTGCTCCTGCTGCCGATGCCAAGGACGCGAAGAAGAAGTAGTTTTACGCGGCCTGCCGATCTTTTGGGATTTGCGGGCCGCCTGAGTTTGCTGGAAAGGGAAACAAAGCGTGAAGTTGATTGTCGGTCTCGGCAACCCCGGTATCGAGTATCAGTTCACGCCGCACAACGCTGGCTTTCTTGCAGTGGATCGCATCGCGGACGACTGCGGCGTGGTCCTCTCCAATCGCCGGGGACGGGCTCTCACAGCGAAGGCAAGGCTTAGAGGACACGAGGTTCTGCTGGCCAAACCTGAGACGTACATGAATTTGAGCGGGCTTTCGGTAGCCGCGCTGGTTCACGAGCTTGAGATTGCAATCCCGTCGGAGGACCTGATCGTCCTCTATGACGAGCTTGCATTTCCGCTGGGCAGGCTTCGCATCAGCGCGAACGGCAGGGCGAACGGGCATAACGGAGTGAAGTCGATCTCCGGTGCGCTTGGAACGGAAGAGTGGCTGCGCATTCGGATCGGCGTTGGGAAACCGGCGCTTGAGGATGGTAGAGAGATTAAGGCCGGCGGCAGAGATTATCTGCTGTCGCAGTTTCGCAAGCAGGAGCTTGCGAAGCTGGATGAGGTGCTCGACAGGGTCGAAGATGCTGTCGAGATGGTGTTGACCGAAGGGGTCAGTGCCGCGATGAACAGGTTTAACCGTCGGCCAGATGATCCGGAGAATGGATCGGACGTGTCGAAGGAGAAGTAAAGAAGCATTAGGTCAGGTGTAGTTAGAAATTAACCGCAGTCGAAATTCCAAACCGGGTTGGCAGAATAGACGTCAGCACGGTGCGAAGCAGAACTTCGCAGAAAGAAGTAATCGAATGAATCGTACCTACGAAATCATGTTCATCGTCCGTCCGGATGTTGAAGAAGCCGAACTCGACAAGCTGATTGAAGGCTTCTCCGCGAACGTCACCAATGGTGGCGGTGAAATCAAGAGCGTCGAGAAGATGGGCCGTCGCCGGCTCGCCTACACTGTCCGCAAGTTCAACGACGGCTTCTACGTCCTGCTGAACGTCGCCGCAGCCGGTTCGCTGATCACCGAGATCGAGCGTCGCCTCCGCGTCTCCGAGCAGGTCATCAAGTTCATCACCGTTCGCATGGACGAAGAAGAGAAGCGTCTCGCGAAGGTAAAGGCCATCCGCGACACCAAGGTCAAGCGTAGCGCCCAGCCGATCGCAGCACCTGTTCAGGCCCCTGCCGCAGCACCTGACGCCGATTCAGCAAAGTCTGAGACCGAAGAAGAGAAGAAGCCAGTTGCAGCAGCTCCCGTTGAGCACGTCACCTCCGACGCGCCGCCCGAGACTGTCTCCACCGCGGTCTAACTTCCGTCTTCGCCTGAACATTCGCGATGAGATACAAATCGCATCGCACAACGCACTACGATCACCGATCTTCGCTTCCAATCGACTGCATTTTACCGATTGTTCAGAGGCTCCAATGCGAACCTGGAGCGAGGAGAGGCACAACGCACCTGAGAGGGAACTATCATGGCTGACGAAACCAGCACGCAATCCACTGAGCACCACGCACCAACACCCCGCCCATCGCACTCTGGCCCCGGCGCAGGTCCTCGCACCCCACGCCCCGCAGGCGCACCCGGCGGCGGTCCTGGCGGCCGAAAGTTCTTCCGTCGCAAGAAAGTCTGCAAGTTCTGCACCGAGAAGATTGACGCCATCTCCTACCGCGACGTTCGCCTGCTTCAGGGCTTCGTTGCCGAGCGTGGCAAGATCGTTCCCCGTCGCCTGACCGGTGTCTGCACTCGCCACCAGCGCAAGCTCAGCCTGGCCATCAAGCAGTCGCGCAACATCGCCCTGCTCGCCTTCGCTGCACGCTTCTAACTCTTCCGCTGCGGCGGGACCTTACGGGATACGCAAGACTGGCGGCACCGCGAGCCAGAGACGAAATCGGAGAAATGCAATGGAAGTCATTCTGAAGGAAGACGTAAACAAGCTCGGACATCGCGGCGACGTGGTCAAGGTCGCTGACGGCTACGGGCGCAACTATCTGCTGCCGGAGAAGCTCGCCATCGAGGCGACCCTCGCCAACAAGGCAGTCATCGAACAGATGAAGTCATCGGCGGTTCGCAAGTCCGCCAAGGAGAAGGCTGGAGCCGAGCAGCTGGCCACCCAACTCTCTGAGGTTGAGCTTGTGTTCGAGCGCAAGGTCGGCGAGAACGAGCATCTGTTCGGCTCGGTCACCTCGGGCGATATCGCGCACCAACTCGAAGCCAAGGGCTTCACTATCGACCGTCGCAAGATCTCCCTCGAGGAGCCGCTGAAGACGATCGGCGAGTACCACGTTCCCGTGAAGCTGCACCGCGAGGTCACCAGCCACGTCAAGGTGACGGTCAAGGGCGATCAGCCGGAAGCCGAAGCAGCAGCCACCACCACCACCGCGTAACTCACGCATCACGAATTACAAAAACGCATCGCCCTGCGCAGATCTCTTGCGAAGGGCGATGCGTTTCTATTTGTAACCAGGTTTATTTGTAACCAGTAACGATCAGAGCCAAGGAAGCGCTATTCGTACTTGAGCGTCTGAACAGGATCAAGCCGTGCTGCACGGTTTGCTGGCAGCGTTCCAAAGAGCACCCCAACCAGCACTGAACTTCCCAGCGAAAACACTACCGACCAGGGGTTGATCGGGATCTTGAACGGTGTGAGCAGGCCAAGGGTAAAGGGAATCGCAAGGCCGAGAATAGTCCCAATGATCCCGCCGCTCAACGAGAGAAAAACAGCTTCGGTCAGAAACTGCATTCGAATCTCGCGGCTCGTCGCACCCAGCGCCTTGCGGATCCCAATCTCTTTCAGCCTCGACTGCACGTTGGCGAGCATGCTGTTCATAATGCCGACGCCGCTCACGATCATCGTGATGCCTGCGCCCAGCGTGAGCACGATGGTTAGCATATCGGCGATCTTCGCCATGCTGGTGAGAAGATCGGTCAGTGTAGCGGCGGTGTAGACCGAGCCCGCATAGTGACGCGACCGGACGATCTCGAGAATATGATCGCTGGCTGGAACCACCATGGACGCGCTTCGCATGGTGAAGAAGATCTCTTTCAACGTATTGGTGCCGGTAAAGTAACGCACCACAGGGTAGGGCACAAGCATGGTGTGGTCGCTGATCTCTGACTGTCCATAGGTGTCAAACGCCTCTCTGAATACCCCTATGACGACGAACGGAATGCCTTTGATGCTGATCGTCTTTCCGACGGCCGCGTTTGCGCTGCCATACAACTCTTCAGCGAATGGCTTGACGATCACGGCGACCTTCTCGTGGGCAAGCTCATCCTGATCGTCAAAAAAGCGGCCGGACACAATGATGAGATTGCGCACGACCCGATACTCCGGAGACACGCCAAGCAACGTTGTCTGCTTCGTGATGCCGCCTCCTAGGCTCACATTGTCGTGATACTCCAGCATGGGAGACGATGCGACGATGCCCGGAACCTGATCAAGAACAGCATGAAGATCATCGAGCGTCATGTAGTCCGGGGTGCTGGTGTTTTCGGGGCCGCTGACGTTTCCGCCGCCGTACTGCAGTTCAACCTTGTTGGGTCCGATGCTGGTCAACTGATCCAGCGCATACTGTTTACCGGTGGATCCAAGCGTCGCAACCAAAATAATCGACATCGAGCCGATGACCATGCCGAGCATGGTAAGCAGAAACCGCGTCTTACTTGCGCGGAAGCTGTCGACCGCCAGCCTCGCAACCTCACTGAACATCATGGTCGAACGCGCGCTGGCCAACGTACGGTCGAATGAGCTCGGTTTGGGAAGGTTCGTGGTTGCCATCGGCTTAAACCATTAGACGCCTACCAGTATCGCAGCGGTGCATGCTTTCTCGCTAACCCGAACGTCAGACTCCAGCGCTGTCGAATCCATCCGGCTCGACGGCCTCGGCCTCACCCACATCTCCGGCCCCGAGTCCGGCCTGCGCCAGCTCGCAGGCAGCGAAGCCGCAGCCTCTCAGCTTGTAGTCCTCATCTCCACGCTCTCCCCGGTCCCGTTCCACGAACGCTACCAGCAACAGAAGACCTCACAGCTCACCCCCATGGGCAACGCCGTCGACTACACCCGACCCGACCCACCCCTTCGCGAAGACCTGCGCCTGCTGGTCGAACGCTACCTCCATAGCGCCACGCCTGCCGACCACGTCGCCGCGCACCAGCAGCTTCAAACCCCCTTCCAGTCATGGATCGCCTCTGGTCCAGCGTTAGATGCCCTCGCCCCCGAACATCCGAAGCTTAACCAGCTCACCCTTCGCCGCAGCCAGCTTACTCAACTCGGCCAACTGGGAATCCAATCTCTCGCATCGATCGAATCCCACACCCCACCAACCGCGGCATGGATCGAAGCCCAGAGCACTCTCCTGAAGACATCAGCAGACCACTCCGAGCTAACCGACTTCGTCATACTGCCGCCCCTGCAACAACTAGTCGATACTGCCGGAAAGCAGGTGGTCACTGGCCCGTCGAGTCGATGAGATCTTCGATCACAGCATAATGGGCCTTCACAAGCAGTGGGGCCGCTGCGCTACTTATTCAGCGCCTTATCGATCGCTGCCTGCGCCAGCGGTGTCATAATCGCATACCCCTGCGCATTCGGATGCACCCCATCACTGCTGAGACCTGGCTTCATCCCGCCATCCGGCCCCACCATCGCGGAGTAATAGTCCAAATACGTCACCGAGTGGTTGATGCAGTATCCCCTTAGCCAGTCGTTTAATGTCTTGATCTTCAGCGCTGGCTCCAGTCCCCGCTTCCATGGGTAATCTGCCGCCGGAAGAATCGAAGCCACAATCACCTTGATCCCATTCGACTTCGCGAGATCGATCATCGACCGGAAGTTATCCTCCGTCATCTGCGCGGTCATCGGCCCTGTATTTCCAGCAATGTCATTTGTCCCGGCCAGAATCAAAACCGCCGCCGGATGCAGGCCGATCACATCCTGCCGAAACCGCACCACCATCTGCGGCGTGGTCTGCCCGCTGATCCCCCGATTCACATATGGCTTCGCAGGGAAGAACTCTCCCGTAGTTGGGGATCGTCCCCATGCGTCCGTAATCGAGTCTCCATAGAACACCACCCGTTGCTCTCCCTCCGCCACCGGAGCCAGTCCTTCATTGTCGGCCTTATACCGATCCAACCCCGGCCAATCCGCAAGCTTAGCCTGTAGCGTGGCAATCTGCTTCGCCATCTCCACTGGCGTCCCAACCACCGGCACCTTAGTCGAAGTTGGTCCCACGGCAGGAGTCTGCATTGACGTTTGCGCTGGCGTCTCCGGAGCCGTCCCAACCTGCCCATACCCCGCCCCACACCACATCCCGATACATCCAGTCACAATCAGCCGTGTAGAACCCGTCATCCTATGCTCCACTTGCGGCCCAATTTTAGCCGAACCACCCCAATGCCCTTCAATTCACCACCGAACCCTCTCCCGCTGTGCCTTGAAAGATATGCACCTGACATCTCGATCCAGGCCCTCTGCCCTAGCGTCTTCACCCACGCCTGCTCGACGCTCTCTACAAATCCGCACCCAGATCATTGAGAGCTTCGCCGCCCGCCGTCACTTAGCTACATTGCCCGAGCCGCAGCCCGCGAACGTCGCCTCATGGTTCCGCACCATCGCTATCCTCAACGTGTTCGAATGGGACATTACGAAATAGGCGGCAGCGAGATATCATCCGCTACGAAAGCGTGCAGCGATTGCCCCTGCTTAATATCGACATCTTTCCCGTGTTTGATCAGGCCGATAGGGCCAAACAGCACCGTCAGCACCACCGCTGCTCTTGTGCCACTCTCTCCCTTTTTGTCTTTCGTGCCCCGCAGCGCTACTTTTTCGTCTCCAACCTTCAGGTAGTCGAGGCTAATGTCTAGCTCGCCAGCCTTTCCCATCATCCGGGGCCGCTCTGCTCTGGCCACTTCGCCGACAGCTTTGCATCCGGCCTTCGCCACCACGACGCCACTGACCCTCAGATCGTCGACCAGCGTGAACCTGACGGGGTCACCCTCTACCGCCGTCTTCGAACTCACATCACGCGAGAATGCCAGGACTAGATCCATGCCTTCACGCAGTTTGTACTTGCCGGAAGCATCCGGGCCTCTTAACACACGAGTGACAAGAGTAGGTGCTATCTCCATCCGCGCAACCAGTGCGGGCCGAGATGCCGGCGCAACTGCTTGCTGGCTGTAGGCATCAGTGCCCAACCCAGAGAGAACCAACAGAGAAGAAACACCAAGCCAGCGCATAGTTTTCGTACGACCCTCTCTCAGCAAAGTTGAAGTCCATCCGAAACTAACCTCACTCATCACAGCACGGGCAGCACCACACAAAAACTCCACGAAAGTCGCAGAGAATTCCTTTATCGGCCGCATCCAACCGGAGCATGACTTTTTCAACAGGATCGTCGCTGGTGGAACCCTGGACCGCTAGTCCGCGTTATCGACGACCCAGCGTCTTATCGATCGCTGCCTGCGCCAGTGGCGTCATAATCGCATACCCCTTCGCGTTCGGATGTAACCCGTCGAAGCTTATCCCCGGTTTCATTCCTCCCGTTGCGTCCACCATAGCCGAGTAATAATCCAGGTACGTCAACGAGTGCTCCACGCAATACTCCCGCAGCCAGTCGTTCAGCGCCTTGATCTTCGGCACTGGAGCCAGGCCTCTCCTCCAGGGATAGTCCAGAGTCGGCGTAATAGACGCCAGAATCACTTGAATTCCGTTCGCCTTTGCCAGCTCCGCCATCGAACGGAAGTTATCTTCGGTCATCTCGGGTGTCATTGGCCCCGTCTTTACCCCGATGTCGTTTGTCCCCGCTAGAATAACCACCGCGTCCGGGTGCAGATCGATCACATCCTGCCGAAACCGCAACACCATCTGAGCTGTAGTCTGTCCGATGATGCCCCGATTGATATAAGGTTTGCCAGGAAAAAACTCCCCCGTGTCCTCGCGCCGACCCCAGAAGTCCGTAACCGAGTCCCCATAAAATACAATCCGTTGCTCTCCCGCAGGAACCGGTTCAAGGGTCGCATTGTCCACACGGTATCGCCCCAGCTGTGGCCAATCCGCCAGCTTCGCCCGCATGATCTCCACATCCTCCGGCCTTTCCACCCGAGCCACCATCGGCGTGCACCCAGTAGCGGTAATCAGCGCCATAGACCCCACGAGCGCCCATGTCGAAGTCTTCATCTCGTCCCCCGTCGGTCCGATTCTAGCCGACCCCTGCCGAACTCCTTCGATGTCTTTGAGCTTCCACTGCTGTACCTTAAGAGATGATGCAACCCGGAATCTCCACCCACGTCTTCCTGCCCCAGCGTCTTCACCCAGGCCTGCTCGACTCCCTGCACAAATCCGGCGCTCAGGTCATCGAGATCTTCGCCGCCCGCCACCACTTCGACTACACCGACCGTGCCGCCGTCCGGGACATCGCCACCTGGTTCAACTCGACCGGCGTGGGAGCCACCCTTCACCAGCCCCTCTACATCAGCGACCGCGCCGATGCCCAGTGGTCCCGCCACGTCGCCCCCAATCTCAACCTCATCGACCCCGAAAAGTCCCGCCGCATCGCTGCCATGGACGAGGTCAAGCGCGCCCTCGAGTCCGCCGAGCAAATTCCCATCTCCGCCTGTACCCTTCATCTTGGCTACAAGGACGACGCCTGGAACCTCCGCGCCCTCGAGAACTCCCTCACCGCCATCGAGCACCTCAAAGCCTTCGCCCACCCCCTCGGTGTCCGCATCCTGCTCGAAAATCTCCAGAACGAGATCACCACACCCGAGCACCTCCTCGAGATCCTCAAGGTCGGCCACTTCGACCGCGTAGGCGTCACCCTCGACGTCGGTCACGCGCATCTTTCAGCACCCCCCGACGGTAGCCAGCCCAATAAGGGTATCGACGAAGCCTTTGAGCTTCTCAAGCCCCGCATCGCCGAGCTTCACCTTCACGACAACCTCGGCCAGAGGGACGATCACCTCTGGCCCGGCACCGCGAGTCCCGGAAGTTTGAGTATCGACTGGAAAAATGTCGCAAAACACATCGCCTCCCTCCCAGCCAACACCCCCGGTATCCTCGAGATCGCCCACGAACTTGAAGAGACCCCCGAATCCGCAATCACCAAAGCCACGCAAGCCTTCGACCTCCTCAGGCGAACCACCGAAGCAGCGGCGAATAATTAGTACCTGTGACAAGTACAAATAAGGAACCAATGAGCGAATCTGTAACCACTGCCCGCACAACCTCCGCACCACTCGCCACCATCGCCTCCCTCTCCGCTCACGAAGGCCGAACCGTCACCCTCCGCGGCTGGCTCTACAACCTCCGCGCCTCGGGCAAGCTCCTCTTTCCCATCTTTCGCGACGGCACCGGCACCATTCAGGGCATCGTCCCCAAGGCCGCCGTCTCCGAAGAGGTCTTCAACACGCTCAAAGAACTAACCCTGGAATCCAGCCTCACCGTAACCGGCAAAGTCCGTGCCGACAGCCGCGCCCCCAGTGGCTACGAACTAGACGTGGAAAGCATCGAAGTCCTCCAGCGCGTCCCCGAAGACACCCCCTTCCCCATCTCCCTCAAAGAGCACGGCGTCGACTTCCTCATGGAGCATCGCCACCTTTGGCTCCGCACCCCGCGCCAGTCCGCCATCCTGCGCGTCCGAGCCACTATCATGCGCGCGGCAGCCGAGTACTTCGACACCAACAGCTTCATCCGCACCGACCCGCCCATCCTCACCCCCAACGCCTGCGAAGGCACCTCTGAGCTCTTCGAGATGGACTACTTCGACGACGACAAGGCCTACCTCACCCAATCCGGCCAGCTTTACATCGAAGCCACCGCCCTCGCCCTCGGCAAGGTCTACAGCTTCGGCCCCACCTTCCGCGCAGAAAAATCCAAGACCCGCCGCCACCTCACCGAGTTCTGGATGATCGAACCCGAGGTCGCCTTCCTCGAGCTCGACGGCCTCCTCAACCTCGCCGAAGCCTTCATCACCCACATCGTCACCCGCGTCCTCGAGTCGCACCGCGCCGACCTTAAAGTCATTGGCAAAGACATCGCCAAACTCGAAGCCGTCATCGCACCCGACTCTCCCGAGGCCCCCCGAAATGAGGCCCTCATCCTGAGCGCAGCGAAGGACCCCGAGGATGCTGAACCCGGCACAGCCGTTCAGAACCTTTCCGGCGCGACTGCGCAAACTTCGGCTGGCACCCCCAACCGCTTCCCGCGCCTAAGCTACGACGAAGCCCACGCCATGCTCGAAAAGGCCTTCGCCGAAGGCAAGCTCGAAGCCCCCCACAAGTACGGCGACGACTTCGGCAGCCCCGACGAGACCTACATCTCCAGCCAGTTCTCCAAGCCAGTCATGATCCACCGCTACCCCGCCGCCTTCAAGGCCTTCTACATGCAGCCCGACCCGCTCGACCCCACCAAGGCCCTCTGCGTCGACGTCCTCGCCCCCGAGGGCTACGGCGAGATCATCGGCGGCTCCCAGCGCATCCACGACTACGACCTCCTCAAATCCCGCATCGAGCAGCACGACCTGCCCCTCGCCGCCTTCCAGTGGTACCTCGACCTGCGCAAGTACGGCAGCGTCCCCCACGCCGGCTTCGGCATGGGCATCGAGCGCGCCGTAGCCTGGATCTGCGGCCTCGACCACGTCCGCGAAACCATCCCCTTCGCCCGGACCCTCAATCGCATCTACCCTTAGCGGCCGTGTCTTCCGTACCATCAAAACTCCGGCATAAGCCTCAAGCTCTCACCGTTCGCAAACTGCATCCAAAGCCCCCAGACGGAACCCCGAGACATCCGATGCCGCGAAAGAAACAGCTACAAATAGTCACCGATCCTGAGGAGTCAGCAAAAGCAGCAGGTCTGCGCTACGTCACCGACACGAAACCCGGAATTCAACGCAAACCCTGGCGCAAAAGTTTTCATTACTTCAACGCCGATGGAACCCCTGTGCATGAGGCCGAGACTTTAGCTCGCATCAAGTCCATCGTCATCCCTCCAGCTTGGAAAGAGGTATGGATCTGCCCTAATCCAAAAGGACATCTCCAGGTCACCGGTCGCGACGCAAGGGGGAGAAAGCAGAGCCGCTACCATCCCCGCTGGCGCGAAGTCCGCGACGAGACCAAGTACGAGCGCATGGTCGTCTTCGGAGCCGCCCTGCCAGCTATCCGGGAGCGGGTAGAACACGACCTCTCAACACCCGGTCTGCCTCGTCCAAAGGTTTTGGCCACCATCGTTCGTCTCATGGAGACAACCCTCATCCGCGTCGGCAACGAGGAGTACGCTCGCCAAAACCACTCCTACGGCCTAACCACAATGCGAAATAAACACGTTGATGTCGAGGGCTCTACCGTAACCTTCAACTTCCAGGGTAAGAGCGGAGTCAAACATACCGTCGACATAACTGATCGCCGCATCGCAAAGATCGTCCAACGGTGTCAGGACATACCCGGATATGAGCTATTTCAGTACGTCGACAAAGATGGTACTCAGCACTCCATCGATTCATCCGACGTCAATGACTATCTCCGCGAGATCGCGGGGCAGGACTTCACCGCAAAAGACTTCCGCACCTGGGCCGGGAGCGTACTGGCTTGCGACTTGCTGCATGAGTTCGAGGCATTCGAATCCGAAACGCAAGCTAAGCGAAACGTAGTTCAGGCAATCAAATCCGTCGCCGCGCGACTCGGCAACACACCATCTGTCTGTAGAAAGTGTTACGTGCACCCCGCAGTTCTCGACTCCTATATGAGCGGAGCGATGCTGAAGAGTGTTAAACGCACCATCGAAGAGAAAGACATTGACTCCTCCCACGAGCTACGACAACAGGAGTCCGCTCTTCTGGATGTTCTGCGTCGCCAGGTCGACCGTGCAGTTGCTTGATTTTGCTCAAAAACTTCTTGCAATTTCAATTCGTAACTGGCAAAGTAACAAAGCGTAGGAGAAGCCCGATGAACACAAAATCGCACAACACGATGCGTAGATCCCCAGAGACAAACTATCTCTGCGGCGATCGCCGGGCCATGCTTCTCACCTGCCAATAGCCGCTAGCGGACGATCCTACGCAACAACTCGCTCTCACAAATAAACTTCGATGAAGTCTCAGGAGAGATCTGTCTCTCCACTTCAACGAGTAGTCCACTGTCACGGACGCTACTGCGTACCCACGAAGCTGCGCCCGCAAATAATCCAGCCACGCGCTGGTTAGAAAGAAAGGCTCGCCATGGGCAAGCCATACATCAAGGGCGGAACTCCGATTGGTTCGGATTCGCTCTGCAAAACGTGCTCTTACGCGCACATCATGACCGGCTACCGAGAGTCGGAGATGGTCACAATGTGCAACGAAGTCCAACCCAATATCATCGTTCCGTTCCTCATCTACGACTGCACCGGATTCTACGACAAGAATAAGCCAAGTTGGAAGCAGATGGAGGACCTCGCCATCGACCTCGCTACCGGACCGATGAAGCCAGCCGGCTTCAAGGTAGGTGCTGGCTTTCACGAAGCTGTTGTAGCACGCATCTGTGACGACGAAGATGATGAGTAACCAATCCGCAACTTACCAACTGAGAGCGTCCATCTTTGCCCGTTCCTTAACGCGAAGATGGACATTTCAATCGTCTACTTTCCGCTCGGTGGATACTTCTTGAACATCTTCGCTACAGCCTTATCGATCTTCTGGCTGTTCTTGTCCGGCTTATCGGACAGAGTGTCCTTCGCTGCCCCACGCCAGGCCAGCTCCTTCGTCTTCCCGTCGTTGATATCCACCACCAAGGTCCCCACATTGGTGACATATTGGTTCACCGTAGCCATGCCACCACCCCGCCTCCATCCGCCGCCCATCCCCGTTGCCACCGCCTGATGCTGCTGCGAGACCCCCGCGCCATAGGTCACAAACACATCAGGAGACTGTTCGACCTTCCTCATACCTTTTTCTGCCAGCTGGCTGTCGATCGCTGCAACGATTCGCTGGTCCATCAGGGGATTCGATGTCGGACGCGTCGGTTTTACCCAGGCGTAAGTCTTGAAGTCTGAGAAGTTACTGATGTTGTGGTCCCAGTCCACAACCACCGACTGCGAATGACCAATTAGCGGAAACAGGAAGGTAACAGCCACCAGCAAAAGAATCTTCGCGCTTGACTTCATGGGTTCGTCCTCTCCAAACGCAGAAAACGGATGAACTACCGAACGCGGCTATCTTAGCAAAGCCTGTACAGTCAGCGTCACAAATAAGGAGCGCTCCCTCTTCAGCGGGTTCCATCCACGGTCTTCCGCGCGTTATGCACTGCGCAGGCCGCCGGAACATTCGTCATCTGCTTCGCAAACACCCGATAGCTCACCGTCCCAGGCCGGAGCGTCGACCAGTACCCCGATGCGGAAAGCAGCGCCATATGCTTCTCGATAATCTGCTTATCCAGAATCTTCACGCCGCACTCAAGATTGTTCTTCGGCTGCAGAATCGTCCTGTCCGGATCACCCACCTTCAACTGTTTATCCCGCTCCCAGTCGAAGTCGCACCCATACCGCTTCTGGTCTTCATAGGTAAGCTGCAGCAGACCCGAGGTTCGGCCCGGCCGCCCCGTCACCTCATCCTTCACCGCCATCTCCGGCTGGGCATGTTTGGCCTGAACCGTCGGCTCGAGGCCTGCCTCTGCACCAGCCAAAGCTTGAAAGAAGTAAGCCCAGAAAGCCCGCTTGTCGTCCTCCGCCATCCCGTAGAACGCCGGACAGAAGCGCTTCACATCATGCGGCACCTGCCCCGACAGCATCGCCGGCGGCAGCGCTAACTCAACAATCTTGTCCCACTCCGGATCCCACGTCGGCCCACCCACCTCTTCCTTCTTCACCTCGATCGGTGTAGGCGGCGCAGGCTTCATCGCCGGGGCCGGAACCGCTGTAGCCTGCGCTGTCTCGTGCTTTCCGCACCCAGCCAGCATCAACGCAGCCAGGCCACCAGCCAAAACTACCGCAATCCTCAGACCTCGGTTCATCTTTACACCTTCACGTTCATTTGCAGTCGGGAGCCCACCACACAGAGATGCGGTCTGTGAGTGTTCCGTTGTAGAGAGGGCTCGCTATATCGACTGCATGACTAGCTACTTAACGCCTTTATTCGGATCCCATACGCCCTGCAGCTTCCGCACGTAGACCATCTGCCCGATGTGATACGCGTTGTGCGTGCCAACATGCGCGATCCTCGAGGCCCAGAGCGAGACCTTCGCGTCATCTGCCGCCTCCACCGCACTCTCCCAATCGGTCATCACCTGGTCCAGCTGCTTTACTGTCGTGTCCCAGCTCTTGGCGTCGAAGTTGTTGAACGTCTCGTCATTGTTGCCATCGAACTTCGCCGGCGTCTCACCCTTGAACTTCGCGAGCATATCTCGATCCCAGAAGACAAGATGATTCGCCAGCTGTCCCACCGAATGATTCCCGCTCTTGTCCGTCCAGCTTGCCTGTGCCGGAGTCAGCCCCGCCACCGCGGTATTCGCCGGAACGAACCACTCCGCCTTGTTGTGCGTCGTCCGCAGCTGCTCCAGCAGAACGGCCTTCAGCGTCATCGGCTTCTCCTGCTGCCCCAGCGCAAAGATAGACGAAGCCACAACGAACACCATCAGACTAACCAGAACTCGCCTCATAAAGCTCTCCCTGGACCATGATTTAGCGCATCGACAACTGTTGATCCCACTTGAAGGGATCATTCTACGGCGGAGGTAGTACAAAAAGCTGCGCCCAGGCTATTCGCGCCGCATGCAAAACCGTGTCAAGCCCCAGACAACCGAAAACCCGCGTCAGACAAGGAGATTCACGTGGCGTATGAGTTATCTCTGTTCAGCTATACTTGAAGTACAAGGTAGAAAAAGCAAGCCCCGCGAAAGTGTCCGGGGCTTTCTCCTTTGTTTTGAATAATCTGCAAGTAAGTTCCATGGAATGAATATTTTGCAGCTGGTTACCCCCGCTAACTAGCTGTATTGATTGGACTTACATGCAGGTAATGGGGGGGGACCCCTCCCGGTTGCAACTGGCAACCGGGAGCGGACGGCCAAGAGAGATCACGGTCAGCGTAAGAGGCATACGGAGTGTTGCAGGGACACATATCACTTGCTGCCTGCTCAGCTTTAAGACTGCGCAGCAACGGCCCAGGATTATTTCTCGCTGGTCGGTGGCACCAGTCCTTTCAATCGCAGATAGAGCGCAAGCGTCGCGTACTGTTCGTTGTCATGCGACACTGTTCCCCACATGATCCCGATGCGCGATCGTTTCGCGTTGAACACCTCAAACATATCGCCCAGATTTGCATCCGTTACTGCGGCGAACGCCTTATCGCACTCTGCGAACGAGGCCTTCAGTCCTTCGACGATGGCTGCTTTATCTGCAGTATCCGCTGGAACCTTCGCAAGATCGGCGGCCGCTGTGCGATTTACCGCGCCGCATGTACGGAGCTGCGCCTCTGTCACATGGTTGACCACGCGCGCATAGGTTCGTACCTCAGGCGTCGGCTTGAACTGGTAGTCGCTCTCCGGCATCTTATCGGCGGACTTCAGGATGTTACCTTTCTGAGCCGCATAACCACGTTGTACCTCAGCTGCAGGCCCGGTCGGTCCAGTTGGAACCGCCGGCGTCTGACCCATCGCCACAGAAACAAATAACGCTGCTATCACGCACATCGAAAGTATCTGCCGCATCTTGTTCTCACCTCGTACCTTTAGCTTATCCGCGCCTCTTGAGACACGCCGAAATTATTTGTCAAAGTTTCGTTGTTTGTTACTCTCAGCCTCCGCCGCCCAGTAGTTGCTTCTGGCCGAAACCAGCATCTCCGGATGCCGCGCTAGCCGCACGCTGATCGTATGCAGCCCAGGGGCCGCAGATGTAGGTGTAAAGCTAAGCACGTAGCTGTTGTGCAGATGGTTCGTCAGCACGCCTAGGTCCTGCGTCAGCTCCCCAAGATTGTCGAAGCTAGTCCACTCTCCCCCGGACAACGTAGCCAACTCCGCCGAAGTATTCTTCCGCATCGCGCCAAAGATCAGCCGCAACGGCTCACTCAAATTGAAGTAAGCCTGGTAATCGCCTTCCCCAACATGCAATGGCGGATTCAGATGCGCTGGATCTTTGAAAGCCTGCCGCGCCGCCGTCTTCTCTGCTGAAAAAGTCACGCTATAGATCGCAGTATTCGTCTCTCCCAGCTCACGCACGATATCTTTCATCGGGGCCTTGCTTCCATCGTCATGCTCCTGGCTGATCAGCAGAATCGCCCGCCGATTTCGGATAGGCCGTTTCGACAGGAGATCCAATCCAAACGAAATTCCATCGAAGATTGCCGCCCCTTTATCTCCCACATCCGGATGATCGATCGCCTCCCCCCACTCCGCAACATTCGACGTAAACGGGGACGCCGCCTCTGGCTTGCTGTCGAAGTTCACAATCGACACCTCGTTCGGCGCCCCACCTATCAGCGAACCCAGCATCGTGTCGAGATTCGCATAACTCGGAAACTGCCCCCGCGCATCCCCACTGGTCTGTATCAGCACTACCAGCGATAGCGGCCTCTGCGTCTCCTCCTCCAACGTCACCTTCTGCGGAACTCCGTTATCCGTCAGCACAAAATCATCCGCCTTCAGCGAATACACCAGCTCTTTGCCTGGAGTCTGCACCAGCGTCGGCACAACCACCAGCGTCGTAGTGGTATGCAGCGTAGTCTGCGCAAATGCCGCGCTGGTCCAAACACCAACGAAAGTAACGAATACTCGAAGTCTCAACTGCATGGTGTCTCATTTAGACGAGCCAGCGGCCTATCGGCACGGGAAAACTAGCAAAAAAGGTATCCTATAAAGAACACACACGACGCCGAAACAGCCTCGTACTCAAGCCAGCAGCAAGGAAACAGCATAATGCCATTGAACTGCGGAATCGTTGGTCTTCCCAACGTCGGAAAATCAACGATCTTCAACGCCCTTACCTCGGCCAAGGCGCAAGCCGCCAACTATCCCTTCTGCACGATCGACCCCAACACCGGTGTTGTTACCGTGCCCGATGAGCGACTGGCCAAAATCTCCGATCTCATCAAGCCCAAGTCTCTCGTACCTACTTCTATGGAGTTTATCGACATCGCAGGACTCGTTGAAGGAGCCTCCAAAGGGGAAGGCCTCGGCAACCAGTTTCTGGGCCACATCCGCGCCACCGATGCCGTCGCACACGTAGTTCGTTGCTTCGACGATCCTGAGGTCATCCACGTGGCCGGCGGAGTCAATCCACTGCATGACATCGATATCATCAACACTGAACTGCTGCTCGCCGACCTCGATACTGTTGAAAAGCGCAACACAAAAGTCGAGCGCGCTGCGAAAGCATCGAGTGATAGCAAGATCAAGGCTGAGCACGCCATGCTGCAGAAACTTCTGGCGGCTCTCAATGCTGGTAAACCCGCCCGCACCGCGGATCTTACCGAAGAAGAAAAGCTCCTGTCCCGCGAACTCTTTCTCATCACGGCGAAGCCTCAGCTTTACGTTGCAAACGTCGACGAGTCAGGTCTCATCGAAGGCAACTCGTACACTGCTGCAGTTGAAAAGCGCGCCGAAGAAGAGGGCAGCCAGGTAGTGCGTATCTGCGGCGCACTCGAATCGGAGATTGCGCAGTTAGAACCTACTGAGCGCGACGAGTTTCTCAAAGACATGGGCCTCTCAGAGCCCGGTCTCAACCGGCTTATTCACTCTGCTTACCGTCTCCTCGATCTCATTACTTACTTCACGGCGGGCGTCCAGGAGGTTAGAGCTTGGACTATCCGTCGCGGCACGAAGGCACCTGGCGCAGCAGGCGTCATTCACTCGGACTTTGAAAAAGGATTTATCAAAGCCGATTGCTACGCCTCCGATGACCTTTTCAAATATGGCAGCGAACAGGCCGTCAAGGAAAAAGGTTTACTCCGTTCCGAAGGTAAAGAATATGTTGTCAAAGATGGTGACATTCTCTTTTTCAAGTTCAACGTCTAACGTGGTCATTAGTTGACCTAAGGTTGGTGCCAGTCACATTCTGGTCTTTATACTTGAGGGATATGCCTACGTTCGCTTCGCTTGAGGACCAGCTTGATTTGATCACTAAAGGTGCCGCGGAGATTGTTCCGCTGGAATCACTGAAAGAGCGCATTTCCAAGTCGATTGCTACTGGAGTACCGATGCGGATCAAGGCGGGGTTTGACCCGACTGCTCCAGACCTGCACCTGGGACATACCGTTCTGCTTAGAAAGTTGAAGCACTTTCAGGCTCTGGGACATACGGTGATCTTCCTGATCGGCGATTCGACTGCATTGATCGGCGATCCGACCGGGCGCAACGTAACTCGCAAGCCGCTGACGCGGGAGCAGATCGCGGCCAATGCGGAGACCTATAAAGAGCAAGTGTTCAAGATTCTCGACCCCGAGAAGACCGAGGTTCGATACAACTCCGAATGGCTGGACAAGCTCAGCTACTACGACATGGTGAAGTTGATGGCGCAGTTCACGGTATCGCAGATGCTGGAACGTGAGGAGTTTCATAAGCGCTTTAGCGAAGAGCAGCCGATTGGGCTTCACGAGTTCATCTATCCGATCGCGCAGGGCTACGACTCTGTGGCGTTGGAGTGCGACGTGGAGTTGGGTGGGACCGATCAGAAGTTTAATCTGATGCGAGGGCGCGATTTACAGAAACACTTCGGGCAATCCCAGCAGATAGTGCTGATGACCTCGATTATCGAGGGGTTGGATGGCGTCCAGAAGATGTCGAAGTCGCTAGGCAATGCAATCGGTGTACATGAGCCGTCGGGTGAGATGTATGGAAAGCTGATGTCGATCTCCGATGAGCTGATGTGGAAGTATTGGACGATGCTCACGGATCTGCGGGGTTCAGAGATTGCGCAGATGCAGACTGATGTTGTCGCCGGGGCGCTCCATCCGATGCAGGCGAAAAAGAATCTGGCATGGACGATTACTCAAGATTTTCATTCAAAGCAAGAGGCGGACGCGGCGGCTGAGAGCTGGGCGAAGATGTTTCAGCAACGCGGGATTAGCGAAGACGTGCCGGCGATAAAGATTGCCCTTGGTGCTGACGGACTCGCTATTCTGCTTGATTCGAAAGATGGTTCGGCGGTTCGTCTGCCGAAGCTCTTGCAGCTTGCTGGGCTTGCTGCCTCTACAGGAGAAGCGACGCGCAAGATCGCGGAGAATGCAGTCAGTGTGGACGGCGAGAAGTATAGCGGCAAGTCGCTTGAGGGTGTGAAGGCCGGTAGCTCGCATACATTGCGGCTAGGTAAGAAAAGCATTCGAGTGGAGTGGGTGAGCTAAGCTCGTAAGGGGCAGAGGTCGTGCACCCGCTGTAGACGGTACTTACTGCTAGATCAGGTAGCGCTAACATTATTGAAGAATCTGCATCTTATAGGATGTGGGGTCTATGAAGAGTTCGAAGTTCTTTTTGCGGGCGATCGTGACGGCGGGGTTTTTGTTGACGGAGCTTCTACCTTCGGGTGCGCAGGGCCTTCCCGAGCCTAAGGAGATCGTCAGAAAAGCCATGCAGGCGGAACTGTCGGCGGATTTGAACGACCACTCGCGGTGGAAGTATCGTGATGCACAGAAGGATGGCACAGATACGGTTTCGATTGTGGTGGAGACTGACCACGGATCGGTAAAGCGTTTGATCAGCAAGAATGGGCGACCGCTGAACAGTTCAGAGGCAGGAATTGAGGACGCACGAGTACAGACGTTTATTCACGATTCAAGTCAGATTGCGAAGCAGAAAAAGGACGGAGTGCAGGACGGTAAGAATGCTGAAGAGCTGTTGAGGATGCTTCCGGAGGCATTCACCTGGGGGGTGCAGAGCGAAGATGCGAAGATTATGACGCTGCACTTCGAGCCGAATCCGAAGTTTAGTCCGCCGGACATGCAAGGACGGGTGCTGGGGCAGATGGCTGGCGAACTGGTGGTCGATAAAGGGCAGAACAGGATCGTAACGATCAGTGGAAAGTTGACGGAAGACGTAACCATCGGCTGGGGACTTCTGGGACGACTGCGTCAGGGAGGGACTTTCCGCGTAGAGCGCAGAGAAGTTGCACCAGGTCTTTGGCAGATCACCGAGACCCACGTGCACATCGAAGGGAAGGCCCTGTTCTTCAAGAACATCGGACAGCAGCAGGACGAGATCCAGACTGACTTCACGCAGATGCCGCACGGAACCACGCTGGAGCAAGCGGCTGAGATGTCGAAGTCGCTCTAGTGAAGAAAAAGAATAGTGACTGTATGCTCGGAGACGATGGCACATACACCCTATCCACAAACTGACCGCGAGTTGATGAGGTTGATTGAGCGCTCTCCGGGCCATCGGGCTGGGTACAAGCAGCTGATCCGTGAACTGGGATTGAGCGGTGGACGTGAGCGTCGGTTGTTGTTAGAGCAACTCGCGCGGATCACGGCGCGGGGAGAGTTGGTGAAGGTTGATAGTGAGCAGTGGAGTCTGCCAACGGCAACGCCGGAGAAGACGAAACGTGTAAAGCGTGGTGGTGTCGAGATGCCGGTGGAGCATCGGGCCACGCGGGATAAGCTGCTGGCGGGGCGGCTGGATCTGCATCGAGATGGCTACGGATTTGTGCGGCCCAATGGGAGCGTGGATCGAAGCGATGACCTCTTCATCCCACCGAATGAGCTGAACGGTGCGATGCAAGGGGACGAAGTTCTGGTGGATGAAGCGCCTCCGGGTCGAGATGGCCGGAGGTCAGGCCGAATTGCCCGGGTACTGAATCGAAGAAATCCCACGGTAGTAGGGATCTTTCATTATGCGAAGACGCATCGCGGGGGAGGCCTTTGGGAGAGCGCTCCCATGATCAACGGAAACTACATTACGCCGTTGGATGAACGGATGACGCAGGCGATTTTGATTCCGGAGGGTGCAGAGATTGCCTCAGCGCCGAAGAAGACGCCACATCGCGTTCTAGGTGAAGAAGCAGTGGCGCAACAATCTCATTGGTCGGAAGAGCTAGACCCGCATAGGCCACTCGAAGGGCTTGCTGTCGATGTGGAGATCACCGATTTTCCAACTGTTGGAAGGCCAGCGCGCGGACGGATCATTGAAGTCTTAGGGCCACCGGATGCTTTCGGGGTTGATGTGGAAATCATTATCCGTAAACATCATTTACCGCATGTCTTCCCTGCCAACGTGCTCGCCGAGGCGACGGCGTCTGCAGAACAGACTGTCGCCACGCTGGACACCGATGAAATCAGGCAGCGCAGGGATTTTCGTGGACTGAACATCGTAACGATTGATGGGGAGACTGCTCGGGACTTCGACGACGCGGTACTGGTAACGCCGCTGTCGAATGGAAACTGGGAGCTACAGGTTCATATCGCAGATGTCAGTCATTATGTGAGACCAGGTACGGCACTTGATCTCGAGGCTCGCCTGCGGGGGACGTCTGTTTATTTTCCAGACCGTGCGATTCCAATGCTCCCGTCTCAGCTTTCAAGCGGCATGTGCAGTCTTCGACCCGATGAGGATCGCCTGGTCCTGAGTTGCGTCATGGAGATCGATGGGCGCGGCGAGGTGTTGGGATACGAGATCTGTGAGGGAATCATTCGCAGCGTCAAACGAATGACTTACACACAAATTCAGGGCGTAATTGATGGCAACGTCGAGACGCGGTCGGAGTTTGCCGAACTTGTCCCGGAGTTCGAACGGATGTATGAGTTGGCGCTGAAGCTCAATGCGAAACGGCATCGCCGCGGATCGATTGACTTCGATCTTCCCGAACCGGTGATTCAATTTGATCCAGATGGAAACATGGAGGCGATCGTACGGTCACAGCGCGGGTGGTCGCACCGATTGATTGAAGAGTTCATGTTGTCGGCGAACGAATGTGTCGCGACCTGGATCGAGTCCCAAGGTGTGGCAAGCGTGTATCGCATTCACGAGGTTCCGGACCCGAAGCGGATTGTCGATTTTGAAGAGACGGCGAGCCAATTTGGTTACTCTCTGGGCTTCAGCAGCCTGCCTGTAAAACGGATTCAAACGAAGGGCGACCGGCGTGATGCGCGTGGGACTAGCAGGCAGACGAAGACGCATGAGGTGGCGGAGTCGATTCCGGTAACGCCGCAGATGTATCAGAAGTTGACGGCGAAGATTGCGGGAAAAGCGGAGGAGAGGATACTCTCGTACCTCATGCTGCGGTCGTTGAAGCAGGCGCGCTACAGCGAAAAGAATGTAGGACACTTTGCGCTGGCAAGTCCCAGCTATACTCATTTCACTTCCCCGATCCGGCGCTATCCGGATTTGATCGTGCATCGGTTGCTGCGGGAGCTCATTCGAAGCGGTGTAGATACCCAGGGGGCGGCGATTCTGTCCAACTCTCCTCAGCCGTGGGGAGAGGCACGGGTTAAAGGGCCTTCCGAGAAATCTGAACGATCGGTTTTAGAAGGGCCGATACCCGAGGCTGAGCTTGGTGCGATTGCTGCGGAGTCAAGCCAGTCCGAGAGACGGGCCGATGATGCAGAGCGTGAGCTGATCGAGTGGAAGAAGATCAAGTTCATGCAAGACCGTGTGGGTGAAGACTTCAACGCCATCATACTTTCCTGCACGAAGTACGGCTTCTTTGTGGAACTGGACAGCCTCTTCATTGAAGGGCTAGTGCCTCTCACTTCACTGCAAGACGATCGCTACATGTTTCGCGACACAGACAGACAAATCGTCGGAACCCGCAATGGCCGTGTGTTCAAGATGGGGCAGCGGGTGCACGTGCTGCTGGATCGCATAGATCGTCAGCAGCGGCGGCTGCAATTCGCGCTGCTGCCTGGAGAAGGGGAGTCTGTTCTGCGTGCGCCTCGTAAATCGAAGACCGCTGCCAGTGCAAACGGAGAACGGCCTCACTCCAGTCCTAACCGTTCGGGGAAGAAGGGCAAGACGAAGTCAAAGGCTCGGGAACGAAATAAGAAATCGAGGGGTAAACGGCGTTAGGCGCCGGCCTTCACACAAGTCAAAATCAGAAGCTGGTTGAGGAGATTTTAGCAAGCCGACTTCAATAAGCCGTAAGGAGCAGAAGAATAGATACTACTAGCACCGCAACCCGTATGCGGTGAAGAAGATCCCAATGTACGCGATCTTTGAGCCAACCCGTCGTAGGGACGCGCGGTATCATCTTCGCTATACGATTATTGATCGGCACGAGCATGGTTACGGTGAAGGTGATGGTGCGGCCCAGAGAGATTCGGCATACGCAATGAGCTTCAAAGCCGTGTGAAATTGGGCGATGCTCGAAGGCTGCACCGATGAGGAACAGGAGCAAGAGGGCGTACCAGAAAGGCATCCCCTTTCCGAGGCTTGCTCCCATCGAAGCGGCAGCTTCAGCGTGCGTTCTGGTACTCAATCTTCCAAATTGAGATGGACAAAAAGCTGCAATGGCGAACTCATTGCCTGCCATCATTGCTGCTCCGGCTGCCATCACTACGTCGTAAGCGATAGTCATGGGGTATTGGATGCTGCGCAATAATTCGTACGGCATCGTAGAATAAAAGTTCCAAAGGAGTTAGAGAATGGCACACATGGTGTTCGACACGAGATTCAAGACTGAGATGGAAGGACTGGATGAGCCGCCGTTCGATTCGGACTTTGGTCAGAAGATCTTCAAGAACGTCTCGAAAAAGTCGTGGGGCGAATGGGTAGAGCGGCAGAAGATGCTTTTGAATGAGTATCGCTTGCAGCCGTGGACACGAGAGGCGCAGGAATTTCTTGTTGAACAGATGAACGAGTTCTTTTTTGGTGAGGGGGGCTCGTTGCCGAAGGAGTTTGTGGCGCCGACGACATAGTCTCCCTGACCTCAAAACCGGGCCGGTCGTGTACACTTAGGACTGCAACATACCCCCGCCGTCACCCTCCTGGGCTGACGTGCAAACCATAGTCGGGACGTGGCTCAGCCTGGTAGAGCGCACCCTTGGGGTGGGTGAGGTCGCTAGTTCGAATCTAGTCGTCCCGACCATTATTTTGTCTTTTGTTTCTAGCATCTTACAGCGGAACCCATTCTTCTATTTCGAACTGTATTGGGCGAGTCCGCTGATGCGTTCGATAGTGACTCGTCTAAATGAGGCTGCGCACAGTACTTCGTCAACAGTTTTGGTCGAGCTGCTGGAACGAAGTTTCCTCAGGCTCTGAGCGTCAGGCGATATATCGAGCGAGGACTGCGCTAGAAACACGGCGTGAGCCCCTCGTATCAATTAAAAGATGATCTGTGGCGAGGAGCAGGAGCCTCGTAAAGAGAGGGAGTGCGCTTGCTTCGATTGCTCTCCTTCCGCTGAAAATCGCACGCGAAATTAATCCCTCGCGGGTATACTATCCCCGATCATGAAACCCTGCTTATCTTTTGCCTTTGTCTCTGCCATAGTGTGTCTATCGGTTGCTCTCTTTGTTTCTGGTTGTGGAAGTTCAAGTCCTGCCGCTTCGGGTGGCGGAACTACGCAGACACCACCGCCAGCCGCTCTCGTTATCACCTCGATTAGGCCGACATCTGTCCCTGCAGGTTCCACAGCCGTCACGGTCACGGTGGCGGGCAGCGGATTTCTGAGCACGAGCGTTGTTCATGTGAACGGAACGTCCAGTCCGACTACCTACGTTAGCCCAACGGAGTTAGCAACGACCGTCCCAGCGGCTTATCTTGCCACCGGGGCGATGCTGCAGATTACCGTGTCTAACGGGAGCACGAGCACCGGCAGTGATACATCGGCTATCGCCCTCGAGGTTGATAACCCTGCTCCCATCATTACAGGCTATTCTCCGTCCGGCTTTCTCTCTGGCGCGATGCCAGTGACCGTCGCCGTAACGGGATCGGATTTCGTCCCGGCAACTGTCATTCAGGTAAACGGGACTGCGCGTGAGACTACTTATATCGATGCAACGCACGTTAGCGTGTTGCTCACTGCCAACGATCTGGCGAATCCAGGCAATATCGTACTGGTAGCAATTAATCCTGCGCCGGGTGGTGGCACGTCGGCCGGAGCTTCTCTGCCGGTAACGAATCCTGTGCCTGGAGTCATTTCTGTCGCCCCAAGCACGGTGGCAGTTGGATCCGCAACAGCGACAACCATCTCGGTGACGGGAACGAGCTTCATCCCGGGTTCCGTTGTGCACGTGAACGGCTCATCACGTCCCACCACGGTAGGCAGCCCGACGCAATTGAGCTTCCAACTTACGGTTGCTGATCAAGCTGCCGCGGGAAGCCTCCAAGTGAATGTAGTGAATCCTTCGCCCGGAGGCGGGGCGTCTTCAGGAATTTCTTTACTTGTGTCGAATCCGACGCCAAGCGTAGTTTCGCTAACACCCAATACTGTCGCCGCCGGAGCAGCTACGCCAACACCGGTCACGGTCGTAGGGTCTAGTTTTATCCCGGGTTCTGCTGTGCAGGTGAACGGCTCGTCACGTGCTACCACGATCGTCAGCGCGACACAATTGAGCTTCCAACTCACCGTTGCTGATCAAGCCGCCGCGGGAAGTCTCCAAGTAGATGTGGTGAACCCGGCGCCCGGAGGAGGAGCCTCTGCCTCTGTACCGTTTGTGATAACGTCACCTTCGGGAACACCACCACCGGTTTTGGCATCGATCTCTCCTCCCGTAGTCCCAATCAATCAAGACGCTACAGTCTTGATTAATGGCGATAACTTCACATCCACCTCTACGGTTGTAGTCAATGGCGTCACGGTTCCGTTTACCTGCGCCTGCCCTCAGCAACTCTCCCTAAGTATCCCCGCTTCTGCCCTGTCTGTACCAGGCATTAGCACGATTACTGTCACCAATGACTCTGGCACCAGTTCACCCATCGACCTGACGACTTACGTTCCAATAATCAATAACAGCATGATCTACAACCCGGCCAACGGGCTTTTCTACCTCTCCGTTCCCAGCTACGCCCCGGCGCCCTATAGCAACTCGATCGTATCGGTCGACCCCGTGACCGGGGCACTTGGAACACCTATCCCCGTCGGCAGCGAACCCAATCGTCTGGCAATTAGCTCCGATGGCCAAAACCTCTGGGTAGCTCTCGACGGTGCTTCAGCTGTCCGTCAAGTGAACCTCGCCACAGGTACGGCAGGGCTTCAGTTCCCGATCCCCGCGGATACACTATTTGAGGGTCCAGGCCTAGTCGCCTCGATGGCTGCCATCCCAGGCCAGCCTAACTCGGTCGCTGTGATGAGCTATTTCCCGTCTGACGGTCCCAACGGTATCCTACTCGCGATCTATGACAGTGGCGTTCCCCGGCCTACGACCGTAAGTTATGTCGCCTACGACCCGTTTCCATGGGCTATGGTCGTGAACGCCGCCACCAACGAGATCTATGGCCCCGGCGACCCCCTTGGCATCGGCGGCTACAGCACCTACACCTACAATTCGAGCGGCATCACTCGCGAATTCTCCACTTCCTCTGGCGAGAATACCGCTGAGAGCAACGTCGATGATGTCCAACTTGCCAATGGGGTGCTCTATACCTCCTATGGCCAAGCCATCAACCCGGCAAACGCTGACGTTCTCGGAACTTTCTATCCCAGCGGGACGACCGCTGCCATGGGGTCAATCGCAGTTGATACGACACTCGGCAAAGCCTTCTTTCTAGAAAATATAACCACTAACTTCTTCATCGGTACCGGTTTTAGTGCATACCAGATCGGCGCATTCAACCTCTCCAACTACACCGCAACTTCCGACACCCCCATCCAGATCGCTGCGCCGGAATCCAGGGTCAACTACCAGTATGAGGGCCCAACCGGTCCCAGACTCACACGTTGGGGATCGAATGGTCTCGCCTTCCACGGCACTGGAGGCTTTATCAGTTTCCGCTCCAACCTTGTTCAGAACCTCTCCACCACAAACGCAGACCTCGCCGTTGCCCTGACCCCATCCGGAGCCACCGCCACCGGCAATACAACTACCTATACCGCGATTGTGACCAACAACGGACCATCCTCCGCATCGAACGTTGATCTTACAGCGTTCCTCCCCTCGACTGGCATCCTGGTCTCTTCCACCTCGTCCTCCGGCACATGCGCGGGCCCGGGTCCTATCTCCTGTGATCTTGGTGGCCTGTCCAGCAATGGCACCGCCATCGTCACCATTGTCGTCCAGCAGCTTAGCTCTGGAAGCGCCACGATGACAGTTCAGGTAAGCGCTAGCGAAAATGACCCGGCCCCAGCGAACAATCAAGCCAGCTCCACCCAGACCATCACCGGAGGTGACTTCTCCGCATTGCCTACCCTCACGTCGATCAGCCCGCAGGTGATCGCTTCAGGCTCAACTGCCACCAACCTCACCGTGACAGGAACTGGCTTCAACAGCAGTTCCACAGTCCTGCTGAATGGCTCTTCGCTCTCGACCACCTTCAACAACAGCACCACTCTTACGGCTGTCGTTCTGCCTGCGGATGTTGCAAGCCTCGGCTGGGCCTCTATCTCGGTGGCGACCCCGGCACCCGGTGGAGGAACCTCCGCGGTGCTGCCGCTCACTGTCTTCTCCGTTCTCAAGCTCGGCGCGAACCACATCCTTTACGATCCTTATTCGCGCAACCTCATGGCCAGCATTGGTGCAGGAACCGCGTCAGTTGCAGCGAATTCCATCCTTGCCATCACCCCGGATACTGCTTCTATCGGAATCCCGGTCCCTATCGGCGGTGTGCCTACCGATCTCGCCCTCACCTACGACGGCCAGATCCTTTACACGCTTCTCCCTGCAACCGCCAACGGAAGTATCGCGCGCTTCAACATGCTCACTCAGCAGCCTGACTTCACCGTCTCCGGATTCCAATCCGCTAGCTACGACACACCCATCAGCTATGTCTCTACCATGCCGGGCACCGAGGACACGGTCGCGATCTACATAGGCGAATACACCGGGGCCGCTGTTATCGACTTCAATACAGCGCAGCATACCGCGGCAGAACGCGGCAGTCCGACCGGAATCTATTCCGGAATGTGCCCTGTCTTTCTCAGCTCAACCGTTCTCGTCGCGCCAGTCAGTCCGGATGCCGGCGAGGGAGCAACCAGCTTCCCCGTCACAGCCTCCGGAATCTCCCGTGGGACCAACATCCCAGTGAGCACCGCTTGCTTCAAACTCATCGCAGGAATTGCTTACGGTGAGACAGGAGCAGTCGTCAATTTCAATTCCGCCACGCCAATTTATAACGGAATATTCCATGGAGCGATCCCGCTTGTCGTCGGAACCTCCGGTTTCGGCATGGAGGCAGATCCCTCGCTGAATGTCGCCTTCTATCCGACCCTCGCCTCCTCCAACGGTGCCCTCGGGGCTTTCGACAGCATCAGCACCTTCAATACAACCACTTTTGCGACCACAAGCGTGCTCTCTCTTCCTTTCGCTTCTATCGAAGGCAGCACCACCAGCTTTAGCCCGGTAGATACGTTCCGTTGGGGCCAGGACGGCCTCGCCATCCTCACCTCCACTGGAAACGTTTATCTTCTACGCGGCCCTGCCATTGTTCCGCAGCTGCTCGACACGAATACTCCAGTCACCTTAAGCTCAAGCTCCCTCACCAGCGTCACTCACGGCACCGGGAACACCGTTCTTACGCTTACAGGAACAAATTTTGTACCCGGGGTGGCTGTGCTATGGAACGGCAGCTACCGGACCACGACCATTGTGGATCCAGCGCATGTCTCGGTAGCCATTCCAGCAAGCGATTTGGCCAGCGCCGGGACTGCAACCATCACAGCCGCTAATCCTGGGGCTGCGGTATCCGCTCCACTGTACTTCAATATCAACTAGGAACGACAAGCGACATGGTGGACGATGACTAGCGTCCATGGCAAGGAGGTCACATAACATCTTCGTAGAGCTTCAGATTTCGAAAATCGTCTATTAGGGCCGACCATTTTTCCAAATTTGACCATTCGAAAATCATGTTGGCCACATATCGGGTGGAATGGCTAGTGCTTCAGAGACCACATGTAAGTTGCAAGCGCTCCAGGTGGTAGCGACGTGTGGAAGGTACTGGCTCTCCAACTCACGTCGAATGTTGCCGCGTCGCTTCGATTGTTCAAGACCAGCAAGGCGATTGATCCGTCTACGTTTTGAAAAGCCACGCTTTCGAGACTGTCACTCCCGAAGGATGTTGAATCGATACGAGTTGCCACGGGATGGACGAACTTGCTAGCCTGTGCCAACGCGTAAAAATCCCCAGTGTAGGAAACGCTCATCTTATTCGTATCCAACGTAACCAATCCCCGACACGTCCCACAGCCGCCCGCATGTGGGTTGTGGTCGGTATCCAACACAATGCCCCAGAGTGCCACTGCCTTGGCCCAATTGCGGGTAGAGTCAATCAGTAGGTGAGCCGTAACCTCCAATGGAGCCTTCTTTTGCCACGTCCCACCGGAACACTCCGTCATCCATATTCCTTTGTCGGGAAACTTATTATGAATGACGCTCTGGGCAGTTGGCTCACCTCCATAGCAGTGCAGTGCGGACCCAGCCATGAAGGGAGCGGCCGCAGGGTCCGACAGCACCTCAAGTGGATACTCCGGATGATCCCAGTTGTGATCGTAGGCAAGCACCTGCGTCCGCAGGCCCATGCGACGTAGATCGGGCCCGAGATAATGGCCGATCAAATGCTTCTGCTGATCCGCAAGCATCAAGGTTCCGGGAAAGTCTTCTGTCTCATGTAGTGGTTCGTTCTGCACTGTCAAGTATTTCACCGGGATGCCTTCCTTCTCAAAGGACTGCAGCGATCGCACGATGTACTCTGCGTAAGCAGACATGTCCTCTTCGCGAAGAGAACCGCCGATCATGGAATCATGCGTCTTCATCCATGCAGGAGCGCTCCATGGTGTGGCCATGACGGTAATGGACGGATTGAGTTTCAGTGCCTCTCGCATGATGGGGAAGACATACGCCTCATCGTGCGTGGTTGAGAAGTGGTGCAGTTCGGTGTCTTGTTGTCCTGCGGGCATGTCGTCGTAGCTGTAGTGATTGAGCGATAGATCAGTAGAACCGATAGGGAGCCGAACAAAACTTAGGCCAATTCCGCTAGAGGGATCGAAGAGCTTCGTCATCACATCGCGGCTCATCGCTGGGGGCATCCGCTCGTGGAGCAACCATGCAGAGCCCTCCGTCATAGAGATGCCGAAGCCGTCCATTGTCTGGAAGCGGCTGCTCTCATCTACGCTAATCGTAAGAGGCGCCGGACTGCTTGCGGGCGCGAACGACAGGATAGGCTGCGCCTCAAGAGCACGGGAGAGATCGGATGTAGATATGTAAGACCGTACAGTCTGCGAGAACAAGGGGCTGGATGCGATAAGCAAAACAGCAGAGGCGTAGCGAAGCGCGCGAGAGAGCACAAAATTCCTCGGGAAGCAGAGATAAAAAATCGGGCTATCGTTTTCGGCGATAGCCCGGATGATGCAATTCGTTTAGAAGTAAACCTTTGCGGCAAGCTGGATAACGCGTGGGCCACCGGGACCAGCTGCTCCGAAAGCAGCAGTGGGTTGACCCCAGTTGGTGTCCTTCGCGATAGAGAGCGGCGTAAAGGTTCCATTTGCATTGTAGGTTGGCAGCGTGACGTTTGCGTTGTAGTCGCGTGTCAGGATGTTCGGATGATTGAGGACGTTGAAGAACTCGCCGCGAAGCTGGATGGAACGGCCTTTGCTTGCCTCTCCGATGGCGAAGTTCTTGAAGATAGAAGAGTCCCAGGTGACCATGCCGCCTTGACGGAGGCTGCCGGGTGCGCCCAAGTTAGGCTGCCCAATAGTAGGCAGAATCAGGTTGCCAAGGTGATCGACACCCACCCATGCAGGAGGCGTCTTGCTGTACTGTGAACCGCCAGTGACCTGGTTCGCAGGTGAGTAGAGGGAGTTCCGTACTGGCTGGCCGCTCATTATGTTGGCGAGGCCGGAGAGCTGATAGCCATCGGTAACGTAACTGAGCCAGTGAGGTCCATTGAAGCGACGGGCAAGGTTAGGAAGATCATAGACGTAGTTGATTGCGCCGATGTTGGGACGGTCGTAGCTCGCGACACCGTAGCTGTATTTGCGCGGGTTGAAGGGATCGACGAAGCTCTCATCTGCGCTGGAGGTAGTGAGTGTTTTGGACCAAGTGTAGACGCCGCCGAAGGTAAGACCACGGGCAAAGCGCCGCTGCACCGAGACCTGTAGCGAGTTATAGTTCGAGGTTCCGTCGAACTTGTAATACTCCATTTGGCCGTAGCCCTTGTACGGAGAGAGGAAGTTCTGCGTGTAGGCATACCGTCCACTGAAGGCGTATCCAGCGGCGGCGTACTCGGGTGGAAGGTTCGGCTCGACGGTTGGAACGACACCGCCGGCAAACTGGCTTGGATCCTGTGCAGCACGGGTGAAAGTTGTGCCGTACGGAATCGTGTTAAGGTCACGAGCTGTGACCAGATGGCGGCCCTGGGTGCCTACGTAGGCTACATCGAGAGTGGTTTCATGAAGGATCTCTCGCTGGATGCCGAGGCTGTAGCTATAGACAGTTGGAACCTGACCGTTTACGTCCGCACCGTAGATACCGCTGAGCACACCGGAGTTTGCCTGGGCAGCCGTAGGTATCTGTGGGATGGTGCTGAAAGGGACGGATGGAGTAGTTACAAGAGATGGGTTGCCGAAGACGGTATTGAAGATCAGGTTGCCCTGCTCACGGTCGTGCGAGATACCGAAGCCGCCGCGAAGAACACCCTTGTTGTCGCCGAAGATATCGTAAGAAGCTCCAAGGCGAGGCTCGTACATAATGCCGCGGCTATTCCATCCGCCCTTCGGCAGCGTTCCATCGGCGGCGTAGGTCATGCCATTGAGTCGATTGCCGGAGTTCGGAATAATGTTGCCACCGGTATCGATAGAGACTGCATCGGCGGGGTTGTAAGCAGATGGCGTAAAGAGAGCAATCTGGTTTTTAGCGTCGTACTGCGGCGGAATGTAGGCAAAACGAAGTCCGTAGTCGAGAGTGAAACGAGGCGAGACTTGCCATGTATCCTGCGCGTAGAACTCTACTTGGTTATAACGGAAGTAGCCTGTAGGCCGAGCGCTCGACTGGTCGAAGTTTGAGAAGGAACCGATCAGGGCACTAGCAAAGGGAGATCCACTGTTTGAGGAGCTGGAGTTAAGGCAACCCAGCGATCCAGTGCAATTGTTGCCGAAGCTGAACTGGCCGTTCGAGTTGCCGTAGCTGATCTGGTCTTTGCGAGCGCGCTGATAGAAGGCGCCGAACTTGACCGTGTGACTGTGCAGGCTCCATGTCAGGTTATCGTTTGCGGTGATGGTCGTGGTCGCCTGGTGCCACGGCGTCGAACCTAAGTAGGTAGAGGGATAGTTTTGCCCGTTGCCGCTGAATCCGAAGTCCGGAATCGAAGTATCACTTGTGACCGGATACAGCAGAGGCAGGTTAATGTTATTCGCACCGACGGTGATATTGCCATTCACGCCGTCGATATTGGAGTGATACACGCTGGGGCCGACGGTGAGCTCGTTGAGCAACGTCGGTCTCAGGGTGCTGGTGAGGTCGACCGAGAGATTCCAGCCAGGCTGCTTGTCGGTGCAACCACCTGCAAACTGGAGCGAGCCACCGCACAAGATGCCACCGAACGAACCGATAGGGCCAGTTTGGGTATCTTGGTTGTTGATATACCGAACGAAGATGCGTTCGGACGGCGAAATCTGGTAGTCAACGCGACCAATGTACTCGGTACGGGGATGGGTCGAGGAGAGAGGGTCCTGCCGGTTGTAGGTATTGTTATTGGAGACGTTCGGTAGGGGATAGAGACTGAAGATCTTTTGCACCTGGGCGAAGCTGGCCTGCTGCGAAGGCGTCAAAGCTGCCTGCGTGATCTTGTTACCAGCGAATGGAGCGCCAGTGGCTGGGTTGAAGATCTGGATAGGGTTGCCGCTGCTGTCGACACTCTGTGAAAAATCGCCCTGGCGCTCAAGCTGAGTCGGCGTGCGGTACTGGTCGAGGCTGCCTGGCACGAGTTGACGGTAAAACTCATTGGAGAAGAAGAAGAAGAGCTTATCCTTGAGAATCGGGCCCCCGATCTGGTAGCCGAACGTGTTGTACCGGTAAAGCTGTTTTGGGGTCCCGTTTTGATCGCTGACATAGTCGTTTGCATTCAAACCTTCGTTGCGATGAAAGTAGTGTGCGTTGCCATGAAAGTCATTGGTTCCACCGCGCGAGGTGACGACGAAAGACCCGCCGCCCGCCTTGCCGAACTCAGCTTGATAGTTCGAGGTGAGAACCTTTACTTCGGCGATGGCGTCGGTGTTGACGGTCACCTGGGTTCCGCCGTTGTCGCCTGTATCGACGTTTGAAGCTCCATCTATGGTGAAGTCGTGCTGATTTTGCCGTGTACCGTTGACACTGTACGAGGTGAGGCCACCCGTTCCGGAGGCACCGAAGGATCCTACGCCCGAGACGCCTGGAACGACGCGAATGATATCGAGAACGTTGCGGCCGTTGAGAGCGATATCATTGAGTTGCTTGCCAGTGATGAGGTCCGACCTCTCGCCTGAGTTCGCCTGAATCTGGAGCTGTCCAGAATCTGCGGTCACAGTGACGCTTGTGGCCTCGGCGCCGACTTTGAGGCTGAAGGTACCGGCGTTTAGTTTATCGGCGGAGCTGAGAATGATGCCGTCTTTTTCGAGGGTTTCGAACCCCTTTGCCGTTACCGTGAGTTTGTAAGTGGTCGCTGGGAGGTTAGAGAGCGAAAAGGTGCCGTTGTCGGCTGAGTTCACCGTCCGCGAAATGCCAAGATTCGAAGCAGTAGCAGTGACCTTAGCGCCGGGGATAATGGCTCCCGATGTATCCTGAATGGAGCCGAGAATAGTGCCCGAAGTGACTTGCGCGAAGGCAGGGAAACAGCAGGCCAGTAGGATAAACACCGCGGCCAACATAACTCTGTTCAGCGGATGAGCGGCCAGACATTCTGCCGACAGGAACCAGGTGCGACTCGGAGCGCTATTAACGAATCTATTAAGACTGCATGATTTTTTTGATTGGTTCACTTTGGCTTCCTCTGAAAACAAACAACTAATTGCGTTTCGAACCCTATGCAGACGACAACGCGATGATCCTGAAGAGAGAGTGATGCTTGTCTGAGGGTTTTCTGAGGGACGACAAGCATATTTGAATGAGCAATTTAAAGGAAGTCGGGGCAGAGGTGGAAGAACGCTGGACAGAGTTTCGGGTCGGAGAGTGGCTAGTTCAGACCGAGCTCAACTCTCTAACAAGGGACGAAGTGGTACGCCACATCGAACCTAAAGTCATGAAAGTGCTCCTTACACTCTCAGCTCAGCATGGTCGTGTCGTCTCCAAGGAAGACTTAATCTCTGCAGTTTGGCCGGACACATTCGTTAGCGACGACGTCCTCACCCGATGTATCTCCATTCTGCGACGTATCACCGAGGATGACCCTCATACGCCACACTTCATTCAGACGATCCCCAAAGTTGGTTACAGGCTCGTAGCCCCGGTCTCTGAGCTACCCATCGAAACTCAAGACTTATCATCTATCCACCCCTCCTTCAGCCACGCTGCTTTGCCTCCCCCAGTGCTATCGCAAACCTCCAGGTGGAGTGATCGCTACTGGATTGGGTGGATCGTCTTGATCGCGGTGCTGATTTTGGGTGCATTGATAGCCATTTGGTCCTACCAGAGAAGCAAGGGAAGATCGGTCAGGGCCGCCAACTCCTTTCGGACGATCCAGTTCACCTCTTACTCAGGTGAGCAGATTCAGCCCGCGTTCTCTCCTGATGGAAGAAAAGTTGCCTTCGTCTGGATCTCCGAAGATATGGCTTCTCGACGGATTTATATCAAGACCATTGGCACGGAAGAGGTAAAACAGCTCACCTCTGACGAGAACGAGCAGTTCAGCCCCACCTGGTCGCCGGATGGGAGTCAGATAGCTTATCTGGCTAGATCGAACGATGGTCTCAGCCTCTCGGTTGCGAATGTGAGTTCGCAGGCGGCTCCACATAGACTACTGATCCCGCAGGAACCCAGCCATTGGGAGCAAGGCGCGCTCTCCTGGGCTCCCTCAGGAAGCTCATTGATCTATCCGGACCACTCCGGCACCTCTCCAAACTCCTCAATCTTCCTGCTTGATCTCCATACCTTCAGTACCAGATCCATCACGACGCCACCTGCGGGCTGGGAGGGTGATCTGAACCCAGCTTACTCGCCCAACGGCAAATGGATCGCATTTACTCGGGCAAGTGAAACCGCCGTTCGGGACATCTACTTCATGTCGACTGCCACTGGCGAGTTGCATCAGCTCACGCATGACCATTTGAACATCGACAGCCTCGCCTGGGCTGCGGATAGCTCCTTCCTCATCTTCTCCTCTAACCGGGGCGGGAAGTATGGTCTTTGGAAGATCGGGCTGAAAGATAAGCTCCCCGAGCGCCTACCCGTGGGAACGGAAGATGCGTATCAGCCGGCGGTGGGGCCGAAGGCCGGAGAGTTAGCCTACACGCAAGGATCCGCCATCTGGAGCATTCTCCGTCTCCAACCGAGCTCAGGCAAGGAGACTCCGGTTCAGTCCGACTCTGTTCTGACCTCAACCCAGCAAGATTCAGCCCCAGCCCTTTCGCCCGATGGGCGCTTCTTCGCCTTCCAGTCCCGACGCTCGGGCAATCAGGAGATATGGATTGCCTCCCAGTCCGGGGATCAGCTTCGGCAACTGACTTTCATGGCTGGCCCGCTCACCGGCAGCCCCTCCTGGTCCAACCAAGGCAACAAAATTCTCTTCGACTCACGTCCCGAAGGTCACTCGCATATCTTCTGCGTGCCCGCTGCCGGGGGCCATCCAAAGCAGCTCACCTTTGGGGATGCGAACGATATCACTCCGAGGTGGTCTCATGATGATCAGTCGATCTACTTTCGCTCTAACCGCGGCGACCGCTGGCAGCTCTGGCGAGTACCCGCAGCAGGAGGGGACCCGCAGCCGGTGACCACGGGAGATGGGATCGTTCCGCAGGAATCGCCCGATGGCAAATGGCTCTATTACACCCGCGGCGATGAAGACGGGATCTGGCGGGTCCCACCAACTGGCGGAGCTGAGACGCAGATCCTGACGCAGCCATCCGCAGGTTATTGGGGGTACTGGCAGATTACTTCCCGGGGGATCTTCTACCTCGACCGCGGGGACTCCTCCAGTGCAATTCGTCTCTTCAATCCCGATACGAAGATCACATCCTTGTACGCAATGCTCAAGCAGACTCCTCCCGTCTACGCTGGCCTGACTGTCGCTCAGGATGGGAAGATCGTTCTGTTGACCGATCAGCACGATGCGGGAAGGCACATTACTCTTATTCAGGCCTTAGGCGAGTGAGTTGGTTTTAGTTCTTCTCATTCACCCACGTCTGCCAAAAGCTCCAGATCACTTAAGCGAGAGCCGTGTCTGCGTGGTGCCGTCGAGAAATTCTCATCACGTTTACGAGGCGACAGCCGCCACCTCGCTAAAGAATTTAACCCCTGTCAATTCTTCGCAGACTTGCCATAAGCGAACGGCACAGGCGGTGTCGGTCGCTTGTGCAGCTATCTTTGCTCGTCCTACCTCGTGACCACGCATCTCCAGAAAACCTTGCGGCCCATAATACCCACCGTCTTCTGCATCGTCGGATGTTGATGCATAGAGCGTCGGGAGAGCCCCTTCGGAGTCCGAGTTGAGAGCAATGCCAATAACATGTCCCACAAAGGTGCGAAGGCTCTTTTCAACTGCGGAGTATTCGCCCGACTGGAAGAGATTTGTATTCGCTACGCCAGGGTGCGCAGCAACGCTCATGATGCGTGAGCTCGCCGCGCGCAGGCGACGATCCAGCTCGAAAGCAATCAGAAGATTGGCGAGCTTCGATTGTTGATAGGCTCCCATCGGAGAGTAGCTTCGCGTGGAGTTCAAGTCATCGAAGTTTATGCGTCCTCGTTTGTGTGCAATCGAAGCAATGGTCACGACTCGAGGTCGTTCGGCTGCATTGCCGGAAGATGCGCCAGCAGCCTGCTGCAGCGCGGGCATAAGAAGTGCAGTGAGTGCGAAGTGGCCTAGAACATTCGTGCCAAATTGCACCTCGAAGCCATCAGCTGTTTCTTTGCGGCGGGGCGGAGTCATAACGCCGGCGTTATTGATGAGCAGGTGCAGCGGGCGATGTTGCGCGAGTTCAGCAGCCGCAAAATGATGGATCGAAGAAAGAGAAGCGAGGTCAAGAATTGCCAGCTCCATGCGCAAGCCCGGTGAATCGGCTTCCACTCGGGCGAGGGCAGCTTCGCCTCGTCTCTGATCACGGCAGGCAAAGATAATGTGAGCACCCTTACGGGCAAGCTTTAGCGCAGCATGATAACCGATGCCGCTATTCGCTCCAGTGATAAGAACACGCTTGTCTGCGAGCGACGGAATGTCTGATGCTTGCCACTTCTTGCTCATCGGTATTGGACGTAGCAGGGGGTCATGAAAGATGCGAACTTTTTCTGCGAGTAAGCCAGGCATTGTCTTTCTCAGACAATCATTTCGAGAAGAGTCCGTTTTAACTAAAGCTGAATCAGAGTGCAGTAGATTGTGAGAAGGAGAATAACGATGCCGCTTCCTACCGACGAAAAACTCATTGCGCTCAGCGAACAGCTTCTACAACAGTTTGACGCAATCTTTGGGTTGAATCCCGGGTTTCGACCGGCCCATGCTAAGGGCACGATGCTGACCGGCACGTTTACACCTTCCTCCGAGGCGGCCACACTTACCAAAGCGCCGCACATCTTGCGGCAGTCGATGCCAGTGACTGTCCGATTTTCGGACTCGACTGGTATTCCTCTGGTGCCTGATAACGATCCGAATGCAAATCCCCGAGGATTCGCGATTCGGTTCAACCTTGCGGAACACGTCCACACCGATATCGTCAGCCATTCGACGGATGGCTTTCCGACAAGAACAGGGGCGGAGTTTCTAGAGTTACTGAAGGCTCTTGCGACGAGTGACCCTAAGAATCTGGCCGGCTCTTCGCTTGAGGCGTTTCTTGGTTCGCATCCAAAGGCGCTGGCGTTTGTGCAGGCGCCGAAGCCTGCGCCGTCGAGCTTTGCCCGCGAGAGCTACTTTGGTGTGACCGCGATGAAGTTCACCAACAAGGATGGAGTCAGCCGATTTGGGCGCTATCGCATCGTTCCTGAGGCTGGGAACGATCATTTGGATGACGCTGCGGCTGCTGCCAAAGACGCGAACTACCTGATGGATGAGATTGCGGAGCGAGTTGCGAGAGGGCCAATCAAGTTCAAGATTCTGGTGCAGCTTGCGAACGATGGCGATGTGGTGGACGATGCGACCAATCACTGGCCGGACGATCGAAAAGTTCTTGAACTCGGCACCTTCGCTTTGACGGCGCTGGTGGCCGATAACGCTCAGGAACAGAAGCAGATCATCTTCGATCCGATTCCGCGGGTGGAGGGAATCGAACCATCGGATGATCCGCTGCTGGAGTTGCGAGCGGCGATTTATCTGCTGAGCGGGCGTCGGCGAAGGGCTGCTTAGAATCGATGTCCTGCTGGGCGGGCGTTCGCACACCTTTTTAGAGCTTCGCGTGGTCTTCCCGTTGGTCGGAGTCAGATTATGCCGACCAAGGGGAGGCCCCATGACTATCATCCTGCCAAGACCGGTATACCCGTCACGAAGTGACCGCTCCACGCGCTGTGGGCCCGTCCGGCAGGACATAAGCTTCCGATAGCCTCTTCGGCGCGATGGGCAGGGTATTTGATCTGCGCCGGGAACCTGCTACCCTTAATAACGTGCTGATTACTCCGCTCCAACTCGTAGATGAACCCCTTGAGTTCACTGAAGTCATCGCTCCAGGTGCATTGGACTATGCCTCCGATATTCGGCAGGTGGGGCCGCTGCCTGTCAACGGCGTTGCGGACCTGCTGATTGAGCACCGCAGCTCCAGTTCGCATGTGAACGATATCCGGTTGCGGGCTAATTACAGTGCGGACTTCGAGATTCTCTGTGCGCGGTGCGTCGACCCGGTGAAGGTGCCGCTTACGGGCGATTTCGACCTCATCTTTCGTCCCGAATCCGCCGATGCGGACGCCGGGGAGCGTTCTATTACTGCGGATGAGACCGAAATCGGTTATTATCAAGAGAGCGGTCTTTTGCTGGAGGATGTGGTGCGCGAGCAGGTGTTACTCTCCCTGCCAAGTCGCACCCTCTGTACGGCAGATTGCAAGGGGCTTTGCCCGCGCTGTGGTCAGAACCTGAATCAAGCGAAATGCTCCTGCGAGGAGGCTCCGGCTGATCCGCGTTGGAATGCGCTTGCGGGTCTGGGAACTCTGACCGACAAGCTCGAGCTGAAGCACTAATCAAGTTTTTGCCTCGTCGACTGCGTGTTTTTTGCGTGATTGCCGCGGCCGATTGAAAGGGATACTGCAATGCCTAATCCGAAACGGCGCCACTCCAAGCAACGGACTGCCAAGCGCCGCAGCCACGACTTTTTGACCCCCACCGGCCTCTCCGAGTGCCCCAACTGCCACGAGCGCAAGCTTCCCCATCGTGCCTGCCGCAAGTGCGGTACGTACAAGGGCCGCGACGTTCTCGTGACCAAAGAAGCCAACTAATCTTTCCAACTCAAACCCTGCTCTTCCCTGCTGATGCCGACTGACATCGTTGTAGATGCAATGGGTTCCGACAAGTCCCCAGAACCAGAGGTTCGCGGGGCCGTCCTTGCTGCGCGTCAGTATGACGTTCGCGTCCACCTGGTTGGGCCGGAGGATAAACTTCGTCCAATTCTGCGGCAGGCGCTGCGTGGACAACGTCTTCCGGTGTTCATCGTGCCTGCCACCGAGTGGATCACGATGGACGACAAGGCCGCCCAGGCGGTCCGGTCCAAGCGCGATTCGACGATGCGGGTAGGGCTGAAGATGGTCCGCGAGGGACGTGCCGCGGGGTTCTTTACCGCAGGCAACACCGGCGCGGCGATGGCTACGGCGAAGATGGTTCTGGGAATGCTTTCCGGCGTCGACCGGCCTGCGCTGGCCCAGATTCTGCCGACCGTCCATCGCATTCCCTCGTTACTGCTGGACGTTGGGGCGAATGTTGACTGCGATCCGGACAATCTGGTCCAGTTTGCCGTGATGGGCCACATGTATGCCAAGAACATCCTGAAGATCAACAACCCTCGCGTCGGCCTTCTCTCGATCGGAGAGGAGGATTCGAAGGGCAACGCTCTGACCCGCGATACTCTGCCGCTGCTGCGTGCCTTGAAGGGGATCAACTTCAAGGGGAACGTGGAGGGTCGCGACCTGTTCAACGGGCACAGCGATGTGGCGGTATGCGACGGTTTCGTCGGGAACGTGGCGCTGAAGTCGATTGAGGGGACGGCCCAGTTGCTGAGTGCGTCGTTGCGCGAGTCGTTGAAGTCCACGGTGACCTCTCAGGTAGGGGCGCTGCTGTCGCGCAGGGCCTTTGCCGAGTTCAAGAAGAGGCTGGATTACTCGGAGTACGGCGGTGCGGTGCTGCTGGGCGTGCGAGGTGTTTGCATCGTAGGGCATGGATCGTCGAATGAGAAGGCGATCATGAACGGGGTGCGGGTTGCGGCAGAGTTTGCTCAAGCCGAGGTGAACTCCGGGATTGAAGCGGCGCTGCTTCCTTCCTAGGGTCGTTCTCTCAAACTGCAACTTACCCCCCCCTTATTACCGTTGCGTAAGCCTTTTATTATTAATGATTTACGAGGATGCAAGCCTCGTAAATCATTCCTGCCAAAGGAGTTACGTACAAATTCCTCTGAATCAATGAGTTAGCGTTCGAAGTCTTACAGTTCTAGTTGCGCATAAGAACAGCCCCGGTCCCGGGGCTATTCTTGTCTCTATTTATCTTCTCTCTACTTATTATATCGGGTTGGCAATAACTCATACGCCACGCGATTGTCCAGCATTGACGAGGGTTTTCGTGTGGTGGGGACTTGACAGGATTTCGATCGGTACTCCGGGATAGCCAAATAGGGTCAACATAGGCGCGTTTATCGGTCCTGTTTCCGAGCAGCCTAACTGAGCTGTCATCGCCTATTAGTTTAGTCGTTTCGCCGTTGACACCCCTATACATCTATGGGTATCTTTTATCCCAAGTTGTTTAGGGGTCAATTTTCATGGCTAAGAATGATTTGCAGGGGACGCTCGATTTGCTGGTTCTCAAGACTCTCTCCCAGATGGGGGAGTTGCATGGTTATGGAATTGTGGTCCATATTCAGCGAGCGTCGGACGATCTGCTGCGCGTCGAGGAAGGCTCTTTATACCCAGCGCTGCACCGGATGGAACAACGTCGATGGATCGCTTCAGAGTGGGCGCTGACGAATACCAACCGCAGGGCCAAGTATTACAAGCTGACCTCCGTGGGCCGCCAGCAGTTACAGGATGCCGAGAAGAACTTTGAGTACCTAGTGAAAGGCGTTCGCGCCATTTTGAGCTATGCGTGAGGTAAATATATGTCGATGCTTCGCCGCATTTCGAATCTCATGTCCCGATCAAAGGTGAACCGGGAGATCGACGCTGAACTAAGGTCTCATATCGAGCTGCGGATAGAGGACAATCTTGCCGCGGGGATGTCGGCCGAGGATGCACGCCGTGATGCGCTGCTGCGCTTCGGCAATCTGACGAGCACCAAAGAGCACGTGGCAGGGGCGGATACGGCGCTGACACTTGACAGCATCTGGTCGGACCTATGCTATGCGTGCCGTCAGTTGTGGAAGAATCCGGGGTTCGCCTGCACTGCGATCCTTGTGCTGACTTTGGGTATGTGTGCCAGCATTGCGATCTTTGCATTTGTCGATGCGGTGCTGATCAGTCCGTTGCCGTATCAAGTTCCATCGCGGTTGGCGGGGCTGTTTGAGAGCACGCCCCTTGGGCCGAGATTCCATCTTTCGTATCTCGATTATCTGGACTGGAAGAGGCAGAACAAGGTCTTCAGTTCAGTGGAGGCTTACGACAGCATATCTTTTGCCTTGAAGACAGCGACGGAGACGCAGCGTGTGGAAGGCGCTACGGTGAGCGCTGGATTTTTTCGCACGTTGGGCGTTGCTCCCATCGTTGGTCGCGATTTTGGTGTCGGCGAGGATACTCCCAGTGCGCCGCGCACAGTCATCGTGAGTTACGCTGCGTGGCAGAGCCGCTTCGGCAAACGGCAGGATCTGCTGGGCCAGACGGTCACGCTTAATGGAGAACCGAGCGTCATCATCGGCGTGTTGCCGCAGGACTTTCACTTCGCGCTTACGGGGCAGACAGAGTTTTGGACGGCTCTCAGCGAGTCCTCCGATCCCAAGAATCGTGGAAACCACGGACTTTCGGCGATTGCGCGGCTGAAGGATGGAATCACGTGGGAGGCGGCATCGTCTGACATGCGTTCGATCGCGCAGCAGCTCGCGAAACAATATCCGGACTCCGATGAAGGACGCGGCGCGACCGTGTTGCCGCTGACGGAGGTCCTTGTGGGGAGCCTGCGCCCGGTCCTGCTGTTGCTGCTGTGCGGGGCGGTTCTTCTCCTGTTGATCGCGTGCGTGAATGTCTCCGGCCTTCTGCTGGTTCGCTCGGAGAACCGTCGTCACGAGATCGCGATTCGTGGGGCGCTGGGCGCATCGCGGATGCGGCTGCTCCGCCAGTTCGTGACGGAGGGAGTCATGCTTGCCGCGACCGGCAGCCTTCTTGGCGTGTGCGCTGCATGCGGAGCGATCCATCTCCTGAAGCTTCTTATGCCGGTCAACATGCTGATGGATATGCCTTATCTGAAAGGACTGGGACTGAATCTGCATGTGATGGGTTTCGCCGTGGCCATCGGTCTCGCGATGGCGAATCTGTTTTCGCTCACGCCCATCCTCCGTTTGTCGCTCGCAGATCTCCGCACTGGGTTGACGGAGGGCGGTCGTTCCAGTTCCAGAACGGTGTGGAGCCACCTGGGAGCGAATCTTGTGGCGCTAGAGCTAAGCGCGGCGATGGTGTTGCTGGTGGGAGCCGGGTTGCTGGGCAAGAGCTTCTACCGGTTGATGCACGCCGATATTGGATTCCAGACGGATCATCTGGCGTCAATGAGATTGTTGGCACCCCTTTCGCGCTATGCGAAGGATGAGCAGCAGGTTGCATTGGCGCGGCATGTCATGGACGAGACAAACCATCTGCCAGGGGTTCAGTCGGTGGCCATAGCGCACCAGATTCCTGTCGCCAATGTTGCAGGAGGAAATACGACCTTCGAGGTGATTGGCAGGCCGCAACATGGGAGTGAAGATGAATCGAGCAGCCGCAATGTGAGTGTTGACTACTTCAGCACGGTGCGGGCGCGGCTGGTGCGAGGCCGCTACTTCAGTGAGGGGGACGATGTCTCGAAGCCTCGGGTGACGATCGTCAATCGATCCTTCACGCGAAAGTACTTTGCTGGAGAAGATCCGATCGGCAGGCAGATACGATATGACGCGACGACGCCAGCAATCGAGATCGTCGGCATAGTGGACGACCTTAAGGAAGGACCTCTGGATGAGGAGGTTCAGCCGGTACTGTATACGCCGTTCAACCAGGAGCCCGACAATGCGTTCTTCCTAGTTGCAAGGACAGCACAAGAGCCGCAGGAACTGCTGAAGTCACTCGAAGCAACGGTCCACCGAATCGATCCCGAAATCCTGACCTTCAATGCGGAGACGATGGAGGACCGTATCAATCACTCGCAGTCAACTTATCTGCATCGCTCGTCTGCATGCCTTGTTGGCGGCTTTGCGGCGATAGCTCTGCTGCTGGGAGTGGTTGGTCTGTATGGTCTGATCGCGTACTCGGTGAGCCAGCGAACGCGGGAGATTGGTGTGCGTATAGCGATGGGCGCGCAGCGCAGCTCTGTGTACAAACTGATTCTTAAAGAAGCGGGGCGGCTGGCAGCTATCGGCATTCTTGCGGGCCTGATCTGTTCGGTGGTGACGGCGAGCCTGATGCGCAAGATCCTGTTCGGCACACAACCATGGGACGCAGGCACACTGGCAGGAGTGGCTCTAGTGCTCTCGATCTCTGCTCTGCTCGCAAGCTATATCCCCGCGCACCGCGCAGCCTCGGTTAATCCTGTGGAAGCCCTGCGCGCGGAGTAGCCTGAACTGCGGGCGTTTTGCCAGCTCTTAGGAACTACTTCAAAGCCAAGGGCTGATGGTTGGAAGGGACGTGGTGGGAGTCAGCTTTCTTTATGGGGAACGCGATGGAAGAGGCGGATGCCGGCGACTCCGGCTGCGCCTGCCTTGAGACATTCGGGAGTGTTTTCGGCGGTGACTCCGCCAAGGGCGAAGACCGGGATGGGGGCTGCGGCGAGGCAGGCGGCGCGGAGCTGATCGAGGCCCTGGCCGGGGAGGTCTTCGCCGTCGGCGAGGGGCTTCTCGAAGACGGGGGCAAACAGGATCGCGTCGACCTGGTGGGGATGGGCGCGGTGGACCTCGACGAGGTTGTGGCAGGAGAGCGTAATCAGGGGTTTGGTTGCGCGGGCGGAGAGGAAGAGGTCGCGGATCTGGCAGGGGGCTAGCTCGTCTGGCGAGGCGGTGAGATGGACCCCGTGGGCTCCGCTTGCGAGGGCGATGTCGGGGCGGGAGTTGACGAGCAGGCGCGTCGGGCTGACGGCGAGGGCTGTCATCTCCAGCAGGTTACGGGCGAGGTTCGCGAGCGTGGCGGCGGGAAGGTCTTTTTCTCTCAGCTGGATAAAGTCGATGCCATCGGCGATCCATCGGGCGGCTTCGGCGAGGAGTGCGGTTTGTTTTTCCTGCTCGCTGCCGGGGTAGAGCGCGCGGCTTGTGATGGCGTAGCGGAGCATGGTGAAATCAGTGTATGGTGCCAAGGGCCACTCAGTGGAGTCTGTGATGTTGGTGTGGTAGCTTCAAGGCAGTAAGGCGAACACGCACACAGTCAAGAACTGGCCCCCTCACGATCGCCACTCGAGGGGCCGATAACGGGACAAGAGCCGCCAAGACGCTGGAGTGGAATGTCCATGAGTATGTGCCAATATGAGTAGTGTTTACGATCTGATTGTCATCGGGTCCGGACCAGCCGGGCAGCGCGCTGCAATTTACGCCTCGAAGCTGGGCAAAAAGGTCGCATTGGTGGAGATGCGGGAGGTCGTTGGGGGCGCCTGCATCAGCACCGGCACCATCCCTTCAAAGACCATGCGCGAGGCGGTTCTTCACCTCTCCGGATACAACTACAAGTCCATCTACGGGATGAACTACCGGGTGAAGGAACGGATCACGATGGCGGACCTGGCGTTCCGGGTGCAGCATGTGATCAAGACCGAGATCGACGTGACCGAGGCGCAGCTTTCGCGCAACAACATCGAGATGCTGGTAGGCGTGGCGAGCTTTGAAGATGCGACCCACATCAAGGTGACCAACTCGCGCGGTTCGACGGTGTATGAGGCGACCAACATTCTGATTGGTACCGGGACCAAGCCGGCGTCATCACCGAAGGTGCCGATCAACGGGCGCAGCATCATCAACTCGGACCTGGTGCTGGAGCTGGTGAACCTGCCGAAGACGATGATTATCGTGGGCGGCGGCGTGATCGGGGTGGAGTACACGTGTATGTTCTCAGCCCTCGGGGTGCGGGTAACGCTGATTGAGCGGAGGCCGCGTCTGCTGGAGTTTGCCGACCAGGAGATCATCGAGGCGCTGAGCTACCATCTGCGGGACTCGCGGGTGACGATGCGGCTGAATGAAGAGGTGGAGTCGGTGGAGGAGATGCCGGACGGAACCGTCGTGGCAAATCTCGAGAGCAAGAAAAAAGTTCAGGGCGATGCGCTGCTGTACGCGGTCGGCCGCCAGGGCAATGTGGACGAGCTGAACCTGGTTGCGGTGGGGATCGAGTCGGACTCACGCGGACGCATCCCGGTGGATAAGGACTTCAGGACGAAGGTGCCGACGATCTTTGCCGTGGGCGACGTGATTGGGTTTCCGTCGCTGGCTTCTGTCTCGATGGAGCAGGGGCGCGTGGCGGCGGCGCGGGCGTTTGGGGATGAGAAGATCCTGTCGAACCCAGGGCTTTATCCGTATGGGATCTATACGATTCCGGAGATCAGCTTTATCGGCAAGACCGAGGAGCAGCTGACCGAAGAGGATGTTCCTTACGAGGTGGGCGTGGCCTACTATCGCGAGATTGCACGCGGCCAGATTCGCGGCGATACGACGGGCCGGCTCAAGATCATCTTTCACCGGATGAACCACTTGATCCTTGGGGTGCACATCATCGGCGAGGGTGCGAGCGAGCTGCTGCACATCGGCCAGGCTGTGATGGCGCTGGGCGGAACGCTGGATTATTTCGTGGATACGGTCTTCAACTATCCAACTCTCGCGGAATGTTATAAAGTTGCGGCTTTCAACGGGTTGAACCGCGTCAGTAAATTTGAGTAGAAACACGGGCACCTGAGGATGAGGCGGACAGGGTAATGGCAAAGACAGTTGGGGTAATACTTTCGGAGCGGATCTCGGCCGGATTGGTCGTGGATCACAAGCTTGTAGGACCGGTACGCCGTTTTCCTGAAGATCATGACGACGAAGATGCGTTGGTGGAGCAACACACCGAAGCTTTGGTGGAGACGATCGCAAATCAGGTGCTCCTGGCTGCTGATGGAGCGAGGGACTTTACGGCGATCGGCGTGGCGTTGCCAGGGCTGGTGAAGGATGGCGTGGTGGCAGAGGCGCCGAACCTGCCGCAGCTGAAGGGCGCGAAGATTCAGGAGTTGCTGGTTGCCCAGATGCGCAACCATGGGCTCGACGTGACCGTGACGGCGGTGAACGATGCTGATGGAATGGCTGCGGGGCTGGCTTCGATGCACGGCAAGCTGGACAGCATGATCCGGGTCTGGACGCTGGGCGTTGGTATCGGCTATGGGCGGTATCCCTTCGCTCCGGGCGTGTGGGAGGGCGGCCACACGGTGGTGACGCTCGACGAGAAAGAGCGCTTCTGCGGATGCGGCGGGCGCGGGCATATGGAGGGGATCATGGGGCATCGTGCGATGCGTCTGCGCTTCCTGGACATGGAGCCGGAGGAGGTCTTCGAGGCGGCAAAACAGGGCGATGCCCGCTGTGTGGACTTCAAGCGGCTCTGGCACAAGGCCCTGGCTGCAGCGTCGGCGACCACGATTCACATGGCTGGGCCTGGGAAGATCTTTCTCTCCGGGTTCAATACGCGGTTTCTCGATATGTCCATGCTGAAGGACTATCTGCAACAGATGGTGAAGATGAGTCCGCTGCAGGGGTATTCGCTGGAGATCGTCGACGATACGCCAGAGGTGCGGGTGATCGGCGCTGCTGTCTCGGCGGAACTTGCCGCGGGCCGGTAAGAAGTGAAACCGAATCCGACCGAACGCGCTATCTCTGGCAGGTGGGGCAGAAGTGGGTGCTACGGCCGCCGAGGACGATGCGCTTGATGGGCGTTCCGCAGGTAAGACACGGCTGGCCGGTGCGCGAGTAGGCGTGATGGTGCAGCTGAAAGAAGCCTGCGACTCCGTCGGCGTCGACGTAGTCTGAGACGGACGATCCACCAAGCTTGATCGCCTCGGTGAGTACTTTAATCAACGCTGCGTGGAGGCGCGTCAGTTCGGCGCGGGTGAGGCGGCCAGCGTGACGTGTGGGGCGAATGCCGGCGTGAAAGAGGCTCTCGTCGGCGTAGATATTACCGACACCGTGGAGCAGCGACTGATTGAGCAGCGCGGCTTTGATCGGGGTTTTGCGGCCACGAAAGAGCGCGATGAAGTCCTCAAGCTCGATGGTGAGGGGTTCGGCGCCTGGGCCGGCGTATCGTCCTTCGGGGCTTGCGGCTTTAACAACGGAAAGCCGGCCAAAGCGTCGGGCATCGACGAAGCGAAGCTCCTTTCCGCTGCTGAGAGAGAGGATCGCGTGCGTGTGGGGTGGAATCGGTGTGTCTGGAGTTGAGACGAGCAGGCGGCCGGTCATGCCGAGGTGGACGAGGAACTGCGCTGATTTTTGATTCTCTCTGGAGCAACTGAGATCGACGACGATGGTTTTGCCGACGCGGTGGACACGGTCGATGCGGCTGCCGGTGAGAGCTTCGACGATCTCGTCGGGCGAAGATTTAAAGGTTTGGGGTTTGTTGCTGGTCCAGACCGAACGGATTGTCTGGCCGTGGACTCTGGCGTGAACGCCGTTCGCGACGGTTTCGACCTCAGGAAGTTCGGGCATACTTTCTGTAAGTATAGGCGAATGAATGGATACAGGATTGCATGCAAGAAAATGCGCAGCAATCCCCTAACCTTTTGCATGTTTGCGGCTCAACAGTTAGATAATATTTACACAATATTAACAATTAATCACTGAATTCAGTCCCTGCGCGGCCTATATTTAAGTTCCTCCCCAAATACAACTGGATGAAATGCCATGACTATGACGGGTGTTCTGACACGTTTGAACCTCTCAACCCTTCCGGGATACAAGCAGCTACGGCAGTCCGGAGTACTGGATTTCGTAGCCGGCAAAGAGTTTGGGCACTATCGCGGGAGATTCAGTACCAGCGAAGAGGCGACGAACTCTCTTCCGCCTTCGCGCCGCGCAACTTATGACAATGAATCGCTGGTCTCGATCGGGATCGAATCGTACTCGACCATTCATCCGTTTGACTGGCCGATTCTGACCTTCTGCCAGAAGCTGATGCGCGAGAACCATCTGCATGCGGTGACCGATTTTGGTGGTCATATCGGCGTGAAGTTCTATGCGTTTCGACAGATGCTCGACCTTCCGGAAGACTTTCGCTGGCAGATTGTCGATGTGCCGGCGATGGTGAGGGAGGGGCGGCGGCGCGTGCCTCCTGAGGTGCACTCGTTGAGCTTCTACGAGAACGTCGAAGAGACCCAGGCGTGTGATGCGCTGTTGTGCTCTGGGAGTCTGCAGTATGTGGACTGGTCGATTGAAGAGCTCATCGAGCGGCTGCCGAGGAGGCCGTACATGATCTTTTTGAATAAGGTTCCTGTCTCGGCGAGTGAGGGCTTCTTCACGCTGGAGACGTTTGTTAAGACGCTGCCGTGCCGCATCTTCGGGCCCCACGAGCTTGAGGCGGCCCGTAAACATCTGGGCTACAAGCTTGCCGCGAGCTGGCCGATACCCAACCGCGACTTTGTTGTGCTCTCTTCGAAGGGCATGGAGAAGGTGCAGATGGTTGGCGAGGCCTGGGTATTGCAGCCAAGCAATGCATGAAGAGCTTCCTCTGGTTTGCGTTGATGGTTGTGCAACGGAACGCAGACCCGCAGCGGCCTATATCGTTCGGCGAGGCTATACTGATCGACTTATGAAGAAGATCTTTTTCTCGCGTTGCATGATGGGCTGTTCTCTTCTGAGCCTTCCCTTTTTACTCAGCGCCGCCGGTGCGGTTGCGTTCTCTCAGAGCGGCATGGAGAGACAAGCCCGGCCATTGCTGCTGGTGGTGAACCAGGGTGACCGAGATCTGAGTTTGATCGATCCCGGCGCGGGTAAACAGATGGCTACTGTGCTGGTGAATGGTGTGACGGGCCATGAGGTGGCGGCTTCGCCTGATGGAACGACGGCGTATGTGCCGATCTACGGCAGTGCCGGGGTGGGAAAGCCGGGTACGGACGGCAGCAAGATCTCGGTGATCGATCTTGCCAGCCACAAGATTGTCCACACGATCGATTTCGGGCATGGAGTGCGGCCGCACTGCGTGATCTACGACAAGAATAGCGGGATGCTGTACGTGACGACGGAGCTGGATAAGACGATCAGCATTATCGATCCGAAGACGTTGAAGATTGTCGGCAGCGTGCCTACGGGGCAGGAGCAGTCGCACATGCTGGCGCTGTCGCGTGATGGCTCGCGGGGATACACGGCGAACGTGGGACCGGGCACGGTATCGGTTCTGGATATGAAGGCGCGCAAGACGCTGGCGATTATTCCGGTTTCGACCGATACCCAGAGGATTGCGGTCTCTCGCGACGACAGCATGGTGTTTACGGCAGACCAGACCAAGCCGCAGCTTGCTGTCATCGATACTGCGACCAATAAGCTGAAGACGTGGATTCCGCTGCCGAGTGTCGGATACGGAACGGCGACGACGCTTGATGGGCGGTGGCTGCTCGTGGCGCTGCGAACGACGCATCAGGTGGCGGTGATCGATCTGAGGTCTATGCAGGTGGCACGCACGATCGACGTTGCGGAGGGGCCAACGGCGATCCTGATGAGTCCCGATGGCAAGACTGCGTTTGTCTCTTGCACTCGAAGCAATCAGGTGGCGGAGATTGATCTGGGGCAGTGGAAGATGGCGCGACTGATTGATGCGGGGAATGCGGCGGACGGGCTAGCCTGGGCGAAGTAGCGCACCTTGTGGGTTGTATACCGGCTTCGCCACGAGCGTCCCGTTGGTCGGCGAAAGCTTATTAACGCGACCAACGGGAGCACCAACCGAAGGGGTATACACGTCACGAAGTGACCGCGCTCCGCGCAGGAGGCCCGTCCGGCAGGACAACTCAGTTTTAGGGAACCTCTGATCAAGTTCCCGCTCAAAAAAGAAAGCGTACCCCAGCGGCTAAAGCCGCGTTCCTTTTGAACTCATTACGGCACGGCTGAAGCCGTGCCCTTAACAAAACGGGAGTTGATCAGAGTTTCCTAGTGATGTGAGAGCTGAAGAATAGGCAGGATGCTGGAGTAGTCGTCGGTCCAGACGCGGAGGCGCGCGTCGGTGGGAACGGCGCTGGCAGCGACGGCGATCTCGGGTTGATCGAAGAAGGTGGGACTCGAGGTGAGCAGTATCCAGGTGGCGCGATAGGCTCCGAGCGAGTCGTCGGGCTGGCTTTCGATCAGCTTTGCCTGCATATCGGCGGCGTGGGCGAGCTGTGCGATCTCGGGTGCGAGGTTGAGGTACTGGTTGGAGACGTGGAAGGCCAGGATGCCGTTTGGCGCGAGGTGTTTTTTGTAGAGTGCGACGGACTCGATGGTGAGCAGGTGGAGAGGAATGGCGTCGCCGGAGAAGGCGTCGATGGCGATAACGTCAAAGTTCTGCGGGCCCTCTTGCGTCAACTCGCGGGTGAGGGAGGTGCGTGCATCGCCGTCGGCAAAGGTGATCTGCGCGGGGGAGTCTCGCAGATAGGTGAAGAGATTTTGTGCGATGGGGCGTACGAGAGGGTTGATCTCGTAGAAGCGGATGCGGTCGCTGGTGGTGCCGTAGGTTGCGAGGGTGCCGGTGCCGAGGCCGATGACAGCGATGTTGCGTGAGCGCGACTGGCAGCAGTAGTGGAGGGCGAGTCCGATGCCAGAGTTATCGGCGTAGTAGGTGGTGGGGGTGCGGGTGAGGCCGGGCGCGAAGAGCTGCGTGCCGTGCTGGATGGTGCCGTTCAGCAGCATGCGCTCGGTGCCGCCGTGGGGGCCGACCGTCTGCTTGACGCGAAGGGTTCCGTAGAAGTTGCGAACCTCGAGGATTGCCTCGCGGGCATAAGCGGTGCGCAGCATGAAGGCGAAGAAGAGCAGCAGTGCGGCTGCGGTGGACCAGAGAAGACGCTGCGGCCAGCCGTCGCTCCACGTCACGACTACGGCGAGTGCGGCGGTGACGAAGAACGAGATTGCGAGGTCGTAGTTGGCCGAGAAGATCATCGGGCTGGCGATGCCGATGAAGAAGGTTCCGGCTGCTCCTCCTGCGGCGATCAGCAGATAGAAGAGCGTGGTTTCGGTGGGGCGTGAGGGTCGCAGGGCGAAGGCTTCCGCGTGGCAGAAGAGTCCGGCCAGGAAGCACTCTGTGAGAAAGAAGAGGATGGCGATGCCGATGGGCAGGCTCACGTCGGTCTTCGAGATGGCGTAGCCGAGGCTGGCCAGCATTACGACAAGCAGACGCACCACGATGCCGCGGCGGTAGAGTGCTGGGAACTCGAAGGCGAGGATGAAGGTAAGCAGGTAGATGGCGAGAGGCAGCATCCAGAGGAGCGGGATGGCTGCGATGTTGACGGTGAGGTGGCTGGTGACTGCGCTGAGCTGCATGGCGGCGGCCATGGGGAGGAGAAACCAAAGCCACTTTGATCTGGCGGGGGCTTTGGCGGGAGCGGGGGCTTCGGTCTCTTCCACAGTTTCCGAGGGCGCAGGTGCGGGGAGTTGGCGCGTGATGGTCGCGCATAAGACGGCATAGAGGAGGAAGCTGAACGACCAGAGGCTCCGCTGGAGCTTCAGGGTGAGGTGCGGCTCGACGACGAAGGGGTAGGCGATGAGAGCGAGAAGCGAGCCGAAGTTCGAGAGCGCGAAGAGGCGATAGGGGATGGTGCCGCCCCTGGCGCGTTGGAGCCAGACCTGCAGCAGGGGGCTGGTAGCGCTGAGCAGGAGAAACGGCAGGCCGATGGTGAAGGCGAGTGTCGAGAAGATGGTGGTGACGGGGTGGCCGACGCCCTGGGCTGGCTCTGCGGGGACGACTCTTTGTGCGATCAGGAGCACAGCTCCGGCGGCGAGCGTGACCAGATAGACGTGGCGGCGCCAGGTGGTGGCCTGACAGCGGGTGATCCAATGGGCGTAGAGGTAGCCGAGCAGCAGAGTCATCTGGAAGAAGACCAGGCATGTCAGCCAGACGGCGGAGGAGCCGCCAAGCACAGGCAGCAGTTGCTTGGCGGCCATCGGCTCGACGAGAAAGAGAAGGAAGGCGCCGAGGAAGACGGTAGTGCCGTAGAGCAGGCGGGATGCAGACATGGTGGGCCCTGAGGTCTCCGAGTTGAAGCAAAGCGCCAGCGCTGTCGCTCCGCACCTGATCTTTGTCGACCGAAGCGCAAGAGGAGCATATCGAGAGAGCCCTACGCTGCGCCACCGAAAAGGCCCGGCGCGGCTTTTTTGAGGATGCTGTCGCATCCAGCGGTCTGCCGGGGCGAGTTTTGCTGAAACTACTGGCCTGGCTGCCGCGTCTTCATGGAGGGCCGAAGATCGGCCCCTGCGACGTATTTTGCTGTGCATGGTTCGCTGGGCTGACTTTCATCATCTCAAGTTTCATCGTGCTAGGTTTCACGCTGCAAGCCGCACGGCTGCAGAGAGGTAATCGAGGTGGAAGTGATGAGTGCGTTGAATCGGGTCCCGCTGGTTCTGTTCTGTCTTTCGTTCCTCCCTCTCGCGGCATTCTCACAGCAGCAGGCACCGTCGGCGGAGCAGCTGCCAGCGGCCTCCGTGCCAATCCCTGAAGCGCGAGACGCTAACCTGACGCTGGATGTTGTGGTGACCGACCGGTCGGGTAAGCCCAGAACAGGTCTCACGCAGAGTGACTTTGTCGTGCGGGACAATAACCAGATCCGAAAGGTTCTCTCGTTCCGCGCTGTGGATAGTACTGCTCCCGCCGAGCCGGTGAAGATCATCCTCCTGGTGGATGAGGTAAACACTTCGTTCACTCGTGTAGCGTATGAGCGCGACCAGCTCAAGAAGTTTCTTCAGCAAAGCGGTGGGCAGCTTACCCATCCGGTATCGCTGGCCTTCTTCAGCGACGCGGGGACAGAGCTGCAGAGCGGCTCCTCGCGTGACGGCAATGCGTTGCTGGCAGAGTTCGATCAGCATGTGACGAAGCTGCGAACCATCAGGCGCTCAGCGGGTTTTTATGGCGCGACGGAGCGCTTCGATCTCTCCCTCAAGGCGATCAGTCTGCTTGCGGCCACCGAGGCGAAGGAGCAGGGACGGAAGATGGTGATCTGGATAAGCCCAGGCTGGCCGATTCTCAGCGGACCGAATATCACGTTGAGTGCGAAGCAGGAGCAGGGGCTGTTTTCGTCGATCGTCTATCTCTCTACGATGCTCCGGCAGGCTCGGATCACGCTCTACAGCATCGATCCGCTGGGGGTGGCCGATGCCGCGACGACCCGCGTCTTTTACTACGAGGAGTTTTTGAAGCCGATATCGAAGCCGCAGGATGCCCAGGCGGGAAACCTTGCGTTGCAGGTGCTGGCGCGACAGAGCGGCGGGCAGGCACTCAACTCCAGCAACGATATTACCGAGCAGATCACACGCTGCGTTCAAGAGGCGGACGCGTTCTATACGCTGACCGTGGAGCCGATGCCGTCGGACCGGCCAAACCAATCTCATGTGGTCGCGGTTAGTGTGGAAGCCCCTGGGCTGACGGCTCGAACGAGAAACCTGTACTACGGCCAGCCGTAAGAATGCCGAGACAGCGAAGCAAAACGCCGGAGCGAGCGACGCTATATGATAGATAGCAGCGTGCATCGGCCGTTTGCGGTGCGCGTCTTCGGGCTTCCGGTCTTGCGGCCAACCACCATCCTTGGAGAACACATCCGTCGTGAATCAACGCAAATCAGCGGTTATTTTGGGTGCCCAGTGGGGCGATGAGGGCAAAGGCAAGATTGTCGACGTGCTTTCGGAGAAGTTCTCCGTGGTGGCGCGCTATGCAGGCGGCCACAATGCCGGCCATACGGTCATCATCAAAGGCAAAAAGTTCGTTCTGCAGCTGATTCCATGCGGCGTTCTGCGGCCGGAGTGCAAGGGTGTCATTGGCAACGGCGTCGTTCTGGACCCCATGGCGTTTTTGAGCGAGGTCAAGAAGTTAAAGGACGCGGGTCTGCCGGTCGACGGTCAGCTCTTCGTGTCGAACCGTGCGCAGGTGATTCTGCCCTACCACCGGATGATCGAACTGGCAGCGGAGAATGCGCCTGGACGCACGAAGATCGGCACGACCAGCCGCGGCATCGGGCCGGCCTACGAAGACAAGATGCATCGCAGCGGACTGCGGGTGGTGGACCTGCTGAACTCGGCGCTGCTGCGGACGCATATTGAGAACGCCTGCCACGAGAAGAACACCATCGCTCATGCGTTGTTCGGCACGGAGCCGCTGGACCCTAAGACGATGTACGAGGAGTACTCACGCGCCGCCGAGCAGATCGCACCCTTTGTGACCGATACGGCGGTGATGTTGAACCAAGAGATCGACAACGGCGGGAAGGTGATGTTCGAAGGGGCGCAGGGCGCGTTGCTGGATATCGACCACGGCACCTATCCCTTCGTGACCTCTTCCTCTTCGACCGCAGGCGGAGCCGTGACGGGTACGGGAGTTGGGCCGACCAGGATCGGCACAGTTATCGGCGTTACCAAGGCTTACGTGACGCGAGTCGGCGAAGGTCCGTTCCCCACCGAGATCCATGATTCTACCAGCGATCTGTTGCGTGCTCGCGGGCAGGAGTATGGTGCGGTGACCGGACGTCCGCGACGCTGCGGCTGGCTCGATCTGCCGCTGCTGCGCTACAGCAACATGATCAACGGGACCGAATGGCTGGTGGTCACCAAGATGGATGTGATGGACGAGTGCGCCGAGATTCCGGTATGCACCGGCTACAAGGTAAACGGCAAGCTGACCGATCTGATTCCCGCGGACATGCCGGGTTACAACGCCATCGAGCCGGTCTACACCAGGCTGAAGGGCTGGAACAGCTCGACCGAGGGGATTACCGAGTTCGACAAGCTGCCGCAGCTGGCGCAGGATTACCTGAAATTTGTAGAGAAGGAGTCCGGGGCGAAGATTGGCATGGTCTCCACCGGCCCGGACCGCGACCAGACCATGAGCCTGCCAGCGTTTGAAGACGCATTGAAGGCATAGGGGAAAAGGCGATTATGCTTAGTTTCAACGTGCGAATGACCTTCGACCAGTCCGACCGCGACGAGATCTACGAGATCCTGTGCCATATCACCGCGGCCTCCAGGAAGGAGCCCGGCTGCGTCAGCTATATCCCGCACTTCGTAGAAGGAGAGGGCTGCACGGTACTTATCTATGAGCAGTATGTGGATGACGCTGCCTTGGAGCATCATAGAGGGACACCTCATTTTCATCAGTACGCGATCGGTGGTCTGTATCAGAAGATGAAAGAACGTCAGGTCGAGAATCTGACCGCTGTCTGTTGATGATTTTCCTGCGCGTCGCTCTGTCTAATGCGTGGAGTCTCGCGTACGACTAAAGTAGTTTTGACGCAACGCGATAAATCGATCTACTATCCGGTACGCTATGGGCTTGTCTGGTCGTCCAATTCGTAGGTCGCTGATGGGCTCTGGCGTGTTGCTGGCGGCCATGGCGATGGGATGGCCTGCGTCGATCGCCTTTGCCGGTCATCTCCAGCCGCTGCATGAGAAGAAGCACGACGCCAAGCGGCAGGTGGAAGCGCTCGAGGAGCAGTGGCGGCAGGCACAGCTGGCGGGCGACGTTGCCACCATGGATAAGCTACTCTCCGACGATTACATCGGCATCTCGATGACCGGCCAGGTCAACACCAAGATGCAGCAACTGGACCGCATGCGGACCCGCAAGTTTGTCCTGACCAAGCTGGACCTGGGCGAAATGCAGGTTAAGCTGGTCGGCTCCATCGCGATTGTGACCTCTCGCGCCCAGGTGGAAGGAACCAACGAAGGCGTAGCGGTTCAGGGAACCTACCGCTATACGCGTGTCTACCAACGGCTGCCTTCCGGGGGATGGAAGATTACGAGCTTTGAGGCTACGAGGGTGCCTGGACCAAGAGATCCGGGCAATCACGATGCGGCAGCACCCAAGGCTGTAAGCAGTGTGCCTCCGGAGGGGCCCTCTTAGCTCCCTTGGATGATTCGGTGGTCTCGGGGCGAATCTCGTTCGAGTAGGCGTGAAAGTCGCGTTTCGAGTGGAAACCCTGTTCGCGGCAGGGTTTTTTCCTATCGCAGCTTTGAAGGTCTTCAAGGCTCTGAAATTCTTCACGATTCTGCGGCGAGCTTTGGAGCGGAGGCCTTATGCGGTCTTCGGTGCAATCACCGTGACGCGTATCTCCCTTGCCTCCCGTGGCGTAATGGGAAGCTCTGATGCTTCGACTGGCCGGGGAAGATTCAACGCAAGCAGTCTGCGATAGAGAGAGCGGGTTGCCCCGGTCAGGCGTGCATCCTCGGACTCATGAGGAAAGAGCGAAAGATATTTGCGAGTCGAGGCTGCGGGCTTGCGCACGGGAACGATATAAGGGCGGCGATCGGGCTTTGATGCGCTGCGATCTTCGTTCGAAGCGGACGGAACCGATCGAAGAGATGCGGGGAGTGTCTGTGAGATATTTTGCATTGAGCCCTCAACGAAGACCAACGTGGCTTCATGCTTCTACACGATAGGACGGAGGCTGGGAGGCTTTGGTTGTATTAAATTTCGAAGGCAGCGCGAAGCCTCTCCCATGTCACATCGAGAGCCTCAGGAAGGACGCGGGTTTCGGCCGTCACCGTCATGAAGTTCGTATCTCCGATCCATCGGGGCAGGGCATGGAGGTGCATGTGAGCGGCGATGCCGGCACCCGCAGCCTCCCCCAGATTGAGGCCCATGTTGATGCCGCCCGGGCGATAGACCTGCCGGAGGGCCAGCTCCGAACGCTGAGCCAGAGCCACGAACTCCCGGGCGACCTCGACAGGAAGCGCAGCCAGCGTGTCCAGATGTTGATACGGCAGCAGCAGCAGGTGGCCGGTGGCGTAGGGAAAGGCGTTGAGGCAGATAAAGCAGTGTGTTCCACGGTGAACGATATGAGCGGCCTTCTCTGCGGCTTCCGGCTCCATCCCGTGCTCGACCGCGTAGTCGACCGCTGCGATCATATTGCAGAAGACGCAGTGCTTGTCCTCTGCTTCGGTCGGGGGCCAGGCGCTGAGAGCCTCGGGAACCCCGCTTTTGGCCTGCGGTTCCGAGCGGGTGACGTAGCTATAGCGCCAGGGCGTCCAGAGGCGGTCCATTCGGGGAGTATAGCGCGGGGGCTAAGCGCCTTCAGACTGAGAATGCGGCCGGACAGGCCGTGGCGAGTCCGATTCCGGTTCGTTCCCTGTGCTTTACCGGGTTTGGCGGACACTCTCTGCATCAAAACCGGACTTTCTGCATCGAACTAGGTACGACCCAAGAAGATTTCCTTCACTTCCGAGCATGACATGGTGATGAAAATGCAGGCGAAGAGGCCGGCTTTTGTTGACGTACCGTATGCAAAGTTCTATGCTTTATCAGTGAGCTATTGCGTGTGGGACCCAAGTGCAATAGCTCCTCTGCAAGACCTGATTCCTTCCATCCTGCCGAAGCTGTTGCGGGGATAGAGAAAGCAGCCAGCCTCCCCTCCCGGATTCGCTGATTGCTCCCGCCCACGCGCTGCTCTTAGAGGAAGGAATCTCTTGGATCCCGGAGTCCGCATTCACCATGGTAGAAAACCATAATCCTGACCACAACGAGAGCAAACCCCTGACCACCGAAACGGAAGTCCTAGCGCACGAAGCGACAGCGGCTCACACAGACCTGTCTTCTGAATCCACCTCAACCCAACAGCATGAGACCGCCCACGACGCGTCAAATGTAGCTGCACAGCATGTTGCACCCGCTGCCGCCGCTCATGAATCTGCAGATCACGGAACCGTTGCCACGGTCACCGCTGCAGCCGACGAGTCTGACGATGATTTGAACTACGACGCAGCTGACTTTGCCGCCGCCCTTGCGAACTTTGATCGCGAGCAGGCTGCCGAGTCCGCCGCTGCCCAAAACCTGACCGCAGAAGAGGTCATCGTTACCGGCACCGTCGTCAAGATCACCGACAAGCATGTTGTTGTCGACATCGGGCTTAAGTCTGAAGGTCTCATCCCCCTGGAACAGGTTCTGGACATCCATGGTGTCTCGAAGTTCCAAGCAGGTGACACTGTTGAAGTTGTGGTAGAGCGCGAAGAGTCCGAAGGCGGATACCTGGTCAGCTATGACAAGGCTCTCCGTCACAAGGTCTGGGACAAGCTGGAGCAGGCGGCGAACGACAAGACCCCTGTGAAGGGCATGGTTCTCAGCCGCGTCAAGGGTGGTCTCACCGTTGACATCGGCATCAAGGCGTTTCTACCCGGTTCACAGGTCGAGGTTCGTCCCGTCCGCAATCTGGACGGCTACATCGGCACCGAGATCGAAGTCCGCGTCATCAAGCTCAACAAAAAGCGCGGCAACGTCGTCATCAGCCGCAAAGAGCTTCTCGAAGAAGACCAGAACGCCAAGAAGTCCGTCACTCTCTCCACTTTGGAAGAGGGAAGCGTCCTCACCGGCACAGTGAAGAACCTCACCGACTACGGCGCATTCGTCGATATGGGCGGCCTCGATGGCCTGCTCCACATCACCGACATGAGCTGGGGTCGCCTCACCCACCCCCGCGACCTCGTCAACGTTGGCGACGAGATCCAGGTGAAGGTGTTGAAGTTCGACAAGGATAAGCAGCGCGTCTCGCTTGGCTTCAAGCAGCTCACGCCTGATCCGTGGCTCGATGCCACCGAGCGTTACCCAATCGGTGCGCAGGTTCGCGGCCGCGTTCTGTCGGTCACCGACTACGGCGCGTTCGTTGAGCTTGAGCAGGGAATCGAAGGTCTCGTTCACGTCTCCGAGATGACCTGGTCCAAGCGGATGAAACATCCGTCGAAGATGGTCAAGCCCGGCGACGAGGTCGACACCATCATTCTCAGCGTCAACCCGAACGATCGCCGCATCTCGCTCGGCATGAAGCAGCTGCAGGACAATCCGTGGGAGCAGCTCGAAGACAAGTACCCAACGGGTGCCATCATCGAAGGCCGCGTTCGCAACCTCACCGACTTCGGTGCCTTCATTGAGATTGAAGACGGAATCGACGGACTGGTGCATGTCTCGAACCTGAGCTGGACCAAGCGCATCAAGCATCCTTCCGAAGTCCTGAAGAAGGGCGAGAAGGTTCGCGCGCTCGTCCTCGGAGTTGAACCCGAGAATCGCCGTCTGTCGTTGGGCGTCAAGCAGCTTCAGCCGGATGTCTGGGATACGTTCTTCGCTCAGCACCGCGTTGGCGATGTCATCAAGGGTAAGATCCTGCGTACGGCACAGTTCGGAGCCTTCGTTGAGATCGCAGAAGGAGTCGAGGGCCTCTGCCACGTCTCCGAAGCGATCGATGCTGAGGGTAAGCCAGTCTCGATGGATGTGGACTCGGAGCACGAGTTCAAGATCGTCAAGATGAACCAGGAAGAGAAGAAGGTCGGTCTCAGCATCCGTGCCGTCGGCGAAGAAGCGAGCCGCGCAGAGGTCGAGAGCTACAAGGAGCGCGAGAAGTCGCCCAAGGGAGGCAACAACTCGGGCTCGTCTTCCTCTTCATCCTCGGGCAACAGCAGCAGCACGACGCTGGGCGATCTGATCAACTGGAAGCGTTCTGAATCTGAGCGTGACTAAGCTCGAATAAGCAAGCAGTAAAAAGGCCATCCCGCTTGGGATGGCCTTTTCATGTCTTTCGACAGAGGGCAAACGGATCGATGCTGCTCGGCAAAGGCTGTTATGCGGAGAGAGTGTGCATGGAGGCTGGCGACTCGATCGCTCCGGTAGCCATCTTCGCAGAGGCGCGGCGCATGACCTCGAGCTCAGCCGGGGCAAAGAGCTCCGGCGGAATTCCACCGACAGCCACATGCCCAGGATCGTCGCCCAGAGCCATCGAGATCTGGTTCCAGCGAAGAAACGGCGAGGTAGTTGGGAGAGTGATGATGCGGCGCTTCGGCTCAGGGAACGCGAAGTAGGTCGACCAGGTCAATAAAGTAATGCCAACGGCGAGGCCGTTAATCACACTAAACATGGAGTACATGTTTGAGTTATGCGCGATCCAGGCTGAATTGACCAGACTGATCGTCGCAAGGAAACCCAGACCTAGACTGATGCCGAAGATCCTGCTCCGATAAGAAAGCCCCATAGGGCGGATGGCAAAGCACACAAAGAGCAGCAAGCAAAGAGTAAGAATGCTTGAGGTTTGCTGAAGCTGCGTGATCATAGCAACCATGAAGTTGATTCCGGAGAGGTGCGGAGTGACGGCGACGCCTACTGCAACCGCAACCGAAATAGCAGCTACCCATCGGAAAACCAACATCCCTAGTGTTTGGAGTCCTTTAAGCGGTGCCATTGCAAGCTTGAAGATGCTGTAGATTACGAGCAGAGAAAGCACTGCTTCAAGAGCGTAACCGGACCAATAAACATAAAAGTAAATCTGGTATGCCAGATGACGTTCCATCCCAAAGTGTGCACTGACATAGATCAGGCTTAAGCACGCTAGGGAACAAACCAGACGCACACCCATGAGTGCCGTGAGATACGCAAACTGGCGAGCATTCTTGCCGCGAACCAAAAACGTGATGACAATCAGGCAAAGTAGGGGCTCGAGGTATTCAAGGAACGAAACTAAGCTTGCTGAGGATACGTTCATAGGCTCTGTACCTTAACGACAGAGCTAGCGTAGCCTAATGCAGTAGCGCACACAAGAAATAAATACCTGAATTATGCAAAAAGGTGCCTTTGCTCAACGCCCTTTCATTCCGCACGCATTTGGATCGCTCGGCGCACAAGTGGGAACCGGTAACATGCTGACGCGGCTGGCAACTACCTTTTTCTTCGCGGAGGCATTGGAGTTCTGGGTTGTGGCAGCTACACCGGTGAGGACGAGGACGACGACGAAAGCGCGAACGATGTGTTTCATGGGGATCCCTTAAGAGTTATTTTTGTAAGTGGCTGAAAATAAGCTTGTAAAGAAGGAAACCACTATCAACGACCGATCATCCCACAGGCATTAGGATCGTTCGGAGCGCAGGTTGGAACGGGCAACATACTGACGCGGCTGGCGACTACCTTGTTCTTGGCGGAGGCGTTGGAGGTCTGGGTTGTGGCAGCTGCACCGGTGAGGACGAGGACGACAACAAAAGCGCGAACGATATGTTTCATAACGAGATACCCCCAAAGTTGTATTTCTGTAAAAAGATTTCTCTGGACAAACCAGATGATGTAACCATAGGATACAAACTGGACTAAGTCTAATAGAATCAGTTATATAAAAAAGTATATAACAGTTTATATTACTAAAGTAACGTAAGCATCTTCACGGATGGGTGATGCTTGTAGACGTGCCGATTCTGGGATCAAATGTTGAACGGCCTGTTAGGTAGAGCTTTTGTCACGGGGCGCGAGTCGCCACGGTCAGGCTCGATGCCACTAACGTGTGGCTGGCTCTTAGTTAGAAGACTTCCGATTCGGCGGGGCCAGAGCCAGCCGCGGAGAAAGCGCCGGCGGCAACTAGGAAAAACAGCAAAGTCCCATCAGATGAAGGTGTCTGATGGGACTTTTTTCTTCTCTTGAAGCCGAAATGTTTTGCGCACCCGCCTCAGCCTAAAACCGATGGCAGAAGGAGTGTTGCTTAGGCTTGAGCAGGCGTTGGAGCTACAGGTTCGGCGGCCTTGGAGCCGGAAGCCGGAGTGGCTGAGGAGGCAGCTTTCTTTGGGGCAGCCTCAACCTTCTTGGACGGAGCCAGAATGGCATGGAGCGTGGTGCCTTCCATGCGGGGCATGAACTCCACCAGTCCGGCATCGCCGATATCCAAAATGAGGCGGTTTATGATCTTATAGCCAAGGTCGCGATGCGCCATCTGGCGGCCCTTGAAGCGCAGTGAGGCCTTGACCTTGTCGCCCTCTCCCAGGAAACGGACAGCTTGGTTCTTCTTGGTCTGATAGTCGTGCTCGTCCACGGTCACGGAGAACTTGACCTCTTTGATGACGATGACCTTCTGTTTCTTGCGGGCAGCGCGGTCGCTCTTGTCTTTCTCGTAGAGGAACTTTCCGTAGTCCTGAATCTTGCAGACAGGGGGAACGGCGTTGGGTGAGATCTCTACCAGATCGAGCGAACGCTCGCGGGCCATCTTGAGGGCGTCGAAGGGAGCCATGACGCCGAGCTGTTCGCCATTTTCGTCGATGACGCGAATCTCGCGGGCGCGGATGCGTTCGTTGGTGCGGATAAAAGACTTGGCGGAACGTTTATCAATTGGTGGAATAAGTCGCCTCCACAGCGGATTTTCTCAGCCGCTATGCGTTGTTTAGGGTTTAGATGCAAATCTTACGAAAGGTTGCACCGCAACGTGAAGTATAACACTTCGCGCACCAAGCCCCCTGTAATCAGCGAAGAAGATCGAACGTTGTGGGCTTCGAGTGGGAGCCTTCCAGTGCAGGACTCTTCAACGTCGGGACCCTTCCGCTTTGGAATCGTGCGCTCGATCATGTATGTTTGCACGGAAGCCTTCGAAAGGGAACTGAATGAGACGCCGTATTCTGTTGGTCGATGATGAAGTCGCTGTTCTGCTGACCCTGAAGGCTGTGCTGGAGATCAGCGGCTTCGATGTGGACACAGCCGCCTCCGCGCGCGAGGGCATCTCGAAGCTGCACACCCGCGAGTATCAGATGCTGATCACCGACATGCGCATGGAGCACGATGTTGCCGGTATCGAGGTGATCAAGGCCGCGCGGTTGGCCAACTACCATCCCGCGGTTGCGTTGTTGACAGCCTTCCCTGTCGCCGAAGAGGACTGGCAGGAGATGGGCGCTGATCAACTTCTGGTCAAGCCCATGCATACGCGGATACTCCTCCAGCAGATTGAAGACCTGATCGCCTCTCACGAGCGAAAGTTGGCCACTCTTGGCTTGACGTTAACCGCGTCGAACCCCGCTGCTGCTAAGGCGATTGGCAAAAAGAAAGCAGCCGTCAAGAAAGCGGTCGCCAAAAAAGCAGTTATCAAGAAAGCGGTTGCGAAGAAGGTTGCCAATAGAACGTCGCCGGCCAAGAAGGCTGCTACCGCGAAGACGCCAATCCGAAAGAAGCCCGTCGTCAAGAAAGCTATCGTCAAAAAAGCTATCGCGAAGAAGGCGACAAAGGCGTCCGCCAAGTCGAAGCCTGCACGTCGTCGAACGAAGCCCTGATCTCGCAGCTTTGCGTATCAGCTTGTGGTGTGTTCCTTGATGTAAGTGCGCAGCGACAGATTGAGCTTCAGTGCTTTTTCCACGCCACCATCGAGCATCCGCAGCCAGTCCGAAGCCGGTTCTTTCAGCTCGGTGGTGCTCAGCAGATAGCTCGTCTGCACAATAATCTCGAGTGCATTGCTCAGATCGTGTGCGATTCTGCGCATCTCGACTGAGATATCTTCCGGAATCTTTTCAACGTTTGTCCCCTGGGAGGGAGCCTTCGGTTCGTTCATGGAAATGGGTCAGCCTTCCTTAGGATCTAGACGCGGTTGCCGGGAAGAAGACTCGCAATCTCCGATCCTGCATTGAACCATGTTTCGTTATTGGATGCGCAAGGTCCCCACTCCGGACGTCTCCTTCTTCGGGGGATGTCCGCCTCCCGGAAACCTGCGCCACACTGGCAGCGACAACATTGACAGCAGCTGTCGCGTTTGTAAAACTAGAGACTCGCGGTTAGCGTGCTCCGGCCTTTGCGGTGGGGCGAATGACACCGTGCCGTAGTGGCGGAATTGGCAGACGCGCATGGTTCAGGTCCATGTACTCGCAAGGGTGTGGGGGTTCGAGTCCCCCCTTCGGCACCAAAGTTTCAACCTCGGTTGCAGGCAGGCAGCTTTCAATAGCCGCCAACGACAGCCGAGTGTTGGTCGAACCGGTCGCATCCGGAGCTGACCACAAGGCCATCGCAAGGGGACTATGCCCACTCAGCTCGACCAGATTCTTGCGCACACGCTCCTACAGGTAAGAGCTCGCAAGGCGGTCGCGGACTTTGGGCTGCTTGAGAGCATGGCCGCCGCCCACATCCCCCGCGGCTTCCGTGCCGGCCTCCAGGCAGCTGCAAAAAATGGCCCCGCCATCATCGCCGAGATTAAAAAAGCCTCTCCCTCCAAGGGCCTCATCCGCAGCAACTTCTATCCTGCCACCCTCGCCAAGACCTTCGAGTCCTCCGGCGCCGCTGCCCTCTCCATCCTCACCGACGAGGAGTTCTTCCAGGGTTCGCTCGCCTACCTCGAACAGGCATCGAGCGTCGTCGACATTCCCTGCCTCCGCAAGGACTTCATCCTCGATCCCTTCCAGATCCTCGAAGCCCGCGCCTACGGAGCCGATGCGATCCTGCTCATCGTCTCCGCGCACAGCGACGAGGCGCTCAGCGATCTGCGCGACGAAGCCAGCTCCCGCGGCCTCGACGTCCTCTGCGAGACCCACGACCGTGAAGAGATGGAACGCGCCGTCGCTCTGGGCTTCGACCTCATCGGTGTCAACAGCCGCGATCTGCGCACCTTCTCCGTACGCACCGAAGTTCTCTTCGAGCTCGCCGCATCCGTACCGAAAGACGTCGTCACCGTAGCCGAGAGCGGCATCCGCACTGCGGAAGATATCGCCAGGCTGCGGGCCGCCGGATATGATGCCTTCCTCATCGGCGAGACTCTCATGCGGCAGCCCAACCCCGCAGCCGCGCTCGCTACCCTTCTGGATCGTGAGTACTCCTCCGACATCTAACCAGAAGGCACGCGAGCGAAGCCGGCCAACCTCATGTGGATTAAGATCTGCGCCAACACTAACCTCGAAGATGCAAAACTAGCCGCCGAACTTGGCGCCGATGCGCTCGGCTTCGTCTTCGCCCCCAGCCCGCGCCGCGTCACCTCTGCCGAGGTCGCAAAGATTACGCCGCATCTTCCATCCACCGTCGAGCGCGTAGGCGTCTTCCACGCAGTCGATGCCTACGAGATCGCGCGCGCAGCCCATGAGGCCGGTCTCACCGCAGTGCAGCTCCACAGCGGCGTCGACTTCGCCCTTCTGCATCGCCTCCACAAGCTCTTCGCCGGGCAGGTCTCCCTCATCCAGACTATTCACTGGCAAGTCGATGCCGACGCCGCCAGCGCAGTGATCGTAGCCTCGGAGCTGCGCAAGATTGCAGCTGACGGCTTAGTAGATCGTGTTCTGATCGATTCGAAGGTAGGCGCAGTCCTCGGGGGCACTGGCGTCTCGTTTGACTGGGACATCGCGCGCAGCATCTTCGACGAAGCCCCGCCTCAGCTCAAGCTCATTGTGGCAGGTGGCCTCCGCGCCGAAAACGTAGCGGAGGCTATCCAGGGGCTCAATCCTTGGGGGGTCGATGTCGCAAGTGGTGTGGAGGCGGTGCCGGGCAGAAAAAGCCCGGAAAAACTAGCGGTATTTATTCGGAAGGCGCGTGAGTCGAAGGTCGATTCGATCTGACCTAAGTTGGTTTTATCTCAACTCAGCGGCAGCGAAGAACACTCGTTTACGCGTGGTGCGGGTATGAGTGTTCAATGTGAGCCTTCGGGGCGCGGTCGTGATACCCCTGTGGCCGCAGATGCGCTGCGGGCTGCTTTGGTGCTGCCGAAGCGAGTGCAGGAACCAGTGCCAGTAGGAACGCGATAGAAATTCTCAGTTTCATAGAGCGACCTTTCTACGTATTTATTAAGACGCGTAGGCGATGTCCCCGGATTCACATTTCTCCGCCGGATCACCACAAATGCTGGGTATTTGGATATACCCCGAAAGCAGGACAAACCCAGTATCGCCGCAAAAATAGCGATAAAAAATTGAATCCCGCCGTCGGGTGCCGCAAGCTGTATTGCGTAATTGGTTATTACCTGCCGAAATGCCCCAACCACTCCACAAGATTCAACGGCCGTGTCATCAGAAATCTAGATACTTGCTTTTAGCAACTATTTAATCTTAAACTCCTCCTATGGTTGGCACCAACCTCGACGAACCGAATCAGGTCTCCGCAGTACGAGAGTTCAACCGCTTCTACACCGCGCGGCTGGGCTTGCTGAGAAAGCGGCATCTGGACGGGGAGTTTTCGCTGACGGAGGCGCGGATCCTCTATGAGATCGGAGCCAATCCCCGACAGACTGCGTCCTCATTACGCAACACGCTCGGCCTCGACGCCGGATACATCAGTCGATGCCTCGCTCTGCTCACACGGCGAAGGTTGGTGCGCCAGGTCTCCTCAAAGCACGACGGCCGCGAAAGGCTGCTTACCCTCTCGCCATCCGGAGCCAGAGCCGTAGCAAAGCTCAACGAACAGTCTGAGTTACAAATACAGCAAATGCTCGCAGACATTAATTCCCCCGACCGCGAGGTGCTGCTTGATTCGCTCTCGAAGGTTCGCTCCATCATGAGTCGGCCGAAAGAATCTTCCCTGCGCATCGTTCGCGTATCGAAGTGCAGCGACGAGGTGCTTCAACTTCTGCAGGAGTACTACGATGCGATCAACGTCGTGGTACGCGATACGCTCCCTTCGATCCAGCAGATCATCAACGGCGCCTCCTCCGGCGTGTGGCTCGCCTTCCTGGAAGACAAGCCAGTTGGCTGCGTCCTGCTGCGAAAGATGACCACCATTCCGTTTGCCGGCGAGTGCAAGCGGCTCTACGTGCAGCCGGCCGCCCGCGGGCATCGCATCGCAGACAAGCTTATGGATGCGCTGGAGGAGTTCGCCCGAAGCAGAGGATTGCGTTGGATCTACCTTGATAGCCACGACGGTCTGAAGACTGCAATTGCTCTCTATCGGAGACGCGGCTACGTCCCATGCGAACGCTACAACGACAACCCCCAGGCGACAGTCTTCCTTCGCAAAAACATCTCTTAAGACTGTCCTGCCGGACGGGCCCACTGCGCGTGGGGCGGGCGTTCGCACGCCTTTTTAAAGCTTCGCGTGGCCCTCCCGTTGGTCGGGAATAGCTTCTTCTCCGACCAACGGGAGGACCAACCGAAGGGGTATACAAGTCACGAAGTGACCGCCCCACGCGTAGTGAGCCCGTCCGGCAGGACAGTCTCTACCGGTTTAACTCTCGTACCAGAAAAGCGTACTGATCTACCGTCGCTTCAATTCTCTTACTCAGCGGCATCCCCGCCCCATGCCCCGCCCGCGTCTCCACCCGAATCAGGATCGGATTCGTGCCGCCTTGTGCCGCCTGCAGAGCTGCCGTGTACTTGAAGCTGTGCGCCGGATAGACTCGGTCGTCGTGGTCGCCCGTGGTAATCAACGTCGCCGGATAGGCCACGCCCGGCCGAATATTGTGCAGCGGCGAGTACTTGTAGATCGCGGCAAACTCCTCCGCGTTCTCTGAAGGAGATCCATACTCCTCCTTCCACGCCCAGCCGATGGTGAACTTATCGAAGCGCAACATATCCATCACACCAACCTGTGCGACTACGGCGCCAAAGAGATCCGGCCGCTGCAGCTCACAGGCCGCCACCAGCAGACCGCCGTTGCTTCCGCCGGAGATGGCCAGCTTCGCCGCCGAGGTGTACCTGTTCGCGATTAGCCACTCTGCCGCAGCGATGAAGTCGTCGAAGACGTTCTGCTTCTTCAGCCGCGTTCCGGCCTCGTGCCATGCCTCGCCATACTCGCCGCCGCCTCGCAGGCTGGGTTGTGCGTAGACCCCGCCCATCTCCATCCACATCACATGCGCGGAAGAGAACTCCGGCATCAACGGCACATTGAAGCCGCCATACGCATACAGTAGTGTCGGCGCACTGCCGTCGAGCATAAGGCCCTTCTTGTGGCTGAGAAACATCGGCACACGCGTGCCATCTTTGCTGGTGTAGAAGATCTGCGTCGTCTCATAGAGCGCCGGATCGAACAACAACTTCGGCTGTCGATAGATGGTTGACTGGCGCGTCTTCATATCCAGTCGGTAGATCGTGCCCGGCGTCGTAAAGTTGGTGAACTGGTAGAAGGTCTCGGTATCCTCGCGCAGTCCGCCGAAGCCGTAGGCGGTGCCGATCGCGGGCAGCTTCAGCCGTTCGATCAACTGACCATCAAGACTGCGAAGTTCGATCAGGCTCTGCGCATCGGCAAGATAGTTCGCGATAAACGTATTGTCGATGATCGAGATGTCGCTCAGCTTGTTTTTGCTCTCGGGAATTACCGTCTTCCAGTGTTCGCGCTCAGGATGATTCAGGTCAATGGAGATGACCTTACCGTTAGGAGCATCGAGCGTTGTGAGCAGCCAGAAGAGAGAGCCGTCGTTGTTAATCGGTGCGTAGGTGGCATCCGCAGTTTCGATCAGCCGCAGAGTCGCAGACTCGGGCTGCTGAAGATTCTTGATGGCGATCTCGTTGTTCGGACTTGTGCCTTTGCTCTGATAGAGCACCAGGTATCTCCCGTCATCAGTCACGTTCGCCCCGAGATTCAACTCCTTGTCGTCGGGACGGTCGAAGACGAGCTTGTCCTCGCTCTGCGGTGTACCCAGTTTGTGAAAGAACACCTTGTGAAAGTAGTTGGCAGCCTTCAGCGCCTCAGCCGCAGGCGCGTCGTAGCCCTCGTAGAAGAAGCCGCTGCCGTCCTTGAGCCACGCGGCCCCGCTGAACTTCGACCACTCGACGATATCGGGCAGGTCCTTGCCGGTGGTGACATCGCGCACATGCCACTTCACCCAATCGCTGCCTGCGTCCGCGATCGAGTACGCTGCCAGTGATCCATCGTCGGTGATGCTGAGGCCGCTGATCGCAACCGTGCCATCGGCCGAGAAGATATTCGGATCGAGCAGCACCTTCGGCTCACCCTCCAGCCCCTCGTGCCAGTAGATGACGTTCTGATTCTGCAACCCGCTGTTGTGCGAGTAGAAGTATCGCTCGCCTCGCCGCGCGGGAGCGGTGTATCGCTCGAAGTCGATCAGTTCCATCAGCCGCTTCTGCATCGCCTCGCGAGAGGGGACCTCCGCAAGATAGCTCTGTGTCAGTTCATTCTCGGCATCCACCCAGACCTTCAACTCGGCGGAGTCGACATCCTCCATCCATCGGTAAGGATCGCTGACCGAAGTGCCAAAGTAGTCGTCCGTCTGCTCCACCTTGCGGGCAGTAGGATACGTGAGAGCTGAGGTCGTCGCAGGGGAGGTCATCGCAGGGGAGGGTGAAGCAATAGCAGGGGTCGTAGTCATCAAGTCAACTTTCGGTTCAATTCTCGTTCCAGGGGGAGGTCAGACAGCCACCCTCGGACTATAACTTAGATGAGTGACTCTGAAGTAAGTCGCCGCGAGGCAGTAGAGATTCCTGTCGTGTGGACGCAAATGGGAAAATTTTCTTTCGACCGCCCGGGAGGCAGAAAGTAAACCGGCAAGTCCGAAAATAAAGTTGAGATTTGTGGCGCATCTTTCGGTTGCAGAAAAGTGACGGCTAAAACACCACGTCAGCCACACAAGTCACCACGATCACACCACGATTTAACCATCGCAAAACACCACAAAAGCGCAAAACCCCAACAAAAGCCACCCCCTCACCACAAACCATTTTTTCCCAATCAAAATGCAAAATTTCCTCCGTTTAGACTTGAGGGATGCGGTCTCTCCTCCTCGCCCTTCTGCTGTGCGCCACGCTTCCAGCCCTGGCTCAGGCGCCGGCGGACAGCCAGAGCTACACCCTCAAAACCCAATCCAACGTGGTTCTGATCCCAACCACCGTCCAGACCAAACACGGCGAGATGATCTACGAGCTCAAGCCGGAGCAGTTTGTCGTTGAAGACAATGGAGTTCCGCAGGCGGTGCGCGTCGATGAGGACACCGACTCCCTCGGCCTGTCGCTCGTCGTCGTCGTCCAATGCAGCCGCGCCGCTGGTTATGAGTACCCCAAGCTAAGCGGCCTGGGCTCGATGATCGATGGCATCGCCGGCGATGCCCCGCGCGAGGTCGCCATCGTCACGTACGGCTCCGCACCGCTGCTGCTCGGCAAATTCTCCAACAACGTCGACGCTATGAGCCGCGCACTCTCGCAGCTTGAACCCTGCGACGATCCCGAAGCCTCAACCCTCGACGCCGTCGCGTATGCGACGAAGCTGCTTGAAGCGCGCCAGAACCAATATCGTCACGCGATTCTGCTGATCAGCGAGACCCGTGACCACGGCAGCACAGCTAAGCCGGCCGAGGTAGTTGCTGCACTTGGGAGAACCAATACGGTCGTCGACTCTGTGGCGTTTGGGCCAGGAAAGACGGAGGTTATGAGTGATTTGAAGTATGGCGGCGGTAGCGGGCCGATCGGCCTTCTGGTGATGGCGGTGAACGCCCTGAAGAAGAATGCGGCGCATGAGCTGGCTGCGCTCTCGGGCGGCGAGTACATCAACTTCACCACGCAGCGAGGCTTCGACGAAGGCCTGCATCAGCTCTCCAATCACGTGCATAACTACTATCTGTTGAGCTTTCAGCCCCACGCCGAGGCGAACGGTGAGCCGGCATCGGGAATGCACAGGATACGGGTCAAGATTCCGGATTATCCTGAGGCGCGAATCCGCTTTCGCGAGAGCTACTTTGCCGGCGAGCTGGACGCCGCTGCGGCAAACACGAACTGAGGCTTCGATCGCCCAGGTGAACAACAGGGTTCGAGATCGTTCGTTGGATGGTTGAACTTTCAGGAAGGAGCATACTAGGAGTCCGATGAAAGGCAATAAAGCGAAACGCTGCGTTTGCCGATAAGGTGGCTCCGGGCTGGTTATGGGTATTGGTTCTCTCAATGAGGCCGTAGAGGATCGCGTCTCGTCTCTGTGGCGACTGACGACGGTCGCGCTGGTGCTTGTGTGCCTGGGCTATGCGGCGCTACTGTTGAATATTCGGAGCTGGGACATTGGCGGGGCGACGATCCTGTGGCCTTCGAACGGCCTGCTGCTGGGGGTGCTCCTATGTTCGAGGCGTCGACAGTGGGCGGCTTATCTGGCGGTAGGTTTCGCTGTCGACCTTGGACTCAATCTATCGCTGTCGTTTGCGCCTGGTATCTCTATCTATCTTGCCGGGTGCAACATGCTGGAGGTGGGCATCGCGGCGGCGCTGACGTATCGGACGATCTCACCCAATCCAGACCTTACCCAGCGGAGGCAGCTGTTGCGGCTGCTGGCGTATGGCGTTGTGCTCGCGCCGGCGATTGCTTCGGTGCTGGCACAGCTGAGCATCTCGAGCCTCCATGCGCTGCCGAGGTTTATCGCAGCCAGACACTGGTTTGTGGCGGATGCGCTGGGCATTGCGGTGATGACGCCGCTGTACCTGTCGTTCCGGGAGAGGGAGCGGTTTCCCGGCCGGTCGCGGCTGGAGGTTACTGGGCTCCTGATGCTTCTGCTCGCGACGACGGTGGGTGTCTTCTGGCAGACGCGGTTTCCGCTTCTGTTCCTGCTGCTGCCTGTGCTGCTACTGCTTGGCGCTCGCCTGCGCCTGGCAGGATCGGCGCTTGGGCTGTTGATCGTGTCGATAGTCGGCGGCTACCTGACGATTCGGGGACGGGGTCCGATCGCGCTGGTGCATGCGGGCTCGCCGCTGACTGGTGATCTGCTGCTGCAGTTCTTCGTTGCGGTCTCGATGCTGGTGCTTTATGTCGTTGAGGTAGTGATCTCCGAGCGTGAGAGGCTGCAGGTCAACCTGAAGGCCAGCGAGACGCTATTTCGTCTTTTGGCTGAGGCTTCAAACGATGTGATTGTTCTCTCGGACCTCGCTGGCGCGAGGCGGTACGTCTCTCCAGCTGTTTTTACCGTGCTGGGGTGGGAGCCGGAGGAGCTGATCGGCCGGACCCACCACCAGATTGTCCATGCTGACGATATTGTGGCGGTGGAGGCGATGATGCGGGCCTGTCGTGAGGGGGAGCCGGTCGAGCCGTTGATCTACCGGTGTGCGGGAAAGGATGGCAGGTATGTCTGGATGGAGGCGAGCCTGCGGCTCTATCACGACGAGACGACGTGGGAGCCTATCGGGTTCGTCAACGTGGTGCGGGATGTAACTGCTCGCAAGGCTGCCGAGGAGGAGCTGAACCGCGCCTTCCGGCTGGTGGAGAATCTTGCGATGGCTGACGGCTTGACTGGCGTCGCAAACCGGCGGCGGTTCGAGGAGAAGATGGACCTGGAGTGGCGCAGGGCTATGCGCGATGGCTCGCTGATTTCGGTGTTGATGATCGATGTCGATCACTTCAAACCTTACAACGACCTTTACGGGCATGTGATGGGCGACAGCTGCCTGCGCCAGATTGCCATGGCGGCGCAGGAGGTGATCCACCGGTCGTCGGACCTGTTCGCCCGGTATGGGGGCGAGGAGTTTGTGGCCGTGCTGCCGAACACCGGGAGCAGCGGCGCGCAGCTGGTCGCTGAACAGATTCGCCGGACTGTGGAGTTGCTTGGGCTGCCGCACTCGGGCAGTCCTAGCGGGGTGGTGACGGTGAGTATCGGCTGCGCGACGAAGATGCTGGGGCATGATTCGGCTGCGACGATGCTGGTGGATGCGGCCGACCAGGCGCTCTACCAAGCGAAGTCCGCGGGCAGAAACCGGGTTGAGGTGGCTGCGGCTTCGACGATCCCGGGCTAGCGGGGTAACCCCCCCCTCCCGGGTATCTTGGGCGTAAACTGTTTACAATCAGTGGCCTAGCGGCATGGCATGCCTGTAAAATATTGATTTTAGATGACTTGCCTGCAAAATATAAGAAATAAAGGAGTTACTGGTTAAACTGGAGAACCCCGGAGTGGTCTCCGGGGCTCTCCATTCTATTAGTCCAGTATAACGGATGGAGACTAACTCATACGCCACGCGAATCTTCAGAATTGGCGCGGGTTTTCGTGGGGAGGGGGCTTGACAGGATTTTTGAGGCTGCCCTTGCGGAGGTGGCTTGGCCGTGTGCCCCATGTCTCAGAATCGAGACATGAGGCTACCGGTGATTTTATGAGGGTATAGAGACTGCGGACGCAGATTCCCTTCGGGAATGACAAACAAGAAAGCGAAGGCGACTCTACACCCCACCGCAGCGTTGCTCTAACCACCGCGGCGTTGCTCTAAATGACTTTGCGCTAGGTGATGACGGGGAGCTGAAGGGTGGCACCGGCCTGGATTTTGTTGGGGTCGGAGATGTTGTTGGCCTGAGCGATCTGAGTATATTTGCTGGCGGTGGCGTAGAAGAGCTGGCTGATGGCGCCGAGGGTGTCGCCGGATTTGATGGTGTAGGCCTGGGTGTCTCCGCCGGTGTTGGTGATCTCGTGGTGGAGGTCGGCGTAGGTGGGGTCCGCCTTTTTGATCTCGTCCCATACGCGCTCGAGGATGACGCGGGAGGGAACGCTGCCTTTGATGTGGAGCTTCTCGCCGTCGAGGTCGACTGCATCGAGGGTGGCTCCGTAGGGGGCGAACTTCTGCAGGGATGCAATGACACCGGCGTACTTCTGTTTCAATGCGTCTAGATCTGCCATGGCATGGTTCTCCTTGTCAGCTTGGCTGACTGTTTGGTTGATGCTGTTGGGAGGAAGCGCGGTGGCCCCTTGCGCTCCTGAAAATGATCCCGCGAAGTTGTTCCGCTTCGACCTTGCGGTTTAGACGAATTTGCTGAGGAGACTCTGTGCCATGCTGCCCATAGAGCTAGTCGGCGCGGCCTGTCCGTTGGGAGCGAAGTGCTGAATGACCATAGGCAGGACGGTGGCGAGGGCTACCTGAACGATCTGAGGCGAGACGCCGGCTTTGGCTGCAGTGGCCTCGATGAGGCCGGTTCCGCCGAGGCCCTGCTGGACCTGCTCGGGAGTGGCTGTGGTGGCCTGACCTGCGCCCCAGTTGTTGACGTGCTCGGCCATTCCGTTGTTCTTGAAGGCGTCGAGAACGCCCTGAATACCTTCGGGGTGCTGGGTGAGAGCTTCAATGAAGCCACCTGCAACTTTAGCCTGATCGGTGCCGGCTGCGGCTCCAGTCTGACCGGCGAGCGATTGGATCATATCCATAATTCCCATGTTGTTCACCTCGCACCCAATATATGACTGATTTAGCAGGAGTGCGGGCGTAAGAAAGAAATATTTATGGATTTGTCATGCGGTGACTTTTGATTTGGGTAGACGAAAAGGCGGGTCTGTTGGCCCGGCTGCGCGGCATAGAGTCGATGCTCAATTCCAACGCTTGAGGTCCGGCCAGATCGTTTGCAGGTTCCGCTTGAATCCGCGGCAGTGATAGATGGGTCCCCATTCATCGCGGCGGGAGAGCGGGTACTCCGTATTGCCGACAATCGAATAGCTGGTGCATTTTGTCTGCATGTTGCGCTCATTGCCCTCTCCGAGGACGATGATGCTCTCGCCGGTGTAGCTACGGGGTCCCCAGATCCAGTAGTTCTGATGAACTCCGATGGATTTGGGGAGGCCGTACTTTGGTCCGAAGAAGTCGATGGCTCCGGCGTCGCCGTAGTTATTGGCGAAGATGGCGGTCTTCTGTTGTTCCTCCGGCGAGAGGCTGTGATAGTACACGGCCACTCGCTGGGCGATCTGCTCCCAACCGAACATGTCGGCGTACAACTGCGGGAGAACCCCCTGTGGCATATTTTCGAACTTCTGTTGCTCGATGCCGGTCTTGTGCTCGTAGGCGAGGAAGTCAGGCACGGTGAGGATGGGCAGGATGGTTGGAGCGTAGATGCCGCCGACGGCGAGGATTGCGAGCGCGAGAGCGGGTTTGACCCAGATCCAGAGGGTGGAATCTGTGACGGCTTCGATCCAGACTGCACCGGCGGCGAACATGATGGGGTATACGGGGGCGACGTAGTACATTTTGCCGTGAAGAATCATCATTTCGGCGAGAAATACGAGGTAGGCCCATCCGAGGGCGCGATACGGGCGGCCCTGCCTGGAGAAGAAGAACAGAAGCGCAAAGGGTACGAGCAGCGCGGCGACAAAGCCAAGCATCTGTGCCTGGGCCTGGAGAAAAGGCAGCGGGGAGAGAAGAATGTCGCGGCCACTCTTTCGGACATTGGCATGAGCTGGAGAAATGGGAAGTGGTGCTGCCACTGCCAGAGGAAGTTGGGGAGAGCGATGGCCGCTGCCAGGGCGCAGCCGAACCAAAACCAGCGATGACGCAGACTTTGACGAAGAGGCGTCAGGCAGACGCCGATAATCAGCCCCGAGAGCCAGAAGATGACGGCGTACTTGTTGAGGATCGTGGCACCTGCAAGTGCGCCGACGGCAAGCCAGAGGGGCTCGTTGCCGGTCTTCGCGATACGCACGACGAGATATGCGATCGCGGCCCAGAGCAGGGGATCGAAGGCGTTCATGGTGAACAGGTGGGACAGGGCGAGGGAGACGGGGGCCATCAACGCTGCAAGTGAGGCGAGGAACATCGCCCAGCGGCGGCCACCTAGTTCGCGTGCGAGGAGGCCGGCAAGAAGGATGGTGGCAGCACCGGCAAGGGCTGGCAGGAGACGCAGAGCCCAAAGCGAGGTCCGATGGTGTGCTGGAGGAGCCAGGCGATCCATCCGATGAGTGGCGGCTGATCGACGTATCCCCAGGCGGGGTGCTCCCCACAGGCCAGGTAGTAGAGTTCATCGCGAAAGTATCCGTAGCGTGGTCCGGCAAAAAAGTAGAGGACGAGACGCACCAAGGCGACGTAGACGATGATGGCGGTTCCGGAGGTCAGGAGAGATGGGGTTCGGTCTTGTTTTGGCGCAAGAGTTGCCGATGGGGTCGCACTCATGCAAACAGAGTACGAAGGAGTGAGGGGAATGTTCCGCTGGACGGGTGGATTTATGGAGATCGCCAAGCGCTCCAATTTTGGTTAATTGTGATGGATTTTCATTGGAGCGAGAACGGGTGGTTCTAGGAGAGGCCAAGTTCCCGCGCGGCAAGTTCGGTGCCCTCGACTCTGGCCCGAATTTTGCTGAAGGCAAGGTCACGAGCGGTGGAGGTGTCATCGGCGAAGGGAGCGAAGCCGCAGTCATCGGTGGTTCCGAGCTGTGCTGCCGGGAGGAAGGAAGCCGCTTCGAGGACGCGATCACGCACTTGCGCCGGGGTTTCGATTTCTGGGTCAATAGGGTCGATGACGCCGATGAAGATGGTGTGATTCGGTTGAAGGAGCTGGCGTACCAGTTGGAGGATTCGTTTCCTGTCGGGTTCGCTGGCCATCTGGAGATAGAAGCACCCGACGTTCAACTGGAAGAGGTCAGGTAGCAACTTCGAGTAGTCCACCTCAGCACTGTGGGTGGAGTCGTGATCGCCTCCGGGACAGACGTGAACTCCGATGCGAAGGCGCTCGTCGGGGGTGAAGCGTTCGAGGACCTGATTGTTGAGGGCTATGAAGCTGCGCAGTAAGCCGGCTGAGGGATCGAGTTTGAGGGAGAGCCTGGCTTCGGTGAAGTCGATCTGGACAGAGGCTGCTCCGGCCTGGAGGGCGCCACGGATGTCGGCGGCAGCTTCGTCGATGAGGTCGGCCAGAAACTCTTCGCGAGGATAGCCCGGTATGCCCGCCGAGGGGTAGAGCAGACTCAGGGCAGAGGCGGAGATGACGGCCTGTTTTATTGGGAGCCGGGTGTAGCGACGAGCTGCGTTGAGGTAGCTGGCAGCGTGAACGCCGTAGCGGAAGGGACCTGCGGTGAGGCGAGGTAGCTGACGGACGTGGCCGTCGGCGAAGGGGATCGTGACTCCGTCCGGGGCGAGATTGGTGAGCCCGGAGAGGGGATAGGTTGCGAAGCTGGGCTTGGTCTGTTCGCCGTCGGTGAGGATGGGGGATCCGGTTTGCTCGAATCGCTGGATGGTGTCGCGGAGTGCCTCGGCGGTGGCTTCTTCAAGCGCCTTATTGCTGATTTGCTGGTTGTGGAAGGCGACGGAGGCTTCGAGCAATGCAGGTGGACGGGGGATGCTGCCGATGGGTTCAGTCGGGATCGCCATTGAGGGAGCATACTGATTTGAAGTTTGGCGGGATATCCATCAATAGATTGAGATGGATCTCGAGCAGGTCTTGCCGTGTGGAGGGTGCCTCGGGGCGATGTTGTTAGCGACGAGAGTCCCAGGTAATGCAGTTCCCTCTGGGGTCGGTTGTGTTGAGCGATTGGCAGCTGGCGACGCTGGTGACCTGAGGGACTTTGCCGCCGAAGGGTGTCAGTTTGGGCGGTCCGAGCACGCCAAGGGTGGTGGCGTCCCATGAGGTTGCGGTGAGAGTGCCGTGTTTGAAGGTGAAGACCAGAGGTTCGGGGATGGGTTTGTCGCTGGCAGGGTCAAAGGTGAGGGTGATCAGGTTTTTATTGCGCTTCCACTGTGTGTGCCAGATTTGGGGATCTTTTTCATGCCAGTTCTGCTCGACGATGGCGCTGCCGTCTGCCGCGAATTCGATGAGGACGACGCGGTGGACATCCCGGGAGAGGCCGCCGCTGCCGGAGTAGAAGCCATTCAGTTTGTCGGCAGCATGAGCCATGGGAGAGAGAGTCGCGATCGACAGAGCAAGAGCCACCATGGCGAGGGAGCGAAGAAGAAGGCGCATGGCAGCCATGCTACACGCAGGCGGATGATTTTCAACGAGCTAAGGAACGGGATAGACTTAGCGGCATGAGTGAACTTTTGAGCGATCAGGGGAAGACGGCGGTTTCGACGAAAGAGGCGCCGGGGGCGATTGGCCCATACTCGCAGGCGGTTCGGGTGGGCGATATGTTGTTTGCGTCGGGGCAGGTTGGGCTGGATCCGGCTACGGGGCAGATGGTTGCCGGGGGGATTGTGGAACAGACGGTGCGGGCGCTGGAGAATGTGAAGGCGGTGCTGGCGCAGGCTGGGCTTGATCTGAGCCATGTGGTGAAGACGACTGTGTTTTTGAAGTCGATGGGGGACTTTGCGGCGATGAACGAGGTCTATGCGAGGTACCTGGCGCCAGAGGGCGTGGTTCCGCCGGCGCGGTCGACGGTGGCGGTGGCCGGTCTGCCGAAGGATGCGCTGGTGGAGATTGAAGTGATCGTGAAGGGTGCCGCCTGAAACATAATGGGTGGCTGGGCATCTAAAGAGGTAGGAGGTCGGAACGATGGCCGAAGTGACAAAGGGTGAGAAGGTTCATAAGACGGAGGCGGAGTGGCGGGAGCTGCTGACTCCGGAGCAGTTTCATGTGATGCGTGAGGGCGGGACGGAGCGTCCGTTTACCGGGGTGTTGGTGAATAACCATGAGGACGGGGTGTATCACTGCGGGGCTTGCAATGCGCCGCTGTTTACCTCGGATAAGAAGTTCGAGTCGGGGAGCGGATGGCCGAGCTTCTGGAACCCGGTTTCGACGGACGCGATTGTTTCGATCGAGGACAATTCGCTTGGGATGAGGCGGGTGGAGGTGCAGTGTGCGACCTGTGGGGCTCACCTGGGGCATGTATTCCCGGATGGTCCGAAGCCTACGGGGATGCGGTACTGCATCAATAGTGCTTCGCTGGGATTCGAGAAACAGTGATTTTAGAAGCAGTAAATTGAGCTGAAAAACAGGAAATGCCCCAGCCGGCTGAGACGCGGCTGGGGCATTCTGTTTCTGCAGGTTAGAGCTGGTTAGCCTTTTACGACTTTGCCGGTCTTGATGCAGCTGGTGCAGACGCGCATGCGCTTGCTGGCACCGTTGACCTGGGCTTTGACGGGCTGGAGGTTCACGTTCCAACGACGACGGGTGGTGTTGTGGGCGTGAGAGATGTTGTTGCCAAACTGCGGGCCTTTGCCGCAAAGATCACATTTTTGTGCCATGACGAAGTGCTCCAATCCTGAGTCGCAGAAGATTCCCGGGGACGTGCGCCTGAGTGAAAGAAGCCTCAAAACGGGGTCGGGAAGGGTGGTACTGGGAGCGGGGTCGCTCCTGACCGCTACCCAGTGAAGGGTAGTCTGCCGATTTTGTAATCATACCATGCTGGGGGCGGTGGGCTCAATGGGAGAGTCGCGGGAAGGGGAAGGCTGGGGACATCGTGTGGGATTTTGCAGGCATCTCATTGAGGAGTCATTGCTTATTGAGCTGTCGATCAGATAAAAGTTGACGATTGCGTGGGCCGAAGCTGAGTCTTTGTACGGGCTCATCCGTCGATAGGATTAGGGACCTGCTGCACATTTTCTGTCCAAAAAAAATTCTCTGATGTGGCAAGGGAGACGTATTGCCAGCCGAATCGCATGAACAGCACCCCATCGTTGGGCCGGATCATCAACTTCCGGCTCCTCCTCCGACCTCGTCTCGAAGTAAGCTGCTTCGGGTTATTGTATGGGTCGTATTGCTGCTGATCTTTGCTATTGGTTTCTTTCTGGTGTTGCGGCATCACGAAGATTCGAGCACGAGCGCTGCTCCGAAGCGGGGGGCCGGGGGTGGGGCGGTGGCGCTAACGACCGCAACCGCACAGAAGGGCAACATCGGCGTGTACATCGATGCGATTGGGACGGTGACTCCGGTTTATACGGCTTCGATTACAAGCCAGGTAACGGGGCCGGTTGTCGCGGTGCGCTTCAAGGAGGGCCAGGTTGTGCGGAAGGGCGATCCGTTGATTGAGATCGATCCGCGGCCGTTTGAGGCGACGCTGATGCAGGCGCAGGGTGTACTGGAGCGCGATCAGGCTACGCTGGCGCAGGCGACGATGGATCTTAATCGATATCGCGATGCGTGGTCGAGGAATGCGATTCCGAAGCAGACGCTGGATGACCAGGAGAAGATTGTGCTGCAGGATGCGGGCACGGTGAAGAACGATGAAGGGACGGTGAAGTTCGACCAGATTCAGGTTGGGTACTGTCATATTCGGGCGCCGATCTCGGGAAGGGTCGGGCTGCGGCTGGTCGATCCGGGAAATGTGGTGCAGGCCTCGGGAACGACCACGCTTGCGGTGATTACGCAGATACAGCCGATCACGGTGATCTTTACGGTGCCGGAGGACAACCTGGGGCAGATTCAGCCGCGGCTTCGTCAGCAGGCGAAGCTGCCTGTCGAGGCATTTGATCGCGCGGCGTTGAGGCAGATTGCAACGGGGACGTTGTTGACGCTGGATAACCAGATCGATACGACGACAGGGACGGTGAAGGCTAGGGCGACGTTTGAAAATAAGGATTCGGCGCTGTTTCCGAATGAGTTTGTGAATGCGCGGCTGCTGGTGAATACGCTGCAGGGAGCGACGCTGATTCCGACATCCGCGATTCAGCATAACGGCACGGCGTCGTTTGTTTATGTTTTGCAGAATAATACGGCGCACATGCGCTCGGTAAAGCCGGGGGTGGTCGAGGGCGAGACCGCGCAGGTGACCGGGATCAATCCCGGGGACGTGGTTGCCAACAGCAGCTTTGACAAGTTGCAGGACAATTCGAAGGTCAGCGTGTCGAATAAGCCGATTCCTGCGGCAGCGACGGCTGGGAGTAGCGCTCCTTGAGTCCATCCCGTCCGTTTATTTTGCGACCGGTCGCAACGTCGTTGTTGATGGCTGCGATTCTGCTAGTCGGTATTGTGAGTTACACGCAGTTGCCGGTGTCGGCGCTGCCTGAGGTCGACTATCCGACGATCCAGGTGCTGACGTTTTATCCGGGCGCGAGTCCGCAGGTGATGGCGACGACGGTGACGGCTCCGCTGGAGCGCCAGTTCGGCGAGTTGCAGGGGTTGAGTCAGATGACCTCCAGCAGTTCGGGTGGAACCTCGGTGGTGGTGCTGCAGTTCAATTTGAGTTTGAACATCGATATTGCGGAAGAAGAGGTGCAGTCGGCGATCAATGCTTCGCAGAGCTTTCTGCCTGCGAACCTTCCTGCGCCGCCGATCTACAGCAAGACGAATCCTGCCGATGCGCCGGTGCTGACGCTGGCGATTACTTCGAAGACGGTGCCGCTCTCCCAGGTGGAGGATCTGGTGGATACGCGGCTGGCACCGAAGATCTCGCAGCTGAGCGGGGTTGGGTTGGTGAGCATCAGCGGCGGACAGAAGCCTGCGGTGCGGATTCAGGCGAATCCGACGGCGCTCTCGTCGTACGGCATCAACCTTGAGGATCTGCGTACGGCGGTCAGCCAGAGCAGCGTGAATGCTGCGAAGGGAAACTTCGACGGGCCGCGGCAGGACTACCAGATCGACGCGAACGATCAGCTTGTGACCAGCAAGGACTACAGGAGTGTGGTGGTTGCGTATCGCAATGGCGCGCCAGTGATGTTGACCGATGTAGCGCACATTCTTGACGGCGTTGAGAACACGACGCAGGCTGCGTGGATGAACCAGACGCCTGCGGTGATTTTGAATGTGCAGCGCCAGCCGGGTGGAAACACGATCAGCGTGGTCAAGAGCATCAAGAAGTTGCTGCCGCAGCTCGAGGCCAATCTGCCGAAGGGCATCGAGGTGACGACGCTGACTGACCTTACGACCCCGATTCAGGCGTCGGTGAGCGATGTTGAGTTTGAACTAATGCTGACCATCGGGCTGGTAGTGCTGGTCATCTTCCTGTTCCTGCGAAATCTGTATGCAACGATCATTCCAAGTGTGGCGGTGCCGCTGTCACTGATTGGAACCTTTGCGGCGATGTACTCGCTTGGCTACAGCCTGGATAACCTGTCGTTGATGGCGCTGACGATCTCGACGGGGTTCGTCGTCGATGACGCGATTGTGATGGTGGAGAATATCTCGCGGTATCTGGAAGAGGGCGATACGCCGATGGAGGCGGCGCTGAAGGGCGCGGAGCAGATCGGGTTTACGATTCTTTCGCTGACGGTCTCTTTGATTGCGGTGTTGATTCCGCTGTTGTTCATGGGAGATGTTGTGGGCCGTCTGTTCCGTGAGTTCGCGGTGACGCTGGCGGTGACGATCGTTGTGTCTGCGGTGGTTTCGCTGACGCTGACGCCGATGATGGCTTCGCGGATTTTAAAACACAATCCTGAAGCGCAGCAGGGACGTTTCTATCGAGCCTCGGAGCACGTCTTTGAACGGATGATTGCGTTCTACGGACGGACGTTGAAGGTTGTACTCCGCTACCAGACGATTACGCTGCTGGTTGCTCTTGCGACGTTGATGCTGACGATCTTTCTGTACATCATTATTCCCAAGGGATTTTTTCCTGTGCAGGATACGGGCGTGATCCAGGGAATCACGCAGGCTCCCCAGACGATTGGGTCGAAGGCGATGGCGGTCAAGCAGCAGGAGGTGGCGAAGGTGATCCTGGCGGATCCTGCTGTCGAGAGCCTGTCCTCGTTTATTGGCGCGGATGGAACAAATATCACGACGAACAGTGGAAGGATGTCGATCAACCTGAAGCCGCTCGAAGATCGCGATTTGAATGCCTCCGATGTGATTCGACGGCTTCAGTCGAAGCTGAAGGATGTGCAGGACATTCAGATCTTTATGCAGCCGGTGCAGAACATTACGGTGGATGACCGGGTGAGCCGCACGCAGTACCAGTACTCGCTGGAGGATCCGGATCAGAACGAGCTGAACGACTGGACGGCTCGATTTGTAACTCGGTTGAAGGAGTTGCCAGAACTGGAGGATGTTGCGACGGACCAGCAGTTGGGCGGGCTGGCGGTGTCGCTGATGATTGACCGGGCGACGGCCTCGCGGCTTGGTGTGGCGCCGACGACGATCGATAACACGCTTTACGATGCGTTTGGCCAGCGGCAGATCAACACGATGTATACGCAGTTGAATCAGTATCACGTGATTCTGGAGGCCGAGCCGCAGTTTCAGCTCGATCCGAATAAGCTGAACCATCTCTATATCCGGTCGGGTTCGGCGTCAGGGACCACGGGTGCAGCGGCAACTTCGTCTTCGGGCAATGGCTCGACCTCGGCGGGGTCGAACGCACTGACGGGCTCGGCACTGTTTACGGCTTCTGCGAATACGCTGGCTCCTCCGATCAATGCACTCACTTCGAGCACTGTGAATTCGACCTCGAGCAAGGGCGCGACTTCGGCTGGTACTACGAGTTCGACGTTCAATAATGCAGTGCCGTTCAGCGCGTTTTCGCACTTTGAGACGACGACGGAGGCGCTCTCGATTACTCACCAGGGACAGTTTCCGGCGATTACGGTCTCGTTTAATCTTGCGCCGAATGCTGCGCTGGGAGGCGCGATCACCGAGATTACAAAAGTGCAGAAGGACATGCACATGCCAGCAAGTCTGCAGGCGGATTTTCAGGGGACTGCGGCTTCATTTCGGAACTCGCTCTCGGGAATGCCGCTGCTGATTCTGGCTGCGCTGGTGACGGTATACATCGTTCTGGGTGTTCTTTACGAAAGCTTCATTCATCCAGTTACGATTCTTTCAACGCTGCCTTCGGCGGGTGTTGGCGCGTTTCTTTCTCTGATCCTCTTTCACCAGGATCTGAGCGTGGTGGCGATTATCGGGTTGGTTCTGCTAATCGGCATCGTTAAGAAAAACGGAATCATGATGGTCGACTTTGCGCTTGATGCGGAGCGCCACCGCGGGCTTAGTTCGACCGATGCTATCTATGAGGCGTGCCTGCTGCGCTTTCGTCCGATCATGATGACGACGATGGCTGCGCTGCTGGGCGGTCTCCCGTTGGCGTTTGGGCATGGTATCGGTTCGGAGTTGCGCAGGCCGCTTGGAATTGCCATGGTGGGCGGCCTGCTGGTAAGCCAGGTGCTCACGCTTTATACGACTCCGGTGATCTACATCTTCTTTGACAATCTTTCGCATCGGTTCTCGAGCAAGTCGAAGAAGGCGGAGCAGGGCGGAGGCGAGTTAGAGCCGGCGGAGCAGCCATGAACATCTCTGCACCATTCATCCATCGGCCTGTGGCGACGACGCTGCTTACGATTGCAATTGCGATTGCGGGGGCGATTGCGTTCAATGTGCTGCCGGTTTCGCCACTGCCGCAGGTGGATTTTCCGACGATCTCGGTGGGTGCGAGTTTGCCGGGCGGGAGCGCCGAGATCATGGCGTCGTCGGTGGCGACCCCGCTGGAACGGCAGTTTGGGCATATTGCAGGGGTGACGGAGATGACCTCTGCGAGCAGCCTCGGCACGACGTCGATCACGATTCAATTTGATTTGAGCCGGAATATTGATGGCGCGGCGCGCGATGTCGAGGCGGCGATCAACGCGGCGAGAACTTATCTTCCGGCGAATCTTCCGGGAAATCCGACGTATCGCAAGGTGAACCCCGCGGATGCGCCGATCATGATTCTGGGGCTGACGTCGGATAAATATGGGCCGGACAAGTTGTACGACGAAGCGTCGACGGTGGTGCAGCAAAAGCTTTCGCAGATCCAGGGAGTGGGGCAGGTCAATCCTGGTGGAGGCGCGCTGCCCTCGGTTCGGGTTGAGGTAAATCCGACGAAGCTTGCGAGCTTTGGGATGACGATGGCGAATGTGCAGTCGGTGGTGAGTCTGCAGAATTCGAACCTGGCGAAGGGTCAGATCACGAACGGAGACGTGTCAGCGGATATCGTTGCGAATGACCAGATCTCGCATGCGGAGGACTATAAACCGATCATTATTGGTTACAATAACGGGTCGGCGGTGCGGTTGTCTGATGTGGCAGATGTGGTCGACTCGACACAGAACCTGCGTGCGGCGGGATATCTGAACGGCAAGCGGGCTGTGATGCTGATTATCTTTCGGCAGCCCGGGGCCAACATTATTGATACGGTGGATCGTATCCGGGCTGAGCTGCCGTCGGTGGAGGCCTCGATTCCGAAGGGGATCGATACGACGATTGTGCTGGATCGCACGACGACGATTCGTGCGTCGGTGAGTGATGTGGAGCGAACGCTGCTGCTCTCTATCGCGCTGGTGATTGGGGTGGTTTTCGTCTTTCTGCGGAATGGGCGAGCGACGCTGATTCCCGCGGTGGCGGTTCCGGTTTCGTTGATTGGGACCTTTGCGGTGATGTACATGTTTGGCTACAGCATCGATAACCTCTCGCTGATGGCACTGACGATCTCGACCGGGTTTGTGGTGGACGATGCGATTGTGGTGATGGAGAACATCACGCGGCATCTCGAGAACGGGATGACTCCGTTTGCCGCTGCGCTAAAGGGAGCGCAGGAGATTGGTTTTACGGTGGTGTCGATCAGCATCTCGCTGGTTGCGGTTTTTATTCCCCTGCTTTTGATGGGCGGGATTGTGGGGAGGCTGTTTCGCGAGTTTGCGGTGACCCTTTCTACAGCGATCTTCGTGTCGATGCTGATCTCGCTGACGACGACGCCGATGATGTGCGCGTATCTGCTGCGGAACGAGCACGCGAAGAAGCATGGCCGGATTTACATGGCGTCGGAGAGGTTTTTCGACTGGGTGCTTTCGCTCTATCGGCGAAGCCTGCATTGGGTGCTGGAAAACCCTGTGCTGACTCTGACTGTACTGCTGTTGACGATCGCTTTGAATGTGGCTCTGGTGATCAAGATTCCGAAGGGATTTTTTCCGCAGCAGGATACGGGGTCGCTGGCAGGGGCGGTTCGGGGGCCGCAGGATGCTTCGTTCGCTTCTATGAATATGGCACTTCAGGAAGTCGCAAATATCGTGAAGAATGATCCGGCCGTTCAAAACGTGATTGGCTTTACGGGTGGCGGCGGGGCTACGAATACAGGAAATATATTCGTGGCGCTGAAGCCGTTGAACCTTCGCAAGATCACGGCGCCGGATATTATCAACCGGCTGCGGCCGAAGCTGAACCGGGTGACGGGCGCCTCGGCGTTTTTGCAGGCTTCACAGGATCTTCGCATTGGCGGACGATCGAGCAACGCGCTCTATCAGTACACGATTCAGGCGGATAACGTTACGGATCTTTCGACGTGGGGTCCCAAGCTGCTGACAGCTATGATGCATCTGCCCGGGTTTCAAGATGTGAGCTCGGATCAGCAGAATGGGGGCCTGGATCAGCTGCTTACGTACGACCGGGTGACGGCGGCGAAGCTGGGCCAGACGGCGCAGTCGCTCGATCAGGGGCTGTACAGTGCGTTCGGGCAGCAGCAGGTTTCGATCATCTATACCCAACTGAATCAGTACTACGTCGTGCTGGAGGTTGCGCCGGAGTACTGGCAGACGCCAGAGGGATTGAAGAATATCTATTTTCATCCTTCCGGCACCAGCAGCACGACGGCCAGCGGGAACGTCCCGCTCTTTACGATGGCGACATCTATGACTAATACGACTCCGCTTTCTTTGAATCACACGGGGCTGTTCCCTTCGGTGACGGTGTCGTTCAATCTGGCTCCCGGGATGTCATTGAGCGATGCGACGCTTGAGATTGCGCAGATGCAGCAGCGGCTGGGGACTCCCACCTCGGTGCATGGATTCTTTGCGGGAACGCTGCTGGCGTATCAGCAGTCGCTGGGGACCGAACCCCTGCTGATTTTGACGGCGTTGCTTGCGGTCTATATTGTGCTGGGAGTTTTGTACGAGAGTCTGGTGCATCCGTTGACGATTCTTTCGACGCTGCCTTCGGCCAGTGTTGGCGCGATGCTGGCGCTGATGCTCTTCAAGACGGATTTGAACGTTATTTCGATCATCGGGATTGTGCTGCTGATCGGCATTGTGAAGAAGAACGCGATTATGATGATCGACTTTGCGCTGCAGGCAGAGCGCGAGGGTGGCATGAATACGGAAGACGCGATCTTTGAGGCGTGCATGCTGCGTTTTCGGCCTATTCTGATGACGACGATGGCTGCGCTCTTTGGGGCGTTGCCGCTGGCATTTGGGACAGGAACGGGGTCGGAGTTGCGACGACCGCTGGGCATAACGATTGTTGGGGGTTTGATCGTGAGCCAGATGCTTACGCTCTACACCACTCCCGTTGTCTATCTCACGCTGGATCGCCTGCGTCTGCGTGCATTGGGTCGTAAGCACGATACTTTCAACCCCGGGGGCGGCCCAGCTGCCGTCGCTGCGGAGTAGATTTGGATGTCTAACTCTATGACGAACCTTCGATGGACCATCGCGATTTGCCCGACAGCCACGGCGCTTTTGTTGGCCGGATGCATGGTGGGGCCTAAGTACCACACGCCTCCGGCCGTTGCGCAGGCGCCGCCGGCGACGTATAAGGAGTCGCCGACACAATTTCAGGATACGGATGGCTGGAAGGTGGCACAGCCTCAGGATGCGATGCTGCATGGAAAGTGGTGGGAGATCTATGGCGATCCGGAGCTGAATGCGCTGGAAGAGCGGTTGAACATCGATAACCAGAACATCAAGCAGTTCTTTGCGAACTTTATGGAGGCGCGCACGCTGGTTGCACAGGCACGCTCGCAGCTTTATCCGACTGCGTCCGTAGGACCTTCGTATACCCGCTCCAAATCTTCAGCGAATCTTGGGCGTTCGTCGCAAGCCAACACGGGCTCAACGAACTCCGTCGGCTCTCTGCCGCTTTCAGTTTCGTGGGAGCCGGATGTCTGGGGCAGAGTTCGCAGCACGATTCATGAACAGCAGTACAACGCACAGTTGAGCGCTGCCGATCTTGAAAATGAGAAGCTGACTGAGCAGGCAAGCCTTGCCACGTTTTTCTTTGAGATACGAGGTCAGGATGCGCTGCAGGCAATTCTGAACGACACGGTGGAAGCGGATAAAACGGCGTTGAAGCTGACGCAGGCGCAGTACGAGACCGGCGTTGGCGACCGGATTTCGGTGGTGGAGGCGCAGAATACACTGCAGAATGTGCAGTCGCAGGCGATCAATCTTGGGGTGGCGCGCGCGCAGTATGAGCATGCGATTGCGCTGCTGGTGGGCGCCAATGCGTCCGACTTTTCTATTCCGGTGAGGGCTTCGAGTGTGACTCCCCCACCGATACCGATTGGGTTGCCGTCGGCGCTTCTGGAGAGGCGGCCTGATATTGCTGCTTCGGAGCGAAATATGGCGTCGGCGAATGCCCAGATTGGTATTGCGACGGCGGCGTACTATCCGAATCTAACGTTGAGCGCTTCGGGTGGATTTGAGAGCTCGACCTTCAAGCATCTTCTTGATTGGCCGAGCCGGTTCTGGTCGATCGGGCCGACGGTGAGCGAGACTGTCTTCGACGCCGGGCTGCGAAGGGCAACGGTGAATCAGTTTGTGGAGGTCTATAACGCCGATGTTGCGAGCTATCGGCAGGCTGTTCTTACGGGATTTCAGCAGGTGGAGGATGCGCTTGCTTCCGTGCGTATTCTTTCGCAGCAGCAGTTACAGCAGCAAGAGGCGGTGAAGTCGGCGGAGGAGTTTGTGACGCTCCAGACGGCGCGGTATCAGACGGGCATCGATCCTTACGTGAACGTGGTGACAGCGCAGACGACGCTACTGACGGATAGGCAGTCGGTCGCGTCTCTACGAGTGCAGGAGATGACGGCCTCGGTGCAGTTGATTGAGGCGCTGGGCGGAGGGTGGGATCGATCGCAGTTGCCTACCCCGGCGCAGGTCTCGAAGAAGCTGACGAAGCCAGAGTCGACGACTCAACAGTGAGGCCGCAGGTGTGACCTTTGCTTGATGATCGTGTAGGGTTTTCTATGTCAGGCGCGGGGCGGTCTTCGCGTTCGAAAATTCCGATCGTCACGATCAAAGGTGCGGGTTGAATGCGAATGAGAGTCTGGGGATCGGCGTTGGTGCTGTCGTTTGTTGCAGGTTCTGTGGGGTTGGGTTCGGTGGCTTTGGCAGCTAGCTCATCAGTTCCTGAGAGTGTGACTCTGTCGGCTGGCTGGCAGCTGCAGGATGCGGCGAAGGTGACGCAGGCCGGGGATGCGATCGCTTCGGCGAAGTTTAAACCGCAGGGGTGGTACTCCGCGACGGTGCCTGGGACGGTGCTGACGAGCCTGGTGAATGCAGGCGCCTACCCGGAGCCTTTGTATGGGGAGAATAGCCGTCCCGACAAGATTCCCGATAGTCTTGCGCGCACGCAGTACTGGTATCGCACGGTTTTTGAGGTGCCGAAGACGTACGCGGGGAGGCATGTGTGGCTGAACCTGGAAGGAATCAATTTTTCAGCACAGGTGTGGGTGAATGGGACGCAGGTTGGCACGATGAAGGGCGCGTTCAAGCGGGGGATCTTCGATATCTCGACCGTGGTGAAGCCGGGTAAGAGGGCGGTTCTGGCGGTGCTGGTGTCGCCGCAGCCTCATCCGGGCGTGCCGCATGAACATACGATTCGGGATGGCGTGGGCAAGAATGGCGGCATCACCGCGATCGATGGGCCGACGTTTCTTTCGACGATTGGATGGGACTGGATTCCGGCGATAAGGGATCGGGATACGGGAATCTGGCAGAAAGTTTTTCTCTCGGCGAGTGGGCCGGTGATGATTAAAGATCCGCTGGTGACGACGGATCTTCCTTTGCCTAAGACGGATACGGCTGATGTTTCAGTGCAGGCGCGAGTGGAGAATGTGACGGATGCCCCGCAGAAGGGCGTGCTGAAGGGAAGCTTTGGGGATGTGACGTTCGAACAGAGCGTGGTGGTGGCGGCGCATAGCTCGCAGACGGTTGCGGTCGACGCGAAGAACACGCCGGCGATGCACGTGGAGCATCCGAAGCTGTGGTGGCCGAATGGGTATGGGCCGCAGAATCTGTACAAGCTGCATTTGAGTTTTGAGGTGGATGGGAAGACTTCGGACGACAAAGATGTGAGCTTCGGCGTTCGCAAGTTTACCTATGCCGTGCCTGATTCGGAGAACCTGACGATCACAGTGAATGGGGTTCGGGTGTTTATTCGCGGGGGGAACTGGGGGCTAGATGAAGCGATGAAGCGCAATCCGCGGGAGCGGCTGGAGGCGCAGATTCGGATGCACCAGATTGCGAATCTCAACCTGATTCGCAACTGGGTAGGACAGAGTACGAGCGAAGATTTTTATGAGCTGTGCGACAAGTACGGGATTCTGGTGTGGGATGAGTTTTTTCAGCCGAATCCTTCGGATGGGCCTGATCCAGATGATTTTGATACGTACATGGCGAATGTGCGCGACAAGATTCTGCGGTTTAGGAACCATGCCTCGATTGTGCTGTGGTGCGCGCGGAATGAAGGGTATCCGCCGAAGAAGATTGACGATGCGCTGCGCGTTTTGATGAGTGAACTGGAGCCGACGAGGTTGTACCAGGCGAACTCGGCTGATGGGCGCGGGGTCAACTCGCATGGGCCGTATCACTGGAGGACGCCGCGTGAGTTCTATGTGTATGACGAGGCGTTCAAGACAGAGATTGGAAGCATGTCGGTGCCGACGCTGGAGTCGATTCATGGCATGATGCCGGAGAAGGATTGGGAGACGATCAACGACGACTGGGCGCAGCATGACTTTGCCAAGGGCGCGGCGGATGGCGACAAATATCCGGCGATGATTGCGGACAGGTACGGCAAGGTGGCGAATCTTGCGGACTTTGTGCGGAAGTCGCAGCTGGCGAACTATGAGGCGTTTCGCGCGATGTATGAAGGCCGCAATGCGAAGCTGTTCCATCCGACAACGGGCGTGATTACATGGATGAGTAATCCTGCTCAACCCAGCTTTGTGTGGCAGCTTTACCACCATGATCTGGAGCCGAACTCAGCGCTGTTCGCGGTGAAGAAGGCGGCCGAGCCGGTTCATATTCAACTGAATGAGGCGAATGGCGAGGTCCAGGTGATCAACAATCTGGATACTCCGCTGGAGAGTGCGCATGCTCACCTGGCGATCTACAACCTGGATGGGGTAGTGCAGTATCAACACGACTTTGACGTGTCGGCTGCACCGAGCCTGGCAACGACGCTCGGAAGCGTGGAGTGGCCTTCAACGCTTTCGGCGGTTCACTTCGTGAAGCTTGAGCTGCGTGATGCAACAGGGAAGCTGATCTCGGAGAACTTTTACTGGCGTGCGCTGCCGGAGCATCAGGATGATCTTAAAGCGTTGGGCAGCTTGCCTGTGGTGACGCTTGGAGCGTCGGTGATTCGCCGCGATGCGGAGGACAAGGTCTTCGTTACTGTGACGCTGCAAAATACAGGGAAAGACATTGCGCTGATGACTCACCTGCAACTGCGGCGCAAGCGCTCGGGAGAACGAGTGCTGCCCGTTTATTACAGCGACAACTACGTGTCTCTGTTGCCGAACGAGACGAGGACGATCACGATTGAAGCTGCGACCGCGGATCTAAAGGGAGAGGACGCCCTGGTCGTTTTGGATGGATGGAATGTTGGAGTGACCTCCGCTACTTCAGCGGGGGCTGGTGTTGAAGCTAACGTGGGAGCTTTGGTAGATCACTGGCGGCTCACCGGGTTGCCCACGGAAGGGGCCCGGTGAGCCGCGGCTGAAGACGCGCCTACTCTTTGGTCTTGAGCAGGCTGTCGTTCTTTACGATGAAGTCCTCGATCTCGGATGCCATTGCGAGGATCTTGCGCCACTGCTCCTTGTACAGAGTGACGGGAAATCTACCGACTCCATAGAGGGACAACCCACCCTTTTCGCTGACCTTGAGACTCAGTCCACGCACACTCTTGTTCTTCAGTTGATCGTTCTCTGCTCGCAAGCGTTCGAGTTCTGCTCTCAAATCCTCTTCAGACATGTGTCCTCCTTGAGCATGTGTTCTGACTACGAGAATACGACAAAGGCCGAAGCCGGGTTTGGAGAGACAATCGGCTGAATAATGATTGCGAAGGCCGCCTTGATTGCGCCGGAGTCGCTACGCAATGTTGCGGCTATATTTTCTTATTCCTTCAAGTGCTGCTCGATCTCTTCCAGAGTTTTGCCTTTGGTTCGGCAAGAGGAAGATTGCCGTGAGGAAGTAGATGACTGCCAAGGCAGCAAAGATAAAGAGCACTGTGGAGTAGCTGTACTCGCGGACGACAGGCAGGAAGAGGACGCAGGTATCGATGATGACGAAAGCGATGCTCATGCCTACCGAACGGATGCCGGTGGCATAAGCTTCAGGAAGACGCCTATACTAAGGAACTTATTAACGACTATTGACAAAGAATCTCCACTGCCCGATACTCGTCAATATCATTTATGGTGACTCGGAGCCTCTGATGCAGGTCAATCTAGCAGGTGTAGAGGAGGATTCAAGTCACGGGATGGGGATCCTCGGAGCCTGCACCTCTAACATGCTCAACATGATAGGCGTGGGCCCGTTTCTGAGTATTCCTCTTATCCTGGTCGCAGTGCATGGCTCAAAGGTTTTGCTGGCGTGGATTCTGGGTGCGGCAATTTCATTGTGCGATGGTCTTGTGTGGGCAGAGTTAGGAGCTGCGATGCCTTACTCTGGCGGTCCTTACTTCTACTTGCGACATGCATTTGGAGCCGAGTCTTATGGCAGGGCGGCAAGCTTTCTTGTTCTTTGGTCCTCTGTACTTACTGCGCCGCTTCTTATCGCCTCTGGCGCGGTAGGGTTCTCACAGTATTTTCATTACCTCTGGCCTTCCGTTCACACTGCGGGCCTTTGCGCGTTGGCAATGGCTGTCTGTCTTATCAACGTGATATTGCTTTATCGCAGAATTACTACGATCAGCGCAATCTCGATTGGTCTCTGGATATTAGTTGTCGGAACGATCGTCTGGATAATCATTGGTGGAGCGGAGCATATTCCGTCTGCTCTCAGAGCGCAGATCAGTGGTGGGTATCCAGTCTTAGATGGCGCTTTTTGGAAGGGCGTGGGTGCCGCGACTTTGATAGCTGTCTACGATTATGCCGGTTACTATAACGTCTGCCTGATCGGCGGTGAACTGAAGCGCCCCGAACGCACGATTCCCTACTCAATTATCGTCTCCATCCTCCTGGTAGCTATTCTTTACATTGCAATGAGCCTGGCCATTCTAGGTGTATTACCAGTTCAGCAAAGCATGCATTCAAGTGCGATCGTAGCGGACTTCATGCAGACGGTCTACAGTGTCAAGGCTGCTAGAGTGGCCGATGTGCTTATCCTGGTTGCGTCATTTGCATCAGTATTTGCGATTCTGCTTGGTTACTCGCGTATTCCGTTTGCTGCCGCAAAACAGGGGGAGTTTTTCAGCGTCTTTGCAAAGCTGCATCCGACGAAAGACTTTCCACATTTCTCGCTGGTTATCTTAGGCATTCTCTCTGCTTGCGCTTGTATGCTCAGCCTCAGTACGCTCATCAGCCTTGTAATTGTCATCCAGACAATGGTCCAGTTTCTTGCTCAGTGTGTCGCCGTAGTTCTACTACGTCGCCGCCATACTAAAGAAAACAACGCCACGTTTCTTATGCCGCTCTATCCTTTGCCGGCAGTGATCGCTTTTGTGGGATGGCTTTTTATTCTTATCTCCAGCGGGGCGAGAAATATACTCACCGCTTTTGCGATGACGCTGGTAGGAATAACAGTTTTTCTCTTTAAATCACGCCATGAACAAAGATGGCCTTTTGAAATCATATGACCAAGAGCAGGAATATTGCCGTTGCAGGTGAAGTGTTTGTAGACCATATCTTCACTGATTTCGATCACGTTCCGTTGCCGGGAGAAGAGGTATTCGCGGAGCAGTATCACCGTGAGGCTGGAGGCGGGACTGTCAACACGGCATGTGCTCTGGCTCGTCTGGGACATCACACTTCCATCTTTGGAGTGTTTGGAGAAGATGAAGAGGCGTGGCTTCGGTCGAGGCTCAGTTCGTTTGGAGTACACGCCGAACATGCTCGCTCCTCCGAATTGCCCAATGCGCTTACTATAAGCATGTCGACAACAGTGGATCGCAGCTTTTTAAGCTATGCAGGGGCAAATAGAGTTCTGGAAGAGTTTGTAGTTTTGCCTGAGACCATTGCCGCTCTTTCCATGGCTCAGCATATTCACTTTGCGATGCCGCTTGAAGTGGGGTTTGCAAGAGTATTGCTGCCTTCTCTACGAAACGCCGGTTGCACTCTTTCTATTGATCCTGGGTGGCGTAAGGATTGGTTTCTGAACTCTGACAATCTTGATGTATTACGCATGGTAGATATATTTTTGCCGAATGAAAGCGAAGCGCAGTTGTTGACGGGGCGCACGACGCCGGAGCAGATGTTGCGTGCATGTGCAGAGTTAGGGTTGGAGCACACGGTTATCAAGTTAGGGTCCCGGGGGGCAGTCGCTCTTCAGAATGATCGCCTGTACGCGATGGAGCCGCCCAATGTTCAAGTTGTAGATACTACCGGCGCGGGCGATGCTTTTGATGCGGGGTTCATCGATGCATGGTTATCCGAGGCCGATCTGGAGGAGCAACTACGGAGGGCTTGTGTTTGCGGGTCTCTTTCTACCCGTGCCCGCGGCGCACTCACCGCTTTGCCTTTCCGCGAAGAGATACTGGATGACGTGCTGGAAAAATCTATCTTTTGATCCGTGGAGAACGAATGTCGAACCTGCTGATGGATCCTGCGTTCGCGCCACTTGCCAAGGAACCGAGAGCGGTTCTTCGTGATGCTAACGTCGTGCGTGAAGCTCTCTCTGCTGCGCGGCTGGAAACGCGGCCGTTGCCATCAGATTATGATCTTGAAATTACAGACTACGATGTTCGTCTTTCTGAGGACGAGAAGGCGCAGATACCCGTGCGGATCTATCGCAGAAAAAATGTGATAAGTGCGTTACCTGTCCTGCTTTACTTTCATGGTGGTGGGTTTTTTTGCGGTGACCTTTTTTCTGAAGAGTCACAATGTGCCCATTACGCTCTGAACGCAGGGTGCGCTGTTGTATGTGTTGCCTACAGACTCGCACCCGAGGAGCCGTTTCCTGCTGCCCTTACGGACTGTTATCGGGTGCTTGAGTTTCTTTGGAGCAAGAGTCGCGATTTGAATCTCGATCGAGACTTTCTCGCTGTTGGAGGTTCGAGTGCGGGCGCGAATCTTGCCGCCGCGGTCTCACTTCTTGCCCGTGATCGCACCGGGCCGAAGATATGCTTTCAGATGCTATTGATTCCGGCACTGGATGACCGTCTTGAGACTCTGTCAGCACGCCAGTTTACGGACGTTCCTGACTTTGGCAGATCTGAGGCAGAAGTTATGTGGCGCTGGTACCTGGGTGAACACGCACATAATATTTCGCCCTATGCAGCTCCGGCACGAGCGAAGGATTTATCGGATCTGCCCACTTCATACGTTCTCTGCGCGGGCCTTGATCCGTTGCGCGATGAAGGTCTTGACTATGCACGTCGTCTCACAGAAGCCGGAGTGGCCGTTGAACTTCATCTGGTGCCATCGATTCCTCATGGCTTCGCGAGTATTCCGTCCGCTGCGATCTCAAAACGGTTGCTGAAAGAGCAGGTCGAGGTGCTGCGTGGTGCGTTTTCGCGCAAATCGGAGCAGTTTTGAGTCTATTTAGGGGGGAGCTTTCAGAAATGCGCTCAGGCGGGGGGTGGCTGGATCGTCTTTATCTTTATCCCTGATGGTCAAAGAAAGACTCTGAATCGCATGTGGTTCTCGCGAACTATTAGGAAATGTCAAGAGATCGATTTGGAAGCCTCATATAGGTTATCTGGATCATAAGCTCGATGAGAAAATATGACGTTGAACTGGAGCCTGGCCAAACCGCACGAAGTCTTGTTGCTGATAGAGCGGATTGGTGGACCAGTAGTTATTACCTTATGTCGGAAGGACGGAAGTCTCTTCCAAGATCGAACAAGGCGGTGTAATGAGTAAGAGCCGGTTGCTGATAGGTAATCCAGCATTAATGCGTCAGACGAATGCGCGCACAATTTTGATGCTGTTGAAGAAGCTAGGCCACTCCTCACGTGCAGATATTGCACGTGAAACCGGCATGAGTGCACCAACGGTTGCGAACGTCGTCTCTGATCTCAACGACATGGGGCTTATTGAGTGGATCGGGGAAGGTGCTTCGAGTGGAGGGCGCCGACCAGACAACCTTCGCTTCAAAGCTGACTATGGATATCTCGCAGGCGTGGATATCGCGGCTGATTCGTTTCGCGTACTACTGACTGACCTGAACGGAACTCTTCTCGAGGAGCAATATGAACCTCTTGCGAAGGAAGCCCGCAACCCAAGCGCTGTGATTGAGGTGTTGCGCGTCTCTCTGAAGGAATTAATGCAGAGACGTGGTCTGCCATGGAAAAAATTACTAGCGATGACAGTTGGTGTGGCGGGAATCACCAATGTTAGAGACGGGATTGTCATCTCTGTCAGCGGCTCAGACACCTGGAGAGATGTTCCTCTTCTGGAGATGCTGAAAGAGCAGTTTTCCTGTGCTCTGTTTGTTGAGAACGATACGAACCTTGCTGCAATTGGCGAACACTTTCGCGGGATTGCCCAATCCGAAGAGAGCTTTATTTTCGTGACCGTTGGTGCGGGCGTAGGCGCGGGGATATTTGTAAATGGCAGGATTGTGCACGGATCAAGTTGGTCGGCTGGTGAGATAGGTTATCTTCGTATCCCCAATATTGCCAGCATGCAGCCTTCGTTGTACGAATTCGGCCGCCTCGAGCAGGTACTGGGCGCTCCTGGCATTCTGAGAAGCTGGAATGCAGTAAGTCATAAGGCTGGAGTGCCGGCGAAGGTACGTAAGGCAAGTAGCGTGCTTGACCTTGCGTTAGAAGGGAACTCAGTTGCACAGAAGATCGTTCATCAGCGCGCACGCCTTCTTAAGGACGTGGTTCTGAATCTCTCTTTAACTCTGAACCCGAGCCTCTTTGTATTCGGAGGCGATCTTGGCGCCCATCCGGCGCTGCTCGAACCGACAGTAGAGATGCTCCGCAAGAGTGAAGTGGCGGTCGCCAGGGTGCTCCCGAGCAGCCTGGGAAATTCGGCAGTCGTATGGGGTGCCATCGCTGTCGCAATGAAAGATGCAGAACAGAATCTATACCGCTACTGAATCGAACGGGGATGGATGCAGAAAACTAGTTAGATTGCTGGGTATTCCTCTTCTGATTGTTTCCATCCCCCGGCTGATCTCGTCGTAGAGAAAAAGAGCAGGTTTTAAGTTTGAAATCCTTGTTGACCATTCCAACATTGTAATGATAGGTTCGTAAGTATCTTTTTGAGCCTAAGATTTAAAGTCGCATTTCGAGTCGACGCGTCGTCATAAGGCAGATCATTTTGTGGGTAACACCTTCTGGTTGGCCCATTCTGTCTATCGATGCATCGATGGAGGTTTCGAATGTCAACGAACGTCGAAGCGCTTACTCCCGTAATCCTGGTTGGCTGTGTCATGGGCACTTGGATCGCATCATGGATCCTCTCTCCTATCCTGTTCGCTCGATGCTTTATCACGGTGCCGCTTACCAGGTCTTGCCGAGAGTGATCTGATGCGACTCTATCCGAGTTTCCAACTTTCAAACCGCGGGCGGGTGCAACCTGCCCATCGAGTTCAAGGAGATTCCATGAAACGCGCTGTTCTCCCTTTATTCCTGCTCCTCAGCCTGATCATGCCCATGCTGCCCACCAGGGCCTCCGCCCAGACCATTCCCAATTGGGCGGTCGGTGTGTCTTACTCTGTTGGTTCGCTGGTGATGTATCAAGGTGTCGAATACCAAGCGCTCCAAGCTAATGTCTCCGAAGCAGGTTGGGATCCCATCGACGCTCCAGCCCTTTGGCAAAAGGTCGGCAGCGGCAGCTCCTGTACAACGATACCCAGCACTCCTACAGGTCTAACGGCTTCTGGAACCACTAGTTCCAGCACGAATCTTAGTTGGTCTGCAGTCAGCTCCCCCACAGGCTGTAGCGTTAGTTACAAAGTATTGCAGGGGGCAACCTCTATTGCGGCGCCGACGACAACATCCGATGCTGTAACTGGCCTTTCCGCTTCAACCACATACAGCTTCGCCGTCGAAGCGACAGATGCCGCGGGCACATCAGCCGCCAGCCCTGCAGTGAATGTGACGACTCTGGCAGGGTCCGGCGGTGGCGGAGGCACGTGCGGTACAGCGTGGAGCGCCACTGCTGTCTACACTGCGGGAATGACAGCGAGCCTGGGAGGGCAAAACTATGTCGCTAACTATTGGACACAGAACCAGAGTCCGGCGACCAACAGCGGTGGCGCCGGCAGTGGGCTGCCCTGGACTGCAACAGGAGCCTGTTCGAGCTGCACAACTGTACCCAGTGTCCCAACTGGATTGGCGGCTTCAGGGACAACCAGCTCCGGCACGAACCTAAGTTGGACAGCGGACACCACTCCAACAGGGTGCACTGTTAGCTATAAGGTACTGCAGGGTGGAACCTCCATCGCAACCCCGACCACGCCATCCGATGCAGTTAGTGGCCTAACTCCTTCGACGACTTACAGCTTTACAGTGGAGGCGACCGACTCTGCTGGCACTTCAGCAGCGAGCTCCGCTCTCAATGTGAAGACATCTGCAAGCTCCTGCACGACTAAACCCAGCGCGCCAACAGGGTTGACGGCTTCAGGTGCAACTTCCTCAACTGCAAATATTAGTTGGACAGCAGTATCTGCTCCATCCGGCTGCACTGTCAGCTACTCGATATCGGGAGGACCGTCCACTCTAACTTCAACGACTGCATCCGATGTTGAGAGCGGGTTGGCTCCATCCACCACTTATACCTTCACAGTAGCCGCTACTGACTATGCCGGTACGTCGCCCGGAACTTCGGTAAACGTTACAACGACCGCACCAAGCACGTTGATCGTTGGCGGGTGGTTTGAAGAGTGGAGCATCTATTACGCCGGCTACAACATTGCGAACATGCAGACCAATGGTGTGGCCGACAAACTGACGCATCTTTTTTACGCTTTCAGCGGTTTGACAGCACCAACCTCTGCGACCGCGGCATGCGTCATCGCTGATTCCTATGCCGACTATCAGAAGTTGGGTGTGCCTCAGGTCACTGGACCATACAGCGGAGCCGGAGGTGTCTATGGAAACTTTGGCGCAATCCAACAACTTAAAGCGGCCCATCCCAACCTAAAGACGATCATCTCCATAGGCGGTGCAAACGCTGCCGCGGTGACTGCCTTCACGACTGCCGCCAGCACTGCAGCGGGACGCACAGCGCTAGCCAGCTCGTGCATCAATATCTTCATTCAAGGCAATATCGCCTCAGGGATCACCGCTCCGGGCCTGTTCGATGGCATTAATATCGATTGGGAGTTCCCGACGCCGACGGACACGACTAACTTTACTGCATTATTGACAGAGTTCCGCAGGCAACTGACCGCCCTATCGGCAACCACCGGTAAGACATATCAATTGACCTTCGATGCGCCCGCCGGTCCCTCAGACGCGAACAACCCGGGCGGCTTCGATACGATCGATATCCCAGGGACATTCGCTCAATCGGACTTCGTCACCATCGATGGCTACAACTACGCCGGAGATTGGAAGTTAGCAACCAACGACGCATCCCCTATATACGACGATGCTGCCGATCCCTTGAATGGAACCGGCAATACGATTGATGCGACGGTAAACTATTACCTCGCAAAAGGTGTACCGGCGTACAAATACACCATGGGCTTCCCGGCGTATGGTGCCGGGTGGACTGGGGGATTGAATAGTACAAACTGTGGCGAGTATCAGAACGCGACTGCGGTTTCTCCAGTTCCTAACGCCAATGGGGCCGGGGTTTGTTCAACAGGTAATAACCAAAGTTCGCCGGCAGCAGGATGTGACACATTGCTGACGAACGGACTAGCCACTTATGGGACGATCAAGAATCTTCTAAGCAACGGGTACACCGCTTGCTACGACTCCACAAGAATAGCCACTTCGGCGTTCAACCCAACTACACAGACAGTCTTCAGTTATGACGACGCTACTTCAATAGCCGCGAAGGCAACTTACATCAAGGCACATGGTCTTGGTGGCGGGTATGTGTGGGCGGTGAAAGACGACGATGCCAATGGAACCATCGTAAAATCGCTTGCTGCAGGTCTCAATCCGTAGAGATCGTCACGAATGACTGGGGCGTCCTTACCAAGCTAAAGGTAGGACGCCTCCTAACATCCGGCTTCTTCTCAGAAGCTTGACTTGAATTAGCGATAAAGATGTAAATACCGGAATTGAACGCGCAACACCTTAAGGAGAGGCATATGAGAGAGATAAGTTCTTCGGACTGTCAGACAAAAATAAGAACTGCAAAAGCTGTCACAAGAGTTAACTTCGTCCCGGTTGTCCTTGCAAAAGCGTTAAGTCTTGCGAAGGGTGCGTCATTTGTACTTTTGATGCTGGCGTTGTTTGCGTTCCCTTCTGCCGCAAGCGCACAAGAACTGGCTGGAACCTTTACAGGTACAGTTACCGATACCACGGGCGCCGTAATTCCGCATGCCATCGTGACCATCACACTCAATGGAGTGGACGGCAACTCTCGCGTGGTGCAGTCGAATGACTCCGGCAACTATACCGCTACCAACCTTCCTGCCGGAACCTATACGATCAGCGTCTCGGTTTCGAGCTTCGAGAAGTTTTCGGATCGTAACGTCATCTTGAATGTGGCACAGAAACGAACCGTGAATGTCCAACTGAAAGCCGGCTCGCAGAGCCAGACCGTGACTGTGGAGGATAATCCGGTGGCGGTCGAAACGGAGAGCAGTTCCCAGGCCGGGACCATCTCCGGAACGCAGTTGCGCGAGCTAGAGCTGGTCAATCGGAATTTTCAACAGTTGGTTACGCTACAGCCAGGGGTCGTGAACCTGCTCGGCGATCAGCCTGGCTTTGGTGGGATCAACAGTACTTCTGCCGTTTCGATCAACGGCGCACGCAGTACAGCCAACAACTGGTCGGTGGACGGCGCCGATGTTAACGACAGCGGTTCAAACGCCACGCTGCTTAACATTCCCAGCGTCGATGCGATCCAGGAGTTTACGCTGGAGAGAAGCTCCTACGATGCGAGCTTTGGGCGCAGCGGCGGCGGCCAGGTCCTGGTAGCTACTCGGTCCGGTACTAGCTCGTTCCATGGCTCGGCCTACGAGTTTGTGCGCACGGCGAACACCGATGCAAACACCTACTTCAACAAAAATAACCCCGCAGCACTCCTCCCACGCGCACCCGATCACTACAATAACTTCGGTTTTACCCTGGGTGGGCCAATCTATATTCCCCACGTCTACAACACAGGCAAAACGAAGACCTTCTTTTTCTGGTCGGAGGAATGGCGTAAGATCACGAGTCCCAATGGGGAAAATGTAGCGGCGCCTACCGCGGCACAACTGGCCGGCTCGTTTTACGCTGCGAATGAGCCGAGCGCACCCGCCGGTTGCATAACTGGTTGGACGCCTAACCCGAATACGGTAGTAGGGGGCGGCACAGGCACTATCAGTCCCACCTGCTTCAGCGCAAATACCAAGGTATATCTTTCGCAAATCTTCAGTAAGAACCAAGCCAACGCCACGGCAGTCAACACCAACACCGGCTTTATCGGTGGCAGCCAGATCTCGTCTTTCTCTACGTTGAACAACTTCCGCCAAGACCTGGTTCGAGTGGACCACTATTTTAACGACAAGCTGCATTTCTTCGCTCGCGGCATGCAGGATGACGCTCCCAGCAATCAGCCTCTGGGGCTTTGGGGCGGTACCAACTACCCGGGAGTGGTGAATGTGGGCATCAATGCTCCCGGCAAGAATGTAGTGGCCAATCTTACCTGGACGATCTCTCCGAAGATGGTGAATGAGGTAGAGTTTGCCTACTCGCAGGGAACAATCAAAGGCGCGCTCTCCGGTCCAGCAAACTCATCTTCCATCCTCTCGTCGCTGACTAACAACCTGGCCAACCCAGACCCCTACGGACGCATTCCGACCGTGACTATATTGGACGGATCAGTCACAGGCGTTTCGCAGGGCAGCGCTCCATATTTCGAAAGAAACCTGGATCGCAATATCTTCGACAACTTCTCGGTGACTCTGGGGAATCACACCCTACGCGCAGGCGTAACGGCTCAGCAACTGTTGAAGACGGAGGACGCCTCTGAGGGGAATCCCAGCTTCACCTTCAATAGCTGGGGAGACTTCCTGCTGGGTAACGTGAATCAATACACGCAGGCCAATCGGGACATCGTGCCGGATCTGCGCTTCTGGAATACGGAAGCCTATGTTCAGGACGACTGGAAGGTGAGCCACAGACTAACGATGAATCTGGGCCTTCGCTGGACACGATTCCCTTCGCCTTCCGACGCGAAGAATACTCTGACCAACTTCGATCCACTGGTGTACCAGTCGACTCTGGCCCCGGCTCTCGACAACACCGGAAACTTTAAGCCTGGGCAGGCCTTCACGCCGGCGACTTACACCAATGGGTTGATCTTCCCCCAGGGCGCTGCCTGCGCAGCTGCCAAAGCCATCTCGGCGCAGGTCACCTGCTCTCCTTATGGTAGCAACGTAAACCCCAACTACAACTGGAACTTTGGACCACGTGTGGGCTTTGCCTACTCTCCTTTTGGAGACGGCAAGACCGTTTTGCGCGGCGGATTCGGTCTCTTCTTCGATCGCACGCTCAACGGCATCTGGGAGCAGAATGCATTCGGAGACCCGCCGCTGGTGCAGACGACTACAGTGGTCAACGCGTCGTTTGACAATCCGACGGGAGTTGGTTCTGCTGCGCCTCCGGCACTAGGACCGAACGCGCTGACAACAACAGGAAGCCCCGCTTTCAAGGTTCCCTCGTATTCGGATTACAACCTCTCGGTCCAACAGCAGCTGGCCCCGACAGCCACCCTTGAGATCGCGTATGTTGGCTCGCAGTCTAGACACCTACTCGGCGAACTGGATCTGAACCAGCCGACGCTCTCCACCCGCGTGGACAATCCGCTCTCACCTCTCAACAACATACGCCCCTATTTGGGCTATTCGGACTTTCACACAAGGTTGCCCATCTTCACCTCCAACTACAACTCGCTACAGGTATCGCTGAATCTTCGGACGACGCGCGACCTGACACTGGGCATCGCCTATACCTGGTCGAAGAATCTGTCAGACCAGACCAACGACCGCGGCACTGCAAACACCTATACCTATGATCCGAAGCTGGACTACGGTCCCTCTGGGCTGAATGAACCGCAGATCTTCATTGCCAACTTTGTTTACAAGGAGCCGTTCTTCCGCCAGCAGCATGGTCTTACTGGACATGTGCTTGGCGGCTGGGAGCTCTCAGGTATTACCTCCTTCAACACCGGAGTATCGACTACCGTCACTCAGGCAGTTGACCCATTCGCGGGAACCTATCCGGGCGGTCTGGGCATCTTCAGCCCGAACGCTGACATTGTGCCTCGTGCCGATCAGGTGGCTCCAGTTCACATGATCAAAACTCAGGCTCAATGGTTCTCGACCAGCTCCTTCGCTACAGCCCAGGGCCACTTCGGTACTGCTGCGCCTGGAAGTTTCCTGAGTCCAGGTACAGAAAGGATTGATTTGGGTCTGTTGAAGAACTTTAGGTTTACTGAAACTATCAATCTTCAGTTGCGCGCTGAGGCATTCAACCTCTTCAATCACACCAATTTCGGCAATACCGGCGGAGGTGTGGGTTCGACACTCAATGGCATAGATGTCGCTATTGCAGACAGCCAATTTGGACAGGCCACAAGCACTCGTATACCGCGCACCATGCAGTTCAGCGGAAAGATGTACTTCTAACAAGAACACATGGTTGTGAAGGTGGACCAGCGCGATGCTTACGTCTGGTCCACCTTTGCGAGTAGACACTGTGAGCATATGACTACAACTCCGTCTCAAACAGCCTCAGCGGTGCGGTCGCTCGACAAGAACGGATTTGTTCCCTTGTACTACCAGATTCAGCGCGCACTAATTGAGAAGATTCATTCAGGAGAGTTACGGAAGGGAGATCTTCTGGCTTCTGAGGGGGAGCTTGCGCGCGCCTACCAGGTAAGTCGGGTGACGGCGCGGCAGGCTCTGCAAGGGCTGAAGGCTAGGGGCTATGCGTTTAGCCAAAGAGGGCGTGGCACCTTTGTTACTAAGTCCAAGGTTGAGGAACAACTGTCGCAGCTCCAAGGTTTCACGGAGGAGACGATGCAGCGCGGCAGGGTGCCATCCTCGCGTGTGTTAGAGCAGAGAGTCGTTGATGCCGATAACGAATTGGCTGAGGATCTGGAAGTCCAAATCGGAGCGCCTGTGATGATACTTCGCCGCCTTCGTCTAGCCGATGGAACTCCCATGGCAGTCGAGAAGACCTACGTGTCGCTCAGGCACTTTCCGGGTATCGAACGGACTAACTTCGCTGAGCAGTCGCTCTACCATACGCTTCGTGAACAGTTTGGGGTTCGTGTGGCCTGGGCGGCCGAAGCAATCGAAGTTATGCCGGCAACATGGGAAGAGTCTGAGCTATTGGACGTTCCTGCAAACACGAGTGTGTTGTCAATCTCGAGAAACACGATTACAGCGGAGCGGATGCCGATCGAAGTGACAGTCTCACGATATCGCGGAGATCGATATCGCGCCCTGATTCGTATTCCGGCGGCGACCCTCCCCACAAGTGAGAGAATTCACGAAGAAAAATGTTTTGTGTAGGGGATATATTGCAATTAGCAACGCTCAAGGTCTTGCAAAAAGCAACCGTGCTCGTTACGATTTTCTTTGCAAATTAGCCCGAGATGGTTCAACAATGAAAAGGGTGTAATGTTTAAACCTGGTGTAGTGCGAGCCTGTTGCGCAATTTTTGTGTTCTATATAGTGTTGCCTGTTGGCGGGCAGTCAGTGCGGGCGCAGACGCCGCTTTCCATCATTCCTCTTCCTGCGGCCGCAGTCCAAAGGCCCGGGAGTTTGTCAGTCGATCATGGCCTGCAGGTTGTATTCGAGGGCTATACTGAGCCACGCCTCGAGCGAGCCCGAATACGTTTCTTCGGAACTCTATACCGTGAAATGGGGATTCCCGAACTGCCTGCCTCTCCTTTCAAGAGAGCGCAATTAGTCATTAAGACTGCCGGCCCGAGCGCACCCGTGCAGCATCTTGGTGAAGATGAGTCTTACCACTTGGAGATTACGGCAGCCGGGGCACTCCTCACAGCGCCCAATCCGCTCGGCGTGCTGCATGGACTTCAGACTTTTCTTCAACTTGTGCAGAGCACTCCTGAAGGATTTGCGGTTGCAGCAATGACAATCGATGATAGGCCACGCTTTCCCTGGCGTGGACTGATGATCGATTCAGGCCGACACTTTATGCCGCTCGATGTGATTCGACAGAATCTCGATGGTATGGAGGCGGTGAAGATGAATGTCTTCCACTGGCATCTCTCCGAAGATCAGGGATTTCGGATTGAGAGCAAGACCTTTCCTTTGCTGCAGGAAAAAGGCTCAGATGGTCTGTACTACACACAGGATCAGGTTCGAGGCATTCTCGATTACGCTCGTGATCGAGGGATTCGTGTTGTCCCGGAGTTCGACATGCCGGGTCACGCAATGTCGTGGTTTGTAGGGTATCCCGATCTGGCGAGTGGCAGCGGACCGTACAAGATCGAACGTCACTGGGGGGTCTTTGATCCGGCCATGGATCCGACCCGTGAGAGCACCTATCAGTTTCTCGACCAGTTCCTCGGGGAGATGACTGCTCTGTTTCCTGATGCCTACTTCCACATCGGCGGGGATGAGTGCAACGGGAAGGAGTGGGACGCTAGCCCGCGCATCAAGCAGTTCATGCAAACGCATCATCTCAAAGATGACGCTGCCTTACAGGCCTACTTCACAGGCAGGGTGCAGAAGCTCGTCACCAAACGCGACAAGATTACGGTGGGTTGGGACGAAGTGTTACAGCCAGACACGCCCCATGATGTCGTTATTCAGTCGTGGCGTGGCCAGGATTCGCTGGCAGAGGCTGCACGGAGGGGCTATCGCGGGATTTTGTCAGCAGGCTACTACGTTGACCTGAATCAATCGGCAGCCGATCATTATGCAGTGGATCCTCTGGTGAACGGCACGGCCGCACTATCCCCAGCGCAGACAGCCAACATCCTCGGTGGTGAGGCGACCATGTGGACGGAGTATGCCACACCTGAGATCGTAAACGGCCGCATCTGGCCGCGGACCGCCGCCGTCGCGGAACGGCTTTGGTCGGCTCAGAGTGTGAAAGATGTCGACTCCATGTACCAACGTCTCGATACGCTTTCACAAAAGCTTTCGTATTACGGTTTGCCATACCAAAGCGTCAGTGAGCAGATGTTACGGCGTCTGAGTGGCTACTCCGATCCAGTGGCTCTGCAGGTACTTGCGAGCGTGGTTCAGCCACCCAGGGATTACGCTCGAGAGGAGCTGAAGTCTTATGATGTGTTCTCTCCTCTGAATCGACTCGTCGATACGGTTCCCCCCGAAAGCGACACGGCACGGAGGTTCAACGAGGTTGCTGCGCGAATCGCAACAGGAAAAGCGGCGCCTGGAGATTGGGAGAAGGCGCGTCAATGGCTGCTGTTGTGGCGAGATAATGATGCAACTCTCCAGCCCTCGTTAGTGAGATCTGCGTTGACCGTCGAGTTAGTACCGATGTCCCACAATCTCTCTAAGGCGGCCACAACCGGTCTAATCGCCCTCGATGCCTTGCAAAACAGCACGCCGGTAGATGCCGAAACGCGGAAGAGGCAATTGTCCGAACTCAAGGAGTTTGAGAAACCAGAGGCCGTCCTGTTGAACAGGATCGTCCCCGGGGTAGAAGTGTTGGTACAGGCAACCAAGATTCAATAGATATGTGTTTTGAGGACCACCACCTGATCCTCTCGTTTCCTAGTTATCGATTTGCCTAAAAAGGGCGCCAATATTGAGGTCATCTGCCTAGTGAAACGATGCCGTTGCGTGTCAGGCTTCAGCGAGAGAAAATCTGAGAGGATGTGAGGAGAGATATCTATTGAGTTACAGGTTAGCCATCTGGTTGGCGTTGGTGCTGGTTACCTGGAATCCACCCATATACTCACAGAGCGATTCGACGCAGGCAGCGGTCCCACACGATCAACCACAGAGCGCGACTGATTCCGAAGCTACCTTGATTGCCTTATCGAAGGCCCACCCAACGAATGCCGAGCCGCTTGCCCAACTGGGTCTTCTTGAAGCCCGTCAGGGCCATTACCCGCAGGCGATTGTCTACTATCGGAAGGCCATGGCGTTGAAACCCGCGATGCCCGGCCTGCGTTTGAACCTTGGTCTGGCATTCTTCAAGGATGGTCAATACAAACAGGCGATTCAAACCTTCACTCCACTGCTCAGATTACAGTCGCAATCCACATCCGAGATGCAGCGTCTGAATGTGTTGGTCGGAATGTCGCACTATGGCTTGGGCGAGTATCAGGCTGCAGTCCCATACCTTAAACAAGTTGCGGACCGCGACGGGCAGAATCTTTCCTTGCTCTTGACCTTAGCGCATAGCTGCCTGTTATCGAAGCAGTATCAATGCGTTCTGGATACCTACCATCGGATGGTTGCGCAGAATGCTGAGTCCGCCGAGGCCGACATTTTGGTTGGAGAAGCGCTGGATGAGATGAAAGATACAGCCGGAGCGACGCGGGAGTTTCGCGCTGCGGTTCAGGTCAATCCGAAGGAACCTAACGCGCACTTCGGACTGGGGTACTTGTTGTGGACGCAACGGCAGTACCAGGAAGCTTCCCGGGAGTTTCAGGCCGAGCTCGAGAATACACCGGATTACACCCAGGCAATGGTCTACCTGGCAGACGCAGAGATTCAGATGAACCGGAATGAAGACGCCCGGTCCTTATTGGAAAAGGTGGTGAAGGTCGACCCCGCAATTTTTATGGGGCATCTCGATCTGGGCATTGTCTACGCCGAGGCCAACCGCGAAGAGGACGCGCTGCGAGAGTTCAAAGCGGCTGCCGCACTCAAACCGGACGATGTGAATGTCCACATGCGGTTGGGGCGGCTGTACCGCTCGATGGGGAAGGCCGGTGAAGCGAAGAACGAATTTGACAAAGCTCGTAACCAGAACAGAACCGCCCACGACGCGTTAATTACGGTGATGTCCAGCGCTTCCGAAAAATACAACAAGGCTCCGGCGAAGTCACCTGCCAGATAAGAAACAGAGAACGGTATGCAATAGAGATGGGGCTCTTGTGCCCTTTTCAGACTGGAAGGGGCGTCTCTGATGAAGGAGTTGTTTGGGGAGTTTGGTAGGCACGAGCGGATTCGAACCGCTGACCTCTACCGTGTCAAGATCTCAATGTAACGCAACTTATTGAAACCAGTTGGCACAGACCGCACTCTACGCCACTGATTACACCGAAAAACGCTGCTATTGGACCCTTATTGGACCCCCGTTTGGCTTCTACCCTTCATGGGTAAAATAGCCGAACCAATCGAACCGCCGATGCCGGCCTTTTCAGGGCCACCTTCCAATTATGCCAAGCGGTTTAGAATGAGAGTAAGTAACTAAACCAAAAGAGTTTAGACTGAGACCAATTTAGGATGACTTAGGGCTATCTGGGATGTTTTCGGTTCGTCGATGTACGCTAATGGTACGTTGTCATCCAGAGTCTTCCCGTCGCGATGGTCGAGCTTTGAAATGCATTAGCTTAGACGCACACTAGATTACCGGAGCAGATGGGACATGCCTCACCGCAGCGTGTTCTGCTCCTCACGATAGCTTTTGCATTTCTAATCGTGGGTATTATTGGCAAATAGGCATCTTTGACTTCTTCCTTGATGGCGGCTTTTGCTGGAGACGATGTGTTGTCCGGGAGAAAGTCTAGCTTGAAACGTTGGCCGTTCCAGATGACGGCTCGAACGATTCCGTTCGAGCCGATTTTCATGTCTAGCGAAGAGTCGAGATTCGCGACACCCGCTTGATGCCTGGCGAGGGTGGCTTGATCACTGCTAGCTGGAAAGTGCGACGAACGACAAACCCCACCTGCCGATAAATGCGAACCGCTCCCGTGTTTGCCTCAAGGGAGGTTAGAAACGGAGTGCGGCCTTCGGCGCGAATGTTCCGCGTGACTGCGGCAACAAGCGCTTGGGCACATCCGCGGCCGCAGAAACTAGGGTGAGTGCAGACGGCGCTGACTTCCGCGAAGCCGGTTGGGGATAATCGTTGTCCAGCCATCGCAGCGAGACGACCGTCGACCCGAATTCCTAAGAATCTTCCGAGCTTGGCGGTATCGTGGCGAAACGGTCCCGGCTCAGTGAGGTCTGCTAGAGCAACCATCTCGGGGATATCAGCCGCCTCCATCAAGACAATTGTGTCGTCGAGAGGAGGTTGTTCCGGAATCGACGGGCAGACCATCTGAACGAGTGTTCCACCGCGGAGAAGCTGCCAGCCTGCAGGAATTTCGGGTTGGTCTTCGAGAAAGAGAACGGCAACGTCTCCCTCCGGGACAATAGCGGCCAGGTCCGCATATGCAGCCGGTGTTGGTTCCTGGAAAGCCGAGAGTGGGCCTACCTCGGCAGGATAACGGCGGGCGAGGCCCTGTCCAATATGGGACCCTACAGCGAGATGGGCGTGACTCGTGGTGAGCGAATTCCAAATCGGATTATCGAGCAGCGCGTCGCCAAAGGGGTGTAAGGCTGAATCGCTCATGGTCGTTTTGTTGATAGGGTTGATGGGGTGTTGTATCGACAACGAGAGCTCGTTTCATGTCGCAGATCATTTCGGGAGAGTTGGGAAAAGCGAGGGCACCATTTGACTCGCGAACTCTTTGAAGACACGCACTTGACGCGGGATGTACCTGTTGCCAAGATGGACAAGCCAAAGGTCGAGCGTCCGGAAATGCCATTTCGGCATGACCTCTACCAGCCTCCCTTCGCGGAGCAATTGAGGGCACTACCAAGATTTTTGAGTCTTTCCATTGCAGGCTATGGCGGAGCTGCCGATGCAAAGCTGACAAAAACGCGTTCCTTGGGACTCATCTTTTCTCCGGTCACCTATGTGCCAATCGGCATCGCTAATGTCAGTGATCAAGGGCTCGAAAGCCCTCAGCAGACATCAATGGAGTCAATCCCGCCAAATTGCCTAAGTCCGGGTCTGTGTCTGAATCGAGTAGGGCCTTCAACGCTGCCCGAAATTGCAGGAAAGCCAGATGCTCTTTCAGGAACCCGCAGTTAGATCGTTCGGCTTTATTGATGAAGACCCGGCTAAGGCCGCTCCGTTACGTTAGGGTCCGGGCCTCAGTATCAAGCCGAACACATCAGACAGGATTCGGTACGGCTTCGTTTCAGCTCGTTAAATCAAAGACTATCAAGCCTGGGGCGAGCGCACTTAGTTCGCCGAGTTGCAATGAGGTAAGACTGGTGAGGTTTTTCACTGTGATCTTGGCCTTCCCGGAACTCGCAGCTGTTGTAATGTCTCGAAGTTGATTGAAGGTCAGGGTTGACGCATCGAGCGTCAGGCCGCCTCCTGTATCTGCTATCTGCTTCGCCGCGCTGCTCACTTTGAAGCCATGCTGCTCCAGAATCATGCTAAGACTGTATCGAATGGTGTTGTCGTCATCGACCAGGAGCACCTTCGCGTTCGCCATGAGAGTTCTCCCTCGGCGGGCTAAAGGTGCGATCCGCCTTGTCGTGACGAGAGTATACGCTTATGTCATATACCAGACAGAGCTGTTTAGACCTGAAAAATGTCCTGCCCTGAACTGACGCTTCTAGAGTGCAAAGTCACCGTGGTGGATCTCAACGCATGACACAGGACATTGTTCTGAGAATAGGGCGCTCTACTCAGCCGCGAAGGTGTTGTAGCCGAGCCTCTTGAGACAGCGAATATGGTGCCGGGCGCGCTCCTCGTTCCGGCTGACTGCTCAGAACGGGGTTTACTGGGATGGAAGAGTTGTCCTCGACCATCGTGCTTCATGAGAATCGAACTCCGCGCCCCAGGACCAAAACAAGGAATGTCCTCATTCGCTACATGCCACAGTTTTGCCATCCATCGTTGAACAGGGCCATCTCGCCAGTCTGCAAACTTCGCCCGATCTCACTGCGTCGCTAGAATTTCTTCTTTGGTAAGCGGGTCGCCAGAAGCGACCGCTCAAAGTCTGCCTTCCTCTGCTGAAGGGTCTGAGGCGGATCGTCTTGCGGCGAGGTCCCAGGACAGATCCATTGTGCCCGCTGGCGTGTACGCTGCCATACGGGTTGACGGTCCTGGAGAGAACAGGGGCGAGTCTCGCATTAGGAATCCTGAGTGCGATATATTTTGCAAAAGGATTGGGAGGCAGGTTCAATGAAGATAGGGTATGCGAGGGTCTCGACCGAAGATCAACGGCTGTCTTCCGGGAAAAAGTCTCCGGGGCGTACCGAGACCGCCCGGAGTTGAACCGAATGCTCGATCAGCTCCGCGAGGGCGACATCGTCACTGTCTGGAAGCCTCGCTCCACCCGCAATCTGCTGGAAATCGTCGAGACGATCAATCAGGTCGGCGCCCGCTTTCAATCTATTTCGGAACCCTGGGCCGACACCACCACCCACGCCGGCAAGATGATCATGACCATCTTTGCTGGTATCGCCGATCTGAACGTGATCTGATCCGCGAACGCACCGGACCGGACGGGCGGACGCGCACAAGCGCGGCGTCCGCTTCGGTCGCCCCAAGAAGATGAATGAAAATCAGCGCGAGCTCGCCAAAAGACTGCTCAAGGAAGGCAAACACGTCCGCGAGGTCGCCCGTACCTTCAGCGTTCATCCGGCCACTCTCTACCGTCTCCTTACACCTGCCGCTTCAGCCTAGTTGGGCAGGCCTAGCGAAAAGCTATCGTCGCAACAAGTACCACCCGAAGCACGTTATTAATGTATGTAGCTAATCTTTCTTAGGAGCGGCCCTTGCACAAAGGAGCGATCGTCTTTCTGGTTACAGTTTTATGTGGAGTACGGTTGGCCACCGCGCAAACAACGCCCTCAGTCCAGCTCACCTTGGACACTTCCGAAGCTGAACAGGCTTTGCAAATCCTTGATAAGGAAGCCGCCCATCAAGCGGTAAATCCTGAAGACTGGCAAAGGCTCTTTGCAACCACTCCGTACCAGTGGCTAAAAGACCGCGAAGCCGCCATGGGGCGAGAATTTACGGACGAAACATTCAAGCACTTTCTTCTCCAGCCAGAAACGCTCAGCAAGAGAGCAGAGTGGCACGACACGCTCACCAATCTTGAAAAGGCAAACATGGCTGCGTTGGGAGCCAACGTGCTGACGTGGTTGCCGCCCGGCGCAACTATCCACGCCCGCGTCTTTCCTGAGATCAAGCCGGTACACAATAGCTTTGTCTGGGCTAAACAGGGCGAGAGCCCCGCAATCTTCCTCTACCTTGAAAAGCAGTCTCAAGACAAATTCGAGAATACCGTCGCCCACGAATGTCATCATATTGGGCTAGCAAGCCTCGAAAAACAGCAGGACGCGATACAAGCCGGGCTGCCACTCAATGTGAAAAAAGCGATGGAATGGATCGGTGGGTTTGGCGAGGGGGAAGCGATGCTCGCCGCGGCGGGATCGGCGGACCGACACCCGCATTGGGAAGATGACGGGGTAGCACGAGCTCGGTGGGACGCCGACATGATGCACTTCAATGTCGATCTTCAATCGATACAGCAGCTTTTGATGGATATTCTCGATGGGAAATTGACCCCCGATACAGAGATCCGAAAGCGAGCGGCTCCATTCTGGGGCGAAATTCAGGGCGGCTGGTATACCGTCGGCTACGAGATGGCATCCCTGGTTGAAAAACAGTATGGTCGATCCGCACTCAATGAGTGCCTGCTTGATCCCAGAAAGCTGCTCGTTTTCTACAACCAGATTGCTGAGCAGGCGGATGCCAACGGTGCGACGTTAGCAACTTGGACACCGCAACTCATCGCCAAACTGAACAGCCAAAACTAACGTGCTGTCGCGCCACGGCCCTGGGGCATGTCCCTTTGAGCAGGTCGCTGAAACTGGCAGATTGCCCCTGGTAACAGCAATGTTGGGTTTAAGCAATGAATGAGCCTGTTCAATATTGGAGATCGCTCTCGATTCTTGCTACCAGACCGAGTCACTCATTGGAGGAGCGGCCCTGGCCTATCAGGTCGTAAGGAGTTGTCACGCCCCTTGGGTTCATAAACCAAAGGGTTGGGGCAGCGTACTGCTCTGAAACGTTCGTTTCAGAGAAGACAAGAAAGCCAATCGGTCCGAACTACGGTTTGGTAGCTTTGAAGCTAACGGATACGGGTTTAGCGACGCCTTGCTCGATCCTATAGACAGCATGTATCTCCCCGAGACCGCCACAAGCGCGACACTCGGCGTCCCTACGTTGCACCCAGCTCTTCAATTCAGAAGTCTCAGGGTGCAGAGCCCAGCAGTTCGGAGTGAACCTGGAATTCGCCGGAATCTCACGCTTGATTGCTTCGAGCAGGGGAGAAAAATTGACTTCGTGAGGACCCTTGTTGTCGATCCACCAGTAGCCGTCAAGACAACCGCCGCCGTTTCCAGTATCTGGATCATAGCTACCTAAAAAGGCATTCGCTCCCGATCCAAACAGCTGCGCTGTTGTCTCATGGATCAGCCCACCTCCGTCATAGTGCAGCGCGTAGATTTCGACGTATAAGCCTTCGCTCCCCGTAGATACAAGCAAATCTTTCCACTCTCCAGCGCTCCCGTCATCAGAGGCAAAACCTGCTGCGATCACTCGCGGACCCGGGTGAATGGAGGTTTGTACTTGAAGGATAGCGTGTCCTGCGAGGACACCCACTTTGGTTATCGTTTGTTTTGTCCGGTAGTCTTTCGCTGTGAGAGGTTGGCCGTCGGGTGCTTTAAAGCCAAGCATGAGATCTCCGCTCGAATCCAGTCGCAACAGGTCCTTGGTCCACCAAGAGAGAGGGTGTGCCGATAGGGCATCGCGTGTCTCACCCTTCTCCGTGTCAAGTCTCCTCTGCAACTCCTGACCGGAAAGAAAGCTCGACCCCATGCTGCAAAAGATCAAGAAGAGGCATACACAGCTTCTGAGCATTTCCGTCCACAATATCTAAGATGACCTCATTTAGCACTTTGACTTAATCCGCTAAACGTCAGCTCTCCGCTACCGACGACAACTCCGGTTGTTGGGGAGGCGTTGCTGGGAACCCAGTTTGCAGCTGCGACCGCGTCGGCTAACATCGAAATACCCATGGCAAACTCGCGAGAAAAGAAGCGGCTGGGATGGATTGATGGGCTATTCATCGTCCTCACGGGAGGTGTGTGGATTGTGACAGTCTACAAAGTGGTAACGAATGGTATCCCATCTGGATTGCTTCCGGGAGAAGGCCACCCGGGGGGCGCTGGAATCGTCCTGAGCTGCAACGACTGCTCGACCATCTTCGTAAAGGAGATGTCCTGGTCGTCTGGAAGCTGGACCGGCTTTCGCGATCATTGAGGGATGTCCTCACGATCATGGAGCGGATACAGGAAGCGAAGGCGGGTTTCCGCAGCCTCACAGAGGCGATCGACACCACGACACCCGCCGGCCGAATGATGATGCAGATGATCGGATCGTTTGCGGAATTTGAGCGAGCCATGCTGCGTGAGCGAACGCGAGCGGGCCTGGAGTCCGCCCGTGACCAAGGTCGTATCGGAGGGCGCCGTCCAAAGCCGACTCTTCGTGCAAGTGGAAAGCTTCAACAGCCGATCAGATCAGTCCCGAATCGAACCGCCGAGGATTTGACCAATTGTTCGGTCGCTAAGTATCTGTAGTTTCAGATTGCATTGCAGCGTGCGGCGGTTCAACGCGCAAGACACCTTTGTTCATTGCTACACACGCCTTTGCGGGTTCCGACAACCGGGATTGTGCTGAATCCGCGTCTGGAAATCGCGGCTGAATCGTGTGGAACTCATTGATCGATGTGTAGTTACGCAATGATGTCTTTACACCGTCGAATCAGACCTTAAAAGCCTCGGCTAAATTCTAAGACGAGCCTGACAAATGGTGTGAGAATGGATAGATGGCGCAACAGACAGTAGATGAACTTCAGAGAATGGAGCGAATCGAGACCCGTAGCGGGGCTCTCGCGTGGTCGGCGCTGGCATTCGCCTTTCTTCAAAGCGTTTGTACTGCGGTGATCGCAGCCAGCGGCATGCGTTTCGCGATTGGCTTAGCGGCATTCGTTACCTCGATTGCCACGTCTGCTCCTTCGCAGGATTTTCATAGGGATCGGATTAGGCTGCCGATGCTGATCTTTGCTCTCGCTGGCGCGGCTCTCAATTTCGCCGTTCTTTGGCAAGTGAGGCGACTTCGCCGAAGACCGTCAGCTCAGTGGCGTCTGACTCCAATATCAGCACACAAGAAGCGTATGGAGCAGTTCACGTTTTGGGTGAGCGTTATAACTGTACTTCTTGTTTTTGCTGAACTGTTCGCTCACCACAGGATCCACGGCTTCTACTTTTAATTAAAGTTAGAGTTAACTGAGGCGCCGACTCACGACTACGGTTTCTTGTGCGATGAGTTTTCGTCCCGCGAAGACCATAGCTGCAGTACAAAGAACCGTACCGGTGCACCACGAACATAATTTTCCGAACGACACCAATTGCCTAACTGCATTGAAACTTGCAGCCGATCCATCGGCTACCAATTTCACGACAAGCATCTTCCGTGCTATCGGGTGTCGTCGCGAAAGTAGGATAAGTGCGAGAGTGCCCCCATAACTTCCGAGCCCAAGAAGACCGTCTGGAATTCCTAATGGGTGCGCTGCTTTCGATTCGGTAATGTCATCGGAGGTAAAGATGGCAAAGGGCGGATCCGGTAAGTGCGAGAGTAGGCCCACCTGGTGAGCCGCCACTGGTAACAAAGTCAGGATTGCAGCCGAAGTTGCGGTGACAAGGGCTATATTCTCCGAGTGACCTTTCTTGTCTACCCTCACGAACGTCTCCTTCCGCCAAACGCAGCAACGCCTGCGCCGACCAGAGCCGCAGCCCCAAGAACAAGCCACGTACGGTGCATGGAGAGGAAGACCTCTGCACTGGTATGTTTGGATCGGTCGTCGAACTTGCCACGCGTATTGTGCGCTCCTGCGACTGGTTCGTACAGGTTGTTGGGAGCATTCGGATCGCTAGGCTCATCCATCAGCTGTTGCGCTTTGTATCCTGTCCTGCCGAGATATCGATCAAGCAAGCCTGGAACCACCTTCTGGGCGAGGATCGCGGCGATCGTTGGTGCGCCCACCCAATATTCACGACGAGGATGTTTCGCTAATCCCGCAGCCACTACTACTTCCGCGGCGATCTCCGGTTCGAAGATTGGAGGGACGGGTTGGGTATTGTGCGGCATCCGATTCTTTACCCAGCCAAACTGAGTCGTATTCATCGCGGGCATGTGTACGGCGGTGAGTCGAACGTTGCTGTGATCATGAAACAGTTCACAACGAAGTGAGTCAGTAAAGCCATTGATGGCGTGTTTGGACGCGCAGTAGGCCGATTGCAAAGGAATCGAACGATACGAAAGCGCGGAGCCAATTTGAACGATTGTTCCCCTATTGCGCGGCAGCATCCGGCGCAAAGCGGATAATGTTCCATAAACGAACCCGAGATACAACACGTCTGTAACACGCTTGTAGTCAGATGCCTCCATGTCTTTGACTGGAGAGAACACACTGACCATGGCGTTGTTGATCCATATATCGATTGGACCCAACTCCTGCTCAATCTGGCTAGCTGCCCGTTCCACCGCCTCAGCGTCCGAGACATCGACGGAAATGAAGATTGCTTGGCCGCCAAACTCATGGCATTCGCGCTGAGCCGCAGCGAGTGCCTCTGAACTTCTGGCTAGAAGACCTAGTTTTGCGCCGCGTTTGGCATAAGCATGCGCAATTGCGCGGCCCAGACCAGCAGACGCTCCCGTAATCACAACAACAGGTGGTGAGCTCATGATTGACTTGCGACCTCTACTGCAAATGCTTTTATCGATACGATTTTATGTCGTCCAGTGAATTGAATTTGCCAGCCGTCTTCTCAACCTAAACTCGTAGGTTCTTCCCATTGATGAAACTTTGCAATACTCATCATGCAACCTACGACTTTGATGCTCAATGGCAGCAAGTTGCTGGAAGAATGTCTTTTGTAAATCGACTGATATCAAGCCTCAGTCATTAGGATGCAACAGCCCTCCACCGCTTAATGAGGCGCCTTCTAATAAACTCCACGACAAAACCGTAGAGAGAATGGGTCGCAAGTTCGCTTGTGTGCTCTCGCAACGGCTGCTGCGTCGGCGGTTTGTCGAGACCCAGGAGAGGAAGTGTCGATTCATGGGTACCCAGCATGACCGCGATCCCAAACGCCACGCCGTAGCCAACCGTTACGATAGGCGAAAACTCCGCCGCCACTCCGTACGCTCCAGCGATACTCGTTCCAAGTGTCCAGTGAAAGAATTGGGTTGCAATTTCTTTATGAGTCTCACTAAGCGGATGACCGACGACTTTCTCCGCCAAGACAGCAGGAGGGGGGTCTTGCCCTTGCGTTCTCGGAGGATAAACAGCCTCACCGATCAACTTAGCTGCTGAACCTCCCACGCCGCCAATTAATCCAGCCAGAAGGCCTTGAGCGATGAAATGTTGGGACGGGCGCTGAATGTTCATGATGTGTTGATTCCTTAACAAAGCAACACTCCTCTTACTTCCAGCACTTTCAAAGAGGAGTCATCGCTTAGTGGGTGCGTGTGAAAAAGCAGTTTCGTTCTGCTAGCAGTCTGACGCTCAAACCATGCGTGCGGTTACAATTTAGACCGAAAATCACTTAAGTCTTTATTCGTAGGATCTCGTTCATTGCTTTCGTGTGCCGGCTTAACAAGATTCATAACATTACAGCTGTCGCGTGAGCGAACGCAGACTCAAAACTACACCCGTTGGTTCGCAAAAGTGCATCGAATGTCAATAGGTTTGTAACCAAATTGACGTCATACATGTCGAATGTTGGGACTTTCAAGATCGACAAGCTGTTTCTGAAGGAAGTGTGAAATGTATGGAAAGACAAACAGCCTATGAATCTGATACGAAAGTGCTCCTGAAACAATCTCCTGGCAAAGACAACGCTGGTCTTTCTTTGGTAGTAATGCCGTTTCTCGGCGGCAGTTGGAAGGAATGGGCGGAGGTGATCGAACTGCTTTCCCCCCGATTGCAGTGTGTCGGCATCGATCTGCCCGGATTTGGTGATGCCGCAGAGGTCAACGGATACTCGGTTGCGCTCATGGCCGATTACATTATCGCGCGACTGAAAACCCTGAAGCTCAAGCGCTTCGTGCTGGCGGGACATAGCATGGCTGGCAAGGTTTCCATGGTCGTTGCACTTCGTGCGAAGAATGACCCGGAACTCGCGGGGTTGGCAGGCTTGGTATTGGTAGCATCGTCGCCGGCGTCTCCCGAGCCTATGAGCGACGACAAGCGGACTGAGATGCAGGCCAGACTCGGGAAGCCGGGAAACAGTTATCGAAAGCATGCCGAGAAATTCATTCAAGAAAACTCAGCCCAGACACTCCCGTCCCACGTCTTCACACGTGCAGTCTCCGATGTGTTGCGCATGAACTGTGCGGCGTGGAATGCATGGCTTGACTCCGGGAGCAAAGAGGATTGGGCGGAGCGCGTGGGAGAACTGAATTTACCGGCACTTGTCGTGGCGGGAGACAAAGACAAAGCGCTGGGTTTTGATGCGCAGGCAAAGCTGGTAATGCCTCATCTTCCCCATGCACAACTGAAGGTGTTGGCCGGTGCAGCTCATCTCCTTCCTATGGAACGGCCGCAGGAACTGGCGAAGCTTATCGCCGACTTCGCAGATCGCATCGTACCGGATTTCGAGAGGCGAGGGTGATGATCACAAAAGAGAAAATCGATCCTTCTTATCTAGCTCTCATTGACTCCGACCGCGTAAGCACTCCGACGCGTGAGGTCCTGTTGAAGCGGCTCCGATCTTCAGATGAGCCAGGCAGAAAGACGGCCCTATCGACGGGCGAAAAAAAGATACTCCAGGCGCTCGCGGAATGCGTAACGCCGATGCCCGATCGTTCTATCGATTTCGCAACGTGCATTGATGCGCGGTTGGCGGTGGGACAAGGAAAGGGATGGCGTTATTCGGAGCTACCACCAGATCTGACGGCTTATCGCGGAGCCTTAGCGGCGATCGATCGGTATGCGCGCAGAGAGTTTCGGGCGTGTTTTGCTGAATTGCTCTCAGAGAAGAAGAACCAGGTCCTGAGGGTGATCGAAAGCGGAGAGATGGAGGCGGGCGAGCCTGATTCTGGTGTTGACGTCGCGAGTCTCAGCGCAACTCAGATGCAAAGGTGGTTCGAGGATCTGCGGGGGGACGTTACGGGGATTTATATGTCACACCCTGAGACCCTGGCACAGTTAGGGTATAGCGGGATCGCGGATGGAGCAGACTCGGCGGCATTATCCGGTTTCGTTCAATTGGGTCTCGGCAAGGTTGAGGGGTGGGAGCCGAAGGCAAAGGTGCGGGAGAATGAATCTTGATTCGATGCGGCGATATGGAACGGACGAAGTAGTAGATGCAGTAGTGATCGGCACGGGCGCGGGTGGAGCGCCATTGTTGGCGAAGCTGGCTCGTGCTGGATTGCGAGTAGTTGCTTTCGAAGCTGGACGCAACTGGGATCCGGGACGTGATTTTGCGACTGACGAAGTTGCAGCCTCGGAGCTTTATTGGCTTGGCGAACGGCTTAGTGCAGGAAACACTCCGACGGCGTTCGGTGGTAACAATAGCGGCACAGGCGTTGGCGGCTCAATGCTTCACTGGGGAGCGTTTGTACCACGGGCTGACCCGCGTGATTTTAGGATTCATTCTGAATTCGGCATAGGTGTTGACTGGCCGATGAGGGTGGACGATCTGAGGCCCTATTACGAAAAGCTCGAAAGGTTCTTCGGAGTCTCAGGTCCGGCACTATATCCCTGGGACCCGGAGCGAAGGTATCCGCTGCTCCCTGTACCTTTGAATGCACCCGCAGAACTGATGCAGCGAGGCTTTCGCGAACTTGGCCTCCGCACCAGCGAGGCGCCGGTGGCTGCTGTCTCTAGCGATTACCAGCAGGAAGGGTATGAGGCCCGACACGCCTGCGTGAATCGCGGATACTGCCATCAAGGCTGTCGCAACGGCGCGAAAGCCAGCATGGATGTGACCTATCTCCCCGCAGCCGTTAAAGCTGGCGCAGAGATCCGGCCTGAATGCTTTGTGCACAACTTCGAACTCAACAATCAGGGAAGAGTGAGTGCCGTAATCTATCGGCATGGCGATGAGAATATTCGACAGCGCTGCAAGGTTGTGTTCCTGTGCGCTGGAGCGGTCGAGACACCGCGGCTCCTCTTGCATTGCAATGGAGGGCATGGGGAAGGACTCGGCAACTCCAGCGGACAGGTCGGTCGCAACTTCATGGCACATGTGGCTACGCAGGTATGGGGGACGTTCGCCGATGAAACCCGGCCGAACAAAGGCTTTCCCGCGTCTCTGATCAGCGAAGACACGATTCGGCCTGCACAGGCAGGCTTCGCCGGCGGTTACCTCACTCAAAGCCTGGGCATCGTTCCGGTCACATGGTCGATGCAAGTGGCGCGAGGGCGCGGCCTTTGGGGTAAACCGCTCGTCGATTACTTGCAACAGTACAACCACGTCGCCGGTATTGGGATTAACGGCGATTGCCTTCCATCTGAAAACAATTTCCTTGAACTATCCGAGGAGAGCGATGCCCTGGGTATGAAGAAGGCACGTGTTCACTTCAGTTATGGCGAGAACGAACTGCGTATGAGTCGACATGCCCAGGATCTCATGACGGCTGCCTGGAAGGCCGCCGGGGCAACCGACATCTGGACCTTCCAACGATCGGCACACACAATCGGCACGTGCCGTATGGGCGACAATCCAAATACGAATGTGGTCGATCCGAACGGACGGAGCTTCGATGTGCCAAATCTATGGATTTGCGACAACTCTGTCTTCCCGTCTGCACTACCCGCAAACCCCGCACTCACGATCATGGCGCTGTCCCTGCGGACAGCAGATATATTTCTTCAGGATGGGGAATGGCGATGAGTCAATCCATGCCGATTCAGGAGCTTCCGGCCACCTTTTCTCGCCTCCAGCTTGGAATTGAGGATTACGCAGTCATTGGGGATTGCCGCTCGGCCGCGCTGGTTTCGACCGAGGGGTCGATTGATTGGCTTTGCTGGCCGTGCTTTGACAGCCCTTCAATGTTTGCTTATCTCATAGGGCCAGAGAACGGAGGCAGCTGGCAGATCTGCCCCGCGACTACCTTCACCACAAGCCGAAAATACGTGCACGACACAAACGTGCTCCAAACAACATTCGAGACTCAGACGGGAACCGTTCGATTGACCGATTTCATGCCGGTTGCCGGAGAAGAATTCACATCCGGCCGTCTCGTTCCTCAGCGGGAACTGATCCGTATCCTCGAAGGAGTGACCGGAGAAGTAGAGATCAATGTGCAATTCAATCCGCGACCCCAGTATGGAACAAAGAAGCCCGATATCCAAGATAACGGGAAGCTCGGTCTTCGCGTTGACATCCCGGGCGCGGTTGTTCGCTTACAAAGCCAGATGGAGTTTAAGCTCAATCCCTCCGGTGCGACCGGTATGACCAATATCCAAGCGGGAGATCGACTATCTTTCTCGCTGACTTTCGCGACTGATGCGCCCGCGGCACTCGCATTTCCTGAAGGGTCACTCGCTGCGCTCACTCGAACCATCGACTGGTGGCAGATGTGGTCTGCGAAGTGTTCTTACTCCGGGGAATATCGTGAAGCCGTCTTGCGAAGTGTGCTGGCGCTTAAGATGCTCCATTTTGCTCCCTCTGGAGCGTTCGTTGCCGCTGCGACAACTTCGCTGCCGGAACAGATCGGCGGCGACAAGAACTACGACTACAGATATTGCTGGCTGCGCGACGCTTCTGTGGCTGTCCATGTGTTGTGCGGCACGGGTCACGAGCTTGAGGCTGAAGCCTTTGTCGAATGGATGCTTCATGCGACGCGTCTGACGCAACCTAAGTTAATGGTAGTGTATGACGTCTACGGAAATATCGTGGGCGAAGAGAAAGAGCTGCCGCGCCTGTCCGGCTACAGGAGTTCGGTCCCGGTTATGATGGGAAACTCGGCCCGCTCGCAAGTGCAGATGGACCTCTATGGGGAGGTCATCTGCGCCTCGGCGAAGCTGTACAAGGGCAAAGGCAAGCTCGACCGGGACACCGCAAAAACAATCGTCAATTTCGGCAATTATGTATGCAAACACTGGCGCGAACCGGACGCGGGAATCTGGGAGCCAAGGGGTGAGCCGGTCTTGCATACACATTCTCTTCTGTTATGTTGGGTGGCGCTCGACGAGCTTGTTAAATTTGCAGAGACCGGGACGATCGACGTAAAGCAGATCGAAGCGTTCAAAAAGACTCGGAATGAAATCCGCACTTTTATCGAAACCCAATCCTGGAACGACCGCATCCGTAGTTACGCTAGTGAGCCGGGGTCGGAGAAGATGGACTCTAGTCTTCTGCTCATGTCATTCCACAACTTCCACGAAGCTTCTTCAGAGCGGCTTCAAGGCACCTATAACCGCATCAAGAATGAGCTAGGTGCGGGCGGGTCCCTCCTCTACCGAAATCGACCGGACGGTAGAGGTACATTCCCTGAGGAAGGAGCTTTCGGCATCTGCGGTTTTTGGGCAGTTGAGCATCTGGCCATGGGCGGAGGTAGCCTGAAACAAGCAGAGGAAACCTTTGAAGAACTTCTCCGGTACGCGAATGATGTCGGCTTGTTCGCCGAAGAGATCGACCCGAAGAGCGGTGCCGCGCTGGGAAACTTCCCACAGGCTTTTACACATATTGGTCTGATCAGCGCTGCACTTGCCATTGAAAAACGACGAAAAGAAGTTGCAGAGGACGTGAGAAATAGCGCACGTCAATGGATCGAGGCGAAGCAATGAACTGGCAAAGCTGGTTGTTCTGGGGCGTCATGGCGACGCTCGCACAAGCTACATTCGAGTCGATTACTCAAGCCCTTCACCTCACTCGGATGAGCTTGCCCTTTATGCTCGGCACAATGGTTACTTCGGCACGATCAAAAGCTCGCTTGTGGGGCTTTGGACTGCACATCGTAAGCGGTTTAATCTTCGCCCTGCCATACATCGTGGCTTTCCATTTTCTTGGCGGGCCTTCCTGGTGGCGAGGCGCCCTCTTTGGGGCTGTTCAAGGCACTATCGTCCTCACACTGGGTATGTCTCTGATGCCCAACCTGCACCCGCGGATGGCGACCGAATGGGCTGGGCCATCAGCAACACGCAGGCTGGAACCACCTGGTTTTCTTGCACTCAACTATGGCGCCAAGACACCCATTGCGGTTTTGCTTTCGCACGTAATCTTTGGAACCGTTCTCGGCAGTTTTTGCAATGCATGAAGCAGATATGAGCGATGAGAACACAAAACCAGCGGATGTCCAGTCAATCACAAGGATTGTCGTGCGTCCTTATGGCACTGCCCTCCCCCTCGGATGCTTCGGCTTCGGAGTGGGAAATGCATTGCTCAGCGCTTATGCGCTTCACTGGATTCCGTTGGCGGACACAAAGCTCCTCGCGGTGATGCTATTGGCCTTCGTCGCTCCCCTTGAGCTAATCCCGTGCATCATGGCTTTCCTTTCGCGAGACTCCGGAGGAGCCACAGCTATGGGCATCTTTGCCGCAGCATGGGTGGTGCAAGGGGTTGAATTTTACACTGGCGTACCAGGCAGCACCAGTATCGCGATGGGAGTTTTTCTACTCCTCCTGGCCCTCATCCTGATCGTCCTTACGGTAGTGACATTCCCAGGAAAGCCATTGCTTGGAGTTCTCTTGACCATCGCAATCCTACGATCCAGCGGCGGCGGCTTGGTGCAATTTGGATTTGGTGGCGGCGCGGTTCTCTTCGCAGCATGGACAGGCTTTTTGCTCGCCGCGTTTGCGTTCTACAGCGGCTTGGGCTTCCTCATGGAAGATGTCAAACAAAGGCCGCTCGCAATGACCTTTCGCCGAAAGGAAGCTAAGGCCGCTCTCCAAGGCGACTTATCGCACCAGTTGAAGCCCTTGGCAAATGAAGCGGGAGTCAGACAACAGTTGTGAAAATGTGAAAGCGAGAATCGCGAACTTAGCCCTAAACAGCTTGCAATTCAAACCAGGAGGGGTTTGTCATGGAAATCCCATCAACTCCGATACTTTCGAGCAGTGGCTGAGTGCCGCACGCACCGTTCATGCCTCCCAGTGTTCCGGGGTGATGAGGAACGATGTCGATAAACTTACCAATCTATATCGTTTATCTGTGGACTTGATTGGGATCGAATCGATGACTCTTCCATGCCATATAACTCAACGTTTGTAACTTATTGAATTCATGAGCATCGATGGCGATCGTAACGACTCAAAAGCACTGGAAATCACATAACCTGAAGTTTTCGGCACCCTATTTAGCACCCCAAATACCGCCAGTCAAAAACATCAGGGATCGCTTCTTTACTGAGCTTGTTCGGGTAGCCTGGGCCAATCCTTACTCAAGCCAAGCTTTTTGCTTCGGTCTGAGTTCGTTCTACACATCGAGACACATCCCCTGCCTAAGCTGCTTCTGCCGTCCTGATCAGATTCTCAAAACACTGCTCTAAGGCACCTGCTATGGGCGGCCTCCGCCAGTACGCCCGAACTTAGATGGATAGCAGGCGACGAGGGTGTCTCATTTACAGGTCCGACTACCTTAAGGTATTTATCTTTGGTTCGTCTGAATGCGAGTCCATAAGTCAATGCAATGATTTATATCAATCAGCTCAGACTTCTGTGCACTTATGGCACCGATCACTATGATTCACCATGGCGTTGTACGTCCAAAGAAGGTCTGAACGGCTCGAGCTCGTTCTGCCAGGGCCTACTGAGTTCACACACTCTCCAGCTGCCGCCAAAAACCTTAGCGCAAGCTCCAGTCGTTCATGACACGCTGGCATCTTCTCAATTTTTGAAACGGATGGTTGGGTATCGCTTTCTAATGGCATATTCCTTTACCTCTTTGTTCTTTTCTTACACCCTATTCTGATGACTGAAAGAGTGAAGCAGACGCTCTTTTCTGATGGTGACTTTAGCGTCGAGAGTGTTGCATTTCAGAGGCTGATCATCTCGGAAGTTTCCCGACCCGACTGACAAGGGAAATCGGATACGGACCGTGGTTTAGCAGGGGGTAAAGCATCGGATCGACTATGTTTGGCTGCGGCAGGGTTCTGGACCGGTCTGAGCTTCAGGCTCATCAACAAGGGCGATGTGGTCTGAATAAAGATCACGGAAGCCATGGCGGTCTAGCGCCTGGTGATGCGCTACGCAAGGGCCCAGAACTGAGCAAACTCGCGCCGTACGACCTGCGACAGACTCGCGCGAAACTCTGCCGGAAGCAGAAGGGGCACCAAAGCAAATTCAGCTGCTCCTCGGCCATGCCTCCATTCGACCCACGAGAGGTGCCTGGGGGACCAAACATCTTTCGTAAATGATGTGGACGGTCATTGGAACCGTGATAGCGATCTAAACAGATCTTCGTTTCCGTCGAATGACTGGCGAGAACAGATTGTTGCATCAGAATGAAAAGCCTGCAGAAGTGACAAGGCGATTCCGTAGGCGTTCCGTCCGTGTGCAATCATCTGGGAAGTCTGGTCCATATCTGCCAGGCTTTTTGCAGTTTGATAGACCGAGTGACCTGCTCTCGGATTCTTGCGTCCTAATTGCTGTGTTTGCCGCATTATTTCGTACAGTCCTGACTGACTTCTGCGGGAAGGCCCTGCGTAGGAAACTCGTGTTTTAGCGCCTTTCGGCATCAGCAGTGCCTACGCAGGAAACGAAAACGTACCTGGAGTACCAAAAATAAATTCAGATTCGCTCGCGCGCGAAGAAGTGTTCGGCATCATACATTTTGTAAGGGGCGGTGACGCTGCAGGTATTGATCCGAAGGCATACCCCCGAACTGTTCACCAATGCAATTCGCGCGACATAACTCAGGCGATTCGCAGTGCTTATTAAGGGAGACACATATGTCAACAAAGCTTCAAAACCTACGGAAATCGGCTATGACCTGTTGTGTGCTCATGGCGCTGTGCTTTCTGCCTGTTGCACTACCTGCTCAAGACCAGGCACAACCTGCCGCTTCTCCTGCTGCAGACAACTCAGCGAGGAACAAAGCGCGACAAACGACCGCGGACCAGCAAAAAGAAAACACAGCAGACCGCCTTACAAGCAAGAAAATCCGTCAATCAATCATGGCGGACAAATCGCTTTCGACATATGCGCACAACGTGAAGATCATCACTCAGGATGGAGCCGTAACGTTAAAGGGGCCTGTCAAATCCGAAGAGGAGAGGCAGAATATCGCCTCCAAGACAGCGGCTATCGTTGGTCAGGACAAAGTGACAAATCAGTTAACGGTCAAACAATAACAGAAATTGAAACTACGGTTTCAATCACTCTCTATCTGATTCAAGGAGAACTACCATGGCAGGAAAGAATACAGCAGCATTCGCAATATTCTCTACTCGTAAGGCCGCGGAATTAGCAGTCGATCAGCTAACAACCGCCGGTTTTTCTAACGATGATGTTTCAGTCTTGATGTCTGACAAAGAGGGATCCAAAGACTTCGCGACTGAGAAGAACACGAAGGCCCCTGAAGGAACTGCGACTGGCGTCGGAGTCGGTGGCGTGGTTGGAGGCACGCTCGGTTTGCTGGCAGGCATCGGAGCGTTGGCAATTCCTGGAGTCGGTCCTCTTATTGCCGCAGGTCCGATCATGGCCTCACTGGCGGGGCTTGGCATCGGCGGGGCAGTAGGGGGTTTAGTCGGTGCACTCGTTGGCATGGGCATCCCGGAATACGAGGCCAAACGCTACGAAGGGCGTGTCAATGACGGTGGCATTTTGCTATCGGTTCATTGTGACAGCTCTGATGAAGTATCCCGTGCCAAGGATATTCTCAAGGCTGCCGGCGGTGAAGACGTCGCATCGTCAGGGGAAAAGAGCGTCAGCAGCCACACCGTTGCGTCTGCAAATGAAAGCCCAGAGCAGGCCGCTTTACATCACTTAGGAACGGATCGGCCCGGCGCCACGCGAACTGCGGATGACGTTCTGATCGACCGGGAAAAGACTAAAGCAACTTATTAAACTTTTGCCACAATGACGTTTTCTCTGCTATCGGCTATCGAAGGCTTGCATGCGACTTGGTGTGCAGGCCTTCGCTTTTTCTGCTAGCAATTGACGTGCGACCCCATAAATCTGTATAGACAAACAGTACCGGATTCCTCATGAATTTGAGGCTTCCGAGAAAACTGGCGGTGGATGCCTCTGATGCTAACATTTTGCATGCTCTATGCCCTCACATTCAGGACTACGGACGAAGGACACCTTCGCATGGCGAGCTTGCCCATAGCGGAGCGGGCTAAAGGCGATCCAGTGGTAGCCATACAACCCAACATCTCGGCCCTTCAAACTGCGTTGGGCCTCGCTAAGATCAGGCCTACGGATTGTGATTCGATTTTGTCGTTTGCAAGGAATGCCTATGAGTCCCCAGGAGTCGATGTTTGCTGCGACCAATTAGAACTAAGCGCAGATCAATTAGCGATTCTATGTATGGCGCCTGGCCGGCAAAGACCCTTTATCGCTTCGACGGAATTTGCGCCAGAGCAGAACAATTCTGGCGATCCGGATTGCCAATAGCTTGGTGAGCCACAATGGAGACATTGAATTCAGCTCAAGCCCCGTCTGCCCCGGTCACATTCAAATCAACATCGCATACTACTCAGCCGTGGCTACTACTACGGCGTCTTTATGCGTAAAGCTTGACCAACACCTGCCGCGTGGTTTCGTAGCACAGACAAGCGATAGCTCGGAGACCAGTTCGGTTAAGGATCTGAACCGTTCCGCGGCGATGGCCTACCAATCCGGCCTTTTCAAAAGACCTGGCGACGATATTCAAGGTTGGCCTTCCAATCCCTAGCATCTGTGCGAGAAAGTCCTGAGTAAGAGAGAACTCCGCCGCTCGACTCCGGTCTTGGATAGTTAGGAGCCAACGGGCAAAGCGCGGAGCCGCGTCATGCACTCGATTGCAAGCTGCTGTTTGCGCCAAGTGCGCAATCTGATGTTGTACGTATTTCAGGACACCACTTCTCAGATCCGGAGAAGCTGCGAAGAGATTTTCTAACTCAGAGAACGGAATCTCATACGCTGTCCCCGTGGTTTGGATGAAACAGCGATGGAGCGATGACGATGGTCCCAAAAGATAGTAACTGCCGGTCAGCCCCTCGTTTCCCACCAGCCCTATTTCTACGAACTCCCCGTCGGCAAGTTGGACCACTTCCGACGCAAAGCCGGAGAGAAGAAAATAGGCTAGTTTTGGAGGCCCGCCTGCGTCTGAAAGGGTTTGCCGAACGGACAAATCGACAAGGCTGGACCTGGCAATAACCATTTGGCGAGTTTTGCGGTTCAGAGATTCTAGGAGCCTATTCGTTACTTCCCTTGCCATGAGTTCCTTAGAAGAGGTTTGACTTTCGCTATCTCAGGCCATTTCACTAGCCTGATTGTTAGCAGGTGGACGCTCTTCATCAAGAACACCGCCTACGAATGCTCCGGACAGTATCTCGCACTGTCACGCTATCAGGATACTCCCTAAAAAATTCATTCTAATTCTTCATTTGCCGATAAGTGTTCGGCATCATACACTTTGTACCAAGCCGTTTGGACCAACCAAGGACTGCCTGAAGGCGAACTTTTGCCGTCTGAAACGAAACCATCAGGTCAACCTAAGCGCACCAGTAACCTGAGTTCGGCTCAGATAAGGAAATCGATCATGGCACACGAAGCACATAAGAAAGCAGCAGAACACCACGAGAACGCAGCAAAGGCGCGTCACACGGCTGCGGACAAGCACGCAAAGAATGACCCGACTGCGGCGGAGCACTCGAACCAGGCACATGACCATTCCCGCAAAGCGCACGAAGCCTCGAAAACGGCGCATGACAAATCAACGATAACCAAAAAGTAATATAGCGTCCCGGGGGGGGGCTTGGTAGACTCAGCCGTCCCTTCGTACTCATCTCCTCCGAAGAATAGAAAGGTTACCTAATGTTTATTATCTGGTGGATTATTGTCGGTCTGATTGCAGGCTTTCTCACGGGGAAGCTTATGAAGGGGAGCGGTTTTGGTCCCCTAATGGATATCGTCGTCGGCATCGTTGGAGCAATTGTCGGCGGTTTTATCATGCGCACGCTTGGTTTTGCTGATCAAGGTGGACTGATTTATACGATCATTGTTGCCATCGTTGGAGCTGTGATTCTTACTTTGCTGGTGAGACTTGTCACTGGCGGAAGAGCCCGAAATCTGTAGACGCCTACCGCGGGGGCCATGGATTTGGCAACCAGGCCCCCATGCGTTCAAGTACCCCTATCCGATTGGAGACTCAGTCACGTTTGCTATTCGGTTCCGTTGCAAAAGGCACCGATCCGAAAACATCGCCCTTCCCGTCTACCTGTTCAGCGAAGGAACAGTGAATCTCGCTTCGATGGTCCGTGAGATGAACAAATGAACCGAAAATCGAATCTGACCGAGACGGCGCAGCTGCTTCGGATCGTTACCCTTGTCGTTATTGTTGCTGCCCTTTACTTTGGTAAGAGCGTATTCATCCCGCTCGCGCTGGCCTTCCTTCTTTCTTTGCTCTTAGCCCCCTTGATGACACTTCTGGGAAAACTCCGCATCCCGAGGATAGGCGCGGTTCTCATCATCGCTACCGGTTTGTGTCTATTAGCTTTTGCATTTGCGTGGAAACTATCCATGGAAGTTACCGATCTGACACTTCAGCTGCCGACGTATAAGGCAACGCTCGAGCAGAAGATCCATGCTGTGGGGGCTCTCCGAGGTTCGAATTTCAGCAAGGTTTCCGACGCTCTTGGAGATCTGGAAAAGGATCTTAAGCCGCAAAACGAGTCGACGCAGCAAGATCGCGGCAAGAAGCCGCTCCCTGGCGCTTCCCTTCAGAGGCCCCTAGCGGTTGAAGTCGTTCCCGAATCTCATACCTTTGCTTTCCTTGAAAGCGCCGTAGAATCCATGGGTTCAGCGGGCCTGGTTGTCATCTTCACAATCTTCGTATTGATCGGGCGTGAGGATCTGCGTAACAGGTTCATTCACCTTTCGAGTGGAGGCCGACTCCATGTAATGACACAGGCACTGGATGAAGCCACCAGACGTATTCAGCGTTATCTGCTTCTGCAATCGATGGTGAATGCAATCTTTGGACTGGTGGTGGGAATTGGCCTTTACTTCATCGGAATTCCTGAAGCTTGGCTCTGGGGCCTCTTAGCAGCGATCCTTCGCTTTTTGCCCTACATTGGAGCTCCCGCTTCTGCAGCGGTACCGATTTTGTTGTCACTTGCGGTCTTCCCGGGGTGGAAACATTGCTTCGGTACCACCGCATTTTTTTTAGCTTTAGAACTGGTTGTTGCCAACTTCGTGGAACCTCTGCTCTATGGCGCCCAGGTCGGTCTGTCTAGTCTAGCTATCCTTGTTGCAGCCGTCTTTTGGACGCTAATATGGGGCTTTCCCGGCCTAATCCTGGCGACACCCTTGACTGTTTCGCTGGTCGTTATGGGGCGATATGTTCCCAGTCTCAGCTTCCTAGACACTCTTCTGGGAGATGAACCCGAAATCTCAAAAAGCGGACTTTACTATCAGCGGTTACTCGCCTCTGATCAGGCCGAGGCTAGACAAGTCTTGGAGCAATACCTTGAAACTAAGCACCTCGACGATCTGTACACTGAAGTCCTGATACCTGCTCTTAGCCTGGTCGAACAGGACCGCCATCGCAACGAGCTAGACGATGCAACTTTAGCATTCATCATGCAGAGCACCCGAGAGCTCATTGAAGAGCTTGGGGAATCCGCACCCGTTGAAGCGACTAACCGACAGCTATTAGGATCGGATGCCGAGAGCCGCATCGCGTGCATCCCGGCACGGGATGAGGCGGATGAGGTCGTGGGAATGCTCCTCTGTCAGTCGCTGGATCGAGCAGGGCTCGTCAGTCAGAGCATCCCCACCGGGCCTGTTGCTGAGATGCTCTCCGCAGTGGCTGATCTTGATCCTGTGGTCGTCTGTATCTCGGCTCTACCGCCCTTTGCCATCGAACACACCCGAACCTTGTATCACAAACTTCGGGCCAAATTTCCGGAGATCAACATCATCATTTGTCTATGGCAATTTGCGGGCGATCTTGAGAAGACACAGCGTCGATTAAAGACGTCGAACGGGCACCCAGTATTCTTCACGCTACCTGAAGTGCTTGAGCACGTGAAAGATAAGCTGCTCCAACCTAAGGCCGGTTCAACAAGCACCGTTGAACTAGACGGTGCAGTACTACTTGCAGATGAAGAGAGAATTTCAGACTCGGTCTGATTAGTGATGTTTTATAACTCATTGCTTGGCTCAAAGCGATTCGGATAAGGCTAACCTTACGTCCTACCGCTTGGCATTGCGATTGAATCCGGTTCTTTCGAGGATACAGACAGACGGACGGCGCTTTTCTTTCGAGAACCTAAGCCGGTAGCAGAAGTCCTGCTCTAGCTATTGAGTTGGTGTGCAATACTACCGTTTTTCGTGGAATTTTGGTTCATTTGAGTCGATATCCCTCGCGTCCACAAGGCATGGACGTGGGTAAATTCCGCTCCAAAGAGGAAGATTTGCGCAGAGTAATAGACCCAAATGACCATAACCAATAGTGATCCTGCGGCTCCATAGGCGGCGCCTGGGATTGCTTTACCGAGATAGACTCCCAGAAACGATTTCCCGATCGTAAGCGTTCGGAATTCAACAACACACTGCAAAATTTGTAAGTTGTTGGCGCAACCGGCGGACTGACCAGGACCGAATGATGACTCATCCGCCTTATTTGGCAGCGTCATGCAACTCATTAGAGCAAATGATACAGACCCCTCTCTATGCCACCGATTACACATAAAATCTCCTTATTGGACCGGCGAAATCCCATCTCCTGATCGAGAGACTGGAGCCAAGCCGAAGCATTATTAGACGAGCCGCTTGAAAGGCATGGTCACCACATAAATTTTCTGCAACTTAGGTTGTATACATGGGGTGTGCTGGGCCGTCTAGGCTGACAAAGCAGACCATCTTCGCTCGATTGTGAGACGCCTCCCCATGCGATTCGACGTCGACACCCGATGCATTCAACTACTAGTCGCATGCGTTGCTGCGTCCGCAACAGCGGTAGGACAAGCTGGGCCTGCTCCCACAGTATCGATCGACATCGCCAGTGGAAGACATCCGATCAGCGCGCAAGTGTATGGCATCGCAAACTACGGTCTGGATGCGACGTATGCGAAAGAGATCGCAGTGCCGAATATTCGTTGGGGCGGAGACGGCACTACTCGTTACAACTGGCAGGTTGACTCGAGCAATGCGGGATTCGATTGGTACTTCATGGGCGGCAGTGGGACCACCAACACCACGCCAGGCGGCTCCGCCGATCAAATGATTCGGACGTATGAGCCGGCGAATGCGCTGATCACGATACCTATTATTCCGTTCGTCAATAAATCCGCAGCGTGGAGCTGCAGCTTCCCGGTCTCTGTCTACGGCGCGCAACAATCGACCAATCCCTATGTTCATCCAAATGGCGATAACTGCGGCAACAGCATCGCGTCCAATGGAACTCAGCTAATTGATAACAATATCTACGCCAACCATATCGACAACTCAACCGGCCTACAGAAAGGCTGGCTACAACACCTGGTGGGAACCTTCGGACCTGCAGCTCAGGGCGGAGTCGCCTTCTATCAACTGGATAATGAACCTTTAGGATGGGGCAACACCCATCGGGATGTTCTGCCCAGTGGGGCGGACTATCCCACCATTACACAACTAGGCGAGCAGTATGCCGCGGCGATCAAACAGGTCGACCCATCGGCCATGGTTCTCGGGCCTTCTGACTTCACCTTAGGCGGCTGGGTTGGCGATACCACCAAACAGGGTGGCCTTCTGGCGGGCCAATACTATCTTCAGCAGATGGCCGCGTATCAGGCGACGAACGGTAGCCGCATCCTCGACTATTTTGACGAGCATTATTATTTCGACGTGTCGTCCGCCACCGCACAGCTTGCTTCCACACGGACTCTTTGGGATCCAACCTTCAACGGAGGCACGTGGGTAGAACAGTATGTCTTCAACGGCCCCATGCAGTTGCTGCCGCGGTTTAAGGGATGGGTCAGCCAGTACTACCCCGGCACCAAGATCGCCTTATCGGAGTACTCCATCGACAGTGGAAGGAAGTCGATCGTCGATGCGATAGCCGAGATGGATGTTCTGGGAATCTTTGGACGCGAACAGCTCGGCTTTGCGAATATGTGGAGCGCTCCGGCTCCGGCTGATCCAATCGCCTACGCCTTCAGGATGTATCGCAACTATGACGGCAACGGGGAACAGTACGGAGACACCTGGGTCGATGCGGCCAGCTCCGATCAGAGCCAGCTTTCGGTCTACGCCGCGCAACGAACGTCAGATAGCGTCGTAACCATTCTCATCTTGAACAAGACGGGCGCAGCGATCAGCACAACGGTCGCCCTTACCGGCGTTCCTCTACCGGCTACTGCCTCTGTCCACAGCTACTCCGGCGCAAATCTGCAACAGATTGTCTCGGGAGCCAATGCCTCTATCGACAATGGAACGATCACGTACAGCTTCGCGGGCTACTCGGCTACTCTCTTTGCCTTTACTCCCGCTGCAGCGCCTCCAGCAGTTACAACGACCACGCTTACGGCATCCACAACGACGCTAACCACTGGACAGACGGTAACTCTTACGGCTGTCGTCGCGGGCTCAGGTTCGCCGACGGGAATCGTGGCCTTCAAAGATGGAGGCAGCACAATCGGTAGCGCGACGCTCTCCGGCAGCAGAGCCATCTTTAGCACGTCAGCTCTTAGCGTTGGCTCTCACATTATCACTGCGGTCTATGGCGGAGACCCCGGCGACGCTGTCTCCACGTCGAGCCCTGTGACTGTCACGCTGACGCAGCCTGCGCCTCTGAGCACTACAACCGTGCTCTCTGCAAGACCTTCGCTGCCCACAGCCGGCCAAAGCGTTGTTCTCAGCGCAATCGTCTCAGGCTCAGGTACACCGACAGGAATCGTGTCCTTCAAAGATGGAAGCAGCACCATCGGGAGCGCAGTTCTTTCCAGCGGCAAAGCCGTATTCAGCACCTCAGCTCTCAGCGCCGGCTCTCACACCATCATCGCGGATTATAACGGCGATTCGAATGACGCGACCTCCAGTTCAAACACAGTGATTGTGACCGTAGCCCAAGCCGCACCAGCCGCCACGATGACGACGCTTACAGCCTCGAGCACTCAGATCACGACACAACAAAATCTTGCCCTTTCCCTATCCGTCAGTTCCGCAACCGGCACGCCTGCCGGCACGGTGATCCTAAGTGACGGCGCGACCACCCTGGCCTCCGTACCCCTTGCAAATGGAGCCGCTACTTTCATTGACTCCAATCTTGCCGTCGGAGTTCATAGCATCGTAGCTGTTTACAACGGCGAAGCGACTTACGCAGCCTCAACCTCTTCCATCCTGACCGTAGCCGTGACAGAGCCTCCCGTTACTCCGCCCGTTGTGCCTCAACCACCAGCCGCCTCGAGCACCACCACAATCCTCAACGCGTCCTCGACTCAACTCACTGCAGGTCAAACTCTCACCCTCACCGCGACAGTAAACACCTCGACCCCGTCCGCGACCGGAACTGTCACATTCAGCGACGCCACCGACACACTCGGCGCCGTGTCGCTCTCTCATGGACTTGCCAGCATCACCACTACCCTCAACGCAGGCGCTCAAACCATCGTCGCGAACTACAGCGGAGATGCCAACGACGCTGCATCTGTCTCAGCTCCGCTAACGATTAGCGTGGCTGCTTCGGCACCGCCACCACCGGCTCCACAGGACTTTTCGCTGCAGCTGAGTCAAAGTGCAATGACTTTGGCACCGGGAGCCTCCGGACAGATTGGCTTTACCATCGCCCCGCAAAACGGATTCAACCAGCAACTGAAACTCAGCTGCTCCGGTCTTCCTGCCAGTGCCGCCTGCAGCTTTTCGCCCGCCACGCTGAACCCCACCGCTGCAGCTACCGGCAGCATGACAATTACAGTAGTCTCCTCCACGACTTCAACTGCCTATCTCCTCCTTCCGATCTCCGGCATCCTTCTATTTTTCCACAGGAGATTGGGCAGGTTCGGCGCAGCCTTTGTCATGGCAGCCTTCACGCTTCTTATCGCAGGATGTGGAGCAGGAGTCAACCAGACGATCGGGACGGCCACCAACGCAGGAGCGACAGCTGGCAACTACACGGTTCAGGTGACCGCCGCGACCACAACAGGATTAGTCCACATGCAACCAATGATATTGACAGTGCAATAGACAGGACGAGTGCGGCTTAACCGAACTTTCATCAGATTGTGCCCTATTCTCTTCACTTCCGACGAGGGAGAGCGCATCTCGGTCTCCTCTTCACCCGCATAGGAAGCGTTCAAGCAATTCTTCTCGCATTTCGTCCAACGTCACAGATTGCACATCTCATTTACGCGATCCCCTTGCCAGTAATCTGCGGCTCGCATCGATTGAACCGACACGGACGCCTGCAGTGATTGCTCAGTGGAACCCGGTGGGGAGGATGTCACTGAACATAGTGAGACCTGTACCTTTTCATGGCCCGGAGCGATTTCAGCAAAGGGGATCAAATTGAAGCCTACCGATCTTTAGGCCAAAGTTCTCCTTCGGAGCCGCCGCCACATACCTCTCCCCCGTTTTCGTCGGGTCAAAAGCGTACCACGTGAGCCATATCTCCTGAGGTATGCTGTACCCAACTTCCCATGGCTAACTTCGCTATGATCGAACAGCAGAAGCGCGAGCTCATCGACGAGCTCAGCCATTGGGCATCCGAGCGGCTCGCCTTCCGCCCCACTTCCAACGAATGGTCAGCCCTCCAGATGGTGGACCACCTCATCCGCACCGAACGCGAAATCCTCCTCGTGACCTACAGCAACGAGCATCAACTGCACCGTATCGGCCGATAGACCACCTGCGCACCCGGTTCCTCGAGGGCCTTTTCCGCTCCGACCGCAAAGTTAAGGTTCCCTCCACCGCCAGCGTTGTCCTCCCGGCATAGATGTCCAACTGCCGATCCTCACGGCGGAATGGCTAGAGGTCCGTGCCAAACTTGCCCAAAATGTCGATCGGCTCCTCGCCGGCCCTCATGGCATGGCGCTCTTCCATCATCCGGTAGGTGGGTGGATGAGTATGCAAGCAGTGCTTAACTTCTTATCCGTTCACCTAGTGCATCACCGTTTTCAGTTACAGCGCCTCCGCGCCGCATCAGTGCACCTGCAGCCGCTCGACGTCTCACCGTTCTCTCAATAAGCCTGCACCCAACCAGGCTTCCGGTAAATGAGCATCGATGGCGATCGAAGATGGTAATGAGCATTCAAACCGCGTATGCCAAGTTTTCAGCACCCTCGACAGCACCTTATAAGCATTCAGATCCTGAGTGTAGAAGGAGTGTTGGCGTTAGGCGGATCACGGCTCTGGCGCCCAAGCCGCGTTCGCAGAAGGTTGCGGACGACCCGAAAGCAAAGGCGCAGGAGGAGCGCCAGCGCAGGGAGATTGCGATTGCCAACACCACAGGCATCCGCACTCTTGCTGCCATCGCCGAAGCTGTCCCGGTGCGGTTGATGAAACGCGACTTGCTCTTCGTTGCCGAGCGGCTGGCTTCCGTGTTGGACGACAACCGTCTGTCTATCATCGCCCGCAGGTACGGCATAAAGAAGGCCAAGGACACCGACTCTCTCGGTAAACTCTTTGCGGCCTATCTCCGTCGTGCCGAAGAGAGCGTGTTGGGGAGCGTATTGGTCGAAACCACCATTCTCTATATGAGTACCCGGCAGAACCCGGCTCAGGTGCTCCAGGAAGCGGCGACCCTGTACAAGGTGGACACGGACGCCATCGCGCTCAAGGTTAAGCAGGAGTTCGCCGCGAAAGAGAAGTCGAAGAAACCTCCGAAGGCGGTGACCAAGGCTAAGAAAGCGGCTTGAAGTCCGTTCTGCCGGATGGGGCTGCCAATCGGCAGCCCCATTTGTTCTGCTTCCAGACGCCTGCGCTGCGGGCGGCAGGAGACGTTCCCCCTCCTGCACCTTCTCCTTTACTGCCTGCGGCGCTTCAGTGACGAGAACAGCGTTTATCGCTACCAATCTCGTGCAGCCGCTATTGGTGCGGGCTACATGGAAACGAGAGCGAGAAGACCGTTCCCCCGAACTCTTCAAGCCGCCGACTCTTCACGCGAATGCTGGCCTTATGCCTATTCAGAATTTCAGCGCTCACCCAAAGTCCCAGGCCCGTTCCGTTGAGTCCCTTCGTGGTAAAGAACGGGTCGAATATCCGCGAGCGCGTCTTCATATCCATACCATGTCCTGTATCCGCAATCGTCACTCGGACACACTTCTTGCTTGTCTGCCAATTGAAGGAATCTCGTGTGCGAAGGGTCAGCGTTCCTCCTCTTTTCGAAGCGTCATAGGCGTTCCCGATCAGATTCGATAGCACCTGTCGGATTTCGGATTGCATGCAGAAAACCGTTTGTTGCTCTCGGTAGTCACGTACCAATCGAACCCCTGATTGCGTAAGTCGGGCACTGTAAATGGCTACCGCAGACTCCATCAGAGTCGAGAGGTTTTGTTCTTGGGGTGCGGTACTCTCCCGGTTGAATTGCAAGGTATGCGTCACGATCTGAGAAACGCGGGCAAGTTCCTCCTCTGCCTGTTCCGCGTACCCTGACAGGCTGTCACTGGCTTCAGCATGGGTGCGTATCAGATAGAGAAGGTTCGTCACCGACTCAAGCGGATTGTTGATCTCATGTGAGATGCTTGCCGCCATGCGACCAACGACCGCCAGCTTCTCATTTCTGAGTAGCGCTTCCTCCGACTGCCTCTGATGTGTAATGTCAATCGTGATGCCGTCGAAGCGGATCGGATCCCCGTCCTCGCCGTAGCCAGTTCGTCCGATGGCCCTGATCCACTTGAGTTTTCCGTCCGGCGCCACAGTTCGGTACACCGTATCGTAGGTCGTCTTGCACGCAATTGAAGTTTCGATAGCCTGTCGCGTCGACTCGCGGTCGTCTGGATGGATAACCGCATAGAAGGTCTCGATTGTGACGCGCGTGTCGGACGCCAACCAAAAGTGTTCTTTAACACAGTTGTCCCAAATGAGCTCGGCAAACGGTAAGTCGCAAAACCAGTACCCGACACCCGCCGCCGTGGTGGCAAAGCTGAAACGCTCCTGCTGTTGCTGTAGCGCATTCTCGGTTGTCTTGCGGCCTGTGACATCGACTCCGACGGCGATGATGCCGGTAGTGCTCCCGTCAATTTTCTTGATCGGCTGGTACACGAAATCGATATAACGGCGTTCCAGGTGCTCGCCTTTCGTTCGAGCGAGGTCGATTGATATTCCGTTTGCACGGAACACTTCACCGCTCTGATAGACCTGGTCAAGTAGGCCAATGAACCCCTGATCGACAGCTTCGGGTATTGCTTCGCGAACCGGCTTGCCGACCGCATCTCGGTTTCCAATCAGTTCATCGTAGAGCCGGTTCGTCATCTCAAAGGTGTGTTCTGGCCCACTTAGAACAGTCATGAATACGGGCGCTTGACGAAAAAGATCAAGCAGACGGCCTCGCTCGGCACGTAGTTGCTCTTCGCTGGCGCGTATCTTGGCTTCCGCCGCTAGGCGCCCCATAGCCGTTCGCGTGCGACGAGCCACCTCTTGGATTAATAACAATTCATCTTTCGACCAAATGCGTTGTTTGGCATGATTGACGTACATCACCGCCCTAAGACGCCCTAGCTCGATCACCGGAACATTGACGAGCGAACGCGCGCTCGCACTCTCCAGGGATGCCGCAGCCACGGCGGTTCGTTCGTCCTCTCGCACATCATTGATCGCTATGAACTCGCCGCGCCTGAGGCTTTCAATGAAGGGAGTATAGTCGCGAAGCTGAAGCATCCCGGCGAACGACAAGACTCCCGGCGCACACCAATCTTTCGAGGTGTGAAGCGTTTCCTTGTCTGGATCGATGGCTGAGTATCCAACACGGCTCACACTCAACGCGCGTCCTAGGATTTCAGATGCCCCGTAGCCCAGATCGTCTGGATCGTTCATCTCGATGATCAAATCACTGAGTTTTAGCAGCACTGACCAGTGCTGCGCGGGGATACCTTCGGCCATCTCGGCACTACCATGAGGCCAAATCGTCATAACGCGTTCATGCCTTCTGGGGAAACTTTCAGTCAGTCATTCGGCCAAAAGCTCTCCATGGCTTTGACGGAGAGTTGCAGGTTTTTGAGATGATAGTCGAGTGCAGGGCCAATCCTCAAGGCACGCCTCTTGTCACGCAGCCATTTGACAGGCGTGAATGGACGAATTTGAGGTTGGTGCCTCACACATTCCGTTCCGTCAGAGTTCTCAAGCCCAACAGGAATTATGCAGGGCTGTTTTCTTTCGATACTGGCTAAACCGCCATCCACCATGTAACGGTCCGTTGCTTCTGCCTCAGTCCTGACAAGTCAGCTGTCAGTGAAAAGATCAACTCCCGAGAAGCGCGTTTATCCTTAGTTATCCAGAAGTGCTGATCTTTCGTCAATTTACTGGACCCGAACGTCCAGATGATCCACGGTCAACGTACCGATCGAGAGGTTCTCGATGCGTGCTTCCATCACTCCCAAGCGCCTCACGGTCATGGTACCCAAAGCGAGTACACCGATAGCCATTGCTTCAAAAGCAACCGCCCCCACCGCGAGTGCGCCCACCGCCGTACTGCCAATTTTGACTTTATCGACTGCACTCTTCGTTTGCGTCATCTTGTCTCCTGAAAATACTAGCTTTGGTTGAGCTTGCTGGTCGTCTTGAGGGCAAGGCGCAAGATCATGTTCCGCGGAAGGAACCTGGCACCCCAAGTACCGAGGCGGTTCGCCAGCTTGCCGGGATAGACCACCCTCTCCCCCCGCTCGAATCCGCGCAGGATGTCACGAACGACCGGCGTGGGCTGGTCCATTTGTTTTGCGTTCAGTGTGGGATTCATCTTGGCAAAGAAGTGTGTCGCAACGGGTCCGGGACAGGCTGCAGTGATTGTCACGCCGGTCTTCTCAAGTTCCAGAGAGAGCGCCTCAGTGAACGAGAGAACGAAAGCCTTGGACGCTGCATACACACTTGCACCAGCCAGCGGTTGAAAGGCGGCGGTCGAAGCGATGTTGATGACTCCGCCGCAGCGCCTTTCCACCATTCCGGGAGCAAAGGCATGAGTGAGCGCAACTAGAGCGCGTACATTCAAATCGACTTGCTGTACCTGCTGAGCAAAGGTCGTGGCGAGGAAGTCTTCAAAAACCCCAAGTCCGGCGTTGTTCACCAAGATATCTATTTTGAGATCACGGAGTATGACTTCGGCGATCAGATTGTCGACTGCATCGGCCGATGAAAGATCAGCGGCTAAGACGGTGACCTGCCCATTAGCTTCCCCACGCAACGTCTCCGCCAGTAGGTTCAGCTTGTTTCTAGAACGGGCTACCAGAACAAGGTCTGCGCCTTGTTTAGCCAGTTGTAGTGCAAACGCCTCGCCTAAACCAGCCGAAGCGCCTGTGATCAGAGCAGTCATGCCTCGGTGGTTCATTCGTTACCTCGGCACTAAATTTTGTGTACGACAGGTAGTTGCTGCGGCGGTACATGATTTGCTCAAGGTAGCTTCGCGCGTTCCATTATGCGGCGCTCTCCTTCTTTGATGCGGTCGCCGCAAGCAACGCACCCCTGGAGGACAGCGGCAGCCTACCGTCATCCTGAACGACGGTGCCGAATATTCCGACGCGTATGACGCGATTTGAGGATTGGTCTATCCCCGTGCCAGCTTGTCAGTACTTCCAAGCTGGCGACAAGAGCGTTTATGGATACCAATTCCGTCCTATCCGAAGATAGCCGTTTTCCCCTGGGGCGCAATAGAGCTTTTTGGTACCCAGCGCTGCTCTTTTTCACCGATCCCGCTTCGTTGTAGCAATCGGCGCAGCTGTTGAGTTTTCTGCTGAATTGCCAGACGTCATTTCACCTCTCTCACCCGAAGACTTTTCATCAAGCTCCGGTTCGCCTTGTTTATAGAATGCGAATCGCATTAGTGCGACTCCAATGAGTCCGATGGCGATCGTCAAAAGCCAACCAATTGAAACAAGTGTTGTTGTGTTGAAATGGAGTAAATGCCAAACGTAAAACGCACTGTATCGATCTAAGGCTGTCCACGCGAACACCACGAGACAGCTGATACCAAGTAGTAAAGCTATCCATTGTTCCAACAGAAAGAGCAAATCAGCACTGAACATGCGGTGACGCCTAATAGTTGACTCCATGGTCATTCCTCCGACTCAGCCAAGCTTCGTATACTGTGTGGGGTTCGTATGAACGATTCCATCAAGAGCAATTCAAGCAGCTAAAGAGGTAGCGAGGGAATGGCATTTCTACCGCTCCCCCCGTAAAACTAGACTCGATGGCTTCCCATCATGCGGCTCAAGCTTTTTGAGTGCAAATTGACTTGTGTTCCTGCGTTAATAGTGCAGCGTCAATGAGACTGACTGCTCTGAAGCGGTCAGCGAGAATTTGCTTGCGTCAAAACTCGGAGGATGCCCGGTTGCGTTATTCGAGACAGCGAAGCCCTCTTTGGGTCTCCCAAACGCTCCCCGATCCAGAATGCCGTTCCCATTCTCATCGTGAAATGTAAGGACGGCATAGTCGCCAGACGGAAGATCCTTGAATGTAGTCTGTATCGTGCCTTGCTGCGCCTGTGAAGCGTCTATCCAGACCGACTGAAGCGCATTCGCGTCCTCTTTCGGAAAGCCTTTCGCCGAGTTGAAAAGTTCAATGCGGACTTTACCGTTGGAACTGCGGAGGCCAGTAACCTTGACAGTCAATTGATCGCCGCCAGTAGATTGTGCTTGAGTCGCGGGCACGGCTGGCGTCAACAGAAGGACGAGTAATAAAGACTGTTTCAACATAGAGTTCTCCTTTGCGTGTTTGAGTTGTGTGAAAATTGGTATGACGGCTAGCGATCTGCTGCGGAGCGGGACGCCTGCTCGATCGCTTTTATCAGGCGAGGAAAGAGTTTCTCTGCGTTTGTCTGATCGATGGCAGACTTCTCCTGTTCAGAGAAACCTTCGAAATCACTCACGCCATCCTTGGCCCTGCCGATTGAAACCGGCGGCATGAATGGGAAATCGAATCCCATCAAGAGCCTGGAAGGGTCATGCGTTTCTTTGAGCGCTGCGAGATAGGCTGGGCTGGTTGCGGCTGTAAGGTCGAAGAAACAGGATTTTACTTGCCTTTCAACCCGCATGATATTGATAAGGGCAGAGAGCTTGTTGCCTCCGTTCTTAGCGACCATAAGTGGGCCAATCCGCGGTACAAGCAGAGGCAGTGCGCCTCCACCATGAGAGAAAATAAAGCGGACATGGCTGCAGCGCTCGATCGTATCTGTGTCCAACAGACTGACGGCCATACGCGTCGTGTCGAAAGGATATTCGAGCATCGGTGCCGGATAGCCTAACGTCAAACGGTCGGAACCTGCAGGCGTCGTCGGATGCACGAATGCGACGGCCCGCCGTCTGTGCAGTTCATCGAGTACCGGCGCAAATCGCGGGTCACCAAGATATACGCCTCCGTAATTCGTGAAGAGTCCTACACCATCTAGCTTCAACACATCCAAGGCATAGTCGATCTCTTGGAGCGCGGCTTCGACGTTCGGAAGGGGGAGCAACGCGAACGCACCGAATCGAGCTGGGTTGTCGCAAATGATTTCCGAAAATAGGATATTTATGGTTCGGGCAAGCTCGGCCGCAAGGCCGGGCTCCGCAAATTCTAATCCCGGAGATGATAAGGACAGAACACACGCCTGAATCTTGTGACTATCCATCATCTTGAGATGGTCTTCAACGCTCCAGTCGGGCGTAGAAAAACCGTCTATGTTTGTAATGCCGGCTTTCTGAAGCGCATTTAAGTAAATGTCGGGTAGAACATGAGAATGAACATCGATGGTTGACATGAGATGAACTCCTTCTTGTGTCGTCTACTTGACCGGCAAGTATGCAGCGTTCCAAAGAGAACGGCTGTTAGTAAATGTGCTTAGCGCTAAGCGGCCGGTTTCAAGCCCGCAGTCTTTGATTTCGCGAGAGACTTGGAGACGTTTTTGGCAAGGTTGCGGGTGACGCTCAGGCTGTCTCCGTCGCCATGCTTGCTCGCCTTCACAGACTTGTCGAAGAGAGTTGCCCCAGCGCTATCCACAAGGGTCATATGAAACGTTACCGATGATGCGCCGATAAATAGGCCAACCGGCCCTGTGGAGGCCCGGAGTGCTTCATTGCCCTTCTTGAACGCTGTAACGGAGATCTGTAATTTCCTGGCAGAACAGCCTGCTGCGGCGTCTCCAACGCGGTAGACCGTGCTGGCACCATTCGACATGCCCAGTTGATCCACTAGCTCCTCATAGAGCAAGGCGCGATATTCCGCCGGCAGTTCTACACCCGAAGCGGCAATGGGCTCTACGAGGAGCGTATTCGGGACCACGGAACCGCCACATGAAGGCGACTCAACGGCGGAAGCCGGACTGATGTGAGCGACGAACTGCTGCTGTGCAAGCGCAACCTGTACCTTCGGAACTTCAAACACAGCCCCGTGATACCCTCCGGTTTGATCGAGATATTCGATCGTCAACACGCCTACATTTTTGCTTGTCACTGCACCCATGGCTTGTCCGACTCCCATCGGAATCACCCGTGCTACCTTGCCGGCAGACCCACCCGTTGCCACGCGCTCATCTCCGATAGAAACCGCGGTGATTCGCTCGATGGGAATGGACCCCTGGGCGTGCTTGTTCGCGAAAACTACCGTGTTCTGCATCAAGCTGAGGGAACCGGAGCTGCCGGGTTTGACATCAGCCAGTCCTGCAACATAGACAACTGAATCTGAGTGCCAGGCTTCCGTTAGAGCGCCCCCTGGGTTGGGAGCCGCAGTTTGTGCGAACGCGAGACACGACCCAAGAGTGGCGGTCAGAATGGCTGCGCTGAAGATTTGAACATTCATATTGAACATGATTCCTCCGTGAAGTTCCGGATCAGTTTGGCAAGTCGTACCGAACCGACCAGTTCGGTATAAACTTATGACTCTAGCTACACGCAAAAGGTCTCACGATTATTAGTCAATTTTCTTTGCATCCCCAATTATGCGTTTTGCGTCCTAAAAGAACCGAACCGATCCGTTCGGTTATAAGGAGCGAGGATGGCTGAGGCTGCCTGGAAACCGAAGGTCAATCCGTGGGTTATCGCTGTGACCGTCACGCTTGCCACGTTTATGGAGGTTCTAGATACCTCCATCGCGAACGTTGCCTTGCCTCATATCGCTGGTGGACTTGGGGCGAGCTATGACGAGTCGACTTGGGTCATCAATTGTTACTTAGTCTCGAACGCCGTTGTTCTGCCGATCAGTGCCTACCTCACAACACTCTTTGGACGCAAAAGACTGTACATGACCTGTGTGGCACTGTTTGGGGTGAGCTCTCTATTGTGCGGGTTCGCTCCCTCGCTGCCGCTGCTGCTGTTCTTCCGGGTGCTGCAGGGAGCTGGCGGAGGCGGTCTTGGTCCATGCGAACAAGCGATCCTCACCGACACATTTCCGCAGGAGAAACGAAGCATGGCATTCGCCGTCTATGGCTTGGCGGTGGTGCTGGCTCCGGTACTCGGGCCGACTCTGGGTGGATTCATCACAGAACACTACTCCTGGCGCTGGATATTCTTTATCAACATCCCCATCGCAATCCTCTCGCTGATACTTACGCACAAATTGATCGAAGATCCTCCACGCATTCAGGAGGAAGTTAGGAAGTCAAAACAGGGCGGATTCCGGCTCGATTATCTCGGCTTCGGATTGACGGCCCTCACTTTTGGAGCACTCGAGTGTGTCCTCGATAAGGGACAGGAAGATGACTGGTTCAACTCACCATTTATCACCTGCGCTTCCGTCGTGTGTCTCTTTGCGCTAACAGCGCTCATTGTTTGGGAGTTGCGTCGTGCCCGCACCGACCAAAGACCCATCCTTGACCTGCGGCTTTTTAAAAATCGCACCTTTGCAGTGTCCTTCGTGATGATGTTCATTGTTGGGCTGGCGCTCTATGCAACTTCGAACCTGCTGCCCAATCTCTTGCAGAACTTGATGGGCTACACGGCGGAGTCGGCCGGCTTTGTCATGTCTTTTGGAGGCATCGCCACTGTGCTTACCATGCCGCTCGTCGGCATCCTGGGCGGCAAGATGGATAACCGGTATCTGGCCGCATTCGGCTTCGCGCTTACAGGCTGCACGATCCTCTACCTGACGAACATGGACTTACAGATGAGTTTCCAATATGCATCGGAGATCCGATTTGTACAGATGTTGGGTATCTCGTTTCTTTTTGTACCCGTCAGCACACTGTCCTATACGGGCACGACAGAGGCGCAAGGGAACGATGTATCGGGTATGACGAACCTCGCCCGCAACGTCGGCGGCTCGTGCGGCACCGCATTCGTGACAACGATGCTTGCCCGCAAACAACAAGTTCACCAGGTATACCTGAGCAGCCACGCCAAGAACTCAAATCCCTTTTACCTGGCGAAGATCCAGCAGTTGCAGCAGCACTACCAGCAACTCGGCTACGGCATATATCAGGCCAAGCAGCAGGCACTTGCAGATTTCTACAACACGCTCCAGAACCAGGCCTCGATGCTGTCATACCTCGACATCGTCGTGATACTGGGCGTGGCATCGCTATGCATGGTGCCGCTGGTTTTCTTGATGAAGAAGCCCAAGCAGGGCGCAGTGGTCATGCATTAAGGAGATGAAATGCGAGCTTTGAAAGCGGTAGTCATAACGTCGATAGCGATCTTAATTTTGCGGGACGCACACGCACAAGAGCAGGCCCCTATGGTAACGCCGGCGAAGGCACAACAGCAGCAGCAGCTTTCGGGCAGACCACAGGGCGGAGCGAGTGTAAGCGCTCAACAGTCTACGGCACCAGGCGGAAGCTCCAGTAGCGTGGATGTGTTGAACACGACCGTACAGGTGCAAGGGAGTTATATAGGGAGCGTACCGGACACGATCTCTGGCGCAGTACACCTAAATCTCCATGATGCGATTCAACGTGCTTTAAAGACAAATCTGGGTACGGTCGGCGCTAGCGCCTCCCAGCAGCAAGCACGCGGTGTGAGACTTGCGTCTCTAAGCGCACTTCTGCCCAGCATCACCGGGAGCATCAGCGAAAACGTGAATCGGTTCGATCTCCAGTCCGAAGGGTTGAGCGCGAGCACCTTCGGCGGTGCGGGAGCCTCATTTCCCACGGCTGTCGGTCCAGTCCACTATTACGACGCTCATGCTGCCGTGTCGGAAGACCTGCTTGATCCCGCCGCGGTGCATAATCTGCGCAGTGCTAGAGCGTCCGAAAACGCTGCTCTGTTGAACTTCAAGGATGCCCGCGAGTTGGTTGTGTACGCTACTGCCGGCACCTATTTGCAACTGCTCGCGACGATGGCTGAGGTAGAGTCGGAGCGCGTACAGGTGGACTATGCGCAAGCCAGTTACAAACAGGCTGCCGCGCAGAACAGTGTGGGGACGAAGTCCACCGTAGATACAAACAAGATTCTGATTCAGCTGGAGACGGAACAGCAACGTCTCTTGTCAAGGCAAACCGACTACGAGAAGCAGAAGATGCAATTGGAACGCATCATGGGATTGCCGTTGGGCGCGACTGTGATCATCGACGAGACGCTGCCTTACACACCGCAGCCGCCGATATCGCTTGAAGATGCGCTGCAACAGGCTGTCGCAAACCGCGCCGATTTACAGGCCGCCAAAGCGCAACTCCGCGCGGCAGAGCAAACTGTGAAAGCGTCAAAGTCGGAGTATTTACCAACCTTTGCTTTAAGTGGTACTTACGGCATAGAGGGCACGAACCCAAACCAGGGTATCTCTGTTTACACCGGTGTCGCTTCGCTTTCGATTCCAATCTGGCAGGGAGGCAAGGCGAAGGCCGATGTGGTGCAGGCGAACGCCGCCGTTGCGCAGCGCAAGGCGGAGCTTGCCGACCAGCAACAGGTTGTGGAACTCGACGTGCGCAACGCATATCTCGATATGGAAACGGCGACCAAGCAGGTGACTGTCGCGATCGACAACCGCAAACTCGCGCTCGCTACGTTGAAGCAATCGCAGGACAGGTTTGCAGCCGGTGTCACCACTTCAGTCGAGGTGGTGCAGGCACACGAGACCCTCGCCTCCGCGGAACAGGACTACATCAGCAGCCTGTACTCCCACAACCTTGCTAAAGTATCGCTCGCTCGAGCAATCGGCGATGCCGAACATACCATCCCTGATCTTTTGAAAGGAAACTAACCATGGCCGTTGACGAGACGAAACCAGAGCAGCAGTCAGAAACAAACCAAGGCGACCAGAACCATGACGACAAGAAGCAGGAAAAGACCCCGGTGTCTCCCCGTGCTAAGCTCCTGCTCTGGGCCGGTGTCGCGGTCGCGCTAGCAATCGTCATCGTATGGTGGCTGCATTCACGCACTTACGAAGACACGGACGACGCGCAGATCGACGGCCATCTCAATGCCGTCGCGGCCCGTGTCGACGGTACTGTCAAAGCGATCTATGTTGACGACAACCAGGTTGTTCATGCCGGACAGCCTTTGCTCGACCTCGATACCGCGGACGCCGAGGCGAAGTTGACGCAAGCTCAGGCGCAGTACGACCAGGCGCTTGCGCAGCTTAGCGCCCAGCAACCTAATCTTCCGATTACTCAGCGCAGCAATGCCACCGATGCACTCAGCTACGGGTCGGAAGTATCTGCCGCGCAAGCTGCGCTTGCTGGAGCGCAGAATGACCGTGACAGTGCCGTAGCAAAGTTGCAGCAGGCTGAGGCGACAAACATAAAGAACCAGTCTGACTTGGCGCGATATAGGCAACTCCTCGACAGGGAGGAGATCGCACCCTCTGACTACGATCAATACCTGGCCACAGCGAGAGCCCAGGAAGCCAGCGTGCAAGCAAGTCGGGCTTCGGCCGATTCGTCGGCGAAAACCGTGGATCAACGTCGAGCCCAACTTGACGAGCAAGTGGCTAAACTCGCCCAGATCGAGCAGAATGCGCCTCTCCAGCTTTCGATAAAATCCGCTGACATCAAGAGCCAGCAGGCCAATGTCGAGTCGGCAAAAGCCCAACTCATCACAAGCAAGCTGAACCTTCAGTATTGCCAAATCGTCTCCCCGGTAGATGGGATCGTGAGCGAGCGCTCTGTCGAACTGGGTGGACGGATCTCGACCGGGCAGCAGCTCCTCATCGTGGCGCAGACAAGCGATCTTTGGGTTACCGCCAACTTCAAGGAAACCCAAATGAAGAAGATGAAGCCAGGCCAGTCTGTCCGTATCACGGTAGATGCGTTTGGCCAGACCTTCGACGGATACGTGGAAGGTCTACCTGCAGCGACGGGGGATCGCACCAGCGTGCTTCCACCGGAGAACGCAACCGGCAACTACGTCAAGGTCGTACAAAGACTTCCAGTACGCATCCGCTTCAAAGGCGGCCAGAGCGGCTTGGAAAGGCTTCGTCCCGGTATGTCAGTCACACCCAAAGTGCTTTATTGAAAGCGCGATGATGGCATACATTCACCCACCAATAACTCACTCAAAACAGAAACAGGAGCCACAGCCATGAAAAACAAAATCATCGATGTTCATTCGCACTACCTACCCAAAGCCTACGTAGACGCTATGAAGAGCACCGGTGCGGTCGCTGTCGACGGAGTGCCCATGCCCGAGGAGTGGACCGTTGAAAAGCACCTCGAAATGATGGAGAAGAACAATGTTGGGAGTTGCGTGTTGTCCATCACATCTCCTGGGCCGAAGTATTGGAGTAACGAAGAAGCAATCCGTCTTTCCAGGACGATCAACGATTTTGGTGCGCAGGTCATAGCAGAACATCCCCAACAGTTCGGAGTTGACGCGCTGCTGCCCTTGCCGGATGTGGATGCCGCGTTGAAAGAGCTCGAATACGCTCTGGACGTTCTAAAGCTGGATGGCGTGGGTCTTTCCACCAACTATGATGGCGCTTATCTGGGCCACCCAAAGTTTCGTCCCGTGTTCGAGGAGCTCAATCGCCGCAAGGCAGTCGTCTTTGTCCATCCGGTCGAGCCGTCAAACTTCGAGCAGATCGGCCTTGGCTTCCCCGCGCCGATGCTTGAATATCCCTTCGAAACGACGCGCATGATCACAAGTCTGCTGCGCAAAAATGTGATCAAAGACTTTCCAGACATACGTTTCATCACGACCCACGGCGGAGGAGCGGTGCCGTTCCTAGGGCCGGAAAGAATGAGCATCCTCATTCCGATGACATTGGCGATGGAGGCGAAAAAGAAAGGCGAGCATCCATCGCTTTCACCAAAGGACGTTCTCTCGCAAATCAAGACGCTCTATTTTGATGTGGCCGCTGCGACCATACCGCCGTATTTTTTGGCGCTTAAGCAAGTGGCCTCAACTTCGCAGTTGCTGACCGGCTTCGACTTTCCCTTTATGCCGGCGCAATCAATCCCCCATGCCATTGACGCCGTAGAAAGCTACGACGAGTTCAGCAAAGGAGATAAGGAAGACATCTTCAGCAAGAATGCTCTATCGCTTTATCCAAGATTGGCTCCCAAGGTCTAGTCCGACAACGCGGGCATAATCCCTTTGTCGGCAAGCCGCCCTGCTGGCAAAGGGAATGCACACGCTAGGCCTGCTTGATTACGGTCCTGGTTCCTTCAGCCCAACATCCGTAGGCAGCACAACACCCATCCGAGCTGCCACGCGTTCGCCCGTGTCCAATTCGGTCGTGACAAGCCGTCCATCGCCCACCCAGGCCTCGAGGCCACCTTCCAATACCCACACGTTGTGCACGCCTCTTTTTTGCAGGGCGTCCGCAACACGAGCGCTAACAAATTCGTTCCTGGAAGAGCAGTACAGCACTATCTCCACGTCCGCAGGTACGAACAGTTTCTTCACCTTGCTCAGCCTTGAGGGCTTCGCACGGAATGCACCGGGAATTCCTTTGATCTCGCTATCCTGCGCCTCGTAGTTCAAAAGATCGACGACCATTACTTTTTCCTGATCGTCCAGTTTTCTCTGAAGCATCGCGGGGCTGATGCGTCGTAGCCTTAGATGGCGGATCATCCTTCCCACACGAACAGCCTTCCAGATGACATAGAGCAACAACGGAACGCCAACGATGATCCCCAGCGACACTCCAAAGCGTTGAATAACGCGCATTACACTGTTCACTTCATCAGCAAACAGAAAGCCGACGAGCACATAGGTGGACGTCCATAAGAGAGATCCGATCGCGTCATAAGACAGAAATCCATGGACAGTCGAGCCCTCAGCGCCGGCCAAAGGTGGTGCCACGCCGTCCAACCCCGGCACGAACTTCGCAACCGTGAGCAACCATAGGCCCCATTTTTCGAAGATGCGATGTGAGTTCTCGCGACTGCTTTGAGGATCTGCCGTAAAGCTGCACACCAGCCGGATGACCCCGCTACCCCATCGCCTGCCCAACCAAAACCAAAAGCTATCGGCAAGCAGGCATCCGGTTACTCCCGCGAGAATGACGAGCCAGATATGCAGAGCTTCCTGACCGTGCGCAGCCAATGCTCCGACAGTGACGAGCAGCACCATCGACGGAACCGGCAGGCAGAGTTGTTGGGCAAACACTGCAATGCCAATTCCCGGATACGTGAGCTGTGTCGACAGGTTCATAGTGTGCATCCCCTAAGAGGCCTTGGTCAGTCACCACCATTTAATGGGAGATGAACGCGAATCATCTTTCGATCTTCCTATGGCTTGCCTTCACCGGGGATATTTGTGGTAACGTGCTTCGAAACGAACTCTCGAATGACAGTTCCTCCAGCTTTTCCCAACATACCAAATGCCGCAGTGCTGAAGACTAGGCCGACTCCCCGGTCACCGTGGGGATAGTATGCGTTGGAGATGGCTCCCGAGCACAGAAGCGCTAAAAAATAAGAGTAGTTGGGCATAGGTTTCCCGGTGTCGCTCCGTGCGATCACTGTGCTGCTGAGAGCGTGGCTTAGGCGGGACGTTGTAGAACCGCTCCCTTGATAGAAATAGCGCGGGTCCTGATGGAACAGCGAGGGAAACACCGCATTGCTGAGATAGTCACTGGTTCGTCCATCGGCGAATAGAGCTGCGGAACGTTTGCCGTATCCCGCCGCGCCTTGCCCATAGCCGGGATGGGTGTTAAGCGCTTGTTGAATGCCGGCACCGAGACCAACTCCTATAAGTGAAACCGGATCGAGGGTGTCGTGTGTGGCAAGCGAAAACTTCTGCTTCGTCGTTAGAGGGGCAGCGTCCCAGGTGTAGCTTGTGAGATAGTTGGGCACGATACCGAACACACGCTGCTTTTCCTCCGCTTTAATCTGTTCAGCGGCAATCACGTCAGTGGGACGAACGGTGATTTCTGTATCGGTCGCTGCGACCGAAAGGGCGATGGCAGGAATTGCATAGTCTTGTTTGGACGTCACCACAAATTCCGTCGATACAAACGGCTGAAATCCCTTTGCGTAAATCGTCACGACATACGAACCTGCCGGGACGCTTCTAAATGAGAACTCACCAGCCCCGCCGGACTTGATACTGCCGAACAGTGTTTTGTCTCTGCGCGTTACATTGACTCGTGCTCCTGGAATGGCTGCCCCGCTTGCGTCTAGCACGGTGCCTGAGACAGTGGCTGCTCCCACCGGGCTAGGCACCTGCTCAGATGAGTTTTGAGAGTTCGATTGAGGCAAAGGTGCTTCTGGGAGCGAACTGCTCCTCCTCTCTGAAGCCCGTGACTCTTGTTGACCAGATGCGATGCCGGTGACTAGCAACAAAGAACATACGACGCAGGCGCGCGAAAGAGTCCCGAAGCCGCCACTCAAAGCGCGATTGTTGCCGTAAGAGGGCTCAGTGAAAAAAGCGGTCAAGCCCAACAAAGTTGCGCTAAAGGTGCGTTGCTGCATAAGGGGCTTGTCCTCAAATAATTTCTGAATAGCATCTGCACTTAATGGAGAAATGATGACGGACAACAAAAATGGCTCGGAACAACGGCACACCTGCTACAGCAGTGTGAGCGATAAAGATTGCTTTGCCGTCTCCTGTGAGTGCTTTGCACTATCTACGGGCGACTTGAAAATAGTACCGTACCGACCCGTTCGGCATGAATATCAGACTCTGGAGAAACCGAAAGGTTTCAGAAAAGGTTCCTAGGTAGATAAGCAGCTCTTAGGAGACTCTAATTAAGTCCATATGACCCTTGTCGTGAGCACGGAAGACGCAGATTCCCTTCGGGAATGACAAACAAAAGAAGCGTCCAGCAGCAGGAAATAGGACTTAATCAGAGCCTCCCTAACGCGTTTTACTTCTTTGCAGCCACTTCCTTTTCCGTTGGGAGCTGCGTTGTGTCCCATCCGCCACCGAGCGCCTCGATAAGCTGAACACTGCTTGTCATTTGCTGTACTCGCAAGTTGACCTGTGTCTGCTGGTCGGCTAGCAGCGTATTTTGGGCCGTAAATACGTTCAGATAGGTGTCGACTCCAGTGCGATAGCGGACTACAGACAGATCATAATAGCGCTGTGCCGCCGCAATCACTTCCTGCTCTTGCTGCAACTGCTTAGCAAGGATGCGTTCTGACGCAAGCGAGTCTTCGGTCTGCTGAAATGCGGTGAGTACGGTCTGCCGATAACTGGCAACATCTGCGTCGTACTGTGCCTTGTACTGTGCGACCGTATTGCGGCGGAGGCCTGCATCGAAGAGCGTCTGCGACGCCGATGGCCCGAGGGAGAAGAAGCGGCTGGGCCAGGTGAACCAATTCTTGACGTTCGAGCTCTCAAGGCCACCCTCAAATGAGATGCTGAAGCTGGGATAAAAAGCGGCAGTTTCGACACCGATAAGGGCATTGGCCTGAGACATCGTGCGCTCGGCTGCCGCAATGTCAGGACGACGCTGTAGCAGTTGTGAAGGCACACCAAGCGGTATTCCCGGAACCGCTGTCGTCAGCGGGTGCATTGGCATAGAGAAAGATGATGCAGGTTGGCCGATCAGCAGCGCGATCGCGTGTTCGTATTGCGCGCGGGCGACGCCCAAATTGGTGGCTGCGGCTTGTGCTGTTTTCAGGTTCAGCTCAGCTTGCGCGACGGCCTGATCGCTGTCTATACCAGTCCTGCCAAGTACGCGTGTCAATTCAAGACTCTTCTGGTATGTTTCAATCGTCTGTTTGTAGAGTTCTATGAGCTGATCCTGACCGCGAAGCTCGAAGTAGTACTCGGCCAGATTGGCTTGTTCTGTCAGCTTTTCATTCGCGAGATCAGCCGCGCTTACCTGGGCGGCATTTGCGTACTCTTTGACGGTGTTGCGAACGCGTCCCCAAACGTCCGGCTCCCAAGAGACATCGAAGGGCAGATCGAAGTTGTTGCTGTTGAGGTTCGTATTTGCTGGAGCCTGGCCGACGACGTTCGCGGAGGTCCGTGACCGGGTGTAGGAAGGCGTTGTAGAGACGGTCGGCGAATAACTAGATCGGGCTTCGCGGACTTGGGCGCGTGCGGCCATAAGGTTGTGGAACGCCTGAGCGATGTTTTGGTTCGAGTCGTTCAGCTTGTCTTCAAGACCGTTCAGTTCTGGCTTCTGATAGATTTCCCACCATTTGCCGCGCAACGTCGTGTCCTGCGGCTTCGCTGTAGTCCATGTCGTACCGTCGGGAGCGGTCTGGTCTGTCGTCTCCTTGAACGCAGGCGGAGCCTGAACGGTGGGCCTTACGTACTTGGGTCCTACCATGCAGCCTTGCAGCAGTGGCAGACAAGCAAAGCACAAAAGGATGGATTTGCGAGTGATGGGAAGAGGTCTGAAGCGTTTCATGATGTCCATTTCCTTCGCCTTTCTAGGCTGTTGCGCCGCTCGTGAGGTTCGTTGTCGTACCGCGACGACGTTTGAACCACTGACTAACTCGGTTGAAATACAGGTAGATGATTGGCGTGGTGTAGAGTGTGAGCGCCTGGCTGAAGATAAGACCGCCAACAATGGCAATTCCCAGCGGACGGCGAAGCTCCGAGCCCACGCCGCGACCAAAGGCGAGTGGCAGCGCTCCGAAGAGTGCGGCCAACGTCGTCATCAAAATGGGGCGGAAGCGCAGTAGGCAGGCCTCGAAGATGGAATCCTCTGTGCTCTTGCCCTCCAGCCGTTCCGCCTGCAGCGCAAAATCGATCATCAGGATGGCATTCTTTTTTACAATGCCGATGAGCAGCAATATTCCAATGAGGGAGATGACATCGAGCTCGCTCTTGAAGAACTGCAAAGCGAACATTGCGCCGACGCTCGCCGACGGAAGCGTTGTGAGAATCGTGACGGGATGAATGAGGCTTTCGTAGAGAATGCCAAGCACGATATAAATGGCAACGATGGCCGCAAGAATGAGAAACGGCTCCGTGGCGAGTGAACTTTGGAAGGCCTGTGCGGTGCCCGCAAATTGGCTCGTGATTGTTGTCGGTGTGCCTGCCCGCTGTTGCATATCGGTGATCAATTTCGTGACCTCCCCAAGCGAGACACCGGGAGCAAGATTGAACGATATGGTGGCTGACGGGAAGAAAGAGGAGTGATTGACTGACAGCGGCGACGTAGAAGCTTGCATGTGCGCAAACGTGCTCAGAGGGGCCGAACCCTTGCCTGTGGAGTGAACATTGGTTGAGTTCAATGCGGAAGGCGAAGTGAGCAGATGCGGAGCAGCTTCCATCACTACGTAATACTGGTTTAGTGAGGTGTAGATGGTCGAGACTTGCGACTCGCCGAACTCGTAGTAAAGGGAATTGTCGATCAGTTGCGGAGTTATGCCGAGTCGGGCGGCTGTGGCGCGGTCATAGTTGAGCAGCATCTGCAGGCCGCCATTCTGCTGGTCGGTCGTAACGTCCTTGATCTGCGGCATCTTCAGCATTTGGTGATAGAGGACAGGTGCCCATTGGCTGAGAGTCTCTACAGAGTCTGCCGATAGCTGATATTGATACTGTGCGTTGCTCTGCCTGCCGCCGACACTGATGTCCTGCGCAGCCTGAAGGAATGTCGAAGCCCCGGTAAGCGCGGCGAGTTTAGGGCGCAGGCGGTCGACCACCTCACCCGCGCTAATCTTTCGTTCGGCTAGAGGCTTTAGGCTGACGAATGCAAATCCCGTGTTGCTCGCGCCCCCGCCCGGTCCACCTTGTCCGCCTGTGAAGCCTGCGACCTTGCTGACCGCAGGATCTGCGCTGATGACGGATTGGATCGCCAGGAGAGAGCGATTCATCGACTGGAAGGATGCGTCCTGAGATCCTTGAAAACCGCCGAAGATGGTCCCAGTATCCTGTAGCGGGAACAGTCCTTTCGGCACTCGAACAGCAAGCACAACATTGAGCGCAAGAGTAACCAGAAGAGTGAGCGCGATCAGCGCGGGATGGCGAAGCGCCCACACCAGAGTGCGACGGTAGAACGCGAGTAAACCGTCAAAAGCGCGTTCGCTGAATCGATAGAGACGACCATGCCGTTCACTGTTGTGAGGTTTAAGGATATAGGCGCACATCGTTGGCGTCAGCGTAAGCGAAACGACCATGGAGATGGCGATCGACGCCGAAAGCGTCACGGCGAATTCATGAAAGAGCCGTCCTGGAAGACCACCCATGAAGAGGATTGGGACAAAGACTGCAGTGAGCGATAGGCTCATCGAAATCACTGTAAAGCCAACCTCCTTTGCTCCATCAAAAGCCGCCCGCATGGGCGAAACGCCTAATTCGATGAGCCGCGTAATGTTTTCCATTACGACGATCGCGTCATCGACGACAAACCCCGTCGAGACTGTTAGCGCCATCAACGACAGGTTATCAAGCGTATAGCCGCAAAAATACATGACGGCGAATGTGCCGATGAGCGAGACGGTAACGGCAACACCAGGAATGAGCGTCGCACGCGGGCTTCGCAGAAAGACGAAGACGACAGCAATCACCAGCACGATCGAGAGCACGAGTGTTCTTTCCACATCGTTGACAGACGCGCGAATCGTCGTCGTGAGATCGTTCACGATACCCAGCTGGTCGCCGGTTGGGATGGAGGCGCGTATGGACGGCAGTTCCTTTTTGACGCGGTCAGATGTCTCGATCACGTTGGCGTTGGGTAGCCGATAGACCAGCAAAATGACACTCGGTTTCCCATTGACGTAGCCTGCCGACCGCAGCGTTTGCACCGAGTCATAAACGTTGGCTACATCGCTGAGATGAACTACTTTCCCTTTACTCGAACCGATGACTAACGGAGCATAGTCTTTCGCCTTCGAGATCTGATCGTTGGCCTTGATGTCCGCAGTTGTGTACTGGTCGCTGATCTGTCCCTTGGGACGGTTGGAGTTCTGTACCGAGATTGTTTGTGCGACGTTCTGTGGGCCGATGCCATAGCTATTGAGCTGGGTCGGGTTCAACTCGATTCGTACAGCAGGCAGCGAGCTGCCGACCACCTGCACCTGCCCGACGCCCTGCAACTGCGAAATTTTCTGCTCGATGATCGATGAGGCCGTATCGTAGAGAGTTCCTGTGTCATAGACATCAGACGTGAGGCTCAGCACCATCATGGGCGCAACAGCGGAGTTGATCTTCCTGTACGTTGGGTTTGAGGGCAGGTTCGCCGGCAGATAGGTCCGAGCGGCATTGATCGCCGCCTCAACGTCCCTGGCAGCGCCATCGACATCACGGCTCAAGTCGAACTGCAGCGTGACGGAGGTGATGCCAAGAGTGCTTGAGGAGGTCATCTGAGCGACACCGGCGATATGTCCGAACTGGCGTTCGAGTGGAGTTGCCACTGAAGAAGCCATTACCTCGGGGCTGGCGCCGGGCAGCGTCGCGGCCACCGTAATCGTGGCAAAGTCGACCTGGGGCAACGAGGCAACAGGAAGCTCTTCGAAGGCGATCGCTCCCGCGATGGCCATGGCTATGGCGAGGAGCGTCGTCGCGACGGGCCTTTGGATAAATGGAGAAGAGATGTTCATGCCTGCTCCGCTGCTACTGACTGGTCAAACGCGGGTTTGGTGCGGCGACCGAATCGTTGCGCAATGCGATCGAAGAAGACATAGATCACAGGCGTGGTGTAAAGCGTAAGCACCTGACTGACGAGCAGGCCGCCCACCATCGCGATGCCGAGTGGGCGGCGTAACTCTGATCCGATCCCGGAACCGAAAGCAAGCGGAATTCCTGCAAAGAGCGCGCATAGAGTCGTCATCAGGATCGGCCGGAACCGAAGCTGCGACGCCTCGAAAATAGCGTCCACAGAGTTCAGTCCGCGGACCCGTTCTGCTTCGAGCGCAAAGTCGACGATCATGATTCCGTTCTTCTTGACGATTCCGATCAGAAGAATGATCCCGATGACGGCGATGATCCCGAGGTCCTGATGGAAAAGCCGAAGCGCTAACAAAGCCCCGACACCCGCGGAAGGCAGCGTCGATAAGATCGTGAGGGGATGAACGAAGCTTTCGTAAAGTACTCCAAGCACGATATACACGGCCAGTAGCGCAGCGAGGATCAAGATAGCCTCGTTGGAGCCGATGCCCTTATAAGCGGCGGCTGTCCCCTGAAAGTCAGCCTGCACGCTCGCGGGCATGTGCAATCGTTCTTGTGCCTTCTCCACTGCTTCGACGGCCTGGCCAAGCGAGTAACCTGTTGCCACATTGAACGATATGGTGACCACCGGGAACTGGCCTTGATGGGCAATTGTCAGCGGCGACGGCGCTGTCCCGAAGTGGCTGATAGCGCTCAGTGGCACGGGTGTCGGCTGTGTGGAGGAGGAGTTCGATGAGCCCGAACTACTCTGCAAACTCGATGAATTTGGAGAGCTGCCCCCGGTGCCCTGGCCGCTCGAAGCCATATTTCCCGAAGAGCCATTTGAACCGGACGAACTCGAGGCCAAAACACTCGTCGGCGTGGTCGAAGCTAAGCTCTCGTTGGAGGAAGGCGTAAGCGTTGTCGGCGTACCGTTTGAGCCGGACGACGTGCGCCCTGACGTACTCTGCGCCGAAGAACTGGACGAGGACGTTGAGCCCTGTATGTAGATGTCGTTGAGCTTGCCGGGGCTCTGCTGAAACTGGGGCAGGGTTTCGAGGATGACGTGGTACTGATTTGACTGCGTGTAAAGAGTGCTGATCTGCCGCTGTCCGAAGGCATCGTAAAGTGTGGAATCGATCTGGTCCGGTGTGATGTTCAGACGGGACGCGGTCGCCCTGTCAATGGTGAGGTTCGCGCTCACTCCATTTGTCTGCTGGTCGGTAGCCACATCGGTGATCTGCGGCAACTTGTGAAGTTCTGTGACCAGCCTGGAAGTCCATTGGTTCAACTCCAGAGTGTCCGGATCTTCAAGCGTGTACTGATATTCGGTTCGGCTCACACGGTCGTCCACGGTCAGATCCTGTACCGGTTGCATGTACACCTGAATCCCCTGCACGTTCCGCAATCTTTTTTGTAAGCGCTGTATAACGTCTGTCGCACTGATGTGTCGTGTCTGCTGTGGCTTCAGATTGATTTGAATGCGGCCACTGTTCAATGTTGTGTTGATTCCGTCGGCTCCAATGAACGAAGAGATACTTTCCACCGCAGGATCTTTCAGAATCTCTGTGGATAGCTCTTGCTGCTTGCGAGACATTGCCGCAAATGAGATCGACTCCGGGGCCTGCGATACGGCTTGAATAATGCCCGTGTCCTGGGTCGGAAAGAACCCCTTCGGGATCTCGATGTACTGGAAGACGGTGAGCAGGAGTGTGGCCAGCGCGACCAGAAGCGCGGGTGTCTCGTGTCTCAGCACCCACTGTAGACTGCGTCCGTAAGCCGCGATGATGCGCTTGAAGATACCTTCGGTCCAGCGGTAGAAGCCGTTCTGTTCGGACTCTGCTTTATGCCGCAGAATACGCGAACTCATCATGGGAGTGAGCGTCAAGGAAACTACAGCGGAGATCAAAACGGTCACCGCAAGAGTCACTGCAAACTCCCGGAAGAGACGACCCACCACTTCGCCCAGGAACAGCAGCGGAATGAGCACCGCGATGAGCGAAATCGTCAAAGAGATGATCGTGAATCCAATTTGCTCAGCGCCCTTGAGTGCCGCCTCCATCGGATTCATGCCCTCTTCGAGAAAACGCGAGATGTTTTCGATCATGACGATGGCATCATCCACCACGAACCCTGTCGAGATGGTGAACGCCATCATGGTGAGATTGTTGATGCTATAGCCCAGAAAGTGCATCACGGCCAACGTTCCGACCAACGACAGCGGCACGGCAACACTGGGGATGATGGTGGCTGCAAAGTTTCTGAGAAAGATAAAGATGACCATCACAACAAGCGCAATGGTGAGCATGAGCTCAAACTGGACGTCCTTGACCGACGCACGGATCGTAGTCGTGCGATCGGTCAGAATCTTTACGTTCACGGCCGAGGGAAGCGTCGCCTGGAGCTTGGGCAGAAGTTTTTCCACCTCATCCACCACGGCGATGGTGTTCGCTCCCGGCTGCCGTTGAATGTTCAGGAGGATTGCGGGCGTTTGATTCATCCACGCGGCGAGCTTCTCGTTTTCCACGCCATCGCTGATCTTTGCGACATCGGTGAGCATCACGGGGGCACCGTTTTTATAGGCCACGAGCACATCCCGATAACCGGCGCTGGAGAGGAGCTGATCGTTCGCATTGATCTGAAATGCCTGCGACTGCCCATCGAAGCTGCCCTTTGCGGAGTTGACCGTAGTGGCAGTCAGTGCGTTCCGCAGATCTTCGAGGTTAAGCCCGTAAGAAGCAAGCGCCACTGGATTCGTCTGGATGCGGACCGCTGGCTTCTGGCCTCCGCTGATCGTCACGAGACCGACACCGCTCAACTGAGAGATTTTGGGAGCAAGGCGTGTATCGACGAGGTCTTCCACTTTGGAAAGCGGAATCGTTGAAGACGTAAGTGCAAGCGTCAACACGGGAGCGTCGGCCGGATTCGATTTGCTGTATACCGGTGGGACCGGAAGGTCTGTCGGGAGATAAGCTTGCGCGGCGTTGATAGCCGCTTGCACCTCTTGCTCCGCCACATCGATATTGAGTGTCAGCGCGAACTGCAGGACGATCACGGAGCTACCGTCGGAGCTTGTGGATGTCATCTGCGTAAGCCCGGCAACCTGCCCGAACTGCCGCTCCAATGGGGCGGTCACCGCAGATGACATCACATCGGGGCTTGCACCGGGATAGAAGGTCTGTACCTGGATCGTCGGGTAGTCTGCCTCCGGCAGCGCGGACACGGGCAACGTGAAATACGCCGCGATCCCAACTACTAAGATCGCTGTCATCAGCAGTGCGGTCGCTACAGGCCGAAGAATAAAGATTCGCGATGGACTCATGGCCTACCTGCCCGCCGTCTTCGCCGAAGCATTCGGGAGGTTGTCGCTGTTGCCAAAGGGAACGATGCCCTGCACGTTGACCTTCGAGCCGTCAAGGAGCTTGTCGAAGCCTGTGACGGACACAACATCGCCGGCGTTGATACCGTTGACGGCAGCCACATTGTCCTCGGTGGAAGCCTCCGTGACGTTTCTGATCTTTGCGGTGCCGTTATCGATGATGTAAACGAACGCCTGCGCACCGTTCCGTTGCACCGCCGCCGTAGGAATTAGAACGACGCCCCTGAGCGTCTTTACCAGCAGGCGCGCATTTACAAACTGGTTCGGATAGAGCGTTAATGCGTCGTTGTCGAATTGGCCGCGGAAACGCACAGTGCCCGTCGATGTATCGACCTGATTGTCCAGAGTAAGAAGTTTTCCGGAGGCGATCTTCGTCATTTGCGAGCGGTCCAGCACGTCCACCGGTAAGGTCTTGCGCCGAAGAATCTGATCGTGGACCTGTCCTAAACTGTCTTCCGACACATTGAAGACGACCGTGATCGGCTGGAGCTGTGTAATGACGACGATGGCAGTTGAGCTGCCGGAGAAAACGGTGTTCCCAGGATCGACGAGGCGCAGCCCGACCCGTCCAGAGATCGGTGAGTTGATGTGGCAGTAGCTCAATTGCACCTGAGCGTATTTGACTTGACCTTCATCGTTCTGCACCGTCCCGCGATTCTGGTCCACGGTGTGCACCTGGTCCTCGTAGGTCTGCCGGGCTATAGCCTGTTGGCTGGAAGCATCCTTGTAACGCGCAAGGTCCATCTCCGCCTGCGCGAGGACGGCACGATCATGAGCTAGCGTACCTTGGGCCTCCAGGAGTTGCGCCTCGTAGGGGCGGGGGTCGATATCGATCAACGGATCTCCACGACGCACCATCTGGCCTTCGACATAATGCACGGCATCCACCTTGCCATTGACTTGGCTGTAAAGATTGACCGTCGCGAGCGGCGTCACCGTGCCCAGTGCTTCAATATATGTCCCCATATCGCCGAGGCGCGCCTGAGAGGCCATAATGTTCGCAACAGCTGGTTGAGTTGTATCGACAGAAGTGGTTGTAGACTTTGGCTTACGCACGACAGCAACGATGATCAGCGCAAGAAGCACGCCCACGCCTAGAAGCCATGCCCAGAGGCGGTGTCGGTGCGGTGACGATGCAGTTTCTGGAGAAGAATGGTCTGGCGCTTGCGTATCGACTTTGCCGGCGCTCACCTTCTTTGAGCCTTCAGTCCTCTGTGTCGAGTCGTCCATTGATTACAGATCCTTTCCGGCTATACTGGAACCGAACCGTTCCGTACTATATTTTAGACTGAGTGGAGCGGTTTAGGGATTCAAAATACCTTAGGAGAAATTATGGCGAAAAGCAAAAAGGCCTTAACATCTGCACCGACCGACAAGTCTGAGGCCCTAACCGAACACTTGCTGGATGTCGCCGCCTCCTTTTTCCTAAAGAACGGATTTGCAGGGTCGAGCGTTACCCAGATTGCGCGTGAGGCGCGTGCTTCGAAGGAATCGTTTTATAGCCGCTTTCCAACCAAAGAAGATCTCTTCCGTGCGGTGATTCAACGGCAGACCGACCACATGTCAGGCAAGATGAGTGCGCTGTTCATATCTGATGCCCCTATAGCGGTCACATTAACTTCATTTGGGGAAGGATTTCTAGCGCGGTTCATGGCGGACGACACCATTACACTCCAACGAACGCTCTCCTTGGACAGAGGTAAATTCCCAGAGCTGGGGAGAATGTTCTATGAGTTAGGACCGGCGCGGATGATAGGTGCTCTAAGTCGCTATCTCGAACAGCAGGTTTCTCAAAGCAAACTTCGGGAACTCAATTCAGAAGCTGCCGCGCACCATTTTCTCGGTCTCATCATCTCCGAGACAATGCTGAAAGTGACGCTCGGCGTTTCTCCAAAGCCAAATAAAGATGCACAACAACGCATAGTCAAATCCGCGGTTGATGTGTTCTTGCACGGCTACACGAAGTGACACTCGCCTCAAACGGCGGAATAGCTTTCGCACTTCGGCTGTACTTGGAGACGAGTAGAAAATCGTCGCGATTTCCCAACAAACATTCCGATGTGGCGTTCGTATTCCCTCTTTGGTGCGCGCCCGACAAATCAACTAGATTTTCGCCTGCGTCCGCATATCCTTCGAGCTTCGTCTGGCTAGGTCCCGTAGCCATAGGCCTTACCCAGCATCCCTGTACCCTGCGCGAACTCTAATACATTGAGACCCGTTCGACTTCCCAAGACTTTATAACGCATTGGGCTTCCCGGTTGATCCGTTAGAGGGTGTGCACGATTGGGAACGCTCGACTGTCTAGATCACTATTCCCCCATCTATCCGATGAGGTCGCAGTCACAGATGAGCTTTGTTCTAATGTGGATTTATGTCAACTTATGCGGTCTGCTCCTTTCGCTGTTGGTCGTAGATCCGCTGTCGCTCCTCGGCCTCTTCCTCTGTCTTCGGCCTCTGAAGCGGGTGTCATCGTCGGGGCTGGATTGGCCGCTTGTTCTGCCGCTGCTCGTGGGTCGTGCACGGGGCAGTCGTCGTCAGTGCATACGGTGACGGTGGTCCCTACACGTTTTGCCGTAGTTGTTGGAGCGCTTCGGGAGATCGCCTTCCTAGAAGGTCGCCGGGTGCTGTATGACGATTGAGAGATGGAGGTGCCCGACCACTACGTGCGGTCAGTGATCGAAATCCGCCAATAACTCACCGAGGAGGTAGGCAAGCCTGGAAGTTTGCACCGGCCTAGCCGCGGGCTTGCGAGCGATGCGTGCAGTATCTCGGAAGTTCCTTGACCGGGTTAGGCAAAGATGGACACGAGGGCATCCGGTACGCCATCGGCAGCAATGTTCATAGCTGGACGTTCGGCAGTGCCCTTGGGAGCTGCGGGGCACGTTAGGAGTCCACGTCGCCAAGATCGCAAATGTATCCCGGCCGGACGTGGAAGACAAACTGGCAGCGATCCGTCACCTTAGAAGGGATGCTGCACAGCGTGTTGCTATCGGCTCCGGCAGAGCCAGGGCCGGAGGCGGCGAGGTGGTGCTGGCCGACGTGTTGCCTCTGCGGTCGCTGCCCTTGAGTCTCCCCTTTCGGACGGCGAAAGGGAGCCTATAGCCGAAGCGGAGATGCGCGGCCTGATCGAGCCGACGGGGAAAGATGTAGCGGGGCGCGAGAGCGTCTGGACGCGGTGCGTAAGGAGTCGCGCAGGGCGGATGAGGAATCCCAACCGGAGGCATGGTCGGCAATTGCGCGGTCCGGAGCGGCTGCCGTTGGCCCACTGGTAAACGAATGTCTCAAGTCGCGGTCCGTAAACTCAGCCCGACAACTGAAATTTGTAGCGGTGTGTAATGGTGATGCTGGCCAGAAACGGCTTCGTTCAGTGATGCACATACCCTTTCAAATACCGACGATTGTAGGGTGCTGGACCCACGACGCAAAATCGCAGCTTGATGGGGTAGTTCAGCCTTGTGACTTCGGGCTTGGAGTGACGTAACAAATCGTATTATCAACTGGCTAGGGGCATAGTCAGGAGCTTCAGAGAGTCCAAAGTCATTGAATACGTTGCATCCGCAATATATGGTGGCGCGGGACGATTACTGCAAATCAGCCCACAGTGAGGGATATTGCTATCGGAAGTAAAGCGGATAGCCTTCCAAGCGTCGAGGGTAACGGGAAGTGATAACCGCGCCATCCGACCGGGTTCGAACGGCGCGGCTGGGTAGGTTGTCAGAAGCTGAAGATGCCGTAGAACTGAACCTGTCGTGGGCTTCCAATGGGGTTGGTGATGGCGCCTACTCCCTGACTGGAGAAGACTGTGGGGTCGCTGTTGGGTAGCGGAGTGATTCCCGGCGGGTTGTTGAAGTCGCTGCCGCTGAAGTTGTTGCCGGGCGTATCGAAGCTGGGGGTGTTGGTGACGTTGAAGACCTCCATGGCGATGCGGAGGCGGTACTGTTCGTGTAGCTTGGTCTCTTTGAAGAGGGCGATGTCGGCCCGCTTCTGGAAGGCGCTGCGGAAGATGTTGCGCTGGCCGGTTGCAAAGGTCGACTCGAAGGTATCGCAGAGATAACCGCCGCTGGTAGTCCCGCCGCAAGGTGGAACGCCGGACTCTCCGGGCTGCAAGGAAGGATAGGCGAAGGCAGACGGGGTGAAAGCGACATCGTTGAAGTTGGAGGAGGTGCCGTTGGGTGCATTCGGGTTCACGAAGGCTCCGCTGTGCTTGGTGCGCGCACTCTTCGGATTGAAGCCGGGCGCGAGCGGTAGCACAGGGTTGGTAAGGAAGTCGTTCGATGCGAAGAAGATGCTGCCGACGGTTCCGGAGAAGTCGTACACGTTATAAGGCTGGCCGCTCTGGAACGTGGCGACGCCACTAAGGCCCCATCCACTTCCCGCCTTGTCGGCAAAGCGGTTTCCAGTTTTAAGATCGGGTACCTGGTAGTTGAAGCTGAAGCTGGTGACGTGGGTGCGATCGTAGTCCGAAGAGGCATAGCCGGAGGCGAGATTCTGAGGATTGTTGCCGTTGTAAAAGAGCCCGAAGCCGCTTGCAGCATCCAGGGAGTGCGACCAGGTGTACGACAGAAGAAAGTCGAATCCATGCCAATTCGTCTGCCGAATCGAGGCCAGTAAAGCGTCGTAGTGGGACCAGCCTACCGTCGTCCAGGCCACGGAGTTGGGACTGTAGCCGATGTAAGGCACACGCAGATCGGTGTTGCCTCCGGTACTGGTGTTGTATGGCTCGGTGAGAAGCGTAGCTCCGTTAGGATACGTGGCGTTATACCCGTAGCTATAGCTCTGCCCGTTAACCGGGTGATCCGGCGTAGCCACCTGCGGCTGATTGAACGGGACAGGCACGGTCTGGTGGACCCCGTGATTGCCCGTGTATCCGAGCGTGGCCACGATACTACGCGTAGCTTGGTACTGGAGGTCGAGGCTCCAGTTCTCGGTGTACGGAAGGCTGTTGTTGGCCGCGTAAGCACCGAACAGATAGGGGTTGGCTCCATTAATCAGGGCTGCCTGATTGGAGAGATTCTTGATGAAGTCAGCAGGATTGGTGTCGATTGGCGGGCGCACGGTTCCGAACGGATTCTCCGACGTCGCACCCTTAGCGGGAATCACACCCTGCACAAACGGCGGCTGCAGCGTAACGCCGAAGGGCCCGTTGAAGCCATTACCGGCAGAGGGTGAGAACTCGGTGAAGTATTCGCCGCGATCGTAGTAAAGCCCGAAGCCTGCCCGCAGCACCAGCCTGTCTGTCAGGCTGTCAGCGAGACCGATGCGCGGACCGATACCCCATTGCCGGTTGGTCAGCGTGGACTTCGACGCGCCCGGCGAGGCATAAAGCTTGTTGTTGCCCGCTACGACCAGCCCACTGTTGATGATCGTATCGCTGGCGAGGTCGTAGGAGTACTGCCTTGGACTGAAGTTGACCAGATTGCCGTACTTCTCGTAGAGGCCGCCGTCGTAGTCGTAGCGTATGCCGGCAGTGATGGTCAGGTGCGGGGTCGCACGCCACTGATCCTGGGCATACCCGCCAACCTGAGGCGAGCGGTAGTAGCGGTTGCTTGCGCCCTGGAAGTAGACCGAGGTTCCAGCGCTGTTGCGAAGCGGCCCGCCGGTGAGGAAGTTGCCGATGCTGTTATAGGAGAGCGTGGCAACCTGGTTGGCGCGGTTGATGATGTTGAGTTGGGTGAAGTCGTAGTTGCCGCCGAAGGCGAAGGAGTGGTTTCCGACCACGTAGTTCAGCGTCGAGGTTCCCTCGAACGTGTTCTGAGAGAAGCCAGTGTTGGCAAAGTTGGAGGTTGGGCCGATATTAAGACTATTGAAGCCGTTTGCATTGCGAATGGCGATACCGGGAAGCAGCGGGCTGCCGAAGAGATTGATGCCCACCGCAGAAGGACCAAAGGGCTGCCCGGTAAAAGAGTCCACCTTCATGCGAACGAAGCCCCCCTTCTGCTCCCACGTAAGCCGCGGCGAGAGAACAACCGTGTTCTCAAGCGAGAAGACCTGGCTGCCGGCAGTGTACTTCTGCGGAAATCCGAGCAGGTTGGTGCTGGAAAAAGGACTCTCGCTGGGGTCTTGTTGGAAGTAGTACCTGCCGGTAAGCGTGTCTTTGTGAGAGAGCACATAGCTGATATTCAAATTAGCTTGATCCGCCTGAAACTTTGAAGCCGGGCCAATGAACGATACCTTCCCGGCAGGATCGGCAGGCGACTGAATCAGAAGCCGGCCGCCGGGCAGTTTGGCTTGGAGAAACGCGAGTGCGACGGGGTCGATGGGCGTGCCGGGAGGAAGGTTTGCCGCGGCTAATACAGGCTGCAGGCCAGCCACACTGCGGTCGTCGGTAATGCCAAGGGGCGCGAAGTAGCTACTGAGCGAATTGAGTTGGTCGCGCGCGCGGGTGTACTGATAGCTGGCGTAGAAGAAGAGCTTGTCGTGCCGGATGGGGCCACCGAGTTCCGCACCCGCGACATAGCGGTGAAGATCTGGAGTAGGGTTGCCGGTCTGTTTGTTGAAGAACGGATTGGCGTTGAGCGCGGAGGTCTCCCAGTTGCCATAAGCGGACCCATGAAGCGCGTTGGTGCCGGTTTTTGTAGTTACGTCGATGTGGGCGCCCGCAGTGGCTCCCTGCGCAGCGTCGAACATGGACGTGTTGACGCGCTCCTCTGCAATAGTCTGCTGCGGGGGAGAGGGAAGAGCTTCGCCGATAGCGTCGAAGATCGAGGTGTTGGTGCGGATGGTGCCATTCGACTGGAATGACTCGCCAGTGTTCAGAACGGCGCGGCTTTCGGTGACCTGACTGGAAGAGGCGCCGTTGAACAGGTTGTTAGTCATGACTCCGTTAAAAGTGAAGGTGTTGCTGCTGAGGCGCTGTCCGTTGGCATAGATGTTCTGGTTGCCAAGGCCGGTGTTGGTGCCGGTGTCGGCAAGCAGGTCAGCGTGAACTCCCGGACTAAGCGTTGCCAGTTGCGTGAAGCTGCCGGTGCCGAGCGGAATCTTTTCAATCTGCGCCGCGTCGAGAATGTAACCGTTGGTGGTATCCACTGTGTCGAGCTGAGGCGTCGCTGCAACGTCGATAGTGGAGGAGACCTGGCCGGCCTTGAGGCGCACAACCAGCGCGGCAGTGCGATCGGCCTGAATCTGGAAGCCGCTAAGCTTTTCCGTATCAAAGCCATTGGCTGTGATAGTCACCGTGTACAGACCGATCGGCAGACCTTGCACCTGGTAGGCGCCGCTTCCGTTCGTGGAAGTAGTACGGCTCGCTGCAGTTTGATCGTTGACGAGCACGACACTTGCTCCGGAGATGATTGCTCCGGTCGCGTCGCTGATGACGCCGGACACCGAACCCAGTGTTTGTTGCGCGTTTGCGGATTGAAGAATAATCGCACTCAGGATGATCAGGGCGATAAGTATCGCTCTACGTGGCGTCATTGGCTCTACCTTTCAGTAAACAAAGCAGGTATGTAGTAGTGAAATTAGGGCCTATGGTTCAGTTGTGGCCTTTGTTGATGAGGCTAGGGATCAAATGTTAAACGGCGGTGACAATTGTCTCGCGTATGTCGCGGTATGAATAAAGGACGGTTTTTTTGTTGTGCTATTCCGACGACCTCCCGGAACGATCCGCCCTTCTCAAAAAAAACTGCGACTCTAAAAGTCGTCTATACCTTTTGGCGGGGGGTAGGGTGACGACAACCCCCCGCGTCCGCACCCAAAGACTGCGAGGTCTCGATTGCCACGCGCTCCCTTCACCGAGTCTGTACCGCCTCAAATTCGCCCCCTGCCCTCGAGGCGTGCGTCTGAATTCGGGTACCCCTAAAATCCTATTCGCGAGACATCCGCGTGGGGCATCGATCGGATAAGTTGCGTTGCGCCTGCGCTGGCTAACAGCCCGAGGAGCGCGGCTGCAGCCCGTCGAACAAAATAAGACGCAATATCTGATCACGTTGCGCGCCGAGGGCGATGCGAATGCCAATTTCCGACACTCGCTGGGTCACCAAGTAGGAAAGCACTCCATACAGGCCTACCGCGGCCAGGAGAAGCCGGCGCACGCGCTCAAGCAGTGACTGGTGGAAGAGCATCACTTTGTCGCGCGTATCGTATTGGATTTCCGGCAAACCGAATTTCATGGTCATCACGTGATCGATACCGCAGCCTAGGTCCGCCATGCGCAGGTGCATGAAGCTCTTGAAAAGCAGTCCGGCTGAGAAGAGCAGCATGACCGTGAGCGCGATTTCAACTGTAAGCATCGTCTTGTGAAGCTGCGCCCGCGAGGTGCTGGTGCTGGCCGATCGTGAGGACTCCTGCAGCGCTGTGAGTAGCCGACTGCCAGTGGATGTGACTGCCGGCGCGAGACCAGCCAGCAATCCTGTAATCACGACCAGCCCTGCGGCAAAAGTGAAAACCCATCCATCGATGTGCACGGAGTCGGCCCGGGGTAGATTGCGCCAGTTGGCAGCTAGCCATCGCGTCGAAGCGAGCGATAGCATCAGGGCGAGCCCGCCACCCGCCATGCAGATCAGCAGGCTTTCGGTCATCTGCTCGCGAATTAAAACAGGCTTTCGAAAGCGCAGAGAGCGGATTCCTGGTTGTACCTCCCTCGTTTGCAAACAACAACGAGCAAGTACAGGCGGATCCTATAAGGCGCAGTTCATCCAGTATCGAGCGAATTCGGTCTTTGCAGAAGGAATCGTAGACATGCTGATCTCCAAGGACAGGGATTAGACAACGCCGAACTGCGCACCGCTCACAATACGACTCCGACCAGCTTCAGCGATTGGTGCGAGGAAGTCTTGAAGCCTGCCGTAATGAGCTAGGCTGTTGATCAAATCTACTCACCGGAGTCCGGTCGCGTGCATGAGGGTTGAGTGCTTCTTTGCTGGAGTGTCTGTTGCTTCTTTGCGAGTTCTTGTTATTCACCGGAATTGAGCCTAGCCTTGGACACATGGAATTGCAATTGCATGGCAAACGTGCCTTAGTCACGGGCAGCAGCAAAGGAATCGGCGAGGCGATTGCGCGTTTTCTCGCGGTCGAGGGCGCGATCGTGCTCGTTCATGGCCGGGATCGGGAGATGACAGAACACGTCGTCGCCAGCATCGTCGGTCATGGAGGCCAGGCTCATCCTGTCACCGGGGACTTGACGGACGATCGTGCCGTCAAACGGCTCATCACGGCAGCCGAGGATATCGTCGGTTCCGTTGATATCCTCGTGAACAACGCTGGAGGTTCTGGTCCAAAGGAAAGTTGGGAGACGACTCAGCCCTCGACATGGGCTTCTGCCTATGACCGGAACGTTCTGGCCGCGCTTCGAGTCATAGCGCGCGTTCTGCCGAAGATGCGGCAGGCCAGGTGGGGGCGCATCGTTAACATTTCGAGTCTGGCGGGGACGATGCCCCCAGCAAGCGGGCCGGATTATTCCGCATGCAAGGCTGCTATGAATGCGATGACCGTGTCCTTAGCGAAGGCGGTTGCTGCAGAAGGCATTATGGCCAACGCCATTTCACCGGGAACGATTTTTAGCCCCACCCTCGAAGCACGGTTCAGGCAGTTCGCGGAAGAGCGAGGCCTAGGGGGGCCGGATACGCCATGGAAGGAGATCGAACATGCCGTCCTGCCTATGTTCGCTCCAGTTCCTCTCGGCAGAGTCGGGCAGCTTGATGACATAGCCAACGCAGTCGCTTTTCTGGCTAGTCCCCTGGCAGGCTATATCACCGGAGTCAATCTACGGATAGACGGCGGCGCGTCGCCGAGCCTTTAGTTCTCTCTCGACAACGGTTGAATCGGCAGCGACTAAGTGGCGCTCTGGTAAAAAATATTAATGAAGTCAGTCAGAAAAAACACAGAGAAGGACGCCCGGATTGCTACTGCCTTCTCTGTCTGCAGATTACTTTGTGAGTACTGGCACCTCTTCTGAATTTTCGAAGACGGTTGAATGCCCCAAATCGCTCCACTTCGCAGCTTCATCGCGGCGCGCCGATTCAAAAAGCTTCTACGCGTTTCTCGGTGTGACGCCGAGGATAAGCCGGAGAAGGATCTTGTCCTCGTTCGCGAGCTTCACTACTAGTTGCGCGATCCGTTTCGGGTCGCCTTCCTGCTTGCGGAGTACTGTTTCGTCGTATCGACTATTTTGCCAAACAGAGGCTTCGTAACTGGCAGAAGCTCCGGCATGTCCTCGCGAAAGCGCTCCATCCAGTTGGTGCGAATGCCTCCGGGTTCAACTGTTATACCTGGACTTCAAAGGGCGCCACCTCTGCGGCCACCGAGTGGCTAGAGCCGCCGGCGGCCCCATTTGGCAGCATGGTAGGGAGAGTTGCCAGGTATCGCCATCCGGCCGCCGATCAAGGACACCTGAAAAATGCTCCCGCTACGCTGACTGCGCATGACCGGAACTGCAGCACGCGTTGTGTAAACCATCGAGCCGCCCATACTCAGATACGGCCGTCGCGACTGCATCTTTCGCAGCTGCTTCATCGCGGACTTCGAGCGAGACCGGTTTGATTCGCTCTCCATACTGTCGCACCAAATCATCGAGTTGCGCAGTCTTGCGAGCCCCGGCGACTACGTTGTCACCTGCAGCCAACGCCGCTTCCAAAATGTCCCGCCCTAGTCCGTTGCCACTTCCTGTAACTAACCAAACTTTTGTCGTGAGAAGATCTCCTAGTTATTAGATTCACAATTCAAGGCCGAGGTTCCGAACAAGACCGGGTCCATTGCTAATTCGCACTCCCTCCACTCTAGGACTGGAGTAAAAAAACTTTGTCCAGCTTGATAGCGACTCTGCAAGCCAAGTCGCTTGACACATTGCCATTGCAGTCGCCTTTCTGGCTAGTCCGCTGGCAAGATATGTCTCCGGAGTCATTGTGCGAATCGGCGGCGGCGTATAGCCGAGCTTCGAGCCTTTCTCACCAGCACGAACGACGGCCTTTAGTCTTCCAGTGAGCGTGCCGCCCTTGGAATTGAGAGCTAAGGGATGCTGATCGCGATCTTGCCAAAGTGCCCGCCTTCAGCCAGATGTCTGTAGGCTGCCTGCGCCTGATCCATGGGGAACGTAGCGTCGAGAACGGGTTTGATTCCATGGGCGGTCATCGCAGCTGCGGCGTCGGCAAAATCAGCCACAGGGCCTGTATTGTTGCCCTGCAGGCGAATGCGCCTCTCCATCACGGGGACCACGTTGATCGAGACCTCCGTCCCGGACAGGAAGCCGATGATGAACACTGTGCTATCAAGACCCGCAGCTTCGATCGATTGCGGAAAGGTCGCCGCACCGCCTGTCTCAAGCACAAGATCAGCGCCTCTTCCATCAGTCAGGCGAAGCACCTCATCCGCCCACTTGGGAGTGAATTTGTAATTGATAATTCCATCAGCGCCCAGTTTACGGGCGCGCTCCAGCTTTTCGTCAGAGGACGATGTAACAAGAACCCGCGCCCCGTGCGCCTTTGCAAACTGCATTGCAAAAAGCGATACGCCGCCGGTGCCGAGCACGAGAGCCGTCTTGTGCGGTCCCAGTCCGGCGCTGCGAACGGCGCGCCAGGCCGTGGTCGCTGCTATCGGTAAGGTGGCCGCTTCAGCGTGCGATAGGTGCGCCGGTGTATGGACCAGCGAGTGCGCAGGAACCACCACATACTCCGCGAGGCTGCCGGGAAGATCGATGCCACGACGTGGGCCGCCGCCGGCGGTGGGCATCCGGCCATCCTGCCAGTTGGGAATGAAATGCGGGATGACCCGTTCTCCAACAGTCCAGTCGGTCACAGCCGCGCCGAAAGCCGCGATCTCGCCTGCTCCGTCTGTAACGGGGATGATCGGAAAATTGTTGATGGGATACTTACCGGTGGCAACGGCGATATCAAGAAAGTTCAACGAAGCAGCCCGCAGACGAACTAACACCTCAGCCGGGCCTGGGACGGGATCAGGATAAGTGCTGGAATGCAGTGCATCGACACGTGGTGCCGCTAGCTCTATGACTTTCATGAGTTCTCCAAGTTAATCTTTTAGATGGCCGCGGAATCGATTCGATTCCACACCTTGCCAGCGCGCGAAATACTACCGATAAATCATCTTAAACGAAATAGAAGGTCAGATGGCGAGATGCGCGCGATGAGCGCTATCAAGTCGGAGCGCGGTGTGCTGAGGCGGCTTAGCATTAGCGGCTATGTGTGCCACAAAGTCGTTTGAACTGGACTCACATAAGCCGCCTTATCAGCAGCGGTCCATTGCTCAATAGAAGCGCATTTTACGGCGAGTAACGAGCACTCGCAAGATTCTGTATCGTAGGTTAATGCAGCGAGTCTCCATGTGGTTGTGAGGGGTCGTTGCCGCTGTAATAGTTTGCAACACCGCCTGTCGGCTGCTCACCGCGGATCGACAACAGACCCGAGGAAGTTGGAAGTCGCAGTACGAGCGACTCCTTACCTCGGCTGCTCGGAAGAACGATGCGGTCCTTTTCGAGAAGTATGAACCCATCTTTTGTGTGAGCGAGAAAGCGTACCTTCGGATCAAACTGTCTCCGATTCCCCTGGAAGACGAGAGGAAGCTTTACGGAAGCGGGAACCGCGTGGGGCGCCAATTTACTCGGCCCAATCTTATAGTCGTCGACGTTATCGAGGGACGCATCCGCCGTTGCGCCTGGAACGGAACTGCCGGGCACCTTTGGCGTAGAAGCTGCAGTGAAATAGCTGGTGGAGAACAGAAGCAGAAAAAGAGCGAGCCGGCCCGAAGTGAACATGAGACTCCCAAAAGCAGCAGTAGCGAAGCTGCCCTAGCAACTATCCGCTGCTGAACCCAACAATCTAAATTGATTGACGCTCTGATCGTGCTTAAATAGACATAGCTCCAGTGACTGAAGATTGGCTCTCGAAGCGGAAGTTGGTGTGTCCACCCAAGTCAATTTTGTTGAGTCCCTTGTAATCTGAGTAACCATTGGGGACTAGTCGCAGTAAATGCCTTTTTGTCAGTGCGTCCACTTGGAAGGTACTCACAACGTTCAACTGTAAAAATTATTGTTCCACAAAATTACTTTGCAGTGTAAAGTTACCAGCATGAGTGAACTTCATGAGGCGCTTGGTGATATCAGCAGCATACGCAGGCAGATGGCCCATAGTACTCAGTTTCGGGGTTATGGGCCTGCAACGCTTGCCGCCACGGGGATATTCGCATTGCTGGCTGCGTCGTTCCAATCGACATGGCTGAAGGATCCAGCCAACCACATTCCGGCATACCTCAGCATTTGGGTCAGCACCGCTGCGCTATCAGCTGCACTGACCGGAGTACAGATGTATACGCGGACCCGACGCATTCATTCTGGTCTATCCAATGAGATGATCCGTATGGCCGTAGAGCAGTTCCTCCCAGCGGTCGGCGCGGGAATACTTATCACCGTTGTTTTCGTACGCTTTGTCCCTTCGGTCGTCTGGATGCTGCCCGCACTCTGGCAGGTGATTTTTAGTCTGGGGATCTTTTCGTCTTGCCGCTTTCTCCCACGCCCCATGATTGCTGCCGGTACTTGGTACCTGCTCACCGGGTTGGTCTGTATTGCGCTCGGAGATAGCCGCGTACTCGCTCCCTGGACCATGGGTCTTGCCTTTGGGGCGGGCCAGTTTCTGGTAGCTGGCATCCTATTCGTTGCCTCGCAGGAGGATGCAGATGAAAACTAAAGCTCCGTCAAGCGAAGGGCGCTTTGCATATGAAGGCCTTGATCGAGTGATTCATGAGCGTGCACGTCTCAGCGTTCTGACGTCTCTGATTACAAATTCAAAGGGCCTGATCTTCAATGATCTCAAGCAGCTTTGCTCGCTGACGGACGGAAATTTGAGTCGTCATCTGCGAGTTCTGGAGACGGAAGGGATGGTTGAGATTCTGAAAGGCCATGACCGCAATCGTCCACAAACGATCTGCCGCATCACGCCCGAAGGGCGGAAGCGTTATCTTGAATATCTTTCGACGCTCGAACGTGTAGTGAAGGACGCGACAAATGGAAGCAAAGAGGTAACTTCCCCCAATCTATTGCGCGGTCTGGCCCCCTCTCGCGCTTAACCTTTTTCGGAGATAACTTTACGATGCAAAGCTTCCTCGCCGCGTCCACCTACTTTGTATTGCAAAGTTAATTCTCGAAACGTATTGAAGCATTGAACGGACAGGGATTCAAAGAGGAGAATGAGATGAACCTTAAGTTAACGTTTAAGCTGCTGGTCATTGGCGTGGTGACAGGAGTTATCTTGATTGCCTTGGCGATGGTGAACGGTGCGATCACCGATCGACAGAAGTACCGGGACGAGGCGGTGCAGAGTATCGAGGCGAGCTACGCTGGTCCACAAACGGTGATCGGTCCTGTATTGGTGAGGCCGTATACACAGACGACTGTGACGATGGAGGATGGCGAGAAGGGCGTGAAGAAGAGAGTTGAGCATGTCGCTAAGCTGACCGCAACGTCGTTTCCCCATGTGCTGGATGTGCGTGGAAGGCTGACACCGACGGAACGGCAGCATGGGCTATATACGGTGACAGTCTACGAGTTTGCGGGGCACCTAAAAGGATCGGTGGATATTGTACCGCTACACACGACGGGACAGGTGGAGTGGGGTGAGCCATATCTGGCGATGTCTGTTGAGGACGTGCGCGGTATCGTAGGGACGCCGACGGTCGTGGTAAATGGGATTCCTCAGACGATGTTTCAGGGGGCTGAATCTACGATGGGTTGGCAGCCCAATCTGCGAGTGCCATTACGATGGGTGAGGGAGCTGAAAGGTCATATGGAGTTTGCTATCGATATGGATCTGGCAGGGACAGAACAGCTGAGCGTGGCGCCTGTGGGCGATTCGAATCATGTTGAGCTGAGTTCGACTTGGCGTTCACCGCTGTTTGCTGGACGCTTTCTTCCGCGGACAAGGCAGGTGGGAGGAAATGGGTTTTCAGCCGCATGGGATATTTCTTCCTTGGCAACAGGGACGCAGGTACAGATGGAGTCGAACCCCGCGAAGCCGATCGATCTGATGAATGTGAGCCTGTTGACGCCGATCGATTCGTACAAATTGAGCGATCGGGCGACGAAGTATGGAATTTTATTTGTAGTGCTGACGTTCGGTGGGTTCTTCCTATTCGAGATGATTAAGGAGTTGCCGATTCATCCAGTTCAGTATCTACTGGTCGGGTTCGGGCTAGCGATCTTCTTTTTGCTGCTCGTCAGCTTCTCGGAACATATGGCGTTTGCGCTGTCCTACCTGGTTGCCAGCGCAGCTTGTATCGGGTTGCTGACGTTCTATCTATCGTATGTCTTGCGAAGCGTGACGCGCGGCGTCGGGTTTGGAGCGATGCTCACTTCCCTTTATGCTGCGGTCTACGGACTGCTCATCAGCGAGGACAACGCGCTCATTCTGGGATCCCTACTCTTGTTCGCAGTACTGGCCGTGGTGATGGTGGTGACGCGGAAGGTAGATTGGTACAAGAGTGGTTCGGATTGATGAAGGCCGCCGTCCCACCGGCACCACCGCCTCCTATGCGAGGACTGGGACTGTAAGGGGCAATAAGGTCGCCCTAACGCCAATCGGAAAGCAAATAAGCTAGTTACTACGGTATGAGCAGTTCAACAACATGCAGACCGGCTTTTGGGAAAGAAGTTTAGTCTTTGGCGCATAACCATCTGCGAGCGATCCGATTCTGGCTTGTCATTTTTATGACTGGTTTGTTTCTCAGCGGAGTCACGGCCTTTCCGTTACAAACCGAACTCCATTGGCTGTTGTCTATTCTCGAGACCCCGCCCGTTCGACGAACCGCTAAAGCTACTCATCTGCTGCCCTGGATCGCTCGCGTGCATCATGCGCTCTCCGAAACAAATGCGCAGTATCCATTCCTCGCATATGGAACGGACTGGCTGGCTTTTGCCCACCTAGTGCTCGTTGTTTTGTCTATAGGGCCCTACCGCGATCCCGTGCGCAACAAATGGATCATCACGTTTGGTTTGATGGCCTGCGGAGGAGTGATTCCGCTCGCTCTGATTGCGGGCGATGTTCGTGGCATTCCTCTCTCAGGCGACTCATTGACTGCAGCTTTGGCGTCTTCGCAGCACATTCCTCTTGTGCGTTGCAGAGTGCTCATTAACGAATTAGAGCAAAGGGAAACAGTGGCTCAAATCTGATGGTAATTGGTGCTATAGATCTCGCTCTTTTAAGTCTGCAATTGTCGACGAGGGTATCCTATGCGGATTGGCTCGTCACTGAGAGGATTAGCGTGCCTGCCAATAATCTGCGCTAAGATCTTTAATCGGTCTTAAACTTGCTCGGGCCGCGGCCGAGGCCGCGACCCGAACTTGCGTTTGTGCTCTACGAAGCAGTGCTGTCGCGGAACGCCTTCACTTTGTCATGTGAAGCCGTAATGTGGGCCTGCTGACGCGTAAGCAGCTCGCGTGTCGCTGAGGAGGGTAGATCCTTCGCCTCTAAAGCTTCTTTGTAAACCTTCTTCGCAACGTCTTCGCCTTGCTCCGCGGTCTCGAGCAGGGAATGATCGCCACCGCCAAGACTGGCTTTCAGGTCGGCCCAAGTGCGGTGAATCGCTCCCGTAGCCGTCCCGCCTATATCTTTCGTATCGCCCTTTGCGAGCGCGAGTTCAGCCTCAAGTTCTGTAGCAAACTTGCCGCGGTTAGTGGACTCTGCCAGAAAGAATTCTCTTAGATCTGGTCTCTTCAGTTTCTCTCCAAGATCTGCAAACCCTGTTTGTCCGTCGTGGAGTACCTGCACAATTGTCTTCACTAGTGAGTAGCCTTCAGCCATGGGAGCACCTCACTTGGTTTGAAGCGCAAGCGCTAACAATGGTTGTCATGTGTGCCCGCGTGGAACGGCTCAGATCGGCTGGCGCAAGATCCCACATGGACGCAGCAGCTCGACAACGCCGTTCTTAGCCAGCGCGCCGAGGTGATGGATGCTGTGCAGCCGATGCGGCAGAAGGCACGCAGCTATGGCGATCGGGCTCCTAACAGCTACGTGAATATGGTCGAGACGGGAGGCTCCATTGAGATCCGACTTCTAAACCCTGCGGTATTCTACGTACCTTACTACGATCCGGTCATCGTGTTCGCTCGCCCTCGGCCAGGCTTCGTAGTTGGCACCGCGATCCGATTTGGACCCGCAGTCACCATCTCCGCCACCTTCGGGACATGGGGCTGGTGGACCGGTCCGGCGTTCTTCTGGCCAGCTCACACGATTGTGATCGGAGGGAATCCGTGGGAACATAGTTGGGTAAACCGGGGGTCTATGTTCACCCGTACTCCCATCCCCGGATTCGGCCGGTCGGCCCGCGAGTGAGATCCACCGGAGATAGGAAGCGTGGCAAACGCAGACAATCGAGATTGTAAGGGGGCGGCAGAGATGCCGCCCCAGGTGCCACTGGGGTATCTCTTAGAGACTTCGGTTAGCATCCAATGGCAATGCTAAAGTCCTCTGAAGGCGAACGGTCCAATGAACAAAAAAAATTCTGGTCTGCTAAAACTAATAGCGATCTTCAAATTATTCAAAGCGATCGCTCTTATCGCGGTGGGCTTTGGCGCCTTGCATTTGTTTCACGATGGCGTTCCTGGGGACTCAGTGACTCTCTTGATCGCCAAGTTCGGCTTCAATCCTGGGGGGCACTACGTCGACCTTGCCCTTGGCAAATTATCGAATATTCCGCCCAAGGACTTCAAGGATCTTGGCATCGGCAGCTTCGTCTATGCCGCCCTCTTTCTCACCGAGGGTATTGGGCTCTGGCTTGCGAAGCCATGGGCGGAGTGGTTCACGACGATTACCACGAGCTCACTTGTGCCACTAGAGATTTTCGAGATTTACCGCCATCCAACTGCCACGAAGGTCATCGTGCTCCTGCTCAACATTGCCATCGCTGTCTATCTCATATTGAGAATTCGTGAAGAACGATCTAGTGTCAACGAAACACACTAGCCGAGCCCGAGGCCAGCTCCTTTCGTTGACCGTTTCTCAACTGTTTTCCGCAATCCATACTCCCGCCTGAGCTAGGAAAACGGCCAGTTCTATTAAGTGTTGTCGAGACTAGGTCTGACGGAACTAAAGGGGAGCATCTCGCGTTTCAGCCTAACTGAATGCATGCTCTTAGCCGCTTCAAGGGACTAAAGCTATACCGATTGTTTCCCGTGACGAGCCGAACAAGCAAGGTGAGAATCACATCTCCGACAACCGCGATCACATGCTCGTAATGACGCCATGATCTCCGACGCCGCCGAGACCAATATGCGAGGAGATGAACCCTCCGGTCAGGGCACCGATGACCCCGACACTATATCCATCACGGCTCCGAAGCTAGATCCTTTCATGATTTTGCTCGTAAGCCAGCCTGCGACGATGCCAATGATGATCCGGCACTCCCGCAGAACAGCAGCGCCGCCTGTTTGGTCGCAGGCGAGTCGCATTTTGAATTCAGGGCGAGTTCTGGGGCCTCTTTGCGGAGCCTTCCTGGCAAATTTGTTTCTTGATGCAGTGTTCTTCTGAGCGAAGCTGCGTTGCTGATCGCAGCCTTGGCGACCTTTGTCCTCCTACCCGAGACCTTGGTGTCCACTGGCAATCTATTGCCTGCCTTCTGGATAGCCGTCTAGCAGTGCTGCTGCTCTGGTTTTTGGTGCTGGAGGTCGCAGGCAACTGGGTGGAGTCCGTTTTACCACTTTATGCCCATAATGCTGAAACACTTACGGGATCGGGGGTTGGTCTTCTCTTCTCCTGTGCGGCTCTGCTCATAGTGTGTTTCCAGCTTGCGCTGACTCGTATGCTAGCGTCTGTCTCCGGCTTTGGGATGATTTTGGCCAGTGGTGCCCGCTGATCGGTGGCTTTACGTGTCCGAGCATCTCCGCCTCGACCGGCTCAGTGATTTTCGCAGTAACTCTCTTTTTATTCGCGGACATGCTGGTCAGGACACTTATTTCAATTGGCGATATCAGTCAATGCCCTCATGGAGCAAGTTTAGGAATATTGGTCTTGTAAGACACGCTTGTGTCTACCCAAAAAACCTATCTCGGAGTTTCTTCATCTGTCGCGACATACCAGGCGACATCTCTCGATTGAAAGAGATCAGGATGCCGGGAAGTCAGATGAGAAAGCACAATCTTCGCGATGCGGACGCTATGCTCAACTTCTTTTTCCCACTCCACGTTTGCGAGCCCGTCGCTCTGCGTTGGGTCCCAACGTGATGTGCGAATCGCGAGGACAAGACTGGAGGCGATGAGCAGTGCCGACCCAAGCTTTTGAAAGTCCACCTCCCGACGATAGCCGCCCACCCGAGAACCAACATTAGTGGAAGTCATGCGACGTCACCTCTAACACTCGTGTCAGTAGAGCTTTGATTCGTGAGGCTTTGACATGAATCGTGCCGTCTTCGTTCTGAAGCGGCCCTTCCACCGAAATGAACTTAGCGTTCGAGATTGCGCTACGATTTCGCTCAAAGAATTCCTTGGTAACGATGACGTTAAAAATCCCTGTCTCATCCGAGACGGACAGGAAGACCGTACCCTTCGCTGTACCTGGCCTCTGTTTTACGATGGCCAAACCCGCTGTCCTTACGAACTCTCCGTTCCGTCGCTTCCTCAATTCAATGGCAGTGAGATATCCCTGCTTGTTAAGTTCCTGCCTGCGAAAGTGCATAGGATGCGGGCCGGTGGTCACACTCGTTCCAGCATAATCGGCAACCAAGCGTTCTTCTGAGGTCATCTCTCGTAATGGAAGACTTTTGCTGTTTTCCTGGAGCCAATCGCTTTGCTGACTGAGCAAAGGTCCTTCCAGCTTGCCAGCCCGTTCTACTTGCCAGAGTGCGTCGCGCCGATGCTGCACTCCGTCAATACCATTCATCGCGCCCACACGCGCGAGCAAAGCCAGCTCCTTCCGGTTCAAAACAGGTACACGTAAAGCAACATCCTCGACAGAACTGAATCGACTTGCGTCGCGGGCGCTGACAACCGCTTCCGCAGCATGTCGCCGAAGACCTTTCGCATAGCCCAGACCAAGCCTAAGCGAGAGCGAATAGTCCGGTTCGCGTTCCAGCGTACAAGCCCATCCCGATACCTGAATATTTATTGGTTTAACACGGAGCCCATGACGCCGAGCATCTTCGATCAAGACGGCTGGACTATAAAAGCCCATCGGCTGGTTATTCAGAATCGCGCAAGTGAAGGCAGCGAGATACTTTATCTTGAGGTACGCCGAAGCGTACGCGATCAGAGCGAAGCTCGCCGCGTGCGACTCAGGAAATCCATAGAGCGCGAAGGAACTGATGTTCTGGATGATGTTTTCCTGGGTTGCCGTGTCGAGGCCGTTTGCGGTCATTCCGGCCCGGAGCTTGCCTTCAAGATTCTTCATGCGCTCCCAGGATCGGCGCATTCCTACTGCGCGGCGTAATTCTTCTGCCTCCGCACCTGTGAAGTTCGCAACCGTCATCGCCATGCGGAGCAATTGTTCCTGAAAAAGCGGCACCCCTAGAGTGCGTTTTAGTGTGCTTTCGAGGGAGGGGTGAGGATAGGTGATCTCTTCTTTCTTCTGTCGTCTCCGCATGTAGGGATGCATCATCTTGCCGACGATGGGCCCAGGGCGAATGATGGCAACCTGCACCACTACGTCATAGAACTTCTCTGGCTTGTTTCGAGGTAGAGACGCCATCTGTGCACGGCTCTCAACCTGAAACATACCGATCGTGTCGGCCCTCTGCAATGCCCGATACACTTCCGTATCTTCGGGCAAGTCGGAAAGATCTACGGGGTCACCATAGTGCTCAGGGATTAGCTCGACGCAATCCTTGAGCACGGCCATCATGCCGAGCCCGAGCAGATCGACTTTGATGATGCCGAGGTCGGCGCAGTCTTCCTTGTCCCACTGCACGACGGTGCGGCCCGGCATGGAGGCTCGCTCCAGCGGAACCACGCGATCTAGTTGCCCCTGGCAGATAATCATGCCGCCCGAGTGTTGCCCCAGATGACGCGGAAGATCCTGGATGCGCATACAGAGTTCAAGATATTTCGCGATACGCGGATGCTTGATATCGAAGCCAGCATTGCGAAACGAGTGCGCCATCGTGTCGGTTGGTCCACGCCACTCGAAGTGGCTAACGAGACTCGATAGCCTCTGAAGTGATTCACGATCAAACCCGAGCGTCTTCCCGACTTCACGCGCTGACGACTTTCCGCGATAGGTAATCACGTTAGCGCACATGGCTGCACCCAGTTCACCGTACCGTTGGTAAACATGCTGAATGGCTTGTTCCCGTTTGTCTTCCGAAGGCAGATCGAGATCAATGTCCGGCCACTCGCCGCGACTCTCGCTCAGGAATCTCTCAAAGAGCAGTTCCATTCCAACCGGATCGACCGCCGTGATCTCCAAGGCATAACAGACCGCGGAGTTAGCCGCGCTCCCGCGCCCCTGAATGAGAATATTGTTCCGCTTACAGAAGCAGACGATGTCCCAGACAATAAGGAAATATCCTGCAAAACCAAGCTTTGCAATCAATGCAAGTTCATGCTCGACTTGCTTCTTCGCACGTTCGAAAAGTCCCGAATTGCTTTTTGCCCCGTAACGCTTCGTAACTCCCTCGGACACACGTTTCCGGAGAAAGCTGTCCATTGTCTCGCCGTCCGGCACCGGATAGCGCGGAAACTCGTATCCCAGGTCACCCAACTGAAATTCAAGACGATTGGATAATTCGACAGTGTTAGCCACAGCACAATTCAAATCAGCGAAAAGCGTCGCCATCTCGGAGGCCGAACGGAGATGGCGTTGGCTGTTCTCGGATAAGAGTCGCCCCGCGAGATCAAGTTCTGTGTGGTTCCGAATCGATGTGAAGAGGTCAAGAATTTCGCGGTCATAGGCGTGCGCATAGCGCACTCCATTTGTGGCCAGCAGTGGCAGCTTCAGAGAACTAGCAATACGAATCGCTGCTTGATTGCGCCACTCTTCCTCGCGCTCGTGATGTCGTTGCAATTCCACGTAGACATTCTGGGGACCAAAGACGCGGACCATACGCTCAACCACATCGCGCCCAGCGGTCTCGCCGCCGCGCGCCAAGGCCGAGGCGAGCGGCCCTTCATCGCCACCTGTCAGGCAGACCAGACCACGCGAGTAATCCTGCATTTCTTCGAGCTTCGCTGACCCATCTCCCTTGCTCTTCTCTCTCATTTTGAAGCGTGTGATGAGCTGGCAAAGATTCTGATACCCCTCCCGTGACTCGCATAGGAGAGGCAGTCGCACAGGCTCCGCAATGTGTTGGTGCGGGAGCCATTTCGGAGGGGTAAGACGAGTACCGAGGTTAGGAACCGCGATCTCAGCCCCAACATGGGCTCGAATGCTATTTCGTTTCGCAGAGGTGTGGAAGCGGGCTGAGCCATAGACGCCGTTATGATCGAGCAACGCCATTGCAGGCATCTCTATTCCAACTGCACGCTCTACCAACTTTTCGGGTTGGGAGGCTCCCTGAAGGAACGAGAACGCGCTCGCGCTATGGAGTTCGACATAGGGGTTAGTCATAGAGTGCCTCCATCTGCCATCGATTTCTTACCCTGTCCCGCACCACGCAGCAGCACAGGAGTGATCCATCCTCACTACGCGCATCGAGATCCCACTGTTCCATTCCGTAACGATCTCGACTCCACCATGCGCCGCTTGCGAACCACGGCCCATAGAGATGCTCGACCACATAGCGCCGGGTGCGAAAGCGTAGACTCTTGGGCCGCGCATCCTTCAACATGACGGCTATCGGCTCGGGTGGACGCAGTTGCCGAAGGGAGACTCGCGACATCGGGGATGCCGTGATAGTTGCGTCTCCTGACGGCAGGGTGAATGGCTCGATACGGAAGCTACCCGGGAGATGTTGATCGGGGAGAGCCGGAGATCCGACATTGCCTTCTCCCACGAGCGCCGACAGACGCGCTAGCGTGATATCCAGCCGGCCTGCTTCCGGCAACTGAGGAGAAAACAGTCCGAGCTGAACCTTGCTGGTAGAGCCGGAGTCCGCACGCAGTCCGACAGCGAGAATCGCTGCCCGTGGTGGATGGGCCTCAAGATCAAGGTGGAGCAGTTTGATCCAGAGTTGCTTGTCATTTGTTGGCAATGCGGGACGTACCGTCCGCTCATGAGTGCCGCTGCCTTCGAGGTCCAACGTAACAGTCACAGAAGCCAACGCGAGAACGCGCGCTGACACACGCGCGATGAGTTGATCCAGCATCATCGCGATACCAAAGAGGAGCGATTCCAGGACATCGAGTGGCGAATCCAGTTCCAGTCTGTCTTCAAGCCGAAACACTGGCTCCGCCGCTTGGAAGAGGTGGGGCAGCGATCCTGCTGCCATCTGCCGGAGTCGCTTGCCGTCCTGGCCCATACGGGAGATCAGTTCTTTCTCAGGAAGGGTTGCCAACTCTCCAAGTCTGTAGATGCCCCACGATGCGAAGGTTTCCAATTGAGTGTCAGACACTGCAAGAACAGTCAGCGGTAAAGATGACAACGCGGCCGCTTCCTCACCCAACGCGACAACCTGCACCGAGGCTCGCCGTGAGAATCCCTTCGCGAGGCTCACAGCCGTATGGAAGTTCGTGCTGACTGCGACGCTCGCGGACATGCCGCTGGCTCGGATCTGTGTGATGAGGCTTCTGCCTAATTGCTCAGGTGGTCCGAACAAACTTCGCGTTCCCGTAATGTCGATGCCACAGAGGAACGCTGTATCTTCGCTTCGGTCCTCCACCTGCGGCGAGAAGCTTCCGGCTACCTCAAGCAACGCAGCCTTCGTCATGCTTTCCGCGACAGTGGACCGACGCATGATGATTGGATTGGCGAACGTTTCTATTTCGACGCGAGACATGCGGTGCTTCATGCCAGCAAGCCGGGCCTTGGTGTTTAGCGAGCAGACCTTTTCGCTGGGCACTTCGCCAGTCATGACGACGCAGGCTGCACCACGTAATTCCGGTCTCAGCCGTAGGAGCGACTGTGCGGGAAACTCCCGCACATAGAGGCAGGCGTAGAGAGAAGCTTCGTTTGTCATCGCTGACCTGCCCAGGTCACGCGGTTTTGCCAGCAAGCTGTCGTGACGTTCTGGGGAGGCTTACGAATCGGGAGGATATTACTTCCTCGCTCTTGGAAGCGATGCCGCGTGACCTCTGCCTTCGGCTGTGTTCCGGAGAACACGGTTGTCTCCTCGCGGAGCATCCTTGGAGTATGCAGACGCAACAAGAGTTCTGCGCTACTCTTGGCACAGACATACTGGGTCAAAAGAACGATGCTCGACTGCGTCCGTTCTGCCGCTACGCGATACCGATGCCATGTCCCTAGCTCTACGCGCGACACGAACTCTGGCGCGATGCTTCCAAGATCGAGCACGATGGCACCGAATCCGCCGGCCTGCAGGATCAAGTCGGCGCTCTTCAGACCCTGTTCAATCCGCTGGTACTGGCCGAGTGCGGATCGCCTCCGCACTGGAGATACCACAGGCTGAGAAGCCGGAGCATAGGTGACCTGAATAGGGCGCGTCTTTCGTTGCGGTTCCGCACACCGTGGATTCAGCGCCTCGGTCTGAAGCAGACCGCTGACAGCCAAAGAGAGGCCCTTGGCTTCATGCCGAGGATGAGTGCCACAGCCGCCTCCATGAATACCTTTCTTTGGTGTTCCAGGAATCAGGTATGCGTTTGGAAGCGCGAAATCGCGGGCCTGTTCCGGATTAGAATTTTCCGGTACCCCGCAACGTACCCAAAGAAGCCGCCGCAGATCGATGCCGGCTGCAGCAGCAGAGGCCGGGTCGAAGGTGTCCGATACATCTATCCAGGCGGCAACTTTGCCACTTTCGACGACCCGCGCAATAAGGGATTGCGCCAGGGAGGTCCGGCCGGAACAATCTGGACCGGTGATCTCGCTGACTGATCCGATCCGGAAACCACCTTGTAAGAGATCATCTACCGGCGCAACCCCTGAAGAGACTACGGGTCGGACCATCTTCGCAACCGGAGTCAGGGCAGAAGGGATCTTATTGGCGAGGGTACTTTCGACTTGAATACGGAGGGCAGAGGATGACGGCATCGTGAACAACCTTCGCCAAATCTTCGCCTATTACATTTGAAAACGCAACCGCCCTTGCCTCCAAAATTGGGCAACAAATCATTTAGGTAATTGATTCTATGCCGATTATTTAAGGCAAAAAATGTACTGTCGGTATAGGAGCTGAAGCAGGTTGGGCGTGATTTATGGAATAACCGTAGACAGAGGTTCACTCTGGATAGCAATTTCCGCCGAATAAACGCCGATTTGCATCCAACAGAAAAGTCAAAGAGTTTGGTAGTGGACCGTCTAGGGGCAGAGAAGCGTTCAAACTGCTGCAGAAATTATGAAACCGTGTTACCTGGCTCTAGTGGACCATGGTGACGGCTGTCAACAGATGCAATGAAGCTTGAGTTAGCTAAACCCGATTCCCAAATCCCAGCCCGGAGCACCACATGATCAGCGATGCATTAGAAAAAATCATAATCAAACGAGTGGATATCGCTTATGAACTCACGGGCTCCGATGGCGTCAGTATCGCTGTTTACCTAAACTGGGATCCCATCGAACAGATGTTTCGTAAAGCGGATTTCTCGACTGAGTACATCGAAATGCGAAAGGCCGAAATTGACCGCGGCGGCGAAACAGCAATTGACGAGACCGAGGAATAGCTATGTGCGGCCGTTACTACAGCCAAGGCGACAAACAGCGTATTGCGGAAGCTTTCAAGGTGGGCAAGATGCCGCCCGGCTATCATTTGCCTGCGGATTACAATATCGCTCCCAGCACCTACCAGCCAGTCATCCGTCCGGACCGGGAAACGAGGGAAAGGGAACTGGTGCCGATGAGATGGGGATTGGTTCCCGCCAAAGTCGCCGACCCGAAAGCATTTAAGATTTACACCACCTCCAACGCCCGCGCCGAATCGATACTTGATAAGCCTATCTGGAGAGGGCCTTTCCTCCACACACGTTGCCTGATACCGATCGACGGTTTTTATGAATGGCTGCAACGCCCCGGTCTCCCTCAGCCTCCTGCTATAGAGCCCGGCGAACACGGCCTGTTTCCAGGAGCGCCACCACCACGGATGAAGACGCCAAAACCCAAGTCGGCCTCGAAGCCTGTTTATAAATTCGAGATGAAGGGCCATACGCCATTTGCAATGGGTGGCCTGTATTCACAATGGCGACCACGTCCGGGTGATATGCAGGAGCCGCTGGATACATTTTCCATCGTCACGACGGAAGCGAATGAGATGATGACGGCGATCCATGACCGGATGCCGGTAATCCTCCACGAGCGCGACTATGACCGCTGGCTAAACGACTATGATGAATCGCGGCCGCCCATTGATCTACTGCGGCCTTTCGAGTCGGAAGGCATGAGTATGACTCCAGCAAATCAGCTGGTAGGCAACGTTAAAAATAATGGGCCAGAGATGCTCAATAGTGCTTAGGCCCCACCGGGATCATTTGTTGAAATGACCTCGGGCCCAAAGCCAAAGCGCGAAACACCGGCAGAATTTTCTCAGCGCGCCGACTCTGTTACGCTCAGCATTGCGCGCATCCATGAAGCAAGATGGTAGTGATACGGCGCCCACAATCGCTGCGTCAGCCAGGCGAAGGCGTGGCATATGACTTAATCGAAGGCATGTATAAGCCCTCGGCCTTATGGGTGAACTTCTGACAATCGCAAACTGGGCGTGACGGTCATTGCAGACACGACCCGACACAGTCACGGTTACTCCATCGTTTTTCGCTCGACTACTCAGGCCGACTTTAATTCCCGCGCGTCTTCAGCAGCAGCTTTTCGAGCGGGCTTCTTGGAGTCTGCCGTGACAATACCCAGCGAGACCGCTTTGTCGACCGCGCCCTCGGTGACACCTCTTTTTACTGCTCTCCTGACCGCTTTTTCGACTTTCTTCACTGCCTTCTTCTTAGCTTTGTTGTTTGCCATAATCCCTCACAGTTATTACTGACGACGCGCAGCTTCCTTCGCGGCCTTCTTTACGATTTTTTTCGCAGCTTTCTTTGCTGGTGTTTTTTGGAAGCAGCTTTCTTGAAAGTCTTCTTATCGGGTGCCTTCTTGACGGCTTTCTTGGTCGCGGCTTTTATAGTGGTCTTCTTCATAGTTGCCTTTTTGGCCGCGTTTTTTTTCGGAGCCTTCGCAACGGGCACCTTCCTGACAGCTTTATTTCTCGCAACCGCTTTGGAAGGCTCCTTCTTCAGCACGTCCGTTACCGTGGTTACAGCCGCGCCAGCTGCCGTTTTGACCTTGCCAGCTGCATCTTCCGCCATTGCCATTCCAAACCCAACTGCTTCAGCAACCTTTTCAACTATTGTCTTCTCAGCCACTTTTCGTCCTTTCAATCTACGTGTTCACACGTAAGTAGGGATTGTAGAGGCATACGGGCATATCCGCATCAAACTCTTGAAATTGACGACGAATCCCCTAATGGCTGGACTGCCCGTAGCAGTACAGGCCGATGTGGGCCTTCGTAACACCCGCGTCTTCCAAGATGCTTAGGGCAGTCAACGCGACCATTTCGTTTTCGCCGATAGCTTGCGCGAGCATGGCTGGGCGAATCTCGGCGTCGGGATTGTCGGTTGCACGATTCCGTAGGTACGCGAAAGTTCGCTCGATGAGAGATCGCACGGCGGGCGACCGCTTCGAGCAGAAAGGGATAGTGAATCCTTATTTCTGCATTTTCACTGGACCGATCCGTTGGTCTATCCGCTCTAGTTTGCGCTATGCCGAATTCAAAGACAGAAAAAGTACATGAGGAATCATCTCCCGGCGACGATGGTTCACGAGTCGCTCCGCCAGGGGTTTAACAGCTTGATAGGAAGATCTTGAACATCGCTTTCGTTGCGCGTGACGAAGACTAGGCCGTGTACTACGGCGGTTGCGGCGAGAAGTGTATCGATGACGGGCCGGGGCCTCTGGACCGACCACTCACCCCAGAGCTTCGCGCTGGCAGTGTCCACACTCAAGATCCGGTCTGCAAAGTTCATCTCAAGGCCATCGACCCACCCCGCAATTGCCTTGGCTGCCGACGGGTCGGAGTTCCGCTTGAGGGCCACACCCTTCCTGAGTTCTCCAACGGAGAGGCAGCTAAGATACAACGCAGTGGGAGCCGCATTCGAGAGGAATGCCAAGACCCGCTCATCCGGCCTCTTCTTGCGAGTCTCGGACAACACGTTTGTGTCCAGGAGATATCGGCTTCGACCGGTCACAGGCGGATCTTTCGTCCTCTATCGCGACTGCGCTTGACCTCGAAGTCGTCCACCTTTGGGCCGCCTAACAGATAGTCCTTCAGATTCGCTCTCTGATCAGTAAGCGCGCGATAGTCAGTGATCGAGAGCACCACGGCGTGTTCGGAGCCGTGACGGGTGATGACCTGGGGGCCTTTTTTGTTGGCTTCCTCGATCAGTGCGCTTAAACGAGTTTTCGCTTCCTGAACCTGCCATTTCGCCATTCTCCCCCCGGACTATCTGACTATAAATATAGCATTTCTAGTCAGAATGATTTTCTGAGCATACTCCAGGCGTTTTGTAAGCAATACGCTGTCGTTCATCATTCTTCAACTATCACCAGAAGTAAACGATAGAATTTACGAAGCTTTTTAACGTCCGAAGTTTCAAGTAACGTTTTGATCCGGAACTTTATGTCGTCTGCACTTTCTGCCAATCCGTCGATAAACAATAGATCGTCAATAGTCACGTCCAAAGCGAGCGCCAATTTCGCAAGGACATCAAAAGGTACGGTCTTAACGCGTCCCGTCTCCACTCGACTAATGTAGTTGTAGGCACGTCCAATTCTCTCTGACAACTGCTCCTGCTTCAGCCCCTTGGCATTGCGAAGCAATACCAGTCGAGCTCGAAACTGTTTTCCATCGAGAGGATGAAGGCTCATGTACCTCAAGCATCCTGAATCTTACGAATGACTTGAAGTACATAACAACTACAATATGGTTGACTGATTGTACCGTTTACGCCAATATGGGGACGTAACCAAGTTAGTGAGCAATTTGGACTAGTGTAGTTATTCTGCATGTTTCCGGAAGAGCTAGTCGGTAGGAAAGACAAAAAAACGAGACTTCACGGTTCTTTCAATGAGAGCTTGGGGTTCGACTTCTACTCCTCTGGCGACACGAAGGACAGTTCTTAGACTTGGACCTTGTATGCCCCGCTCCAAATCACTGATGAACGTTCGATCTAAACCCGTGGCCTCATATAAGGCCATCTGCGACATCTTTTTCTTCAATCTAGCCTTACGCATCTCATCCCCAAAAGCTCGCTCAACGCCCGCCCGAGGTTGAATTTGTTTACGCTTAGCCATCACGACTTTTATGGTCTGTTTATGTCGGTAATTGCCCAACGGGTAATTACCGACAAGTGTGTGGCTAGACATTTCTTCGATAATGTTGTTTTTAGCAGCGCACCGCTGAATGTTTGGGGCGCAACCGAATGAGTCTCGACGCCGCCGCCTATTTCCCGGATACTCTTGCGAGTGCCTCAGACGTCGACGCGCCTGCTTCTGCATCGTCTCCCGTCATGGTCCAGCCCAACAGCGGATCAGCTTCACCGGCCATTGCGATCTATAGTCCTCTCCGAGAGAGCACTGATGAAGATCTTTTGGTTCAGGTGGGGAAGGGAAGCAAGGAAGCGCTGTCTGTTCTGTTTCAGAGACACGCCCGGGCCGTCCTCAGCATCGCCCGCCGCATTCTGAGAGACGACTGCGAGGCAGAAGATCTCTTACAAGAGCTCTTCCTCTTTATCTTCCAGAAGGCAAGCATCTTCGACGCGGCAAAGGGTTCGGGTGCCTCCTGGATCATTCAAATGGCTTACTGCCGAGCTATTGATCGCCGAAGGTATCTGAGCTTTCGCCAGCACTACAATGGTGAGGAGCTTGATGAGGACCGCTTGACAGGTCATCAGGGGCGGATATCGATTGACGGACTTGCTGGGAGAGCGCTGTTGGAGAAGCTTCGCAGGGAGCTCTCGCCGGAGCAGATTCAGACGATGGAGCTCCACTTCTTTGAAGGATATAGCTTCCATGAGATCGCCGAAAAGACCGGCCGAACGTTCGGGAGTGTCAGAAACCATTACTACCGTGGACTGGAGCGGCTCCGGTCCCACATCTTCCCGGGAAAAAGAATCACGAAGTGAGAGAATTGGTACACAATAGCTCCAAGCGGGAGCCGAGCCGGTGAACCCTCAATGGCATGACGAGTTCGTTGCCCTTTGCGCCCTCTTCCCTTCGGGTGAACTGACAGAGGAGGAGTGGGCTCTCCTGCAGGTGCACCTCGCCTACTGTAATTCCTGCCGTATGGTGTTCGATGAGTACCAACAGCTTGCCAAGGATGTGATTCCGGTGATGGCCGCCAGCGCGGCTTCAGAGCTGGACGGGCCGCCAGGACCGGCGTCGTTTTTTCTGGAAGAGGCTGAGCAACGGCTGATGAGCCGGTTGAACTCCGACGGCCCAGCCGACAGTACACACAAACCACAGAGCAGGAGCTGGAGGCTTCCGCTAGCCCTGATTGCGGCCTGCGTCGCGATCCTGTCCGGCCTGATTGGCCTTAGTCTGCATCACTCAGGGATTCGACCTGCCGTGCGGCCTGTCTCTACAAGCAGTGTGGATGAGAGAACACGGCCAGAGGGGAAGTCTGGAGCCAATAGCGAGCTCAGAGCTCAATTGGAGGCCACCCAAAATGAAGTGACAGAGCTTCAACAGCAGATTAACTCAACCAAAGACCTCTATCGGCAATCAACGTCTACTGCGACCAACACGGAGCAGCAACTGGAGGCTGAGAAGAGCCAGCGGGTTAAGATCAGCGATGAGCGAGACACTCTTAGCCAACAGCTTGCCGCCGCGCAGACCGAACTCGAATCTCTGCGCAGCCGATCCACAACCTTCGATGTGGCTTCCTCGCAGCAAGCGGTTCAAGCAGAAAGTCTAAAGGCGAAACTTCGCGAGGCAAACCTGGCTCTCGAGGAGAAGGACCGGATGCTGGCGCTCGACAAGGAGTTCCTTGCCCATGACCGGGAGATCCGAGACCTGATCGGGGCGAGAGATCTTTACATCGCCGATATCTTTGATGTGGCGCAGACTGGAAAGACAAACAAGCCTTTCGGCCGGCTCTTCTATACGAAAGACAAGTCGCTAGTGTTTTATGGCTATGATCTGGATAAGCAGTCCGGCTTGAAGCAGTCAGTTGCCTTCCAGGCGTGGGGCAGCAGTGACGACAGACAGGACGTCAGTCTCGGCATCTTTTATCAAGACGATACGCACAAGCGATGGGTCCTCAGGTTTAACGACATCAAGACGCTGGCGCATTTGAACAAGGTCTTTGTCACGGCAGAGCCGCAGGGAGGAAGCGCCAAGCCAACCGGCAAGCCGCTTCTGCTCGCCTACCTTCAGATTCAACCCAACCACCCATAAAATAGCACCAGCAGCTGATACATAACCTCGACCTCCAACCGTAGACAGGATGAACACCTTTCATCCTAGATTTCCGGAGCATCGTCGTATGAAGCTACTTGCTTGCCTTCTCCTGTCCTCCCTCTGGTTCGTCTCCACGGCGGTGTTTTCCCAGTCGACGAGTGCCACGATCAGCGGAGGAGTCACCGATCCCACAGGCCGTTTTATCACGGGCGCCGCGGTGGAGATTGCCAATGATGAGACCGGCGTGCGGTATTCCGACCAGACGAACACCTCAGGAATGTACTTCGTTCCCATCCTGCCTCCGGGACACTACCATGTGCAGGTCTCGAAGCAGGGCTTCAAGACCATCATCAAGCCTGACGTGGTTCTGAATGTGCAAGGGGCTATCGCGCTGAACTTTGTTCTGCCCGTGGGGGCGACGTCGCAGAGCATCACGGTGGAAGCTGGGTCGTCCTTGCTCAATACAGCGGACGCTTCGGTCAGTACGGTGATTGACCGCAAATTTGTTGCGAATATCCCCCTCAACGGCCGCAGTTTTCAGGATCTCATCTCAATGACGCCAGGCATCGTGACTCAGAGCCCGCAGTCGTCTCAAGCTGTGGGCGCGAGCGGTGATTTCAGTGTGAATGGCCAGCGAACCGAGAGCAATTACTACGCGGTCGACGGTGTGAGCGCGAACGTCGGCGCCGGAGCAGCAACGGGAGGTCCTCAAGCGGCGACCAGCGGAGGGATCGGAGCTACAACCGCCCTTGGCACGACGCAAAGCCTGGTTTCGGTCGATGCGCTGCAAGAGTTCCGTGTATCCGGATCAACCTATTCTGCGGAGTACGGGCGCTCCCCTGGAGGACAGTTCTCACTACTTACCCGGTCGGGCACAAAGAAATTTCATGGGAGCGCATTCGACTATCTTCGCAACAATTACTTCGACGCGAACAACTGGTTTAACGACCATTACGGAAGAGCGATCACCCCTTTACGCCAGAACGACTTTGGGGGAACACTCGGAGGCCCAATCCACCTTCCGTATCTTGGTCCGCCTTCGCACCCAAGCTACTTCTTTGCTTCCTACGAGGGGCTTCGGCTTACCCAACCTCAAGCTGCTTCAATTCAGTATGTTCCTGACGCTGCCATGAGGCAGAATGCTCCTCCTGCCATGAAGTCCATACTTAGCGCTTTTCCTCTTCCAAGCATCGGCGGCATCGACTACGCTAGCGGTCTTGCGCAGTTCATCGAGCCTTTCTCTCTCCCGAGCAAGATCGACTCCATCAGCGGCCGGATCGATTACGTCGTCTCACCCAAGTCGAGCGTCTTCTTTCGCTTTAGCGATACACCCAGCTCCACCAGCACCCGCGTGCTCTCTGCTCTAACGCAGACTTCATTTGACACACAGACCTACACTGTTGGCGCAACCAGCCAATTATCAAATCGGTTCACAAATGAGTTCCGACTTGGCTACTCCCGTAGCGACTCGAGAACGCAAACGGCGTTGGATTCCTTTGGAGGAGCTACGTCCGTTGACCTCGGAAGCGCGCTTGGGAATGAAGCGTCTAAAACTGCCGGCAGCGCTTTTCAACTGAGCTTTTTCGGTACGGGAACATCGATCTTGCAGGCAATCGGCAGTGTGAATCAGAGCCGACAATGGAATATCGTCGATACAGCCGGTCTGAGCCTCGGGAAGCACCAGCTCAAGCTCGGCATCGACTACCGGAGGATCAAATCTCCACTGTATCCATCATCTCCCTATGTCTCGGGCATCTATCTCGATCAATCCTCGGTTCTCAATAACAGCGCGGATATCGGTATTCTCTCGAAGGTTCTGCCAGCCACGCCAATATTTAACGAAACCGCGGTGTTCTTGCAGGACGAATGGCATTCGCTTCCAAGGCTGACCATCTCCGGTGGGATTCGGTGGGAGATCGATCCCCCGCCAACCGAAGAGCACGGGAACGACGCCTTCACCCTTCTCGGCGATCTAGCCGACCCTAGTTCGCTTACAGTCGCACCACGAGGGACACCATTGTGGAAGACAAGTTGGTACAACTTCGCTCCGAGACTTGGAGCTGCATGGACGGCTCGGGATCAGCCGGATTGGGAGACGATTTTGAGGACAGGGGCTGGCGTGTTCTTCGACAGCGGAAACCAAATCGCCACAACGGGCTATCAGTATCTCGGTTTCTCCGCAATTCAAATCGGAACGGGCCAGGCATTCCCGGTAATTCCAGCACAGTTGGCTTTCTCGCCTTCCACCACCGCTCCCTACACCAGCACCGCAGTAGTTGCTTTTCCCCCGCATCTGCAACTGCCATATACGCTGCAATGGAATGTGAGCCTGCAACAGGCATTGGGGCGGCCTCAGGCTCTGACAGTCTCCTATGTCGGATCGAACGGCCGGCGGCTATTGCAGATGCAGCAGCTCTCTCTGACAGCGTTGAATCCGAACTTCAGCACCGTGGATGTCGTCCAAACGGGAACCACATCGAACTACCAGGCCTTGCAGATACAGTTCCAGCGCACAGTGACCCACGGCATTCAGGCGCTTGCCTCCTACACCTGGTCTCACTCGTTAGACTTCGGTTCAAACAACGCTTCTCTGCCACTGACTCGAGGGAACTCCGACTTCGACGTCAGAGATAATCTTCAGGGAGGGGTGAGTTGGGAGCTGCCAGGCGAGTACCAGAGGAAGAGTGCGGAAGCGATCCTTGGAGGGTGGGCGCTCGATGGCCGCCTCATAGCACGGACTGCTTTCCCCGTCACTTTGGGAGGCGACCTGCTTACCGATCCGGCAACAGGTAGCCGTTACTATAGCAATGTCGACCTGATCGCAACTCAACCTGTCTATCTCTATGGTTCCCAATATCCAGGTGGACGTTCGATCAATCAGGTTGCTTTCCAGCTTCCGGCAGCGGAGAAGACAGGGAATGCCCCGCGCAACTTCGTAAGAGGATTCGATGCTTCGCAGATCAACCTCGCCGCACGCCGCACCTTCCCCCTGGCGGGTAGCGCAACAGTGCAGTTCAGAGCGGAAGCGTTCAATCTCCTCAACCATCCGATGTTCGGTCTGATCGATTCGACGCTGTCCGATGCTACGTTTGGACAGGCTACTCAGACGCTGAATCAAAGTCTCGCTACCTTAGGTTCGCAATACCAACAGGGCGGTCCTCGCTCTCTTCAATTTGCATTGAAGATTCAATTTTAGAGCGAGGAAAAGCCAATGACCCAACAGAAGATGTGGAAGCGCCACAACAAGTTCTTGATATTCACCCTATGCGTCTTCGCGGGAAGTCTTCAGGCTGAGTTGCGGAGGGCAATCGTTCCGGCAGATTGCGTTACTGTCCGGCACTTTCTCGAGGACGATTTTCGTTCTTCCATTCAGACCAATTCCCAAGGGACTGCTGTTGCGTACCTGGTTCAGGCCCCTAATCTTCAGTCAAATCAGAACGATATTCTCCTCGAGCTGAAACAGCTTGGTGCGCCGCAGGGGCAAGTGCAACACTTACTCGCCGGTGCGGATATCTCCGGCTTGCAGTGGCTGAACGATGGCACGGCCGTCATTGTCTTGGCGAAGGATGACGGCCACACCGTTGTTAAACAGGTTGAGATCCCTTCAGGACGCGTCCAGGTCTTAGCGCGAGCGTCTCAGGATATCTCCGAATACAGCGTCGCCGAAGATGGTAAAACCATTGTCTTTGCGATGGAAGAGCCGGACCAAACCCGGAACAAGCTAAAAAGTGCCAGCGACCTCGCGCAAGGCTATAGAATCCCCTTTCAGAGAGAGCAGGTAGCGCTCTTCTTTCGGCGAAAGATCTTCGTTACCCGGAGACGCGGTACGGGAGGGTGGACCGCACCACAGGCCTTGAACGTGCAGTCGCCATTTACCAAGGGAACTCTCACGTCTCTTTCCTACGCCCTCAATCTGCGGCTAAGCCTCTCTCCAAATGGAGAGTCGCTGGCGTTAACATATCTTGAAAATTCCAGCCGGATTTCAAACGCCTGGAAGAAAAGCCCGGTAGTTCGGGACATCCTTTCCAGCATTGGAGTAGCGCAGGTTACTGTAGTGGTCGATTTATCGGACGGCGAAACACATCTTCCATTTGAGGGCCCATGGGCATGGAGCATTCCCTTCTGGTCGCGCGACAGCAAGTCGTTCATGATCGCCTCTGTCTCTCCAGTCAATAGCGTGTGGGAGCAGCAAGACCTGCGAGAGCATCGAGGAGCCAGCGAGGCAGTTCACTTATTCGAAGTCAACGTTGCGTCCGGCTCGGTCATACAGGTTCGTTCTGAACTTAATGGAATCTACGATCGTCCCTTGTCGTGGAGATCCGATGACGATCTTGTCCTTCGTACAGGAGACAACATCGTTTCGCGGTTTCAGTATAAGCATCAGAAGTGGGAGGAGTCGTCGCAGATCCATCTTCCCCTTCAGGGGCTCTTCAGGAATGCAGGGCTTGCGAGCGATGGAAAATCTGTCGTAGGAGACTATGAATCACCGGCAACTCCGCCGGAGCTGTTTTCTTACAAAGAGGACGAAGAACAGGTGCAGATCCTGGCCAAGCTCAATCCGCAGTTCGACGAACTGACTCTGGCACCAATCAAAGAAGTGCAGTGGGAGACTTCGACCGGCTATCGTGCCTCCGGCATTCTCCTTCTACCTCCGGACTACAAGCCAGGCACACGCTATCCCTTGGTGATCCACTCATATCCAGCAGCGGGTAATTTCTTTTGCGATAGTGGCTTGAATCACGAGCCCTCATTTGCTCCCCAGCCGATTGCAAATGCCGGAATCATGTATTTGATTCGTTTTTTGCCCGAAGGACCGCAGACAGCGGAGGAACAAACCCACTATCCCAAAGGCCTCCCTGGACTTTTGGGACAAGTAGCATTTCAGGCGGATGTCTGGGATAGTGCCATCGACCATCTTGCGAAGGACGGCCTCATTGACCGGAACAGAGTTGGAATCATAGGCTTCAGCCGTTCCGGCTGGTATACCGAATTTGCGCTTACACACGGCAAAACAAACTATGCTGCAGCGACCGTCGCAGATAATACACAATACAGCTTGGGCGAGTATTGGATGATCCACACGGATGGGGTTCTACGCGCTTGGGATGCGATGTACGGAGGGCCGCCCTATGGCGCGACACTGAGATCGTGGCTGGACTATTCCATCTCGTTCAACCTTCCAAGGGTTCAGACTCCATTGTTGATGGAGGTAATGGGTAACGGCGTGGCGTATGACAACGATGGGGCACCTCCAAGCAATCTCGCTCTAAAGTGGGAGGTGTTTGTCGGACTCAGTCGCCTAGGAAAACCTGTCGAGATGTACTACTATCCTCTGGAGTCGCACCAGCCCGGTCATCCCTTGGCCCGCCTGGCATCGCTAGAACGCAATCTGGATTGGTATCTGTTCTGGCTAAGAGACCAAGAGCGACCTACAGCGATGGACCCTCAGCAATACCAGCGATGGCGTGAATTGCGGAGCGCAGTTAATGCAGAACGCCGGCTGGATTCGCCACACTAGTGTGAACGATTTTCATATCACACAGGAGTTGAGTGTCCAGATTTCCGGCAATCAACTCCTGTATGGAAAGCATGAAGGTTACTCGTCCGCCTCATATGCTCCGACGGAACTGAGGAAAGCAGGCATGCCACCTTCAATGTTGTCAGGGTTTCTGGTTGCCTTCGGAGAGCCCATGACGGAAGAACTAGCCATGGAGTAGGACAAAACAACTGGTTCCGTGTAGCGCATAGAATTACTCCTTTTGTGACTTCCGTATGGGTGATCCATCCGGAACTTGTAGCCTTCCAGAGAAGGCAAACTGTCTAGCGTTTTTCTCAGGTCTAAGGAATGGTGGCCCATCCTGACTTCAACCAGATTTCAAAGAGGGATGTCCTCATGAGAGACAATCCCCACCTGCTCTGATCTTGGGATCCCACTTGACGAAGAAAGCTTTCGAATTTAGGAATGTCGATATATCCATGCCTGGCCAGGAGTGAGTTCGCCACGGAGTCCAGAATTGTGTCTGTAGAGAGGGCAAGTGTGACAGCTGGTCCTCGATCGATATAGGCCTTCCTGCGCCGCTCCAATACAATGGAGGGAAGAATGCCCGAGAGCGCTCTACGCATGAGAGCGCGTCTTCGGCCTGGGCGAACGAGCTGATCATTGGGGATGCGAAGGAGGAAATCCACCAGATCTCGGTCAAGGTAAGGAAAACGGTATTCTCTTCTCGAAGATGCAAGGTGGGGGCTGGGAAGGGTCTCCAGTATCGACCACCACGTTCTTCCGTTCATGACCCTACTCGGCAGGAGCAAACCTCCTTCTTGTTTGGCATCAGCCTCGTTCGGTTCCAAGCGGGGGGAGGCCCATGGCGGCAGGTGTATCTTGCCGGATGAACCGCTCCAATAGGCGCGCTTTGAGAACCTAACAGTATCCCGAACCAGATGTAGGAGCGAGGTGCGCAAACTCAGGCACCAAGGAAGCGTCTTCTGAAACAAAGCAGCGAGATTGCAGGTCAAGAGATAATCGGACAGCTCGGGCAGAGGCGTCGGCACGCCCCCCAAGAGCTCATCTCCTCCGACTCCGGACAAGAGGACTCGATATCCCCGCGATGCCAAGATTTCTTCAAAGTGCTCCCTTTGTTCGTAGGAGCCCCCATCGTTCCCCGGCAGTAGGGGATATCCCCCTGGAGGACAAGACAGCGGAGTGAATGTTGGGCGTGTTGAAGATACGTCAACGTGTAAACCCACTTTGCCTCGCTGGGACTCCACAGCCGTAAAATAAGGTTTTTCATCCCAGGCTGGCTCGGAGTCGTCGTAAAACGAAACCGTATCGAGCAGTTGCTCTATTTGTCGCCCCTGATGCAGCCTGAGGGTGTCGGACATGCAAACAATTGCGCTGGAGTCCATCCCACCGCTGAGGTGCGCGAGAATCGGGGCCCCGGGACCGGTGCGACGATCGACAGCCTGTGCAAAGAGCTTCAGGAAATGCTCCTCATATTCACTGTCCTGGTTGTAGGTGATCCGGTCTTTGACCATCCATTGCCAGTGCGGTCTGCGAACAATGGTTCCCTTAGAGAAGATGAAATAGTGCGCGGGGGTCACCGCAGCAATATTGGCGAAGGGTGTCAGGTCGCCGATTGGGTGGCACGACAGGTAGCGTGCCGCATAAGTTTCATCCAGAGGCCTCGACCTTCTATCGGCAAAGAAGGTCTCCAAGAAGGTCGACCATACAAGATGGCCGTTTGTTTCTTCAAAATATAGCGTCCGCGTACCGGCATGATCTCTAGCGAGGTAAAGCGAGCTGTTCTCTTGTATCCAAAGAGCGAGCGCCCAGTCTCCCACAAATCTAGCAAAGCACTCCTCCCCCCAGCAACGGAAAGCCGTTAGAATGATCAGCGAATCCGCCGTATCCGTCCCAGGAATGTCCAGCAATTCACGAAGTTCTTTGTGATTATCGAGGCGGCCATCCAACGAGACCATATTGCCGAAGTCATCGAGGAATGGCTGGGATTCCAGATCAGCACGCTGATGAGTACGGTACGACTGAAAGCCCATCCCGACGCTTCCCTTGGCTCGTACAAAGGTCCCATCCAGCGCATAGCGATTAGTCGCGTGAGCTAGGTCGAGTAGTTGCCGCCCCTCGACCAACGCTCCTTCGGTCTTTCTGATTCCGAAAATAACACTCATGACCTACCTCAGATCAGCAGCGCTCCAGTACCCGGTACGTATCCAGCATGTACGGTTTGTCATTCACGACAACACCCTTGATCTCCACCCACGCGTGCGAGCGGAACGGCATTATCTGGGCTCCGATGACCATCTCTGCTGCCCACCCATGACGACGCAACAGAAGCGTCGTTGCGGCTGAACGTTGCAAGCACATCACTCGCTTGAAATAAAAGACGCAGGCCAGATCGACGGCATGACACAGGCCGGTGCTTGTCAGGCAATCCTGCTCGCCAACGGGTCGTACCTTCATCTCTCGGACAGTGCGATGAAGGTGTTTGAAGCCGCAGACGCGTAAGATTAATTCGAAATAGAGCAACAATAACCAGCTTTCAAGCACAAGCCGTTTCATGACAGTCTCCGAAGACGACAGGCAGGTTGAGCTCCTTGCACAGAAAAGCGATTCTCCTTGCTAAGGCCTCGATGCGAACAGACAAAGGCAGAACCGGGGAATGTCCTCGTTCTCCGCAGTAGTCCACGATGATGGGAGAACGTTGGGCCGCGCGGTTCTGCAGACGAGCCGCCATCTTCCTGACATGAGCGGGATTACAGCGATCATCGCTGTCTCCGGCTACAAACAATAAGGACGGATAGTTCATATGGTCCCCAATATGGTGGTACGGAGAAGATGCGTACAGAGCGGAGAAGTCCTGCGGATCGTTGACAGTCCCATACTCCTTCCGCCACTTCGCGGCTTGGTCGAAAAATTCGTAACGCACCATGTCCAGAAGCGGAGCAATGCAGAGTACAGCGGTGAACAGATCTGGCCGCTGCGTCATCCCTGCGCAGACCAATAGCCCCGAGTTCGATCCGCCAAAGATGGCAAGCCGAGGCGAAGTCAAACTTTCCCTGTTCAGCCACTCCGCGGCGGCTATGAAATCGCTGAAAGCTACCTGGCGATTTCTTCCTCGGCCAGCTTCGTGCCAATCCTTTCCGAACTCCCCGCCGCCGCGGATGTGGGGCAGCACGAAGGTACAGCCCAGCTCCATCATGATGGACACGAGAACGGAGAACTGTGGCGTCATCGACACACCGAAGCCTCCATAGCTTGTCATCAACACTGGCAATCCAGCGCTCAAACCAACTCCTTTGGGAGTCACGAGGGTTATCGGAATGCTCTTTTCGTCTCCGGAGGGGTAATAGGCCTCACGAATAGTACACAAAGGCGCTATTGGTGTGCATCTCCGGTGCCAGAGGTGCGGCTCGTCGGCGTCAATCTCATACTCAAACAAGACGAGCGGCTGCGTGAACGATTCAAATGTGTAGAAGACACTATTTCCATGGTCGCCATGGTGAGCCAGCAGTTGAACTGTTCCATTCGGGGGAATGGGTACACGGCCCATATCTTTCCCAGCGAGATTCCAGCAACGGACCGAATGTTCCAGTTGATCCAGATAGTTGATAAAGATTCTGTCGCCGAGCATGATGAGCTCACGGATTGTCCCTGCCTGCTCCGCAATGACCGTCCGGATCTCAGTTCCCGCGAGATCGAGCTCCACGAGCTTCCCCGGGAGGCATGTTCGTAGCTGAGAGCGAAAAGACGACCTTGTTTCAAAATGGGGCCAAATGGGAGGGTGCGATTTGCGAACACACAATTCCAGATCTTCGTCTCATCGCGCCGGGCGACCCAGAAATCGACAACGAACTCCCCATCGAGCTCGTGTACGTACAACGCACCCAAATGGATCTCATCGGCTCTCAGGAGCAAGCGGCTTCCACGCGTGCGTGGAGCGCGAAAACATACCTGATCCTCGGCTGGCTCTCCAAACAGGTGGACGCAGATCAAATGCTCTTCCGGTGATTCCAGCACTTCGTGGCAATAATAAAACCCCCGAAGATCCGAAGTGAAGCAGAAGCCCCTCGCATAGCCGGTCTCGATGCTGTCGGGCAAGATGTAACCACTCACAACATCTACAATGCGGATGGCTTTCCGATCTCCGCCATCCCGTTTGAGCTCATAAGCGAGCAGCGATCCGTCGTCGGCGACCTGATGGATGCCGACGCTTGTGAAGGGTCCCATCGCCGCAGGGTCGACGAGTAGCCGCTCGAGTCCCGATGTCATGTCTCGAATGTAGATGCTTGCCTGTTCCTGCCCTCTATCGCGCCGACGGTAAAAGTATCGGCCTGCCACTCTTGCCGGCTGATCGACGACTTCGATATCCAGATACTCACGTGCACGCTTTCGAAGCCCGTCGAGATCGATGCAGTCTGCGAAATATTCTTCGCACCTCAAGTGCTGATCGCGGAGCCATTCTTCCGTTTCGGGAAGATTCCGATCTTCAAGCCAGCGATAAGGGTCACGTACCACAACGCCGTGGATGAGTTCTTCGACCGGAGTATGAATTGAGTTGGTTAGTGGCATAGCGCCTCCAGCAGCTTCGGCTCGCGCGCTGCGTTGTCCATGTGTCGCGCAAGACTGCGTGCGTACGACTGCCGTCGGGGATCATTTCGTTGGGGCGAAGTCAGCCAATCGCCTCTTCCATACAAGGTCGAGACAACCGCAAGGAGCGGCATATAAATCAATCCCTTATCGAATGAGCCGGCATTGCAGGATCGCAACCAGATCGTTCGATACCTGTCCGTGATCCCCTGGCTCATGAAGCCCCTCAGCTCCGGATCCTTCGTCTTGTTAAGAAGCAACAGGTGCTGTAGGGAAATGAGTGGACTAGCGATATATGCCTCGCACCAGTCAATGAACTGACAACGTCCGGAACGGAACAAGATATTGCCGTAATTGATGTCTCCATGCACGATAGTCTTGGGTATATCGAGACGCTCCATGCGACTGCATACATCATCGAATATTATGCGAATCTCCTGCAGACGTGATCGTTCAAGACGAGGAACCCTGGATGAGGTTTGCAGGCTCATGGCCTCTTCGAGAGAGTCGAATAATGCTTCGGAATGCATTTGAAAGACATCGAAGCCTTGATCGAAGACGCCGGAGTCCATCAGATTCTGGCTGTGTCCTTGAGTTCTCATTTGAAGTTCAGCTATGGATCCAGCGGCGCCTTCCAAAAAGCAGAAGAGCTTGTAAGGCTCGGTAGTCACCTCCTCGACCTGGGGCCCACCTGACATCAACCAGGCGTTCCATTCTGGCCGTGCTGAGACGAAGTGTGGGAGACAATCACCGCTCAGCTCGGACAAATGCTTCGTAATCGGGAGTTCGTGTATACATGGCTCGCCCGTCGCCTTCAGCCAGTAATTCGTCGTATCGTCCATAGGAAAACGGATAAGGGAGAAAGCTCCACCCGCGTTGTACTGTTCGATTTGGCTCTTGGACGAGAGCTTCGCAGCAGTCTCCCACTCAAGCCATCCAATTGCCTGATCGATCCAGCCGATCTGGGATACTGCGGAATGGCTGGTGCCGGAAAGCAGGGAAGCAAGTTGGGCACGCTCCTGTTCGGATAACTCGGCACCCGCAATCTTCTCGGGCGTCACCGGCCTGAGTTCGGAGCTTGCATCGGGAGCAAGGACCTCAGCAACCGCGCAGCGGCAGCAACCGTTCTCCACGGCGAGAAACTCGAGAATGATAACGGCCAGTCCCACTATGGCTTTGATAGCCTTCTGCAATTGCTCCGCTGGACGGGTAAACAGCGGAATCCGAACACGCGGCAGACAGTAGCCTCCAACTGCATCGAACGCCAGCAGCTGGCGGGAGTCAGAACGCACAAGGATGACCCGATACTCGATCGTCTCGATAGTAGCTTCGGCGATTGACACTTAGGCCCTCCGCATAGGCCGAGTCAAGAGGTTGTTTTGCTTGAGTGATTCGACAAACTCGCGCACGTCACGCTCGACGGTTAAGACATCTTCGCCGGTATCACGCGAAAGACTCGCGGCAATGATCTGCAGACCTTCCCCTCGCTCAAGTCGTTGCCAAACAAAGGCCCCAGTGGAATTGAGCGTAGTGACCGTGCCGTGTTCGATATCGAGGATGGCGGCGCCATCCTGATCGGTGACCGTATGAATATGATTGCTGCCGATGCTCATTGGCTTCCTCCAGCTGCTTTATACCCCGCAAGGATGCGGACAATGGAGAAGAGCTTAACCTCAAACCAAGTACTGACCCTGAAAAATCTGACGCATGGCCAAACTTAATCGAAAACTCAGGCTCATATCGGATAGCTGGGTCGCTGCTCTGTCAAGATTCTGTAGGTTCACACGCAATAACGGTCGAAGCTCGAAGTATAAACTTCTCGTCGATAGGTCCCGGAGGAAGTCACTTACTTTCCCTGAGGGCTAATTGGCCGAAATGTAAATTAAAGGCTGATAATCCCAGTGCAACTGTCATCACAGGCGATGATCCAGGTCCAGTCAGCCAGTGCGTGGAACTTGTTCACTAACAAAAGGACGACGGCAGCGGGCTTGAGTGTGCACTCAGAAGCGGGAACTCTGTACCTTGGCGCTGGTGGGAAGGGAATTGGGGAAGGACGGCGAGCAGAGTAGGAACTGAAGAAAACCGGCACTCGCAAGCTTCTGCGAAGCATCGCAAAGGATGCGTTGCCTGATGGAAAGGTCTCATCCTGAGATGCAACAACTGTCTGAGTTGGTTCTATCTACATGCAATTCGCGTCTACGCCCCCACTAAAGTATGGATAATCATCCTTGCGGTAAGTCTGCACGTGCATCGGCTACGCCTGAGCACGATCAGCCAAACAACCTCTAACCGAATCACAGATTATTCATCTGGTCGGCAGATCATCGAAGGCTTCGGATGATCTGTAGCAGTCCTAACCAAGACGTATAGCCCGGCTCACATGTCAAGAACCCCAGATTATGTTGAAACCACGATCCCCCAAGGAAAAGTCTGAAGCGAAACCCGCACGCAGATCGTTATAGCGGCACAGCAACGCCGGAGATGCGGTTAAGCTGGTGAATTTCGTCCTGACGAATCGAAATCGCTTCGCCGGCACCGTCAGAGCCGACAAGAAGAGTGTAATGGTCCTCATTTCTATCCAAGTAGCCGCATCGTAGATCCGTGCCTCTACGAAACGCATAGAGCCGGCGCCCCCAGCCGGCCTTTGTCGTGTCGCTATGAATCTCAGAGATACCGGGTATTTCTTCCAAAAGAATGAGAGAGCCTGGAGAGATGGGTGGATCGACACCCTGAAGTGCGCTGCCCTGCGGAAGTAGAACCACTCGATCGTCCAAAGAGCGAAGTTGCGGAAATCGTAGCGACAGCAGCATGGGCCATTCAGCAAATTTCTTGCGGAGTTCCATCCACCGATCCCTCGGAACGGGCATATGCGGTCGGCGAAACTTTCCCGATAGATCCGCAAGGTGTCTTGCATTGAGAAGAGCATCGAGAGAATACCTCCCTAGATCAGAGGGCATAGGCCGCAGCACCCTGAGGGCATCGGTGTAACGCGTCAGATGCATCACGGAGAGTCGGATCAGTGCATCGACATGGGGCATAGATGACGTATGGCGCCGATAGCGCCGTTCCGTCCTGCCGCTGAGTTTCGTATGGAAGATTGACTCCATCGTCTCTTGAATGCGCGGAAGATCCTGACGCGATCTCCGAAACCGGCGATGTTTCGTCCCGAACAGCCGATCCATTGAGGAATGCTCCCAGGGAAGGACCAGCGGGGCGTTGTGCTCAGACATTGGAAGAGAATGGAGTAACGAATAGTCGGGCAGCGGAAGGCTCAACGCGAACATGCGTATTCTTCCTACAATCCGCACGTCTTTCGGAAAAGCGAACTCATGAGGGCCGTTATGTCTTCGACCGGAGACTAGCAATATGAGCTTTCCTCGGCTGACGACACAGCGACTGCAACGGTATCCGTTACCGAACTGAAGCAGATAGATTGCTCTTGGGTTTGGACGCGATTGTTCTGCTTCGTCTATCGGCACTACAAGAGCAATTGCACCGGGCGGCAGGCTGGAGCCCAGGCTGTCTTCTGTTCCGACGTGCACATAGAATGCGCCTGGCTGACGCCAATCGGCATTCTCCAAGGCATGGATAGGAACGTTGCCTTGCCACTCCGGGACAAGTTCATGTAGGGTGGCACTCCTGGTAAAGATCTCATCGCCGCCCAACTGTGAGGGCAGGTCAACCAGAAGATCGCGCTCGAATGGGTAAGTTTCAATGATGTGAGTGCGTCCGGCGTTCAATCTGAGGTCATACTCTCTGATTCTCTCCAACTCGTATCCGAAGAGTCGGTGCGCGCCATCAAGAGTCAGCGAGAAGGCATTCGCAACCTCAAGAACGGAGTGAAGAGTGGGATGATCCTTGGTGCGGCGGAGATTCGAAAGCAGGTTCTTTGTCAAAAGCTCTCTTCTCTCTTGCGCCCGATATTCCTTTTCGTCGACGGGTGGAACGTTACGAAACAGCCCGCGGAGATGGATGAGTGTGTCGGCGATTTGCTCGCGTGGGACAAAACTGTACACAATGAGCAGCCTCCTCAAAGAAGCTCAGCACGGGAGTCGGAAGGACGAAATGAACAGGAGAGCCCTTAGCAGCAGGATCGTAAAGAATCCATGTAAAGAATATTTACTTCAAAGTTTGCCTATTGCCTATATGGCGCGAGCCGACGATATGAGCAATTTTGTGCCTCGACATAAGGTAACGCAACAGGAAATATTCGGCTTCGTCGCCGAACGCGAGAATCCGTCCGATTAGCGGTTTTAGACATGTTTCGCAGTGAGCTTCAATTCCTTACCGCACCCCCCTTCGACGCCTGGGCAATCATCCAGCCCTTCGTGACTGTCACTTTGATCCGCCGTAGCTCTGCTCGTCTAGCATTACTCTCTCAGCCTCCGACACATTTCAAGTCGGGCTCTCCAGTTTCATTGAGAGAGTAAATTTGGCCAATCGCATAATTTCTGTTGCATGTCCACCATCTCACTGCCAAGCTTGCGGCACGGAGCCAGTCCGGCTCCAATGTCGCACTGATTGCTCTTTTTGTCGCTGAGTAGGGAGCTATGTACGATTGGGCCGAGTTGTGCCATTTCAATTATTTGCCTACGATCCTCAAGAAACAGGGGTTCGGAGTCGCTGCAGAGGAACCGCAGACCTCACGGTCGAAGTTGATCCTCCATGTGCGGTGGCTGCAGTGGTGCGTTTTAGTCCGACTCGTCCACAAAATGAAGAAGAGTCGTATCCGACCTGCCGGAACCAGGATTGCGTTGACTACCCTTGCCCGGTCGCATTTGGGTGTGTCCTGCTAGGCGGATATGAGCCTGTTTCGCAGGTTCCGAGCTCTGCACAAAAATGACTCCAATTTGTGTAGTTTTCCCCCAACGATGGGGATTACTGTGCCATCCCACGGAAGAACGTCTAGTCGGCGCAAGTGTAGGAACAGAGCTGCGCAATATCTAGCCCCTCCATTTCGTTTTATTCCAGAATCGCTGACGCAGAAAGGCATTTCCCACTCATCATAACCTCTACTTTGAAGGCAGGTCTCCATGCAGAGCAAGAATCCATTGGAAGTCACCATCATGATTGTCATCATCGCTCAGGAGGGCAATTTCGTCCGGGCCTCGAAGAAGCTGGGAATTACTCCGCCCTCACTCACCAGAAGAGTCACGTTGCTGGAGCAAAGCATCGGCGTCAAGCTGTTTGACAGATCGACGCGCAAGGTGGATCTTACCGCTGCAGGAAGGCTCTTCGTTCAGGAGGCATCTCTCTCGATCAGCCATGCGGAACGTGCTTGGGATCTCGCCAGATTTCAGGCTCAGATTGAGACCGGCCCCTATCGCATCGGGTATTCTCCCTACACTCACAATGCGTTCCTACCGCTTTTGAACAGGCTGAGCCCGGCGTCTCATCCTCCCGGCGATGAACCTTCCGGAATCGTCCTTGAGACAGCGAATACTCTAGAGTTAGTGGAGCGAGTTCTTCAGGGCCGTCTACACGTCGCCTTGGGAGTTGGCCCCATAGTTGACCGCGATCTATGGGTACAGCGCGTTGGACAGGAGGGATTCTCGGTCTGCCTGCCAAGGAATCACCGGTTGGCTCAGAAGGTAGCGGTGACCGCACATGACCTGGACCGCGAAATGATCTTCTGGATGCCGCGATCGTTGCAGCCACGGTTCTATGGACGGGTAATGAGATATATGGCCAGCCTGTCTGTACGACCGGTATTCAAAGAGGTCAAAAGTACGACGCACGCTCTTGAGTTCACTGTTCATGGCTTTGGTATCGCCTTGCTGCCCCGTTCTTCTGTGGCCCATATCTCCTATTCCGGAATTGTTTTCAAGCCGCTTGCTGATCGCTATCTCGGAATTGAGATTGCGCTCTTCATGAGGCGCGATCAACGGTACGGCAAACTCAAAGAGATCGCAGATGGATTTCTCTCTCAACTCTTGGCTCTCAGGATTGAAATCAATTGAGGGTCAGATAGGTGTCCTGCGGTCGAAGTATGGATCGCTCCCGATCACCTGACTTCTGAGGGTTTATGCATACATCCCCTTGGATCATTCCCTCGATGTGCGAATCTCCGAGAGATGGCGCCAACCGTCGTGATTCATCACGTGCGCGATCATGTCGATGGACCTTCTACACTCCTCTTCGACGTCATCCAGCGGGACACCTCCGGAGCCGCGCATGGCGAGTTGCGCGAGACGCCGCAGCGCATCTCCGGCGCTGTTGGCGTGGATGGTTGAGAGCGATCCGCGATGGCCAGTGTTCAGAGCGTCCAAAAATGTTCGCGCTTCTGTGCCGCGAATTTCACCAACAATGATCCTGTCCGGCCTGTGACGGAGCGCAGCCTTGAGGAGATCAGCAAAGCTGATCTCGCTCTTATGAGTATCGAGCTGGGCTTCAGCGGAGATAACATGTGGCTTCTTAATGTTGAGTTCAGCGACATCTTCGAGGATCAGGATACGATCCCCATCAGGAATGAACGAGGCCAGCACGTTGGTCAATGTGGTTTTACCTGATGAGGTACTACCTGAGATTAGAAGATTGTCGCCGCGTTCAATCGCGTCCGAGAGTCGTTGTCCTTGTGCGCTTGTGATCATTCTGCGTTCGATCAAATCGTCCATCGTGAAATCGCGAGAGGTGAACTTGCGGATGGTCATCATGGGCTGAGGATTGACCACGGGGGGAATGAGCGCAGCCATACGACTACCGTCCGGCAGTCGGAGATTGAGGATGGGCGAATCGGCGTCAAGTTTTTTGCCAAAGCTGTTGGCGATCACTTCGAGGCTGGTCAACAGCGCGCCGTCTTCAAATCCTACGCTTGGTTGTAAAACGATATGGCCCTTCTCTTCCATCCATACGGAGCCGTCAGGATTCACCATGATCTCGGAGACTGTTTTGCTGGACAGAAGATGCTCGATAGGTTTGAGAAACGGAATAATAACGTCGAAGCTCATAGTTGATACCTCTTGTTGGTTGAATGTCTGAAATCAAAATTCGATCGCCGCGGTCGTGGCGGTGGTAATGTGGGAATCGCAAAGCGATTTCCAAGGTCAGTGAGAAGGGAGGAAACGGCAGCGTTCTTTTTACGCTTTCCACTGCCCGTCATTTCCACCGCCTTCATATAGAAATCCTGTCCGGATTGAAGCCGATCTGCGCCTGCTCGAACCAGCTCATATTATTGGGCAGGAAATCAGGCTTGAGATAGCAATAGGTTGGTGGCAAAGGGCTGATGCCGTCGAACGCAACGACTACGGACTGTGCATTCTTCAGGTCGAAGAAGATCTTCTCTTCAAAGAGTGGTTCCTTATGTTTCTGGTACTGCTTTGAGGCAGAGACGGAACCTTTACTGGACGAGGTGCGGCCACTCAAAAGTCCAACATTTGCATTGGTGTTGGATTCAGAGACGGTGTAGCTGATCCGGGTACGGTCTGCTTTGCCGCACAACTCAGACGCGTATCGTGCCGTCTCTGGGTCTGTCGTTGTCAGAAAGACCTTGGTACGGAGAGCCTGTAGCAGGGTCATGACTCCTTCGTTGGGAAGAGCCTCTTTGAGGCTTGAGACGCTCTGGGTTGCGACAATGGGAATGCACTTCGGTTGCCGGGACATCGAGTAGAAGCGCTCATCGCCAGTCGGATTGTCACCACCGACCGTAGCGAAGTTCTGGTACTCGTCGCAGATGAATACCGTTGGACGGAAGTGCCGTTCGGGGTGAGCATCCATAATCGGGATGCGTAGCTGAACGGCACGCTGGTAGTCGATCTTCATGAAGGTGCCGATGGTCTTGGCGAGCGCGGGGTTGAGAGCCACCGGGAAGTTCAGGCCGACGATTCTGCCGGATTCGATCAGTTCGTCGAACGGTGGAAGTACCCGTCCTTTGAGGTCGGAGGAACAGGGTTTGCCTTCGTACAGCTCTTTGGGCGGACAGAAGACCCGACGGACCTTGGCGTCGGTCTCAAAGAGAGACAGAAAGACGACAATACCCTGCACGATCGAAGTCTTGACCTCGGAGCGAAAGAACTTCCAGTGTTCCCAGTACCAATACTGGACGCTCTCGAAAAGGTCTCGCTGTTCAGCTTGGTATGGCCTTCGAGTGTAAACAGCAAATTCTGCTGACGTGTGTTGGATCAGCAACTGTTCCAACGCCTCGGTCCAGGCTACGAGGTAAAGTTCCTCGTCTTCGCGCCACTCGAGTCCCAGCGGGGACAACAGACCCTCATGCTCCAGGTATGCTTCCTTATCGATACCGATATAGCTGGTTGTGCTGAAGCGCGTTCCAACTTCGATCATGAGTTCTTCGAGTCGTCCGGCGCTGATGACGGTGCGGAAGATATCGACCATCGTCAGGTATCCGTCGCGGATGCGGTGGAGCAGGATCACGTACCGGACAAGGTCTGTATAAGACTGCTGCCAGAAGGGCTCCTTACCCTTGCCCCATATCGAAGTAATGATGGAGGCGATGTTGAATGCCTGCGCGTAGGCGTCGAGAGTATTATTTAGCGGGTTATAGCGCAGATCGCCATCGAGGGAAATTTCGTCATAGTCGGTCTCTCGCCCGCACCACATAAGGATGCGTTGGAGTTGGCGGCATAGGTCCCCTTTGACCTCAAGGACGATGCCCGAGAGCTTTCTTTCCGGATCGTCGGCACGGTATGCGAATAACTGGCGCATCGCCGGCAGGATCAGGCCGAGGGTTTTGCCAGAGCCGATGGAACCGAAGGAGGCGATGCCGGTATAGAGACCCCGTTCCGGGATGGAGAGCCATCGCGGGGTCGGACTGGGTCGCGGAACGAGCTGACGATGTACCTCGCCAAGTACCAGCGATAGCTCCTGCCTGATGCGTGGATCGACGAATGGAGGCAGCGATCCGGCAGCCTGCTCCAGCTCTTTTCTATATATATGGACATAGATCAGAGAGAACATCATGGAGAACACTAGGAACGGTGTGCTGTAGAGGAACAGGTTATAGCTCCATACCAGATCGAGATAGATTGATGACCGTTCGAGTGAGATCAACCGCAGTAAAGGGTTCACCTGATTGATCGGGTAAAGACTATTAAGGACGATGCCGCAGGCTGCGCTGAGTCCAAGCGACAGCAGGATGCGGTACTCGACCAGGGGACGGACGATCTGTTGAAAAGTTGCGCTTAGACGCATACGGATCACGTCTCCTCTTAAGCGTGGGGCGTGCTGCTGTTTGGAGTGGAATCGATTTTGCGAACCGGTTCAGTTGCGCCTTTGATCGGCGTCGCCTGAATTTTTTGCTCGCTGGGAGGACGTGAGGACTGGCTGCCTTTGTACTTGAGGAAGTCCTCCTCCTGTGTCAGAGCGAAACGCAGAAGCTCGTTGATGATGTACTTGCGTTCGTTATCCGACCACTGACACATCAGGTCGATGTCGTTTGAGATGCTGTCCTCGATATTGGTCTTCAGGAGCACGAGCCGAACCTTACTGGCACCATGCTCGATCTTGAATCTACTCATTTGCAGTTTCCTCCGTGGCCGGGATACGGCCTCGTTTTGAACTTGTACCGGACTAATCCGGTACCTCCTCTAGCCAGAGCCAGGTACTCACCTCAGCCAAGTCAGGTACAGGCTTCGGACTGGACGAGGTACCAACTCTGGACCTGACGTGGTGTCTGATTGGGACAACGGCAGGTCGGGGGTGGGAGCGACCAGCGCGGCGAAGCCGACGCGGAAGTGCGGCGCACTGGGGTCGCTCCCACCCCCTGCATACACCCCTCCCTGACCCCATCCACTAGTGCAAATCTCTGTATATAAGTCACTTATCCTCCAACAAGGGGGTATTGTGGTGGATATGGTGATGGGTATCGTCATCCTCGACAGAGAAAGACTCGGGCTGCGTCGGATCTAATGGGTAGCGATAGAGGAGGACCAGAGTGGAGAAGGTCACACGCATGGACGTCTGGAGAAACCGTTGGCGGACCTTCTCCACTGTGGTGCTCCCCGCCTTCCACGCCGAGTAGAGAGCCTGGTGCTCCAGCGAGGTGTAGAGTGATTCGCCCTCCCGCAGAGTTTTCAGATCGCTCGACAGAACGCCGCGGCCACCCATCTCGGACTGCTGACGGACGGCGAGATATTCGAGGAAGTGATCGACGCCGAGCGGTGTCACGGCAGTGACTCCGCGCAGGCGGTCTGCGGGCAGAAAGCGGTTGAAGGTGGTTTTGGCTCTGGCGGAGTTACTGTTGGTGGCGGTGACGTAAACCAACTCGAACTCGCCGAGCGCCCCAAACAGTAGTTGGTACTGTTTGAGGTAGCGCTCGAAGCGAGCTGTTGTCGCCTGTCCCTCGTCGAAGAAGGCGAAGCGTGGAATGCCAGCGTTCGAGACGAGGATGGGGAACCCATCCGAGAAATACATCAGGCGTCCGGCGTGACTGCGAGGCAGCAGTTCCGACCGGACACCACACTGCGTAGTGAAGAAGTCAACTTTGTTGACTTCTTCAACGAGCATGTTCGCGCTTAGGTGTGCGAGGACGAAGTCCAGCACCATGAGGCGCGATTTGATGTGAGCGTCGCCCTTGATGCGGCGATTCTGGGAGTGTGGCCGTTCGATGGCGGCGTAAAGAGTCTTCGATTTCAGGTGGTAAATGTGCCAGCCCCGACCGCATTCGATGACCTGAATATGGTTATGTCGATCCGCTTTGCGGAGCATCCGATCAAGCGCAGTACCGCCGTCGCGACAAGCGAAGCGGTTGTACTGACGGCGCAGGAAGTAGCCGGAGTGAACGGCAACCAGATACAGAAATGAAGCCTCCCTTTCCAGGTAGCCGATGGCTTCGAGTGATGAGATCGGATCGTAGTCCATGGTCATAGCTCCAGAATGTCTCCCAGGGGATAGTGTTCGTCTTCGATCCTGGAGATGATGGTGGCTCGGTCTGCGGCAGAGGCATAGTTCCGGAAGCCAGCCTGGCCTTTGGATCGGAGATGGCCGGCATGGTAGGCGGCGGTTAGGACTTCGATGTCCTCGTGGCCGGTGCGTGATCGGTCGTCCGCATCTACGGTCTGCTCCATATCGCGGGGAAGGTCATATTCGATTCGAGCGTCAGGGATCTGGATTTTTCCATCGACGAACGGCAACTCCAGGCGTTCGGCGACCTCGTGCTTGATCTCGGCCATGTCGCGTTTGGGATCGGCTTTGCGTTCGGCGTGGATCGCCTTCTGTACCTGCGACTTGATCTCGAAATCGAGTTTCACTCGAAGATTCGAGCCACCCTTCTCCGTGATCTTCTGTACCTCTTTCCGATAAGCGCGGTAGATTTGGGAGTCGTGCTCCACCTCGCGCGGCTTTACTAGTCCTGCATAGAGCCTCTGGTCTTTCGGCAGGTCGCCCTGCTTGAGAAGCAAGCGGCGACCGTCCTGGGTCAAGGTGGCAACCTCGACGCGCTCAATCGTGCGCCGCCTTCCGTCGCGACGCAGATTGACCTGAGAGGTTTCGACGAGACCTTTGTCTCGGAGATACCAAAGGTCATTCTCAAGAGGACGTGATTTTCCGTTGTAAAGCGTCTCGCGGAGGTCCGCGACGCGGACGACGCGAAAGCGCCCAGCTTCGCTCAGGAGTTGTTTCTCTTCTGGGCGCAATTCAAGTCCGACGATGTTACTCGCTGTCCGAGACGGACGCCGAGGATCGGCGGATGGCTCGGGACGGCGACGGTCACGCGGAACATCTCGCGCACCCTTGTCACGCGGGCGTTTCTCCCGAGGACAGGTGCGGCGAAAGTCCTCATCCTTCACCTCCAGAGACTTTAGGCGATGGCGAATCGGGTTGTTAGGGACCTTGCGGGAGACGGACCATTCGCCGGGCTGTGGGGCAACGCGTTCGTCGCCATCGCGACGACGCGGCGGTTCCTGGGGGATGTCGATTCTCATGCGGCCTCCCCGTCATCGCCGCGCCCTGCGGGAGCGGGCGCGAAGTCAATCGCGGTCTGGGTATTCGCAGGCTTCGCGGACGACTTCTTCTGGCGGTTGGCTGGGGGAGAAGGCAAGATGGTTTCGTTAGAAACCGGTGGAGCCTTAGGGAGTTGGCCTACGACACGACGGACGTCGTAGTCGTCCACGTGCGTGAAACGGTTCATTTGCTTGTCGACAAACTCGCGCATTGCACGGATACTGGCGACAAGATCGGGCGTGCGCTCCATGTATTGGTCTTCGTTGGACATAGTTACTGTTCCTCCTCTGCACCACCGAAGCGAGAGAGAATCTCTTCGGAGAGTTCACTCTGTCCGGTCTGAATCTCCTGATCGAGATGCCGGAGCTTGCGACCGGCATCTCGGAGGAAGAACTTGCGCTCGATCCAGATGGTGACGCCAAGGATGTTGGCGAAGAGCAGAGCGCAGTAAAGCGCGATGCTCTGAAGATCGTGATGAAGAATGAAGCTGCGCCAGGGAGTGAGGAAGCGCAGTTCCGCGCTCAGCCAGAATCCGAGCGCGAGAAAGATCAGAGTGGCAACGAATACAGCGTTGGCGAACATTGGGTTCCTTTCCGCCGCGATGGCGAAGCGGGAATTTCAGAAAAGAGCGGAGAGGCGTTAGCCTCTCCGTGAAGAAGGCTGGACAGCGATTAGTTGTCGGCAACCTCGTATACTTCGCTTGGCGGATAGTCGAGTCGCTGAATCTTGATGGCATGTATCTCGAAGCCGCTCTCCTTCATCGCGAGTGGGTCTTCAGAGATCACGACTGGTTGGGGGTACTCGAAGTCTCTTAGCGTGCCCTCGATTTCGATGTAGTCACCCCGCTTCATGCCGCGCGTCAGACCGCACAAGAACGGGCCGGGACAGATGATCGTATGTTCGGCGGTATGAGAGAGCCAGTAGCTATCGCGTTTCACCCACTGACCGGCCTCGGTACATAGGGTGAGTACTGCGAACGACTCTGCCGTGATGCCATCCGATGGAGGCGCCTCGGCATCTCTGCCGAGGAACCCACGCAACGTAACACTGTTGGCGAAGAGATTCATGATTGCACCTCCCGAGGGAGGACAACACGGCCTAAGCCGCGTCGTCCTCCGTGACCGGCTCGGCGTCGAGGTTCTCTCCACGTGAGCTCTCGGGCTGCGCCAGCTTCTTGACGAGGCTGGCGCGTATCTCCCAACCACGACGCTTGAACGTGGTCTTCTTCTTGCCCTCACCGACCTCGGCGTCAAACTCGGTGCTGCGGAGCTCGCCCTCGATCTCGACGTAGTCGCCCTTCTTCAGGTTCTTCGCGTGGTCGGCGGGCTTGCCGAAGGTGACGATGCGGTGCCATTCGGTGTGGTTGACCCATTGCTCGATCTGCTTGTCCTTGTAGCCGGACTTGGTGGCAAGTGAGAGGACGGTGAAGGTCTTCTGCTGTTTGGTTGCGAAGTTCTCGGCGTCCTTGCCGAGGAAGCCCTTCAGAGTGATCTTGTTTTCGTAGAGTGCCATTGTGTTTCTCCTTGTTTGTATTTGCCCGGATTGCCCTCGGGACACTCTTGCGCGAAGCGACGGGAGGTGCCCCGCTCCCAAGTGCCAAGCGGCGCTTTTACGGAAGGTTCGGAAAATCTTTTCGTCCGCGTCTTGTGCGGAGTCTTGCCGAAAAGATTTTCTGAAAGCCGTAACCCGCAAGGGCGGCGAAGCCGAAGCAGAGACGCGCCGTGCCGCAGGGCGTGGGATAAGCACCGAGCGAGTGACCGAGGGTGAGCAGGGAAAATACGAGGAGGGATGGCGCTTTACGGAAACACCCGTCTGAAGAGATCCATCGCGTTCAGGACTTCTGTGCAATCGGACAGCAGTGGTGCCATGTCCGCTCGCCACCAAGTCCTGCTCCAAAAGCAGATCGTGGGTGAACCGCACCGATCGGTTGCTTCCATCGCCGTTTGCGTCCTGGCACGCGAAGAGCCTGTGTTTGGGCGACCGGCGAGAAGGCGAGTTGCACAGCGTGAACTCCGAAGCTGTGAGGGCAAGAAAAAGACCATAGCTTTTCCGTGATTGGGAGATACGCGCCAGTCTGTTCAGAATCTGCAAGCCGTTGCTCATTGGACCCTCTCGATACCGGGCCGGTCGCGGAGGACCTTATCGACTGCTGCAATCCGTTTCCCGATCCAATGCATGACCGGAACCGCCATCGAGTTACCGAGCGCTTTGTAGCGAGGGCCATCGGCTGCCATCTTGCCGCGATACTCGACCAGCGTGTAATCGTCTGGGAATCCCTGTAATCGCTCGCACTCGCGTGGAGCCAATCGCCGCACTGCCATCTGAGGCGTCATAACACCATCGACGCGCCCGCCCTCTCCGCCACGCTGAAGTGTTCCCGCTACATCGGTCGATGCAGTGAGTTCTCCAGACCAGGCGACAGACTGTTCCTGGAGCACCGCGGTAGTCGAGCTGTTCTCGATGCTTCCCGGAGCACGGGTCCGGAGGCTTCCTGCGGTTTCGGTGGATGAGGCTGCACTCGCGGTGCCGTCACTGCCGTGGAGCGTGAACGCAATCGTCGGGGCGTTGCGTCCGGTGGCATTGGAGTTGGTTCCGAGCGACTGCATTACATCGCCGCTGAGAACATCTCCTTCCTGATTCTGTGCGAAGGCGATCGCTACCTGGCCGCCACCGTTGGCATGGCTCCGATCAGGCCCAATGCTGCGCAATGTCGGTGCGACGTCATCCGCGTCAGCGCCATAAACTTTTGCGGAGAAGGCGACGTAGGATTGCTGCTTCGCGCCCGGTTGCGCAGACAGCGCTCCGACTGTCCTTCCGTCCCATCCATGCAGTCGTACTTCGTCCCGGCTGTTCTGCGCAAAGGCGACAGCCTGCGCCCCTCCACTCTCCAAGGTATGGGCAACATCGTCAGAGAACCCGCTACCATTCGACTGGGTATGCGCAGTACAGATGGCGACCGGCACGACGGACGTTCCACGCCCGGTGCCGTCCTCGCCCGCGTCGAAGCCATCGGCTGAGAGCGCATGAGCGATCAGTGTTTCTGTTTCGAAGTCCTGCCTGCCCATGCCACCAGCATTCGGGCAATGAGATATCTCATCGGTGGAGGAGAGGACTCCTGCGCCTAGTTGATTGCGGACGAACCCGTCCTTACATCCGGCATCGATGGTTGGGGCAGTGTCCGTGAGGCGACCGCCAGCAGGGCCGACTTCAACGCCTCCGGTAGCTCCTTGCCGCGCTTCTCGGCGCGGCGGAGGATACCCCGACAGGCTGTGGCGCTCAAATAATACCGCTGCGGCACCTCGCCAGCTTCCAAGACATCCGACAACGAAGACGCGGCGCGGTCGCTGGGGTACTCCGAAATACTGAGCGTCCAGAACTCTATAGGCGATCCCGTACCCGAGTTCGACCAGCATCCCGAGGAAGGCTCCAAACGTGCGTCCGTCATCGATCGACAGGACGCCGGGGACGTTCTCCCACACCAGCCATAGGGGCCGGAGTCGACCAGCAAGTCGAGCAAACTCGATGGTGAGGTTGCCACGCGGGTCATCCAGTCCCGCTCGCTTACCGGCGATGGAGAAAGATTGGCAAGGTGTTCCTCCGGCCAAAAGGTCGATTGCTCCGGCATCCTCAGCTCCAATCTTTGTGAAGTCTCCGGCATTGGTAACGGCGCCTCCGGCAGACAGAGCAACGATGTTGCGAATGGCTGCCGCGCGCTGCTTCGCCTCTTTCCGTGTGGGCGCATCGTGCGGACTGGGCATGTGGATGGGCCGCGATGCGCCATAGCGCGAGCACAGCAGCCAGCAACAGAAAGGATCAATCTCCGCGAACATGGCAGGTTGCCAGCCCAACGGGCCCCACGCAACCGAGACAGCCTCAATGCCTGAACACACGGACAGATACCTCATGCAGCGTTCCGGGGTCCGCGCTTTCTCGCGCAGAGCACATTGAGAGCGCTGAGGATGTGGGCCATCGAGGTATTGCGGCCATAGAGCACCATGTCTGCGTACCGGACGGGTGCGAGATCTCCTGCCCGATCCACCAGCAGCAAAGGTGTATGCAGGTCCGTTTCGAGCAAGCGATGGATCATCCTGCCTGCGAGATCACCTTGTCTTGCGTGGATCAGGATGCCGCAGACGAGGTGGCTCGCCATCATGACGGCAGCGGCGCTCCGACTGTCGTCAATGGCAGTGACATCGTAGGGTTGCAGGCGCAGCGCGAAGGCCGTGTTTGAGAGCAGTTCGCGGTCGGCGCAGTAAAGCAGTATGGGCATCTTCGATCGCATGATCGTTAGCTCCCGAATGCCTGATCCTCATGGACATAGCTGATGACCAGGCCGAGAGGATTGGTGAGTAACATCTTGTTTGGCACTTCATCACGGAAGCTGTAGACGACATTCGCAGTCCAGCATTCGCGTCGTTGTTCGTCCTGATCACCAAGCGAACGGAACACTTTCTCGAATTCGATATGGGCGCGATAGGGTGCCTCTCGCAGGTCTTCAAGAACGACGGCCTTGATTTCTATATCGACGGTCGACGTGCTCGGATCGAGAAGAAAGGTTTCGAGTGTCTTTGCTTTGGTGACGCGCAGGAGCGTAGCGCCCTGCAAGTCGTTCGAGAAGAAGTTGAGCGACTCGGTGAAGTCACGCTGGAGAGTAGCGTGATTGCGACCGTAATAAAGCTCCGTCCAGCGGGCGAGGTAATACTTGCTTACGCGATCGACCGGGACTTTGGAGAAGTCGGCGTAGCTCGACACCTGCCCGCGTCCGGCTTCCGAGACCGCGATGACTAGCGGCTTCAGCCGCAAGGCGGCGGTTTCGGCGCGATACAGAAGCGCAAGCGAAGCGAGCGTAACGACGGAGAGTACGAGCAGTGCCACCTTCAGATAGGTGTTGGTGACGACGGGCTCGGCGTACAACTCCAGGAACTTGTGTCCGGCATCGGTGGTTCTAAGCGTGTTATTCGTAGCTGTCATGATTACCTTCCCATTGGGTTAACCCAGGTGCCGCTGCGTCCGCTGAGGATCGCGCCGGTCAGCTCTGGGATTTTGACCAGTCCATAGATGCAGACAAAAAGAGTGATGAACAGCGCGGGTAGCTCCATCAGTGCATTCGAGATGCTGATGGTTCCGATGACCTGGAACATAGAGGTCAGCACCTTTGAAAAGACGAAGATGAACGCGGAGGCAATGACCTGATAGAAGCTGAAGCCGATAAAGGCTTTAAACCATCCCCAGAAGAGCCAGTCCATCTTGGGCACGATGAACCACGGGATAAAGACCGGACCTATCAGCACGCATACGGCGGCGGCGACGTAGCCATAGGAGATGACTGCGAAGGATACGGCCTGCATCGCCGCCAAAAGAATGGCAAGTATCAGGTACACCAGATCTTCGAGGATGTTGAAGTTACCCGGAGGCGCTCCAAGCTGCTGCTCGGCTGTGGTGACGGTGGTTGCGATCTGCTGTGTGGTATCGGACTCGATCTGGCCGGAGATGTTCAGGGTTTCTTTGGTGATCAGGTCGCTGAAGCTAAAGCCGACACCCGGGATCGGCGTCGAATAGTATGTCAGCATTCCCAGGCCAAATGAGATCAACAGGATCAGGTCGGCAAACTTGCCGAAATGAAATCCGCCGTGTCCCTGCGAGGCGGACAGGGCGGATTTGATCCCGAACCAGGCGATAAGAATAACGGCTAGACCACGGAACATATCAAGTCCCGCAGCCTGCAATGCAGCGCTGTTTGACGACAGAAGCTGACTGATGGCCTGGCCGAGAAAGGTAAACGAATTATCCTGCATGAACGGCCTCCGGCTTACTGTCCTGTGGTGCTGAGTGAGATCGCACGCAAGGACGTGCTCACGCCGTTGCTCACGTTCTGCATTGTGTTGGAGAAGTTTTGCTGGAAGTAAATGGAGTCATTGATGGCGCGGTTCTGCGCGTCAATCTGCTGCTTTTGGGCGAAAAGCTGTTGCTGGATCGAAGCCATGAGGAGTTGGTTGGTGTCCTGCTGGGAGTGAATCTGGAGCAGCGTGGCGGAGTTGATCTTGCCGAGCAGGGCATTCTGCGTCTGCTGGCTGGGATCGTTGGAGAAGGTGTCCGATTCGAGGTTGGCGAGCTTGGTTGCGAATGCCTCGGCATCGGCGCGAATCGTGCCCAGGGTCGAGAGTGTGCCGGTGGTCGTGCTTTGTGCTAACTCGGACGTGGCGTACTGGTTCGCGACTGTGGCTTGTGTTCTTGAATCGAGCGACGAGTAGGTCCCCGAGGGGTAGCTCTGAGGCTGCACGTAGGCGATGTTGTAACTCTGCTGTGCCTGGGACAGGCCACCGAAGTTCAGAGCATTTACCAGCGGAGACGTATTGCCGTAGGCATTTGGCGGAGCCGCGAGGCTCTGCCATTGCGACCAGTCAGCCTTATATCGCGCCTCAAGGTTTTGCGGCATCGTGGCCATTTGGTAGGCCAGGTTGTACATGGTCACGATCTGCGTCCTGGTCTGTTCCGCGGTGGTAAATATCTGGGATTCCTTGAGGAGATGTTGCTGCCAGTTATTGAGTTCGGTTGCCCACTTCTGAAGTTGCTGCTCGCCTTGCTGGATCTCCTGGACGGCATGGGCGCTCTGTGTGGGGTCGTAGACGATGCCTGATCCGAACTGCGCGTGCGCCGCAGGCGCGAGTGCAGTGAACAGGCCGAAGACAGGAAGTACAATCCTTACTGCTTTCATGGTGGAACCTCCGGTGCGTTACGGGTGGATGGATACGGGACGGGACGGAGAACGTGTTTCAACACGTTCGGGCGTCCTGTACCGATAGGGAGAGGGTTTGGGCGGCGGCGAGGGGGAGGCGCAGCCAACCACGAGCACGCAGCCGAGACAAAGGATGAGAGGGACACGCATCAGAACACCGCCGGCATGTCGTGGTTTTCGTAAGCGGGCAGCAGCATGTCCTGGATGATGTAGACCTTGATGCGGTGCCCCTCGAAGATCGTGTGCGTGGGCAGGACGTTGATGAAGCGGTCGAGCACGTTCGCGCTCGACTGTGAAAGGCTGGACGCTATGCCCTGGCGGTAGGCGTCCGAGCCGCTCTGGTTATAGCCGCTGTTCGTCGTGGACTCAGCGGCGCCGGCGATGACGCCGAGAGCAATGGATGTTCCGAAAACTTCGAGATAGTGGTTGTTGACTTTGCCTTTGACACCTGTCTCCCCGGCCTGATCGAGACCTTTGAACACATCGAGATCGACGGAGTATTTGTCCGGCATAAGCATCCGGTGGAAGGTGAGAGCCAGGCGCTTTTGGCCGAAGCTCGACACCTTCTGGGTATTTCCGAGAATGAAGGTTCCCTCGGGGATGACCACATGCTGACGGTCTTCGCTGTAGACGGGATTGGTGACCATGACCTTGAAGCTCCCCGCGAACTCTCCGTCGAGTCTGTCCACCAGAACGGTGTCGATCGTGGTGCCCTCGAAGATCGCAAAAGGCTGGCCGTGTGCTGAGTTGAGGCTCACCTCCGGCGCACGTTTATTCGCCGCGGTCTGCGAAGCAGAAGCCTGCGATGGCGAGTTCGCAGAATGAGCCGCAGGCGTGACCGAGTCGGACTCCGGGCGGGCGATCGCGTCAGCGGAGTCTTCAGGAGACGCCGATGGGCGCGAAGCGCCGATATCGGCGGAGACGAGGTTCGACGCGAATCTTGCCTTGAAGGCCATCGCCTTCTCCGCGTCCGCTATGGGATCGCGGGGAGGCTCCGTGGCCGCAGGCGTTACCGACTGCGCAGCAGGAGACGCCGGGCCACCCGCCTGTGTCGGAGCCTGGATGCCTGCAGTCGTGCCGGCAGCAGACGTTTTCTGCTGCTGGGTCTGCTGCTGGCTTTGTCGCTGCTCCGCAGTGAGGTTCTGCTCCAACTCTGCGATCTTGCGTGCGTTCGCATCGCTTGAAAACGGCGTGACGCTCGGCAAAGAGACAGGCGTGGTCTTCGCGTGGTTCTTCGAGAACATGACCGCGAGCAGAATGAGCACGGCGAGTCCTGCAACGACGTAGCCCTGCGCCTGTTTGGGGACGACACCCTCCGGCAAAGCGCGCTTGTCGCGCAGGGCCGGAGGGACTTTTGTCTGAGGTGCAGCAGCCTGCACCTCGGATACTTCGGGGATCTGTTTTTCTTCTGGCACGTTGCCTCCTATTTGTCTTTGTGGTCGAAGCTGAGCTTGTGTTTGCCGATCTCGAGGTAGCCGTGATCGACCACAGTGGGGATGACATAGGTGCCGTCGAGCAGCTGGAAGGTGATCAGGTCGGGCTTCTTATCCTTCAGCTCGTAGATGGAGAACTTCTCTGACGCCGACGACTTGATGTAGGTGAACTTGTCATCGTGATAGATCGCCGAGACATCGAAAGGGCTCTCGGTGCGGTAGGTGTAGTCAAACTTCAAAGCCTTGACCGGATAGTCGGCGCGGAACTGTTCGACGGCACTCGCTGCATGAGTCTGGGCAAGTCGCGCCTGCTCCTGAGCAGCAATCACTTCCGACGCGGAGACCAGCTTGCCTGCGTTGCCGGCGGCAAATAAGGACTGGTCGGACGGCTCGATAACGATCTTCAGGTCGGGATCGGCGGGCCCGGCTTCATCGAGGGTGAATGAATAGATGCTGCCCCTGTCGGTAATCAGGTCCAGGCTGGAGTGGATGCCAGCCTTCGCAGGATGCACAAAGCAATAGTTTCCGACCGTATCGACGATCCAGAAGTCTTTGTCGCCGGTGGCTGCATCCAGAATCTTCTCTGTTGGCGGAAGCTGAATGAGTGTTGTGTAGCTCATCTTGCCGCGGACATTCACGATGTCGTTGGCGTGGTATTTGACGATGCGGGCGGTGGTCTGCTGGCCGTGAGCGACGGTTGCAGCAAGGCCGAGTAGAAGAGGGATGATGGGTGCAGAAGGCATGAGATCTCCTTTGAGGGTCGAGTTGGGTTATGAGCTGAGCGGGTTCGGGTAGTCCTGGGCGAGCCGGATCAAGCCTTGCTCCGGCCCAAAGCGGGCAAAATAATCCTGTTTGCGAACGTTGTCGCGAGCGTTGTTGGTAGCCATCCAATACCCGAGCGCATCGACTTCGAGGACCAGCTTCTTCGTACCGCGCGGCTGTATTAACAGCAGCTCGCGCTTGGGTACAAGCGACTCGAACAGCTCAAGCTGCGTGTCATTGAGCTGGAAGACCTCGGCATAGAGTTTGCGATCGATGTTTGGATTGGCCAGAAAGATCTTGGTGGGACAGGACTCGTTGATGATGTTGAGAACGCCCGCATCGGCTAACTCCACGACCGACTGCGTCGCCAGAATCATGGCGGCATTTTTCTTACGCCACGTCCGTGCTGCCCGCACCACCCAATCGCGGATGATTGCGTTCTTCAGGAAGATCGAGGCTTCGTCGGCGAGAAACACTTTGAAGATTGCGGCATTCGTCGCCTTTTCAATCTCCGATGAGGCCCTTTGGAGCACGTAAAAGAGCAGCGGCTCCAGGATGTCGGGATAGTCCGACCAGCCATCGAAGTTGAAAGTCTGGAAGCGGGCGAAGGTCAGGGTGTCCTCGGCGTTGTCGAAGAGGTAGCCGAACTGACCTTTACCTAGCCATCGTTGCAGCCGCTCACCCAGAGGCCCGAGGATGGAGGCGAAGTTGGATAGGGTCCGTATCTCGCGCGGGAGTTTATAAGCACGCTCGATCGTGGCGAAGAGCGATTTTTCATCGTCGCCTGTCAACGTGTACTTCCCCTGGCCTTCGATCAAAACCCTCATGAATAGGTAGAGAAAGTTCAGGTTCTCGTATGTGGGTGCGAGCGAGAAAGGATTAATACTGAAGCCGGGAGTCTTGAGTCCGACGTTCAGGCAGGTGCCTCCGAAAGTCCGCGTCAAAGCCTCGTAGCTGCCACCGACATCGAAGATAAAGGTCAGCGGGGCATACTTCTGCAGTGATTGAATGATGAACCCCAGGGTGAAGGATTTGCCCGCGCCCGTTGCGCCGAGCAATAGGGTGTGGGCAACATCTCCCGCATGGAGGTTCAGGTAGTACGGTGTTCCATGCGTCGATTCAAGGAGAGAGAGATACTCGCGATCGAGATGCCCGTTCCACGGCGATCCGGTATTGATCGTGAAGAGGAAGGATAGATCGGCATAGTTGGAGTTGAGCGCCCACTGCTTCCGGAGATTGAACTGTTTATTTCCCGGCACAGTAGCGAAGAACGCATTGAGAAGGTTGTAACGTTCCTCGTATAGCAACCCATCGTGCTGTGTGAATAACTTCTGAAACTCGGCGACGGCATGTTCGACCTTCAGGCGGTCCTCGTCGTAAATCACGACGGAGAACGTGAACTCGCCGAAGTTCTTGCCTTCCATACCAATGGCCGTCAGGGCCGAGCCCAGCTCGGCGACCGCCGCTTCCTTCGAGTCATCGACCAACTCGTCCTTCGGTCCGGCGTTCTGCCGGTCCTGGAGGTTCGAGACAAAGCTGGTCTTGGAGTTGTGGTGATGGCGGCGACGCGAAGCGATCTCCTTGCGCGCCTTCGCGTTGTCTACCGGATGCCATTCGGTGACGACATGGAAGTTGGCTGGAATGTCGAGCAGACTACGCAACTGCAGTGGCCGCGTCTCGCTGGGCATCTCCTTCAGCGTGAGGACGCGGACGAAGCAGTCGTCAAGACGCAGATAGCCACGGTGCGCCTCTAACTCCGAGTCGCATGCCTGCCGGTCGAGATGACGCGAGCCGCGAAGCGGAGCGTCATCGATTTTGGAGGGGCGGAAGTTGACGAGACGCCGGACAAGCCGGAAGGTCGTCTCCGCCCCTGACAGCTCGATCTTCATCAGATCGTTAAGCTGTCCACTCAAACTCTGAACTTTTTGCTGCAGGCGCAAACGGTCGCGTTCGATCTGCTCAGAGAGCAGGGTGCGCTCTTTGTTGCCTGAGAACAGAGCGCGCAGTTCGCGCAGCGACGAACTCGGCTGTTTCGGTAGTTGCGCCAGCGCATGGAGGAAGCTCGTCTTTGCATAGCTGCCGTCCACCATGACGATCCAGTAGATCTCGATGGAATAGAGCCGATCGGATTTCGACTGGAGAAACGCAGCGCGTTGTTCTGCGGCGGCGCGGACGAGTGGGTCGTCGTACTCGGCATAAGAGATCTCCGGCCGATTGTGTTTGAACAGGATCTGGTAGAGGCGCGTCTTGTCGTCGAGAGACCGCAGAGCGGCTTCGAGCCGCTTCACCGCGTAGTCGCGTCCAGCATGATCGAGACTCTCGTAGTCGATCCCACCGACTTTGAGTACGACGCCCAGGTCGCCTGTCTTCGTCAGGAAGCTGTGTTCGTCCCAGAAGCCGTACAGGTTGAGTTGTGCGGCGAAGGAGCCTGCTTCCATCCAATCTTTCGTGATGTTTTCAATTCTGAACATTGCGTGTCCTGACGCTGATTGCGGTGGACTCCCACTTCATGGAGTCGTAGCGCCTGTGGAACTTTGCGGAGTTGAAGAGGATGCGAAGGATCTCTACGTCGTGCTTCGTGGCGACTTGCGCAATGATGACCCCAACGATGAACAGGCCTATGCCACCGACCAGCGAGTGCAGCATGGAGAAGATCGCGCCGCCTGTAATCAGCGCAACAAAGAAAAGTCGCCGTTCTGCGCCTAACACGGTCAGCGGGCGGTTCATCGCCTTGAAGACCCTATTTCTACGTGCGTCGCGTTGTGAACCGCCCTCTGCCATGCGCTACCTCCCTTCTGCCCACCATCCTTGGGTTGTGATTGAGCCTGCCGTCAAAACACTGCTACGGAAAGAGCCAGGCCATGAAGTTCACAGCGCCGATGGCCATGCCTATGCCGAAGACGATGCCGGCGAGCATCTTCTTCGACTGGCCTTCGCCGTAGGCGAACATCAGGCCTCCGACGACAATGGCCACGAGCGACAGACCCTGTGCGATGGGGCCAGTGAACGAGGTCTTGAGGGCGTTGACCGCGTTCTCCCATGGACTAGCGCCGGTCTGGGCGTAGACCGGCAGAGCGGCAAGGAACATCAGCGTTGGAATGGCCCACCTCCGGCATTGCGAACGCAATCGCCGGAAGTGAAGCCGTTTGGTGGGAAGGCTGGGTTGCATGTCTGCTCCTTTCGTTTGCATCTCCGGCGAGTGAGCACTCTCCGTTGCAACGACTGGAGCGACAGTAGGCGACAAAAGGGAGGTCGATTATTACCTTTTGCGACGCATTATTGCGTTAAAAGCAATAATCCAGAGACACAGTTTGCGAACGAAAAAACACATCATGAGAAGGGGAAGATGGGCTTCAGCTACCGCGCCGCGCAGGCGCAGAGCCTGGCATTCCCACCATGACTGGCAAAGAATCCGCGGGCGTGCTGCGGGTCAAGGCAACGATCATGCGACTCAGAGCGACTGCTCGCATTGAGGCGCGACCGGCATGCGGATAACATCACACTCGCGTAGGAATGCCCGAACCAGAAGATCGTCTTACGGCGACCCTCTGGTGGACTCTCTTTAAGCGTTCGCTGGCCTGCTGGAAGTACACGTCATCCATCTCCACGCCGATGTACTCACGACCCGTAAGGAGCGATGCGGCGCAGGTGCTTCCGCTTCCAGCGAAGGGATCAAGGACGTTCTCTCCTGGAATGGAGAAACTGCGGATCAGTTGTGCGAGTGCTGATACCGGCTTCTGCGTGGGATGAAGCTTGTTGCCGCTGTAGGGCATATCCATCACATCGCCGAGCGGCTGCTTCGGGAGTGGCGGCCTGCCCTTCGCTAGTAGGAATGCCTGCTCGTGCTGATAGCGGAGGAACCTGCTCTTCGAGCTATAGCTCTTGCGAAATACGATGTGTCCGACAGGGTGGAAACCTGCGCTGCGCCAAGCTTCGAAGAACGCATCGATCTTCGTCCACCCGTAGAACACGACGGCGACGCGGTCCTGCTTTAGTACACGATACGCTTCTGCCATCGCGGGTTTGAGCCAGCTCTCATCGACGTCGTTCTGAATCGTGCGTCCACTGCGATCACGGTAGTTCACGAGATACGGTGGATCGGTTAGTATGAAATCGACGCTATTCGCGAGCATCTGACGCATGACTTCGATGCAGTTGCCGTAAAGGATCTGGTTGTTGAAGTTGCTCTGCTGTGCGGTTGCTACGGTCGTGGTTGCCATCTCTGAATCTCCTCTTGATCCCTTGCCTCTGAAGGCGCTCGGGACACACCACGCGAAGCGATGCGAGGGACCCGCCTCCCAAGGCAAGCGGGTGCATTTTCGTGAGGGCCGAAAGAATGTTCTGTGTTCTTTGCAGAAGATTGTTTTGGAGAGACCCGAAACCCGGAGGGCGGCTGTCAGGCCGAAGCAGAGCCCGCCCCGTCCGAAGGGCGGCGGACCAGGCCCGAAGTAGTGTCCGCGCGCGCGAATGAAGAGCAATGGAGTTGCGGGGATCAGTATTGGCAATCACTCAAGTGCTGCAGGAACGTCTTCGAGAATCGCTCCTTCAGACATTTCGAAGACGCAGACTTTTACTGAACGATTCCAGACTGCCCGCCCATCAGCATGGTTGCGATCAGAGTGACTCGCTGGACAACGTCTTCAGGCAAAACCTTAGCGATAGGTTGGGCCGCATCGATCTCGTCCTGCGGAGGGACCTGAATGAATTCTTCGTCGCAGGCGGATAGTTCGTTTGAATTGAGAAGGCGGATGAACTCAGCTTTGTTCTCAGTCGAATTGAACGAGAACAGCAGCTCGTACGCGTCCGCTCGAGGATCACCCAAAAGGGCCAGCATTCGGGTGTCGGTCATTTGCGCATACGCCAGCATGTACCCGATCCGCTCTGCGGCCTGCGTGCGGTCTTCGACGTCATCTTTTGGCAGAAACTCGATGAGGACGATCCAATCGCTTTCCTCAAGCCAGTGCGGTGGGGTTGGCGGCATACCGCCTGGCGGAATGATGGGTGTGCTGCTCATCGATGAAATCGATCATCGCGCATAACCGGGCAAGACTCAAGCTGAAGGCTTTAACAATTGTGGTCGCGATGCAACACAGTGTGGCTCTGGATTATTGCCTCAGATGGAATAATGCGTCGCAAAAGGTAATAATCGCCGCCATAATTTCAACCTATCGTCTGGCTATGGGCGCTACGGAGCGCAATTGATCGCACTTCCCAATCTCGCGAAATCCGGGAAAACGTGCCGATAGGAGACGAAGATGCAAAAGCAAGAAGACGATCAGATGAAGGCGGCCGAGATCTTCGAGCCTTTACTGGACAGCCAGCAGGCTGCGGAACTAATGCGTGTGCATCCCGAGACGGTAAAGCGAAGAGCACGGCGAGGGGAGATTCCCGGCCTCAAATTCGGGAAATTATGGCGTTTTCGCGCCTCCGGCCTGGAGGGCTATATCCGCAATTTAATGCAGTAATTTGCGACCCAACTGCTGAAAATATGGCACCATCGAAATCAGCGGTCTGTGGCCAACGAAACGGGAGGACTTTATGTTTCGAAGGGCACGATACCAACAAGGAATGATCAACCGCATGAAGAGGAAGCAGGGCCCGGACTGCTGGATCTTCCGCTGGCGTGAGACCGATGCCAGCGGAAAACGGGTTCGCCGCAAGGTGGTTCTCGGAACGGTCGAGAAGTATCCCACCGAATCGAGCGCCATAAGGGCTGCCGAATCTTTACGCATCACCATCAACGAAGAGCAGCCCCGGTTCCCTCAGCAGCCGGTCTCGGTCGCCGCTCTCATCACACACTTCAAGCAGCATGAACTGGGTGCTATGCAGGAAGACGACGAAGGCCGGGCATACTCAACGCGGATCGTCTACAAAGACTTTCTTCGATTGTATGTCGAGCCCAAGTGGGGCGACGCAGGGCTGCGTGAGGTGCGGGCAGTAGCTGTCGAGAAGTGGCTTCGCACCCTGCCCATTGCAAAGGGAACCAAGTCGAAGGTCCGCAACATTATGAGCGTTCTGTTTAATCACGCGATCCGGCACGAGTTCCTTCCACAGAACTCAAACCCCATCTCGATGGTGCGGCAGAGTGCGAAGCGGAAGTCCATTCCGGACATCCTCGATGTGGCAGAACTGGTCGCTTTATTCGAGGAGCTTTCACGCCGGGAACGGGTGATGGTGTTGCTCGACGCGCTGACCGGTCTTCGCCGCGGCGAGCTGATGGCTCTGAAGTGGAAGGATGCCAACCTCGAGGAACTGGAACTTGCTGTCACGCGGTCGATCTACCGGCAGGTAGTGGGACCGTGCAAGACGGAGGCCTCGATGAAGCCGGTTCCTCTTGATCCTTGGATCGCCGAGGAGCTGCTGACTTGGAGACGCGCTTCTCCCTACAACCAGCCGGAGGACTGGATCTTCGCCAGCACGCGGAAGAAGGGGAAGCAGCCTTATAGCCCTGATGCCATCCTCAAACGATGCATCCGCCCCGCAGCGACGCGGGCAAAGATCACGAAGCGAATTGGCTGGCACACCTTCCGGCGGACCTTCTCGACTTTGCTGAAGGCCAACGGCGAAGACGTCAAGGTGATACAGGAACTATTGCGGCACGCGAGCGCGAAGATCACGCTCGATGTGTACGCGCAGGCTGTCACACCGGACAAGCGGCGGGCGCAGTCGAAGGTGGCGGAGATGCTGCGGGCGGGAAGGGGAATGGCGGAGAAATGCTTATTGGACCCTTCTGGACCCTCGGCTATTTCTAAGGAGGTTGTAAGTGATTGAAGATATGGTAGGCACGAGCGGATTCGAACCGCTGACCTCTACCGTGTCAAGGTAGCGCTCTAACCAACTGAGCTACGCGCCTGTGCGTTCATTCAGTCTAAACGGAGATTGGGGTTGGGGCAACCTTGTCGGGGTTGGGTTAGGATGGATTGACCCCGCAACGTGCCCTTTCTGAGCCAATTTCGCGCCGCGCCGAACCTGCTTACGCTTATGCGGCTCTTTATTATCCCCTTCCTTTTGATTGAGATTCTGGACGGGCACTACGGGGTGTCGTTTGCCTTGTTCATGCTGGCTGGCATCAGCGATGCGCTCGATGGATTGCTGGCTCGATGGCTGAGCCAGAAGACTACGCTGGGACTATATCTGGACCCAATTGCGGACAAATTGCTGCTGAGTTCGCTGTTTGTGGTGCTGACGCATGTTGGGCTGATTCCGCTGTACGTTACGGTTCTGGTCTTCAGCCGCGATGTTGGGATTTTGTTGATCGCTACGCTGCTGTTTGCGACGGGAACGCTACGGGACTTTCGGCCGAGCGCGTTGGGAAAGCTGAACACGTTTGTGCAGATCGTCGCTTTGATTGTGGTGATCTGTCAGAAGCTGTTTCTGTCCCCGCAGCTTGCGACGCTGCGGGATATTCTGGTGCGCGCGATCGCAGTGCTGGCTCCGCTGTCTGCTGCCCAGTATGCATGGATTGTGCTTCGCAGGATGAGCACTCCACCACCGGAGCAGACGGTCGTCTAGTCGTCTGAGGGAATCTCGGAGAGGGCGGATTTTTCTTCGATGGCGATATCACTGTACTCGGCCGAATCGAAGACTTCTCCGCATTTTTGACACTCAACAAATTCGGCGTCTTCCTCTCGGGCGACGATTTTGACAATGGGATGTTTGCAGATGGCGGTCATTTTGGGGAGAAAAAAATGTGAATGGTATGGATTTTGCGCGTCCGCAGACCCCTTGTCAACCCGGATTCCGGAGTTTTTGTCCGGCAAAAACGCTGGAAGGAATGTTGAATCGGAGGGCACTCGCCCCCTGTTGCATGCATGGAATTTTGGACGTACACTATCTAGGACTGGAATTGTCTGATTTGCGCCCAATTTCCAGGGACCGGGAGCGCGAAGTCTACATGCTGCGTCTGACCAAAAAAGCCGATTATGGTCTGATGGCTCTGAAGTATCTGGCAGAGCAGACGGACGGCAGCGCGCACAGCGCCAAGGATATTGCAGAGGCGTATCACATTCCACCGCAGTTGCTGGCGAAGATTCTACAGACTTTAGCGAAGGCTGGACTGCTCGTTTCGCACGCTGGGACCAATGGGGGCTATGCGCTCTCTCGCAGTGCGACGGAAATGACGGCCTTTGAGGTGATTCGGGCGATCGACGGGCCGCTTTTTATTACTAGCTGCATTACGATTCACGGAACTTGCGACCTTGCCGGGCATTGCACCATCAAAGAACCACTGCGCAAGGTCAACGACAGCATTAAGGATTTGTTGAACGGGATCCGTATTGCGGACTTGATCGAGGCCGGGGATACGGAGCAGGCTGGACCGGGAGCGCCGGTGGGCGGTGGTCTGGTAAGTATTGCGGTTTAGCCGTACGCTGCCGATGATAGATAGTTTGAGTTGAGTGACGAGTCAGAAGCATTAGTTTGGGAGATTTGGGAGATACGATGAGCAACGAGATGAGCAATAGCGGCGTAGTGATCAGCGAGTCCTCTGAACCACTGCCGGCTGGCGTAACGCTGCCGATTTATATGGACAATCACGCGACGACACCGATGGACCCGCGGGTCCTGGATGCGATGTTGCCTTATTTCGGCAAGGTGTTTGGCAATGCAGCGAGCCGCAATCATATGTTTGGCTGGGAGGCCGAGCAGGCGGTGGAGAAGGCGCGGGAACAGATAGCCAAGTTGATTGGCGCGACCGCTAAGGAGATTATCTTCACCAGCGGTGCGACCGAGTCGAACAATCTCGCGCTGAAGGGAATCGCCGAGATGTATCGCGAGCGCGGCAACCACATCATCACGCAGGTGACCGAGCACAAGGCAGTTCTGGATACGTGCAAGAAGCTCGAAAAGCAGGGCTATCGCGTGACTTATCTGCCTGTGCAGGCGGATGGGTTGATTGATCTTGAGGATCTGAAGCGTGCGATCGACGATAAGACGATCCTGGTTTCGATCATGTATGCCAACAATGAGATTGGGGTGATTCAGCCCATCGCCGAGATCGGCAAGCTGTGTCATGAGAAGGGTGTGATCTTTCACACCGATGCGGTGCAGGCTGTGGGTAAGATTCCGGTGGATGTGCAGAAGGACAACATCGATGTGCTCTCACTCTCGGGGCATAAGGTCTACGGGCCGAAGGGTGTGGGGGCGCTGTACGTTCGTCGCCGTAATCCGCGAGTGCAGATCTCGGAGCAGATCAACGGCGGTGGTCATGAGCGCGGGATGCGGTCGGGCACGCTGAATGTTCCGGGTATCGTTGGCCTTGGCGCGGCTTGCGAGATCGCCGGGCAAGAGATGGAGGCCGAGGCGAAGCGCGAGCAGGAGTTGCGCGACTACATGAAGGCCAAGTTTGAGAAGGCGTTGGACTACGTTCATGTGAACGGCAACATGGCGCATCATCTGCCGGGCAACCTGAATATGAGCTTCGTCTATGTTGAGGGCGAGAGCCTTCTGATGGGAATCAACGATATTGCGGTTTCTTCAGGCTCTGCTTGCACCTCGGCGACGCTTGAGCCATCTTATGTATTGAAGGCTTTGGGTCTGGGCGACGATGTGGCGCACAGCTCGATCCGGTTCGGTCTTGGGCGCTTCAACACGAAGGCTGAGGTCGATTATGTTTCGGACAAGGTCATCGACGTGGTTTCGAAGCTGAGAGAGCTTTCGCCTTTGTATGAGATGGTGAAGGAAGGTATTGATCTCACCAAGATTGAATGGGCTGCTCATTAGTTCGGCGGCATTTGCACATTAGAGTTTGGAATCGGACAAGGTAGAGACAGGAGAATAAGATGGCATATAGCGATAAGGTCGTAGACCACTACAACAATCCACGAAACGTTGGCACGCTGGACAAGGGCGCGGCCGAGGTTGGGACTGGGCTTGTAGGCGCGCCGGAGTGCGGCGACGTGATGCGGCTGCAGATCCGCGTGAATCCCGAAACGAACGTGATTGAAGATGCCAAGTTCAAAACCTTCGGCTGCGGGTCGGCGATTGCTTCTTCTTCGCTGGCGACGGAGTGGGTGAAGGGCAAGACGATCGACGAGGCATTGGCGATCACGAACACAGACATTGTGAAGGAGCTTGCGCTTCCTCCGGTGAAGATTCACTGCTCGGTGCTCGCGGAAGACGCGATTCGTGCGGCGATCGGCGATTGGAAGAAGAAGAACAACGTTGCCGAGACGGCGTCGGTTGCTGTTGCTCACTAGGTTTTGAGCGGCGGTAAAGGGTTGGGAACAACGGTAGCGGCGCATTTTTTAGTCGCGCCGCTACCGTGTTCTGTTGGTAGGGAGTGATGGCACTATGGCGATGGTGACTCTACAAACCGCGGCGGAGATGGAGGCGGCCCAGCAGGCTGCAGCCTCAGGCCAGGCGAAGAATCCTCTGGCGGGGATGAACGTGCTGACGGCGCAGGGGCAGGAGGCGGGCCAGAAGGGCATTCAGATTACCGAGAAGGCGCTGAAGCGGATTCGTGTCGCGATGGCCAAGGAAGGCGTTTCGCCGGAGCAGGGTGGACTGCGGGTGGGGATTCAGGGTGGCGGCTGCTCGGGTCTGAGCTACAACATTCGCTTCGATACGCAGCCTCGGGAGCGGGATCGCGTCTATGCGTTTGGCGAGGGGCTGGCTACGGCCGGCGATCCGACCGACGGGAAGGCGATACGGATCTTCGTCGATCCGAAGAGCTTTATTTATCTGCATGGCATGGTGCTCGACTTTGAAGAGACGCTGATGCGGCAGGGGTTCAACTTCATCAATCCGAATTCGACCAAGAGCTGTGGCTGCGGGTCGAGTTTTACGGCGTAGATGGCGCTGAATTAGAAGAACCCGTTTCGAAAGCCTAAAGACTATTGTCTGAATCATGACTGCCTCTTTTGTTGTGTGCTGCGCGCATTTATGAACTATCGAGATCTCATCAAACTCATTGAGCAGGACGGCTGGTATCTTCACAAAACGACCGGCAGCCATCAGCAATTCAAGCATCCCACGAAGCCGGGCCGGACCACGGTCGCAGGCAAAGGCGGGAAAGACGTTCCAGAGGGCACGCTGAAGAGTATTCTTCGGCAGGCAGGTCTAAAATAGAGCCATGCGCGAATATACCGTCATCTACGAGCGTGCAAAGGATGGTGGGTGGGGAGCCTATGTGCCCGACCTCCCGGGTCTCGGTGTCGTTGGCGACAGCCGCGAGGAGGCACACCGGCTGATCGTTGAGGGAATCGCGATCCATATTGCGGGATTGATCGAAGATGGACTGCCTGTTCCAGAGGCTGCGTCGTATGCGGAACTCGTCACTGTTCCTGCCGCATGAGCCATCAGGATTATTTCTCCTTTTTTGATCTGCCGCGGAAGCTGACGCTGGATGTGGTGGCGTTGGAGAAGCAGTTTTATGTGCTCAGCCGGAAGCTGCATCCGGATCGCTTCGCTTCGAAGCCGGTGGCGGAGCAGGAGGCGGCACTGGCGCAGAGTTCGCTGCTGAATGATGCCTACCGGACTCTGAAGGATCCGATTGCGCGGACGCAATACCTGCTTGGGCTTGAAGGAGTTGAGCTGGAAGAGCAGTCGAAGACGGCGACCGATGCGGCGCGGGCTTCGGGTGAACAGAAGAAGCAGATTGTGCCTCCGGAGCTGCTGGAGGAGGTCTTTGAGCTGAACATGCAGCTGCAGGAGATGCGCGCGGCCAACCAGATGGGTGAGGATGAGCCGGAGCTGCGGCGCGACCTGATGACGGCGAAGGACAGTTTCGACGCGAAGATGGTGGAGACGCAGGCGGAGTTGGAGGGGCTGTGGTCGGCCTGGGACGCAGGTGTGGATGCCGGGGATGAGGGGGCGAAGCTTCGGGCGAAGGACGCCATGGTGGTGCTGCTGAACAAGCGGAGCTATCTGCGGAACCTGGTGCGGGATGTGAATGAGGCTTTGGATATGTAGGCTCCGGCGCGGGTGTGCATCGTTGACTTCCCTTTCCGGGGTACCCCCCTATATACGCCGCGCGTAAATTCCCCATTATGAACGGTTTACGCCGGGTAACTCCTCGCAAATACGTCATATCAAACGACTTGCTTGCAAATACGTGCAGGCGCTGGACTTAGCCTAATAAAAGAGAAAAGCCCCGGCTGACTGCCGAGGCTTTTTCTCTTCTCTATCGATTATAGCGGATCGCACATAACTGATACGCCACGCGAATGTGCTGGATTGGCGCGGGTATTTCGCGTTTGGGGGGTTGACAAGCTTTTTTGCCGGGTTTTTGGGCTGGGCGGCAGTTTGCAATTGTCGGGCGGCGAGATGCCGGGAGCATTCGGGTAGTATGGTGCGCAGCGGAGGTGAGGGTGAAGAGCGATGATTTCTTTAGTCAACAGTCGCCCAGTTGCCGTCCTGTCTTGCGTGGTTTTGTCTCTGCTTTCTTTGACGGCGAACGCACAGATAGAAGTGGAATCTCCGCAACAGGAGCCGACATTTGATAACGATGTCTGGCATGTGAGTGTTTCACCCTATCTATGGCTTGCCGGGCTTGATGGAAACCTGAATCTGTTGGGTCATGATGCTGCAGTACACCAGTCGTTTGGTGACATTTTCAGCAACCTCAAAGTCGGGTTTATGGGATTGGGCGAGGTTCGCCGCGGTCGTGTGGGCGTGCTTACCGATCTTCTCTTTGTGCGCGTCGGCGATCAAGCTGCTGTCCCGGTGCTTCAGCTTCCACTCCCAGTGCAGGTGAAGCTGACGACAACTACGTTTACGCTGACGCCGGAGTTCGCTTACCGCGTCTATTCGCAGAAGCACTTCACTGCGGATGTACTCGGTGGATTCCGCTTCTACCATCTCGGTGCGAATTCGAATTTCAACGCTGGACCACTTGGCCAAGCTTTTTATTCGGGCACAAATGATTGGGCCGACGTTACGGGATGCGCGCGCCTGCTTGCCAGAGTCACACCAAAGATTGGTGTATTTCTGATTGGTGATGCCGGAGGAGGCGGTTCGAGCCCGACCTGGGAGATTGCTTATGGCGCTGGATACAAAATCCTCAAAGATGCGACGGCGCAGATCGGGTATAAGCGCCTCTATTTCAACCGGCAGGACGGAAACGCCTTCGGCTTGGAAGCCACATAGCAGGGACTTATCTTAGGGACTACCATTCGCTTGCGCTAGCCGCTGCAGCGGTGGATACACACTTGACTAATCCATGCTCCTGAAAGGATACCAACTATGATGGATTCTGAGATTGCGGCTCATGCAGCTAAGCTGTGGCCCCACAGAGAGCATGAAGCGAGCGTAGTGTTAGGTTTGCTCTGCTGTTTGGGGATCCATCGATGGCGGCGACTCGACCTTACAGAGCTGATACCTGGCAAGGATATTGCACACTGTTTCTGGTGCTCAAAGGTGAAGGTTGACGGCGTTGTTTATGACGTTTGATCGAGCGTCATCTTCGGCTTGGATTAGCCAAGTAAGTTGTTACCGCTGCAGCTACTTGAGCGCAGAGGATTGGGCTTTTCGTAGCACAGTCCTCTGTTGGATTTAAGAAGAGTTAGAGGCCTATTTGAGCGAGGCGCTCGAGTTGCTGGAGGTGGTTGAGGTCGTGGCCGGCCATGGTTTCGACGATGGTCCAGAGGGTCATGGTGCCTCGCTCGGGGTGAGTTGCGGGGCGGTGGCGGTCGTCGTCGGAGACGGTGGCGAGAAAGAGGAGGTTCCAGTTGCGGATGGCGTCGAAGAGAGCGAGCGCGGGTTCGAGAGGGTAGACGGCGTAGCGCTGAGCCCAGGCGTCCTGGTCGAAGGGCTGGATGATGTGGTGGGGCTGGTCGAGCGCGGGGGCAAGAGTCTGACGGAGGCGGAAGGAGAAGACGAGTTCGGTGTCGGCGAGGTGGGTGACGATGTTTGTGATGCTCCACTTGCCTGGGGCGGGTGGGGTGGTCAGTTGGGCGTAGGTAAGGCCGGTGGTGAGGGTGTGGAGGCGCTTGGAGGTGCTGGCGAGGACGGGAATGGGGTCGTTGCCGTCGAGGTTTTTGGCGTAGGGGTTTAATTCCATTTGGAGACGGTATCATGACGGCGCTGGGATGGCCTTAAGAACAGTCCTGCCGGACGGGCCCACTACGCGTGGAGCGGTCACTTCGTGACGTGTATGCCGGTTTGGGAGGATGAGGTGCTTGGGTCCTCCCGTTGGTCGGGATGAGCGTTTGGTGGCTAGGGCTTTGGTTTGAGCTCTGGTTCGGCCCAGGGATCGTAGGTGCCGATGCCCCACGTGTGACCTTCGAGGTCGCGACAGGAGAAGTGGCGGCCGCCGTAGTCCATGTCGCGGATGTCGATGATCATCTCGGCACCGGCGGCTTTTGCGGTGGCGTAGATGGTGTCGGCGTTGGGGACTACGAGGTACGCGCCCTGCGTTTCGCGGAAGCCGATCTCGTCGGGCTGGACCATGAATTTGCCAGCTTCGCCGCCGTTGTCGACGGAGCCGAGCATGATCATGCCGTTGCCGAAGGTGAGTTGGGCGTGCTGGACGGTTTTTTTGTCCGGGCCGACAAAGACGGCTTGTTTCTTGAAGCCAAAGGCGGTGACGAGCCATTCGATGGCGGCGAGGGCGTCGCGGTAGCGGAGGCTGGGGATGATGGTGGAGTGTGTGCTGCTGATTGAAGTGTTCATGGTTGGAAGGATGCCATGTTGCGGGGGGATGGTCTTGGAAAAATCGGCGTGATGAAAGAGAGATGTCCTGCCGGACGGGCCCGCTGCGCGCGGCGCGGTCACTTCGTGACGTGTATACCCCTTCGGTTGGTGCTCCCGTTGGTCGCAAATGAAATTCATGCTAATCGAGGGGGATGTGGTTGGCCCAGATGCGGTTGGTGGTGGAATAGTCGGTGGCGCTGAGGCCGGAGAAGGCGCGGAAGTCGTTGGCGAAGTGGGACTGGTCGTAGTAGCCGCAGGCGAGGGCGAGCTCGGCCCAGGGGATGTCGGCGCCGCGATGCATCTGCTGGATGGCTTGCTGGAAGCGCTGGATGCGGCAGTAGAGTTTTGGAGAGATGCCGATGTGTTGGTTGAAGCGCTCGGAGAGACGGCGGGGGCTGAGGCCGGTGGTGCGGGTGAGCTCGGCGATGGTGGTGGTGCCGGGCGAGGCGTCGAGGTGGGTCAGGGCGTAGTGGAGGATGGGGTCGCGACGTTGTTGTCTGCTGAGGGAGAGGCGAGTGAGAAGGGCGAATTCGAGGAGGGCGAACTTTTGTTTGGGGGTGGGAGCCTCGCGGAGCTCGTTGCGGAGGTTGTCGGCGGCGCGGCCCCAGAGATCGCTGAGTGCGGTTTCGCTGTTGGTGAAGACGTGGGCGTTGTCGGGGAAGAAGGCAGCGGTGCCGCCGGGGTGGAAGACGACGCCGATGAGTTCGGTGAAGTCGATGGCGTCGATCTGCTGGTAGCGGGAGTAGATGCCGAGGAAGATGCCGGCGGGCGAGTGATTGAGGGGATTGGCGAAGTTGTTGGCGTCGGTGAGATGGTCGCGGGCGAGGGAGAGGACGATCTGGGCTCGGCCGGTGGGGAGGACGCGCTCGTGCCGGTGGGTGGCGCGGGGGTCGCGAACGTACCAGAGGGCTTTCACGAAGGGTGCGAGGACGGGATGGGGAATGTGCTCCAGGTAAAGCATGCATCTGTCTCGAGTTGTGAGTCATCTGAAGGAGATGGCCGTGGGTGGCTCTGCCGGTGATGCGATTGTAGGACAATAGAAGATGGACGAATAGGGGATTTGAAGCGATGGCGGAGGAGCGGGTTGTAGGGATCGGGCGTGTTGTCGGGATAGACCTGGGTACGACGAACTCCCTGGTGGCATATATGGAGGATGGTGCGCCGGTGGTGATCCCCGGCGAGGACGGTGAGCGCCTGGTGCCGTCGGTGGTGGCGTGGACCGATAGCGGGGTGATGGTGGGGAATGCGGCTCGGGGGACGTTGATGGCGGACTCGGCGAGCGCGGTGTACTCGGCTAAGCGGCTGATGGGCAGGGATATTGAGGATGTGCAGGGGGAGCTGAAGCTGTTTCCGTTCAAGCTGGCGGAGGGTTTGAGGCCGGGTGAGGTGCTGAAGGTGAGTGTGGCCGGGTTGATGCTGACGCCGCCGGAGATCTCGGCTTATGTGCTGCAGCAGCTGAAGAAGAATGCGGAGAGGTTTTTTGGCGGGCCGGTGACGAAGGCGGTGATTACGGTTCCGGCTTACTTCAATGATGCGCAGCGTCAGGCTACGAAGGATGCGGGACGGATTGCCGGGCTGGAGGTGCTGCGTCTGGTGAACGAGCCTACAGCTGCGGCGCTGGCTTATGGGCTGGATAAGAAAACTGCCGAGAGCGCCAATGGGGATGACCGGCTGATTGCGGTGTATGACTTTGGCGGCGGGACATTTGACGTTTCAATTTTGAAGCTGCATGAGGGGATCTTTGAGGTGGTGGCGACGGGTGGGGATACGCACCTGGGTGGGGACGATATCGACAGCCTGATGATTGCGATTGCGCTGGATGATATTGCCGGGGATCTGGGTGTGGATGTTCGCGGGAATGGTGAAGCGGTGCAGGCGGTGCGCAAGGCTGTGATCGAGGCGAAGATTCTGCTTTCGAGTGCGAAGAATGCGACGTTGAATGTTGAGCTGCCGCCGGTCGATGGGAAGCCCGCGAAGAGGTATCAGCGGCAGATCTCGCGAGAGCAGTTTGAAGGCTTGATTGCCGACGTGATTGCGCGGACAGCTGGACCTTGCAGGCAGGCTTTGAAAGACGCTGGGTTGAACGCGGCGCAGATCGATGAGGTGGTGCTGGTGGGCGGGTCGACGCGAATTCCTGCGGTGCGGGCGCTGGTGGATGATTTGTTTGAGATGGGTGCTCGTGGGAAGAAGCCGCATACGGAGTTGAATCCGGATGAGGTGGTGGCGCTGGGGGCCGCGGTGCAGGCGCAGATTCTTGCTGGTGGGGCTGTGTCGGGATCGGGGCTTGAGGATCTGTTGCTGCTGGATGTGACTCCGTTGTCGCTGGGGATTGAGGCGCTGGGTGGCGTGGTGGCAAAGATTATTCAACGGAACTCGACGATTCCGGCGAGTGCGACGGAGCACTTTACGACGGGCGTGGATGGACAGACGAATGTTGCGATCCACGTGGTGCAGGGAGAGCGGGAGTTGGCGAAGGATTGCCGGTCGCTGGCGCGCTTTGATCTGAAGGGGATTCCGCCGATGGTGGCGGGGCTGCCGCGCATCGAGGTGAAGTTTCTGATCGATGCGAACGGGATTCTGCACGTGAGTGCGCGGGAGCAGAGAAGCGGCAAGGAGGCTGAGGTCGAGGTGAAGCCGACGTATGGGCTTACAGATGAGCAGGTAGAGACGATGATTCTGGACTCGTTCGATAACGCCGAGACAGATATTCAGGAGCGGCAGACGATCGAGGCGAAGAATGAGGCTGAGACGATTCTAAGTGCGGTGAAGAAGGGCAAGAGCCATGCTGCGTGGCAGATGTTGACGAGTGTGGAGATAGAGAAGATTGAGGAACAGGCGTCGTTTTTAGAGGCGGCTGTGCAGGGCAGAAACTATAAAGACATTCGAGCGGGAATCGAGCGGCTGGATAAGGCGACGCGGAGGTTTGCGGAGTTGATGATGGATAACGCGGTGTCGGGCGCGATTGAGGGCAAGACGATGGAGGCGGCGGGTGAGAGCATGGGAGAAGGACCGACGGCTCCTCACCCCTTTGCGAAGGCGCAGGTGAGCAGTTCGCGTTCGGACGCGGATGTTGAGGCGACAAAGATTGAGGAATCAGTTAAGGATGAGGCTACGGCCGGAGAGTCGACGGAAGACTGAATAATGAGTGAGACGAAGAAGGTTGCTGAAGCTGTGGATCTGTCGAAGCCTGCGGGCGACGGGATGGTTCGCGTGACGTTTTTGCCTGAGGGCAGAACGGTGGAGTTCCCGTTCGATACGCTGCCCTACGAAGGGCACGGCCTGCCGATGTCGTTTCTGGATGTAGCGGAGAACTATGACATCTTTTTGGATCACGCGTGTGGCGGAGTTTGCGCTTGTACGACGTGCCATCTCCACGTGAAGGAAGGCGCGCAGGGGATTAGCGAGGCGGAGGATCTGGAGTTGGACCGGATGGAGACGGCGGCGGATATTCAGTTGAACTCGCGGCTGGGATGCCAGGCGGTGATTGAGAAGCCGGGAACATATGTCGTGGAGATTCCGAAGTGGAATCGGAACTATGTGCAGGAGGGTAAGCCTAGCCACGGGCCGGGAGCTTAAGCCTGGTCTCCTGGTCTATGGTTTCGCTGGAAGAATTCCGTACTTTGCTTCGAGGAATTGTTGCAGGTCTTCGGGGAGGACGGATGTCAGTTCCTGCCATGTCAGGAGCTTCAGTCGCCAGGTGAAGTTGGGGTGATGGACAGCGGAGAGAATGGAGTACCAGGTTTCGACGAGGTCGTGGCGGCGAGCGTCGCAGAGGACGCAGAAGGATGCGTTGGACGCGAAGGCGGCGAGGACGTTGCGGATGAGTTGGTAGCCCTGGATGACAGTGCGTGAACGCGCAGACGTCGGGATTGGTGAGGGTGGATTGGGCGATCGCTCTTCAAGGTCGGAGAAGTCCTCTGCTGATGGGTGTGGTGATGGAGCGATGATTTTGTGGGGCAGGCGTTCGATGGCGAAGATTGTTTCGAGATCGCGGTAGCGCTCGATGAGGCGCGGGCTGGCGGTTTGGAAGTTGGATTCGGTGAGCTTGGCTTCGACAAAGAGTTTGCCAAGTTGGAGATCGATCTCGGTGCGGTCTTTGAGATGCTGCTGCTCTTCCGTTTGTGGCGAATTTGTGAGGATGTCGGCGTCGTTGAAGAGTGATGCGGTCGATTCTTGTTGATAGATGATGTGGGCTGTTTTCTTTCGACTGGCAGGAGATTTTTTCAGCGGAATGCCGGGATGAATTCCGAAGTTGGGTTGAGTTTCGGCGGGGACGCCAAGAAGATTCGCAACGGCGGGGGTGAGGTGGCCGTTAGAGAAGATTCCCGGGTGGCAAAAAATGTTCATTAGGAGAGCGTCGGAGCTGTTGGCGCAGTCGAGCTCCTTCCACTGCCAGTCAGCGTGTGCGCGAACGCGGCGGTGGGCGGTGTGGGCTTTGGTGAGGCGACGGGACCAGGCTGGGTTGGCGCAGATGGCGGCGTAGCTGGCGGGATGGAAGTTGCCGTGACGGGCTTGCTCTGCCTTGTCTTCATGGCCGAAGAGGATGCTGGGCTCGGAGCCGGTGGTTTGCTCGTGCAGAAGATTGCTTGTGACGGCGAGGTGCTGGGCGCGGGCGTTCAGGTCGCGGCGCAGCAGGGAGGCGGACCAGGGGATTGAAGCGGGTTGGTGGTTATGCGTCATAAAACTGTGGCAGGTTTTCTTGTAGTCTTTCGATGAGACGGTTCTTTGCCGCTTGAGATTAGTTTATTTGGGGGATGCTATGGCTTTTGAGTTTGATTGGACAGATGCGGAAGAGATTGGGATTCAGTTGCAGGAGAAGTATCCGGAGATCGAGCCCTATTCGGTGCGGTTTACGGATCTGCACAAGTATGTGACGGGGCTGCCGGGATTTGTCGGCGATCCCGCGAAGTCGAGTGAGGGGATTCTGGAGGCGATTCAGACGGCTTGGAATGAAGAGTATGAGGATGCTAAGTAAGGGGTTTGTCCTGCCGGACGGGCTCCCTGCGCGGGAGGCGGTCACTTCGTGACTTGTGTACCGCTTCGCCTGGTCCTCGCGTTGCTCGGAGGAGAGATCCCCTCCTGTTGGTTGGGAGTGCGCGTGGCTTAGGCTATGCGGGAGCGGATTTGATGCAGGAGCTTTGAGCCGGTTAGATGGAGGGTTGCGATTGAGAACGCGGCCCAGACTGCGGTGGCGGCGGCAATGATCATGAGATCGCGAAGGTGGCTGTGGTGGAGGGGGATGAGATGGACGACGACGGCTGCTCCGGCAAAGCTGATGATGGCGGCGAGAAGTGCGCCGGCTAATTCGCGGAGTTCGAGTCCAGAGAGACGGACCAGTTTGCGGTGGTTGAGGAGGATGGCCAGCGTCAGGGTTTGAATCACGATACCGATGTCGGAGGCGATGGTGAGGCCTTTGAGTCCGAGGGTGTGAAAGAGAAGCGCGTAGATGGGGATGGAGACGAGGGTGACGATCCACCCAGCGGTGGCGGGCGTTATGGTGTTGCCGGCGGCGTAGAAGGAGCGGGCGTAGATTCCCTGAGCGGCCCAAAAAGCAATGGAGAGGGTGAAGAGAGTGAAGTAGAGCGCAGTGGCGCGGGCATCTTCTGGCGTGAAGGAGCCGCCGCGGAAGAGATCGACGATTGGGTTGGCGAGGGCGATCATCCACGCTCCGAGGAGGAAGGATGCGGCTAGAACTCGGGAGACGGAGCGGTTGACGGCGTTGGCGAAGTCGTCGAATCGACTCTGGCTGTAGAGGGCGGAGAAGAAGGGGAGCGAGGCTGCTCCTGCGGCTTGGCCGAGGATACCCATGGGAGCGGTGAAGAGCGTCTTGGCTACGGTGAGGAGGCTGATGCCGCCTACGTCATTTGAGGCGAAGTAGCTGAGTATCCACTTGTCGGCGGTGACGAGGGAGACGCCGATCATGAGAGGGAGGGTGAGTCGCAGCCATTCGAGGAAGGCTGGGTGGCGGAGGTTGAGGATGGGGTGATAGCGGAGGCCGCCGTGGAAGGCTCCGTAGAGATTGAGTGCGGCTGGGCCAAGGATGACTCCGGCTAGCACTCCGATGGCAAGAGAGTAGATGCCGAAGCGTTGGTGGAGGAAGATAGCTCCGACGATGATGCCGGCGTTATAGATGAGCGGGCTGATGGCCTGGTAGAGAAAGATCTTTCGGACAAGGAGGCGGGAGCCTAAGACTCCGCCGAGGAAGAAGAAGAACTGCGCGGGGAGCAGGAGGCGGGTGAGTGCGGTGCAGAGGGCGGCGCGATGGGGATCGAAGCCGCGGAAGGCGATGTGGGTGTAATAGGGGGCGAAGATCTCCGCGATGACGATGCCGAGGAGAAGCACGGCGGCCATGGCGTTGAGGATGATGGAGAGTGCGCGGTCTGCGCCTGCTTCGTCGTTTTGCGCCCGGTAGCGACTGAGGATGGTGACGAGCGAGATGGAGACGACCCCGCCGACGAGGAAGTAGGCGAGCATGTCGGGTAGCTGAAAGGCGGCGTTGTAGGCGTCGGTTTCGGGGCTGGCTCCGAAGATGCGGTTGATGTACTTGGTGCGGATGAGGCCGAGGACTCCGGAGAGGAGGGTGGAGAGCATGAGGAGGAGCGTGGCGGAGAAGGCGCTCTGCGACGAGGAGGGGTGGAGGAGAGCGAAGAGGCTGCGGCGAGGGTTGCGTTCGATGCCAGGGGCGATGAGGGGCTCGATGGTAGCGGATTCGAGAGGGTTGACGGCCGGGTTGGGATCTTCGTTGATGGACACGGGTTGAGTTGATTTTATCGGGTGGGCTTATGCTGATGGGTGGCGGGTCTGGTTCGTGGTGAGGAGTGGGTTTGGAGAACTTTCGGTTGCGGGTGTTTCGGGCGGTGGCGGAGGAGTTGAGCTTTCGCAAGGCGGCGGAGGTGTTGCATCTGAGCCAGCCGGCGGTGAGTCAGCATGTGCATGCGCTGGAGGAGGAGGTTGGAGTGCAGTTGTTCGACCGTGCGAGAGGCGCAGGGCATGGGAGCCAGATCTCGCTGACCGAAGCAGGGCGAGTACTACTGGGGTATGCGAATGCGGCTGCGGAGACGATGGTGGAGGCGAGGCGGGCGCTGGCCATGTTGAATCACGAGGCTGCGGGTCCGTTGAAGCTTGGTGCATCGACGACGGTGGCTCAATATCTTTTACCGCGGATCCTTGGAGCGTTCTTGAAGCAGCATTCGCAGGTGAAGCTTTCCCTGGTGAGTGGGAATACAGAACAGATTGTGGAGGCGGTGGCGGAGAAGAAGGTTGCGCTGGGGATTATTGAGGGGCCAGCGATGCGGCGGGATGTGAAGACTGAGCGCATGGTGCAGGACGAGATGGTGCTGATTGCTAGTCCGAATCATGCGTGGGTGTTGCGCAAAGGCGGAGCGATTGAGGTGGCGGAGTTGACGAAGGTGCCGCTGTTATTGAGAGAGCGCGGGTCAGGATCGCGGCGGGTGGTGGAGCGGGCCTTGAAGAAGATGGGGCTGCCGCTGCGGTCCTTGCAGGTTGCGGTGGAGTTGGATTCGACCGAAGCGATTATTTCGGGCGTGGAGGCAGAGCTGGGTGTGGGGTTTGTTTCGCGTTGGGCGCTGGGAAAGGTCTTGCGGCTGGGAGCGGTAAAGGTCGTTGCGGTTAAGGGGCTGGAGATTCGGCGGGACTTTAGCTTCGTTTGGCTGGCTGGTACCGAATTGACGGGGGCAGCGGCTGCGTTTCAGGGATTCGCCGTGGGAGCGATTGACGTTCGCTAGATAATGTTGGCGATAAGTAATACTTATCACCAATTGGAAAGTACTTCTCGACTGGGTAGACAGGCACGCGCATGCTTTAAGCATGTGGAAGAAGAACCTCTTTTATATCGGAATTATCATTTCGGCGAGCGGGCTGATCGGGCCTCCGCTTGCGTTGGCTGCGGGGCTCGCGTTTGGCCTGAGTACGGTGCATACATTTCATGGGGAAGGTCGGAATCTTTCAAAGTTTCTGCTGCAGGCTGCGGTGGTCTGCCTGGGATTTGGGATGAATTTGAAGGAAGTAGTGCACGCCGGGGCATCGGGGTTCTTGTATACGGCGATCAGCATTACGTTTGCGCTGGCGCTGGGTGTCGCTCTGGGCAAGTTGCTGCAGGTGGGGAAGACACAGTCGCTGCTGATCAGCTTCGGGACGGCGATCTGCGGAGGGAGCGCGATTGCGGCGATGGGGCCGGTGCTGAATGCGAATGAGGAGGAGATGGCTGTTTCGCTGGGTACTGTGTTTGTGCTGAACTCGGTAGCGCTGCTGCTGTTTCCATTGATTGGACATCTGCTGAACTTTTCGCAAACGCAGTTTGGGCTGTGGTCGGCGCTGGCGATTCATGACACCAGTTCGGTGGTGGGCGCAGGTGCTAAGTATGGACCTACGGCGCTGGCTGTGGGGACGACAGTGAAGCTGGCGCGGGCACTGTGGATTGTGCCGCTGGCGATTGCTACGGCGATGCTGAAGAAGAGCAAAGCGAAGGTGCCATGGCCGTGGTTCATTCTGTACTTCTGCTTTGCGGCGGTAGCGGCGAGTTACCTGCCGCGGTATATTCCGCAGGCTGTGCCCTTGTTTTCTGCTCTGAACCGGTTGGGGCGCGCTGCTTTGACTGTAGTGCTGTTTTTGATCGGGACCGGCATTACGCGGGAGACATTGAAAGAAGTTGGAGTAAGGCCGATGGTGCAGGGGATTACGCTTTGGATTGTGGTGGCGAGCTTGTCGCTATGGGCGATCCATGTGGGATGGATTTCACTATGAGGAACTAGCGATCGGGCGGCGTCGAGACAGTGGCTCGCGGCTGATCGCCGCTTCTATCCTTGAAGGGGTCTTTCCATTGGGTAGGGAGGCTGTGTCGACTGCCTCTTTTTTTTATTTTGATGCTGGAAGAGATGGAGATGCCGGCTACGGTGAAGCTGACCATCTGGCGCTGACTGCAGCGGAGGCAGCGGACGGGATAGCGCATGAGGAGTATTTCGGTGAGGTCTTGCGAGCGAAGGCTAGAGCGGCGGAAGTTTTGACCGGGGCAAAACTGACAACGGATGGGAGCGCCGTTGCGAGACTCGGTTCCGAGGTAGGGGGCGCGATCGCGGGAGGAGTGCCAGCGGCGAGAGCTTTCCTTGTAGCTTTCGTTGAATCTCATCTTCAACTCTTGTCCCCTTCGGGAAGGAGTGGAAGGTTGAAGAGCCTTTCCGGAGTTCGTCGCGGGGTGTTCGGTGTACGTGGAGCGCGGATCGTGTGTACGGTGGGACGGGCTGGTGATTTAGAGAGCAGAGTATGGAGATCGCGAAGATCTTTGTGCAGTTTGCGGAGCTGGCGCGAGTCGATGCTGGTGGGTGCGCCTTCGATGGTGAGAGCCAGTTGCGGCTCGCTATGTCTGAGTTCACTTTTGAAGACCTGACGAGCGCCGGGGATGGTGTAGCCCTCACTGTAGAGGAGGCTCTTGATGCGGAGCGCCATCTCGACGTCTCGCCGGCGATAGAGCCGCTGGCCTGTGCCGCCTTTGTGTGGCTTGAGTTGAGGGAACTCGCTCTCCCAGAAGCGCAGGACATAGGCGGGGACGTCGCAGAGTTTGGCGACCTCACCGATGCGAAAGTAGAGCTTATCGGGGATGCCGCCGGGGATGTCAGACCCGGAGGGTGGGGTGGTTTTGCGGATTGGCTGGTGCTGCGCCATGCCAGGAGCTCCGGAACCGCCTGCCCGGCGGAGTGGCCTATCGTTCGGCTGCTGCCAGTATAGGCCACTCGGTCGGCATGGTTTGTAATTTTTCCCTGGTGAGGGCTGTTGAATTTCAGGCAACTGGGGTGGAGACGGGCTGGCGTGGCTCAGTCTTTCCGCGGGCGCTGCGGACATATTGGACAGGCCAGGTGGTGGATTGGTGAAGGACCGCCGCCGCGTGAAGCGGCCAGTAGGGGTTGCGGAGGAGCTCGCGCGCCAGGAGGATGAGGTCGGCCTGACCGGTGCGGATGATCTGGTCGGCTTGGGCTGGCTCGGTGATCATGCCGACGGCTGCGGTGGGGATCTCGGCCTCGCGGTGGATGGTGTCGGAGTGGTGAACCTGATAGCCGGAGCCTACGGGAATCTGCTGGGCGGGGTGATTGCCGCCGGTGGAGACGTCTACCAGATCGATGTCGGCCTGTTTAAGGAGTCTCGAGAAAGCGACGGATTGGGGAAGATCCCAGCTTGGGCCGAGTGACTCCGGTGCCCAGTCTGTGGCTGAGATGCGGACGAAGAGAGGGAGATGCTGGGGCCATGCGGCACGGACGGCGCGAACGATCTCGAGGGGGAAGCGAACCCGGTTTTCAAAGCTTCCGCCGTACTCGTCGGTGCGTTGATTGGAGAGCGGGGAGAGGAACTCATGCAAAAGATAGCCGTGCGCTGCGTGGATTTCGACGAGGTCGAAGCCGGCGGTGAGGGCGCGGTGGGTGGCTGCTACGAAGTCGGCGATGATCTTGTCCATGCCGGCGCGGTCGAGGGCGGTCGGGAGCGGATAGGCCTCGTCGAAGCGGATGGCGGAGGGGGCTACGGGCTGCCAACCGCCTTCGGAGGAGGGCATGGTGCGGACTGGATCCCAGGGGAGGGACATGCTGGCTTTGCGGCCGGCGTGGGCTAGCTGGGTTCCGGCGTAGGCGCCGTGCTGGTGGAGGAAGGTGGTGATGCGGGTGAGTTCGGGGATGTGTTCGTCTTTCCAGATGCCGAGGTCGCCGGGGGTGATGCGGGCTTCGGGGCTGACTGCATTGGCTTCCGTGATGACGAGGCCGACACCGCCAATGGCGCGGCTTCCGAGGTGGACGAGGTGCCAATCGTTGGCAAAACCGTCGACTGAGGAGTATTCGCACATGGGGGAGACGGCGATTCGGTTGGGAAGCGTGAGGCTGCGGAGCTTGAGAGGAGCGAAGAGGTGGTTGATGGGCTGAGGCACTCCTATTGGATGTGGCGAAGTGGATTTGGATGTGAGGGATCGATAGTTGTGCGCAGGAATTAAATTTTGTGGTGGTTTTTGGGCGGGTTTTGGGAAAAGCCAGAGATTTTTGTGGTGTTTTGATGGTGTGGTTGTGGTGAAATGCGTGGTGAACGTGGTGAGCAGACAGCGGTTATTTGAGTTCCGAAAAAAGCGCCACGGTTTCGTTGTTTTTTTGCGTGCCCGGGGGAATGGAACCCGACAGGACAAGAGAGCGTATTGTTTCTCTGATCGGATGGAGGCTGAGATGAGGGTGAATCAGAGTGCGGCGGCGTCGATGTTGGCAGCGACGATTGCAGCGTCGACGATGTTGATGACCGGGTGCCGGATTGAGAACGATAAACATGGCGACGCGGATAACGTGAAGATCGCTACGCCGTTTGGCGGTATGTCGGTGAAGACGAACGAATCTGCTGTGGTCGATGGGATTGGGCTGCCGGTGTATCCGGGCGCGGTATTGGTGAGGAAGAAGGACAAGAACGATGGCGCGGCAGACATCAATCTCAGCTTCGGCAGCTTTTCGCTCAAGGTGAAGGCGGCCAGCTACACGACGCCGGATAGTCCGGACCAGGTGACTGCCTTTTACAAAAAGGCACTGGGACGGTATGGCGATGTGATTCAGTGCCAGAACGACAAGCCGGTGAGCTCGCAGACGCAGACTGCTGAGGGGTTGACGTGCGCGGATGATCAGAAGAACCACATCAAGGTGGACAATGATCTTTCGGGCAAGCTGGAGCTGAAGGCTGGGTCGAAGCAGCATCAGCACATTGTCGGGATCGATCCCGATGGTGGCGGAACGAAGATCGGGATGGTGGCGCTGGATCTCCCGGGGCATATCTCAGTAGGAGACGGGGACGACTCGAACAAGCAGTGATGCGGATTGTGTTTCCTGAAGACGTGTCCTGCCGGACGGGCCCACTTCGCGTGGGGCGGTCACTTCGTGACGTGTATACCTTTCTCTGCAGGAATGATCATTCTCGTCCTCCCGTTGGTCGGCGTCATCTTCTCGTCCCGCAGGACACGCAGTGGCGGTCTGGAGGCGGTCGCTTGCCGCGCCCTTTGGGGTGGGGTAGCTTCATAAGATATGCATGAGTACTGTCATCGTTGCGGAGGCGAGCTTTCTGCCAGTGTTGGCGATTCGCCGTTCTGTCCCCACTGCGGTTCGCCGCAGATCTATCTGCAGGACTATGAGCTGCAGAGCAACGGGGAAGAGCAGAGCAACGGCGCGGAAGGCGATACGACCGGCGCGATGCCGCCCCCGCGGCCGCAGCAGGTGGAGTGGAAGACTGCGATTCGGTGCGCACTGCTGGTGGCGGTTGTGGCGGCGGTGCTGAGTGTGTTGTCGGCACGGGTGCAGCTGGTGTCGCCGCTGACGTGGCTGTGGACGATCAGTGGGTCGATGATTACGCTGGCGCTGTATCAGAAGAGGAAGCCGCTGGCGTGGATGGATGCCGGGATCGGAGCGCGGATTGGGGTGGTGGTGGGGCTGGCCTTGGTCTCGTGTCTTGCGGTCGCGATGGCGGGTGCGGGGCTGGTGGCGAGGTTTGGTCTGCATAACATGGCGGGGTTCGATGCGGAGCTGACGCAGACGCTGCATGCCCAGGTTGAAAAGGCCGCTGCGACGACGCCGGAGCCGCCGGATGTGGTGCGTTTTTTGTATTCGCCGGAGGCGCGGGCGGGGATCATGCTTGCCGGGTTTGCGATGGTGTCGGGCGTGCTGCTGGTGTTGTCGACCGTGGGCGGGGCGCTGGGTGGATTTATGCGGATGCGGCGAAAGATTTCTGCGTAGGTTTCGTTGGAGGGGGATTCTACGACCTTTGTGGTAATTCTTTCGTTTTCGAGGCAGTTCTGCGCTCGTGACGTGATGAATTCCGTGGTTCGTTGAATTAGGTTCTGCTATACACAGCAGAGAGATTATGAAAGCCACTTTGTTTCGCTGTGCTCCTCTGCTAGTTCTCTCTGCCTTCGCGTTCGGTCAAAGCCCGACTCCGCCGGAACATATTCCTGTCAAGAATTTGCCGTTGTCCGCGCCCGCATCAAGTGCGAAGGGTGCGGTAAGCTCCCCAGACTACTCTGGAGAACCAGGCATTATTCAACATATGGACAGGGTGTATCAGGTGGAGGCAGACGGTACGGGTTGGCGATTGCTGACGACGTCGGCTCAGGTGTTGACCGAAGGCGCGGTGAAGCAGTTTGGCGTGCTCTGCATTGCCTTTGCGAGTAGTTCGGAGAGCGTTGAGATTGTCTATGCCAGGGTGAAGCGCCCGGATGGAACGGTGGTGGAGACGCCGGTGAGCGGTGCGATGGAGCAGCCCGATCCGGTGACGCAGGCGGCTCCGTTTTATAGCGATCTGAAGCAAAAGCAGCTTCCGATTCGGAGTCTGAGCGTTGGCGACACGCTGGAGTGGCAGGCAAAGATCGTGCGAACCAAGGCAGAGGCTCCAGGCCACTTCTGGGGTCAGGAGACCTTCTTCGAAGATGCGGTGATCCTGTCTCAATCGGTGGAGCTGCGGGTTCCGAAGGATGCGTTTGTAAATGTGTGGAGCCCTACGTTGAAGCCGACGGAGACGACTGCGGGCGGGTACAGGGTACTGCGATGGGAGAACTCGCAGCTGAAGCCGACCGTGGGCAAAGAGGCCGACGCGGAGAAGGAGGCCAAGAGCAAGGGAGTGTGGACGCCGGAGCAGGAGTTGGAGGCGACGCAGGGCAAGCTGCCTATGATTGAGTGGACGAACTTCAAGAGCTGGGAGGATGTGGGTGGATGGTATCGAGGTCTGGAGAAGGACCGGACGGTGCCGGATGAGGAGATCAAGGCGAAGGTTGCGGAGTTGACGGCGGGGAAGACGACGGAGGAGGAGAAGGTTCGCGCGGTGTATGGGTATGTGGCGACGCAGATACGGTACATCGGAGTTGCGTTTGGTGTGGGTCGGTATCAGCCGCATCGCGCGGAGGACGTGATGCAGAACCGGTATGGGGACTGCAAGGACAAGCACACGCTGTTGGCCTCGATGCTGGAGGCTTTGGGGTTGCACCCGGATGCGGTGTTGATTGGTGCGGGGATTCGGTTCAACGAGGCGGTCCCTTCGCCCGCGGCGTTCAATCACCTGATCACGATGGTTCCTGTGGATGGGAAGGATGTGTGGCTGGATGCGACGGCGGAGGTCGCTCCGTACAAGATGCTGATGTACTCGATTCGCGACAAGCAGGCGCTGGTGATTCCGAGTACTGGAGTTGCGCAGGTGGAACGGACACCGGAAAAGCCTCCTTTTGCTTCGTATCAGGCGATGCATGCGGAGGGTTCGCTGGATAAGGATGGGACTTCGAACTCCCGGCTGTCGATAACGTTTCGCGGCGATGACGAGTTGTTGATGCGGAGCGTGTTGCGGCAGCTGTCACCTGCGCAGTATGACCAGGTAGTGCAGCAGATGTCACAGAATATCGGTTATCAGGGAACGACGAGCCACTCCGAGGTGAGCAAACCTGACGATACGGCAGAGCCACTAAAGATCAGTTACGACTACAAGCGAGAGAAGGGAGGCGACTGGGATAACTACCGAATTCTTCCGCAGATCGCGCCGGTGCTGCTTACGAGACCGGACGATAAGATGCCTCCGGTTCGCGCGATCTTACTCGGTGTTCCGAGGACTGAGACTTCGACTGCGGAGATGAAGCTGCCGCAGGGTTGGGGTGTCGAGCTTCCTGAGGCGGTGCATCAGAGGTCGGCTTATGCGACGTATGACCAGACGTACCGATTTGAAAAAGGGACTCTATATACGGAACGACGAATCGAGGTGTTGCAGGACAAGGTTCCGGTGAGTGACTGGAAGAGCTACAAGAAGTGGGCGGATGCAGTCGATCTGGGGAATGAACAGTATGTGCAGCTGACGGGGCAAGGTGGCGGAGGGCGCCGGTTTGACGGGATCGCCCACCGCGACGGTTAACAATGCGGAGGCGCAGAAGCTGATTCAGGACGCGTGGAAGGCGGTGCAGCAACGTGACTTCAGTACGGCGCAGACCAAGTTGGATAGTGCGAAGAACTTGAATGAAAGACAGATCGGACTCTGGACGACTTATGGATACCTTGCATTCTCGCAAGGAGAGATGTCGAAGGCGATTGAAGACTATCAAAAGGAGCTGAAGTCTCATCCGGAGCAGTATGCGGCGTATGGGATGTTAGGGCAGTTGCAGAGGAATATGGGACGGCGTAAGGATGCGATGGAGACTTTGAAGAGCTGGAGTGCTGCTCAAGGAGATAATCCAACGCCCGTCGTAGCTTTGGTGGGCATGCTTCTTGAGGATAAGAATGCTACGGAGGCCGTTTTGGTGGCGGAATCTGCGGTTGCCAAGCTTCCGGAGGATAAGAAGAAAGATGCAAGCCTTCAGCTAGCGCTGGGGAAGGCGCAGATTATGGGGGGAGAGAAGGAGCAGGGCCGCGCTACGTTGCTCGGCTTGATGCAGAGTACGGAAGATCCTTTGATGATGAATAACAGCGCTTATGAGCTTGCGGATGCGGGGCTTGAACTACCGGCAGCAGAGACGGCGACGCGGACTGCGCTGGGCAAGATGGAGGAGGAGAGCAAGACGTGGACGCTCGATGAGAATCCACAGATGCTGGCTGCCAAGTCAGAATTGATTGCAGCGACATGGGACACGATGTGATGGATTCTCTATCGCGAAGGGAGGTTGCCGGAGGCGGTGAGTTACATCCAGGCTTCGTGGAGGAGCAATCAGAACGCGGAGGAGGGAGAGCATCTGGCGCAGTTGCTGGAGAAGACGGGCGATAAGAGTGCGGCTCTGACGGCCTACGAGCTTGCGGGCGCCACGATTCCTGACTATGACGCTATGGGGGTGAAGAAGGCTCCTGGAGAGAAGAAGATTGAGTTGGGGAAGCGGTCGGAGGCGCTGCGGAAGGCGGGAGTGAAACCAGGGCCGCATGATGCGCATACTCTGCAGGAACTTCGTACGATTCCGCTGGGGGCGGCGAAGGGGATGTCGGGAACGATGGAGTATCGTCTGCTGCTAAGCCAGGGGAAGGTGGTGCGGGCTGAAGCCATGGGGTCGAAGGCGATGGAGGGCGGGGAGGAGCGGGTGAAGACGCTGGCGGTTGCGGGGTTCTGGCCGGCGGGTTCACAGGCGCAACTTGTTAAGACGGGGTTCCTGAACTGTCATGCGAATGTTTGTGAGGTGGTGATGGAGCCTTAGGCTTTGGCGGAGACGGATTGGGCTGATGGCGGCGGTTCGTTCGGGTGGGTGGATGCTGATATCATCAAGCGCAATTATATGAGTGAAAATACTGGAGTTCGGAAGCCGAAGTTTCGTGAAAAGGGGAGGCTGATGTCGGCCTCGGAGATCGAGCGTACGCTGGTGCGGCTGGCGCATGAGATCGTGGAAAAACATGACGGCAGTAAGAATGTCGGCCTGGTGGGGATCAAGCGCCGGGGCGTTCCGCTGGCGCAGAGGCTGGGCGTACTGATCGAGAAGATTGAGAAGCATCCGGTGGATGTGGGGGTGCTGGATATCAGCTTTTATCGCGACGATCTGTCGACGGATGGGCCGCGACCGAAGGTGACGCCGGGGGCGATCGGATTCGATGTGACGGGGCGCGACGTTATTTTGATGGACGATGTGCTGTATACGGGGCGGACGATTCGGGCGGCGCTGGATGCGCTGTTTGACTATGGGCGGCCGAAGAGTGTGCGGCTGCTGGTGCTGATCGATCGCGGGCATCGCGAGCTGCCGATCGAGGCGACGTATGTGGGGCGGCTGATTCCTACGTCAAAGCGGGAGATTATCGAGGTGAAATTGAACGAGGTGGATGGGCAGGAGCAGGTGCTGCTGGTTGAGCTGATGGATTGAGCTTGTCCTGCCGGACGGGCTCCCTGCGCGGGAGGCGGTCACTTCGTGACTTGTATACCCCTTCGGTTGGCACTCCCGTTGGTTGCGAGGGAAGATTGTGCCGACCAACGGGAGGGCCGCGCGAAGCTTTAAAAAGGCGTGCGAACGCCCGCGTTCCGCGCAGGAGGCTCGTCCGGCAGGACAGAGAGTCGCCACAGGCTCTAAGATAAATTCGTGACGATATTAGAGACGGGCACGATTGCGGCGGGGTCGCTGCTGACGGTTGCAGGCCTGACGGTGGAGGAGGTTGCGGCGATTCTGGCGGCGACCGACCGGCTGGAACGAATGGCTGCTGCGGAGAGAGCGAAGATTCTGGCGGGGCGGCGGATTGCGCTGCTGTTTTATGAGTCGAGTACGCGGACAAGGACTTCGTTTGAGCTGGCGGCGAAGTCGTTGGGTGCGATGACGACGCTGGTGAGCGATAAGTCGTCGTCGATTGAGAAGGGTGAGAGCCTGAAGGACACGGGGCTGACGCTGCGGGCACTGGGGGCGGAGTGCATTGTGCTGCGTCATGCGAACTCGGGGGCGCCGTATCTGCTGGCGAAGACGACGGGGCTGCCTGTGTTGAATGCGGGGGATGGGATGCATGAGCATCCGTCGCAGGCGCTGCTGGATCTGCGGACGATGCTGGCGCGATTGCCGGGGATGAGTGGGCGGCTGGTGAACGCGAAGACGCTTGAGGGTGTGACGGTGGTGATTACGGGGGATATTCTGCATAGCCGGGTGGCGCGTTCGAATGCGATGCTGCTGCCGCGGCTGGGGGCGAGGGTGGTGCTGTGTGGGCCACCCGGGTTGCTGCCGGATGATGCGTTGGGGCTGGGCTTGGATTCTAAAGGGGGGATTGAGATTGAGCGGGATTTTGATAAGGCTTTGAAGCAGGCTGGCTCGGGGGGTAAAGCGGTGGTGATGATGCTGCGGATTCAGCGGGAGCGGCTGGCGGGGTTGGAGCTGGATTTGGAGGAGTATATCTCGCGGTATCAGCTGGACGAGGAACGGTTGATGGCGCGGGCGCCGGAGGCTCTGGTGATGCATCCGGGGCCTATGATTCGCGGGCTGGAGATCGCGGGTGAGGTGGCGGACGGGCCGAACTCGGCGATTGAGGACCAGGTGCGGCATGGGTTGGGCGTGAGGATGGCTCTGCTGGTGAGGGCGCTGGGTGCAGGCGGATTTGAGAGTGTAACGGTATGAGTGACGTATTGATTTTGAACGGGCGGCTGGTGGACCCAGCGAGTGGAGTGGATGGGGAGCGGGATCTATTGCTGCGGCATGGGCGAGTGGCTGCGGTGGAGATGCCGGGGGTCTTGCGCGCTGTCAAGGGCAAGGAGATTGGTAAGGAGATCATCGATGCGAAGGGGATGATCGTCGCGCCGGGGCTGGTGGATGTGCATGTACATCTGCGGGAGCCGGGACAGACTTATAAGGAGTCGATCAAGACGGGTACGGCGGCTGCGGCGGCGGGTGGATTTACGAGTGTAGTGGCGATGCCGAATACTTTGCCGGTGAACGATTCGGTGGAGAAGCTGGAGTGGATGCTGGATGCGTCGCGTGGGGCCTGCGTGAAGCTGTTTGCGATGCCAGCGGCTACGTTTGGAAGCTTGGGCGAGGAGATTACGGACTATCACGAGCTGCAGAGGGTCGGGGCGGTGGGGTTTACCGATGATGGAAAGCCGGTGTTGCATGATCGCGTGATGCGTGCGGCGCTGGTGGCGGCTGCGGGGATTGGCGTGCCGGTGTCGCAGCATGCGGAGGATACGCGGCTGACGGGTGGGTGCAGCATGAATGCGGGGCCGGTGGCGTTTCGGCTGGGGCTGCGCGGGATGACGGTGGAGGCGGAGTCGAAGATTGTGGAGCGGGATATTCGGCTGCTGCGGGATATCGAGCAGCATGATGGATTGCGGCCGCATCTGCATGTGCAGCATGTGTCTACGGCGAAGGCGATGGAGGCGATTCGGCAGGCTAGGCGGGCGGGGCTGCATGTGACGTGCGAGGTTGCGCCGCATCACTTTACGCTGACCGATGAGGCAATTGGCGAGTACGACACGAATGCGAAGATGAATCCTCCGCTGCGCAATGATGCGGACCGCATGGCGATGATTGCCGGGTTGATGGATGGCACGGTGGACTGCATTGCGACCGATCATGCTCCACATGCGTTGTTTGAGAAAGAGCAGGAGTTTGAGCGGGCTCCGAATGGGATTACGGGGCTGGAGACGGCGCTGGGATTGGCGTTGCGAGTATTGCATAAGGGCAATGGGATGCCGATCTCGCGGGTGATTGAGTTGATGAGTGCGCAGCCGGCTGGGATTGTTTCGCTCGAGGGGCGTGGGACGCTGAAGGTGGATAGTTTTGCGGATGTGGTGATATTTGATCCAGCGGCGGAGTGGAGTTTTGCGGCTGCGAAGAGTCTGTCGAAGTCGCGGAATACTCCTTTTGATGGGGCGCCGATGTTGGGCAGAGTAATGGCTACGATCTGCGAAGGCGTGATTGTTTATAGAGGATAGATGCTTCGTTTTGTGCAGAGTTGGATGGTCGTTCTGTTCGGTACAGTGCTAGCCACCTCCTATGGGCAGTCCTCTATTAAAGCTCGCCCCACAGACTTTCCAAGTTTCACGGTGTTCCCAGGTGCTGCAGATTCGGATGGCTTGCCGACTTCAGGGGCGAAGCTTTGTCTTCTTAAGCCGGCAGGAGTTTGTTTCCAAATGCCTTCACATCGGGCGTCCGATTCTGTGGAGTACGAATTTGGTCTCGATCCTCGCTCAGAGATTCTTTCGTTACCGGGCGGCGGATCACTTGTTTTCTTTTCGTCCCAGTTTTCTGGTGGTGGCAGCGGGACTTTAGATAGGCTTGCGATTTTGCGGTATCAAGTTGATGGCAAGATTATCAATCTGATGCCATTCGTTGGAGTGACAAATCAAAGCGACCGAGCTGTGTGGCATATTGCTTCGATATCAAACTTTCCTATTCTGATGACGGCTGATTTTTACTGGAGGGATGGAGAGACGCACTTCTCAGAGCATTACTATACGGTGACTGCATATGAGTTCGATACTAAAAGGGGACGGTATGTCAAAGCCTTCTCGTATGAAACGTCTAAGAGATATCCGGGGCTCGATAGAGTTGATCAAGTCCATGTGCTGAACTCAGAACGTGCGCAGATTTTGCGACGTCTTGAAACAGGCCTCGACGAGCACAAAGCAAGGTAAACGATTTTAAAGATGCCGCGATTCTAGGGATCCGGCCTCGCGGGGGGACAGATTCAACATAAAACCGCGCGGGTGCGGGGTGGTTGGGATAGAGTATTTTTTCTAACTGCGCTGTTGCGTGCGAGCAAAGGGACATCGCTATGTATAGGAAAGTGCGAGGGCGGTGGAACCCAGTGGAGGCGGTTTCGTATAGTGACGCATGAGAACTTTGCGATTGGCGGCGACGCTGGTTTTTGGATTGACGGTGATGGTGAGTGTGCGGGGTGGGTTGGCCGCGACGACCACATATGAAGTGGGAGAGAGTTCGCGGGTTTTTAAGCCTGGTCATGCTCGGAACTGGCGGGGTGCGAAGACTCAGGCGCTGGTGGCGACGATCTGGTATCCGGCGAATGCCGATGGGACATTGTATGAGGAGCCGCAGGTGATTGGGCCGCCGGACATGCCTCTGTTTCTGGCAGGTGGAGCGGTGCTCAATGCTCCGATTGCGAGTTCGCAGGTGAAGTTTCCGGTGGTGATGCTGTCGCATGGGACGGGTGGGTCGGCGATGCAGCTGGCGTGGCTGGGCACGGTGCTGGCGCGGCATGGATATATTGCAGTGGGGGTGAATCATCCTGGCAACAATGCGCTTGAGCCGTATACCGCTGAGGGGTTTGTGTTGTGGTGGGAGCGGGCGACCGATATCAGCGATGCGCTGGATGGGTTGATGACTGATTCGACGTTTGGACCGCACGTGGATGAGGGCCGGATTGGTGCGGCTGGGTTTTCGATCGGCGGCTACACGGTGCTGGAGCTGGCGGGGGCGAGAACGGATCAGGAGAGATTTCTGAAGGCGTGCCAGACGGATCCGACACTGCATAAGTGCGTGGTGCCGGAGATGAAGAACATGGGTGATCCGGAGCAGATGCTGGCGAAGGTGAGGGCGAGCAGTGCGGAGTCGATGGCGCGTGGAGGTGCGAGCTATCGCGATGCGCGGGTGAAGGCGGTGTTTGCGATCGCTCCAGCGGTGGGGCAGGCGTTCGCCCCGGATGGATTTCGTGAGGTGACGATTCCTGTGGCGATGGTGGTGGGAGCGGCGGACCCGATCGCTCCTGTGGCGACGAATGCGGGGAGATTTCTGGCGTTGATGCCGGATGCGCACCTAACGGTGCTACCCGATGGCGTGGCGCACTACACGTTTTTGGATACGTGTACGGATGTGGGAAGGGCTAAGCTTGGCGTGTTTTGCGGGGATGCTGCTGGTGTGGATCGCGAGAAGGTGCATGCGACCGTGTCGGCGATGGCGGTGAAGTTCTTCGATAAAAATCTGAAGTGAGGAGGGGAAGAGCGGACTCCTTCGCTGTTCGGCTATGCTGAGCTGGAGCTGATGACGTCGGCGTAGTTGAGACACAGGGATTTGAGGCAGGGTTCAAGTTGCTGATTCAAAGCAGGCAAATGACTAGACACGCGGCACACATATTCTTTCATCCCACTGTAGGCGAGAACACATTTGGCTCGTCTATATTCATAACCCCAATCCCTAATCAGTTAGTGGGAGGAGTGTCCACCAGCTTTGATTTCTGTTTAGACTTTTCCGTACGGCACATCATGCATCGGCAATAGCGAGAGGAATTAATTGATTCCTCGAGTATGAATCGCTGCCGATGCCTGGGGGGTGCAGGGTATTGCAATACCATTCAGGTAAACTTTTAAAGTGACCGTTTTTTCTCGCCGTCTTCCGCTCTTCGTCATCAATGTGATGTTCCTCGTCATTGCAGCCCCGGTGCTCTCGCAGAGTCCTGTTGCGATTGAGGCGACGCTGCCTGATGCGCCTTTGCCGCAAGCGCCCGTGGAGATCGCAAACAACACAGACGAATATAGTTCTTCTACTCTTGATGAGGCGCGGACCGGGCAATCTCAGACCGTTCCGGCTCAGCCGACTTCGCCTGGGCAGACGGATACGGCGCAGAAGCCAATGACGGATGAGCAGAAGAAGAGCGCCTCGGAAGAGGAGCTTCAGAAGGAACTACACCAGCGAATCGGAGTCGTCGTGCCGAACTTCAACGCTGTGCTCGACGGGAACAATCTTCCTTTGACTCCGGGGCAGAAGATGCGGGCGGCTTTCCGAAGCGCGGTCGATCCGTACCAGTTTGGACTCGCGCTTTTTACGTCGGCGATTGGGCAGGCGGAGAATTCGCATTCCAGCTATGATCTGATTCCGGGTACAAATCCGGCGCAGTATATGCCAGAGGGTTATCAGCAGGGCTGGGGGGCTTATGGCAAGCGCTTCGGGGCGGCATACACCGACCAGTTCGATGGAACGATTCTCGGCAACGGCGTGTTTCCTGTGCTGTTGCACCAAGACGCACGCTACTTTCGGATGGGTAAGGGAACTTTCAAGAAACGGTTCTTTTATTCGGTGAGTACAACAGTCCGCTGCAAGGGCGATAACGGAAACTGGCAGCCTAACTTCTCGAACCTGCTGGGGAATCTAGCCGCAGGCGGAATCTCGAATCTTTACTATCCGGCGGCGGATCGAGGATTTGGTTTGACGATCGAGCAGGGTCTGCTGGTGACCGCCGAGGGTGTGTTCGGCGCGCTTCTCATTGAGTTTGCGCCAGATGTTATCGGACATTTTCACAAGAATCGTACCCCGCCGGATGTGCCTACCCAAAGCGCTCCTTAAGGAAGAGAGTGTCCTGCCGGACGGGCTCCCTACGCGGGAGGCGGTCACTTCGTGACGTGTGACCGGTTTGGGGTAAGTGAGACGCTTAGGTCCTCCCGTTGGTCGGGACGGGTGATTTCCTTCAGGCTTGAAGGATGCCCATTTTTCTAGCGACGGAGGAGAAGGTTTCGAGGGCCTGATCGATCTGTTCGCGGGTGTGTTCGCTGGTCATGATGGTGCGAATACGGGCTTTACCTTCGGGGACGGTGGGAAAGGCGATGCCGGTGGCCATGACGCCGGCGTCGAAGAGGGCGCGGGAGAAGTCCATGGTGCGGCGGCTGTCTCCGATGAGGATGGGGGTGATGGGGGTTTCGCTTTTGGGCGTGGTGTTGCCGCCTGTGTCAAAGCCGGCATCGGCGAGCTGCTGTTTGAAGTAGCTGGTGTTGGCCCAGAGGCGGGCTATGCGGTCGGGCTCATTCTCCAATATGTCGAATGCGGCGATGCAGGTGGCGGCGACTGAGGGTGGGTGCGAGGTGGAGAAGAGGAAGGGGCGGGCGCGGTGGTAGAGGTAGTCGATGAGGTCGCGGCTGCCGCAGACGTAGCCGCCGAGTGCTCCGATGGCCTTGGACAGGGTGCCGACCTGGACGTCGACTTTGTCGGTGGCGTGGAAGTGATCGACGGAGCCGCGGCCGTTGCGGCCGAGGACGCCTGAGGCGTGGGCGTCGTCGACCATCATGATGGCGCCGTACTTTTCGCAGAGGTCAGCGAGCTTGTCGACGGGGCCGATGTCGCCGTCCATGGAGAAGACGCCGTCGGTGATGAGGAGCTTACGGCCGGGCTCGTTCTGGACTTCCTGCAGGAGCTGCTCGGCGTGGGCGATATCTTTGTGGCGGAAGACTTTGATCTTGGCCTTCGAGAGGCGGGCTCCGTCGATGATGCTGGCGTGGTTGAGCTCGTCGGAGAGGATGAAGTCTTCTTTGCCGAGGATGCTGGAGACGGTGCCGGCGTTGGCGGCGAAGCCTGACTGGAAGACGACGCAGGCTTCGACTCCCTTGAAGGCAGCGATCTTTTCTTCGAGTTCCATGTGGATGTGCATGGTGCCGGCGATGGTGCGGACTGCTCCGGAGCCTACGCCGTATTTTTTTGTGGCGGCGATGGCAGCCTCTTCGAGGCGGGGGTCATTGCAGAGGCCGAGGTAGTTGTTGGAGGCGAGGTTGATGACGCGCTTGCCGTCGTAGGTGCAGACGGGGGCCTGCTGGTCGTCGAGCACACGCAGCTTGAAGAAGGTGCCGCGCTCGCGGAGGTCGTCGAGCTGGGCGGTGAGGTGGGCAAGCTGGGGGCGTTTGGCGGCTGCGGAGGTCATGAAATTATCTTAAACCTTTTTAGGCTGGGCGGTCTCCGGTGAAGAATGAGCATCTTACGAGGTGAAGTGCTTCGCGAGGCGCGACTTCTGGTCGCTGAAGCTTATTTCTGAACTAAGAACGAGGATGTCACGATGAATTTTTCCTATAAGACTGTTGGAGCGATGATGCTGGCTGTGGTGATGCTGGCCGGATGCAAGTCGAAACAGGATGCTGCGATTGACCAGGCAAAGAAACAGGCTGCGGCTACGGGGCAGGCGCAGCAGGTGGTTTCGACCGACAGTAACGGCAATGTGACGACCACGACAGTGCAACCACCCGCGCCTGGACAGACGGCGCAGGCTATTACGACGACCACGACTCCTGCTGCTGCTGCGGGACCGGTAGCGGCGAACACGCCGGCGGTTGCGCCTGGTGCTCCTGAGCAGGTTGCGCCTGGAACTGCGGACCAAGTGGCGCAAGGACAACCGGCGACTGCAGGGCCAACGGATTCTTCCGGTCAGCCGGTCGGGCCACCTGCTCCTGGGGGTGCGCCGATTATTCGGCCGGCAGATGTGAATGTTCCTGCAGGGACGAATCTGACGATCCGCATCAATCAGCACATCAGCGTGAAGACGAGTCATGCAGGAGACCGGTTTACCGGAGAGGTGGAAGAGCCGGTGGTTGGCCGGGGTGACCGTGTCGTGATTCCGAGGGGAGCGCCGGTGAGCGGTGTGGTGGTTGCTTCGCATCGCCGGGGGCACTTCAAAGGGTCTTCGATTCTGGAGTTGAGGCTAACCTATCTGACTCTCAACGGGTCTCGCTATGCGCTGGATACTTCTGATTTGACGCGGACCAAGAAGGGCAAAGGGAAGCGGTCGGCTGCGATTATTGGCGGCGGCGCTGGGGCGGGCATGCTGGTTGGCGGTTTGGCCACCGGAGGCGTTGGGCTTTTGGTTGGCGGGCTGGTTGGTGGCGGTGGCGGTACGCTCCTCAGCGGGTTAACCGGGAATCGGGATATCGAGATTCCGGCTGAGTCGATTGTGCGGTTCAAGCTGGCGGATAACCTTGTGATCCAGCCTTCTTGATTTTGTTTGAGGAGTGAAGAGAGAGACTCATCTTTGCGGGTGGGATTTTTTCTTGTCAGGACTTATGTTTGAAGGTGCTTTGCGACGAGGTGGTGGGCCTGAGCTGTGATGTCTGCGTCGCCGCCGCAGCCAAGAAGCCAGTGCATGCCGGGTTCGCGCCGGAACCAGGTGAGCTGGCGCTTGGCGTAGTTGCGATGGCCTTGCTGGGCGTGGGCGACGGCCTGCTCGCGGGTGATTTCGTTGCGGAGGACGGCGGTGGCTTCCGCATAGCCGAGTGAGGTGAGGGGGCGGCAGGCTTCGCCGTAGCGGGCTATGAGGCGCTCCGTCTCTTCGATAAGGCCGCCGTCGGGCCGTTCGCGGGAGAACATAGCTGCGGCGCGCTGGTTGATGCGTTCATAGAGGAGGGTTCGGGGTGGGTTGAGGCCGAGGCGCAGGATGCGGTATCCGGTGAGGGCATCGCGGCCCTGCTGCCATTGCTCGGTCATAGGAGTGCGCTTGTTGGCGTTGTGGCTTTGGCCGGTTGCAAGAGAGACCTCGATGGCGCGGATGACTTTGGGGACGTCGTTGGGGTGGATGGCTGCTGCGGCGGCCGAGTCGAGGCGGGTGAGGATGCGATGGAGATAGGCGGGGCCGCGGGTCGAGGCAATATTGCGGAGGCGTTCGCGCTGGCCAGGTTTTTGTGGTGGAGCGGGGAAGAGGCCGTCGATGAGGGCACGGAGATAGAGGCCGGTTCCTCCGGCGACGATCGGCAGGCGGCCTCGGGCGGTAATGGCGGCGAGGGCTTCTCGGGCCTCGCGGCTATAGTCGCCTGCGGTGCAGGACTCGTCGGGCCACGCGATGTCGATCATGTGGTGGGGGACGAGGGCGCGTTCTTCGTGGGTGGGCTTGGCGGTGCCGATCTCCATCTCGCGGTAGATGGCGACTGAGTCGCAGCTGATGATCTCGCCGTTGAACTGCTGGGCGAGAGAGAGCGCGAGGGAGGTCTTGCCGCTGGCGGTGGGGCCGACCAGAACGATGAGGGGGTGCTCGGGGGCGCTTACCATAGACGCCACCAGCCAGGGTGGAAGAGGTTGTGGACTCCGGCGCGGAAGAGACTGAAGAGGAACACTGCGAGGGCGAGCAAGAGGAGGCCGCGAATCTGGCGGCGGCGTTCGGTTTGGAGTGGAGTTGCTATGGTGGTGGCCCTTTTTGGATGATAGTGGATTGACTTGGTGGAATGGATTGGGCCGGTTTTTGTGGGTTGAGGAGAGCGGTTCGCGCCTGCCGGCGCGAATACCCCACCCTATCGCGATAAAACTGCGAGAGGATGGGGCACCCGGTGTTTGGCGCGCGGTTGCCCGGAGGGTGCTTAGAATGGCATGCTTGGAAGATGATGCGGAAGAAGATGGCCGGTGCGATGGTTGGGGCTGTGGCTGGTTCCGTGCTGGCCTGCTGTCTTTCTGTGGCGGCACAGGAAAAAGGGTACTGGCGTGCAGAGAGTTCTACGGCGCAGGCCATTACCGGCGATATCGGCTTCACCGGGGAGAAGATGTCGATTAACTTCACGAGCTTCGTGGTGGCGCAGATACGTTCTCTTGAGCCGGGCGAGGTGAGCGCGGTCTTCGATGTGGACAGCAGTGCCGGTGGGAATGGCAACCTCTTCAGGCTGGACATCCCGGCTGCTAAGAAGTTTCTGCATAAGAATACTTTGTGCGGCACGGAAGACGTGCAGTGGATGGCCACTTATGTTGCGGGGCGCTCTTTGAAGATTGCATTTTTTTCGGGAGCCAAGATGCCGGTATTCGCGTTGAATGAGATCGCAAATTCGACGGATTTGTGTGGCACGTTTTCTTATGTTCGGTGAGCTGCTTGCCCCTTGTGTCCTGCCGGACGGGCGCCCTGCGCGGGCTGCGGTCACTTCGTGACTTGTGTACCGCTTCGCTTGGCGCTCCAGTTGGTCGCGAAGGAAGGCGATCAGGGGAGCGGTTTGTTCGTGTAGAAGGCGATGCGGAGTTCGAGGTTGGGGCCGTGGAAGTTTGCCGGGAGTGGGGGGAACTGGCCTTCGCCGGTGATAGCGCCCCAGCATGCTCTGTCGATGGATTGATCCTGGCTTGAGCCGTCGAGGTTCATAGCGGCGATGCGGCCGTCAGGGAGAATGGTGAAGCGGACGAGGGTCTCGCCTTGTTTATTGAGCGGCGGGCGGGCCTCCTCGGGGATGAGGGGAATCCAATTGCGTTTTATATCACTGAGGATTCGGCGGAGGTAGGGGTTGAAGTCTACGCCCTGCATATCGGACAAAACCTGAACTCCTTGGCCCATACCGGTGCGTCCGCTGGATGAGCCTCCGCTGTAGTCTCCTGAGCTGCCGTGGTCGTGGGCGGCGCCCTGCGCAGCTTGACGAATGGCATCGCCTGCGGTCTGGTTGGGATTGCCAAAGTTCGGCCGGGTTGCGACGGGCTTTGGCGCTTCAACGAGAGCCTGTTGCTGTGTAGGCTGGGGTTGCGGCGATGGAGGCAGAGGAGTTGCCTGTTGCTGGGGAGCCGGCTGCGTCACAGGGGGGGTGGACGTTGGCGGAGCAGGGGCAGCGGGTGTTGGCGGAGCGGCCTTGCGCATCGCCTGAAGCTGCTTCAGCATCTTTTGGTCAACGGCTGGCTGCGATGGTCGTGCTTTAGGGGTTCTGGGCGCGATTTTAGATAAGTTTGCCGGGTCTTCGAGACGGGTCAGCTGCTGCTCACGCTCTTTGAGTACTTCGGCGGGACTGATGAGGCGAGGCTGATGAAAGAGGACGCGGGGGCCATAGAAGAGGAACCAGGCGATGGCCAGGTAGATGATGATGGAGATGTAGATGGACTCGCGGAAGCGGGCTTTGGAGCGCTCGTCGTCGAGGGAGTCCAGCAGGTGAATCAACTCCCGCTCGTCGAGCTCTCCGAAGCGGCCGGTGCGCACCTTTACGGGCTGGTTGGACGGTGCGGATTTGGGCGGAGTCTCGAGTAAGGGCATCGGCTATGTGGTCTGACGGCTACGGGGGACGAAAGTTTCGTGCGGGATGGATCGGGACACTTCCCAGTAGGGTGCACCGGGTTGCGTAGTTCTCCCTATTTTCTCATCTTTGATGCATGTATTGGGAAAAGAAGCGTCGCTTGGAACTTTCGGACAGAGAGGCGAAACCGTAGACTGGGAGGGTGACTCTAAGATTTGCGCCAGATGTACGTGCCGTTGTGCTGACGATCAGCGACCGCTGTTCTCGCGGGGAACAGATGGATCTGTCGGGGCCTGCTGTGTGCGAGCTGCTGGAAGATGCCGGAGTGGGGCAGGTGTTGAGCGAGATGTTGCCGGATGAGATCGATCAGATTGCGGCGGCGTTAAGACGTAACGCGAAAGTTGTAGATCTGATTGTGACGACCGGAGGGACCGGGCTGGGCAAACGCGATGTGACGCCGGAGGCTACGAGAATGGTCTGTGAGCGGCTAGTTGAGGGGTTATCGGAGAGAATGCGAGCGGATGGGCTGCTGCAGACTCCGCTTGCTGCACTGAGCCGAGCGGTCTGCGGGACGCTGGGGGATGCGCTGATTGTGAATCTGCCGGGGAGTCCGGCGGGCGCGAGGAGTTCGCTCGCGTCGATTCTGCCGGTGTTGCCGCACGCGCTAGATCTGCTGGCGGGGCGGACGGCTCATCATGCATTCACAGAGAGCGGTCAGCATGGAAGGGCCGACGGCAATTAGAATGAGAAGGACCCCGTGAAGATCTCTCCTGTCGCACTTCTGCATAAGTTGAATGTCGTGATGCTTGCGGCACTGAAGCCGCTTGGCGTGTGGGGTATCGGCGCGCTGGCGGTGATCGATTCGGCGGCGATTCCGGTGCCGATTGATGCGCTGCTGATCGATTATGTGGTGCACGATAAGTCGCGTTTTCTGCTTTATTGCTTTATGGCAGCAGTGGGCTCTGCGATTGGGAGCCTGTTGCCGTACTACCTGGGGCGCGCGGGCGGGGAGCTGTTTCTGCTGAAGCGGATCAACCGGCAGCGCTATGAGCAGATGCGGGACCGGTTTGAGAAGCAGGAGTTTCTGGCGATCATGATTCCGGCGATGATGCCCCCGCCGACGCCGGTGAAGCTGTTTGAGTTTGCCGCGGGTGTGTTCGAGATGAAGATGCTGTGGTTCTTCAGCGCGATCTGCGTGGGTAAGTTTATTCGGTTTTTGATCTGGGCCATTATCACGATCACTTATGGGCCGGCGATTCTGCATACGATTACGCGCGCGATTCATCAACACCTCGCTTATGTGCTTGGATTCAGCGGTGTTTTGATTGTGCTGCTGCTGGTGTATGTGCTGCGGAAGGTGTTCGACCGGCGACGAGGCACGACGCTTCCGGTGGAAGAGGGTTAATGCTGGATGCGGCCGTCCATCTCCATGCGGACGATGCGGCGGTCGGCGTTGAGGTAGACGGCGCCTGAGAGTGGGGGCTTTTCGCGGCCGGCCAGCAATGGCGTGTCGTAGAAGAAACGCAGGTCGCGAAAGGTGACGGTGGTGAGGCCTTCTTCGTTCGTGCCGATGTCGGTGACTACGGGGTACTGGGACCAGTCGAGGTAGGCCTCGCCGAGCCAACTGCGTTTGGCGACGAGGGTGGCCAGCGTAGTGGGGGGCTTATAGATGACGTCGGGCTGGGTGCTGGTGGTGACTATGCTGTTGAGAGTGTCGATGGTGGCGAGCTGGTAGAACTGCGGAGTTTCGGCGATGGTCTGCCAACGAAAAGGATTGATGGGGTAAGGGCTGGCGAAGACGCGGGAGACGGGGGATTCGTTGTAGTCGGCGGATTGGGCTAATTGGAGGGCTTTGGCGTGTTCTACGAAGCGGAGGGTCCAGAGGGCAATGATGGCGAGGAGAGCGAAGATGGCCCAGCCTCGTCCGCGGAAGGCTTGTTTGCGTGCGCCTACTTCGCTGTTGATGAGGCCGAAGAGAGAGGGCGCGATGAGGGCGAGGAGCAGGATGAGAAAGAGGACGGGCTCGAAGATGAAGACGATGGAGCCGGAGTACCAGCGGGGGTTGAAGGGAAAGAAGGGGCGGATGCCGTAGTTGTTGGTCCAGTCGAGCAGGAGGTGGCTGAGCAGGGCGATGAGGGAGAAGCAGTAGAGCAAACCCCAGCGGACGGGGGCGTGATAGTGGGGCAGCGGAGTTGTGGTGGGGTCGTACGGGAGGGTGGGTTCGGGTTGTTTACGGGCTTCGTTGCGGCGGATTCGCCAGCGGTGGAAGAGCCAGACGACTCCGGTGACGATGGCGGCTTCCAAGGGGATGCCGAGGAGGGTATGGGTCCATCCGCGATGATGCTGGAAGGCTGCGATGGGGCCGCGGATGGACCAGAGGGTGTCGAGGTCGGGGGCTTCGGCGGCGAGGGTCATCGCTGCGGTGGCGTAGGCTGCTTTACGATTGAAGCCCGCGTGGGAGAGGACGGCTCCGGTCATGAGGTGAGTGATGGGTTCCATGCTGATGCGATGTTAGCTTGTTTCGCGAAGCTGTCCTGCCGGACGGGCCCACTGCGCGTGGGGCGGGCGTTCGCACGCCTTTTTAAAGCTTCGCGTGGTCCTCCCGTTGGTCGGGATCATTTTTCTTGCGACCAACGGGAGCGCCAACCGAAGGGGTACACGCGTCACGAAGTGACCGCTCCACGCGCAGTGGGCCCGTCCTGCCGGACATGAGCTTGGTAGAATCAAGTTGTCTATGCCTACTTTGACCGCGCTCTCACCCGAGATTCTTGCCAAATATCAGCCCGTGATTGGGCTGGAGGTTCACGTTCAGCTTTTGACCAAGTCGAAGGCTTTCTGCGGATGCGTGAATAAATATGGCGGAGAGCCGAATACGCATTGCTGTCCGACCTGCCTGGGATTGCCGGGAGCGCTGCCGGTGTTGAATCGGAGGGCGGTGGCGTTTGCGGTGCTGGCGGCGAAGGCGATCAACTGTGAGATTCGCGAGACCAGTATCTTTTCGCGGAAGAACTATTTTTATCCGGATTCGCCGAAGGGGTACCAGATCTCGCAGTTCGATAGGCCGATTGCGGAGCATGGTTGGGTAGAGGTGCCTTCGTTCGATGCGAGCGGTGCGGCGGTGACGAAGCGGATCGGCGTGACGCGGCTGCATATGGAAGAGGATGCGGGGAAGAGCATTCATGATGGATTTGCGGATTCGGTGTCGAAGACTTATATCGACCTGAACCGGTGCGGGACGCCGCTGGTGGAGATTGTGAGTGAACCGGATCTGCGGACGGCGGATGAGGTGTTTGAGTATCTGACGAAGTTGAAGGAGATTCTGCTCTACACCGGCGTGAGCGATTGCAATATGGAGGAAGGCTCGCTGCGCTGCGATGCGAACGTCAGCGTCATGCTGAAGGGCGCGAAAGAGTTTGGGACGAAGGCTGAGGTGAAGAACGTCAACAGCTTCCGATATATTCGCGCTGCGGTGGAGTATGAGATTGAGCGCCAGATTGGCGTGCTCGAAGACGGTGGGCGGGTGGTGCAGGAGTCGCGGCTTTGGAGTAGCGCGGAGGGGCGGACTTACTCAATGCGGAGTAAGGAGCAGGCGCATGACTATCGGTACTTCCCGGAGCCGGATCTACCGCCGCTGGTGGTTGGTGCGGAGTGGCAGGCTGAGATTCTGAAGATGATGCCGGAGTTGCCGGAGGCTCGGCGAGCGCGAATGATTGCGGAGTATGAGATTTCGGTGCAGGACGCGGCTACGCTGACGGCGACGCGTGAGTTTGCGGACAAGTTTGAAGATGCGGCGAAGAAGGCGAAGAGTCCTCGGCGCGTGGCGTCGCTGCTGACGAGCGAGTTGACGATGCGGTTGCGGGCAGCGGGGCTGGAGCTGGAGCAGTCGCCGGTGTCGATGGCGGGTGTGGTGATGGCGGCGGACCTCGCGGAGTCGGGGGAGCTGTCGAGCAAGATGCTGAAGCAGTTGCTGGATATGGCGTTTGAGAAGAACGAAGACTTTCCTGTTGTGTACGAGCGGGAGAAGCCGCAGCAGATCTCGGATACGGGTGCGATTGAAGCGATGATCGATGAGGTGATCGCAGCGAATGCGAAGCAGGTGGAGCAGTATCGCGGGGGGAAGAAGACGGTGGCTGCGTTCTTTATCGGCCAGGTGATGAGGCTGTCGAAGGGACAGGTAAATCCGGCGCTTCTGAATGAGCTGGTGACGAAGAAGCTAGATGCGTTGGGGTAGAAGATAGGTCCTGCCGGACGGGCCCACTGCGCGTGGGGCGGGCGTTCACACGCCTTTTTAAAGCTTCGCGTGGTCCTCCCGCTGGTCGGCACAATCTTCCCTCCGACCAACGGGAGGATCGTTGTCTTCCACTTGCCACATCAAGGTATACGCGTCACGAAGTGACCGCTCCACGCGCAGTGGGACCGTCCGGCAGGACATGAATCTTTTCTTAGGGTTTAATGGGCGGATGTGTTTGAGGAATGTTTGTCGTGGGGTGTGTGTGAGCATTTTGCTTGCTCTTTTTGGGTGCCGGAGCGAGGCTCCGTATGTTGTGCCGGAGGAGCCGATGCCGGCGAACACCGTGATGCTGTCGCAGATGATGCGGCAGTTGTCGGCTACGCCTGGATTTACCGATGCGATGCTCGCGCAGTTGGATAAGAACGGAAAGAAGGGGCCGGCGTTGATGACGCCGGCGCTGGTGAAGCGGCTTCGCGAGTTGATCCTCGGGAAAGACTGGCAGGGTCTGGACCGGTTTCCCGGGTGGACGATGCAGGCGATCAATCCCACGGTGAGAGTTGCTGGCCGCGTGGTTGCCAAAGATCAGAAGATGGATGGTTTGGCGGAGCGGCATCCGGGGGCGCCGGATACAACTGCAAATGCAACAACGAAAGCAAATGCGGGGGTTCTTCGCTCCGCTCAGAATGACAAGGAGGGAGAGTCAGCAGCTCTGACAGCTTATGTCGATCTTGGCGACTATTCGCTGGTGAAGGCTGAGGTGGTCAATCTGGACACCCCATCGAAGCTGCCGGGATTCACGACAGATGGATTGGTGAGCGAGCTTGGTGCCGGGGTTGTTCGAGGAGATGGGGCGAATGCGACGCTTGCGCCAATGCATGCTGAGAGTCAGAGGCTGGCGGATGTGCTGAACCGGCTGAGCCTGAATGGGCTGGATGGTACTGCTCCTATGGTGGTTACAATTGAAGGACAGGATGTGAAGACGCCGCAGGATTTGGTGAAAGCGCTGATGGCTGCTGGACACACTGTGGTGGTGGCAGATGCGCGCTACTTCGCTAACTTCGGGCACTTTCATTACAAGGGACAGGATGTAATGATGCCGTTCTGGGTGGACTCTCAGATCCGCATACCGGGGACGAGACGTCCGCTTCTGGTTCCGGTGAGCCATGCTGAATATGAGTGGGAGTTTCGCGGGCCGAAGGTGAATGCGAATGTGAGTTGGTACTTCGGCATCGACGGCAAGGCGGAGTTTCGCACGATGGACACGCAGGATCAGTCCTGGGTGCTGGGGCGTCACGCGCATGAGTACGCGCAGGCGGATGCGGTGGAGGTGACGCGGCTGGCGGGGAAGATGTCGATTGCGTATATGCATCAGCACCTGGCGCGGCCTGAGCTTCCGTTTGGCGGGTATTATCTGCTTGGAGTTTGCCAGGATGGCGTTGCGGCGATTGAGAGGAAGATGACGGGGAACGACACTCTGTTTCCCAACACGGCGGATGGTGCACTGTTTGATGATCCACGCGATGCGGAGATCAATGAACTGATCAAGGCAATTCCGAAGGACCGGGAGGGAGGCGCGCCGGCACCTGAACGGATCTTCGGGTCTCTGCCGGTTACGGATTTTGATTTGATCACAATTCCTGGTTTCGCGGCTGATCTAAAGCTGGTGCATGCGGCGTGGCAGGATGGATCGCTGGAGCGGACTCCCTCGTGGGTTAGAAAAGTGACGTTGAGAGTTGTTGGTGTGGCAGCTTTAGGGATGCTGATGGGAGTTGTGGTTTGGCGAAGAAGGCGAAATAGTTGAAGCTGGTTGATGTCGTTTGAGGTGCGGTGACGAACTGTTGATGCAACGTGCGGTGGCCATAAGGACTCCTAGTGGGAGGAGGAACCTCGATGACTACAAAGAAGGCAACGACAAAGAAGTCAGTGAGTAAGAAGACAGCTTTAAAGAAGACGGCAGCTAAGAAGGCTCCGGCAAAGAAGAGTTCAGTAAAGAAAAGCCCGGGGCGGAAGTACAGTCCTTCGGCCAGCAAAAACGTTGAGACCGAGATGCGCGAGATGAAGAAGGGCACGCTGAAGAGCGGTCGCAGCGGGAAGAAGGTGACCAATCCGAAGCAGGCGATTGCGATTGGTTTGTCAGAGGCGCGGCGGGCCGGGAAGAAGGTTCCGCCGCCACCGGAGAAAGGGTAAGGATGACTGAGCTCGAGAGGTACCGCGCGATGCTGGAGGTCGCGTTGGAAGAGGCCCGCACCGGGCGGAACGAGGGTGGTGTTCCGATCGGTGCGGCGTTGTTCGATGGGGAGGGCAGGCTGCTGGCATCGGGAAGAAATCGCCGGGTGCAACAGGATGACCCGTCGGTGCATGGAGAGACCGATGCCTTTCGCCGCGCAGGCCGGCAGCGATCTTATAAGGACAAGGTGATGGTGACTACGCTTGCTCCCTGCTGGTACTGCAGTGGGCTGATTCGGCAGTTTGGTATTCGCACCCTGGTGGTTGGGGAGAGCAGGAATTTTGCTGGCGGGGTGGGGTGGCTGAAGGAGCTTGGTGTTAAGGTGATCGATCTTGATTCGCAGGAGTGTTCGGATCTGTTGACCGGGTTTATTGCGGAGAAGCCTGAGATCTGGAACGAGGATATCGGTGAGGAGTAAAGGCTCTTTGGCAGAGATCACTCTCGCGTGAAGATGCTCTTCGATATGGAATGATGGAGAGATGAGCATAGAGTCAGGGAGCGGATTTGGGTGCAGGGTTTGCGGCGAACGACATGCTCTGCCGTTGAGTTACAGTGTCAAGGCTCCGCTGGCCGTGGGTGCTATTCCAGCGGAGGAGTTTGATCAGCGAGTGGTGATAACTCCCGACCAGTGTGTGATCGATGGCAGGGACTTTTATCTCCGCGGACGTATTCTGGTGCCGGTGATTGGACTGGAGGAGCCGTTTGTCTGGGGGATCTGGGCGGAGGTGAGTCCAAAGAACTTTGTGCGGACGAATGAACTGTGGGTTGTTGAGGGGCGGGAGAAGGAGCCAGCGTTTCCGGGATGGCTGAATTCGCAGCTCCCGGTCTTTGGCGATACCTACAACCTTGAAGTGAGCGTGCAGACACAGCCGGTTGGGCAGCGGCCGCAGTTTACGATTGTCGATCAGGATCATCCGCTGGCAAGGGAGCAGAGGGATGGGATTACGATGGAGAGGGTGGAAGACATTGCGGTGAGGATGCTGCATCCGGTCCTGCCGGACGGGCCCGCTGCGCGCGGCGCGGTCACTTCGTGACTTGTGTACCTTTTTCTCGGTTGGTAACCGGCGAGGGTCTCCTCTGTCTGCGTGGCTTTAGATTGCCGAGGATTGGCGACGCGTGGTAAAGCCAAACCATGCAATGCCGGCAAGGATGTAAACGAGGTATACGTACGGCAGCCAGTTGTAAGGACGCTCGGGGACCGGATAGAGGGTTCCGGCGATTGCGAGGACGATGGCGAGCGTGGTGGCGATGGAGAGGATCAGCGAAGCGCTGGTGAGGTGGTGGTTGCGCTTGAGATAGAGGCCCAGCGCGATTGCGGCGAGACCGTAGGTGGTGAGGAAGCCATAGACGGCGAGAGAGCCCATCCAGCCATAGATATCGGTTCCGGCGACGCCGCGGAGAGCGAGGATCGTCACAGGAAGCGCGGTGAAGACTCCGGAGACGACGACTGCTGAGCCTGGAGTGGCGTTTTTGCGGTGGGCCAGTCCTAGTCGCTGGGGGACCAGGCCGTTGTGGCCCATGCGCATGAGCACGCGTGCGGCCGCAGTAATGCAGGCGAGGGTACAGGCGAACATGCTGACAAGAGCGCCGAGGTCGATGAAGGGGCCAAGGGGCGTGACACCGGCCAGTGTGGCGAGGACGCGCATGGGGGCGGTGGATTCGCCGAGGTTCTGGTGGGCGGTGTGCATACCCAGGGTTTCGAGATAGGCGCAGAGGATGAAGAAGAGCCCGGTGAAGACGGCGCTCTGGATGACGGCGCGGGGAATGGTGCGGAGCGGATTGGAGGCTTCGGCTCCGAGGGTGGTGGCGCTCTCGAAGCCGACGAAGCTGAAGAGGGCGAGGACGACGCCTAGACGGACGGCTGAGGGCGTGACGCCTTGAAGGTGGAGTTGGGCGTGATCGATGTGGAGGCCGTTGCGCCAGAGCAGGAGCGCGAGCACGATGGCGATGAGCGCGACAGAGGTGGCTTCGATCCAGAGCATGAGGCGGGCGGAGACCTGCACGTCACGATAGGCGATGAAGGTGGAGACGCCGACGCAGAGAATCGCGAGGAGGAAGGTTGGGGCTGACTTGCCGGTGATCGAGAGGAGGAAGACGTTGGCGTAGTTGATGAAGCCCCCTGCGACTGAGGCTCCCGTAGCGATGTAGGCGAGCAAAAGTGCCCAGCCGGCGATGCCGCTGATGGATGGCGGCAGAGATGAGGTGGCGTAGGTGTAGAGCGAGCCGGAGCAGGAGGTGTAACGGGCGAAGCGGCTGATACAGAGAGCGATGAGCAGGATGGCGACGGTGGCGAAGAGGTAGGCGAGCCAGGTTCCGTTGCCGGCGAGGACGAAGACCAGGGGGATGGTCATGGTCGGTGTGGTTGTGGGCGCGATGGTGGAGATGGATTGGGCGAGGGTTTCCATCGGCGAAAGGATGTTCGCGCGTAGACCGGGGACTCGAACGAGGGAGGCTTCGGATTCGGCGACTTGCTCCATTGTGCTTGACCCTTCTTGCGTCGTTGGAAACGGAGATGCGGATGCTGAAGCGTTGCCGGATGATCGAGGCAGAGCTGCTGTTGGCTGGAACGATGACGTGGAGTTAGATCGAGGATAGCCGAAGTTGCCAGTGGCGCGAAGGAGTATCTTGCGCGGATGCCGATGACAGGGAGCTTGCCGTAATCGAATGCAGAGGTTGGTTTACCGGAAAAGGCTAGCTTGTTGCTGCGATCCAACTCTTCAGATGAGTGAAACGGAGAGTTCAAAATCGCAAATTAGGTGTAAGCTTCGGGCGGGTCCCCACACACAAAAACTATGAGGTACGACCATGAAGGCGTTCGCACGTTGTTTCGTCGCTTTGGTACTCACTGCTGCTCCGCTCAGCGGGCTGGCACAACAGTATTACAGTCATGCCGGAGTCACTCGGGCGGTGAAGCTCCGGATTTTGCCCGGGAAGACGAAGGAGTTTTACGAGGCGTTTGCTTATGCCCCTAAGGTCTTCGAGGCCGAAAAGGCAGCTGGCATTATCACGGGATACTCGATCTACACCTCAGTCAACTTCGAAGGGCCGGAGAAGTGGGATGTGATGTATGTGATCTTCTTTAAGAATATGGCGGCACTGGATACGTCCGCGGATCTGGCCGAGCCGATTGTTGCCAAGGTGTACGGCTCGCCCGAGAAGAGAGCAGAGGTGCTCAAGATGAGGGCGGAGAGCACGGAGGTGGTTTCGAGCGAGCTGGTTCGCGAGATTCATCTGAAGCCGCTGCCATAAAACTGAAGCCGCTCCATAAACCGAAGCCGCATCATAAACCGAAATCCGGCGCGCCTGTGCGATTACTTCTTGTCTGACGAGGAGGATGCCGCTGCAGGCGCTGCCGGGGCAGACGGAGCGGTAGCCGGGGTGCTGTTGCCCGAGGAGCTGGAGTCGGTGCTCGACTTTGAACCGCCGGACTTGGAATCACCAGACTTGGAACCTTCAGACTTGGAACCTTCAGACTTGGAATCGCCAGATTTCGAATCGCCGGACTTGGAGTCGCTGGCGCTTGATCCTGAGTTATTGCTGTCGCCGGAGGATTTTGGCTTGGCGTTGCCGTAGCCGTCGGCGTACCAGCCGCCGCCTTTGAAGCTGACGGCAGGGGCGGAGAGGACGCGCTCGAGATGGCCTCCGCAGTGAGGGCAGATGGTGATCTCAGGATCGGAGAACTTCTGGATCTTTTCAGTGTGCTTACGGCAGGTGGTGCATTCGTATTCGTAAAGCGGCATGGGGCAGTTTTCACTTTCTAGTTATAGCTTACTGAAATTTCACACCTGAACGGTTGTAGAGAGCATCTCGCTGATTTCAATAAGCTCGTTTAAAAAGCCTGACTGAGTGTTTCCCAGGATATACAGGAGGTCCTGGGCGCGAGTGAGGCCGACGTAGGCAAGTTTTCTTTCGCTGGCTTCGTCGCGGTTGGGTCTGGGAAGCATTTCGATGCCGACCAGAAAAACGAGTCGAAACTCCATTCCTTTGGTAGATTCGATGGTGGAGAGCTTAAGCGATGGAGAGGAAAGGTTTAACCCCATCTTGCTTTGCCGCGATTCGCTGACCCAATAGAGTTTCTCGTTGCCGAACCGCTTTTCAAACGCGGATGAGAAGCTCTTTGCGAAGTTTGGGGAGACATAAAGCACGGCAACATCACACCAGCTACAAAGGCCCCCGTCGATGTATTCGGATATTTCTTTCAAGATGTATTGGATCTGGTCGACGCTCGCCATTCCGCAGATTATCTGTGGAGGTTGACCGTGACGATTTACATCGACTGGAAAGAGGAGGCTCTCGATGGCAGACTCGGTATCCGGATCAGAGGGGGTGTCCTGAACCTTCGAGAAGTTTCGGGCAAGACTTAGAATTTCGGCAGTATTGCGGTAGCTCCTGTTAAGCGAGACGGGTCGTTTGCCTTGTACCTTGATGCCCACACTCTTGAAGGAGACCTTTCTTCCGAAGATGTTCTGCGCGGGGTCGAGGCAGAAGAGGAGGCTGTCGCTCTTTTCCTCAAGGAGCTCAGTGAGGGATTGCAGCCATTCAACGGCGAAGTCCTGGCCTTCGTCAATCAAGATCGCATCGTATTTTGCAATTGATCCGCTGGCGATGGCCTCGCGAAGGATGACGCCTATTCGTTCGTCCCATTGTTCTTGGGTCTCAGAGTCGCGCCGCTGCAGGCTTGCTCCTGTGAGCTCTTTGACGAGGCCGTGATAGAGAAAGACCTCGATGCCGATGTGCTCCGATTCGGGCTCAGAGATCGTAAGCAGCTGCTGAATGTACTGGCGAAGAGAGATGTTGTAACAGACGATGAGAATTCGCCAGTTGGGCTGAAGCTTTTTGAGATACTTGGCGCGACAGGAGAGGACGAGAGTTTTGCCGCTACCTGCAACACCCTTCAGAATGCGATGCCCTTCCAGGATGCTCTTCGCGGTTCTCTCCTGTTCGAGATCAAGGGCTCTGATCATGGCGCTCTGATCGGGGTCACGCAGGACGCATGCGTTATCGGAGCGCACGTTGTTAATCCGGACCTCGGGAAAGATGAGGTAGCGAAGTGTTTTGAGATCATCGGCGGTCAGAGGATCGAAGGGGAACGTAATGACAAAAGTCTTTTTCAGCTTGGAGACTAACTTCCGCCTCGATTCCTTGGAGTCGAAGGTATCCGTGAGATCGTCGCTGAAGAAGCAAAAGACGGGACCGAGTGCGCGGATGATGCCGGAATCTCCAGCTTGTTTGCGGGTGATCTGGGTGAAGGCAGCGCAGTACCCAATCGGAAACCGGATATTGCCCTGGTTGGGGCCATCTTTGTGACGCAGTTCGGGAGATTTCTGGATCAGCTCCTTAAATTTGATAAAGCATTTTCGTGCCTGTTCGACGGGGCTATCTTGTGTTTTGAGAACATTATCCCAGCGAATCGTCCACCGCTCAGGGTTGAGATCGACAATCTGCTTGAGACCCCAATCTTTTACTTCAATGACGAGAAGTCCCAGATCTTGAGACCAGACAAGAAAGTCGGGGCGCTTCTTTACGGCTTTCGGTTCGAACCAGACGATAAACTCTTCGTCCGGGAGTAAAGCGTCTCGGAGCACTTTGAAGACGCGCTTCTCGCCCGACGTTGCTTCTTTCATCGCGGCGATCGACTCTGGAATCATTTCCGCCATGCTGTAAATTCCTTTTGGGATGCTTAGCCGCTCCGGGCGAACAGCCAAGGGTTAGCAATAAATGATGCGATAGAGTCAGACAACGATGTAAGAAGTATCGACCCGGTTAGAGCTTGCCCAGTTCGATGAGGCGGACGCTGGCGATAGCTTCTACTTTGCGCAGGGCTTCGACGGCGGCGGTGGCTGAGGCTGCCTTGGGGACGTCGATCTGCACGACGGCGAGGGCCTGGCCCTGTGGAACGCAATGACTTTGCGTGGAGTGTGCACGGCCCAGGGCGAAGTTGGCGATGTTGACCGAGTGCTCGCCGAGGATGGTTCCGATGCGGCCGACGACGCCGGGGACGTCGTGGTTGCGAATGGCGACGAGGGTGCCGTGGAGCGGGGCTTCGATGTCGATGCCGTCGTAGGTGAGTAGGCGGGGCGAGGTGCCGTGGAGGACGGTGGCGGAGGCGCTGGCGTCACCGGCCTTCTCTCCAGTGGCAGCCCCGGAGGAGTGGAGCACGATCTTGAGCACAGAGCCTGCGCCGCCGATCGTGAACTCCTTCTTGTCCTCCTGAATGCGGATGCCGCGCTCAGCTGCGATGGCGGCGGCGTTGATACGGTTGGCGGTGCTGCCTCCGTCTGTTCCTGAGAAGATGCCGGCCAGGGCAGCGTTGCGGATAAGGTCGGTTTTGCCGGAGGCGATGCGGCCGGTGTAGGTGATCTGGATGTTTTCGAGGTTGCCGGGTGTCGCATGCGAGAGAAATTGACCGAGGCGTTCGGCCATCTCGATGTAGGGAGCAATCTCTTTGTACTCCTCGTGCGAGAGCGAGGGCAGGTTGACGGCGTTCTGGACGACGCCGAGCTTGAGGTAGTCGCGGACCTGCATGGCGAGTTGGATGCCGATGGCCTCCTGGGCTTCGTCGGTTGCGCCGGCGATGTGGGGGGAGAGGAGGACGTTATCCAGATCGTAGAAGGGCGACTCTTTGAGCGGCTCCTGATGGAAGACATCGAGAGCTGCGCCGCCGACGTGGCCGGATTTGATGGCGTCGGCGAGGGCCTGCTCGACGATGAGCTCGCCGCGGGCGCAGTTGATGATGCGGATGCCCTTCTTCATGATCTTGATGGAAGTGGCGTTGATAAGGCCCTCGGTCTGGGTGGTGAGGCCGACATGGAGGGTGAGGTAGTCGGAGGTTTTGAAGATCTCGTCGATGGGGACGAGAGTGACGTTGTTCTCGCGGGCGATGACCGGGGCGACGAAGGGGTCGTAGCCGATGATCTCCATGCCGAAGCTGGCGGCGCGACGGGCGACTTCGAGTCCGATCCGGCCCAGGCCTACGATGCCGAGCGTCTTGCCGCGGAGTTCCTGGCCCTGAAGGGTTTTCTTGTCCCACTTGGCCTGGTGCATGGTGGAGTTGGCGCGTGGGATGGAGCGGGCGAGCGAGATCATGAGGCCGAGGGTGAGTTCGGCGACGGCGACGGCGTTGGCGCCGGGGGTGTTCATGACGACGATGCCGCGATGGGTGGCGGCATCGGTGTCGATGTTGTCGACGCCTACGCCGGCGCGGCCGATGACGCGGAGCTTGGGGGCAGCGGCAAGGAGCTTGGCGTCGGCCTGAACGGCGGAGCGGACGACGAGGGCGTCGGCATCGGCTAGCTCGGCGGCGAGGCCGTTTTTGATCTGGTCGGGGGTGACGATCTGCCAGCCTGGTTCTTGTTGGAAGACGGCGAGGGTTGCAGGGGAGACTTTTTCGGCGAGAACGATCTTCATGGAGCTCCGTAAGCGCAATTAAGGTTAAGACTTAGTTTAGTCGACAAGGCGTTATCGAGTGGAATGAGAACAAAAGGGTGTTTGTTCTGAAAAGATTAGAGCGCCTTGTCTTCGCTCTGATAGATCTTGTTGAGGCTCTGCATGAGATCTCTGAGGTAGTGGACATCTGTCAAAGTCTGCTTTGAATTGACGATGGCTTCATCGATCTCCTCCGGTTGGAGATCCTCGACTTTGCGTGTCGCAACAGGGCGCCCACATTTGTACACGTCGCGAATGTAGACCCAGGCCTGATCGTTCACCAGCGACTGTTGGCTATAGATTACGGAATAATCCTCAGCCGTTTCGTAGGACATCAGGGCGATCGCCCCGGTGTTGCGTGCCGTATCCCAGGCTGCTGATTGCAGTCCGTTCCACTCCCACTGCAGTCCGAATTTTTCGGTCGGGACGCGATGAGCTTTGAGGTCGGCGAGAATTTTCAGATTATCTTCCATTCGATGTTCGATCTCGGCTAGTTGCTTCTCGTCCGCTGCCAGGGTCTGGCGGTTGTCCTGGATCTCCGAGTGGAGATTGTCCTCTGCCTGATGGAGGAGATGTCGGTGATGGAAGTACTCCACGGTCTGTTCAAGGCCTATGGCGATAAGCAGTCCGATTACGATGGTGGCAATGTGGATGAAGAAGTCTTTCCAGCTATGTGCGGCCTGGTGTGGCGGATGAACGTCGAGAATGGCGGGCTCCATTTCTGCCCCTAGGGGCTGAGGCGTGCTCGGCGTCGGATTGGGTGTCGACTCAGACAAAAAAGTGAGGTACGAAGGAGCTTAGATTATCAGTGATGGGGTTGAAGGACTCGCGGACGCCGAGGCCGCAGCAGTCCTGGTCGATCATCCAAAGGCCGAGGACAGTGTGGCGATGGTCAAAGACCGCGTCGGGGGCGAGCGCCTGAATGATTTGTTTGCCGTTGTAGGGACCAGGGGTGGTGGCGCTGTTTACGCCTTCGCGAACGAGAGTGATGTTGGCGCCTTCACGGGACATGAGCGGCTTGCGGACAAAGTTGCGAAGCTGAGCGGCGTTGGGGTCGTCGGCAAAGTGGGATTCGAGGAGGAGCTCGTGATTAGGGTAGAGCTGCCATAGGATAGGCAGGATGCCTTTGTTGGAGAGCAGCATCTTCCAGATGGGTTCGATCCAGCGGGTGCTGGGGTAGGTGTCGATGGCGTGAGGGGCAAACTCCTCTTGGAGCATGGCCTCCCACGGGTAGAGCTTGAAGACGGAGAACATGGGATGCTCGTCGGGGTCGAGGAAGAGCTGCTGCTCGTCGTTCCAGCCGATCTCGTTCATGAACATCTGTAGGGTGTCGAGACCTGCTTGCTGTGCGGTGTCGCGGAGGTAGGTGACGGTGAGCTGGTCTTCGGGGTTGTCGAGCGCTGCGAAGTAGATGGGCTTGGAGAGGTAGGGGTCGATGTCCTTCCACTTGGCGATGAGTTTTTCGTGGATGGAGTTGAACTGGTCCGGCTTGGTGGAGACAAGCGACGAGGGCATGTCTTTGAGCCAGTGCCATTGCACAACGCCGGCTTCGAGGAGCGAGGTAGGAGTGTCGGCGTTGTACTCGAGGAGCTTGGGGACTTGGCCTGATTGTGCGCCAGCCCAGCTTAGGTCGAAGCGGCCGTAGAGCGCGGGTGGCTCGTTGCTCCAGGCCCACTCTATGGCTTCGATGGCGAAGGCGGGGATGTCGAGTTCGGCGTAGCGTTTTTGGTCGATGATGTGCTGGGCGGCGGCGAGGCACATCTCTTGCAGCTTGTAGCCGGCGGCTTCGAGAGTGTCGATCTCGGCGGCGGTGAAGCTGTAGGCGGCTGACTCGTCCCAGTAGGGAGTGCCGTTTTCGAGGGTGTGGAAGGTGAGGCCGACGGACTCGACTTTTTGTTGCCAGTTGTCGCGGGGAGTGAGGGTGATGCGCTGCATGGTCTCCTGTGTTATTGCTTGCGTCTTTATTCGCCTGCGCCGCCGCCGTGAGCTCCACCTTCGCCCCCGCTGCTGTGGCTTCCGCCTTCGGAGAACGAGCTCCCGAAGCCTCCGCGAATGGTGACGCCGGAGCGGTTGGCGTAGCTGCGGCCGGAGACAGGAGCATAGCCTCCGCCGCCGACTACGCTGCCGAGGCCGTAGCCTCCCCAACCGCCGTAGTAGTAACGATAGGGGATGAGGACAGGAAGGAAGCCGCCGTGGCCATCGGAGCGTTGCAGTACGCCCTGCTGATTGGCAGGAAGATTGGCGCAGAGGTTGTCGTCCACGACGTGGTTGTTCTCGTCGACGCAGCGCTGCATCTGGGGTTTCTGACAACCGGCAAGCATGGAGAGTGCGGCTGCGGCTAGAAGTGGGGCGGCGACTTGGTTTGAGCGGCGCATGATGAGTAGTTTCGGTGTAGCTGAAAGAGTAGCAGGCGGCTACTTTGATTTTGGGATGATTTTTATCTCGAAGACTGTGGGCCATTGCTTGCCGGTGACGAAGAGGCGGTCTTTCTTTGCGTCGTAGGCGATGCCGTTGAGGACGGACTCGGCGTTGACGCGCTGGTCCTCGAGGAGGAGACCTGTGAGGTTGATCCACGCGATGACGTGTCCGTCGATCGGCGAGATGCGGGCGATGCGGTCAGAGTGCCAGACATTGGCGTAGATCTCGCCTTTGATGTACTCGAGTTCATTTAACTGGTCGATGGTTTTGGGGCCGTCTTTGACGACGATGTGGCGGGTCTCGTCGAAGGTGTCGGGGTTGCGGAAGCGAAGGGTGGCGGTGCCGTCGCTGGTGATGAGCTCCTTTGCGCTGCGAGTGATGCCCCAGCCCTCGCCGTCGTAGTGAAACTGGCTCACAATGCGCAGGGAGAAGCGATCGAGCACAAAACCAGTGTGGGATTGCCAGGTCCATTGCAGGAGGTCCGGGCCCCAGTCGATGATGCCTTCGCCAAAATACTTCGAGGGTAGATCGAAACGCTGAACCGGGATGCCGGTCTCGGGCTGCGTCACGACTATGCCAGAGTGGCCGTTGAGGCCGATGCCCTCGTAGAAGAGACCGTTGAGGTAGAAGAAGCCTTCGGTGTAGCTGTCGGTGGAGTGCGGATATTTGGCGATGATTTTGTAGCCATAGATGGGAGCGGCGGCACAGGGTAGGGTGAGGGCGAAGAGAAGACAGAGTTTGTGGAGCATCAGGCTTGGCTATGGGAGAGTTTACCTCCCATCGTTCAAATTCGGATACCGCTCAAATATCTGTCGCTGGTCCTCCGCTGTCAACTGTCCCAGCCGCTGGGGCTTATCCTGCGGCCGCGTGCCTTTCTGATTCAGCACATTCATCAAGCTCCACTCCCGCTGCAAAGTTTGCGGCTCCTGCGTCGGTAAGTCGTAGCGAGTAAAGTCGATGACCATCGGTGCTTCGTTTTTTGTCCAGTTCCGCAGCAGCGCCAAACGAAACTCGCGATTCATGTACCACTCGATCTCCAACTCTTTTTCCGAACCCGGCGCGCCGGTTCCTCGCGCATCGAACTGATAGTTCAACGAAGCATTGCTGGGCGTGTGCTCACGCCACTTCAGGCCGAATTCACCCTCGGTCAATACGCTCGTGTCGGGCCACCTGTCCCTCACGGCCTGTAGCCAGTAGGTCAGATCCTCGTCGTGCCCAACCGACACCTCCCAGATCCCTGTAACCCAGCCAAATCCATTCAGAGCGTGGCCTCGGTCAAAGTGCACCGCCGTGGTGTCCAGCATCTCCTTACGGCCCGCTGCCGTCCCGAGATTTCCTACAGCTTCGATTGGACCCACGCCCAATCGGCTGTTGAACCCGCCCTCGAAGCCCTCCCGCCGTGCCGTTAGAAAGTCGCAGGTCCAGCCATCCAGGCAGACGCAGTCGATGAAGTCGGCCGCATCCTGTGCCGGTTTCAGATAGTGCTCGCGGCTTGGATAGTACGGATAGCAGATGCCACCATCGCCATCACCGTGGTCGATGCCGTGCTGGCTCCAGATCTGCCCTTGGCAAACATGAATGCCTTCTTCCGTGGCCAGGTATCTCTGGTTCTCCGCATCCAGGAAGCCCGCGACGATGCACTGCGGACGATATCCGCCGCCCACCATGCTAGAGATCAAGCCCAACGCCTTGTGAATCGTCTCCCGGTTATGCGCTCGCGTGTCATACATGGGTGCAAAGTAGCCGCCCGGAATGAAGGTGACCTCGTCGCCATACCGATCGTGATACGACGCCAGAAGGCGGCGCGCGTCTTTGTACTCCTGCCGGCTGTCGTTCAAGGCCAGCCAACTTACCGCCCACGTCATCCGTCCTTCCGGGCACCCTCTGGCAAACGCTTCTCTTCGCGAACGAATATGGGCCGGGCTGTTGTCCGTAGCTTCGTCTTCTCCGATCGAACGACTCGGCGTCACCTCGATCTGATTAACGCGCACCACTGAGACATGGGTCAGGAATCGTCCGCGTAGAGCAGAAGTGCTCGCCCCCAACGCCATCGCGCTCTGCGCCTTGAGCGCGCCTGAGACCGCAGCGCCGGCGGCACCGATCAGGAACTCTCGTCTGCTATAAACGTCGTCCGTTGCCATATTTAGATTTCCTGTCTTCCCATGGCTACTGAAAACCCACGTCCGAGAGTCCGGACGTGGGGCACGGTTTTGTGGTGAAACCGAGAGGGTGGTGTTGCTGGTTATTTGGCGTGTTCGGCGAAGAAGGTTTGGGCGGCGATGAGGCCTTTGCCGAAGGTGAAGTTGGGGGCGGGAAACTTGGTTTTGTGGATGACTTGTTCGAGGGCACCGAGGATGGCGATGGTGTCCATGTAGTCGAAGAAGCCGATGTGGGCGATGCGGAAGAGCTGGCCCTTCATCTCGCCCTGGCCGTCGGTGACGATGGCACCGAACTGCGACTTGAGGCCTTTGACCAGCGTGCCGGAGTCCGAGCCTTCGGGGGCTACGATGGCGGTGGCGGCTGCGGCTTCGTAGCCTTCGGGGGCGAAGAGTTTTAGGCCGAGTGCGGTGGCTGCGGCGCGGGTCATGGCGGCGCAGGTGATCGCGTTGTCGACCAGCTTCTTGCGGCCTTCGGCTAGATCGCCCTCTGGTTTTTCGGGTGTGGCGGCTTGTGCGGCGATGTAGTTCAACGCTGCGCCCAGAGCGGCGATGAGCGCGACGGAGGGTGTGTAGGCGGACTCGCCCTTGGCGGCGTTCTTGCGCTCTTTGCGGAGGTCGAAGTAGTAGCGCGGGTTGTAGGTGGCCTCCATGCGGTCCCAGGCGCGGGCGCTGACGGCGAGGTAGCTGAGGCCGGGGGGAATCATGACGGCTTTTTGCGAGCCGCCGATGAGGACGTCGATGCCCCAGCCGTCCATATCGAGGTGCGAGGTGCCGAGGCCGGTGATGCCGTCGACGATGAGGAGAGCTTCGGATTTTTCCTGCTTGAGGAGCTTGGCGATGGCCTCGATGTCGTGACGGACGCCGGTGGAGGACTCGGTGGCCTGGACAAAGACGGCGCGGGTTTCGAGGTGGAGATTGGCTTTCACTTCGTCGAGGGAGAAGGTGCTGCCGTAGGGGGCGCTGACGACGTCGACGTGGCAGCCGAAGGCCTTTGTGATGCCGGTCCAGCGCTCGCCGAACTTGCCGGCTGTCAACACCAGCACGCGATCTCCAGGTGATGTCAGGTTGGAGACGGCGGCTTCCATGGCGCCCGAGCCGCTGCTCGAGAGGATGATGACGTCGTTCTTGGTGCCGACGAACTCTTTGAGCTGGGAGAGGACGCGGGTATACATGGCACGGAACTCGGGCGTGCGGTGGTGGATATCGGCCGCAGCCATGGCGAACTGGGCGGCGGGGAGTAGGGGGGTCGGGCCTGGGGTGAAGAGGCGAGTTTTGCGGATCATGGGTTTATTGTAGCGGGGTCCTGCCGGACGGGCCGCCTGCGCGGCGGGCGGGCGTTCGCGCGCCTTTTTACTGCTTCGCTTGGTCCTCCCGTTGGTCGGAATGATTATTATGCGACCGCTGGGGGCGGCGTGCTTGTGTACCTGCTTCGCGTTGCTCGGCTTCCCTATAATGGAGGGATTGTTGGATGGAGATGCGATGACAATTGGCGAGAAGATTCAGACAGATATTGTGGTGGCAATGAAGGCGAAGGATGAGCATAAGCTGACGACGCTGCGGATGGTGAAGTCTGCGCTGAGGAATAAAGAGATCGACAAGCGCGAGAAGCTGACCGATGCTGAGGAGTCGCAGATCCTGACGACGCTGATCAAGCAGCGTAGAGAGTCCGTGGAGTCGTTCACCAAGGGCGGACGGCCGGAGCTGGCGGAGAAGGAACAGACGGAGATTGGGATGATCGAGGGCTATCTGCCGCAGGCCGCGGGCGAGGATGTGATTCGCGGCGTGGTGCTGGGTGCGATCGATTCATTGACGGTGGATGGGAAACGACCGGGGCCGAAGGATATGGGCCCGCTGATGCGGGTGGTGCAGCAGCGGATACTGGCGGATGGCCTGCGAGCGGATGGGAAGCTGGTGAGCGAGATGGTGAAGACGGAGCTGGCGAAGTAGGGCGAAGGATGGTTTTTGCCCTGAGGAGTTAGAGTTCATGCCGATCGCTCCAGTGAAACCGGCGCAGTCTGAAGGCGCTCAGCGGCTGCTGATCTCAAACGAGGCAGAGGCAGCGCGTGGTGCGATTGCGTGGTCGAGCTTGTTCTTCGTGATGTTGCAGAGTGTCTGTACGTTTTTTACGGCGCTGGATGGTTTGCGGCTTGTCCTTGGAGTGAGTGCGCTGGCCAGCATGGTTGGTGCTGGGGAGAGATGGGATAAGTTGCATGCAGACTGGATCCGCTTGCCGATGGTCGTCTTCGCGCTCGCAGGAGCCTTGTTGAACCTGACGATCCTGATGCATGTTCGGCATCTGCGCAGTCGTCCCGCGGCGCAGTGGCGTCTGCAGCCGCTTACGCCGGGTAAGGTTCGCAGGGAGCGTGTTCAGCTGATCTTATCTACGGTGGCGCTCGCTCTTCTTGTGATCGAAGAAGTGACACATCTGCATACGTTTCATCGGATGTAATCCTCGATTTCGGGTGAGTTGGCGTCTATCTTCTATCTTCGCTACCAGTTGAAGTTCCGAGCTGCGATGATGGTGAGCCTGGCGCGCGAATGGAAGCTCTGCGAGCGAGATCTTGAACGACGGAGTTGGCAAAATAAATCAGGCGCTTCGGAATAGGCGATTTCTGAATTGCGTGGGCGCGGCGAGCAGGTGTATAGTCCTCGGCCATCGAGGTAACAACTATGCGAAAGATTCTGTGCGCCTTAGTGCTGTTAGCGTTTGCGACGCCGCTGCTGGCGAGTGATCCCTTCGTTGGGACATGGACGCTCAACTCGGCAAAGACGAAGTATACGACCGGTACCGCACCAAAGAACGTGACGCTTGTGATCGAAGAGCAGGGCGACAGTCTTCAGGTGACTGGTACCGGCACGACCGGTGATGGCTCACCCATATCGGTGAAATATACGGTTCCGATCAAAGGCGGGGCGGGGACGGTGCAGCAGGGTGACTTTGACGGAGTCAGCTCAAAGCTAGTCAGCTCTCACAGCCGCATCAATACCTTCATAAAAGGCGGAAAAGAGATCAGGAAGCGTCATACCGTTGTGTCATCGGACGGGAAGACGCTTTCGACCACAGTCAAGGGAGTGGGATGGGATGGGAAGCCGACTGCGGGTCTTGACGTTTACGACAAGCAGTAGCCAGACGGCTGACAGAAAGCGATGCGACTCAAAATATTGAAGGTTAGGTGTGGTTAGCCCGGAATGTAGAAACGGCGCATCTGGGGTTCCCGAGTGCTGTCATTTCGGAACCCAAGTTGTGCAGGGCTAATGGTGCAAAGTAGTCCAGTTGAACTCGGTGCCGGCGAGGATGGTACGGCCTTGCATGGGAACTTGCGGGATCTCCTGATAGCCGGTGTTGCTAAGGTCGAGCAGGCGCAGATAAGGGCGGATGCGGCCGGTGTTGCGGGAGAGGGCGATGTCCCAGAGCGGGTAGGCGGTGTGCTGGGTGCGCTGGACGACGTTGAACTGGGTGCGGGCGTTGATCTGGCGGCCTGCGCGTCCGAAGATTGAGCCGGGCAGGGTTCCGTTCCAGGCGAAGACGGCGTTTTGTGCGGCGTAGTTGTAGGCGTACTCGGAGATGAGGTTTGGCGGTGGGGATGCGGCGTGGGCTCCTGAGTAGCTGAACTGCAGGTTCTGAGTTTGTGTGAGGCGGAGGCGGAGTGTGGTCTCGGCTCCGGTGATGTTGAGGTTCTGGATGTTGACGGCCTGGTAGGGTTCGGCGAAGGTGAGGGCTGGGGTGGCGAGGGAGAGTTTGGAGTAGTCGATGGTGTCTTTTTGCTGGAGGCGGAAGGTGGTCGCGGTAAGGGTTAGGCGTCCGTTGTTCGGAGTCCAGTCGAGACCGGCCTCGTAGCTCCACGAGGACTCGGGTTTGAGGTTGGGGTTGCCGATGGTGGTGGGGTCGGCGTAGTAGAGATCGATGTATGTGGGGAGGCGGAAGCCGTGGCCGGCGGAGGCTCGGAGGCGGACCGTGTGAGTGAGGGTGTAGGCGGTGGCTATCGAGGGGGAAAAGACGTTGCCGTTGCTGGAGAGGACTTCGTCGCGTGCTCCGAGGGAGAGGGAGAAGCGAGCTAAATATCGATTAGAAAAGGCGCGGAGGCTGAGGTTGGCGTAGCCTGCGCCCTGATTGCGGGCGTGTTTGCCGAGCGAGTTGGAGCGGATGGAGTCGCCGTCGGCTTCGAGGCCGTAGGAGAGGGTGGTGTTGGGGGTGAGGTTGTCGGCGCGGCGCAGGGCAGCTTCGTAGCTGGTGGTGATGTGGTTGTTTTCGTAGATCTGGGGCTGGTCGGCGAAGAGGACGAAGAGGTCGGAGTGGCGGCGGTAGCCGTAGCTGGCGGCGGTGCGCTGGCCTAGCTGTTGCTGGATGCTGGCGAACCAGCCCTTGGTGCGCTCCCATGAGTCGTAGGGGCCGTAGAAGAGGTTGGCTCCGTAGGGGCGGTCGCTGGCGGCGAGGAGGATGTCGGTGGTGCCGGGTTTTAGGGTGAGCCAGGTCTCGGAAGCCAACGCGTTGCTGCTGTAGTTGCGGTCGGGAATGAAGCCGTCGGAGGTGTCGCGGCTGCCGGTGAGCTGCTCGGCGATGGGGCCGCGAGTGTAGGAGGCGCGGAGGTGCTGCTCGATGGAGTAAAAGCTGCCTGCTCCTGCGCTGGCTACGATGGCGAGGCCGGGGGCGGGGGATTGGGTGAGGAGGTTGACGGCGCCCCCGATGGCGTCGGAGCCGTAGAAGGTGGAGCCAGAGCCGTGGAGGATGTCGATTCTGGTGACGGCGTTGAGGGGGATGGGGAGGTCGAGATTGAGGTGGCCGGTCTCGGGGTCGTTGATGCGGAGGCCGTTGAGGAGTATGAGGGACTGCTCGAAGGTGGTGCCGCGAAGGGAGAGGTCGGCCTGAACGCCGTTGGCCGCGCGGGCCTGGAGGTTGAGGGACGGGTCCTGGCGGAGGAGGTCTACGACGGAGTTTGAGACGAGAGGCTGGTCGCGTGGGGAGAGGAGATTGACAGCGCGGTCGTTCTCGGCGAGAGGCAGGGGTTCGAGGGTGGTGGTGACGGTAATGCTTTCGGCGATGGGGGCGAGTTTTGTTTGGAGCTGGGTGGAGTTGGCTTGCTGGGGCTGCTGGGCGATGGCCACGCTCAGGCAGAAGAGTAGGGGAAGATGTGCTGGGCAAATTTTCATGGTTGGCGATGCGCTTTGATCTTGTCACTATCATCGGTTGAAATGGGCGGGAAGAGGAGTTAGTTTAGTCTGTTTTTAGATAGTTGAATTGCTCAACTAGTGGAGGGCTGGCGTTGAGGATTGAAGCGTTTTTGCGGCAGAGCCCGATCTTTCAGGCGAGCCGGATCGCTCGGAGGATGGAGATCTCGCTGAATTTGATTCTGCGGGATGAGAGACTGACCTTGTTTGAGGCATTGATGCTGGCTGCTATCTTCTTTGAGGAAAAGGGCGGCATTAAGCCTTCGGACCTGGCGGAGACGTTTCAGACGACTCGGGGGAATGTGAGCCATTGTGTCTCATCGCTTGAGGCGAAGGGATTAGTGCGGCGGCGGATCGATGAGGACGACGCACGGTCGTTCCGGTTGGTTCTACAACCGATGGGCAAGAGGCGTGCCGCGCGAGTAGCGGGAATCTTCGATCGCATGCAGACTCACTTTGAGGAGAATGTGGGGGAGGCAAAGCTGGCGGGGATGTTGGAACAGATGCGTGTCGTGGAGGAGTTGTGCTTGCATTTGGCCGAAGCGGCTGGCGAGCGAGGACGGTGAAGCAGGTGAAATTGAAGGGAGAAGCCATGTCTTTTGAATATGCGAATGGAAAGATCTGTATATCGAAATACCTTCATCTGCCAAAAGGGGGCGCCTGAAAGCATTAGGGAAGAGAGCGTTATTCGTGGATGATCTTGACGAAGATGCCTTCGCGGAAGATTTCCAGCTCTTATCGACTGTCTAATGAATTCGGGAAGGAGCGACCTATGATTGCCAAAACGGTTTGGAAAAAGGAGATGGAATTTGATGGGCACTCCGAAAGTGGTCATCATGTCGTTTTCGACGCCGGAGCTGCGCACGCCAACGGCCCTACCCCTATGGAGGCGGTTCTGATGGCCCTTTGCGCCTGCACCTCCGTCGACATAATGTCTATCCTGCAAAAGATGCGCGAGCCTCTGACAAGCCTTACTGTATCTGCAACTGCTGAACAGGCCGCTGAGCCGCCCCGTGTCTTTACACGGATCGGTTTGGTCTATTGCGTTGGTGGTGCTGTCTCAAAAAAGGCCGCCGAAGACGCAGTCGCACTCTCCAAGAACAAGTACTGTTCGGTCTCGAAGATGCTTGAAAAAGCCGTCCAGATCGACTTCACCATCGAATACGCAAGCACGACCGTCTGAAGCGGATAGCTTACTCGCGGATGATTTTTACGAAGACGCCGTCGGGGAGGGTGGCTCCGCCGAGGATGTGGACGACGCCGTCTTTGGTGAAGCCGCGGAGCATGGTGTCGGCTTTGGCGTAGGGGTTTGGCGGGGCGTCGGATTTGTTTGGGTAGGGGGTGGCTTTGATGGGTGGTGGCGCGGGCTGGCTGGCGCTGGAGCCGGTGGCTGGGCCTCGGCGCATTCCGTGGTCCATGGCTTCGTTGGCGAGGCGGTCGGCGTCCTTGTTTTTGTGGCGGAGGGCGTGGGAGATCTCGAAGCCTTCGAGTTTGGCGATGCGGCTTCGGGCCTCCTGCCAGAGGGGTTTGAGGTCGGGGGAGTTGACCTTGTACTTGCCCTGGATCTGCTTGACCATCAGTTCGGAGTCGGAGACGACGCGGAGGCGGGGGTGGTGGTGGTCGAGAGCGTATTGCAGGCAGCCGAGGAGTCCGGAGTACTCGGCGTAGTTGTTGGTGCGAAGCCCGAGGAACTCGGAGAGTTCGGCGAGGACGTTGCCGTGGTCGTCCTGGATGAGAGCGCCGTATCCGGAGGGGCCGGGGTTGCCGCGGGCTCCGCCGTCGCAGTGGGCGTTGATCCAGTCGGTCTTTTTCGGGGTAGGCGTATTTGGGCTGGGGGCTTCGGGGAAGAGGCTGGGGACGGCGGTCGGACGGGGAGGCATTGGGTGAGTTTACCGGATGTGGCGTGCGTGAATTCGGCGGCGTGATGAATCGGAGCTCCTGGAATTATGGCTAAGGTAAGTGCGAAATGCGGGGGTCTCTCCACTACGGCGGCAAATTGCGCCGCCTCCGGTCGAGATGACGAGCATTTTTGTAGATAGTGAGTATTTGTAGGGATGGCAATGCTATGCGGTTTGGTGGGGGGATGCCTCTTTCGTGGGATCTTTTTGCGCTCACCTTTTGGAAGTTCGGGGGTCTATCGGGGTGTACTTTGATTTCCTGACTCCGGAGTCAGAACGATGAATGCAGAAGTCGCTGGGTTGAATCCTGGCGGGGAGTTGTCTTCTCCGCTCGCTGTGGGGCTCCGAAAACGGCACGTTAGCCCGTTTGCCACGGGATTATTAGGGGCAACAGCGGTAGAATCGTTGCCAGCGATGGCAAAAGCAGCGGCTCAACCTGGAACCCGGAACGGCGGCAAGCTGACGCAGGCGCAGCTCGATGCACGGGCGCAGCAGCGAACCGAAGACGACGAGTTGATTCGCGAGGCGCAGAAGGGCCAGCGAACGGCGTTCGACGCTTTGGTGCGGCGATATGACCAGTCTGTGCTTCGGCTGGCGCTGCATATGCTCGGTAATGAGCAGGATGCGCAGGATGTCCACCAAGAGGCCTTCATTAAGGCGTATCGCCACCTGGGGAACTTTCGGTTCGAGTGCAGCTTTTACACGTGGCTTTACCGGATTGTGACAAACCTTTGCCTGGACCAGTTGCGTCGGCGAAAGAGCCGCAGGGAGGATCCGGCGACGGTGCTGGATGCCAGTGGCGATGAGATGGACCTGATGGCCAATATCACCGACGACCGGGCTATGGCGAACCCTGGGCGGGAGCTGGACCGGAAGGTGATGAGTGAGCGGATCGGCGAGGCTTTGAGCAAGCTGACACCCAGGGAGCGAACGGTCTTCGAGCTGAAGCACTACCAGGGGCTGAAGCTGCGGACGATCGGGGAGATGTTGAGCACGACGGAAGAGACGGCTAAGAATACGCTGTTCCGGGCCACGCGAAAGCTGCGGGCTAATCTGGCGGAGCTTCGGTAGAAGCCGGTGTGGGTGCGGTAGGTTAGGGATGACTTTACAAGGGCGCACGTAGAGCCTACGAAGAACAAGCAAAATTTGAGGCTGGCTGAGGTAGGACAATGAAGTGTGAGAGCGCAAGAGACTGTATCGTTTTGTTGAACTACGGCGAGCTGCCCGATGAGCTGGCTGGGGGACTGGAACAGCATCTGACCGAGTGCGAAGGTTGCCGCGCGGAGCTGGAGGCGTTCCATATGTTTGAAGAGCGGTTGGCGTTGCTGCCGGTGCTGGAGCCATCGCCGAATCTTCTGGCGCAATCGCGAATGCGGCTCGACGACGAGCTGGACATGATTGAGCCGCATGGGTTTCTTACTCAACTGAGGACACATTTTTATCGTTGGCTGGGGCATGTGCAAGGTGCGCCGGCGCTTGCGACGCTGCTTCTGGGAGTAGGGTTTCTGGCGGGAAACTTTACGCTGCGCTACCAGGTGGCTCATGCGCCGAAGCCTCAGAAGCCTGTGATTGTGACGGGTCCTGATGAAGGCGTGGATAAAGGCGTGATCGCGAATGTGACCGGGATTGTGCAGACGCCGAACTCGGAGCTGGTGCAGGTGAAGTACAACAGGGTGGTTCCCGAGACGATGGAAGGGTCGCTGGACAGCCCGGAGATCCGGAACCTGTTAATGGTGGGCACACGTGCCGCCGGCGTGGCTGGCGCCGATACAGTGCGGAAGGATTCGGTTGCGTTGCTGACGAACGAATGCAAGTCCGGGCATGCGTGTCAGCCGACCGCGGTAGACGGTAAAGAGATTCGCAGTGCGCTGATGGTGTCGCTGCGATATGACCAGGATGCCGGGGTTCGAATGACGGCGCTCGAGGGATTGCAGCGGTTTGTGGGACAGGATCAGCACGTCCGCGACGCGGTGCTCGAAGCTGTGATGCATGATTCAGATGCGCAGGTTCGGAAGACCGCGATTGGGTTGCTGGAGCCGGTCCAGTCAGACTCGAGCGTGCGGCAGGTGCTGCGAACGGTTTCGACGCAGGACGCCAACCCGTATATTCGGACAGCATCGTATAACGCGCTGCAGGGCTCCGCAGATATTCAGTAGACAAGGCAGGAAAGTGCGCTCGATCACCGGGTGCGAGAGATGGTGCGGATGAGGGTAGGCGAATGAAATACCGCAGGTCATTGGGAGTTGTGGCGGGGTTTGTGGCGCTGGCTGGGACGGCTGGTCTGCAGAACTCACTCGTGGCACAGGGTCTTCCTTTCTGGTCTGCGCGCACGGTGCTCGAAGGAGCGATGGAGGGCAGTTCGCATAAGTACGCGGCGCAGGGGTACCTCGGGGTGGAGGCACGCGACGTGAACGACGATCAGGTTGGTTCGCTTCGGATGAAAGAGGCGCGCGGGGCGGAGATTGTGAGCCTCGATCACGATGGGCCGGCATGCAAGGCAGGGATGCGGATGCATGATGTGATTCTGCAGATGAACGGCCAGGCGATCGACGGCCAGGAGCAGTTCAAGCGGATGCTGCGCGATCAGCCAGTGGGGCGGACGGTGAGCTTCGTGGTAAGCCGCGATGGGCAGACGATGACGATGACCATGCAGATGGCGGATCGGCGAACGGTGGGGCAGCAGGCTTGGGACCAGCACTACACAGTTCCGGCGCCGGGTGATGGACCTTCAGGGGCTGTGCGCGGTGGCAATAGTTTTATGGGCGCTTCAACATCGTCCGGCACAACAACGATTCCCAAGGGGCATCGCGAGATGCTGGCGATGAATATGATTCTGAGTTCGTCTTACACTGGCGCTCAGCTTGAGGTGATGGGGCCGCAGCTTGCGGGTTTTTTTGGCGCAGAGGGTGGAGCGGGGTTGCTGGTACGGAGCGTCGACGGCAACAGTCCGGCGGAGCAGGCTGGGTTGAAAGCGGGAGATGTGGTGGTGCGGGTTAACTTGATCGCGGTTTCGAGCGGAACCGATTGGACGAAGACGATCCACGACAACCGGGGCCGGCCGGTGCCGGTGGTGGTGATTCGTGACAAGCAGGAGCAGACGCTGACGCTGACGCCGGATACCAAGAAGCGCTCGTGTGTGCTTCCGGGGTTTGGGCTGGAGGAGTTGTTTGGCGAGACAAGCCAATATACCCGCGAACTGCTGGCCAAGTTGTAGGGCGAAGTGCGGTTCGGAAGACTCAGCAGGATTTTTAGCAGAACTCTATCTGGGTGATAGGCGCGAGTTCTTTGGCAGGTAGCCGAGACATAATTTCTGGTCTTTTCGCGCGGATTTGCCGGTCCTCTCGTTGGGGAAGGAGGAGATTGGCATACACTTCGATATACTTAAGCTGATATGTCTTCTGCTCCTACAACTGCCGTGGTGAACGGCAGCCGTCCGATGACTGCCAGGCGCCGCTGGAAGGCAGTGACGCGCAAGCTGCGTGAGCTGGGTTCGATCGGGTCGGCGGTGCTTTCGACCGGGCATCCATACATGGCGCACATTGTGCCGATGCGGCGATGCAATCTGGCCTGTACCTACTGCAATGAGTACGACGACCACTCGGACCCGGTGCCACTGGAGGAGATGCTGCGACGCATCGACGATCTGGGGCGGCTGGGGACTTCGGTGATTACGATCTCGGGCGGCGAGCCGCTACTGCATCCGGATCTCGATCAGATTATTGCGCGAATCAGGAAGACGGGCGCCATTGCGGGGATGATCACAAACGGGTATCTGCTGATGCCAGACCGGATCGAGAGGCTGAATAAAGCCGGGCTCGATCATATGCAGATCTCGATCGATAACGTGATGCCGGACGAGGTCTCGAAGAAGAGTCTGAAGGTGCTGGACAAGAAGCTGCAGATGCTGGCCGAGCATGCGGACTTTCATGTGAATATCAACTCTGTGGTGGGTGGTGGGATTGCGAATCCAAATGATGCGCTGACGGTGAGTGAGCGAGCGCTGGCGCTGGGGTTCAGCTCTACGATCGGGATCATTCATGATGGCAGCGGACAGTTGAAGCCGCTGGGCGAGGCCGAGCGCACGGTCTGGGACAAGGTGCGGAACCTGACGCGGCGGAGCTACTCGCGGTTCAACCACTTCCAGGAGGCGATTGCCAACGGGAAGACGAATGACTGGCGTTGCCGGGCGGGCGGACGGTATGTGTATATCTGCGAGAACGGGCTGGTGCACTATTGCAGCCAGCAGCGTGGATATCCGGCGGTGCCGCTGGCGCAGTATCAGACTGCAGATGTGAAGCGGGAGTTTTTGACGGAGAAGAGCTGCGCGCCGAGCTGCACGATCAGTTGTGTACACCAGGTAAGCTACATCGACCACTGGCGCGCGCCGCAGACCTCGTCGGTGACGCCGGGTGCATCGGGGCATGGAGCGGACGCGGAGCTGGTACAGATTCGTTGACCGTGCGGTGGCGATGTTGGTGAGGTTGTAACAGACGACTGACCGCGATTGCTTCAGCCGCTAAATTGGTGGATTCTGTTGGAATGATGCTTTCGAGTGGTACGTCGCGGCTTGGGATGGGCCGAGGTCTTCTGATTTCAGTTTTGGCGGTCGGAGTTTGCGTGCCTTCTCGCGCGCAGACCGGGGCGGGAACGCAGCGCACCCTCGACAAGGCAACCGTGGGGATGTCGACCTCGCCCGATCCAACCGAAGACGTGACGCAGCGGCCTACCAGCACTCCGTACTCTGGCGATCTTTCCATCTTCGAGTATCCGGATCGGGATAAGAAGCTGCAGATCGAGCGCGTGATGGATCTGCTGGGAATTGTACCGGGAAAGAATGTCGCAGATATCGGTGCAGGCTCGGGGTGGTTTACGGTGCGTGCGTCGCGCAGGGTGGGACCGGCGGGCGTGGTGATTGCAGAGGATATCAATCCGCTAGCGATCGAATACATCGGCAAGAGAGCGTTGAAGGAGAATCTGCCGAATGTGCGGACGGTGCTGGGGAGTCCGGACGATCCGCGGCTGCCGGGGGGAAGCGTGGATGCGGTGTTGATGTTGAAGGTTTACCACGAGATCGTGCATCCTGTGCCGACGATGAAGGTGCTGCAGAAGGCGCTGCGACCGGGAGCTAAGGTGGGGATCATCGACCGCAACGGCAATGGAGCGGATCATGGGTTGAACCACGAGGTAGTGGTGAAGGAGATGGGCCAGGCCGGGTACAGGCTGGTTGGGACCTATGACTTTACCAAGGCGGACGGGCAGGATTACTTTTTGATCTTTCAGGTTCGATGAGCGGAAGGTCACATTGCAGAAAAAGATCCGGGATTTCCGGGCCTTTTGGTTTTGTGACAGAAATCGTTACTTGTGGGCGGTGGTCTTCGGCTTGGCTGCTGCAGGTGCCGGGTTCTCTGCGATCGCATTGTCCAGCATGGCGTAGAGCTGGGTGACATCATTGACCTCGACAAAGCCCTTGTGGGTGACGATGAAGATGGTCGGGGTCTTGGTGAGGCCGACTCGTTCGCCCAAGGTTTGGTCAGCGTGCACCTCGGCGGCGAAGAGACCGTTCGGATCGATGACGAACGGCATCACGCGACCGTGAGATTGAAAGTACTTTTGCGTGAAGGCGTTGAGATCTTCCTTTGAGGCGATGGAGATCTGGTTGGCGAAGACGGCGCCGCGATACTCTTCGGCGGCCTGGGGCGAGATCTTGTCCTGAATGTAGCGGGCGATCACAGCCGCGTCAAAGCTCCAGACGTGCATTCGCAGGGGGAAGTCGTGGCGGAGAAGGGGAATCTTATATTTCTCCACAGCCGCATGGACGATGGGGAATGCGTGCGAGCAGGCGGGGCACTCGAGGTCTTCAAAGTCGTAGATGGCGACCTGAGATCCGGCGGGAGCGCGAAGCATTGAGGTGTCTTTAAAACCCTGGGCAAGGGCCGGGATGCCGACCGGAATGGCGAGGAGCAGGGCTGCGGCGAGGAGGATGCGGTTCATTGGTATAAGACGCATAGGATTATCTTTTGTATTTTAGCCGAGGGAGGGAGCCGAAGACCGTTTTCTCGCTATTTCTGCATCGAGAGGGGAGTGTGGCACTCTAATAAGAGAGCATGAAAGCCCAGACTGGAATTTCAAGAGAAGCGAAGACGCGGCTATGGGCTGCGGTGTGGACTGCGGCGCTGATTTTAAGCGTTCCCCTGGCGATTGCGCAGAGCCAAGGTGCTCAGACCCAGAACGTTGATCTTCCGCCGGCGCCGGTGCCGAATATCGTCAAACTGCCGGGCGGGGTGGTGGTTGAGCAGGGGACGGCTGGGGCGTTGCCGCTGAGCCTTGATGACGCGATCGCTCGGGGAGAGAAGCGCAACCTGCAGATGCTGCTGGTCATCCAGAACGAACGAGCGGTGCGCGGCCAAGTGTTGACCGTCGAAAATAGTTTGTTGCCGAGTCTGACGGCCAAGGGAGCGGTTGAGGCCCAGGAGATCAATCTCGCGGCGCAGGGATTCAAGGCCTCGTCACTGGCGGGATTTGGCCTTGCGCCAGGAACGTTCAACGAGATTGTCAAGGTGAATACGGCTTCGGCGCAGTTGAGCCTGAATCAGCAACTCTTCAATGTGCCCGCCTATTACCTGTTCCGATCGGCGCAGCAAGCGGTGAAGGCGGCTAATCTCACGACCTTGAATCAGCTGGGCAACGTCACTCTTTCCGTGGGCACACAGTATCTCCTTGCATTGGCGGACGCCTCGCAGATTGCGAATGCGCAAGCTCTGGAGAAAGCGGATGAGGTGGCGTACCAGCAGGCGAAGGCCTCGCACGAGGCGGGCGTGGGGACGAATCTGGATGAGTTGCGCGCCAGGGTTCAACTGCAGACGCAACAGCAGGCGCTAATCAACGATGAGAACGCGTTTGCGAAGGACAAGATTGCGCTGAACCGGCTGATCGGACTCCCTGCGGACCAGGAGATTGCGCTGACCGATACGGCTCCTTATGCGGAGTTTGCGCAGCTGCCGCTCGAAGATGCGAAGAATCTGGCTTTTCAGAGACGGAAGGATCTGCTGAGTCTGCAGGCGCAGCTTGAGGTTGCAGCCAAGGCGCGGAAGGCAGTGCGGGCGGAGCGTCTCCCGGTGGTCTCGTTCGATGGATACTACGGCGTGCTGGGGGAGATTGGTTCGCTCTACCATGGAGTGTTTGCGGCGACAGGCAAGGTAAGCGTACCGGTGTTTCAGGAAGGACAGCTTCGCGGCGAGCGTGAGGTAGCAGACGCGCAGGTTACGGGGCTGAAACAGCAGATCGACTCGCTTCGGGTGACGATCGAGCAGCAGATTCGCGCGGCGATGCTGGATGTTCAGTCGTCGAATGATCTGGTGAAGGTGGCGAAGAGCAACGTGGACCTCGCGACCCAGGAACTGCAGGATGCGACGGACCGCTTCTCTGCCGGGGTGGATGATAATCTACCGGTCGTGCAGGCGCAGGCGACGTTGGCGGCGGCGCAGAGCAGGCTGGTGGATACGCTGTATCAATACAACCAGTCGAAGCTGCAACTGGCGCGGAATACCGGAGTTGTCGAAACCCAATACAAAGTTTACCTGGGCCGATAGAGCTCCTTCGACGCGGGAATCTCCAACAAAATGAGGCGTGATTGCCTTATGTCCTTGCGATGCGCTCTCGCTGGGGAGAGGCGTCTTCGGCCTGAAGGCTCGAGAAGTCAGGTGATGCTTCAGATGTTGGCTAGAGAGCGAAGGAGATCCCGGAGATGGTGACACTTTCGTAACAGAAGTGTGAAAACATAGGGCATGGCGGATGGTTCGGAACGAGTGAAGCCGGCGGTAGAGAAGGGTTACCGCTCGGCATTCAAGTCACGGGACTTTCGGCTATATCAAGCGGCGCGGTTGATGGTGATTCTGGGCGCAGAGGCGCAGTCGGTCGCTGTGGCATGGCAGGTATATGCGATCACCCACTCTGCCTTGGACCTTGGATATACGGGGCTCGCGCTCTTTCTGCCCGGGTTGTTCGTCATGCTGGCCGCAGGACATGCTGCGGACCGATATGACCGGCGCAGGATTATTCTGCTCTGTTATGGATTGCAGGCGTGTTGCACGGCTGTGCTGCTGTGGCTCTCCTTGAGTGCGACGGCGTTGCAGCATGGGCGAATCTGGCCGATCTATGCGGTACTGGTGGGGATTGGGTTGGGCAGAGCGTTCAGCGGGCCGGCGGCAAGTGCCATGCTGCCAAGCCTGGTGCCGAAGGAAGATTTCGTCAACGCGGTGACCTGGGGGGCGACGGTCTACCAGATTGCGAATATGTCCGGCCCCGCCGTCGGCGGCCTGCTGTTTACGCTACCGCTGGCCGGTGTTGCGGCGATGTGTAATGGCGCGCCGCTTGTATACAGCTTCACGCTCCTGATGCTGGTTGGGTTCATCGTGCTGGTCGGTATGATTCGAACGAAGATGGTTACCACGGAGAAGAAGGCCTTCAGCATGAAGACGGTGCTGGCAGGGTTGGAGTATGTGTGGCGAGCGAAGCTTTTGTTGGGGTCGATTTCGCTGGACCTGTTTGCCGTGCTGTTGGGCGGAGCAACGGCGCTGCTGCCGATCTTTGCGACTGACATTCTGCATGCTGGGCCGCGCGGGCTTGGATTGCTCCGGGCGATGCCATCGGTGGGCGCGCTCGCGGTTTCTCTGTTGATGGTCGTGAGGCCGATAAAGCGCAGAGCCGGTCTGACGATGCTGGTGTGCGTTGGAATCTTCGGCGTGGCAACGGTTGTCTTCGGGTTGTCGAAGAGCATCTATCTGAGTGCAGCGGCCCTTGTCATCGTCGGCGCGAGTGACATGGTGAGCGTGGTGGTTCGGTCGAGCGTGCTGCAACTGGCGACTCCGCCTGAGATGCGTGGACGCGTGAGTGCGGTGAATTGGCTGTTTATCGGAGCTTCGAATGAGTTTGGCGAGTTCGAGAGCGGCGTGACGGCGCACTGGTGGGGTGCGGTTCGGGCCGTGGTGGTTGGGGGAATCGGGTCGATGCTGGTGACGGCCTCTGCTGCCGGGCTGTTCCCGCAGCTGCGCAATGCTGACGCTCTGACGGCGGAGGCTTTGATGGGAGCCAATGAGGAGTTGAGTGTCGCAGAGCCGGTAGATTAGAGTGCAGAGGTTGCTATCTAAGGGGTAAGGGAGAGTCGATGCAGAATGGGGCTAAGGCGGCGATCGGGGCGACTGTGGTGCTGGTGCTGGCGGTGGGCATTCGTGTGGGGTTGATCTACCGGGAGCGAAATGCTCCAGACAACTCGGTGAAGGCGCCTGCGCGCGAGGTGATTCCCGAGGACGATCTCGTCTTCTTAAAGAAGAAGCGGCCGGATACGCTGAAAGACATCAAGGATCTGGCTGGCACGACGGTCTGGGTTTCGGCTGGCGGACAGCTCGAATACTACCCTCTCGTTGGACATGCGGCTCAGTACGGCAAGGCTGCCGGAACGTTGTTGGGCGCGGAGCCTCTGGTCGTGAAGGACGCGATTGAGCAGGTGGCTCCTAAGGCTGCGACGTTTCGAATCCCAGGCGGCGACAAGCAGGTGTTGATGGTCTTCACGCGGCCCGATGTCGCAGGAGATACCAAGGAGTATGCCGTGCCAGTGGGGTACCGGCAGGGGGGCCAGTACACCTTTTATACCGACGAGATCCTGTTCTATGACGATCCGCATGATCTGTACAAGCACTGGGGACCGGAGATCTGGAAGGCAGTGGACACACACCAAGTCATTCTCGGAATGAACGAGCGGCAGGTGGAACTCTCGTTGGGACAGGTGAGTAAGAGCACGAGTAACGACTACGGAAACCGCATGGTGGTGTTTGCGAATCTTGGTAAACCGATGGCGGTCACGTTTGTGAAGAATAAAGTGACGGCGTTCCGGGCGGATCAGGGGTATTGAGTCTTAGTCTGGAACAAATAGAAAAGGGCGAGTTCATGGCGCTCCCCCCTTTTGCGATCCCGATGGCTTAGTGCTTTACCACCGTTAGTATCACGGCGCTTGGATACTGGCTGCTGTGATGGATGGCGGTGTGAGCGACGAGCCCAGTGGTCTCGTCGTAGTTGTTGCCGCCTGTGTTGAGATTGCGGTCGAACCGTGGGAAGTTTGAGCCGGCGACCTCGATGCGAACTCTGTGGCCAACATCAAAGTAGTTGCTGGTGTTCATCGGGGTTAGGGTCACTTTGTAGATCTTATCCTTCTCCATCCATACAGTGTGGTCGTCGCCCTCACGGTAGCGAAGGCGCTGGATCGTCTCGTCGAGGTTGTAGGCGGTGCCGTCGGGCAGGACGTCGATGACTTTGACGGTGACGTCGGTATCCTTCACGTCGGAGGAGACGTAGAGCGTTGCCGTAATCGGGCCGCTTACCTCCATGCCTTCTTTCAGCGGCTCACTGGTATAGACAAGGATGTCGGGACGCTCCTCCATCTTGCGTTGATCGAGCGCGCCGCCCATGCCAGAGATCGTATTGGCTGCGCAGCAGACGTTGCCGCCATAGCTCGGTGTGGGATTCATGGGATCGTAGGTGAAGAGGTCAGCGATATCTGGAGACTTCGCCTTCGACTTTGCGGGTGGCGTTGAAGAGAAGGAGAGAACGCCGTCGCCGTGAAGTGTGTTCGCATGGCCGCCGCTGGAGAGGGTGAGCGTTACGGGCTTTGCGCCTTCAGGAGGCCAGCTCTCAGAGTGCTGCCACTTGTTGATGCCCATGGTGAAGTACTGCACCTTGGGTGTCTTCTGGAGAAAGCCGTTGTCTTCGTGCTTGAGGAAGTGATCGAACCAGGCGTAAGTGAGCGCGTCGTAGTCGAGCCGTGCGTCGCCCATGCTGCGTTCGCCGACGATGGTGTCCTCCTTGGCACGCTTGTAGCCGCAGTGAAGTGTGGGGGCAATCACCGCGTACTGCTCGTTTGCCGCCTCACCTTTAGCGGCGGAGCGGACGAAGTTGTAAGCAGCGAGATTTGGACCGATGGAGACGTCGTACCAGGTCATGAACCAGAAGCCCGGAACGTTGATCGGCATGGTGTCGGACTGCCAGATGCCGCCCTTGCGCCACGCGGGATCGTTCGGCGTGCGCTGGATCATGGCGCCTCCGGTGGTGTTCGGCATCTTGTCGGAGAAGATGCCCTTCGGGCCATCAATGGCGGAGATGATCTCTTGCTCTGGCAGATGCTGAAAGGCCTTGGCCCAGTCGACAGGAGGAAGCTGCGGTGCGAGGTCAAACAGTTTCGATGCCTTGATGAGATCAGCTTGTGAGGTGTCCTTTGGAAAGCTGGGACGCACCTGGTTTTGTTCGCCATAGAGCCAGTCGATGAAGAGCATCTGTACGGCGCCGCCGCGATACCAATTCCCTTGTTCGTTGTATGGACCGACCTTGCCGACGCCAGCGCCGAAGCTCTGCGGAATGATTGTGGTGAGTGCCTTGTTGCCCAGTGAAGCTGCGGCGAGCTGCCACTCTGCGGTGGAAGAGCAGCCGATGAGACCGATCTTGCCGCTGGACCAGGGTTGCGCGGCCATCCAGTCGAGCTGATCGTTGGCATCGGAGAGAGGTGCGCCGAGGATGTCGTAGTTGCCCTCGGAGAAGAAGTGTCCGCGCTCGTTCATCTCGATCAGGACATAGCCGCGCTTGACGGCGTCGAGCTCCTGGCTCATGTCGCGATACGTCCCGAGCTTCACGTCCCAGAAGTTGAAGTTGTAGGGCGTGCGGCTGAAGATGATCGGATACTTCTTGCTTGTATCTTTCGGGCGATAGATATCGGCGGCCATACGCGCACCGTCACTCATCGGAACCATTACCTTGCGGTCGATGACGGCGACATCTTCCAGTTGCCTCTCGATAGCTTCGCGCTTTTCGATGAGAGCCTTGGTCTCCTCAGGCGAGAGCTGGGGCCGTGGACCTTGGGCAAAAGCAATCGGAGCGACGGCGAGAAATAGAGCTATCAGGTTAGACAAGCGCATTGGAGTCTTCTTCCAATTCATATAAGGCTTTTGAGACGTAATAGGAGATGAACTGGTGGCGACATGAGCTTCGTCGAAGTGGAAGATTTTTACTAACACTAGTGGAACGAAAAGGCAGTTTCAATATTGAGTTCGACCGTTACGGGTTTCCCATTCTCCTTTGCTGGTTCGAAGGTGTACTGCTGCACGGCGGCCATCGCATCTTCGTCCATACCAAGCCCCAACGCCCGACGAACACTAAGGTGACTTATCGCGCCGTTGCTTCCTACCCATAAGTTCATGAGGACAGTCCCGCTATACTTTTTATCTTTTGCCACGTTGTTGTAATTGGGATTGACGTATCTCACAACCTTTGGCGGGGTGATCGCACCACCGATCTTTCTAGGCCTCGTGTTCGGTGACTGTGAGTCAGAGTCTGCCGAAGTGGCTGCAGGCGTTGTTGTGGTGGAAGTTGGCAGGAAGTTCTTTTCCGCATAGTTCTTCCAGTAATACGGCATGGATGGAACTAGCTTATCGAGCCCATCGACAAAGACTGCATCAAGCGCAGGTCCATAGTCGCCACTTGGGCTTGCATCTATCTCGATATGGATGGGAGAGTCGAGGTGAACGCGGTTTTGCTTGTTGTCCGCTAATTCGAGACCGACGCGGGGGCCTTCGAGGATGAGTTTATCCGGCTTTAATTTAACCGACTTAAGGTCGAAGCCGCACACCGTGAAGGTAACTCTACCGGACTTTCCGATGAGTGTACCGTTGGAATCGAAGTGCAATTTATCTTCTCGCCAGAGTCCGCGTAGGGTAGAGGGGCTTGTCTTTCAGCTTGGCTTTGATGTCCGCTTCGGTCGATTGTGCGTTGAGGGATGGTAAGAGCGGGCAGGAGAAAATGAACGCAAAAGCGCAACGAGCAAGAGGCGAACGCAAAATCAGCATGAGTTCGAATCTAGACGAAAAATAAGCCTAGTGAAACAGCAAAATGAGAGATAGACCTACAGAGTCCTCAGCCGGTATTGCGGAGGCCGGCGCTGATGCCGTTGATGGTTGCGGAGATGGCGCGGTCCAGCTCGGGAGAATTGGGTTCTCCTTTTCTCAGAGCGGCTCGTTTGCGTCGCATCAGTTCGACCTGTATGAGCGACATCGGATCGACATAGGGATTGCGCAGCCGGATGGAGCGCTCGAGAACAGGGTTGGTTTCGAGGAGCGACTTTTGCTGCGTGATCTCGAGAATCATGCGGTGGGTCAGGTTGAACTCAGCTTCGAGGGTAGTAAAGACGCGGTCGCGCAGGGCTTCGTCTTCGACCAGTGACGCGTAGAGGCGGGCGATCCCGAAGTCTGCCTTCGCAAGCGCCATCTCGACGTTACGCATGATATCGAGAAAGAGAGGGAAGGCGCGGGCCATAGTTTGAAGCTGCGCGAGGCCGTCGGGTTTGGATTGAATGAATTGATGAAGCGCGTGGCCGACGCCGAAGTAGGCAGGAACAAGCTGCCGCGACTGCATCCAGCCGAAGACCCATGGAATAGCACGCAGATCGGCCATGGATTTTTTACCGCTCCGTTTAGCGGGGCGTGAGCCGAGGCGGGCGTGTTCAAGCTCCGCGACGGGAGTGGATTGCTCGAAGTAGGTAAACGTGTCGGCGCTGTCGACGATGTGTTTGCGGTAGAACTCGTAGGAGGTAGCCGAAAGCTCGTCGAGCGTGGCCTCCCATGCGGGAAGGATCTCGCCGGTGAGATGGGGAGTCTCCGCGCCACGCTGCAGCGCTGCATCGGGGCGGGCCAGTGCGTCGAGGCTTGCGGCGATCATCAGCTCGAGATTGCGCTCGGCGAGCACTACGTCGGAGTACTTCCAGTTGAGGACCTCTCCCTGCTCGGTGATGCGAAGTTCGCCGGTGAAGCTGTCGACAGGCTGAGCGAAGATGGCGCGGTGCGTCGGTCCACCACCGCGACCGACGGTGCCGCCGCGACCGTGGAACAGACGCAACGTCACGTTGCACTCGCGAGCGACCTCGTGGAGTGCTCGGTGGGCCTTCCATATCTCCCACGTACTTGTGATCATGCCGCCGTCCTTGTTGGAGTCGGAGTAGCCGAGCATGACTTCCTGGTGTCGATTCCAGCTTGCGAGCAGTGGCTTGTAGACATCGCTCGTCCAGAGCTTGCGCATGATTGCCGGGGCATTCTGAAGATCCTCGATAGACTCAAAGAGGGGGACAGGTTGGAGGCCAGGATCGTCTACTCTTCCATTTGCAGCCGGGGCTGTGCCTTCCACTCTGACGCCGCCGAGACGCGCAAGCCAGATCACCTGGAGTACATCTTCGGCGCTGGTTGCACCACTGATAACGTACTGCCGGATGGACTCCGGAGAGTACGTTTGTTTGAGCTCAGCGATTGTGCGGAAGGTGTCGAGGACCTCGGCGGTCTGCTCACTGAGAGATGACGGAAGGTTCAGGGAGTCAGTCGAGTTGGAAGGGCACCATGCCGAGACCTCGGCGACGGCGGCGGCGTGGACGCGGGCGTGTTGGCGGATGTCCAGCGTCTGCAGGTGCAGTCCGTAGGTGCGAACCTCTATCAGCAGCGGATCGATCAGCATCTCGGCGAGTCGCGGACCGCTGTTGCCGATCAGCGAATCACGAAGGATGGTCAGATCGGAGAGCATCTCGGAGGCGCGGGTGTAGGGCTTGAGCGCGGGATTGGCTGGAACGGGAACGGCGGATTGGGGAGTTGCTCCCAACCGCATCATGATGCAGGCGATGAGGAGCCGGATGGACTCGTGAGGGAAGCGTTCGCCCAGGGCGCTCTGACCAGCGGTGCGAAGTTGGCTGAGGTAACAGTCGAGCAGCGCGCTTAGTTCGTTGGAGACGGGAACCTGCTGGGTGGAGCTTGCAAGCTGTTCGAAGACGTTCTGAAGGCGGCGTCGATAGTGCGTGAACAGGAGCGTGCGAGCCATCGCGAGGGCGTCACGAGTCGCCTGGGGAGTGACGAAGGGATTGCCATCCCGGTCGCCGCCGATCCAGGAACCGAAGCGGATCAGCAAGGGAAGATCGGCAATACAGGATTGAGTCGTTGAGGATTTGTCTTGTTCGGGTCTATTTGTAACTGAACTGAAGCTTTTCTCGCTGGGGTATTCAGCGGCGAGCGCGGTGGCGACTTCGGAGTAGAGGACGGGGAGGGTGTCGAAGAGGCTGGACTCGTAGTAGTCGAGCGCCATGCGGATCTCGTCGAGCACTGTGGGGCGGGCGCTGCGCACGTCATCAGTCTGCCAGAGTGCGGTGATCTCGGCCAGCAGGTCGCGTTCAAGAGATTCGAGGTGGGGTTCGGGGACGGGGATGCGGTCGAGCTGCTCGAGCAGATCGGAGATGCGGCGGCGCTTGAACATGACGCTGCGCCGGGCGACCTCGGTGGGATGTGCGGTGAAGACCGGGGAGACGCAGATGCGAGTCAGCAGAGCGTGCACCTGTTCGGTGGTAACGCCAGCCTGGCGCAGACGACGAAGAGTTCCGCGCAGATCGCCACGTTGGATAGAGCCGGATGCGCTGGCATTCTGATTGAGCTGCAAGGAGAGGCGCCGCCGCTTGCGATGGTTGGTCTCGGCGAGGTTGATGAGCTCGAAGTAGAAGCCGAAGGCGCGGGCCAGCTGATAGGCAGCGGGAAGGTCAAGCGTGTGGACGCGGGCGAGCGCCTGCTGAAGATGGGCGGTGGCGGCGGCTTGGTCGGCAGCTCCGGTTTGCGGGGCCTCTGCTTCGCGACGGGCGATTGCAATGCGGCGAAGCGCCTCGACGGCCTCGTAGAGAGGCTCACCGGCCTGCTCGCGTAACACCTCGCCGAGCAACATACCGAGAGAACGGACGTCGCGACGCAGAGGAGCTTCTTTCAACTCACCAGTTGGAGCCTGGAGTTCGGCGAGGCGCTGGGGCCAGTCGGTTGGAGACCAGAGAGACGACATGCTTTGATTATGCCTTGTGAGATGGCCGAAGAATATTTAGATGAGGTAGCGCAGGTGTTTTAGGTGGTGAAGGGGATCAGGCACGACGGGCTAACGCTTGCGCCAGGCAAATTTTAGAGCGGACCAGACTTCGTTGATGGAGCAGACCTTGTAGTCGACCAGACCTGCCGTGAGGGACGCATCGCGTACATGATTCTGGTTGAAGTCGACGTGGTGTTTGCCGCTGCGCTTGGGATGAATGATCCAGACGGATGCTGGCCTGGGGAGACGAAGTGTCAGGAGATCCAGTGTGGAGGACAGGTCTTCGAGTGAGCGGGTAAAACACAGCGCGAGACTTGTGGTGGGGCGCAGGCGCGAGAGTAGTGCGGTGTTTTCCGGGAGATCGCCTAGCAGCTCTTCGAAGCCATCCGGGGCGGCGATTAGAGCTACCTCCATGCTCGTATTGATTCCTAATTTTTTTAGCAGGGGTGTCGCCGAGAAGTCGCGTGGTGGGGCGACAGCCGGAGTGACCGGTGGATGAGCAAGGAGTGCGGCGAGGGCGCCAGGAACTTCGGACCAGGAGGCGTAACTGGCGTCGGGATTTTCTACGCGGATTCGTTCAGTTCTTTCGGGCGATCCGCCTGCGAAGAGAATCGGTATATGGTGTGCGGATCTGCTGGAGCGAAGAATTAGAGCGATCTCACGGGAGCGCGATGGAAGTTTGTCCAGATCGAAGATGAGCACGGCAGGGTTGAGATGGGCAAGCTCACCGACAACTGCTGAGGTTCTGATCAGAGGAGAGGCGTCGATCTTCAGGCCACGGCGTTTCAGCGCCGCCGCCTTTGTCATAACGTCTTCGTGCCAGGAGAGAAGTCTGACGATCTTCATGGGCTTTCGCGGGTTCGCGCTGTGTTGCAAAGGATTTTAGGCCATCGCCCTGACGTCATACCTCACATCAGCTGCGCGATCTTCTCCAACTCCTCTTGGAGGCAGGGCAGGGAGCAGCTGATAGCCTCCATCCGGAAGGCCGCTTTGCGAGCATCCTGCGTGGAGACCCCGTAACCGCGCGCGACAAGAAAGCTGCTGATGAGATCGGCGGCCTGCCAGGAGTCGAGACCCGACTTCATCAGATCTTCCCGCAATCCGGAGAGATCGGCCTCAGCGAACTTTTCGACGTGGGCACCCTTAGCCTTTGTCATTTGTTCTTCTCCTGCTCGGCGTGTGTTCGCCGTCAGCTTACCCAAAGTGTTAGACGTCATATATCGACCTATCGTCAGAGGACTTTACGAAAAGATGGCCTGGAAAGTTTCCTTGAGGCGCTCCCAGCAGAGAGTGCGGTTCGCAAGCAGTACGGGAGATCCTTCGATCACCGGATAGCGTCACCCGCATCTCCCGTGCACGAGATGACATTTCCGGCGCGGCCAAGCTTCTGATGGCACACTGGACAGACAACGTACTGCAGATCTGCGGCGGCAGGGATTGCGCGCTCACGGAACTATCTTATCGTCGGAGATGCGGGGGAGCGCGATACCATGAAAGATGTATGGATGAGATAAAGAGAACTCCGGCGCTTTTGGACGGCGTCGCCATCGCCACCCGGATCAAGGCCGAGGTCGCAGCCGAAGTCCGAGCTCTCTCGGCTCGCGGGATCACTCCTGGGCTGGCGGTGATTTTGGTCGGCGAAGAGCCTGCGTCACAGATTTACGTCCGAACCAAAGTGAAGACCTGCAGCGAGTTGGGAATCTTCAGCGAGATGATCACACCACCGGAGAGCATCACGACTGACGAGATGCTGGCGCTGGTCGCGGCTTTGAATGCCCGCGATGACATCGACGGAATCCTGATCCAGCTTCCGCTGCCGAAGCACGTGGACACCAAGCGGCTCCTCGAGGCTGTCTCTCCGGACAAAGACGTGGATGGATTTCACCCCGTGAACATGGGCCGGTTGCAGAGCGGTCAGGCGGGGCTGGCTCCATGCACACCTGCGGGCATCCTCGAGATTTTGCGGCGGAGCGGATTGCCAATCGCAGGCCAGAACGCGGTCGTCGTGGGGCGCTCGGATATCGTAGGCAAACCGACGGCGGTGATGTTGCTAAATGCCTCTGCCACGGTGACTGTATGCCACAGCAAAACGGTCGACCTCGGTAGCTTCACCCGCGAGGCTGATCTTCTCGTAGCAGCGATTGGTCGGCCGGGGTTTATTACCTCGAAGATGGTCAAGCCGGGCGCGACGCTAATAGACGTCGGAATCAATCGCATCACCGAAGCCGCCGAGGTGGAAGAGTTCTTCCCGGGCGATCCGGCCCGGGCGGCAACTTTTGCCAAACGCGGATCGGTCGTCGTCGGGGACATTCATCCGGCTGCCTTTGCGGTGTCGGGCGCGTACACCCCGGTCCCGGGTGGAGTCGGCGCGCTGACCATAGCGATGTTGATGCAGAACACGGTAGCTGCGGCGAAGCTGCGCCGGGGAATCTCGCGGGGGAGCAAGTAGCCACGATGCTGCGCGTTGGACTCACCGGCGGCCTGGGAAGCGGCAAGTCAACCGCGGCGAACCTGTTCGCAGCTCTCGGGGCGCATATCCTGCAGTCGGATGCGATCGGCCGCGAGCTGATGGAGGTCGGCCAGCCGATCTATGACGGGATGGTCGCGCACTTTGGCCCCAACGTGGTGTTGGCCGATGGCACACTTGACCGCACTGTCCTGGCACGCATCGCCTTCACGGAGGGCCGCGTTGAAGAGTTGAATGCAATCGCTCATCCTCTTGTGATTGCGCGCCAGATGGAGTTGACCGAAACAATCTTTCACAAGAATCCTCACGCCGTCGTGATGGTGGAGTCAGCGCTGATCTTCGAGACGCACTACGGTGCCGCAGATGGTTCGCGCTGGCAAAGTCGTTTCGACAGGATCATCTTAGTGACGGCTCCAGAGGAGGTGAAGGTCGCACGATTTGTCGCTCGGTCTTCCGCCGGCAGGTCGATCAGCGAGGAGCAACGCACGGAGTTCGAAGCGGAGGCGCGTCGCAGGCTGGCACAGCAGATCTCCGACGAGCAGAAGGCAGCTTTGTCAGACTATGTACTGACCAACGGTGGTGCGCTGCCCGAACTGGAGTGGCAGGTCGATCAACTCTGGCCGATCCTCGAAGCCGCGGCGTAGATGATCTTTGTCTGAATTTAGAGAGTGGAACCTGCTGCGTCGAACCCAACAAACAATTGACTATCCTCGGATGATGCATTTCGATCTTTTGCCGATGAAAGGACTGTGTCAGACAGGCACACTTCACCGAGGGATAAGGAGACGGGCAGATGATCCGGCAAGCTATCAATTGCGATATCTGTGCAGCAGAGAAGCAGACGAGTAACTACTGGTTCGTCGCTTACGAGCAGGACGGGGAGTTGAAAGTTCGTGGCTGGGAGTCGCCCAAGAATTCGCGCAAGGGCGCCAAGCACCTGTGCGGACAGAAGTGTGCGCAGCGCATGATGGCAAACTTCATGGCTTCGTTGATGGCCGCCGTTCATAGCAGCGATCAGGACGCCGAGCCTGCGTTGGAAGATATTGAGGTTGTGGCGAAGAGAAAAGAGGTAGAGGGGATCGTCCGTCCGGAACGCTCCGAGCGTACGGAGTGGCTTGAGCGCGGCGATGGATCCGATCGGCTCGATCGCACTGACCGCTCGCTGGTAGGTCGCGCAAGCATCGACAGCGTCGACCTCGAAGCCGAATCGTGGGCCGGTCCGGTAAAGGTCAGGGAGGAGCCCTGGGAGGTGCAGACCAAACGCCTGCCCGAACGCGAGAACTTCCTCCATGCGCCGCGTATCAAGCCCTCGGCACTCAATCGGCTGCAGCGAATGGTGTGAGAAGGTCGAGACTTAGCCCTGTCCAGCAAAGAGGGCGGGAGCACGACCGATTGGGTGCCCGATGCTCTCCAAAAAGTGGGACGAATTCGGTTCGTAGTCCCACTGTTCTGACAATCATCTGAATCGCTTCGATAGGATCCGCGACTATACGCCGCCCGAGCAGCAGGGCGCGCGGCTCGATACAATAAGATGTGTCGGTCTTTCGCAACCGGCTATTTGAAAGATCAGGTCGTGCTCACGATGAAACTGCGCCCCGTTCTCCTTGTGGTCCTTCTTCTCTCCGGCTTTTACTACCTGACCACGCACGTCTGGTCGACAGGAGCCGCTTCGCCCTGGCTCCATCGTGCCGCAGCGCCCTCCGCATCACTGCCTGCGACGAATACTGCAGCCGTGAATGGCCCGCTGGGAACCTTCGAGCTGACCGAGGCCCATGCCGCGCCCGCGTACGACACCGAGGAGCAGCAGAATATTGCGGTCTACAAGAAGGCTTTGCCGTCGGTGGTCAACATCACTTCCACAGCGATCGCGATGGACTTCTTTTACGGCCCGGTTCCGCAGCAGGGGCAAGGCTCCGGATTCATTCTGGACAAGCAGGGACACATCCTCACCAACAACCACGTCATCGACAACGCCCAACGCGTCGAGGTCACGCTCTCTGACAAGCACAAGTACAAGGCTACCGTCGTTGGCGTGGATAAAGGACATGATCTCGCTCTGCTTCTGATCAACAATGCTCCTAACCTTCAGCCGGCAACGCTCGCAGAGTCGCAGAGCCTCACCGTGGGTCAGCGCGTCTACGCCATCGGCAATCCGTTCGGCTTGTCCGGCACCATGACACGCGGAATCATCTCGGCGATTCGGTCGATTCGCGGGCCCAACAACAATCCCATTGAAGACGCGATTCAGACCGACGCCAGCGTCAACCCAGGCAACTCCGGCGGCCCACTGCTCAACTCCCGCGGCGAGGTCATCGGGATCACCACTCTCATTGCTTCGAATGGCGTTGATCAGTCGGCTGGTATTGGTTTTGCTATCCCGGTCAATACGGCCAAAGCTGTCATCGCAGACTTCGCGAAATACGGTCGAATCCGTCGTCCGTCGCTCGACATCGCCACGCTGGAGATTGGTCCGGAGGTTGCGCAACAGATCGGTCTGGCGGCTGACTATGGGTTGTTGATCGAGCGTGTCCTGCCAGGCGGCGCAGCGGAGAAAGCCGGGCTGCACGGGGGAACTCAAAGGGCCTACCAGGGAAACATACCCGTGATGCTGGGCGGCGATCTGATCGTCGCGATGGACGGACAGGAGATCACCAACGCGCAGGATCTGGCGGCAGTGATGAACTCGCATAAAGCGGGCGACGAGGTGACACTTACAGTCTTCCGCGGGCGCAAACGGGTCGACGTAAAGGTAAGGCTGAACGATGCAACTGAGCAGCAAGGGCAGGCTGGTCGCGAGACGTAGGAGGCGTCCGGCAGGACATTGCTGTTAAACTTTGCTGCGAACGTAGCGGCGATCCTGGATGGAGTATTCGCCGCTAAGTACAGCCGCGATCGCCTCCGGATAGGCGCGGTGCTCCTGTTCGAGGATGCGAGCCGACAGTGTCTTATCGGTATCGTCGTCGTGGACGGGCACAGTCTTCTGCACAATGATGACGCCATGATCCACTGCCTCATCGACAAAGTGCACGGTGCATCCGGCGACCTTGGCTCCATATTTCAGCGCCTGCGCCTGCGCATCAAGCCCCGGAAAAGCAGGTAACAGCGACGGGTGTACGTTGAGAATCCGATCTGGAAACGCCTCCACAAACACCGTTGAGATGATGCGCATGTACCCCGCCAGGCAGACCAGATCAACCTTGTGCTGATGCAGCCGCGCGATCATCTCCGCGTCATGCTCAGCACGCTTGCGGCCAGCGGAAGGAATCGCAAACGCTGGAATTTTCAGCTCGTTCGCTGCTGAAAGCCCCGGAGCATCTTCAAGATTTGACAATACCACGGCGATCTCCGTGCCGAGCAGCCGGTGTTCGTGGATAGCCCTAGCGATTGCAAGAAAGTTTGAGCCTCTGCCGGAGAGAAGAATGCCGAGTCGATGCATGAAGGGGTCCCTTGTTTAGATTTTAGGCGACGCCTACGCTTGATGTCTCGCCGACTCACAATCCTTACCGCGCATCCGGCAGCAAGCCATTCTCCACCAGCACCGGCGGCCTGCGATGCTTCGTTGCCTGCTCATACGCATAGGCCCAGCCCAGCAGATCACCATCTTCCCACCGCCGGGCCGAGATCTCCAGCCCAAACGGCAGTCCGTCGGGATAGAAGCCGCCCGGCACCACCACAGCCGGCACGCCGATCATGTTCACCCATCCAGTATCACTGTGCGGTCCCTCGCTGAGCTTTCCATTCTGCGGCATCGTCTCATCCGGCGGCGGCATCTGCGTCGCCGGGTAGACAAACCCGTCGAGTTGCAATCGGTCCAGCGTCTCGTTGTAGGTTTCGAGCGCCTTCCTGCGCGGGGCGTAAAAATTTGCTTCAGCCTGCGGATCGCTTTCGATCGACTCCTGCACGATCGCCGGTCGTCCTCGTCTTGTTGCGGGATCGGCGCCACCGATTATGGTTGTTGGGAGTGGCGATCCTACCACCTTCGCATACTCCGCAGCCGAGTGATACTCCGCCGGGCCATACTCCGCCAGAAACTTCTCCGTTCCCTCCTTCACATAAGGAAACGTCCCCACTCGTCCCACTGTCACGGCAAAGCTGTCCGGCAGAATCGAATCATCGAACACGACCGTAGCTCCCGCCGCCCGCAAACCTTCAATCGCCTTTATAAACGCCGCCCGCGTCTCTGGTCGCAAGGGTTCACGTGCGTCCTCGGTATCCTCGGCCACCTCGCTCGCTGTTGCCGATGCAGGGATACCTTGAAAGGCAATCCCAGCTCCCGCAAGAATGAAAGCCGGTACGCCAAACCGCTTGCCCTTCAGCGCATCCGTCTTCAGATACTGCGTATACGGCCCTCTTTGTGCCTTCGCGGTGAAATCGACTGTGCGCGCATCCGCAGCGTCCTCTCCGGCCATCACATCGAGCGCGATCGTCGCATCGGTCACTGTGCGAGCGATTGGCCCCGTGTTGTCCAGCAGCCAATCCAGGGGCGCGATCCCCGTGATACTCACCAGCCCGCGCGTCGGAAACACGCCTACCACCGAGCTCGTCGCCGACGGCATGCGAATCGAGTTCCCCGTATCGGTCCCGTTGCCCAGTAGCGCAAAGTTGCTTGTCACCGCCGTTACAGTTCCGCCCGACGAGCCGCCTGGGCTGAATCGGACGTCGTAAGCATTACCCGTCCGCCCAAACGCCGTGCTGCGATTAGTATCGCTCGCCGCAAAGTCCGGCATGTTTGTTTGCCCCAGAATCACCGCTCCAGCCGCCCGCAGCTTTGCCACGATGGTCGCATCCTTTGGGGCGACCAGCTCGTGCCCTGGAATCAAGTAGCCTTTCCACCCATCGGTCGTCACCAGCCCCTTAATACTCGTATTCGCCTTCGTCACAATCGGAACGCCCCACATCGGCCTGCGGCGAAAGCCGCTCCCACCAGCCTTTGCCTCTGCATCTTCTCGAGCCGCAGTGGCCAGCGCATTCTGTGTATCCACCGTCTGCACGGCGCGATAGATTCCGTTGTACCTCGCAATTCGCGCGAGGTACCACTCCACCACCTCGGTCACGGTGTACTTGTGGGCACGGTACAACTCCTCCAGGCGAGGAATCGTAACCTCCAACAGGTCGCGATCCATTGCTGTCTGCGAAGCCCGCGCATTCACGGAAGGCGCATCCTGCGCGTACAAACAAGTACCTGACAACAAGCCGACCACGACAAGAGCAAGGCAAGCGCTGACTCGAATCCTCATATTGTCCTTGAATGATCTTGAGAGATTTGGTGCCTTCTATAAGAACACAAATCCATCGCTAGACACTCAAGTTATGATGGCCTGAACCAAGAGGCTCCTATGTGTTTCTCTGCAACCGCGAACTTTGTCGGCAGTGCTGTTCTGGGCGGCATCGGCGTCGCCACGCTGACTGAAGTAAAGCACCGCCGCGAGCTGCTCTTCGCCGCCATGCCCTGCCTCTTCGCCTTCCACCAGTTCATCGAAGGATTCGTCTGGCTGGGCCTCGGCGGAATCCTCTCCTCTACGGTGACCCATAACGCTGGGGCAGCATACGTTCTCTACGCCCAAGGTCTGCTGCCGTTTCTCCTTCCTCTCAGCGTCCTGCTCATCGAGCCTACCCACAAGCTCCGCCGTCAGATGCTCCCCTTCGCCATCCTCGGCTGCATACTCATGCTCTACATGCTCTGGGGCCTGATCGCCTATCCGCTGCAGGTCTCGGTGCAGGACAACAGCATCGTCTACGTCAACAGCATCACAACCACGACGGTCATTGCAATCCTCTATGTCATCGCTACCTGCGGCTCGCTCTTCTTTTCTGGCTTCCGCGACCTCATCACCCTGGCGTGGCTCAACCTTGTAGGGCTGCTCGTCGTCATGCTGGTCAAGAGATACGCCTTCACCTCGGTCTGGTGCGCCTACGCCGCCGTCGTCAGCGTCATCATCTACTTCTTCTTTCGCCGCAGCCGTGCGCACCGCCCATCTACCTACACTCCCCTCGCTTAGCGGACTTCATTCGCCGAAGAAAACCGCGCCAAAACGAAAGTCCCCGGCCACCATGTAAAAGAATACAGTGGCCAGCGGGCTCGTAAAGCGACACTGCGACTATCTAGTTGTAGCTGACCTTGCGTTCCCCACGCACCACGCGGCCAATCAGGCAGTGCCGTTCGTTCGCGCGGTTCAAAATCGCCTTCGCCTTCTTGATCTTCTCTGCCGGAATCACCGCGATCAGACCAATGCCCATGTTGAAGGTCCGCAGCATCTCGTCCTCATCCACATTGCCCAATTGTTGCAGGTGTTCAAACAGTGGCGGTACCGTCCACGAGGCACGGTCGATCAGCGCTCCCATGCCCTTCGGCAGAATGCGCGGCAGATTCTCGGTGATTCCACCTCCTGTAATGTGCGCCATTCCGCTCACCACCTCGGCTCCGGTCAGCTTCTTGATCACCGACAGATAGCTGCGATGCGTCCGCATCAACGCGGCTCCAGTCTTGTCTTTCAGCTCGTTGATGTACTGCTCCGGGCCATACTTCGCGACTTCAAACAGCAGCTTGCGCGCTAGCGAATATCCGTTCGTATGTAGTCCGTTAGAAGGCAGCCCCACCAGAACATCACCGATCTGAATCTGTTCTCCGGTGATGATCTTGTCACGGCTCACTGCGCCGATGATCGTGCCGGCAAGATCGTACTCGCCATCTGCGTAGAAGCCAGGCATCTGTGCGGTCTCACCGCCGATCAATGCACAGCCGTTGGCCTTGCAGGCCTCGCTGATACCCTGCACCACCCGCTCGATCACCATGTCTTCGAGCTTGCCTGTGGCCAGGTAGTCGAGGAAGAACAGCGGCGTCGCGCCCTGCACAGCAATGTCGTTGACGCAGTGGTTCACCAGGTCCTGGCCAACGGTATGGTGAATGCCCAGTTCAAACGCGACCTTCAGCTTCGTGCCAACGCCGTCTGCGCTCGAGACCAGCACGGGGTTGGGAAACTTCTCCAGGTCTAGCGCGAACAAGCCGCCGAAGCCGCCGATCTCGCTCAGCACCTGTTTGTTGAAGGTTTTGCGCGCCAGCATCTTGATGCGCTGCTTGCTACGGTCGCCCGAGGTGATGTCCACCCCGGCATCCGCATAGCTGATGCTCTTTTTTGAGGGGATCTTGGTCTTTTCTTCCGAAGCAGGCCGCTTTATGCCAGCGGCTTTTCTCTGTGCGACTGCGGACTGCAACGAAGTGGTCTCCACGGGCATCTCCCGCCCGGACGTGGTGGAATGCGTGGCGATTGAATCGGGCGGCGGGGAGGTCTCATCCGGCAAGGTCGTGCTCCATATCGTAGTGCTTGAAAAGAAGAAGTTTAGTCTAGCAGGGCGGCGGTCAAAGCATCGTAAACAAACGTTATTCGTACACGCCCAAAAGTTTTTGTCGCTGATGCAAAGGTGGTAGAGGACAGGTATCGTAGCGCCCGAAGATGCGGTAGCGGAGGCGAGCAACAACGCCGTAGCCGAACTCACGCAGGGCTCGGGGAACCAGCGTTACCAGCCGCCCAAGAAGCCTCCAGGGGGTCGAAAGCAGCTTCAACGCCGCGGCAATCGCATCGGAGCGGTGGTAGAGCCGCTCCTGCGGCCTCAGGGCATCGGTCAGAAGCACTACACCATCGGGAAAGCTGTGAATGCCGAAGCGGTCGAGCACTTCGCGGCCGAGAGCGCTCTGGAGCGGGGCATAGCGCAGCCTCTCGCTACGGTCGTGTTTGAGCAGGAACTGAACCACGCCATTGCACAACGCGCAGACGCCGTCGTAAAGCAGTAGAGCCCGGCCCTCAATCTCTGCATGTTCTGGCTCGGTCATGTCTCCTCGGTTCTGTCTTCGTCTTCTAACTTCTCGTTTTCTACTTTCATGATATGCCCTCTTATACTGTTGATATGTCCCGCAGCCTCACCCGCTCCCGTCAATTGCAGCTTCGCGCTGAAAAGTTTCTGCCCGGGGGCGTCGACTCGCCGGTGCGCGCGTTTCGCGCCGTGGGGGGTGATCCACCCTTTGTCACCCATGCCGAAGGGGCCTATCTGTTTGATGCGGATGGAAATAAGTACCTAGACTTCTTCGGCTCGTGGGGGCCGATGATTCTTGGACATGCTTTTCCACCAGCGGTCGAGGCGACTCAGAGGGCAGCCTCGCGTGGGGCGAGCTTTGGAGCCTCCACCGCGGCCGAAGCAGATCTGGCTGAACTGGTGACGCGATGCTTTCCCTCGGTCGAAAGGCTGCGCTTCGTCAGCTCCGGCACGGAGGCATGTATGTCAGCTATCCGACTTGCGCGCGGCTTTACAGGACGCAACTTCGTCATCAAGTTCGAAGGCTGCTACCACGGCCACTCGGACGCCATGCTGGTCAAAGCAGGCAGCGGAGTTGCTACGCTGGGAATCCCTGGGTCCGCCGGCGTTCCCGCCGAGACCGCGATGCACACTCTTGCGCTGCCCTACAACGATCTCGATGCTGTGCGAGAGGCCTTCGCCGCACGACCAAACGAGATTGCCTGCGTCATTGTTGAGCCGGTGGTCGGCAACGCCGGGACGATTGCCCCTGCTGCAGATTATCTGCAGGGCCTGCGGGAAATCACCGCGGAGTACGGCGCACTTCTCATTCTCGACGAGGTAATGACTGGCTTCCGTCTCTCGCTTGGCGGTGCGCAGCAGGTCTATGGCGTCGCACCGGATCTTACGACTTTAGGCAAGATTATCGGGGGTGGGCTGCCCTGCGGAGCGTTTGGGGGACGAGCCGATGTGATGGAGTTGCTCGCTCCGCTTGGGCCTGTCTACCAGGCGGGAACGCTGAGCGGAAACCCGCTCGCCATGGCTGCGGGGATCGCTACTTTGAGTCACCTGCTCAAGCATGAAGAGGAGGTCTACAACGGCCTTGAGAGCACCTCTGCTCGCATTGCTGAGGGGGTTGCGGGTGTGGCGCGGGAGGCGGGAATTTCGTTGACGACCAATCGCGTTGGGTCAATGTTTACGTGGTTTTTTACGGATAAACCAGTTACTGATTTTGCTTCGGCTGCGACGTCGGACACGGTCGCCTTTGGCCGGTTTCATCGTGCCATGCTCGACGCTGGAGTCTGGTTGCCGCCTAGTCAGTTCGAGGCCGCCTTCGTCTCGACCGCGCATGGGGAGGCGGAGATTGGAATGGTCCTCGAAGCTGCCCGCAAGTCGCTTTCCTGAAACCTGCCTGGGAGTAATTTCGGGACTTTTTTGCAGATTTTTTTTGGCTGTGGTGGCCGGGTTAAGAGTTGCTGGTTTGCTGAGGTTTTTGAAGGGGGTTGCAGGAAAACCGGGTGTTTGGACGTGGTTTTTTGATGGTGAAGACGTGGTGGGATGCGTGGTGGATGTGGTGTATTAGCACCCTACTTTTCGGCTTCAAAAGATACGCCAACTTTTTGAGATTTATTTTTGGCTGGCCTGGAACGGATTCGTCTCGATGAACCGATGCCGCCAACAACCGCATCTAAGCCTGAAAAACGAGAGAGGTATTGCTATGAAAGCAGTGGTGCTACATGAGTACGGCGGCCCCGATATGCTGAAGTATGAGGAGTGGGAGGATCCCCAGGCGGGCGAGGGTCAGATCCTTATTCGGGTGACCGCAGCGGGAGTCAATCCGATCGATTGGAAGATCCGCAGCGGCGCCATGAAGGATTTTATGCCGCTGGAACTGCCCATCATCCTCGGGTACGACTACTCCGGCGTCGTACGCTCGGTGGGCCGAGGCGTGGAGGGATATGCCGAGGGTGACAAGGTCTTCGGCCGCGCCGGCAAGACCTACGCCGAGCTGCTTTTGGGTGATCTTGCGGGCTTGTCGAAGCTTCCTGAGGGCCTTGATCCCATCGAAGCCGCTGCACTCCCTGTGGTGCTGAACACTGGGGAACAGCTTATTACGCAGGCCGGCAAGGTTCAGCGTGGCCAGACGGTTGTCATCACCGGCGCACTGGGCAGCGTAGGCCGCACTGCCGTATGGGTGGCGAAGAAGCTTGGTGCTCACGTCATCGCCGGCGTCCGCGGTTCACAGAAGAAGGCGGCGGAGGAGCTCGGGGCCGATGCTGTTCTCGCGCTCGATAGCCAACAGGAGATGGACTCACTGGGCCTGGTCGAGGTGGTCGCGGATACGATTGGCGGCAACGTCGGCGACGGGCTTCTGGCTAAGGTCAAGCCGGGTGGAAGCTTTGCCTCCGTGGTGGGGTCTCCACCAAATGCCAAACTTTATCCCGACGTAAGAGTGGAGGCCTTTGGCTCGCATCCTGATGCAGTGAGTATGCGTTCGCTCGCGGAAGATATTGCAAAGGGAAGGTTCAAGATTTCTATTGATCGGACGATGCCGCTTGCCGACGCGGCGAAAGCACACGCTGAGGCGGAGAAGGGCGGCATCGGGAAGATTCTCTTATTAGCATGACCGCGCGTTCCTTGAAACGGATTTTGTGAAGACTAATCTAAACCTTCCAGCCTGAGAAGAACCTGCACGCGACTTTTGATGTCATCGCGTATCGCCCGGACTTCCTCTGTCGGCAGTCCCTTCGGGTCGCGGAGCGGCCAATCGTCCCGGCGTAGGCCGGGGACGTAAGGGCATTTGTCACCGCAGCCCATCGTGATCAGAAGGTTCGCGGCCCTCGCGAGTTCCTCCGTGAGCTTCTGGGGCTTCGCGTGGCTGAGGTCGATGCCGATCTCCTGCATGACAGCCTGCACTTCCGGGTGGATACGGTCTCCCGGCTCTGTACCAGCTGAAACGGCTTGTGCCTTCCGTGGATCTGCAAGATGATTGAAGAACGCCGCCGCCATCTGAGACCGACCAGCGTTGTGCACGCAGGCGAAGATTACTTTGAGCATGTCGCCTCCTCTGTCTCTTATGAACAGCAACCCGGAGCACAGCATGACGCGACTGTTTTGCTTGTGGCTCCAGCCATGGGCTTGATGGCATATACCTTTACGCTTGCCGCTGCTGCGTTCAGGTCATACTTGCTCAAGAGGTCGGACAGCTCCGTGTGCAGTGTGGTGTCCCTATCCGATATGGGCGAACAGCACGACTCCTCGGCCATCGCCGGGGAGCAGCAGCCGGACTGGTTCTCCACCTTCGCGTAGGCGTTGAGGTTTGAGCCGCTGTCCACGATCTCCACATGCTCGAAGCCAGCAGCCAGCAAGCCGGTGCGGTAGTCGTCAATCCTGATGGCACCAGCGATGCAGCCGACATATGCCGCCATGCTCTGGGCGACGGCTTCCGGTAGCTCTCCCTTGAGCGCGATGTCGCTGACTGCAAGTCGGCCGCCCGGCTTGAGGATGCGGGCAATCTCACGAAAGACGACAGGCTTGTCCGGCGCCAGGTTCAGGACGCAGTTCGAGATGACGCAATCAACCGACGCATCCGGTAGTGGGATCTTGTCGATGGTGGACTGGTAGAACTCCACGTTGGTGTATCCACCGGAAGCCGCATTTGCCCGTGCCCGTTCCATCATGGCCGGTGTCATATCGATACCGATGGCACGCCCCTCCGGCCCTACCATCTTCGCGGCGAGAAACACGTCCAGGCCGCCACCGGAGCCGAGGTCTACGACAACTTCACCGGCTCTCAGATGCGCGGTCGCTGTGGGATTGCCGCACGACAAACCCATGTTGGCCTCAGCCGGAATGGAAGTCAGTTCTTCTGCGGAGTAGCCGAAGGCCTCCGCCACGGCCTTGACACCTGCATCGTTGCTGGAGAGCTTGCTCTGCGCGACCGCGCCATACTTCGAGCGGACGGAATCAAGAATCTGTGCCATGTCTCACCTCCCACATATTCGTCTAGGTGAATATATATATTGCTAACGAATTTGTCAAGGCGTATATATAAATGCATGACCCGCGCCAGACAGTTCGACCTGCCTCAGTTCTTTCAGGCACTTGGTGACACAACCCGCCTCCGGCTGCTGAACCTTATGGGAGAACAAGAGATCTGTGTCTGCTACTTTGTGGAGATTCTGGGGGCACCGCAGCCGAAGATCTCCCGGCATCTTGCGTATCTGCGAAACGCCGGCATCGTCTCAGCCCGGCGCGAGGGCAAATGGATGCACTACCGCATCGTCATGCCGCCGCACGTCGGGGCATCGCAGGTGCTCCTGCAGACGCTCGACTCCCTGAAGGAAGACAAGGCGATGCAGGCAGACCGGGCGCGTCTCACAAAGGCTTGCTGCTCCCCTGCGAAGTACGCGCTTGATGGCGTTCCATTGCCTACCGCTGTGGCTGAGCAGAGCTGTGAGGCTTGCTAATGGCTACGACACCCACACCGACGACCCGGGGCCGCGTCTGTGCTCCGGCCGCCCAACGGAAAAAGCTTTCTTTCCTAGATCGACTTCTGACGCTCTGGATATTCCTTGCGATGGTGTTAGGCGTGAGCATCGGGCATTTCGTTCCCGGTTCGGCTGCCTTCGTTAACCATTTTCAGACCGGCACGACGAACATCCCTATCGCCATTGGCCTGATCGTGATGATGTTTCCGCCGCTGGCCAAGGTGCGTTATGAGAAGTTGGGTGAGGTGTTCCGCAATAAGCGGCTGTTGGGGTTGTCGCTGGTGCAGAACTGGCTTATCGGTCCGGTGTTGATGTTCGTGCTTGCCGTGATCTTTTTACGGGACGAACCGGCCTACATGCGCGGCCTGATCTTGATTGGCATTGCGCGTTGCATCGCGATGGTGCTGGTCTGGAATGAGCTTGCCGAGGGTGATACGGATTACGTCGCCGGATTGGTCGCAATCAACAGCGTCTTTCAGGTGCTCTTCTACAGCGTCTATGCATGGGCATTCCTAACCATCCTTCCCCGGTGGTTCGGCCTGCAAGGAAGCGTCGTACAGATTGGCATCGGCCAGATTGCCAAGAGCGTGGGCCTGTATCTGGGGGTGCCGTTCGCGGCGGGCTTCCTGACTCGCTATGCGCTGATCCGGGCCAAAGGTGAGGAGTGGTACCGGACGCGGTTCGTGCCCCGTATAAGCCCGCTGACGCTACTCGCGTTGCTCTTCACGATCCTTGTGATGTTCTGCCTGAAGGGCGACTTGATCGTCCGGCTTCCGTTGGACGTGGTGAAGATTGCAGTCCCGCTGGTGGTGTACTTCCTCCTTATGTTTCTAGTCAGCTTCTGGATGGGGAAACGGCTGGGAGCCGACTACGCACAGTCCGCCACGCTGTCATTCACGGCTGCTGGAAACAACTTTGAACTTGCGATTGCGGTGGCGGTCGCGGTATTCGGGTTGAACTCTGGGGAGGCATTCGTAGGTGTCGTGGGTCCGTTGATCGAGGTTCCGGCTCTCATCGGCTTGGTGAATGTAGCATTTTGGCTACGCCGCAGACTCTTTAGCAATTCTGTCGCAGCTTATGAACGGTAGTCCCGGTAATCCGGTTTGTGCTTAGCGAGTAGCTGCGAGGACGGCAGGACGAAACTGCGCGGCGTGCTCTTCGACGGTAGTTGAACCGAAGGAGACCGCGGCTGTGCCGCCAGCAAGGATGACTTCGACTTCGGTGATGCCGATGAAGGCGAGGATGCGTTTTATGACGACTATTTAGCGCGCAGCAGCAGTGATAAACTTCCCATGAATTAACCTCGATCAGCCTCTTTTCAGGAGCGCCTTCGTGAGAGTTGTGTTTCGAATTGCGTGTGTGCTCATACTGCCCGCTGCTCTGTCAGTGCTGTGCAGCTCTCAGGTGCACCAGCCATCCTCGACATATCCAGAAGTAATCTCGATGTGTGAGGACTCAGACGGATGCTCCAACTGGCTCTTCAAGACGGGAGACGGCAAGGGGACGGGCCAGTGGGCGAGTGGCGGCAATGCAGACCTCACCATCACCACCTTGATGCCACCTCTATCACCGTCCATCGCGAGGACAGGGCCGGTCCAGTCAAAGGCATCGTCGTCGATTACACCGGTACGATCTCAAACTACTGGATCGACGGCGATGTGAGTGCGACTTGGCCAGGCCACTCGACGGGGGCTTCGCACATGAGATGGCGAGGATTATTACTCCCAACCCCCTCCGAATTTGGAGATGCCGGCAAGCTCTATGACAACTCGATCGCCCATGCTCAGGCATGGAGCATGTGCCAGGCATTCGGAGAGGAATGCTCCGCTGCCAAACCGCCAGTCAACTCCCTTATGGTCATTGGGGGAAAGATCGGCTCGATGCAACTCACTACGGACTACTCCGCGGTGATTACAACCTTCGTCGATACGCTTCCCGGAGGCACTGTCGTCATGCGGCGTTTCGATATGAAAGGAACCTTCTCCGGTGCCACTGGAATTTATACAGGGAAGCGAATTGGAAACCGGATCAGTGGAACGTTCAAGGTCATCTGGCCAGGACAGTCGAATAATGCCATGGAGAGTAAGTGGAATGCGACGGTGGCCCCGACTCGCTGCGACCCTGCCATGAATGTCGAAACAGAAAAGAACACAGGTACGCTCGCAAACATGATTGGCGATAAGGCCGCTTCCTTATCCTGCTACACGGCTGCTGCGAACAAGGGCGACGGCGAAGCTGAGGATGTAGCGGGCTATTACAGCTACGTCGGTTGGGGCGGGGCGCCTGACTACCAGAAAGCCCAGATGTACCTGATGCGGAGCGCTGCGCAGGAAAACGTGAATGCGATGCTTTCTCTCTCGCAATACTACAGAGAAAGTAAGTGGGGTCCGCCGAATCTGTTGCTGGCTAACTACTACGGCAACCGGGCGGAGTTGCATAAGAGGAAGACTCAGGAGAATGCTGCCACTTTCTTTTTCTTCCGAGGTGACGATCTCGCTGCCACTGTCGCCCATGAGGAATCCGTCATCAGCCTCATGGGTAGCGGGACATCGAGAGTCGATGCGGAGGCAGAGGCTTTCAAAAGAGAGGATGCCGACAATCCCAGCCGGGAGGTTGACCCCGAAAAGCGCTGTCCCGCCGGCAGCCCGGCTGACTACTACAAGTTAAGCTACCAGCAACGCGAACAGGCCGAATCGAAGCACGCCGAATGCGTCAATTCCGTAAAGAGAGCGGCAAATCAGGGGCGCGATTATCAAAGTTGCGTGCAGCGCTATAAAGACTCGAATGCCATCGAAGAAAATTGCAAATTCAACTGATCTCCCTGACCGAAGCTAATTTTGTGATTCTGTGAGTGCGGGGTTTCGTTGGGCGCGAGCCGGCAATAAGGATGTCGACGAGACGACGGGCGCTTGGCTCCCAGCCGGGCATAGCAGTAGTGTGGAAGACGCCGACGAGGGCACGGACGAAGTCGTTGGGGTCGGTGTCAGAGCGGAGATCACCGCTGGCGATGGCGCGCTCGACGGAGGTTACGAAGGCAGTGTGAATGAGCGAGCGGGAGTCTTCGAACAGACGCCTGGAGCCGCCAGCGACGGTGTCCATCGCGGGAAGGATGAGTTTCTTGCCTAGGATGTGGTCGATGAAGAGGAGCATCCAGGCGCGCAGCGCTTCAAGCGGCGGCATAGTGGCAGCGAAGCGCTGTTCGGCTGCCGCAAGCTTTTCGACTTCGCTGCGGTAGACGGCTTCGATGAGGTCGTCGCGAGTGGGGAAGTGGCGATAGAGGGTGGCGTTGCCGATGCCGGAGCGGCGTGCGATGTCGTCGAGGCTTGCAGCTGCTCCATCGCGGGTGAAGGCTTCCCTGGCTACCTCTAGGATGCGCTCGCGGTTGCGCTTCGCGTCGGCGCGAGGTTTGCGGGAGGGCGGGAGTGGTGAGATCTTCTTTATCGACATCGGAGATGTGGCGAAACTTTTTTTGCAACCGGGGACTATCCCCGTTTATCTTATCTATACGGGGACTGCCCCCGTTTTATAAGGCACAGGCTCGGATGTCAACTTTAACGCGGCCTCCGAAGGGCTGCGCCACCAACAATAGGAGGAGCGATGCGCGTATTCGTAACGGGAGCGACGGGATTCATTGGGACGGAGCTGGTGAAGGAGTTAATCGGATCAGGGCACCAGGTGCGTGGGCTTACCCGCAGTGATGCGGGCGTAGAGCAGTTGAAGGTTGTGGGTGCGGAGGTCCATCGCGGCAATCTGCAGGATCTCGACAGCCTGCGCAGTGGAGCGACGGGGATGGATGCCGTGGTGAACCTGGCGTTCAACCACGACGACTTTTCGAAGTTTGCGCAGAATGCGAAGGACGAGATTCAGGCGATTGAGGCGCTGGGATCGGTGCTCGAATCGGGCAAACTGCTGGTGGTGACCTCCGGGGTTGGACCCGGCGCGCCAGGCCAGGTGCGGAAAGAGTCTGATCCTGCAACAGATTCGTCTGCGATGCCGCGCAGGCCGGAACAGGCGGCGCAGGCGGTGGCGGCAAAGGGTGTGCATTTGGCGATTGTGCGTCTGCCGCAGGTGCATGACACGCGCAAGCAGGGGTTGGTGACGAGGTTGATTCAGATCGCGCGCGAGAAGGGTATTTCGGCGTATGTGGGCGATGGGACGAACCGGTGGGCGGCCGCTCCACTGAAGGATGTGGCGCATCTGTATCGGCTGGCGGTCGAGAGTAGTGGACCGGGCGTGACGACGTATCACGCGGTGCAGGAAGAGGGCGTGCCGCTGCGGGATATCGCGGAGACGGTCGGTAAGGGGCTGAAGGTGCCGGTGGTTTCGATCCCGGCGGAAAAGGCCGTCGAGCACTTCGGGATGTTCTTCGGACACGCTGCGTCGCAGGATATGCCGGGTTCGAGCGAGTGGACGCGCAAGACGCTGGGGTGGGAGCCGACCGGGCCGGGGATGATCGAGGATCTGACAAATATGAAGTACTTCTGATGAAGCTGCAGTGGGCAGGTTTGGACGACCGTGGTGATTTAAATGGAAAGGCCCCGGAGTTCTCCGGGGTGCTTCCTCCGCAACGGATTCGTTCTGGAAGGCCGGCTTCTCGTTATCTGCGTTTCTAACTGTGCGCTTCTAACTGTGCGCTTCTAACTGCGCGGCCCGCCTTCGATTCAGCCAGTACAGGGGTCAGATAGCGGAGAATGGCATTGCGCATCGCCTGCTGCAGGCGCGGGCGGGCATGAGGCGAGGCGACGGTCAGCTCGTCGAGGATTCCGCGGAAGATCATAAGGGCTACCTGCCCATGGTGGGCCGCTTCGGAGCGAGAGAGAGTGGGTAGCTCGCGGCGGAGGCGGGCCTCGATGAAGTCGACGAAGACCTGCCCAAGAACCTGTTTGTCTTCGCGGGCGGAAGGTGAGAGCGGTGCGTCGACCACGAGGGTGTGAAACTCGGGACGCTTCCGGTTGAAGCTCATGCAGACATTGATCAGTTCGCCGACGGCTTCTGTGAAGCTCAACACGCCTTCGGAGTCGATTGCGCGTTCTGCCTCGGCCATTTCGCGCGCGTACCTCGAGGCGAGTTCGCTGGCGATGGCTTCCTTATTGGGGAAAAACTGGTAAAGAGTAGCCGGAGATACGCCCGCCTCCGTGGCGATCGCGTTTGTGGTGGTCTGGTGGTAACCAAGACGACCGAAGACTGCGGCAGCGGCGCGGAGGAGAGCCTGCTGGCGCTCCTCGCCCCGAGCGTTGCGCTTGCGGTTTGGATCGAAGACGGTCACAGGAGGATTCTCGCAGAAAAGGAATCATATAAGTAAAAACTTGCATCCTTTCTTTGAATATAAGTATCTACTTGCATAGGAGGTGAACGATATGTTCACAGTGATGGGAATTACGGGCAAAGTTGGCGGCGCAGTGGCGGAGAATCTTCTTGCTGCGGGTAAAACGGTGCGGGGCGTGGTGCGCGATTTGGGGAAGGCGAAAGCCTGGGCTGATCGCGGTGTGGAGCTGGTGCAATCCGCGTATGACGACGCGGCGAGGCTCGCACGGGCGTTCTCGGGGGCAGAGGGTGTATTCGCGATGATTCCACCAGACTTTGCGCCTGCTCCCGGGCTGCCGGACCAGAAGCGTACGATTGAGGCGATCCGTGAGGCGCTTGAGCAGGCGAATCCTGGCAAGGCTGTGTTTCTTTCGTCTATCGGTTCGGAGCAGGCGAGCGGGCTAGGACTGATTACCTCGACCCACCTGATGGAAGAGGCTATGCGCACGCTGCCGATTCCTGTGGCGTATCTGCGCGGGGGTAGTTTCATGGAGAACTGGCTGGGAGCGTTGGACCACATCCGGGCGACGGGTGAGATGCCGTTCTTCTATGCGCCACTCGATCGCAAATTTCCGCTGGTCGCCACGCGAGACATCGGCATGGCTGGCGCCAAGGTGTTGCAGGAGACCTGGACGGGCGAGCGTGTGCTCGAGGTAGACGGGCCTGAGGGTGGAACCGATTTGCATGAAGCGGCGGCCGCGTTCGGCAAGGCGCTGGGCTGTGGGGTGAAGGCCGTGCAATTACCTGAGGCTGCGTGGCAGAACGTTTTGGAAGCGATGGGTACGCCGGCTGATCGGACCGGGCTCTACATGGAGATGGTGAAGAGCTTCAACTCGGGCTGGATCCACTTCGGCAATTCAGGAACAGAGAAATTCCACGGGCCGACGACGATCGAGGCGTTCGCACAGGAACAGGTCAAGTAAAGAGAACAGGCGCAGGAGCTCTTCGATGCAATAAATTCGGCATCTCGGAAGCGGCGTTAGCTTCCGAGATGCGCGCTTCTCGTTACTTCCGCGAGAACGCCGGAGTAGCCCTTTGCAAGATATTCTTCTTCTCGTCACTCAATATGCGGACGAGAGTCATGTCTTATGAAGACAGAAGACAGATAGTCCTCGCAACGCGTACAACGTCTTATCCAGTGACAACTAGCTCTTGCTCGTGATCTTCAGCGGAGTTCGTTGGTGTTATTGCGCACGGCACCGAAGACCGGGAGTATTGCCTTGGAGAGTAGCCCATCATGCGGCGGAAGGCCTTGCCGAAGGCACTCTCGGACTCGTAGCCAAGGGACTGCGCGATAGTGGAGAGCCCGTCACTGGAGTTCTTCAGGCGGTCGGCAGCCAAGAACATGCGCCAGCGGAGGAGGTACTCCATCGGCGTGGCACCAACGGTCTGGCGGAAGCGCAGAGAGAAGACTGAGCGCGACATACCGACACGTTCGGCCAGCAACTGGAGGGTCCAGGGATATCCCGGGTCGTTGTGCATGCTGGTGATGGCGATACTCATATGCTTGTCGGACAGCGCAGAGAGCCAGCCGGGCCCAGCGCTGGCGGCGTCAGCTAAGTGCAGGCGCAGGGCTTGAATGAGCATCATGTAGGCGAGTTGCTGCGCAATCAGCGAACCGCCGGGTTGTGGGTCGCGCAGTTCTTCGCGCAAGCGCTCGAGGGACCAGCGCATGGCGGCCTTGTCCGACTCGCGGCGTATGTGGACGATGGGCGGTAGAGAGTGCAGGAGCATCTCGGCGTGGCTGCCGGTGAACCGGAAGAAGCCGCCGGCCATGTATTGCGCCTCTTCGGGGATCTCCGGGAGGTCCTTGGCCTTGCTGAGGCGCGCCAACGCGAGGGTGTAGTGGACCGGTTCGAGCGAGAGATCCGCGGTGAGCTGGAACGACAACCCGCGCGGCAGAAGAAAACAGTCCCCGGCCTTTAGCAGGACGGGCTCCGGGACCTCCTCGACCAGCAGCCAACACTGGCCGGCAAGCATCGCGTAGCACTTGACGCCTTGATGCTTCGGGAAGTGAATCGCCATATCGTCAGGAACCACGAAGCCGCCGGAGTACAAGCTCTGCGGCTTCAGCAGGGCAAGAACCTCGGAGAGCGGATCCATACGCTGACTCGATTCGGCAGCCGGTTGCAGGAGCGGCGTCTCGGATCTCAGAGCCTCAAAGTTCGGGGTTTCGAGGTTCTGGCTTGGCAGGACGATTGAACCGATCATACGGACTCTCAGTATAGATCGTCCCAACACCAGGACCCATCTAGTAGTAGACGGCGCAGATTGGCCGCATCAAAACTTTAAGGAGACATCATCATGCGTATCTTTGTGACCGGAGCAACGGGGTTCATTGGTTCGGCGCTTGTTCCGGACTTGTTAGCGGCAGGGCATCAGGTGCTGGGCCTGACGCGTTCGGAGGAAGGCGCCGAGAAGCTGCGGGCGGCAGGCGCTGAGGTGCTTCATGGCAACCTCGAGGACCTCGACAGCCTGCGCAAGGGAGCAGCCGATTCGGAGGGCGTGATCCATCTGGCCTTCAACCATGACTTCTCGCAGTTTGAGAAGAACGCGGCTGACGAACGCAAGGCAATCGCGGCGCTGGGATATGTGCTGGTGGGTTCCGATCGGCCGTTCGTGGTCACCTCGGGTACTGCGATGGCAGCTAATGTGAACGGCAAGCCCTCGACCGAAGACAGCCCGATAGCGTCCTGGAACCCTCGCGTGGGGTTGGAGACGGCGGTGAAGGAGTTTACTGAGCGCGGCGTGAAGACCTCCATTGTTCGGCTCGCGCAGATTCATGACACGCGCAAGCAAGGGCTGGTGCCCTACGTCACGGCCGCGGCACGAGAGAAGCGGGTGTCGGCCTACATCGGCGATGGCAGCAATAGCTGGCCGGCGGCACACGTCTCGGACACGGCGCGGCTCTACCGCTTGGCGTTTGAGAGGGCGGAGCGGGGCGCGATCTATCACGCGGTCGACGAAGAGGGCGTTTCGATGAAGACTATCGCCGAAGCGCTGGGCCGCGGGCTGAAGGTGCCGGTGGTCAGCATCACGCCCGAGGAGACTGCGGCGCACTTCGGCTGGCTGGCTCCCTTCGCCGGGCTCAATATGCCATCCTCCAGCGCTATCACGCAACAGAAGCTGAACTGGAAGCCAACGGGGCCGGGCCTGATCGCCGACCTGGACGGCATGGACTACACGCAGGCCTGAGTCATCGACGGCGCACCGGCGGCTACAGCAGATTGCCGGTGCGCTTTGCGTTGATAGATCTCATTAACTTCGACCACAATTTGTATATGGCAGGAGCATCTGCACGACTGATCAGTAATATGTCGGCTTAGCTGAGTGAGCGTCAGACCGTTTGAGTGGAGTTCAGGCAGGCTGTGTGACTGCGGGTTTTGGCTCCATCCAGATTTTGCCTACTGCCATCAGGACTACCAGCATGGCGGCGCATAGGGCGAAGACCCGGCGCACGCCGATGTAGTGGGTGAGGATGCCGGAGAGGACGAGGCCTGAGATCTGAGCGGTGAAGATGATGGACATGAAGGTGGAACCTACGCGACCCATCAGCTCCGGGGGCGTTGCTTTTTGAAAGAGGGTTTGGGAGGGGACGATGATGCCGGCGACGGAGAAGCCGATGATGAGGTTGCCGAGGATGGTCGACCAGAGGTGGGGCAGTAGCGTGAGTATGACGAGGCCGACCGCGATGCCGCAGAGGCCGGAGTAGACGAGGAGGGTGTCCTTCAGCTTCTTGCCGAAGGTGTTGAGGCCGTTGATGCCGAGGAGCATCCCGAGGCCGATCATCGCTGAGGCGATGGCGAAGGATTTGGTCGAGGCGTGGAGGGAGTCGCGCACGTAGATGGCGATTAACGGGCCAAAGCAGCCGAGAACAAACATACCCGCTGCCATGGCGAGGATGACGAACAATAGAGCGGCGTGGTGCAGGATGAAGTTGAAGCCCTGCTTCATGTCGAGCCACACTTTGCCGATGGCGGATGCGTCCGCGGCATGGGGTGTTGGTGCGGCTGCCTTCGGTCCGGGTGCGAGGAAGGAGACGGAGGCGATGAGTAATGCGGAGCCAATGAAGCTGGCGGAGTCGAAGGCGTAGCAGCTGACGGCTCCCATGTAGGAGACCATGAGGCCTGCGATGGCGGGGCCTACGATACGCATACCGAACATGACCTGCTGCATGAGCGCGTTCGCGGAGCGGAGACCGTGCAGCGGGACTGCGGAGCGGATGGCGACCCCTTGTGCGGGGCCGAAGAAGCTGGAGATGACGCTGATGGCGGCGAGGATGGCGTAGTAGTGCCAGATCTGCGTGGCGAAGAGGAGCAGGAGACAGAGGCCTGCGCGGATGGAGTCGCTTGAGACCATGGTGGGTTTGAGGGGCCAGCGGTCGACGAAGACTCCGGCAAGGATGCCGAGGACCGCAATGGGCAGCATATAGGCGATTTGCACGCCCGTAACCTGCTGAGCGGTGGCGTGGAGCTTAAAGGTGAGGACGTTGATGACGGCGAAGAGGGCGAGGAAGTCGCCGAAGACGGAGATGACCTGGGCGTACCAGAGGCGACGCATCATGGAGATGCGGAGGACATCTCTCATGGATAGAGGTGCTGGGAGTTCGGGATCGATGACGGGATTCTGCTGGGCCGCGGCCGGATTGGCGGTTGTGCTCATCGGAGTTCCTCTCGGGTGTTGCATGGTACGGGGTCAAGTGGGATTAGACTCCAGAGTTTTGCATGGCGTCTGTCTGGAGATCTACTTGGGAAATCTTTCTGGGACTATGGCAATTTGCCTGATGGTGTAGAGACTGCAAAACGCAGATTCCCTTCGGGAATGACAAACAAAAGGCCAAGACGACTCTACCTCAGCTTCGGCGTTGCTCTATGTCCAGGAATCTACTGTCACGAACGCTATCTTGGGTTGATTTTGGTAGTGGTGAAGAATCAGTGCTGTAGCTTCGACGCTGGGCAGACGTGGTTGGCCTAGACCAGCCTGTCCGCCGTCGTGCAGCACGATATTGGATGAACGGTTTTGGCGTTGGTTGCGGAGAATTCCACGGAGGGTTCGGTCTGCGATCTCGCGTGGGGAGAGGGGCTTCCAATCGCCGGGAAGGATGTTCCACTGAACGGGGGTGAGGCCTAGCTCGTGGGCCATGCGGAGGACTGCGGGGCGACGGGCGCCGTGGGGGGCGCGGAAGTAACGGACGGGGATGCCGAGCGCGTCTTCAATGGCGGCGTTGCAGCGGGTGAGCTCTTCGCGGATGCGGGCGGGCGACTGCCATGCCAGCCAGGGATGGGTCATGGTGTGGTTGCCAATGAGATGTCCCGCGGCTGCGATGGCGCGGGTAATGGCGGGGCGCTGCTGGACATAACGGCCGATGAGGAAGAAGGTGGCGCGGGTCTGATGGCGGGCGAGGGTTTCGAGCAGGCGTTCGGTGACGATGTCGTTGGGGCCGTCGTCGTAGGTGAGGGCGATCTGGTTGGGATTATCGCCGGCGATGAGCAGCTTGCCGAAGAGTTGAGACTGAGCGGAGAGCGCGGCGTAGGTGAGGGTGGCTGCGGCGGTAGCGGCCGCGGTGAGAAGGGCGGTGGTGGCTATTTGAGTTTGTGTCATGCCCCGTATCTGCATTATAGGGAATCGACCCTGAGTCGATGGGGTTGAAGGGGGAGCGCGGCTGAGTTGCGGTGTGGGCGTCTGAGATCTGGCAGGTAACGGAAAGCAGGTAACGGAAGATCGATTGCTTTCCTGCATTCAAGTTCCTACTATTGGCCGCACCAAAATTGACACTTGCTTCCAGGCTCCGGGGAAAGACTCGTTCCCGGGCAGTCAGGCTGAGGATTTTTATTCGCGGCGTGCCTGTCCGCATTGCAGCCGATATACCTCTCGCGAAGACACCAGAGGAGTTCGTCGTCTGCGCTCCGCCTTAGCTTCTCTCACGTTTGAAATCAAGGAGAAAGACTGTATGAAGCTGCCAATGAGTTTTCGATGCACCGTGCTGCCCCTGTTGTTTTTTGGTCTCGCAGGCAGCGTTGCTGTTACGGCCTCTGCGCAGGAAAAGACGATTGCGAGTCAGAAGATATTAACGATTCAGCGGGAGTACACCAAGCCGGGCAAGGAGGGTGCAGCCCATGAGAAGAGCGAGGCTGCGTTTTCCAAGGCGATGGCGGATGCGAAGGTGACGGACCACTATTACGCCCTTACGTCTCTTTCAGGCCGGCCGAGAGTTCTGTTTCTCAGTACCTATCCGAGCTTTGCGGAGATTGAAGCTGAGCGCAAGAAGGTGAATGGCAACGCGTCTCTTTCTGCGGAGCTTGATCGGGCGAATGAGGCGGATGGGGATCTGCTTGCGGAGACGAACTCCAGCATGTGGATACGAAGGGACGATATGAGTCTGAACCAGGGATATCGGGTGGGAGCTCGCTATGAGGAGTTGACGCAGTTTGTGGTTCGGCCGGGCCACATGGGCGAGTGGACAGAGTTGGTGAAGCTGGTGATCGGCGCGTACAAAAAGGGCGTTCCGGATGCTCACTGGGGAACCTACGAGATGGTTTATGGCGGGGGGAGCACGTTCCTGGTGATTACGACGCTGAGGTCCGGGGAGGAGATCGACTCGAACTTCGCGAAGGATCCTAAGTTCATCGAGGCGCTGGGGCCAGAGGGATTGAAGAGGCTGGAGGCGTTGGAGGCTTCGTGCGTCGAGTCGAGACAGTCGAATCTGTTTCGGATCGCACCGACGATGAGCTACCCGCCAGAGCAGTTGGTGCAGGCTGAGCCGGATTTCTGGACGCCGAAGCCGTAGGTGCCGGGAGAGTCACGGTTGCTAAAGGAAGAGCCCTGCGCTGGCTGGCGTGGGGCTCTTTTTTTTTCGCTTTTCGTCTTACGGCGGCTTGCGCTGGAGCGGCTGCGCGGGATCAGGCGGGTATGTCGAAGCCTATGTCCCGCATCATTTGATCGGTGACTTCGTAGTTCTGCTCAGCGTCCGGCATGACGTCTCTGCCTGAGTCCTCGTGGCCGAAGGAGTGGAGGTAGAGGCCGGCTTTGAGGAAGGCTCCACGAAGTTTTACTGCGTCTGGAAAGGCAACTTTCAAGAGATTTTCTTCCTGTGTGATGTCGATCACAGGCTGGTATTGAAGGATGTATCCGCCGGCGTGTTCTGGGTCTGGATGAAGCTTGAATCTGACTGGGTAGGTGTTCATCATCTGTAGAGTACCTTCTCCTTCGATGCCGGATCGGAGTCGGCAGGCCCAGTGTTTTGGAGGTTATTTCTTTGCGTGAGCTTTGAGGAGCGCGAGGACCTCTTCGGCGTGGCCTTCGGGTTTGACCTCTTCGAAGATGTGGAGGAGGCGCTGGCCTTTTCCTATGTCTGGACCGATGAGGTAGGTAGTGCGTTTGACACCTTTGACGAGCTTGCCGTACATGTTCTTGGGCTTGACGAGGTTGTAACGATTGATGAGCTCCATGTCGGGGTCGGCGAGGAGATCGTAGGGGAGGTCGTACTTGTCTTTGAACTTCTTCTGGTCTTTAACGGTGTCGCGGGAGATGCCGAGGACGACGATGCCTTGCTTCTGGAACTTCTCGAAGGCGTCGCGGAAGCCACAGGACTCGATGGTGCAGCCTGGGGTGTCGGCGCGGGGGTAGAAGAAGAGGACCACAGGCTTGCCCTTGAAGTCGGTGAGGGAGACTTCTTTGCCGTCTTGGTTTTGGAGGGTGAAGTTTTCTACGACGTCGTTGATTTGCATGCTGGCCTCTTGTTGTCTGAGATGAAGTTTATCGCTTGCGCAGTTTCCGCCGGATGGTTGCGCTCGTTACTTCGCGGAACAGTCTTTGCGTCCGGTGTCTGCTACGCTGGCGATCAACCATTTGCCATCCTTGCGGACGAGGTTGAAGAGATCGGTTCCGCAATGATCCACTTTACCGTCGACTAAGAACTCGAACGGGGCCCAGACGACGGCGAGGTCGTTGTCGATGCGTATGAGCGGATCGTGGATGCGTTCTTCGATCTTTGTGGTGCCGGGTTTTCCTACTCGGGTGGCAAAGTCCTCGAATGTCATCTGGGTTGGCTTGCCGTCTCGCATTAGAACCATCGTGCCGCCGGGGAGGGTTGGCTCCTTAATGGCTGCTGCGTCTCGCTTGGCCATGCCGTCGAACATAGCTGTTACGGGAGCAAGAACTGCCTGCTCTTCTGTTGTGGTGGCGTGTAACAGAGCGGGCACTAACACGGTTGCGATTGTTACGGCGATAGACAAAACCAAACACAGTTTAGGTGTCTTCATGGCTCCCGATTCTAAACCTTGAGTTAGAGGGAGTTGGATAGATCTCAAAATTGAAGGCGTTACAAGCAGTTAAGTGAAGCTGGTGTCTCGGTATTTGATAGGCTCAGACTTCTTTCTGACGTTTTCGTATTTGGTCTTTATGCCGGCTTGACTTTAGAGGATGAAGTTCTCTCCTTTGTCGCCTGAATTCATGAGATCTTCTCCTGTCGAAGCGGTTCATTTTTTTGATTGAGCTGCGCGTATTCAACTTCGTTCACAAAATATGCTGCGAAGACAAGGACTTGATGAGGATCGAGGCCCTGAGCCATTGCGTCCTGGACAGAGGGCCATTCGGATGCAATCTTCCGAAAGTCTGTCTCTGCAATGAGCTTAGTAAAAGCGCTCAAAATCTCCGAGCAGGAGCGACGACAAAAGGCTGGCCATGGTTCATTGAGTTTGCGCTCTTTCGAATCAGCACTGAGCCAGTACATTTCACAAGTGCCGGTAGAGAGGCGAAGTTGAAACTGCCCTCCAAGGCAAGCGTATCCAAGAGCCTCTGCTTTAGCGAGAGCACTGGGGAAACAATCAAGTTGCCACGCATACTCGCTACCGCTTTGCGCTGCGCCAATTGTCATCTCTGGCGGAAGATTGTCAGGCTTGATCATGGGTTCTTTTCAAAGCAATGAGATTGTAGGCAACGCAGAGTATCAGGCTGGGGCCATAGAAGCCAGAGTCTTTTCGAGGGAGGCGGAGTCGGAGACGTGGGAGGCGTGCTGGTTTTTGTCGATCTTGTGGACGAGGCCGGAGAGGACTTTGCCGGGGCCTACTTCGATGAAATGGGTGGCGCCCTCGGCGATGAGGAGCTGCATGCACTCGACCCAGCGGACGGAGCCGGTGACCTGACGGATGAGGCAGTCGGGGACTTCGGCGCGGCGGTGGACGAGACGGGCGTCTACGTTGGAGGCGACGGGGAAGGCGGGGTCATGAAAGGTGACGGCTTCGAGGGTGGAGGTGAGGGACAGTTGGGCGGGCTGCATGAGGGCGCAGTGGAATGGGGCGCTGACCTGAAGCATGATGGCGCGCTTGGCTCCAGCTTGTTTGCAGAGATCGGCCGCGCGCTCGACGGCTGCTGCGGCGCCGGAGATGACGGTCTGATCGGGGGAGTTGAGGTTGGCGGGTGAGACTACGGCGTCGTTGGGGGAGAAGTCTTTTGCGGCGGGGTCGTTGGGGAGGGGTGTGAGGTCGTCGGAGACCTGGGCGCAGATGTCGTTGATGAGGTCGGCGGAGAGGCCGAGGATGGCGGCCATGGCCCCGACGCCGGGGGGGACGGCTTGTTGCATGAACTGGCCACGGGAGCGAACGGTGCGGACGGCTTCGGTGAAGGAGAGGGTGCCGGCGGCGACATGGGCGGAGTACTCGCCGAGGGAGTGGCCGGCGGCTAAGGCGGGGCCGGGGAGGCCTTTTTCTGCGAGGGCTTCGGTAAAGACACGGGCGGCTGCTACGGAGACGGTGAGGATGGCGGGCTGGGTGTGCTCGGTGAGCTTGAGCTGGTCTTCGGGGCCTTCGAAGATGAGTTGGGAGAGGGGGAAGCCGAGGGCCTGGTCGGCCTCGTCGAAGATGGCGCGGGCGGTGGGGAAGTTGTCGTAGAGATCGCGGCCCATGCCTACGGATTGCGAGCCTTGGCCGGGGAAGAGAAGAGCTAGTTTAGTCATCGTGATTATCGTAAATCAGGGTGCGGACTGCTCGCTGAACGAGGAATTCAGGCTTGTGAACAATTATTTCGGTCCTAACTGCCGTTCGCGGGTATCTGAATATTGGAAGGGTAGAGATCATGTTCAAAAAAATCGCTGTGGCCTTCGATGAATCGCCTGAGGCGGGACGAGCGTTTCATTCTGCGCTGAATCTGGCCAAATTTTCTTCGGCCGAACTTCACCTGATCACAGTGCTTGAGGGCTTTCCGGCCTATATGAGTTATGTTGCGGCGGTGGCTCCTGATGTGCCGGTTTTGTTGAAGAACGAAAAGCGGAATTTTTATACGGATCTGCAGGGCAAGGCAAGGGCGGAGGCAGACCGGGCTGGGGTGCGTGTCGTTCCGGAGATCGCTGAGGGAGATGTGGCGGCGGAGTTGTTACGAGTGATTGAGGCGATCAGACCGGATTTGTTGGTGGTTGGTCTTTGCCATCACCAAGGTCCTGTGGGGCGATTGATGGGTCGAACGGCGCACTACATCGCGGTCCATGCCAAGTGCAATCTGCTGGGAGTTCATTGAGGAGTTTTTGAGTTGATTACAACTTTGAATAGGTTAGATGCCGAGGCCGAAGTCTACGTCTTTTTCGTCGCCGGAGTGGGCGTAGAAGTCGTAGGGGGTGCGGCGGTTGAATTTATAGCGCTGGCGGAGTTCGCGGCCTACGAAGAGGCCGAGGGCTACGGCGCCGAGACCGGCGGAGATCCAGCCTACGGTCTTGATGAGAGTTGATTCTGCGTCGTCTTCTTCCAGTTGCGCGAGGCGCGGGAAGGGGAGCTGGGCGGTGACCGGGACGTCCTCGTTTTGGGTGTCTTCAGGCCTCGATTTGGAGCGGAAGATCATGGTTGAATGATAGCGCAGGTTCGTGGGTGGCTGGGAGAGGCGACGGTGGCGAGGTGCTGCTTCGGTGGCATTGACCAGTTGGACGCCGTGCGTCAGATAAGGTTGCCGCGGATAGTGTCGATGGTTGGTTTAGGTGACATCGACCTGGTGGAAGCCCAAGCTGTAGAGCAGGGTGGTGACGGTGGCGCGGGCGTTTTTGCGGGCGGTGTCGAGGATGCCGTCGGCGAGTGCGGACTGCTGGAGCTGCTGCTCGGCTTTGACGCGGGTGTCAGACTCGAGGTTCTGGTCGGCGGGAACGAGGATGCCGGTTGAACGGGCGTAGACGCGAGTGTGCTGGTTGTCAAGCGTGGTGAGGAAGAGTTGCGAGGCGGGGAGGGTGACGTGGATGGACTGGCCGTTGTTGTCGATGCGGACGTCTTCGGGTTTCAGTTGCGAGAGATCGATGCCGGCGATGGACTGGCCGTGGACGACGAGGAGGAGGCGGTCTCCGGCGAGGAGGTCGGGCAGGACGGCGCTGGACTTAGAGCCTTCCACTACAGTGTCGATGGAGTAGACGACGGTTTCGAGGCGGTTGAGGCGTTGAATGCGCTGGACGACGGCGGGGACCGAGGTGTCGAAGGTGGTGGTTCGGCCGGTGATGGCGGTGGCAACGCGGGCGAAGATGCCGGTGGTGGCGTGTCGCAGGAAGACGGCCAGGGCTGCGGCGCCGAGGATCAACGAGAGCAGGACGACGAAGAAGGTGCCGGAGGATCTGCGTTCTGAACCGTATGAGCCGTATTGGGTAGTCATGTTGTTTGGATGCTACTACTTCGCGTGGCGGAGGGGGGTATGGGTGCGGCAACTGCGCTGTGCCCGGGATGACGGCTGTAAAGGCGGAACGCAGATCCCCTTCGGGGATGACAAAAAAAGACAGGTGCAACAGCAAAAGCAAATGCCAAAACAAATGCGGGGATCCTTCGCTGCGCTCAGGATGACGACAAGCTCAGGATGACGACAATTTGAGGCGCATGTAAAGGGAGTCAGGGCTTGAGGTAGGTTTCGAAGTGCCAGAGGATGCGGTTGAAGAGTTCGTCGCGGGCGGTGGGGCCGGCGATGGAGTGGGTCTTGCGCGGGAAGAGCTGGAGGTCGTAGGGGATGCCGGCGTCGATGAGGGGCTGAAGGAACTGGATGGTGTTGGCCATGTGGACGTTGTCGTCGCCGGTGCCCTGGGCGATGAGGAGACGGCCTTTGAGGTTGGCGGCGTTCGTGGTGGGGGAGTCGAGGGTATAGATGTCGGTTGCTACATCGGGCTTCGATGCGGGGATGCCGAGGTAGCGCTCGGTGTAGATGGAGTCGTAGTTGCGCCAGTCGGTGACGGGGGCTACGGCGACGCCTGCGCGGATGCGGTCGGTATGCGTCATAGAGTAGAGGGTGAAGGTTCCTCCCCAGCTCCAGCCCCACCAGCCGATGCGTTTGGGGTCGAGTTGCGGGTATTGCGCGAGGATCTGGTCGAGCGCGGCCATCTGGTCGGATAACTGGATGGGGCCGAAGTTGCGGTAGGCGGCCTGCTGGAAGTCGCGTCCGCGTCCGCCGCTGCCGCGGGTGTCGACGTCGAGGACTGCGAAGCCATGCTGGGCGAGGAGCTCGTTGAAGATCTGGCCGGCGCTCCAGGAGTTGCGGATGCTGCTTTCGGGAGTTGGTCCGTTGTAGGGGTTGAGGATGAGTGGAATGGAGACGGATGTAGGACTTGTTGTTGGGGAAGGAAGTGTAAGGCGACCGTATAGTTTGGTCTTTCCGTCGGCGGCGGTGACGGAGACGATGTCACTGGTGACGGTTGTGGCGGGGGGAAGCGGCTTCGACTTCCAGATGGGAGAGCAGTTTCGGGTGATGTTGCAGAGGCTAATGACGGGCGGGGTGATGGCGTCGCTGTAGTAGTCGGTGAAGTGGGCGCCGTCGGGTGAGGTTTTTGTGCCGTGGGTGCCGCGGCCGGCGGTGAGCTGATCTTTTGCGGAGCCGTCGAGTTTGATGGACCAGAGATTGTCTTCGAGGGGCGAGCCCTCGTTGGAGGTGAAGAAGACTGTGCTGGATTTTTCGTCTGTGCCTGACTTGATGCTGTTGACGTACTCGACTTCGTAGTCGCCCTGGGTGAGTTGGCGGGTGAGGGTGGCGTCGGCGGCGAGGGGATGATGCTCGTCGAAGCTGTAGAGGTAGAGGTGGGTGTGGCCGTCGCGCCAGCTTTCGATGAGGAAGCGGCCGCCGGGGAGGATGCTGAGGTCGGTGCTGAAGTCGAGGTATTTGGCGTCGGTGTTGGTGTAGACGAGGCGGGTCTTGCCTGAGCGGGCGTCGGCGAAGTAGAGGTTGAGGTGCTGCTGGTCGCGGGTGAGGACTTCGAGGTAGATGGTGTTGGCGTCGACCCAGCCGAAGCGGGGGATGTAGTCGTTGTTGGGGCTGAAGGGGACTTCGAGGAACTTGGTCTTGCCGCCTTTCGCGGCGACGATGCCGACGCGGACGGCGGGGTTGGGGTCGCCGGGCTGGGGATAGCGCTGGCTGTCGATGGTGGCGTGGGTGGGGATCCAGTCGGTGATGGGGTACTGCGGGACTTTGGCCTCGTCCATCTGGAGGTAGGCGATGGATTTGGAGTCGGGCGACCAGAAGTAGTTGCTGCGGACGTCTAGCTCTTCGAGGTAGACCCAGTCGACTTCGCCGTTGAGGAGAGTGTCTGTGGTGTCGCGTGTGAGGGCGGTCTCCTTGCCTTGGGCGGCTACGGGGTGGACGTAGAGGTTGTGGTTGTGGAGGTAGGAGACGGACCTAGCGTCGGGGGAGAACTTGGGGTCGTCGCCGGAACCCTCGTGGGTGTCGACGATGAGGGAGCCGGTGCCGGCGGCGATGTCGTAGAGCCAGAGGCGGCCGCCGTTGTCGAGCAGTAGATGTTTGGAGTCGGCGGCCCAGAGGTAGGCGGACATGCCGTAGCGGGCGCGATGATCGGCGTCTTTCTCGTTGACGGCGGCGGCGGTGAGTTTGCTGAGCTGCTCGGCGGTGGCGAGGACGCTGGCGTGGCCGGTGGCGGCTTCGATCTGGACGATGTCGCCGGGCTTGCCGGTGGTGTCGTCGTCGGAGGCGATGTAGGTGAGGAGCTTGCCGTCGGGGCTCCAGTCGATGCCGTGGGGAGGGGTGCCGGTGAGGTTTTTGTTGGCGTCGGCGATGGTGCGGAGGCCGGGGTCGATAGCCGTGGTGGTCTGGGCGATGGCGCAGGTAGTCGAAAGGCTGAGGAGGAGAGCAACGCGCAAAGAGAGAGGCATGATTGCGACCAGTCTACAGAGAAGGCAGGCGCTGTCCAAACCTTAGTCGTGTTCGAGAGATTGTCCCTGGCGTCGGATCGAGCCATATCGCCATAGTGGTTAGAGATATGGCTCCCGGGCAAAGCTTTCGTTACTGGGCTTCGAGGCTGGAGGAGGTCGCGATCTCGTGGCGGATGGCGAGGCGGTTCTGATAGCTGGCGGCGATGAAGTCGCGGAAGAGCGGGTGGGGCTCGAGGGGCTTCGATTTGAACTCGGGGTGGAACTGGCAGCCAAGGAAGAAGGGGTGGGTGGGAATCTCGACGATCTCGACGTAGGTGGAGTCGGGTGTGGTGCCGGTGAGGCGTAGGCCGGCGCCGGTGAGGATGGCCTCGTACTCGCGGTTGAACTCGTAGCGATGGCGGTGGCGCTCGCTGATCTCGGTCTTGCCGTAGGCGTGGGCGGCGAGGGAGTCGGGCTCCATGACGCAGTCCCAGGCTCCGAGGCGCATGGTGCCGCCCATCTCTTCGACGCCGGTGAGTTCGCGGAGCTTGTAGATGATGCGGTAGGGGGTGGCGGGGTCGAACTCGCCGGAGTTGGCGTCCTTGAGGCCGCAGACGTTGCGGGCGTACTCGATGCAGGCGGTCTGCATGCCGAGGCAGATGCCGAAGTAGGGGACGGCCTCTTCGCGGGCGTAGCGGATGGCGTTGAGCATGCCTTCGATGCCGCGCTTGCCGAAGCCGCCGGGGACGAGGATGCCGTCGAAGCCTTGAAGTTGCACGGGGTAGTCGGGGGTTTCGAGGCCCTCGGCTTCGAGCCAGGTGACGCGGAGCTTGAGGTTGTGGGCAAGGGCGCCGTGGACGAGGGCTTCCTTGAGGGACTTGTAGGAGTCTTCGTACTCGACGTACTTGCCGACGATGGCGATGGAGACCTCGTCCTTGGGGTTGTAGGCGCGGCGGACGATGTCCTGCCACTTGGAGAGGTCGGGCGCTTTGGTTTCGATGCGGAGGTATTTGAGGGCTAGAGTGTCTACGCCTTCGGCGGCGAAGGTGAGGGGGACTTCGTAGATGCTGGGGACGTCGCGTGCGGCGATGACGGCGGCCTCTTCGACGTTGCAAAAGAGGGCGATCTTGTTGCGCATCTCGCGGGGGACGGCGCGGTCGGAGCGGCAGAGCAAAATGTCGGGCTGGATGCCGATGGAGAGCATCTCCTTGACGGAGTGTTGGGTGGGCTTGGTTTTGAGTTCCTGCGCGGCGGCGATCCAGGGGATGAGGGTGACGTGGACGAAGCAGGTATTTTCCCGGCCCAAATCTTGCCTCATCTGTCGAATCGCTTCGAGGAATGGTAGGGATTCGATATCTCCTACGGTGCCGCCGATCTCGACGATTGCTACTTCGCAGTCTGCCGCGACCTTGCGCATGGCGTTTTTGATCTCGTTGGTGACGTGCGGGATGACCTGGACGGTCTTGCCGAGATAGTCGCCGCGGCGCTCTTTGGTGATGATCTGCTCGTAGATGCGGCCGGTGGTGAGGTTGTTGTCGCGGGTGAGCTTGGCGTGGGTGAAGCGCTCGTAGTGGCCGAGGTCGAGGTCGGTCTCGGCTCCGTCGTCGGTGACGAAGACCTCGCCGTGCTGGAAGGGCGACATGGTGCCGGGATCGACGTTGAGATAGGGGTCAAACTTCATGAGGTTGACCTTGATCCCGCGGGCTTCCAGGAGGCAGCCGATAGAGGCTGCGGCGAGACCCTTGCCGAGCGAAGACACGACTCCGCCAGTTACGAAGATGTACTTTGCAGACATGTCCGCGACCTCTTTATTTGTATTTGAAATTTGTGCAGGATGGGCACGGTTAAGTATCGCAGGGTCCGCGCTTGGAAGCAATGGGTTGACTTTTTGAGGGGAAGCCAGTTTGAGTCGTGAGATTTTGGCGAGTCAGGCAGAATCGGCTCTATTTTTCAGGGGAGGGGATTCTTTGGGACGCCGCGTGAGATCTTCTTGACGAGGAACTCCTGAATGAGGGAGGAGGCTGCGCCTGAGGCGGTGTCGATGAGTCCATTTCTGATGGTGAGGCCTGCTCCGTTGCGGTCGCTGGCGGGATAATAGAGGTTCGATATGCCGGCGGAGGCGAAGTTACCGAGGATGAAGGAGTAGTTGGGTTGCCAGTGGCCGTTGTCTCCTTTGCAGATGAAGGCGGTGGACATGGCATAGAGGGCGCGGGAGCGAATGGTTCCGGTGCCTTTGTAGAAGTAGCGCGGGTCCTGGTGGAAGACGGAGGGGAGGATGGCGTTGCCGAGGAGGTTGCCGATGAAGCCGTCGCCGTAGGAGGCACCGAAGCGTTTGAAGTAGCCTGCGGTGCCCTGGCCGTAGCCGCTGAAGATGTCCTGAGACTGCTCGGTGCCTGCGATGATTGCGGGGACTGCGAAGGAGACGGGATCGTAGGCGGTTCTGAGGGAGAGGCGGAACTTCTGCCCGGTGCTGAGGGGAACGGCGTCCCAGTTGTAGGAGACGTAGAAGTTTGGGAAGACGCCGAGGACGCGCTGTTTTTCTTCGAGCGAGACCTGCTCTTCGGCGATGTCGTGGCGCGTGAAGTTGACGTCGACGTTGGTGGTGGCGGAGGAGAGTTGGAGGGTGATGGTTGGCAGCTCGTATTGCTGGCCTCTTTGCAGGATGAGGGAGGAGGACGCCCAGCTTGCAAAGCCGGAGGAGATGACTGTGATTTTGAAGGTGCCGGGGTTGACTGCGGTGAATCTGAAGGAGCCGGTGGAGTCTGTGGCGACGGTGCGCTGGGGTCTGGAGTCGAGGAATTGAATTGAGACGAGAGCGCCTTCGACCTGGGCTCCGCTGGGATCTAAGACGGTGCCACTGATGCTGCCAGGGGGTTGCTGATCGGATGAGAGGAGGTTGGCGGATTGCTGTGCGGGCGCTTCTGGGAGTTCGTTGTGGAGGGGATCGAGTGTGGCGATCTGTCGGACTGCGGCTGTCGGCGTTGATGGGATTGGCGAGGGGCGAGAGAGTGTCTGCGCGTGTGCATACGCGCTGAGCATCGTGAACAGCAGAGTGGTCAGCAGAAGAGGGCCCGGATTACGCAAATCATGCATATCAGCGATGTTTCCAATTGTAGATGTCTACGCACCGTGGTTGATAGGACGCAAGCGCGTGGAGCCGATCTTGCTGACGTGATTGATCTTCTTAATCTTTGCTTTTCGAGGATCGATCCTGCAATCACCCATCGGTCCAATCCCTTGGATAGTCCCGGACGGGATCTCTTATTGGATTGGATTCAATATCGCTCTTAGAGTTTGCAAGCACGAGTTTGCAACTGGGGATGGATGCTGCGGTTGATTCTTGTTTCAGGGGATAGCTCAGTGGTTTTTTTACAGGGTGTTAATGTCTCTGGGCTCCAGGATGGGTCGAGGGAAGCCGTGTTTGGCGACCAGCAGCATGGCGCGGCCGACCTGTTCGGTAGTGCCGATCTGCGCGGGGAAGGCGCGTCTCATCAGGGGGAGGATGGGATTCAGGACGGAGTAGAAGATGCGGTACACCTTTGTTTTGGAGACGATGCCGTGGAGCGGCTGGATGAATCCGATGCGGAACATGTAGGCAGCTTTGAAGGGGAGTTTGAGGATGTCGTTTTCGGTTTTGCCTTTGACGCGAGCCCACATGGTGCGGCCGCGCTCGGTGCTGTCGGTCCCGGATCCTGAGACGTAGATGAAGGTCATGGAGGGGTTGAGCTTTGCCAGGGTTGTTGCAGCCGCGAGGGCGAGGTCGTGGGTGACATGGGTGTACTGCGCCTCGGACATGCCGGCAGAGGTGACACCGAGGCAGAAGAAGCAGGCGTGGTAGCCGGTGAGGTCGGCTTCGATGGTGGAGTAGTCGAAGAGGTCCGGGTGGGCCAGTTCGCGCAGCCTGGCGTGATGTTGGCCGGTTGAATTGCGGCCGATGGTGAGGACCTGCGTTACGTCGGGGTCGAGCAGGCACTCGCGCAGTACGCCCTGGCCCACCATGCCGGTTGCGCCGAAGAGGATTACGTTCATCGGTTCATGCTACAGGTTGGTTCGAGGTGGAACGCTGCTAACGGGATTGCAGGACTGGAGAGGGTGGGTTGAGGATGTTCGGTTTGGTTGGGCCGAGTTCTACGATGGATAACTGGCCGTCGGTGAGCAGCTCGTCGCCGGTTGCGTTGGCGGTCTTCTTCGGAGCGTGCGGACGATCGACCAGAGCGTAGGAGGTTGCGGTGCCGGAGTAGAGGAGATCGGTTTCAATCCATTCGCGTTCGCGGTCGACATGGGGATCGATGCGGTGGGACCACTTCGTTTTCGCTTTTGCGGTGGAGATGGCGATGTCGTGAGTGGCGGCTCCGATCCAGACGTCGCGGCCCTGGTAGGTTCCAGGCTCCTTCCAGATACGGATGTGATGCCGTTTGGCAAAGGTGTCGAGGGATTTTTGAAAGACGAGATCGGGTGGTTTGCCGTTGATGGTCAGGAGAGAGACTGGAGCGTTGGTGTAGCCGGCACCGCGAATGGTTGCTTGAACCGACTTTGCGGCAGAGCCCATGCTGAGGGAGTCGGCTTCGAACCAACCTGACTCGCGAAAGGCTGCTTCGAGTTGTTGCTGTGAGCCGAGGAACATGAGATTGGTGACGTCGGAGGGCTTGTTGTCTTTGGTGTAGACGCGTATCGGGGCCGCCGTGACGAGTGCCTTCAGCTGTGTGTCGACCGGCAGTACGGGCCAGCCGGACCAGGTGTCGCGGGTTTTAAGCATGGAGGGCCGTACGACCTGGATCTGGAGGTCTGTTCCTGCGGGGAAGAGGATCTCGCGTCGAATGGAGAGGCCGTAGACCGCGGAAACTCCTCTGATGGTGTATCCGGCGATTGGATTGACCATGCCGAGTCCGGCGAGAGCAACGGATGCCTTGGTGGAGGCGTGAGGCTGGATGATGCCGAGGATCTCGTTGTTGCGGACGGTCTCACGGGCGTTATCGACATCGAGGACGCGGGCGTAGAGTGGCGAGCGGGTGCCGTCGGCGTGAATGATGTTGGAGAAGTCGAGGACGAGACGGGGGCGTGAGTATTTGTCGGGAGCTTTTTGCGCGAAGAGGACAGTCGCCTGAATCTTTGTGCCGGGAGCCATGACTAGTTCTCCGTTGGGGCAAGCAATATTTTCTCCGCTCTTGCAGAGGGGATAGGTGACGGTCCCTTCGACGGGATCGCCGGTGCGGGAGTGTTCACTGTAGACGGGGCCGTTGAGGCGGACGCTCAGGGTTTGGCCGGGTGCGAGATCGGCTTGTCTTGACTTCGCTACGCTGGCGGCGATGGTGTGCGGCATATCACCGTTTTCCTGGTTGAAGAAGTGGAAGAAGGCGGTAAGGAATCCGCTGGTTGCTCCGTTTTCTATTAGCAGGGTCTGGATCTCGAAGTTAGGAGAGTAGAGCAGGTAGTCGAGCGCGGTGTCGTTGTAGATGTCTTCGCGATTGATCTCTACGCCGTGCTGGATGAGCTGGTCTGCGATGCCTTCGTAGGCGACGATGATCTTCGGCTTGGTGTTGTAGCTGGAGCCGAAGATGGTCCAGTGAAGGGCGGTGCGGCCGTACTGGTCGGTTGGCTTGACGTCGGCTCCGTCGGCGATCAGTTTTTTGGCTTCGGCGAGCCGGTCGAGGATGGGCTGCTCCTTGGTTTCGCGGGTGGCCTGGTAGAGCTTTTGAATGAGCGGTGATGTGTGCGAGAGGTCGAGGGTTACGGCGGCAGTGTCCAGCTCGTCGTCGGGCGTCTCCTGTGTGTATGCGGTGGCGTCGGCGGCTTCAGGTGGGGGCGTCTGTTGATCGGCTTGAGCTGACGGTGCGGGCTGGCTTTGAGCGATCGCCTGATCTCCCGACGCAGGTCCGGCGAGAGTCAAGGAGATGGCGAGGAGAAAGAGCGACGCTCTCGATGCGTTTGGCATATGTGACCTCTGAGTTCAGGGGGCCCGAGTATGGAACAGGGAACGCTACGTAAGGACAGCAGTTCGAAAGCCACGTATTCTACTGGGAGATGATGGTTGAAATGATATACGAGAGAACGGATGCCAGCTACGGTGTGGATTGACGTTCAGGCCTGGGCGATGCGGAGGCTGGATTCTCTGAGTGTCCGCCGCGATGGAGGGCCTGCTCATCTCGCGACAGGGGAGCAGGGCGAACGGGAGGCTCTGTTTTATCTTCGGAAGTTGGGATATACGGTTGTCGCGCAGAGGTGGAAGAGCGCGAAGTTGTGGGGGGATATCGACCTGGTGGGGTGGGATGGGCCGACGTTGTGCTTTGTCGAGGTAAAGGCGCGTGGTGCCAGGGATGGAATGACGGCGGAGTCGGCCGTGGACCGGGACAAGCGGGAGATGCTGAGGAGGATGGGGCGGGCGTACCTGAAGGGATTTCCGGAGAAGCTGAGGGGCGATGTGCCGGTGCGATTCGATGTGGTGTCGGTATACTTGCTGCCAACTGGAACTGAGTTTGAAGTGTATCGGGGAGCGTTTGGATGGTGATCTATGCGCAGGAGTCGGATGTTGGGCTGCTGGATTCTGCCGAGTTGAGTGAACGGCTTGCGGCGGTACTCAGAGACTGGATGCCGTGGCTGGTGACACTCTCCGAGGCTGAGGCAAGTGTGCCGGAGCGGCCGGGCAAGTGGAGCGCGAAGCAGGTGATCGGGCATCTTGTCGATTCAGCGGTGAATAACGTAGGAAGGGTTGTTCGATTACAGATTAAGCCGGGTCAGAGTGAGCCAGGCTATGAGCAGGTGGAGTGGGTGAACCTGCAGCATTACGCCGAACGCGAGTGGGCGCAGGTGCTGGCACTATGGTTTGCGCTGAATGAGCATATGGCATGGACAGTTCGGCATATCGAAAAGTCTCGTCTTAAGAGTGTCGGATTGATTGAGGGCGAGTCTGTGACCCTGGGATTTCTGATCGAGGACTACATTGCGCATATGCAGCATCACTTGCGACTGATGCAGGGATGGCTGGGAGTCGGCGGCGATACGGTGGGGTAGTCGTACGAAAGAAGTGGCACCGGTGTCTAATAAAGTTGATTTGTGTTTGATCTACAAGAATGAGGAACTATGACCCTGCTGAATGCACCGGAGTTCGACAACCGCCGCGAGACGCGAAACCGTAATTTGTTGATCGCTTCCGGGGCTCTGATTGTGCTGTTGGTCGTTTTGGGGATGGGCGGATTTCTTTTGGGACATGGGTGGTTCTTCTCCAATCTTCCGGCCGAGCATAAGGTGAGCAACTTCTTTAGCGCCCTCGAGGCGCAGGACTACGGCAAGGCGTTTGCAATTTATACAAACGACCCGGACTGGCAGCAGCATCCCGAACGTCATGTGGACTATCCGCTGAAGAGATTTACCGAAGACTGGACGACTGCAAGTCCGGTGGGCGAACCGATTCGTTCTCATCACGTGGATATTTCGAAGACAGACGGAACGGGGGCGTTTGGAAGTGGGATCATTGTTGCAGTGCGGGTGAATGGGAATCACAAACTGTTCATGTGGTATGAGCGCAAGGACGGAACACTGACTGAGCCGGCGCCACATGAGCTTCAATATGACTGACCCGGCTGTTAAGCAAACACCGCATAACGCAGGCTCGATTTTTGTTCTTCTACACTAGCTCCACAATCGCGTTATTGAACGTATCCCAATACACGCGGGTTGTACCGGCGGCGGTTTCTTGCCATGTGAACCGGGCGGCCTGGAGAAGCGAAGCTTTATGCAATTCTTGCCGTAAAACTGAATCTGAGAGAAGACGATTTAAAGAGAAGGCGATCTGTTCGACATCCGTTGGATCCACCGCCAGTGCGGCGACTCCAGAGACCTCTGGCAAGGAGGATGTGGTGCTGGTGAGAGTAGGAATTCCGCAGGCAAGAGCTTCTAGCACGGGGAGACCAAAGCCCTCGTACAAAGAAATATAAGCAAAGACGTCCGCGGCGCAGATGAGGAATCGCTTATCTGCTTCTGCTACGAATCCCGGGAAAAATATACGTGCTTCCAGCCGCAGGCGGCTTATGCACTCAAACAGTGAGTCATACATCCATCCTTTTGATCCTGCTATTACTAGTGCGGTATCCGGATGAAGGGGGGCTATCTCCGAGAACGCTTCAACCAGCCGCACGAGGTTTTTCCGAGGCTCTATTGTTCCCACATACAAAATGAAACGCGTGGGCAGACCATACTTTTTCCGGACTTGCTGGAGAAGGTCCTGATCCCAACAAGGCGAGAAACTATCGCTTTTACCATGATGTATTACGGCAGAAATACCCTTCGGAGAGCCGAACCTTGCTGTCAGATCGCTTTGAGCGGATTGGGAGACGAAAATAAGAGCGTCCGCCAGCTTGGCTGCAGCTCGAATAAAAGTCCGGTAATAAAGCCTCTTAAAAGTTAGGTGCACTTCGGGCATCGAGAATGATGTCATGTCATGAATTGTGACAACGTTCTTTGCTCGACCGCTGATGAGAGGAAAAGAGTAGTGGAGGGAATGCACAACATCGATATGGTGCTTCCATAGGATAAGAGGCAAAAGCAGCTGCTCGAAGATCAAGCGAATCAGCGGTGTTCGCAGCAGTTTCGAGGGAACCCACAATACCGTGACATTAGGCAAGCCTTGGTAATCGAAGTCGGAGTCATCATCCTGAGCGAGAACAAACAGATGTAATTCGTCATTCGATACCAACGAATCAATTAGATTCTTTGCATATACGCCGACCCCGGCCTTCTTCTTGGTCACACCCATTGCATTGATAAGTATTCTCATGACCATTTAAGCCGGGTCAACGATCCGATAACAGCGCACATTAGTTGCACACTGGCTCTGTCGAGCGGCTTCCAGGACTTAGCTCTTTTCGTAAACGTGCTTGTTATCTACAATACCCTTCTTGAACACCTTCCGAATACCTTGTCGTAGAGCTATGTCCCCCTGTAGCACCAAATCGCGTACTGGCTGCTCAGGCCTACCCCTAAACGAAGTCACATGAAAATACTCATGATCTTCTAAGGGCTTCGGCGAAAAGTAATAGTTGGAGACGCAGCAACGCGAACGGTCTACTTTCACCTCGCTCACTGAATGCCATGAATTCTCGTGAGTGGCCATCAGGGCAAGGCGATTGAAATGACTTGTAATCTCGCGCGGCGCACCCTTAGGGCCGTCATCCCATAACTCCAAGTTTCCACCGTGTTCATGGCCCCAGTTTGGGGTTACGTAGTAAAGCAGATTGAGGACACGGTACATCTCGCGCTTGATGTCATGAGAGTTGTCAAGATGTGGATTTAGGAAGTTTTCTTTCGCCATGAGGCTGATTCCACCGGCATACAGTTTCTCGTCGGGGACCATGCCCTGGATGCCGGTAATTTCCGCTACCGCGTTCAGGACGCCTGGCTCTTGGAACGCATAAACGATCTCTTCAAGTATTGGGGCATATTGATTCATCTGCGCGGCAACATGCTTGTTTTCGCGCAGGCTCTTCTTGAGCATCATCGCGCTCTTGTCAGGAAAGGCGTTGCATATCTCTAACGCGAGTTCTTTCGGTAAAAGGTCATCGACATAGCAGCTTTGCACCACATACTTTGGAAATTCCTGCCGCAGCCGGTCAGATTCGACTTTGAGTCGTCTTTCGATAAGCGCGGCGTACTCTCTGCGATTCATGTGAGCCAACTCCTAAATAAGACGCGTTCTGCGATGTTCAATCGCAGTGGGACAAAAATAGTATAAAGGAATTGATTCGTTGGTAAGTAGAGAGCCCATCCGTTAACGTTACTTTGGCACAAATTCTGGCGGCCCCTCCTCTCGATCGGATCGTCGTGCGAAAAACGAGACCACTCTTATCTATAATGAGATGCGGCGGTCCCGTTCGTGGTGGAGGAGGCAACGGGAAGTGGCCCGGTATGATCTGTAGAGGCGAGTGACCCAGTTGGCGCGTGAGGCTGCTTCTCAAAGGAATATTCCGAAGAAAGCTGGCAGGATGACGCGACGCAAAGCGCACATTGGCGGCACGGAGGTATGCCTAAATCAGCGCACCGCTTGCGGCCGGCTCGCGGCACTCTCGGAGTGCGTCGGAACGTGGATGTCTCAAGGGATTGATTTTCAAAGGAAACCGACGGAGAAATTTGGTGCGTGAAGACGTGCGATTCTCAATCGCAATGTGTACTTACAACGGGGAAAAGTATCTTGGCGAACAGCTGGAGAGCATTGCACGTCAGCAGCAGCTGCCAGCAGAACTTGTTCTTTGCGATGATTGCTCGAGCGATGCCACTGTGAGCATCGCAGAGAGGTTCGCAGTCGAGAGTCCTTTCCCGGTGCGTATTATCCGCAATCCGAAGAATCTAGGCTATCGTGGCAACTTCGCGCAGGCCATCGAGCTTTGCACCGGGGAGCTTATCGCGCTCTGCGATCAGGATGATGTCTGGTATCCGCAGAAATTGAAAAAGCTGAAAGAGTTGTTCCTCAGCAATCCTTCCGCCGCAGGGGTCTTCTCAAACGGCGACTTGATCGACTCGTCCTCGCGGCTTTTGGGAAAAGATCTTTGGGGAAGTTTTCAATTTGATACTTTCGATCAAATGAACTTTCGATCAGGACAGGCTGTGGGGGTTTTGCTGAAGAGGAATGTCGTTACGGGCATGGCCTTTGCTATACGCAGCTCATCAAAGAATGAGCTTCTCGCAATGCCATCGAGTTGGAATCACGATGCCTGGCTTGCACTCATGCTGGCGGCACACGCTAGATTGATAGCCTGTCCCGAGCATTTGGTTGGATATCGCGTGCATGGAAATCAACAGATCGGTGTGCCAATCTCTCTAAAAGAGAAGTGTAGTTACATCTTGTCGCACGGCATCAGTGGCTATATTCAGCTCTCACGCGATCGAAACCAAAAAGAATATCGAGAAAATGCTCTCCAATTCGACGCACTGCAGGTGTGTTTGGAAAAACTGGGTATCTCGAGTGACGATCATCTGTTGATCGAGGCGCATGCCAAGGCAGAACATGCTCATCGTGGTGGTGCACTTTTATCTCTTAGCAGGTTGAGAAGATTGCCCACTGTCCTGGGTCATCTACGGAGTTATAAGAAATACTCACCAACTGGATTAAATGCTGCCTTTCGGGATCTTGTTTTGTGAGCAGATCTGAACAACGAAGCCATGCTGTGTGGAAGCGGATGCCTGACCCAAAGTTATAATGAAGTCGAAAGGTCTATCAATCTACCATCCGTATGGATGCCCCTGCCCAGTTCGAGACGCAACGTAATGGAAGAACAAGCATTTTCGCTATCATTGTTCTTTACAACAAGCTGGCCGCCTCGTCTCCCACCATAAAGACACTGCTCGAGGCAGCCCACGCGGCTTCTAACCGACTGCGGCTTACGGTTTTGATTGTCGATAATACCCCCGGAGGCCAGGACCCAGGCATTCTTCCGGAGGGGGTTCGATATTACGCAGAGCCTGATAATCCAGGGCTGGCTGTGCCCTATAACAAGGCGCTAAAGATGGCCGAAGAAGAGGGCTTTACCTGGTTGCTCACCCTCGATCAGGACACAAACCTCCCAGTGGACTTTCTCAAAAAGATCGAGGTTTATGCAGAGGAGTATGTCTCTGATGCACGAGTCGCAGGCATCGTTCCTCGTATTGCAGATCGTGGAAGACTTATCTCTCCGTTCCGTTTCGTAGGAGGGTTTTTCCCGAAGGTTCTTGCGCCGGGGGTGGAGGGCGTCTCGAAGCGATTCACGTCTGCGCTCAATTCAGCGTCGATGCTCCGTGTTTCTGCCGTCCGGATGCTCGGTGGTTATGATTTGCAATTTCCACTTCATAATAGCGACACAAATCTCTTTCATCGTCTGGATCTAGCGGGAAAACGGCTGATTGTAGCTGGAAATATTCTGGTAAACCACGAGCTCGCGATCATGGATCGTCAGGGTCGCATGACTCCAGAACGGTACAGGCGACTTCTGGCGGATGAGCGCGCGTTCTGGGATTTTCACATGGGAGTTTTGGGCAGGGCCGAGCGGCTGTTGCGGCTAGTTGGACGAATGTGTAAGGACACTCTACGCGACGAGAATCGTGATTTTCGCGCGATAACACTCAATGAGATCAAGCTCCGGTTGCTGACTCGCAGGAGCAATAGGATTAGGCGCTGGACAGAAGCTAGGTGAGGTTAAGTTGGTACTCGGATGATTGCCTGTGGAGGCGCATTCTCTAATCCATGCGGCGCTCCGCACCAAGTTAGTGAGGTATGCGCCAAATCCCTACCTCAGGGTAGACCGTTTCAAGATCAGTGGTAATTTCACGATAGCGAAAGATAAGATTTGCGTCGGAAAGTATGACTGTGCCGGCATCTCGTTTTGTCAATGGTGCCTTTATTTCCATAATCTGTTTAGCCTTTCCACCAGATCCTCGAAGTGCGAGGCGGTCGTATATCTGACCCTGATGCAGGTAAGGAGCTATAAAATAATCGATGTGCTTTCTGGTGGCATAATCACTAAATCCCTCTTTTACTACTTCATCGTTGTACGCATAATTGGCTACAAGACCATCTACGGGAAGAATGCTCATACCGGAGTAGAAAGCAACGCTACCAGGAGCGTCAAACACGAAGATTCGGCTTCCTTTTGGAAGAGTATCTCGCAGTGTTATTGCGAGGCCCAGTTTAGGTTCGAGATAAGATCCGTGAAATGTAACCTGCCTATGCACGAAGTGCGTATAGGTGAAATTTGAAAATATACGTAAAGCAGCCAAGCTCAGAAAAGCAAAAAAGACAAGTGCTGCGAGCGCCGTTTCCATCCACTCCAGAGATGGCGCCACTCGTAAAACGCTGTCGACCATCCATATGACGCAAAAACAAAGAGTAAGATACCCCGTTGTGAGGTACCAAGGGGCTAACTCTCCGAACGTTAGTGTGTATGCCATGTGAAGTGCGGCTGCTATTGCGGTGAGAATGCAAATATTCTCGAAGCTCGTCCTAGTTTTTTTAATAAGCAAAGAGCTATTTAAAAATATAGCCCCAATAACCGGATACATAAAATTGCTAAAACCCCAGCGTTCTGGGTGTGGAAAAGTACTTTTGATAGCACCACTGATGGGAAGCAAGTGACCGAATTGATGTATGTTCCATATGAAATATGGCGCTAAGAGCATTCCTGCCGCAGTCATTTGTATCAGTGATGATCTAGTCCGCGTCTGTAAGCTGAGCGACCAATTGGTATTGACAATTTCGTAGATAAGTATTGTCGCAACAAAAAACATAAGATCTAGTCGTGCGAGCATTGTTAAGCCAAACAGTGTTCCGATGAGAAGGTTACGCCATCTACCTAACTTGTCATAAAAACTTGCCGAGAGGACTGGACACACTATGATCAACACGCTTAACTGAAGTGCAAGTGCCAAGTTCGCCTCGAGCAGGCGCCAAATACCCAATACCATGCCGAAGAATAGGAGCGGCAGGCACCCTAGGACGGAACCACGCATTTTGGCACGGCGTGATACTGAGACGATCGTGTACACGCAGCCCAATATGAGCACGTCCTGTACTGAGGTTAGAAGTTGGACGAGTGGATAAGAGGCTGGCGTGATCCATGCGCCTATTACACAGATCAGCATCCAAAGTGGGTGATAGCCGTTTGTCAGCATTATGCCGTTGAAGGTACTACCTTGACCACGTGCGATGTAGCGCGCAATTTGAGGATAAAAATAGCCATCATCCACAATGAAATTGTCAGGGCGAAGATGGAAGGGGACCGCTAGTAACAGGGTCCCAACCAATATTAGCCACATAGGAATTTGAGGCAACCGTCGATGAAGTGGCATAATGAGATAATCGATTTTACGCGATTTTGATAGCATGGGTGCGGATTATTGAGGTGGCAGAGATCAAGAAGTAAGAATCAAGTCTCAAGTCTCAAAGGATTTGAGCGTGCTCATCAATCCTGACTCAGAGCTTATTTCCGAGAGCGCATTAATGGCGGCATATGACATTGCCGCAGCGGAATTGAATAGCATTGGGTTAAATAGGCCAGCGGCAAGCCAGCCAAATAGAATAATGATCAGGCCGAATCGGTGGCTGGAAAAGAATCTTCCTTTCGACCATAATAATGGGTAATAGTAGAGCAACAATAAAACACCCATCAGCAAAAGCCCAATTATGCCTTCTTGTCCAGCCAATGCGTAGAGCTGAACCTCGTATCCGTATTGAAGGTCGGAGCTTCGGATAACATCTGGGGTATAGCTGCCATATCCATGTCCTAAGAGCGGGGCATCTAAGAAGAACCGCTCAAGCGCTGGAATTTGTTCTGTTCGTACTGAATCCGATCCGCCTGCAATCGCGTCAGAAAAGCGAATTTGATAGAGATCGACAATGACAGGAAGACTCACCAGTAAAACAATGCAAAGCAATGTGATGACCGAAGCGTGAAAATGATCTTTTTTACTAAAGATCATTCCGAGAGAAAAGGCTAGAGCTGCAAACCCCCAAAAATATCTTGAAAAGGTAAAGACAAGGGATACGGCAAGAAGAAAAAACATGACGACTGCACTCACGCTACTAATCTTAAGTTTTGTACGGTAGCGCAGCAGCATATAAATGCATATGGGAATTAGACCATCGGCTACAAATTGAATCCTGCCGAGAGCTGAGTCCAAGTCCATGCTCATTAGCTTCGTCCCAAAAAAGTCACTGATACTATCGATCATGAGCGAAACGGGAATTTCCTTATAAAAGCAGTAACCGAGCAGCGTAATCTTGATCAAACACGCAACGATTTCTGCAATAAGTACCGTTCGTAAGAATCGAATATCTGCGCCTTTTCTGTTTCTGCAGAAAACGGAGACCAGCCAGCAACTCGCAAAGGTTGTGGCAATGTCCTTGAATTGAAAGTAAGACAGAGCTGCGTTGGCTTCATAAACCTGCGCGATCAAAATCCAAACGAGCAGTGCTCCGGGTACAACAAACAGTAATGAAACCTTGGACAAGGTGGTTTTGCTATCTGCTAGATGTTTCGAGAGCGCAATTGGGAAAAGAAGAAAAAAGCAGATGAACTTGATGTTGATTCCGAAGAGGCTACCAGTCGGCAAGAGGACTAGGAGATAGACGTATATATGAAAGAGGGGCTCAAAACCTTTATTTGAGATCCAATTTAAGATCGACGAGTGGCCAAACGGGGGGGTCTTTGAATGCCCAACCTCCACGTACAGTGTGGACTCATTACTCACGGCTCGTTCCTCCATGTCGCCCTAAGAATCCGACGTCGTCAGCGTACAACGCGCTTGATCGTATCGGCCCGCAACAAAACCCAGGCGGAGCTCCCCAGCACGCCAATCACAAGACCGAGGGCCATGATCAGAGAGCGGTGCGGCCCGGACTTCATATCGGGGAGGACCGGCTGGTCGAGAACCTGAAGGGGAGAGTCTTTTGCTTCGTCTAATCGCGCCGCTTCGTATTGTTTGGCGATGATTTCGAAGAGTGCTTGATGATACTTCACCTCACGGGCCTTCCGAATATAGTCGAGCTCCAAGCCAGGCACCAAAGCACTCGAGAGGCTTCCTGTAGGGTTTTTACCGTTTCCCTTTGCCAATTGGGAGGCTTGAGACTGCAAACTTTCGATCTGCGTCCGTAACCGAAGGATATCAGGATTTTGTTCGGTCTCATTCATGAGCAGGGCGGCCAGCCTTGTCTGGAGGTCTGTGATTTGTGCCTGGACCTGTGCCTGCGCTTGAATGTTGGAAGCCATCTGCCCGACCGGCGCCACCAATCCACTCTTTTCCTCTTCCAGCTTCAAGGCGACCTCTGCGTTGGCGAGGTCGTCCTTTTCTTTGGCAAGGCGCTGCTCGTAGAACAGACGCCGCTGTGAACTCTCTGAGAGGGCCAATCCGGCCGAGGTAGCTTGTAACGTCTGAAGATATCCTGCGGCCAAATCCCGGGCGCGCTCGGGGGATTTATCGGTCACCGACACGGTAACGATGGGATCTTTCGTTCCCAGCGTAAACTCGGATTCCGAAAGGAGCTTCTTCTCCGCCAGACTCTCTTTTTTAACTTTGTACACCTGCATAAGATTGAAACGCTGAACAATGTCGCGAGCGACTGTATGACTCTTGAGAATGCCGACGTAGAGATCGCCTTGGCCTTTGCCGCCAAGGAGGCTGCCAGCTCCTATGGCTGAAAGCTGACCCATCAGTGCTGCGGCACTTGAAGTATTGTTCGCTCCCGGAGGGACAAAGGAGCCAGTTGCGGTGTAGTAAGGAGGGAGTATGAACGCCAGGATTGTTGCGAGAATGAACGTTATAGCTGCTGTCTTTAAAATGAAGCGTCGAGAACGCTGCAGAATCTGTAGCACCAGCGTCAAGGAGAGCGGTTCATTCTCGGTAAAGACGAGGCTCGTGGATTCCGAGATGTTGGAGCTCTCACTCTGAGTCGGTGTTTCGATTGGCATTCCGTACCTTTATACTCGCTATTGTCTTTTCAGCACATCCTGCAAAGTGCTGGCGGATAATGCTCGTTAGCCGATGACTAACTTCCAGTGTAATAGATTTTAGAAACCTTCTGAGGACGGCGAACGTGCGGACCTGCAAGCTCAGGTGGACGCCTTACTGATTTGATTCCAGATATCCCCGCTGTTGGTGACTTCGTAGAAGCATGGCGTGTAATTTTCCGGGCTTCAGCGGTCCAGAGAGACGGTCGACCGACGAGGTAAGAATGTCTAAAAGGAGGGGACGAGCTCCTAAAATCGTACAGATTTTCGTCTTTATATCCCTAACCGCTATATCCCGAGCAGAAGGCCAGATTTGATGAAACTGTCGCTGTGAACGGCCAAGGGTGTGCATTCTTCTGACAGCTTGCAGGAAAGTGGTTGGATGGACGTGGGAAGCGATTGCATTAGGAAGAAAGGTGAGGTGCATCTGATCCCGGTCTGCCAGCCGAAACCCGAGTTCTATGTCCTCCCAGGCAGCTGCTTTAAACCTTTCGTCAAAGGGGTTGGCTCGAAATAAACGCGTTTTGAACGACAGATTGCTAGTGTAGAAATGCTGCCAGGTCGGGGTCAGTCCTGCAGTCAGTCGCCCATAGTCAAACTGAACCTCTTCGTACCATTCCATAAAGGGTGTGATCTTCTGGTGAACTGTGTCCCATTGCGTCCGACCAAGACCGACCGCCTTGTTGTCCGGGTTAGCTCGGTGAAACTGGAGATGAGCGTCGAGGAGATTCGGAGTCGCAAGGATATCGTCGCCAATCAGAAGACAGATCTCAGTTGTGACATGTGCAATCGCCCAATTTCGCGCTCGTGCGGGTCCGGAGTTTTGCTGATGCAGAACCTGTAGATGGAGAGAGCTATTCTCTCGAATGTCAGCTAGCGCTGCCTCGGTGCCGTCGGTCGATCCGTCGTTGACGATGAGTACATCGAAGTCGGTCATCGTCTGCGCCTCTAAACAGTCCAAGCAAAGTCGCAGAGTGGACAAGCGATTGAAGGTAGGGATGATGACCGTCATCGCACTTCTAGTAATCATAGGATCTTCGGGATCTTGAGGGTTGTTGATAGAGAACCCTGGCACAGCCACAGGAAATTTCGAGCAGGTAGATATGGCTAATGGAGATCGCCGACCTCATTGCATCTGGTTCAAAACTGCTTATTGATAAGTTTATCGCACCAGTCACCATTTTTCTCGATCTGGTGCTCACGTACTCTCGCGCGAGAGTATGTCTTTCATTTTTGCGTCGGAATGTATCAGTTATCTTTGCTTTGGATTCTGCGCAAGCGCGCATTTTGATGGACGAAGAGATTGTATAATTTCGCTGTGCTATCTTCCGATTCTCTAACAGTTTAAATCGACCAGGGATAGCGACTATCGCGTTTCTTACTTTGTGCGGACGACCGTCGGTTGCCGCCTCTACCATGTAAAGGATCCAATGCTTAACTGGGCGGCCAGGTATTATCCAATTACACGAATATTGAAATCCCACGACATGTTCGAGCAGGGATCTGTACTTGAAATTGGTTCTGGCCCTGTCGGTCTGGGGCGATTCCGTAAAGTTCCTTTTGTCGGTTGTGATGTTTCCTTCCCCTTTGAGCCATCATGGCCTATGACCCCCATGGTCGCTTCTGCGACGGAGTTGCCCCTGAAGGACAACGAATTTGATGTCGTCGTCGCATCGGATGTACTTGAGCATGTTCCACCTCATCTACGAAAAATGGTGATTAGCGAGGCTCTTCGTGTTGCACGTAAGCTTGTTATCTTCGGATTTCCGTCTGGCAGGCCAGCCTGGGAGTCGGATCGAGAGTTGCTGAATGTTTACGTGAAATCTAAACGGACACCACCAGGTTGGCTCAGCGAGCACATGGATGCACCCTTCCCTGAATCAGAGATATTTGAAGGATTGGAAGGGTGGGAGATGCGGCAACAAGGCAATGAAAGCATATCCTTCCATTCATGGCTGATGCAGAAAGAGATGTCAGGAATCTTTAATAGGGCGTCTTCGCTAGGAATGCAAATTGCGCCGTCTCTTGTTGAGATGTTGCTACGCAGAGCGGATCGAGGGCCATTTTATCGGCAGATTTTTACCTTACGAAGCACCAAGAATGATTGAAGACTACTTGGTTAGAGTCATCTCTCTCTCCACAAGCGTTCCTGACCGTTCACGATGCTCCGGGCCGAGGCTGCACAACAATGTTCCTTGGGAGCAGGCTTGCCATGACAACCGTAAGATCTGACGATTCTCGTGGCGATCCTTCACTGGAGACAGTTGATGAAGCGACGCGTAGCCCATTGAACGCGAAGGTTCGCCGAATGCTCCGGATCGTGTTCCACTTTTTTCTTGGCCAGGGAGCACTTCAGGGAATCAACGTAATCATTGGAATTTTTCTTATACGCGTCTTGAGCGTCAGTGATTATGCAAAGTTCGGGTTGGCTTCAGGATTTCAGGCTACGACCTCGATCTTAATGGATCTAGGTTGTGCCAGTACGATCATACCTTTGATTGGCGATCGGGCTCTGGATCCATTAGTTGTAGGTAGATATGTGCGGGGCGCAAAGTCTCTCCGGGACACTGCATTTTGGATGTTGTCACCTTTTGCAGCTGTTGTCTTCTTGATCATTACTCATAAACAGAAGTGGCCATGGCCCATTCAGATCACGCTGTTGATGACGGTTCTTCTCGCGCTTTATTCGAGCGGCCCCGTCTCTTACTATTCAGCCCCGTTGTTTCTTCACAGGCGGTTGCGCGATTATTATGTCCCGCAAACGATTTCGAACATCTATAGGTTGGGTGCTTATGTTGTTCTGAGTGTTTTAGGTGCGCTCAATTCATGGACGGCTGCTGGATTGAGTGCATTGAATATCACCTTTAATGGCCAACTTCTCGGGAGAAAGAGCCGACAGTTCTTCACTTGGCCACAGACCAACGACCTGTCGATCCGGAAAGAGATTGGTCGTTATATCCTGCCAGCTTCTCCGGCTATCATTTTGGGTGCTTTTCATGGACAGGTGGCGTTATTTCTAATCAGTATCTTTGGCAATACGGTGAGCATCGCTGAGGTCGCGGCGTTAGGACGTCTCGGTCTCATCTTCAACTTTCTGATGACGTTTAATATAGTGATCGTCGAACCGTATATAGCTCGCTTGCAACGGGGACGATTACTTCTCACTTATTTTCGTCTGATTTTCTTCGCTGCACTCTGCTGTGCCGGACTAGTTCTGTTTTCTTTTGCTGTTCCCACTGTCTTCCTATGGCTTTTAGGGCCGAAATATGGCGATCTACGCGGTTTGATCGGATGGGTCGTTCTGACGGCATGCATCAACTACGTTGCTGGGTTGATTTGGATCATGAACCGCTCCCGCAAATGGGTGTTCTGGCGAGGGACGATTGCGGAGATCGGACTGCTGCTGCTTGTTCAAGTCGGATATGTAATCGTCTTTGGAGTACGAAGCACTCGAGACGCGGTTATGTTTAATCTTGCTTCCAGTTTCTGTTATGTTTTCGCCCATTCGTACGTAGCGGTCTACGGCTTTCTAAAGAAGGAAGAGAACCCCGTGGCGGAACTGGCACCGGATCCACCTATGATGGATTGATCAATGCACGTGTTGGGTGGAACGCAGAGACTCGGTCAGTTGAAGGCGGAGTTTAGTCAGTCTTTATTGGAAATCGAAAAGAACAAACGGTGAGTACAACGTAGTCGGGTCCGAATACGTTCTCTACACTCAGAATATTGATCGTATTTCCGCGCACTCACATCCGAGCCTAGAATCAATCCCTTACGCGAATGGTGGGCCCGGAGGGATTTGAACCCCCAACCAAGGGATTATGAGTCCCCTGCTCTAACCGTTGAGCTACAGGCCCTTCCATGACTTACGGACAACGACTGCGACAGGGTAGCGGATACTGCCACGCCGCGTAGCTGTCTTTTCGGCTCAACTTCGGGTCCCGTTGCCAGACAATTACAACCGCTCGAAAGCGCGCTCCACTGCCTGGCGTCGGATGGATATACCGTTGCGATACGAGGGTAGTGCTGTGTTCGGCAATCCGCATGGTGATGAAAGCGTCACTCCCGATTCCCCAAGCCTAATCAGCATTGTATGGCGTAGAGAGTGCAGCTCAAAATCAGCCGATAAGTAATTGGGGATTTTGCGTAGATCAGGAAAAGGTCTGTGCCTGTCGAGATATTTACAATGGCCCCGTTACCGTCAAGTGTCTGGCAGGGCAGCATAGTGAAGCGGGTAAGCAACCCGTCACATTCCGGATGTATTGCGTCGTTTTGTTTTGCTGCGATCTAGCCAATTGTGTCTGGCCTAGGATCGACTGACAAAGAGCAGAACGCTAAGAATGCCTGCAAAACGGTAGAAAGCTCTGTGCACGAAAAAGTTCCCCAACAGATTCGGCTCATAGCCTTCTCACCTGACCAACTGGATTCGAATGTCAGACGCATCAACTATTTGAAAGTAACGGTTGGTTAGCCAAAAGGACAGGAGTAGGGCCGGGGAATCGAAGTTTGGAACAGGATTGTGTTAAATCCGGTTAAGGATTATTGGCATTCTTCGCGGAGTTCAGCCATCTCCTGACACTTCATTTTGAACGTGTTATCCATTGCCCCAAACGGCGCCCGTTCTGGAGGAAGTCAGATGAAGTCGCCGCGGGTTTCCCGTGCCCTGAAAGGTACTAATACTTCCGTTTGCCCTGCAATGTTCTGCGTATTGAGAAAGATGGAGTTGATGATTTTGCTGGATTTTTTGGGTTTTTCTTTGGCATGTCACGTGCTTCATGAGATCGCAATCAAGGGTCATAAACGATAAGGTCCAACGGTGTACCGGCACGATTTCCTGATCCAAGCTGTGGTTGCAGATAGACACATGAGTTTTCTGGAGGAATACAGATAATGAAACATCTTCTTCGCATCCTTTTCGTTCTGGCTCTGCTTTGCGGCGGTTCCAGCCTCGCCCACGCGAGCGGCATCGACTTCCGAATGACCGTTCTTGACCCTCCAGCAGTGGATGTTTGCAATCCGCCGGGCGTTCCCCAAGGATCTCCGGGCAACACGAATTGCACGATCTTTACTGGTGGTGACATCTCCCCTGTTAACCTCTCGCAAGCTGCTTGCAACGGGGCTGGAATTGGAAACGGCCTCACTTCAGGCACCTACGGATGCTTTGTCGTAGACAATGAATCGGGCCAAACTATTACCTCGCTCGACCTTGGTTTTCTTATTGCACCTCTTAGTACCACTCCCCAGTGCGACTCGGGTGGTCAGGTTGGGAATGGGGGCACCGTTATTCCGAGCGCTCTAAACGTTGTGAGTTGTGGACCTGATCCCAGCAATCCTCTTGAGTACGCTCTGGATTTTGCGGGTGGCGCGGGTGTTGCTCCTGGGGGCGCACTTATAGTCTTCGAGCAGGGAGAAAATCCCGGCGACTTCCAGGGAGGGTCCGGAACGATCGGTGTCGCCCCTGAGCCGGATTCGCTGTTGCTGTTCTCGACGGGCGTCATGATGGCTGGCATGTATATGTCGCGCCGGCTTTGGACGACTGTCAGAAAATCAAACTGATTGTAACCGCTGAGTCAGATGGAGTTGAAATCAGGGGGGCGGGCACGAGCCAAACAGCTCGCCTCCCTGAACGTCAATAGAGTTAGAAAGAAGCCCGGGCTCAAGCCTGGGTTTCCTTGTTATGAACGTCGGGTCTTGTGGTGGGTCGAGGAATGACAAAGTGAGAGTCACTGACCCGTTTCCAAATAGCAAGGCAGACGTGACTGAAACGGGGTGGTTCGCAACGGTGTTATCGTGGCTGAGTTGCAGGACGCGAGCCCATGATATTTCGGGGCAGCATGTCCCAAAGTCCCGTGGTGTCAGAAAGATGACGTTGACATCGGAGCTTTGTTTTGCGTAACCTTCGAAATAGCAACCTGCGGGCTAGCTACCTCCTCAACCGAAAGTCTTGCCTGGCAATCGTTGGAACAATTTTTGGAAAGTTCCAAGAGAACCTCACTCAGAATCAGACGCGGGTTGATGTGAGGAAAGTGGCAGCTACCCTTAGCCCAGTCCGTGGGGAGTAGTGTTCGGTCTTCCTTTCATCCGCAGACAGATTTTATCGACAAGTTTTGAGAGTTGCATCTATGCGCCGTGCAAGAGTTTCGACCGTGTTGTTGCTGCTCTTTGGTTTTGCAGTTGGACTGCGTGGAGAGAAACCTCAGTCAGCTCCTGCACCTAGAGCGCAGCTGGAGGCCACGCTCGGCGATAGCACCGTCGAACTCTCCGGCCTCTGGAAGTTCCATATCGGCGACGACATGGCCTGGGCGCAACCGGACTTTGACGACTCGAGCTGGGGGACGATCGATCTGACTCCACCTGCGGGGTCCGCGAATCCGGAGCTAGGCAGCAGCGGATACATTCCTGGCTGGACCGCCAACGGTTATCCGAAACATACGGGATTTGCCTGGTATCGGCTGCGCGTGAATGTGCAGAGTTCGCACGGCAGGCTTGCGATCAAGATGCCGAACGAAGTCGACGACGCATATCAGCTTTATGTCAATGGTCAGCTGCTTGGGGAACTCGGGAAGTTTGGCGAACATAGGACGACCGCGTATAGCACACTTCCGCGAGAGTTTCGGCTGCCGAGAGAGCTGCGCAACGGGCCAATTACTATTGCGGTGCGGATCTACATGGACAGTGCATCTCTTTTTCTTACTCCAGACGCGGGGGGAATGCACGAACCTCCAGTTCTTGGCCACGCCGGAGTGATTGGAACCCTGATTCAGATGGACTGGGACAACACCGCGCATGTTGTAGGCAGTGGCTTCCTGGAGATGTTGATTCTGCTCCTTGCATGGATGGTCGCAGTCAGCCTTCTCTCAATGGACCGCACGGAACCTTCGTATCTGTGGCTAAGCCTGGTTTGCGCAGTGACGATCCTGGGAAATGGCGTCGTCCTGATTGTCAGTTTTGTGCCATGGATTGCCCTGACACCTGGAATTTTTCTGCAGTCTGTCATCATTAATCCGATTCGAATTGGGCTTTGGGTTATCTTCTGGGGCTATTGGTTCCGCATCAGCCAGATGCAGTGGGTTCATCGCATCGTTTGGGGGCTGGTCGCGCTTACGATGATCGGAACGGCCATGATGAGTGCGCCGATTTACGGTGAACACATCCCGGTGCACGCTTCCGTTTATCTGCTACCTATTCTGCTGGGGCTGAGGCTTAGTTTTGCTGCGCTTTTGTGCGCAATTACCTTTCGAGGTATCCGCAAACAGAAGACCGAAGGATGGCTGGCCCTCTCGGCAGTCGTTCTGGTAGCCGTCGCTCTCTTTCAAGTACAACTCCGCCTTCTTCTTCATATACCGACCGCATTCAACATCCTTGGATTCGATGTTCAATTGGGAACTATCTCGACGATCTTCTCACTCTTTCTGATCACGGTCATGTTGGTTCGGCGATTCCTGCAGACCCAGCGGATACGTGAACAGTGGAAGGCTGAGATCGAACAGGCACGGCAGATTCAACACGTGCTTATTCCAGAGCATCTACCGCAGACACCTGGTCTTGCCATCGAAAGTGAGTATCGTCCGGCACGCGAGGTCGGCGGGGACTTCTTCCAGATCCTTCCTGTGCAGGAGGATGGCAGCGTGCTGATCGTGGTTGGCGACGTCACAGGGAAGGGCTTGCAGGCTGGGATGCTGGTTGCGCTGATCGTTGGCGCGATACGGACGGCGGTTCAATACGACTCCGATCCTTTGATTTTAATGAACAGCCTTAATGATCGGTTGTGGGGGCGTGGTCGGGCCAGTGCGACCTGCCTCATCCTGCAGATTTGCACCGACGGGCGGGTCACGCTGGCAAACGCGGGACATCTGCCACCGTATCTGAACGGGGCAGAGGTTGAGATGGGCGGTTCGCTGCCGATCGGCGTGGTGCCTGGAGCTGAGTTCTTTGTCTCCCATTTCAAGCTGGAGCCAGGGGACACACTGATGCTGATGTCAGACGGAGTCGCTGAGGCGCAGGATCAAGAGAAGCAGCTGTTTGGGTTTGAACGCATCGAGAAGATGCTGCAACAGCCAATCTCAGCGGCAGAGTTGGCGTCGGCTGCCCAGGACTTTGGGCAGGAAGATGACATTCTGGTGCTGCGGATTCAGCGCAGACTCCAGCCTGAGAACGTTCCTGACGAGAAGCGCATTCTCACGGCGATGTAAACCGCGGTTTCAGCGAGGACGATTTGATGCCTCAGCGAAGGCTCAGGTTTATTCGAAGCCTGCACAGGCGGCGGCTTCATCGGGGTAGAGTTTGGTGTACTTCGTTATGCCTACCATGGTGAAGACTTTCTGGAAGTGCGGAGTCAGGCCGAAGGTCTGGACGGTTTGTCCTTTCTGACTTGCAGCGTAGAGCAGTTGAATGATCAGTGCGATGCCGCTGGAGTTGAGATACTCCACCTTGGAAAAATCAAGCAGGATGCGCTTGGATGTCTCGGGCGATAGTCCGCTGTACGTGCCTAGTACCGCAGGCTCGGACGAACTCGTGATGTCGCCGGCGAAGCGCAGTACCGTGATTGGATCGCCAGAGGCGCACTTAACCTGCTCCATTTTGACCTTCGTACCTGAGTCCGCCATCTTGGTGTCTCCTCAATCTCTAGTGTTGTTTAAGCGTATGACGAGTCGGGCGTAGCTTCCAGTGAGAGGCGCACTCACCCATTCTGCCTCATCCACCAAAGACTGAATAAGGAACATTCCCATGCCGCGACTAGCCTCTTCTCCGTGCATTTTTTTGTCCATATCCGGGGCGTGAACTCCGCCCGGAGGCCCGGTGCCCGTGTCGAGCACCTTTACTTCAAGGGAACCCTCGTTCATGGAGAGAATGACATCGACAATCAGAGATTCGTCGAGTTTGTTTCCATGCTCCATGGCATTGATGCAAGCTTCGGCGACAGCGGTTTTTAGATCTTCAACCCGGTCCGGAGCGAAGCCCATCAGTTTGGCGACACTGGAGGCGGTGCTCATTGCAACTTTTTCAAAGCCGAGACGCGAAGGAAGACGCAGCTCGATGCTGTTCACGTTCTTTCCGTTCACTTCCCCTCCTACGGCTTTCGTCCAATTACGAGTGCGGTCATATCGTCTGATTGGTTTTCCTGATTGGAGAAAGCATCCAGAGTCTGCCAAATCGAGTTCAGTGTTCCAGTCGCGTCCGAGACTCGGCAGGTGCGGAAGGCCTCCATGAGACGATCCTGGCCGAATTCTTCGTCACCTTGAAATACCTCAGTCATTCCGTCGGTGTAGATTAGCAGCTTCGCCTTCTCGGACAGTACATATTTTTCTGCCGAGTAACCAGAGAAAGGCAACATCCCGACCGGGGTTCCACTGGCCTCAATCAACTCAGGGACATCGCTGCCGTTGAGAAGAAAGGCCGGATTGTGACCGCAGTTAACTACTTCGACAGTATGTGTCTTTGGATCAAGCTTCAGGAACATGGCCGTGACGTAGCGGCGGCGGGACTCCTCGCCTTCTTTGTAGTGGAGAAGGTTCATGTGTGTCGCCATGTCGGCGAGCGGCATCCCCGAGTTCGCGATAGCTCGCAACGCCGCCCGAAATGAGCTGCCAACCAGGGCCGAGGCAAGGCCTTTGCCTGCGACGTCGGCTACGACGATCATCAGCTCGCCAGAGGTAAGTGGGATGAGATCGAGGTAGTCGCCGCCGACTTCATAGCAGGTCTGCGAGCGGCCCGCGATGCTGTAGCCGGAGATGTCTGGAAACGTTTGAGGAAGGAGGCTCCGCTGAATGTCGCGTGCGCAGGAGAGATCCTGCTTGACCCTCTCCATATCCAGGGTTTGTTCGTGATATCGTGCGTTTTCAATCGCGACGGCGGCCTGGACTGCGAGATGTTCTAGAAAGTCCTGCTCGAAGAGGGTGAGCGGAGCGCCTTCGCGGGTGATGACTACCATTTCGGTAAGGGCAGCACCGTGGCGATCCAGCAAAGGGAAGCGGTAACAACCGCGTCTTGGATCGGAGGACGGCGGATGCAAGAGAAATCGTGGGGGGATCTCCCCGTAAGAAAACGGAAAGGCTGTAAAAAATGCACCCGCCATCTCAAGTTCCCGCACGGTGATCTGCAGGACGCTGCGGAGAACGCTGTCCAATTCGATGGTGCTATGGATTCTGTGGGTCGTGTCGAGGAGTGCTTGTAGACGTGCAATTTGCTGCTGAAGATGGAGACTGCTTTCGATTTCCATGGGAACTGCTCCTTCACGTAACCCCTTTCAGACGACGATAAGAACTCTTTGCCGCATAGGCGGGCGAAGGGTTCGCTCCTGCCGTTATCCACTGTTTCCTGGGCAAACAGTGGCGCAAACTCGACTGGCGCAGTGGATGTCGACGTCTTGTAGGTCCTTTCAGGAGATACCACGGATGAAAGACATTGAACAGAACAATCTTATTTCTTGTCTGTTGTGCCTGGGGTTGTGTTCGCATCTTCGGGCGCCGAGGGATTGATGCGCCCCCGATTATTTTCCGGGGTGTTGGAGGTGACCTTTGTGGGGCCCGGGCCTGCGGTCGATGGGTTATCCCCCTTGGGACCTGAGGGTTCTACAGCATGTTTTGAGTCGCCCGCAGGCGTCTGGTAGCTGGTTTGATTGGACTGTTGATTATTCGTGGTCATAGGGTCACCTTTCGCGTCTCGATCTCCATTGGAGAGAACGGTGGAGTTTGCAGTTGCCTGGTTCTTCGCAAAGGCAAAACACCGCCGGGAGGTGATCCACCTGATGGCGAAGGGTAGGTAGCCTATTATTAAGCGTTGGAACCAAAGTTCGGAGGCATAAACAGAAACATGAGAGCAGCAACAGAGGCAGAAGCGATCCCGTGCAGCGATTCCATTCTAGTGACTGGCGGAGCCGGGTTTATAGGGAGCAACTACGTGCTGGACTGGCTGGCTGCAGGCCATGGACCGGTCGTCAACCTGGACAAGCTGACGTATGCGGGGAATCCGGAGAACCTTGCGTCTATTGAGCGCAGCTCTGCCTACACGTTTGTGCATGGTGATATCTGCGACGCGAAGGCGGTTTCCGGATTGCTGCAAAGATACCGCCCGCGAGCGGTGATTCATTTCGCAGCGGAAAGCCATGTCGACCGTTCGATTTTGGGCCCAGAAGCGTTTCTGCGAACCAATATCGACGGCACATTTACCTTGCTGCAGGCGGCACGGGCGTACTACGAGGGCTTAGCAGGGGCAGATCGGGAGAGGTTCCGCTTTCTGCATGTTTCGACCGATGAGGTGTATGGCACGCTGACGCCGGAGGCGCCGGCTTTTCATGAAGACACGCCATACGCTCCAAACAGTCCTTATGCGGCGTCGAAGGCGGCGTCGGACCATCTGGTGAGGGCATGGGTGCATACCTACGGGCTACCGGCTATCATCACGAACTGCTCAAATAACTATGGTCCGTATCAGTTTCCAGAGAAGCTGATTCCGCTGATGATTGCGAATGCGCTGCAGGGTAAGCCGCTGCCTGTCTATGGAGATGGACAACAGGTTAGAGACTGGTTGTATGTAGGAGACCATGCGAGTGCCTTGCGCACGATTCTGGAACGAGGCCGCATTGGCGAGACGTACAACATCGGCGGGGGAAATCAGCGAAGCAATCTCGAGGTAGTGACTACGGTGTGCGCACTGCTGGATGAGCTGGTGCCGCAGTCAAAATTTAAACCGCATCTGCAGTTGATGACCTACGTTACCGATCGGCCGGGGCATGATCGACGGTATGCGATCGATGCGCGCAAGCTTGAGGGAGAACTCGGCTGGAGAGCGCAGGAGAGCTTTGAGACCGGGCTGAGGAAGACGGTGGAGTGGTATCTGAGAAACGCGTCGTGGGTAGAGCATGTAACCAGCGGGGCTTATCAGCAATGGGTTCTCCAGAACTATTCCGGTCGCGAAGATCAGCTTGCTGTTGCTGATCGTGGCTTCTTGACCGAGGCAGGCGAGAGGGTTCGATGAAGGGGATTATTCTCGCAGGCGGCTCTGGGACGAGGCTGCATCCGGTCACGCAGGTAGTCTCAAAGCAACTGCTGCCGGTCTACGACAAGCCGATGATCTACTATCCGCTGTCGGCGCTCTTACTGGCAGGGATTCGCGAGATTCTCGTGATCTCTACTCCGGAAGATACCCCGCGTTTCGAGCAGCTGTTGGGAAGTGGTGAGCAGTGGGGAATCAAGCTTCAGTATGCGGTGCAGCCGTCTCCAGATGGTCTGGCCCAGGCGTTTTTGATCGGTAAAGAGTTTCTTGCAGGGAAGGGGTGTTGTCTGGTGCTGGGAGACAACATCTTCTACGGACATGATTTTGCCAGGACATTACGGGAGGCTGCTGCAGGTGGTGCCGGAGCGACAGTGTTCGCTTATCCTGTTCTTGACCCGGAGCGATATGGGGTTGTGGAGTTCGACCAGCATCGCCAGGCGATCTCGATTGAAGAGAAGCCGCTGAAACCGAAGTCGCGCTATGCGGTGACGGGAATCTACTTTTATGATGCGCAGGTTGTTGGCATCGCTGAAGGGCTGAAACCCTCGCCGCGGGGTGAACTCGAGATCACAGATGTAAATCGCTGGTACCTGGAGCGAGGACAACTGAGGACTCAGGTGCTTGGCCGCGGAATCGCATGGCTCGATACTGGAACACACGATTCTCTGCTGGATGCGGCGACGTTCATCCATACGATTGAGAAGCGACAGGGGCTGAAGGTAGCTTGCCCTGAAGAGATTGTGTACCGGCTCGGTTACATAAATACCGATCAGCTGCGAAACCTGGCATCGAAGATCGCGAAGAGCACTTATGGGCAGTATCTGCTGAGGGTGCTGGAAGAGACGGTGTACTGATGGTGTCTGGGAGGTTGCCGCTGGGTGAGCGGATCCTGTTGACGGGAGCTTCGGGCCAGGTTGGTGGTGAGCTACTTCAGACCCTGAAGTCGTTGGGGGATGTGGTTGCCCCGGAACGCGAAATGATGGATCTTGCGAATGCGGTTTCGGTCAGGGAGACGATTCGTGCGATTCGGCCCAGATGGATTGTGAATCCCGGAGCTTACACGGCGGTCGACAAAGCGGAGAGCGAGCCGGAGATGGCGAATGCGATTAATGCCGAGGCTGTCAGGGTAATAGGAGAAGAGGCGCGAGCGCTTGGTGCTGGTGTCGTCCATTTTTCTACGGACTATGTTTTTGATGGCTTAGGGAATAGACCATACCTTGAAACTGATGCAGCCGAACCAGGGAGTGTCTATGGCGCGAGCAAGCTGGCCGGCGAGAGGGCACTTGCGGAGAGTGGTGCAGGGCACATGATCTTCCGCACGAGTTGGGTCTATGGAGGACGAGGGCGGAATTTTCTGTTGACGATCTTGAAGCTTGCAAGCGAACGCGAGACATTACGAATCGTGAACGACCAGCATGGTGCGCCAACCTGGAGTCGTGATCTGGCGAGGATGACAGCGCATGTAATCGGGCGAGTCGAAGCAACCGCAGAGACAACCGGACTAGAGAGGTCAATTGAGGACGCGAGCGGGATTTACCACGCGGCTGGCTGCGGTGAGACTACATGGTTCGAATTTGCAGCGGAGGCGCTTCAACTGCGCCGCGAAATGGAGCCTGGAGTGCAGTTTGCGACCGTCGAGGCAATCTCGACTGCTCAATATCCCACTCCTGCGAGGCGGCCGTTGAACTCACGGTTGAACTGCAGCAAGCTGAGGGAACGATTCAGTTGGTCCATGATGGACTGGCGGCAATCGCTGCGAGAGGTGTTAGCAGAGCTATGAAGCAGCGAGCGTTATTTCTCGATCGAGATGGTGTTGTCAATGAAGAGGTGGGATATCTGCACCGCGCCGAGGAGGTGCGATTTGTTGATGGGATATTTTCGCTCTGCAAGACCGCTGTAGGACTTGGATATCGGCTGATCGTTGTGACCAATCAGGCGGGCATCGCGCGGGGCTACTACTCTGAGGCCGATTTCCACGCGCTGATGCTGTTCATGCGCGCAGAGCTTCGTGCAGAGGGGGTTGAGCTGGATGCTGTTTATTTTTGCCCGTTCCATCCCGAGCATGGTGTTGGCGAGTACAAACGCGAGCATGAGGATCGGAAGCCCGGCACGGGTATGCTTCGACGGGGGGTTGCTCAATTCGGGGTGGAACTGAACGAGAGTGTGATGATTGGAGACAGATGTTCGGACGTGGCGGCCGCGAACGCAGCCGGATTGCGGCAGGCTTTCTTGATCAGAGGGACTGAGACTGACCGATGTGACGGCGAGTATCTAATGGTGGAGTCCTTGGCTGAGGTTGAACGTTGGCTGGTAGCGCACGGATAAGCGACTGTTGAGCATGCAGGTGTCACTGCGTTCAAATTGTGTAAGCTGCGGGATTCGGAATCTGCGGGGAAGCAAGAAGCTCCTCGACCGCGACGTTACTCGCGGAGTTTTCAGACCAGATGACTCACTTCGACCGGTGGCAGTTCGGCCTCGAGAAAGTGCTTGCCTAGGGCGTCTTTGGAACTGACCAGGGGAGGGTTACCATCGAGCGCCTCGATGGGCCAATCAATAGCGAGGACGGGATCGTTCCAGAGGATGGAGCGCTCTCCCGCAGGGTAGTAGAGGTTCGTGGCTTTGTAAAAAACCTCCGCGGTCTCTGAGAGAACAAGAAAGCCGTGGGCGAAGCCTTCGGGGATCCAGAGGAGTTGCAGTTGGTCGGCGGAGGATTGGGCTTTCAGGTGGAATCCGGCCCATCTGCCGAAATCGGGAGATTCGCGCCGAAGATCGACTGCCACGTCCCAAATGTGGCCGGAGAGGACTCTGACGAGCTTGCCCTGAGGCCTGCCAAGTTGATAATGAAGGCCGCGAAGTACACCTTTCAGCGAGAAAGAGTGGTTGTCCTGCACAAAATTCGCTGATAATCCTTGAGCGGCGAAGGTTGATTGATTGAATACCTCTGCAAACCAACCGCGACTATCTTCGAAGCGTTGGGGTTGAAGTAGCTTAACGTCACGTAGAGGCGTTTCAAGAACCTGCATCAAAGTAGTTTAGTGTCTCGACTCATACATGAAAACAGACCCAACGTGGCGGTTCCAAAGTGGAACGAATAAAAGGCGAACTCGGAATGCGTAAACTCCTTTTTCAGAACACCGTCGGTTAGAATAGTGAAGTTGTATCAATGCGCTTTGTTTTCCCAGTCGTCGACTTGGTCCAACCCGACCGATAGAGAGGCCATCGTATAAGGTCCATGGACGGGTAGCATGAGCAGGCAGGTGGAAGTGATTTGGAAGCGCGGCCGTTTCCCGGTCTCATTTGAGACTCCAGGAGCGGATTAGAGAAGGTACCGCGACACAAGGCGTGTAACAGGAACCGGTCCGGCTGATGGAACGCAGAGCATGCGGACATGCGAGCCGAACAGATACAGGATTCGAATGCAGGCTGAATATCAATCTCCCGAGTCGCGGACAGCGGCTATCGAAGGTTCTTATTCGTATCCAGAGTCGGTTGGTAGCTCGTTAGAGATTTCGCATCGAGCAGAGGAAACGCCATCCGACTTCTTCCGATACCGGGTGATCAAACGATCAGTCGATGTTGTCCTGGTTTTGATTTCAATGCCGGTTGTGCTGTTGTTACTCAGTATTGTGGCCATCTCCGTGAAACTGAGTTCGCCCGGGCCAGTCTTGTATTCGCATCGGCGGATTCGCAAGCATGGCGCCTTTTTTTCCATGTGGAAGTTCCGCACGATGTGTATCAACTCGGCTGAAGTGCTGGAGACTCATCTAGCGCGATATCCAAAGGCGAGGGCGGAATGGAACAAGACCCATAAACTTCGTAAAGATCCGCGGATTACCCCCCTGGGGCTTTTTCTCCGGCGATACAGTTTGGATGAGTTGCCGCAGCTTTGGAACGTGCTTGCTGGACAGATGAGTCTGGTGGGGCCTCGACCGATTGTAGCGGCGGAAGTAGAAAAGTACGGTGATTGCTTCGACTGCTACTGCAGGGTCAAGCCCGGCTTGACTGGTCTTTGGCAGGTGTCGGGACGCAGTGCGTTGAGCTATGAAAAACGTGTCGCACTTGACTGTGAATACGTTGAAAGATGGTCTCTGATGAGAGACCTCTGGATCCTGCTGAAGACGTTTGCCTCGGTAGTGAATCAGGATGGCGCGTATTAGTCTGACTCACATAAAATAAAAGTGACGTGGCTGCAACCACCTGTCTCTCACTCACTAGCGCGTGGAGTTTATCTCTTCATCTTGAGGGTTTGCAGCTTGTTTTGTATCTTGGCTTTGCCGTGGGCTAGGCTGGACAAACCGCGCATCTGCCGTAATTTCAACAGTGGGGCACGAAGTTGGCCCATGACTGACATTTAGCCGGAAGCTTGCTTTTAACTCCCAGTCGAGAATCTCAACCGTGACAACTTGATCGGGGTTTGCCGATGCCTTTAGAGGGAATGCGGGATATGTTGAAAGGCTCATTAAGAAGGAGCCTGCAAGCGCTCCGGGAGGAGGACAGACTCGCGGCAGCGTGGCCGGTGGCGTGCGGAAGGGCAATGGCCGAACGAGGGCAGGTCATAGGATTTGAGAATGGCGTGGTGCGCGTTGAGGTGGAAGATGGCGTATGGTTGCGGCAACTGGTCAGTATGCGTCGACAGCTTGCCGCAGAGCTGTCGCGTATTTCGGGAGTACCTGTAAGCGAGATACACTTTGATAAGAAGGGGAACTACAAGCGATGAAGGAACAGGCTGGCGTGACCCTGGAGGATGTGCGGCGGGTCGCAGAGTTGGCGAATCTGGAGCTAACGGCGGAGGAAGAGCCGAGGATGCAAAGAGACTTGAACGCCATTCTTGGCCACATCGATCAATTGAATGAGCTGAATACTTCTGGGGTTCCTGCGATGGCGCAGGTAGGGGAGATGTTGGGCGGCGCGTTGCTCGACAATGGAGAGGCATTGCGGAGGGACGAGGTACGGCCGTCGCTCGACCGCGCTGAAGTGATGTCTGCGGCTCCTGATACCGATGGACGGTTTTTCAAGGTTCCCAAGGTGATCGAAAGGTGAGCGCAAAGGTAGTGAACCTGGAAAATCTAACGATCGATGCCGCGCATAAGGCGGTAGCTTCGGGTGAAACTACGGCAACAGCGCTTGCGGAGCAGCACTATGACCGTATCGCCTCCCAGGATGGCAAGATTAACAGCTTTCTGGCGTTCAGCCGTGAGCGGGCGATGGCCCAGGCTGAGAGGATCGATGAGATGGCCTCCAGGGGGAACCCGCTGCCGCCGCTGGCAGGGGTTCCAGTGGGCATCAAAGATGTTCTTGTCATGAAGGGAGCCCCGGCCACTGCCGGTTCTCTTATTTTGAAGGGGTATCGGCCGCCGTATGATGCAACCGCGGTCGCTAAGCTGGAAGAGGCTGGGGCGGTGCTGCTGGGAAAGTTGAACTGCGACGAGTTTGCCATGGGTTCGTCGAATGAGAACTCTGCCTACGGACCGGTATTGAATCCAAAAGCGTTAGATCGTGTCCCCGGCGGATCGAGCGGCGGATCGGCGGCTGCCGTGGCGGCAAATTTTGCAGTAGCGACCCTTGGATCCGATACTGGCGGGTCGATTCGCCAGCCAGCGGCCTTTTGCGGCGTGGTGGGGGTCTTGCCTACCTATGGCAGGGTCAGCCGCTATGGATTGATTGCATTCGCCTCCTCGCTGGATCGTGTCGGGCCATTCACCACGACTGTCAAGGACGCGGCAACTGTACTGCAGGTGATTGCAGGAAAAGATGTTATGGATGCAACCTCATCGACCAGGCCGGTGGATGACTATGTTGCCGGACTGGGAAAACCTGTGGAGGGGTTGCGGATCGGCGTGCCGGAGGAGTACTTCGGCGAAGGATTGGATCCGGAGATTCGCAGCGCAATCGATGGTGTAATTGCTGGTCTGAAGCTGGTGGGATGCGTGGTGAAGCCGGTCAGTTTACCGCACACCAAATACGCGATTCCAACCTATTACGTGATTGCGACGGCAGAGGCATCCTCCAATCTCTCCCGGTTCGATGGGGTCAGGTTCGGGTTAAGGGCGGAAGAGGCGACCACGTTGTCCGCGATGTTTCGCAAGACTCGAGATGCAGGCTTTGGCGCCGAAGTGAAGCGGCGAATCCTGCTGGGCACTTATGCCCTCAGTGCGGGCTACTATGACGCGTATTACCGCAAGGCGCAGCAGGTTCGAACTCTGTTGACCCGCGACTTTCTGACGGCATTTGCCGATGTGGATGTGCTGGTGGCTCCCGTGACTCCGACCCCGGCATTCAAGCTGGGCGAAAAGACAGACGACCCTGTCCAGATGTATCTGGAGGACATTTACTCGGTGGCTGCGAGTCTGGCGGGTATCTGCGGTGTGTCCGTGCCCTGCGGGCAGACGAAGGAAGGATTGCCGATCGGAGTTCAAGTCCTGGGCAATCACTTTGATGAATCGACGATGCTTCGAGTGGCGCAGGCCGTGGAGACGCAACAAGCTCGCCAGGAGTCTGGTGCCTGAGGCTGGCTTTCCTTACAGGAGGACGCTCCGCCATTTTGATGGGATCGGGCACCTGAGAGATCCGGAGATCAGGTGTCCGGCCGCCATTTCAGCGAGTTCGGCTGCTGATTGTATGATGAACGATACTAGGCTAAAAGAAGGTTGCGAGGATTAGAGCAGATGCAGTTTGGTAGTTCCCCCAGAGTACGCAGGTTTGGATATGTGCTTCTAGTCAGCGTGTTCGGAACGCTAACATCCTCTGCTCAGTTCGAACAATTCGGTCAGGCGCTCAGTGGGCAAACTTCACAGCAGCAGTCCTGCGACCCGAATGATCCGACGTGTCAGTCTTCTGACGATCAAAGCAACCTTCAGCTCCGCAACCCATCGGTCAATCAGCAGCAGCAACAGACCTTGACTCCGCAGATTATTGTGCCCGGGCAGCAGGACACCCAAACCAACTCGCAAAATAATACTCGGACCCAACAGCAAAATCAGAATCTTCAGACTCCTCTTCCGCTGGACTCGCCCACTGAGTTTCAACTTCTGGTCGCTAATTCGATTGGGAAGATGCTGCCGATCTACGGCGTGAATCTATTTCGCAACTTGCCGTCTACTTTCGCGCCGGTCAACCAGATACCGGTGACGCCAGATTACGTCGTAGGGCCGGGCGACCAGTTGCTGATCCAGATGTGGGGCCAGGTTACCTTGAACGGCCGCTTTCTGGTAGATCGATCTGGAAGCATCTTCGTGCCCCAGGTAGGCTCGGTTCACGTTGCTGGGGTGAAGTTTGAGCAGATGCATGACTTTTTGAAGAGCCAGATTAGCAGGGTCTTCCGAAACTTTGATCTCAATGTGAATCTGGGCCAGTTGAGGTCCATTCAGGTATTTGTGGTAGGACAAGCGCGCAGGCCAGGAAGCTATACGATCAGCTCGTTGAGCACACTGACCAACGCTCTCTTCGCCACGGGGGGACCAACTCCGCAGGGAAGCCTGCGACACATTCAGTTGAAACGCGGCGATAAAGTAGTCGTTGATTTCGATTTGTATGACCTGCTGCAGCGTGGCGACAAATCGAAGGATGAAAAACTCCTGCCCGGGGACGTTATCTACATTCCGCCGGTCGGTCCGCAGGTGGCTGTCACTGGAAGTGTCAATCATCCAGCGATCTACGAGCTCAAGTCACCGAGCGATACAACCGTCGGGGATGTTCTCGAGTTGGCGGCAGGTTTGACGAACGTTGCTTCGGGACAGAGGGTCCGGTTAGAGAGAGTGGACGAGCGCCGCAGGCGTAGCATGCTTGAGATATCCCTTGACGCGCAGGGAAGAGCGACTGTGATGCAGAATGGCGACGTGTTGGAGCTGGACGCGGTGGTCAGCCAGTACAAGGATGCGGTCACGCTGCGCGGAAATGTGGCTAATCCGGGACGGTACACTTGGAAGCCGGGAATGCGCATTCGCGATCTGCTGCCCGATAAAGATGCATTGATCACCCGCGACTATTGGTTGAAGCGAAGCCAACTCGGTCAGCCCACTCTGACCTACATTCCCACCTGCCTTCCCTTGACCCCCTACGGCATTCCAAATCTGCGGTACGGGATTCCTGTTGGAGAGGAAGGATCTAACCCCAACTGGAGATACTCCTCTACCAGGAATCCCAATTTAATTGGGCTGGCCTTCGGAAGCGAAGAAGGAAGTAGCTATCGAACGACGGATAGCGATATGGGAAACGACAACGATACCGATCCCCCCACCGATGGCGGACTCGACTGCATCAAAATTCCCGCTTCTCAGACCTCGTTGAGCGGAAGCAATGATCGATATTCTCCTTCCGCAGCGGCAAATGCAGCCAACGGAATAAGTGGGACGAATTCGGCGAACAACAATCAAAACGCCTACAGCGGTAGCAACTCCAACCCATCCGGGTTGCCGCAAAATGGCTCCCAGTTCAACACGGCACCTACAAATCGCGTCAGTGCAGCCAGCGCGAGTCTGGGTTCAACTGTGGCAAGTGCATCGTCTGGAGAGTTTAAGCCGCGGAATAATGTCAAGTTGAGCGAGCCCGATATCGACTGGAGCTACGCGGTCATCGAGCGTCAGAGCAAAGCGAACCTGACAACCTCTCTCGTCCCATTCAATCTCGGCAAAGCGATATTAGAAGAAGACGCTGCTCAGAATATCGAGCTGCTTCCCGGCGATGTTCTTACCATATTCTCGAAGGCTGACATTCGGGTGCCCCAGGCGCAACAGACCCGATTCGTGCGGCTGGAGGGAGAGTTTGCCTCCTCTGGTGTCTACAGCGTTCTGCCAGGCGAGACCTTGCGACAGTTGGTAGAGCGTGCCGGCGGGTTTACCTCGGAAGCATATCTCTATGGCTCGGAGTTCACTCGCGAATCTACACGTCGGGTGCAACAACAGCGCCTGAATCAATACGTCGACGAGATTGCGCTGCAGGTGAGTACAAACGCAACAAATAATGCGGGCCGAGCTATAAGCGCTTCGGACACCGCAGCCGCAGCTGCAACTCAGGCCCAGAATCAGAACATCATCGCCAGCTTGCGGCAAGCGAGGGCGACCGGACGCATCGTGTTGGATTTGAAGCCTGACAGCCGCGACTTGAGCCAGATCCCTGATCTCCCACTCGAAGATGGAGACCGTTTCATCGTTCCGCGTGTTCCCTCTACCGTAAGCGTCGATGGGGCAGTCTATAACCAGAACTCTTTTGTTTTCGAGTCACAACGCAGGCTTGGCGGCTACATAAGACTAGCCGGTGGCTCCAATAGAGATGCTGATAAGAGCCGGGCTTACGTCATTAGAGCGAGTGGATCTGTGATCAGCAAGCAATATAGTTCTTCGTTACGAGGAAACAGCTTTGACTCGCTCCACTTGTATCCTGGCGACACGGTAGTGGTCCCATTGAATCTGACCAAGGGCAATACGATACGGCTAATCGTCGATATTGCGCAGATCGTCGGTCAGTTTGGACTTGCCATAGCCGCGGCTAACGTTGTCTTCTAGAGAGACGACATTTAGCCGTGGGTTGGAATGCTGAAAATGGAATTGCAGTCCCTCCAACTGAATCGATGCCGGCATCGGAGTGATCGGTTCTGCCACCGCGATTCTTGAGCGAGAATGTAACCAGAGAGTGACAGAATGTACGCCGCCACACTCCCCTCGACGACTCAGCTTATCTCTATAAACCGCCGTTTCAACAGTGATAACCTCTGACAGGTGAATTTTTTTGTAGTTGTACCCACTTTGAATGCCGCCGAGGGATGGTCGCGGCTTACGTCGCTGCTGTTGGAATCAATTGCGGCGGACCGGGTGTTGATTCTCGACTCTTCTTCTACAGATGAAACAGTGAATCTAGCGAATGCCGCGGGCTTTCGAGTCCATGTGATCGCAAGATCCGAGTTTAATCACGGCGGAACAAGGCAACTGGCCGCTGAACTGTTACCTGATGCTGAGATTCTCGTCTTCCTTACGCAGGATGTTGAGCTGGCGCAATCCGATGCCATTCGTTGCCTGCTCGAGGCCTTTACCGATTCTGGCGTTGCAGCTGCCTTTGGACGTCAGCTTCCGCGTCGTGGTGCAACTCCGATTGAAGCTCATGCGCGCTTCTACAACTATCCTGCTGAGTCTGGCGTGCGCACGTTGTCGAGCCGGGAGCAGCTTGGGTTCAAGGCTATCTTTATCTCAAACTCCTTTGCCGCTTACCGGCGCGAGGCGCTGATGGCCGTCGGCGGATTTCCGCGCGGCGTTATTTTTGGAGAAGATACAGTCACCGCCGCCAGGCTACTGCTCGCGGGATGGAAGCTCGCCTACGTGGCTCAGGCGAAGGTCTATCACTCCCATAGCTATACCTGGATGCAGGAGTTCCGGCGATACTTCGATATTGGCGTGCTGCACCACCAGGAGAGCTGGATGCTGAGTGAGTTCGGTGGCGCTGGAGGGGAAGGCGGCCGCTTTGTTCGATCGGAGTTGCGGTCTCTCTGGCCTCGCTATTGGTGGCTTATTCCTTCTGCCTTGGCTCATACAGCGGCTAAACTGCTAGGCTACCGGCTCGGTCGAGTTGAGAGTCTGTTCAGCGTCGGTTTGAAGCGTCGATTGAGCATGAATCGTCTTTTCTGGAACTAGCAACAGTGTATGACTAACGGCAGCCGCTCCCATGAATTGCTGTCGGGAGATACCTGCGTGCCTATCGAAGCGTCTCTTAGCGATGCAGATGTAACTCGGGCGTCCACGTAACCTGAAGCCAGCCGCTCACATTGTGCCGCGAGCCGCTCATGTAGGAGGGAATCAGGAATCGCTCGTACTGCGTGAAGACTTGCGCCTGCCAGTGTTGATTGAAGGCATAGGATCCGTTGAGGAAGCCATCCGTTATCGTACTGCCACCGGGAAGAAATTGGATGCCCCCCTTGTTCTGCCGGTAGCCTAGTTCGACTTTAGTCCGCGCTGAAAACCAGTAGCCGGTGCGGCCTTCGATAGCTCGGCCATCGCGGCCCACAGCGTTGCCCAGCAGAAATCCCTTATTAGTATTTCCGTCCAGGTACTGGTTATTGATGAAGAAGTGCTGGCCGCCGAAGTCATTCACAAGCCCCTGCGAACTAACGGCCTCGACGCGTAAATCCATATGCGGCAGAAAGGGCAATCGCGCAAAGTATATGCCTGGGCTCCAGGCAGCCCTGCGAGGTGCATCGATTGGACTGGGGTCGTCGTCGGAGTATGCATCCGCGTAGAGGGTGACGGCCCGGCGCAAAAATGGCAGCCGATAACTGAAGTCGAAGTTACTCTTGCGGTCGCCAGGATCGGCTCGATCTCCGTAGCCGCCGCTCCCGCCGTTTCCAGTGGATATATCCCCGGTTGAGTTGAAGCTGAATACATTGTTCTTGAAGGTGTGGAGTGTGATGGGGTGTCCGACGCCCCAGAAGATGGACCAGCGGGTGAAGCTCATCTCGAGGTTATCGCCAAAATTAAAGTCAAGCTTTTGCCCATTGAACCAGGGACGTGCCGGATAGCTATGTCCGGAGAGCTTTCCGAGCACGATATCAAAGCGATAGGTGCCCAGCGATGGCAGGAACGGTATCGGGTGAGGGCGCGTGGATACGAGGCGCAAGTTGTACGTTGGCTCTGCGTTACTGGAGAAGGCGAGCGGACCCATCGTAGTCGGTCCCCAGTAGATCTCCTGTTTGCCCAAAGAAAGCGCATTGCCCTCGAAGGCAACGCCTGCATATAGCTCGATCGGCCGTTGGCGAGTGTAGGCTGATCTTTCAGGGATAGGCTGTATGGTTGGGTCGCCGAAGTTCGGTAATCGATCCAACACGTTGATCAGCTGATTAATTGCCAGCGATTCAGCCGGATTCCCAGGGCTTTGCTGCAGCTCCTGGCGATCATAAAAGAAGAGCCTTCCGTAGTTGGCGCGTATCGAATAGCCGGCGATTGCGCTGCCGCCGCGGCCAAGGGGGCGGCCGAAGTCGTTCCACCAGGTCTGTCCAAAGTGGAAGCTGTCTGCCAGCGCAGGGCCTGCGATTGTGCCGTATCGTGCGTAAACTGACTCGAGACTCAACGACTCGTAGTAGTTAGGTTCGATCTCGAACTCATTGTGGAGATCGGCCATGAGACGGCGAGCCTCAGAGACAAGCCTGGGACTGTTGTATTGCTCCATATCGATCTGGTCCTCCGCCACTCTGAGCTGGCGTAGGCACTCCTGCCGGGTCCACGGGCGGATTGAGACACTCTGACCGGGGATGAAGCCCATGGCGGCAAGCCGTTCCAGTGCCGGATAGACCCAACTGTCCATGGGGACGTTGGTCGATCCGATCGAATCTGGATCGTCATCTTCAGAGAAGAGCCGCGGTGGATGATGAGCGACAGGCACTGGCTGAGAGCTTCCCTGCGCTTGCTGCGTCTTGTGGGTTCGCGGCACCCCAAAGTCATCCGGCATCGCCTTGGAATCGAATGGGTTCAGGCTGAAGTTGTGGTGCGCGCGATAGACGTAGTGACCGATCAGCCATCCGGTTGCGCTTCCAATCAGAACGTCCGAGGGAAAGTGCTGTTCGGCGAGCACGCGGCTGACGCTTACGCCGGTTGCCAGTCCATAAACCGCTGTGCGGGTAATCCAGCCAGGGTACTCATCTCCAATTACCGAAGCCATCGCCCATGCAGCAGTCGCGTGATTCGAAGGGAAGCCTGACGCAGATGGACTGGAGTTGAAGAAGTCTCCCTTGGCATTGTTTACAAGGGGACGGTCACGCAGGGAGATGAATTTGCCTACTTCGCTCACCGCCAGGCTGTCCGCCAGCGCTTCTGCTGTCAGCAGGCCGGTCTCGTGGGCCTGGGGCGCGTCGTTGAAGAGACTCCAGAGGTACATGGCTGCCGGCGCCGCCCCAAGCGCCACTACGCCAGCGTTCGAGAAGGTGTTGAATTTGCTTCGGTCGTTTGCGTTGATTTGGATCAACGAGTTCATGGTGTGCTGGTCGCTGCCGATCAACAAACCTGTCGTCGCGCCAAGGGGAGCCAGCCAGATTGCGTCGCTGGGCCGAAGATGCAGAGGGCTCGTCCAGATGGCCTTTTGATCGGCCAGGAGACGACGCGGGGTGCCAGCGAAGGTTACGGGGGGTTCGACCTTTTCTGCCGCTGTTGCAGAAGACGAGGCCGGGTCGGTGGCGACTTGAGGCTCCGGCGCATCAGGCAGAGAGCTCGATGTCTCCGCTGAAACATTCATCGACGCTTGCCGAGGAGCTACGTTTTGAGCGAAGCACAGTCGCCCAATCGAAAGCAGAAGGAATGCTGTGAGGCGGAAGTATCGACCAGGTTTTGGGTGAGCTACAAGCATCGGCAACGGGTCGGGGTGAGCTTACTCGGATAATGCAACCCCTTGCAGGAGGCTACCATAGCTGGGCACGCCATGAGGACACCGTGACGAAAGCGTGACAACTTTCCCACTCGGAACTCCCGCTTCGCTTGACCAAAATCGGCGAAACGGGAGCGTCCACAAGGTGGTGATTTTAAAGATGGAAGAAGTGGTTGGCACCGAGGACAAGCAGCAGAGTAATGGCGGCAATAGCGACCTCGCCGACTGCTCCCACAATGAACGGCCTCGCTCCTTGTTTGAACAGGTCCTTCAGGTTTGTGCGCAGCCCAACTCCGGCAAAGGTGAGCAGAAAGGCCCAGCGGCTGAGGTTCCCTAACGCTGCGAGCTGAGGTTTCGAAAAGCCCAGCGCGGCTACATTGGGGTTGGTCGAAGAGCCCAGGGTGGCCAGCAGAGAGATAAAGAGGAAGCCGAGGACGAACTTGGGAAACTTCTTCCAGAGGAATGCGGCTTTGTTCTCGAGTTGTTCCGTGGCGCCGCGGCTGGCGAGGCCCTTCCGTGCCCACTGGATCGCGTAGGCCAGCACGACGAAGCCGATGAGGGCGTTGCGGCAGGTCTTGGCGAGCACGGCAAACTTGCCGGCGGCATCGGAGTAGAGGGCTCCAGCGGCGGTGGCTTCGGCGGTATTGTCGACCGCGAGACCGGCCCAAAGACCGTAAGCGCGATCACTCATGTGCAACGCATGGCCGATCAGCGGAAAGGTGAACAGCGAGATTGCGCCGAGAGCCAGAATGGCGGCAATAGCGGTCGAAGAGTCTTCTTCGTCGGCGTCAATTGCACCCTGGGTTGCGATGATGGCGGAGACGCCGCAGACGCTGGACCCAACGGCCAGCAGCGTAGTGAGTTGGGGACCTAGTTTGAAGGTGCGGCCCAGCCACGTCATGAAGGTCAGTGAGAACGCGAAGGCGACGAAGACCAGGGCCAGCGAGATGCCGCCGAGTTTAAGAATATCGCCGAGAATAAAGCGTGCGCCGAGCAGGATGATGCCTGCCTTCAGCCAGAACTCGTAGGTAGCGACACCCGCACGAAAGATGCGGGGCAGACCGACGGTGTTGGCGATGAGGATCCCAAAAAGAATGGCCCAGAGCACGTATTCGATGTTGGGCAGGACGTAGTGGTGAGCCTTCCCGTAGGTGTTGATGAAGTGCTCGACGAACTTGCCGGCATAGCCGACGACGGCCAGAAGTGCGATGCCTGGGAGCAGGCCAAGGAGGGAGGAGCGCTCGGCTGGGACGCGGCCCGGGGCGTGTGGGGGGTACTCGCTGCGAAGATCGGGTAGATCGACTGAGGCGGCCATAGACTCTCCTTCATGTTGTTTTGTTGAGGCGAGGACCTCGATGTTTACCAGGCGACGGTTTTGAGCAGACCGGCGCGGACGATGATCGCTAGAGCAAGGGACAATACGATTGCCCAGGTGTCGGTGGAAAAAGAGAGACGGGTACGAGGGGTGGACATGGAGAAGTCTCCTTGGAGAAAGAAGTGGTGCCCACGAAGCGACGTGTGGGCTATAACGCTGAATTTAGAAGAGGGGTAGTAAGAAGGAAGGACTAGCTACAACAACAACGAGTCGGCATGAGGTACAACGCGGCGGATTGGCGGAAGACCGTCATGTCAACTTTGAGTCTACACCACGGAGGCTGCTCAGGCTCTCAAGAGATGCGCTGCCTTCGCCTCAGCCTGGCGCCGCAGCAGTGCGGCCTTCGCGTAAAGCTTTTTGATGACTCGACTTCCGTCCGGCAGCCGGGTCTGAGCCTGATCCAGCAGAAGAAGATAGTCGTGCCACGCGCCGGTTGTCTGCTGGATGTTCTCCATATGCTTGGCAAACTTCATTGCGGTCCTGGACTCTTCGCCGCCAATCTCTGCGATGTAGCGTGCGGTCTTGCAGGCCTTCCGAATCGAGTGAAGGTCATCGTCCTCGTGAGGATCGAGCCCCTGCACCGCCGGCGTCAGCCAACTTCGTGCGACATGGAACAGCCTTCCACCGCTAAGTTTAAAATCGGCGATTCCCGCAAAGATCATCTCGAGTCTGTCGAGCGCGTGGCGGATCTTATCTTCGTCGGCGCTGATCTGCTGTAGCAGTTTCTTCACCTTCTTTTTTCTCGATACTGCCAGCTCTTTCTCCAATTTGGTTGCGCCGTCTGAGGTTTGATAAGCGCGGAGAAGTTCAAGTTGAACGTCCAGGTCGCGGACGTCGCCGGCGATGCGTCGGGTCTTTTGGACGGAACGTTTGAAGGCGCGGGACCTCTTCGGCAGAGCGGGAAGATCGGCGGAGGCAGTCAGCAGCTCGAGCACAGCTTCCAGGCGGCGATTGCTGGAGCGAAGTCGATGGACGACCTCCGGCTTAGGATCCTCGAGGCAGTCCGCCATTGCGGCTTTCAGGATCAGAGAGTAGCGAAGAAAGATGATAACCGGCTGCGGCATAGAACACCTGCTTTTGTTACAGATGCAGCTTATACGGATTAGGGTTTCAGGACACAGGATCGTCACGATAGTTGCGCGCAACCGGTGCGCGTAGGGCGGGTTTCATCAGGTGTAGGCAGGAGGATTGTTATGAAGATCACAAACGTAAAAGCGATGGTTGCAAAGGGTGTAACGGTTGGCTTACTGGCAGGTGCGTTTGTGTTGGCAGCACCGGTGAAGGCTGACGCACAGCAGTTCGCAGTGGGGGTCCGGGTCGGCTATCCGGCTTACTACGGCTACCCCGCTTACCGTTGCTATGGGCCGGACTACTATGCTCGTCAACGCTTCGAACAAGAACGCCGGCATGACGAGTGGGTGCGAGCGCATGAGTTTGAACGCTACCACTACGATCATCGCGGACGCTGGTAGTCCACGCGAAAGGCTGCAATCTTGCAGCGCCTAACAATGTTCGCAGGCCGGTTGCGGAGAGGTTTCCGCGCCGGCCTTGCTGTTGTTAGGGAACTCCGCTTCCGTAAGCGGTCGATAGTAGCGGGCCTCGGGAAAGGCGCACCCTTGGCAAAGTGTTCGTCCGTCGCTAAAGCGCTCGCGATCGTAGTTGATGCCCTCGCCGCACTGCGCGCAGGTGATCCGCGCCGACTTGTAGCCAGGCATCTCGCGTGGATGGATCGGTACGGCAACCCACTCTTCGTGGAAGAGGTCTTCGTCAGGTAGCTCGCGATAAGCAAGCATCTGCTGCTCGTTCTTGTTTTCAATCTGCGGAAAAAGTTCGCGGGCGCGTTGTTTAGAAGATTCGAGTGCGGCAATCCGCAGAGCTTTGAAAACAGGAGTATCGCCCAGCGGTGTCAGGGGTGATGTCAGGTCGACAAAGGTAGCTGCCATCTTCCCCCAGTCGCGAAACTTGATGGCGCGCTTGCCCAGGCGGCAGCCTGTGACGACGGCAATCGCGTCCGTGGCGCAGCGGTCGATCTCGATGAAGGTGACCAGGCGCTTGCGGTCGGCACCCTTGGGATCTTCGACGCCAAGCCGTTCGCAACCCAGCATGGCCATGCGGACGCCGAGAATCTGGCCGGCGCAAAGGTGGCCGTGGGCGATCTCAGCTTCGCGGAGAAGGGCGTCAAAAGACTGCATAACCAGATGATACTGCTGGATGCGGGAGCGCGTTTTTAAGTGTTTGCGCGAGGTTGCTCAGCGGGGGTACTATTCGAGGCCCGAGGTGCTCTATGGCAGAATTTGCAACGACAATCGGTATGGTGCTGAAGCAGAAGTCTGGGCCAATTGCGGCGATCGCGCCCGACGCCTCCGTCTATCAGGCAGTCGAGATGATGGCCGAGCGAAAGGTCGGCGCGTTGTTGGTGATGGAGCATCAAACCCTAATGGGCATCATCTCCGAACGCGACTACGCACGAAAAGTCATCTTGCAAGGGCGCTCGTCAAAAGAGACGCAGGTTGCCGAGATCATGAGCAGCCCGGTGATCTCCGTTTCGCCAAAGCATACTGTGGGCGAGTGCATGCGCATCATTACGAAGAATCGCATCCGTCACCTGCCGGTGGTGGAGGCTAATGCAGTTGTCGGTGTGGTCTCGATCGGCGATCTGGTGAACTCGGTCATCAGCGAGCAGGAGATGACGATCCGGCATCTCGAAGCCTATATCTCGGGTGCGGCTACGACCTAGCGTGTGGTGGCACTATTGCGACGGATAACGCTGGGTTCTTTGCCGCGAATGCCTCGTAGGCATCGAGCGCGTCATGCAGCCGGCTGAAGATCCATGCGCTCCCGATGGTCTCGGTCAGGTGATGCCGATCGAAGTCTGCCCTCGTGTTCCAGGGCACTCGAGCGAACCCCAGTTGAACACCGGCATCTGTCAGATTTTTTTTCAACTCCTCCACCACTCGCGCAGCGCTGTAATCCAGGTTGGTGATTGCCTCGGCATCAACGATGAACCAGCGGACGGTGGTCGGTGATGGGCCTACCAAGCCGAGAACCTCGTCGGAGAACCGGCTCGCGTTCGCGTAGAACAGTGCGGCGCCGAAGCGGTACATCACCAGCCCGGGTTCGGTCACTGCGCCCGGAGTCGGAGGAATCAGCTTCCACACATTAGCCTCATCCGGAATCATGACGCCCGTGCGGGGATGATAGCTGTGATGCACGATGCGCAGCAGAGACAGGACCATCGCCAGAACGATACCCACCTCGACGCCCGCAGTAATCACGACGAGGGTGGTTGTCACGGCAAGCGCGAACTCGGCAGGGCTTTCGCGGAGAATATCCTTCAGGCTGCGCAGCTTGATCAGCCGGATCGCGACGAGGAAGACCAGTGTGCCAAGGACGCACTGGGGCAGGTATTGAAGCGGCTTGGTCAGAAACAGCAGGACCAGCCCGACGATGATCGCCGTGGTGACCTGGGCGACCTGGCTCCGGCTGCCAACACTTTCCACCATGGCCGTCTGCGTAGGGCTGCCGTTGACGACGAACGTCCCGCTGAAGGCAGCGGCTGCATTGGCCGCGGACAGGCCGATCAGGTCCTGATTCTCATCCAGCCGTTGATGGTAACGCGCTGCGTAGATACGAGAGGTGGCAGCGCTCTGGGTAAGGATCATGACAGCGCATGAGCCGGCGACCGAGACCAGCGGCCGGATGTCGCTCCATCTGACGTCCGGCATCGCAAGGTGAGGCAGGCCGCCAGCCACCGCGCCGATGATGGCGATGCCATGTCCGGCAAAGTTCCATAACGCGCTGGCCGCCGTGGCTAGAATGACGGCCAGCATTGGCCCCGGCACCTTCGGGGCAGACCAGCGGAGAGCGAAGACGAACACAAGCACGGCAAGTGTCACCGCCAGCGTAGGCAGATGCACCTTCGGGAGGCCACGGGTAATCTCTACAAGCTGAAGAATCGATCTGCGCGAGGTGGCCTGAATGCCAAGCATCTGGCCCAGAACCGCTATGCCAACCTGAAATCCTATGCCCGTGAGGAAGCCGACGAGCACCGTCTGCGAGAGGAAGTCGGCGACGAACCCCAGCCCGCACAACCGCCCCACCAGTAGGAAGACGGCGGTGAGCAGCGCCACCAGGCTCGCCAGTGCGACATACCGGGTGCTCGCAGTTGGCGCCATGCCTGCCAGGCCACTATGAAGGATGGCTGCGGTGGCCGAATCGGCGGCGACGACCAGAAACCGCGACGAGCCAAAGGTCGCAAAGGCAAGTAGTGGCAAAAGAAGGGAATAGAGGCCGGTTACGACAGGCATTCCAGCGATCCGGGTATACCCGAGCGCCTGGGGAATGTTCATCGCGGCAAACGCGACCCCGGCAACAGCGTCTCGTATAACGCCGTTTCGCTTCAATGGTCTGATGCCCTGGAACAGATTCAACAAATTCGAAACTCCTGCCTGGGAGACGCGCAAAGTCCCCAGCCTCCGCAGCTGTCTTGTAACTAGACGTTGATCCTAAACCAAATATCGCCGGTTTGATGCAGGTCGTGTCGCGAATCCTCAACCCCGTCAGCCCAAACCAACACTCCCACTATTCATCCGAGTTATCGCCCTCTTCCAGGAGAGAGACAGTGCCGACCACATCGTAAGTGGTGGCCTCGCCGCCAGTCGGCTTCAAGGTCACCCGCATGGGCAGCCGTTGCCACTGCGCAGGCTGGCAGACCGGAATGAAGTGATCAGCCTCGGGCCACTTTCCAATCTGCTTCTGAACCACAGGACGACGCGCCCCCAGTTCGGCCACAATCGCGTAGAGTCCTCCCTTGGCCGTCGTGGCGATGCCGCAGTACGCCGCATAGTCGCGAAACCAAACCACATCGGAGACAGAGAAGTCGAAGTCGGGCAGGTGCAGCACCGTGATGTGGCCGGTGACGCGATCAACCGAAAGCCACGGTCCAGGCTGCCAGATCCAATGCGGCGCAGCGTCATTCGGTAGAGCGTCGTTGAGCCGAAGCGCGCGGCGGACAGTGAAGGTACGGTCCGTCACATCGTGAATCTCGCCAGTCGTCCACTCCTTCTGGCGGTCATCCACAAACAGCGGGCGCACCTTCAAGATGCTCGTCTCATCCACTTTCGTGTCGGGGGTGGCGTCCGGCTGCGTGTAGGGAACCTTGCGATACGCCCCCAACGTGACCGTATGAATCTTAGGACCGGCCGCCAGCAGCGGATGTCCCAAGTAATTTGACGACAAAGCTAAAAAAAACATTGCTGGCAGGAGACGAGAAAACTGCGGTCTGGCGGGGGTCGCGCGAGGAGTCGAACTCAAGGGATAGGGCTCTCACAGTGGAAATTTCCGTTGTTGCCATGCTACCTGACACATAGTCTTTTCTATGCGGTAGGGGCCTTAGGCCGCGTACCACTTTCGAGGTGGAATAAAAGGGAGAAAAGGCAGAAGAAAATTCAGGGAGGCCGGAAAGAACTTCATAGGTAACGGAAAAGGTACAGACGTTGTGGAATAGATTGTGAATACAGGGCAATCCGCGGGCCTTTGCAGAGTAGTATCGTGGAAAGTATGCGTGCTGCCGTCGTGGTAGCGCGTGCGACAGACCGCGGCGGATCATTTGAAGCAGTACGAAAGGATACAAACGAACATGTGGAAACCGAATCAGACTGGAAGCAACACTCCCTCGACTCCTGAACCGGTGCGTCCGTCGACTCCAGCGACGAACTTCGAGGCGAGCCCAACCCGTCCCGCGACCGTCGGCGCTGGCAATGCGGCAGCCGCTGTACCAACCGGCGAACAGGCCACCATCGGCAAGTCTCTCATCGTCAAGGGAGAGCTGACAGGTTCTGAGTCTCTTTACATCGACGGCAAAGTCGAAGGCGCAATCAACCTCCCCGGCAACCGCGTCACCGTAGGCCGCAACGGCCAGGTCGCGGCGAACATCGTGGCGCGCGAGATCGTTGTGCTGGGTAAGGTTCGCGGCAACTGCCAGGCCAGCGACCGCGTTGATATTCGCAGCGAAGGCTCGCTCACCGGCGACGTCATCGCAGCGCGTATCTCGATTGAAGATGGCGCCTTCTTTAAAGGCGGCATCGACATTCGCAAGCCCGGCGGAACCGACCTGAAGGGTGGCACCGCTACCCAGGCTTCTACCGAGCCTGTCGCCGTCGAAGCATAACGCTTCGTCGACATCGTTCCTTATTGAGTCGAGCGGTCCCTGCTAATCCCAGGGATCGTTTGCTTTTTATTGGAATAGCTGCAGCGGAAGATTGCGAAGAACCGTAAATATTGAAGCCGCAGCAAGCGCGACATAAACAGCCTCCTGCGAAACGACCAGTCCGCGGTAGACTCCGCGCCGCACAAAGCGTACGTACCAATAAAAACCATAAGCTGCGGCGACAGGGAGCAGGAGCGTCACGAGCGCATTCAAATGCATCGCCTCGCCGAAACGACCCCGCAACAGCGCAGCAAGCGCGCGTGTAGCTCCGCACCCCGGACACTTTAAATGAAAAGCTTCATAAATAGGACATCGTGGATAGAAGTTGTTCTGCGCTGGGGGAAAGCGATGCAGAACCTCAGCGAACGGCCCGAGAATCACCAGCGGCGCAGCTGCGCGCACGATTGCTGCGACACGGTCGCCTCGAATCAGCCAGATCATCGCGGCAGGTTCTGGTATCGAAGCGTCTGTTTCAGCTGGTTGATCTCGTTGAGCTTGTACTGAAAGTAAATGCCGCCGAAGAAGAAGGTCATGACGGGGTTCAGACGCAGCCCAAGCGGCTCCGCGCTGTTGAAGTGCTGTTCCAGCGTATCGCGCAGCGTAAAGCGAGCGATAAGGCGGGCGACCCAAGAGGCAATTCCAATGAATCCTCCTACAAAGTTCTGGTGCGGCTGCTGATGGTGGCTCATCGAGATCACAACCCCCCACGACCCGCCAAGGTTGAGCACGACCAGCACCGTGGCAATGATGTAAAACATCAGGGCTTTGCTCGCCGGCTGCACCTTGTTTGCCCATGCTGCGATTACCAGGTTCCACACCACTACGAAGAAGGTGCAGGTTAGAAATCCCAGCAGCAACTCGAGCACCCAGTTCAAATTCGGAGGATCTGGATATGCGCCGCCAGCCTGCGGATACGCAACCGGAGCAGCGTAGGCGGCTGCCGTCGGCACTACCGCTGCGCCGACGAGCTGGGCAACAGGAACCCAATCCGGCATCGCGTCGCTCTTAGCCATGTCCGTCGGCAGAACGTTTCCCGAAGCGACGTAGCGCTGAAGATCTTCGAGGGTATACGGTCCATACATCTGCCCATTGCGCGAAACCTGATAGGTCATGCAAAGCTCCTGAGTGTCGAGGACTGCAACGCAGCTGCAGCCTCGATGAAATCACGGAGAGGCGCTTTCGCACAATCACTTTCGAAGCGGGCGCCTCGATAGCTCAAATTCTGTCCCCTCGGAATACAGATGTGAGAGTCTTGCAGTGTGGAGCGAGCAACTCTGATCGTCAACGCGTCGGCGGGCAGAAGGAAAGTTGTGCAAACGCTGGTCCCAGCCCTGTTGCAGGTGCTTGAAAGAGCTGGTGTGCAGTCAAATGCACTTTTGACCACGGCCGCTGGGGAGGCACAGTCCCTTGCGGCGGACGCAGCGGCCAGCGGAAGCGATGCGGTCTTCGCCTGCGGGGGCGATGGCACTGTGCACGAGGTTCTGCAGGGCCTCGTGGGCACAACAGCCGCGCTTGGAGTCGTACCTCTCGGCACGGCAAACGTCTTTGCACGCAATCTGGGGCTGGCGCTCGATCCTGTGAGAGCCCTCCAACAACAGCTCAACAGTGAGCCTCGTGCGATCTCGGTCGGCGAGGCTTGCTACGCCACCAGCGGATCCGAACAAAAAAAATTCTTCATCGTCATGGCCGGGGCCGGCCCCGACGGTGCGCTCGTCTATCGACTTCTTGCAGGAAAACGATCGAGGCTGGGTCGCAGCGCCTACTATGGCCACTCCCTGCGGCTCTTCCTAACGCGGAAGTTTCCGGCGTTTCGTGTGGAGTATCGCAGCAACGAATCTTCCGAGTGGGTGGAACGGCGCGGAGTTGGCGTGATCTGCTCACGTGTCCCGAACCTTGGAGGCATATTCAGGAGTCTGGCAATGGAAAGCTCGCCAACCGACGACAAGCTTCTTCTCTCGATAGTGAAACCGCCCGCCGGAATCGGCTTACCGGCCTGGTTTGCGTTCAGCTACCTTACACTCAACGCAAAAAATCCATGGCTGGAACAAGTTCGAGTCTCCGAGTTTCGCTGCACACCACTTGAGCAGAATCATCGCATTCACGCAGAACTCGACGGCGAGTGGATCGGACATCTGCCAATGTCAGCGCGACTTTTGCCGCAGGCGGTCTCGCTGCTTATGCCACCCCTAAAACGTGAAGACATTCGGCATCATGGCACGGTATAGCTTATAAATTTTTCTTATCCGCGCTCTCCATCTGGATGTCCTTGGCAGCTCTGCTCAGGAGGATGCGCAGATCGGTAACTTTTTCGAGATAGAAAGCCGGACGATCGGTGGGAGCTGTGACGGCAATAAAATCCGCACGGTTGACACTCTCCAGAAAAAAGCTTGGTCGCGGATCGGGCTCGATGGGCCGAATCTCGACGTGGCTCATCTCAAGATTGCGTATATGCCGAAGATAAAACCCCTGCGCAGGCATCGGTCCGAACATGCCCGGGTCCGGATATCTCTCTTCGTACTCGGGCGGCCGTATGGCAACAGCATCCCTGGAGGCTCCCCCCGTGTGCTCTTGATAGATGTTTGAAAGTTTGATGTCCTGAATCGCATGATCGGGAACGCCGCTGAGAATCGAGCACAGCCTCGAGTTCGCGTTTGAGCTCACCACGTTGTTGATCAGGATTCGCTGCATCTTGCCGACTTGGGTGCTCTCTTTAGGGCCGCGAAGCCGGGCGCCCAGGCGCAGGAACAAGGGCGACGTAACGATGTCGCGCATCGTAATGTTGCTGATCGTGATGTCTTCACACAGCGCACCGTCTTCACTCTCAAGCGCCAGTCCATCGCAACCCTCAAACACGCAGTTGGAGATCGTGATGTTCTTGAATCCTCCATTGGACTCCGTTCCGCATTTGATTCGACCAGTGCGCGGAACCCGAACCTCAGGGCCGAACTTCTTGAAGCTGCCGTCAAGCACCGTTCCCAGTTCATAGGTGCCTGTGACGTAGCAGTTTGTAATCGTGACGTCTTCGGTAGTCCGGCTGTAACCCAGGGCATAGCTGCTCTTCGGGCATATTCCATCGTCCCAGGGCGAGTTCACCGTGCAGTTGGAGACGCGAGCGTTTTTACAGCAATCAAGATCCATCCCGTCTCGATCAGTATCGATCTTTAGATTGTCGATCGTGAGGTTGTCGACCCCCGTAAGCAGCAGACCGAAGTGACCGCCCTTCAGAATGGAGAAATCCCGAAAGATGACATTCCGGCAGTTCTTCAACGCGATCGCTTTATTGCCAACCCCAGGCTGTTCCGCTACGTATACCGGATAGTTGCCCCGAGCCTCCCGAGTGCCTCCAAAGCTAAGGCCTTTGCCATAGATAAGGCCAGGCCCCGTAATGCTGACATTGGTAAGCGACTCGCCCCAGAGCAGCGAGTTATGCCAGTGATTGTGACCGTAGTCCTGGTACGCCTCCCACGCAGTGTTGGGTTCGGCGGCGTCGTAGGTCCCGCCGTTGTATCCGGTCGATGCACCAGGCAACGGAGAGTCAGCGGCAACGATCATCGCACCCTGGGCCAGGTAGAGCTCCACGTAGCTCTTCAATCGAACGGAGAAGCAAAGCCATGTTCCGGCCGGGAAAAAAACTGTGCCGCCGCCCGCCGCTGCTGCCGCTTCGATTGCTCTGTTGATGGCAGGGGAATCGACTGTTTTGCCGTCGCCGGCTGCTCCATAGGAGCGGATATCGAAGACGCTCCCGCCAACTGACTGGTGATTTGCAGCAAAGGATCTGGAAGGAGAAGCGGCTACGGCTGCTGCCAATCCCATACCTCCCAGCCGAAGTAGATCGCGACGAACAGAGTTGAACGAGTCCATTGGCAATGATCGTAGCAGACCTATGGCTGAGTCAAAGATTGCTCTTCTGGAGACCTTCGGTCAATTAGAAAAATCAGAAATCGTCGTTCCCGGTGGGACGAAAGCGATAGCCGATCCAAGGCTCCGTCACGATATACGCAGGCTCCTCTGTCAGTTCAATCTTCTTCCGCAACTGACCGATGTTGACGCGCAGATACTCCGGCTGGTCGGCGTTCGTTCCCCACACTGCGTGGAGCAGCGCTCGATGCGTAAGCACCTGCCCAGGATGCTGCGCCAGGCACACAAGCAGATCGAACTGTTTCGGCGTCAGATGGGTGTCTTGCCCGCGAACCACCACACGGTGCTGCGGAATATCGATATAAAAATCACCAGCCGAGATAATCTGCGGAGCCTCGGCCTCGGCGGCCGAACTGCGGCGGAGCTGTGCACGGACGCGAGCCTGCAGCTCCTGAATGCTGAATGGCTTCGTCACATAGTCATCCGCACCGGCGTCGAGCGCTTCAATCTTCACCGCCTCTTGATTGCGGACCGAAAGAACAATGATCGGAACCTTGGATACGGCGCGAATCTCGCGGCATAGCTCAATTCCATTCATCTCCGGCATGGAGACATCGGTGACGACGAGGTCCGGCTTCCACTCGTGCACAGCCTCCATTCCTTCCACGCCATTCGCAGCGATGCGCAACGAATAGCCTTGCGTCGAAAGCGCCGTGCGAAGGACGCGGGTGATCTGTGCTTCGTCGTCCACGATAAGAATCTTTGCGTGCTGGTCCTGCACGTTCTGTTTCATTCACGCTCCGGATGTTGCGTCACGATGTGGACATCCACATTCGGCGACTCTTTCAAAAAATGCTGAATCGCCCAGTAATAGAGGTATTTGCGAAAGCCGTGGACGGCGGTCCGGCCGAAGACAATGTGGGTGATGCGCTTCTCGCGGACAAAACTGGCAGCAGCGTGCGCGATGCTCTTTCCTTTGACCGTGAACACCTGCGCGTCGAGATTGCGTGCGAACTGCATATTGGCAGCAAGCGTAGCCTTCTCGTCGTCAGCCAGGTCTTCCTCGGTGTCAACATGCAGGACGAACAACTCGCCGCCAACACCCTCCGCTACCCGCGCCCCCCGCGCAATCAGCATCTGCGACGAGCTGTTGGAGCTGATGCACACAGCAACGCGCTCGCGGACAGCCCAATGTGCTTCGATACGTTTCGCGTCCATGTAAGCGGTCAGCGTGCGATCAACCGCCTTGGTCACATGCTGTAGTGCGAGCTCGCGCAACGCGATCAGGTTGCCGCGGCGGAAGAAGTTTGCCAGGGCCTTCTCCGCGCGCGCCGTTCCATAGATATCTCCGCGCCGCATCCTGGTCTGAAGAGCCTCAGGTGTCAGATCGGCCATGACGATCTCATCCGCGCGCTGCACCAGCCAATCCGGCACGGTCTCGCGAATCATCACGCCCGTGACGCTCTGCACTGTTGGCGCAACGCTCTCAATGTGCTGTACGTTCATCGTCGCCAGTACGTCAATGTTTGCAGCCAGAACGTCCAGCACATCCTCATAGCGTTTGCGATGTTTGCTGCCCTCGATATTGCTGTGCGCCAGTTCGTCGATCAGAACGATCTGCGGTCGCCGAGTCAGGATGCCGTCGAGGTCCATCTCTTCAAAGACCACGCCCTTGTACTCGATCCTTCGACGTGGCACCTGCTCCAGCTGCTCAGCCAACTCCGCCGTGCGCGGTCTGCCATGCGTCTCGACTACCCCGATGACAATATCCTCACCCCGCTGATGCCGCCGGATCGCCTCGCTCAGCATGCTGTAGGTCTTGCCGACGCCCGGCGCATAGCCAAGGAACAGTTTGAAGGTCCCCCGCATCTTCTCCGGTGCGACCTTCTCCAGCCATTCCTCCGGACTCTTTAACGCCGGATTCGAGTTGTCACGAGTGCCCATAAGGATAAGATAAGACAGTGCAGCGCAAGCTTACACGCAGTATCGTCCGCTACAGTATCTCCACTGCCGGCGCAGCTGTCATTGTAGCCGTCTACTTTCTTCGGCTGCATGTCAACGAAACCACGGTAGCCCTGACATTTCTGATTGGCATTCTTCTCGTAGCCGCAAACTGGGGCCTGCGCCACTCGATCTACCTGTCCATCCTCTCGGCGGCAGCCTTCAACTTCTTCTTCCTGCCTCCAGTCCTCACCTTTACCGTCGGGGATGGCCGAAACTGGGTCGCCCTCTTCGCCTTTCTGGTAACCGGAATCGTCGCCAGCCAGCTCGCCGAGCGCGCACGTCGTGAAGCAAAGATCTCGCGCCGCCGCCAGCGCGAAGCAGAACGCTTGTACGAGTTCAGCCAACAGATGCTGGTCACCGGCAATGTCATCGATCTCCTCAACGTCCTGCCACAGATGATCGCCGCGACCTTCAACCTCACCGGAGCCGCTGTTTATCTTCGGGAGAAAGATCGCATCTATCGCTCGAGCCCCAACTACATGGACGTAACCGCCTCCGAGCTGCGGGATGCAGCCTTCACCCGCGATCATCGCTATGACGAAGCACGCGCCGTCACCCTCGTCCCAATTCTCCTCGGAACCCGCCCCATCGGCGCCGTCGGAATCACAGGCAACAGGACCTCCCCTGAGGCTCTCGATGCAGTTTGTGGCCTGGCGGCGATTGCGATCGAACGCGCCGGCGCCGTCGAAACCCTGACCCGAGTCCAGGCCTCACGCGAGAGCGAGCGACTGCGCAATGCCTTGTTGGACTCTGTTGCGCACGAACTCCGAACACCTCTCACCTCCATCACTGCTGCCGTCACAACCCTTCGTAGCGAGCCCTCCCTCGATGCCGAGCAAAGTGGGGAGATGTTACAGGTCATCGAAGAGGAAGCCGCCCGACTAGATCGGCTCGTCGGCCAAGCAATGGAGATGGCGGAGCTCGATGCAAACGACATCAAGCTCGATCTACGTATGCACTCCATGCGAGAGGCCGTCGATCTCGCGCTCGAGGCTGTTCAAGGGCCGCTCAAAAATCATCCCCTCGAACTACGCCTCCCCGACACTCTTCCTCCCGTCCAGATGGACCTCGAGCGCATCGCCAAAGTGCTCCAGCACCTGTTAGAGAACGCGGCAAAGTATTCCACCGAGGGAAGTCCAATCTTCGTCAGCGCCGAAGTCTCCCGAGGCCAGCTCGTCACCAGCGTCGCCGACCGTGGTGCAGGAGTCGACGACCTGGAAAAGATGATGATCTTCGACAAGTTCTACCGCGGCCAGGGGCAGCGATATCGCGTCCAGGGAACAGGCATGGGGCTGGCCATCGCAAAGGCGATCGTTGAAGCCCACGGCGGCTCCATCGAGGTCACCAGCCAGCCCACACAAGGCTCAGTCTTCTCCTTCTACCTGCCGCTGAATCTCTCCGGCCGCTGAGGGGCTACAACTTCGGCAGCTGCGTCACGTTCCAGCCGCCACCCAGAGCCTTGATCAAGAGCACGCTCGCATCCATCTGCCTGCGCATAATATCGATGTCGTTGCGCTCGTTATTCAGCTCAGTGGTCTGGGCCGTCACCACCTGCAGATAAGTGTCGAGTCCGCCAACGTATCGATTGTTGAATATCTGCGCCGCAGACTGGGCCGCCATCGTGGCTTGGTGTTGATGCCCTGCCTCCTGGTTCAGAACGCGAAGCGCGACCAGATTATCTTCAACCTGTTGAAACGCCGTCAAAGTCGTCTGCCGATAGTTCGCAACCGTCTCGTCATAGCTCGCATTGGCCTGTTCGGACACCGAGGCTCTACGTCCAGCGTCAAACACCGTCTGCGACAGCATTGGCCCAAGCGACCACAGCAGACTCGCCGGGTCGAACAGGTTCGCAAACGAGGTCCCCTCCACCCCGACGGTACCGCTCAACGAAATCGTAGGATAAAACGCAGCCCGTGCAATGCCAATGCGGTCATTCGCTTCGGCAACCCGCCGTTCTGCCGAGGCAATATCCGGACGCCTTTCCAGCAGCTCCGAAGGCAGCCCTGGCGGAATCGCCGGCGGCCTCGCATCGAGAGGAGCGTTCGGCAACGCGAACGACGCCGGCGGCTTGCCCAGCAGAATCGCGATCGCATGCTCGAACTGTGCTCGCTGTAGCGTAATATCACGCGACAGCACCTTCGCCGCCTCAAGCTGCGTCTGCGCCTGATCGACGTCCGACTTCGGAGCGACGCCGCCCTCAAAACGATTCTTTGTAATCCGGTAGGCCTCTTCGAAGTCCTTCACAGTATCGTTCAGCAGCTTCTCCTGGGCATCGGCGCTGCGGGCCTCGAAGTAATCTACCGCAAGCTCAGCCTGCAGGCTTAACATTACTGTCTGCCGATCTCCCGCGCTTGCCTGGGCCTCCTCGCGAGCAGCGCTCACTGTGCGCCGAACACGCCCCCAGACATCGAATTCGTAGTTCAAATCCACAGGCAGTTGAAGTACACCCACGCCATTTCCCTGGGCGTTGTTCACATTGAAGTAAGGCTGGTTGGACGATTCCCGTTCGCCCCCGCCAGTCGGCGCCACACCAACGGTCGGATACAGCGACGCATGATTGAAGCGGATCAAAGCTCGGGCCTCGCGAAAACGAGCATCCGTTGCCTTGAGACTCTGGTTATTCTCCGCCACCTGCGGCTCAAGGGCATTCAGCTCCGCATCGCCAAAGATCGTCCACCACTCTCCGCGCTGTGCTGCATCGGACGGCTGCGCCACCTGCCAACTCGAGTTCTCCTTGTAGGCATCCGGCCCTGCTTCCTTATAGTCAGGCGCCATGGGAACCGAAGGCTTCACATACTTTGGCCCCACCATGCATCCGCTAAGCAGGAACACAGCGGCACTGGCCAGAGCACCTGGTCGTAGCGTCACTGCGCCCCCTCTTTCTTTTCCATCTGCGTTGCGTTTTCATTCATCTGGCTCTTCACCTGCACCTCCTGGCCGCTCGCCAGCGAGTCGGAAGGATCCAGAATTACGGCATCGTTCGGTGTCAACCCCGAGGCAATCTCAACGTTCGCGCCCATGTCTTTGCTGATCGTCACTGGCACCAGCTGCACGCGTCCATCGCGAACGACTCCCACCTGCAGACCCTGTGCCCGGAACAGCAGCGTGTTCGACGGAATCATCAAATTCGAACTGCGCTGCGGCACCTTGAAGTGGGCAAACACATAGGCGCCCGGCAACAATTCGCCCTTGGGATTGTCTACATCCACTTCAACATTCAGTGTGCGTGTTGCTGAATCGATCGCGTTCGAGTTGCGCGCAACGGTGCCCTCAAACTCCCGCCCCGGATACTCGTCCAAAGTCAGCATCGCCTTGCCGCCGGCCTTGATCGAGGTGGAGTAAGCCTCCGGAACCGACACGAACACGCGGATCTTTTGAATCGCAGCAAGATGGAACAGCTCCTTCGGAGTCGTATTCTCGCCAGCCTGAATCAGTCCGCCGATATCGATATTGCGTGCCGTCACGATTCCATCGAAGGGTGCATAAATCTTCTCGAACGATTGCAATTGTTGCAGTCTACGCACTGCCGCCATCGAGGCATCCACCGCCGCCTTCTTCGCCGCGGCATCACTCACCGCAACATCGGTCTCCTGCTTTGAGACCGAGTTAGTCGTCAGAAGATTTTGATAGCGTGCTGAGGTCGTATTCGCCAGGTTGAGGTTAGCCTCTGCGCTCTTCAGATCGGCCTGCGCCACCTGAAGCTGCTCATCCAACTCCGGCGTCTCGATGACCGCCATCAACTGTCCTTTGCGAACATGCGTGCCAATGTCGAAGTACCATTTCTTTAGATAGCCGCTCGTGCGCGCGTAGATCGGCGTGTCTACATACGCCTGCGTGTTTCCCGGCAGCGCCAGCCCCGAAGACAGCACCGAACTCGCAGGATGAATCACTTTGACGGACGGAATCGCGGCAGCTTTTGTGTCCGTTTCGAGCGTGCTCTCCGTCCGGCGACGCGCGGCAATCCCGAAGATGACAACCAGGGCCACAATCACAGCGATGACCGCCACTCCAATCCACGTCCCCCTTGTCAGGCCGGGCGCGGGGGCGTCCACCACCGCAGCCGGGCGATCGCCGGAGAGTGTGGTCTCATCCTCATTCATCCTGGTCTCCACCTTAGTTCCGCTCGTCATGCGTTCTCCTTCATGCCTCTCAAATTCTTTCAGTCGCCCGCAGTCAACTGGTGCTCGCGGCTCTCGTTGGCAACCGCATTTTTCTTATCCGAGCTGTGCAGCAAAGCAAAGACCGCGGGAACGAAGATCAGAGTCGCAACCGTAGCGCAGCACAGTCCGCCGATCACAGCTCTACCTAGCGGAGCGTTTTGTTCTCCGCCCTCTCCCGCACCCAGTGCCATCGGAATCATGCCGATGATCATCGCCAGAGCCGTCATCATCACAGGCCGGAACCGCGTCGCTCCCGCTTCAATAGCAGCCTCGATCGCGTTCCCATGATGCAACAGGCGCTCTTTCGCAAACGATACCACCAGAATACTGTTCGCCGTCGCAACGCCCATACACATGATCGCGCCCATCAGCGCGGGCACACTCAACGTCGTCCTCGTTGTGAACAGGAAGAGCACAATACCCGCCAGCGCTGCCGGCAGAGCAGTAATAATGATGAACGGATCGAGCCAGGACTGGAAGTTAACAACGATCAACAGGTAGACCAGCACAATCGCAAACGCCAGTCCGGCAAACAGTCCAAAGTAAGAGCTGTTCATCGTCTCAATCTGACCGCGCACCCTCACAAAGCTGCCGCGCACCAGCGACTTCTCATTTCTTGCCACAATCTTGTTGATGTCTCGCCCCACCGACCCAAGATCGCGCCCCTGAACATTTCCATAGATATCGAGCGTGCGCCGCACGTTGTAGTGCGTCACCACCTCCATTTCGCTGCTGCGCTTAATCGTCGCGACATCGGTCAAAATCTCCGGCTGCTTTGCCGTCGGAGACGAGATTGGAATATTCTCGAGCGAGTTCAATGAGCTGATCTGGTACTGTGGCGTCTGCTCCACAATGTTGTACGTGTTGCCATTGTTCCAGTTCAGATAAAACATCGGATTCAGCTGCGTACTGCCCCCGAGGATGTTCAGCAAACTGCTGCCCACATCCCGTTCCGAGTAGCCGCCCTGCGCCGCCTTAGTGCGGTCTACGTCGACGTTCAGCACGGGATAATCATCCGGCTGCTGGATGCGCAGATCCACAAGGCCAGGAACCTTGTGCAGTTCGCTCAATACCTGGTTCGCAACCTTTCGGTTAGCCGCGATATCCGAACCCTCGAACTGAATGTCAATCGGAGCAGGCAGGCCAAAGTTCAGAATCTGCGTAACAATATCCGACGGTAGAAAGTAGAACGTAACCCCAGGGAAGGCACGCGGGAGATCCCTGCGCAATTCCTCGACATACTTGGCGGTCGGATGGTGATCTTCCTTCAGCGAGACCAGAATGTCCGCATCTCCCGCACCGATTAGCCCCGAAGTAGCATGCTGCGTATTCAGTGTGCTGTACGGCAGGCCAATGTTATCGAGGATGTTGTCCATCTCTCCTGCGGGAACGGTCTTCCGAATATCTTGTTCGATCAGATCGCAAAGCTTCGCAGTCTCCTCGATGCGGATTCCGCTCTTGCCCCGAACATGGAGGATGAATGATCCGTTGTCTGTGCTCGGAAAGAAGTTCTGTCCAAGAAACGGCAGCAGTGCGAAAACACACAGGCACAGCAGCAAAAAGATGGGAACGAAGAAGACCCGTGCCGCTACCAGCCGTCCGAGCAGATCTTGATAACTGGTGCGCAGCTTCTCAAAAAGGCGCTCAAACCCCCGCTGGAACCGCGCAAGAATGTTATTCGAGGGCACAGCATGGTGATCATGCGCCTTCAGCAGATACATCGCCAGCGTCGGAACCAGCGTGCGAGAGAGAACATACGAAGCCAGCATGGCGAAGACCACAGCCTCCGCCAGCGGCACAAAGAGATAACGCGCAACCCCGCTCAAAAAGAACATCGGCAGAAACACAATGCAGATACACAGCGTCGATACCAGCGCCGGCACCGAGATCTGCGCCGCACCTTCCAGAATCGCGTCATGCAGCTCTCTGCCCTCCTCCAGGTAGCGTTCGATATTCTCAATCGTCACCGTCGCATCGTCCACCAGAATGCCGACTGCCAGCGCCAATCCGCCCAGCGTCATAATGTTGATCGTCTCGCCCAGAAGTCCCAGCACAATGATCGAGGTCAGGATCGACAGCGGAATCGAGATCGCGATAATAATCGTGCTGCGCCAGCTCCCCAGGAACAAAAGAATCATCAGCCCTGTCAGCACCGCCGCAATCACAGCCTCGCGGATCACCCCCTGCACCGATCCGCGAACGAACACAGACTGGTCCCCGATCGGCGTAATCTTCAACTCAGGCGGCACCGTCAGCTTCACCCTTGGAATCAGATTCCGCACGCCGCTCACCACGGTCAATGTCGATGCGGTCCCCGACTTCAGAATCACCATCAGCGCCCCGCGGCGTCCGTCCTGCCGCACAATATTCGTCTGCGGTATGCTTCCGTCCGCCACCGTCGCCACGTCATGCAGATAGATCGTCGTGCCATTCACCTGCTTGATCGGCAGGTTGCTGATCCCCTCCAGCGTCACCGGCGACGAGTTGATGTGAATGTCATACTCGTCCTGGCCAATCTTCGCCGTCCCACCCGGCTGCACCACATTCTGCTGTCCCACCGCATTCAACACATCAACCGGCGACAGCCCTTTGGCCTGCAGCAGCTTCGGATCGATGTTCAACATAATCGACCGCTGCTTGCCGCCATAGATATTCGGAATCACAACCCCCGGCACCGAGATCAGCTGCGGCCGAACAAAATTTGCCCCCAGGTCATTCAGCTGCTGCTCGCTCAGCCCCGCGCCCGACAAGCCCAGTTGTACGATCGGCACGCTCGACGCGCTGAAGTTAATAATCTGCGGCGGCAGAATCCCCGGAGGCAGGCTCCTCAGTTGGTACTCCGAAGCCGCCGAAACCTGCGAGTTCGCCGTATCCAGACTCGCCCCCGGCTGCAGGTAGATCTTCACAATCACCTGCCCCGCAAACGTAGTCGACTCGATATGCTGAATGTTGTCCACCAGCACCGTCAGAGCCTTCTCATACGGAGTCGTCAGCCGGCCCTCAAGCTCCTCCGGATTCAGTCCCGTGTACTGCCACGCAACCGACACCACAGGAATATTAATATTCGGAAAGATGTCGGTCGGCGTACTCGAGATGACCACAGGCGCAGCAATCAGAATCAGGATCGCCAGCACGATAAACGTGTACGGTCGGCTCAGAGCTACTTTGACAATCCACATGCGACAAGCCCTCTTCCGCTTCGGGTAAATCTTTCTCTATAGAGTAAGACATTCCTACCCGCCTGAAGGTTGCGACAGTTATTTCCGCGACCCGCCATCGGAAAAACCGATACCATCAAACCAGAGGACCCTTCCATGGAACTGAGACATCTGCGTTACCTCTGCGCCGTCGCCGAGCACGGCACCTTCAGCGAAGCCAGCCGCCGCCTCCACGTCTCCCAGTCCGCTATCAGCGAGCAGGTCGCCGATCTCGAGCGCGAAGTCGGCGGCCCGCTCCTCAATCGCAACTCAGGCCGAACCCGCCTCACGCCCCAAGGCCAGCTCTTCCTCGCCGAAGCGCGCAAAACCCTCGCCGCCGCCGACCGCGCCATCGAAATCACTCAGCGATCCCTCATTGGCCAGGTAGGGTCTCTCAACATCGGCTTCTTCCTCTGGGGCGCCGGCGGCTTCTTCGCCCGCATCATCCGCGACTACCGCAAGCTCCACCCCGACATCAAGCTCTCCCTCTACGAGATGCGCACGCCCGAGCAGATGGAGGCCCTCCTCACCGGCAAGATCGACATCGCCTTCGCCCGCCCCCTCGAGCCGCCCTTCGACCAGACCCTCCGCGCCGAACTCCTCTATCGCGACCCCATCGTCGTCGTCCTTCCCCGCGACCATCCTCTCGCCGGCAAACCCATCTCGATCCAATCCCTTATCACCGAACGCTTCGTCCTCTGCGATCGCCAGATGACTCCCGCTCTCTTCGACGGTATCCTCGCCCTCTGCTCCGGCGCAGGCTTCTCCCCGAACATCGTCAACACCTCCTCCACCTGGTCCGGCGTTCTCACCCTCGTCGAATCCGGCGAAGGCGTCGCACTGGTCCCGTCCGGAGTCCGCTACCTCCGCCCGCCTGGAGTCGTCATCACGAAGCTTGTGCCACAAAAGCTCCACATGGGACTCGCCGTCGCCTGGAACCCGCTGAACGAAGACCCCATCCAGCAGAACTTTCTCCGTTTGGTCCGCGATAACAAAGACCGCATCCAGCGCACCCACGGCCTCTAACTGAAAATTTTTGCCTCACCCTGAAATCGTCTTCTAAAGTGTTTTTAGCGTCTAATGTCTTCATGATCAGACCCTGCTTCCTAGTCATCGACCGAGAGTTTCCCGGCAGCATCTCGACCCGCAAGCTAGTGATCGAAACCGCAAAGTTCAACGTCATCACCGCCTACAGCGGTCAGGAGGCCTTTGATGTCTTCACTCGCTTTCCCGCTGTCAACGGCATTGTTCTCGACGGCGGTCTCGACGACATGTCCTGCGAAGAGGTCGCCAGCAAAATCAAACTGCTTCAACCAAAAGTCCCCATCATCGTCATCACCACCCCCGGCTTCAAGGGCTGCCCCTCAGCCGACTATCAACTCGAGTCCTTCGACCCGGCGAAGCTGCTGGAGATCCTGCGCAGCCTGAAGCCGGAGGCCGCCGCCGCAATCGAAAAGCGCAACGAAGAGCTCAGCCGCGAAACCCTCTCCTGATTCAGACACACAAAAGCCCTTCCCTCCGCGATCTTCCGCGAAAAGAAGGGCCATTTCTGCTTCCTGCTTATTTACCCGCTTCTACGTCGATCGTGAACTGAACCTCATCGCCCAGCATCGGCGAGCCATACTTCGAACCGAAGTTGAAGTCGCTGCGCTTCAGCGTTCCCGTAGCTGAAAAGCCCGTCACCATCTTGCCCCCCATACCCTTCTGCGGAGGCGTCGGTCCATCCACATCGAGTGTCACGCTCTTGGTCACCCCGGCCAGCGTCAGATCGCCCACCACCTGCAGCTTGCCGTTCGCGCTCGTCACCGCAGTCGACTTGTACGTCATCGTCGGGAACTTCTCAACGTTGAAGAAGTCAGGTGACTTCAGGTGAGCGTCGCGCTTTTCATTATTGGTGGAAACGGTCGTCGTAGTAATTGTCGCTTCCACACTCGACTTGCTGGGATTCTTCTCATCCCAGACCACGGTCCCGTTCACGCCGCTGATAGAGCCGCGCACCGTGCTGACGCCAAGGTGTTTGATCCCAAAGTTCACCTGCGAATGGTTAGGGTCAATCGTCCAGCTTGAGCTTTGGGCCAGCGCGCTGACTCCGGTCAGGAGCAGCGCAGAGAGGGCGGCGGTAAAGATGCGACGGTTCATAATCGTTCTCCTCGGAAAATTAAGTCTGCTGTGAGATGTCATCGTTATAGTGACCGACTCAAAAAATATGTGCCGGTCACCGTTGCAATTGTGTAAAACGTTGTCAACTCGCTGTCAGCGGCGGGGGAAAGGATTATGCGAGATCGAACAACAGTATCTCGCTATTCGCCTTCCCCTGCGCACTTACTTCCAGTGCCTCTTCGTTATCGACGGCAACAGCATCGCCCGTCTCCAGCGCCTTGCCGTTCACCGTCACCTCTCCCTGGATCACATGCAGCCACGCATGGCGCTTGCTCCCCAGCGGATAGGTAATCTGTTTGCCCGGCGTCAACTCAGCAACCGACACGCTCGTGTCCTGGTTGATCGTCGCCGCCCCGGCTGTCGGCGTCGGCGAAGCCAACAGCTTGAAGCGGTCCAGCTTCTCCTCGGCCTCAAACTTCAACTGCTCATAGCTCGGCTTCGTGCCTCGGCTCTTCGGCTCAATCCAGATCTGCAGAAAGTGAACCGGCTCCGTCTCCGAACCGTTGAACTCGCTATGCACCACCCCGCTGCCGGCCGACATCTTCTGAATCTCGTTCGGTCCCAGCACCTCCACATGGCCCATGCTGTCCTTGTGGGCAAGCTGGCCCTTCAGCACATAGCTCAGAATCTCCATATCGCGATGCGCATGCGCTCCAAACCCGCGCCCCTCTGCCACGCGATCCTCATTGATCACCCGCAGCGAACGATATCCCATATGCTCCGAGTCGTGATAGTTGGCGAACGAAAACGTATGGTGCGAATCCAGCCATCCGTGGTCTGCATGGCCTCTCTCGTTACTCTTCCGAACAGTCAACATAACATTTCCTTTCCATATCTCCACCGGCCCATTGCTTAGGCCCGCATGTCCTGCAAATCAAACTGCTCTTGCAATCTTCAGCTACCTCTGAACACTCTCAAAACTGTCGTCATCCCGACCCCGACCACTAAACCGTCGTCATCCTGAGCGGAGCGAAGGATCCCCGCATTTGCCTCTCCTCATCTCCGCAGATCTTCCCCTTTGATCCATCTCTAACCAGCCTTCATACACTTCTGTGTGGGAACCGCAACCTTCGCCGCGATCCCCATCTTCTTCAATCCCTCGTACATCGTCCTTCGCTCTGCCTCGCTCAACCCGGCAGCGACAAACTCAAGATCCTTCTCATGCCGCGCGTAGATCTCCTCGATGAACTCCTTGCCATCGCACGTCAGCTCCACGTAGCGGGTGCGCCGGTCCGAAGCGCAGTTCTTACGACGCACCAGCCCTCGCTTCTCCAGCCGGTCGATCGCAGAAGTCATCGAAGCGCTTGCCAGCAAGACCTTCTCGCCGATCGCCGAGATCGTTAGTGGCCCCTTATGCAGCAAAACCTCCAGCACCATAAAGTCACTAAGAATCAACCCCTGAGCAGTAAAAGAGCCCTCGATGAAGTCCCCGATTGAGTGAAATGCCCGAGCCAGAACGAGCCAGAGCCGAGGGGCCGAAACTATATTGTGCTCATCCGTCATCTTCGGCCTCCAAACTCCTACGGCATAAGATATCTCGACATCGAGATAAGATTCAGAATCAGCCTTATACTCCGGCCAGGAAAAGTGGCTATCCGAAGGTTCTGTGGAGTGGCCATTGGCATCCGTCCTGCCTCGCTCTAAGTTCAAACATAGCTAAGTGCAGCAGTTTCAGGCATCTCCCTGGGCGCTGCCGGAGGACGCTTTGTCGATGTCTCTACTGCCCCTGTCGTTGTTGGGCCTACCGATTCAGGTGCTCTTGCCTCTAGCTCTTGCATTCCTCCTGCTGTTTGTACCCCTGCCGCTTCCTCTCCTCATGCTTTCCCTGCGTAGCGTTGCGGAGGAATCTGTTGTTCTGGTCTTTTCGAACTTTAGCGCTCATGCCGCCTCCCTCCGACATCTCTCCTTGGCCCTCGCCATCCTTACAACCGTACCGACCTCGACGATCAGGACGGCGAGCAACATGAAGAGCAACGCATCGACAATCGCACGCCTGCTCTGCTTCGTACTGTTTCTCTCATTCGCCGCAATTCCGGCCTCAAGCGCGAAGAATCTCTCCCCCTCCATTCGCGGCACGGTCACTAACCCCGACGGAGCAATCGTCAAAGGTGCCAGGGTGCTGGTGACCAATCAGAAAACCGAGGCGGTCTTCAAAACCCAGACCAGCGCAGACGGAACCTACGAGTTCTCGAAACTTCCAAACGGCATCTACTCGCTGAGCGTTCAGGTTCCAGGCTTCCAGACCTTCACGGTCTACGGAATCAATCTTTCGGTCGACTCGAAGTACTCCAGGCAGGTCCAGATGCTTCGCGGCATGACCAGCGCAGTTCTGGTTCCGGCCGGAGATCAAGCCAAAGACACATCGAACGAACTGGCCGTTCGATCACTTTCATCGCATATCTTGTCGCGATGTCCTCAGATCCGTTGACGCCCAAGCTGGCGGCCGGCATCCTTCATTCGCTCCGTCTCATCGGCAGCATCCGAGACCAGTGCAGGTACCGGAGTGATTCCAGCCGTCAGTAAAGCCTCCTCCGCTAACGTCTGTGCCTCGGTCCTCTTCGAGGCGATACCCTCCGCGTTAAACGTCCAGTACTCCTTACCCTTCATCTGGCTGGAATCAAGCCCGGACAGCACCATAACCAGCCCGTTCAGCTCCTGTGTACTGGATTTTTCGCCCTCCAATCCAACCACAACCGTATCCGCCCAGAGCACGTCCGCCTCGCGCAGCGTCCCATAACCCTTATGCCCCACCTCGACGGCGCCTGGCATCCTCAGGCGCCGCAACCGAATGCCCGCCTCAGCCTCGACTGCACCCACCCCGACGGCCAGCGCCATCTGCTCTGTGCGCTCCGTATCCGCTTGGAAGATAACCAGTACGTGACTCATATCCCAAATCCCCTTCCGGTCCCAAATCTCCTCCGACCGGGAGTTCAGGACCATGGCCGAGCAAGTGCCCACAATCGCCCGTCTCCTTAAACCCGAAAAAGACAGCTCCGACAGGCGGCCGGTCAAAAATAAAGTTCAAAAACGTGGCGTATTTTTTCTCCTCCAAAAAGTGACGGCTAAAACACCACGTCAGCCACACAATTCACCACAACGTCACCACGACTTACCAGCGAAAAACACCATCAAAAACGCAAAACCCCCTGCAAAAAGCCCAATTCACCACGCAGCAATTTTTTTGGTCGCAAAATTCCGAAAAATTACCCCTCGTTAGTGAGCGGTTTCCGCGCAAAGTAGTAAAGCGAAAAAGCCAGCAGAGCAAACATCACCACGCTGACCGGATCATGATGCAGAGGATTATGCTCGCTGAACCGCGGAATCGAGCGATCCGTAGCCGCCTCATAAAGTTTCACGCAAACCCCCAGTAATCCAACGATTCCACCCGCCGCAATCAGCCCCGAAGCATAAAGAGAACCTGGCGAAACCTCAGACTCAATCGTCACATCGCGAGCAGTAATCGCGTTGAAGACAGGAACGCCGCTGGGATCCGCATGGGCAGGATCTGTAGGGTCAAAGCTCGGGTGTTGAGCTAGCCATGAATCGCGATCAGAGTGCCACAACGCCAACGAAGCATCATGCTCAACTCGAGCCTTCTCCGCAGCATGGCGAAGCATCGCGCGATCCACCATCCAGCGCATCACACCACCCACAAAGATCGCCAGCGTAGTCGCAATGCTGAGATAAGCGCCCACAGCGAAGGTGAGAGAGCGCACGCCAAGAAGCTCAACAACGACAACGATCGCAACACCCAGCAAGACCAGAGCCCAGGGAAGCTTACGGCTTAGAATGCCATTGATGACAGTGGCCATCAGACGGCCCTGCGGCGCAGCTGCTTTTTCACTGCCGATGCCCTGAATCCACTGAACTTCGATCTCGCCGGTCGAGGTGTTGTAGAGATATTTGCCATCATCCAGCGTGGTTGATCCAATGGCATTCAGCAGTACGTACTGTCGTGCGTTGGAGAGCTCTTCTTTGGCATGGTCGACACTGTGAGAGGTAAGAGTGATCTTGTCGTTACCAGTGAAGTGACCGTTGTTCTGAACGCCGTCAGGGAGTTTATCTAAAGAAAAGACGATTGGTTTCGGGAGGCGCTGAAAGGTCTCGAGTCCCTTGTTCATCGCGTTGAGCGTGGCGCCGATGGAGAAGATGGAGATGATGACGCCGATCATGATGGCGATCTGCTGCTTCCACGGCGTTGCGCCGATGAGGTAACCGGTTTTGAGGTCCTGCGAGGTGTCGCCTGCGTTCGAAGCGGCGATGCAGACGACTCCGCCAATGGTGATGGCGAGCGCTCCGAAGGCAGGTGCTGTCCAGCCTTTGACGAGGAAGATGGCGGCGGTTGCCATGAGAGTTGCGATGGTCATTCCCGAGACGGGTGAGGCGGACGAGCCGACGATGCCTACGATTCGGGCGCTGACGGTGACGAAGAGAAAGCCGAAGACGACGACGAGAAGGGCTGCGGCGATGTTGGCGAGTGGACCGACCTGCGCTCCGGGGATCGGCTTGAATTGGAGGAAGAGGAACATCAGCACGATGAGAAGAAGAGAGCCACCGAAGACCACGATGGGAGGAAGGTCATGTTCGGTGCGAGACGGCTGTGTCGCAGCCGATTTGCCGGAGCCTGTCTTCTTGAAGCCCTGAGTGAGTGCTCCTACGATGGTAGGAAGAGTGCGAAGCAGGGTGATGAGGCCCGCGGCGGCAACTCCACCTGCACCCATCGGACGGACGTAGGTTCTCCAGAGATCGGACGGCGACATCTGCGTGATGAGGACAGTGCCGGGATAGAGCGGCGTGGAGAGATGTGAGCCGAAGAAGTAGATCGCTGGCATGAGGACCAGCCACGAGAAGACACCACCAGCGAGCATGATGGCGGCGACTCGAATTCCGATGATGTAGCCGACGCCGAGATACTCAGGTGTGCAGTCAGCACGGATGGCAGAACCTTTGAGAAGATGTTGCGAACCGAGATCGGGCTGATAGTCGGGCTGGCTGGGCCAGAGTGCGAAGAGGTTGTCGTTCTGGAATAGAGTGTAAAGGCCGCCAAGCCCGAGGCCGAGGAAGACACGAGAGGCGAATGAGCCTCCGCGTTCACCGGCAATGAGGACGTCGGCGCAGGCCGTGCCTTCGGGATAGATGAGATTGTCGTGTTCTTCGACGATGAGCTGGCGGCGAAGCGGGATCATGAAGAGAACGCCGAGCCATCCTCCGAATAGAGCCAGCGCGAAGATGCGGGATGCTTCAAGATCGAAGCCAAGGAAGATGAGAGCGGGAAGGGTGAAGATGACGCCGGACGCGATGGACTGGCCTGCGTTGCCAGTGCTTTGGACGATGTTGTTTTCAAGAATGCTGGCTTTGCCGAAGGCTCGCAGGATGGAGATGGACAGGACTGATATGGGAATGGACGCGGCAACCGTGAGACCAGCACGAAGACCGACGTAGACCGTGACGGCGCCGAAGAGAACGCCGAAGATTGCCCCGAGGATGAGCGCCCGGGCGGAGAGCTCGGGTCGGGTCTCCGTGGTGGGGACGAAGGGTTTGAAGGTCGGTTTGGTCGGTGTGGATGTTGCCATGGTGGTGCGTCTCCCGCTTGGTCGAGCTTTGTTTTGGCTTCGATGGAGTGTATCAGCGCGGTGAGTCTATAGGTATCGAACGGATCTGAAGGGGGATGTTCGAGTATGGTGCGCTTCTTTTGTGTTGCGAAGAAAACTTTGCCACGGAATTAGCTTCGGTACGAGAGCAGTGAGGATCACACCGACTCGTCATCGTGTGTGTGCGCTTCTGGTTGTGGCTTGCGCGAGTTTGTCAGTTGATAGCGGAGCAGGGCTGCGAAGGCGCAGGCGATGAGGAAGAGCATGGGGCCGGTGAAGAGGAAGCGATCGGTGATCCATTTGCTGTCGAGCAGGCCGGAGGTCTGTCCATAAAGAGGTCCGAAGAAGCGTTCCATACGACCGACTGATCGGTGCGTGTCGAAGATACTTGAGGCTTGGGACTTCCAGGTGGCAAAGCGGATGAGAAAGGCGACGGTGACGGGTAGCCATGCCCACAGGATTGGTGGGACGGCTTCGGGCTCCTGGGTTGGCCCGGCAGAGGTGGAAGGGGTGATAGAGCGGGAGAGGTCACCTAGCGCTTTGCCGAGTTTGCCGAAGGGGATGAGGCCGAGGAGAAATCCGGTGGCTGCGAAGATGGGCAGAAAGTAGCTCAGTACGTATCCGACACGATTCAGGCTGGTCCAGTGCATGGTGGTAGCCAGTTGCCATACTGGCGTCGTGACCCATGAGAATCGGATCGCGGCGATCGCGACCAAGAGGTACAGAAACAAACATTTGGCGCACCAGGTGGCGACTTTCAACATGGCCTAGATGTAGCACAGGCGCATCTTTTGTGGTGCAGAATTGTTGACGGCTGGTGTGGCTAAGGGGCTATACTGCGTGAAATGGCGCGGTCCGACGGACCTGGAGCGCCGGCGAGTGAGGTGAGTCTTCAGCGATTGCTTGAATGACAATGCGCTCGGGATTGGTTCCGGGGGCCCCCCCGGTGTTCCGCCTGGCGGCGGGGTAGAAGGGCACGCGATCTCTCGCTGGTGGCGTGGGCCGGGACGGGTGGTTCGGACAGCGCTGGATGATCTGGTTACTACGTTGTATCCGACCGATTGCAGGGCTTGTGGTGGGCCTCTGCTGACAGCTGGGCTGTCTCCTGTATGTGACAGATGTGTAGAGGGGGTTGAGGCGCAGTCGATGACGCTGTGCGTGCGTTGCGGCGAGGCGCTCGACATGGAAGGCGTGCGGTTCGCGGGGCAGTTTCCTGTGGAGGGGCTGGTGTGTTCGCCCTGCAGGATGGCGCCGCCGGAGTTCGAGCGAGCTGTGGCCTATGCGGTGTATCAGGATGAGCTGCGGGAGATGATTCACCTGCTGAAGTATGAGCGGATGGCTTCTATGGCTAGGCCGCTGGGGAGGTTCCTCGCGCGGGCGATTGAGATGCTTGAGGGCGAGGCTGGTGATGAGTTGCTGGTTGTTGCGGTGCCGTTGTTTCCCTCCAAGGAGCGCGAGCGAGGCTACAACCAGGCGGTTTTGATGGCGGATGCTGCGCTTGTGGAGTTGAAGAGGACTCGTCCGCAGTGGAAGCTGCGTTCGGCCCATGAGGTGATTCGCCGGGTGAAGGATACGCGGAGCCAGTTTGAGTTGACTCCGAAGGGGCGGAGACGAAATCTGCAGGGTGCGTTCAAGGTAGACGATCGCGCGGCGCTGGCTGGACGCGAAGTTTTGTTGGTGGATGACATCTATACGACTGGGGCTACGGCTCGCGCTTGTGCGCAGGTTTTGCGGCGGGCCGGGGCTGGCAAGGTGTGGGTGGCGACGGCGTCGCGGGCCCAGGCGGAGATGGTCGCTTCGTGGGATGCGGCTTCCTCTGATTCGGCTTCGGCGGATGCAAGGTCTGGTATTGCGGGTTCTGGTGTTGCCGTCTGGGATGCTGGTTAGTGGAGTTGGAGTGGCAGAGAAGCTTGGCGCGGAGTGCTAACAGTAGCTGGAACCGGAGGGCTTTGAGATGCAATCGGGGAAGATGCGGAAGCAGGGGCTGAGTGGAAAACGACACGCGGGGCACGGGGCTGGCCACGTTTCCGGACGGGTTACGACGGAGCGCGAGGTGCGGGTTGGCGTGTTTCGTCAGCCGGCGATGCAGACCCCGGTGCTGGTGCTGAATGCTTCGTACGAGCCGATCAACATCTGCGGGGCGCGACGGGCGCTGGTGCTGGTGTTGAAGGGCGTTGCCAGGACCGAGGAGGAGCAGGGTGCGGTGCTGCATGCGGCGCGGATGCGGGTGGCGATGCCGAGCGTGATTCGGCTGCTGGAGTACCGCCGGATTCCGCACCAGACGCGGGCGCTAAGCCGCAAGAACATTCTTCTGCGCGACCGCAACTCGTGCCAGTACTGCAGCGTCATCCTGACCGCGGGGGAGTTGACGCTGGATCATGTCATTCCGCGGTCGCGTGGCGGGCTTTCGACGTGGGAGAATCTCGTTGCCTGCTGCCACAACTGCAACCGGCGCAAGGGCAACCAGATGCTGCATGAGCTGACGGACATGAAGCTGCAGCGGGAGCCAAGGCCGTTTTCTCTGCATACCTCCCGGCACATTATGCGCATGATCGGAAGCGCGGACGCGGCGTGGCGGAAGTACCTTTACTTCGAGGCTGAGCCGGCGGCCTAAGGTTGTAGCGTTGTCAGTTCTCCGTTTCCTTGTTACTTAGTCGATGTCAGGTCCCCCCTCCCCCCTTGGGGGTATCTTGCGACTAAAGTTATTGCAATCAATAATTTACACTGGATACCCGTCTGTAAAATATTGACGACAAAGTAGTTGTGGCTAAAATACTTGTAATCAATGGCTTAGCGGCTCTTTTCGAGTAGCGCAAAGAGGCCCCGAAGTATCATATCCGGGGCTTTTTCTTGCTTTGATTCCATTATAGTTGTTTCGATATAACTCATACGCCAAGCGGAAGTACTTGTTTTGTATGGGTTTGCAGTGTTTAGGACTTGACAACATTCCTGGGTCCGCATGATAGGTCACAAGGCCTATCGATGTTATGAAATCCGTTATCACTCCCGCTTGCACTTCCCGGGAAGGTTTTTTAGAGGAGTGCTCGGATAAGCGCAAATGACGATGATGCTGTTTCACTTACTCCTGAGTGCCGGACTAGTCAGGACGGTTTCCACTTCGATTGGGGCGGGGCACCCGGGCGGAGTAGGGTACTGCTTTGCACCTGTGCGCTCTATCCAGTTCGTTCAGTTCTTCTTCTAGTTTGCTTACGCCGACGGTTCTCAAGCAGGTGAGGCATATCGATTGAAGGTTGCCATCCTGGATGCGCCGGTGGGGGAAAAATGGTTCAGTTTTCTTATCCATCGTGTCTCCTGACTTCAAGAACGCGATGGGTGGGTGGTTCAGATTTCACTGTTTTTCCCAATTAATCTGCTGTTTTCGGGATATTTTCGGACTTCGGCAGGCGGACATCCCGGTAAAGCAGATGCACATCTTAGCGATGTTTGCGGTTGATTCAGGCACAGAGAAAGTGCATCCGCAAGGACGGAATGCGGGGGTCTCTCCACTGCGTCGCGCGATGAGACTGCGCGACTCTGGTCGAGATGACGTGGTTTGGGGGTGTCCCGTCTGGGGGCTGCCCGTTGAAACGGGGATGTGATAGTTTCAGCGGCAGGAGTTCGAATGTCTTATATCGAGAGTTATCAGTGCGACGTGTGCGGGGATAAGAAGGGCGAGGGTGGGGACTGGTGGCTGGCCTGGGTGGATTGTTTTCCGGGGGAGAAGCCGGAGGAGGATCAGCCTCTGATCAAGCTGACGCGGTGGCAACATCACCATGCGCACTCGGCTGGGGTGAAGCATTTGTGCGGTGCGCGGTGCGCGGGCACGCTGATGGATCGGTGGATGACGCAGCAGCATGCGGACCCTGATGCTCACTGCGAGACTTAGGCGGTTTTTTCCTCTAACTCGTGCGCCGTCTTGTCACGGAGTGTAGTGCGTCTTTGCGTTGATGTCGACGGTATGTGGAGCAAAACGGAATGCGGGGTCTCTCCACTGCGTCGCGCGACGATACTGCGCGGCTTCGGTTGAGATGACGGATCTTGGGGATGGGACGAGATAGCGATGGGTTGCTTCGGTTGGCTTTTCGGGTGGGGGAAGAACGGTATCGGCTGGAGTGTTGGGTTGAAAGGTTCGAACGGTATGGGTGGGTGGAAAGTATCGGGATCCTTCCCCTTCGGCTTCGCTCAGGGTCAGGATGACGACTTTAACTTTCGTTTTGATATCGACTGGTTTACTAAGAGCAAAAAACGGAATGCGGGGGTCTCTCCACTGCGCCGCGTGATGAGGCTGCGTGGCTCCGGTCGAGATGACGAATTCTGGGGATGGGTCGAGATGATGAATCTTGAGGATGGGTCGAGGTGACGGATTGTAGGGCGGTCTTTGGATTGGGGGGAGATGGCGGCGGCTATTTTATTGGCCGATGGGCTCGTAGCCGGAGTTGGTGGTGGTGACCTGGAGTTTTTTTGCGGTGGCGTCGAGGACTGACCGCTCGACGTAGTTGGTGTTGTCGGGCAGGCTGGCAAAGCGTACGGCGAGGGTCACGACGTCCTTCGGTTCGTCCATGTAGGTGTTTACGTTCAGGGCGCTGATCTTCTTGTCCGAAGTGTCGAAGGAGATGGTCATCTGGTCGCCGGGTTGAGCGTAGTCCTTGAAGACGATCTTAGCGATGCCTGAGTCCGGGGAGGGGTTGATGGAGACTTTTCCTTCCTGAAAGGCCTGCTGCATGCGTTGGGCGTCGGGCGGCACGTACATGGCGAGCAGGATCTTGACCTGCCCCATGTAGTCCTTCATCTCTTCCTTCTTCTTGGCGATGATTCGTTGTTTGAAGCGTCCTCCGCTGGGGGCCTCCTGACGCTGGGGGCTCATGGGGGCCTTCTCCACCTTTCCGTCAGGACCGTACTGGCACATGGCCTGGGTGGCGGGTTTGGCTTCGCCCTTGAGCGTGAGCTGAGTGGTCTCGAGCCAGCGGTAGTGATGCAGCTTCTGCTGGTTTTCGGCGGTGGACTGCTTGAGGGCCGCCATCTTCGCCTGCAGATCGCCAAGGGCCTGGCCGTTTGCGGCGGTGGCGGAGAGAAGAGAGGCGAGCAGCGCTGCTGTGACGAGTACGGCCGGGTGACGATGCGATGGAGTGCCTGCGGTTGACCGGTTCATCGAGCACCTAATGGTTTACTTGGTCGCGGTTTTTTTGACGTGGGGAATGCGGGTGACTGAGCCGTCGGGCATGACGATGTATTTGTCGCCGGTAGCGTCTTCGATGTAGGCGTTCTTGCTGCCGGGGGCGAGAGTGACCTCGCGGGCGTCGGTCTGTCCGGGTGCGGTGAGGACGAAGTGTTTGCCGTCGCCTTCATCGACTACGGGGGATTTGGTGGGGAGCGGAGCCGGGGCGACCATGGCTGCGGGGGCTGGGCCAGGGGTGGGCGCGGGTGCGGCGGAGCTGGTGGGGGGCGCGCCGGTGTAGGCGGTCATCTGGCCGGTCTGGCGGAAGTGGACGTACTCTGGCCCCTTGATGCCGTTGACGCACTGCTGGTAGGCGTCGACGCCGACGGTCTGGCTGGTGGCGGTGGTGCTGGCGACGGCCTGGCTGTTGCGGTCGGTGCGCTGGGTGGCTCCGGTGGCGGCGGCGGTCTGGGCGCCGTTATTATTGCCGCCCCACCAGCCGTAGTTGTTCTTGCGGGAGATGGCGCTGGTAGCTGCGCCGGTGATTCCGGTGATGCCGCCCTGGGCCATCTTGTCTTTATCTTGACCATGTTCACGGTCGTGAAGGGTTTTTTGTTCGTCGGTGAGCTGGCTGGAGGCCTGTTGGCGGCACTGGGTAAGCTGCTCCTGAGTGATGGGGATCATGTCCATGGTGATGCCGTCGGCGGGGCCAGCTGCGGGTGGCGCGGGTGCGGGCGCTGTCTGGGCGAGGGCGTAGCCCAGGGAGAGGGTGGCGATGCAGGTGGTTTTGAGAAGGAATTTGATTGGCACGGTGACCTCCCGGTGTGCGATCGTTCCCGACGATCAGACGCTGCAGGGGCCCGTGAATCAAAGGATACGGGAACAGAGTGATAGTAAACTCGGCGCGGTTGGTGGGCAAGCGAATCTTCGGTAACTTTGATTAATTCTTGTCCTGCCGGACGGGCCCACTTCGCGTGGGGCGGTCACTTCGTGACTTGTATACCCCTTCGGTTGGCGCTCCCGTTGGTCGCGAGAGATCCTGTGCCGACCATCGGGAGGCCCCATGCTGCTCATCCTGACCTGACCGGTATACGCGTCACGAAGTGACCGCTGCCCGCGCAGGGCGCTCGTCCGGCAGGACATGCGTTATGGTTTTGGGTTCTGCGGAGGATTGGCCGGGGGCTGGGTGGTGTCCTTCTTGTCGGTAATGTCCTCGCCGTTGTAGATGATGCGCGCGGTGGCGTGGTACTGCTTGTAGTCGGTGTATTTGACGATGTTGCGCATGTGGACGTCCTGAGAGAGGGCGCCCTCCTGGGCGACGAAGTGGAGGTTGCCCTCGGCCTTGGTGTAGGTAGGGAACCAGTACTTGCCGTCGATCTGCTCGTAGTAGGTGGTGAAGGGCGGGGAGAGATCTTCGTGGCCTTTGCGCTTGTCCTGGGGAACGGTGATGCCGTTGACGAGGACGATCTGGAAGTCCTGCTGGTCGACCCAGACTTTGCCCTGGAAGTAGCGCTTGCCTTTTTCGAAGGTCTTGGGGGCGGCGGAAAAGACGTAGGTTTCGAGCTCGTCAATGTGCTGGCGGCCGAGGTAGGTGATGTCGTACTTGGGTAGGTCTTCGGTGGTGAGGATGAAGGGGAGGCGGTGCTCGATCTCGTCGAAGTCGGCGGGGGTCATCTGGACGCGGTCAAGGGTGTTCTGGGGGGCGAAGACGACGTGCTCGGCGCGCTTGCCGTCCTTGTCGAAGGTGATGTCGGTGACCTGCTGGTACTCGCCGTCGATGCGGTTGGTGTCTTCGGCGAGGGTGTCGACCTTGACGGTCTGGCGGAAGGTGTAGTTCTGGCGGGCGAGCTTGAAGAGGGTCTCGCGGGCGGCGAACTTGTCGATGATCTGCTGGGGGGTCATGCCGGCGGGGGGCGCGGGGTCAAGCTGGCCAAAGCCGGAGGGTTCCTGGGAGGCGGTTGAGGCGGGGGCGGCTCCGTCTGGATTTGCGACAGCGGCGATGGCTGCGGTGGACGGGGCCGATAGCAAGAGGGATAAGACGCTTGCAGCAAAAAAGTAATGGGTCGCGGAGGCAGAGGCGCGGCTGGGCTTCATGTGGAGAACTCCATGGGCGGGGCTGTCTGTTGTCTTGCCTGCGTCGCCCCACACATTACTAACGCACGCTACAAGAATAGACGCGATTTGGGGAGGTTTGGTGATGTGGCCTGGAGCGAGGGAGATGAGCGGGTTGATTGTGGTGAGGTGGGTGGAGCTTTCGCTGGCGGGCGGGGGGCTGTGGGCACTGTGGTGTCGCATGCAGGCTCGGGTGGCGGAGGGCAGGCGGGAGCGGCGGGAGCAGGAGGAGCTGCGCGCTTATGCAGGGCTGGATGTTCGGCTGGATGGTCGTCTGGGGGCGGATGCGGAGATGCCTGAGCTGGCGGCGCGGGTGAGCCGGCTGATGGCGGAGAAGAGCGTCTTTCGCAGGACGGCGGTTCTGGTTCGTGATGCGGCGGGAGTGCTGGCGGTGGCGGCCAACGCGGGGATGGAGGAGATGACGGTGGAGTCGCTGAACGCCTGGGCAGAGGGTGTGGTGGAGGCTGAGCGCAGGGGTGGGATTGGCACACGGCGTGGGGAGGGCGGCCTGGGACGGCGGGTGAAGAACAATGCGTTTGCGGTGGTGTTTGAAGGGGGAAGGGGGCAGAGTGCGCGATTGGGGGAGGAGGCGCGGGGGGCGATCGTGGTTCCGCTGTGGACAACGAGCGGGAGAATGATGGGAGCGCTGGCGGTGGGGGCGGATGGGTTGCTGAGCGTGAGGCAGAGGGAGCTGGAAGAGGTGTTGTGGCCACTGGAGGCGCTGGGAGTGAAGGTGGCGCGGGCGATGGAGAACGTTGCGCTGGCCGAGAAGCTGATGCGTGCGGAGAGGCTTGCGGGGCTGGGGATGCTGGCTGGGGGGATGGCGCATGCGCTGAGTAATCCGTTGACTGCGGTGCTGGGGTTTGCGGAGCTGATTGCGGGATCGACGGGCGAGGCGCGGGTGAAGGAGGATGCGGAGATCATCGTGCGGGAGGCGCTGCGGATGCGGCAGACGGTGGAGACGCTGCTGGAGTTCTGGAAGCCGGTGGGGCAGGGCGATGAGCTGATTGACCTGACGGAGCTGGTGCGGGAGCTGGCGGCGGCGTGTGGCGAGAAGCTGGAGGGCAGGGGGATTCGGCTGGTAGTGCAGGCCGAGGGCGAGGTGCCTGAGGTGAGGGGGAACCGGCACAGGCTGCGGCAGTTACTGGAACATCTGCTGAATAATGCGGCGCAGGCGCTGGCTGGGGTGCGGGGCGTGAAAGCGGAGGAGGAGATGGTGATCCGAATGTCTTTGAATTGTTCGGGGAACTGTTCCGGGAGTGGTTCGGGGAGTGGTTCAGGAGGCGTTTCGGGGAGTTTTCCAGGGGCTTTTTCCGGAGAGGATTCGGAGGAGGCATTGGGCTTGGATGGGCGGAGGGTTCACTTGATTGTGAGCGATACGGGGCCGGGTTTTCGGGAACCGCGGAGGATCTTCGATCCGATTTACACGATGCAGGAGGCGGGCGATGGTGCGGGGATGGGCCTGAGTCTCTGCTACTCGATTGTGCAGGAGCATGGCGGGGAGATTAGCGCGTTCAACATGCATCCGCATGGGGCGGGGGTCGCGGTGGAGCTGCCGGTGAGGATGGAAAAAAAATCTGTGGTGGCGGAGGAGACGATTCGCCGCGCCGCTGTTGGGGGATAGCCTGTTTTGCCTGTGGTTTTTTGTGGTGCAGAACGTGGTGGGACGCGTGGTGGGCGTGGTATCGACGTGGTGTTTTGCGTGGCGAATTTTGTGGCTGGAAAAAGTGCCAGGTTTTCTGAATTTATTTCTTGCGGAGTGTGAAAACTTTGATGGGGATTTTCTTCCGTGGTTCCCCTTTCGGTTCGATCTTTGAGTAGCGGCGTTAGACTGGCGCGATGAAGAAGTGTGCGGTTCGGGCGGGTGTTCTGGCTCTATCGGGTGTTCTGGCTCTGGCAGTGGTTGGGATTTGGGGCTGGTCCGGTGGCACGATGTTGGCGCAGGGATTTGGTCCTGACTCTGATTCTCTGCCGGGTAGTGCTGCGGGAAGACGGCCGATGACGTTTGCGGATCTGCAGCGGATGAAGCGGGTGAGCGATCCGCAGGTTTCGCCGTCGGGGAAGTGGGTGATGTTTTCGGCGACCGACGTTGATCTTGAGAAGAACACGAAGGTGAATCATCTGTGGGTGGTGCCGATGGCGGCTCCCGCTGCGGCTTCGGGAAAGAGTGAGGGCGCGGGTGTGCTTGCGAAAGAGCGGCAGGTCACGTTCTGGAAGGACGGCGAGTCGGGGGGACGATTCTCGCCGGATGGGAGACAGGTTGCGTTTGTGGCGACCGAAAGCACGACGGGGTTGTCGCAGATCTTTCTGGCGGCGTGGGATGACGCGATGGGGACGCTGGGGACGCCGAAGCGGCTGACGAATGTGAGCACGGAGGCGGATGGGCCGGTGTGGTCGCCGAACTCGCAGCGGATCCTGTTTGCGTCGCGCGTGTATCCGGAGTGCAGTGATGAGGCCTCGTGGGTGGATGAGGATCTTTGCAACAAGAAGAAGGACGATGCGGCGGCGGCGAGTCCGGTGAAGGCTCAGGTCTTTGAGCATCTGCTGTACCGGCACTGGAACAGTTACCTCGGTCCGAAGCGGAGCCATGTGCTGGTAGTGTCTGCAGCCGATGGAAATGCTATTCGAGACCTGACGCCGCGGAGGGATATTGGAGAGGCGGAGTCGCCGACGTTTACCCTTGGCGGTCCGCTGGGATACGCATGGGCTCCTGGCTCGGAGGAGATTGCTTATGTAACTAATGTTGATCTTGTTCGGGCGGCGAGCACAAATAACGATGTATTTACGCTTCTGCTGGATGACGCGAATGCGAAGCCGCGCCGGATTTCGACATCGTTCGGCAGCGACGATGGGCCGTCTTACTCGCCGGATGGAAAGTACATTGCATTTCGCTCGCAGGAGCGGGCGGGGTATGAGAGCGATCGGTTTCGGCTTGTGACCTATGACAGGTTAGCGCACAAACTACAAACGTTGGACATGATGTTGCTTGAGCGAGAGCCGCCAACGATTGTTATAGCGGGAGCCAAACCAAGTCAAAACTTGCCTCCCCCGGTCATCAAGCCGGAGCGCGATGTAGATCGCTGGGTGGACGAGTTTATATGGTCGAGCGATTCGCAGCGCATCTTTTTTACTGCCGGCGACCAGGGCCAGCAAGTTATTTATGGAGTCAATGCCACCGGTGGAAATCTTCATCGTTATGGTAAGTACGCGGGTGCCAAAACGGTTGGCGAATGGAGCGATCTCGTTCAGGTGGGACCGGGATACCGACTAGCCGGAGTTTTAATGCGAGCGGATAAGCCAGCCGAGTTGGCGATCGCCAATATGTCCGAGATGGACGACTCCGGCTTCATTAACATGCCTGTTGTAAGCAAGTCGCCGTCGGCAATGAAGATGTATAACTTGCGCGAAGGTGTAGCGCTGGCCACTCCAAACTTTCTAACTCATCTAAATGACCATCTTGTTGAGGCTCTAGATTTAGAGCCGTTAGAGCCGTTTTGGTTTACGGGTGCGGAGGGGACAAAGGTGCAGGGGTTTGTGATTCGTCCGCCGAAGTTCGATGCTTCACGGAAGTATCCGTTGAAGTTTTTGATTCATGGGGGGCCGCAGGGGGCGTGGGGAGATATGTGGAGCTACCGGTGGAATGCGGAGCTGATGGCGGCGAGTGGATATGTGGTGGTGATGGTGAATCCTCGCGGGTCGACCGGGTACGGGCAGGCGTTTATTGATGGTGTCAATGGCGATTGGGGTGGGAAGGCTTATGTCGATCTGATGAAGGGGCTGGACTATGCGGAGGCGCACTACTCCTTTATCGATAAGCGGCGGGAGTGTGCGCTGGGCGCGAGCTACGGCGGGTTTATGGCGAACTGGATTTTGACGCACACGAATCGGTTTGCCTGCATTGTGACGCATGATGGGATGTTCAATCCGGAGAGCGCGTACGGAACGACGGAGGAGCTTTGGTTTAACGAGTGGGAGTTCCGGCGACCAGAGGAGATTGCGCCGGGTCAGCCGTGGAGGTATGCGGCGGGGCCGGTGGCGAACGATCCTTTCAGGAGATGGTCGCCGATGCTTGCGATTGAGAACGCGAAGACACCTACGCTGGTGATTCACTCGCAGCGAGACTATCGGCTGGATGTGTCAGAGGGGTTTCAACTCTTTACGGCGCTGCAGCGGCTGAATGTTCCGAGCAGGATGCTTTATTTTCCCGATGAAGGGCACTGGGTGTTGAAGCCGCAGAACTCGAAGCTCTGGTATGAGACGGTGGGGGAGTGGTGCGACCGGTGGACGAAGACGAATCTGTATGCGGATTTAGTGCCAGACACAGAAGCACCGGTTGCACCTACCAAGGGGAAGGGAGCTACGCGTACGACGACTGCTCCAGCGAACCCGACTACGCATTCTGCGCCTGTGGCTGCTGGGCCGGGGGTGGAAGATCTGCCGCAACGAGCTGTGGGTTCAGAGGATTTTACGGTTGCGATTGGCGCTCCGCAGGATGAGGTGAAGGCGGGGACGGATGCGAAGGTGACGATTGCGCTGAGGAATGTCTCGAATCACCAGATTGCGTTTGCGCATAAGCCTGGGGCGAACAATCCGGAGTTTTCTTACCGGATCGAGGTGAAGGACGCGAAGGGCCATGAGGTGGAGGGGACTGCGTATGGCCGGGAGGCGTTGCAGCACCAGCAGGAGGAGACGCGCATGGTGGAGTATGTGCAGCCTGGGAAAGCGGCGGTGCAGACGGCGCATCTGGAGAGGCTGGTGAATATGAATCGGCCGGGGCGATATACGGTGGTGGTGTTTCGCAAGGATGCGAAGAATGGTGCGGTGGTGCGGTCGAATGAGCTGACGATGAACGTGGTTCCCTGAAGGTGACGAGCGTGAACTGCAACTACTGTCCTGCCTGACGGGCCTCCTGCGCGGAGGGCGGTCACTTCGTGACTTGTATACCGGTCAGGGTAGATCCTCTTCATGGAGCCTCCCGTTGGTCGGCGTGGGATCTGCTCTTTAGTTATTTGGGTGAGAATGGGTTGAGGGGATTCGCGATGGCGTTTGTGCGGCCGAAGAAACGGGAGCCGGTGGGTGAGGCGGGGTTGTTCGAGTATGCGGTGGGGGCACTGGCGCGGCGGATGCGGACGGTGCGGGATCTGCGGCGGTTGATGAAGGCTCGCGCGGAGGAGGGTGAGGCGGGCGAGCGGGCGATGGATGCGGTGATCGTGCGCTTGAAAGAGCTCGGCTATGTGAGTGATGAGAAGTTTGCGGAGGGCTATGCGCGGGTGCGGAAGGAGAACGAGAAGTTTGGGAAGAGGCGGGTGCAGCAGGATCTGATGATGAAGGGGGTGGAGAAGGAGCTGGTGGCGTCGACGCTGGAGACGGCGTATGGCGAAGTGGATGAGGTGGCATTGGCTCGGGAGTATATTGCGCGGAAGCGGATGAAGAAGCCTGGTGGGGAGAACGCTCAGAAGGAGACGGTTCGGACGATGAATCGGCTGATGCGGGCTGGGTTTTCTTCGAGTGCGATCTTTAAGGTGCTGCGGGAGTGGGATCTGCCGGAGGAGGCTCTGGCTGGGGTGGAGGAGGAGATGGATTGAGTCCTGCCGGACGGGCGCCCTGCGCGGGCGGCGGTCACTTCGTGACTTGTAGACCCCTTCGGTTGGTGCTCCCGTTGGTCGCAGGCTAGATTTTGTGCCGACCAACGGGAGGAGCGAGTGTCTCATTCTGTCACGACAAGGTATACCCGTCACGAAGTGACCGCGCTCCGCGCAGGAGGCCCGTCCGGCAGGACCTATCTTTAATAGTCGCCACGGAAGCTGTGGATGAGGCGCCGGTCGCGCTTGCTGGGGCGCTTGGAGGGGGCGGTGTAGGCGATGGGGCCGAGGAGTTTGCGCTCTTCGGCGGCTTTGCGGCGCGCCTCTTTACTGTCTTCGGTTTCGCGGTAGAGGGTTTGGGCTACGGCTGCAGAGCCGCGCTGCTGGCTTAGGGCGAGGACTTCTACTTCGAACTCGCCGCCTTCATTTTTGATACGGAGCATGTCGCCGAGGCGGACCTCGCGGGAGGGCTTGGCGGAGAGGTTGTTCGAGGTGATGCGGTTCATGTCGCAGGCTTTGGAGGCTTGCTCGCGGGTCTTGAAGAAGCGGGCGGCCCAGAGCCACTTGTCGATACGGGTGCCAGTCATGGATCTATTTTCTTCTACTTCTGCAGGCAGGTGTTAGATGGCGCGGAGCATTCGCACGGGGAGATAGAAGAGCGCGGCGATAAGTTCGAAGGTGCCACTGACAACGATGCCGATGAGGCGGAAGGGTAGGAGGATCAGCCAGACTAGCGGATAGAGGAGGAGTGCCGCGAGGGCAAGGGGCCAGCAGACGATCATGAGGATCAAAAAGAGTAGAAGGTTGAGCATTGGTGTTTCTCTCCTGGGAGATTAAACGTGGTTCGTTGGGGAAAAGTTCCCTTGGGTAGATGATAGGAGGATGGCGGAGAGCGGGCTCGAGCGGGTGGTGGGGGTGGATTGGTCGGGCGATAAGGGGCCGGGGCAGCGGAGGAAGATCTGGGCTGGGGTTTGGACGGCTTCCTCTACGGGCGGCCGGGTGACGCTGGAGAGTGGGCGAACGCGGGAGGAGTTGGTGGCGTGGCTGGTGGAGATGAGCCGCGAGACTCCGCGGATGGTGGTGGGATTTGATTTTTCGTTTAGTTATCCGGAGTGGTTTTTGCGGGAGCTGGGGATTGGGTCGGCGCCTGAGTTCTGGGAGCTGGTGGCGAGTGGACGCGGGGAGGAGTGGCTGCATCGGGAGTGCGCGGATGTGCGGTTCTGGGGGAGGGTGGGGCCGAGGCGGCATGGGAAGAAGCCGGCGGAGTTCAGCGGAGAGCATGCGCACAGGATGTTGCGGAGGGCGGAGACGGTGTTGAAGGTGAGGGCGGAGATGACAGACCCGCTGCAGGTAGCGAAGATTGCGGGGATCGCGCCGAAGTCGGTGTTTCAGATTGGCGGGGCGGGGGCGGTAGGGACGGCTTCGCTGCGGGGGATGCCGGGGTTGCTGGTGTTGCGGGCGGCTGGGTTTCGGATCTGGCCTTATGATGAGCCTTCAGTGCGGAGTGCTCCTTTGGTGGTGGAGATTTATACGCGGTTGATGACGGGGGCGGTGACGAAGAGCTCGGAGGTGGCGCGGACGGCTTATCTCGCGAAGAAGCGGAGGGAGAGTGCGCTGTATGCGGGGCTGCCGCGGGGGGTGGTGGCGAAGGCGCGGGCTTTGGAGGATGCGTTCGACGCGCTGGTGACGGCGCTGGTGATGACGGAGCATCGCGGGGAGTTTGCGGAGCTGAGGAAGACGGAGGATGAGGTGTTTCGGATGGAGGGGCAGACGTGGGTGCCGGGGTTGGTCGGCTAGCGTTAGTGCTTGTGGTGGAGAGCGGTTCGCGCGTGGCGCGAATGCCTACATCTCAGAATCGAGATATGGGGCACCCTGCACCCGGTCGCGGCTACACTGAAGGCCAGCACTGAAGGGGCTGGGACTGGTATGAAAGCAAATCTGCTGACGCTTGCTGTCGTTATCTTTACGCTTGGTCTCCTTCTGGCTCATCCGTCGGAGGTGATCTGGAGTACGGCGAAGGTGATTGGAGCAGTGATCGCTGGGATATCGTTTCCGTTGTTTGTGCTGGCGCGGTGGCAGCTCGGCAGTTCGTTTTCGATCAAGGCGAAGGCTAGCCGGCTGGTAACGACGGGGCTGTACTCGCGGATTCGGAATCCGATTTATCTGTTTGGGGGATTGTTTACGGTGGGGGTGTCGCTCTTCTTTTCGGTGTGGGGGCCGCTGGTGGTGGCGTTGGTGATTGTGCCGATGCAGGTGGTGAGGGCTCGCAGGGAAGAACGGGTTTTGGCGGGGGCGTTTGGGGAGGAGTACGCGCGGTACAAGAGCAGGACGTGGTTTTGAGGTGCGGGCTCGCTGGTAGACTTTAAGGTCTATGACGAATCGTTCGGGAAGCCAGCGTTTTTTTTCGGGAACGCAAATCAGGGAAGATTTTTTGCGGTTTTTTGAGGGCAAGGGGCATCGGCGGGTGCACTCTTCTTCGCTGGTGCCGGCGAACGATCCTACGCTGCTGTTTACCAATGCGGGGATGAATCAGTTTAAGGATGTCTTTCTGGGGAACGAGAGGCGGGATTACTCGCGGGCGGTGAGTTCGCAGAAGTGTGTGCGTGCGGGGGGGAAGCATAACGATCTGGAGAACGTCGGGTTTACGCGGCGGCACCATACTTTCTTTGAGATGCTGGGGAACTTTTCCTTTGGGGATTACTTCAAGAAGGATGCGATTGCTTATGCGTGGGAGTTGCTGACTTCGAATCATGATCATTGTTTTGGGATCGATCCTTCGCGGCTTTATGTGACGATCTGGGATGGTACTGGCGTTCCTGGGTTGGATCAGGGCGAGGATGACGAGGCAAGACGGCTATGGGTTGAGACAGGAATTCCCGCGGAACGAATCTTTGGAATGCCCGGCAAAGACAATTTCTGGCAGATGGGCGAAACCGGGCCGTGCGGGCCTTGTAGCGAAATTTTCTACGACCTTGGGATTGAGGCGGCGGAGGAAGCAGGTGTCGATAAGCCGTTTCCGCTGGACGAGCAGAGGTATGTCGAGATTTGGAATCTGGTGTTCATGCAGTTTGATCGTTCGGTAAACGGATCAGCACGGACGGATGGTACGTTCCCATCCTATGGGTTCGCGCTTTTGCCTAAGCCTTCGATCGATACGGGCATGGGTTTGGAGCGGGTGGCGGCGGTACTTCAGGGAGTGCTGTCGAACTTTGAGACGGATCTGTTCACTCCGCTGATTGCGCGAGCGGCGCAGCTTGTGCTCTATTCGGGTTCTGACACCAGTGATACGCTCGGTTCAATCTCGCGCAATTTAGAACTTTCGCGAGTCAAACGCTATGTTGCAGACCTTGGCGGATCTCCAAGCGAAGTTGAGCCACATCATCTCCTTAAGAATGCTAGCTTGCGAATTATTGCAGACCACGCTCGTGCAGCTACTTTTCTAGTTAATGATGGTGTGCTTCCTGCCAACGAAGGGCGCGGATATGTTCTGCGAAAAATCTTGCGACGCGCGATTCGACATGGGCGTTTACAAAATCAAAATAAGCCCTTTTTATCCAAGATGGTTTTCGCCGTTCGTGACCTGATGCAGACAGCTTATCCCGAGTTAAACGATTCCGTAGATCGGATAGCCTCAGTGGTACATGCGGAAGAGCTGCAGTTTGATCGAGTACTGAAGGTTGGCCTCGCCGCTTGGGAAGAGCGCGTTCAATTATTGATGTACGAGAACATGGGGAATGCTGAGGGCTCGATATCTTTCTCCAGTACCGGCGAAAATCGCGTAACTGATGTTATGCGAAGCGGTGCACCAGTCGTATTCCCGGGAAAGGATGCATTTCATCTCTACGAGACGTTCGGGATGCCGCTCGATTTTATGGTCGATGCGGCGCGAGACGCAGGGCTCAATTTCGACCAAGAAGGATTCGATAGGGCGAAGGAGGAGGAGCAGCAGCGGGCGCGTGCGAGTTGGAAGGGTGGGTCGCAGAAGTCGGCGGCGCCGGTTTATCGGGAGTTGCCGAAGACGGAGTTTGAAGGGTACTCGACGCTACGGGTGGATGGAGCGAAGGTGTTGGCGCTGGTGAAAGACGGGGTTGGTGTGCCGGAGTTGAAGGGCGGCGAGTCGGGTGAGGTGGTGCTCGATACTACGAGTTTTTATGCGGACTCGGGTGGGCAGGTGGGGGATCAGGGATGGCTGGTGGTTCCTAGGGGGGCGGGGGGCGATCACAGCTCGGTGGTGGCTGAGGTGAGTGGCGCGACCAAGCCGGTGCAGGGGGTGTTTGCGCATAAGGTGAGGGCGAACCGGACGATTGCGGTGGGCGATACGGTGGATACGGTGGTCGATGGTGCGGTGCGGGCGGCGACGACGCGGAATCATACGGGGACGCATCTGCTGCATGCGGCGCTGCGGGAGGTGCTGGGGAAGCATGTGAAGCAGGCGGGGTCGTTGAACGATGCGGCCAGATTGCGGTTTGATTTCTCGCACTTCACGGGTGTGGCCGAGGAGGAGTTGCGCGAGGTTGAGGAGATTGTGAATCGGCAGGTGATGGGGAATACGAAGGTGGAGACGCTGGTGGATGTGCCGATCGACGTGGCGGTGAATGAGCTGGGGGCGATGGCGCTGTTTGGCGAGAAGTATGGCGAGAGGGTGCGGGTGGTGAAGATCGGCGACTTTTCGACGGAGCTTTGCGGCGGAATTCATACGGGGGCTACGGGGGAGATTGGCGTGATTAAGGTGGTGGGGGAGGGGTCGGTGTCTTCGGGGGTGCGGAGGGTGGAGGCGGTGAGTGGTACGGGGGCGTTGCAGGAGTTCAGACGCGATTTTGAGGTGGCTCGTGTGGTGGGGGCTTTCGTGGGTTCGGGGGTGGGGAGCTCGTCTGAGGGTGTTACGCCGGCGGAGGCGCTGCGTGCGCGGATTGCGACGCAGGAGGAGGAGATGAAGAAGCTGCGGCGGGAGCTGGATGCGGTGCGGATGAAGGCGGCGAGTTCGTCTTTGTCTGACGCTGGCGCGTCTGCCGTGGAGGTGAAAGGTGTGAAGGTGCTCGCGCAGCGGGTGGATGGAGTGGAGAAGGCTCAGATGCGGGAGCTGGTGGATTCGCTGCGAATCAAGCTGGGGAGTGGCGTGGTGGTGTTGGGTGCGGCGGATTCTGCTGCAGGGAAGGTTTCGCTGATTGTGGGTGTGACGAAGGATTTGACGGCGCGAGTGCAGGCTGGGAAGATTGTTGGGCTGCTGGCGGCGCAGGTTGGCGGGAAGGGTGGTGGGCGGCCTGATCTGGCGGAGGCTGGGGGGAGCGATGTGGGTTCGCTCGATGCGGCGCTGAAGGGTGCGGCTGAGGTGGTGGGCGGGTTGCTGGGTTAGGGGCTGGTGTCCTGCCGGACGGGCCCACTGCGCGTGGGGCGGTCACTTCGTGACGCGTATACCTTGTCTCGGTGGGACAGGACCTGCTGGTCCTTCCTTCGGTCGGTGGCTAATGGTGGTGGAAGGTTTCTATGAGGAACCAGATGTTTAGTCCGGCTATGAGGAATGCTACGGCGTAGCTTAGGAGCCTGGTTCGCGCATGATTGACGAAGGGGCCCATCTTCGTTGCGTTGCTGGTGAAGGCTACCAAGGGAAAGACGGCGAAGCTCAACTGCAGACTGAGGATGACCTGGCTTAGCAGTAGCAGTTTCGTGATGCCTCTGTCGCCGTAGAAGTAAGTGACGATGACGGTGGGGATGATCGCGAGAGAGCGGGTGATGAGCCGGCGCAGCCAGGGAGCGAGGCGAATGTGGAGGAAGCCTTCCATGACGATCTGGCCGGCGAGGGTTCCGGTGATGGTGGAGTTTTGACCGGAGGCGAGCAGGGCGAGGGCGAACATGGTGCTGGCTCCTGCGAAGCCCAGCATGGGGGTGAGGAGCTTGTAGGCGTCGCCTATCTCGGCGACCTCGTAGTGGCCCGCGCGATGGAAGACGGCGGCGGCGAGGATGAGGATTGCAGCGTTGACGAAGAGGGCGAGCATGAGGGCGGTTGCGGAGTCGATGTTGGCGAAACGGATTGCTTCGCGTTTGCCCTGCTCGGTGCGTGGGTAGTTGCGCGTCTGGACGATAGAGGAGTGGAGATAGAGGTTGTGCGGCATGACGGTGGCGCCGAGGATTCCGATGGCGATGTAGAGCATGTCGGGGTTGGTGATGATGGCTCGCGAGGGGATGAAGAGGTTGTGGGCGATGGGGAGCCACTCGGGATGCGAGAGCAGGACTTCGACGCCGAAGAGCGCGGCGATGGTGCCGATGAGGGTGATGACGAGCGCTTCGAGATAGCGGAAGCCGCGATTTTGCAGGAGCAGGATGAGTAGGACGTCGGCGCCGGTGATGAGGACGCCGAGGAGGAGTGGGATGTGGAAGAGGAGTTGGAGGGCGATGGCGGAGCCGATGACTTCGGCCAGGTCGCAGGCGGCTATGGCGATCTCGGCGAAGAGCCAGAGGAGGATGTTGGTGGGGCGGCTGTAGGTTTCGCGGCATGCCTGGGCGAGGTCGCGTTCGGTGGCGATGCCGAGTTTGAGGGAGAGGCTTTGGAGGAGGATCGCCATCAGGTTGGAGAGCATGATGACGAAGAGGAGGGTGTATCCGTACTTGGAGCCGCCGGCGAGGTCGGTGGCCCAGTTGCCGGGGTCCATGTAGCCGACGGAGATGAGGAAGCCGGGGCCGAGAAAGCCGAAGAGGCGTCGCCAGAAGCCGGGCGACTGCGTGAGGCGCACTGAGGAGAATGCCTCCGGCAGGGATGGACGCAGCTCGCGATTGAGTTCCTGGAGGGTTGGCATAGGCGGCATGGAGACGTGCAGTCTTAAATGCAGTATGCCACATTTAGTTAACCGAGGTTACGTTTTTTTACGTCGCCTTGGTTCATGCGCTTCTTTGGATCCTGAACTTGGCCGTACCCAGACCCTGATGGCGGCGGATTGGCCGAGGATCACGGAGCCGTTTGGGGTCTTTAGTTGCATCGTGTTGTCGTAGTTGCGTTTCTGTACGCGGACGGCGACTTTGGGTCCGATTCCGAGCTCGTGAAGAAATTCGAGGAGGCTGGAGTCTCGTTCGTAGAGACTGGCGACGACGTAGTCGGTGTTCTCGGTGGCTTCGGAGAGGGCGACGAGGCCTCGGCGTTTGATCTGCGCGGGGGTTTCGGGGAGGACCTTGTTGCCGTGGGGGCAGTCGCCCTCTTCGCCGAGTCTTTCGATGAGCTTGGCTTCGAAGGCGGGGGAGATGGCGTGTTCGAGGCGTTCGGCTTCGGTGTGGATCTGGTGCCACTCCATGCCGAACATCTCGGAGAGCATGCGTTCGACGAGATGATGGCGGAGGGCGGTGCGGTGAGCCGCTTCGCGGCCCTTGGTGGTTAGTTTGAGGGCGCCTTCGCGGCCTGCTTCGATGTAGCCGTCTTCGCGGAGGCGCTTTACGGCCTTGGTGACGGCGGGTGCGGAGACCTCCAGCCACTGGGCGAGTAGGGCGGCGATGACGGTGTGGCCTTCGCTCTCAGCTTCAATGATTGCCTTGAGGTAGTCTTCTTTCGAGACTGTGATTTCCTGCGACATGATTGCAAGTTAACCATGGTAAAGGCGATTTGTCATCGCAGGAGATGACGCCTGGGGTGGGAATAACGGCAAACTGTGGGTGTTTGGTTTGGAAGGTTTGAACGGCATGGGTAGGTGGAAGACGTCGGGATCCTTCACTCCGTTCAGGATGACGGCAAGAACAGACTACGGGCCTTCCCGTTCGACTCGCTCAGGGTCAGGTGCTCAGGGGCATTGGCTATTTTGATTCTTGCTCGTCTTCGAGAAGCTGTCTGGCTTCTTCGAGGTTGAGGAGATTGCCGTCTACGACGATTTCGTAGACGCCTGCGTTATCCGGGACTGAGAAGACGCTTTCGACAGTGTGGCCGCGTTTGCGAATCGCTTCGACGAGAAGATCGATGTCTACCATGGGTGGAAGTTTACAGGATTCAAGTTCAGACGGGCAGGCGTTGTAAAGAACTAGGTTTCGGGTGCGCTAGAATTTGTCGCAGGGTGGAGCGGATGTTTGCTTGCTCAGACCTTGGCAACGGAGATTCGCGGTACTGGAGGGGACTTTGGATGTACATGCTCCGCATGAACCGATACATGGCGTGAAGGATTTTCTGCTGCATCTGTTGACGATTACGGTGGGGCTATTGATTGCGGTGGGGATCGAAGGCTGCGTAGAGCGGCATCGCGAGCACAAGCTGGCGAATGAGGCGCGGGCGACGATGCGGGAGGAGATTGAAGACAACTCGAAGGTGATGGAGGGCGCAGTAGCGGACGTGCAGAAGGAGAAGAGTCTGATGCAGAAGAATATGGATCTGCTGTCGCGGATTCAGGTGAACCCGAAGGATCAAGAGTCCGATGGGCCTAGTATCAATGCTTCGTTTTCGAATAAGAGTTTGAAAGGGACTGCGTGGAAGACGGCCCAGACGACCGGGGCGCTTGGTTATATGCCATACGCCGAGGCGCAGCGGTATGCAGACATCTATCAGGCGCAGGATGCGTTTCTAGCGGCGCAGGACAAGAACTGGGAAGATCAGTCGCAGTTACTGGGTGTGATTGGAAAGACGAACTTAGGTCACGGGCCTGTGACGCGGGAGCAGGCCAGTCTGATGATGGAGCGATTCGGGATATGGAAGGGACACCTGATGTATCTCGACTTGATGGCAAAGCTTACCTCTTTGAGTGATAAGGCTTTTCTGGAGGGGAAGGAGGGGCCGAAGTCGTTGCATGAGGATTTTGGCGGCGGGAAGTAGTGCTCCTTGGTGAAGGCTGAAAGCTGAAGACTTTTCTAAGGTCTGGGGGTATCGGGGGGTGTACCGGGCTTCTTTTCACGGGCGTTGCGGGGTGGGTTCTCTTAAACTTAGGCAGTCTGTCGATTTTTTGAAAAGACTATGGGCCTGAGAAAGACAAGGCGTGGTGTCTGGTGGGGTGCGGGTTGCGCGGTGGTGCTGAGCTGCGTGATGGTACAGGTTCTGCCTGCGAAGGCGGCGCGGCAGCGGCATGCGGAGTTGACGCTGTGGGAGCAGGCTGAGCGCGGGCGCGAGACGCTGGAGGCGATGCCGACGGGCACGCGGACCAGGGCAGATTATGCGCGGGCGATGGATGGATTTCGTGCGGTGTACCACGAGGCTCCGGGAGATGTGCATGCTCCCGACAGTGTGAATTCGGTGGCGGAGCTGCTGGCTGAGCAGGGGCGCGGGTTGCATGATGCGAAGAGTCTGAAGGCGGCGGTGGGGCAGTATGAGTTTTTGCGGACGCAGTATCCGGGCAGCTCGCTGCGGGTGGGGGCGTTGCTGGCGGAGGGGCAGATCTATGAGAACGATCTGCAGGATGCGGGCGCGGCGCGGGAGAGATATGCGCTGCTGGTGAAGCAGTATCCGCGGAATGAGATGGCGGAGGAGGCGAGGGCTGGGCTGGCTTCGTTGGAGCAGGGGATAGGGCGTAGGGATCAGGGTGTAGTGGGTGCGGCTCGGGGTGGGTCTTTCGGGACTTTCGGATCTTCCGGGACTTCGGTTTCTTCGGTTGCGAAGGAGGCTGGGGTCGGCGGGATGCTGGCGACGGATAGTGCGTCTGATGGGAGTGATGCCAAGGTTTTGGGTACAGGTTCTGGTACAGGTTCTGCGGGGCAGGCGGGAGTTGGGGAGAGACAGGGGGGCGCAGGTCAGGGGTTTGCGGCGCCGGGATTAGCTGCTGAGGATGGGGCGGTTGATGCTGCTTCGGGTTTGGCTTCGGGCTCCGATGCGGGAGCGCAGAGTGGGGCGCCGATGCATGTGGCGAAGGTTGTGCGGCGGGGACACATGGCGCAGGTGACGGGGATTCGTCACTGGTCCACGCCGAACTACACGCGGGTGGCGATTGATCTGGGTGACGATGTGACTTATGAAGCGGCGCGGGTGCCGCATCCGGATCGTATCTACTTTGATCTGCATGGAACGCGTCTGGCGCAGGAGCTGGTGGGTAAGAGTTTTGCGGTGACCGATGATGGTTTTCTGAAGAAGATTCGAGCGGCGCAGTTTTCAAACGATATGACGCGGGTGGTGCTGGATGTTAATGATGTGACGGAGTATTCGGCGTTTCTGCTGCCGAATCCTTATCGCTTAATTATTGATATCCATGGTGGGAGCAAGGCGGAGCCGGGTGCTCCGGCGGTGAGCGTGCCAATGCAGAGGGCGGCGGCTCCTGCGCCTTCGGTTCCGAATACGACGGCGGTGAGGTCGGGGAGTTCGTTCGATGTGGCGGCGGTGAGTGCACAGCCGGGCAGGGTGGAGGCGACGACGCAGCCTACGTCGCAGCCTATCTCGGCGGTGGTGTCGGATAGGAGTCAGTCAGATAGGGCTCAGGGTTCAGGGCTTGGTGTTCCGGGTGCTTCGGGGACGGGTACTTCAACTATGCCAGCAACAAGCTCTGCTGATGTGGCGGTGCCTGTGCCGAGCACCAAGAAGCTGCGGCACGGCAAAGGTGTGAGGGATGCCGATGCGGTTCCGGCGCGGGCGGCGTTGCCTACGGCGGATGGCGAGACCTCGATGGTTCGGGCGCTGGGGTTGAAGGTTGGGCGGATCGTGATCGATGCCGGGCATGGGGGGCATGACTCGGGGACGCTGGGCGTGGATGGGATTGAAGAAAAGGACGTGGTGCTGGATGTGGCGCTGCGGCTGGGGAAGCTGCTGCATGAGCGGCTGGGGTCGGAGATTATCTATACGCGATCGGATGATACGTTTATTCCGCTTGAGACGCGGACGGCGATTGCGAATAAGGCGCAGGCGGATCTATTTCTTTCGATCCATGCGAACTCGTCGGCGGATGCGAGTGCGCGGGGGGTGGAGACTTACTACTTGAACTTCTCTTCGTCGCCCGATGCGCTGGAGACGGCGGCGCGCGAGAATGCGGTGTCGGATCAGTCGATTCATCAACTGAGTGATTTGGTGAAGAAGATTGCGCTGAAGGACAAGATTGCGGAGTCGCGGGAGTTTGCAGGAGATGTAGAGCAGAGTCTGTATGGCGGACTGCAGAGGGGCAATGCGGGGCTGAAGGATCGCGGGGTGAAGAAGGCTCCGTTTGTGGTGCTGATCGGGGCGAATATGCCTTCGATTCTGGCGGAGATCTCGTTTGTGACGAATGCGAAGGATGCGCGGCAGCTACAGCAGCCGGAGTATCGGGAGCGGGTGGCGGAGAGTCTGTACAAGGGTGTCGCGAGGTATGCGGGTGGGTTGAGTGGGGCGAAGACGCCGACGGAGCGGGCTAGCGGGAACTAGGACGATTGCTGCATGGGGTAGAGAGTGCAAACGCAGATTCCCCATTCGGGAATGACAAACCAAAAGCTAGACAACTTCAACAACTGTGGTATTGCTTAGGGCTTGTTATTCGTCGCGCAGGGTCTTAGCAGGATCGATTCCGGCGATGCGCAGCGTTGGGACGGTGGTGGCGAGAAGTGTTATCGCGATGAGGGTGAAGACTACGGTGAGGAGGGTGGGCGCGTCGTAGACGTCAACTCCGTAGAGCACACTGTGCATGGCCCGCAAGGCTGCTGCGGAGAAGATTAAGCCCAGGAGGAGGCCTAATGCAGAGGCTCTTAGACCAGGTGCGCCGATGTGGACCATGGCCTGGCGGATGGTGGAACCGAGAGCGATGCGGATGCCGATCTCGCGGGTTCGCTGCACGACGATGTTGGAGACAAGGGCAAAGATTCCTACGGCGCTGAGCAGCAAAGCGAGAGCCGACATGGTGCTGAGGAGGGCGACTTCGACGCGCTGGGTTGCGAGGGTTTTTGCGAGCAGGTCGCGCATGCTGTAGAAGCCGGAGAAGGGGAGGTTGGGATCGGCGCTGGCGAGGGCCTGCTGCATCTGCGCGGTGAGGCCTTCGATTGGGTAGGCGGTGCGGACGATCCAACTGGGTTGAAACCAGACGTGGACCATCGCGAGTTGTCTGGCTTCGATCTGTGCGGCAGGAACGTACATCGTCTCTTCGCCGGTGAGGGGCGCGACGGGATCGACTCCCGGCGCCATGGATACACTCTCCACCACTCCGACGATCCTTGTGTCTTTATTAAGGTAGCGGCCAACCGGATTTGCGCCATGGAAGAACTTGCGTGCGAACTCCTGGTTGACGATGGCCACATGCTGCGACTCGGCACGGTCTGCTTCGGTGAAGGATCGTCCTGCCATGACTGGAATCTGCAAGGCGGCGAAGTAATCAGGGGTGACATAGACCTCGTCGGCCATAGCCTTTTGGCCGGCTTCCTTGCCATCGCTCAGGGTAATCCCTCCCATAATCAGCGAGCGTTCATAGGGCAGGCTGAGGCCGACGGCGGCATGTTGCACGCCGGGAATCTGGCGCATGGCGGAGGTGCTTTCCTGAAGCAACTTTTGGAAGGCGGCCGCGTCGTGATAGTGGACGTCGTCGAGCGATGCCTTGGCGGTCATGACTCCCGTGGGGTTGAATCCGGGGGGCAGGGTCTGGAGGTGGACGAGGGTGCGGATGAGAAGGCCGGAGGCGGCGAGCAAGACTACGGTGAGGGCGACCTCGGCCACGATGAGGGCTTGACGGAGGCCGATGCGGTCGCCGCCGGTGGCGGAGCGGCTGGCGATGGCGGAGCGCAGATCGAGCTTTCGCATGACAAGGGCGGGAAGCATGCCGAAGAGCACGCTGGTGAACAGGGAGAGGAGAAGGGTGAAGGCGAGGACGCGGCCATCGAGGGGAATGCGGGCGACGGGCAAGAAGTGTTCGGGGAGGAGCAGGAGGAGGCCGCGGAGGGCGACGAAGCCGACAGCGACGCCTACGGCTCCGCCGATGAAGGCGAGGAGGAGATTTTCCACCCAGAGCTGCCGTTGAATCTGCCAGCGCGAGGCTCCGAGGGCGAGACGGGTTGCGACTTCGGGGGTGCGGCGCAGCATGCGGACCAGGGATAGGCCGGCGAGGTTGGCACAGGCGATGAGCAGGATGAATCCGGCGGCGAGCATGAGCGCCAGGACCTGCGGACGCAGGGTTGCGGTCTGTCCCTGTTGCAATGGCACGGAGTAGTAGGTCACCTGTGCGCCGGGGTTGTCGGCCAGTTCGTAGCGGTTGGAGCGGAGGGACCAGGCGCGACTAATCTCGGCATCGGCCTGCTGCCAAGTTGCGCCGTCGCGGAGGCGGGTGATGGCCTCGAAGTTAGTTCCTCCGCCTTCGCCGTCGCGGGCGGGTTGAAGCGCGGTGTAGAGGTCGGCGTTGAGGGGAGTGGTTGCGCCTTCAGGGAGCACCCCGATGACGGTGTAGGGCTCGCCCTTGAGGAGGATGGGTTGGCCTAGGATGCTGGCATTGGTGCCGAAGGCGCTGTGCCAGAGGTTGTAACTGAGGATGACGGTCTTCGGGCCGTGGGGGAGATCTTCGACGTTGGAGAAGTTGCGTCCGGCAATGGGGTGGATGGCCAGCACGTCGAGGTAGTGCTGGGAGATTCGGCCAGCATGTAGATATTGAATGTGGGAGCCGGCCTGGAGATTGACACCGGCTGCCCTGGAGCTGGAGACGGCGGAGAGGAGGGAGGGGACGTTGTCGCGCAGCAACTCCCATTGCTCGCCGTTGACGTGGTGACGCTCGTCGGAGGGTTTGGCTCCGGTGACGCGGGTGTAGATGGTGCCCATGCGCTCCGGCTGGGAGTAGGGCAGGCTCTTCAACATGAGGGCGTTGACCAGGGAGAAGATTGCGGTGTTAGCGCCGATGGAGAGTGCCAAGGTAAGGATCACCGTGACGGTGAAGCCAGGGTTGCGACTCAACTGGCGTACTGCAAACTTGAGGTTTTGAACGAAGGCTTCCATCGACGATCTCCTAGTGCAGCGCGGCAGGGATTTCTCTACAGCAATATTCCATCAACATACGTTGATGCGCCGAGGAAGTTCCAGCAAACGAAGACGGGTGTGGCTCTAGGCTTACGTTCGCGTGCTGGTGTAGTCTGACCAACGTATGGGTTTTCTCTCTCGGATACGGGTGGCGGCTGTGCTGGGGCTGGTGGTGATGGGTGCGTCAGTGATTTCGTTGGAGGGGCAGACGCCGAAGGTGATGCTGGCGGAGCCTCCGACGCCGCTGCTGCCGGAGTCGCTGCGGGGAGGGTCTGATCATGACGCTGGGACGGGTGCTCCTTCGTGGAGTGGGGCCGATGCGCCGGTGCTGGTCGAGGATGGAATTCGCCGGTATGAGCGGGGTGGGCCACAGGGTCCGGGTGCAAAGGGCATGGTGACGGTGTATCAGTTTGACGATGCGACGGGTGCGGCAGCGGCGTGTGACTATCTGCGGAAGAGCGGTTCCACAGTGGTGCGGAGTGGGGTGTCCGTTGTGGTCGCGGCTTTGAAGGGCAGTCCGGCTTCGACGGAGGCGGTTCTGCGAACGGTGGAGGTGGGGCTGCCGAAGGTGGGGGGTCCGAAGGGGATGTCTCCGCTGCTGCCGACTTACTTGCCGGTGAAGGATTTGGAGAAGGGCTCGGAGCGGTATGCTGTGGGGCCGCTGGGCTATCAGGCAATGGGTGGGGTGCTTCCGGCGGAGATGATTGGTTTCGACAAGGCAGCCGAGGTGGTGACGGCGAAGTACGAGGGGAAGGGTGTGCTAACGATGCTGCTCTACCCGACGCCTCAGATTGCAGGCGAGCATGGGCGACAAATTGAGGCGGAGATGAACCGGGAGGGCAGTGCGGCCGGGACGGTGAAGCTGAGGCGGGAGGGGCCGCTGGTGCTGCTGACGACAGGGGTCTGGGGTGCGGCCGAGGCGCAGAGGCTGGTGGAGGGGATTCATCTGCGGAGTGAGGTGACCTGGAACAAGCCGGTGCCTCCTGAATTCCATGCGGAGATCAAGAAGACGGTGAGTTTGCTGACGAGCATCCTGGTGTTCTGCGGGGTGGGGGCTTTGGCGGCTGTGATTCTGGCGCTGTTTCTGGGTGGCGGACGGGCGGCGATCAGGGTACTTCAGGGTAAGCCAGCGGCGACTGAGCCGGAGTTTCTTCGTATCGATCTGAGCGGAAGTGCGGCTCGGATTCATACGGAGGGGTCCGGGGTTGAGCATGGGGGATGATCGACGGGCTCGCAGATCTGCACTGGGGATGGTGCAGGCGAGGAGCTAAGCGTCTGATAGGATAGCGGTTTAGATTTTGGCGGTGGCGCTAAAAACGAAACTTAGGCGAATATAGGGGCCCCTGTTGGCAGGTTAGTAACCCCCGTAACCATTGAGGAATAAGGACTTACAGTAGTCAAGTTTTGGCCTTGACACGTCATATCGCCAAACTTAGTATTTCGCCAGAAAGTTCTGATGGCTTTGCCTCCGTTGGAACTATTCTCCCTAAAGAAGAGGCCACCTCGTTGCCGGGTGGCCTCTTCGCTTTTCCGGAGGGAATTTTCGTGCGTTCTCTTCCGAGAGAGTTGGTTACCAAAGTGGGATGGCTGTGGTGAGGAATCAGCCGGGGTGATGGCGTTGCGTCACGGTCGAGAATGAGGCTGCCGATGAAGATCGCAAGGGAACAAAAGGCTCTCTGCCGAGGCGCACTATGTCTCAGGGTCTACATCCGGTGCTGCAAGTAGTGATCGCTCTGGCGGCGCTCGCGATACTGGTGTGGCCTGCCGACGGAGCGAATTGGGTGGACTCGGATGGTGGAGAGTTTGACGGTGCTGGTCGCCGCGACCTGTGAGTGTGTGATCTCTGCGCTGTGAGTGTGGAATTGGGCTTGTCTGCTCTGATGGACGATGACGCGCGTGGATCTTTGGTCTTCGGTCAGCGAGTGGGGAACGATAGCTCCATCGAGACGTCTGCGCGGGCGTAGGGGGATGGCACTACGCGGTCTGGCGGGAGGCGTCTGAAACCGACCGCTTCGTAGAGGTGAATGGCTGGGGTTAGCTTGTGGTTGGTTTCGAGATAGAGCCGGGTTGCGCCTGAGGTCCTCGCTTCGTCCACGACGGTTTGGAGGAGGCGACGTCCGATTCCGGTTCCCTGGCAAGCTTGGGTAACGGCCATCTTGGCTACTTCGAACTCTCCGGGTTTCATCGCGACAAGAGCACAGCAGCCGACGGTCTCGCCGTTTTGAATGGCGAAGAAGATGCGGCCGCCATGATCGAGGATGGTTGCCTGTGGGTTGGAGAGGGAGTAAAGGTCCTTGGGTTCGAGGACGAACTCGCGGGTGATCCACTCTTCGTTGAGGCGGCGGAAGGCGATCTTGTCTTCCGGTTCGAACTCCCGGATCTTGAACTCCAGGGCTGTGTTGTTCATGAGACCTCCACTGAATCTTTTGTTCCGGAAAGGGTCACTGGCGGTGTGTCCTGCACTCAACGCTACGAGGAGTGGCGCGGGATGTCCAATAGCTGAAAGGTCGCGATCTATATGATTGAGATATGAATGAGCGCATCGAGCTGCGGCATCTGCGGTACTTCCTGGCGGTTGCGGAGACGCTTCACTTCAGCAAGGCGGCGAGACGTCTGGGGATGGCGCAGCCTCCGTTGAGCCAGCAGATCAAACGGCTGGAACAGATGCTTGGTCATGCGTTGTTTGAGCGGACGACACGCGGAGTGAAGCTGACGGCTGCCGGTCAGCTGCTTGCGAGACGTGCGAGGAGCACGATGGAGAAGGTGGACGAGGACCTTGCCCAGGTTAGGCGTTTGGGTCGCGGTGAGGAGGGAACGCTGACGGTGGGTTTCAGCGGCTCGGTGATGTTTACGGAGCTGCCGGCTGCTATTCAAAGTTTTCGGCGCCATTATCCGAAGGTGGAGTTGCGTCTTCGGGAGTTGGTGACGTCGGCGCAGATTGCCGCGTTGTTGAATGGGCAGATCGACCTGGCGTTTCTGCGGGATGGAGATCCGACCGAGGGGATTCGCATCACTACTTTGTTGAAGGAGAGGTATGTGGCGGTGTTGCCGGAGGCGCACCCGCTGGCCCAACGGAAGACGCTGGGCGTGAAGGCGTTGGAGGGCGAACCGTTCATCATGTTTGCGCGGCGGATGGGTCCGCTGGCCTATGACCGGACGATTGCGTGCTGCGAACGGAGCGGGTTTCGTCCGAACATCGTTCAAGATGCGCCGCAGTGGTTGACGCTAGTGCGCTTGGTGGCGGCGGGACTTGGGGTGACGCTGGCACCGGCTTGCGTGGCGAGGGTTGCGATGCCGGGGGCGGTGTATCGAGCGGTGACGGCTGCTTGCCGGACGACGATTGATCTTGGAGTAAAGACGGGTGCGGAGAGCGTTCTTGCGAGGAACTTCATCGAGATTGCGAATCAGCATCTGGTGGGTTGATCTCTGACGTTGGCAGCTTTTTGGTTACGGCTCATCGCCGGGCGAACTGAAGAGTTGGCGAATGGCCACGAAGCCGATAGAATAGAGAAACAGGCCGATGTAGCTCAGTTGGTAGAGCAACTGATTCGTAATCAGTAGGTCAGCGGTTCAACTCCGCTCATCGGCTCCACAATCCCTTTAAAGATGAATTATTTGGTAGGCTCTGCTCCTGCAGTTGGGGAGACGGTGCGATTTGAGGGCGTGCCTCCTCTTGGAGGAGCTTTGCCTTGGGTGCGGCCCGTGGCCAATCGCAAAAAGTGCCGAGGCGACCAAAAAATGCGAGGGCGCTTGAATCAATGCTATAAACACTGCACCTAGCTTTCTCCTTGGCAAGGGTCTGTGTTTTTTCAAGGTCACATGGGACTCGCCGGATTGAGTTGGCAGTAATTCTTCGGGTTGTGGGGCCCCGTATTTCAATTCAATGGAATGATAGTGAAATCAACAAGGAGAGAGCTATGTCAAACATGACGAAGTGGACCACTCAGCATTTGGTTGAGAAGGGGAACAAGCATGGGCTGAGCGGGGTTCATCCGGATTGGGGGATGCACCCGTCGTGGATCGCGGGAATCGAGGGTTTGGACGCTTATAACCGCTGGGTGTCCGAGGTGCTGATGCCGATCGTGTTCCAGTGGATCGACGAGAACTATGACGAGGTCTATGCGAGCGTACCGCCTGATTTGGAGGACGATGTGGGTGTTGTCATCGCATCTGCCTTCGAGATCGTGAAGGGCATGCAGAATTACACGGATGGAGAGAATAAAGCTCAAGAATTCGCTACAGCGCATGGGCACGGGCAGGTCGATCTCACGACAATCAACCCGGTATGGACCGATATCATCTCAAAGGTAAGAAACGACACGACGGCGGAATTTCAAAAGTACAAGGGTGTTCTCAAAGACACGATTTGATTGATCTTAGGTAGATCTGCGGTTGATCTGCGGTGAGGCCGCTCACAGGCATTTTTACAGGTTCCGATTGGCCGGCGCGATGTCGGTCGATTCTTCGCCCATGGGGACGCGGACCAGGGTGACGACGGTGATGTCGTCGTCCTGACCAAAGTGCACGGCGGCTTCGGCGGCGCGGGCGGCGTTGGGGAGTGCCGCGAAGAGTTCGCGCGTCCGGTCGAAGCCGTAGAGTTCGCCGGACTTGTTGCGGGCTTCTAGGAGTCCGTCGGTATAGAGGGCGAGGTGATCGTTGACCTGCAAAGGCAGGCGGCTATCCGGATAGGCGACGGTGGGAAACAGGCCGAGCGGGAACGACCCGGGGATGACTACCTCTCGATCGTTGAGGTAGGGAGGGGGGTGTCCGGCGCTGGCGAGGACGCAGTTGCCGTGGGGATCGAGACGCAGGGCCACGCACGTGGCAAAACCGCCATGCAGGCGGCCGGTCAGTCTCCGGTTCAACTCGGTCAATAGTTGAGCGGGGCTGTGAGTGTTTTCCACCAGGACGCGCACCAGTCCGACGATGAGTGAGACCGCGATGGCAGCCTTGAGGCCTTTTCCGCTGACATCGCCGAGGATGACAAGGGTGAAGTCGCCATCGAGGGGGATGATCTGGAAGAAGTCTCCGCCGACCTCAAGTGCGGGGCGATAGGCACTGGTGACGGCGAAGCCAGGGATCGAAGGGAAGGTTTCGGGGATGAGCACGTGCTGGAGTTCGCGGGCACTGCTCATCTCGTGCTCGAGAAGGCTGCGGCGGCGGCGGTCCTCCATGGAGGTGCGATAGACGGAGTAGAGCAGAGCGACGAGCAGGAAGATTCCGGCGAGCGTGGGCAGGGATACGGCGTTGCCGTAGAGGTGAAAGAGGGGGGCGCGTAGTTTGTCGGCGAGGGTCCAGTGGGTGAAGCGCTGTCCCTGGGGAGCTAGCCTCTGGACGACCTGAATCATGCCCCAGAGAAATGCTGCGATGACTAGTAAGCGACGGGCCAGATCCAGATGGCGGTGCTGTTTGATGGCGAGGGCGACGAGTGCAAGGGGAACTGCCGCGGTGATGAAGTAGATCCCTGTGAGCACCGCGTCCGCGATCTGAATGAGCCAGAACCAACTCACGCTCGCATCCAGGAGCGACAGAAGGCCATCGGAGATACTGGCTGCCAGGCTGATGATGGCAAAGCGACGGATGAGTTTTGTTAATGATGGGTTGTCGTCGAGGTGCAGAAGCCAGAGCAGCAGAAACCAGAGAGAGATGTCGCGAATCGAGGAGACGGGCGGTCCGAGCGCGTTTGATAAGCCTACGGGCCACGCGATACGCATTCCGTAGAGGACCAGCCGGAGGAGCGGGCTCAGGGCGAATCCGGTCATCCACAGGAGGGCTTTCTGCTGTCGATCTCGAAGCCAGGCGAAGAGGGCGAGGAGCCCGGCGATTCCGTAGAGGAGGTATTGGCTGAACGAAAATTGATTGGCGCGGAGCCACTGATAGTCGAGCGTGGTTTTATACGCGGCTACGGATTCGGGATAGCCGATGACGGGGGATCCCTCGAAGCCGCCGGATTGTCCTGAGTCCTCGGAGGTAAGAGGAGCCTTCCAGACGCGGATGGCGAGTGTGCCGTTTTCGTGCTCCGACCCAGACTCAGGGGTTGCCGGGTGGAGCGGGTAGGTAGCTGGTGCGTTTGAGGATCGATACCAGATGGGGTAGGGAGGGAACTTTCCGCTGCGGCCGATGGAACTGCCGTTCCAGAAGATCTCGTACACGTCGTCGAGGTGGGGCACGAGGAGGGCGAAGCTGGGTTGATCTCTTGGGGACGGGTTGAGCGACAGGTGCAGGCGGTACCATGCATAGCCGGTGTAACTCGTGTAGCCCTGCTCGCCCCAGGGTTTCTCTGCGGTGAGTTGTTCCCATTGGGAGTCATCGAAGGAGGGCGAGGCCCAGGTGGGATCGTCGCCCAGGTGGAAGCGCCAGGGGCCATCAAGTCGTGCGACGGCTCTGCCTAAGCCTTCAATCGCGAGAGTGGATGCGGGGGGCTGGCCGAGCGCGGGTGCCGGTGGAGATGCGACGAGGAAGGAGACGCTAAGCAGGTGTGCGGGCAGGCAGCACGAATGCGATAGACGCCAGGCAGGCCGAAGCATGTGGCCAGCATACGCCGGGTTTCCATGTGTGAGGAATCGAACGTACTCTGCAGATTCTTGCGATGTCTTTGGGGCGGAGCTTTTCTGGTTTGAATTGGAGTGAAAAATCGGTCTTGATTTTTATTGCATATTGCGATATAAATATTGCGATTTGTAATTGTCATGAGACTCAGCGACAAAATCCGTTATCTGCGTGAGGTTGAGGGCAGCCTTCGTGGTCTTAATCGCGCTATGACGCAACAGGAGCTGGTTCGGGCGATTCAACAAGAGAATGGTGCGGGTAAGAAGGCAGGCAACAGGGCAAACAAGGGAACTATCAGCCAGTCGTATCTGTCTCAGATTGAGAGTGGCGCGCGCCCGCACCTGACGAACACGACGCGGCTGCTGCTGGCGAAGTTCTTCAAAGTTCATCCCGGCTATCTCGTCGATGATCCAGAGGGTTATCACTCCGAGTTGATCTCCGACCTGCGAACGGCGGAAGACAAGCTCGACCTGTGGCTGGTCGGAGGCGTCGAACGCTTCCGTCGTGACCCGGCACTCTGCCAGGCTCTGCTGGCGCTGGCGAACCATAGCGATTCACGGCGCTGCTTTCTTCTGATCGAGAGCATTCTTGAGACGCCTGCTCTGCTGGATCGTCTGTTTCAGGTTCTTCGTCCTGAAGGCTCTTCGATGATGGCTCCACTAACTCAACCGGCTCCAAAGAAAGCCGCGAAACGGAGCACCAAATAATATGGACTCCTTCTATCTCATCTGTTTCTGTGTCGGCTTGGTGCTTAGCCTGATCTCGGTCGTTGGGGGTTTCGGCCATCTGCATATCGGCCGATTCCATATTGGCAATGTGGCTCACGGTCATGCCGCGCATGGGGCACATCGGGGATCAGGCTTGTCTGCGGTGAACGGCTTCACCATCACGGTGTTTCTGTGCTGGTTTGGCGGCGCCGGGTATCTGCTGCACCACTCGAGCATCTTCGGCGGCGTGCTGATTTTGCTGACTGCATTGATAAGCGGTGTCGCCGGGGCCGCGCTCATCTGGGCTGTTCTCTTCAAGCTGCTTCTTCCTCATGAGCGGATTCTGACTCCGGAAGAGACGGAGATGGCGGGCGTACTTGCCCAGGTGAGCGACTCCATTCGTGACGGGGATGGGATTGGCGAGATTATCTTTTCGCAGGCCGGGGCTCGTCGTGCGGCTGCTGCCCGGAGCGAAGACGGCAGCGCCATCGCGCGAGGAACGGAGGTTGTTGTTATTCGTTATGACCGCGGCGTTGCCTACGTCCGTCGATGGGACGAACTCGCGAATGGAATGCACGATGCGTTGTAGATCATGATTGTAATTTTTGTTGATCGTCGTTCCTGATCCGGGCGGCCTCACTTGCCGAGGCACATCACCCGCTCAACCCTCTCTTGAGGCAAGCACATTACACGCTCTCTCGTCCGTCTGGACAAAGGACTGGGACAAAGGAACGATATGCCGAACTCGGTCGTTATTATTGTTGGTCTGGTAGTTCTCGCCACTCTCGCATTGGCCCTTCTAATGGCTAAGATGTTTCGCAAGGCTGGTCCTAACGAAGCGATTATTGTCTATGGATTCCGCGGGCCGCGCGTCATCAAGGGCGGCGGCGCGGTGATCTTTCCGGTCGTGGAAAACTCTCGTCAACTTTCGCTGGAGCTGATGAGCTTTGACGTTGCGCCGCAGCAGGATCTCTACACCAAGCAGGGTGTCGCGGTGACTGTGGAGGCTGTTGCGCAGATCAAAGTTCGTTCGGACAAAGAGTCGATCCTCACTGCAGCGGAACAGTTTCTGACGAAGTCTCCTGACCAGCGCGAGGGTCTCATTCGACTGGTGATGGAGGGTCATCTGCGCGGCATTATTGGTCAGCTTACCGTTGAGCAGATTGTGAAAGAGCCGGAGATGGTGGCTGAACGGATGCGCTCTACTTGTATGGATGACATGAGCAAGATGGGGCTTGAGGTGATCTCTTTCACGATTCGCGAGGTGCGCGATAAGAACGAGTACATCACCAACATGGGCCGTCCAGATGTGGCTCGCATACGACGCGATGCCGAGATTGCTACGGCAGAGGCTGAGCGCGATACGGCGATTCGCCGCGCCATTGCACTACGCGAGGCAGCAGTCGCCAAGTCCTCGGCGGATCAGGATCGCGTGATCGCAGAGACAGCGTCGCTTGCAAAACAGGCGGAGGCTCAACGTGACCTTGATATCCAGAAGGCGCAGTTCATGGAGCAGAGCCGTCGCCAGGAGGCTCAGGCGGATAAGGCGTACGAACTCCAGACCAACGTCATGCAGCAGAAGGTCGTTGCCGAGCAGGTTCGCGTTCAGCAGGTTGAGAAGCAGGAGCAGGTGAAGGTGCAGGAGGCTGAGATTCTGCGTCATGAAAAGGAGCTGATTGCGACGGTGCTCAAGGGCTCTGAGATTGAGCGTCAGCGCATCGAGAATATCGCTCAGGCCGATAAGGCTCGCGTCATGATGGAGGCCGAGGGTCGTGCCGCAGCCACGAAGCTGCAGGGCGAGGCGGAGGCCAACATCATCTTTCAGAAGGGCGAGGCGGAGGCGAAAGCGATGAACGTAAAGGCCGAAGCTTACCAGGAGTGGACGCAGGCCGCCGTCGTCGACAAGCTCATCACCAACATGGCCGATGTGGTTCGCGCAATGGCGGAGCCTCTGAGCAAGGTCGACAAGATCACCATTGTTTCGACCGGGAACGATGGGGCGACCGGAGCCAGCAAGATTACGGGCGAGATGACGAAGATCGCGGCTCAGGTTCCTGCGCTCTTCGAGGCGCTCTCCGGGATGAACCTTCACGATCTGATGTCCAACGTTAAAGCGATGAAGCCTCGCGATGACGGCAACGGTCCACAAGCCTGATCTATCAAACCAGCGCGGAGAAAACTCTCTCCGCGCTGGACGCACTACCGCAGTAAAGGAGAACTCCCATGGCACTGCTTGAGCGTGTAGGAACACTTCTACGAGCCAACATCAACGACCTTATCGAGAGGGCGGAAGATCCTGAGAAGCTGGCGAAGCAACTCGTGCTGGATATGGAAAACCAGCTGCTCCAGGTCAAGACGCAGGTCGCTATCGCGATTGCCGACCAGCACCTTCTCGAGAAGAAGCTCAAGGAGTACGAGGTTGCTATGACCCAGTGGAATCGGAAGGCAGAGCTCGCGGTGCAGAAGCAGCAGGACGATCTAGCCCGCGCTGCGTTGGAGCGCAGCCTGAGCAACCAACAGCTGACAGCAAACTTTGCGCAGCAGCTTGAAGATCAGAAGGCTGAGACGGAGACTCTTCGCAACGCCTTCAATCGTCTGCAGCAGAAGCTGTCCGAGACGCGCTCGGCTTGCGAGTTATTGATCGCTCAGCAACGCCGCGCCCGCACGGTAGGCAAGGCGAACGCTGCCCGCACGATCGCTGCCTCGCACCAGAGATCGACCGCCATGAACCGGCTGCGCTCGAGCATTCAGCGTGAGGAGGCAGACAACTTTGCCAGCCATGTGGTTCTTGAATCTCAATCTCTTGAAGACCGACTCAACACTTTGGAAAGAGAGGATCAGATCGAGCGGCTGCTTGAAGATCTGAAGAGCAGACAGCCACGCCTGAGTTGAAGTGGGCCTGCGATCTGCCGAGTGTGAATGTGGGTTGAAGATCGGGGAACCCATTTGGGTACGAGTTATCCACCACTATTCGAGGGGGTTAGAAGGTTTTGGTCTTGATTGGCGCGGGTTTCGAAGGCATACTCCAGAGAGAGTTCGCAGGATGAACTTGTAAGACGGTGCCAACTGAGACACCACTGTGACCCGATATAGCCGTCAAGACGTAATCCGGATCCTTCACTTGCAGGCACGCCAGCTAACGGCGTGGGAGCGAGCAGGACTGATCTCTCCCAAGGATGACTATTCTTTTGATGCGCTGGGTCAGTTGCGCAGGCTGCGCGATCTGCAGGCGACGACAAAGATCTCTGCAAAAAATATACGAGCGTCGGTGGAGGCCATGCAGCGGCTAGGCGGAGTAGGGAATCCGCTGCTGGAGGCGAGCTTTGTGCGGCGCGGATCACGGTTGAGCTTTCGGCATGGCGGTGCGCTGATGGATCCGCTGACGCAGCAGCTGGCCTTTGACTTTGAAACTGCGCCGGCGCGTCAGCTTCGTGTCGTGGGTAGTGGGGATGCCGGTTTGCGACAGGCGGCAGAGATCCAAGAGATGTTTTTGCGTGCGGTGCAGTTGGAGGAAAATCCGGCTACGATCCAGCAGGCTGCCGAGATCTATGCTGCGATTCTGGCGATGCGCCCGCAGCATGCGCCGGCGTTGATCAATCTTGGGACGATCCACTACAACCTGCGGCGGTTTGAGGATGCGGAAGGGCTCTATCGACAGGCGACGGTGGCCGACCCGGAGTATGCGCTTGCGTTCTTCGATCTGGGCAATGTGCTGGACGAGATGCAGCGTCTGGCTGAGGCGACGACCGCTTATCAGAAGGCTGTTGCTCTGGTTCCGCAGTATGCCGATGCACACTACAACCTTGCGCTAGCGTATGAGCGGCAGGGGCAGCGTCGAAGGGCGTTGCGACACTGGCTGGCTTATGTGCGGCTCGATCCAGTGGGACCGTGGGCCAATCATGCCAGAGAGCAGGCTCGGAAGATTTTGAATACCGAGAAGCTCTCGATCGTCACCCGGCGTGGGCGGTTGGTTAAGGTCGCGGGCTAGCGATTTGCTCTCTTCTTGATGAGCGATTAGACAGATGCCTTTGCTCAATTAGTTGAGTGAATGACTATTCAGTGGTGTGCTCAAGATGCTAGACTCGCCTTTTCCTGAATACGGGCAGAGGTGAGTGGATGTCGCAGCAGGTTGGACCGATGGCGTTGACGCAGCTAGGGGATGACGAGCAGCTTTTTCGTAATACGATACGGCGCTTTGCGGTAGAACAAATCGGTCCGCTGGTGCGCGGCATGGATGAGTCGCAGCAGATGGATGCCGGACTTATCCGGAAACTCTTCGAACTTGGGTTGATGGGGATCGAGATTCCCGAAGAGTACGGTGGGGCAGGGGGCACGTTTTTCAATGCGATTCTCGCGGTCGAAGAGATCTCTGCGGTCGATCCGTCGGTCGGGGTGATGGTCGATGTGCAGAACACGCTGTGCATCAATGCGCTGGTGCGATGGGCGAATGAAGAGCAGAAGAAAAAATACCTGACGCGTCTTGCAACAGACACCATTGGATCGTATGCGCTCAGTGAAGCTTCGTCGGGGTCTGACGCCTTTGCGTTGCAGACGCGCGCGGTGAAGCGCGGGGACGATTATGTTCTCAACGGACAGAAGCTGTGGATCACGAATGCAAAAGAGGCAGGACTGTTTATTGTCTTTGCGACGATCGATCCGGCAGCCGGTTACAAGGGGATTACGGCGTTTCTGGTTGAGAAGGGTGCAGCCGGATTTACGCTTGGGAAGAAGGAAGACAAGCTTGGTATTCGCGCGTCGAGTACTTGCGAACTGATCTTCAACGACTGCGTTGTGCCTGCGGCGCAGGTGCTGGGCGAGCCGGGCAAGGGATACAAGATCGCTATCGAGACGCTGAACGAAGGCCGTATCGGGATTGGCTCGCAGATGCTCGGACTGGCCGAAGGTGCATGGGGCTATGCGGCGAAGTGGGCGAAGGAGCGCAAACAGTTCGGTAAAACCCTGGTGGAGTTTCAGGCGATGCAGTTTCAACTGGCCGAGATGGCGACTGAGATCGAAGCGGCGAAGCTGATGGTCTATAACGCGGCTCGGCTGAAGGATGCGGGACTGGATTTTCTGAAGGAGGCGGCGATGTGTAAGTACTTCACGTCGCAGGTGGCGGAGCGCGTTGCCAGTCTAGCGGTCGAGGTCTATGGGGGATCGGGCTTTGTGAAGGACTACCCTGTCGAGAAGCTGTATCGCGACGCCAAGATCGGCAAGATCTATGAAGGCACGTCGTTTATGCAGCTAGCGACCATTGCTAAGTTGACATTGGGCAAGGCTTAGCGTTTCCGCGCAGACTTCGCCTCTGGTCGAGCAGGCTCTAATGCTTTACACTTGAATTAGAGCATTGGTATGACCACTTCATTACGATCCGAACAACGTGCTCCGCTGCCTTTTCTGGGGCTGGCTTGCGCAGTTGGTGTTTCGACGATCTACTACAACCAGCCGCTTCTGCTGGAGATGGGCCGTTCGTATGGCGTTACGGCTGGCCATGTGGGCTTTGTGGCGGTGGCGACCCAGGTGGGTTACGCGTGTGGTTTGCTAGCCTTCGTTCCGCTGGGCGATGTGCTGGAACGCCGCGCCCTGATGATGAAGATGTATGGTGCGGAGGCGGTTGCGCTTCTGCTGGTCGCGCTTGCCCCCGGACTGACCTGGCTTATCGTTGCGAGTGTGTTGCTTGGACTCTTTGCGTCGGTCACCCATGTTGCGCTTCCGATTGCGCCCGATCTGGTTTCGCATGAAAAGCGCGGTCGGGCTATCGGTACGGTGATGACTGGACTGCTGCTGGGTATTCTGCTGGCCCGCACTTTTGCGGGGTGGGTGAGCGGTATTCATGGCTGGCGCTGGGTCTTTGTGGTGGCGGCGGTGGTGAATGCGGCCTTTGTTCCGCTGATGGGGCGGGTGATGCCCAAGCTGCCCCCGAAGCAGCAGTTGCGCTACTCCGATGCGATGAAGTCGCTCTGGACGCTCTTTCGCACGCAGCCTCTGTTGAGAGAGTCCTCCGTTGTCGGGGCACTAGTCTTTGCGTCATTCAGCTGTTTTTGGACGACGCTGGCTTTTGTGCTGCATAGTCACTACGGGCTGGGCGCCGGGGTCGCGGGTACCTTCGGGGTGGTTGGCGCGGCGGGAGCGTTGGTCGCACCACTTGCAGGGAGGCTGTCCGATAGGCATGGGTCGCGATGGGTGATCTCGCTTGGGATGGGCCTGCTCACGTTTTCCTACGTTTTATTGTGGGTGGAAGAAGTAGCCGGGCTGCCGATCACGATCCATATCATCGCGCTGGCGGTCGGAGTGCTGGTGCTCGACGTAGGAGCGCAGATGACGCAGGTCGCCAATCAGACACGGATCTTCGGGCTGATGCCCTCTGCGCGCAGCCGGATCAATACGGTTTATATGACGGTGTACTTTAGCGGGGCGGCAGTGGGATCGGCTCTGGCGACTATCGCATGGGAGCACTGGAGGTGGAACGGAGTCTGTTGCCTGGCTATCGGCTTTATCGCGTTGGCGGGGCTGCGACATGCGACCGGAGGCCGCGATGCTGGAGCAGATTACCACCAGGTCAAAGAAGAAGATCTCTTGCTCGAGGCTTAAGTAAGCTCGGGAAGCTTAGAGGGGCGCAGACGCTTGGTACGGGTGGTGGGCGAGGCGGGGATCGAACCCACAACCCCGAGCTTAGAAGGCTCGTGCTCTATCCAATTGAGCTACTCGCCCGTATGCGTCTGTATTGATTGTATCGGGGAAGGCGACCCAGAGGGTTTGGAAAATTGGGGGCTAGCCCAAGGCAAGATCCTTGCTGCGCAACAGTGCGACGACAGCGTCCAAGGCCGAGGCCCAGTTCTGTTCTGCTGCCTGGGGGTCGTGACCGATGGCCTTCACGTACAGGCTGATGGCAAAACCCTCCTGCGGGCCGGTGAGATCGACGAGCGCAGGTCGGATGACGCAGTCGAGCATGGCATAGGGCTGATCGAGCGGAGCGGAGTGACGGGTCAAGCGATGCACCCTTTGCTCCATCTGGTGGTAGGAGGCGAAGAGAGATCGCTCGCGCCAGAGGATGTCGATGTAGCTGCCGAAGCCTGCCGGGGCGTCGTCGGAGGTTGCGTCGAGGTTTGCGCGGAGAGCGTCAAGCTCCTCTGCTTCGAGCGGCCATACATCGCACTTCGCGGTGAATACAGCGGATCGTGGGGCATTGAGCGCGCGCAGGGCATGCATCAGCGGGGGATGCTGCTCGACTTCGGGGAGATGGTCGAGGTCGTAAGGGTTCTCGCGGAGATCGATGAATCGGCGATTGCCGGAGGGATCGGATGGGTCAGACCAGGGAACCACGAGTACAGGATCGTCTGAAGAACATTCGGCGGACCAGTCAGAGAGCATTACGAACTATCTTATGCGTTGGCGAGCAGGAAGCGCAGCAGGGTGTGCTCGGCCCAGTAGCCATCGTAGCCACTGTCGGCATCGGGCCGCGCGAGGAAGGCGCAGTGACCTCCGTGATGGGTCGTGATCAGCTGGATACTCGGATTGGCCTCGAGTGTTTTGCAACTCTCATCGCTGATGCGGACAAAGGGATCGTCCAATGCATGAAGGATGAGTGTCGGCACGGCGATCTGGTCGATGACGCGGGCGGCAGCGGCGCGGTAGTAGTAGTCGTCCGCTCCAGTGAAACCTGAATAGAAGGCGGTGATACGGTCGTCCAACTCGCGCAGAGAACGGATCCCAGTGGCGAGAGTGGGATCGTAGACGTGAGGAAACAGCGCGACCTTGCGGCGATAACGGCTGAGAAGAGCGCGCAAGAACTTCAGCTCGTAGACCCGATTGTACGGGCGATGCAGAGCGTCAGCCGATGGGCCAAGATCGAGCGCGGGCGATACGCCGATGACGGAGTGCAGCTCTGGCGGAGCAGCAGAGCCAAGCTCGCCGGCAAGCTTGAGGACGAGATTTCCGCCCATCGAGTAACCGATCAAGGATACTGACCGCAGGCGGTGTTGTGCGACGAAGAAGTCCATCACGGCGAGTACGTCGTTGGAGAGACCGGAGTGATAGAGCGTCTGCGTAAGCGCTTCGGTGCCTCCGCAGTTACGCATGTTCATGCGGATGATGTTGCATCCGGCTCGCCAGAGCTTGTTCGAGTTGCCGATGACGTACTGTGAGTTCGAGGAGCCTTCCAGCCCGTGGACGAGAATGGCTGTTGGACGCGAGGAGCGGACGTTCTCGGGCTGCCAATGACAGTGGCAGAGAACCTGACTTGCGATCTGGTTGGGTGTCGCCGGCGAAACCTCGACGAGCGTTGCCTCGGGCGCGGGCAGACTGTTGAGTCGCGGCAGGTAGTTGCCCATGATCGTCTGCAGATGTCCGTTGATTATGAAACGTCGAGGCTGAAACTCTACGGCGTGGCTCTCGATGCTCTCGATCTCCGCTGTCGGCATTACTGCTTCTCCGACAGTGCCTGAAGGCGGGCAAGAAATTGCGTAGCGTTGAGTGCTCCGGTTGGCTCGTCCTCGTGTTTGAAGTAGACGTAGACGTCGCGCTGCTGGGCGAGAGCTGCGAAACGTTGAGCAAAGGCATCCAACTCGATTGGCGAGTAGCCGCTGCTTCGCCGCAGCCGGTAACAGGTGTAGTCCTTCGCGGTGTGCACCTCCGGCGTGAGCAGGTCGTCGCTCTCGGCGATGCAGACTGCTGCGTTGTGCTCGCGTAAGACTGCATAGATCTTCTCGTCGAACCAGGACTCATGGCGGAATTCAAAGGCGATTAGCGGTGCGCTGCTTCCGTGGAGGGCAGAGAGAAAGAGGAAGGTGCTGAGAAGTTCGGCGTCAGCCTTGAAGTTCGGAGGAAGCTGGAAGAGCAGAAGGCCAAGTTTGCCGGACTGACGAACTGGTTCAAGGGCTGCCACAAACTGAGTTACCAGTTCTTCGCAACTGCGCAGCCGCTTGAGGTGGGTGATGCGTTGTGGGGCCTTGAAGCTGAAGCGAAACTCTGACGGCGTCGCGGCAAGCCAACTCTCGAGTATCTTCGCCGTCGGCAGGGCACGGAAGGTGTAGTTGACCTCCACCGAGGTAAGTTGCGAGGCGTAAAACTCCAGAAACTTTTTGGCGGGTGTGCCAGCAGGATAGAACTCCGGCTTCCAGGTGGGATAGGCCCAACCCGAGGTCCCGGCATAGAGGCGCGCCAGTAATTTAGGAGCGGCTACCGGGGCGGGCGTAGAGGGAGCTTTTGGCACGCGGGGCAAAGGTTGATCCGCAGGTTAAAGATTTGAGAAGTTTGGGGCGGCTAGTGGGTTTCGAACCCACGACATCCGCTGCCACAGAGCGGCGTTCTGCCACTGAACTATAGCCGCCGTATACTGGAATTATAGCACTGGCCGCCTGCGAGACAATCTCCCAGTCGGACGGGGAGGGTCCGATGCCGTTTACCGCAAAGCCGGAGGTCCTGTCTCCTCGCCTGAAACGTGGCGGAAAAGCTTTTGATGACGAGAATCTGGACCTGCTTTCGCATGTTCTAGACGATTTCATCAGGATTCCCGGCACCTCGATCCGCTTCGGACTTGACGGGATTGTGGGCTTCATTCCAGGCGTCGGCGACCTGATCGGCGGAATTGCCTCTTGCATCATCATCGTCGCGGCGTGGGTGCGTGGCGTCTCGTATGCTACTGTGGCGCGCATGGTGGCCAATGTGGCGATTGAGGTCGTGGTTGGGTCTGTTCCGGTTCTCGGCGATATGTTCGACATCGCCTGGCGCGCCAACCGGCGGAACTACGCTCTCCTTGTCGGCAGCGTGGATGAGCCGCGCAAACATACGCTGCAGAGCTGGCTGTTTCTTGGGGTCCTCTGTCTTGTGTTGGCCGGGCTGGTCATTTTGCCGCTCCTTCTGTTCACGTGGGTCTTTGACGGCCTCTTCCACGCGCTCTTCGGGACTAGCAGCCACGGCTTGTTTCGAACACTCTGATCGCGGTGGCCAGCTTGATGCGATAAACTAAATTAAGTCGGGGCGTAGCGCAGTCTGGTAGCGCATCTGGTTTGGGACCAGAGGGTCGGGGGTTCGAATCCCTCCGCCCCGACCATTTTGAATACAATCCCGTCTACAACTTACTTTGCATTCTTTGGCGATGATGCGCTGGCGCTTGGCGACTCAGAGGCACGTCAAGGCAAAAATGCAGGCACGAGAAAAAGATGCGATTTTCGCGCGAGACTCCTGCATGAAGGACGACGATTGATAACTTATGCGTTTGTAGGTTGAGCGGCAGGCTCTTTCTCGGCTGCATCCCACTTCAAGATTTTGAGATCAAGTACAAAAATCGCGTACATCACTGGTACCTGGAGCTTCGTGACCACGGTCGCGACCAGCAGCCCACCTATCTGCGCATAGCAGAGCGGCTTCCAAAGCGGACCGCCATGCGCTGCGAGAGGGACAAGCGCCAGCACGGTTGCGAACACTGTTATCAGCACGGGACGAAGGCGGAGAATGCCAGCATCAATCAAAGCCAGTTCAAAGTCATCGCCAGCGATGCGCCGCTCTTCGATGAAGTCGAAGAGGACTATGGAGTGGCTGACGATGACGCCGACAAGACTGGCGATGCCGAGAAAGGCCATGAAGCCGAAGGGCTCGCCCATGACCCACAGCGCGGCGAAGGCGCCCACCATGCCATACGGCGCAGCGGCCAACACCAGCGTGGGTTTAATGGCGTTCTTGAATTGAAAGACAAGAGCCATGAAGATGGCGGCAACCGAGATCACCATCACCGTGGCGAGATTCCGGAAGCCATGCTTTGTCTTGTCATATTCGCCCCCGATCTGGATCTTGTAGCCGGGTGGCAGGGTCGCTTCCAGTGCCAGCAGCTTAGGCATGGCGATATTCAGGACTTCCGAACTTAGGTGCCCAGCGACGGGGAAGCTGCGCACATTGATGGTACGGAACTGCTCCAGCCGAACGATGCGACCGGTCACCAGGTCGTGGTTGATATCCGAAATTTGCGCAAGCTTGATCTTGTTGCTGTCCTGCGAGCCATAGACGTAGAGACTTTGGATATCCGAGAGCTGAGCACGTTCGTTCATGCGCAGGCGCGCTACGACCGGAATCTGCTTCTGACCCTCCTGCAGAACACCGACGGTAGATCCGCTAATGCCTGCCGTCGAAGAGTTCGCCACGTCCATGTTCGTGATCCCGGCAAGATTGGCGCGGTCTGGATCGATGGTGAGCGCAATCTGCGCATTCGCCTCTCCCCATTCATTACGGGTGCGCTCCGCGATCGGAATGGAGCGCAAGATGTCCTCGACCCTGCCCGCAACAGCCTGCAACCCGCGGATGTCCTCCGGCTCCTGCTGAGCGCTCAGATCGGCGGTACTGGAGACGCGAATTTCAATGGGATAGTCCATGGGGTTGGTCAGCAACTGGCGTGCATCCAGACGCGCACCCGGAATGGACGCGGTCAGCGCCGGCTGCAGCGCCCTGATGAACTCCGGCGTCATCTCTTTGTCACGAACCTCAATCAGGATCTGCGCATAGTTCAATTGCTGTCCTTGCGGGGAAGCGGAAAACCAAAAGCGCGGGCCGCCGCCGCCGACAAAGGTCGTGATGTAACGCAACAGGTCGCATTGTTTCAATGGATGTTCGTGTTCTTTCGAGAATCGCGCCGCTTGCTCCCGAATGATCTGTTCCGCTTTGAGCGCGATCTCATTGGTCGCTCCAATGTTTGCATCGTTCGGCAGCCAGACGTCGATGTAAGACCAGTACTGAACGTCCTCCGGGAAGAAGGCAGTCGTGAGCCTCGAAAAGATCAAGACACCGGCGGCGAGAAACAAGAGCGAAGCGAAGAAGAACTTCCAACGATGCTCGATCGAGTACTTCGCAGCTCGCGCATAGAGGCCGAAGAAGCCGTGTTTGCGCTGCTCCTCCAAAGATTTTTCGCCGTTCTTTTCCGGGCGAAGCAGATAGTAGCCGAGCATGGGCAGAAAAGTCATCGAAACCAGACGTGAAGCAATCAGCGCTACGGTCATGACGATCGGCAGGCTGAAGAGAAATTCACCGGTACTGCCAGTGACCATCAGGAAGGGCAGGTAGGCCACGATGTTAGTGACTGTTGCATACATGATGGCGGTTGCAAGCTTGGTAGGGCCAAGCCATGCGGCGACGATGCTTGGGTGGCCTTCGGCGAGCGCATGTTTAATAGAGTCGCCTGCGATTACCGGGTCGTCGACCAACAGACCCAGTGCGATGATCAGAGTAGCGACTGAGACTTGTTGAATATCAATGCCGATCAGATACAAGACGCCAAAAGTCATGGCTAAGGTGATGGGAATAGAGATCGCCATCAGCAACGCCGAGCGCCACTCCCAGAAGCCGATCCACGATACCAGCACGACGAGAACAATCGCCTCGTACAGCGAATCCATGAAGAGACTGATGTTTTCTTTTACCTGCAGCGGCTGATCGGAGGTGCGGGCGAAGATTAGATCGTCGGGGAGATATTGCTTCACGGCAGCGAGCTTCGCGTCCACGCTTCGGCCAAAGGCGTCGATCTGTTCAGAGTCTTTTACCTGAACCGCAATCGTAATCGCGCGGCTGCGATGCCAGTGTCCTTGCTTATCCGCCCAGGTCAGGTAGTTTAGGTACCGCGCAGGGCTCTGATAAGCGCGAGATATCTCCACCAGATCGCGAAGGTAGACCGGACTCTGCGCGGCGGAGGAAGAAGAGCCGACTATTACATCGCCAATTTGTCGTGGGTCAGTGAACTTCCCCGACGGGTCAATCTGAATGCTGGCAGGGCCGACCTCAAGCTGGCCTCCGGGTAGCGTAGTGTTGCGCGCCCCGAGTATGTCCTTCAGATTGGAAGGAGTCATGCCGTATTGGGCTAGCCGGTCCTGAGAGTAGTCCAGATAGATTTGTTCAGGAAGCACTCCCTTGCGATCGATCTTGGCGACCTCAGGAGCTCCCTGTAGCGTTCTTCCTATGAGGTCGGTAAAGTCATCGAGTTCGCGATACGTGTACCTGTCTCCCGCCACTGCGGACAGCTGCGTCTCTGTGTCTTGGGGATTGCGGATGAAGGCCGCTGGCCACGCATCGGGGTGGATTTCGGAGCGGTGCAGCTTCTCCACCACTAATCGGTCTCCGGCTTCGCGAAGCTCTGCGTCAGTCAGGGTAGTGGCGACATCGACGCCGATGAAGCCGCTGCCTTCAAAAAAATGTGGGTCGAAGATCATCCTAGTCTGTGCTGCCGCTTCGATGAACGACACAAAAGAATCGTGCATCAGAGAAGCGGAGACCGACAAGGGAAATGCGTTGACAATCGTCACTCGTGGCTGCGGAGATCGTTTTGGTTCGGCAGCTCGCGTCTTTTCGATCGCACCGCGAATCGACCTCGCCCGCAAAGCAACCTCGACTTCATTCGCGGGGGGACTGGCTACAGTTAACATCAGAGCTGCGGTGTCACCAAAATCGCTGTTGAACTGAATGGGACCGGCACCCTGCGGCAAGCTGCTGTTGAGCGCATTCAGCTTCAGGTTCATATCAGTGAACTGCTTTTTGGGATCGCTCACCTGATCGTCAAGTTGGACATAGACCATCGACAGATTAGGAAAGCTGAAGGAGCGAATGCCGAAGTCAGAGGCTGACGGTGGCTTGATGAAGGAGTTCTGTGCCATTGTCTGCTCGACTTGCCGGGTGACCAGTTGTTCGACCTCCTGCGCGGTTGCGCCAGGCCACTGCGTGAATGCAACGGCCACACGCACCGGTATCTTCGGATCTTTGCGCTTTGCCATGTGCTGAAAGCCGTACCAACCCCATAGGCAGAGAGCGATCAGGATGACAAGCGAGAGCTGCCGGTTCTCCACGAAGAAGCGCGCCGTATTGTGGGTATGAGCAATGTACTCGGCTTCCGACTTGTGGCTCATGGCTTCGTGCACCCTTGATGACTGTTCCAGCGAGACGTGTTCGCCGGGAGTTTACGGTATGACGCGGACCTTATCGCCGCTCTTGATCAAAGTGACTCCGGTAGTGATGACTCTCTCTCCGGAGGTGAGTCCTCCCTTCACGACGATCATGTTTCCAGAGGTATCGCCGAGATCCACTGGCTGCAAACGTGCCGATACGAGATCTCCGCTGCCGTCGGCTGCCATGACGGCGAAGCCATCTGCGTGCGAGGGATCGCGGATGACTGCTGATAACGGAACGACCAGGGCGGGCTGTTGCAGACTTGCGCCATCCAGACTGAGCGAGGCGATCATACCCGACTTCAACTCATCTTTTTGATTTGGGATTGTGACTTCGACTGAGAATACGCGGCTCTTTGGGTCGGCGGCGGGCGAGATCGCACTGACCCGGCCTTCTACAGGATGCGATAGCGCGTCGGTGGCGATAATTAGATGCTGGCCCAGTCTGACCCGGCTGATGAGGATGTCGGGAACTCCAAAGACAGCTTTCACCGAGCTTGTATCCGCCAGTGTAAAACCATTGGTGGCTGGTCCCACCAGGCTTCCGAGATCGACGCTGCGCTTGACCAGCCATCCATTGAACGGCGCTCGCAGGGAGCAATAAGCGAGAGCAACCTTCGCCTCGCTGATCTGCGCTTGTGCGCCTGAAACGGAGGCAGTCGTGCTGTCCATCTGTGCTTTAGCGGAGTCGTAGTCGGGTTTGGTGGCGCTTTGCGTGGAGTAGAGAGAGGAGACTCGGTCGAAGCTCAGCTTGGCTTTTTCTTGTTCGGCTTGTCCACGTGCGAGTTGCGCCTGTGCCTGCTGCAACTTGTCGCTATAGTCCTGTTGGCTGACCAGCGCCAGCACCGTTCCTTTCGGAACCCAATCGCCCTGATCGACATTTCTCATGCCGCCACTTGGGCTCTTGACCTGATGGATGCGCTCGACGTAACCGTTCGATTTGAAGGACAAGTCGACCTGGGCATAGGGAACGATGTTGGCAGAATATTTTGTGCCGCTCTCTGCGGAGACTGACTGCACGACTGCCGTGTGCACTGGAAGGGGAAGTGTCGTCGCCGGATTTTCCTGTTTGCAGGCAGCGAGAGCTAGGACAAGAGAGTTCGCGAGAGCTGCGACCCAGAGACGACCCGGCTTGGCGAGGCGATTCATGTTTCACTCTTCTCCCAAGGCTTTTTCAAATTCTGCCTTCGCGTTCCAGAATGCGAGCAGGCTCTCTTCGTATTCGTGATTGGCATTCGCGACTGCGGCTTGCTGCTTCAAGACGTCGCGCAGCAGGACCGTCACCTGTCTGTACTGGTCATTCACTTCGCGTAACTTTTCGTTCGCGGCATCGCGGGCGGCCTGTGCGACCTCCAACATGGAACGGCTCTCGCTCAGTTTGCGGAAGGTATTGTCGACATCCAACAGCACCTGGGAGCTGGTGTGGTCCAACTGGTATTGGCTTTGCTGCACCTGAATGTCTTTTTCTTTCACATTGTCTTTGCGCCGGCCCCATTCGTATGGCTCCCAGGTCATCTTCAAACCGACGGAGAGGATATTTTGCGGCAGGATCTGGGTATTGATTGGAGTGAGGTATTGGAGTTGCGCGCCGATGCCGGGGATGTATTCGGCCTTTGCGAGGCTGCGGTCGTAACCGGCCTTCTCGACGTTGATCTTTGCTTCCTGTAACTCGGGCCGCTGCTGGAGAGCCGTCTTTCTAGCTGCCTTCAAATCCATCTCATCGGTTGAGGCCGGTGGAACGGGTTGAGTGCGAAAGGATGTATCGAGATCCCTCCCCAGCAGATCGTTGAAGTGTTCTTTCTGGGTCTGCAGATCGTCCCGGAGCGTGATTAGCTGATGTCTTGCCTGGGCCAGTTGTGCTTTCACCTGCAGGCTGTCCGATTTCAGGATGGACTCTTTGCTCAGATATTGCGTGGTGACTCGATCGGTTTCCTCGTATTCCTTTATCAGCGCCTGCTCGGACTCGAGAGCGCTCTCGGATTGAAGAATGGCGTAATAGCCTTGCTTTACATCCACCACGGTAGCCTGCCTCTTCTGCTTGTATTTTTCTCCTGCAAGATCGACGGAGAGCTGCTTCTCTCGCACCAAGAGATGTATTTGATAAAGCTGCGAGATTGGCTGAGCTACCGTTGCGATAGCGTAACCAGTCAATCCGCTCGAGAGACTGATCTGCTTATCCGTCGTTGGAACCGGTTGGTTGTCTATGGTCCCGAAGACGCCTTGCTTGAAGGTAAAGCTGGGAGAGTCGATATTTCCGGAGGCGAGCAGCTCTGTCTTGAGTTCGGGAAATCGATGAGTCTTGGCCTCGGCGACCTCCCATCCATATTTCGTAACGTCAAGCCTGGCTATTTGAACCGGCCGATTGTTTCCCAGCGCAATCTGAATCGCGTCAACCAGCGCAAGTTCCGGTGCCTGGTCTGAGGTGCTTTGGCCAAAGCCAGAGACGCCCCACAGAATGACCAGTGCGCTTGAAAAAAATCCGAGAGATCCTGTACGTCTTACTCGAATCGTCGCCATACAGAGAATTAAGAAGGATGTCAGCGTCCTCATTCCGGCCTGACTAAAGCCCATTTCTCCTCAAACCACCTCCGCCTCCGTTGCCTCCAAGATTGTTTAAGTCATCGAGGACGGTTTGCTTGTCCTGCGGCCGGAACGAGCCTTCATTCATCGTCTGCTCGATCTGTGCTTTGGCGGTCTTCATCGTCCTGAACTTTTCGAGCATGCCGCCACCGCTGGTTTTGATCGATTGAAGGGAGTTCAGGCTTTCCTGAAGTTGCTGCACTTGCGGAGGAGTTGGTTCGCCGTGCATCACAGCAGCGAAGATATCTCTGCCGAGTTTTTTCCCCGGCGTATCAGGTTCAGCAGAGGGCTCGGGCTGTTTCGTCGCCATCATGAGCTGAAAGTCCTGCCGCAGAGTGCTACGGTCCGGTTCCTTGACGGTAGCCATGGTCGCTCTTATTTTGGAGACGGCCAGGTAAGGGGTCATCAGGTCCACAGGCGCTCCAGGCTGCTGTTCGGCCTTCGCCGCCTTGAGTGTCGCAAGGTTCTCCTGCATCTCCTTCAACTGGGGGACGGTGATGCTTTCGTTCATGACGGCTGCTTTAAGATCTTCCTGAAACTTTTCCTTGACTGGGTTGGGTTCGTCCTGGGCTATGACGTACACCGAAGATGGGCACAGGAGTGCCGCCATGAGGAAGGCAGAGAAGGCGATTGTCTTGCGCGTGGTTTTCATAGATCCCGCTTTCTAGAGAATCTTCTGGATTGACTGGGGATTATTTCCTTGATCAGTGATTGAGCGGTAAGTCATCGGCGACGTGTGCCACGATCAAATAATGCTTCATTCTTTTGCTTATCGCTGCCTGCGCGAGCCCCGTGAGCCGCCGCCTCCGCGATTTTGCGATTGCTCTAGTTGATCTCCGCGTGCGCGCGATTGCGAATCATTCTGTAGCTGGCCCATGGTGCTGGGAGGGTTCAAACTTCCCGGATTATTCTGTGCCTGAGACGGAGGCTGGTTCTGAGTTCCGCGTCCTGAAGTACGAGGGTTCGTCGGATCGGACCCTCTGCCAGTTGCTGGCGTAGTGTTTCCGGCTTGCGAGCCTGGGGTTGAAGATTGCGGCTGCTTCGGCTGATTGGCACTATTGGAGTTCTGCTTCTGCTGCCGCGTCTGGTTTGCGCCAGTGGATGGATCTACTGGAGTCCAGCTGCCGTTGTCGTACTTGCTCCAGTTTCCGCTGGAATCTTTCTTGTAGACGTTGCCATCGGCTCCCGCATAGACATTGTTGTTATTCGCATCCTTAGCCACGAAGCCACTGTTTCCATTGGCCCCGGAATATCCGGCGCCGGCGCTTCCCTTGGAGGTCTGGAAAGATCCCGCCGTTCCGTTGCTGTTCGTGACATGCTGCGCCTGGGCCCAGTTGTCGCCATTGGTCACTACGGAACTTCCCCATTGGCTGTACTGGTTGTGGCCCTGGGAGGTCGCGGCAGAGGTACCAGTCCAGGGATTATAGGTTGAGGCGTATGTATGACCGCCATAGGCATTTTGAGTTGTTACGGCCCGTCCATAAGTCCCAGTGGTGGGGTTGTACCAGGCCGCTGTTCCAGCTGAGCCATACGGTCCGTACACTGCGCGGCCCACTCCATAGGCTCCTGTGTAGGGGCTGTACACAGCAGCCACGCCGTAGGTATAGGGATACGGATAGTAGATTGGATGTGGTCCCCAATAAACATAGGGAGGGTAGTAGTAGCCTGTGCCATACACGACGGTGGATCCAACTGCCATCCCCACAACGAAGACTCCAAGATATCCGCTTGAATAGCTTGTCTGCACGGTCGTTACAGTCGGGTTTGAGACCACCACATATGTGACGTTGTACACAGGGGAGCTTGGTGGAATCGTGTAGATGACTGGAGGCACTGAATCCACGGTCTTCCACGGACCAGCGGGGTTTCGAGAGACAAACCAGACTCCCTGAAAACAAAGATAGTAGAGGTCCCCGACACGGATCACTTTATCGGGCGTGTTCACCGCGTAAGACATCGTTGTGGTTTCGATCTTATTGAATTGGGGCGGCCCCGCATAAGCGACTTTGACCTGCGCCTCCGCCTGGGCGCGATTTACGATTGCCGTAGTCGGTACTTGCGAGAGCAACACAGCGTCACTAGCCTCCTGCGTTCCTGGCACGGAGACAAGAACATCGTGGCACGGATTGCCCCTCGGGATCATTGCGAAGTCAGCTGGAAGAGAATCGCCTGCATAGCTCCATGAACCATCCAGTCTGGCGGCTCGAAACCATCGTCCAGAGATCAAGACGTAGATCTGGCCGTCGGGCTGATGAACGAAGACCTTATTCTCTGTATTCGTTGCATAGCTGAGACTAGTGCCGGGGATCTTTGAGTAGACCGGCTTACCCCTGAAGGCAAGCAACTCGGCCGGCTTTTCTGTGAACAAAACCTGAGGAGCAGCCAAACCATTGGAGCGCGGCGGCACGGCTTTCAAAACCTCGTCCCAGTTCTGCTGAGCGGGCAACTTGGCTATGTCCGGGGGCAGCTTCATGGTTGCGGCCCAAGGTCCATGCAGATCTTTTGCTTTCAGCCAAGTCTTGCCACTTAGTAAGTAGTAGTCGGATTTATCAAAGAAGAGATCCCAATTGGTGTTGACGACATACTCCAACGTTGTGCCTTGAATTGGAGCCAGTATTGGTTTTCCATCGACCAGGAGCATGATCGCTGGCGCCGTGGCGACGAGAATTAATGGCGCCTGGGTGCTGGCAGCAACCGTCCGCACAGGCTCGTTTACCTTCGCAAGACTGGCGATCATACGCGGCAGTCCAATCGTGAACGTCATGGTTGGATAGAGTTGGTGGGCACGCTGCTGCATTTGCGCTTCCTGCGCTGCATTGAGCGAAGGAAAGCGTGCATCGAGTACCTGAATATCGTTCACATAGACAGTTTGCGCACTTACGTTGGCGATGGTATCGGCGCGCCAGGAGACAACACCCAGAATAGGCTTCTGTCCTTTGTCTGTCACGGAGATCGCAGTATCCGCAACCATCGTGCGATATTTTTGCCAGGCCTTAAGCTGGGGCTGATAGACGACGAGGTGCACGCCGTTCCGGTCAAAGACCCGTGGCCAGGAAGGAGCAGAAGCTGGGGGGCCGATCGGCTTGCTGGTGGCCGGAGATGCCGGTAGCGCCAAGGAGGAGATTGCACCACCCAGAAGGCAAATCGCAACGGCGGTAATTGTAAGACCCTTTGGTTCTCTCAAAAGTGGCCTACTTTAACGTTCGAAAGTGAGTAGTATCTGGCCTGTTTTTGTGCGAAACCGATTGTAACCCCATAACTTTTATTTCCAAGGATTTTTTTTGAAGGGCCACTAGGAAAGCGGTTGAGCTAAGACGTTACCTCTTTAGTCTGCAAAAGGTCTGGAGAAGGATAAGTAAAAATGCCAATAAATTTATTTGCAAGAAATCAGATTCACTCTTAGAATTGACGCGTTTCCGAAACATAATTGCGCATCTGGGCTCAAGTACTGTCGGAGCAATCTGGCTAGCTCTTTTTGAGGCACAAATGAAACTTATGCGACGACTTTCGGCACTATCCCTTTTGCTCGTGTCTCTCAACGTTGTCGCTCAAGCTCCTCCAGCGCAAAGCTCCGCAGCGCCGCAGACGCTTCCGACATTCACCTTTACGAAGGATATGACGGTCTACGTGAGCGACTTCGAACTGGACGCGCAGAATGTTCAGGTAGATAAGGGGTCGGTGATAGATCAAGTAAGGCCGGGAATTCTGGAAAGACCTTCGAAGAAGGAGCAACGAGATCCGGAGGCCCAGGCAAAGAAGTTGGTCGACACGATGTCGAAGAGCATCGTCAGCGATCTCCAAAAGGCCGGTTACAAAGCTCAAAGATTGACAGACGATGATCCGAAGCCAACGGCTGGCGCCTGGGTGCACGGTGTGTTTACCCAGGTGGATGAAGGGAGCCGTATCCACCGCGCGGTCATCGGCTTTGGATCCGGCAAGACGACAATGGAGCTAGTTGTAACACTCTCGGATCTGGCGAGCCCCAAAAAGCCGCTCTATGAAAGCTCGGAAGAGGGAGCGAGCAAGAAGAAGCCTGGCGCGGTTATTACACTGAACCCTTACGTAGCCGCTGCTAAATTCGTTATGGAAAAGAATGCGCCAGAGAAGACGGTCAAGAGTACCGCCTCGGCGATTACAAAAGAGATCGTGCAGCATCTGCAACCAAGTCCTAGCTTGCCGGCGATGTAACTTGCCAACCGGGACGATGAATCGCGTGAAGCGATAGCATGCAGCAGTAGCGCGACTCGACCTATGAGTTACAAAAAATGGGAGTGTTGATGGATATTAGGGGCCATCAAGATTAAGCGTATAAAGATTGCCCGTACGAGTTCGTGATCGCACGATTGGCACGCTCTCCGGCGTCAAGCCACAGAAGAAATAGTCTTCCGTATCTCCCCCGCTGAAGTTTGACAGGTTCGCAATTTGTTCCAGCCGACCACCTGGAATCGAAACACGGTAGATCGGCTGCATCTCGGCCGAGGACGCATGAAAGAAGATGGTTTTACTATCTGACGACCAAACTGGATCCGCGACCGTGGTCTCTGCGATCGTCCGCCAAGTTTTCGACTCGGTATCAAAGAGCGCAAGCTTCCGCTGATCCAGCGAGATTGCGGCTATATAACGTCCGTCTGGCGACCATCGCGGACTGAACCATCCTTCGGATCCAGTTACCGTCGACACCGCCTGAGTTCTCAGATCGAATATCTGAATGGCTCGCGGCCCATCCTCTTTTCCCATCATATCGGTCACGCGCCCAAAGGCGATCTGCTGCCCATCCGCAGACCAGGATGGGTCTGCCGCATTACGGCTCTCCCGCAGTAGTCTCTCTGGAGCTCCACCGTCCGCAGGCACCAGGTAGATCTGCCACGCTTTACCTGACTCCTTCGCCATGATTGCCAGTTTCTTTCCATCGGGCGACCAATGGGCGAGAAATACCTGCAAAGAATCTGGGGTTATCTGGATCAACTCTGATCCATCAGCCTTCGCCCTCCATAGTCTTCCGGACGCGTCGGTCCAAAGAACCCACTGCCGATCGTGCGAGTATTCAACCCTGTTTGCTTCTGCCAGAAATCCTGGTAAGGGTACAAATTCATGTCGGCTGGCGTCGTAGTGCTGAAGAAGCGATTGGGTCTCAAGCCCAAGGAAGAAGATCCTATGCCCGATCCGCGAGGTCACAGGTCCGACAAAACTCAACGGACCATTTGTCACGCGTTTCGGTTCACCAATACTTTTTCCGTCAAGTCGCCAAAGATCGCTGCTTCCTCCACGATCCGACTGAAAGACAAAGTACTTCCCATCCCCGGTCCAGATGCCACAGCACTCCGACGAAGGCTTGGTCCAATTGCTAAGAATTGGACGGACTGACTTACCATCGCTCGACGCCTCCCAGAGCCCCAGCGTATGTTGTATCGGATCGAGCAGTGTAAATCTCAGTACCTTGCCGTCAGGCGACCAGCGCAACCAGAAGGCTCGTTCCGGCAGTTTCGCGAAGAGGGAAGAGGTGCCGTCCTGAAGTTTGTTCACCAACAACTCGTCTCCCGTGGCGTAGAGGATGCTCTTGCCATCAGGCATCCATGTCGCATCGTGAGCCACAACATTCGCTACCCGCAGCGGACTGCCTCCACCCACGGGAACCGTCCATAGCGATTGCTCTGACTCCGGCGATACATGACTTCGCAGCAGCAGCATCGACCCATCGGGAGACAGGTCTCCAAGCGTGGCGGAGGCAAGCTCGCTTGGCAGTGGAAGGTTCTGTACCGCCCCAGTGCGCACATCCACCTGCGCCAGAACCGACCTGCCACCTGAAATTACCGGAATATAGATGCGTAGTCCATCCGTTGCTGAGGCAGGAAGGCTCTCCATTGCCTGCACTCCCGGCGCTATCCGTCCGATCCGGGTTAGGCGTTCCACACGCGGCAGAGGTGAAGTGCTTCGAGAGCCATAATAAAACCCAGCCAAACCCGCTAAAACGGCCATGGGAACCAATATCGCGAGCCATAGCCAGGATCCGAAGTCCCTCTGGCGCGTGGGTGATAGATCGAGTTCGTTGGGAGATGGAGAGACTTGAATTGAAGGAGAAGTCCCCGGCGGTTTCTCCAACACAACTCGTGCAGCACCCGATTCTGCACTGAACTCATGGTTCATTGATTCGGCTGCTAAAGATCCGTTCAGTGCCGTAACGGGCGCGACGAAGCGATAACCCCGTTTTGCCAGTGTCTCTACAAATCGCGGATTATCTGCTGTGTCGCCTAACGCATCCCGGATCTTATTGATCGCGGTGCCCAGCGAGTGATCAAAGTCGACGACTACGTTCTTGCCCCACACCCGAAGCTGCAGCTCTTCTCTGGTGACAACCTCACCATGTTTCTCCAGCAGTATTGCCAGCACCTTGAAAGGCTGACTTTGAAGCTTGATCTTCCGGCCCGCCTTCCACAGCTCGCCGGTCTGGAGGTCAGCCTCATAAACTCCGAATCCGAACCTAGAGGCGATTTCCGGGTGAGACAGCATAACGAGGAACCCTGTAATCAAACTTTATCATGCGGTGATCCAAGCAGATTGCACCTGCGATCTAAGCAAAGTTGGAGCACTTGCCTGTTGATGCAAAGCAACTATGTGCTTTCAAAATGAGCGACTTACTCGATGATAAAAGATTGATCGAAAAAGGACAGCCAGAAGATGGCCATGAACGCAAAGAAACGTTCATCGTTCTCCCTCAAAGTCTTGACAACCAATCGACTACACGCAATTTAGGCAGCACCTTTGGAGGCTTCACCATGCACACGGATCTCGATCAACGTCAGCCGGCCCTCGCCAGCAAGCTACTGGTTTTATTCCTTTGTCTGCTTTTCTTGCCAGTCCTAAGCCTGAGAGCTCAGACAGACACCGGTCGAGTCACCGGTATCGTCACAGATCCTTCCGGTGCCGTTGTCCCAGGTACCACTCTCAAGCTCACCAACACTGACACTGGCATTGCTCTCACGGTCACTGCAGGGAGCGACGGCAACTTCACGTTCTCCGCCGTCCCTCGCGGCAACTATCGCGTCGAAGCCAGCCATGCCGGATTTCAGACCATCGATCAGACCTTCGCTCTCCAGGTCTCTCAGGTCCAAACCGTCGAGTTCAAGCTACCCATCGGCTCCTCCAGCCAGACTGTCGAAGTTACCGATGCCGCACCGGTCGTCAATCTGTCCACCTCGTCCACCGGAGCGGTCATTGAAGGCAAGCAGGTCACCGATCTCCCTCTCAACGGCCGCAACTTTACCAGCCTCGCCAATCTGATCCCCGGGGTAACCCGTGGCGCCTTCAACTCCGACGCCAGCGGGCGCAACGGCAACGTCGAGACCTTCCGCTACTCAGACTCCGGCGGTGGCGCTCTCTCGGCCAACGGACTCCGGCAGCAGTCCAATAACTTCATCCTTGATGGCGTCGACAACAACGAATCCCTCGTCAACTCCATCGTCTTCTTCACGCCGCCCGAAGCCATCCAGGAGTTCCGCGTCACCACCTCCGTCGCCCCCGCCGAATTTGGTCGCGCCGGGGGAGCCATTCTCCAGAACTCCGTCAAATCCGGAACTAACAGCATCCACGGCTCGGCCTTCGGCTACTTCCGCGACCAGATCTTCGATGCCAACCCCCTCTTCTTCAATCCCGGCACCCCGGCACCAGCCTTTCAGCGCAAACAGTTCGGCTTCGCCGCAGGCGGACCCCTCTGGAAAGATAAGATCTTCCTCTTCGGCGACTACCAGGCTCTTCGTCAGAAGCAGCCAAAGGACACCGGCTTCTACACCGTTCCCACTGCGCTGATGCGTCAGGGTAACTTCTCCGAGCTGCTCGGGCAAAACGTCACCAGCGATCCGGGAACCTTCTCTTCGGCAACCGGCTGCCCCGCACCCGCTGCAAACGCAACCGCGGTGGTCGGGGCCATCTATGACCCAACAACCTGCCAGCCCTTCACCGGAAACATCATCCCGCAAAATCGCATCAACTCTGCCGGTCTCAAGTACCTCAACGCCTTCGACGCGCCGACACGTGCCGGCATCCTGAACAACTACTTCGCCGTGCGTAAGGCCATCCAGAACTTCAACGACTTCGACGCACGCCTCGACTACCACGTCACCCAGAGGGATTCGGTCTTCGCCCGTTACAGCTACGGCCAAGACAACCTCGACGTCAACAGCCTCTTTACCAAGCTTCCGGCGGGCTTTGCCTCAGGCGGCAACGTAAACCACCCACGCGGCGGAGCGGCCGGGTATACCCACATCTTTACCTCGAATCTCGTCAACGAATTTCGCTTCGGCTACATCCGCCCGGAGTTCGCCTACGTCAATCCGGACCAGGGCACACCCATCTCAGCCAATCTCGGCATCGTCAACGCGAACCGTACCCCGCTTCTGGGAGGCGGGGCTCTCATCGGCGGCAACAACTCTCAAATCGAGTACACCGGCGACGGCGGACCCTACTCCGTGCCTGAGAAGACCTTCCAATATCTCGACAGCGTCACCTACAACCGTGGCAGACATACCCTGAAAGGCGGTGCTAACGTTATTCGCCGCGAGGTCGACTTCTTTCAGGGGAACGACTCCAAGGGCTACTTCATCCTGGGCGGAGTTAACTTCCCCGGCACAGGACGCTTCACCGGATATGAAGCCTCCGAGGTTCTCGCTGGCTTCTCCGACTATGAGATCGGCGCAGCCAGCACGTTCTTCAAGACCTTCAACTACGAGACCGGCTACTTCGTCCAGGACGATTGGAAGGTGAATCGCAGGCTTACACTTAACCTCGGCGTTCGCTACGATTTTTATACCTACCCCTACGAACAAAACAACAACCAGGCGAACTACGACTTTGCCACCGCGTCCCTCCAGGTTGCAGGCGTCAACGGAAACTCTCGCTCGCTCATCAACACCGACAAGAACAACTTCGCGCCTCGCATCGGCTTTGCCTACGACCTCTACGGCAACGGTAAGACCTCACTCCGCGGCGGCTATGGCATCTTCTACTTCCTCGATCGTGGCGGAGTCGGCAACCAGCTCTCCAACCAGCCCGGCTTCAACGGCATCAGTCAGTACACCGCCACCAACGGCTACCGCATTACCTTCACCGGCCAAAGCCCCACGATTCCTAACAACGCAGCCACCGCAACCGCTGCTCTACCCCTACCTGCCTTTGGACCAGGAGCGATTAGCTCTATCGACCTGTCGAACGCCTCCGTCATCGCCGTGCCAAAGAACAATCAGAACGGTGCGGTTACTCAATACAACCTGCAGATCCAGCAGCAACTCGATCATGCAACCTCGCTCAACATTGCCTACGTCGGCAACAAAACCGATCACCTCATGACCTGGTACAACGCCAACGCGCCGGTCCTCGACGGCACCACGAAGGGCCTCTACCCCAACCGCGGAACCATCACCGAAGGCCTGGCCGGCGGCTCCTCGAAGTACGACGGACTGCAGGTCTACCTTGATCGTCACGTCGGCTCGAGTTTCCTGGCAACGGTCGCTTACACCTGGTCCCACTCCCGCGACAACTCGAATGGCGCCTTCAGTTCTGGTGCCGGTGCAAGCGCTAGCGGACGCATCTTCATCACCCAGCAGGGAGTCGATCTGCCCGCCAACTACGGCAACTCCGACCAGGATCAGCGTAACGTCTTCGTCGCCAGCGCCGTCTACTCGCTCCCCGTCGGCCGTGGCAAGATGTTCGGCTCAAACATGAATCGCGCTCTCGACGAAGCCATCGGCGGCTGGCAGCTCAATACCATCGTCACACTCGATAGCGGCACTCCGATCGACTTCAGCACTAATGGCAGCGGCGGCACCATCGACAACCGTCCGGACTTCATCAGCTTCAGCAAGGTACATCGCCAGCTAGTCGGCGGCTCGACGAACTCCAACAACCGAACCTTCTTCACCGGAGAATTTGCCCTGCCGCCTATCAACTCTTCCGGCATCTTCACTCGTCCGGGCACCCTCCAGCGCAACGCCTTCTCCGGCCCAGGCTACAAGACCGTGGACCTCGGACTCTTCAAAGGATTTCGTATCACCGAACGAGTCAACGCCGAGTTTCGCGCTCAAGCCTACAACCTCTTCAACACGCCGCAGTTTGGCAACCCCGACACCAACATCCACGATGGCGCCAACATCCCCGGATCAACGACCATCTTCACCACCGGTCCAAATACCAGCGGCGCAGACAACGGCTTCGGAAGCATCAACAGCATTCGCCTCAATACCGAACGCCAGCTTGAACTCGCCGCTCACATCAACTTCTAACCCGTAGGAACCTCAGGCGGCATCATCGAGCGAGTCTCGTGGTGCCGCTGCTCTCTTCGAAGAACACTAACTACAGGCACCCTCACCCTTCACCTCGCTCACCAGACCGCCGCTTCTTCAACCTGAAGTAGCGGCGTCGGAAAGTTGTCGCCATTGTTGACCATGTCGATTCGAAGCTGCTCGCTAAGTGTCCTTCGTGCGATTCTGTCCACGGTGCTTGGATCTCTCTTGCTCTTCTCAACTGCTGCGGCCTTGGCTGAACTGCCCGTGATCACCAAAATAGATCCGCCAAACTGGTGGATCAGCATGCCTCCTCCCATGCTGCTCGTGCATGGCGAACACCTCACAGGGTGCACGTTCCGACTCCGCAACAGCAAGGCTTTGATAACCAAGCAGAGTGTTTCAACCAACGGACGTTGGGCATTTCTCGATATCTCGACAGCTTCAGCTGCTCCGGGCACGTTTTTGATCGAAGCCAGGAATGCTGATGGCGTGGCCACGAGCCCCTATACTCTCGAAAAGCGCCGGACCGCCTCGGACCAACCGCGCGGCTTCTCCTCGGCAGACGTCATGTACCTCATCATGACGGACCGATTCGCCGATGGCGACCCCAGCAACGACCATCAGCCGGGGATGCCCTACGCTCTCGATGTCCCAAATGCCTGGCACGGCGGCGACCTTCGCGGGATCGAACAACACCTGGACTACCTCGCGGAACTAGGCGTGACCACCATCTGGATTACGCCTGTGGTCCAGAACCGGGAACCGGAAAGCTACCACGGATATGGGGCCACGGATCTATATAAGGTAGACGACCACTTCGGTTCTCTCGACGACTTGAGAACTCTCTCGAACAAGCTACACGAACGGGGCATGAAGCTTGTATTGGATATTGTGCCCAACCACGTGGGGCCTGCGCATCCTTGGGTCGAAGACTCGCCTCAGCCCGACTGGTTTCATGGCACCAAGGCAAACCACAGCGAAGCAGTAGGAACTTTTCAAACGCTCCTAGATCCCTACGCTCCCTGGCGTGATCGAGAGAAGGTGCTCAATGGATGGTTCGTCAATCTCCTGCCCGACATGAATCAGGAAAATCCGGCTGTCTCTCGTTACCTCATCCAGAACACTCTCTGGTGGATCGAGGAGTCCGGTGCGGACGGTCTCAGGCTTGACACCTTTCCCTACGTCGGCCGGACCTTCTGGCATGACTTCCATTCGCAGCTCCGTGCCACCTATCCGAAGCTAACGACGGTAGGCGAAGTATTCAACGGGACCTTCGATATGTATCCCGTCTTGAACTCATTCTTCGCTGGCGGCGCAGTGCGTAGCGGCGATCAAGGCTCGATCGACACCGGCTTAGATACCCCCTTTGACTACCCTATGTACTCTGCCATCCGGAATACACTGCTGCGTGGCGCGCCCATGTCGCAGATCGCGGATATTCTTAGTCAGGACGGCCTCTATCCGCATCCGGAGCGCCTCGTTCCACTCATCGGCAGCCATGATACGAAGCGCTTTTTGGGTGAACAAGGGGCGACCGAAGAGAAGATGAAGCTGGCGTTCGCAATCCTGTTGACCATGCGAGGCACTCCGCTCATCTACTCCGGCGACGAGATCGCCATGACCGGCGGAGACGATCCCGACAATCGGCGTGACTTTCCCGGCGGCTTTCCCCACGATGGACAAAAGACAGAAAACAATGCATTTGACAGTAGCGCGCGAACCGAACCCCAGCGAAAGATGCATGACTGGGTAAGCCTTCTAACTACCCTCCGCAAGACCTCCCCTGAGTTAGAAGCTGGCGGCATACAGATTGAAGACGTGGCAGCTGATTCGATCAGCTACGTGCGTGGATTTGATTTTGATCGTGGTTGTTCGTCTGGGTCGCAACGCGTTCTCGTGATGGTGAATAAAGCAGAGCATCCTAAGACCATTCTTCTGTCCACTGACAAGACGGCCCTCCAGAATTGCACCAAGGCAGATGTCCTGCTCGGCGATAAAGTCTCCGTAGAGCTATCTTCCGGCAAACTACAATTTCTTGTTCAACCGGAAAGCGTTGTCATTCTTCGATTGAAATAGCAATCCAGTATTTAGGAGCAAAAAGTGTAGTTCAGTGATCACAACCCCTGCGAGCCTAAAACGCGCCGCTCCCCTGGGATTCCTATACCAAGCCTGCAGCGCGTTGTTTTGCAAGCAGAGGGGGCGAATTTCCTCTCTGGCCACTATCCTTTCGCGCGCCGAAGGACCTGCTCCAGACCTCGAATCAACCTCTCATTTTCGGTTTCCGAACGGACTGCTATACGCAGATGGCCTGGCGCGAGCCCTTCGAAGTTCGCGCAAGAGCGAAGCACGATCTGGTGTTCGAGGAGCATCCTCTCCCAAAGCAGTGAGACCTCGACCTCTGCGGAAAAGCGAAGCAGCAGGAAGTTCGTGTTTGAGGGGTAGGTGACGATCTTCAAGCGAGCGAGTTCCCCTTCAAGCCAGGTCCGCCGTGGGGAGTTCTTCCGCCGAGTGTCTTCCGCATAGGTCTCATCCTGCAACGCAGCGCAGACTGCACACGATGCCAATGTTGTAACCGGCCATGGCGGAAGCCTCCGGTTCAGATCTTCTATCGAAGAAGGACTGCTGACGACGTAGGCGACACGTAACCCGGGGATTGCAAAAAATTTTGTAACCGAGCGGAACACAATCAAATTCTCATGTTGAGAAGCAGCTTCAGTCAGGGACTGTTCTGGAACATAATCTATGAAAGCTTCATCAAGCAGCACTTTAATTCCTTGCTCAGCGGCCGCTTCTATCAGACGTCGCATCGTCTTCGCTTCACAAAGTGAGCCGGAAGGATTCTGCGGATTCGCCAGCAGGATTGCGTTGCATCTCTCTTTCAGCGCAGCCTGCAACAGGGAGTCCGGAGCGTATGAGAAACTATTTTCTTGGAAGAGGTAGTGCGGAGCGGCCGCAACTCCGGCGTTCTCGAGCGTACGTCGATACTCGCTGAACGAGGGCACAGGCAGAAGGCAACGTGTAATCCCTAACGAACGCAGAGCAGCTTCGAGCAGCGGTACAAAGCCGTTAGCCACAGAGATATTTTCCGGCGAAATATTCGAAGCTTTCGACAGTGCCTGCTTGAGTGCGGCGAGTTCAAGGTCTGGATACGCCGTCAGTGTGGCAAAGTCCGCCAAAGCTCGATTTAGAGTTGCAAGCACTGACGCAGGGGGATCAGCCGGGTTAATGTTGGCGCTGAAATCAACGAGCTGTTCCACCGGGATTTCATATTGCGCAGCGATTTGACGCAGTTGTCCCCCGTGTGCGGGTAAAAAATCCTGCGGAGGGTGACTCATCTTCGTCTCCGATGCAGCAACAGTGCGGTAACTGCGCCAAGGGCAGAGACGATAGTAACTATCCTGATGGCCAGCCTTGCTTTGAGCACATTGGGCGGCGGAAAACCCGCCCCAAGCAGGGGCGCTGCAATAAGCTCGCCGGCGTAGTAGTTGTCTCCTCCAAGTCGCACCTTCAGTGCGCCCGCCATGGCGCTCTCTGGCTGTCCCGCGTTCGGACTTTTGTGTTTCATGCCGTCGCGCCACCATGTCTCAAGCGCTGCTGCAGGACTCGCGTCTTGTAAGGCGGCTGCTGCAGCGATACCCAGAGCTGTCAATCGAGAGGGTATAAAATTGGCGACATCATCCAGCCGCGCTGCGATTTTTCCAAAGTAAAAATATCGATCATCTGCATGGCCGATCATCGAATCAAGAGTGTTGATCGCCTTATAGGCCATGGCAAGCGGAACTCCTCCGATAGCCAAATAAAAAAGTGGTGCGACGACGCCATCCGAACCGCTCTCTGCCACGGTCTCGATGACAGCGCGGCTGATCTCCTGCATGTCGAGTGCCTGCGTATCGCGACCGACGATTCGTGTCAGCCGCTGTCGGGCCAGGATGCTGTCGCCTTCCTCCATAGCGTCGACAACTGCAGAAGCCTCCTTGTGCAGGCTGCGCGATGCAAGGCACGTCCATGCGAGCAGCATCTCCGCAGCGAATCCCAGCCGCCGGTCCGTCTTATGCGCCCAGTCAATCGTCTTTGCCGACGCGAAATACGCCGCAACGACCACTCCTAAGGTCAGTATGCCACCGGCGACAAACTCTGCTGCTGGAGTCTGCCTGGGCCTTCGAAGAATTCGTTCTCCCCCTTCTATTCCTTTGCCAATCAACCGAACGGGATGAGGGAACCATTCAGGATCGCCAGCTACCCAGTCGAACAGATAAGCTGCTGCGATAACGCTTCGACGACTCATCGCATCGCACCTGCACTTCGACGCTGCGGAGATACATCCTCTGTCAGAGGGACCTCATAAGACAGACCCACCCACTTGAAGATTGCTTTCATATCAAGCGAACTCTCAACCTCGCGTGCCAGCCTGTTCAGGGAGTCTACTCGAAGTTGCTTCCAGGGATTCATCTTCGTCGGCGTGGAGAGCTTGTGAAACCCGCGAGCGGCACTGAGAAACTGATGACGAAAGCAATCATCATCGAAGATCCCATGAAGATAGGTGCCAAAGACGCGCGTGTCGGCACTGACGCAACCGTCTCTGCTGTTGCTGGAGGGGTCATTCTCGGGTGAGAGTGTCGAGAAGTGCTTTGCTCCAGCTTCATAGTCAGTGTGTCCAATGTGAATCTCATACCCTGCGAGCCTGCTATCAGTAACGGGATGGTCGAACAAAACCTCAACCTCAATCTGTCCGCTGGCATTTCTGGTTACTTTTTCGGTGTGCATGACGGTGCCGATGGGAAGCAAGCCAAGACCCGCAACCGATCCCTCGTGCTCCATTCCGGACGGGTCGCTGATAGTTTTACCAAGCATCTGCATACCACCGCAGATACCTGCAACCAAGCCTGTCTGCGCGTGTCGCTTTATAGCGACCTCTAAACCTGAACCTCTCATCCAAAGAAGGTCATCCACAGTCTGTTTACTGCCAGGCAGAATGACGACATCAGCGTGTGCGATCGCCTCTGCTGTGCGACAGAAGAGAAGTGATACCGATGGCTCCGCCCGCAAAGAATCGAAGTCCGTAAAGTTCGAAAAAGAAGGGAGTGCAATGACTGCGACCCGCAAGGCGCGATCAGTCCATTGGTCCGCAATCTGCTCTCCAGTCCACTGAGTTTGAGCAGACACCGGCAGACCCAGGCTATCTTCTTCTTCGAGCATAAGAGAATTCAGATAAGGAACGACGCCGAGACATGGCTTCTTCACACGCTCTTCTATCATTCGTATGCCGGGCTCCAAGAGGCTTGCGTCACCACGGAATTTATTGATCGCGAATCCACGAATCCGCCGCTGCTCGTCCGGTTCCAACAGCTCCAGCGTTCCCAGCAACGACGCGAACACCCCTCCGCGATCTATATCCCCCACCAGCAGGCAGCTGGCATCTGCCATCTCCGCCATTCGCATGTTCGCAATGTCATGCTGTTTGAGGTTGATCTCAGCTGGTGATCCGGCACCTTCCAGAATAATTACGTCGTACTGAGAGGCAAGCGAGTCATAGCTCTCGCGTACCACGGGCAGCAGCTCTTCTATGCGTCGACGATGATAGTCCGCTGCCGTGACTCGTCCCCAGATCTTGCCGCGTACAACTACCTGCGAAGAGTGGTCGCCCGACGGCTTGATCAAAATTGGATTCATATGAACCGAGGACGCGACTCCTGCAGCCTCTGCCTGCAACGCTTGTGCACGCCCGATCTCGAGACCTTCAACAGTTGCTGCAGAGTTCAATGACATATTCTGCGATTTGAACGGCGCAACGCGATAGCCATGTTGCGCGAAGATTCGGCATAGAGCGGCAGTCAGCAGAGACTTGCCGACATGAGAGCCCGTACCTAGAACCATGATTGCTCGCGCTCTCATGACGGCAGCCGCCCCTGGTCCCAGCTGCTGTCATATTCATCCAGCGAGAGCACGCTCTTCAGAGGCGTTCTTGTCTCCCAACCGGCGCGCTCAAGGTCCGGTTCTGTAGCAAACGCATCGACGTAACCCAAGCACAGATAAGCCACCGGAGTAATATGGCCGGGAATCTTCAGAGCCTCGCGCAACAAAGACGGCTCAAGGATACTCACCCAGCCCATGCCGATGCCCTCGGCTCTTGCGGCGAGCCACAGATTCTGAACCGCGCAGACGGCCGAGTAGATCGCGGTCTCAGGCATCGTTCGTCGTCCCAGCTGGTGCCCCTGGCTGCTCTGCGAATCGCACACGATGCACAGATTCTGCGGTGCCTCCAGTATGCCTTCGAGCTTCATCCCCGCATAGCTCTGTTGCTTTTCCCCTTCGTAGTGCGCCAGCGCCTGCGTGTTTGCATCGAGGAAGATCTGGTGAACCTTTTGACGCACAGCGAGTTCGCGCACGACAATGAATCGCCAGGGCTGCATCAGACCAACCGAAGGTGCGTTATGTGCAGCTTCGAGTAGCCGATATAGCAACTCATTTGGAATTGGCTCCGGGAGAAAGCCGCGGCGCACATCTCTCCGCTCGCGAATCGCCCGGTAGATGGCATTTCGCTCATTCTCGTCGAAGCCTGCAGCCTTCGTCATTTCCATGCCCTTGACCACTTCGGTCCCGCAGTGTCGCCGCTGCGCAGCCGCGCATCAACGCCTACCTTTACTTCAATGAGTCTGCCGAAGAGCCAGATCACGTCGGACAAGCGATTGAGGTACGAGAGTATCTCAGGCTTGAGCTCTACGCCACTGTTCACAAGTCGAACAGCGTTTCGCTCTGCGCGCCGGCAAATTGTGCGAGCAACTTCGTATGCGGCAGACTCGGTATGCGCACCGGGCAAAGACCAGTCGGCAAGGATGCCTTCGGTTGCCTCGATCTGATGAACCAGGTCTGTCAGCATGTCAACGTCCTCGATCAAAACGGATGGCGGAGGTTTTTTGCTCTCCGGCGGGGTAGCCAGCGCGGACCCTACTCGAAACAGCGTGCGTTGGATCGTCTCGGTCCAGTCATGAATCTCCTTATTTGTGCAGATGCTTCGGGCAAAGCCTAGAGCCGAGTTCAGCTCATCGACCGTCCCATAAGCTTCAACACGCAAGTCAGCCTTCGAGATGCGAATTCCGCCGGCCAGTCCTGTCTGTCCGCCATCTCCACGTTTGGTTGCAATGCTCATAGTCTTTCCTCTTGTTCTTGAACTTCGTCAAACGGCTGCAGCGACTCTTCCACACGAATACGAATTAATTTGCGGAGAGCCGTTCTCTCGTAGTGCAGGATCAGGTCGTCATCAAGAAAATCCGTGACCCGCGGAGGACGATCAGAGAAGATCTGCTCTTCACCGAAAAACCATGGGGCGGTTGCGCCAAGTTCCTCGATGCTCCGTGTGTGGATCACGACGGCAGGAGTGCGATCGACTCCCGCCTGCAGAAGATGGTAGGCGCGATGATAGCCATCGCGCAAAAGCCAGCGTCCGCGTAGTTCAGCTACTTCGAAGAAAGGAGTGCCGCCATACAGCGACAGTGGCAAAGCTCCAAATCCGCTCGTCTTCGGAGTAAACCGTAGCTGCAGATCAGGATTATTCGAGTGAAGGCTAATATCCAAAAGGTCAGTATCGCTGCCGTTATGAACCAAAACATGCTCCGTGCTGCGTTGCGAACCGACAGTGAGTGAGATCAAACCGGGCCAATCGTTTTGCGCCGGCATACACAATGCCTGCCGTGATGGATTGAAGATCAACCGGCGTTGAAATGCAAGCAGAAGGCGCAGGTCGACCACGCCCAGCATCCAGTCAAGGCCCCGATACTCCGCTTGCAAGTCTTCGCGTTGCGTTACCGTCGCGAGCAAAGGTTGAATGTCTCGTGTCTCTCGCTCGAGTAAAGCGCTGATACTCGTGTACCGAGCATGCTCGGCTAACTTCGCACCTGCTTTCGCAATGCGGGCAGCTAACTCCCTCGAATTGAAACCTGTGACGTCGTCGCGGTAGGAGTATTCATCCAAACCCCAGGCGATCAACTCGCGTACGTCAACCTTACGCGAAGTCATGAGCTCGCTCCGATGATCTGCGTCAGGAGCGGTGGTGCAACCGTATGCCGAACAATGGCACAGTAGCTCTCAGTCTGTCTCCAGGCATCTTGCTGGCTGCAGTTGCCCAGCGAGCACAGCACGGTTCTCAGGACTCCCGCGTGGGTCACGACCGCGATCCTTTGTTCTATTGCCTTTGTAGACAAGAACTCCACTTCCTTCAGCACCCGCCGTTCAAAGTCGCTGAAGTCCTCTCCGTCAGGCGCCGCAAATCTCGGATATTCCGCCATCCATCGATGCGCATAAACCGCATCGCGCTGTTCAATGTCTTTCCAGCTAAGCCCCTCCCATGTGCCGAAGCTGATCTCACGCAGGGCCGCACGCACCTCGCACTCAACGCCGAACGCCTCGGCAATTGCGCTGGCAGTCGCCGCAGCGCGACGCAGATCGCTCGTGTAAACGATGTCGATACTCTCCTTGCGAAGTCTGTCGATCAACTCGGAGATCTGTTGCTGTCCGCGCGCATTGATGTCAGGGTCAGAGTGGCCGCAAAAGGTTCCAGCCATGTCTGTCGCCGCATGACGAATGAAGAGTATCTCGCTCATGCGATCCATACCCCACAGAAGTAAACCGCGATTTCGGTAAGCTGATTGGTTGCGCCGAAGCAATCTCCAGTCACGCCATCAATCCTTCGATAGTAGAACCACCCGCTCAATGTCACTACAAAGAGGGAGACGAAAAGAGGCTGCACGGAAGCCCGTCGAAGAGCGAAGACCACGATTGCGGCAGCGAAGGTCGAACCAAACAGCAGCGAAGGGAGAGAGGTGAGCCGAGCGATGCGCGCACCTTGTCCCTCCTGTTTGCGAGCAGGAGGGAGAAAATAACTCAGCGGAAGGGAGCTCCATCGGCAGAGCACATGGGCGGATATGACGTAAGCGGCAAAGTGCTCCATCGGCATTGAAGACAGCAGGAGATAGCGCGCCAGCAACGACAGAATAAGAGCAGTCGCGCCGTAACTTCCAATCCTGCTATCTCGCAGGATGGCTAATACCCGATCCTTAGTCCAACCACCGCCGAACCCGTCTGCAGTATCCGCAAGGCCATCTTCATGCAGAAAGCCGGTAATCAGTACAAAATAAGTGAGCACAACCAGCGCGGCAAGAGGACGAATAAGATGTGTTGTCAGCAGCTTTTGCAGCAGCACGGCTCCTGATCCGACAACTAATCCAACCAGCGGGAAAAATTTGACGGCACGCGAGAGGGAATCGGACTCGAACGCAATCGCAGGCATGGGGATTCGCGTGAGAAATTGGAAGGCGACTATGAGCTCCTCGCCAAGTCTCCGAATTTGTGCTGCTACGGTCAATCCCTAGCCTCGCTCACGCCGGCAGATTCAAACGTCGCCATCTGGTTATAAAGGCACATCGCGGACTCAAGGATCGGCATAGCCAGGACCGCGCCAGTGCCTTCGCCCAGACGCATATTCAACGCGAGAATCGGCCTCAATTCCAGGTAGTCGAGCAGCGCCTTGTGCCCGGGTTCTTCGGATTGATGTCCAGCAAAAAGATAGCCGCGCACCTGCGGGGCTAACGCGTATGCAATTGCAGCAGCTGCTGTAGAAATGAAGCCGTCGACAACCACTGCGACTCCATGCCGCGCCGCGCCGAGTATGAAACCCGTCATCGCAGCGATCTCCAACCCACCGACGATACGGAGTATATCGACTGGATCAGGCAGAGTGTCACCTTTCGCTTCCCCAAAATACTTCTGCAAAACTACTTCGATGATCCGGCGTTTGTGCTGCAACGCCTCGGTGTTCAGGCCGGTCCCTTTGCCGGTAGTGAACTCAACTGGTTTCCCGGTAAGAAGAGTGGTGATGGCGCTCGCAGCCGTGGTATTTCCAATGCCCATCTCGCCGACAGCAACCAGGTTGTGCCCCTTCGTCTTCGAATCGTCAGCCAGGTCCAGTCCTACACCAAGAGCTTCCGTCAACTCGTCGCTGCTCATTGCGGGCTCATGCATCATATTGCGCGTTCCCCTGCGCACTTTGCGATGCAACAGTCCGCCGATCCGGTTGAAGTCCGCATCCACACCGACATCGACAACATTCATCTCGACGCCGTGAAGTTTCGCGAGCACATTGATAGCCGCGCCATGAGCAAGAAAGTTGAGCACCATCTGCCGCGTCACTTCGCTTGGATACGCACTGACGCCCTCAGCGGTAACTCCATGATCGGCTGCAAAGATGTAGACAGCCTTTCGTAGCGGCTCCGCAAACTCCTGCTGTCGAATCGACACCATCTGTGCCGCAAAGTCTTCCAACCGGCCGAGACTGCCCAGCGGTTTGGTCAAAGTATCGAGATGCGCTCGTGCCTTTGCAAGCCACCGCTCACTAGGCGACTCAATGGTCGACACGATGTTAGAGTCGCTCACCGCGCCACCGTCTGCAGTGTGCGCGCTCGTCGAATGGCAGCGACAAAATCTCTCGCGATTGTAGGATTCGCCCGGAAGTGTAGATGAACATAGCTGGCCAGCACATTGCCTTGCCTAAATCCCTCAAGCTCCTCTTTGCCGGACATCGAGTACTGCACGCGATAATTTGTTGCCACCTCTCCCCGGGAAACAAGACACGAATAGTGAAAGCTGTGCCCGCGAACGGTGGTTCCTTTCACGCCCAGCAAGCAGTCGGCGGTGAACTCAACAGTGACGTATCCGAACTGCACGAGTTTATCCGTCATCTGCATCGACAGCGGTAGCACGCCAGCCATCGGGTACGTCTCCCCGTCCGTTGTGCTGAGGCTTTCGGATAGATAAATCATCCCTCCGCACTCCGCATAGACCGGTCTTCCCGAAGCCGCGAAGGTACGAACATCCTCGAGCATCCTGCGATTACTGCTCAACTGTTCTGCATGCAGTTCGGGATATCCTCCCCCCAGATACAGCCCGTCCAGTCCGTCTGGCAGACACCTGTCGTGCAGTGGACTGAACCAGACGATCTCAGCTCCCTGTTCGCGCAGCAGGTCAAGATTGTCCTCATAATAGAACGAGAACGCATGATCGGACGGGACGCCGATTCGCACATCTTCTTCAGATCGCGAACGCTTCACGCCGAAATCCTGATTCTCGTTCAGCTCCAAATCATAGTGCAGCTCAAGCAAACGATCCAGACAGAAGAACTTTTCCGCAAGCGCAGACAGCGTGTCGATCGCTGCATCGTTATCAATCGCCGCTTCCGCCGCCCCCTGCAAGCCAAGATGCCGTTCAGGAATCGCAATCGTCGGATCGCGCGGCAGCCAGCCCAGAATCTTTGTCCTGCAGTTGGTCTCAATCGCCGCCCGCAGCATCTCGTAGTGCCGCTCCGTCGCAACGCGGTTCAGAATCACACCAGCAAGCTGCAACTGCGGATCGAACATCTCAAAGCCGAGCACCACCGCTGCGATGCTTCGCGCAGTCTTTGCCGCATCGACAACCAGCACTACCGGCAGCTTCAGCAGCTTAGCAATCTCCGCGGTGCTTCCCGCTTCGGTGTTCCCGCTCTTTCCATCGAACAGTCCCATCATGCCTTCAGCAACCAGAACATCCGCGCCCCGAGCTGCATCTCGCAGAACACTTCGGTTCGCCTCTTCACTCAGCATCCACGTGTCAAGGTTGCGAGCCTTTCGCCCACATATTCGGGTGTGGTGTCCCGTGTCCAGAAAGTCAGGCCCACATTTGAACGGCTGCACCGCAAGCCCGCGCCGTCGAAGGCCCGCCATAACCGCAAGAGATACCGTAGTCTTACCAACGCCGCTTGCAGCACCTGAAATCAGCAGCCCTCTCACAGAGTCACCTCAAGATGTCCCTTCAGCGCAAGTGGCAGCCCGGCTACCATCAGCACCACATCATCGGCGACTCTTGCCACGCTCTGATTGATCTCTCCCAGCAGATCACGGTAACGCCGCCCCATCGGGTACGCCGGCACCACTCCGCTGCCCACCTCGTTTGAAACCAGCACAACCGAGCAACCAGCCGACCGCAACGCCTCACAGAAAGCCTCAACGCGACGATTTACGGTGTCCTGGTCATCACCTTCGGTCTCAAGAAGATTCGCCGCAAAGATCGTCAGGCAATCCACCACCATCACATCGCAGCTCTGCCCATGCTCTGTCAGTACCTGTACCAGCTCCAACGGCTCCTCCACCGTGATCCACTCCGCCGGGCGCTCTTTGCGATGCCGTTCGATCTTCCTCTGCATCTCGTCGTCCGAAGCCTTCGCTGTCGCCACAAAGATCACGCGGCTTTCTCGCTCTGCAAGCTGCTGCGCATAACGGCTCTTGCCGCTGCGAACGCCGCCAAGAACGAGTGTCACGGAACTCTGGCGCATCTCCTGCATTGTTAGCTCCTTGCCCGGCATCTTTCGAAGCAGCCGAGCAGAGCGGGAATAAAGTTAGGCAGCGCTCGGGCAGACCTCGGTTGCAGTCAGCGAGAATGCTCTTCAGCTCTCCCAGCGAAGCTGAATCAAGCCTGATCGGCCACCGGCAGGTCTCCTGACTTACGCTTCACCGAGCTTCGACTCACCTTCCCAGGACAAATCCCAGTGGCTTAATACCAATCGTCAAAACTCTCAGCGCTTACAGTTACGGGGTAGCGACGGATTTACACCGTCTTCCCAACACCAGTGTAGAAAAAGACTATCCCGGCCATTGCGCCGGGTCAAATATTTACAGCTCCGCGACCCCTGCAAGATCTTTATTCGCACCTGCGATACGCCTCGCCGCAACCCGGGCATCCCGAATTAGGTCGGGCACACCCACGCCACGATATCCGTTGCCAAGCAGCGACAGTCCATCAAGCTCACTCACTCGTTCATCTAGCTTCTTCATCCGTTCCAGATGCCCCACGGCATACTGTGGGAGGCTTCGCGGCCATCGCCGAACCACGGTCACTTGAGGCTCCGGCAGCGGCCCCAGAATCCTGGCCAGCTCCATCCGCGCCACTGCGGCGGTCTCGTCGTTACGACATCGCATCAGCCGTTCTGCAGCTTTGCCTCCAAAGAAGGCTCGCACTAACCGTCCACCCTGCGGCACCCGGTCTTCAAACTTCTGATCGACGAAGGTTGCAGCGAGCAGCAGACTATCGGAGCCTGGGGGCACCAGAAAGCCAAACCCAGGCGGCACGGGAAACTTCGTCGCATCGGGAAAGCCAAATGCCACCACCACCGCGGAGCTTGCCGCCATCTCCATCAACGGAGCCACCTCCGCGTCCACCGGTTTCAGCAAAGAACAAGCAACATCCACCGGAGTCGCCATCATCACGGCATCGAACCGTTCCACACCGCGAGCTGTTCCCACCAGCCAACCTTCGTCGCCGCACGACACAAATTGCACTTCGGCAGCCAGTCGAATCCAATCTTCAGGAATGGCCGCAATCATACGATCCACCAGCGTTCCCATACCGCTGCGCAGTGTAGTGAACACTGAGTGTTTCTTCGCTCCCGCACGCGCCTGCAGTGCGACGATCAGACTGCCATGCTCTCGTTCCATTGCGACAAAGGGAGTCATCACCGCCCGCACGCTCAACTTCGATACATCGCCGCCAAACACACCGCTCAGCAAAGGCGCACCGATCTTCGTCAGCACCTCTTCTCCAAAGTGGCGTCGAATAAACTCCGCAACGCTTTCATCCTCATCAGGAGCGTCCGCCCGCAACTGCTCCGCTCGTCCCACCTCTTCGCGATAAGCCCGCTTCGCCGCCGCGCTAAACATCTCCGACGCATCCAGCGCATCGAGATCGGCCGGCACCATCATCCGCATACCATCCGGTATCGCCTGCAGCTTCTTGTCGACCAGAATATAAGTCTTCCGCGTGGCATCGTTGGAAGGTATCACTTCATCGCCCAGGCCAAGCTCTTCTGCCAGCTCACGCGCCCACGGCTTCTCCGTCACCCACGCATCGGGTCCGCACTCAATCACGAACTCACCTTCATGCACCGTCTCGATAATTCCACCCAGGCGCGTCGAGGCTTCGAACAACACCACCTGCAGCGATGCGCCGTTACGGGCCTGCCGCGACAGCTCATACGCCGCCGCCAGTCCTGCGACTCCGCCGCCAACAATCGCAACGCGCTTCATCTTCTCTCCAGGAAACATCTGCCAATAAAAGAGCGGAGAACAGAGCCCCCGCCGTCGGCCCTCAAGACAGCCTATACCTAAGCCGGAACCATCACCTCATCGACGGTCGCCTTATATTTTCCGGTGATTACGTCCACCAGCGCCTCCACCAGCACCGGCGAGTCGTTCAGGCTCTCCGCCCGCCACAACTTCAGACCCAGCTCGCTCGCCGTCTGACGAAAAGCAACGTCAATGTCGTACAGAATCTCCACATGATCGCAGAGAAACCCCACCGGCTGCATCACGACGCCCACGTGCCCTTCTGCCTTGATCGCTTTGAGCGTGTCCTCCACCGTCGGCCCAATCCACGGTCCTCCGCTCATACCCTGACTCTGAAACGCGAAGTACCAATCGTTCTCGCGAAAACCGATTGCCGACATTCGATCGGCCACCATCTGTGCGGTGCGCTTGGCCTCCACAGGATAAGGATCAGGCGAGTCCTGCACAGGAGTTCCCGGCCTCGCTCCCGTAATCGAAGCCTCACCAGTCATGATTGTTCGGCACGGCACGCTGTGCGCTGTAAACAGAACCGGCACTCGCTGTCCCGACTCAGCGCAGGCTTCCGTCCACACCGGGCGCAGCTTCTCGGCAAAGGCCTCCGCCAGCAGCGGACTGTCCGCCCATCCAGCAACAAACTCAACCTCAATGCCAGTCGCCGCAGAGAGCACAGCCTTCCGGTAAAGTCCGACGCTGGTCCGGGAGTTCTGCGGAGCCAGGCACACAGCCTTGATTCTCGTCACTCCATCCTGTCGCATCTCCGCAACGGTGTCCGCAATATAGGGATGCCAGTTACGCATACCGACATACACCTTGCCCGCGTCCAAGACATGCTCCAACATATGTGCCTGCACCATCGTCCACTTCGTCAGCGGCGGAGGCTCCAACCCAGGCGCCTCTTGCAGCCCGATCTGCGCATACCGATGCTGCAGCTCTTTGACAATCTCCTGCGGCATCGCTCGCCCGCCGGTCACCTTGCTCAGATACTCGGCCATCTCACCCAGCATGTCCGGCGTTCCATGGGCAAGCAGCAAAACCGCGCTTTTACCTTTCTCAAAACTCATCGTCGTGTCACTCCAACCGCGCTCAACTCCTTGACCCACTCCACCACGCGAATTACATTCTCCACCGGCGTACCAGGCACAATGCCGTGGCCCAGGTTGAAGATGTGCCCGGGCCGTCCATTTGCGGCGGTCAGAATCTCGCGCACCTGATCCTTCAACACCTCTTCGTTTGCGAACAATGCAACCGGATCAAGATTTCCCTGCACCGCGCAGCCCGGGCCGACTGCCTTCCATCCCGCATCCAAAGGCGTCCGCCAATCCAGCCCAATCACGTCTGCTCCCGTCTCGCTCATCGCCGGCAGCAGGGAAGCGGTCTCCACGCCAAAGTAGATCACCGGCACTCCAAGGGACTTGATGCGCTCGACCAGCTCCGTCGTCCATCCAAGACAGTACCGCCGATAGTCTCGAACGCTCAGCTTTCCCACCCAGCTATCGAAGACCTGGATCACATCCGCGCCAGCCTCCACCTGCTGCTGCGCATAAGCAACTAAAACGGTAACAATCTTCTCCATCAGGAGCGACCACGCAGCTCCATCGGAGTACATCATCTTCTTCGTCTCGATGTAGTTGCGATCCCCGCCGCCCTGCTTGCCGCCCTCAATCATGTACCCAGCCAGCGTCCACGGAGCACCGCAGAATCCAATGATTCCCAACTCATCCCCATCCGCCCGCGGAGCAGCAAAGTGCTTTGCAACCTGCTCGATGGCGCGCGCAACGTACTGTAGTTCCTCCACGCGATCGGTCCGCAGCGCCTTCACATGCTCCAGCGTCCGCACCGGCGTATGAACCACCGGCCCTTCTCCCGCAACGAACTCGAAGTCCAGTCCCATCGGCGTAAACGGCAGCAGCAGATCGGCAAAGATAATCGCAGCATCCACGCCCAGCCGTTCAGCGGCCGTAATCGTTACCTCGGCCGCAATCGTCGGAGTCCGGCAGATCTCCAGCAGCGAATGGTGCTTCCGCACGGCCATATACTCCGGCATGTACCGCCCTGCCTGCCGCAGAAACCACACCGGCGTCCTGGCTACCGGCCGACGCAGGCACGCCCGCACAAAGCGGCTGCCGCCCGACGCCGCATCGGCAGACCATACTGTCGCACCTTCCACGATCGCATCACTCAAAAGACTCGTCCTCTATAACCTTTTAAGCCTAGCACTCGTGGCTCGTCGCGCGAACTCGCGCCAGCCTAAGCTGTTCATGGCACCCGAAAAATTCACGTCACTTTAGTATCGGGTGCCGCCCGTCGAGTACAGACCCAAAAAGCCTTCGCTCAGGCCTCAAGCCGGAACGTAAACTCTTCAATCACAGGGTTTGTCAGCACCTCACGCGCAATCCGTTCCACTTCGGCCTGCGCGGCGCTCTGTTCCAATCCATTTTCCAGAGTCAGCAGAAAATACTTCCCCTGCCGTACATCCGCAACGCCGCGATATTCCATCCGCCGCAAAGCATCTGCAACCGTCTGCCCCTGGGCATCCAGCACCGTTCGTTTCAGCGTGACATAGACATGAGCCTTCATCTTGTCTGATTATAGACAAGGTGCAGCCTTCGCCCTCAATCGAGGTCACGAACCTCCGCCAGGCAAGCTCGGACCCAAGCGACACAACGCCGCCCTCCGCCTAAAACTTTGATCGGACAAGAGAAGAGACACCAGCCTTTATGACGAACTACCTGGAACTCCCCGTTGGGCCTAAAAGCCCCGAGGTCATCAACGCAGTCATCGAGATTCCCTACGAGGGTGTCAACAAGTACGAGTACGACAAGGAGCTCCACGTCTTCCGTCTCGACCGCAACCTCTACTCCCCCGTCCACTACCCCGGCGACTACGGCTTCATCCCCAGCACCCTCGGCGACGACGGCGACCCCCTCGACTGCCTCGTCCTCGTCGACACTCCCAGCTTCTCCGGCTGCGTCATGCAGGTCCGCCCCATCGGTGTCCTCGAGATGCTCGATCAGGGCCTCGGCGACGAGAAGGTCCTCTGCGTCGGACAGGACAACCCTCGCTACAAAGATGTCTGGAACTTCTCCGAGATATATCCCCACATGCTTAAGGAGATCACCCACTTCTTCGCTATCTATAAGGACCTCGAAGGCAAGCGCGTCGAAGTCAAAGGCTGGCGCGACGCCTCCTTCGCCCGCAACAAGGTCCTCGAAGCCCAGCAGCGCTTCCTCGATAACAAAGTCACGCCCATCCCCAAGCCAGTCCCGAAAAAATAGTCTAAGCCAGATCCCGACCAACGGGAGGGTCAAGCCCCTCATCCTGCCGAGACAGGGTACACAAGTCACGAAGTGACCGCCTCACGCGCAGTGAGCCCGTCCGGCAGGACAAGCACTTTCACCCACCCAAGCGGCCCTTCCGCACCATCCGCGCCCCCAGATAAACCATCGGCCCCGCCGCCGCCACAATCCCCGCAAACTCCAGCGCCGGCAGCCCAGCCACCCGCTCCCCTCGCGCTGCCCATAGCGCAAACGCGATCAACACCCCCGGCCCAACCCCCATCCCCACCGCACCCCAAACCCCACCCGGCACCCTGAACGGCCTCGCCAATCCGGGCTCTTTCACCCGCAATACCACCAGCGCCACAAACTCCAGCATCAACGCCCCTCCATACAGCACCAGGTCAATCGAGATCAGCCGCTCAAATGACAACCGCAGCGCCAGCGCCCACCCCACCGAACACACCGCCACGCTTACCCACGGCACGCCCCACCTGTTCTTCCGCTCCATCACCTCCGGCAGCAGACCCTCCTCTGCCAGCGCATACGGCACACGCGTATAGCTCATCATCAGCGCGTTGAACATCCCCCCACCATTGATCATTCCACCCAGCACCACGCACAGCGCCAGCCAGGGTCCTACCAGCTCTCTCGCCGCATCCGTCCACGCCCCCGTAGAAAACTGTGCCGCCGGAATCCCCACCAGCGCCACCGCGGCCAGCGGCAGCACATACGTCAGCGCTACCAGCCCCGTCGCCGACAGCATCGCCCGCGGATAGTTCCTCTGCGGCTCCTCCACCTCCTGCGCCACCGTCGACGCATTATCCCACCCCATATAGTTCCACAGCGTCACCGACACCGCCCCCGCCCAATCCACTCGCCCCGTCCCAACTCCCGGTCCACGAAGCAAAGCGAACTCCACCCCATGCCCACTCACCAGCCCCTTCCACAACCCCACCGCTGTCAGCACCACAAAAGGCGACAGCAGCACGCAGAACAGCCCCACCGACCCCTCGCCCACCGCCCGCGCCCCTCGCAGATTCCACACCATACAAACCACCACCACCGCCAGCGCCCAAGCCGTCCCCCGATACCCCGCCGTCCACGCCGGCTCAATCCTCCCCAGGTACAGCACAAAGATCGTCGGGTAGATTGCCATATCGAACACGCTCGCCGCCAGGCTCAGCCACGCCTCCTGAAACCCCCAGAACTCCCCCATCGCCCGCCGCACCCACCGGTAGTACCCACCCTCCTCCGGTATAGCCGCCGCCAGCTCCCCCACCATCAAACTCGTCGGCAGACTCCACACCACCGGAATCACCAGCAGCAGCAGCAGAGCCCGCCCATAACCCGCCATGCCAATCACATCTTCCAGCCCATACGGCCCACCCGCCACCATAAAGTACGTCGCCGCAATCAGCGGCAGCAGCCGTATCTTCCCCCCGCCCGCCGCCCTCGCTCTTCCCAAACCCACCCGGCCCAGCGCCATTCAGTCTTTATATAGCGAGTCCCGCCAGACCGCGAACCCGAAGCGCCTCACTTACCAGACATTCTTCGTCGTCTCCACCTGTCGTCATGCCACGAAGTGGCCGACTCGTTAACCCGCTGACTCGCGAAGCAGCTGTCTTGCTATAATTGCCTCAGCCGGGCATCACCTATAGGTGATGCTCACCGCAACACAGACGGAGAGTTGGCCGAGTGGCTGAAGGCGGCGGTTTGCTAAACCGTTATAGGGCGAAAGCTCTATCGGGGGTTCGAATCCCCCATTCTCCGCCACAAACTAGTATCAGGATCCCCAAGAGACCTCTAGATTTCCGGTGAAGCAGACGAGGCATCACCTCATCGCGGAAGTTCGCGTGGGCGGACCATCCGTCCGATCCAGCCTCGTTCCCGAATGAACGAACGACAGGCTGTGGCAGTCAAGTCGATCATGACGCGGATTGTCTCCAGCACGCTTTCCATCCAGTGTGAACGCGGCCTACGCGGGCGGTCTTCTCGCCTTTGGAGCCAAGCGTCGACGCGCCTTTTGCTCCATGCGCTTGTGTCCCAATATCATGACGAGCTGCGAAGCAACCGGCTGAGAGTGTGTATGTCTGTGAGTTGCTCGAGCTGGAGGACTGCAGAGATAAGCGCCTTCGAGGACGCAGGTCCGAGGACAGGTTCGATGAGGTCGCGGGACTTGGCGATGATCTCTTCACGACTCATTGGGTTCTCGGCAGTTCCGCGGACGGCGTCGACGTGCTGGGTGAGGACGGTGCCGTCATTCAAAAGGATCTCGACGGTGGCTTCGCGGGCGGGGAGGCGTTTCTCGAGCTCTTCGTCTCCGATCAGAGTGACTTTGGCGCGTTGTTGGAGGATGCCTGAATCCTTCATGAGGGCGGCGTCGTGGGCAGAGCGAAAGGTTAGGGTTCGCTGGACGAGCGTGACGGCGACGAGGTGTTGGAGGCAGATGTCGGGGAGTGCGCGGTTGTCGACTATCGTGGCCTCGCGGGTGGCGACTTTTACGGTGACGTGACGAACCTGGTCCGGGGTGAAGGAGTGCTGGTTCAGGAGGAGCTGAACGGCGTCGAGCGGCGCTTGAATGGGCGAGCCGACGCACCATTTCTTGATATTCGTGCGTGTGATCTCGTAGTGCTCTCCGAGACCGCCGACTAGATTCTTGGCGAGCCCCTGAGGATTGGCGTGAGAGGCGTAGGCTGCGAAGAAGCTTTCGGGGCCTGAGAGCACATCATCGACGCCGCTCCAGCCCGCCTGAACCAGCAAAGCGGAGGTGACTCCATTGCGGGCGGGCATGCCGGCGAAGACGAAGGCTTTTTCGACGTGGAGGGTGTCCCGTTGCCACGCAGTGAAGCCTGAGGACTGCTGCGAAGCGTAATCGAGGAGGAGGCGCATCTGGCGTACGTCGAGGGAGGCGGCACAGCCAGCGGCAGCTGCGGCTCCGAAGCCTTCGGAGGTGGCGTGGGGATCACGGTGTGTCTCGGTCTGATAGTTGACTCCACCGAGGGTGACGCCGAAGCGCGGGCCTATGTCGTACCCGAGGGTGACGGCGCGGAGAAAGTGGGAGCCGGAGATGTTGAACTGTTCGCCCACAGCGAGTGCGGCGGGAACTACAGCGCAGCCTGGGTGGGACTGCGACGGGGAGTGGGAGTCATCGGTCTCGTCGGAGTGGGCGAGGACTCCGTTGGCCAGGGCGGCTTCGAGCGGACCGCACAGAATGGTGGAGGTGGCGACAGAGGCGACTGGCTTACCGCCGTAGGATTGCGCGAATGCGATGGCGGCGCGGCCGGGAGGAAGCTGGGAGCCGGAGATCATAGCGGCGAAGGTGTCGAGGATGTGATTCTTTGCCTGCTCGATGATGGCGAGAGGGAGTGGCCGGGTGGCGGCCTGGGCCATGTAGGTGCTGAGGGTCTGCATGACAGGGCCGATGGGGGCGGAGGGCGTCTGCTGCTCCTCTGAAAATAGATAGGAACGAAGAGGCAGAGCCGCGCCGGCCAGCACACAGGCTCCCTTTGCGAGCAGATTCCGGCGAGTGAGTTGGGGGACGGAGTTTGTGGCCTCCATTGGTTTGAACGATAGGTGCGGTGCGTCCATTGAGTCTCCTGAATTCGGGCAAATCGCGGTGGTGGGGAAGCGGAACAACGAGGATGCCACGCAGGAATCCCCATCACGACACGCGACTAAAGGATGGCCAGCTTCTCTGCGGGAATGCGGCTTATGGAAGAGGCGTCAAGGTTGAGGTGAGCCGAGACCATCTCTGGGGGGAGACGACGTATCCAGTTATTGAGAGAGAACTCGAGGAATTGATCGAGCTTGAACATCTCAAGAAAGATGAGGTCGGAGGAGCCGGTGTTTTCGATGTAGTGGCCAGCAGCCGTGGGGACGAAGCCAACGTCGTTTGCGTTGAAGTCCATGGTGCGTGCGCGGCCACCTGGGGCTATGACAGTCATCCTGCCGGAGCCTGCGATGTAGAACTGCCATTCGGCGGCGGTGGGGTGCCAATGCAGCTCGCGCAGGCCTCCGGGTTTGAGGGTTACGATGCCGGCGGCGACGGACTTCGAAGCGGGAAAGTTACGCGAGTCGACGATGCGAACTTCGCCCTGGGCGGAAGACTTTGTGGGCGGCATGGATCCCGCGCGGAAGATGTATTGGATGGGCGATACGGCAGAGGGACCGCCTGCGGATTGGCGGTCGTGCTCGAGGGACTGCGGCAGCGCGGCGGGGAAGATGAAGAGTTCGCGTGTGGGCAGCTTCGAAAGCTCGCTGGTGCTAAGGCGGAAGTTCTTTTCAAGGATCTCTGGCGGGGTGTGAGCGACCCACTCGGAGATGGAAAAGGTGTTCTCCTCGGAGAAAAATCCTTCGTCGAAGACCAAAAGAAACTCGCAGCCGTCGGAGGCGAGGCCCTGAATGGAGTGCGGGAAGCCAGCGGGAAAAAACCAGAGGTCGCCCTTGGAGACATCTTCGATCTGGATGGTCCCGTCCGGATTGAGGACAGTTACGCGGGCGGAGCCGTAGATCATGTAGGCCCACTCGTCTGCGGTGTGCCAGTGGAGCTCGCGGAAGCTCCCGGCGGTGAGGCGCATGTTGACTCCGGCGAGATCCCTGGATGGAGGAAGCTCACGCTGAGTCACTTGATGTGTCCAGCCACCATTCTCCAGGCGTTTGTGGTTAAGGTCGAAGGAGTACCAGATCGGTCCAATGTCTCCACGGTCAGTACGGGGAGGAGTATTAGAGCTGGGGTTTTCTTTGAGGAGCGGAAGATTCTCTTGACCGGGATTAGAGCCGGATGCGTTATGTGGGGTGGCCGATGGCTGTTGGGCGGAGAGGCTGGCACCTCCTAAGGCTGCGGCGGCTAAGGCTACGGAACCGGCCTCCAGGAAGGAGCGGCGTGATAGAGAGTCGGCGGAAGGCCTTTCGTCGTTCTGGTTCAGCATGGATTCCTCGGGAAGGTAGTGGATGGATCGTTTGTCATGCGATGGATCCCAGACGCGGGAGGTCGCCGGCGTTGTGTTGCTCGGGTAGGTTCCAAGCAAAAGTGAGAAGCTCTTCGATCTGGGCGGGGGGAAGGATTCCGGTGGCGAGCTGGGTGAACTTGAAGGAGAGGTCTTTGTCGGTGAGCGGGTTCTGGACGCTGCCTACGGCGTGCTCTACGTGTTTGGTGAAGGTTTGGCCGCCTGTGGTGGTGATGGTGATGTACGCCTCGTCGGTGCGGATGGCGGGGTCAACGGAGACGTAGACGCGCTCGCGCAGGGCAACGACCTGGGGATCGCGCGCGGCCTCGTCGGTGTACTCCTTCTCTCCTGCGAAGCCGCGGAGGAGAGCGACTGCGGCGGAGTGGAAGACGCTGAACTTGGCTTCGAGTCCAGTGGTGGGTGTCTTCTTGCCGGTGAGCTCGAGGACGAGGGGGTTGGCGCGAATGGCGATGGATCGGATCTCGGGGGCTTTGAGGTTGTGCTGGTTGCGGAGTTGGAGGACGCCGTCGATGACGGGATGGATGACGATGCCGCAGGCGAAGGGCTTGTAGGTGTTGAGGACGATCTCGTAGTGCTGGCCGAGGCCGTCGAGGAGCGGGGCGTAGTTGTGCTGGCGGGAGGCGGCGAAGATGTAGCCTTCGTGACCCTCGATGCTCTCGTCGGAGCTGGTGAAGTTGCTTGCGGCGAGGAGTGCGGCGAGGAGGCCGTTCTCGGCGGCGCGGCCGATGTTGAGGCTCTTCGACATGCTGCCGAACATGATCTTGAGGCCAGCGGCTTCGGTGGCGGCGATGCCGAGAGCCCACCGCATCTGCTGGGGGTTGAGTCCGAGGATGCGTCCGCAGGCGGCGGCGGCACCGAAGGCTCCGCAGGTTCCTGTGATGTGCCAGCCCATGTCGTAGTGGGAGGGATAGATGGCTTTGCCGAGACGGCACTCGATCTCGGTGCCGAGGATGAAGGCGTGGAGGAGATCGGCTCCGCTGACTAGTCGGGTCTGAGCGAGCGAGAAGAGGGCGCTGGCGACGGGGCCTGCGGGGTGGATGATGGTCTCGAGGTGGGTGTCGTCGTAGTCGAGCACGTGGGAGCTGATGCCGGTGATGAGGGCGGCGCGAAGCGGATCGAGGGTCTCGGGGCGGCCGAAGAGATGGGCGGAGGAGGTGCCGGTGTAGGGCTGAAGGGTGGCGAGGGCTCGAACGACGGCCTGCTGGCCAGAGCCTCCGACGGTGACTCCGACCCAGTTGACGATGGAGCGCACCGCTTCCTTTCGCACATTGTCGGGTACGGCGGATGGCGGAGAGGAGACCAGCCAGTCGGCGAGGATGCGGGTCGCGGGGGGAGTGGACGGTTGGACGTCGCTGGTTGCTTGCGGCGTAGGTGTCTGCGCTGCGGGTGTTTGCGGGGATGGGGCGACGGTGACCGCGTTGGCGGAGACTCCGGCCAGTGCTCCCTGGACGAGGAAGGCGCGGCGGGAGAGCAGATGGGAGAGACTCATAGGAGGAGAGTTGCTCGCTTTCCGAAGGTGCACGGGAGTATTCGTGCGAAGTGCCGTCAATGTTAAGGAACAAACGTTAAAAACCGGAGTCTGGTGGAGGAGGCTTCTGATCGAGACGCGGAGGCATATCGAGGAACGCTCGCATGGTGTGCCAGAGTTGACTTCGGTTTGTGCCGAGGGCGACCGAGTGAGCGGCCCCGGGGAGGATGACGAACTCGCGGTCGGGTATGGGAAGGTTGCGAAAGAAGTTCAGGAGATCTTCCTCGGTGGCAATGCCGTCATACTCGCCGCGCACGATGAGGACGGGAACGCGGAGTTTGGTGGGGTCGACGAGGGGAAGGTTGGCGGACATATCGAGGTAGGTCCCGGTAGGGGCAAAGTCACCGAACTTGAGCTCGGCATCGGCCATAGCCTCGGCGACGGCGGGATCGGAGGTGCCGGGCTTGTCGCGGGTGAAGATGCTGCGGATGGCGTCCCGGCCACGTGGTCTAAGGTTGTGGGTGCGGTAGGAGTCCAGCGACTCGGCGCGTTTGGTGAGGGTGGAAGAGCCCTTCCCTGTCCAGGTGAAGGCTGCAAGAACGAGGCGGCGGACGCTGGCGGGCTGGGCGACGGCGAAGGCTCCGGCGCGGAGTGCGCCGCCGGACTCTCCGTAGAGATGAAAGCTAGGCTGGCCGGTCTCCTGTTCGACGATCAGGCTGGCTGCCTTCAGGTCTTCCACGCCGTCGGCGATGTTCGAGTTGCCGGCAGAGGGCGAGGATCTGCCATAGCCCTCGAAGTCGATGGTCCAGACATCGAAGCCGAACTCTACGAACTTGTTCATCAGGGAGTATTCGCCGTGGCCGGGAACTTCGAGGTCAAAGGTTGGCCGGGAGGAGACGGAGGAGCCGTGACAGAGGAAGAGGATGGGGCGGGTGGAGTGGCCGGATGGGGCGTGGCCGGCGTTCTTGCGGAAGAGGTAGAGCTTAAGGTCTCCCCTGTGGGCCCAGTACTCGCGGCTCCACATGACCGTTTGCGAGGTTTGCTTTGCAGAGGCGTGGGCGCTTAGTGTGTGAGGGTCTCCCAGCAGTGCCATGGTGCTCGCGAGAGCCAAGGGGGAGCGGAGTAGAAAGCTTCGGCGCGAAGGCGCGGTCTCTGGAGTGTTGGAACCTCCGAGCACGGGTTCATCCGATGGGTTCATGTTCTTCTTCGCTCTCCGAGATCTGTTGGTCTCTGGTTTGTCGCTCCATGCTCGGTTGGTCCATGATCTGCTGTTCGATGGTGCGATTAGTTGGCATCGCTAGAGCCTGGGTGAGTGCGGAGCCTTCGATCTCATGCTCCCATGAGGCTACAACGATGGTGCCTACGCCGTTGCCGATCATGTTGACCAGGGCGCGAAAGGTGCTGAGAAAGCGATCGATGCCGAGGATGAGGGCCATGCCCGCAACCGGGATGGTGGGCACGACGATGAGGGTTCCGACGAGCGCGACAAAGCCTGCGCCCTGTACGCCGCTTGCACCCTTGGAGGTGAGGATTGCGACAGCAAACAGGCTGAGCTGCTGGCCGATGGTGAGGTGGGTGTTGGTGGCTTGAGCTACGAAGAGCGCGGCCATGGTGATGTAGAGACTGCTGCCATCGGTGTTGAAGGTGTAGCCGGTAGGGACGACGAGGCCGACGAGAGCTTTGGAGCAGCCGAGGCGCTCCATCTTCTCCATCAGGCTGGGGAGAGCCGACTCCGAGGAGCTGGTGCCGAGGACGAGAAGAATCTCTTCCTTGATGTAGCGCAGGAAGCGAAAGATGTTGAAGCCGGCCAGCCAGGAGACCGCGCCGAGAACGATGATGACGAAGAGCGCGCAGGTGAGATAGAAGGTGAGGATGAGCTTGAGCAGAGGCCCGAGGGACATGACGCCGTAGCGTCCCACGGTGAAGGCCATCGCTCCGAAGGCGCCGATGGGTGCGAGGCGCATGAAGAGATTGACGATGGTGAAGATGGCCTGGGTCAGCACCTCGAGCAGGCGGAGGAGAGGCTCGGCGCGGCTGTGCATCATGGCGAGGGCGACACCTAAGAGGACGGAGATGAAGACGACCTGCAGGATGTCTCCTTTGGCAAAGGCGTCGACCATAGTGGTGGGAATGATGTGCAGCAGGAATTGCGTGGTGTTTTGCGCCTTGGCCGCGCCGGAGTACTCGGCTACTGCCTTCACGTCGAGGGTTGCGGGGTTGACGTTCAATCCGCTGCCGGGGTGGGCGAGATTTCCCGCGACCAGGCCGATGAAGAGCGCGAGGGTGGAGACGACCTCAAAGTAGAGCAGGGCCTTGCCTCCGACGCGCCCGACCTTCTTCATATCCTGCATGCCAGCGATGCCGGTGACGACGGTGCAGAAGATCACCACGGTGATGACCATGGCGATGAGTTTGATGAAGGCGTCTCCGAGCGGCTTCATGGCGATGGCCGTCTGCGGCGCGAAGCGACCCAGAGCCACCCCTAGAACGATCGCCACGGTGACCTGCACGGAGAGGCTCTGATAGAAAGGCTTGCGCAGCGGAACGTCTGGCTCGATCTCTGTTCTCATGGTCACTTTCCTTGGGCCATGTTCCAGGCCTGTGTGCTGCTCGGGATGCAGGTACTGGCGAGAGGTGTGGGCGAATTAGAAGGTGAGCTTGACCGCTAATTGAATTTGCCTGGAGGTGAGAGTTGTTTGGTCGATCAGACCGGCGGAGGGAACGCCGTTTCCTGAGCCATCGTAGATTTGGAAGTGGTCGGTGGGCGCTGCGAAGTCGGCGTGGTTCATGAGGTTGAAGATCTCAGCGCGAAGCTGGAGGTTGGCGCCTTTGCCGAACCGCTCAATGGGCGTGTTCTTGTAGAGAGAGAAGTCGAAGTTGATGCTTCTGGGGCCGGTGAGCTCGTTTCTCCCAGCGTTACCCATGCGATTGACGGGGTTGGGGAAGGCAAAGCATTTGAGATTGATAAACCCGTTTGGATCTCCGGTGGTAAGACTTTTGCCGCAGCCTTTGATTCGGTCGGGAAAGTCGAAGGGGATGGCGGCGTTGGTTCCGAGGGGATCTCCGCCGATGGTGACGCTGAAGGGAGCTCCGCTGGCCGCGCTGAAGATGCCGCCGGTCTGCCAGCCGTTGATGGCCCATCCGGCGATGCCATGCCGGGCCTGGTCTCCGGGGAGGTTCCAGATTGCGTTGATGGTGAGGTTCTGGCCGACGTTGGTGTCGCAGGGGCCGCGATGGGTGGCGGGTGCGATGTAGAGGTCGACGTTGAGTGAGTTTCTGTACTGATCGGAGGCAGCCGAACCGGAGCTGGTATCGATGCAGCGGGACCAGGTGTAAGAGAGCTGACCCTGGAGGCCGTGCCAGGGAGATTGAGTGATCTGGGTCTCCAGCCCGTGGAAGGAGGAGCTGCCGTTCCAGCGTGCATCGAGGGTTTGACCGACGAGTGGATCGACGACGGTGCCGCTGCCGATGGGCGTGGGCCAGTAGAAGCTCTTTCCATCAGGAGTGGTGGGGAGGACGATGTTGGCGTCGTCGGTCTGGTACCAGTTGTGGACGCCGCGAGAGCCGACGTAGCCGACGAGCAAGGTGGTGTTCTTGGCGATGGCGCGCTGGACGTTGAGATTCCACATCATGATGTAGTTGCGCGGGGGATTGTACTGAAGGACGTAGTAGTTGCGGTTTGCGGGGTTGTTGGCGACGATCTGGTAGGCGGTGGTGGGAAAGGCTCCTGCGGGAAGGACGCCGGTGCTGGCGTCCTGGGCGAAGGGGTAGGCTGCGTCAACGCCGCTGCCCATTTCGACGATGTAAGGAAGCACGTCGTAGATGCCGAAGGCTCCGCGGATGGAGGTGTTGCCATCGTGGAAGGGATCCCAGGCGAAGCCTACCTTGGGCTGAAAGTTTTTGAAGGTTGGGTTCTTGATGTAGGGGTTGCCGAGGTAGGGGGTGTTGCCCTGCAGGATGCGGAGGTTGGAGAGCTTGCCGTTGATCTCGTAGGGGACCGAGGCGGCCTCATAACGGAGACCGAGGTTGAGGGTAAGGTTGGGATTCAGGCGGAGATCGTCCTGAACGTAGGCTCCGAAGATGGTCTGGCGCAGATTGCGCGGGGTGAGGGTGGAGGGCAGAGTGGTGATGAAAGACTGTGGCTGGTTGGTGATGAAGGCGTCAAGCGAGGGGAAGGAGAAGTTGCCGCCGGGGGCGTCGGAGCTCTCCTGATTGTCCTGAATGCGCTCGATGCTGACACCGAAGGTGATGTTGTTCTTGCCGGCGGTGTGGGAGACGTCGTCGTAGCCTTGGAAGGAGTTCCATCGAAAGAGCAGCGGGCTGGCAGCGCTGACGCCTCCGGTGAAGGTGGTGATGCCGGGGACCTGAACGATTCCTGCGCTGTCTCCGGGCTGAAAGCCGAACTGCGGGTCGGCAGCGGCCGGCTTGATGGCGGAGGCGGCGTAGGGGGAGCCGGCGTTGTCGCGGCTGAAGCCAGCGTGGAAGGTATTTACGGTGGCGGAGGAGAGGATGTGCGTTTCCAGGATCGACACTGCCTGGCGAACGGTTTTACTAAGGGTGAGGACGTTGTTGAAGGCATCCGGCTGCTGGCTCGGTGAGTTGTCGTACATGTAGACGACGGCGGCGGTGTCCTTCTGGGAGAAGGTGCGGTCGACTCTGATGGTGAAGTAGTTTTCGCTGGTGACCTGATAGGCGGGGAAGGTAAAGGTGCCGGTGTCGCCCTGGGTGGTTCCGGTGTTGGGTAAGGGGATGAAGGTGTTCAGGAAGTTGACGATGGCGGGGTCGGGGGTCACCTGCATGGTGGAGGCGCAGGGGTTGGAGCCGTCTGGCGAGGGGACGCAGAGGGTTCCGGCGCGTGCGGCTGGAGAAGGAACGGTATCGATGTAGGAGACGCCGAGGTTTTGGCGGACGCCTTCGTAGTCGCCGAAGACGAAGGTCTTTTCTTTTTGAATGGGTCCGCCGAAGGAGGCTCCGAACTGGTTGCGGCTGAAGTCCGGCTTCTGTACGGGATCGAAGTAGTTGCGGGCGTCGAGGGCAGCGTTGCGGGCGAACTCGTAGGCGCTTCCGTGGAAAGAGTTCGTTCCTGAGCGGGTGACGGCGCTGATGACTCCAGCTGCGGTACGGCCATACTGTGCGGTGGGATTGGTGGTGACGACGGTGAACTCCTGGAGTGCGTCCACTCCGATGTTGCCTCCGAGCACGCTTCCGGGGCCTGCGTTGGAGTAGTCGTTGATGTTGATTCCGTCGAGGAGGTAGCTATTCTGCTGGGGACGCCCACCGGCGATGCTGAGTTGACCGCCAAGTCCTCGCTTCATGCGGTCGGGCGCACTTACAGGAGGTTGGGTCTGAATGACGGTGACGCCGGGGGAGAGGGAGGCAAGGTCGGTCCAGGAGCGGCCATTGAGGGGGAGCTCACGCATCTCGTGGCCACTGACGGCGTTGCTAAGCTGGGAGCTGGTGACGTCGACCGAGGCAGGGCTCTCTGTGACGACGACCTCCTGGGTGATACTGCCGACCTTGAGGGAGAAGTTGATGAGGGAGGCTTCCCCGACGGTGAGGACGACTCCTTTGCGCGTTTCGCCGGCGAACCCGGGGGCGGAGACTTTGACGATGTAGTTGCCGGGGGGCAGGGCGGGGGCGTTGTAGATGCCGTCATCGTTGGCCGTGATGCTTCGACTGATCTTAGTGTCGATGTTGGTGATGACGACCAGGGCTTTGGGTATCTTGGCTCCGGTGGCGTCCTCGACAGTTCCGGAGAGGTTTGCGCGGCTGGTCTGTGCGCAGGTGGTGCCGACGGTGAGCACGAGGAGTAGAGCCAACAGGAAGAACACTCCAGAGCGCGGGGCGAGTCTGTGGGTCGCCGGTCTCTTCAGGAGGCTTGGAAGCAGTCCGTGATTCCCGGTGACATCGATGGCGGCTGGGATTTGGTTGAAGGGGCTGATCTTCACCGGATGGTTCGGGCGATGGGCTGCGTCATGCATGGCCGCTCCTCTTTTACGTCTCGACTTGCGTAGTTCGCTGTGCCTATAATCTCGGGCCTACGGAGAACTCCCGTGATGAGGTTCCAGTCACCGTAGATTGAGAGCGGAAGAAAGTCTTTTGAGAAGTGCGAAAAAAAGATAAAGGAATTATTAAGCTCGATGTCCCATACGGTCAGCCACTTATACGAATTTGGAAGCTTCAGTCTGGATCCGGTTCAGAGGCTTCTTCTACGCCAGGGCAGACCTGTTTCCGTAACTCCGAAGGCGTTCGACCTGCTTGTGCTGATGGTGGAGAACAATGGCCAGCTGCTGGTGAAAGAAAAGCTGATGGACGCTCTTTGGCCGAGAGTGTCGGTCGAGGAAGGCAATCTGGCGGTGACGGTCTCGCATTTGAGGAAGATTCTGGGCGACGATCGCGGGAAGCATATCTATATTGAGACTGTTTCGAAGCAGGGCTATCGCTTTGTGGCTCAGGTCGTGGAGGGGCAGGAGGTTCCGCTGGAATCCATCGACCTGCACCCAAAGCACGTGGAGGAAGAGCCGGCGGCTATGACTCCAATCGTGTACGCGGCTTTGCCATCGATGCTGGCCGGGTGGAAGTGGATGGCCGGCCCTGCTATTGCACTCGCTGGTCTATTGGCTATGACTGGCTGGTGGCTGGCGAGCAGGCATGTGGCTACAGCTTCGGCAAACGGCCGTCCGATCAAATCGCTGGCTGTACTGCCCTTTGCGATGATAGGGGGCGCGGGTTCCGATGAGTACCTTGGCCTGGGAACGGCTGACGCGCTGATTACGAGACTGTCCAATACAGGGAAGATCCTGGTCCGGCCGACCAGCGCGATCGAGAAGTACAGGAGCAGCTCCATCAGCGCGGAGGGTGCCGGGAAGGAGCAGCAGGTAGACGCGATCATCGATGGGAGGATTCAGCGCGAGGGGAATCGCGTGCGGATGACCGTCCAGATGGTGAGGGTAGCGGACGGAGCGCAGTTGTGGGCACAGGCGTTCGATGAGGAGTTCACGAATATCTTCAGCCTGGAGGATGAGGTCTCGGAGCGGGTCGCCCATTCCATTCGTCTGCAGTTGAACAACAAGGAAGAGAAGAGGTTTACGAAGAGGCCCACAGAGAATCAGGAGGCTTACAGCGCGTTCGTCAAGGGCAGGTACTACTGGAACAAACGGACGAACGAGGGGATGATGAAGGGGCTGGAGTACTTCCGCGAGGCGATACGGATGGATCCGAACTTCGCTGAGGCATATGAAGGAGTGGCCGACTCCTATGCCGCGCTGGGGCTATATGCGGCGATTCCCCCACAGGAGGCGTTTCCGGCGGCACGGGATGCGGCGAACAAGGCTCTCCGGATGAACGAAGATCTGGCCGACGCGCACGCGACTCTGGGGTTGATTGACTTCTATTACGACTGGAATGGCCCCGCGGCGCAGAACGAGTTTCAGCGCGCCTTCGATGTGAATCCCAACTACGCGATGGCACACTCATGGAATGCCGAAAATCTTGCGGCGATGGGGCGCTTTCCTGAGGCGCTGGTGGAGGCGCGGCGCGCGGTGGAGGAGGACCCCCTGTCGTTGAGTGTGAACAGCAACGCGGGCTGGACGTTCTGCCTGGCAGGCCACTATGAAGAGGCTATCCAGACCTTGAACAAGGCAATCGACATCGATCCAAGCTTTCCGCGTACGCACTTTCGTCTGGGCGACGTCTATGAAACAAGGGGTTTGTATGACCAGGCAATTACGGAGTTCACCCATGCCGTACAGTTGTCGGGAGGCGACGTCTATTACACTGCCGGGCTGGGGCATGCCTATGCGATGGCCGGCAGGACTCGCGAGGCACGTGAGATTCTCGTCACTCTGCTGAATAAATCGGCTCACCAATACGTCCCTGCGTTTGCGATGGCGATGATCTACGCTGGGCTGAGGGAGAATGGCCAGGCTCTGAATTGGCTGGAAAAGAGCTCTGCGGACCATTCCACATCCATGGCATACGTGAAGGTGGACCCCACGCTAAATGGGCTGCGTTCCGACCCAAGATTTGGCGAGCTCCTGCAGCGCGTGAAGTTCTAACCGACTGCGGTACGATCATCACCCACACTTCCCAAAACCCTTCGTCGTGCTTCCTTACGTTCCAGGCCTGTCATAGGTATTTCAAGCACTATAACGGCTTAACGGGCGAGCCACAGTAGTTCGGAGGTGCGCACCAAGATCCCCCCCGATGCTTCGGCTATCTGAAAGCTATCGGCCAGGCGATCCGCTTGGAGTTCCGTCAGTTCCCGCTGGTCTTCAAAGTAACCCCCGTCTTCAGCGGCAGCGATTCAACCGAATCACCTACGGAAATCGTGAATCGATTCGATCCAATCGCCCATCTCTTGGCCGCAACATCATAGTAAGAAAACGACCTCGCCTCCAATGGAATCTCGACATGCTTCGTCTCGCCGGGTGAAAGTTCTATCCGCTGGAAGCCCTTCAACTCATGCTCTGGTCGCGGCACCTTCGGGTGGTCCTCCGTCACGTAGAGCTGCGCGACTTCAGCACCTTTTCGACTACCCGTGTTCGTCACGTCGAAGCTGGCCGTGCCTCTAGCCTCATCGCCAGAGCCGTTCTGATCGAACTTCAGATTCGTAAACTTGAAGGTGGTGTACGAGAGACCGTATCCAAACGGAAACAGGGGCTTGACCTTGTTCTTCTCATAACCGCGGTATCCAACAAAGATCCCTTCCTTGTAGTCGACCCGCTTTGAGTCACCCTCGGGATAGTAGTTCGCGAAGGTTGGATTGTCCTCTGCATTGCGCTCAAAGGTGGCGGGCAGATGTCCCGACGGATTAACGTCGCCGAACAATATCTCAGCCAGCGCCTGTCCCGCCTGCTGTCCCGCGTACCATGTCTCCAACACTGCGGGCACGCGATCAATCCACTTCGCCGAATCCACATTTCCGCCCGACGTGATAGCGACGACAACCTTCGGATTTGCCGCCGTGATCTCGCGAATCAGTTCGCTCTGTCCATACGGCAACGCGAACGTCCTGTCGCCAGCTTCGCCCTCGCTTTCTTGATCGAAGCCAGCTTCCACCAGAACCACATCCGCTTTAGCGGCAAGCTGTACCGCCTGCGGATTCACCACCTTGTCTTCCGGCACGATCGCCAGCTCCACATGGCCTCCGATGGGACTCTTTTGCCACTCTTCGATGACAACCTTGTGAGGCCCTGCCGCCAGCTCGAGCGTTACGTGCGGCTGAAACGCGCGCACAATCTTCCAGTTGTCGATCACCAGCTTGTCATCGACATACACCCGATTGCCTGATCCCTCACCAGAGTCCTCCAGCGCAAAGATGTATTTCGTCGAGGTCGCGGCATTGTAAAAACCGGTGAGTCGATGCGAGACCTCAGACGGTGGCGAGTTGAACAGCATCTCGATCACCGCTTCCACGTTTGCAATCACATCCTTTATAGTGAGTCCTTCCAGCACAGCATGGCGAATAACTAGCTTTGTAGCCGGAAGGCCGGACAGGTCCAGATTTTTAAAGCTCTCAAGCGTCAGTCCTGCTTTACCGTTCTTGGCATCGGTCGTAAATTCAGTAGCGGACGCCAGATGCGACAACGTCGGAACACCGCGATCGTAAAGCACCGTCGTCCCCGAACCCACCATGTTCGAGATTCCCTCAAGCGCACTCACCATATGGAACGGCACTACTCCAGCGCTTCCTCCACCCACCGGCACGCTCGGATAAGAGTCCGGCCCTACAATCAGAATCGTCTTAACCGCCGACTTATCCAACGGCAACAAATTACCTGTGTTCTTAAGCAGCACAGCCCCCTCGCGAGCCGAATCAAGGGCAGCCTCTTTATTTTTCGCGTCGACGAAAGAGATCGACGTATCGCGTTGATCGCGATTCAGCCAGCCATAGGAAGCAGCCGTCCCGAGGATATGCCGCACCTTCTCGTCGATCGTCGCCTCGGTTACCTTGCCGGCCTGTATCGCCGGGCCCAGGTTTGCATTGTTCATAAACTTTCCGCTTGGTTCCTCTATATCGAGCCCGCCGTTCGCCGCGCCAATCGCATCGTAGGTCGCATCCCAGTCCGACATCAACACGCCTTTGAAGCCCCATTCCTTACGCAGAATGTCGATGTTGAAGTAGCTGTTCTGGGTTGCATGTTGTCCATTGATCAGGTTGTAAGAGTCCATCACCGAGCTCACATGCCCCTGCTTCACCGCCGCCTCAAAGGCTGGCAGATAGATCTCGCGCAAGGTGCGTTCATCAATCTCGGTATCTGAGTCGTGCCGCAAAAACTCACTATTGTTGCCGAGATAATGCTTGACCGTCGCGCTGACGCCCTGCTCCTGCATCCCCGTGATGTAACCAACGGCGATCTGCCCTGAAAGGAACGGATCCTCGCCGAAGTATTCAAAGTTGCGCCCATTTCGCGGCGAACGGTAGATATTCACCCCGGGCCCAAGCATGAAGTGAACACCACGTGCCCGCGCATCACGCCCAATGCCTGCCCCCACCCGCGCCGCCAGCGCAGGATCCCACGAAGCTGCCGTATTGATTCCTGCTCCATACGTCGTCGAAGGAAACCCCGAATTCGATCTCGTCCCAAAGGGGCCATCCGACATATCGAGCGCAGGAATCCCGGCCGACGGAACTGCCCGCACCCCAAACCCTGTTCCTCCGATGTAGTCCAGCTTTTGCTGAAGCGTCATCTGCTTCACCATCGCATCCACACGCTGTTGTTCCGCAGCATCCACCGGATGGGGCGCTTGGGCGAACACTGGCGCACACAAGATTGCAACAGTTGCACTCAGGGCCAACTTCGCCAGGAAAGCAGGATTGAAGGATGTGAGAAATTTCGAATACATGGAAGGGATGTCCTCGTAGTTACAAAATTGTATCTGCATCATCCCGCTCTCGTCGCTAATCGCAAAAACACACAAGCCCGTACCTACAAGGATGTCGTTATCATCCAGTGCGGAAGAGGCAGCGACTAGAAACTAATCTTCAAAATCTGGCCGTTGTTGCCTACGAACCATCCGGCCTCCGGATTCGCAAAAGCGACCGCCCAATAGCCGCTCACCTCCGACAGTTTGATCCAGGTTTGTCCTTCATCCGGACTCCAGGCAGCTGCACCGGAGCTGAAGTTCGGCTGAGTCTCTGTCGTGATCACCACACTCCGGTCGTGTTCATGGCCGAAGTCGTCTCGATGCCGCCAATCATCCTTGTGTTCAACGCCACGAACATAGGCGAGACAGAAGATCGCTCCAGGAATAGGTGGTTTGGTGGTAAGCGTCCATCTCTGGCCGCCATTATCCGAAGTTGCTGCCTGCGTAGCGCTGTCGTTGGTCAAATCGCCGCCACCGACGATGCCGTGCCAGGGATCGCGGAACGCTACCGACAAGGCGCCTGCATTGGCGTTGCTCACGAACGGAGTGTCATACGCATTCCACGCATAGCCGCCATCCCGAGTCGCCAAGATTCGCGCGATGCTTGAGCCGCCTGTGGCAATCCACGCGTTTTGCCATCCTTCTGTAGTGATGCAGGTTCCGCTGGAAGAGAACGACGCTTCGCCTGGCAACGCAGGCGGCATGTGGGCGATCGAGTGCCATGTCGTGCCATCGCTGGTGCGAATGTCGGGAAATACTCCGTTGACGGAATCGCTATGCGTGATGCCGCGATCCGGCCCCCAGAACGCGAAGCAATCATAGAAGGCGTTCGCCGTCTTATTCGTAAACTGAACAGTCCAGTGTGCGCCGGCGTCTTCCGTCTTATAGATGCGAAAATCTCCGGTGTCATTCCCGATCGACATGAGATATGCAACTCGATCGCTTACGCCTTGCACGTCGCGGAACTGCAGACCTTCGGCTCCCGGCACGACTCCGGACTTCCACGTCGAACCGCCATCGGTCGTAACCACGTAAGTACCACCCGCTCCGGCCGCCCACACTACGCGGGAGTTCACGGGACTGACCGCGATCAGCAATTGTGTCGTGCCGCTGTGCTGAGGAACGAGAGAGGGTTTATGGCCTTTCCACTCTTGTGCATACGCGCCGGTAGCGGTTGCAATCAAGAGAACGAACAACAGCACACGCTTTGACATGGACTTCCTCCTTGAATTGCCGTTCGAGTGTGGAGAAGTATAGGAACGCCGGAGGAGCCGAGTCAAATCAGGTACACGTGACTTCTGCATGTGGTAAACATCTACTGTTGAAGCGGAACTCATGGATCGCGGTACTCCCGGCGCTTGAGTTCGCGCAGTGCCTGTTCGTGGCCTTGAAGAGCTGCCTGACGAATCCAGTGACGGGAGTAGGTGTAGTCATGCTCCACGCCGTGGCCTACCGCGTAAAGGTGGCCAAGCTGAAACTGCGCCTCTGCGTTGCCCTGATCAGCAGCCTCGCGATACCACGCGGCGGCCTGAGTGTAACTGAGCGGGACGCCTTGACCCATGTAGTAGAGGTCCGCTAGCTTCTGCTGAGCTTCGGCAAAGTTCTGGGTAGCGGCAAGGCGATACCAGTAAGCAGCTTCGATATCGCTTTGTTGTACCCCCTCCCCTTTTCGATACATCAAGCCAACGTTGTACTGAGCCCAGGCGAGGTTACTGTGCGCGGCGCGTTCGCACCATGCGAAGGCTTCAGCGAAATCATCGGCTGCGTAGTAGCGAAAGCTGAGGTTGGCCTGCGCGTAAGCGTGGCCCTGCTCGGCAGCCTTGCGCTCCCAGTAGGCGGCCTGCCTGTCGTCTTGCGGCAATCCCTGACCAGCGTCGTACAACGTGCTCAGCAGATACTGCGATTCGGCGTGGCCTTGCTCGGCGGCGAGCCGAAAACCGTTTGCGGCTTCGGCGAAGTTGCCGGCGTTGTAGTCGGTGACAGCCTGCCGGTAGTTCGGGTTCGAGGCTGCGTTGGCGGCATCGCGGCGCCCGCGGGCGATGATGCTCGAACGCGTGGAATGGAGTGACAACGCGGCGCCGATAGGAATGTGCTGCAGGCCGGCTTTGGCTTTATCGTCCATCTTTATCTTCCATGCGCGCTGATCTGGCGGTCGATCAGTTCGAAGCGGCGCCGAGCGTCGGCAATCTGCTCGCGGAGGCTGGTAGCGAGTTCCGTGAGGAGGTCGCGGTGCGCCCCGGCTGTGGCTTCCGCGTCGCGGTGCAGTTGGGCGACCTCTCCGGCGAGCAGCGCATCCCGCTCGGCATCGAGCGTGGCGATATCGCGCTCGGCGTGCTGAATTTGGCGCGTGATGCGGAGAAGCTCAGCAGCGGCGCCTTCGCCGGCGATCGAGGCATTAGTCTCGCGACGATCGTCAAGCAACCGCTGCAGGGTTTCGGTATCGCCGCGACTGTACGCCTGATTAGCGCGGGCCATCAGCAGTGTGAAGTGTCTCTGCTCCACGTCATCGCGCGCGAAGTCGGGGTGGATGCGCTTGGCGACATCGCGGAAGAGGGTCTTGAGGCTGGGTGGGGGGTCGAACTCCTCGGCTTCGCGCGCATCCCCGAAGGCGGCATCATGTGTCTCCTGTGCGCGCTGGCGAACCTCCTCGGCTCGGCGACGGGCGGAGTCGGAGTCATAGAGATCGACTTCACGCTCAGCGATGCGCGCCTCCAGGTCGTCGAGTTCGGCATAGAGGATGCCGACTTGGCGGAGGTAACGGCCTTCAAAGGTCTTGAGCTGGGCTCGGATTTGGGCAAGTTCGGATTCGCGCTCGGCCAGCGTCGTGCGCACAGTGGCAAGTTGCTCCCGCTTGTCGAGGAGGGCGGCGTCATCCGGGGTTTGCTGGAGAATGATTTCGGCTGGCATGCGGCTTCCCCTGAGGGAAGTTCTAGTTTAGCGGAATCAAGCTCCCCGTTTCGCAGAGCAGCCGTGATTGTCGCTACGTCGCTTCATTGGTTCGAGACTCTGCCCATTTGTCATTGTCGGGAGCAGGGCTTCCAGTAGGAAGGTTAATTGAGACACGCAGTCCAGGCATTGCATTCTCCGCTCGAATGGTCCCACGGTGAAGTTCGACAGATCGCATCGCAATGCAAAGCCCCAACCCAAGTCCGCCCTGGCTAGCTGACCGAGCAGGGTCGACCTGAAAGAATGGATCGAAGATACGCTCGAGCAGCTCTTCAGGCACTCCCGGTCCATAGTCTCGAACTATAATCGAAGACCAGGCGTGACTCTGGTGAAGCGTCACTTCAACAGTCGCCTTCTCCGGAGAATGTCGAACAGCATTCCGCAAAACATTTCCGATCGCGCGTCGTAGATGTTCTGCTTCGCCTGAGATCATCTCCCTTGCAGAACCCGTACAGGAAACCGGGCATCCCTTCGCGGCAGCCTCCAGTTCGCAGTCGCGAACAGCCTCAAGCACAATCCCCTCCAGATCAACAGGCGAACTCCCCAGGCCATAGTGAGCGCCACCCGGCGGTCCAAGACTCAATGCGGTCAACTCCGAGACCAGAAAGCTGAGTCGATCAACATCTCGCTTCACTTCATCCATTGCAACACTTTGGTCCGGAGCCGTTCTCGCCAGCTCCGTCGAAAAGCTCAGCCTCGTCAACGGAGCCCGCAGTTCGTGAGAAACATCCTGTAATAGCTGCCGCTCTCTTCGGAAGGCAACCTCTAGCCGATCCGCCATGTCGTCATACGATTTCGCCAGAGCTCCAATCTCGTCGTGTCGCTTCGTTCCGATGCGTGCACTCATGTTGCCCATTCCGAAGCTTTCAACAACGGCAGCCATTCTGCGCAAAGGCAGCACAATATATGCCGTTGAAAATGCTCCCAAAGCGAAAACGACACCCGCGATAAGGAAATAAAAGCGGCCGAAGGATACTCCAGGACTTTCGTTCTCTTCTGTGACGAAAAACCAGTACCGGCGATCTTCGGACTGCTGCGTCAGAGTAAAGTGGCCGTTGTGCCAACCCCGCGAATTTGTCTCCGGAATGGGGGGAAGAGAACTGGAGTGGTCTTCTCCTCCATCCATGCTCCGGCCGCTCCCATCCAGCAGAAAATGCTTGCCCCCGAACTGCCTGTCCAGTCTCTGAAGATAAGCCCGCAGAGCCGGTAGCCCTCTGCCTTCGAATGCCGACCGCGCATCCTCCAACTCCATCCGATCCATCCTGTGAAACACCGGGTCGAAGTAGGCGTGCTCTGTTTGCTGCGAGATCGCAAATGCAGTGAACAGGCAGATGACAAGAACACACAGAGAGGCAAGCGCGACCGCCGTGCTCAGAGACCGTATCACCGTGGATCCTCATCGTCTGTCACCAGAACATATCCGGTGCCCCGAACAGTGCGAATTCTCGAACCCTCTGGACCAAGCTTCGTGCGGATGTGGCTGATGTGAACATCGAGGCTTCGATCAAAGTGGCTCGGTTGCCTGTCTTGAATCGCAGTAGTCAGAGAATCCCGCGTGACCACGCGACCGTTTGCCCGGCTGAGTATCAGCAGTAGTTCAAACTCAACCGCCGTAAAGTTGATACGGGCATTCTCTCGAAAGACCTCACGGCTCGTCTCCGAGATGCGCAGAGGACCAATCCTCTGCCACTGCGAGCTGGCCGCAGCAGGTTCGGATCGACGAAGAACTGCACGGATGCGAGCCAGAAGTTCCTCCGGATCGAACGGCTTGCACAGATAATCGTCCGCACCACTGTTGAGACCAGTCAAGCGGTCCGTTGCCATACTCCTGGACGTCAGCATGATGATCGGAATTGTACTGCTCCGACGCACCTGGTGAAGTACTGCGAAGCCATCGAGAACGGGAAGAGTCACGTCCAGCAAAACTAGATCGTATGCGTTTGAGATCGCTTCGGTGACACCGTCGCGGCCATTGGCGCTGCAGGTCAACCTGTAACCGGCCTTACCCAGGTACCGCCCTATCAGCCGGCAAAGCTCCACATCATCATCGATGAGCAGCAGCGAGACGTTTGTGTCCATATCGAAAGACCGAATCCCGGATCTGCCCAGCAACTTCGTTCCAGTCGCCCTAAAGGTCGTATGGAACGAAGGCAAGGGTCCGGGATCTATAAGAAGACCCGGACCCTAAACGCGTTGCGTTACTTGGTTGCGGCGTCTTTAATCATAAGGTTACCAAACTTTGTCGAAAAGCCTTGAACAAGAGTCTTGTCTCCCGACACTGTGAGGATCGCCCCGTTCGTGACAATCGCACTAGGAGTGACAGTGATTGGTATGGACACTTTCTGCCGGTTGCCAGTGATCGAAAGGTCAACCACTCCCGAACCATCTGGCCAATGAAGGGTGTAATCTCCTGCCGGCAGCGCGTTCGAGCCAACATACACGGTTTCATACAGAGTCACCGAAGCTGAATGTTGAGTTGCGGCATAGCTTCCAGTGACCAACGCAAGGACTAACGCAAAAGCACCCAAAAATCTCTTCATATTTCTCTCCTGTTGCCCCGGCACGCCCGGAAGCTGATGTGAGTTAATCACCGCGGCAGCCTTCCGAAACCTAAGAAGTCTTAAGCCGCAAACCTCCGACAGCCTCTAACCTCTAAGTGGCGGGTGCATATAAGATTTTTTTGAGGATCGAGGAGAGGAGATGAGAGCTTTTCAACAGTGGTCGCTGATTGCCGAGATAGCACTCCTGTTTGGAGCAGCGTCGGTCGTGGCACAGCCGACCACATCCCCTGAGGCGCTCTATACCGAGTCCCGTCCCGCGATGGGTACGGTCTTCACCATCAAATGCTACATGCCCGATCGTGAGAGTGCAGACGAGGTCATGGACGCAGCCTTCGAGGAGATCAATCGGTTGGAAGCGTTGCTGAGCAACTACCAACCATCGAGTGAGCTGTCGCGGATCAGTCGCGAGTCGGGTAACGGACCCGTGGTCACCGACCCTGAGACATTCGGCTTCCTTGCCAAATCGTTCGATTGGAGCGATCGATCCCACGGAGCATTCGACATCACCGTAGGTCCCCTGCTTCGTGCCTGGGGTTTCAAGGCGCGGAACGGACATGTACCGGCGCAAGCAGAGCAGAAGCTTCTCCGCGACCAGGTCGGATGGGACAAGGTGAAACTTGATCCGGCAACGGATTCCGTTCGATTTACCACCCACAATCCAATGGAGCTGGACCCGGGAAGCATCGGCAAGGGTTTTGCGGTAGACAGCGTGGTGGCCCTGCTGCGCGAGAGCGGCGTCCACGCGGCATTCCTCTCAGCTGGCGGCAGCACGTTGTACGGCCTTGGCGCTCCGCCGGGTAAGGCCGGGTGGCCAGTCGAAGTTCCAGATCCCCGAACCGCAGGGAGCATCGCGGCTACGTTTTTCCTGCACGATACGTCTCTTTCCACTGGTGCATGCACGGAAAAATTCTTCATCCAGAACGGACATCGCTACTGTCACATCTTCGATCCCCGCACTCTGATGCCAGTGGAAGGTGTTCTTCAGTCCACCGTCATTGCACCGAGTGCGACCGACAGCGATGCGCTTTCGACCGTTGTCTTCGTGCTCCCGCCTGCGCAGACTCGAGAGGTGTTGCGCGGACTGCAGGGTACACAGGCTATCCTGTTCTTATCGGCGCCCGGTGCGCCCACCTGCATCGTCTTCGGAGCACCGGACTCCGCCTGCGATGCTCATATGCCCGCAACCAGAAAAGGAGTTCGTCCCTGATGGATCATCGGATGGATCGTCGCACGTTTACCCAGAGTCTTTCAGCTCTTGCCCTGGCTTCCTCCGCTTCGCTCAGCAGCTCTGCCCTGCAGGTTGCAGCCAGCGTAGTTGCCCCACAGGGTTCCCCTGACGACACGCGAGCGGAGCGACAGACTGCACGAACGACGGTAAAGACGCCCCTGCGATTGGGTCTCATTGGCGCTGGCAGCCGCGGACAAGAGCTGATGCGGAGCTTTCTGCGTGTCCCAGGCGTCAAGGTCACCGCAGCCGCTGACGTGTATCCATTGCGATTTGAGCAACTCAACAGAGTATGCGGATATGAGGTAGCAAAGCACGCCGAGTACAGCGCGCTTCTCGATCGAAAGGACCTCGATGCAATCGTTGTAGCCACGCCCCTTGGCTTACATGCGGAGCACGTGTTGGCAGCGCTAAAGAGCCGTCGGCCGGTCTACGGGGAAAAGACGATGGCCTACACCATCGAACAGGCGCGACAGATTGTGACGGATGTGACTGCCGGAAAGCAGATATTTCAAGTAGGTCACCAGTACCGTTACTCTCCCTGGATTCGCGCCGCCATGACGCGGGTTCAGGCAGGCGAGATCGGCGACGTCACTCACGTTTTGGCTTACTGGAATCGGAACAGCAGTTGGCGGAGACCCGTGCCCGATCCATCGTTGGAGCGGCTGATCAATTGGAGACTCTATCACCAGTGGTCACTCGGGCTGATCGCCGAACTAGGGTCGCATCACATGGATATCGCCAACTGGGCCATGGGCTCCTACCCGGTAGCAGCGCAAGCCTCAGGCTCGATCTGCTGCTACCACGATGGACGTGAGACAGACGATAACGTCCAGGTCATCCTGAGCTATCCAGCTGGCAGACGGATGGTCTTCACCTCGATGACCGATAATGCGAAGATGGGCGATCAGCTCTGGCTCTATGGAACCAAAGGCTCGCTGAACCTGACGCTGCAGGACGCAACCTTCTTCTACGAGCCACGAAAAGTAGAGGTAGACAAGGTTGTAAAAACCGGCGAAGGCCATGAGCCGGCAGTCACAAGTGCCTCGTACAACCCGGCGAACGAGATGCCCTACCGCGGACCTGGAAGCCCTGTTCAGGTTAAAGACGGAGAAGATCCAACGACAGCAGCCACGCGGGCGTTCGTGCACTGTGTCCGAACAGGGGACAGGCCCATCGCAGACGAACATGTTGGCTTGGGCTCCGCATTGGCCGTTGTGTCAGCAAATGAGGCACGTGTCGCCAAGCGAGAGGTTGAGATTGCTATCGTCTAAACACTCGCTGCCGCGCGTCGAACCTTTGTTCTTCGCAACGGATCATGGATACCCAGAAGTGACGCGAGTGAAGCGGTTCAGGTACTGCTATGTTCTTGGCCCGCCCGCACAAGCATGCCAATACTCTCCTGAATTGGAAAGCCCCAAAATAAATCCCAAATCTTTGTCACATTTTTAGAGACCGGAAAAGTGACTGCCAAAACACCACATCCACCACGCAAAACACCACAACTTCACCACCAAAACACCACGTTAAAACACCCGATTTCCCCAAAAACCCCAGCAAAAACGCACAAAGCATCGCGCAGGAAAAAATCCGTAGTCTGCCGCCCGGTCGAACGCCAAAACACAATCCCCAAAATTCAAATCCGGAGGCGCACGCTACCGCCACCGTCCCGATAATCCCCAATACCAGACTGTAAACTGTACTGAGGACCATACTTATGACAGCAACTCCAATGATAGGCAAACCGGTTGCCGACGCAATCGTGACCAAAGTAAAAGCAGATGTCGTTGATTTAAAAGAGCGCTACGGAATCACCCCACAACTAACGGTGGTCCAGGTAGGAAAAGACGCCTCCTCCGAAGTCTATTTGCAGAACAAAGTAAAGAGCTTCGCCAAAATCGGCATCGCCGTAAAGCCCCACACCTTCGAATCCACCGTCAGCGCCGCCGTGCTCGAAGACACAGTGAGTGCCTTGAGTGAAGACAAATCCGTTCACGGAATCATGATCGGTCTACCCCTTCCACTACACATCGAAAACTCCACCGCCGCAAACAGAGGCAAATTCGATATCTTCGACCGCATCCATCAATTCAAAGACGTCGATGGTGTATCGCGACACTCCACAGCGGAGCTCTATCGAGGGCAACTTGAGCGCCTGACCTTCCTTCCCTCAACCGCCCTGGCTGTAAGTCGAATGCTGAAGTTCTACGGTGTCGAAACAGCAGGGAAACGAGTTGTAGTAGTAGGCAGAAATGACATCACCGGCAAGCCGATTCATCATATGCTAGGCGGCCGAATGGGAAACGCAACGGTCTCATGGTGCCACCGGTTCACGCCCAAGGAGACGCATGACGACCTGACCAGAGCGGCAGATATCGTCGTTACCTGCGTCGGCAGCCCTCGATATCAATTGAAAGCAGATGTTCTTCGCGGCGGATCCACAGTGATCGACGTAGGCACACGAGTCGACAAGGACGGCAATTTGATTGGAGATGTAGACTTCGACGGCGTGAAGCACGTTGCAGCCTTGTTGACGCCGGTACCCAGAGGTGTCGGACCCGTTACAGTGGCCTGTCTAATGGAAAACGTCGTCAGGGCTACAAGGTTTTGCGCCGGAGAAGATGTCCGCGGATATCTCCTCTAGGCCATCTTCTCTAGGCCAATTCAATGCAAGTCTCAATATAATGACGTCTCATGCGTTTTACTAAGACTGTCCTCGTCCTACTTTTCGTATCCTCCTTGCTCTGCGCTCAGGAACTGACCACTCGATATTGGGGCGGGACGCTGCAGAACGAAACCGGCGCATCAATCGATGGTGCAACGATCCGCCTCGTTGCGAAGCAAGGTGAACTTAGCTCGAAAACATCGGCAGACGGCAGCTTTCAACTCCCCAATCCAGCCCCCGGCGACTACATGCTCGAGGTAACAACGGCCGACGGCATCCTTCATCGCTCCGTGGAGCCACTCAAACTCAAAGCGGGCTCACCCCAAGCGATAGTGACACTCTCCGCTGAGGGAGCCATCTCGGTTGTATTTCGCGCAGCCGATGCTGCGAAGACCGGCGGAGAGAAGCTCTCCAGTCAGACAGTCAGCGCAATTCCATTGAACAAACGCGATTTCAGCCAGTTGCTGCTGCTCGCGGCTGGAACGATGACCGACGCCAATGGCCAGACGAACTTCACCCAGCAGTTCGCCATCAACGGACAGCGCGGCGTCGAGGCAGTCTTCGCTATGGATGGCGCCGACACGAGCGACCCCGAGATGGGAGGCGCGACGTTCAGCAACTTCAACGTCGATGCTGTCCAGGAGATCCAATCGACCTCAGGCTGGATGCCCGCCGAGATTGGGCGCGGCGCAGCAGGTTTTACAAACATTACGACACGCTCCGGAAGCAGTGGTTTTCACGGCTCCGTCTTCGAGTTTCTTCGCAACTCCGCACTCGACGCACGCAACTACTTCGATCATCCTTCTATCGCCGAACCGGGTCGAATCCCGCCATTTCGGCGCAATGAATTCGGCTTCACCAACGGCGGCCCGATCATCCTGCCCCATCTTTATGACGGAAGCGGCAAGACATTCTACTTCGGGCAATATCAAGGCTTTCGTCAGGTTCTTGGAACAACACAGGTCCTCCCGGTGCCCACGGCCTCCGAGCGGCTTGGCATCGACACGACCGCGTTTCCAGGCGATACGCTGGTCATTACGCCCAAGCCGGAGATCGCGAAGATTCTCTCCCGCTATCCGCTGCCCAATAACCCGACAGGCTCCTACGGAGCCAATACCTACGCGGCGTCCTCCAAAGTAGTCACGAACGCCAACCAGTTCTCCGTGCGTATCGACCAGGTGCTCTCCCCCAGCAAACACCTTACCGCGAGATTCAACTTCAACAATCTCTTCGGCCCGACCACCAACCCTGATCAAACAGCCATTGATCCCAGCTTCGGCGTCGTGTACGTCGATCATCAGCGCAATGGAGTCCTTACCTACAACCAGACAGTCTCTCCTCGCTTCTCCTTCGAGAGTTCTATAAGCGTGACTCGAACGACACCCCAGTTTCCAACACCGAACCACACCGACCCAGCAGTCAAGTTCAACGACGGACTCTTCGAAGCCTTCAACTCTGCGGCAGGCTCAGTCGCGTCCGCATACGGCAATCTCTTTCAGGCCAGACAGAACTTCGTAGTCACCATCGGACGTCACCTCATCAAGGCTGGCGGAGAGTTCCGCGCCAATCGCGACACGACCTACTTCGGTACCAGCCCAAACGGCGAATACGACTTTGGTGGAGGGACAGCCTATTCTCCTGTAGACATCACCTCGCAGAGCGGTGCTCACAACATCCGCGTCGGCGATCCTCTTCCAGATACCCTTAGCGGGCTGCTCACCGGGAGTGCCTTTGTTTACACAAGGGCGGTCGCGGCACCTTATGTCTCAGGTGGCGATCACATCGGCCCTGCAGCCGTCTCTCGCAACGGCGGAGCAATCTACGCCCAGGACACCTTCAAGATCTCCGACCGGGTCGTGCTCGACTACGGAGTTCGCTACGAGATCTACTCTCCCATCGCCGAACGTGCTCATCGCACCTCAGGCTTCCTCATCAACGGTTCGCAGCAGCAATATCTCGTCAATCCTCAGCCTGGATATCACTTCGACTGGGGCGGTATCGCTCCCCGAGTTCAAGTCGACTGGAAGGTTACAAATACACTTCACCTTCACGCTGGCGGCGGCATCACGACAATCCCGCCCAACATCTGGCAAGACAATTTTCTAACCGGTGCCGTCCCCTTCGTGATCTATCCCCACATTACTGCCGCCGTTGGAGCGCCGATTCTGTATGGATTTCAGATCACCTCAGCGCAGCTTCCCACCTTCTACACTCCCACTGGACAAAACGTCTTTGCCAGCGGCAATACCAAAAGCGTTCCATCCAACACCGTTCTCGACGTGGAGCGCTATCAAAGAGATCTTGCCGCGCTCTCGCCAGGCGCTCAGTTCACGCCGCTAAACCTGACAGGAATCGACCGCCACTTCGGCAACGGTTATCTGCAAACGTGGACACTCGGCGCCGAACGTCAGTTCGGTAAGCTCACCGCGGACGCCGCCTATGTCGGCACTGCATCGGTCAAGCTGCCGCGTACCGCCTTTCCCAACAGCTACTCTGGAGCCAGTCCGGAATTCGCTACTCATACCCAGTTTGACGGTTCTGGCAACGCGATCGGCGGTTTTGGGACGGAACAGCTCATCGTAAATAATGCTCACTCCAGCTATCACTCGTTGCAAACTTCGCTTACTGGGACACCCTTTCAGGGTGGCCCCGGCATTCAACTCAGCTACACCTGGTCAAAGTCGATCGATGACACAAGCGGCGTCACGGCAAACGGAAATACCACTGGCGCGATATCCAATCCGTACCCGCAAAATCCATTCAATACCCACGCAGAAAAGGGGCCATCCAGTTTCGACGTTACCCATGGCTTCACCATGAGCCTCGCTCAAGATCTGCAGTTGGAAAAGATCGAGCTGCTGCAACCGATCAATCGAAAAGTCACAGCCGGGTGGGAGCTGTTGAGCATCTCGACGATCAGCAGTGGTCTGCCCTTCACCGTCTACTCCGGCGTACAGCAGACAGGTGCAGGCTCCAATGGAGTGGATCGGCCAAACCAGATCGCGAAGCCGACTCTCTCCACCGCCAGAAAGGTTCGCGAAGACTATTTTGGACAGGGAGCAAATAACGCCAGCTTCTTCTCGATCCCAATCAACCAACCAGGCGGCACAGGGCCGAATCAGGGATTCTTCGGCTCTCTCGGCCGGGATACCTTTCGCGGACCGGCCTACTACGACTTTGATTTCTCGCTTATCAAGGACACTCCCGTCGGAAGGCGTGCCGGCGGTTCCGAACTCTTCGACGTGGAGTTCCGGTCAGAGTTCTTCAACCTGTTCAACATCGTAGATATGGGTCTGCCGGCCAATACGATCAAAGGATCAGGCTTCGGCGTAATCAGCAAAACCGCGGGAACCTCACGGCAGATTCAATTCTCCGTAAAGCTGCTTTTCTGAGTGCCTCTTTTAGAGGAGCGTTAGTCCCGCACATTTTTTGCTTCGACCACTCCCGCATTGCGAAAAGTATGGGCTGGAAGTATCAGCGCGAACCCTCGCCGCTACTTACTTGCCTGCCGGAGCCTGAGGCGCATCCACTCCGAACCGAGTGATGTTCCAGATATTCCTGCAGTACTCCTGAATCGATCGATCGGAGGAGAAGCGACCCATGCGTGCTGCATTGTAGATCGACATCTTCGACCATCCCTCCTGGTCCGAATAAGCTTTACCCACCTGATCCTGACAGTCGACATAAGACTGATAGTCGGCGAACAAAAGATAGGGATCAGTATTGAGCAGACCATCGACTAGCGGGCGGAAAAGATTGCGGTCGCCTCGCGAAAACTGCCCGGAGACGATGCTATCGATGACCTCGCGCAGCTCCCCATTTGATTCGTAGATTTGATGAGGATGGTAGCCGGCAGCCTTCTTCGCAGCAACCTCTGCTGCTGTCAATCCGAAGAGGAAGAAGTTTTCATGCCCCACAGCCTCGCGAATCTCAATGTTGGCTCCGTCGAGAGTCCCAATGGTAAGCGCTCCATTCATGGCGAACTTCATATTGCCCGTGCCGGATGCCTCTTTGCCGGCCGTAGAGATCTGTTCACTAAGATCGGCGGCAGGGTAGACCAGCTGGCCGAAGGTGACGTTGTAGTCCGGAAGAAAGACCACCTTCAGCTGTTGATTTACCTCCGGATCATTATTGATGACCTCAGCGACTGAGGTGATCAGCTTGATGATCAACTTCGCTATGAAGTATCCAGGAGCAGCTTTTCCGCCGAACAGGAAAGTCCGCGCCGGAATCTCCAGCCCGGGAGTCTTCTTCAAGCGGTGATACTGCGTCAGGATGTAAAGAAGGTTCAAATGCTGCCGCTTGTACTCGTGAATGCGCTTCACCTGGGCGTCGAACATCGACTTCGGATCGACAGCAATTCCGGTCGTGTCGGCGATGTACTGGGTCAGTCGAACCTTGACGGCGTACTGTACATTGCGCCAATCCGCACGGAAGGCGGAGTCTTCGGCATAGCGCTCTAGCTGTGAAACCCGATCGAGATCCCCAATCCAATCCTGTCCAATCTTGCTGATCATCAACTCCGTCTGCTCAGGATTGCTAACCGCCAGCCAGCGCCGCGGCGTCACGCCATTGGTTACGTTGATGAACTTCTCAGGCCACAGCTCATAGAAGTCGTGAAGCACGTCGCTCTTCAGCAACTCGGTATGCAGTCGAGCGACCCCGTTGATATGCTCGCTTCCAACGCAGGCGAGGTGGGCCATGCGAACGTACCTCTCCCCGTGCTCGTCGATCAGAGACATGCGAGCCACCCGATCTTCATCGTTCGGGAACTGCTCGCGTAGCGTACTCAGAAAGCGCGCATTAATCTCATAAATGATCTCGAGGTGGCGAGGCAGCAATGAGCCGAACATCGGCAGCGGCCAGCGTTCGAGCGCCTCTGGCAGAAGAGTGTGGTTGGTGTAATTAAAGGTATGCGAGGTGATCTCCCAAGCCTTGTCCCATCCCAGACCATGAATATCGATCAGGAGCCGCATCAGCTCGGCGACGCCGATCGACGGATGAGTGTCGTTGAGCTGCACGACACACAGCTCGTGGAAGTTCTCAATGGCATGGCCCGCACTCTGATGCCGCCGGATCATATCCTGCAGGGAACACGATGTGAAAAAATACTGCTGCTGCAGGCGAAGTTCTTTGCCGCGAATCTCTTCGTCATTCGGATAAAGAACCTTAGAAATATTCTCGGCGAAGACCTTCGCCCCGACCGCACCCTCATAGTCACCGCTGTTGAAGCGTTCAAAGTAGAAGGATTCGGTCGCTTCGGACCTCCACAGGCGGAGAGTGTTTGCGACTCCCGAGCGATACCCCAGGATCGGCGTGTCGTAAGGAATTCCCTTGACCACTTCCCCGGGAATCCACTGCACCTTGTACTCGCCGAAGGGATCTCTCCAAGACTGAGTATGCCCGCCGAAGGCTACTTCGACGTCGGCCTGGGGACGCCGAATCTCCCAGGGATTGCCGTAGCGCAGCCAGTAGTCCGTGAGCTCGACCTGCCAGCCATCACGGATCGTCTGATGAAACATGCCGTACTCATAGCGAATCCCGTACCCCATCGCAGGAACTCCCAGCGTTGCCAATGAGTCGAGATAGCACGCTGCAAGTCGACCAAGTCCACCATTGCCCAATCCAGGCTCACTCTCCTGCTTGATCAATAGATCGAGGTCAAGATCGAGCTCCGACGTTGCCTGGCGAACAGCCTCCTGGAGTCCAAGATTGAGTAGGTTGTTTGCCAGATGAGGTCCCATCAAAAACTCAGCCGACAAATAATGGACAGTACGCATGTGATGCTTTACGTAATCTCCTTTGGTCGTAAGCCAGCGGGCCAGAATCCGGTCTCGCACTGTATAGGCGAGAGCCATGAAGTGATCCATGTCCGTCGCCACCTCGGCTCGCTTGCCCACAACGTAGAACAGATTATCCAGAATCGCTTGTTTGAGCGCCGGAACCGTGATGCTGGTCCGATCGTCATCAACTATCAGGTCATGCCCCTTCGGCGTTGGTTCCTGCATGGCGTGCCTCGTTTCTAGTAGCCTGCTTCTGTTGCAGAGAGAGGTGAGAACTTAAAACTATGCAGTCGACAGGGAAGTACTAGTGTCGTGCCGACTCCTTATGCTCGACTCCCTCTATGATCGATGCTAGAGACGGCTCAGAGGCGGCAGCAATAAAATATTGCAAAGTCTAAATAATTTACGGGAAAATAATTCATATGACATTCACGAACCATCGGTGATGGCTCCAATCACCTCGTTCGTCTTGTCACTAGACGATAAGCAAAATCATCAAAACTCATTGCGATCCAGGCAGTTCAAAGTTTTCCACTCGACAGGCAACTTCGAGGCACAATCGCGAGTTGCGGATTTGCATCAAATATACTAACTACTGGCATGAGCGAAGAAGATCTCAAACAACGGCTTGCATATTTTCAACAGAGGCTCGAAGAGGCCAAGCGAAGGCACTCCGCAAAAGAGCCGCACCCGCGAACCTTCGATGCCGGCTACACCACCGAAACCTTCAAGACTTGGGCCGAATCAATCGCCGTTATTAATGAGCGCCTTGCAACCATCAACGATCAGTTGAAGGTGGAGGCTCGAAAGTCGAATCTGACCCAAAAAGACCTCTAGGAGATCGCGGCGGCTCCCCTGGGCGGCGTCCGTAACTCGACACCGACGGTAAGTTCCAGGGCGCCCCAGGCAACTCCTGCGACAGTTTACTCATCGGACAACAAAACATAGTAACCTTGTAGAGGAGACCCTATGGCCGATCAAGCCGCTGCAACACATCCCCGTCGCCCGAAGATGGATGGATCATCTGATTCGATTTGTTTGAACTGTCTAGCGACTGTTGTTTCAAAGCATGAACAGGAGGCTGATAAGTCTGGCGTTGACTTGCGCCACATCTGTCATCCCTACTTCTCAGCCAGACGGACCCCTATCCCGCAGCAGCTGTTGGCCTGAATCCGGGTCGCTCACCAACAAATTCTCTAAAACTTATCTCAGCGCAACGTTATCTCTCGAGGACACCTCCTCGGTCGCCTCCGCTCGATGGCCTGTCACGAAGCTTCTGCCTCGCTTCTCCGGACCAAACCAGAAGATCAGAAGCAGCGAAACGATCACCAGCGTCTCAAAGGAACATAACGCCCAAGGATAGCCAAATCTGCTTCGCAACAGATTCTGCAGCGGCAGCACAGGCGAAGCAAACAGCACGCCGAGCTGATACACAAACCCAGGAAACAACCCGCGAATCGCATCCGGAGCCAACTCATTCAGGTGCGCCGGAATCACGCCAAACGCCCCCTGCACGCCGCTCTGCATCAAGTAAGATCCAACCACAATCGCCAGCACTGAGCCGCCGAATGCCCACATCGGCATCGCCAGCAGACACACCCCAAGCGCAGCCATCACGGCATACCGACGCCCAATCCGCTCCGACATCGCCCCCACCACAATAGCCCCGATGATCGCTCCAATGTTGTAGATCACCGGAACTCCAAACGTAGCGTTCATTCCCAGCACGGTGACGCCGTTCATCCATGGCAGCGTCTTCAGAAAGTCGGGATAAAGATCCTGGGTACCGTGAGAGAGGCAGGTGATCGCTGCCATCAACAGCAAAAGGTATCCGAAGACGCCTAAGTGTTGAAACAGCGTTCCGAATATCTTTCCGAGAGATGGCGTCCGATGCAACCGCCAGGCCGCCGATTCAGGCGCCACTGCAGCCAGCACAACAATCACTAGCGTGACCCCAACCCCCACAAAGAACATCGCCTGCCAGCCGAACCTCGGCGCTATCGTCTGCATTCCGATTGCCGCCATGAGATACCCGAACGGATAACCACCCTGCATAAGACCAGAGAGAACGCCACGCCTGTGCCGAGGAGCGCTCTCCATCGCATAGGAAGCGCCAATACCCCAATAGCCACCCATTCCGAGACCGTACAACAGTCTCATCGCCATAAATATCCAATACGTCGGCGCAAGCCCGCTCAGTACGGTCACCGCCGAGAAGTACAGAACGCAAGCAATCAGCGGTTTCTTGCGTCCGAACTTATCGGCTAGGGCCCCGAAGAATAACGCTCCAATCGGTCGCATGGCCAGCGTCAGTGTCATGCTCCACACAATCGCGGCCTTCCCCACGTGAAATTTGCCCATCAGCTCCGATATCAGAAAGACGACGACAAAAAAATCGAATGCATCGAGAATCCAACCCAGAATGCCGGCCGCTACGGCAAACCTCCACCCTGGAGCGCCCGTCTCCGAGCTTGCAGCGGCTGCTTCGATCTCTTCAAAATGCATAAAAAAAGGGTCTCTCTTCCGGCGAGACTAGGAGATGGGTGATAGGTAGCGTATCCAGACCAGGCCAATCGGCAGTCATAAACACCTATCTGACCCTTGCAGAAATACTATCGTGATGCGGATTACTCCGCACGATGACATTCAGAGGTCATCGTGCCTGCAATTGAATCCGACGAAAAGGTAACTCCCCGGCCTCCAGCCTCCCACCAGATATAGCTCCCAGCCGCATATCGCGCTCCCGACCCCGAAGTTACATTTGCAAAGATCAGAGAATGTCCGGCAACGGGAACAATCGCAAGACTGTTACCCGCTCCGTTTATATACTCCACCGAAAATATTCCTGCAGGCAGTCCCATCTTGCTTCCCTGGCCGTCACATTGGTACTTCATCGTGTTCCGTGAGATCGGCTCTGTACTATTCAGGTGGATCGTTACGTCAGTGGCTCTCGCAAAAGCGCAACAAGCAAGAACAGTCAAACCGGCCAGAGTCTTCTTCAATGATGCCCGCATAAAATATCTCCTCGTCCTCAACCTCGTAGACGCAAACATCATACCTTCTAAGTCTGTGGCTTTCGATGTCGCGCCCGAGCCTTCACTAACGTTCCGCGGCTGCACCCTGGTAAGTCCATCTTGAGGAGATGCTTCACGACCAAGGTGTCGCAAACTCATTGGTCTACGAGATCCGTCTGAGAGATCGTCCTGAAAAAGTAGAAACCTGCGGAGGTGATGTCTCCCGTCACCTCTCGCAGGCATCACCAGCCCGAACAACTCAACTGGCTGGAACTCAAGATCAATTTGTCCCTGCACACAATAGTGATGGCTACCACAAGATCGTTTCAACATCTCCGACTACTTGCCTGAACCATTCTAAAGATGGCCAAATCGATCTAAGCCTGCCAAGACAGCTGCAAATCTCTCACGAACCGGCGTAAAGCTGAAAAGCTGCCCAATACATAGGCTTGCGCATGACACCGTTGGAGCGCATCATCTCTAACTTAGCCGCTCGAAGCGCCTCGTCCGGATTGCTTCCGCCTTCAAGTCCGCCATATAAGCGATCCATCAGTTGCGGTGTCGAAGCGTCGTTTACCTCCCACAACGCTCCAATGACGTTGTGCGCACCCGCGCGCAGGAACGCCCAGGACAGACCCACCAGCTCCTCTCCCGCGTAAGCACGAAGCCCAGATCCATAACAGGACGAGATAGTCACAAGCCGGGCGTGCAACGGATGACGCACAATCTCTCTCGCATACAGCTTATAGTCATCCGCGTGTGCGGCAGGCGCCGAAAGCACCACCGCCGAATCCAGCGGACTAAGCCGACTCGCAGTTCCATGAGCGACGAAGTGGATGTACGCAAAACGATCCGGCCTGACTGTTCCATACGCCGAAGGCACAGCCTCTGCCTGCGTCAACACCGTCTCTCGGTCCACTGGAAAATGTCTCTTGATCCTATCGACTTCAGCCGGCGCGTTAGGCAGGCTTTCATACTCCGAGCCCGAAGAGACCGGATTGCCGATCAACAGTAGATCATTCGCATCTTTGGAAGACACCGAATCGAGCCGCGACAGAAGCCGAATTGAGTTCGCGTTCGTCAGCGTCACATCTTCGATCCAGTAATGCAGTCTTTCGCCACCCGGCTTCAACAGAGTCTCGAAGTTCAACCCATTGAGGCCGCCATCAGGAATGATAAACACCTTTGTCCCATCCGGAATCATCGACGCAGCTGGAGCGACGATCGTGTCATAGAGGTATCTCCCGTCAACATTCCCCTCGCGCAGCGCATCACTCGACTTCAAAATCGCTCTCTGGTAACTCTGAACATGAGATTCGATCTCCTGCTTCTTCGGAAGCACAAACAGACTAGTATGAGTAGCTGTCACAGCCCACAAGTAAGACTTCTCTGCTCCCAGAGAATAGAAGAGAATTGCAGCGTTATGTCTGCGAGCGATCGCCTGCGGATCAACGTCTTCCTTTAGGGTCACCAAAATCTGTTTCGCGGCTCCCAGACCCTCCTCCAGCGTTCGCGCGCGGCCGAGGTCAAGAAGCTTCAAAGCCTCCCTCTGCCGACGCGAAGAGATCAGAAAATCCGCATAGTCTCTATAGAGCGCATCCCCGTGGCCAAAAAAAGGCAACTTAAGCTCTTCGTTCTTAACGGAGTCTCGTTTCGCTTCGAAGGTGTGAATCGATTCACGATACCAGTGCTCCGCTTGAACTGTCCTATGCCTGTCGTTGTAATAATTGCCCAGGGAATCTTCGATATCCCATCTCAAATAGGGAGCTCCGATCGACTCCTCATGGACCTGCAGCAGCATCTGCTCTGGGTTCTGTCCATTTGGCGTCCGCACCGCCAGAAGTGCCTGGACGTACAAAGGTTCTAACTTCGCCGACTTGTCTGCAGACTCTGCTGCCGCCCGGATCGCCTCATCGCAGTGACTCTTGGCCGAATCGAGCTGTCCTTTCTTAAATAGCACCATCGCCAGTTCAGTATTGGTCCCCGCAATCTCTTCCCGCGCGTTGATCGCGGTTGCCACCTTCAGCGACTGTTCATAGTCCAGCTTTGCATCATCAAGTCTTCCAAGTTCGTAGTTCGACGAGCCGGCGTTCCAAAGCCACTTAACCTCAAGGTACGTAGAGCCGGTCTCTCTCGCTTCTTTTTCAGCCAGTTTGAAGTTATATAAAGCCTTCTCAAAGTCACCGAGATGAAAATAAGCGACTCCAAGATTCCCCAGTGCTACTTGAAGGAGCTGCCGCGATTGAATCGTCTTGGCAAAATCAGTTGCCGCATCCAGCGACGCCACCGCTTCATCATAATGTTCCTGTTGCAACTCGACGAACCCAAGATTCAAAAGGTCACTGGCTTCAAGGAACGTATCCCGCTGCTCTCGAGCAGCCCCCAGGCTCTTCTTATAGAGAGCTGTAGCTTCTGCCGGATGGTCGTTGGAGAGCTGAATCTTGGCCTCGGCCCGAAGAACCTCACCGTTTAGCTTTGAGTGACTCAAATCGGTGAGACGCCGGGCCTCGCGCAAATCCTGATCAGCCAACTCCGGCTTATTCAGCCCGGAGTACGCTTGACCGCACAGCAAATCTCTCTTGATCGCCAGATCACCATCGGTTGGATAAGAAACACCCTTCTCCGTCAATAGGGCAAGAACATCTTGGCGCTGTCCTTGATATGTGCGGATCTCAGCCTCAAGCATGCGAAACTTCATGGGCCAATCCGAGCCCATTTGAGAGAAGTCTTCTCGTGCCCTCTTCGCCCTCTGCTGGGCAACATCGAGATTGCCCTGCAAGGCATCGCTGCGAATGCTTTGATAAGTCTGCTCAGGATCCCGGCTCACAGGAGAGGAGCGGCAACCTGATGAAGTTGCGGCCAGCACAGTCGCCGCAAAGAGCACTATGGTGGAAAAGTTGAGCCCCCGCCCCCCACAACTCCCGCGCTGATATTCCCCTGGATACTGCAACCCAACTCGGCCCGAATCATGGAGAGCCGGACCGACCCGCAACTCGGAGTAAACTCCCCTAGAAAGATCCTGCCAAACTCCGGAATCTCCAGAACGTGACCGAACGATCGACCCGGAACGTCTTGATCCACGCCATCCACCAAGGAACATAGAACACATCGATCTTCTCCTGGCTTCGGTTCCGAATCCATCCAGCTAAATCTGTCGTGCACCCATTTAACTTTCTTAGCATTGGCGCTCTTGATTATAGTGCGACCCTGCTCGCGGCTTGCCTTCTGAAACTCCTTGAGCGGAAGGCAGTCTTCATCCTCGCACTGCAGCGTCATAAACTTTTTGTTCATCACCGGCACAACATCGCGGCCTGCCACTCGCAGCCCATCAAACCGGGAACCGGCAAACGAAATGCGAGGGAAGCGAACGCCCTTGGCGTACTGAAGGGAGACCTGACCCACAATTCGATCGGCCGTCACGACCTCCATAATGTTCAGCCCCTCGATGACAGAGGTAGTCACCATCGACCACGGCCCCTCCTCACCTTGCTCTCTGCCCGAAACGCGTGTGTAAGCCGTTCGGCATGAGACGACCGAGTCGTGATCGAACGCTCCGGTCGTTGTCGTCACATGGCCTCCTACGGCCGGCAGCGAAGAATGTGCCTGTGACGGGATCACTTTTTGCGAAGGATGTTGAACGAATCCGCCCAGCGAGTGAGCATCGGATTGAAAGTAAAATGTCTTCGTTGAAGTGGGTCGCATATCAGCCCTTCAAGTTCAGTAGTCTAATCCTGAATATTCAAAGTAAAGCGATAGTGAGCTAGTTCGACAGCGGGCCCGGTTGAAGCTTGATCTGCATCTCCTCGCACGGTCAAGGTGTAAGTGCCGCTCACCTTGTCCACGCCGGGGACGCGTATCGAAACAGTATCCTTCGCTTCCTGTGCAGACACCTCGACGTGCCACGCAAGCGTGCCGGAAGGAGAATACAGAGAGCAAGTGTAGCCCATAAAGCGATCTTGTGTAGGAACATCGACAAGCAAAAGAAAGGGCTTAGCCTTTGACACCGTTACAGTAGCTGCCTCACCGCCGCCGCGGCTGTTTCCGTTTACTAAAGATAGCGATGGTAGAACCTCGGGTGCGCTCAACTGAGCAATCTCCCGAGTCAGGTGTGGGTACACCATGACATTCTGATACGCAGTCACCAGCAAAGATGCTGCCAGCGCCGCCCAGGCAAACACCGGCCACTGTAGAACGAAACGGGATCTCTTCGCAGGCTCAGCCGTCGGCTTCGAACGAGGAAAAGACTTCAGCTCCTGTTTCGCTGTATCAAGGAATGCAGCCGTTGCGCGAAGATCGGCAGCGCACTCCGGGCAGTCAAAGAAGTGTTCTTCGAACGCATCGCGCTCTACCGGAGACATCTCTCCCAGCAGATACTTCTCTACCGCTCTGCTCTCTGTGGATTCGAAATGATTCATTAACAAAGATGCCTCAACTCTATAGTGTTTCAACCCGCGAAATCGTGTCACGGACTTCTTCAGTTCACCCTGCTATCGCCTAAGTGGCTTATATAAAAAGACTTGAAAGACTGCTTCGCGCGGTGTACTAGCACCCTCAGATAGTCCCGGGTTATGCCAAGCTCAGCGCACACTTCATCTTTATCGCGCTCTTCCAGCAGAACCAATTGCAGCAACTGCCGATCCCGGTCGGTCAACTCCGTCAAAATCTGACGAACGACTCGCTGCGCATCCTTTGTCTCCAGAAGACTCAGAGCGCTCGGTTCGTGATTCGCCAGGGTGGCTTCCATGTCGCTGTCGAGATAGGACTCTGTCTTACTCCTGGAACGGTAATGCTCCATCAAAACATGGTTACAAACCGAATTGACAAACGCCCCTAGGCGATCAGGCTCCCTCAGGCCATTGGCCGAGCGAACCAGCCCCAGCACCCGCACAAAAGTCTCCTGCCGGACGTCTTCGATTGCTTCTCTGGAGTTCAGTCGCGAACGCAGCTTCAGCTGGATTAATTCCCCGAAATAGCTGACAAAGTGCTCCTCGGTGCGGGCGTCTCCAGATCGGAGTCTCTCAAGATACGCCGCGTCGAACGCAAAAAATTGCAAGCTCTATCCCCCCAGGCGGCTGTACTTGCGCCCAAGTTTACACCGTGGGACGAACTTGTTACGAACCTCCAGGGTAATCGTGAGTTCTGATCTTTCGGCACCCTGTCGCCTCGCTCAATTGGTCGTTCTTACAGGATCTTCTGGTACGCCCCAGAAGGGAATCAAGGCAGAGAGTAACGCAAAAAAAAGAAAACAAGAGTTTCGCTTACAAGGCGTGACATTTGGATAGTGACCGACAGGTGACAATCGTTTCAGAAGAGATCCAAAAAAAAGACGAGCGCAAACCCGCACAATTGCTCTCCGCTGGAAGTCTGCACGATTACGCCCCCTCGACCGCGGCTGGTAGGATAAATCTCTCCAGAGGAGGTCCGCCTATGTCCGCCACATCCACACTGACCCCATCCGAATCCACCGCCCGCCAGCTTCGAGAGGTCCATCACTGGGTAAACGGCGAAATCATGGCCGGAGTCTCCGGACGGTTTGGAGATGTCTACAACCCCGCCACCGGTAAGGTCCAGGCGAAGGTAGCCCTCGCAACCAGTGCCGAAGTTGACAAGGCCGTAGCCGCTGCTGCTGCAGCATTTCCAGCATGGTCGGCGCAACCGGTGCTTCGGAGAGCTCGCGTACTCTTCCGCTTTCGTGAGATCTTCGAGCGCCGTCTCGACGAGGTCGCCGCCTTACTCACCAGCGAGCACGGCAAGGTCTTCTCCGATGCGAAAGGCGAAGCAACCCGTGGCCTCGAAGTCGTCGAGTTTGCCACCGGCATCCCGCACCTTCTTAAAGGCGAGTTCACAGAACAGGTAGGCTCCGACATCGATAGCTGGTCCATGCGTCAACCTCTGGGCGTCGTAGCCGGCATCACCCCCTTCAACTTCCCGGCCATGGTGCCCATGTGGATGTTCCCCATCGCTCTGGCATGCGGCAACACCTTCGTTCTCAAGCCCAGCGAGCGCGACCCCAGCGCATCGCTGCTCCTCGCCGAGATGCTCAAAGAAGCTGGCCTGCCCGACGGAGTCTTTAACGTTGTCCATGGAGATAAGACAGCAGTCGACGCCCTCCTGGCCCACCCAACCGTACAGGCGATAAGCTTCGTAGGTTCCACCCCGATCGCCGAGTACGTCTACCGCGAAGCAACCAGCCACGGCAAACGCGTACAGGCTCTCGGCGGTGCCAAGAATCACATGATTGTCATGCCCGACGCCGACCTCGATCAGGCCGCGGATGCGCTCGTCGGCGCAGCCTACGGATCCGCAGGCGAACGCTGCATGGCCATCTCAGTCGCGGTCACAGTAGGCAATGCCACCGCCGAAATGCTGATAGACAAGATCGAGCATCGCATCGAAGGCCTGCAGATGGGCGACGGCATGCAGCCAGGCGCAGAGCTTGGCCCTCTCGTTACAAAGGCTCATCTCGAACGAGTCACCGGCTATCTGAAGCAAGGTCAATCCGAGGGGGCAGAACTAAGAGTCGATGGACGCAACAATGCTCTCACCAAAGGAGAAGGCTTCTTCCTCGGCGCCTGCCTATTCGATCACGTCAAGCCGGAGATGAAGATCTATCGCGAGGAGATCTTCGGCCCTGTGCTCGGCATCGTGCGAGCCAGCGACTTCGAAACAGCGCTGCAGCTAGTCAACGAGCACGAGTACGGCAACGGCACCTCCATCTTCACGCGCGACGGAGACACAGCACGAGACTTCGCGCACAGAGTCCAGGCCGGCATGGTCGGCATCAACGTCCCCATTCCAGTGCCAATGGCGTTCCACAGCTTTGGCGGATGGAAGCGTTCTCTCTTCGGCGATTACGCCGTCTACGGCCCCGAAGGCGTGCGCTTCTACACAAGGCTAAAGACGATCACCTCACGCTGGCCCACAGGCATTCGCAAAGGAGTAGACACCTCCATGCCAACGCTAGGCTGAAAGCTGTATCCCGACCAACGGGAGGGCCAACCGAAGGGGTATACAAGTCACGAAGTGACCGCGCCACGCGCAGTGGGCCCGTCCGGCAGGACGCAGGACACGGTCACGCACCAACAGCAGCATCTGCAATCACAAGATGCTTATCCAGAACCGAAATCCCAAGATCAATCTGCTCCTTCGTAACAATCAGCGGAGGAGCAATCACAAAGTGCGAGACCCAAGCCTGGATCGTGACACCATCCGCAAGTATCTTCGCGGCAATCTGATCCACGAGCAACGGCTTTCCCGAGACCTTGTCCGAGTAAGTATTGAAAGGCTCCTTCGTAGTTTGATCTTTCACCAGGTCAACTGCCCAGAAGAGTCCCTTCCCGCGAACATCCCCAATGCTGGGATGTTTCGCCTTCAACTCCTTGAGCTTGCCTTCAACATAAGGACCAAGCTCACGAGCCCTCTCCACCAGCCCAAGACGCTGCATCTCACGAATCGTAGCCACCGCAGGAGCAAGCGTAAGCGGATGCGCCTCATACGTATGACCATGAGCGAAATAATGATCCTGAAAGAAATCAGCGATCTTCTCACTTGTCGCGCAAAGTCCCAACGGCACATAAGCCGAAGTAATCCCTTTCGCCGTAACCAAAATGTCCGGAACGACACCCCAGTGATTCATGGCGAACCACTCGCCAGTACGCCCCCACCCCGTCATCACCTCATCCGCAATCAACAAAACGCCATATTCGTCGCAGATCCGGCGAAGCTTCGGCATGTACTCCTCTGGAGGAACGATCACACCATTCGTCCCAACAATAGGCTCCACCAGAACCGCAGCCACATCCGACTCATTCCGGATCATGTGTTCGATATAATCCGCGCACGCGATCCCGCATCCCGGATAGGTGTGCTTGATCGGACATTTGTAACAGTGAACCTCCGGCGCAAAGAGAACACCCGGCCCCTTGCCGCCAGGCTCCATCGCCCATCGCCGCGGATCTCCAGTCGCCGCGATAGAACCGGCGGTAGACCCATGATAAGAGCGATAGCGCGCAATGATCTTCGTCTTTCCCGTATACATGCGCGCGATCTTGAACGCCGCCTCGTTAGCCTCTGTCCCGGAGGTAGTAAAGAAAAACTTGCTGATGCCCTTAGGCAAAACTTCCAGTAGAAGTTGAGACAGCTCAGCGCGCGCCGTGGTCGCATAGCCAGGCATCGCGTAACTCAACTCCTGGGCCTGCCGCGCAATCGCATCAATTACAGCCTGATTTTTGTGCCCAAGATTAGAGCACATCAACTGCGACGAAAAATCCAGATACCGCTTGCCCGCACCATCGACGATGGTGCAGCCCTCGGCGTCCGCGATGTGCATCGGGTTCCAGCCCTTTTGAAATCGCCAGGTGCCGTAGTTGTGCTGTCGCGTAATATCCACCACCTGCTGGCTCGTAAGCGACGCTGATTTATTAGAGCTCTTAGGCTCGACGACATCAATCGGACTCATGAGTGCCATCCTATTCCTGAGACGTTATCTGTGTCACGACGCCGGACACACCCGAAGCCGCCGTGCGGTATCCCTGCATAAGCAGATAGTAGCTGGCCGCCGCAACAAAAAAGCCAACGAACCACGCGTAGTCATAGAGGAACCGCAAAGAGGGAACAGCAAGCCCAATCAACGCGACGGTTACCCCACCGACCAGCGCAACAATCGCTCTTGGATTGATCCCGCGTGTGTACTCATAAGGCCCGCCTCTGCGATACAGCGACACCGTATCCAGCCGCGTCCCACGTATCAGGAAATAATCCGCGACCATAATGCCGGCAACAGGCCCGAGCAACCCCGAGTACCCGATCAGCCAGCCAAAGATGTAGTTGCCAAAGCTGCTCATCAGCTTCCACGGCATCATCGCCAGTCCCAGAAAGCCAGTGATCAATCCGCCGGTGCGAAAGCTGATCAGCCCCGGAGCCAGGTTGGAAAAGTCGTTTGACGGCGAAACCACATTCGCGCCGATATTTACATTCAGTGTCGCGATCAAAAGAGCAACCAGCGCCAGCAAAGCCGCAAAGGGCTGATGAAATCGCCCCAGCAAAGTGATAGGCGACCAGACCGGCTCTCCAAAGATAATCTCAGATGCTGAAGTGCAAGCGATGCCGATAAACGAGTAAAGCACCATCGCAACCGGCAAACCGAACGCCTGTCCCACAATCTGCGAATCCTGAGACTTCGCATAACGTGTAAAGTCCGGAATATTCAGCGACAGCGTCGCCCAGTACCCCACCATCGCCGTCAACGAAGGGAAAAAGAAACGAAGAAAGCTGCCAGTCGTATGGAAGTGGCTCGGTGCCGAAAGCATCGGTCCAAATCCACCCGCCTTATGCAGCATCCAGAAGAGCAGCGTCAGCGACATCACCAGCATGAAAGGCGCAGAGAAGCTCTGTAGAAATCGAATCGATTCGACGCCCCGCCACACCACATACATATTCAGCAACCAGAATCCAAGAAAGCTCGCCCACAGCACCAAAGGCATCTGGGCAGTCTGTGGCCAAAGCACTCCAATCATCGCGGCAATCGCCTGCCCTCCAAGCCACGACTGAATACCAAACCATCCGCAAGCCACAAACGCCCGCAGCATCGCCGGAAGATTAGCTCCCCGCGTCCCAAAGCTCGCGCGAACAAACACAGGAAAGGGAATCCCGTACTTCGCGCCAGCATGTGCATTCAGAAGCATTGGCACCAGCACGATCAGGTTTCCCAGAAGAATCGTCAGAATCGCCTGCTTCCAGTTCATGCCACCCGCGATCAGCGACGACGCCAGCATATACGTCGTCACCTCCATCGACATCGAGAACCACAGCGCAATGTAGTTATAGGTCCCCCACGTACGTTGAGCCGCGACCGTAGGTGCAAGATCGGCGTTATAGAGGCGCGAGTCATGTTCCGCTGCAAGATCAGCGGCAGACTGATCAACAACTCGTGTCGAAATCGAACTTACTGCCACGCCCCTCCTCTCGCCTCACGCCGCAGATACTGGCCACGGCCCACCGCCGCCACATAGCGTCCTCCATCCGCAACAAGCTCCCCACGCGAATAAACCTGCCGGGCATTTCCCTTCACCTTCCACCCTTCAAACATAGAAAAATCGCAGCGCATACTGTGGGTAGCCGCAGAGATCACGTGTTCCGCCTCAGGATCCCACAGCACAATATCCGCATCCGATCCAGCAGCAATCGTCCCCTTCTTCGGATACATCCCGAAGATGCGCGCCGGCGCAGTCGACGTAATCTCGACAAACCGCTGCAGCGAAATCTTTCCCGCATTCACGCCGAAGTGATACAGCAACTGCATGCGATTCTCCACGCCCGGCCCCCCGTTAGGGATCTTGGTGAAATCATCCTTCCCCAGCTGCTTCTGATCCGCAAAGCAGAACGGGCAATGGTCGGTCGAAACCACCTGCAGATTGTCCGTCGCCAGCCCATCCCAAAGCTTCGGTTGATTCTTCTTCTCCCGCAGTGGAGGAGTAAAAACATACTTCGCCTCTTCAAAACTCTTCCCCGGCATCTGATCTTCGATCGACAGCAGCAGATACTGCGGACAAGTCTCCGCAAACGCCGGCACTCCGCGATCCCGGGCCTCACGAACCTGATTCAGAGCATCCTCACTCGAGAGATGAACAATATAGACAGGCACTCCAGCCATCTCCGCCAGCGCAATCGAGCGGTGCACCGCCTCCGCCTCCGCCTTCGTAGGCCGCGTCAGCGCGTGATAGACCGGAGCAGTCTTCCCCTCCGCCAGCGCCTGCTGCACGATCACATCGATCGCACTTCCATTCTCCGCATGCATACAAACCAGCGCACCATTCTTCGCCGTCTGCTGCAGCGCCTTAAAGATCGTCCCGTCATCTACCATCAGCACATTCGGGTAAGCCATAAAGAGCTTGAAGCTGGCGACACCCTCCCGCACCATATCGTCCATATCGTGCAGCCCCTGTTTGCCATTATCGGAGCCAAGATCGGTCACAATCATATGCAGCCCGTAGTCGATACAGGCCTTGCCGTCGGCCTTCCCCATCCAGAGATCCAGCGCGTCCCGCATCCGCGTTCCCTTCGCCTGAATCGCAAAGTCGACAATCGTAGTCGTCCCGCCGATCGCCGCCGCACGTGTGCCCGTCAGAAAATCATCCGCAGAGACAGTCCCTCCAAACGGCATATCCATATGCGTATGCGCGTCGATGCCGCCCGGCAAAACAAAGAGTCCAGCCGCGTCCACAACCGTATGCCCCGCAGGATCAATTCCGGCCCGGACCTCCAACACCGTGCTGCCATCAATCAACACATCCGCTTTTTCGAAGCGCTCGGCCGTGACAACGGTGCCGTTCTGAATCAGAGTCCCCATACACATTGCTCCAAACTATTTCCACGCTGTAGTTCAACACGAGAGGATGCTCCATCTCTAAAACACACCGCATCAAGTATTCGTACTCATCACTTCACCCGTCCCCGTCGCGACCAGCCCCTTGGCAACTCGCTCCTCCCAGCTCTCGAACGGAAGATCCTTGTCGATGCGCTCCATCGTGATGCAGTTCTCAACCGGGCAAACCAGCGAGCAAAGATTACAGCCCACGCAATGGTGCTCATCTACCCGCGGAATGCGCTCAAGCGGAGTAATCGCGTTCGTCCTGCCCGAAGTTCCCGAGTCAAGCTTCGGAATAGGCGTAGTCGAAATTCGTCGCGCAGATTCAGCCTCAACCATCTTCGGCGTCCGTGTCGTATCCGGCGCAGGCGATGTGCGATCAAGATGAATGCACTGATGCGCGCCATCCCAGCACGCCGTATAGCAAAGCTGGCATCCAATGCATAGATCCTCATGAATACGAGCAACAATCTGGTAGTTGAGATTAAGCTGCTTCCATTCGTGAACATTCGGAAGCGACAACCCGCGAAAGTCTTCGATCGTAGCGAAGCCCTTCTCCGCCATCCAGTTCAACAACCCGTCCTGCATATCCTCGACGATCCTGTAGCCGTAGTGCATCGCAGCCGTACACACCTGCACCGTGCTGCATCCCAGCAGAATAAACTCCGCCGCATCGCGCCAGCTTCCAATGCCGCCAATACCTGACAGAGGAAGCGCACTCGTAGCATCAGCCTGTATCTGCTGAACCATGTTGAGCGCAATCGGCTTCACCGCAGGCCCACAGTAACCGCCATGCGAACTCTTGCCATCCACATTCGGATTAGGCTGAAACGTATCCAGATCGATGCCCGTAATCGAGTTGATTGTATTGATCGCCGAGAGCGCATCCGCCCCGCCCTGCTTTGCAGCCCGCGCAGCCACACGGATATCAGAGATATTCGGAGTCAGCTTAACAATCACAGGCGTGCGAGCCTTCTCCTTAACCCACCCCGTAATCTGTTCGCAATACTCTGGCACCTGCCCCACCGCAGACCCCATCCCCCGTTCGCTCATCCCATGCGGACATCCAAAGTTCAACTCCAGCCCATCCGCCCCCGCATCCTCCGCACGCTGCACAATCTCATGCCAGCTCTCGCGCTTACTCTCAACCATCAGCGAAGCGATCACCACATGCTTCGGATACCGCCGCTTCACCTCCGCGATCTCCTGCAGGTTCACCTCAATCGGGCGATCCGAGATGAGCTCAATATTATTGAAGCCCATCATCCGCCGCCCCTCCCAATCGATCGACGAGTAGCGCGAGCTCACATTCGTAATCGGCTCGCCAATCGTCTTCCACACCGCTCCTCCCCAACCCGCATCGAAGGCCCGCATAATCTGCTCGCCGCAGTTGGTCGGCGGTGCAGACGCCAGCCAGAACGGATTCATGCACTCGATGCCGCAAAAGGTACTCGCAAGCGTCGGTCTATCCTTTGCCATGTTGCACCCCCAGCCATCCAGCGATTCCGATTCCAGCACGCTTCCCGTCCGCCACCGCGTCCACGACCTCGCGCCCCCCGTTCGTGCAGTCTCCCCCAGCAAAAAACTTAGGCTGAGAGGTCTGCCCCGTCGCACGATCGATCACAATCCGGCCACGCTCCAGCTGAATCTTCCCGAACGCACTCGAAGACCCAGAACTCGAAGATCCAGAGAGAAAATTCGCATGCGTAGCCTGCCCAATCGATAGAACAATCAAATCCGCCTCGAGAACAAACGCCGAATCTTTTTCAGGCACAATCGAACCATCCTCAGTCCCCGCAACTCTCGTCAGTTCGAGTCCCTTCACGACTCCATCCCCGCGAATCCCTGTCGGCTGCACATGCCACAGGAACTTCACGCCCTCGTCCTTCGCATGCTGGTATTCAAACGTGAACGCCGACATCTGCTCCTGCCCTCGCCTGTAAAGAATATGGACCTCGCTCGCACCTAGCCGCACCGAAGCGATGGCCGCATCGATAGCAGTATTTCCCGCTCCCACCACCACCACGCGCTCCGGCACCGTCGTCAGCGCACCGGACTTATACCCGGCGATTAGATCCAGAGCATTCGTCACCCCCGCAAGTTCCTCGCCAGCAACTCCGAGCTGATGAATCGCGCCAAGCCCAATCCCCAGAAAAACCGCATCATGCGTCCGTTCCAACTCCGCAAGCCCCGCCGCATCCACCTTCGTCTCGAAGTGAAATTCCACTCCCAGCTGCGAAAGCATCTCAATCTCCCGCAGACTCTCCACCAGCGGAAGTTTATATTCCGCCACCCCATAGGTATTCAAACCCCCAGGCAGAGGACGCGCGTCATAAAGATCGGCACGAATGCCACGCCGTCGCAGCTCAGCAGCACAAGCCAGCGAAGCAGGTCCCGCACCGATCAGCGCGACCGCCAACCCAGTCTCCGGCCCAGGCTCAAACGGCAGCGGAGCTCCACTCTCGTGGAGCGCGTCCATTGCGAAGCGCTGAAGCCGTGCAATCTGAATCGGTTGTTTGTTATACCGGTGCATCACGCATGCACCTTCGCACAGCACCTCAACCGGGCACGCGCGAGAGCAGCTCGCACCCAGAATATTCGCATCCAGAATCGTTCGCGCCGACCCAGAAAGATTTCCGCTGGCAATCTTCTTAATAAAGCTAGGCACATCAATATGCGTCGGGCAGGCGGTCGTACACGGAGCATCAAAGCAATACAGACAGCGATTCGCCTCGGGCACAGCGGCCTGTCTGTCGAAGGGTGGATGCAGATCGCCAAAACGCTCTACCACCTCTGGAGTGGCTACAACCTGCTCAGGAAAGGGAACGCGCTCGTTCATCGGAGTCCGGTCGCCTCTTCGAAACGCCCATCCAATGGAAGCAGTTGCATCATGGAAGAAGACAACATGACCCTCCTTGCCCCGCATATCTTTTCTCAGGAGTGACTATTATGCACCATCACAACAAACTCCTCGTCAGTCGAGAGCGAAATCCACCGTGAAATCACAACACACGCCGTTATCCTCCCCGTTCGCTCAACCACTCCAACGTCTTCCTCGCAAGCCGGTCAAAGGCCTGCACAGCCAGCGTCAAATCTTCGACCCTCGTATCTTCCGCCTTGTTATGACTCAGTCCGGCAAGCGACTGCGTAAACATCATCACCGTCGGAATCCCCGCGCGCGCCACCTCCGCAGCATCATGCAACGGACCCGAGGGCAGTCGATGGGACACGCCCGCCGTCTCGCGGACAGCTTCCTCGGAAAACGCAATAAGCTGCGCATCAAACGGTATCGGTTCGATACTCCAGATCCTCGACCAATCGACCGTGCATCCCTCTTCCTTCGCAAAGCGTTCACTCGCAGCGCGAGCCTCGGCTAACATCGAGGCAAGCACCCCCGCGTCCAGATCCCGCATATCAAGTGTCGCCTCGCAGCGTCCAACCACAGCCGTCACAATCCCAGGAAAAGTCTTCACGCTTCCCATCGTCGCAACCGCGTCCGGATGCCGTCGTGCGATCGGACGAATCTCAAGCGCCAGCTTCGCCGCAGCGGCCAGCGCATCTCGTCTCGCACCCATCGGAGTGGACCCCGAATGAGCCTCCTGCCCAAGGAACGTAATCGCATGCCGCTCCACGCCTTTGGTTCCAAGCACAACTCCCAGCGGCAGCCCCATCCCTTCAAGCACCGGCCCCTGCTCGATATGCAACTCCAGGTAAGCAGCCGCACCGCCTCGTTCTTTTGCCGCGTCTCCTATCTGATCCATGGCGACGCCGCAACTCCGAAGTGCATCCTCCAGCCGAACTCCATCGCGATCCGTACGTCCGCGATCAGCCTCAATCGTATGGGTCCCGGCAAACGCAGACGAGCCGAAGAGACTCCGTCCAAAGCGCGCTCCCTCTTCATCCGCCCAATCCACCAGCCGAATCGTGATTGGCGGTTCGCCCTCGAAATCCTCCGCCAGACTGCGCAACACCTCAAATCCAGCCAAAACACCCAGACACCCATCCAGCCAACCGCCGTTCGGAACCGAATCGAGATGACTCCCCAGAATAAGTGCTCGCTCGGAGCCCCCCCGCAGCGTCGTCCACGAATTTCCCGCAGCATCATAATGATGCTCGAACGGCAGCCCCTCCAGCTTGCTCTGAAACCACGCCCGCGCCTCCTGCCACACGGAACTCCACGCCACCCGCTGGGCACCATTGGCATCTGCCGTTAGGGCACGAAGTTCTTGAAGGTCGGAGATCACTCGCAACGGATCAACGGGCACGCATCGTCTCCTGAAAAGTAGTCCTAAAAACAAATCCTGAAAAAATAAGGTTATACCCAAATCCGCAGCTGCAACTTTCATCAAAACACGGACGTCAGTCTGCCAGAGAATCACTAACATCAATCCAGACCTCTCTGTATCAGCCCACTCGTCCATCAACCAGGCTCATAGCCAAGCAACCAGGGAGCACTGTTTGTTCGCTCGCCATCTCATCCTCAAAGCGTGCCTCATCGCAGCTCTGTTTGCCTCTGCAGCGCAAGGCGTTCGAGCGATCTCTCCCCAGAGCGCTGATAACGGCAAGGTTGTCGAGACCGCCGGGCCTCTCAATTCGCCCAGGCAGCAGAAAAAACACTACGTCGTTCTGGTCTCGCTCGACGGCTTCCGCTACGACTATCCACAAAAGTGGGGCGCACCCCACATCGCCGCGTTAGCAAGCACCGGAGCAACAGCGCCGGAAGGAATGCTTCCCGCATACCCCTCCATCACCTTTCCCAATCACTTCACCCTCATCACCGGCCGCTATCCCGAGCACCACGGCATCGTGGGCAACACCTTCTACGACCCCGCCCGAGGCGAGGGTTATTCCTACAAAGACAACAAGACAAATCGCGACGGAAGCTGGTACAGCGGCACTCCTCTCTGGTCGCTGGCCGAGCAACACGGAATGCGCGCCGCCTCCTTCTTCTGGCCCGGCTCCGAGGCCCAGATCGCCGGCGAACGGCCCGACGAGTACGTCCACTTCGACGACGCCTTCGACGACGAAAAGCGCATCGACCAGGTCATCGCGTGGCTCCAGCTGCCGCCACCGCAACGCCCTCACTTCATCACTCTCTACTACAGCAACACCGATCACGCCGGCCACAACTACGGCCCCAACTCACTCGAAGAGCAGCAGCAGGTCCATCACGTCGATCAACTCATGGGCGACCTGAAGTCCAAGCTCGACGCCACGCATCTCCCCATCGACCTCATCATCCTCGCCGATCACGGCATGACGAAGGTCGAAGGCGACTGGATCACCCTCGACCAATACGCCGATCTCTCGCACTTCAAAACCGATGGCGCGCTCCTCTACGCGGACACCGAAGCCGATGCGCAGAAGGCCTACGAGAGCTTTCGCGCTCACACCGACCCACGTTTCACTGCGTACCGCCGAGCCGACGTCCCCGCCTATCTGCACTTCAACGAAAACCCACGCGAAGGCGATCCTGTCATTGTGCCCAACGGACCCTACGTCTTTCGCGCCCATGAAAGCTCCCGCAAGCCGCCCGCAGGCGACCACGGCTACGACGCAACCCGCATGCCCGAGATGAAAGCCCTCTTCGTCGCGAATGGCCCGGACATCCGCCCAGGAACAAAACTCCCAAGCTTTCAAAACGTAGACGTCTACGACTTCATCGCAAAACTCCTCCGGCTCAAACCCGCACCCAACGACGGAGAACTTAAACCGCTGCGCCCAGCTCTCAAGTAACGCAGGGGGCTGCGTTCCCAGGCGTCTCGCGATCAATTGGCACACACACCCTCAAGCTCGGCGTCCATACCACATCGACCAGGTCAATGAGCATCCCAACGCCACCTTCAACCACACCCAGTTCTACGGCCCCGTGCGGTCACGTCGTGACGTGTATACCGGTCGCGGTAGGATGAGTTGCACAGGTCCTCCCGTTGGTCGGAAGAGAAGGTCGATTCCGACCAACGGGAGGACAGCGCGAAGCACTAAAAAAGGCGTGTGAACGCCCGCCCCACGCGCAGTGGGCCTGTCCGGCAGCACAGCTTCTAACCAACGGAATTCTCCCAGCAGGTAAACTGTTCGCACCGCCGCGCCAGTCGAACTTACCCCGCTCACGGAGATGCGCCGTTCATGCAGAACAGAAGCTGTTTCAATCCGCTTGTCATCCTCATAGCAATCCTGTTCTCTTCAACCGCACTCCGCGCAATACAAAACGAAGAGCAGACACGCTGGAAGCAAGAAGCAGCCAACGTCACCATCACCCGCGACTACTGGGGAATCGCGCACATCCACGGCAAGACCGACGCTGACACCGTCTTCGGAATGGAGTACGCCCAGGCCGAAGACGACTTCAATCGCATTGAGATCAACTACATCAACGCCATGGGCCGCCTCGCCGAAACAGAAGGAGAATCCCGCATCTACCAGGACCTCCGCATGAAGCTCTTCATCAACCCCATAGCACTGAAGAAGCAGTACGCCGACAGCCCCGCATGGCTCCACGCCCTCATGGACGCCTTCGCCGACGGCCTTAACTTCTATCTCTACCAACACCCCGAGGTAAAGCCGCGAGTCATCCACCACTTCGAACCCTGGATGGCCCTCTCCTTCACCGAAGGCAGCATAGGCGGCGACATCGAACGCATCGACCTCCCGCAGCTCGAAGCCTTCTACTCTCACCCACCGCCCGTCGCTCCTGCCGTTGGCTCTCATCTTTCTAGCGAGCCTCAAATACAGTCATCTCGACCGGATGCGGCGCATCTTGCCGCCGTAGTGGAGAGACACCCGCACTTCATTTTCACGGCAAATCTTCCATACATCCACGACAGCGACCCACCCGAGCCCACCGGCTCCAACGGCATGGCCATCGCCCCATCGAACACCGCCAACCACCACGCCCTCTTGCTCATCAACCCCCACACCTCTCTCTTCTTCCGCTCCGAACTTCAAATGACCAGCGACGAAGATCTCGACGCCTACGGAGCCGTCACCTGGGGCCAGTTCTTCATCTATCAGGGCTTCAACCAGCGTGCCGGCTGGATGCACACCTCGAGCGGTGTCGACGCGGTCGACGAGTATCTCGAAACCGTCGAGAAGAAGGGCGACCACTTCACCTATCGGTACGGCAACCAGCAACGCCCCATCACCGCCGAGCAGATCACCATCCCCTACAAGACCGACCACGGCATGGCCGAAATGAAGTTCACCATCTACCGCACCCATCACGGCCCCGTCATCCGCGAAGAGAGCGGAAAGTGGGTCAGCATCCGCCTCATGCAGGAGCCCATCAAAGCTCTCACCCAGTCCTATCTCCGCACCAAAGCCACCAGCTACAAAGCCTTCCGCCAGACCCTCGAACTCAAAGCCAACTCCTCCAACAACACCATCTTCGCCGACGCCGACGGCGATATCGCCTACTTCCACGGCAACTTCATCCCCCGCCGCGACCCCGCCTTCGACTTCACCAAACCAGTCGACGGCAGCAACCCCGCCACCGACTGGAAGGGTCTCCTCACCGTCGACGAGATCCCCCAACTCCTCAACCCAGGCAGCGGCTGGCTCTACAACAGCAACAACTCGCCCTGGTCCGGAGCAGGCGCCAGCAGCCTCCGCAAGCAGGACTACCCCGCCTACGTCGAAACCGGCACCGAAACCGCCCGCGGCCTCCACGCCATCCGCGTCCTCGAGAACAAAAAAGACTTCACTCTCGACTCACTCATCGCCGCCGCCTACGACAGCTACCTCCCCTGGTTCGACAAGCCACTCCCCGCCCTCCTCAAAGCCTGGGACGAAGCCCCGCGCTCCAATCTCCTCAGAGCGAAGCTGACCGAGCAGATCGCAACCCTCCGCCCTTGGAACCACCGCTGGGCCGTCGACTCCATTCCCACCTCGCTCGCCGTCTTCTGGGGCGAAGACATCCGCCGACACACCCTCGCCGACGCCAAAGCCGCCGGCATCTCCGTCGAAGACTTCATCGCAACAAGAGTTTCATCCGCCCAGCTCCTGCAATCGCTCTCCAACGCCACCGACAGACTCACCGCCGACTTCGGAACCTGGAAGACCCCTTGGGGCGACATCAACCGCTTCCAGCGTCTAGCCGGTAATGGCGTCGCGACTGGGAAAATCGCCCAACCCTTCGACGACACCCAGCCCAGCATCCCCGTCCCCTTCACCTCCTCCCTCTGGGGCTCCCTCGCCTCCTTCGGCGCCCGCCCCTACCCCGGAACAAAGAAGTGGTACGGCACCAGCGGCAACAGCTTCGTAGCCGTAGTCGAGTTCGGAGACAAAGTCCACGCCAAAGCCGTCACCGCCGGAGGCGAGAGCGGTGACCCCACTTCCCCACACTTCAACGACCAGGCCACCCGCTACAGCACCGGCAATCTCCGTGACGTCTACTTCTATCCCTCCGACCTCAAGGACCACATCGCCCGCCAGTACCATCCCGGAAGTCAGGAGCCCGGCAACTAAGAAATCCCTCAAGTAAATCCCCACAAGCCACCGCCATAAGCGGCCTCTGTCCAGTCGTGTAGAATCCTCCAGACCACCATCATGATTAAGCTGGCGAAAATCCCAAACCTCACCGAGCTCACCTACCGGAGCATTAAGCAGAGCGTGCTGAACGGGACCCTGGGCGAGCTATCCCGCCTCACCGAAGAGTCCCTCGCCACCCAGCTCGGCATCAGCAAATCTCCCGTCCGCGAAGCCCTCAACCGACTCGAAGCCGAAGGTCTCGTTCGCATCGAAGCCCGTCGCGGAGCCTACGTTCGTCAGTTCTCCGCCAAAGAGATCCGCGACCTCTACGAACTCCGCGAGCTCCTCGAGGTCCACGCCATCGAGGCCGCGACCATCACCCCTAAACTTCTCACCGATCTTGCCGCCAGCATCACCCGCACCAAAAAATTCCTCAAAAACGGCAACAAGCTCGAGCACATCGAAGAAGACATGCGCTTTCACAGCCTCATCGCCGCCGCCACCGGCAACCAGGAGCTCAGCCGCGTCCTCGAGAACGTCCAGCAGAAGGCCCTCCTCTGCCGCTCCAAGTCCTACGAGCTCTCTGCAACCACCGCCCCCGTAGCTCACACCAGGATCTACCAGGCCCTCAAAAAAGACTCCAAACGCGAAGCCCGCCTCGCCATGCGCGATCACATCGTCTTCGTTCGCGAGCGCCTCCTCGCCACCTTCAAAACCCCAAACTGAGCCTCGCAAATTCCGTAACTCACCACGAGCCCCGCCAGCCCCAACCTCGCCCAAAAACCTCCACGCTCTTGTCCATTTTTAGGGACGAATCAAAGGTAGTAAGCACTTCAAGCAGTAACCAGCCAGAGTCCCGCACCCCTCAAAAATCGTCCGACCACTGCCCCAAGGGCACCCCGCCCCTCTACACACTTGTTGTCGGAATATCGCCCAAAAGCGGAATTAACTCACACAGGGATAACGTGATCCAGCATCTCTGAAAAAGCAGCCTTCCATTCCCGCAAACTGGTATGACCAACCCCGAACCAACCCCGAACCAACCCCGAACCAACCCCGAACCAACCCAAGACAAGCCTCTCGGCCGACCCTCCGAAGTCACTCCCCGGCCAAAAACTTTCTTGACAAGCAATAGGCCGATCCAGCAGAATCCTCAGCCGGGGAAGATTGACGACATTTCCCCTACTCAAACGTTTGAAGTAAATGCAGGACGAGCAACATTTGCCGGATACGGCGACTTCCACCGAACAACAGTAGTCAAGTAAGTAGATTCAACGTGTTGAGCAGCTCTAAACAGAAGTCTGCCAACACAAGTACAAGAGCGTCAGATTCACTTAAACGTTTCACAAACCCAAAGCTCGAAGGGCAGGACAACATGATCAACGAGGTAACTACCCAGATGGACCGCTCAGGCCAGTGCGGACGCAGAATATCTCTCAGAATAGCTAAGGGGTGGAGCAAGCCGGCATATCTCCTGGCGCTCCTCGTCCTCTTTACCTCAGCCGCCTTCGCGCAGCTGACCACCGCCGACATCCTCGGCACCGTCACCGACGCCACCGGCGCCGTCGTTCCCAACGCCACCGTCGTCCTCACCAACACCGGAACCAACGAGAAGCGCACCACCACCTCCAACGGCTCCGGCGACTACAGCTTCAACCTCCTCCCGGTCGGCCACTACTCCGTCTCAGTCAAGGCTGCTGGCTTTCAGGCCCAGGTCGTCAGGGACCTCTCCGTAGAAGCTGGCGACCGCGCCCGCAACGACGTCCACCTGCTCACCGGTTCAACCGACACCGTCGTCGAAGTCACCGCCAGCACCCCGCTCCTCCAGGCCGACAGCGCAACCGTCAGCTCGACCGTGACGGCAAAGGCAGTGCAGGACCTTCCCCTCAACGGTCGTAACTTTGTCCAGCTTGTTCAACTCGTCCCCGGCGCCAACGAAGGCCCTGGCAACGGTCTCAGCAGCGGCGGCCGTCCCGACGATCGTCGTACCAACGCAGCCGGTATCTCCGTCAACGGACAGGACGACACCCTCAACAACTGGGTAGTCGACGGTATCGACGACAACGAGCGCATCATTGGCTCCATCGGTGTCAAGCCGAACGTCGAAGGCATTCAGGAGATCACAGTCCAGACCAACAGCTATGCCCCAGAGGCTGGCCGTACCGCTGGCGGCGTCATCAACATCGTCACCCGCTCTGGAACGAACGCATTCCATGGCTCGGTCTACGAGTTCTTCCGCAACGACATCTTCGATGGTCGCAACGTCCTCCAGACCACCGGCAACAAGCCTGAGCTCCGTCAGAACCAGTTCGGCGGCAGCATCGGCGGACCCATCTTCCGCGATCGAACCTTCTTCTACTTCGACTACGAGGGACTGCGTCAGGTCTCCGGCGTCACTTACTCCAAGAACGTTCCAACCCTTAGTGAGTACAACAACATCAACAGCTTGAACGGGGGTTCGCCTCAAGCGCTCTTCTCCACCGGCAACAGCACATCCCAGGCCGCCGCCGGAACACTTCCAGGCCAGGTTGGTCCAGTTCAAATCAATCAGATCGCGCTCAATTACCTCAAATTGTTCCCCGCGCCGAACGCCGGCACATCGGGCCAGTTGACCAATAACTACATCATCAGCCCGAACAAGACACAGACCAGCAATACGTACGATGCCCGTATAGACCACAGGTTCAATGATAAGAACATTGTCTTTGCCCGCTTCGCTTACAACACAGTCACCACCTTCACGCCTCCGGGTCTCGGAACCGCTCCAAACGGCATCGAACTCAGCGGCGGTCGTTACGACTTCGACGGTCCTGCGACGGACGTAGCTCAGCAATATGCTCTGGGATACACCCACATCTTCAGCCCAGCTCTCCTGCTCGACCTCCGGGCCGCATTCACACGCATCAATAACCTATCGCTTCCGCTCAACTACGGTAAGGGTGCTGATCAGGCAGTAGGCTTTGACCCGATTATGACGTCCTTCAGCCCCTTTGCCGATTCACTGACGCCGTTTGCAATTGGTGGTCTCTCCGAACTCGGTGACGGCGCGTATGTTCCCCTCCAGGACATCGACAACACCTTTCAGTACAGCGCCACCATCAGCTGGACCAAGGGCAACCACAACATCAAGGCGGGCGCCAGCTTCCTTCGCCGCCAGGCTCGTAACGTGCAAAGCGCCTCTGCCGTCGGAAACTACGGCTTCGGTCTTGTCAGCGACAGCAACGCCAATCTGAATACCCAACAGGACAATCAACTTGCGTCTACCCTGCTTGGCGCCTTCCAGAACAACGGTCGGCAGTTCGACCTCACCCCGCCCGACTACCGCAGCTATGAGCCCAACGGCTTCGTGCAGGATAGCTGGAGGGTCAACCCGAAGTTAACTCTCATCTACGGCCTGCGTTACGATGTCTTCACCCCCTTCACCGAAGCGCACAACAGAATCGCAAACTTTGACTTCCTGCAGGCGCTCACGTCCACCCCGGCGAACGTAACCTCTGCACTCAAAATAGCTGGTGTCAATGGCGTCGACTCGCAGGTAAATATCCCAACCGACTACTCGAATGTGGCTCCTCGTGTTGGTTTCTCAGCGTCCTTGACTCCCACGATTGTTCTTCGTGGCGGCTATGGACTCAGCTTCTTCCCCGGTAACTACACCTCTAATGCCGACCTGAAGAACGCACCGTTCGTCTCCAACTTTGCTCCGAACTGCCAATCGAGTCTCGCGATCAATCTGGAAAAGAACACCAACGGTGGTACGCTCCCATCCGGCCAAAATCAGGACTGCGCAGCCGTAGGTGGAGCGCCCACAGCTCTCGTCCCGACTGGCTTGCCGGTTCCTTCCGCACCGGATGTGACAAACATCACAGCCATTCCCGCTCTGGGACTAACGGCCGAAGCTCCGAAGTTCAAGTCGGCTCTTATTCAGCAGTTCAACCTGCAGGTTGAACAGCAGATCGGTGCCAACGTGTTCACCCTCGGTTATGTCGGCAACATCGGCCAGCATCTGCCGGAATCAATCAATAACATCAACCAGCCGTTGCCGTTCAACCCCGTCACCAATCCGGGCGGTTCAGCGCGTCCTTTGGCAAACATCGCTGGCAATATCAACGGCATCAGCTACATCAACAGCGGCGGTGTCTCCAACTACAACGCACTCCAGGCGTCCTTCCAGCGTCGCTTTACCAAAGGTCTGGCATTCGACGCAAACTACACTTGGGGCAAGGGGCTCAGCGACATCACTGGCTTCTCCCAACAGGGCGGCAACCAGGGTTGGAGCAACGCCAATCCGTTTGCAATTCGCCAGATCGAGTACGGCATCGCGGAAAATGACATACAAAACCGCTTCGCTCTCTCGCTCAACTACGAACTGCAATATGGCAAGAGCTTTACGGGAATCAAGAAGGCCGTTCTCTCCGGATGGCAGGCCAACACGATCACCGTCTGGCAGAGTGGCAAGCCCTTCACCATTACCGAAACTGGCAGCGGTGCCGACAATCCATTCGAACTCAACGCCGCTGGTAAGCTGGTCCAATTCGGATACAACAACCGTGCGACCCCCCAAAACAACGGCGGTCAGGATCGTCCCAACCAGATCGTCGCCGATGCCCGCGGTTCGAAGTCCAATCACAACTTCTTCAACACCGCAGCCTTCGCCCCTCAACCCCTCGGAACCGTCGGAACCACGCAGCGTAACTCGCTCTTTGGCCCCAACTTCCGTCACGTAGATCTCTCCATCTTCAAGGACTTTCCTGTTACCGAACGGGTAAAGGTTCAGTTCCGGGCGGAGAGCTACAACATCTCAAACACGCCAAACTTCTACATCGGGAACGGCAGCTCAACGGCTCAATTCGGCAGCAGCGGCTTCGGCACTGTCTCGCAGGTTGACCCGAACTACACCCCCCGGCTGTATCAGTTCGCACTCAAAGCGCAGTTCTAACCCAAAGCAATATCCAGCCCGTCGGCGAAGTGAAGCCTTCTTCGCCGACGGGCAATTTTTGCCCTATCCTCAACTCCCCCGGAAGTCGTCATCCTGTCCTTTCAACGTCGTCATCCTGAACGGAGTGAAGGATCCCCGGATTTCGCTTTGCTCAGAACTCGCCCCAAAAATAAATTTCAAAACCTGTCACATTTTTCAGACCACAAAACTCACCATCCAAAACACCACATCCACCACACAGACCACCGCAACCACACCACCAAAAACCACCGTCGAAAACCACGTTTTTCCCAAAGCCCCCTTCTAAATCCGAGTTCCACCCATCCAGATTTTTTTCCGCGAACTTCGTTCAAAAACAATCCGCACGGAGACCACCTGACATGAATCGCCGAAGTTTTCTCGCCCAAACCTCCGCATGGGCCGCAGCCGCCGCGCTCCCCAACCTCGGCGCAGCCTCCATCCTCCCCTCCCTCGACGCCTTGGCCGACCAGGGCCCAGCCGCTGCCGAGGTCAAGTTCCCCAAGGACTTCCTCTGGGGCACCGCCACCGCTGCCTACCAGGTCGAAGGTGCCTGGAATGTTGACGGTAGAGGCGAGACCGTTTGGGACCGCTTCAGCCACTCCCCCGGCAACGTCAAAGGCGCCTACACCGGCGACACCGCCTGCGACGACTACCACCGCTACCCCGGCGACATCGCCCTCATGAAGCAAATGAACATGCGCAGCTACCGCTACTCCATCGCATGGTCGCGCATCCAGCCCACCGGCGAAGGAGCCGTGAATCAGAAGGGAATCGACTACTATAAGCGCCTCACCGACGCCGTCCTGGCCGCCGGAATGCGCCCTCTCGTTACCCTCTACCACTGGGATCTCCCCCAACCCCTTGAAGACAAAGGCGGCTGGCCCAACCGCGACACCGCCGCCCGTTTCGCCGACTACACCGAGATCGCCGTCAAAGCCCTCGGCGATCGCATCAACACCTGGGCCATCTTCAACGAACCATGGGTCTTCACCTACCTCGGCTATGGCAGCGGCGTCCACGCCCCCGGAAAGCAAGATTTCGACCTCTTCCTCAAAGCCTCCCACACCGTGAACCTCGCGCAGGGAGACGCCTTCCGCGCCATCAAAGCCATCGCCCCAAAATCAAAAGTCGGCAGCGCCTTCAGCATGTCCTCCACGACTCCCGCAACCTCCTCGCCGGAAGACGCAGCCGCGGCCAAACGCTTCGACGCCTTCAACAACGTCTGGTTTCTCGAAACCGCACTCCGCGGCCGCTATCCCGAAGCCTTCGTCCACGGCGTCCCCCTCGAAACCATGGGCTTCCAAAGCGGCGACGACAAGCGCATGACCGCGCCCCTCGACTACATCGGCGTCAACTACTACTTCCGCCAGATCGTCGCCAATCTCAAAACCCCAGCCCCCACCAAGCCCTCCTACGACGCCATGGGCTTCGACCACTTCAACGGAAAGGAAGGCCCCCTCACTGAGATCGGCTGGGAGGTCTACCCGCGCGGCATGTACGAGATCGTGCAGCGCGTCTCGCAGGACTACAAGCTCCCCATCGAGATCACAGAAAACGGCTGCTCCTACGGCGACTATCCCGACGCCACCGGTCGCGTCGCCGACGTTCGCCGCATTCACTACTACCGCGAGCATCTTCGCGAACTCGCCCGTGCCATCCACGACGGAGCCGACGTCCGCGCCTACCACTCCTGGTCCATCCTCGACAACTTCGAGTGGTCCGAGGGCTACACCCAACGCTTCGGCATGGTCTTCGTAGACTTCCCCACACAGCGCCGCTTCATGAAGGACTCAGCAAAGTGGTACACCCGAGTCGCCGCCACCAACACCATCGAAGCCACCCCAGCCACTACATAACCGCCTCAAAACAGAGGCACAGGGGTAAGCGATAATACCTCTGTGCCTCCGCCCGATCTTTCAATGCCCGATTACTCTCCGTCCGATCTTTCTCCCTCCGAAGAGTACAGGCAGCGCCAGCAAGCCCGCGAGCAGCAGGTCGCGCACTTCGAAAAACTGCACCGCCGCTTCGGAAATCTCCGCCTCCTCGTAGTCCTCGCAACCCTCATCGCCGCCTGGCTCTCTCTCCACAACGACGTCTTCTCTCCGTGGTGGCTGCTGGCCGGCCCCGCAACCTTCCTCGCCCTGGCCATCCTCCATGCCAGAGTGCTCCGCAGTCGCGCCTGCGCCGAACGCGCCGTAGACTTCTACCGCAAGGGCCTCGCCCGCACCGAAGACCGCTGGAGCCAGACCGTCCCCAGCCAAACCGGCGAACGCATCGACACCCACGCCAGCCTCTACGCCACCGACCTCGACCTCTTCGGCCCCGGCAGTCTCTTCGAACTCCTATCCCTCGCCCGCTCCCGCATGGGCGAAGACACCCTCGCCGCGTGGCTCCTCTCTCCATCCCCCGTCGCCGACCTCAAGCAACGCCACGCCGCCCTCACCGAACTTCGCACCCGCCTCGACCTCCGCGAAGACATCGCCATCCTCGGCGAAGATCTCAAGGTCGGCATCCACGCCGAAGCCCTCACACACTGGGCGGAAGCCTCCAATCAGCTCAAGCATCAAGCTCTCCGTTGGATCTCTCTCCTCCTCTCCCTCTCATCGATAGCTTCAGCCGTCTTCTGGGCCGAGCGCGGAGAAAAAACTCCCTTCTTTATAGTCCTCATCCTCGCTTGCATCCTCACCGCCTCTCTTCGCAAACAAACCGCCGAAGTCCTTCAATCCACCGAGCACGCCCTCAAAGATCTCCAACTCCTCTCCTCCCTCCTTGCCCGTCTCGAACGCGAAGATTTCGAATCCCAACGTCTGCAGACCCTCAAGCAGCAACTCTCCTCGCATCACCTCGCCGGCTCTCAAGCCATCGCCCGCCTGCGCACCATTGTGGAGTACATCAACGCCCTCGAAAACCCCATCCTGCGCGCCCTCAACGTGCCACTCCTCTACGGCGTCCAGGTCGCCTATGCAGCCGAGGCCTGGCGCAACGCCCACGGAATCGCAGTCCGTTCCTGGCTCACAGCAATCGGCGAAGCCGAAGCTCTCCTCTCCCTCTCCGCCTACACCTACGAGCATCCCGCCGATCCCTTCCCCGAGTTTGTCGAAGGCCTCGACCACATCCCAGCTCCGCCCTGCTTCATCGCCGAACAACTCGGTCATCCCCTCATCCCCGCCGCAAAGTGCGTTCGCAACAACGTCAGCATCTGCGGCGAAACCCGCGTCCTGCTCATCAGCGGCTCTAACATGTCCGGCAAGAGCACCCTTATGCGCGCCGTCGGCATCAACACCGTCCTCGCCATGGCTGGCGCTCCCGTCCGTGCCCAAAGATTGCAACTCACACCGCTACAAATAGGCGCAAGCATCCTCATCAACGACTCGCTCCAGGAAGGTAGCTCCCGCTTCTACGCCGAGATCACCCGACTCCGCCAGATCTGCGACCTCGCCGAACAAAATCCCCCCGTCCTCTTCCTCCTCGACGAACTCCTGCAAGGCACAAACTCGAAGGATCGTCTCATAGGAGCTGAAGGCGTAGTCCGCGCTCTGCTCGACAGCGGTGCCATCGGCCTCATCAGCACCCACGATCTCGCCCTCACCAACATCGGCGAACAACGCGATTCTCGTCTTCACAACGTTCATCTTCAGGACGAAATCAAAAATGGAACGATGAGCTTCGACTTCAAGTTGCACGAGGGAGTCGTCACCAAAAGCAACGGTATCGAACTCATGCGCCTCATAGGCCTAAAGGTTTGATTCGCAACTTCCACCGACCGAAGGGAGGACCAAAGCCGTCAGATCCATCCAGAAAAGGTATGCGAGTCACGAAGTGACCGCCCCACGCGCAGTGGGGCCGTCCGGCAGGACAGAGTTTTTGGGGAGCGTTGACGAACTGAACGCCCATTCAGTATCCTTCTCGCGTTGGACCAAAGCTCTTTTCCCGAACTAATCCCATAAAGAGTCAAGCCAAACAGTCAAACAACGACACACAGGATAAGGTAGAGATGACATGCGCATACTGACCTACATTCGGCAGGTCCTCGACGCCGAAGAGAGCGTACACATCGCGAACAACGCCGTCGCGCTCGAAAACAGCAAGCTCGTCATGGACACCATGGACGAGTACGGCGTCGAAGAGGCGCTGCGCCTCCGCGAGAGCGGTATCGAAGCCGAGATCGTCGCCGTCGCCGTAGGTCCCGCCCGCGTGCAGGACGCCCTCCGCACCGCCCTCGCCATGGGTGCCGACCGCGCCATCCACGTCGAAACCGACACCCGCCTCGACGCCATCGCGCTCAGCAAAGTCCTCGCCCAGCTCGCCACGCAGGAAGAAGCAACGCTTATCCTCTCGGGCGGTCAGCAGGCCGACTGGGACTCGCACGCTCTCGCCGCCGCCACCGCCGAGCGCCTCAACTGGCCGCAGGTCACCTGGACCAGCGCCCTCGAACTTGCAGGCACCACCCTTACCGGCAAGCACGACGCCGACGAAGGTAGCGAATCCTTTACGCTCGAGCTCCCCGCCGTCGTCACCACCCAGCAGGGACTCAACGAGCCGCGCTATCCCACGCTCCCCAACATCATGAAGTCGAAGAAAAAAGAGCTGCGCAAAGAGGCTTTCGACCAATTCGATGCAGCGCCCAAGCTCAAGTTCGTCAGCGCCGAGATCCAGGTAAAAAATCGCCTCAACAAAATCCTCGATGGCAAAGACGCCCCAGCCGCCGCCGTGCAACTTGTAGATCTTCTCCGCAACGAAGCCAGGGTGATTGCATGATTCTCGTCGTCGTGGAGTATGCCAACGGCAAAGTAAGCAAGAGCACCTGGGAGATGATCACCGCCGCACGCGAGTCAGGCCGCGAAGCCCCCGTCACCGCCCTGGTTCTCGGCAGCAACATAGCAGCCATCGCCGCTGAAGCAGCCAAAGCCGTCGACCAGGTTCTCGTCGCCGATCTCCCTGCTCTCGCCCAGTACGACCCCGAACTCTGGTCCACGGCGGTCGCACAGATCGCCACCGAAGGCGAAGCCTCCCTCATTCTCATCGGTGGTAGCCGCAGCGGTCGCGAGTACAGCCCACGCGTAGCCATCAAACTCGACGCGCCCCTGCTCGAAGACGTCATTACACTCAAAGCTACCGGCGAAACTCTTCAAGCCCAGCGCTACACCTTCCTCGCGCGCGTCACCGAGACCATCGAAACCACCGCGCCCATCGCCGTAGTCACCATCAAACCCGGCGTCTTCAATCCCGCAGCGCCGAAGGCCGAAGCTGCAGAGCAGTTCGACGTAGACCTCAACCTCCCCACGCCGCGCCTCAAGATCACCGGCAAGACCGCCGAACGAAGCTCCCGCATCTCGCTCGCCGAAGCCGAGATCGTCATCTCCGGAGGCCGCGGCGTAGGCAGTGCCGAAGGCTTCACCCAGTACGTCGAAGCCCTCGCCGACCAGCTCGGCGCCGCAGTAGGAGCCACCCGCGCCATCGTCGACGCAGGCTGGCGCCCCTACTCCGAGCAAGTCGGCCAGACCGGCAAGACCGTGCAGCCCAAGACCTACATTGCCATCGGCATCTCCGGCGCGGTCCAACACCTCTCCGGCATGAACAAAAGCAAAACCATCGTCGCCATCAACCGCGACGCCGAGGCCCCCATCTTCAAAATCGCCGACTACGGCATCATCGGCGACGTAACCCAGTTAGTCCCAGCCATCCTCGCCGAGCTAAAAAAATAACTTGTTCAAGAGACCATCAGCGCGCGAGATGGCGATCCATCAAACGCGAGGAGTTATCTCAGAAATCGACGTTTTTGCATCTAGGTACCCCAAGGCTTTAGCCTTGGGTCTCTCAATCTGCCTTTAACGCGGGGCTTTAGCCCCTGGGGTATGTCTTTCTCATCCCGCGATTCGTATCAATGCATGGCAAGATCCAACGGTTCATAGAAAACGACGCACAGTTCGTCATAACAAGCACTAGACTAGCGGCTCAAGCCCAATGCTTCCATTCCACCAAAAGATCGCCTTCCTCCTCTTCGCAGCAGTCACCCTCGCACTGGGCTTCCATGGCTTCTATCGCCTCTACCTCCGCATTCGCCGAGGCACCACAGACCCGGAACCCCGCTTCAACAAACTCCCGCGCCGCTTCCTCTACGCCCTCATCACCACCCTCACCCAGCAGCGCACCTTCAAGAAGCGCCCCACCGTCGGCCTCTTCCACTCCTTCATCTTCTACGGTTTCGTCTTCTATGGCCTCGTCAATCTCGTCGACGCCGCCGAAGGCTTCCTTCCCGCATCTTCCGGCGATATAAGTTTCTCCTCAAATGTCCCCGGCCTCACTCATGCGTTTCTCTACACTTACATCACCGTCCTCGCAGCTTACAGCTTCCTCGCCGACCTCCTCAGCTTCCTCGTCCTGCTCGGCGTCGTCGCGCTGGTCATCCGCCGCTTCGCCCTACCCAGTCGCACCGACTTCCGCTTCAACCCACGTACCCTCCTCCACAAAGACGTTCAGCACCAAAAGATCACCCGCGACTCCCTCATCGTCTCCGCCTTCATCCTCTTCCACGTCGGCAGCCGAGCCATCGGAGCTGGAGCAAAGATCGCCTCCGAGGGTCCCGACCCGCTCCAACCCTTCGCCACCCTGCTCTCCCACCTCTTCACCCCCGCCAACGCCGAAGCCTTCCGCATCTTCGGCTACTGGGGAGCGCTCGGCAGCGTCCTGGCCTTCCTCGCCTACTTCCCCTACACCAAACACATCCACATCTTCATGGCCCCGGCGAAGTACCTCGTCGCCCGCGAACCCACCTCCGGAGTCCTCCCTCTAGCAGCCCTCAATCTCGACGCAGAGAACGAAACCGAAGACGAAGCCAACGCAAAAACCATCGGCGCCGCCAAACTCGAAGACCTCGCCTGGCCCCGTCTCCTCGACGCCTACGCCTGCATCCAGTGCAACCGTTGCCAGGACGTCTGCCCCGCCACCGCCACCGGCAAATCCCTCTCTCCCGCCGCGCTCGAGATCAACAAGCGCATGGAGCTCAACGACCTCGCCGCGCAGCAAAGCCCCTTCGCGTTCACCTCCGCGCCCTTCGAAGCCGGAAAACCCAGTCTCCGCCCGCTCCTCCAGTTCGCCCTCTCCCCCGAAGCCGCCTGGGCCTGCACCACCTGCGGAGCCTGCATGGAGGTCTGCCCCACACAAGACGAGCAGATGCTCGACATCATCGACATCCGCCGCAATCAAGTCATGATCGAAGGCGAGTTCCCCAGCCAGCTTCAATCCGCCTTCCGCGGCATGGAGCGAGCCCAAAACCCCTGGGGCATCAACCACGAGCAGCGCCTAGCCTGGGCCGACGGCCTCAACGTCAAGACCACCGACGAGAATCCCACCCCCGACGTCCTCTACTGGGTTGGCTGCGCCGCCAGCTACGATCCCCAGGCGCAAAAAGCCGCCCGTGCCTTCGTAGAACTCCTCACCCACGCCGAGGTCAACTTCGCCGTCCTCGGGAAAAAAGAGTGCTGCACCGGCGACAGCGCCCGTCGCGCCGGCAACGAGTACCTCTACCGCCAGCTAGCCGACAAAAACGTCTCCACCCTCAACACTGTCCAGCCCAAACTCATCGTCGCCAGCTGCCCCCACTGCATGAACTCCATCGGCCACGAGTACAAACAGATCGGCGGCGACTACAAGGTGATGCACCACACCGAGTACCTCGAAACCCTCGTAGCCACAAAAAAACTCACCGCCACGCCCAGCGCAGCGACCATCACCTACCACGACCCCTGCTACCTCGGCCGCCACAACGGAGTCTACGAACCTCCACGCAACCTCCTCAACATCCTCTCCAACTCCACCCCCGAACTCCCCCGCCACCGCGAAAACTCCTTCTGCTGCGGAGCCGGCGGAGCCCAGTTCTGGAAAGAGGAAGAAGAGGGCGACGAGCGCATCTCCGACAACCGCTTCCGCGAAGTCCAGCAAACCCTCTTCCCCGCCGCCGGAGAAAAAATCCTCGCCGTTGGCTGTCCCTTCTGCAAGAGCATGCTCGGCAGCACCCCCACCAAAGCCGACTCCGAAGACATCGCCATCAAAGACGTAGCCGAACTCCTCCTCGAAGGCGTCCGCCGCAGCAAAGGCCTCACCACTCCCGTCACACAAAGCGAACCCGCAGCAACTCCCGTTACCCAATCCATCCCCGAGCCTGCCCCCACATCACTCGTCGCCGCCGCTGTTGCTGAAACTCCCCGCAAGGAAGATGTCTCGGCACCGCATACACCCGCGCCGCCGTCGATCGACAGAAAAAAGTGGCAACCGAAATCTGTCTCACCCGCTCAACCAACACAAAGCATCACCACCCAGACTCTACCCGCTCCTGCAGCGCCAGCGGCTGAAGTCTCGTCAACCCCGTCGACCCCCGAACGCAAGAAGTGGCAACCCAAAGCAGCAACCCCTGTTCAGCCGGAACCAGGCAACGTTCAGGCTTCCACAGTTGAGATCCTTCCGATCGAACCGCCAACTCCCACCGCGCCGGCACCCACGATTACCCCGCCCCCCGAAGCCCCAACGCCGGAACGCAAGAAGTGGCAGCCAAAATCCGCAACTCCAACGCCTGCCTCGGAACCGGTCCCTACAGTGTCTACCGAAACGGCAACGCCGCCTGTGTCAACCGATGCACCCGCGCGCAAAAAGTGGAGCCCAAAAAAGCCCAGCTAGCCTACCCCCCAGCCTTCACCCACTCCGCCACCCTCCGCAGCATCTCCTTCGCCTGCGGCAACAACGGAAATTCATTCGCCGAAGCCGCAAACCCGTGGTTCATCCCCTCCGCAAACAAATGGGTCACCTCCACCCCATCCGCCTCCATCCGCCGAGCGTAAGCCTGCCCCTCATCCCGTAGCACGTCATACTCCGCCGTCACCACGAACGCCCTCGGCAGCCCCGCCAGCGAACCTGCCAGCAGCGGCGCCACCCGAAAGTCCGCCGCCTCACTCCTGTCCTTCAAATAGTGATCCCAGAACCAGATCATCCCCCTCCGCGTCAGCCCATACCCCTCAGCATTCTCCAGATAAGAAGCCGTCGGCGGATCATAGTATGCCGCAGCCGGGTAGAGCAGAATCTGCCCCGCCAGCCCACCCACACCCTTATCCCGGAGCAGCAGAGCCACCACTGTAGCCAGCGTTCCCCCGGCGCTATCGCCCCCCACCATCACCCGCGAGCCATCTCCACCCAACTCCCCGGCATGCTCCAACACCCACTCCGTAACCGCCACGCAATCCTCCAGCCCCGCCGGAAACTTATGCTCAGGAGCCAGTCTGAAGTCCACCGCGACCACCACCACTCCAGCCTCTTTCGCCAGCGCCCGGCAGTAGGGATCATGCGTCTCAAGCGTCCCCGCCACCCAACCTCCTCCATGGAAGAACACCACCACCGGCAACAGGCCAACCCTCGCCGGCGTAAAAACCCGCACGCCAATCTCTCGCCCCGCTGCCGCAGCAATCGTCCGAGCATCGATTCCAAGAGCAGCGATCGCCCGATCCGCAACCCTCACATCGGCATACTCCGGCATCGGCACAAACCGCGCCATCATCTCGGCTCTCTCCGCCCGAGCCTCCTCCGGCGTCTGCTGCTCCACAGGCGGCCGACCCAGCGCCTTCCCCGCATCCAAAATCGCCCTTATCTTCGCATCCAGTGTCATGAAGCCATCTTATCGCCGCCCTGCGTGATAATCCTTATCCATGCACCTCGCCGGATCCTGGATCCTTCTCATCTTCCTGGCGGTCGTCACCGCGCTCATCCTGTTCGTCCTCCATCTCACCAGTGCCGGGGAGATTATCCGCCAGCAGATTCCCGACCGCCCCCAGCGGCGCCACTTCCTCGCCTCGGTCAGCTTCTTCATCACCTTTCTCGCCGTGCGTCTCCTGGTCGCCTCCATCACCCATCACATCGGCCCCTTCGGGTACGTCGAGATGGGCGGCCGCCACATCCACCATCTTGTCTGGGGAATCCTCCTGCTTCTCATCTCCGGCTATGCTGAAATCGCGGGCGTGGGGACCGGAGACACCTCCATGTCCATCCTCCTCAGCCGGCTCCTCGCTCTCACCTACGGAATCGGCGCTGCCCTTACCCTCGATGAGTTCGCCCTTTGGCTGAACCTTGACGCCGCTGCCTACTGGTCTCGCGAGGGCCGCGAAAGCATCGACGCAATTGTTCTCTTTGGCGCTTTACTCTCCATCAGTGCCTGGGGGGCACCGGTCTTCCGCTGGATCGGCCGTCCGAGAGCCAGAACCTGATCTGATTAAAGCGCCCTCTGTGGGGCGGCGGTCACGCCGTGACGTGTCTACCGGTTTCGCCCGGGCCTTCCGACGGTCGGCACAAGATCTTATTCGCGACCAACGGGAGCGCCAACCGAAGGGGTATACGAGTCACGAAGTGACCGCCGCCCGCGCAGGGCGCACTTTAAAGAGTTAAAGAACCCACCGATAGAGCCTGGCAAGGCTTAGTTTTGAAAGCTCAAAAGCTCCAGTTTCACCGGATCGAGCCCCGTGTTGACCATCCGCAGCTGTCTCGCGGCTCCAAGAGAAAGATCGATCACCCTGCCCGGATACAGCGCCCCCCGGTCAGTAATCGTCACAATCACCGACCGCTGATTCCGCAGATCGGTCACCTTCACCTTGCTGCCGAACGGAAGCGTCTTGTGCGCCGCCGTCATCTCATTCATGTCGAAGATCCGTCCACTGGCAGTCCGGCGTCCCTGCCATACTTCACCATACCAGCTTGCCAGCCCACTCTTAATTCGGGTCAAAACCGTGCGCCTGGGGACCGATACCGTATTCACAATCTCCGATGTGGTGACATCGTGCATCACCGGCACGGGGTCGGTAGGTCGAGCCGATGCCGGATTAGCGTTATCCGTCGCAAAGGCAGACAGAACGACCATCGCCGCCAGAGTAACAGCGGTTCGAGCCCTTCCTGTCAGGATTGCCGTACGGTCGTTTCCGGGTCTCTGTTTCATCCCTTAAGTATAAGAAAAACAACCATTAAAGGGTATTTTTAATACACTAAAATGAGCTCCGGTTCACCATACCTAAACCACCTTGTCAACCCTTTTCGGGGTTGCCTGGCCGCACCAAAAAAGTGCCAAAAACAGTCCCGTTTTGGCAACTCAACGTTACAAAGGGGTTAACCTTAGCCTTCAAGAGAGTGATAGCTCCTCCGCGTACACTCTCCTGTGCATTTTTTTTGGTCCCACGCCCCAAACAGCCTAGTACAACGAATCTGCCCGAACAGGAGGGAATAACAATCCACCCGAAGACGGCCTCAGCAACCAAAAACCAGCCTTCCGCGCTCCCGCCCGAGGGAGGGCCTACCTCGTCAGTAATGCCACCTTATCGTCGCTGTTGCCCCTGCTTTCTTGTTGTCATGCCCGAAGGGGATCTGCTGTTGTCTTGTCATCACCCTTGCCCTTGCCGTCATCCTGAGCGCCGCGAAGGATCCCGAAGGTCTCCGCCATTCACAACCTTCCGAACCTTTTTGCCAAAAACTGTTCGGCCATAAACATCTCATTCCAATTAGCTTATTGCTCCCTCTCGTCGCCGGTCAGCACCGACATAGTGTCAGTCTCCCTATTTGCTCTTCTGCTGTTGCCGGTAGTACCGGCGAGCCTTCTCTCGGTTGCCGCAGTCCTTCATGTCGCACCAGCGTCTGCGTCTCCCTCGGCTCTCGTCGAGAAAGAGCCATCCGCAAAGGCCGCCTCCACAGATACCGATCCGAGCCGACCTCCGGGAACAGAACAAAGACAGCGCCTCCCCCGCCAGGATCGCCCTCAGCTGCATCGATGCGAACTGCGGATCAGGCCGCCAATGGAGCCCTCCTCCGAGACTCACAACTATCGGTTTCGGCGCGTTCGCCTCTTCGCGAATCGCCACCAAGTCGTCTTCCGCAACCGGATCTCCCAGGGCAAGCGTTAGCCCAACATGGTAGATCTCCTCTCGAAGCTCCCAAACCTCATCGATAGGCGACGAAGATTCCACCAGTTCGCAGTACAACTCAGGCTCGATCAACCCAACCTGAACCGTCCATCGGACAAACGACTCCCAGTCCGGAAGCAGCTCGTCAGGCTGTTCGGCCAGATGCTCGGCCGCCGTATTGCAAAAGTCGAGCGCCAGGTGGCCACCAATGAGGGAAGCGACAGGCTTCGCAAGTGCAGCCCTGACAGCAACATCGCTCTGTCGATCCTTCATCGGCGTATCCCGCTCTCTATTGCCCGTCTTCCTGGATGCGAGATCTTTATACCACCTAACCGGTTAGACAGCCAAGTCGCAATAACAAAAATTACGCTCTCAAAGTCGCAAGTCATCTTTCTTCGCGAACAACGGGAGCGCCAACCAGAGGGTATACAAGTCACGAAGTGACCGCCGCCCGCGCAGGGCGTACTTAAAGCTTAAAGAAAGCCCGATCAAAACGATCTTTCAAAGGAGCTCGGCTAGTCGCGAAGACCAAAACTCTGTCAAGCCTCCAAATCGCATAACCCAATTCAATTCAGTACATTACGCGTGGCGTATAAGTTACATGCCAGACGCTATAATTGATACATAGATAAAAAGCCCCGGCTCTAAGCCCGGGGCTTTTTGTTGCCGTGCTAACTAATTGATAACAAGTATTTTAGGCACAAGCCTTCTGGTTTCTACATTTTGCAGACATCACCCCTCTGCAAAGGTAATAATATACTTGACTGAATTAGGGAGAAAGAAGATGATTGAACATACCGTGACAGGGCAGCAGGAGGAAGTATTGATAGAGGAATATCAAGAAGGTTTAGGCGGGCAGTTTCCGAAGACTACTGGTTCGGGTCCTATCCCGCCATACACCCCGTTACCTTCTGGCGCTCTTGAGGAGATTTCTCATTTCGTCATCGGAAATGAGTAGCTTGTCCCAATGTGCGTCGGCTAGGACCTCTTGAACTAGCAAGCGATCATTCGTTTTTATTTCGTAAGTAAGGGAATCGTAAAGCTTCTCGGATTCTCCGACGGGCCGGACAACAAGGTATTCTGAATAGAGTACTTTAGTGGCCCCTAAGCTTTTCAATTCTGCCCACAGGCCTTCGTATTCATCCTTGTTCTTTTCGTTGATGTCATAACTAACTAGATAAAGTGCCATCACGTCCCCTATTTGCTCTTCGGTTGAGGTACAGTGGTTGGAAGCGGAAAGGCGCAAGCCGATCCAAATGGCCGCACCCGTAGCAATCCGGGTGCGGGTGTGACTTCGATCACCTGGCCCTCGATTCGCTTTCCTTGTCAAGGGGAGATCGCGAATCGAGGGTTCCGTCATTGTGCGCCGCCGCTAGCGGTGATCTAGCGGAAACTGTCGGATCTCATATCAAGCATCATGCATACCGTAATATACATCCAAAAAGTGAATGAAATACGAAAACTCGCCGTGCAAGTACTTAATTCCAGACGATTTAACTTGAATCTCCCCCAGTAATCGGTTACGCTCAGGGCCGGCGTAACCGATTGAAGTGGGCGGTCTACGCCTTAAAACGGGCTATTTTTTCCAATCTTACCCTGTGGAAATCTTTTTTAAAGGTGGGATAATTCAATCCATGAAGAAGCAATGGGTAGACCCCGCGAAAAGACCTCCAAAACCAGAAACGATGAACACTCCCGGAGATTTTGGGAGGTTCACCGAGCTGATGAGAAGAGTCGTAGCCAAGAAGCCTAAACCTTCCGCTTCCCCCGACCCTGTCGCCTCCTAGAACGGTCTTTCTGCTGTCTTGCCCGTGACCTCGGCAAGGGTCAACCGTTTTCCTACTACCTGCGATAGAGCCTTCTTGAACCGTGCGCCATCATTCATCTTCTTGCCGCTGTTGTTGAACCGCCAAACCTGCTCAGTCACATAGGCGTCAAGGTGGAAAGGTTCAACGGCAACGTATGTTCCTTTTAGGGTCCGCTTCAGAAGTGCCCAGAAGTTTTCGATGCCGTTCGTGTGGACTTCACCCTTAACGTGCTCCACCATGTGATTTACGGTCTTGTGAACGAAGTGATTCGTTGCGCTCAGCTTGTCGTATCCAACCCATTGATCGGTGTAGATGTGCGATCCCCAGCCCACATGCTCAAGTATCTTGTCCTGTAGGGTTGTGCGCTTTGCATCAGGAATGACCATAGCGCGAACCTCGCGAGTGGTGCGGGTCTTCATTCCCATCACAATCGACTTGCGGCCATCTACGCCGCGCTGACCGATGTGGCGATTTTTGGGAAGGCCAGAGATGTAAGTCTCATCAATCTCTACTTGGTTCTTGGGGCTGTTGCCGATCTGAAAGGTATTGGCATCCTTCATGACCTCACGGATGCGATGCAGCATGAACCAAGCGCTTTTCTGGGTGACGCCGATAGCCCGGGCAAGCTCGTAGGAGCTGATACCATTTTTGCAATTCGATAGAAGCCAGAAAGCCGGAAGCCACTTGTCTAGGGCAATAGGGGAATCCTCGAAGATCGTGCCGACTTTGAGAGAGAACTTCTGTTTCGGATGTTTCACTTTGCAGAAGTAAAGCTTGGCGTTTTCGAGGTAGGAGACTTTCTCGGAGCCGCAAGTTGGGCAGAGCACAACGCCGTCGGCCCAGCGAACGGCAACCATGAACTGCCGGCAGTTGTCTGGGTTGCTAAAGTATTGAATCGCTTCGATTAAAGTCTTGGGGTATTCCATGAATCAAAGCATAACCCTTAACCGATATTCAGTCAAGTATATTATTACCTCTGCAAATTACTGAATAGAATAACTTTACCGCCAAGATACCCCTCGGGGGGGGAGGGGGTACCAGGGGGAAAGGAGATTCAAAGGGAGGAACTAGACAAACACCAGGCACTGCGGCCGCGACAAAGGAAAACTCTTCCCCGCATCCGTCAGCTTTCCCGTCTTTTCATCACGCGCCAGCACCGAGATATTGTCCGACTCCTGATTGGCAATCAGCAGCCACCGGCCACTCGGATCAAGCGCCAGATGACGTGGAACTTTGCCTCCGCACGGTATCCGGTCCACCACGCTGAGCCTCCCATCGGTCGGCGAGATTGCAAAGATGACCACAATGTCGTCAAACCGGTCGGTCGCATAGGCAAACTTTGCCTCCCGATCGATGACGATATCGTTCCCTGAGCTCACACCCGAAAAGTCGGCAGGCCTCATCACCACCTCCTGCACCGTCTCAAGCGCCCCGCGCGCAGAGTCCCATCGCAGCACCACCACCGAAGACGTCATCTCGGTGACGCAGTACGCAACCCTGCCGTTCGGATGAAACCGCAGCGCCCGAGGCCCAGCCCCCGGAGCAGACTTCCAGGCCGCCGGCTCATTCGGCACCAGCTTCGCCGTAGCCGCATCCAGCCGATAGATGTGGACCGTGTCCAGTCCCAGATCGTTGACCAGCAAAAACCGGTTATCAGGAGACACCGTCACGCGATGGGCATGAGGAGCCGTCTGCCTCTCCGCATTCGGTCCATGTCCACTGTACTGAAAGAACGAAACTGCGGGACTCAATGCACCGCCCGCTCCCACCGCAAACGAAGCCGCGCTGCCCCCGCCATAGTTCGCAGCAAACGCAGCCTTGCCAGTCCGGTCGAACGCGACGTGACAGGTCCCCCCTCCCCCGGAGGCAACCTGACTGACCTTGGACAACCGCGTCTTAGTTCGATCCAGCGTAAAAGTCGATACCGCCCCGCCGTCCTTGCCCTCGAACTTATCCAGTTCATTCGCCACGACGACGGTCTTCCCGTCAGGAGCCAGCGCCAGAAACGTAGGATTCTCCGCCTCAGCCGCAAGGCTGAGCGCCGTCAAATCTCCCGTCGACGACGCAAAGGAGTACGAATAGATCCCCTTGCTCGAGCCGGAGGTCTGAGTCCCGACCAGCAGCCGCCCCCCATCCTTTCCGGCCGCAAACCCAGCCCTCCCCGCCACCGTCAAAGCCGCCGAACCGAAGATAAATCCACGCCGATCAATCTGTCTCAAATCTCGCTCCTTTTTTCCCTCATCCACAATAACGCGATTTGCAGATAGTCTGTTTCCTACGGCGTCGTGTCTTCCCCATCAATAGCCAGACAGCCGCATTCAAGGAAGCATCAAGTGTCTCAAGGCTCGAACCCCTCATTCAACTCGCCCTTCCATCTCCTCCGCGGCCGCATCATCGTCTCCTGTCAGGCTGCAGAAGGCGATCCGCTGGACGATCTCGAAACACTCACCCGAATCGCAACCTCGGTCCTGCGCGGCGGAGCTGGCGGTCTCCGCGCCGAAGGCACAACTCGTATTGCCGCCTTCCGCACCCTCACGCAGCTCCCCATCATAGGCATCATCAAGACATACGACGCCAACGGAGACGTCTACATAACCCCCGACTTCCACTCCGCCAGGGTCATCGTTGACGCCGGAGCCGACATCGTCGCGCTCGACTGCACCGGCCGCCGCCTCACCGCCCCCGAACCGTGGCCAGAACTCATCACCCGCATCCACACCGAGCTGCGCCGTCCTGTTCTCGCCGACATCGCCTCCTTGGAAGATGCCCTTGCCGCCGAGCGCGCCGGAGCCGACGCCGTCGCGACTACTCTGTACGGCTACACCGCTGAGACCGCCGGCATCCGCTCTCCCTCCTGGCTCTTGCTCCAATCCCTGGTGGCCCGCTTGACTATCCCCATACTCCTCGAAGGCCACATCACCCACCCCCAAGAGGCCCGCCACGCACTGGACCTGGGGGCCACCGCCGTTGTTATCGGCTCCGCCATCACCCGCCCCGAGACCATTACGAATCGGTTTGTGCAAGTGACCAGGCAAACGGGGATTCAATCTTCAAGCAAGTAATCCGTCGAAACAGTATAGTCATCTAGACATATAAAAAGACAGTTCGTGCACAAACAGGGGATGGAAATGGCGCTTGGAGTCGCGGGAGAACGCTCGATCACCACGGTCGAGACCAGCAGCAAGAATTACACCGTTCCACTCATGCTGATGGTCTCTTTGTACTTTGGCATCGGCTTCATCACCGCGCTGAACGACATCCTGGTTCCACACTTCAAAGATCTCTTTCATCTCACCAACGTCACTGCGCTGCTGGTTCAGTTCTGCTTCTTCGGAGCATATTTCGTTATGTCGCTTCCGTCAGGATGGATCGTTGGACGGATCGGCTACAAGCGGGGCATTGTGGTCGCGCTGTCAGTTATGGGTTGTGGCCTGCTTCTCTTCCTGCCCGCGTCCATCATCATCTTTTATCCACTCTTCCTCTTCGCTCTGTTTGTCGTCGGCAGCGGACTTGCGCTCCTCCAGGTAGCCATTAATCCCTACGTGGGCGCATTGGGACCTCCGGAGACTGCGGCTTCCCGACTAAATCTGGCGGGCTTCTTCAACTCGATTGCTACAACTTCCGCTCCTCGAGTTGGCGCCGCATTTATCTTCATAGCCGCCGGTGCCTCTACAGTGCAGCTCGCCCACTCTGTGCGTAAGCCCTATCTCATTCTCGCAATCTGCGCCTTTGCTATGGCAGTCATCACAGCCTTCGTGCAGTTACCCGACGTCATTGAAAAGGGCGGCTCCAAATCCGGGACTGATGGCAGCGCGTGGAGCTTCAGCCATCTAAGGCTGGGTGCGCTTGCTATCTTCTTCTACGTAGGAGCCGAGGTTGCCATTGGAAGCATCATGATCACCTATCTTGGCCAGCCATCGATGGGAAGCTTGAGCCACGAGGTCGCCGCGCGATACGTCTCCTACTATTGGGGACTATCCCTGATAGGCCGCTTTGTCGGCTATTTCGCGATGCGCTGGATTCGAGCTCAAAGGGCACTTACCGTCGTCTCGCTGATTGCTGCTGTCCTCATCACTCTCACGGTCGCAGCACATGGACACATTGCAATGTGGGCCGTAGTCTTTTGCGGCCTGTGTAACTCGGTCATGTGGCCTTGCATCTTTCCGCTGGCGGTAAAGGGTTTGGGAAGATTCACGAGCCAGGGCTCTGGAATTCTAATTACTATGGTCGTCGGTGGAGCCGTTATCCCTGAGATTCAGGGCTTTCTCGCCGATACGCTCGGCTATCAGCACAGCTTCGCGATTGTTCTACTCTGCTACGCGTATATTTTCTTCTTCGCGATCAGAGGGCATCGCAACCTGGACTTAGCCGAGGCGTTGCATTCTCAGAGCGCCGCTCTTACTCAATAGTTGTGGTTGGGACACGGATGGAAGCCCGATAGCGGTCACCGCGGTATCGAGAGCATGCTACTTCGATTGGCGTCTCTTCGGTCGTCATGATTGTCCGCGAGACGGAAAGGATGCTCGCCTTCTTGGGAATTGTAAGTAAGTCAGATTCTTCGCGAGTCGCGGGGAGCGCCTCGATTACCTCATCGGCCCAAGCGACGCGCACGCCAAAGGTTTCGCGAAGTACGAAGTAAAGAGATTGCTTGGCAAAGTTGATCTTTTCAAGGCCTGGAAATTGCTTTAATGGGATATGCGACACTTCAAGCGCCATCGGAATTCCGTCGGCCAGACGTAATCGCCGCAGCCGCATTACGACCTCGCCCGTTTCGACCTTCAACTGCTCCGCGAGTTCCGCAGTAGCCTTTATGACGGTTTGCTCGATCAACTTTGAACTCGGGACCATACCGAGATGTTTCATATCTTCGGTAAAGCCACGCAGATGCATGATGTTCTTCTCAAGTTTAGGCCGTGTAACAAATGTGCCGCGCCCCTTCTGACTGACGGCGAAGCCGCTGGTCTTTAACCCGTGCAGCGCTTGCCGCGCTGTCATTCGGCTAACCTGGTAGATTCGCGCCAGCTCCTCCTCGGAGGCTAAGGGGTCCCCGGTCGAAAGTTCTCCCGAGTGAATTTTTTCCATTAATGCTCGCTGAATCTGGTAATACAACGGTATGAAACCGCTCTTATCCAAAGGACGAATTGTTGAAACAGATTGATTTTGAGGCTTCGGCACTCGATCTCCTGAGACGTTCCGACATCGTGTCTACATACTCACACTGATGGAAGATGGCAGTTTCAGCCAGCATCTTGCGATATACGATGTTGAACTAATTCGCGTCCTAGTCTTTGTAGTCCTATCCCGCTTCGGTTGTCTATACACATTTCGTCAAAACGAGTGGTAGTAGTCACAGATTCGGTTCGTCTGTCGCAAGAGTTAGTGATTCTCCTCAAGCAATCATCGATCTTCCCGACAAGAAGGTTTGTATGACCTCGGCTGACGATGATAGTACGGCGATGTTGGCCGTGCGGCCCTCTTCCAGGCTACCCCAGCTGTCATCAATGCCCATCAGTCGAGAAGGGTTTCGTGATGCGGCAGCGACAGCTGTCCCCAGGTTTGCTCCGGTAAAGTTCATGAGGTTTTGTACTCCGCGGTCGAGAGTCAATACGCTGCCTGCAAGAACACCATCGGAGGTGCAACGCCCATCACGCACCTCCACATTCATATCGCCCAACATATAAGTTCCGTCTGGCATTCCAGTAGCACTCATGCCATCAGTCACCAGAATGATGCGGTCTCTCTCTTTGGCTTTGAAGAACAGCCGAACCATTAAGGGGTCTACATGAATGCCGTCACAGATAATCTCGGCAAACAGAGAATGCTTGTCCAGCACATAGGCCGCTAGTCCGGGCTCTCGATGGTCGATAGCCCGCATTGCATTGAATGTATGGGTCGCGGAACGCGCTCCAGCTATAAAGGCCGCCTCTGCCTCGCAGACCTTGGCGTCACTATGTCCCATGCTGCAACGAACCCCCAGTGCAGTTGCGTGCGCGATCAATTCAATCGCTCCGGGCAACTCGGGAGCAATCGTCATAAGGCGAATTTGGCCCTCTGCTGCCTGCCAGAAACGATCGAAGAGTGAGATAGATGGCGCTTCCAACAAGGCATCCGTATGTACACCACGCTTCAAATGCGAGAGAAACGGCCCTTCCAGATGTATCCCTAACGGAGTAGCACCATGGCCGGCAGACTCAGCCCACCGCCTGATCTCAATCGCGAGTCCCGTCAAAGAGCGTAGAGTCTCGTCCGTCGGAGACGTCACTGTAGTTGGAAAGTATGCTCCGACGCCACGGCTGGAAAGGTAGGATCCAATCGCGTTTAGCGCCTTCGAGTCGGCTTCCATAACGTCGTGTCCAGCGCAACCATGAATATGTATGTCGACATACGTTGGTACCAGGGTGGCCTCACGAAAGCTATGTGTTGCCTGCACCCGTTCATGATCAGCGGCATTCAGACTGGCTATCTGGCTGATGCGACCATCTTCCACTGTTACCAACGGATACTCGATCACCAGGCCTGAATTTATGAGTCTTCGTGCCGCTATCGTACTAACCATTGCTGCCCTTTCATCGACTCCACGCTGAACGCAAACTCTAGTTAACCATGTTCTAAACCTTCGCGGAACCCCGTGAAGGCGATAAGCCAGCGGTACTACTTTTTGTAAACAAGCTCTATCATCTACATCGCAAGTCCAGTATAGTCGTACATACAAGTATATGGATATAAGATTTGTTCTCCAGGCGAAGTAATCCACCGTCAAATTCGGCGTCCAGCGTAATTCAAGCTGCCGCTCTCGAGAAATGCACATATCGTCTTCAACGGTCAGTTACTCCAGCCATTCGTAACCGCAGCTAAACCATTGGGATGCCAAAGCAAATGACAGAACCGACGCCCATTCCTCAGGAACTTGTGACATTTCCTCACTCCATGCTGCGCGAGATCTATGAGCAGCCCCAGGCCCTTGCCGCGACGATCGAGCGATATGTTCCAGGCGGCGTCTCGACAGCAGAGATGTTTCAACCGGTTCTTGATGCACTCGGAGGGCGAGAACGGCTTGTTATTGCCGCCAGTGGTTCTAGCCGACACGCAGGTCTCGCCGGTGAAATCATGCTTGAAGATCTGGCTGGAATCTCTGTCGATGTCGAATACGCAAGTGAATATAGCTATCGCTCAACGCATACGCTACATAACCCCGGTGTTGTCGTGATCTCCCAGTCCGGGGAAACGGCCGATACACTAACCGCTCTCCGAGAAGCCCAGGCCCGGGGACTTGCCACCGTCGCAATCACCAACAATGCTCGTTCCAGTATGGCAACCGAAGCGAGCGCTTCAATGCCAACTTTCGCCGGCGTCGAGAATGCCATTCCGGCAACGAAAAGCTTTACCACGCAGCTCGCAGTACTCTATTCTCTCGCCCTTCACTTGGCTCGCGTTCGCGGGCGCATGACGCTCCAGGCTGCCGAAGCGCACGGCCGCCAGCTTCAGGAGATCCCGAGCCTCCTTCAAGCCGCATTGCCGGAATGGCAGAGACAGATTGAGGCGTTGACGCCTCAGCTGGCAAGTTCTCGGACGCTGCTTTACCTCGGTCGCGGTGCTCACTATGCGATCGCCCGGGAAGGCGCGCTCAAGCTTAAGGAGTCCGCCTATTTAAATGCAGAAGGATATCCCTCGGGCGAGTTGAAGCATGGCCCCAACGCTCTTGTGAGCAAGGACTCTCCGCTAATCATGATTGCTACTGCTGACTCTGGCGATCCCGACTCCTTGTTGCGCTACTCCAAGGTCCTTCAGTTGATGAAGGACATGCGGACACAAGGTGCAAGAATTATCGCTTTGGCGACCGAGGGTGATCAGGAGGTCCCTCAGTGCAGCGACTCCTGCCTCTTTATTCCCGCGAGCAACGATTTACTCTCAACCATTCTAGAGGTCGTTCCATTTCAGCTGCTTGCCTACTCACTGGCGATCAGCCGCGGCATCGATGTTGATCGGCCCAGAAATCTGGTCAAGGCGGTCATAGAGGAGTAATTCTCGGGCAGCGCTTCCGCTCCAATCCACCTGGCACTCCGACGTGCATCGGAAATAGCTCTCGCTCTAATAATTCCGACCTTCGCCATATCTAGGCGCCGTATCGTCGTGCTCCTTCATTTTGAAAACTCCTCCCAACTACTGCATAGCAGTGATTTAGCTGGCCGCAAGCAAATCCTTTGCCATTCCACTTTATTTGGACTTCTCAAACTGCACCTAGCGTGACTCGGGCCAAACGAGACATCGCTATGGTGCAACTTTCGTGTAATAGGTACTGCTCAGTCAGAAGGTTACGGTGGGTACTAAAGTTTGGTTGAAGTAACGAGCCAAGGGGACCCTATGAAGCGCTTGTTTCACCGTTCGCCTTGTTTTCCTGTCTCGGTATTTATAAGCACTTGCCGCACACGAGTTTTTCTTTCCCTCGTGTTGATGTCAATTCTTTCCTCCGCGGCCTTTGGAATAACGCCCAATCCAACGCCAACTGTCACGACGTTGGCAATCTCAGCTACTTCGGTTGCTTATCAAACGCCCATTACTTTGACGGCAACCGTTACAGCGGGAAACTCGCCAATCAATGCCGGCTTGGTGCTTTTTTGTGAGGCGACAGCAAAGTTTTGCGAAAATAACTCTGCTTTGGGTATTGCCCAACTGACCTTTCCGGCTGCAACCGCATCCGTAAAGATCGGTAGTGGACCGATTGGAAATCACAGCTATAAAGCGGTATTTAAAGCGAATAATATTTATGCCGCTAGTGAGTCGAATACAGTCAGCTATGCAGTTACGGGAACTTATGGTTCGACCCTAACTTTGGCTTCTACAGGTACAGTCGGAAACTACAGCCTCACAGGAACGGTGGCAGGTTTTGGCTCGCTTAATACAGGTCCCACCGGTACTATCTCGTTTCTAGACACCAGCACAAGTAACAGTCTGCTCGGTACTGAGAACCTAACGGTATCTACGCTCTCGACAACCTTTCTTCAAAATCAGCCATTTGCAATAGGGGGAAATGGAACAACCCTGCGGTCTGTGGCAATTGCGTCGGCCTATCTCGATACCGACAACAACCTGGATGTCGTAACCGGAGACGCTGCGCAGACAATCTCTGTACTTCTTGGAAATGGGGACGGAACTTTCAAGCCGAAGGTAAATTACTCTGGCTGCATCGTAGGAAAAGCGCTTCAGATTCTCCTTGCTGATTTCAATCGGGACGGTGTCACTGATATCGCCCTTGGTTGCTCCGACGGAACGAATGGTGGTCTCGTGATCATCCTCGGCAGCGGGGACGGCAAATTTAAAACACCAGTTTATTATCCAACGGGCGATGTCGCGAGTATTGCCATTGGAGATTTCAACGGCGATGGTCTCCTGGATATAGCACTCTCCAATAAGTCACAGCAGAATGTCACAATTTTTATTGGCGATGGAAGCGGCAAGTTTGTTCCCGAGACAGTACCTCTTCTCACTCCCGCTCTCGCACATGGGGTGGTTGTTGCAGACTTCAACATGGACGGCAAAGACGATGTGGCCTATGCAGTCGATACCGCATCGCCCAACAGTTCATTGTCAGACCTATACCTCGCGTTTGGTAATGGTGACGGCACATTTCAGGTGCCAACGTCACCTGTGGCAACCAAAATAGGTGAATTTCTTACCGCCGGTGATACAAACGCAGACGACTTCCCGGATGTTGTAGCTAGTTCCATCACTCGACCGGGTAGCGGAAATAACAACGTCGGCAACAGTCTTTTCGTTCTCCTCGGAGATGGAAAAGGTAACTTTCAGACAACAACTTACGTATCCGACATCCCGTCTGATCCTCACCTTGCTGACGTGAACGGAGATGGAATTCCTGACATCATTGCAGGAGGTAGTACTGGCGCGCTCGTTTATCAGGGCAATGGTGATGGAACTTTTCAGAACTATCAGGAGCCTGGCATAGGTGGCTTCGCACTGACATACGCCGTAAATGCCGGAGACTATAACAACGACGGCAATGCAGATCTCATCGGAACCGATGCGGACACGCCTCGTGCAGCGGTTTCGTTGAGTCAGGTCCAGCAGACATCCGTTGCCTCCGCCCTCACTCATGTAGCTGTCTTTCCACTTGGCAGTGGCGTTCATCAAGTGGATGCGAGTTACTCTGGTGACTCTATCTACATAGGTAGCCTGTCTGCCACAGTGCCGCTAACTGCCGCACCAGTAAATACCGCACTCACTTTGACGGCATCTTCAACTTCAGCAATCTTGCCCGGGCAATCAATAGTGTTGACTTCTGTACTGTCCCCCTACACGGTTGGACCGCCGACTACGACGACCAACAATGAGCCCATTCAATTCTTTACCGGGACTACCCTTCTTGGCTCTGGAAGCTTGGTGAACGGAGTCGCCACACTAACGACAACCGCGCTGCCAGTGGGAGCCGACGTCCTCTCGGCCGCATTTGCTGGAGACTCAAACTACAACCCCAGTAATTCGAATACGGTTACGGCCACAGTTTCTAATGTCCTGCTAAGTTCTTCACCCAATCCCTCAATTTATTCGCAATCTGTTACCTTCACTGGGACCGTAGCTACTGGAAAAACCGGAACAATAACCTTCTTCGATGGCACGACGAGCATCGGAAGCGGTGTCATATCCAATGCCAACGCAACACTCGCAACTTCTAGTCTCTCGGTGGGCAGCCATAATATCACCGCACAATATGGTTCTAATAAGTCCCCCGTCCTCGTTCAGGTCGTCAATAAAGCGACACCGACTGTAAATGTTGTAACCTCTGGGCCTAGCAATTACGGCGCCACTGTTACGATCACAGCTTCGATCCCGACTAATGCGACGGGCACAGTTGTCTTTACGAGTGGCAGCCTCTCTCTTGGCTCGGGAACCGTCGCTGGCGGTACAGTATCAATAACTACGACGCTGCTGTCGCCGCCAAGCGATCTCATCACCGCCACTTATAGCGGAGATGGCAACTACAACTCGGCCGTGGGGACTACTACCCAGACTGTAGCTAAAAACAGCCCCACCTCGACCTTGACATCGTCAGTAAATCCCTCGCTGCCCGGGGGAACGGTCACTTTCACAGATACGTTGTCGGCAAATGTGACTGGTACAGTGTCATTCACAAGCGGCTCGACCCTTCTGGGGAGTTCAACGTTGACGAATGGGGTCACCACACTCACTATTTCGACGCTTCCGCTTGGCAATAATCTCATCACTGCGACATATGGCGGAGATGGGAACAACAATGCTTCCAGCTCTACCTTGACTCAAGTCGTTGCAAAGTTAAATCCATCGGTGACAGTTACAACCTCCGGCTCGAGCATCTACGGCCATTCCGTCACAATTACCGCGTCTCTACCGGCCGGCCCAACTGGCACGATCACGATCACGAGTGGTGGTGTAACGCTGGGATCGGGCTCTGTCACGTCAACTTCCGGAACAGTCACGATATCGACTACCGTATTGCCGGTAGGTAGCGATCTGATTACGGCAAACTACAGTGGAGACAATGTCAATAACCAGGCGACGGGTTCAACGACCCAGACGGTAACAAAGGCATCTCCTACTGAGACGCTCTTGTCGTCGATCAATCCGTCCGCGGCGAATCAGTCTGTGGTCTTTACCGCGTCTGTCCCGACCAATGCAAACGGAACCGTGACCTTCGTGAGCGGTTCAACCACTCTGGGAACATCGCCCTTGGCCAATGGTGTGGCAACGATAAGCAGCACAACGCTGCCAATAGGTCCCGACACGATCACAGCGACCTACAACGGGGATGCCAACAATAACACCGCGACAGCGACTCTGACCCAGACCGTGAATAAGGCGACTCCGACGGTGGTAGTTACTACCTCTGGTCCGAGCACATATGGAAATCCCGTCACGATCACGGCAACGGTCCCCCCTGGTACCACAGGCACGATAACGATCACCAGTGGAGGAACGAGCTTGGGTTCTGGAACAGTAAATCTGACAACCGGAACTGTAACCGTCACTACGTCGACCCTGTCTGTTGGCAGCGATCCAATCACTGCTTCCTATGGCGGGGATACGAATGACAACCCAGCCACTGGCACTACCACACAGAACGTGACCAAGGCCACTCCGGCCGTAACGCTGGCCTCCTCCACAAACCCATCTGCGGTGAATCAGTCTGTGACTTTTACCGCCTCGCTTCCATCTGGCGTAAGTGGCACGGTGACCTTTACCAGTGGTTCAACTCTCCTCGGCACCTCAACGATATCGAGTGGAACTGCAACCATCTCCACCTCTACCCTGCCGACAGGCAACGACATAATCATTGCGACCTACAATGGAGATACCAATAACAACTCCGCAACCGCAAGCCTCACCCAGTCTGTCGGAAAAAATACGCCACCTGTGACGGTGACCACCTCTGGATCCAGCACCTATGGCGGGTCAGTCACAATAACGACGACTGTTCCTCCTGGTACAACCGGCACGATCACGGTCACTAGCGGCAGCGTAACTCTTGGTTCAGGAACAGTGAATCCCACAACTGGAACGGTGACGGTCACTACGACCACACTTCCAGTAGGCAGCGATCCGATCACGGCCTCTTATGGGGGCGATACAAACAACAACCCAGCAACAGGCACCACAACCCAGACTGTCACCAAGGCCTCTCCTCAAGAGATCCTCTCTTCGTCGATCAACCCATCGGCCGCTAATCAAGCAGTTGTCTTTACAGCATCCCTTCCACCGAGCGCGACCGGAACAGTAATCTTCTCTAGTGGGTCGACTGTTCTAGGTACATTCACATTAGTAAACGGTGTAACTAGTGTAAGTACTTCGACGCTCCCAATTGGCTCTGACCCGATCACAGCTACGTACAACGGCGACACGAACAACAACTCTGCAGTCGCAACTCTGACCCAGACAGTTAACAAAGCTACGCCAACCGTTATCGTCACTACCTCTGGTTCGAGCAGCTATGGAAACCCGGTTACCATCACGACGACCGTGCCTCCTGGCACAACGGGCACAATAACGGTTACTAGTGGCGGTACGACGTTGGGGTCTGGCACAGTAAATCCTACGACTGGAACCGTGACAATCACCACAACGGTGCTCCCGGTGGGCAGTGATCCGATCACAGCCTCCTACGGCGGCGACACAAATGACAACCCGGCCACTGGCACTACCACACAGAACGTGACCAAGGCTAGTCCGGCCGTAACTCTAACCTCCTCCGCCAACCCATCTGCGGTGAATCAGTCTGTGACTTTCACCGCCTCGCTTCCATCTGGTGTAACTGGCACGGTGACCTTTACCAGTGGTTCAACTCTCCTCGGCACCTCAACGATATCGAGTGGAGCTGCAACCATCTCAACCTCCACCTTGTCGACAGGCAACGACATAATCACTGCGACCTACAATGGAGATACCAATAACAACTCCGCAACCGCAAGCCTCACTCAATCCGTCGGGAAAAATACGCCGATTCTGCCCCCGCCCGTTGTGTCGTCGTCTAACCTACCCATCGATACACCTGAGACTATTAGCGAGACAGTTCCGGCAGGCGTTACGGGTACAGTTACTTTCTCCAACGGTACGACTCCATTAGGTTCGGCAACCATTGTTAATGGCGTTGCCACTCTTACGGTCCCATCGCTTCCGCTAGGAGTTGATTCCATTACTGCAGCCACCTCAGGAGACGCGAATAATAACCCGGCTGTGTCGCCACCTACTCTCGTCACGGTAGGAAAGACAGCAACTGTTGTGACCCTGACGTCATCGGCTAATCCATCGGCAGTTAGTCAGCTTATAACTTTCTCTGCAACCGTACATCCTGGTGCAACTGGTTTGGTGGCCTTTCTCGATGGCTCAACCACCCTGGGAACTGGAGTAGTCAATACCTCAGGAGTCGCGATCTTTTCCACATCTGCATTGACGATCGGCTCTCATCCCATCACCGCATCCTATGGGGGCAACTCGAGCTATAGCTCATCGATCTCTTCGGTGTTAGTTCAGGTCATCAGTAAGATCCCAACCGTCATCACTATCACTGAAAGTACGCCTGCCCAACTAATCCAAACCGGAATTACCTTCACGGCCAACGTCACCGCTTCGAGCCCAGATGCTACAGGAATGGTAACGTTTATGGATGGCACGACCATACTGGGAACAGCTACTCTCTCATCGAACGGAGGTGTTGCTGTGTCGCTTAGCACTAATGCTAATGCGGCTCTCCTTACTTCCAAGCTCGCCACGGGCTCGCATCAGATCATAGCAATTTATTCGGGAGATAGTTCCTTTGCTCCTAGTACGTCGGCACCTGCGAATGACGTCGTGGAAGATTTTACAAACACAAACAGTGGCCCCACCAGCCAGAACGTCTTCCCGGGATCGACGACCAGCTATAACTTTAGTCTTGCCCCCATTAGTGCTACGACCTTCCTCAATGATGTGACACTAACGGTCGCAGGCCTACCGCCAGGTTCAACCTATACTCTTACTCCATCCACGGTAGCTGCTGGCAGCGGAGTCACTGGAGTTGTTCTTAATATTCAAACCAGTAGCTCCCTCCGTGCAGAAAACCATCCACTCCAAGGCACGCCTGACACAAGAAACGAGCTGCCAATCGTTGCTGGAATGCTGGGAATTCTAGGGCTCGGAACAATCCGAAAGTTGCGCAAGAAGCTGCCTCGCACTTTGATGCTTGCCTTGCTGGCACTCGGCTCTCTTTTACCAATCGCTGCACTTAGCGGCTGCGCAGGTGGGTACTTTACTCTCACCCCCACAACCTACACCGTCACGGTAACCGGTGTCGAAGGTCCCGTCCAACATGCCGCAACCGCCACTTTGATTGTTCAGTAGGAGAGGAATGATGCATCTTCGAAGCGTCCTGCTGCTGACACTTCTATCCGCTTTGTCCGGGGTTCTGCATGCCCAGGCCATATCGACGAGTGGAAACAACTACGAAATCCCGCGGTTCGAGGTGGGTGCCAACTATAACTACTTCCATGCGAACGCACCCCCGGGTCAGTGTGGTTGCTTCTCGCTCAATGGAGGCAGTGGAACTATATTAATGAACGTGACGCCCGTGTGGGCCGCAGTGGCCGATATCGCAGTAGCCCACGCTAACAATGTGGATAACACTTCGCAGAACATCACTATTATTAACTATCTCTTTGGCGTGCGGTACTCTCGCCGAAATTCAAGTCGTTTCGTACCTTATGGCGAAGTACTGTTTGGCGGAGCGAAAGAGGATGTCAATTTTCAATTCACGATCAATCGCAACTCGTTTGGTTTAGCTGCAGGAGGAGGCGTAAGCACTCGACTAAAGCGAAAGCTGGGCATGACCATCGCTCAATTTGACTATGTCTACACGCAGATCCCCAACGCCGCGAACGACCGTCAAAACAATATTAGAATTAGTACAGGTCTCACATATAACTTTCGGTAGCATGAGTTGACGAACAGGCCATAATTGCCTGTCTAAAATGATTTTTTTCTCAAACCCAAGGGTCTCAACTGGCGAAACCTAATGAGTTATCAAATCTATTCCAATTGGCTTCTGCGCTAGTTCTTTTCTGTCCGCCTTCGGATGCTGATGTAGCGCAGCGCATAGACAATGGAGCCTGCTACCAGGATTAGTTCGGCTGTCCTCATCTCCCGCAAGAAGTTCGGTCTCGAAAAGAGAATAAAGACAAATCCACTTAGCGCCAGCAATACTGGCAGTGGGTACAGCGGCATCCGAAACCCTTGCGTCTTACGCGCGAGACGATGCTTCGGCAGCAGCACGGCCGTTCCCTGCAAAAGAAATTGAAACAAGATGCGAATTACTACAAGAGTCGTAATGACCTCCTGAAGCCTGAAGATGCAACACATCAGGGTTATGCCGCCCAGGGTCAACAGGGAGTGCGTTGGGACTCGATATTTTGGATGTACAACTCCAAACCATGAGGGGAAGTTACCGTCCCGAGCAGCGGCAAACGGAATTCGCGAATATCCAAGCAATAGCGCAAACACGGATGCAAGCGCTGCAAAAGCGATTAGCAGAACAATTACTCCGGCGGCGGCATGCCCGTACAGCTTCTCCATGAAGACTGCCATCGTGAACATGCGGGCGTGGCTGTCGGTATTCTGTGCCATCTCACGCCATGGGAGTACGCCAAGAACGCTTATGTTCATCAGCAGATAGAGTGTCGCGACAACGCCGATTGAGCCCAGTACGGCTCGGGGAATAGTCTTTTCGGGATCGCGGACCTCAGCGCCCAGAAAGCATATCCCGTAATAGCCCCAATAGTCGTAGGCAGAGATCAGCATCCCAGCGCCGAGGCCGGCGAAGAATGCCGAGTTGATATGAAAGGCACCGGCTGGGAAGTCGAAGGCCAGATGCGGGTTGAAGTGGGTAAATCCAACCACAATCAGCAAGATAAGTGTGAGACCTACGGCAACTCCGAGCCAGCGTGCGATTCGGCCGATGGCGAAGATACTGCGGTGCAGAATGATCATGGCGGCTACGCACGCGCTCATTGCAATTAGCGTCTGTCCGCTCAACACCACCGGAACACCGAGCAGCGAGGTGGAGGCGAATGGACGGCTCGTGTTCGGAAGAAAGAAAGAGAGGTATTGTGCGAATCCTATACACCCGGAGGCGATCGAGAGGGGGGCGCTGATCAGGACCTGCCAGGCGTAGAGAAAAGAAAATGCCCGCCCCCAGGTCTTCTCTCCATAGAGGTGCTTCAGGTAGGCGTAAGAGCCGCCGGCCTCCGGATAGGCGGTGCCGAGTTCGCTCCAGATCAGGCCGTCGCAGAGGGAGAGGAGGGCCCCCATCAGCCAGCCGAGCATCGCCTGCGGTCCACCCATGACCCCGACGATCAGGGGCAGCGTGACGAATGGGCCGACTCCGACCATGTCGATGATGTTGAGGCCCAGCGCAGCGCTGGTGGAGAGGCCGCGATGGAGCTCACCTGCTCTGGGCTCGGAGTTCATCCTGCGCTGGCCACGATCCGTTTGCCGAAGAGGGCGGTTCCAACGCGGACGCAGGTGCTGCCCTCTTCGATCGCTACCTCGAAGTCGTTCGACATGCCTATGGACAACTGGGTCAGCTTCGGGAAGCTGGCGACTGACTGGTCTCTCAGCTTGCGGAGGTCGCGGAAGGAGGGCCTTGCCAGCTCTGCGTCCTCGGACCACGGTGGAACCGTCATCAGGCCTACGGCTTCTACCGACTCCAGCGGCTCTATCGCGGCGAGCAGAGCGGGTAGTTCGGCTGGGTCGAGGCCATGTTTGGACTCCTCGTGGCTCAGCTTCACCTCGATCAAGATCGGCAGCTTCTTTCCCAGTGCTTTGGCGGCCGCGTCGAGCCGTTGTGCGATCTTCAGCGAGTCGACGGCGTCGATGGCGTGGAACAGCTCGGCTGCGCGGGCGGTTTTGTTGGATTGGAGCGGGCCGATGAGGTGGAACTCGGCGTCGTTCAATGCGGTGAGGTGCTGGGACTTTTCCTGAAACTCCTGTACCCGGTTCTCGCCGAAGAGGCGCTGGCCGGCGGTGTAGGCTTCGAGGATGACCTCGACCGGGTGGACTTTGCTGACTGCCATCAGGGCTACTTCGCTGTCGGAGCGGTTGGCTCGTCGGCAGGCTTCGTGGATCTGTTGGTGAAGGTGTTCGAGGTTTCCGGCGATGGACATGCTCTTTGCATCTTATCGTTTAGCACTTGCAGCCTTCGGCTGCCTGATCACCGGCGCGTTTTTCATGTTTCACAAGTTCTAGACGTCCCCTGACACCTCCCCCCTCCCCCTTGAGGGGTATTTTGGGCGTAAAGTGTTTGGATGGAGTGGTTTGCAGAGGGTATGCGGCTGTAAAGTATTCCACCGAAAAGACTTACTTGCAAAATATTGTTTCTAAACGGGTTAGAGCGATGAAAAGGGCGTAGAACTTATCCACCTGTGTTCCGTGCCCATATTCCCCTGTATCCATTATAGAGATTGCTGCATAACTCATACGCCACGTGATTGTTCAGTGCTGGCGCGGGTGTTTACGTTTTGTGGACTTGACATGGTGTTTTGCTGGTGTTTCGGTGGTGTTGCGTGGTGGTTTTTTTGCCTTGGGCCAGGAGCTACGGCTTGTCGGGTTCTCCGAAGAGGGAAGGGGGCTCCGCGAAGAGCTCTTCCAAGAAGCTGTCGCGGTCGTTGGTGAAACGGCGGACGATCTGAAGGGGTGCAGTGTCTTCGTAGGAGATCTCGTGGAGGTGGCCGTCGTCGAAGGAGAAGATCTGCGCGCCCGGGTAGCCGAGAAGGAGGGGGGAGTGGGTGGAGATGAGAAACTGGGCGTCTTTGTAGTGGCGGAGAGTGTCCCGGATGAGGATAAGGAAAGACAGCTGGCGCTGCGGGGAGAGGGCGGCTTCGGGTTCGTCGAGGAGGAAGAGGCCAGAGTTACGGAACTTGTTGTCAAGAACGGTAAAGAATGTCTCGCCATGAGAATGGTTATGGAGTGAGACCCCGCCATAGCTATCAATGATCCTTCCACCCGAGCCTGGGTCCTTATCCCATTCGTCGATCTGCGTCGCAAGGCTGAATAGACTTTCTGCACGAAAGTAGAATCCCTTTCCAGTGCGTATATCGAATGAAAGCCGCAGAGCTCGCGTAAGTCGTTCAACCGATCGCGAGCTGTCGCTGGTTTCGAACTGAAGATTTCGGTTGCCGCCTTCGGGGCCGAAGCCGTAGTGGGCGGCGATGGCTTCGAGGAGGGTGGATTTCCCGGTGCCGTTTTCTCCCGCGAAGAAGGCGATGCGGGAGTGGATGAAGATCTCGGGCAGGGAGGCGATAGTGGGGACGGAGAAGGGGTAGACGGTCCAGTCTTCCACTCGTTCGCGCAGGAGGGTGATCTTTTTGAGCATGGGATGGAACGGAACTTGGTTTCTTCAGCATAACCTGCGAATTTATGCTTTTGAGAGGTGCGCGGCAATACAAGAGACTTGCTGTAACGCATACGCCACACTATTGTTCAAGGCTGGCGCGGGTGTTTGCGTTTTGTGGACTTGACACGGTGTTTTGCTGGCATCTCGATGAAAAAGTTGCACACCTTCACCGTCCGCGCAGCAGCAATTCCTGCCCGGTAATGAAACGGTGTTCAATTCGTTGTGTGTTGCTGAAATCACGAAGAGGATTCCCGGCGAGGATTAGGAAGGTTGCTTCATCACCTTCGGCGATGGAGCCGATCTTTCGGCCGGGAAAGATGGCGTGAACGGTATCGGTGCTCCAGAGGCGAAGGAGTTCCGTGTCGCTGAACAGGTGCAAATTTCTGATGACCTGAACTTCACCGACAGAATCCGTGTTGTAGCCATCAAAGCCGAGGGCCAGGTGTACACCGGAGGAGCGCAGGAGCTCGACGTTGTATTTCGTGAGCCTGCGGTGTAACTCGTCCAAGTTCGGATCTCCGGTCTGATAGTCGGAGGCGAATAAGGTCAGAGTAAGCGAGATATGCTGTGCCGCTGCTTGGCGGGCATCTTCGGAATGGATCTTGTACATGCGTTCGAGCATGTCGCCTTTGGCAAAGACCAACGGTGCGTGAGCGAACTCATCGATGCCGGAGATGACCCCGACATGAAAGTCGTGCGCTGTGTTGATGTGCGCGCTGACCCGCAACCCCGCAGCATGGGCCTTCTGCACGACCAGCGGTAGCAGTTCGGGATTGAGTCCAAGTCCATAACCTTGCTGCACATGTTCGCGATAGTTTTCGGTGTCAAGTAAATAGACCTTGATGAAGTCGGGCTTACCCGCAAGAATCAGGGGCCACTTCCGCTCCAAGTCAGCCCGCGTGTCGATGACAAAGTACGCATCGTTTTCTTCGAGACGGCTGGCGTCGATCTGCTGGGCGTGCTCCGGCTTGGTTTCGCCGTGGTAGCCAAGCGCGATGCTCTCGTAGATGCCGGCAGGATGACTGCGCGTTCCGGTAAGACCACCGTGCGCATACGCTATGTTGAGCGGATCGCCCCAACGGTGCAGTTGCCCGGCGGCCTCGACGGCGGTTCGCCGGGGGTCCGTCATCGACTTAGCGGAGAGTACCCCGTCATGGATATACAGTGATGTTTGCTTGTCCAAGTCCGCTAAGTGAGAAAAGTTGTGACAGTGGGCGTCGCCGTACGCTGGCACTAGAAAGCGATGCTGAAGCGATAAGACACGCTCGATGTGCGCAGGGCGGTTCCGGGTAAAGCGGCCAGCTTCATCAACAAACCATGTTCCCCGTTCAAACTTATTTCCATCAAACCAGTTCGCATTCCGGAGTTCCAGCGTCTGTCTTTGGCACACCCGCACCGGCGCAGGTAAGAGGTCTGCCTGCAAGACTTTTTCCGGATCGCATTGCCCCGCTATCAACCCAAGGCATAGAACAAGGTTGAGAACTCTCATACCTGAGACTGTAACTCACAGACCTTTGCAGGCGAGCGACACACACGTGCATGCCATGCTCGTACTCTTCAAAAACGCAGATGCACCAATCCGCAGTTCACTGAGGCTGATCAGGCCTCGTAAATGCGCATTTGTCACCCTGGTTTTTGGCTATGCTGCACACGTTCCCTACCAGAGGAAGTCTACGACCGCCTCAATTTCCTGGGAGAGTCGCGATGAATGCGTTCATCTCACGGAGGGTGTCGGCTTCATTCGATTTGAAGACGTAGTGGTCGGCGTTTGGCAGGCGAACAATGTGAGCTGATGGTACGCCAGACTGGAATGCGTCCGCCTGAGCCGTGCAGCGAGCCTCGTCTTCTTTAATAATCGCTGCCTTCCCTTCCGGAGTGGTGTGGAAGTGGAAGTTATCGCCGAAGGCATGCGGGCACGCCACGATGGAGAGGATGGGAGCGGGGATCTGCGTGTATTTTTGCTGCCCGAACATGATCGCTAAACCAAGCGGCGGAGGCGGCGGCGGGTATGGAGGGAGCATCTTCGCCAGGTCATTTTTTGTTTTCTGCAGATCCTTTTCGAGTTGGGCGACACTGGTCAGCATGTTGTCCACAAACTTCGGCTCCAGCACAGCGCCTGCCTGGAGCGCATCGATCTGTGTTCTGACGTCGACCATATCCAGAAATAAGTCGGTGTTGGCGTGGTTGTAGAAGGCGTAGGGGAAGGCTGCATCGAGATAGATGAGTGCGGCGACTTTTTCCGGGTGCCGGCTTCCGATGGAGCTTAACTCTTCGCCGGCGATCGAGTGGCCGACGACGATGGGTTGGTTTAGTTTGAGGGCGCTGATGACAGCCAGGACATCGTCTCCGAGGCGGTCGGCGTTGTAGTTGGCTACGGTGGCGGGCGGTACGCTGGAGGCACCGAAGCCGCGGCGGGTAATACCGTAGACGTGGTAGTTCGGAGTTAGCTTGAGCGCGAAGTTGTCGAATACGTGGGCGTCGTTGCCCAGACCGCTGAGGAGGACGAGTGGGCGGCCGGTGCCTCCCCAGTCGAGGACTTCGAGTTTGACGTCTGCTTCAACGGGAACGAACTGGACCTTGTGCGGCGTGGAGTCGAGCGGCCATGCGGTGGCTTCGGTGGCACGGTTGAAGGTGAGGGGTTGGGATTTGCCCTGCGTGAAGGTTCCGGCGATGGAGTTTCCGTCTGGAGAGATCGTTCCTTCATACGACACGTGGTAGTCGTCGACGGTGAATTTGATAAGAGCGCCTGTGATGGTGAGGGTCGTCGTGGGGTAGGTTTTGTCCGCCTGGTTGATCGTGTAAAGAGTCCCTTTCCAGGAGTCGATGGTGCTGTTTGTCTCGCCCTTTTCGATCTTCAGCATGATGCGGAGTCCCTGCGACTCGTCAGGTAGTGTGGCTTGCCAGGAGCCGACAGGATTTTGAGCGTGGAGTTGGCTTGCAGCAGAGAGTGTGATGGCTATAAGTCTCAGGGCCAGTCGCTTCATCTTGGATCTCCTATCTTGGGTCTCTTATCTTGGGTCTGGGGATTGTGGGTTGCGGGTTGAGAGGGATCTTTCAGACGAAGAGATGTTGAGATCGGCATAGACGGCAGGATTGACGTCGATTCGATAGAGATGCCAGTAAGTGAAGCTGTGATGAACTCTGGAGGAGGAGACCAGGGGAGAGTGGGAGAGTCTTGGTTGCGGACCCTGCGGGCCGAAGAGATGGGTGTAAGTTGATATGGCAACGATGGAGAGGAACGCTGCATGGACGATTCGGCGCAGGGGAGGCGTCGAAGAGATCTCCGAGTAAAAGCCAGAGGGCTGTGGCTGGGGGTGAAGCTGGGCGTCGAGATGTTGAACGAAGAGCGAACGCATGACGTCGAAGAGAAGTTGGAAGGAACGGCCTTCGCGGGTCTGCTCGTCGAAGATCCAAAGCATCTCTTCGCCAAAGCGATCCCGGAAGGAGTAGGGATGGAGATGAAGGAGGGCGCGATAGAAGAGACGGATAGGCGAGTTCATACTCTGCGCGGCCTCTTTTCGTTGAGCGTCTGTCTTGCCTCGCGTACTACGTTGTGCAGGCGGTCTATCTCTGCCGAGAGCACGGTGCGGCCTTGGGCGGTAAGGCGGTAGAGTCTGCGGGTCTCATCCTCAGAGAGAGAAGATTTTGGAGCGTCGATGACGAGTCTCTGGTCCATGAGCCTTTTGAGATTGTCGTAGAGTGTGCCAGGGCCAAGTTTGTAGTGCCCGTGTGACTGGCGCGCGATCTCCTGGATGATGCCGTAACCGTGGAGGTCTTCGGCGGCAAGTGCCAGAAGGATGTGAAGCGTGGCAGGGGCGAGAGGCGGGTTGTGGCTGGGGTCAGGCTTCATGGTCGGAATCCGACTATATCAGATTCCGACTATATGTCGCATTTTGTTTTTATATTTAGTCGGCGACCATGAGCTCGCCGGGGACGATGGGGCGGGTGCGCGGGAGACTGCCTCGGTAGGCGGCTAAGCCCATGAGGAGAAGGGAAGCGGCGAAGATGGCTAGTTTCGTCAGGCTGGCTGCGCGGGTTGCGGGGAGGGTCTTCCAGAAGAGCAGCAGGATGGCTTGTGAGATGGTTACAGCCCAGACGGAGCCGTAGAAGTAGCGGCGTTCTGTTCCTTCGCCTTTGGTCGAGGGTCGGACGCGGGGGAGTACGCCCAGAGCGCCTAAGAGCAGGATGGTTCCGCAGAGAGGTAAGTAGGCGTAGTGGTAGATCTGCTGCATATACCAGTGGCCGATGGCTGCGGCGAGGAGGAGTCCGGTGAGGTTGAGGAGAGCGAAGGTGAGGACTGCGCTCCAGGCGAAGGTGTAGCAGACGCGGCGGTAGAGGGGGTTGGGCTTGTCCTCGTCGAAGCGAAGGATGTAGGGGCGCGGCTCGGAGCCGGGAAGGCTGCCGCGCAGGGCGGCGATGCCGGTGCCGATGAGGACTGCGATGAGCCAGGTGAGGTTGCCGCTTCCGAAGCCGTGGGCGAAGAGCGAGAAGGTCAGCGGGCCGGGGGCGAGGAAGAAGACCCAGATCCAGATGGGCCAGTGGGCGAGGCGGTAGAGGGCGGTGTTGCGTTCGCGTATCTTGCGCTGCTGAGCATATTCGACCTTGCCGCTGTATTGCATAGGGGTGAGTCTCGCAGGGGTGTTGAGGGCGGGTCAATCGACCAGGTTGCGGTTTAGCGGCCGTGTTCTTTTACTCATTTGAGAGATGGTCGTCATGAGTGATCGATGGGTGCCGAGCTTCGCGATGCACTGTACAAGATAGCTAAGGCGGCTGAATAAAAAGCCATCCAATGTCCGGAGAATCCTCTCCATACTGTCGCAGGAGGATTTGTACCATTTTCTCCATTGGGAGCATTGACCATGAACAAAAGAAAGTTGACCACTGCATACCCTCCAAAGGCGTAGACCATGTAACGCATCCAGTCAGGGGAATTTCTTAAGACGACCTTCCAGAAATCCTTGCGGTTCGTAGTCCCAACGAGTCTTTGGGCAACTAGCACTGCAGGCAGCCACACAACGAAGACTCCCATGTGAAGAATCCAGAAAAAGGATTCGGGAGCTACACGCTTCCCCATCACGGCGCCGAGATGGACCCACAGACTCAATACGAGACCTACGACGGAGAGAGCAATAAAGATTGGAAGAAGGGAGCTGATCGACGACGGTATTGACCTTGGTGGTGGCAACGACGCGAGAGGTACTGGTGTGCGGCTCTGAAGCAACAATTCGACGTCGCGTTCGAGCAAAGCAGAACGTGAAGGCTTTTCCGGGTTGTAGTGAACTGCTATCGCCTTACCTTGAAGATCGCGGATGAATTCGTCGGCCTCTTCTGCGGCGGGGATGTCGCGAGTGTAACGGCCAGAGTAGCTGACGCCAGCGAAAGAGTAGGAGTAGAGGAGCTCCGCTAGATAGTGACCGCTTTTGACGGTTAAGGAGAAGCCAGGTTTCGAGATTTGTGCAGAGTCGATCCGTCCATCGGCAAGTGGCCAACTCTCTCCTCTGCCCCGTTGTAACCAATGCCAAGCTGGTTTAGCTGCGCCGATTAACGCAAATGCCGCCCACGCGTAAACCATCCAAGGCCATGTCGAAGGACTACTCCAGACTATCGGACCTGCAATCTTCATCGTGCGTCGGTTCTCCTGCGAAGATCGTCCCGGATAGCTTACTCGATCAGCGGCCGTGTTCTTCGAGGTACTTTTCGACCTCGAGGGCGGCCATGCAGCCGGAGCCGGCGGCGGTGATGGCCTGGCGGTAGCGGCGATCCTGGATGTCTCCGCAGGCGAAGACGCCGGGGATGATCTCGCCGTTATGGGTGGTGAAGACGTTGTTGCGCGTCTGGATATAGCCCTCGGGGTCGAGGTCGATCATGCCGCGGAAGGCTTCGGCGTTGGGGATGTGGCCGATGGCCAGGAACATGAAGGCTACCGGCAGAACGTACTGCTCGCCGGAGACCTGATTTTTGACGCGGAGGCCCTTGACGTCCTTCTCTTCTACGCCGAGGACCTCTTCAACGATGGTGCTGGAGAGGAAGCGGATGTTGGGGTGAGCCATGGCGCGGTCGAGCATGATCTTGGAGGCGCGGAACTTCTCGCTGCGGTTGATGATGGTGACCTTGGTGGCGAAGCGGGTGAGGAAGAGAGCCTCTTCCATGGCGGTGTCGCCGCCGCCGATGACGGCGATCTCTTTGCCGGAGGCGAAGAAGCCGTCACAGGTGGCGCAGGAGGTGACGCCGTGGCCGATGAGGGCCTGCTCGGAGGGGAGGTTCAGCCAGCGTGCGCTGGCACCGGAGGCGATGATGAGGGTACGGGTGTGGATGGTCTCCTTGCCGAGGTTGAGGGCGAAGGGACGTTTGGTGAGGTCGATGGAGCTGAGGTGGGCCATGCGGAGTTCGGCTCCGAAGCGGACGGCCTGCTTCTTCATGTTCTCGATGAGGTCGGGACCCTGGACGCCCTCGGGCCAGCCGGGAAAGTTTTCCACCAGCGTGGTGATGGAGAGCTGGCCGCCGGGCTCGTGGCCTTCAAGGACGAGCGGCTTGAGGTTGGCGCGGCCGGTGTAGATGGCGGCAGTGAGTCCGGCGCAGCCTGAACCGAGGATGACAGTGTCGTGCGTTATGTTTTCGGGCATATAAGCTCCACTAGTGTAAATGCGCCACGGGGGGAAAAGATGCAAAGCGGGGTTTTTGGCGGGATTAGTGAAACAATTGAGACTATGGCAAACCTGACCCTGGTGTATGGAATGAGGCTGTTACCTGCGGATGAGATCGCGTCCGTGGGCGAGGCGCCTGTAACCCTGAAGAACGGCAACGAGGCGCATGTGACGCTGCATGTGCTGGAGGGCAGCCGGGAGCAGATTGAGGCGCAGCTGCGGATGAGCATCGACGCGTTCTTCGACTTCTACCCGGAGATCTAGCTGCAAGGTGGCGCAGTGTACGGAAACAGGACAACCGTTCGTAACGTGACTCTCCTGACGAAGAACAAGGAGAGGACGGAGGGACGGGATGGCCTGCATGGCTGGGATGCTGCGAGTTTTTTTTCGGCTGCGCGCCGTTGCTGTGACTGCGCTGCTGGCGGCTTCGATGGCCTGGGGCCAGGCGGCTCCCTCTGCGGGAGCGCAGATGGTTACGGATGTTCTACACGAGATGTCGGACCGGGCAGGCGTCATCTTCATGGGGCAGGTGCTGGCGGTGCGGCTTCCCGTCGGTGTTCGGCCAGCGTCAGGGGTCGTCGAGGTTGATTTTCGCGTCGATGAGGCGATTCTTGGGTGCAGAACCGGCCAGCCGTACAGGTTGCGGGAGTGGGGCGGGCTTTGGGCCGGTGGCGCTGAGCGGTATCGCGTGGGACAACGCCTGCTGATGCTGCTGCATGCTCCGAGCGCGGGCGGGATGAGCTCGCCGGTTGAGGGGCTTGATGGAGCTATTCCGATTCGCCAGGGCGCGGGGGTGAGCCCGGGGAAGGCCGGTGTCGTGGCGGAGAGATTGGTGGCTCCGCCATCTTCGTCGTCGTTTGTCGACCTTCGATGGCTGGGCGCGAGGTTGCCGCGTACGGTGGCTTATCGCAGTGAGGCGGTGAGGCCAGCGAGTACGTTTCCTCAGCTGGGTGCGACTGGGCCGGGTGCGACTGGGCAGCAGGCCGGGCAGGTGGTCGCAGCGGGATCGGTTGGCAGGGAGGTATCGCCGGTTCAGCCGCTTGGATACACCAATGCGTCGGATGCATCGACCCCCGCGCAGCAGGCTTCGGTGGATGTGGTGCTGGGGTTGTTGAACTCATGGCAGAAGGCGCAGCATGTCACGCCCTGACCCCAGCTTACGAACTCGAACCGAGATACGACGGCAGACTCTTTGGACGATGGCGATCTTGTGGTTCGCGAGCGCGGCGACGGTTTGGGCCGGTGGGCCGCGCTGGGTGACGGGGCCACCGTACTTTACGACCTCCGGGGTTCCGGTGGTCTGGTACACGAATCAGCCGCTTTATTTTACGGACCCCGGCGATCTGAGCTCGAATGTGAACCATGCGGCTGCGGATGCTCTTGTTGCGGCGGCAGCCGCGGTGTGGAATGTTCCGACCGCGAGCCTGGTGCTTTCGCACGGTGGCGCGCTCGAGGAGCATGTGAGCGGAGCGAATGCTTTTCTCGGATCGAATGGGCCAATCTTTCCGGCGGATGTCGAGAGCAGCAACTATCTGGCCAAGCAGATTGCCGTCATCTACGACAGGGATGGTTCGGTCACGGATCTTTTGCTGGGCAGTGGAGCGAGCGACCCGTCGGGGTGCCTGCAGAACGGCGTGACCGAGAGCGTTGACTCGATCGTGCCGGCGGGTTTCATTCAGCACGCGATTCTTATCCTCAATGGCCGATGTGCCGGGCCTGCACCTCAGCAACAGATGCAGCTGCAGTACCAGTTGATGAGGGCGTTTGGGCGCGTGCTTGGCCTGGGGTGGTCGCAGACCAATGACAATGTCTTTACTGACAGCCCGCAACCTACGGTCAACCAGGCGCTGTACTGGCCGGTGATGCATCCGATCGACATTATTTGTAGCTCGTATACCTACCAGTGCATGCCGCAACCGTTTACCTTGCGGCCGGACGACCTGTCGGCACTGGCGCAACTTTACTTCATCGCTCAAGGGCAGGCGGGCCCGGGGAAGCAGGACAGCCTGCTGAATGCGAATGAGCTTAACGGTCATATGAGTTTTCCGGGCGTGGAGGGGATGCAGGGGGTGAACGTCGTCGTACGTCGATGGCCGCAGTTCACGCTGCCGGCGCAGATTGAAGACTGGTACGTTGCTTCCGGTGTCTCGGGTTCGTTGTACCGTCAATCGAATGGCAACCCGGTGACGGGTACGGATTCGTCCATGGCAGGGAGTCAGGGGACCCAGGACTCGTGGTACCAGGGATATACGTTGATTCAACGAATACCGATGCTCCCCGGCAGCTGGCAGCAACTGATTCTGGAGACCGAACCTGTCAATCCGCTGTATACGGGGCAATATGCGGTGGGACCTTACATCGCCAATACCGTGGCACCCTCCGGCTCGGACCCGGTGCTTACTGAAGGAATCTACGGCAGCTACGCGCAAGCGCATCTCGATTGGGAGACCGACAATCCAGTGACCGCCTGCAACTCTGGCACGGACGGGACGGAGGCTGCTCCCGCGGCAGTGCCGGCGCAGGGATGGTGGCAGGATCAGCTTTGCGAGTATGGGCACTCTGCGTGGTCTTCGCTCTCGGTCAAAGCCAATCGCTCGTTGACGGTTGAGGTGACGGCGGAAGATGAGCAGGGGTTCGCGAGCAACGTAAAGGCGATGCCGGTGATCGGCGTGTGGAACGCGACGGATGCGCTGGGCTCATTGCCTGGAGTTGCCAGTGCAGGTGAGGCCTTTAATGGCGAGGCAAACGGCATGACCAGGCTGGCCACCTCGTTTACGCAACCGAATCAGTTACGAATTGGGATCGCGGATCAGCGTGGCGATGGGCGGCCTGATTTCAACTATGGGGCGCGCGTGCTCTACGCAGACTCGTTGAGCCCAGCCACGATGAACGCGTCGGGAGGCGTGATTACCATCACGGGAATGGGCTTTCGCACCGGAGATACGGTGACCGTCAATGGGGTTGCAGCAACGGTTTCGAGTTGGACTGCGAATACGATTGTGGCGACGGCACCTTCGATTCATGCTCTGGGGTCCACGACCGGGCTGGTGGCCGATGTTGCTGTGACGGATCTGTCTACGGGGGGGACGACGGTGATGACGCAGGCGCTGAGCTATGCCGCGCCGGTGCCTGTGTTCAGCCTGGTGAGTGCGCCATCGGGCCTGGTGCAGGCTGGGTTGAGTGCTGCGACGCCGTTTGCGGTGAAGGTGTCAAACGGCGATGGGGCGACTCCAGTGGTGGGTGAGGAGGTTACGTTTACTGCGACCGCAGGCACGGTGCAGTTCGCCGCCTGTGGGACGGCCAGCTGCGTCGTCAACACGGATGCCAACGGAATGGCATCGACGCTGGTGACTCCTTTAAGTTCGGGTACGATTGCGCTGCAGGCGGCTGGAGTCGATGGCATGGTGGCTGCTTCCTTCATGGCGGCGGCGCGGGTGCAGACGGCGATTGCGGTGCAGGCGATGGAGTACATTGCTGCGGGCACAACCTTTGCATGGACTCCACAGGTCAGCGTGAGCGATAACTTTGCCGCTACTGCAGGGGTGCCGGTTGGCTGGCAGACGACTTCGGGTGTTGTGTCGGTGGCGCCGGCCAGCTCTGTGGTGAACTCGCAGGGGATTGCGCAGACGGTTGCGACGGCTGGCCCGTTGGCGGCGGGTGCTGAGGCGACGCTCTCTGGCTGTGCGTGGACGAACGTCTGCGCTTCGTTTACTACAGCGGGCGTGGATCTTGCGGACCTGCGGGTGATCGCGGTGAGCGGAGCCAATCTGATTGTTCCGGCGAATGGAACAATTGTGCCGGTTGTTCTGCAGGTTACGGATACGGCGTCTCATCCTGTTGGGGGGGCTGTGGTCCAGATCTTTGAGACTGTGAGGGCCTGGCAACCGGCGTGTCCGAATCGGGGGCGTTGTCCTATCGCACCTGTGCTTGCCTCCTCGCAGTCTTTTGCTGTCTCGGACGCGAACGGACTGTTGACGGTTGTTCCGCAGCAGATCCCGGGCATAGCTGAGACGACGAACCTCGCCGTGGGTACAGGCACACAGGGCTTCCTCTCGCTTACCTTGCAGAAACAGCCCTAATTTTTATTTATCGAGTCTTGATCCTCTATTCTTTGATCTCCGATTCTTTTTGGTGTAAAGATTCGCTTTTTTGTAACCCCTTTGGGAGAAGATCGTCGAAGGAAGCAGAAAATTCCGGCAACGCCGAACAGCTCAATTCGGCATCAGATAGTGGATATGTCACACCGAGGAGCCTTGAACGATGGCGGTATCAACGGCAACAGGAAGCGGACCGGTACGAAAGCGAGTCGTGATTCTGGGCGGAGGCTTTGGCGGGGTCAATGCGGTGACGGCGCTGGGTAAACTGCCAGTCGATGTCACTTTGGTGGATCGCAGAAACTACTATCTGTTTCAGCCTCTGCTGTACCAGGTTGCGCTGGCGGTGCTCTCGCCTGCCGACATTGCGCAGCCTATCCGCACGCTGGTGCGGGATCATCCGAATGTCGATGTTCTGATGGATGAGGCTGTGGGCATTGACCTGGCGCAGCAGCGGGTTCATCTGAAGACCGGCGTGCAGCTTGAGTACGACTACCTGATCCTTGCGACGGGGTCGACGCACTCTTACTTCGGCAGGGACGACTGGGCCGTGCTTGCGCCGGGACTGAAGACGGTCGAAGATGCGACTGAAATTCGGCGGCGGGTGCTGCTGGCCTTTGAGCTGGCAGAGCGGCAGATGATGGAGACCGGAACACATCCAGCTTTGAACTTTGTGATCATCGGCGGCGGCCCGACGGGGGTGGAGCTTGCCGGGGCTATCAGCGATATTGCGCGGCTTTATATGGCGCGGGACTTTCGTCATATCGATCCTTCGATGGCGCAGGTTCTGATTCTTGAGGGCGGGCCGAATATTCTTGCCGCCTATCCTGAGGATCTGCAGCAGAAGGCTTTGCAGCAGTTAGCCGAACTTAATGTGAAGGTGCGCACCGGCGCTCATGTCAGCGATGTGCAGCCCGGCTATGTGATGGTCGGCTCAGAGCGGATCGACGCGGTGGTTACGCTATGGGCGGCGGGCGTGCAGGCTTCGCCGCTCGGAAAGATGCTGGGTGTCGAGATTGATAAGCGTGGTGCGGTGTTTGTAGATGGGCATCTGAATCCGCCGGGGCATCCGGAGATTTTTATCTGCGGTGATCTGGCTCACTTCGAGCAGGACGGGAAGCAGGTGCCAGGTGTGGCGCAGCCTGCGATGCAGATGGGCCGTTATGCCGCAAAGCGTATAGGAAGGCTGGTGGCCGCGGGGCTCGGCAGCGATGGGAGCGGCAAGGACGAACAGTTTCGCTACTTTGATAAAGGGGACATGGCGACGATCGGGCGCAAGGCGGCTGTGGCCAAGATCGAATGGCCGTTCAAGGCTCACTGGAGCGGCTTTCCAGCGTGGATGACGTGGCTGGTGGTTCACATTTTTTTTCTTATCGGCTTTCGCAATCGGCTTAGTGTCTTCAGGCAGTGGGCGTGGACGTATCTTACCTTCAGCGATGGGGCGAGGCTGATCACCGGCTCGCAGGAGCTGCCGGGGTGGAACTCGCAGGAGGACCTCGTTGGGGCTACGACGAAGCCACTGGATATGAACTCGCCGAAGACGTAAAGACCTTTGAAGCCAGGCGTAATTTCTGCGTAGCTTTTTGAAGAAAAGAAAAGAGCCGTGCGGTGGCGGCTCTTTCAGCGTGAACATGGAGTTCGCTATTATTTCGCGGAGTCTTCGATCTCTTTCCATTCGGCTGCAGACAGCTTGACGTCGGCTGCTGCCACGTTCTCTTCAAGATGCTGTACCGAAGTTGTGCCTGGGATGGGCAGCATGACCGGAGAACGATGGAGCAGCCATGCGAGGGAGAGCTGCGAGACAGTTGCGTTGTGTTGCTTTGCGGCAGCGTCGAGCTTGCCTCCCGGTTTGGCCAGTTTGCCTGCTGCTACGGGGAACCAGGGGATAAAGGCGATCTTGTGTTTGTCGCAGTACTCGACGACATCTTCATGCTGGCAGTCGCCGATGTTGTACTGGTTCTGCACGCTGACAATCTCAACGACCTTGCGGGCCTGATCGATCTCGTGGGGCTTTACTTCACTCAAGCCGATGTGGCGAATCTTGCCTTGCTGCTGAAGTTTTTTGACTGCACCGAGGGAGTCTTCGACGGGAACCTTGGGGTCAATGCGGTGCAGCTGCCAGAGGTCAATTCGTTCGACCTTCAATCGGCGCAAGCTCATCTCAACCTGCTGAGTCAGATACTCCGGCCGCCCTACCGGCAGCCATCTGTTTGGGCCCTGCCTGGTCAAGCCGCCTTTGGTTGCAATGACAATGCCACTCGCATAGGGAGACAGGGCTTCGCCGATAAGCTGCTCACTGACATCAGGGCCGTAGGAATCTGCGGTGTCGATAAAGTTGATGCCGAGCTCGACGACATGCTTAAGTACTTTCTTTGCGCCTTCTATATCTTTGGGCGCGCCCCAGACTCCGTCGCCGGTGATCCGCATCGCGCCGTATCCCATGCGATTGACCGTAAGATCCCCGCCTATCGAAAATGTTCCACTTGCTTTCGCATTTACTGTCGAAGTAGCCATACGTTATCGGATGCTGGCTGCCGGGCAAAGGTGCATCGTCTCACCCTCGGCGAGAATTTTTATTTTTCCTTTAATGCCCAGCCGCTCGCCCTCTGCTTCCAGCCTTTGCAGGGGTTCTTCCATCGGCTCGCGGCCCAGACGGAAGGTGCCATAGTGCATCGGCACCATTTGCTGTGCACCGAGTTCAACGAAGCCTCGTACAGCCTCCTCCGGGCTGGTGTGAACGGAGCGGTAGGTATCGGGAAAGTAGGCGCCTATGGGCAGAAGGGCTACTTCAGGTTTGAGTTTTGCACCAATCTCCCTGAATCCATCGAAGTAGGCGGTGTCGCCGGAGTGATAGACGGATTGGCCGCCGCCTTCTATGACATATCCGCCGTAGCCGCGATGGGTGTCGCGAAACATCCTCGCGCCCCAGTGCTTGCAGGGAGTCATCGTAACTTTCAGGCCCTGTACCTCGATCTGGTCCCACCATGCCAGGCCGTGGATCCTGGAGAAGCCTAGTCTTTCGACGAGATCCTCCACGCCGCGGGGTACTACGACCTCGGGGGTCTGGCCGGTCAGCCTGCGCGTTGCGCGAATAACGCGGCGGAGGGATGCCATATCGAGATGGTCCATGTGCGCGTGCGTGAGCAGGACCACATCGATGGGAGGAAGTTCCTCGACCATGACGCCCGGTCGCCGCTGTCGTCGAAGTACGATCAGGCGCTTTGAAAAGACCGGATCGACGAGCAGCTTTCGTCCGTTAACCTGCAGGAGAAACGAGGAGTGTCCGATGAAGGTGACTCCGAGCTCGTCTGGTTTTACCAACTGCACTGGCCGGGGAGTTCCGGTCATTGGCTGCTCGTGGCTCTCGCGCACCAGCCGCCAAAGCTGCTCCATCTTTCTCACCGCAAACGGCCGACCTCGCCATGTTCTATGCATTCATCTCACCAATAATTGGATGCTCGATCGTGATGTTATGCATTATTAGCCAGTGGAAAACGAGGTTTCCGCGGCTACCTCTTCGACAAGCGAGGCATCTACCTTGCGAGAATGCCTGCTTTCAGGGCCCTCGATATGCCGGTTCAATGAGCAAATCAGGGGCGATAGGAGCCGTAATCTCTTCCGGGGAACCCATACTCGATCCGGCTCACGGCACTCGCGTAGAGCGGCGCATCTGGGATCTTGTGTCGCGTTCCCCGCTTCACTCCCTATGGGATCTTAGAGGGATTCCGATCAAAGTAGTTGCGAAGCATACCTGGACTGCCTTCTTTGACGATAATCTCGTCGGACGTGCGGCGGAGCTAGGTTTCTACTTCATCTTCGCGCTCTTTCCCAGCCTCGTAACGGCTACTGCGCTACTCGGGCTCGCTGCGCGTTCGGCCTCCCATATCTACTACTCTCTGTTGGGTTATCTTTCGATTGTCCTGCCGCACGATGCGATGGGGATGGTGCTTGAGACCTTCAACCAGACTACGACTGCTACGACCAGTGGGAAGCTAACCTTCGGCCTGGTAGCCGCGATATGGAGCGCGTCTGTCGGGTTCTCCGCGATTCAAGATTCGCTGAATGTTGTTTACCGCGTCAAAGAGACTCGATCGTACTTCGCCGCAAGGCTGTCCGCGATTGGCGTGACCATTCTGCTCATGGGTCTGGTTACGCTGATACTGGCCTCCCTGCTGGGCGCAGACTTCTTCGCCCGGCTCGCCCATCTACATATCAACGAGCGCTTTGCGGCGGCGCTGGCGGCGGTTACGGTAAGAGGGATCGGCTGGCTCCTCGCGGCTGTTCTACTGTCGCTCTTTTTTGCGGTCATCTACTATTTTGCGCCGGACGTGAAGCGGAGCCAGTGGCATTGGTTTACTCCGGGTGCGGCCATCGGCATCGTCGGGTGGCTGCTAGCCTCAATGGGTCTGCGGCTGTACGTCCATCTCTTCAATAACTATTCGGTGACGTATGGCTCCCTTGGCGCGGTCATTATCCTTCTTACATGGTTTTATCTGACGGGTCTGATGCTCTTGCTGGGGGCTGAGATCAATAGCGAAATAGAGGCCGCCGCAGCGGCGAAGCGTCTGCTCGTTGCTGAGCAAAGCGGCCTCACCATTGCGGCGGCTCCTGGTTCGCCGGTTTCGATGTCGAGTGCTCCGAAGCCCGCCGCTTGATTGAGCGGATATTACTTTGCTGCAGGTTTCAGAATATCGTCCAGGCGATCCGGAACTGCAGTGACGCGTTCCAGCGTGGGATAACGTTCGCCTTCGTGATAGTCGAGTTTAACGACTTTATAGTAGCCAGTGTTCAAGAGGATCAACTCAACTGCTGGACCAGAACCCTTCGCATCGTGAATCGCAGCTTTGAGCACATCGGGGGAGTAAGCTCGGCCGTTGACGGCGACGATCTTCATCCCTGGGCCAATACCGCTCTTGTCGGCGACTCCGCCCTTGAGAACATCGGAGATATTCCCAACCTTGTTCGCATGCAGGCCGATGGAGTACCAGAAGTTGAAAGTTTCTGACTGCTGATCTTCAAGCGTGCTCCAAGCGTTCGGCTTGTCGGTATAGCTGAGCTTATAGCCTCCATTCTCTAGACCGCCTAGTGGCGCGTGATAAGAGTTTGAGTCGAGGCGACTCCGCAGAAACATAACCCAGTCGTTCGCGACGACGCTATTCAGTCCCGCGACCACATCGTCAAAGGTGTAGGGCACAACCTTCGGTCCCGTGTCTCCGCCGAGCCCGTGGAACTTCGCGACGAAGTCGTCGATGGTTTTTTTGCCATTGGTCATCTTGCGGATGGTGGTGTCAACATCGAGCCAGACAAGTTCGCCCTCGTCGTAGTAGTCCACGCTAAGCCGCCAGTTGTCCCATCCGCCACCCGCGGCATAGAGGGTCTGCGCGGCAGTTGCGGTGTCCTGAATGTCGCGCCAGGTGCGGCCCGGACGATTGTCATACTCAGCGGCGATGGTGGAGAGCCGCTGCTTATATTGGTCGGGTGTCCAGATGCCGCAGCGCGCAGCGAGCACGTCGCCGAGGTACTCGGTCAACCCTTCGTAGACCCAGAGGAGATCGCCCTCCATCGGCTTCTGGTAGTTGCTGGTGGCAAGCCCAGCGGGACGACGGTACTTGCCGTTCCAGCTATGGGTGAACTCGTGCGGAAGCAGCAGGCCGTCGAGCACAAACTCGCGATCGTCGGTGAAGGTCGTTGCCATCACGCGGTCGTCGCTGGACTGGTGATGCTCAAGGCCGAAGTGCGCGACCTCGTCGCTGAGCGTGACGAGGAAGTGATAGGAGCCGTAGTGGCGCGACTTGTAGAGAGCGCCGGTCTCGCGCACCAGCTTGTCGAAGTCAGCGATGTGTTCCTTCGAGAGGTTGAGCTGCTCGGGGCCATCGGCGGCCATGTCGAGATAGTGTTTAGGCGAGATCTCCGGGGCGAGGGGAATCTCGCGGAAGTAGCGTCCGGCGAGGACCGGCGAGTCGATGAGTTGCTCGAGGCTGACAGTTTTGAAGTTTGAGGTCTGGCCTGAGCCGCCATCTTTATCCAGCGCGGTTCCGAGATTCCAACCACTCGGCAGCTTCACAGAAGGCGTGAACATTACCTTGTCTGCGTCGGTGTCGGCGGGGTAGACGAGCAGCGTATTCCAACTAAGTAGCGCGAGATTTTCGCTGGTCGATCCGCCTGCGGAGAACCCTGAGAGTGCGGAGGAGGCGAGGAAGTCGATCTTCATCTCAAGCTGCGTAACGCCCTGCGGGACGGTGAGGTGATAGGCAAACATATCCACCTTGTCGCGCTCCCACTTTACGGGCTGGCCGTTAGCGGTGATGAAGAATCCGGCCATATTTTCGATGGGGCCGGTCGGTCCGTGCTCGCCTGGAATCCACTTGGGATAGACGACGGTCAGCGGCCCGGCTGTCACCGGCATGACCTCGGTTGCGTGAAGGATCTTTCGGGGAGCGTCTGTGAGATCGACACTCAAGGTAATCGGCGCGGTCTGCGCTCCTGCTACCAAACTGCTTACGGCTGCGGCCAGAGCTGCTCCGGCACACTTCTTCCAACTCATCATTGTTTCGCCTCTCCACGCTGCTGTTGTTGTACGAAATCAAGTCTAACCTGCCTGAATCTGAGGTGCTTTCTTGAGCACGGAACTTGGCGTAAGACTGGATTTTGAGGGTAGGATGGTGCACACAGGAGAACCCATGCCTTCGAAGATTCCGGTAGCCCTGGCGGCCACTGCACTTTTGCTCGCCGCGATCCAGCTTCCCGCGCAACAGGCGGTTCAGCCCCTTGAATCAATGCCGTATTCGCCATCGCTTGACCTTTCCAGTCTGGATCGCAATGCGGATCCGTGCACCGACTTTTACAAATTCTCCTGCGGCGGTTGGGAGAAGAAGAATCCTATCCCCGCGGACCAGTCTGGCTGGAGTGTCTATGCCAAGCTCGGCAACGAGAATGAGCAGTTTCTCTGGGGCATTCTCGAAGCAGATGCGAAGGCCGCGAACCGCGACGCCGTGCAACAGAAGGTCGGCGACTACTTTGCCGCCTGCATGAACACCTCGACGATCGATGCGCTCGGCGTGAAGCCTGCGCTGCCGGGCCTCGCGCGCATCGACGCCTTGAAGACGCGGCCCGAGCTGGTGGCGGCCATCAGCTCGCTGCACCATGAGTATGCAGGTAGTTTTTTCTTCGACTCCGGCACGGATCAGGATGCGGTTGACTCTTCGGTTGAGATCGTGGCGCTGAGTGCGGGTGGACTCGGTCTGCCGGATCGCGATTACTACCTGAAGACCGACGACAAGAGTGTGAAGCTGCGTGAGCAATATGTCGCTTACATTCAGAAGCTGCTCACGCTGGGTGGGGAATCTTCCGACCAGGCAAAGTTCGACGCGGATGCGACTCTGCGCGTTGAGACGGCGCTGGCCAAAGCTTCGCTGACGAGGGTGGAGCGGCGCGACCCGCATAAGACGTATCACATGATGACGATTGCCGAGCTGAGCAAGATCGCTCCTGCCTTCGATTGGCCGCACTACTTTGAGACGCAGGGTGCGCCTGGGGTCGCGAAGCTGAACGTCGCGCAGCCTGAGTTCATGAAGACAGTGCAAGCGGAGCTTACGACCGAATCTGTCGAGGCACTCCGTGGCTATCTGCGATTTCACTTTCTGACCGCTGCAGCGCCCTACCTTGCTCATCCTCTACAGCAGGCTGACTTTGACTTTTATTCGACAACGCTGCGTGGCGTTCCTGCCATGCCGCCGCGTTGGAAGACCTGCACGCGTGGAGTGGACCGAGACCTGGGCGAAGCACTAGGTCAGGAGTTCGTCAAACGCACGTTCTCTGCCGACACCAAAGCCAAGACGCAGCTGATGACGGAGCAGATCGAGACCGCCATGAAGCAGGAGATCGAGAATCTGAACTGGATGAGCCCCGCAACCAAACAGGAGGCTCTGCGCAAGCTGCATGTGATTCGCAATAAGATCGGATACCCGGACCAGTGGCGCGACTACACCACGCTGGAGATAAAGCCCGGCGACTACATCGGCAATGTCGTGCGGTCCTATCGCTTCGAAGACGCACGCCAATGGCACAAGCTGGGCAAGCCGGTAGACCTGAACGAGTGGGGCATGACTCCGCCCACGGTCAACGCCTACTTCAATCCGCAGATGAACGACATCAACTTTCCTGCAGGCGTTCTGCAACCGCCGCTCTACGACACGAAGCTCGATGATGCTCCAAACTATGGAAACACCGGCGCGACCATCGGCCACGAACTCACGCACGCCTTCGACGATGAGGGCCGGCAGTTCGATGACAAGGGAAATCTTCGCGACTGGTGGACGGCGGCCGATGCCAAGGGCTTCGAGGATCGCATCAACTGCGTTCGCGATCAATACGCGCAGTACATCGTTGTGGACGACATTCATATCAACTCGAAGCTGACCAGCGGCGAAGACGTAGCCGACCTGGGCGGGACGCTGCTCGCCTACATCGCCTGGAAGAAACAGACGGCCGGGCAGCAACTGGCAAGCGCAGACGGATTCACTCCGGATCAGCGTTTCTTTGTCGGGATGGCGCAATGGGCCTGCGAGAATGAACGTCCGGAGGTGCTGCGAGTTCACGCCATTACGGACCCCCACTCGCCGGGGTACGCCCGCATCAACGGCGTGGTGTCGAATATGCCGGAGTTCCAGAAGGCCTTCAGCTGTAAAGCCGGCCAGCCTATGGTGCACGCCCCAACGTGCAGGGTTTGGTAGAGCTTCCTGTCGCCGGCGGCTTCGCGTAGTCAATGCGAGGCCAACGGTGCGGGAATCGGCTGCAAGACAGTACACTGACCTAACCTAACCTAATGAATCTCTACGCGATCGTTCTATCAGTTATTGTCGTCACCCTGCTCACGGTTTCGCTCACTCGTCTTGGCAAGGTGAAGACCAAGGCGGATTATCTTGTGGCGGGCCGCTCGTTGCCCGCCTTCGTGCTGGTCTTCACGCTGCTGTCGAGTTGGATCGGTTCGGGGTCGCTGCTCGGTGGAGCGGAGAATGCCTATAAGCATGGCTTCGCGGCGCTTTGGCAAGGCGGCGGCGGCTGGGCGGGCCTGCTGCTGATCTACTTCATCGCGCCGCGTGCCAGAAAGTTCGCACAGTTTACCATTCCCGATCTGCTGGAGGCTCGTTATAACCAGGCGGCAAGGGTGCTCGGAGTCATTGCGATTCTCTTCTGCTACACCGCTGTGACCAGCTACCAGTTTGTCGGCGGCGGCGATATTCTGCACCTGATCTTTCCCGACCTGATTACCCCCGACTTCGGCAAATACATTATCGCTGCGTTCGTTATTGTCTTTACTGCGATTGCCGGTATGGCTTCGGTCGCGTATATGGATGTTGCGATCGGCCTGCTTGCTACCTTTACGATGCTTATCGCGCTACCTATCCTCGTCCATCACGCGGGTGGCTGGTCGGCAATCCATGCGAGTCTTCCTGCCACGCACTTCCAGGTGCTGGGAGACCTCACGTTTATCCAGGGGCTTGAGCTGTTCCTTCCCACTTGCCTGCTGCTGCTTGGAAATCAGTCGATGTATCAGAAGTTTTTCTCTGCCAAGTCAGAGAAGGATGCCACGCGCGCAGTGGTGGGATGGATCATCGGGACCGTCATTCTGGAGACTGTTATCGTCGCGCTCGCAGTCACCGGCTCGAGTCTTTTTCCTGGAGGAGAGGTTCATGCGCGCCCCCGCGAGATTCTCGCTTACCTGGGGCTCCACGGTTTCTCTGGCTCGGCACAGCTTCGCCTGCTGGGTGCGCTGCTGATGGGAGCCATCTTCGCGAAGATTATCTCCACTGCGAACAACTGGCTCTTCTCGCCGTCGACCAACCTGGTCAACGACATCTATCTCCGCTATATCAATCCGCAGGCTTCGAACACAAAGACTCTCGCGGTCTCTCGTCTGATGGTGGTCCTGCTTGGTCTGTGGGCGCTCTACCAGTCGCTCCATATCGAGTCGGTGCTGAAGAAGTCGCTCTACGCCTACACGATCTATGGCGCTGCTTTGACGCCGGTTATCCTGGCCACCTTTTACTGGAGACGCGCGACTGCAGCGGGTGCGGTGGCTAGTATTGCAGTGGGCACCTTCGTTACGGTCTTCTGGGATACCGGCTTCGTCCACTCTCATCTTCCGGCGGTGGTCAGTGAACGCGACGCTATTCTTCCAGCTTTGGTCGCCTCGCTGCTGTGCCTGATCGCTGTCAGCCTGTTGACGAGCCCACCCACGGAGAAGCAGCTCCAACCCTTCTCGGAGGCATAACAGGGGCGTTTGCGGTCTATTCATGATGCTGTTCGATACTTACCTTCACTCACAGCCAAGATGCAGTCTCTTCAATCAACCGCCGCCAGAGGCTTGCATCCCTGGATGAGCCAGATTTCGTCACTCTTCAAATTCACGGAAATGTGAATTTTCACACTCACTTTTTTCAGTCTGCTGCATCCTATCCCAGTACACATTTTGAACAGGAGATTTTTATGGCACTTGAGACCCTAACCTTCGACTTCAACGTAACCTTCTTCCCCGTGGGTCTGGATTCCATTGCCGCCTTTGAAGGCCCCCTTGAAATGACCTCACTGTACTGCACGTCCGTGTCCGTAAGCGCCGCCAAGAAGCCACTCGACGAAGATGACGAGTTCGAGGACGATGACGACGAGGAAGAAGAAGACGACGACGAGGCTGACGAGTTCGAGGAGGATAACGACGACGAGGATGAGGAGGAAGACGAAGCTGACGAGTACGAAGATGATGACGAAGAAGACGATGACGACGAAGAAGATGACGACGATGACGATGTAGACGAGCTTCAGGTTGGGCGAAGACGTTAGCCCTGGCGGTCAAACCGGCCCTATCTGAATTTCTTTTGTTCTAACTTCATCCTGCTTGTCCTGCTCAAGCCGTGTGCAGTCGGGGGCTTTTCTCATCCGTAAATTTGGCCGGGATCGAGGAGCGAAGGTCAGTAGCCTGCCTTGGTTACGATGTTCTGCAACTCTTCGCCGGCCATAAACCGCCTCACCTGTTGCGCTCCGAAGCGAAAGGCCCGATGGATAAACTCCGGGGTGGAACCGCCCACGTGCGGCGTGATCATGCAGTCTGGCGCCGACCAGAGGGGGTGGCCTGCCGGGAGCGGCTCAGGGTCCGTCACGTCGAGAACCGCCCGCACCCGATGCTGTTCGAGCGCCGCCACTAAAGCCTCTGTCACCACGACAGGGCCTCGGGCTGCATTGACGAGAAGAGCGCCGTGCTTCATCAGGCCAATCTCTGCTGCTCCCATCAACCCACGCGTCTCCGGGGTTAGAGGCACGATAAGCACCACCACGTCGGCCTGCGGCAGCAGACGATGCAACTCCGTAACGGCGAAGATCTCCGGCTCTTTGCGGGGGCAGCGCGCGAGCCGCATGATCGTTACGTCGAACGGCTTCAGGCGAGCCTCAATCGCAGCGCCGATCGAGCCATAACCGACGATCAGGACGGTTTTTCCGGTGAGGTCCTCTCCCAGGACCTGGTATTGTCCAACCTCGGCACCGCGTTCATTCATAAATCCGTCCGTTACAGAAGATTGACCCTTCCACTCCTGAAGTAACTGCGCGTCGCGATAGCGCGGAAATCGCTTCAGGGACGTGAGGATCGCGGTCAGAACCCATTCTGAGGCTGAGATGTCGTGGACTCCGCGCCCGTCGCAGAGCACGATCTCCTCTGGCAGCCACGGCGCAATCCAGTCCACTCCCGCCATCATCGATTGCACCACCTTGATGCCGCGCAGATGGGAGAAGGTCTCCCGGGCATCTGCACGGGCGAAGACCAGAATCCAGAAGTCGACATCCAAAGTTGCCAATGGTTTGCGCGGAATCCGCACAATCTCCACCTCGGGAGGAAGATCTAGAAGCAGCTGTGGAGCAAGGTTCTCATCGACGCCGACACGCACCATCCCCTCAGTGTGCCTGATTTACAGGCCGGAGAGAAAGCAGGGCTGCGGCAAATTCACAAGCTTTGCAGGGCGGGTGTGAGTTCGACAGGGGGCGATGATGCCCTGTTATCCTAAGGGCACCTTCAATCGGTGCAAGCCGCTGCAGGATCTCCCCTTTTCGATCGGTATTTGAAGAATTATGGCTGCATTAATCGACGCCATCGACGTAAAACGCAAGATGTTCTTCGAGTTTGAAAACGTTCCGTTCTGCTGCCTGGAGTCGGATATCTCCACCCCGACAGCCCGGGGCGGCCAGACGCTAGTCCGTCTGAGAATGCGCAACATGCTTACACGCGCAGTCTTCGATAAGACGTTCAAGGCCAGCGACAAGTTCAAGGAGCCGGACCTGCAGACGGTCGGAGCATCCTATCTCTACAGCGACGTAGATGGCTCGTACTTTCTGGACCAGGAGAGCTTTGAGACTCTCTCCCTCAGTGACGAGATGGTAGGGGATGCTCTGGACCTGATGGTGGAGGGGGTTCTGATCCAGATCGACAAATATAACGGCAATCCAATCGGGTTGCAGTTGCCGCTGCAGGTGGAGCTGTCTGTCACTTACACCGAACCGGGCGTTCGCGGCGACACTTCGAGCGGAAGCGTGACCAAGCCAGCCAAACTGGAGACAGGTGTGGAGATTCGCGTACCGTTGTTCATCAAAGAAGGCGAAAAGATCAAGGTGAACACAGAGACCCGAGAGTTCGCCGGGCGGGCTTGACTTGTCGAAGCGCTGTCGTCGCAACTATTACCGAACTGTTACCTGCGCCCTATAGCCATGCCTCTGTTCGGGCGTTAGCCTCCAGATTAGAGGCAGGCGCCATGGCAACTCTTGTAACGCAACCGCAAAAAGCTGGCAGTCCCCCAATCGTCGAAGTGGTACAGGCGAAGTCGGCGGAGTTCAACTGGGTGTTCTTTGTCGTCATCGCGGCGTTTCACGTGGGAGCCGTTGCGGCACTGTTTACCTTCCATTGGTCGTGTCTTGTCGTGTTTCTGGTGATGTGGATCTTCGGTCAGAACGTAGGCATCGCCATCAGCTATCACCGCCAACTCACGCATCGCGGCTTCACCACGCCCAAGTGGTTGGAGTATGCCATGGCTATCTGTGGCAGCATGGCGCTGCAGGGCAGTCCAACGTACTGGGTTTCTGTACACCGTATGCACCACCAGTACACCGATAAGCCGGGCGATCCGCACTCTCCCCGCGATGGCAAATGGTGGTCGCACATGGGCTGGATTCTGCGCGGCTCTCTTCACAGCGAGACCACCACGCTCTCCCGCTATGTCCCCGATCTGGAACGCGATCCCTTCTACCGCTGGCTGGCGGTCTGGCACTGGGTCCCGATCACCCTCGCAGGTGCTGCTCTGCTGGCTGGCGGCACTGCTCTCGGTGGATGGAAGCTGGGCCTCTCCTGGCTGCTCTGGGGAACATTTCTTCGCATCACCATCGGCTTTCACACTACGTGGCTGGTCAACTCTGCGACGCATCTGTGGGGCTCACGCCGCTTCAAAACGCGTGACGACTCAACCAATAACTGGTGGGTCGCCCTCTTAACCGGCGGAGAAGGCTGGCACAACAATCACCATGCCCATCCTGTATCCGCCAGCCACGGCATGGCCTGGTGGGAGCTGGACTTCAACTACTGGGGCATCAGACTATTGGAAGTGCTCGGCCTGGCGAAGAACGTGAAAGTGACGCATCTCGAGCATCCCGATCGGGTCAACGAGCTCTGACCTCACGACATAATCTCAAACGGCGGGAACGGTGCCTAGTAAGTTCGCGAGCACCGTTCCCGTATGGCATAGCCGACTGACTATTGACTGCTCACGCCGGGTGTCCCACCGTCCCGGTATCCACGTATATTGTCCCCGGAGCTGATGTGAAACTAGGCTGTTCTGCTCCGGCAGGCGTCCAGCTGAAGGTGTAGGTTTTACCGGCAGCGTAAGGGTTAGGCTCGGTTCCTTCCGGATAATTCGTCGTGTTCGGCCATGTTTCATTCTGCTTCAGCGACTTGTTGTGAGGCAGATGAGGGCAGAAATACTTCGCATAGGTGCTGGCGAAGACACCCGCGACCTCAGCGACAAACTGAAGAGTGTCTGTAGCTTCCACGTTGATTTCGATTGGATCGGTTGAAGCTGTAAGAGGGACAACAACGATCGACAAGGTGATTCTCCTTTTGTTTCGATGGCATTTATTGGGTTAGAGTTAAGGTTTGCTGCGATGAAATTCGGGGTCACTCATGATTCCCTGCATATCCGGATCATCTCCGAGTTGACTCAAAGGATAGCCTTTATGCAGAGCCATCTCAAGAAAACGCAATGCCTGCTTGCGATCACCGCAGATCTCGTAGACCCCTGCGACGTTGACCAGGATGCTTGTATCATCCGGCAAGAGAGCTACTGCAGTCTGGGCATGCTCCAGCGACTTCTCATGCATCCCGCTCTTGGCCTGCATCACCGCTAACAAAGAGTGCGCTTGCGCATCTTGAGGTTTCAGTCGGATATTTTGCTCGAGCAAAGGGATGATTCGTTCCCGCACTGTCTTTGCTTTTGAGCTGTCACCAAGCCGTTCATTAGCGATGAGCAGATTATTCCAAACCATATAGTCGTTTTCGTTTATTTGCAGAGCTTTCTCATTCACCTCTGCTGACTCCTTATATCTTTTCTGCGAAAGGTAAAGACTCGCCAGATTTGCATACGCCGGGTAACTGGGCTCCAGTTCGATCGATCTCTTCAGAGCTTGCTCGGCTGCCGGAAATGCCGTAGCGTCGCCCGAATCGATATAGGTTGCGCCCAGATTGAGATACACCTCCGCATTGTCGGGTGTCATCTCAAGCGCTCTCTGCAACGCCTTGATCGCCTCCGGATACCTCCCCTGACGGTCATAGAAGTGGCCGATCAGGTTATAGCTCTCCCAATCGTCCGGTTTCAGCGCGACCGCCTTTTTGTAAGCAGCCTCTGCGTCGGGGATGCGGCCGGAGCGCTCATAGGCGCGTGCCTGCCCTCGCACCGCCAGTGCGTTTCGCGGATCGAGTGTGAGAGCGTGTTGAAACTCTTGCAGCGCAAGCTCGCGCTTCCCACTCACGTCATGGATTCGGCCGAGGGTGACGTAGGCCGCAGGCAGACTGCCGTCGAGTTGTATCGCCCTCTCAAGGTTTCCCTGGGCTTCGTCCAGCCAATGTTGATTCTTATCCAGTTGATATTTGACTCGATACGCCTCTCCAAGCTGGCCGTACCCCAGCGCGAACTTCGGATCGGTCTTGATCGACTCATTCAGTTGGTTGATCGCCTTATCCAGGTTTCCCGCTTTGTCGTAACGCTGCATATAGCCCAGCGCAGTCAGGTAGTTCTCATAGGCCGCAGGCACAACCGATCCACCGGTATTGCGCAGCATCTCGGCGGAGACAGGCAGGTTCATCAGGTGCGCCAGTCTTGACACGGCCTCATCCTGCAGAGCAGAGAGGTCTCCCGCCTGATCCACAACATCGACCGAACCGATCAGCCGAAGATTCTCTGTATTGATCAGGTTGAGGTTGAGGTTTATCGCGGTCCCATCACGTCGAATGCTCCCGTTGATCACCAGATTTGCGCCAAGCGTCTTGAGCGCAGCGGCAGGGTCCGTCACTTTGAGACGCCGGATCTCACTCGCCGGAATCACCCACAGCGCCTTGTTGCCAACATCAAGGTTGGAGAGCTTCCCGGACAGCGTATCTACCAGTCCCTCACTCAGCGCTTCGTTCTCCGGATTGTTCCCAATGTTGGTAAACGGAAGAACCGCGATGTGCTCTTCCCCCACGCTGATTCGTGAACCAAAAAGCCGGTCGCGGACTTGGGGAATGAGAAACAGGCTAGCCAATAAGGCGAGCACACAGAGGCCGAGGCCCAGCGGCAGCCATCTGCTCCGAGGCTTTTGCGCCCTGGACCAGGTAGAGACGGAAGCCTGCTCCACATACTTGCGGATGTCATGGGACCGATGCGTAGTCTTTCTATCAGCCGTCTCTCTTCGGCCGGTGGAGTCGTTCGAAAGCTCTGTTCGCGCGGCCCGCAGATCCACCAGCATCTCCGAGCAGTGCTGATACCTCTTCTCGGCATCCTTCGAGAGTGCGCGATAGATAATCCCCTGCAATGTGATCGGCAAACCGTCCAGCGACTGCGGCGGCTCATTGAGGATCGCAACCAGAATCGCCGGAATCGCACCGCGCTCAAAGGGATTCCGCCCCGTCAGCATCTCCGCCAGAACCACTCCAAGCGACCATATATCTGTTCGCTGATCCGTTCGATGACCCAGCGCCTGCTCCGGCGACACGTACTTGATCGATCCCACGATTCCGCTTGCGGTCGCCGTCTCGGCGCTCATCAGACGAGCCAAGCCAAAGTCGACGATCTTGACAGCCCCTGAAGTCGCCAGCATCACGTTCGACGGCTTGATGTCGCGATGCACAATCTGATGCGCATGAGCTTCGCACAGCCCGAGCGCAATCTGAATCGCAACATCGACAGCCTCTATCGAGCTCAGCGGACCTTTGCCAATCCTCCGCGCCAGAGAGAGACCATCATAGAAGCCCATCACAATAAACGCACGGCCATCCGCCGTCTCTTCGATGCCGTGGATGACGCCGATGTTCGGGTGATCGAGGGACGAAGCCATTCGTGCTTCGAGAACAAAGTACTCCCTCTCCCGAACGTCAGCATTCAGCAGAGTGGGTAGAAATTTGAGCGCAACCTGACGCTCGAGCTTGGAATCCCATGCACGATAAACCACACCCATTCCGCCGGCGCCAGCGATGCCCAGAATCTCGTAGTTATTCCCAACCAGTTCTCCCAGGGGGAGAGCGTTATTAACCTCTGCCATTTAAATTCGCTCATGCTCAGAAATAGGAGGCAGTTATTCAGGCTCGAAACCCTCCTAGGGTATCACTCGGGATCGCGTGAGCTGCAATGAGGCCTTGGCGTTGAACATTGCTTTCAAGACTGTCCTGCCAGACGGGCCTTCTGCGCGGAGGGCGGGCGTTCGCACGCCTTTTTAGAGCTTCGCCCGGTCCTCCCGTTGGTCGGAATCATCTTCCTCGCGACCAACGGGAGCGCCAACCGAAGGGGTATACAAGTCACGAAGTGACCGCGGCCCGCGTAGAGCGCCCGTCCGGCAGGACAGTTTCGTAAGGGACGAAGTCGTCAAAAGTTAATCTTTGCGGCAAGCGCAATCTGTCCGCGATCTTTGTCGCTCTGCTACACCCACAACAAAGGCTGGCGAACCGGATAGTTGCGAATGATCTCCCTGTCGGTGGGGTCCGGATCTTCGGTCTTCCAAACAGAGAGGTACTCCGGCTTTTCGCAGGCGAGTCCTGCGAACAACAGCCCTGGAGAGCGCACCGGCAGCGAGTCAAAGTGCTCCACATCCTTCGGATAAGGCCACGTGCTTTTATCCTTCAAGTAGGGATAGAGAAACTCCGCTGCCTTACAGAGTCCGCGCCCGTCGGCGAGCTTGAAGATCGTCAAATCCTGCCCGGCGCCCTTGAGCGATTGGCAGAGGCAGGCCATCACGTCGAAGTTAAAGATGGAGTAGCTGTAAGGCTTGGTTCGCGCCAGCTCCTTGGGGAAGGAGCCATCCGCTCCCAGCTGATTCGGCAGAAGAATATCCGTGTACTGCCGGTGTACCCGGCTGCGCGTCTCTCCATCTCCGATCAGCCGCGCGAACTCCGCCGCCTGCAACGCCCAGCACATCGCGTGATTGTTCAAAGCATCCCGCTCTTTCTGTCCCTTGTCGCTGGTCTTCATCCATTGGAGATAGTCCCGGAACCAACCCATGAGAGCCGTCGTCTCTTCCTTTCGAAGAAACTTGGCCGCAACCAGACTCGCTGCGCGGGCCACCTCGACGAGGTGAAGCGTGTCGATGATTCCGTAGGAGCGGCCGGTGGAGACGCCATGAACTCCCTGCGAGAACTCCAGGTTCGGATTCATGCGCGTCTCAGACGAGATGAACCATGCCCGCAGGTGGTTGCAGGCACTCTCTCCATAGCGGCGTTCTCCCGTCAATAGCCATGCCGACGTCAGCGCCGGCATCTGGATTGAAAGCGCAATCATCGCCTTCCTGTGCTCGTTGAAGTTATCGGGATTGCTCTGGCCGTCCCGATTGATAAACGGGCCATTCGGATCCTTGGGGTTCGGCCAGAAGTAGTCCGCCTGCGAGAAAAAGTCATGAACGCCTCCCGGGCTGCGATCGGAGTGATATGAGGTGATCGTCACCGGCTTCTGCGTCAGATAAAGTGTTCCCGCCTTCAGGATCCGCTCGCGATCGGTCTTAGCGACGAGTCGATAGGCATCGCTCTTTGTCGGCGCGGCAGCGAGCCCGCGTAAGAACCCTCCAGACGAAAGAGCGCTCAGAGCGATAGCTTTGCAAAACCGGCGTCGGTCGATCGCTAAGGGGGAAGGCCTTGAGGGCAAAATCGTTGAGGGCAAAGTCTTCGAAGGATAGATTGTCTTTCTCACTTCATCTCCTGGCGGTTGAGCGTCGGCCCCCGGCACACTCCTCGTCGAAATGTCCTTGGCACGTGACCAACCGTCTGTTACATCGCTGACTCGCGTTAAATCGTAGGAAGATTATAGTTCGCACTTTGGACAAACATGCAGAGAACTCCCACCTTCCATCAGCGATACACTAATAGCTGCATCCATTTGAGGACGCTGGAGACCCAGTCTTGCCCGAAACCATCACCACCGAAGCCGCCACCCCCGACGTCGCCCAGCAGGAGCAGGCTGAAACTCCGTTAGAGTCCCTCGCCTCCATCTGTACCGTCCTCGCCATCGGTCTCTTCGTGATGACCTTCATCTTCCAGAACTTCGAGATCCCCTCCGCCTCCATGGTGCAGACCCTGCTCATCGGCGACCACGTCCTGGTAGACCGCATCTCCCTCGCCCCACCCGCAAAGTGGGCGCCCTTCACCTTCTATCGCGATGTCCGCCGCGGCGACATCATCGTCTTCTTCAAGCCCGGCGAGCCGGACCTCTTCCTCGTCAAGCGCACCATCGGCATCCCCGGCGACCGCATCCATCTCCGTAATGGCGTCGTTTACCTCAACGGCGTCGCGCAAAACGAGCCCTACGCCGGCATGCCCGCCAACGACGACAATCCCCAGCACGCCTTCGATCCCTACCGCGACGACTTTCCCGCCGTCCCGCCCGACAACTACGGCAACGTCACCGCCAGCTGGGCCTACGAGCTTCCCAACCACATTCAGGATGGCGACCTCATCGTCCCTCCCGGCAAGGTCTTCGCTATGGGCGACAACCGCACCGAAAGCCTCGACGGCCGCTACTGGGGCTTTGTCCCGCGCGAAAACATCGTAGGCCGCCCCCTCTTCGTCTACTGGTCCTTCCAAACTCCCGCCGACCAGATCAACAAGCAGAGCATCGGCGAGCGCCTCGGCTTCATGGGCCACATCATCGTCCACATCTTTGACGAGACACGCTGGAAGCGCACGCTTCATCTCATCAAGTAAAGAGAGACGAATCACTTGACGGTAACCAAGACAGATGCGCTGGCGGTCAGGCTAATTATCTCGCTTACTGTCGCGGTTACCGCTTTTCTCGCTATGTTCTTTGTCTTCAATTTTGCTTTTATTCGTTGGGCTGTCTGGCGCTATCCACAGCACAACTCGATGGCGGGATTGACAGCCTTCGTTTATGGTTTGCCGGTAGCAGCTGACTGTGCGATTTTTGGTTTTGCGATTGCCTTTCGTAGAGCTTCTCGCGTCAAAGCAAGCTGAAGATCTACTACCATCAGGTACACGCCGGAACGATACATGCAGAAAATCGACCCCATCGACGAGCTTCGCACCTACGAGCCTTCCAGCGACGCCGCGGAGACAGACACCGCTCCGTCCCTCAGCACGCATATGCTTCGTCGCCTGCTCTACCTGGCCTTCGGAATTCTTGCCGTCATGCTGCTCGTTCTGCTCCCTCCCTACATCAGCGTCAACCGTTATCAACGCCGCATCGCCACCAGCATCGGCGACAGCCTCGGCCGCCCCGTCCATCTCGACAAGGTCTCCCTCAACCTCCTCCCCCTACCCGGCTTCACGCTCGAAAACTTCGTCGTTGAAGAAGACCCGGCCTTCGGCTCCGAGCCCGTCATCCGCGCCAACTCTGTCCGCGCCACCCTTCGGCTCAGCTCCCTCTGGAGCCGCCGCGTCGAGTTCTCCACCATCAGCTTCACCGACCCCAGCGTGAACCTCGTCCACAGCTCCTCAGGCAAGTGGAACCTCGAGAGCATCCTCCTCCACGCCGCCCACATCTCCGCCGCGCCCACCGCGCAGAGGCAAGCCGGCCCCGCCCCGCGCTTCCCCTACATCGAAGCCACCGGAGCCCGCCTCAACCTCAAACTCGACCGCGAAAAATCCCCCATCTCCCTCACCGAAGCCGACTTCGCCCTCTGGCTCCCCGACCCCCAGCAGTGGCATCTCCGCCTCTCCGCTCACCCCCTCCGTACCAACACCGATGTCACCGACACCGGCATCCTCGAGCTCGAAGGAACCCTCAGCCGCGCCCCCTCCCTCGGCCAGGTCCCGATCAACCTGCGCGGCACCTGGCATAACGCTCCTCTCGGCGGAGTCAGCCGCTTTCTCCTCGGGCGCGACGCCGGCCTGCGTGGCGAAATGACCCTCACCGCCAACGCGCAGGGCACCGTCAGCAACAGTCAGATACAAACCCGCCTCCGCCTCACCGACGCCCGCCGCGCTGACTTCGTGCCCGCCCAACCCATGAACATCGATCTCCAGTGCCTGGGCGAAGCCAGCGGCGACTTTCACGCCTTCGACGACCTCCGCTGCAGTTGGCCTCCCGCCGGCTCCCCCAACCCTTTCAACGACGCTCCCATCCTCGCGGTCACCGGCTCTGTTCCCGATCTCCTCAACCCGAAGTCCGCCAACCTGCAGATAGGAACCCCTGGCCTCCCCGCCGCAACCCTCCTCGATTGGCTGCGTGTAGCCAGCGCTCGCGTTCCTGCCAATATCGCAGCCGCAGGTGCCCTCACCGGCAATCTCTCCTACGAGCCCGCCCCCGGGTCATTGCCCTGGAAGGGCGATCTCCTCGTCACCAACGCCAGCCTCATCAACCCCCAAGCGGGCGCTACCTCTCTGGTCATCGGGGATGTCGCCCTCCACTCCACCGTGCAGGCCTCCACTAAAGCCGCACCGGGCAAATATCGCAAACCCGCCCCTGCCATATCCGATGGCTTTCAACTGGTTCCTGTCTCTCTCGCTCTCGGCGGTAAGGATCCCGCAACCCTTGAAGGCCACCTCAACGCCGCGGGCTGCACCTTTCATCTCACGGGCATGGCCTCCACAGCACGTCTGATAGCTCTCGCAACTGCGCTTCCGCAGCTAGGCGATGGCCTCGCCGAAATCCTGCCCACCAACCGCGCCACCGGCCCCTACCGCATCGACCTCACCGCCACCCGGCCCTGGGGCCAACCCCAAACCTGGACCGACACCTCACCCCACCTTCCAGCTCCCCGACCCCATCGCTAGCTTTTCCTTTTTGCGCGCACTTGCTCTTACATCTCCACCTACACAACACACATCGTCATTCTGAGCGAAGTTGCTCACGCCTTTGTGAGCAACGCAGTCGAAGAATCCCCGTATTTCGCATTTGCCGTTGCCTGTGTCCTTTTTGCCTTGTCTTTGTCTCTGCGTGTCCTTTTAGTTGTCGCGTCGCTTGTCGCTGCTAAAAATTCCTGTCAAGCCCCTCAATCACCTAACCCAAATCCACACAACAAGATACACGTGGCGTATTAGTTATGGTCAAACCTCTATAATAAAAACAACAAACAAAAACCCGGCAAATCGCTTGGGTTTTCCTATTTAATCCCGTAACTCGTTTGATTGCAAGAATCTGGGCGCAACTCGTTTGGAATGACATATTTACAGAGAGTTATTACCTGTAAATATATGAAAATAGGAGACTTACACGCTGGCAATAGGGGGGGGGGGGGACCCCTCCCGGAAAAGGAGAAGTCAATGCGCCACAATCTGCTTGGTATGGACCGAAGCCGTCACCTCCGGCACGCTGCCGTCATTGACGATCACCTCATCCGGCGTCCCCTCGAACACCAGCCGGGTCGACGCGCTCGACCGTCCCGCGATCCGCAGCCTCTGCGTGGAGGTCAACGTCCCCGACCGCACCGTCACCGGCACCTCCGCCGCCGCGTCCCCGTCGTTCTTCACCTCTACCGACACCAGGAACCCCTTGCCCTTGTCTCCAATCTTGTCGAGAGCACGAGGCGTCACGTTGGCGATGCTCAGGTCCGGCAGCCCGCGGTCGCGATACACCCAATCGTCAAAAAACCACGCCAGATCCCGTTTGGCGCTTCGTTCCAGAACCCGCTGAAACTCCCTCGGATCGCTGTCCATCTTGTCGGTCCGATAGGCCGCGAGCGCCCGCTTCAACGCATCGTCACCCACCACCGACCGCAGCATCCAAAGCACAGCCGCAGCCTTGGTCCGGTAGTAGACCTCATCGCTGGCCAGAATCAGGCTTTGCCCGGCATCGGAGTCGGAGGCGCCTGCCGACGAACTGGACGACGTTCCACTCGGCATTCCAACGGACGAGCCGGAAGAAGGACCAGGTTCCACCAGGGCCAGCGTATTCGCCGTCTGTTGCAGTTGCTTCACCGCAACCTTGCGCCCCTGTGCCTGCTCAACCCAAAGCAGCGAAGCGAACTGCGCCACACCCTCATCCAGCCACACATGAGCCGAGCCGAACCAGGCATGGCTCAGCGAATGCACCAGCGAAGGAGCCAGCACCTCAGCCGTCGCGGCACGCATCGGCACCACCAGCAGAGCATCGTCCTCAAACGGCTGCCCCGCATGGTCGAGGATGTTCAGCATGCGCAGCGGACCTGCTCCCAGCCACTCGGCCAGCAGCGGCTGCACCTTCGTCGAGGCCGCACTATAGCTCGGCAGCGCGTCGTAGTGATCGGTCACCGCCGAGATCAGGCTGTTGTCCGTCACAGTACCCGCCCGGTCAGTGATAAACAGACTCAGCGCGCGAAATCCCAGCGGCCGCTCGGTGAACTCAGCCGTAGCCACTCCCGGCGACTCAGCCACCGGCAGATTCTGATTCTCACTTACCTTCACCAGCTGCTCGCGCCGACCACAGAAGAACGCAGCGTCCGGCGCATCGCCGACGTACTCCACCGTCAGCCGCATACGCACCGTCGCCTCGGCCTGCCGCAGCTTGTTCAGCCCGACACTCTGGAACAGCTTCGCTCCATCGCCCAGAAACACCGGTGCCGCAGCCGTCGGATACCACAGAACATTGCCGAACCCGCGCAGCGCCGTTCGCTCCGCACCGATCAGATCCCAGTCCGCATTGGCTGCCTGGTCGAGCGGCGCGCCAATTCGCTCCAGCCGCTCCGCCGACTGCACCACCTCGCCGGAGTAGAAGCCGGTCAGCGCAAGCGTCGCGCCAGGCTCGAGCCGATGAGGCAGAGTAACGACAGCCTCCGTCGCCTTGCCGGTATGGTCCGCGTCGGTATCGATCGCATGCTGCGTGAAAGTGAGAGGAGCCACACGCCCCTCGGTCTGCATCGCAAAACTCTCCCAACTCAGAGCTGAAGAGATCTGAAACACCAGCCTCGTGAGCGGAACCTTCCCCGAGTTCTTCACGCCGAACCTCGCATGAACCGCAAGCTTCGACTCCGCGGGAGTCAGATGCACATCGAGATCATACGAGGTGAAGGTAAGCGACGTCCGCTCCGCATCGGTGACCTCGACTGCCACCTGATTTACCGGCGGCTTCTCCTTCTCCTTGGCCTCCGGCGAATCCAGATTCCGATCGAACAGTACCTTCCCTTGCGGCGGAGGAGGCGAATCAGCAGGTGGAGCCTCCTGGGCCGGCGCGAAACTCACTCCAAACACAGCCGCCAGAATGAGCCAGCGGCCTCCAGCCGAAACAACAGAAAAACTCTTCAAGATCCCAATCCCTTACGTTCTTTCACAGGCTTTCGTGCAGGCGGAGCTGCAGGTTGACGCCGTTGCCGCATCGCCTCATACATCACAATCGCGCCCGCAACCGACACATTGAGCGACGACACTTGTCCCGCCATCGGAATCCGCAGCAGGTGATCGCAGGTCTTCTTCACCAGGTCGTGCAGACCAGCGCCCTCGCGCCCCAGCACCAGAACGCAGTCGCCCTTGAAGTCATAATCGGTGTAATCCGGCGTTCCGCGCTCATCCAGTCCAAGAACCCAGACGTGCTTCTGCTTCATCTGCTCGAGCGCACGAACCAGGTTCGTCACCCGCGCGATCCGCACATGCTCCGATGCTCCCGCCGAGGTCTTGGCGACCGTCGCGGTCACCGGAGCTGAACGCCGCTCCGGCAGAATCACGCCATCGACGCCCGCTCCATTCGCAGTCCGCAGCAGCGCCCCAAGGTTGTGCGGGTCTTCGACACCATCGAGAGCCAGGAAGAATCTGTGGTGTCCCTCCGCCTTCGGAGTCAGCAGGTCCTCGATCCCCAGGAACTTACGCTCCCGCACCACCGCCAGCACGCCCTGATGTGCATCCGTCCGTGCCAGCCTGGTCAGCTGGTCCCGAGACTCCAGCGACACCCGAACCCCAGCTGTCCGGCACAGCTCGATCAGCCTCTCCAGCCGCTCATCCCGGCGCTCCCGCGCCACACTGACATGGTCAAGCTGCCGCCCCCCGGCCCGGATAGCCTCCTCAACAGGGTGCAGCCCATAAAGAACTTCCATTCCTCAAGTCTACCGCCCCCACCCGGAGAAAGGCAGCGAGGCCTTAGAATGTCTAAAGTAGGGGCGGCCCTACGGACAGAATCCAGGATCTCTCAAAGGAATCTCTCTTTTTATGAACCGTGTGGGCAAAAAGCGAGTCTTGTTCGACTCGAAGAACGTCTCTAGCAATGTGCAAAATGGTTCCATCTCGCTCGCCTCAACGCTTGGTGCTCAAACCTCAAGCGAGAATGCGGCGATTGCTCAGGGGTTAAAGAGGCAGAGTCCGGAACTTCTGGATACGCTTATTGAGCTCTATCAGCACCGTCTTCTTCGTTATCTGCTCTTCCTTACAGGGAAGCGTGAAGTTGCCGAGGATCTCTTTCAGGAGACCTGGATGAGGGTTCTACTGCGGGGAGCGCAGTACAACGGTAAAGCACGCTTCGACACCTGGCTCTTTACTATTGCGAGAAATCTGGTGATAGACCTGTCGAGAAAACGCGTGATGGCGAGTCTCGACGAGATGAGTGAAGGGAAAGATGACGATCGTCCTTTTGAGGTCGCGATGTCAGGACCTTCCCCGCTCGAGCAGTTTCAATCCCGCGAAAACTGCGCTGAGGTCGGCGAGGTTTTACTCAAACTGGAACCCAGCTATAGAGAGGTTCTGGTGCTTCGATTTTATGAAGAACTGTCATTGGAAGAGATCGCTACTGTAACCCGGGCTCCCTTATCGACGGTGAAGTCCAGGCTTTATCGCGGCCTGGCAACTTTGAAGCCGGAGATGGAGCAGCTTCGATCCTCTCGGTCCCATGCAGAGGTTGGGATATGAGCGACGCCTTCGAGAGACCGTTGTCGCAAGACGCTTCTGGATCGGTTCTCCGGGACGAAGTGACGGATTTGCGGATGGGCGCTCGTGCGTCGGTGGTCAATCGAACTCATCGTGTGGTCCGGGAGCGCGCGAAGGCTCTTGCAGCGCGGCGCAATCGCATTCGAAGCCTCTGGATTCCGCTGGCAATCTGCTCCTCGCTTTTTGTTATTATTTATACTGCCGTGTGGAGCGCGCTGGATGCGTACGACGTGACACCGACCGGTGTTCCCGATGCGAGTAATCAGTTTTTAGTTCTCTGTTTGTGGTTCTTTCCTGTGTCGATGGCTTTGCTCGCTTTGGTATTGTTTCACCGTGCCCGTAAGCGCGAGGTGGCTGGATGATGAGGTTTTGGGGTCAGGAGTCGGAGAGATCGCAAGGCACCCTGGCAGGGGGTGATGATGAATTGAGCATGATACCGACCTGGTCGGTGGTGCTGGCCATCCTGGTGTTTGGGGCGGTGCAGTATCTGTTCCATGGCGTGTTGCCGCACCATAAGCATGAGCTGCTGCCGATGCGGCTGCTGATGGGATACTCGTGGGGGACGGCGTTTGCGAGCTATGTGCTGCTGGTGGGGTATGTGAGCCGCGATGTGCGGCGGCGGCGAATGCCGGCAGGATTGTGGATGCTGATTGTGGTGGTGCTGCCGGGCGGGATCGGAGCTGTGGTGTACTTCCTGCTGCGGCAGCCGATGCTGATGCCTTGTCCGCACTGCAGTACGGAGATTACCTCGAGCGTGCACTTCTGTCCGCAGTGCCAGTTTCAACTGGCTCCTGTGTGCGGCCGCTGCTTCCGCGGGGTGCAGATTACGGATGTGTATTGCACGCAGTGCGGGCACGATCTGGCCGAGGACCATGCGCCGGCGCGACTGCGCGTATATAGTGACTAGTTGCGAGCATGTCCCTGACTGCACTCATCATCGATGACGAACCTCTGGCCAGGCAGGAGCTGCAGTATCTGCTGGAGCGCGCGGGCGGGGTTGAGGTTCTGGCGCAGGGAACCAACGGGATTGAAGCGGTGGAGCTGATTCGGACGCATAAGCCGGATCTGGTGTTTCTGGATGTTCAGATGCCTGGCCTTGACGGCTTTGGCGTGCTGAAGAAGCTGCTGGACCGGAAGGTTCCGATGCCTGATGTGGTATTTGCTACTGCATTCAATCAATATGCGGTGCGCGCCTTTGAGGTGAATGCCATCGATTATCTGCTGAAGCCCTTCGATCGAAAGCGGGTGATGCAGACGATAGAGAAGGCGCAGGCGCGGAAGGTGGCACCTGCAGGCCCGGGGGGGCTGGGGCTAGAGACCGGGGCCAAACTGGATGCGCTGCTGCGGCTGGTCGAGGAGCAGACGCAGGCACCGAAGGGCAACTCCGGCAAGGTGATCGTCAGGGCGCAGAGCCGGTTGCTGCTGGTGGATCAGCGCGAGATCTGTTTTGCCTCGATCGAGGAGGGAACGATCAGCGTGGTGACCAAGGCGGTGGAGGGACACTCAAACTGCAGGACGCTCGAGGAACTGATGGATCAGCTCGATCCGGAGACGTTCTGGAGGGCGCACCGGTCGTATGTGGTTAATATTCAGCACATACGGGAGGTGGTGCCGTGGTTCAAGTCCAGCTATCAGCTGCGGATGGACGACTCTCAGAAGACGGAGATTCCGGTGAGCCGCGCCCAAACCAAACGCCTGCGGGAGCTGTTCAATTTGTAGGGGTGCTACCCCCCCTATTACCCGCGTGTAAGTCTTTTTTTATAAATGGTTTACGTGGTGTTTGTGTCTCCAAAATATTCATTCTAAATGAGTTACCTGCAGATTCGTGCAATCAAAGGAGTTAGCTGGCTGACCCTCCTGTTGTTAAGAGCACAAAGCCCCGCATTGGCGGGGACTTTTTTCCTTTCTTTATTATAGCGATTTGACTGTAACTAATGCGCCACGTGCATCTTGTTGAGTGGGCTTGGTTTAGGTGGTTCTGGGGCTTGACAGAAATTTGCCAGGACGACAATAGCAATCTTTCGCTTCCGCCCTTGTGGGCTTTGCTCCGGCATGACACCCTAACGAGCGAAGAACACTCACGGCGGACCTCGCCTTCTGCAGAGAGGTGCCGCTTGCGGGGGTTGGTTCTTGCGGCACGGCTGAAGCGTTACCCTTAAGCGAAACAGACTCTACCGCAGATCCCCTTTGGGGATGACAACAAAAAAGACACAGGCAAATGCAAAGACGAAATACGGGGATCCTTCGCTACGCTCAGGATGACGCACGAATGATTGAAGCCGCTATTGACGCACGAATGATTAAAGCCGCTGATGACGCATGAATGATTAAAGCTGCTATTGATAATAGGAAACAGTAAATGCAAATGCTGCGGGTTCTTCGATTGCGTTGCTTACAAAAGCGTGAGGAACTTCATTCAGAATGACAATGTGCTTTCTGGGGGCTTGGGTTCGTTTGATGCGGGAGCCGGTTTTAGACGGCTCCCGCATTCGGACGAGGGTTGGAGTAGTTATTATTTCTCTTTTGGTTTGGAGGCGGAGCCTTGAACGATGAGGTCGTTGTCGACGCTGAAGGCGCCGGGGGTTGAGTTTGCCTGCATTCCGGCGATGGAGGAGTCCATCTGGTTGAGCACGACGCCGTAGAGGGTGACGTTGCCGTTCTTCACGATGATGTGGATGGCGTGGAAGCCCATAGGTGGGGTGTTGGTGATGCCGCCGGCGGCGAGCGCGATTCCTGCTCCGGGCCCGATGGCGCGGCCGATGTTGCCCTGGTTGGCGTTATATTTGCGTAGCGAGGGCTGGGTGTAGATGCGGTTGTAGACGGCGGCGCGGATGCGGTCGTCCATGGGGGAGTTGGGCAGGACCTCGATCTGGTTGTCGACGGAGTCGATGCCCTGAATGCCTTTGACGGCGTTTTCGGCGTCACTCTTGAGGACGGGGCGGGAGGCGTAGCCTTTGAGGACGAGCGTTTTGCCGTGAATGCCGAAGGTAAGCCAGTCGAAGACTCCGAGGTTGGAGAGGCCGGCAAGCTTTTTCTGTACCTGCTGGACGATGCGGAGGGTATCTTCCTGCGACCAGGTGGGACCGGGCGTGGCTTCCTGGGCGATGATGGATGGGGCAGAAAGGGTGAAGACGAGAGATGCAGCAAGTGCCGGGAACACGCGACGGGTTAAGCGGGTCATCGATTTCTCTCCGGTTGTTTTGAATTTTGACTTCCGGCAAAAAGATACGCTATGGCAGAGGGCGAGTCCAGAGGGTGGCGATTTGGGTGGGCTTGTTCTGGAGGACGAGGTGTTTTCTGGTGGCAGTGAGGGTGAGGAGAAAGCCCCCCTGGGGTGGCATCGGAAAGACGCATGATGACAGTCGGCGAGGAGGGCAAGGCAACGGCAACGGCAATGTAATGTCGCTTCGCGCTTCGGGCTTTGCTCCAGCCTTCGCAGAGAGGTGTTGCTTGCGTGCGTTGGCTCTTGCGGCACGGCTGAAGCCGTGCCCTTAAGCGAAACAGATTCTCTCTAGCTCGGAAAGCCTCGATTCTCGATGGCAAACGGCAAAGGCAGATCCCCTACGGGGATGACAATAAAGGGACAAGCAAAAGCAGCGGAAACGGCAAAGGCAAAGGCAGATCCCCTACGGGGATGACAACAAAAGTACAAGCCAAAGCAGCGACAACAGCAAAGGCAGAGGCAAACGCAGATCCCCTTCGGAGATGACAACAAGGGGTGATGGTTCTGCGCGGGCGACGATTTGGGCGCGGCTTGTTTCGAGAATATTGGCGAAGTGGTGCGCTTCATAAGCCGCGGTCGTTACAGATTATGGGTCGCGACTACATAAGATGAGGGCGGTTCTATAACTTGGGTTGCGGCTACATCATGTGGCGATGGTGCGGGTTGAAGTCGAAGAGGTAGACGACGCCGAGGGTGGTGGCTTTGGGATGGATGCTGCCGGAGGGGACGGCGGGGGTGTTCCAGTGCTGATACTGGAAGTCTACTTTGACGGCGAGGTGATGGGTGAGGCTGTAGTCGAGGCCGACGCCGGGGGAGAGGACGAGGGTGTTGGAGTTGAGGTAGCGGAAGTTGCCGAAGATGTAGCCGCCCCTAAGATAGTCGATTGCGCCGCGGCCGATGAGGAAGTTGGCATAGGGGTGGAGGCGGCCGAGGGGATAGTCGATCTTGGGGCCGAGGAGGAAGTTTTTCTGGCTGCTGGTGGTGCCTTCGTCGATGGGGTAGGAGCCGCGGATCTCGGCGGCGGGGTGGAGGCGGCGTAAGGCGAGGAGGGTGATGTCGGCGCCGGCGGTGATGTCGAGGTTCTTTCCGCCGGCCAGGTTGGTGAAGGTGCCGGTGGCTCCGGCGAAGGTGGAGAGCTGAAGCTGTTGGGTCGCGGTGGGAGAGCTTTGTGCGTGTGCGTTATGGGCCGGGAGACATGGCAGAGAGAGCGTGGTGAGCAGGATCAAACGGGTCAATGACTCTTTAAACTTCATTCGATCCTCTGCTCTCTCTTCTCTCTTGGTCGAACGCAACGCATGGCTCCGAACGCAGGCCGACTTCCTGAGCGAAGCGGGGGAGTTCACGGTCTTCGCTGAAGGAGTTATCGGCTCGTTGGCCGCAAAGCTTACTTCGTCTCTGTGCCATACTTTGGCTGATGGGACGATGGAGTGGGCGGGTGGTTCGATTGCTGGTGGCGCTGGCGGTTGCGGCCGGAGCGTTGTGGGTGGGGGATTGGGCGGTGCTGCGGGTGCGCGTCTCGCATGGGACGGCTTACGGGGTGGTGCAGGTGAACCAGTTTCTGGCTACTCCGTTGAAGGGCAGCAAGGTGGAGTACGACTATATGGGCACAGCTCCGGTGACGTGCAGCCGATCGATCTTTCCGCAGCAGGGGAATGAGGCGTGCTGGTGGCTGGAGCGGCACAGCACCCAGTGGCAGTGATGCACGGCGGGAGCGAGCGCGGCTAGACTTCGAAGAGTATCTGGACGATCTGCCTGGAGAGATCTTCGGGTTGATGGAAGCGCTTTGGGTTGTCGCCGAAGGAGTCCTGGAGGTAGAGGGCGTCGTCGTCGGTGACCTGGAAGGCGAAGTGCCGGGTTTTGCGATCGATGGCCGGGTCGCCGGCGATGCCTAGGCCTTTGGCGTAGTCGAGGAGGATGACCGAGTCCTGGTGGGTGATGAGGGCGTCGAACCAGGGGAAGCGGCTGCGGGTGAGTTTGATCTCTGCGGGCTTGATGGTTTGGATGGTGGTGTCGGAGACAGTGACGTCGCCTTGAAGCTGGCGCTTGATCTCGGTGATGTCCTGTTCGAGAGTGAGGACGAGGGTGGTGAAGAAGGGTTTGCCCTGAGTGGTGATGATGCCGGCCTGGTGCTGGGAGCGCCCGTATTGTTCGGCTGCTTCGTGGGACTTTTGCTTGATGTCCTGGGCGAGATTCTCGATCCACTCTTTAGCCATGCTGACAGTTGCTCCTTCACCCGTCGCTTCGCCTGAGAGGCTTGCGATGTGGATGTTTAAGGTTTGACGGCGGCGAGGCGGGAAAAGCCGCTTGGCCATGATGTGGAGGATTTTGATTGCGGGCGGTGAGGAGGCGAGCGTATGGTGTCGCCATGCTTGGTGGACGTAGCTGGGAGAGCTGGATTGCGGAGTATTCGGAGAGCCACCAGCATCCGCTGAACAGGCTGACTCATACGTTTGGGATACCGATTATTATGCTGTCGCTGCCGGTGATGATGGCAGCGATTGTGTGGCACCGATTGCTGTGGGTGGGAGTTGGGCTGTTCTGTTTTGGGTGGCTGCTGCAGTTTGTAGGGCATGCGATTGAAGGGAAGCCGCCGGAGTTTCTGAAGGATTGGCGATTTTTGCTGGTGGGGTCGCGCTGGTGGGCAGCGAAGATGCGTGGGAAGGCCTAGGCTCTTCGAGTAACTCGGGTAGGTGATGCGAACTGGGGGCAGATCCGGCGACTGGCGATAGAGGCTTGTGAGCCTTTGTCGCAGATCTCGTGCAACTTACGGGTAATGTCCCATTGTTACGAAAAAACCTAAAGTCATGATTACCAAAGGGTCAGTGTTCCATCTTGCGATCTCTGGCGTTTCTTCCCCGACTTTGGAGCCACGTCGCAACCTTATCTCCGTTGAGCTCCTGAGGTAAAACATGCTCGCTCCTGTTCGATTTGATAGAAACTTTTTCTGCCGCTTCGGTGATCTGATCCTCCCAACTTGTACACGCCGCGAGGGACGGTCTCGGTTTACAGCGAAGTTATACTTCTGCTTCGCGCTTATCCTGTTTGGCGTTCCTGCGACTCACGCTTACGCCTCTCCTGTGACATTGCCGGGGGTGACGGCGGTTGGAAGCACGTCCGCTGTTCAGACGGTATCGGTTGTCGTGACGGCGAATGGTCAGTTGGGGAAGGTGAGCGCACTTACTGGAGGAGTTGCCAATCTTGATTTTGCTATTTCGGGGGCTGGCTCCTGTTTGACGGGAAGTACACTTGTTGTGGGGCAGACGTGCAGTTTTCCGGTTACGTTCAGTCCTAAATATCCTGGACAGCATATTGGTGCGGTCGCTCTATTTGACGCTTCGGGATTGCCGCTAGGAGATACGTGGCTGGTGGCGACGGGTGGCGGCCCGCTTGCGTTGTTTATTCCTGGCATCATCAGTACGGTCGCCGGGGATGTGTCGTGGATCTACCGTGGAGACGGGCAGCCAGCTACGTCTTCTCCGATCTTTCTTCCATTCGGAGTGGCGGTGGATCCGGCGGGAAACATGTTCATTGCCGATTCGAGCAACAATCGCATTCGGCGGGTGGATGCGGGTACGCAGCTGATGTCGACCTATGCTGGGAACGGCAGCGCAGGTAACAGCGGCGATGGAGGCCTGGCGACGCTGGCTTCGGTCAGCCTGCCGACTTCGGTTGCACTTGACGGTGCGGGCAATCTCTACTTTGCCGATAGCAATAATCATGCGATTCGTAGGGTGAGCGCGGCTACGGGAGTGATCACGACGATAGCGGGCGTTCTGGGAGCACAAGGGTACTCGGGCGACGGCGGGCTTGCAATTCATGCCCACCTGGATACGCCTGATTCAGTTGCGATCGATCCGGCGAAAGGCTATCTCTATATTGCGGACAGTGGAAACAATCTGATCCGGCGCGTGGATCTTTCTACCGGGATTATCTCTGTGTTCGCGGGGAACCGTGTGGCAGCTTATGCCGGGGATGGAGGGCCGGCGGTAGGCGCGAGTCTAAACGGACCGTGGGGTGTGACGGTTGGTCCTGATGGCCAGATTTACATCGCCGATCAGAACAATCACAGCGTGCGTAAAGTCGCGCTGGATGGGACGATTTCAACCATTGCGGGGAATGGAACTTCGGGGTTCGCGGGCGACGGCGGCCCAGCGAGCGCTGCTGTGCTGGATAGTCCGGCGGCGACAGCGATCGACGCGGCAGGAAATATTTATATTGCCGATGCAGGCAACAACAGAGTTCGTAAGGTGAATGCTGTTACAGGTGAGATCGATACGGTGGTGGGCAGCAATCAGGAGTCCTTTAGTGGCGACGGTGGGCCGGCGACTGGAGCGGGCATGTATGGACCCTATGGAATGGCGCTCGATGGATCGGGAAATCTTTATGTCAGCGATGTGTTCCACAATCGGATACGCCTGGTCAAGAGCATCAATGCGGTTCTGAATTTTCCGACGATCCGGGTGCAACGCGTTTCGGCAACACAGGATGAAGAGCTTGAAAACGATGGGAACGCGCCACTGAATATCTCCAGTCTGAATCCAGGAGTGAATACGCAGCTGGATCCTGTTGCTACAACCTGCTCGACCAGCGTGGCGATGGCTTCGGCTTTGAATTGCATCATCGGGGCTCAGTTTGCGCCGACGGTGATTGGCAACACGGTTACGGGAACGATTATTGTTACATCGGATTCGCCGACCAGTCCGCAGACGATCACTCTCAGTGGTAAGGTTTTGACGCTCGATCCATCGACCATCACGTTGAACACAAGCGGCTCTCCCTCTGCCACGGGGGCGCTGGTTACGTTTACTGTCGCGGTGACGAGCACTGGAGTGACACCGACCGGCATTGTTACTTTTCTTGATGGGGCGGCGACGATTGGGACCGCTACGCTCAATAGCGCCGGCGTGGCGCTATTTCCGACGCAAAGCCTGGCGAGTGGGACTCACATTATTACGGCGAGCTATGCGGGCGATTCGAATACCGCGCCGGGTACCTCTACCTCCGTAACTCAGATTGTCAAGGATGGGACGTCGGTTGCGCTGTCGTCGAGTCTCAATCCTTCCTCTCCGCAGGTCAGTGTGACTTTTTCAGCGCTCGTTGTGGGGACGTCGGGAGTTCCTACTGGGAGCGTCAGGTTTCTCGATGGGGGAGTTCTCCTGGGGACGGTGAATTTGGATGCAACGGGAGCAGCTAGTTTTAGTACGTCCACGCTGAGCGTTACGACCCATCGCATTACGGCGAGCTACAGTGGAGATGCCAATTCGATCGCGAGTACGTCGAACACGGTCAATCAGATCGTGGTCGCTTCTTCGACTGCGACCACCCTCACTACCAGCAACCCGGATGTATCTTTTGGGACTGCTGTTACCTTTACGGCGAACGTGACGGGAAGCGGATCTGTAACGCCAACCGGCACGATTTCCTTTCAGGAGGGCACTACGGTTCTGGGTACGTTGACCCTGGACATTCATGGCGCGGCTGCTCTTACTCTTTCCACTTTGTCTGTTGCGGCGCACTCGATTCGTGCCGTGTATGGAGGCGATGCAAACAATGGCGCTAGCTCCTCCGCGCCGGTGCAGGAGACCATCGAGCAAATCAATACTACGACGGCGGTCACTTCAAACGCGAGCACAGCGCCCGCCGGATCGAGTATTCAACTGAATGCGACGATCACACCTAAGTCATCGGTCCCATCGAGCCCGATCACTGGAACCGTGACGTTTATGGATGGGACGACGACACTTGGCGCTGCGACGGTTAGCGGGGGTACGGTGACGATCACTCTGAACTCGCTGGCAGTTGGGCAGCACACGATTTTTGCGATCTACGGCGGATCTTCCATCTATGCCGGGAGTATCTCCACCACGATTGTGCAGAAGGTGCAGCAGGCGGTCACGTCGGGCACGCTGATTGCGTCTGCCAACCCGTCGATCGCGGGGAAGAGTGACACGCTCACGGTTTCGATCACGAGCAATGGAGGCGTTCCTACAGGCGTTGTGACGTTTATGGATGGAACGACGGTGCTTGGTACGGCGGCTCTGAATGCGCAGGGCGTCGCGAGCTTTACGGTGCCTTCTTTCTCCACGGGAACTCATTCGATTACAGCCGTCTATGGAGGAGATAACAATAACCTTGGAACGACTCCCTCGTTGACTTTGACGGTGCAACAGGCGACAACGGGAGTTGTGCTTTCGACCTCTGGAAGCCCATCCACAGCGGGGTTGCCGGTTACTTTGAGCGCTACTGTGACGGGGAATGGATCCGCTCCTACTGGATCGGTTACTTTCTATGACGGCTCGGCTGCTTTGGGTTCGAGCCCAATCAACGCGGCAGGGCTTGGCACGATTTCGCTGTCTACTCTGACGGTTGGGCCTCATACTTTGACCGCAGCCTACTCCGGAGATGCTTATAACGGAACGAGTACGTCGCCTGCGATTACGCAGGTTGTTGTAAAGGCAACGACGACCACCACTCTGACTGCGAGCGCTTCGACGACACCGGTTGGAGCTCCCGTGACGTTCACCGCTACGGTGGCGGGTAGTTCGGGAGCGTTGAGTGGAACCGTCCAATTTATGGATGGCTCGACGGTGATCGGCAGCCCTTCGCTGGCGGCAAACGGAACGGCGGTGTTAAGTATTTCGACGCTGATTGTCGGACAGCACATTATCACTGCTGTTTATCTTGGCGATACGAATGATGCCGGCAGTACTTCGGCGGGCCTGACTCACATTGTTTCGCCGGTCACCGGGGTTGCGCTCGCGTCGAGTCAGAACCCTGTAAGCGCCGGCGCCAATGTGACGTTCACGGCGGCGGTTGGGGGTTCGGAGCCTGCGCCGACCGGAGTGGTTACCTTCCATGACGGATCGGCTACGCTGGCGGCGGTCACGCTGAATGCAGCTGGCGTTGCGGTCTTCAATACGACGAGCCTGGCTTTAGGAACGCACATCATTACTGCATCGTATGGTGGAGACGCTAACAATAATGCGGCTCTTTCTTTGCCGTTGAGCGAGTCGGTGCAGCGCGCGACCACTCAAACTTCGATGGCGGTAAGCGCGATCACCGCCACGGTGAACTCTACGGAGACTTTGACTGTCACGGTTACAGGATCGGGCGGGATCCCCGGTGGACAGGTTACGTTCCTTGATGGCACCGCTGTGATCGGGACGGCAATTCTCAGCGCAAATGGTTCTGCGAGCCTGTCTGTGTCGAATCTCTCTCTCGGCCAACATACGCTGTCAGCTAGTTACGGTGGAGACACGAACGATGCAGCTTCCTCATCTCCGGCGCAAACGATTACGGTGAACAAAGGTGCGCCTGGTCTTACGTTGGTTTCAAGCAGCAACCCTTCCATAGCGGGACTTCAGGTTGTCTTTACCGCCAATCTTAGCGGAACGACTGTTGCTCCGACCGGCAGCGTTACGTTCACTGATGGCACGACGGTGCTTGGTTCTTCGCCGATTGCCGCGAATGGCAGCGCTAACTTCTCGACCTCGAGTCTCTCGGTCGGGCAGCATACGATCGTAGCGACTTACACCGGTGATGCGAATAATAGTGCTGCCAGTTCGCCGGGTGTTGTGGAGACGATTCAACCGTCGACGAGCACGGTCACGCTGAGCAGCAATAAAAACCCTGCGCTGATTGGAGACGCGGTTACGTTCGCGATGACGGTGAGTGGGACGGGATCTCAACCAACCGGCACGGTGATCCTCCGCGACGGGGCGAACAGTATCGGGACGACGGCGATCGGCGCGAGTGGCCTGGCTACGCTTACTGTGTCTAACTTGACGATTGGGGCGCATACGCTGATCGCGACCTACAACGGCGATTCGAGTCATCCTGGCAGCGTGTCGGGACCTCTGCTCCAGACGATTTTGCAACCGACTGCCAGCACTCTCATTTCAAGCAGCAATCCATCGTTGTCGGGTACCCCAGTGACGTTTACAACCGTGGTATCAAGCAGTGGCGGTTCGCCTGTTACGGGGTCTGTCACATTCCGCGATGGGGCGGTTATTCTCGGGACGAGCATCGTGGGGGCATCGGGGACTTCGACGTTCACGACGAATGCTTTGAGTCCGGGGCAACACTCGATTGTTGCGACTTATAGCGGCGACAGCGTGAGCCAGACGAGCAGTAGTCCGGTGCTGGTCCAGACGGTACAGAACAGCGGCACGACGACTGTGCTGACTACTTCGGGAACGCCCTCGATTGCGGGCGCTCCTTTGACTCTTACCGCGCAGGTGACTGGAAAGGGCGCGGCCCCCGCGGGTCCGGTGAGCTTCGAAGATGGGACTACGGTGATCGGGACCGCTTCGGTGGGAGTCAACGGCATTGCGACTCTTACGACGTCTTCGCTTGCTGCTGGTCAGCATATTCTGCTCGCAATCTATGAGGGCGACAGCAACACTTTGACCAGCACCTCTAATCCTGTGTTGCAAAACATAGAACAACGCACTGTCGTTGCGCTGACTGCGGTCAGTAGCCTGGGGACAATCAGCGGGACGAGTTCGGGAGGCGCTCTGATTGGCAATCCGATTACCTTTACCGCTTCGGTGACTGGCAGCAGCACAACCCCACCCACGGGGTTGGTCACGTTGTCAGATGGCTCTACTATTTTGGGGACGGCGAGTGTTAATGGCTCTGGGCTTGCAACATTCAGTGTTTCAACGCTTGCGCTGGGTCCACATACTTTGACTGCGACCTATGCCGGGGATACGCAAAACTTTCCGGGTACCTCGCCGGAGTTGACTGAAGTAGTGCTGCTGCATACTTCCAAAAATACTCTGACGATCTCTTCGAGTCCCGTGATCGAGAATCAACCGTTTACTCTGGTTGCGACCTTGCAGGGCGATGCTGCTGTGCCGCCGTCTGGTACGGTGGTGTTTAGCTCTGGGGGGAAAACGCTTGGCAGCGCGACTCTGAACGCGTCGGGCATTGCTACTCTGACTACGACCCTGGGGCTGGGGACCTACACTCCGATCGCTACTTATCAGGGAGACTCGCAGTATCTGGGTTCGGTGTCGAGCGCTGTGTCTTTGACGGTGATTCAAGCGACCAACTTCACGATTAGTTTGAATCCTCCGGCGATGCAGTTGAAGACGACGCAGCACAACACGATTCAGTTGACGCTGACTTCGATCCAGAACTTTACGGATGTCTTGTCGCTTGGATGTGTGGGCCTGCCGCGAGCGGCGACCTGCACGTTTACTTCTGACCAGGTGTCACTCGATGCGAACGGGCACCAGACGATCAGTCTGACGATTGATACAGGTTCGCCGCTGACTGCGGGGAGTATTGCAAAGGCCGACGAACCATCCGCTAGCCGGATTGCGCTGTGCTTCCTGCCGGGCGGGCTCATCCTCGGGTTGTCGCTGCTGCGTTCGCGACGTGCCGGTAAGCTGCTGAGCGGCCTTCTGCTTGCGTTGCTCTTTACCGGGGCGATGGCGATCACGGGTTGCGGCGGACTTGATGTACATGGAACTCCTGCAGGGACCTATACCTTCAATGTGACTGCTATCGGCGCCAAGACGGCGGTGACACAGTCTGCTCCGATGACTTTGACGGTGACCCAGTGATCGATTGGTCTGGTCCAGGACATCTCCGAAGATCGTTGCGGAAGCTTGTTGTTCTGCTGTTGCTTGCCGCTGCAACGTCGGCTCTGCACGCACAGGCGCTGCCGACGGCTACAGGGCCAGGGCCGCGGTGGATGGTTGGCGGGACTTACTCGTTCTTTGCGGCAGACTATGGCAAGCGTGACCTTGGCGGAGGGTCTGGCTTTGTCGATTACGCTCGTTCGGAGAGGATCAGCTACGAGGCTGAGGTTCGCTTTCTGACCATCAATGAAGAAGTTGGTACACATCAGTCGACTTACCTTATCGGGGGAAAGTTTCCCTATCGCAGGCGGTGGATGACTGCGTACGGCAAGATTCTTATCGGGGATGGGCGCTTTCATTTTCCGTACGATTACGCGGACGGCAGTTACTTTGTGCTTGCTCCGGGCGGTGGTGTAGATCTGGCGCTTGGAAACAGTCGGTACAGCGTTCGGCTTGTCGATTTCGAGTATCAGTGGTGGCTTAATTTTCCGTTCGGTACGCTGCGGCCTTATGGGGCCAGTACTGGAATCGCCGTTCACTTCCATTAGGCGGATTGAAACAGGTTTGTTTCGTCAGACCCTCAATTGGATATGCGGCTTTTTATTGCTATGAGGGAGTGAGTGCTATTTATTTATTGGGCGCCGTGACGACGGATACCAAAGAGTCGGCACAACCGTAGTAGAGAAACCAGCTGTTGTGAAAGTAGACCAAGCCTTCTGAGAAGGTTGTGCCCGCAGCGTATTGTCCTGTTTTCTCATATGGCATGGTTGGCCTGAGTACCGGATGCTCCGTCTGTTCGACGAGATGCGAGGGATCGCTGCCGCTAAAGAGCGCTTCGCCTACGGCGTAGGCATTCGGACCGAGATCTGGATCGCCTTCCCTCGCAGAATTTTTTCCGTTATACAGAACGACGATTCCTCTAGCAGTGAGGACTGGTGGCGGACCTGTTTCTGGGAAGGTGCTGTCGAAGTGTAACGGACGCGGGCGAAGGATCTCGATGGGATCACCTTGAGCGTTTTCTATGGGACTCCAGTGGATTAAATCGGTGGAAGTGGCCAGATGGATGGCACCCTCTCCCCAGTACATCCAGAACTTCCCGTTAATTTTTGCGGCAATGAGTCGTCCGTTGTCTAAACGAGTTACGATTCCTGCTGATTTGTACTTGAGCTGGTCATACTTGCCGTTCGATGCGCCTGCAAATGCCGGACCGTGTTTGACCCAATGCGTCAGGTCGGCTGAGGTTGCGATTCCCACGGAGTAGGTACTGCGATTCCATTGGGTGTAAGTGAGGACATAGCTGCCATCTAGTGTTTCGACGATCCGCGGATCTTCGACACCACCGGGCCATTCGCGAGATTGCTGCGCGTCTTTGGATGGGTAGAAGACCGGCTCAGATCGCCGCATGAAGTGAATACCGTCTTTACTCTCCGCCAGACCGAGCCGTGAGGTATGTTCGCCAATCTGCATCGTCCCGGAGTTATCTTCTGCGCGGTAGAGGACGTATATCTTGCCGTTGCGAACGATTGCTGCCGGGTTGAAGGTGTGGAGGGTCTCCCAGTTAACCAGGGCTCCGAGCACAGGATCGGTGAAGATGGATCGCGGACGAGGAGTGATGACCGGATTGCCGTTCGCTGGGCGTGTGAATGGGCCGATCTCCCATGTGGCCGCACTCTGCGCCTGGAGCACGTTCGCGACGAATAGTGTCACCACGACAATTACCACGCGATCAATTTTCATGCTGACTAAAGTACAGTGCTTGTGCACTGATAACAAGCTCTCGTTCCTCGGTGTCGATTACAGACTGTTGCGCCCGATGGTCAGGTCAAGATGTCTCTCTTCGTTTCGGCGGATCGTCATTTTGTGGGTTACTTTTCCAGGACGTAGGGGATTGCGAAGCGGCCGATTTGAAGGATTGAGTTGTTTGAGGGCGGCCAGATGCGAAAGGACTCTACACGTGATCCCGTTGCCAGACGATGAGCGGTGACGGTGCCCTGTTCCTTTCCTGTCACGGCCTCGTAGAATTTGACGACGAGGTCGTCTTCACCACGCTGCCATCCGATGACGTAGCTGCCGGCGGCGAGTGAGATGTCTCCGAAGGTGACGGGGGACTGGACTAAAAGGTAGTGGGAGTATTTTCCGTCAGCGGAGTACCCAGCAGTGATGAGGACAACCCCTGCGATGATCTTTCCGCGTGCGTCGATGATACCGGAAGCGGTGCGCATTTCTGTTTCGATGCGCTCCTTCTCGACTGGTGCGCGGGCGGGCAACACAGCCTGTAGTTCTGAAGGCGTCGCGGCGCGCCAGGATGATTTTGATTGCGATAAGGCGACTGAAGAGAGGCTAACGATCAGAAGGAAAGCTAAGAGAGCAGACTTTATTGGTTGCGTTGTCATTTGAGATGTACGATACCCCGCTGGAGAGCTACGGTTGCGGCGTGAGTGCGATCGCTGACGCCAAGTTTGCCGAGCAGGCTGTTGATGTGTGACTTGACGGTGGCTTCGCTGATCTTCAAGTCGGATGCGATCTCTTTGTTAGCGCGGCCGGCTACTATGCGCTCCAAGACTTTCAGCTCGCGATTGGTTAGGGGCTGCGTGCTCATCCGTTCGGCGAGTTTCTCTGCGATGGCGGGAGAGATCAGCGTCCTTCCGCTGTGAACTGCCTGGATGGTGGAGAGGAGCTCGTCAACGGTCATTCCTTTGAGGAGGTAGGCTTTTGCGCCGGCCTGGAGGGAGCGGAAGATATCTTCATCTCCGTCGAAGGTGGTGAGGACGATGAATCTTGCGGTGGAGTCGTCGGCACGAATCTTCAGGATGGCGTCGACTCCGCCGAGGTTAGGAAGCTGCAGATCCATCAACGTGATGTCGGGTTTGAGGGTGCGGTAGAGCTCGATGGCTTGGAGTCCGTCACTGGCTTCACCTACGACTTCAATGTTGGCCATGATGCTGAGCAGAGCAACGAGGCCCTGCCGTACGACGTGATGGTCATCTACTACAAGGATTCGAATGCGTTCAGCCATGGGTTGCTGTCTCTTTTCCTTCTGCGATGTGCGCTTCGAGGATGACGGTCGTGCCATCTTCGGGAGAGCTCTTTATCGTCAGTCGAGCATTAATTTGAGCTGCGCGTTCGCGCATGCCTTTTATTCCGAAGTGGCCGTTTGCTGAGAGATGCTCTTCGGCAAGCGAAAATCCGCTGCCGTTGTCGGAGATGCGTAATGTTAACCGAGTTGAATTGTAGTTGAGGTCTGCGGATACCTGAGTCGCGTTTGCGTGGCGTGCGGCATTCGCCAGAGACTCCTGGGCGATACGAAAGACCTCATCTTCAAAAGACTGGGCGAGAGGGCGGTAGGTGCCGGAGATATTGAGGCGGGTGTTGAGTTTCTTTTGGCTCCACTGTTCTGCAAGCTGCGTGAGCCGGGTGGGTAGGCTGTTCTGCGCAGTAATCGCGCGAAGATTCCAGATGCTGCGACGAGCGTCGGCAAGGCCCTCCCTGACGTAAGTTCTGGTGCGGTCGACCTGCTGGCTGGCGGCGGAGACTTGCGACTGAGCCAGCAGCTGAGAGGTGAGTTCGAGTTGTACGGAGACACCGACGAAGCTTTGGGCCAGGGTGTCGTGGATCTCGCGGGCCACACGGTTTCTCTCAGCGAGAACTGCCTGGAACTGTGATTCAAGCCGCCGAACGCGGAGGCGATAGAGGGCAAGCGCGATGGCGGCGATGAGAAGAAGAAGCAGCAGGAGAAACCAGAGGGTGCGATAAAAGTGCGGCCGCACAGAGAAGGAAATTTGAGCTCCGATTTCATTCCATACGCCATCGTTGTTTGCTGCTTGCACGCGAAAGCGATAGTGGCGCGGCGGGAGATTGGTGTAATAGGCGATACGACGTGAGCCGGCGTCGGTCCATTGCCTGTCGAACCCCTCGAGAATATAGCGGTAGCGAATCTTGGCAGGAGCTACGTAACTGAGGCCGGCGTATTCGAACGCAAAACTGGCGTGGCCGGGGGCAATATTTTTCTCGGTCGCTCCTAGGGGAATCTCAACACCATCTACCGTAAATTGCTCGATGACGACTGGGGGAGGGATGAGGTTCTCGATGAGGTGGCTAGGATCGGCAATGGCAACCCCTTTGCGGGTGGCGAAGAGGAGCATTCCTTCTGTAGTTTTCCATGCAGAGGGATGACCCGCGCCGGAGGCTTCTTCGGTTGGCATGCCATCGGCGCGGCCATAAGAGACGGGATGAGGATTGCAGGTTGAAGACGAGCCGCATTTGACAAGCGCTGAAGCGGAGACGCGCGTGAAGCCTCGACCTGAACTTAGCCACAGGTTGCCGTGGCTGTCTTCGAGGATCGAGTCGATGGTTTGGGGCAGATCGTCTCGATGCAGCGGCGCGAAGCCGGCGGCGGGGGACATGACGCTGAGTCCAGCTGCTTTCGTTCCGATCCAAAGTGTGCCGGTTGGATCTTCGGCGAGAGAGGTGATGGTGTTTCCGGAGAGCCCATCTTTTGTAGTGAAGGTTGTGATGTTGCCTCTTCGGAGGCGCGAGAGTCCATTGAGTGTTCCTATCCAAAGGTCATGTTCGGAGGTGGCATGAGATCGGAGCAGAGCGCCTACGAGGTCACTTCCGAGACCGTCGGATTGAGTGAGAGTGACGAACTGGTTGTTCTGCCAGTGCGCCAGGCCGCGGCGGGTGCCGATCCAGAGTGAGCCGTCATCGTCGCTCAGCAGAGAGCGAATGAGGTCATCAGGTAGCCCGTCGGCAGAGGTGTAGGTTCGAACCTTCGCGCCCTCGATACGGTTCAGGCCGTCGGGGGTGCCGACCCACATGCTGCCGTCTCCAGCCGGGGCTAAGGTAAGGATGGTTTCGCTGAGAAGGCCGGTGCGGGTAGAGAGATGCTGAACGTTTTCCGCTTGCCAGCGGTTGAGGCCATCGCTGCTGGTGCCTGCCCACAGAGCGCCGTCGGATGCCTGTGCGATGGCCGTGATTGGGAGGTCGGAGAGGGCAGGAATGGCGCGGAAGTTTTTGTGCCTCAGGATTTGCAGGCCGCTGGTCTCTGTTCCTACCCAGAGATTTCCCTCTTCATCCTGCATGAGGGAGAGGATGCTGTCGGAGCTGAGGGCAGGGACGGGTTGTGGATGGTTGTTGATTTTGTCCAGGGTGAAGAGGCCTTTGTTGGTTCCTATCCATAGTTGGTTTTGATAGTCGACGAGAGAAGACTGTATGTGCGCAGCGGCCAGATCGCGGCTTAGTGGGAGTGTTCGGGTTTGGCCATTCTGCAGGACTGTGATGCTGGTTGCGGTGCGCAACCAGAGGCTGCGGTCGCGGAAGAAGCCGAGGCCTGTAATGTCTTTTTGCGCTGGGATAGAGTTGAGTGGTTGAGGAAGAACTCGGCCGCTTTGATATTGAAAGATTCCGGAGTTCGATGCGATCCAAACGCTGCCGTCGCGAGCGGTGGCGATTGCAGATGGGGCGGCGAAGGACGGAAGAGAGATGGTGGTGAAACGCTGACCGTCAAAGCTGGCGAGGCCATCTGTGGTGAGGATCAAGAGAGTGCCATCTTCTGCGGCGGCTAGGTTGAGGATGCGGCCAGTGGGTAATCCGTTCGCGGCGGAGTAACGGTGAAACGTTCCTGCCGAGTATCGGAGGAGACCGTCGGAGGTTGCGATCCAGAGTGGGCTGGCGTGGCTCTGGGCGAAGCAGCAGATGTCATCGCTGGTGATTTCGGTAGTGGTTTCGTGGTTGAAGACTTTGAAGTCGATGCCATTGAACCGAGCAACGCCGCCTTCGGTTGCGATCCAGATGTACCCGTCGGTGGACTGGAAGATCTGATGGGCGCTGTTTTGAGGAAGGCCGTTTTCCGTAGACCAGGATTGATAGCCGAAGTTATTCAGTGACTGGGAGTGTGCGGAGAGAGAGAGTACGGCGATTCCGCACGAGGTCCAGATGAGGGAAGAACGCACGACGAGATGGAGGCGCGAAAGTAAGTTCATGCGTAGGGTCGATACGTTCGAAAGCATGATGGACGGAGTCGCTTCAGCTTGGATGATACGTCCTCTGTCCGGGAGTACTTATGGATATTTCGGCTTTTTGTCACGGCAGGAGTGGAGGTAGGCGACGAGGTCATCCACTTCAGCCGTCTTCAGGATGTTGGCGAAGGATGGCATCTCTCGTCCCCCCTGAACAATCTGCGTTCTGATCTGAGTTTTGTTGAGCACGCGTCCTACCCCGGAGAGGTCGGGACCCTTGTCGCCGCCCACGTTGCGGATCGTGTGGCAGTGTTGGCAGCCGTTATTTACAAACAATGCTGCTCCGCGCTGCTTCGCGGACTCGGCGAATGCCGGGAGACAGGAAACGGCTGCGAGGGCAAAAAAGAGTGCAGAGCGCAGCAGATTCATCGAGCAGATGTTCCGGTGTTGGCGGCGGGCTCGACGGGGGAATCTGTGTGTGTGTGCCAGGGTACGGTCTCCGATGCGATTTCGTTGTGTTTGCGCAAGAACTCGAGCGCGTAGGTGCTGGCTGTGGGATCGTCTTTTTGATCTGCGAACATTGCGGCTTCGTGAGAGGCCTTATCTTTCATGCCGAGACGGCGGTAGACGATGGAGAGGATGTAGTGGGCAGCGAGATCGTCTGGGTCGATGGATTGGAGGGTCTCGTACTCTGTGCGAGCTTCGTCGTACTTGCGCTGCTGATAGAGAGAGAAGCCTAACTCTTTATGGGCGTCACGTGAGTTTGGAAATTTTTCGATGACCTGGCGAAGGTCTGCGATGGCGTTGTCAACCTGGCCCTGGTTGCGTTCGACTAGTGCGAGGTAGTACAGAGCGCGCGAGTTGTGAGGGCTGAGAGCGAGAGCTTTGTTGAGACTGGCGCGGGAGGCGTCGTAGCGCTCCCACTGGAAGTTGGCGATGGCAATGTTGATAAAGGCGTCGGCATAGTCGGGACGGAGTTTGGCGACCTGCTCGAACGCGCGGCCGCTCTCTGCGTACTGTTGTGCGTCCAGCATGGCGATGCCGTAGTTGTTCCATCGCATCCAGAGTTTGTTGTCCTGCGGGTCGACCGCGGGGGGATTCTCGCCGAGGGTGAAGGTGCGTGTGCGCTCGGACATGGCAACGACGGGCATCTCGTAGTGCTTGCCCATTCCGAAGTCCATGAAGTGCTGATCGAATCGGCGATAGTTGACCCGCGCGGTGACGGTGATGGGACCGGCTGCGTCCGCGGGTACTTTGAATTGGTAGCGGACGAGCTGTGATCGGCCTGAGGCGATGGTGTTGTTGTAAGCCACCACGCGATTATCCCAGACCTGGTGAAGATCGTTGATGGTCCCTTTGGTGTTTACGAGGCGATTGGTGAAGCTGTGTGCGCGAGGGTCTAGGTCACCGTTGGGTTGGATCGCGCCGGAGTGCATCAGGATACGGCCGGAGGAATCTTTGGCCTCGAATTCGACCCAGCTCTCGTACATATCGCGCTGCTCGGGTACGTGGCTGTGTGCGATGCCTTTGTTCTGAATGATGATCGTGGTGGTGAGGAGGTCGCCGGGCGAGACGGTGAAGTTGTCGCTGCCGAGAGGCGCGATGATCTTGCCTCCGTTTCTCTCGAGGCCGAAGATGTCGACGTTGAAGACACCTGCTTTGAGGAAGGCTATGGTCTTCTCCATCTGAGTGTCGTAGTTGTAGAACTTTGGAAGAACAGTGTTGGCACCTAACCATCGGTGAGAGGCAAGCTTGCCCTCTTTCGCGCCGGAGTCGGAGGTGGTGAGAGCTTCGCGGGTCATGTGGCAGGTCTGGCAGGTGGAGACCTGGTCTTTTACGTAGAAGGGAAGCGGCGACTGTTTTGCGAAGGAGGAGAGCTGCCACTCGTCGGAGAGGAAGATGGCGCGCTGCCATTTGTAGTCGTTGAGTTGTTTGGGGAGGGCGGCCTTATGACACGCAGCGCAAAAGTTGCTGGTGCGATAGAAGTCCTTCATGACGGCTTTAGAGTGGCGGTCGAGATGGGCGAGAATCTCCTTGTCGGAGACCTCGCCGTAGATGGGTTGATTGTTTTCGTCGAGCAGAGCTGCGGGCTGCGCGAGAACGTAGCTTCCTGTGCCGCGGGCGTCAACCTTCTGGATGGAGTGACAGACGGTGCAGGTGATTCCGTCTTCGTCGAACTTGCGATTTACCGGGGAGCCCTTGGTTAGCGCGCCAGAGACGAGGGCGATTGGGTTGTGACAGCCTTCGCAGTGGCGGGTGTATTCAATGCCCTTTTCCGCAGTGAGCAGGTTTGTGTTTCTGATGTACCAGGGGGCGCGAAAGGAGTTGGCGTGAGCGGACTGACGCCATTCTGTATGCGCTTCCTGATGGCAGTGGCTGCAGTATTTGGCAGTGGGGAAGGCTTTGGGGTTGATGAACTGGCCGGTTTCGGTGGTTGCATTTGACGGGAGGAAGGGCTGATCGGCGCCGAATCGAAAGTTGTAATGTTGTTTGACTGATTCGGTATAAACCTCACGTTGCGTGGGGGTCGTGACAGCATCAGATGCGAGAGCTCCATCACTTTTCAAGGCCATGAAAAATGAGGCGATTGCGCCGCACAGCACTGTACAGAGAAAGATGCGACCGATCCGGCTGTAGGGCAATTTCATAGCAACTGTGAATTCTATTGAAGCGGTAAGACTGTTAGCCATCCTCTTACGGGCTGATAGAGATCTCAACCAAAAGATTGAGTGGGGAGGGATGGAAGTTAGAGTCTTGCTCCTTTACCTTCTGCCAGAGTAACGATCTGGTCAACCTTGGTAACTGCGAACTTTTCTTTGACTCCGCTTGGCCAGCGAACTTCAACGGAGTCGATGGTTGTGATGTCGCCGAGGCCGAAATGCACGCGCGGGTCGTGGGTGGAGGCAAAGCTCCCACCAGAGGTAACGTCTCCGCGTTGTCTCTGGGTTCCCGCGGTGAGATAGACCGTGGCGCCGATGGCGTCTCTTGGGCTCTTTGGACCGCCTATCAGCTTCAGTTCGATCCAGTGGTGATGGTCTTGCGAGACGTTGCGGAGCAGGCCGGGGTGACCATCGAGGGAGTTGATGACGACATCCAGCTTGCCGTCGTTGAAGAGATCTCCGACCGCCATGCCGCGGCCAACGTAGAGGCTTGCGAGCGCGGTGCCTTCGACTGCAGGTTCGAAATCAAATTTTTTACCCTCGATGTTGTGAAAGAGGAGCGGTCGTTCTGCCCAGGTGGTCCCCCAGGATGTGTGATCGACCTGCGGATAGACGTGGCCGTTCGCGATGATCAGATCTTTCCAGCCGTCGTTGTCGAAGTCGAGGAATGCGGTCCCCCAGCCGAGAAAAGGAATTGTGGGTTCGGCGATGCCCATCTGATAGCTGATATCGGTGAAGTTGACGTCGCCGTCGTTGCGGTAGAGCGGGTTGTAGTCGTCAGAAAATGTGGTGTTGTAGATGTCGAGCAGGCCGTTATTTCGGTAGTCGCCAGTGGCGATGCCCATTGAAGCGGTCTCGCGGCCGTTCTCATTGAGTGCGTATCCGGAGGCGTAACTCACGTCTTCGAAGGTGCCGTCGCCTTTGTTGATGTAGAGGTAGTTCGGCGTTGAATCGTTCGCGACGAGTAGGTCGGGCTTGCCGTCGTTGTTGACATCGACGAAGACAGAGGCGAGACCGTAGAAGCCGTTTTTGTCGGAGACACCGGCTTTCTCGCTGACGTCAGTGAAGGTCCCGTCGCCGTTGTTGTGGAAGAGGTGGTCTGGCTCTCCCTTGAGACCGCGCGGACCGCACATGACCTTCTCGCCGCGAAACTGGCAGAAGCTGTAGGAGACCTCCTTGCCGCCAGATCCGGGCTGATTTGCGAGGTCGTAGTGAACGTAGCCGGGAACAAAGAGATCGAGTCGCCCGTCACCGTCGTAGTCACCCCAGGTGGCGCCGGTGGACCAGTTGCCAAGACTGACACCAGCTTTCTCTGCGACGTCGGTAAAGGTTCCGTCGTGGTTGTTGTGGTAGAGACGATTTTTGCCGAAGTTGGTGACGTAGATGTCGGGCCAGCCGTCATTGTCGTAGTCCGCTATGGCGACGCCGACGCCCCAGCGGTCATTGGTGACGTGTGCCTTCGCGGCGACGTCGGTAAAGGTACCGTCGTGGTTGTTGTGGAAGAGAGCGGCGTGGGGGGGTGTTGCTTTGCCGCTGATAGCGTCGGAGGTGGAACCGTTGACGAGATAGATATCGAGCCAGCCGTCGTTGTCGTAGTCGATGAGTCCGACGCCGGAGCCGATTGTTTCGATGATGAATCTTTTTTCGGGCGTGCCCATGGTGTGGATCCATGAGGCCAGTCCGGCTTTTGCGGCGATGTCCTGAAAGATGACTGGGCCACTCTTTACGAAGCCTCCGGCAGTGATGGGTCTCTTCTCTTCGTCGAGGACTGCGCGGTGAGCTCCGCCGGTGTTTGATCCTCCTGTTGCCGGAGCCTGGCCGCCCTCTTGAGGCTTGTCAGATTGCGCGTCGGAATGGGAGTTCGGGGATGTGGACTGAGCGATTGATGCCGCTGTGCTCAAAAAAAGTGTCGCGTAGAGAGCAAAGGTAATGGAAGGTGAACAATGGCGAGAACGATGGTGAACGGTCACGAGCGTGTCCTTATAGTCTTCCAGTTTCGAATTCGCAGGAGAAGCTAAGTCCTTCGTCTCTGCATCGGTTTGCCGGATGGTTGATGCAGCATCATGTCTACCATAGACCCCGAAAGAGTGGGTTGAGAGCACTGTTTTGCACTATCGCTGTTTTTAATTCGCCGATGGCACCCGGCCATCTCCCTCGGTCAGGTCGATCATGCGATCCACCGACGCGGGAGGGTCAAAGATCTCCATCTGGCCGTTGGGCCAGCGAATTTGAATGCTCGTGAGGTGCGTCTCCGTGCCGAGGCCAAAGTGGAGACGGAGATCGCTTGACGAGTTGTAACTGGAGCCGCTACGAACCTCGTCTACCCAGAGGCGCTTTGCGGATTTCAGGGTTACGCGCGCGCCAATGGCATCACGGTTGGAGGATGTACCTCTGAGATGAAGGCCGAGCCAGTGGTTCTGATTCCTCGCGAGGTTGACTAAAAGCATTGGACGATCGCTCAGGTTGTTAATCACGGCTTCGAGGCGTCCGTCGTTGAAGAGGTCCGCGATGGCAAGGCCACGGCTGGAGCGTGGGTCGACGAGCCCGGGGCCGGAGGTCTTGCTGATGTCGCGGAACTTTCCGTTGCCCAGGTTGTAGTAGAGGAGGCGAGGCTCGCGATAGGACGAACCTAGTTTGGCGGAGTCGACCTCGGGATAGACGTGGCCGTTCGCAACGAGAAGGTCGGGCCAGCCGTCGTTGTCGACATCGGCGAACATGGCGCCCCAGCCGAGGGCATCGGTGTTGATGCCAAGCCCTGCGGCGAAGGTCATGTCGGTATAGGTGCCGTCGCCATTGTTGCGATAGAGGGTGGAGGTGTCGTCGGAGAAGTTGGTTTTGAAGAGGTCGAGTCTGCCGTCGCCGTCGTAGTCGGCCGTGGTTGATCCCATCCCGGCCTGTTCGCGGCCGTCTTCGTTGAAGGCTACGCCGGCGTCGGCGGCAGTGTCCTTGAAGGTGCCGTCGTGGTTGTTTCGATAGAGGATGGCGGGTGTGGAGTCGCAGGCGACGTAGAGATCGGGCCAGCCATCGTCGTCGTAGTCGAGCGTGGTGATGGAGAAGCAGTAGTGGCCTTGTGTTCGTTCGAATCCACTGGGCTTGCTGACGTCTTCGAACTTTCCGCCGCCAAGGTTGTGGTAGAGGATGTTCGGTGCGCTCTCGAGGCCGCGTGGACCGCACATGACGGGCACTCCCTTCCAGATGCATCCTGAGGTTTGGCCCGGTGTTGGAGTGCGGGCAAGATCGAAGTGCACGTAGTTGGCGACGGCCAGGTCCAGCTTGCCGTCGCGATCGTAATCGACGAAGGCGCAGCCGGTGCCCCACTCCTTGCCTGTGCCGGCGACGCCTGCCTGCTCGGCTACCTCTTTGAAGGTTCCATTGCCCTGGTTGTGGAAGAGGCGGTTTTTGCCGTAGCCGGTGACGTAGATGTCGTCGAATCCGTCGTTGTCATAGTCTCCAACGCATGCTCCTTGCCCCCATCCAGTGGAGACCAGGCCTGCCTTTACGGTGACGTCGGTGAAGGTTCCGTCGCGATTGTTGTGGAAGAGATGATTGGTTGGCTTTGCCTGGCCGGCTGCAGAGGTTGTGCCGGGCAGGTTCGTGCCGTTGACGAGAAAGATGTCGGGCCAGCCGTCGTTGTCGTAGTCGAGAATGGCGACGCCGGAGCCGGTAGCCTCGATGATGTAACGCTTGGATTCGACGCTTCCGTTGACATCGCGAACAGTGATGCCAGCCTTCAAGGCGACATCCACAAACCAAGCGGGGGGAGGATGATCGGTCGTTGGCGGATAGGGCTGCTGCTCTCCGAATGCGGTCGCCGCAAAGAAGAAGATGGCCGCGGTTCGAAGAAAGGAGCTAAGCTTCATGGCTTTGGGGTCGTTGCTGGAGTGGTTGACGCTTTAGATTGCGAGGAGGCGCCCATGGCAACTGTCTTCAGAATCTTTCCGCCCTCTTGAATGACATAAAGATGATTGGCCGCAAGGTCTGTGAGTTTGTCGGTTGTGCCGGAGGGCCACTTGATTTCGACTGAATCTGCTTTAGCGGAGTGGTCGAGGCCGAAGTGGATGCGGAGATCGTTCTGGGAGTAGTAGCTGCCGCCGCTTCGAACTTCGTCGATTTGGATAAAGGGTTTGGCACCGTCTGGTGTTGCGGTTGTGACGCTGATCTTTGCGCCGATGCCGGAGAGGTTTGACTTTGTGCCTACGGTGCGGATCTTGATCCAGTTGCGGCCAGTCGTCGATTCGCAGCGGAGCAGCTGGGGAAGGCTGTTGATGCAGTTGACGACCACGTCCACTACGCCGTCGTTGTCGTAGTCGCCGAAGGCGCAGCCTCTGCCGGGGGCGGGTGTTGTGATGCCTGGACCACCTTGCGTGGTCACCTCTTCGAACTGCCCGTTGCGGAGATTGCGGTAGAGGTACTTGTGTTCGGCGTAGGGCGCGTCGATGGCGGTTCCGTCGACCTCGGGATAGACGTGGCCGTTGCAGATGAAGATGTCGGGCCAGCCGTCGTTGTCCATATCGAAGAAGCCGACGCCCCAGCCGAGATAGCGGGTGTTGACGCCGAGTCCGGACATGTAGGTGTGGTCGTCGAAGTTCCCGTCGCCGAGGTTGACGTAGAGGGAGTCGGTGTCGCCGGCAAAGTTCGTCTTGACGATGTCGAAGTGGCCGTCGCGATTGAAGTCGCCAATAGAGACGCCCATGCCGGCCTGCGGCTTGCCGTCGGGTGAGTAGGCGATGCCGGACTCAATGGCCACATCTTTGAAGGTTCCGTCTTTCTGATTCTGGTAGAAGGTGGCGGCGGTGGAGTCGTTGGCGACGTAGATGTCGGGCCAGCCGTCGCCGTCGATGTCCGAGACAGCTACAGATAAGCCGTAGGTGCCGATGGTCTCCCACATTCCGGATTTTTGTGAGACGTCGGTGAAGGTTCCGTCGCCGTTGTTGCGATAGAGGATGTTCTTGCCGCCCTGGAGACCGGGAGGACCGCAGGCTACCTGAATGCCTTTGTAGGCGCAGCCGGCGGCTTCGGGGAGGGGAGCTGTCTTGATGTCGAAGTCGATGTAGTTGGCGACAAAGAGGTCGAGATGGCCGTCGCGATCGTAATCGATGAAGGCACAGCCGGAGTTCCAGCGCGTCTTTGACTGGAGCAGGCCAGCCTTCTCGGTGACGTCGGTGAAGGTTCCGTTGCCATTGTTGCGATAGAGAACGTTCTGACCGTAGTAGCTGACGAAGAGATCGTTCCAGCCGTCGTTGTTGTAGTCGCCGACACAGCAGCCCTGACCCCAGCCAGCGCGGCCTACGCCAGCTTTGAGGGTGACGTCGGTGAAGGTGCCGTCGCGATTATTTTTGAAGAGGCGAGAGATGGGTTCCTGCCCCTTGGGAAAGCCGTCGAGCCGCGTGCCGTTGACCAGGAAGATATCGATCCAATCATCATGATCGTAGTCGTAGAAGGCCACGCCGCAGCCAGTGGTTTCGAGGAGATATCGATTTTTGTGTTCGCCGCCGTAGATCGTCTTTGCATTGAGTCCGGATTGACGCGCTACATCGATGAAGCTGATGCCGAGAGGAGTGCCTGCGACGGGTGAGGGAAGGAGTTTGGGAGCGGGTCGGGGTACGGCGTCGTAGGTGGGGCGCGATCCCATCTGCTGGGCCGGTTGAGAGGTTTGCGGCGCTGCCAGAGCCAATACGTCATCAAGCGAAAGAACCAGTGCGGTGGTCGAAAGCGAAGTAAGAAAGTTACGGCGAGACCAATTCAAATGGATGCTCCTGAGACAATGGCCCGGTACTGGCGTTCGAGGCTCTCTTCGCCGTGGTAATTGTAATCACAAAATCGAAGACGATTGAAAGAGTCTTGAAATCTGTGCGCGGTGTAGAGAATCTTTACGTGCTAAGGCAACAAACGCTTGTGAGTACCGTAGTGTCGATTCTATGGGCGAGCGGAAGGTGCCTCGCCTGGGGTGGAAGTATTCGCGAGAAGTTTTTTTGCTTTCTGTCGCTCTAGCGCGGCATCAGCGCTTCGTCCCTGCCTGTCGAGAGCGTCGGCCAAAACGGAGTGAGGCTCGCTGTAGTTCGGATCTGCATCGACTGCGGATTGCAACTGTGCGATTGCCTCGGCAATCTGACCTTGCTTGAGCAGAGCCTTGCCGCTATCGAGGGCAAAGTTGGCACGCTGGCGGCTGACAGCGATACGGCTGAGGGATGCGGCTTTTTTCCGTTCGGCTGCAGCGCCTTCAGAGTCTCCCTGCTGGCTGAGGATGGCGGCAAGGCTGATGTGTGGACTGGGCTGGTTGGGCAGAAGATCGATGGCAAGTCTCAAGGCGGCTGCAGCCTTTTCGGGATCGTTGTTATTTTTATAAACATTGCCGAGCAGCGCCCAGGCCTCACCGTTGTTGGGGCGCAGCGTGGTGACATTCTCCAATTCGGTCTGCGACTCTGCGAAGCGTCCGAGCTGCATGTAGAGTACGCCGAGTGTGTAAGGCGGATCAGGCAACCTGGGATCGAGTCGTTCGGCGCGTACGAACTCCGCGATCGCTGCGTTTGGATCGTCTTTCAACTTCAACGCCAGCCCAAGATCGTAGTGGAGATGTGAGTTGTCGGGTTCGACCAGGAGGCCTGCACGAAACTGCTCTATGGCGTGGTTGAGATCGCTCTGTTGAAGATAGGCGACGCCGAGGTCTTGGCGCAGGGTGGGATTTTTCTCATCCAGTACAAGAGCTCGAAGGTAGAAGAGGATGGCGCCCTTGGCGTCGCCTGTCTGCACAAGAGCGAGTCCGAGGTTTGTGAGTACGGCAGAGTCCTGCGGCCGGGCGGCGGCGACCTGTTGAAAGAGTGGAATAGCTTCGCGGGGATTGTCGTTCGCCTGAAGGGTAAGGGCGAGTTCGTACTTGATGTCTGTCGAGGCAGGATCAACAAGCAGCGCATGCCGAAGGACGGTGAGGGCCTTCTCTTCCTGTTCGTTCGCCCGTAGGGCGCGACCAAGTTGCAGCATGTATTCGACGTTTTCTTGAGAGATGTCATTGGCTTTGGTGAGTTCGCTGACTGCGTCTGCAAGGTTGCCTTGATTGAGAAAGACGGAGCCGAGGTGGTAGTGCGCGGATGCGAGCGATGGCTCCAGTGAGATCGCACGCTGAAACTGAACGGTGGCGTCACTGTAGGTTTGCTGCTGCGCGAGGACGGTGCCCAGGCTATCGTGCAGGGCAGCGTTGTCAGGGGAGCTATTGAGAGCTGCCTCCAAGTTTTTTTGAGCGGTGGCAGGCTCTCCCGTTGCTGCGAGGGAGGCGGCGTAGGCGATGGAGGCCTGTGGCGTGAGTGCCTGTACTGCATCGCTCTTCGTTTCGTTGAAGAGCTGAAACATCTGCACTGATTTTTGGTATTCCCGTAGCTGAGAGTAAGCGATCGCCAGGTTAAGGGTGGCATCTGAGTTCTGCGGATCGAGTTTATGCGCCTGTTCGAGTTGATCGGCAGCGTATGGGAGATCTCCCTCAGCAAGTAGTACGGTGCCAAAGGCGCTGTGGCCAGCCGCGACCTCAGGAGCTAATTTGACGACTTTTGCGAACTGAATGTGGGCGGAGAGTAGATCGTTTTTAAGATAGGCTGCGGACCCGGCACGAAATGCCTCTTCGGCCTCTTTCACTCTGTCGGTTGTAAGGGTCTGTGACGAAGCTGCCGGTGCGGAATTTGTCTGTGCCTGCGCCAGGGGAATCATCGTCGCGAAGGCGATACATCGCAGAAGCGGACGTGTCGGAAAGAGTTGCATCTGAGCCCGATTGTAATTACGGATGGAGGGAAGTGGGGTTGGTCGTTTTAGCTGGCGTCTGCGTAAAGTCGACATAGTCGCGACCGCCATAAAGGCGATATCCGGTGCCGTTGGGCGCGGTCAGGATCTGTAGAGGAGTCGGGCGGTGGAGGGTGGCGTCTTTGGTGGTGGGGGCGGAGAAGAGATCGTGGCCGCCGATGTCCATCACGACGAAGGTGTTGCCAGCAACAAAGCCGCAGCCGTATGCTCCAGGCCTGAGCGTGTGTCCTTCGATATCGATCGATGCCTCAGTGATGAGATAGGCCTGATATTTCTCCTGCACCGAACTGGAGTAGCCTGCGGTATCCACTAGTGCGACTAGAAGCAGCGCGTCTTTCGCAAATTGCACTCCGCTGGAGTTTCTGGATTGAATAGGCGCGCTCTGACCTCGGAAAAAGACGGTGGCGGGCAGGAACTTTGCTGCTTCAGCCGCAGTGAGGGTCTTGGATTCAGCGATGGTGGCTGAATCCTTCTGGTATCGACCGGCCAGTGGAGATGCGGCGTGTCCGAAGGAGATCGCGATAGCCAGCAATGAGAGGGAGCACAGGAATCTACGAAGCATGTGCGGCATCTTATCAGTCGCATCGTCGTTAGAGAACACGGCAGCATGTAGACTGGTGGTCTTTTGAGGTGGAGGGGCCGATGAGAGCTGCGTTTGCCGGGGTGGTCATGCTTGGGGGAATTGCGGCTGCGCAAACAGGGGCTCTGCGGCCGGTCGATGCTTTTCCTGTGGCCGATGGCGCGCTGACGATTCGACGTCACGTTGAGACCGGGAAGCCATTTACCGTGGCGGGGACCCGCGGCGTCATAGTGGGGCAGCAGGAGGGGACTTTTGAAGCGTGGGTGTTGCCAGTCAAGCTGCTTAGCCACTTAGCGATTCGAGCAGAGGTAGAGGGCTACTCAGTGCCGATCGATCTAAATGCGGGTGCGGCGGAGATCGAGGTATCTCCCGACCACACCGTAATTACGTATTCGCATATTGCCTTCACGGTACGGCAGATCATGTTTGCGCAAGACGATGCGGAGGATGGGACGGGCGCGGTAGTGATGTTTCAGATCGACTCGACGAGGCCGATGGATTTGACCTTCAGCTTTACTCCGGAGATGCGGCCGATGTGGCCACAACGCAGCCAGGGAGTTCCGTCGGCGGAGTGGGTGAAGCAGCAGGATGGCGGGTTCTATGTGTTGCATACCGACTTCCCGAATCTCGCGGGAGCTGTGGCGATGCCGAATACTCAGCCGGGGATTCTGGCTCCCTATCAGGAGAAGCCGCGAGTTTACCCGCTGGAGCTGAAGCTGCACTACGATCCGAAGCGGGATACGAACCGCTACTTCCCGTTGCTGATGGCGATGGGAGATACTGTGGAGACGGCGACGAATGCCGCGCTTCAGGGGAAGCTGGAGCGGTTGAATGCTACTCTGCCGCAGGTGTATGCGAAGCATGCGGCGCGATATGCCGGGATGAGGGACAGCCTGACGGCGATTAGCACTCCGGATGCTGGATTGAACGATGACTTCGCCTGGGCTGAGATGTCAATTGAGCAGTTGAGGGCGAAGGCGCAACCAAGTGGGGAGATTGGTCTGGTTGCGGGATATTACTCGTCGGGCGATTCGGCGAGGCCTGGATTTGGCTGGTACTTTGGGCGCGACAGCTTGTATACACTCTATGCCGTGAATGGCTTCGGCGACTTCGGGTTGGTCCGCGACGAGCTTGAGTTCCTGATGAAGCGGCAGCGTGAGGATGGAAAGATCATGCACGAGTATCCGCAGACCGCGGCTTACTTTGACTGGAAGAACTTCTCTTACGCTTACGCTGCTGCTGATTCGACGCCGCTGCTTTTGACGGCGATGCTGGACTACGTACGGACCAGCGGCGATGTCGATTTTCTTCGGAAGCATCGGGAGACTGTTGAGAAGGCGTGGCGTTTTGAGACGACCCATGACACCGATGGTGACGGGATCTACGACAACTCTCAGGGGACCGGATGGGTGGAGAGCTGGCCGACCGGGATGCCGCATCAGGAGATCTATCTTGCGCTGCTGGATCAGCAGGCTTCGGCTGCGATGGCGAAGCTGGCTGGGCTGCTGGAGGACAAGGCAACGGCTGACTCTGCCGGTGCGCGGGGTGTCGAGTTAGCGAAGAAGATTGAGGCGGAGTACTACGATGCTTCGCGGCAGGCTTATGCGTTCAGCCGGAACGCTGATGGGTCGCTCGACCGCGCTGCTACGGTCTATCCGGCGATTGCATGGTGGGACGGCGGTGAAGGTTTGGCTCATGCGCAGGCGAGCTTTCGGCGGTGGGCTTCGCACGATTTTTCTACCGACTGGGGCCTGCGGGATGTCGCCGAGAGCGATCCTTTTTATGATCCGATCAGCTATCACCAGGGGTCGGTGTGGCCTCTGTTTACCGGGTGGGCGTCGGTGGCGGAGTACCGTGCGGGACATTCGCTGGCTGGGTACGCGCACCTGATGCAAAATGCGGATCTGACTACGGCGCAGGATCTTGGCGCGGTGACGGAGTTGTTGTCGGGTACGTTCTTCCAGCCTTTCGGGCGCAGCACGAGTCATCAGCTCTGGTCTTCAGCGATGGTGATTACTCCGATGCTGCGTGGTCTGTTTGGTGTCGATGTGGACGGGCTTGCAAACTCCATTCATCTTGATCCGCATCTCCCTGCTGACTGGGACCATGCTGCTGTCGATAGGCTTCATGTGGGTGCGTCTATTTGCTCGCTGGAGTACCAGCGTGAGGCGCGTGGCCTGGTGGTGAAGGTGAGTACGCTCTCTGGCCCGACGGTTCGGCTGGCTAGTACGGTGAAGGGTTCGCGGGCTTCGGCAGCTGGTTCGTCGGTGGTCTTTGCTTTGCCGGCGGTTGAGGTTGTAGTGCCGCATGGGTTGCCGCTGCCGGGAGCGCGGACGGCGCAGATGAAGGTGCTGAGCGAGGTCTCGGAGGCGCACTCGATGAAGCTGGAGTTCGAGGGACAGGCGGGCACGACCGTCGAACTGACGGTTCGGCGGAATGTGGCCAAGCTGAATCTCCACGTTGAAGGTGGAACGATTGTGGATGCGGCAGCCGGCAAGGGTGATGGGTTGGAGAAGCTGGTGGTGAAGTTTCCGCAGGGTACGGGGTATCAGCAGAGTGCTGTGACTTTGAGCTGGTAAAGGTATGCGTGCCGCCAGCGTTCTCGATGGATCGAACAGTGTGCCGGGCGGAGACTAGAACAGTATGGACGGCAGCCAGGAGCCGGCGGGATCGTTATACAGCCCGACGCTCATCAGCGTCATGGGCTGAACCACTCGCAGACCATTCTGCAGGCACCACCGCAACAATGCGCTATTGCGAGAGGGGACGAGGATTCCAGGACCGGCAAAGGAGTCTGCGGAAGCGATCAACGCCTGCATATCCGGATTTGTCTCCGATGATGAGTGGCCAAAGAAGGCGAGATGGGTTGTGTATCCGGTAACGCGCCCTTCTCGTTCGACGACCAGGGCTGTGCCTCGCGAGATGGCCTGTTGCAGGTCGACGGCGCGATCGAAGCCATGAACGCGGCGAGAGAGCGAGTTGCAGGCATCTTCGTCGGTCGGAGTAGCGGGCCGCACCTGGCATCCGGGAACGCTGCGCTCGCGAGTCTGTCCCTGCAGGCAGCAGAGCGGCTCACGGACGTCGAAGCCGCAGGAGGTATAGAGGGAGAGGGAGCGATTGTGAAAGGCCGCCTGGACCAACCGTACTCCGGCGGCTCCGCGATCATGGGCGCGATTCATCACGGCCTGCATCAGCAGACGGCCGACACCCCTGTTCTGTACCGCGGGGTCGATCGTAATGGGTCCGACGCCGCGGATGATGGAGCGCTCGTCAAGGACGTTGCTGCCGACGATCTGGCCGTCGATCTCCGCCACAACGCAGTAACAGTTGGGGTCTGAAAACATCGAGGAGATGGCACGTATCGCCATCTCAGGTCGGGGGAAGTCGGGTGGAAAACCATGAGCAGAGCTGATGGCAGTAAAGGCGTCATAATCAATCTGCCCACAGGTTGCGGCATCTTCGGCTGTGGCAGATCTGATAACGACAGACGTATCTTTCGACGGCATCGTGAAACGCCTCCAGTTTTGTGCGAGAAGTCTACCAGCGCAGCATTCAGCGTATAGGCCAGCAGAAGCAAGCTCAGCTTGTACATAATCAGGCTCGTTTGACTTTACGTCTTTTTGAAAATTCCAAAGTAGGTTGCTAGTCTGTTAGCCAATTCATCCACCAATAGAAACAGGCTGAGGAGGATCTCTAACGTGTCACAGAAAGTGGATCTCTATGACAGTGCATATGGAAATTATGTGTCGGATACGTACCGACATGTGCGCATCGAGACCTACGGCGAGGATTTTGGGCAAACAAGCTGGGTTACAACGGAAGAATCCAACGAAATCCCCCAACTGCTGGACCTGAGACCCGATTCGTTTGTGCTGGAAGTGGGGTTCGGTTCGGGTGGCTATGCGTTGCACCTTGCGGAAAAGGTGGGCTGCCGTCTCGTCGGGTTAGATATCAATCCATTGGGAGTTCGCAATGCGAACCAACTTGCGCTGGCAAGAGGCCTTGGTTCAATGGCCCGTTTTGAGCAGTGTGACGCTTCGAAAAATCTGCCTTTTGACGACGACAGCTTTGACGCTGTGTTCTCGAATGACGTTTTGTGCCATCTTCCAGGACGTCCCGAGGTGCTGGCTGAGATGTTTCGCATACTGAAGCCCGGCGGACGGATGCTGTTCAGCGACGCTCTGATAGTTGGCGGATTGCTTTCCAACGAAGAGATCGCCACGCGCAGCTCGATTGGTTTTTATGTGTACAGTCCGCCCGGAGAGAATGAACGACTCCTCGAGCGAGCAGGGTTTCGCCGGATCCGCGTAACCGACACAACCGAGAGTGCATCTCGGGTGGCGAAACAGTGGCATGATGCACGGGAGAAAAGGAAAGAGGAACTGGTCGCAGCGGAAGGCGATATCAACTTCGAGGGGCTGCAGCGGTTCCTTTCCTGCGTACATACCCTAACGGGCGAAAAGCGCCTACTGAGGTATCTGTACTTTGCGATTAAGGAATCGTGAGATGATCGGCCAGTGTTTACTGGACCTCTGCGATCCAGGTGGCGTACGGTGCGAGGGTGACGGGCTTAGTGAGTGGGGCGTGATTGATGACGGGGTCGTTGGTTTCGAGGGTGGCGGTTGCGCCTTTGGTGAGGCCTAACGCGGCATAGTCGTATTTCAGAGTTTGGGGTTTGCCGGAGAAGTTGAGCGCTACGAGGACAGAGGGTTTGCCGGGTGGCCCTTGGCGCAGGTAGGAGAGGACCTCTTCGTTGGGATTGAGGACGGTCATGCTGCCTGCGTAGAGGGCTGGGTTGGTGCGGCGTAGCTCGATGAGACGTTTGTACCAGTTGAGCATGGACTCGTGGTCGGGTGACTCGACGGCGACGTTGACGGTCTTGTAGTCGGGCGCGACGGGGAGCCAAGTGGTGTTGGCGGTGCTGAAGCCTGCATTCTTCGAGTCGTTCCACTGCATGGGAGTGCGTTCGCCGTCGCGGCCTTTTTGTTTGGGCCAGCCGGTGATGCCTTCGGGGTCTCTTACGTCTTCCACGCGAGTGGGAGTTGTGGTGACCATGCCGATCTCGTCGCCGTAGTACATCTGCGGGGTTCCTCGTGAGGTGAGGAGCAGAGTTGCCATCATGCGTGCGATGCGGGCCTTCATGGCGGGATCGGTGACGCCGATGCTGTAGCGGTCCCAGATGCGGTCCTGATCGTGGTTGCCGAAGAAGAAGTAAGGCTGGCCGTGAGCGGGGTTGTTCTCTACCTCTTTGAGGAGCTCGCGGAACTTTGGCGCGGAGAGCTCGTTGACGTCGGCTACCTGGAAGTCCATGGGGAGCTGGACCTCGTCGTTGTTGGCGCCGTACATCTTGGAGAGCTCGAAGATGTTGGGTTCGTCCGCTTCGCTGATGAGGACAGGATTGCCGGGGTATTGGTCGACGACCTTGCGCATCTCGCGGAGCATGTCATGAACTTCGGGGAGGTTGTCCGTGTATTTGTGAACGATGTTGGGGTCGCCGAAGGCGTTGGTACCCGGAAGGATGGGGTCGTCGTGGAGGTTGGGATCTTCGAAGAGGCGGGAGACGGCATCGATGCGGAAGCCGTTGACGCCTTTGTCCATCCAGAAGCGGAGGACGTCCATCATGGCCTTGATAACTTCGGGGTTGCGCCAGTTGAGGTCGGGCTGCTGGACGTAGAAGTGGTGGTAGTAGAACTGCTTCGTGGTGGCGTCGTACTCCCATGCAGAGTGGCCGAACCAGCTCTGCCAGTTGTTCGGGGGGGTTGGTTTGCCGTCGGCGGTGAAGCCCTTGGGGTCGCGCCAGATGTACCAGTCGCGTTTGGGATTGGTGCGGGAGGAGCGTGATTCCTTGAACCAGGCGCTCTGGTCAGAGGTGTGATTGGGAACGTAGTCCATGATGACGCGGATGTTGCGGCGTTTGGCTTCCGCGGTCATGTGCTCGAAGTCGGCCATGGTGCCGTACTGGGGATCGATGGCTGTGTAGTCGGCGATGTCGTAGCCGAAGTCGATCTGCGGCGACGGATACATGGGGCTGATCCAGATGGCGTCGATGCCGAGCTGCTTGATGTAGTCGAGACGGGAGGTGATGCCTTTGATGTCGCCAATGCCGTCGCCGTCGGTGTCCTGAAAGCTTCGGGGGTAGATCTCGTAGATGACGCCGTGCTTCCACCAGGGGTCGGCGGTGGTGTTCTTCTGGTCGGCTGCGGGGGGGGCCTGAGTTGCAGTTTGAGCAAACGCGCCCGGTAAGAGACTACCGAGCGCGAGGGCTGCACAGAGGAGGGAGTTTGCAATGCCTGAAGTGCGTAACGGCGTTTTGTTCACGAGCGACCCCTTTAGGCGTAGCTGTAGCTATTTGCTGGAGCCGATCTGGCCAATCTGTCCAATCCACGACGCGTACGGCGGTAGCGTGATGTTCTGCAGGCTGGTGTTTTGTTTGAGACCGGGTGCATTGGTAAGGACCGTGGTCACCGCCTTGCCGGAGCCGCTCGCTTTGCCGAGATCGAGCGAGATGGTCTGGGGTTGAGCGGTGAAGTTGAGCGCTACGACGACTGAAGGATGGCCGGCGACGCCTTCGCGAAGGTACGAGAGAACAGATGGATTCGACTCATCGAGTATGACCTGTTTTCCGTCGCGAAGTGTGGGATCGCTTTTGCGCATTGCGATGAGCTGCTTGTACCAGTTGAGGAGCGAGTCGGGTTCGATCTCTTCCGCCTTCACGTTGATGGTTGCGGAGTTGGATGGGACGGGAAGCCATGTGGTTGATGATTCGCTGAACCCGGCGTTCTTGGAGTCGTCCCATTGCATGGGTGTGCGCTCGCCGTCGCGGCCTTTTTCCTTTGGCCAACCTGTGACGCCGATGGGATCCTTCACATCTTCTTTGCGCTTGGGTGTCGAGGTGACCATGCCGAGCTCTTCGCCGTAGTACATGAGCGCGGCGGAGCGGGAGGTGAGGAGGACGGCTGCGAGGATTCTAGCGATGGCCTGATTGTGCTCACCGTCGCTGTAGCGATCCCAGGAGCGGACGTTGTCATGGTTGTCAAAGACGAAGAGGGGTTGCGAGCCATTGAGCTTGGTCTCGGCATCGTTAAGGAAGGTGCGAAAGCTTGCGGCATCGAGCTTGTCGTGGTCGCCGTGGAAGCCGAGGAGCATGTCCATGGGGAGTTGCAGCTCATCGTGCTTTGCGCCACCGTACCACTCGTTGAGCGCGGCGGTATCGGGAAGATAGGTTTCGCCGATGAGGACGCGGTTGCCGGGATATTTTTCTACCATGGTGCGCATGCGGCGCATGACATCGTGAACGTCAGGGAGATTGCTGGTGTAGATGTCTTTGAGGTTGGGATCGCCCTGGGCGTTGATGCCTCCAGCCTCGGGTTCGTTGCGGAGTTTGGGGTCTTCGAAGAGAGTTGGGATGGCGTCGAGGCGGAAGCCGGCTACGCCGCGGTCGAGCCAGAAGCGCATGGCGTCGAAGCAGGCCTTCTCGACGGCGGGATTGCGCCAGTTGAGGTCGGGCTGCTGCTTGTAGAACTTGTGGTAGTAGAACTGATGGACGGCCGGGACCCACTCCCATGCCGAGCCGCCGAAGCCGGAGACCCAGTTGTTGGGCGGGACGCGGCCTTCGTGCTCGAAGCGCTTTTGATAGGCAGTGACGTTGGGGCCGTTGGCGGGAACGCCGTCGTTCCAGACGTACCAGTCATGCTTGGGGTTGGAGCGAGAACTCGCGGAGTCGATGAACCACTGGTGTTTGTCTGAGGTGTGGTTGAGGACCATGTCGAGGATGACGCGAATGTTTCGCTGTTTGCCCTCGGCGATGAGGTGGTCCATATCGGCGACGGTGCCGTACTGCGGGTCTACGGACTGGTAGTCAGAGATGTCATAGCCGAAGTCGACCTGGGGCGAAGGATACATGGGCGCGATCCAGATGGCGTCGATGCCGAGGCTTTTGAGGTAGTCGAGGCGCTGAGTGATGCCGTTGAGATCGCCGATGCCGTCGCCGGTGGAGTCCTGAAAGCTGCGGGGATAGATCTCATAGAAGACGGCGTGCTTCCACCAGGGACCGTCATTATGTGTCGCGGCGGCGACGGATGAGGGCTGCGGTGTCTGACTGAGCGCGTGGCTGCCGTAGGTCCAGAGCGCGCTGGCGGCAAGGATTGCGAGCACACGCAGCCAGTTTGAAGTAGATGTGTTGGAACGGCGTAACTTAATAGTCAAAACAGGCCTCCGGGGAGTTCGCAACACTATAGCATTCGGGATGCAAGCTGCGACCTAAGGATATGGCATTTTGATTAGGTGAGTTTGTGGGTGGGCGAGGGATGAGTTCCGCAAGAGCTGCGCAAGACTGTTTTCGTCTGCAAGAGGATGTCGCGGGTGGGGAGGTCGGGTTTTTCGAGTCGCTGTAGCATGGTGGCAATGGCCATGGCGCCGATGTCGGCACAGTTCTGATGCTGCGTAGTGAGTGGCACGGGCAAAAGGCTCGCGTATTTCACGTCATCGATTCCGACGATGCGGATCTCCTCCGGGACGCGTATTCCACGAGCTGTAAGGCCTTGCATGATGCGAGCGGCTGTAATGTCGTTGGCGCAGACGATGGCGTCCGGATGGCAGTCTTTGAGTATCGTCTGAAGAAATTTAGGATCTTCCGGATCGCCAAGGCGAACGAGATCGTGTTGCTGGTTGCCTCCTCGCGCGAGCAGAGCCTCTCGATAGCCGGCGATTCGTCCGTGAACCGTCGAGGCCGAGAGGCGCCTGGCGACGAAGGCGATGCGTTTGGCTCCGTGCTGAAGCAGATGCTGGGTAATCAGAAAGCCGGCGCTGCGGTTGTCGATGCCCACGAGGTCATACTTTGAGCGGCGGGGATAGGGAGCGTAGCACCTGTCGAGCAGCACGACCGGAATTCCTGCACGATCGAAGGCAGAGGCGATGCGGCGGTTGACGATGTCTTTTTCTGGAGTGAACTCGAGCGGCGCAAAGAAGACGCCTGAGACTCTTTGCGCGATGTACTTATGGCAGAGCTGCTCGGCCTCCTTCTGCTGCTGGGCGAACTCGCCCATGGAGTGCCCCCACAAGAGGGAGTGCGGCCGGGAGAGAGGTGACCGCATCATGCCGTTGCAGATGGGCTCGAAGATTTCGGTTCGGCCGAGATCGGGAATGAGAAGCCCGAAGACGTGATCGGCCGAGGCAAGAGGTGCAAGAACGTGGGTGCCTGCGCCTGGCCGTCGCGATACGAGGCCCTGCAGCTGCAGTTCATGAACAGCTTTAGCTACCGTGATGCGTGAGGTGTTGTAGCGCTCACCGAGTTCGGCTTCGCTGGGAAGACGGTCTCCACGGCGAAGGATTCCGGCTTTGATGGCGGAGTGAAGATCCTCGAAGACCTGGCGATACTTTGGCGTGGTGGAGGAATCTTTTCTGCTGCGGGATTTGGGTTGCGATTCGACGGCTGGCGACGGCGAGGTGTCGATTCGGTGGACCGGCTTCTTCTTCATGTCGTCAACCCCGAGAGATTGGTTTGAGGTCTGTCGCTAATGTATAGACAAACTTGTCTTCCGACGAGTTTGGAACTCAATTCGTTACTTGGAATGTGGTCAACCTTTTGATTGATATTTTGCTGCACCTGCGACGTTGCTGGGTTTGTGAAAAATTACGCTTAACGTATATCTATCAGCAATTTAGCGGTCTTATAAAACAAAACTGCAGTAAGATTGCCCAGCTAAAGGTAGGACCAATTTCTTAAATCTTCTTCGTACTTTTCATAAAGATTTGTCCTGTCAACAACTTGCAAATTATTAACAGCTCTAGGTCGTTGACATTGTCTCGAGGCCGCGAGTATTTTTCGGTTCGATTCAAAAGGTCAGGAACTTCGGGTTTGAAAGGGCGACATTTGCCCTGACTACGTCGTGCAAGATTGATGCCGTTTGAATTCTGAAGTGATGTTCGGCAGCACTCATAGATGATTGCCAACAGTTAGCAACGTGAAGCACTTTTGGAGGTTTGCAATGAGATTTATGACGCGCGCAACAGTGGGGTTGATATTTGCCGTGTGTGCTCTGGCGTCTTCGCCGGTGGCATATGGCCAGGCAGTTTACGGATCGATCTTCGGCTCGGTGACGGATACCACGGGCGCAGCGGTCCCAGGGGCGACTGTGACGGTGACCGACGAGGCCAAGGGGACAACTGTCACGGCGACCTCCAACGGGAGTGGCGAATTCACTATTGAACACTTGATCCCAGACCTCTACGACGTGAACGTGACCGCGCAGGGTTTCAAGGGATTTGAACAGAAGGGTATTCAGCTCTTTGCCGATACGTCGACCAAGGTAGTAGCGGCCATGACGGTCGGAGGTTCGGATCAGACTGTGGAAGTCGATGCAGACCAGGTTCCGCAGTTGAAGACTGACCGCGCGGATGTTTCTACAATCTTCGGCTCGAAAGAAATTGGCGATCTGCCGGTTGGTGGCCGGAACTTTACAAACCTTCAGCTTCTTCTTCCGGGTGCGCAGTTGCTTGGCTGGAGCCATGCTCCAGATGAAAACCCACAGGGGAGCGCCCAGATTCAAGTCGATGGACAGGCCTTCGGTGGCGTTGCTTTCATGCTCGATGGTACCGATAACCAGGATCCAATTCTTGGAATCATCGTGGTGAATCCGAATCTTGATTCACTTTCCGAGACCAAAATAACGACGCAGAACTTCGATGCAGAGTTTGGTAAGGCTGTCTCGTCGGTGGTGACTGCGCAGACGAAGTCCGGTTCAAATAAATTCCATGGTTCTGCTTTTGACTATCGCACCAGCACTGCAAACCTTGCGAAGGATCCCTATACACAGTTCCCTGCCGAGGGCGGCAACGCCGGCAGCGCCATTGCTCCAGGTCTGAAGAATTTGTTTGGGGGATCGATTGGTGGTCCGATTTGGAAGGATAAGTTCTTCTTCTTTGGCGACTACCAAGGTGCGCGTCAAAGAGTAGGAACCACCTCTTCGACCATCGTCCCTACTTCCCTGGTTACCTCCTCGTGTCTAAGTGGAAATGGTTGCAATTTCAGCGAATTTGTTAACCCTGGGTTAGGCCTGAATTACCCGGTGTATCACAACGTCGACGGCGCCTCGGTGCAGTATCCGGGGAATGTCGTACCCCAAAGTGACCTTTCTGCTCCGGCCTTGAATTACATCAAGGCCATCGCACAGTACGCTCCAAACAAGATTGGGGCCAGTGGTTTGCTTGACACCTATGTCCAAGGTGGAACAGGTATCTTCAACAGCAATCAGTGGGACGTGCGATTGGATGGACAGATTACACAGAAGGCGCACGCTTTCGTTCGCTTCAGCCGGTTTACAGATACGCTGACTGGAACCTTGCTTCTTGGAGCGGCTGGAGGCCCAGGCTTTGGCCTTGGTGGATATGGTGGAAACTCCACAGGCGCAAACGACAGCGTGGCGTCGGGTATGGACATTGCTGTGAATTCAACACTCGTCACAGACTTCAGACTGGGCTACTACCGCTATAACATCATCGATTCGAAGTTCGACGCTGGAACGACGGCGGCCTCTGATCTCGGATTCGGCGGTCTCAATACGGCGGACCCTATTACCAGCGGTCTACCGGGCTTTCAGATCAATACGTTTACCGGCAATACTCAGACAGAGTGGGGAGCCGGTCTTAACATCAATCGCTGCAACTGCCCCCTGATTGAAAAAGAGGACCAGTATCAAATTGTTAATAACTGGACTAAGACAATTCGCAATCATGCCGTAAAGGTTGGAGTTGATCTTCGCTATGCACGAAACCTTCGGGTGCCGAGCGACAATGACCGCACCGGACTATTCAATTTCAATGGAAATGCAACTGCGCCCTCTGATGGTACGACTCCGGGCCTTGGCTTCGCCTCCTTCGTAAAAGGGGATGTAAATACCTTCAATCGATACGTCAGCACCTCGACCAACGCGAAGGAATTCCAGAAGCGTACGTTCTTTTATCTGCAGGACACCTGGCGCACGACCTCCAAGCTGACGCTCAATTTGGGCGTTCGTTACGAACTCTACTTCCCTGAGGATGTCAACGGAACCGGCAACGGCTCTCTTCTAGATCTGACGACCGGCTACCTACACGTAGCGGGTGTTGGGGGCGTTCCAACTAACATGGGCTGGGGCGCAGCGAAGAACGCCTGGAATCCACGTGTGGGTGTGGCGTACCAAGCGACCGATAAGACTGTCGTACGCGCCGGCTATGGCAGAAGCTTTGATTTAGGCGTATTCGGCTCAATCTTCGGTCACGTCGTAACCCAGAACCTCCCTGTTCTTGCGAATCAACAGATTACGGCAGCGGGTTCGAACGCTGCCAGTTATGTCCAGCCGTTTGATCTCACAACCGGGCCTGTAGCAAATCAAACAGTTACAGTTCCTTCCAATGGTCTGCTGCCGAATCCTGGCTACGCCGTCAACACGAAAGCTCGTCCTAACCCTCTGAAGCTTCCAACACTTGATGCCTGGAATCTAAGTGTCCAGCAGTCCATTACGCCGACCTTGTCTTTGACAATGGCTTATGTGGGCAATAAAGGAACTAATACCTTAAGTGCAGGTGATGGAAACAACACAAATCCAAATGAGCCAGGGATCTTTCTACCGGCGGCAGACAGCGTGACGGGAACTCCGCTGCACTACGATCCGGCCGGCGGCAACTGCTGGCCTCTCGGTCCTAACTGCACGGCGGCTAATGTCATCAATTCCGCGACCGGAGCAGTATCTTCACAGAATTTCCTAAAACGCTACTATGGCGGCAGTGTTGCGGCTTGTAAGGATCCGAACTATTCGCAGCCCACGGGTGAAGGTCTCGCTCCAGGCGCTTGCGGATGGAATCAGCCCATCTCCTACTATGGAGACAACCAGAATACTCACTTCAATGCATTGCAGGTGACTGTAGCTAAGCAGATATCTCATGGGCTTTCATTCACAGCGAACTATGCCTGGCAGCGTGGGTTCAACTACAACAACAGTTATGCTACCTGGTTGAAACAGGCTGCCTATGGGCGCGACGATTCGATTCGTGAGCAACAACTGGTTGTTTACGGTCTCTATGAGCTACCCGTGGGTCGAAACAAGCTGTTGCTTCCTAACTCGAACCGAATTGTGGATGAGATTATCGGCGGATGGCAGCTAAGTCCGGTACTCAATATTTCGAGTGGTTTACCGTATAGCCTTTCGATGGCTAACTGCGCGTCTTCGGTTGGCGGAAGCGGGATCGGTGACAACAGTGGTCACCCCACTGCGGCACCATGCTATCCGAACGGTAACCCAGGAAATTTCCATCCCAAACAGGGTAGCTTCAACCCGGTCAGCCACTCCAGGCCGTACTTCACTGCTCTTCCGGCCTTGTGTCCCGCATCGGGAGCTGGTTCGGGTGGCTTTTCTTGCCCGGGCCTGGATCAGATAGGAAACACGGGCCGGAACAGCAACTTCGGTCCGCATTTCTTCAACACCGACCTGGCAGTCCAAAAGACCTTCCCGATCAAGGAAAGCATCTCGGCGATGTTCAGAATGGATGCGTTCAACGTCTTCAACTACATCAGCTCAGGTACCCCGAATGGCAACTCTAATAGTCTCGCTATCGATAGTAACGCTGCCATCACAAATGGTATCGGAGGCAACGGTATAGGGCCTGTTGGGGCATCTAGTCCGCGCCAACTTTCGTTTACGGCGAGAGTCACCTTCTAGCCGAACGAATTGTGCGAAGAGGGGAGCTTCGGCTCCTCTCTTTTATTTTGAGTTACACTCGGTCCAGATCTTTTATGTGTCACCTGCTCAAAGTGGTTCTATTTCGTTGCTTCACTTTTTCTGCGGTGCTGTCGCTGCCATTTGGGTTTGCGCAAAGTTCGACGCCAACTTTGCCAACAGAACCGACGCCTGAGACAAGGGTGTCCGCTCCAGGAGCTGCTTCTGGCGATGCTTCGCTCAACTTGGTGCAGTTGCGGGCGATGATCGATCGGGGGCGTACTGAGGATGCTTTGAAGAAGTTGGATGTGCTGGCTGCAGAAAAGCCGGTGCAAGCAGGGGTCTATCGGGTGCGGGGGTTGGCACTGTATTCGCTGAATGATTTTACGGATGCCGATGTTGCGCTTACGAGTGCGCTAAAGCAGGACCCCCATGATGAAGAGTCGGCGCAGTTACGAGGCCTGACGCTGTTTCGCATGGGGCGGCCTGCGGACGCGATTCCTCTGCTCGAGTCCACGTCCAGCTGGACAACGCAGACCAAAATCGATCCTAACTATGTGCTCGCACTCTGTTATATCGACACCAATCAGTATGACAAGGCGCGTGCGGCATTCGCGACACAGTATGGCTTTGCTGCTGATTCGGCAGCGGCCTATCTTCTGGCTGCGCGAATGCTGCTACGGCGAGATGGCCTGCCAGTGGCGCAGCAGTTTGCTGCGAGGGCGCTGGAGTTAGACCCGCAGTTGCCGCTGGCCCATTTACTGCTCGGCGAAGTCGCGCTCGCCGGAGAGCATCTGGATACGGCGATCGCGGAGTTTGAGAAAGAACGGAGCCGTAATCCGCTGGATGGGAGCATCTACGATAGGCTGGGGGACGCGTATAGCCGGTCGGGGGACTATACGAAGGCTCAGCAATCGTTGCAGCGCGCGCTGTTGTTGGAGCCGAATTCGACGGGGCCTTATATTCTGCTTGGTAAGGTTTTACTGAAGCGACAGGATCCTGCCAGCGCGTTGATGTATTTGGAACGTGCCGAAAAGATGGACTCGAGCAACTACATTACGCATAGTCTGTTGGGACAGGCGTATCGATCGCTGGGCAGGACAGGGGACGCAAGTCGAGAGACCGAGATCTCGCACAAGATACAGGCAGCGAACGAACCCAAACTGGAAACGCTTCATTGAAGATAAGGGGCATGCTTGTCGCGGAAGAAGCCAATGCGGATCACATCGCAAGACAGGTCTTCTCGGCGCGATGGCGGATCGTTGCAGAAGCAAGTAGCCTGGCATAGGTCGGCGCGAGGCCTCAGTCGTTTCGTGGTAACGGCTGTGGTCGTTCTGTTGGTTCTTTTTTTTGGGTTTTCTAAGACAGGGGTTCGCGCTTCCGGCACTGATCAGGCGAAGGCTGATGGGGCTGTAACTTCGGCAAATCCCGATGCGATATGCGCGGGGTGTCACCGGGAGATCTACGAAAAATATGAACGAACTCCAATGGCGCGAGCTAGCGGGACTGCCATGGAGGGTTTGCTGCAAGGCGGCTTCCTACATACTGCTTCCGGAGTTCGCTACAAGGTGTTTTCCCGGGACGGCAGAGCCTGGATGTCTTATGACCGCGATGATGCGCCGGAGATATCGAAGGAGCGATCCGTTCTGGATGGAGAGAAAGAGCTGCTCTACTTCATAGGGTCAGGACATCGTGGCCGTACTTATCTTTATGAGGTGGAAGGGGAGTGGTTTGAGATTCCCATCAACTTCTACGGCAAGAGACAGTTGTGGGACATGGCTCCCAACTATGGCTCTGCGAAAACTATGCCTGCGGCTTTGCCGGTTGATTCGAATTGTCTCCATTGTCATGCTTCCTCGGTGCAGATAGCATTGCCTGGGGCGCGCAATCGCTATGAGGGGGCACCGTTCCTGCAGGGTGGGATCGGATGCTCTGCCTGTCATGGGGAGGCAGCGAAGCATCTGGAGGAGCAGGGGCGCGGGCCTATTGTGAATCCCGCAAAGCTGGATACCGCCAGAAGGGATAGCGCTTGTCTTCAGTGTCATCTTGAGGGAAATGTGGCTATCTACCGGGCGAGAAAATCGCTTGCGGATTTTCGAGTAGGGGATGATCTTGCCGACTATGTGGTTTATTCCGTCAGGGCAGATGCAAAGACTGGTGGCAGACGGGCAAGTAGCCAGTATGAAGCGCTTTTGCGGAGTGCCTGTAAGGCCGCTAGTGGAGACAAGTTGACCTGTACGACCTGCCACGATCCACATCGCTCCCCAAGCGCGGAGGAACGAGTTAACTACTTTCGCGAGAAGTGTCTTACCTGTCATACGGGCGTGAAGATGGCGACGGCACACCATCCCGAGCAGAGGGATTGCGCGGTATGTCATATGCCTACGCGCGAGGCCGCAGACATCTCTCATGAACAGGTGACTGATCACGATATTCAGCGTCACCCGCACTCAACAACGCCGATTGCGCGACTTCTGGATACTGCTGAGGCGGACGATTTGGTGCCGGTGGGAAGGGTATCGGCCGGCGATCGGGAGATGGGATTGGCGTATGCGCAGCTGGCCGCGAGCGGAAACCAAAAGGATGCGGAGAAAGCTTTGCGGCTGCTGCTGAAGGCAGAGAGAGAGGGATCGAGTGATGTCGAGTTGCATACGAAGCTTGGACTGATTGAGCAGATGTCTGCGGACAACAACGATGCTCGCAGAGAGTACGCGGCTTCCTTGAAGGAAGCTCCCTACGATGCTACGGCGCTGGGGAATCTTGCGATTCTGGACGCGGTCTCGGGGCACACGGCTGATGCGGTTAGTCTGCTGCAACGAGCGATCGATGCGGACCCCAGTCAACTGACGGCTGGGTTGAATCTGGCGTTCATCGAGTGCAGGGTTGGTAACAAGAAGAAAGCGTTACAAATACTGACAGGACTGACTCGGTTTGATCCCGATGATCCGACACTTCGCAAGTTTCTTTCGTCCGGCACGTATGCTGGCGAGCGATGCAGTCTTCTGTAGGGAGCGCGCAGGACAATAAGTGCAAGCGGGGAAGAGATTTGGCGTTTCATTGAGGAAGATGTGAAGAGATAGATCGTATGGGTAGGTTTCCTCAGAATGAGTTTGTTGCGGTGAAGGCGATATTGATTGCATGGATGGCGCTGTCGAACGCCGCTCTTTCGCAAGAGCCTTCGGCTGCGTTGAAGAAGGCGGATGCGGCGTACAGGGCAGGTCAGGCTGCGTTGGCTCAAAGAGATTTGAACGCCGCACAGGCTGACTTTGAGCAGGTAGTTAGACTCGCCCCGCAGGCCGAGCAGGGGCACAGTGCGCTCGGGGCAGTTTTGGTAAGCCGGGGGCTTGTGAAGGAAGGCATTGATGAGCTTGAAAGAGCGCTGGCGATAAAGAGCACAGACAATACTGCACAGATGAATCTTGCGATGGCGTATGAACAGATCGGTTTGCCGGCGAGGGCGATTCCATTATTTTCCAAATGCGAAGCAGAGGCGCGGCTCGAGAGGCGCACGCTGCCGCCTTACGTCCTCGCCGGATATGCGCGTGCGCTTGCGGCAAATCGTCAGGTTGGGCTTGCTGTGACAAAGATGAAAGCTGCGCTTGCCGCAGACTCACAGAACGCTGAGCTTCACGATGAGCTGGGTTCGTTGTATGCGCGGCAAAAAGATTGGCCTCACGCACGAGAGGAGTTTGTAACAGCCGTTGAACGTAATCCCAATCTTGCGGTCGCGCATTTGCATCTTGGGCTGGCGATGCAGGCCCTAGATGAAAAGGATGGGATCTCTGAGTTGATGCAGGCAGCACAACTGGCTCCGCAGGATGCGATGATTGCGTTTGAGTATGGCAAGGCGCTGGCGGCAGATGGAAAGGACACAGAGGCGATTCTGGCGTTCCAACATGCTCTGGAACTCGCGCCGGGCACCACTGCGGCTTCGTATCAGTTGGCTCTCGCGTTACAGCGGTCGAACAGAGCGCAGGATGCGATTGTGCTGCTGAAGAATGTAGTCGCCGCAGAGCCGGACAACGCAGAGGCGATGACGAACCTTGGGATGGCGCTATGCCAGGTGCAACAGGCGAAAGAGGCGGTGCCGATTCTTGAGCGCTCGATTGCAATTGCACCTGAGAGTGGGACGGCGCATCAAGACCTTGCGGCCGCTTATGTGCAGTTGAGCCAGTTTGGCGATGCGGTGGTGGAACTGCACCAGGCGTTGAAGCTGGCTCCTGACGCCCCTCAGCTGCACTACAACCTGGGTCTTGCGCTGAAGATGCAGGACGATGCGGCGGGCGCTATTCCTGAGCTGGAGACCGCGCAGAGGCTTGATCCGTCGGCGGCCGAGGCTCCTTATCTTCTGGGTGTGCTCTACATGCAGACCGGGCGGTATGAGGATGCAGCGCGTGAGATGAATATCTCGTTGAAACTTCGTCCTGAGAACGGAGATGGATGGGCGACGCTGGGAAGCGTCTACGACAAGTTGAATAAACTACCCGAAGCCACGTCGGCACTGCGAGAGGCAATCCGGCAACTTCCGGGGCAGCCCGATCCGCATTTGACGCTCGCGGGTGTGCTCGTCAAACAAAACCAGCCGGGTGAGGCTGCAACGGAGCGCAGAAAAGCAGCAGAGCTGATGCGGAGCAACATGAATCGTCAGCGCGCGGAGGTTGCTACCAACGCTGGAAACTCTGCGTTGAAAAACAACGACGTGGAGGGCTCGGTTACACAGTTTCAAGATGCATTGAGCTATGACGCGAACTACGCTGAGGCTCATCTTGGTCTTGCGGCGGCTCTCGACAGGAAGGGTAAGACCGCAGAGGCGGCGGCTGAACGTCAGAAGGCTGCGGCGGTGAAGCCTTAGCTGGCCTGTCGTAAGCCGGCGTAGAGTATTCCCAATTGCTGCTTGAAGGGCTTGTGTACAGTGCGTTGGAGCGTTCGCTATAATTCGGCGGACAGGGAATGGATGGCTTGTTACTGGCGTAACGCTTACAGTTGGCATACATCAACTCGCTGCATGTTATTCCCACTGAAACCAGGGTCACTTTGAGAACAGGATTCACTGACTTGAATCGCCGTAGATTTATCCGATCCCTTAGCCGAACCGCACTGGTGTTGCCATTTGCGGATATTCTGGCGCTGGCTTCGCCGTTGCAACAGCAGGCCCCGCCGCCGCCAAAAGGGATAGGTCCGCAAGAGCGCAGCTATGATGCGAAGACTGCTCCGCCTCCGCCTGGCGAGAGGTCTCCGATAGAGGATATGCCGCTTGGGGTAAGTTTTTTCGATGTGGCAAAAGAAGCTGGTCTGACAAGCAAGACGATCTACGGTGGGGAAGCAAAGAATAAGTATCTACTAGAGACGACGGGGTGCGGGTTGGCTTTTTATGACTACGACAATGACGGATGGCTCGACCTATTCCTTGTCAATGGGTGGCGCCTGGAGGGGTTTCCTGCGGGACAGGAGCCACGATGCCATCTCTTCAAGAATAATCGGGATGGAACCTTCACGGATGTCACCGCCGGCTCCGGCCTGGAGCACAAGACCGGCTGGGGGCAAGCGTGCTGCGTGGGGGACTATAACAACGATGGCAACGACGATTTATTTGTAACTTATTATGGTCAGAATGCGCTGTACCGGAATAACGGGAATGGAACCTTTACCGATGTGACGCAGCAGGCGGGCCTGATGCAGCCTGGGCCAAAGGTGCGTTGGAATACAGGATGCACGTTTGTGGATTACGACCGCGATGGGCATCTCGATCTGTTTGTCGCCAACTACGTCGACTTCGATCTGAAGACCGCGCCTTTGCCCGAGGATGGACCGTGTACGTATAAGGGGATACTGGTGGCGTGCGGTCCGCCGGGGCTGGCTGGCGGCAGGAACATCCTGTATCACAACAACGGTGATGGAACCTTTAGTGACGTTAGTGAGAAGTCGGGGATGTGGACTGCGGTAGGAACCTATGGGCTTAGTGTGGCCGCATCGGATCTGGACAATGATGGCTGGCCTGATATCTATGTTGCAAATGATTCGGCGCCAGCCACGCTCTATCTGAATCAGAAGGATGGAACCTTTCGCGATATCGCGATCGAGGCCGGGGCCGCGTTGTCGGCTGAAGCTAAACCCCAGGCGGGGATGGGTGTTTCGATCGGAGACTATAACCACAGCGGCAGCTTCGACATCGTGAAGACAAACTTCGCGGGCGATACCGATTCGCTCTACACCAACATGGGGGACGCGACATTTGAAGACCACACTTATCCCAGCGGATTAGGCGAGAATACGCGCCTGCTTGGATGGGGCGTTGGCTTCTTTGATATGGATAACGATGGGTGGCTCGATATTCTGATGTCGAATGGGCATGTTTATCCTGAGGTGGATAAGTCGAAGGCTGATCTTAAATATGCGGAGCACAAATATCTGTATCGGAACCTGCACAATGGCCGTTTTCAGGACGTCACCAATAAAGGTGGTCCAGGGATATTGGAGGATGTGCCTGCTCGCGGCTGTGCCTTTGGCGACTACGATAACGACGGCGACTTGGATATAGTCGTGAACTGCATTAACGCTGGACCGCAGCTTCTGCGCTGCGATTCGACGCTAAATCGTAACTGGATCAAGATCAAACTGGTTGGAGTGAAATCGAATCGTTCCGGAATTGGCACCAGAGTGATTGTGACCGCTACAACAACACCTGATGTGGCAAAGCCTTCCAGACAGCTTGATGAGCTAAGGAGCGGAGGCAGCTATTTTTCACAAAACGATATGCGGATGCACTTCGGGCTCGACCAGGCCAAAAAGGTGGATATGGTGGAGATACGATGGCTTAGCGGGCAGGTGGATCAACTCAAGAATCTTGAGGTCAACCAGCTTTATGTTGTTCAGGAAGGTGGAAAGATCTTAAAAGCCGGTCCACTGAAGGCAGCAAAACGGAAGGGTTAGACGCGAGGCTTTCCTTCTTGTTTGACAGCGGAGCGGAGACATTTCAAACTCAGGCATCATGCGACTAGCCCTTCTCAGTCTTTTGACAATTGTCTTGCTGCCGACACCAGGCAACGCTCAAGCTCCTGTCTTCAAAACGACTCCGAAGGACAGCAGCATCAAGTTTTTCGTGAAGGCCTCTGTTTCTCTGGTCGGTAAATTCGAGAAGTGGGATGCCTCTCTGAAGTTCAACTCTTCGGATGTGACGACGGGTGTACTGGACATCAAGATCGCGGCGGCCACAGTGAACACCGGAAGCGGGATGAAGGACCAAAAGCTGAAGAGCAAGGATTTTTTCGACGTGGAACAGTCCCCGTCGATCACGTTCCACTCAACGAAGGTAGTGCAGACCGGCCCCGAATCTTTTGATGTTTTGGGAAATTTTTCCATACGAGGCGTGTCTAAGCCCGAGACTTTGAAGTTGACGGTTTCAGGCAAGGGCACGGGGACCGGCAGTATCAAAGGGTCGATGGCCTTTGACCGCAAGGACTATGGGATGACGAGTGGAATTCCTTTTGTGAAGATCGCCGACCGCGTTCAAGTGGATGTGGACCTGAAAGTAGAGCAGGTCAGCGGGCCACGGCTGGTTTATAAGCAGTAGTCTCCCCTGCTGCGAGTGGCCAAGAGTGAATGTTCGACTGTTGCATTGGCCAGCCGTCGCCTTGTGGGTGCGAAGCCGAGACGGACTTGCCCTTGCGCGAGGGTGAACGCTATTCGTTAGCGATCATCTCGCGCACTTCGGCGAGGTGCTGCTTGAGTTGCGAGATCTTGAGGGACCAAGAGCCCTCTGGGTCGGGATAAGGCTCACCGGCGGCGTAGAGACGCTCGGCTTTGGCGAGGCCTTCCGTAATGTGGGCCATGCGGTCTTGCAGGGTGGGGCCACTCATTGGGAAGAGCGTATCACTTTGCAGACCGAGGAGGAGTGAGTTTCTACCTTGAAAGAACAAGGGATTTGAGGTGGCTTCCGTCGTAGTAGAACTGGTTTGCGGGACCTACCAGTTTTTCGTAGACGAAGGACTCTCGTGAGATGGTCACTTTTTTGGCGCCGTAGAGATCCTGGTAGCTGCCGCGGTGGAGCTTCCAGACAACCATTGGGGCTGGAACCTGAGTGGGAGGAATGACCGGTACTGTGATGGGGCGGTCTTTTTTGAGGTAGACAAGGGTGAGTTTTTCGAGCTGGCTGGTCTGCTCGCCTGCCTGGGTGGGGTCGCGCTGAATGAGAGCGATGAGGTAGGAGGTCTTTCCTTTCGGATAAAAGTTTCCCGAGGTGACGCCGGGGCATTCGCCTGGGTGGTTGCCCTTCCATCGTTGCGGGTCGGTGCCGGCGAGATCCTGGGGTTGCAGGATGGTCCAGCTGTCTTGCTCGACGGCTGTGCGGATCGATGGAGGGAGGTTGTTCAGGCAGTCCTCTGCGCGGACGTTTGCCGAGAGGGAGAGGAGGGTTGCAAAGAGGATGCCTTTAGAGACGCTCATCGTACTAGCTTCGTCTGCCCTGAGGGGTTTAGCGATACTACCTTTAGGGGAGATAGCTTTGCGGTATACGAGGATTCGCGCGCCTTCGTACGAATGCCCATATCTTCGAAGACGGAGTCGAAACCGAGATCGAGATATGGGCACGCGGATTGGAGCGCTCGGAGGTATCCGCTTGGGCGGCCGACTTAGAGGTTTCGAGCTCGGTTGCCAGTGACGAGGCGAAGGAGCAGGGTAAGGAGGACTGCTCCGACGATGGCGACGATGACGGTGTAGATAAGGCCGCCGGACCCTGCGTAACCGAGCTTCTGCATGATGAAGCCACCTACGACGGCTCCGATGATGCCGATGACGATATCGCCAATTGCGCCGTAGCCGCTGCCTTTCATGAGCTTTCCGGTAAGGAAGCCAGCGATGAGACCAACAATAATCCACCAGATAATAAACATTTCATACTCTCCTGAGAGTTGAGATAGGGGCCCGCGCAGCTGTGTTGGAGTGGCGTTCGGATCGATACCTGCGGCTCACATCCGGGAATACAGTCTTTCAGAGAACATTCCGTTCCGGCGAGTTGTTCGTCTTTAGTATTTTGCGCCTAGATTCGATCCGTAGAGTTCGGAGAAGCTTATCAGGATCGGCGTTGAAGGGGAAGATCAACTTCTTGTGCCAGGGTAGTTCGTGATCGCCGCTCCGGGAAGAGGTTGCTCGTCAAAATCGAAGTGTGAACAAGGGTCGAGATTTGAGGGGGGAATGTGCAAAGCTATATGGGAAAGGGCGATAGGTAACTTATGGCGAACCCCTGGCTGCATTGGTGGACCGATTCGACGGCGCTTTTGCAACAGCCGACGTTTCCACGCCTGGTGGTGGCTCTGGTGCTCGGCGCCTGCGTTGGAGCGGAACGACAGTGGCGGCAGCGGGCGGCTGGGCTGCGCACGAATACGCTGGTGTGCTTTGGCGCCGCGGCGTTCGTCGATCTGGGTTTGACGATAGCGCCGGGAACGACGCAAGTGATTGCCTACGTGGTCTCGGGCGTGGGCTTTCTGGGTGCAGGGGCGATTATGAAGGACGGCGGCAATGTGCGCGGACTAAATACCGCTGCCACGCTGTGGTGTTCGGCCGCTGTGGGCGCATGTGCCGGTGCGGGGGAGCTGCTCGATGCGGTCTTTGTAGCGGTGCTGCTGGTAGCGATCAACTCCGTGTTGCGTCCACTGTCGCGGTATATCGATCAGCGGTCTCTGTCGGTCCTGGAGACTCACACGTTTTACAGGCTGAGGCTTTTTTGCGAGACAGAGTTCCAAGCGGAGGCTCTGTATCAACTGACGCGGGAGATTGCGGCGCGTTCCCTGGTACTGCGGAAGACGATCTCGGAGAAGGTCGAAGGTACGGAAAACTCGGTGGTCCAGGTCGTTCTTGAATCGCCAACGCATGATGCGACTGTTCTGGAGGGGATCGTTGACGAGCTGCGGGAGTATCCGTGGACTCAGTCGGTGGAGTGGACTGAGACCGGGAGCGAGGCTGAGTAGCTGATTCAGGGCGTTGCTCTGCGCGTGTAGATTTGCGCTTGTTGCTCTGGGTGGTTTGCCTTTCTCTCGAAGGGCTCTGGAATCTTCTGACTTGTTCCTCGGTGCGTCAGGAGCGTTGGAGCATCTCGGTTTTGTACTTTGGGTTGAGGGCTTCTACTTTGGCTTTGAAGGCTGCCTGGGCTGCTGCGTCCAGCTTTGGGGGTGGGGTGGTGCGGGTGGCGACGGGTACGCCGATCTCGGCGAAGAAGTCCTCCTGGCCGGCGGGTGAGCAGAGACAGAGGAGGCGTACGGGCTGATCGCTTGAATTGTGAAACTGGTGGGGTGCGTTGGCGGGGATGTGGATGGTTTCGCCAGCTTTTACGGTGGACTGCACTCCGCGAAAGGTGGCTTCCATCTCGCCTTCGACGAGGATGAAGGTCTCTTCGAAGTCGTGGCGATGAGGTGGGGGGCCGCCGCCGGGTGGGATGTGCATGTCGATGAGGCAGAAGCGGCCTGCGGTGTCTTTGCCTGAGAGAAGGACGGTGTAGGTGTCTCCTACTAATCCGATATGGGGCCGATTTTGGTCGTCGGCGCTGGCGAGGATCAGGCTGCGGGCTAGATCGTCGGGCGGTAGCAGGAGCGTGTTCTGGGTGCCTTGATCGGAACTACTGGGCATGGTGCGCCCTCCTTGATGGGCCATTCGCTGCGCGCGTATACCTGTTCGATGGCCGAGTCTCAAGCGGGGTTGTGGGCTCGTCGCATTCGGGTCGCAAATTGATGGTGCAGTAAGAGAAGCGAATTACTGCTTTGTGCGAATTCGCTACTGAGGTGAGCCGCTGAAGTATGCGTACTATTTTGACAACTCATCTGTAGGGGGCTGTACGTTTCAGATGGAGATTTTGTTGGCGGGGAGTTGTGGTGTTTTTCAGGGGATTTCGGGAAAAGGGAGTGTTTTGTGGTGGTTTTTTGATGGTGAACACGTGGTGGATTGCGTGGCTAACGTGGTGTTTTGGCAGTCACTTTTTCGAGGTAAAAAAATACGCCAGGTTTTCCGGATTTATTTTTTGCAGGTTCTCTTTTTGGAAGGATGTTATTTGGGGCATGCGTCGGCGCAATACGATGCCGTCATGAGAAAGCCGACGGTCGCGATGGCGCATCCGATTCCGGCGGTTCCGCCGCAGATGATGAGAGCGGCGAGACCGGAGATTCCGTTGCACAGGGCGTGACAGTTGCGCTCGGCCCAGACGTGAGGATGGTCCTCTTTCTCGGGGTGGATGCCGGTGGTCTTCTCCAGGCCGTGGACTTTGTCCTGTACCGGCCCATTGAGTGGGGAAAGCTGCTCTTTGACGTTGCCGGGGAGGACGGAGTCGAGTGGGGGTGGATACTTTGCGTTGTCGGGGTTTGAGGAGCTGCCGATTGAGCCGGAGAACTCCTGCTTGTTGCCTGCCTGCTGCTCGATGACCACTCTGAAGGTGACCTGTGGGGGCTGGTTGGGTTGATTGGGAGACTGTTTCGCGTTGACCTGGATGTGGTAGGTGAACCCGTGCCCGTCGGTCAGGGTTTGAGAGGTGAGTGCCTCAGTTGGAGAGGTGTTGATGAGGGTTGTTTTGGTCTCGAAGAGCTTTGCGCCGTCTTTGGTGACGACAATGTGGACAACGTCGCGGCCGTTCTGCCTGGTTTCGGTGATGTGCATGTCGACGCCGCCGGCGTTGATGGTCTGGTCTGCGATGGGTGTACCAGAGGGTGTCTGCGCGAGGGCTTCCAAGGTGGCAGTTGCGGCGAGGGCAGAGGAGACGAGGCGAAGGGCTTCGCGGCGGGTGAGTTGTTTGATGGAGGACATTCTGTGCACACTCCTGAGCTGGAAGAGAAGTTGGCGGGGGGCCCATGTTGAGAGGCGGATCTATTATCCCTCACATTCTGATGTCGTGTTCGCCGACGATGGTGAAGGCTGGGAGGAGGTTGGTCATGATGAGGAGGTCTCGGACTTTTTTGCCGATGTGGCGGAGTTCAAGTTCGCAGCCGTGTTTGCGGGAGGAGACGTAGAGGCGGACGAGCGAGCCGAGGCCCATGCTGTCCATGTGGGTGAGGTCTGCGAGGTCGAGGATAAGGCGCTGGTGGGTGGGAAGCAGTTGGGACACCGGAGCGTGAAGGAGCTCGGTGGAACCCGCCAACAGTTTGCCGTGACAGCGTATGACGGCTGTGCTGCCGTGGTCTTCGATTTCGAGCGTGAAGGGCGGCGGGACGGATGCAGGCATGGGTGCTCCTTTGGGAGCCTATTCTATCGTTCGGAGTGGGGAGCGATTCATGCTTTCGCGCGAATTCTGGTTTCGTGGGGAGGAGGCATGAAATACGCGCCTAGCTTTGACAACTCATTTGCAGAGTTGTAGGTTTCATCTTATTCACAGATCTACTTGAAGCCGCAACGCAGGTATTCCGGGCCTTTCTCGCAGTCTCGAGTTACTCACGACTTTTGGAGGCGAAGATGTACTTTTCCGATCCGTGTGTTAAACGCGGTGTGTTTTGCTGCCAGACTCTGATTGCATTCCTTCTTATGGGCTGTTCCCATCCGACGATGATAGTGACAGGGCCAGGGCCTTCGGCGACTGCGCCCTCCTTACCAGGACTTCCTTTTTATACGAAACATGGGGTGTGCAAGAGGGAGACGGTGTGGCTGGAGCCGCAGTACACGCTTAGTCTCTCTGTGACTGCCGACAAACAGCTTCCGGTTACGAAGACCATGACGGTGACGCGCCAGGCTTATCTGAACAATGAAGTTCAGACGCTGATAACGGCGATGAATGCTTTGTCTGGTGAACACAAGCTGGATGCGAACGACGCCAGGGAATGCCCATCGAGCGTGGGTGCTGTCTGGGATAAAGTGGCTGCCAACAAGTCGTACTTTCCTGTTGCAGCATTGGAGACAAGTGGTGGGCTAGGTACTGCCGAGGCAGCTGGCAATATCGTTCGAGTGGGAGATACCGCAGCGGTTGTGACGGAGGTGGACTACAAGAATGTCTACTACCTGAATACGAAGTCTCCATGGATAGGGACGGCGCAGGTGGATGCGAAGCTGGGTAGCGATGGGACACTTACAGAAGCCAGTGCACAGAGAGACGATGAGACATGGTCTACGATTTTGAACGCCGCTACGTCTCTGGCGGGCGATTTTTTGGGTGCGGGGTCTGCTGCGAGCGCTCCTGCGGCTCCTGCGGCGACTGCTCTTATGGCGCACGCCACCGTTGCAAGCGGCCCGAGAGTTTCGTGTCCTGGGCTGGCAGGCTGGCCGACGCCCCAGGAGTCGGTCAACTATAAAACTGCTGTGAAGACGACGGTCTACAAGCACGATCATACGGAGTTGTCAGAGTTGGATAAGCCTTGCGAGACGACCCGGGAGGGAGTTGTTGGTGGAAACTTTACGGTTGTCGCAGAGGACATGGATGCAAAGGAGAAGAAGGACGACGCGGATACCATCTCGGTTAAAGGAGCGATCAAGCTGCCTAAGAAGAGTTCGGATGATAAGGGCAAGGGAACAGCAGGGAAGCAGGAGCAGTAGGCGTTGCGCGGCTTTTTTCCGGCGAGAGGATAGTGTGTCTTCCTCTAAGTCAATTTACGGCTGTGGGTGAGCTACCTTGGGCTGGAGTTATAGAGCGCAGGGATGACACGGTTCACGTTTTCGCGTGAATGGCCATATCTCAACTTTGAGATATGGCCATTCATTTTGAAGGCGGGTTGTGCCCACTCTCCGAAACTACCTTGGATTGCCTCTGGGAGGTTCTGCGGATCGCGCTAAGGCGAGCCTAGAGGTATCTTTGAATTTATCGGGTCGGGGAGGGAAGCGGTTCGTGCTTTCGCACGAATGCCCACTTATGCGGTGAAACTTTATGAATGGGGCACCCGAGGTTGGGGGTTGCGTTTTATGTATGGCCACCCGCCAATGCTGGCGAAACAGTTGCACGCGATTTATGAGGAGTCGGCGTCGGGCGGCGAGTAGCCGATTTTATCGGCGTGGTTCGTCATGAATGGGGCACCCAAGGCTAGTTAACATTGCGCAGCGTTTCTGGCATGAATATGCCGCTTTCATGTGTCGAACAGTCGTCTTCGATCACTTTCGCTGTGACGTCTCCGTTCTCGATTGTGATATGAGCTCGCTTCGTTCTGTGAGTTACCTTCTTATCCTTGAAGCTTTCACAGGGGGTTCCAAATTCTAGGTCGTATGCTATGCATGCAGTGAATTTCTCTAGCTGTAACAAGCTACGGCGTACCACTTCGATCATCTCTGCTTCTGTATGGGAGCTACCACAAAATTCTTTGTCTATTTGGGTGCCGTAGTCATCGGCAGCTGTCGTGAGTGCATCGTCGATTCTCCTATACCGCTGATCGAATATTGGATCTGGATAGGCTCGCAACGTTGCTTCATCGAGGATTTTTTCGAGGTTATCCTCGATTATGTTCCCCATCATTCCTTCGATATACTTCTTCTGTTTGGACAACCATTGTTCAGCTTCCTCAACAGTTGGCTTTTGGCCCCGTTTCTTACAATATGTGATCACGTCTAGAGGGGTGATTCGGGTGGATGGAAGGCGGATGCTCATTTGTTTGCTCTCTTTTGAATAAATCGGACAACATTTTAGGTATTGTATTTCGTGCTTTCGCACGAATGCCTACTCATGCGGTGAGACTGCATGAGTAGGGCGCCCGAGACATGGGTTGGGGTTATGTATGGGCCACCCTATCGCTTAAACTTATATGTCGCTGAGTTGTTCTATTAATAATTTGTTTAAGTATTTCGCGAGTTCCGAAACGTCGAAGTCGCCTTCATCCCACTTTCGATCGGCGGCTTGAAGTGCTGCATAGTATGGATCACGATTCTCTCTAATTCTCTCAGGGACGATTTTCTTTCCTGGTAGAAGCGCGCCCACTTTAAGACAAATTAGGTAATAGCAAGCCGCTCGTGCTGTTCGACCGTTTCCTTCTACAAAGGGGTGAATCCAGTTGAGTCTCCAGAGAGCATATGCCGGGAGAACCATAGGATCACCTCCTGAAGACCAGTTTTCGTGTATTACGGCGAAAAATCGGTCCATTTCCTCTGATACTTCTTTGAAATGAGGTGGTCGATGATTACTTACATATATGGGCTCTTGGCGATATCTCCCACCAAATTGAGCCAGATTTGAAACAGCGGTGGCGTTGAGAGACCAGAGAGTGTATTTATCGAAGGCTTCGATACCCTTTTCCAAGCCAATCTCGATGCAATTCAACAATAGGTCATATTGTCTCAAAAGATTTTTCTCTAAGACTTTTGCGTATAAAGTTGGGTCGTCTTTTTCTCGGATTACCATAGAGGGACTCTTAAACCGGAATGCCCGGCTAGCCGGGCATTCTTGGTTACGCCTTTAGGCGAATATGTTGTGAAGTGTATCGAACACTGTCTTTTGTCACAAAATCTCTGTTAAGCGCGTTTCCAAACGCGAAACTCACTCGCTGATCCTGCAATTCCTCTTCGCTAATTACTTTTTCCTTAGCTCTTTCAATCAAGCTTAAGAGGTGCGGATCAGCTTCTCCTTTACTTAAAAATTGCTTACGTTCTGCCATTTTGAGTTCCTCCACTCAATTTGTTTCGACTTGCCATTCTTCAAAATGTTTATTGAAAGGGGACATCGACATCTGATATCCACAGTTAGGGAAGGTTTTCCAACATGTTAATCAAACACTATCACCAAAAACGGTGAATTTGACCAATCAACAATTATATAGGTTCTTGACTCATTATCCACACTCGCATCTTTATAGGCACTTGATTTTCACTCCGTTTAATGAAGTAGTCTTGGCAGGCAAATCATTCCACGGTAACGCTTTTGGCGAGGTTTCTGGGTTGGTCTACGTCGCAGCCTCGGCGTACGGCTATGTGGTAGGCGAGGAGTTGGAGGGGGACTACTTCTAGGATGGGTAGGAGTAGTTCGGGGGCCTGGGGGATGTAGATGGTCTGCTCGACGAGCTGGCTGATCTCGGTGTCGCCTTCGATGGCGATGGCGATGACGCGGCCAGAGCGGGCGGTGACCTCTTGAATGTTGCTGAGGGTTTTTTCGTACTTGAGGACGCTGGAGGGATCGTTGGGGTCCTTGGTGGCGATGCAGACGACGGGGAGGGATTCGTCGATGAGGGCGTTGGGGCCGTGCTTCATCTCGCCGGCGGGGTAGCCTTCGGCGTGGATGTAGGAGATCTCCTTGAGCTTGAGTGCGCCTTCGAGGGCGATGGGGTAGTGGATGCCGCGGCCGAGGAAGAGGAAGTCGTCGGAGTTGTGGAAGAGGCGGGCGAGCTCTTCGCACTGGGCGGAGAGGGGCTGGCGGGTGGTGGCGCGGCGGTCGGGTGCTGCCCATGACGATGTGGGCGTGGAGACAGAATGCGGGGGGCTCTCCACTCCGCTCCGGTCCGGTCGGGATGACAGATTTTGGGTGTGGGTAGAAGGTGTTTGTGCTTCGGCGGTTTGCGTTGCCGGTCGGGATGACGAGAACTTTGTGGGGGCGGCGACGCCTTCGGAGGAGCCCGGAGCGTCGGGGGAGTTGATGTTGAGCATGGAGGCGAGCTTGCCGGGGAGTTTGGAGAGCTCGGTGACGAGGTGGAGGGATTCTTCGTCGGAGATGGTGCCGCGGACCTGGGCGAGGTGGAGGGCGAGGACGAAGAGGGCAGTGAGCTGGGCGGTGAAGGCCTTGGTGGAGGCGACGCCGATCTCGGGGCCGGCGTTGGTGGTGAGGGTGCCCTGGGCTTTGCGGGTGACGGCGGCGCCGACGACGTTGCAGATGGCGAGGGTTTTGGATCCTTTGGCGATGAGCTCGGCCTGGGCGGCGAGGGTGTCGGCAGTTTCGCCGGATTGGGTGATGAGGAGGCCGATGGCGCGCGGGTCGGCGATGGGGTCGCGGTAGCGGTACTCGGAGGCGTAGTCGACTTCGACGGGGAGGCGGGCGAGGCGCTCGATCATGAACTTGCCGGCGAGGCCAGCGTGCCAGCTAGTGCCGCAGGCGGCGATGGTGATCTGGCTGGCGTTGCGGAGGTCTTTGTCGGAGATCTGCATGGCTTCGAGGAAGACTTTGCCGGTTTCGAGGGAGACGCGGCCGAGGGTGGTGTCGCGGATGGCGCGGGGCTGCTCGTTGATCTCCTTGAGCATGAAGTGCTTGTAGCCGGCTTTTTCGGCCTGGATGGGGTCCCAGGTGATGCGCTGAACTTTTAAGGGGAGGGGGTTGGCGTCGAAGTCGGTGAGGGTGACGCCTTCTTTGGTGAGGATGGCGAGTTCGCCGTCGGCGAGGAAGTGGATGTTGCGGGTGTGGTGGAGGATGCCGGGGACGTCGGAGGCGAGGAAGAACTCGCCGTCGCCGATGCCGATGACGGCAGGTGGGCCCATGCGGGCGGCGACGAGTTTGTTGGGTTCAAGTGCGGAGAGGACGCCGATGGCGAAGGCTCCGGTGATGCGCTTGACGGCGATGCGGACGGCCGTTTCAAGGGAGATGGTGGGGCGGGTGCCGTCGGGGTTGAGGGTGGTGACGACGGCTTCGGACTCGTTGGCGGAGTCGGTGCCGGCATAGGGGCTGGTGGTTTGATTGCGGCCGTGTCCGATGACTTGTGGGTGGCCGTTTTCGTAGGCGTCCTGGATGAGGTGGGCGATGATCTCGGTGTCGGTCTCGGAGACGAACTTGTGGCCTTTGGCGATGAGCTCTTTTTTGAGGGCGAGGTAGTTTTCGACGATGCCGTTATGGACGACGACGAGGGTGCCGGAGCCGTCGCGGTGGGGGTGGGCGTTCTCTTCGGTGGGGCGGCCGTGGGTGGCCCAGCGGGTGTGGCCGATGCCGAAGGTGCCATCGATGGGGGAGGCGTGAATGGCGGTTTCGAGGTTGCGGAGCTTGCCGGGGGCGCGGCGGAGTTCGAGGCCGCTGGGGCCTCCGGCTACGGCGATGCCGGCAGAGTCGTAACCGCGGTACTCGAGGCGGCGAAGACCTTCAATGATGACGGGGACGACAGACTGAGGACCAATGTATCCAACGATTCCACACATGGATTGAGTTTAGATGGGTGGGGCAGATTTTGCGCGGGGAAGCGGGTGGGACTTTTGGGGGAGGATGTCAGGGGTGGCGGAGGTATGGACGAAGATGCCGTCGAGTTGAGCGGAGGGAGGGTTCGAGATGCATCCAACATCGGGTGGCCTTGGTTGGAGGAAGGCGCTTGAGAGAGAATTTACGGGCCTGTGATGGGCTGGGTGTAGCGTAGGCAAGGGTTTGCGACAGGAGTGCTGTGCACATACTCGTTATCAATAGCGGATCTTCGTCGATAAAATTTTCCCTGTTTGAAGCTGAGGGGGAGGAGATACGGTCGCTGTTTGAGGGGGAGGTGGCCGGCATTGGCGGGGCGGAGGGGAGTTTCAAATTTCGCGACGCGGGTGGACGGGATTTAAGCGGGGGACGCAGCGAGGTAAAGGCTCAGACGGCGGTGGAGGCGATTGGGCTGGTAGTTGAGGCGGTGAGTGGGCAGGGTTTGCCGACGGTGGACGCGGTGGGATATCGGGTGGTGCATCCGGGAGCAAAGCTGGATCGGCATCAGCGGATTACCGGGGAGGTGCTGAAGGATCTCGAGGAGGCGGTGGTGTTTGCGCCGCTGCATGATCCTGCGGTGATTGAGGTGATCAAAGACATGATGGCAAAGTTTCCGGGGGTGGTGCACTATGCCTGTTTTGACACTGTGTTTCACGAGACGATGCCTGAGGCCGCGACGACGTATCCGATTCCGGCGGAGTATCGCGAGCGGGGAGTTCGGCGGTATGGGTTTCATGGGTTGAGTTGCGAGTCGATTGTGCAGCAACTGAGGGCGGAGAAGGCAATTTCGTTTCCGAAGCGGATGGCGATTGCGCATCTGGGCAGCGGGTGCAGCGTTACGGCGTTGGTGGATGGATGCTCGATCGACACGACGATGGGGCTGACACCGACGGGTGGTGTGGTGATGGGGACGCGGCCGGGGGATCTCGATCCGGGGCTGGTGCTTTATCTGTTGCGACAGAGGAAGGGTGACCAGGTGGGGGAGCTGGAGAAGATGCTGAACCATGATGCGGGGATGGTGGCGCTCTCGGGCATGCCGAATGATATGAAGGCGGTGCGGGAGGCCGTGATGAAGGGCGATGCTGCGGCGAGGCTAGCGGTGGAGATCTTTACGCGGAGTGTGAAGAAGGCGTTAGGTGGCTTTATTGCGCTGATGGGCGGGATCGATGCGGTGGTGTTCGCGGGTGGAATTGGGGAGCACGATACCCGGTCACGCGAGGAGATACTTGCTGGAATGGATGGTTTGGGCATCTCTATTAATTCTGAGTTGAACGAGGCTAAAGGAGACGCCCTTCGACAGATAAGTGCATCTGATTCTGCAACGATGGTACTTGTCGTTCCGGCGAAAGAAGATTGGATGATCGCGGTGCATGTTCATCAAATGGCCCAATCTGCAAGATAGTTCTCTAACGGTTACAAATTTTTTGCGAGCTAACTTGTTTTCGACTTTACTGAACCATGACTGACGGAGTTTATCTATGAGCAACGTTTCCAAAGAGCTGGTTAAAGATAAGAGTCAGGGTGGTAAGCCGCTTTCGGCTGACGAACTGCGGAAGGTGGATGCCTATTGGCGCGCCTGCAACTATCTTTGCGTGGGAATGCTGTATCTGCGGGCGAATCCACTGTTGCGAGAGCCGCTGAAGCCAGAGCACATCAAGAACCGGTTGCTTGGGCACTGGGGATCGGATCCCGGTCAGAGCTTTGTATGGGTGCATTTGAACCGTCTGATCAAAAAATACGATCTGGATCTGATTTACCTGTCCGGGCCCGGCCACGGGGCACCTGCGACGTTGTCGAACAGCTATCTGGAGGGCGTGTATTCGGAGGTGTATCCGGATAAGAGCGAAGACGTTGCAGGAATGCAGAAGTTCTTCAAACAGTTTTCGTTTCCAGGTGGCATTGGGAGCCACTGCACGCCGGAGACGCCGGGGTCGATCCATGAGGGCGGCGAGCTTGGGTACAGCCTGTCGCATGGGTTTGGCGCGGCGTTTGATAATCCTGATCTGATTGTGACGGTAGTGGTTGGCGATGGGGAGGCTGAGACTGGGCCGCTGGCGACGTCGTGGCACTCGAATAAATTTCTCAATCCGGTGCGGGATGGTGCGGTGCTTCCGATACTGCACCTTAACGGTTACAAAATAGCCAACCCTACTGTGCTGGCACGCATTACGCCCGAAGAGTTGGAGTGGATGTTCAAGGGGTATGGGTGGGAGCCGCATGTTGTCGAAGGAGATGATCCGGCGACGATGCATCAGTTGATGGCTGGAGTGATGGAGGATTGCGTGAAGGAGATCCGCGCGATTCAGAAGAAGGCACGGAGTGCGCCTAAGGGGATAGAGCCTGAGCGGCCGCGTTGGCCGATGATCATTCTGCGCTCGCCGAAGGGATGGACGTGCCCGAAGGAGATTGATGGGCACAAGCTGGAGGGATCGTGGCGGGCTCACCAGATGCCGATTCTCGATCCGGTGACGAATCCGAAACATTTGAAGCTTCTTGAGAAGTGGATGAAGAGCTATAAGCCAGAGGAGCTGTTCGATGATTCGGGTAAGTTGATCGCGGAGTTGAGGGAGATGGCGCCTGTGGGACAGCGAAGGATCACCGCGAATCCGCATGCGAATGGAGGGCTGCTACGGAAGCCGATGGAGCTGCCGGACTTTCGCGACTATGCGGTGAAGGTTGAGAAGCCGGGGCAGATTGAGGCTTCGCCGACTGATGTGCTGGCGCACTTTTTGCGCGATGCGATGAAGAGGAATATGACGAGCTTTCGCGTGTTCGGGCCTGATGAGACAGCTTCGAATAAGCTGCAGGTGATCTACGAGGGCAGCCACGGAAAGACGTGGATGGCGAAGATGCTTCCGGAGGATGCCGATGGTGGAGATCTTTCGCGTGAGGGCCGCGTGATGGAGATTCTGAGCGAGCATACGCTGGAGGGATGGTTCGAAGGTTATGTGTTGACGGGCCGGCATGGGTTCTTTTCGACGTATGAGTCGTTTGTGCACATTATCGATTCGATGTTCAATCAGCATGCGAAGTGGCTGGAGAAGAGCAAGCTGGAGCTGAGGTGGCGAGCGCCGATTTCATCGATCAATCTGCTGATTACTTCGCTGGTGTGGCGGCAGGATCATAACGGGTTTACGCACCAGGACCCGGGATTTCTGGATGTGGTGACGAATAAGAGCCCGGAGGTGACGAGAATTTATCTGCCGCCGGATGCGAACTGTCTGTTGAGCGTGGGGGATCACTGTCTGCGCAGTTCAAACTACGTGAATGTGATCGTTGCGGATAAGGCACTGCATCTGCAATATCTGAATATGGAGGATGCGGTAACGCATTGCACGAAGGGGATTGGGATCTGGGACTTTGCAAGCAACGATGCGGGGGATGAGCCGGATGTTGTGATTGCGTGTGCCGGGGATATTCCAACGGAAGAGGCGTTGGCTGCTGTTGCGATTCTGCGGGAGCGCTGTGCGGATTTGAAGATTCGGTTTGTGAACGTGGTGGATCTGTTCCGGTTGATGCCGGAGACGGAGCATCCGCATGGGCTTTCGGAGAGAGAGTTCGATAGTTTGTTTACGAAGGACAAGCCGGTGATCTTCAACTTCCATGCCTACGCTTCGCTGGTCCATAAGCTGACTTACAAGCGGACGAATCATGAGAACTTTCATGTGCGCGGGTACAAGGAGAAGGGAAATATCAATACTCCGCTGGAGCTGGCGATTCTGAATCAGATCGATCGGTTTGATCTGGCGATCGATGTGATCGATCGGGTGCCGCGGCTGCAGATGACGGCGGCGCATACCAAGGAGTGGCTGAAGGGGCAGATTATCGAAGCGGTGAACTACGCGCATGAGAACGGGATCGATAGCCAGGAGATTCGAGAGTGGAAGTGGCCTTTGTAGGTTGATGAGTGGACGTGAAAAAGCCCCATCCGGCGATGCTCTGCGGGATGGGGCTTTTGGTTGCGCGCTGGGGTTAGCTTGGGGTTAGAAGATGATCTTTCCACCGAATTGAGTGTTGAAGGCTTCGCCGGCGCCGATGCCGGGTGCGCCGTTGTAGTCGCCGATGGTGTCGCTGAGTTGTGAGCTGCCGCCGACGGAGGGGGAAGGTGGAGCAAAGTTATTACGGTTGAAGAGGTTGAACATCTCTGCGCGAAGCTGAATGGTGAGCCGCTCGCCGATTCTCGTGTTTTTGAAGACCGAGAGATCAACGTCACTGTAGCCAGGAGCGAAGAATTGGTTGCGGCGAACGGTGCCGAACGTACCTGGATTGGGATCCTGGAAGGCGCTGAGGTCGATCCAGTTCGCAGTGGTGGACTGACCCTGATAGCCGGTGCGAGCAGGAGCGATCTGGACTGCGCGATCGTTGCCCTCGTTGGTTCCGCTGATGTCTCCGGAGGCGTGGACGGTGAAGGGCTGGCCACCATGGAAAGAAAGTAGACTGTTGACCTGCCAGCCACCGGTGAGGCGCTTCAGGTGCTGCGAGCCAGGAACTTCGTAGCTCACGAAGCTGACGAAGGTATTCCGAGTGTCGAAGTCTGAGTTGCCGTAGTCGCCTTTGAAGTTGGTACTGTCTTGAGGAAGAGCGCCGCGGTAGGCCGAAACTTCGTCGAGGGCGTGAGACCAGGTATAGATGGTTTGGGTGGAGAAGTGATGCCAGTTGGTGATGCGAATCTGCGCCTGGAGCGAGTTGTAATTCGCGGTGCCGATGCTTTCGATCTGGTTGATGTTGCCATACTGCTGATAGGGGCCGTAGAACGGACGATGTTGCTGGCGTTTGAAGTCAGCGGACTCACCATTCGGTACCGTTGGTGGATCGCTTACATAGATGCCGGGAGTGGCCTGGTTGATGTCGAGGAGGCTGAGGAGATGACGGGCTGATGAACCTACATAACCCAGCTGAAAGATTACGCTGGGTGCCAGGGTGTGCTCGAGGTTGACGTTGTAGTTCTCGTTGTAGGAGGGGCGGAAGTTGGGGTTGACGGAGAAGACGCCGCACGGTGAGGTGGCAGCGCAGGGATATCCCACCGAGGAGGGGAAGATAGGAACTCCCTGCACGATGGTGGTGTTCGATCCGCCGTTTGCAGCTGAGACGGAGTAGACAGGGCTTGCGCCACCGGGGTTGCCTTCAACACCGTTCGGAGCCTGGTTGCCGGGACGGTTATCGAGGAAGGGGTTGAGATTGGGGGTGTCTGCGTACCAACCGTAGCCGGCCCGGATGACGGTGCTGCTATCGAGCGAGTAGCTCAAGCCGAGGCGCGGACTGAAGTTCTTGTAGTACTTCGGGTAGAGGGAGTCGATCTCGCTGCCCTGGAAGGCAAGACCATTGGTGGAGGTAAGAGCGGGACGGAAGACGGACATATCCTTGTACGAGTTGTGGAGCGGTCCCTCGTAGTCGTAGCGGATTCCGTAGTTCACGTTGAGCTTGGGAGTGAGCTGCCAGGAGTCGCCCGCGTTGAGGAACCAGGTGTTGACGAAGACCTGACGCTCGGGGTCGCCGATGGTGATGCTGGCGGCGGATGTTGTACCGGCCAAAAAGTCAGCGAGGGAGTAGCGGTATCCGTCCAGACCATCTGGATTCGGTGTTGGCGCGTGGCCGCCGTTGTTGGCGGTAGCGACCGCAGTGGTTTGAGTTCCGTCGAAGGTGAAACTGCCGGTAGCATGGCGATGGTAAAACTCGTCGAGTTGTGCCTGACGGTATTCTCCACCGAAGCGCATCTGGTGCTTGCCCTTGGTCCAGGAGAGTTGATCGGTGAGGTGACCCGTGATGTCGTTACGACCCTCGGGAGGGGTCAGGCCGACGGGATCGAAGTTGCTGCTTGCGGCGCTTGTGCCGCCGCCTGTGGTGGCGGGCCTTCCGATGGTGATGTTCGGAGCGTTCGGGAAGGTAGCGCCGGTAATGAAGCCAAGGCTTTGAACATCCTGACCCGTCTGGTTGTCGTTGAAGACCTGATTGAAGTAGTTGACGCCGGCGAGAATCTGGTTAGAGATGCTGGATGAGATGACACGGTTGTAGACGATGGCGATGTTCTGTACGTGAATTGGTGCGACTTCGTAGTAAGCGAGAAGCTGCGAGCCGACGGGGGCAACCTGGCTCCCTTGTCCTACAAACCAGTGGGCACTGATGTTGTCTTTGTCGCTGAGGCGATAGTCGACCTTACCTAGACCGTTCCAACTGTAGCCATACTCGGGGTCGCCAGAGTGGAAGTTGTTTACGGTGCCTACGGTGTCTTGCGCGAGGACATTTGTACCCCAGAGTCTGTTGAGGACACTTTGCATGACTGGATTGACCGCAATTCCGTTCTGCGCAAGGATTGCTTGTGCTTGACTCTGCCAACCTACGGAGGGCTCGGTTGCGTTACCGGATTGGCCGATGACGAAGCGTTGATGTTCGAAGGTGGCAAATCCGAAGAGCTTGTCTTTGAGGAAGGGGCCGCCGACGGAGAAGCCAGTGTTGTAGTTGCGAACCTTCTGCTTGGTGGAGGCGAAGGGGCTCTTGGCGCCGAAGACTTCATTGCGATTGAAGTAGTAGGCGGTGCCGTGAAGCTGGTTGGTGCCGGAACGCAGGGTCAGGTTGACGGTGCCGCCAGGGTTGCGGCCGCCTTCGGGGCCGGACTGAGTTTGAGCGGAGAACTGGTCGACCGCGTCGAGTGGAAGGATGATACCGGCGATGCCTGAGACGCCGCCCTGATTGACAGCGGGAATGTTGTGCCAGAGGTCGTTGTTGTCGACGCCGTCGATCTGCCAGTTCATCTGGTTGGCGCGTGTTCCGTTGAGCGAGCCGTATCCGCCGCCGCTGTAGCCAGCGTAGCCGGGGGTGAGAGAGATCATCTGGGTGAAGTCGCGGCCGTTGAGTGGGAGGTCAGAGACGACCTTGGCGTCAAGCACGGTGGTTTGAGTGGTGGTCGTGGTATCGAGAGCTACGGCTGCAGCATCGACTTCGATGGTGGTGGCGGAGCTGGAGAGTGGGAGAACGACTGGCAGAGTGAAGATGACACCGGCCTGTACGGAGATCTTGTCGGTCTTGACGGTTTGAAAGCCGGAGAAGGTGACGGTGACGCTGTAGTTGCCGAGGGGAAGATCCTGGAAGAGGAACTCGCCGCCGCTACTGCTGGTGGTGCTGTGCTTGACGTCGGTGTCGGTTTGTACGGCGACGACGGTAGCGTTGGCGATGGCGGCGCCGGTGCGGTCGGTGACGGTACCGTTGATTCCACCGCGGAAGGTCTGGGCGTTCGCAAGCGATGTTCCGAGGATGGTTAGCAGAATTGCGGCGAGGCTGTAGAGCACAGCCTGTACGGGTCTTACCGATTGCCTACGCATAGAACCTCCGAAAAAAGACAAAGAATCTCCTTGATCGCTCTGAAGCGATTTTTTGAATTCGTTTTAGACAACAAGCCGGCGTCGCAGCTGAAGCTACGGGTACGTCACTGTGTTCCAAAGGCCAAACGGCTGCTAGAAGTGTGGCGAAAACGGCAAATTAAGAAAGAGTGAGCCAACCCTAAATGGCTTTCGCGAATATTGCAAGAATTTTTTTGAGATATCACACAACGAGTTTCACGGCTGAAATACAGGAATCACTCAGGCGCAGGCGAGAGATTGATCTTTTTAGAGAGTCTTGAGGAAGGACATTGGCAACTGATAACGCAATGCCGTCTCATGGAAGCGTGAGTCGATAAACCTCTGCGGCTGCAGCTCCGGAATTACGCGTCGCCGTTTTTTTGTTTTCCGCTGGAGCTTCCTGCGAGTGCTGGGACGGACTTTGAGCAGGAGTTTGGTGGCTTAGTGTCAAGGTCCTCTCTGACTGAGCTTTGACAAAATAAATTATGATCATCCTGTAAATAAAGATGTTTTTCGGGATTGCTTTGTTTCGAAGGACAGTTCGACGTAGTGAGGTAATGGCGACTCGTTGCGAGAAGAGGGAGCTGGATGACTTCGAAGGCAAAGATGAGAGAGCAGTTTCGCGTTGTGGTGACTGGTGTTGGGCTGGTGAGTCCGGTGGGAGTTGGCACAGAGGCAACCTGGGCCGCGCTGCAAAGGGGAGACTCGGGAATCGATCGAATTTCGCTCTTCGATCCAGAGAGATTCAGCTGTCAGTTTGCCGGCGAGGTGAAGGGATTTGTTGCTGAGAACTTTGTCGACCGCAAGGACGTGAAGAAGATGGGGCGCTTCATCCAGTTTGCGATGGCGGCGGCGCAGTTTGCCATGGAGCAGTCGGGACTGGATATGTCGGCTGAGGATGCGGAGCGGGTGGGCGTGTACGTTGGGAGCGGGATTGGTGCGTTCGAAGTGATCGAGCGGGAGCATGCGAAGCTGCAGAGCGGAGGGCCTGACAGAATATCGCCGTTCTTCATTACGGCGACGATCGCTAATCTGGCGGCGGGTCAGATCTCGATACGTTATGGGGCCACGGGGCCGAACCTGACGTGTGCCACTGCGTGTACGACCGGGGCGCATGGAGTTGGGGAGGCGTTCAGGATTATTCAGTGGGGAGATGCGGATGCGATGATCTGCGGTGGGAGTGAAGCAGCGGTCACGCCACTTTCAGTGGGTGGATTCGGTGCGATGCGCGCTTTGTCGACGCGCAATAACGATCCGGCAAGGGCTTCGCGGCCGTGGGATTGCGGGCGAGATGGATTTGTTGTGGGCGAGGGAGCGGGAGTTCTTGTGCTTGAGGAGCGGGAGCATGCCCTGAAGCGGGGAGCGACGATACTGGCGGAGATTGTGGGCTATGCTGCGAACTCGGATGCGTTTCATACGAACGCTCCGCCGGAGGATGGGCGCGGAGTTCGGCGCGTGATGCAGTTGGCACTAAAGGATGCCGGGCTGGAACCGAGTGCGATTCAGTACTTGAATGCACATGCTACGTCTACTCCGCTGGGAGACAGAGCGGAGGCGAGGGCAATCTGCGAGACGTTTGAGGATCACGCGAAGAGTCTCCTGGTGAGTTCGACGAAGTCGATGACGGGACATCTGCTGGGTGGTGCGGGTAGTCTTGAGGCGGGTATTACGGTGCTGGCTCTGCGAGACCAGATTGCTCCTCCGACGACGAACATCGAAGATCTGGATGAGGCTTGTCAGTTCGCATTGGTGAGGGACAAAGCTGTCAGCGCGACGATGGAGTATGCGATGTCGAACTCTTTTGGATTTGGCGGCACGAACGCTTCGCTGATCTTCCGGGTACATCATCCTGATGCGTGAGGTTACGCTCCGCCGCTGCGAAGCTCTTTGGTCTTGAGGACGATGAGGTACTCGTAGAAGGCCTGGAGAGTGGCGTAGGTCAGGCCTGCAGCGCCGTCGAGGATCGCTCCGCGAAAGAAGACCATGTAGAGCCACTTGATGAGAGGGCGTCCGGGAAGGCGGTAGAAGATGGCCTTCTGGTGGAGGCGGCGTGTGTGGAAGTCTGGGTCGCGGAGAGCTGTGAGGAATGAGGGATTCTGCAGACCTTGGTTGCGGGCGATGAGCTCAGCTTCCATGGTGGAGTAGAGGTTGTGCTTCTCGATCCAGCGGGCTATGCCTTTGGAGAAGGGGTAGTGATCGAGTGGGTAGCTTAGTTCGGCTACGGGGCCGTCGATCTCGAGGACTTCGTTGATGGCGCGGGTGTAACGGGCGTGCTGGGGGCGTACGAGGCGGATGTAGAAGGGAGAGATCTGCGCGTGTTTGAGCCAGGTGTCGAAGAGGAAGTCGCGACGGCGTACGCGGAAGGCTGCGGTTTGATCGGGGGCGGCGAGGGCGATCTGCTGCATCTCGCGGGACAGATCTGAGGTGGGGCGCTCGTCGGCATCGAGGATAAACACCCAGGTGTACTTGAAGGGGATGGTGGTGAGGGCGGCGTTGCGATGGGTGGCGTAGTCGTCGAAGGTGCGCGTGTGGATGTGGGCGCCGGCGGCTTTGGCGATCTCCACCGTGTTGTCTGTGGAGTGAGAGTCGAAGACGTGAATGTCGTCGGACCAGGAGACGGAGGAGAGGCAGTCAGGGAGGTCGTGCTGCTCGTTGCGTGTGAGGATGAGAACGGAGATCATCTATCGGCTATGGTATCGCGATGACCTCCAGTTGAGGCTAAAAGCGCAAGCCGAGGCCGGTGGTGAGTTTGCGGGCTAATGTCACGAGCGCTCAAGGTCTAAGCGGGATTACTGACCGACGAACCTTGCTCGCGAGGAAGGAAGAAGTAATTTGGGATCTTGTCGGCGGGAGTCACGATCCGGAAGGTACCGTCTTCGTAGATGTACGCATCGTAGTCGAGCGAGGCGAAGAGCTCGAAGGTGCGAGGGCTGGAGACCTCAACAACCCAGATGGGGCGGGAACGAGCGATCAGTTCGAGCGCGCCGTTGATGCATGGGACCTCGTGGCCCTCTACATCGCATTTGATAAGCCGCGGGTTGAGTGTTGGAAATAGGGTATCGAGCCGCGTGACCTTGACGGGAATGTCTCCGGTATCGGAGAGGGTGGACTCATAGATGTTTGCACCTCCGGAGGCGTACTGCGGCATGCTCATGGCGGCTTGGTCCTGGTCGCGGTCTGAGGCGGCAAGGTTGTAGCAGGTGACGTTGAGGAGGTTGAGGGCGCGGACGTTAGAGGTGAGGTAAGAGAAGGTCTCGGGGATCGGTTCGAGTGAATGAATCTGTCCAGTTGGACCGACAAAGTCCGAACAAAACCGAGTGTAGACACCGATATTGGCCCCGATGTCGAACACGACATCTCCGGCATGCAGAAGCGCCTTGCAGCCAAGGAGATCGGGCTCATCGTTGAGGTCGTAGTGCTTCAACTGATCCTGGTAGTGACGGGCACGAACCGGCTTGAGGACGGAATCGGGAAGGTACTTCAGTGCGAACTGCTTTAGAGGCATCTGCTGCTCCATGGAATGAGGGCAAATCCGGAAATCCTTACAAAACCGGTTCCGTTGCGAGCAGTATAGCTCTCTGATAAGTATTTTTTAGTGCACCTTAAGAAGCAGAAGGGATTCTTCACGTACACGTGAAGGCCATCCTGATCGTTGAGGCGACATGAAGGTGTGTTGGGCAGCGAGAGACCCGCGGGCCAGGTAGGGAGTTGTTGTCTTGCCGCGGCAAGAGTGTCCTTGTCGATTGCTGTATGATCGGCGGCGGTGAGGGGAGAAAAGATGCCTAATTTGCCATGCGAAGAAGGTGCGATGCGCAGCGTGGCTTCTGCGCCGGCAAAGACGCGGGGTGGGGTGTGGGTGCTCGCGGCTACGATTCTTGGGTCGAGCATGGTGTTTATTGATGGGACGGTGGTGAATGTTGCTCTGCCGGCGTTGCAGAGCTCTTTGAACGCTACAGTGACTGACGTTCAGTGGGTGGTTGAGGCTTATGCGCTGTTTTTGGCGGCGCTTCTTTTGGTGGGCGGGTCGCTCGGCGATCTTTATGGGCGGCGGAAGATATTTCTGGTTGGAGTGGTGCTGTTTGCGGGAGCTTCGGCCTGGTGCGGGTTTGCTTCCGATGTTCGTGCGCTGATTGTGGCGCGGGGTCTGCAGGGAGTGGGCGGGGCGTTACTTGTTCCTGGAAGCCTTGCGTTGATCAGTTCTTCGTTCTGCGCTGAGGAGCGAGGGCGCGCGATTGGGACGTGGTCAGGCTTTACTGCGATTACTACGGCTGTGGGGCCTGTGCTGGGTGGTTGGTTGATCGAACATCTCTCGTGGCGTTGGGTGTTCTTTATCAACTTGCCGCTGGCGGTGCTGGTGGTGTTGATCTCTTTGGCACGGGTGCCGGAGAGTCGCGATGAGGAGATGGTTCAGAGGCTGGATGGGTGGGGGGCGGCTCTGGCTACGGTGGGATTGTGCGGGATTACGTTTGGGTTGATTGAGGCTGGCCACGGTGGGAGGAGGGCGTTGGTTGCTGCAGTGGTCGGTGCGGTGGCTCTTGCGGCTTTCTTTGTGGTGGAGTCGCGGTCTGAGTCTCCGATGCTGCCGCTGGGTCTGTTTCGATCGCGGACCTTCAGTGGGGCGAATCTGATGACGTTGTTTTTGTATGCGGCGCTGAGTGGGGTATTGTTCTTTTTGCCGTTGGATCTGATTCAGGTGCAGCACTATTCGGCTACGCAGGCGGGCGGGGCTTTGCTTCCGCTGATTCTTCTCATCTTTTTGCTGTCGCGCTGGTCGGGTGGGTTGATTGTGAAGTATGGGGCACGGCTGCCGCTGATTGTTGGGCCGTTGATTGCCGGGGTGGGATTTGGTTTGTTTCAGCGGGGTGGGATGGGTGGGGGTTACTGGTCTACGGTATTTCCGGCGGTGATTGTGCTGGGGCTGGGGCTGGCGGTGAGCGTGGCTCCGTTGACGACTACGGTGATGAGTTCGATCGATCAGAGCCGGGCAGGTGTGGCTTCGGGCATCAATAATGCGGTGTCGCGCGTGGCGGGGTTGCTGGCGATTGCGGTGATGGGGCTGGTGTTTTCGATGACCTTTAACGGGAGGCTGGGGCGGGGGCTTGATGAGCTGGGGTTGCCGGCGGCGGAGCGGCAGAGTGTTGAGGCTCAGAGGGCGAAGCTGGCCGCGGCGAAGAGTGACGATGTGCGGGTGCAGCGGCTGATTGGGGAGTCGTTCGTCGGGGCTTATGGGGTGGTGTTGTGGATTGCAGTGGGGCTCTCGGTGGCGAGTGCCTTGAGTGCGGCGTTGCTGATCGAGAAGAGACCAGAACCAACGCGGGCTTAGTGATTTTCAGATTTATTCGATGGAGCGGATGGCCAGGACGGCGTTGAGTCCTCCGAAGGCGAGGGAGTTGGAGAGGGCTAGTTTTGGCGAGGCTTTGCGGGGCGCGCCGAGGATGATATCGAGGTCGATGGCCGGGTCGACCTGGGTGATGCCGGTGTTGGCGGGGAGGAGGCTCTCCTTGAGGGCGAGGATGGTGGCGAGGGCTTCGAGTGCTCCGCTGGCTCCGATGGAGTGGCCGTGGAGGGATTTGGTGGAGCTGACGGGGATTTTTGAGGCAAGTGGCCCGAAGACCTGATGGATGGCGGCAGCTTCGGTGACGTCGTTGACCAGGGTGCCGGTGCCGTGGGCGCTGAGGTAGCCAACCTCTTCAGGTGAGGCGCCGGCGTCTTTGAGGGCGGCTCGCATGGCTGCGGCGGCTCCGTCAGGGTGGGGCTGGGTAATGTGGCTGGCGTCGGCGGAGCTGCCGGTGCCTACGATCTCGGCGTAGATGGTGGCGTTGCGGGCTTTGGCGGATTCGAGGGTTTCGAGGGTGAACATGGCGGCGCCTTCGCCGAGGGTCATGCCGTCGCGGTCGGCGGAGAAGGGGCGGCACTGGGTGGGGGAGACGACGCGCATGCTGTCCCATGCGCGGAGGAAGCCGAAGGTGAGGGGGGCTTCGTGGCCTCCGGTGATGGCGGCGTCGATCATTCCGGCGCGGATCATCTGGAAGGCGAGGCCGATGGCGTGGGTACCGGAGGCGCAGGCGGTGGAGATGTTGAGAGAGGGGCCGGTGATCTTCTGGTCGATGGAGATGTTGCTGGCTCCAGCGGAGGCCATGGTGCGGACGACGGTGAGGGGGTGGACACGGGCGTCGCGGGTGTACAGCTTATTGGTCTCGGTCTCTTCGGCCTGGCGGCCACCGCAGGCGCAGCCGACCACAATGGCGATTCTGTCGGGTGCGTAGTGGCTGGTCAGGTGGGACTCTACGGCGGCCTGGCGGGCGGCTACGACGGCGAAGTGTACGGTGCGGTCGGTGGCGGAGAGGATGCCGGAGTCGAGGTGCTGGCGGGCGTCGAAGTCTTCGACGGCGGCGGTCTGGGTGAAGCGGAGGCCCTGTGTCTTATCGTGAGCTTCGCGGGCGGGGGCTTCGGGGTAGGGCGGGAAGGGGGCGATGCCGGTGGTGCCGGCGAAGAGGGAGGTGCGGAAGTCCGCGACGGTGTTACCGATAGGGGTGATGCATCCGAGGCCGGTGACTACGACACGATTCACTTCTTCTCCCTGATGGTGCTCTGGTGATTGTAGATTCTTCCGAGCGGCCTGCTACCCCCCTCCCCCTGCGGGGGTATTTTGCGGGTAAAATACTTGTTTTGAATGGTTTGCGGACAGAGCAAGCTTGTAAAACGTTGCATTGAAAAGGGTTGCTCGCAAAATATTCCATTAAAACGGGTTACGGGGTCCACGGCGAGCTGTTCACGATCTGTTTCTCTATTTGTCAAAAAAAAGCCCCTGCTGATCTCAGGGGTCATTTTTAGTCCTATTTCCATTATATCTGTATGGACCAAACTCATACGCCACGCTTTTATGCTGGATTGGCGCTGGGTTTGGAGGTTTTGGGGGTTGACAGTGTGCGGGAGGAGATCTTGGAGACGAGGTTATGGGACTTTGAGGTCCGGCCGCGCGTAGTTGTTACATTCTTGAGATACAGGACAGGACTCCATGCAGACTCGTCTTCCACGCTTCTCTATCTTTTTCGCGCCGGTTGTTTTGGTGGCTATGCTCTTTTGTGTTGCGGGGGGCCTTGTCGCCCAGAAGCCGGATGGAGGCGTGGAGCTCCATGCCAAGTCGAACATTACGGCGGCGGATGTAGGTTTGCCTATTTATCCGGGCGCGACCTTGTTCAAAGATGCGGATAACGATGCCGCGGTGGATATGGGACTGACCTTCGGAGACTTTCATTTTAAGCTAATGGCGGCCAGCTATGTGACGAGCGATTCTCCAGCGCAGGTTCTGGCGTTCTACCGTAAGCCGATGTCGCGCTATGGGGAGGTGTTGGAGTGTGACCATGGAAAGCCAGTCGGCGCTCTGACGGTTACGCGGAGTGGCCTTACATGCTCGGACGATCACGGTGGCCATGTGCAGGTAAACGACTCCTCGAGCGATCATGAGTTGCGGGCGGGCTCGCCGCTTCGTTATCGGATCGTCGGCCTAGACAGATCGCACTCGGGGCCTACCCACTTCGGACTGGTTTATCTTGAGCTGCCGAAGGATAGTGACGAGAAGCAGAAGCAGTAGGGCTTAACAATCTGGCGCACAATGGAAAGACGATGAGGGATGCGTTGGAACTCCTTGTGCGGCAACTGGAAGAGCAGCCGTCGCTTCTTGAGCCGGATCGGCTTCGCGAACGCCTGGGGGCGCTGGACCGGCTTGACGCTTATTTTGCCTTTCTTCCGGATGTTCCTGAAGTAGTGCCTGGGGTTGGTTCGAAGGATGCGGAGCTCTCTCTTCGCGCTAGGGCTGTGTGTGCCAGGCTGGAGGCTGCGAATGCGGCGCTCTACGGGGCCATTCGAGGGGAGATTCAGCTTGGGCGCGGGCGGGATGCTTTGCTGCGGTGGGTTCAGAGTTGCTCCGAAGAGGCGGGGGGAGTTGCCAACGGTGCGGGCTACGACTACTTAGATGAGTTGGTCAGCGGGGTGTTGCAGTTTGAAGATCCTGATGCGCGAGAGGCTGCGCGGGAGCCTGAGATGGTGTTTTATCAGCCCACTCCGGCGCGCCATATCTTTGATCTGATCGGCGGGAATCTGATCGGCGGGGCTGGGCTGAGTGGGGAGGATGTTGTTGTCGATCTTGGATCGGGGCTGGGCCATGTTCCGCTGCTGGTTTCGATCTGCACAGATGCGCGCAGTATCGGTATTGAGTTGGAGGCGGCTTACGTCGAATGTGCTCGGAGGTGTGCACAGAGGCTGAACGTGAAGAGGGCTACGTTCCTTTGTCAGGATGCGCGGACGGCGGATCTTTCTGGCGGCACGGTCTTCTATCTTTACACTCCTTTTGCTGGATCCATCCTGCGCGAGGTGCTGGATCGTCTCAGGCGGGAAGCTGCTACTCGCCGGATCCGCATCTGCACGTATGGGCCTTGTACGTCTGTGGTTGCGAAAGAGCCGTGGCTTGAGGCTACCGCAACGCCAGAGATGGATCGGATCGTGCTCTTTCGCTCTCGCGATTAAATCCTGCCGGACGGGCCTCCTGCGCGGAGCGCGGTCGGCTGTTCCTCCCGTTGGTCGGAGGGAAGATCGTGCCGACCAACGGGAGGAGCTATGTCGCTGATAGTTGCAAGAAAGGTACACGCGTCACGAAGTGACCGCTGCCCGCGCAGGGCGCTCGTCCGGCAGGACCTTTTTCTCTAGAGTTGCGGTTGAGAGATGTTTGCCGAGAAGTAGTCGCAGACGAGGAGGGTGAGGTCGTCGTTCTGGGATTTGGAGGACCAGCGTTCGAGCGAGGAGAGGATGCTGGCGGCGGCGGCTTCGACGCTGAGGCCGGCGGCCTCTTTGAGCAGGGTGTGGAGGCGACCAGATCCGAACTCTTCTCCCTGGGCGTTGGTGGCTTCGAGGATGCCGTCGGTGTAGAGGAGGAGGCGGTCGTTGGATTGAAGTGCGTGTTCGGCGGTCGTGTAAGTTGCGAAGGTAAACGCTGCGAGCATGAGGCCGTTTTCCGTGAGCTCGATCACGCTTCCTTCACGCAGTAACAACATGGGAGGGTGCGCGGCGGAGGAGTAGCGGAGGGTGGAGGAGGCGGCGTCGAGATAGACGTAGGCGGCGGTGACGAACTGATCCTGCGTGTTGCCGCAGAGGACGGAGTTCATTCCGGCGAGGAGAAGGGCGGGATCGGCGGCGTTGGCGCGCTGGGAGGTGGCGGCGAGTTTAACCATAGAGGCGATGAGGGCGGCGGGGACGCCGTGGCCGGAGACGTCGGCGATGAGGAGGCCGGCCTGGGTTTGATCGGCGACGAGGAAGTCGTAGAAGTCTCCGGCGACGGCGGTCATGGGGACGTAGCGGGCGGCGACGTGGAAGTGGGCGGACTGGGGGTAGGCTCGGGGGAGAATCGAGGTCTGGATTTTCCGGGCGATGTCGAGTTCTTTTTGCAGGTCGCTGAACTGCTGGTCGCGTTGGAGGCCGCGCTTTGCGGCTACGTAGCCGAGGATGGAGAGGAAGATGGTGAAGCCGATCGGTTCTATGAACACACGGTGACCCAGGGCTCCGCCGATGTTATCGAAGAGCGCGAAGAGAATGAAGACGAAGAGGCCGCGGCGAGCGATGACGAAATCTCTGTCTGTCTGCTTTCGTGTGAGTGATTGGATGATGAGGGCAAATAAGCTGGCGATGACGACCAGGTTGTTGGTCGTCTGAATGGCGGGTCTTAGACCGAATACCATCGTTGCGACGGCAAGACCCAGGAAGACGGCAGTGAGAGCGAGGATGAGCTTGCGGCCAGACCGGCCGAGGAAGCCTGCCGCTTCGAAGTAGAAGAATCCGGGGATGGGGACCAGGTAGTTGCCGATGGCGCGGAGGTCATCGAAGAAGTGCGACGGAGGGATGATGAGGGCGAGGAGGCCGAGCTGGAGCCAGAGTCTTTGACCGTAGAAGATGGCGAAGAGAGCGAGCCAGAAGAGCATGGCGTCGAACTTGCGGCCTAGGAAGGCGAAGGCTATCGAGACGAGACCGACGGCGGTGAAGGAGGCGCCGAGGAAGAGGTAGAGCTCGTCGTGATGAAAGGTCCGCAGAACCTGACTGGCTGTCAGTTGAGGGTCGCCTACATACATACGAGCGAATGATACACGGGGGCGCGGGGCGGTTGCGGTAGTCTAAGTTTGGCCTGTGCAGGATGGGCGGTGGTTCGCGCTAATTATGATCAAGCGTTTTGTGATACTCAGACGGCGATCGGGAATGTCGAAGGGGGCCTTTCGAGCTTATTGGCGAGATGTACATGGTCCGCTGATCGCTGCGATACCCGGCGTCCGGAAGTATGTACAGTTTCATGTGGACTCCGAGATCAACCCGGAAGAGGATGAACCGATCGACGGGATCGCGGAACTATGGTTCGATTCCAAAGAGGCTCAGGTTGAAGCCTGGAGTTCCCCGCAGTATGCGTTCGCGGTGGCCGATGAACCCAATCTTTTTGATAGCAGCAGCCGGTCGATTCATCCGGTGATGGAGATCGAAACGGTGATCCTGGTGCCGGAGGGTGGCTTGTAGATTGGGGAAGGAGAGCGGTTCGTGCTTTCGCACGAATACCCCACCCTATCGCGATGAGACTGCGAAAGGATGGGGCACCCGAGGTATAGGGGATTCGAGTATATGGTCGTCGGATGACTTAGCTGTCCGGCTGATTTGTCAGGGAAGCGACCGAAGCGTCGAGGTTGTCCGTCGAGGGCGGAGGGTCAGTGGGTGGTGATGTGGGCGGGGGCGGTGGTGAGCTTGGCGACGCCTTCGACCATGTCACCTACGGTGCGGAGGGTGCTGAGGGCTTCGTCGGGGATCTCGATGTTGAAGGCCTCTTCGACCTCGAAGGAGATGTTGATCTTATCGAGGGAGTCGATGTTGAGCTCGTCGAAGGTGTTGGTGAGGGAGATGGAGTCCGCGGGGATGCTCTTGGATTTTGCGATGATGTCAATGCAGCGTGTGGCGATATCAGTCATGGAGCTCCGGAGTCCTCGGGGATAGCCTGAACTTACAGTGAGGCGAGTGCCGCTGTAAAGTTCATTGGGGCTGCCGCCCAGGTCTAGTTTAGCTTGTCAGCAGGTGTAATCCGGTTGCCAGTAGTTCGTCAATACCTGGGAAGATGCAGGCGCGGTGGTCGATGTGGACCTCGAGGAGACGCTGGAAGAGGATGGGATAGCGTTCGAAGGTGTTGAGGACCCGGGTACGGAGGCGAGGGGAGCGATCCATCTGAAGCAGGCTGCGGGACATGAGGCTGGGAGCAAGCTGGATGCGGCTGTGGGCGTGCTGGTAGGAGGCGAGGTCGTCTGCGTTGAGGGCATGGGCGAGCGCGAGGGCCTGACGGAAGCAGAGGGCGAGGCCTTCGCCGGTGATGGCATCGACGGAGCCTGAGGCGTCGCCTAGGAGTGCAATGTTGTTTGCGGTGACTCGGCGGAGGGAGCGGCCCAGGGTGATGGAGCCGCGCGGTGCGCTGCTTGGAGTGGCTGCTGCAAGGTGGCGTTGCAGGGTGGGATAGTGGGCGAGGGCCAGATGGGGGCTGGGGATTTTTTTATTGGAGATGAAGGCGACGCAGACCTCGGTGGAGGAGGTTGGGGTGACGTAGGCTTGGCCGTGGTTGCTCCAGTAGACCTCGACGAAGTTGGTCCAGGGGGCGATGGCGTAATGCTGTCGGAGGCCGATGCGGCGGGAGTGAACGGTGGCGGCGGTGAGGCCGGCCCAGGCGGCGATGCGGGAGTGATGGCCGTCGGCGCCGATGAGGTAGCGGGTGCGAAGGGTTTGACGGTTGGTGTGGACGAGGTGGCCGATGGAGGCGGGCTCGATGCTTTGGACGGAGTTGTCCCAGTGAAAACGGACGCCGAGCGAGAGGGCGCGATCGAGCAGAAGCTGGTGGAGGACGGTACGGCGGATGCCTCGGCCGGGATTGGCGGGGAAGGTGGCTTCGGCGGTGGTGGGTGTGCGGTTGGGGTGCTCGTGATTGGGATGGTCGTTACTGGGATGCTCGTTGAGAAAGCGGATGCCGCGCAGGAGTTGGTTCTCGATGTTGCACAGATTGCGATTGAGGTGGAAGCCGAGGACTTCGAGGGCATCGAAAGCATTTGGCAGGAGGCCTTCGCCGCAGGCTTTGTCGATGGGCGGCTGCCGGGCGTCGAGGACTTCGACCTGGAGGCCGCTGGTGGCACAGGCGATGGCGGCAGCAAGGCCGGCTGGGCCTGCGCCAACGATGAGAACCTCCGCGGCGGATCGACCGTTGCGGAGGTTCATCGGGGACTGCTTTCAGGTTTGTCTAGCGCGCTGCAGAGACTGCTGCTACCACTGCAGGAGAACGAGCTCGGAACAGAAGGCTGGCCCCATGGCAGCGAGGATGCTGTAGGTGCCGGGCTTGCCGGGCGCGTTGACGAGTACATCTTCGAGTACGGCAAGGACCGAGGCTGCGGAGAGGTTGCCGACCTCGCGGAGACTACGCCACGAGGGCTCGAGGGCGTTGTCGGGGAGGTTGAGGGTGGTCTCCATGGCTTCAAGAACTTTGGGGCCGCCGGAGTGGAAGATGTAGCTCGAGATGTCATCGAGGGTTAGACCGTTGTCGGTGAGAAAGGATTCAACGTTGCCGCGGAGATGCTCGTTGACGACCTTGGGGACGTCGGGGGAGAGGACGATCTTGAAGCCCATGTCGCCGATGTCCCAGCCCATGATGTGTTCGGTGTGCCGGTAGAAGGTTGAGCGGGTGTCGAGGATCTTGGGGCCGGAGATGCAGGTGGGGCAGGTGCGCTTGGCGAGTGCGGTTTCGCTGCCTGCGATGATGACGGCGGCGGCTCCGTCGCCAAAGAGGCCGCAGGAGATGAGGTTGGCGATGGACTGGTCGTTGTCCTGCCAGGTAAGAGAGCAGAGCTCGACCGAGAGGAGGAGGGCGTACTGGTTGGGGAAGGCGCGGACGTAGTCGGAGGCGCGGGAGATGCCGGCGGCACCGGCGACGCAGCCGAGGCCGAAGATGGGCGTGCGCTTGATGCTGGTCGGGAAGGGCATGCGGTTGATGAGGCGCGCGTCGATGGTGGGACTGGCGATGCCGGTGACCGAAGCAAAGAAGATGGCGGAGATGTCGGCTGGGGTGAGTCCTACGCGGGCGAGCGCGGTGTCGATGGCTTTTTCGCCGAGTTCGACAGCGGCGACGATCCAGGCGTCGTTGGTGGGGCCGAAGCCCGAGAGGTTCTTGTAGACGTCGAGGGGGAAGACCAGGTTGCGAAAGTCCACCCCGCAGTTGACGAAGAGCCGGTTGATGAGCCGGGGCTCTTCCATGCGGTCCTGCCAGCGCGCGGTAAGTGCTTCTGAGATTTGTGCCTGGGAGTAGCGGTGAGGTGGATAGGCCGTGCCGACAGATGCAATGCGCATGCTTATGAGAACCCTTTGTGGTGACGTAAATTGAGCTGCGTTTCGTTCATGATGCGTGGAAGTCAATAATGCAGCCTGCGATCGTCTCTGGAGGCGTGGATGGAGCGATGGGTTAAAGGTACACGCTGAGTGAGGTTCAGTGTTGAATTTCGGCGGGAGGCTAATGAAGGCGGCCGATCTGGCGCTGGTAGAGGGTGTTTTTTGGGAACTCCTGGGAGAGGCCGATCAGGATCTGTTTGCCGGATTGGGTGCGGCCATCGCGAAGCTCTCCGACGGCGAGCATGAGGCGGGCGAAGGGAGCGAGATAGTGACCTCGTTCGGCGGTAAGTTTGAGGAGGCGGACGCCTTCGGCCTTGTTGGTGCCTGCTCCGGCCATGCCGAGGAACCAGCGGATGGGAGCGGCTTTAAGGCTAAGCATGTAGTTTTCGATGCCTACGGCCAGGTTGGCGTCGTAGAGGGTGGGGTTGGCAGCGAGAGCCTGCTTGGCATACTTGCTAGCTAGTTCGCTGTATTTGAAGGCGCCATACTCGTGACGGTCGATCAAGGAGGCCCAGTCGGCCTGCATGCCTGAGGTGACGGCTTTGCAGTAGAGCGCGTTCGAGTCGCCGGGGTTGCGCTGGAGGGAGACATCGGCGAGGTGGTTGGACTGATTAATGCGATCCTCGAAGCCTTGCTTTATCGCCGGGTCGATGGCGGGGCGGGTGCGCGAGGTGAAACGGTTGTCGTCGGCGAAGAGCTCGATGTCTAGGACGCCAAGGCGGTTGAACTCGTCGAAGATGTAGCCGGCCGCGTCGGAGGCAGGGCCGAGGCAGTCGTCGGGATGAGCGCTCATCCATTGACCGAAGTGTCCGTGGGCGACGTTGAAGTCGAGGTTGTAGAGGGCGTAGTAGCCGTCATTGAGCGGGGTGCCGGTAAGGGGTGCGCTGAAGGCGAGGACGGGTGTTGCCAGAAGGAGTAGCAGGAGGGATCCGGAGAGCGAGAGGCGCCGGGTGATTCTGGCCGAGAGTGGTGCGGTTCGGGCTGCCGGAGACGTGAGATGCATTCTTTTCTTTTACCTCATTGGTTTGAAAGTGCGCTTTGGTTTTAAAACTTTGCGAATGGAATTTGCCTGATTTAGGACGTTGCAGCGGTTCTCTCTACTGAGATGCGATTTAGAGGGGACGCCCGCCCGGATCGACTGGAGCGGGCGTCCATTTTCAGAGGATCGGTAAGAAAGTCCTGATCATCTACGGCGACGCGCAATTTTTAGCAGTCAAGTGGCAAAGTTTGTCTTATTTGCATTAAATGGGTGCATTTTATTGCACTTTGTCTTCCTAGTGAATCTCTAACTGTCTCATTCAAAATGGTTTTTGTTTGGGGAACAAGCTGCTTCAAGATTTGCATGATTGCCTTCAAGACCCGCTGCGGTTCGGTTAGCCAAATTGAGGGTAGTGACAGGCGCACATGTACGAGACCGTGGCAAGCCATGGTTCAGGATCGAACCGCTTCAAGCGGAATTTCAGGAGGCCCTTTCATGAAACTGTTTTCGAAACTCTCTGCCTTAGGCGCGGTGTTCGTAGTTGCAACTACGTTCGCCTCTGCCGACAATCTTCAAATTGGAAGTTATGGCGTGTATGGCGTTGACGGCGTGACGGCTGGCGGTAACTTTGGCAATGTCAATTCGGTTTTGGGAGAATCCAACTATCCCGGCTTTTCGTTCAACGACGGATTCGGGTCTGGTCAGTTGCCAGGCACCCCTACGGTGGATCTTGCCTCCGATGGGTCGGTGTGGAGCGCTGCCCTGCCGAAGTCGAGCTGGGTCTCCTTTGGTTCGACGGGACCACAGTCGAGTTCGTTTTTCACTACACCAAATGGCAACTACTTCTTCACCAGTACGTTCACCCTTGAAGATAAGAACCCTACCGACGCAAGCGGCTATCTGAATATCTATGCGGACGATACGGTCGCGGTATTTCTGAACGGGAACCTGGAGAACACGCCGACGGGAGACTCGTATCCGCATTGCTCGAACGGCGTTCCCACCTGCATTGGCGATCCTACGCTGGTCCAGCTTAATTCGAATGACTTCGTCAGCGGCGTCAATAAACTGACGTTTCAAGTGCTCCAGGCTGGCGGTGCGGAGTACGGCGTTGACTTTGCGGGTGAGGTCTCCACGGTTCCGGAGCCGAGTTCGCTGCTGCTTCTGGGAACGGGCCTGATCGGTTCTGCGGGTGCATTGTTTCGTCGAATGCGCGCGTAGTTTGAGTTGATCCAGATCGGAGGTTGCGGGAGCAGCCACTGGTGAGATGAACGTCATCGTGAGGGGCCGCCTGGTTGATGGCGGCCCCTTCGTCTGGGGTTGAGTTGATCTCTTGCAGTCAGGCGCAGGTCAGGCTTTGAGCGCTGTAACTTCCTTTTTCTGCTTTTCTTCGAGGTACCAGGCGACGGTCTTCTTGAGGCCTTCGTGGAAGTGGGCTTTGGGTTGGTAGCCCAGCTCGGTGGTGGCGCGGGTGATGTCGGCCAGTGAGTGCTGGATGTCGCCTGCTCTTGGGGGGCCGTAGATTGGCTGGGCGGTGAAGCCGAGATGTTCGGCGATGGTGGAGTAGACCTCGTTGAGGGTGTGGCTTTTGCCGGTGCCGATGTTGAAGACGCGGCCTGTGGCTACTTCGCTGGGCGCGAGGCAGGCGAGGAGGTTGGCACTGACGGCGTTGTCGACGTAGTTGAAGTCGCGGCTGGTGAGGCCGTCGCCGAAGATGGTGGGGGTGATGCCCTCCATCATCTTGAAGGTGAACTGGGCGATGACGCCGGAGTAGGGCGAGTCGGCAGCCTGGCGGGGGCCGAAGATGTTGAAGTAACGGAGGCAGACTCCTTCGAGGCCGTAGGCTCGGTAGAAGGACTGGATGTAGTACTCGCAGGTGAGCTTCTGGACGGCGTAGGGCGAGAGCGGCCGGGGTAGCATGTCCTCCTGCTTGGGCTGGGTGGGCTGGTCGCCATAGGCTGAGGAAGAGGCCGCGTAAACGATGCGGCGAACCTTGGCGTCGCGCGCTGCGATGAGGAGGTTCAGCGTGCCGTTGATGTTGGATTCATGTGAGGCGAGGGGATCTTTGACGGAACGCGGGACCGAGGCGAGGGCTCCCTGGTGGAGGATGTAGTCGATGCCTTCACAGGCGGACTTCATGCCGGCGGCATCCTGAAGATCCATCTGCCGAAAGTCGATGGAGTGGCGGATGCCGGCGAGGTTGTTGAGGTCGCCGGTGGAGAGGTTGTCGATGCCGCGTACGTCGTGTCCCTGTTCGACGAGAGCGTGGGCCAGGGATGAGCCGATGAAGCCTGCGATTCCGGTGATGAGATAACGGGCCATCATTCCTCCACCCAGACGTACTGTGCTGGGGCGTTGCAAAGATGTTCGTGACGTGATGCCACCCTTATTATCAGGGTTTGTGGGACGAAAGCTAGTGTTGCCGACAGAGGAGCAGTTTGATTTAAGTTTGAGGAGCGGAAAGAGGCAAGTCAATGCGACTTTCGTGCGACGCGGACGACCGAAGAGGGCTGATCGATAGACGTCAGGATAAAGTAAAAAATAATCAGACGGATTCTGGCTATTCGGGGAATATTGTCCAGCATTGTTCCATGCGGTTTGCATGCGAAGTGTGAAGCGTGGTTGAGAAGGCGAATAATTTACTGGAAATGGGATGTTTTGATTGAGTTTCAAAATGATGAAGTGCGGAAGGTGGATGCGATAATCGAGACTATGTTGACACAAAGCCAAGTTATTTTGCCGAAGATTGCGCAGGAGCGCATGACGCGTCTGGAGAACCGTACCGCGAAGATCGGGGTGATCGGGCTCGGATATGTCGGGTTGCCACTGTCTCTGCTGTTGTCGGAGGCGGGTTTCAAGGTGACGGGATTTGATATTGATACTAAAAAAGTTACAGATCTAGAAGCGGGCCGGTCGTATATCTTTCGAATTCCCGCGGAGGAGATCCAGAGCGCGCGGAAGCAGGGCTTCCAGGCTACTGCGGACTTTGCCGGGCTCTCGGAGATGGACGCCATCATTATGTGCGTGCCGACGCCGCTGACCGAACATCGCGAGCCGGACCTGAGCTACGTGGAGAATACGGCGAAGGCCGCGGCTCCGTGGTTGCAGGAGGGGCAGCTGGTGGTGCTGGAGAGCACGACGTATCCGGGGACGACGGAGGATCTGATGATCCCGATCCTCGAGGCGGAGAACCGCAATGGGCTGAAGGTGCAGAGCAAGGGTACGGTGGCCGAACAAGGTGTTTTCTATGTGGCGTTCTCGCCGGAGCGTGAAGATCCGGGCAATACGACCGTGGCGCGGCACAATATTCCGAAGGTGGTGGGCGGCCATGAGGAGATTGCGACCGAGCTGGCGGCGGTGATGTACGAGGGTATCTTTACGCGGTCGGTGAGGGTGTCTTCGACGCGCGCGGCTGAGATGACGAAGCTGCTCGAGAACATTTATCGCTGCGTGAATATTGCTCTGGTCAATGAGCTGAAGGTGCTGGCGCTGAAGATGGGGATGGATATCTGGGAGGTGATCGACGCTGCGGCGACGAAGCCATTCGGGTTTCATCCGTTTTATCCCGGGCCGGGCCTGGGGGGACACTGCATTCCGATCGATCCGTTTTATCTGAGTTGGAAGGCGAAGGAGTATGACTTCAATACGCGCTTCATTGAGCTGGCTGGCGAGGTAAATGAGGCTATGCCTGCGCATGTGGTGCAGTATGTTGCGAAGGGGCTGAACCAGAATAAGAAGGCTGTGAACGGGGCGCGCATCCTGATGTTGGGGATGGCTTACAAGAAGGACATTGATGACCTGCGCGAGTCGCCGTCGCTGACCGTGATCGAGTTGCTGCGGGAGCAGGGCGCCGAGGTGCAGTACAACGATCCCTACTTCCCGACCGTGGGCAGAGGGCGGCACTACAACCTGAATATGACCTGCACGCCGCTCGATGATCTGGGGCAGTACGACTGCGTTCTGATCATGACTGACCATACGGACTACGACTACAAGGACATTGTGAACAAGTCGAAGCTGGTGGTGGATTCGCGGAATGCAACGAAGGGGATCAAGTCGGACAAGATCGTTCGTTGCTAGTAAGGTCTTGCTCGGCAATGCAGTGGTTCCGCTTTCCTGAGTGGCCCCCTTCGGATAGCTCGCTATCGGTGGGTTTATAGAGCGCAAAAGAGCCGGCCGCGTGTGATTGCGCGGCCGGCTGTGTGTTTATGGTTTTGTTTATGGTTCCATGGCTCCGATGGCTGGTGGGTTTGCTCTGGTGGCTCCGTTGTAGTCGGTGGTGATTCCTGAGATTGCGATTCCAGAGTTGATGGCCGCGCTGGAGGAGGTGAGGTGGGGGTCGAAGTGGTTGACGTCTGTCTCACTCGCAAAAGCAGGGTCCCCACAGGTGTAGATCTTCTCGTATCCCGCGGTGACGGAGTTGTCCGGGCAGCCCGTGTTCATCGTGCTCCAGAGATTGTGGTCGATCGCCGATCCGGAGTTGGCGAAGACATTTCCGGCGCCGAGGTAGATGCCGGAAGCGAGCCTGTTACCGTTTCCGGCATCGGGATAGCCCTTGTTGATGTTGTTTCTGAAGATGAACCTGGCTCCGTCGGCCACGCAGTTGGGAGCCTGAACGGCACATTCGAGGTCGAACATGGTGGTACCGTAGCCAACCGAGGTGTTATTCTCCAGCGTGATAACAGTTCCACCATTCATTTGGAACGCCCATTCGTTGCCGGCGGCGCGGCAGGTGTCAGCGCTGTCGAGAGCCCAGCCCGACGGGTTGAGGGGGAAGTTCGAGGCCGTGGCGAGCACTCGGCAGTTGCTGATGGAGACGTTGTTGATGGCAGAAGACGCAGCTCCGGCACCGAGCTTGAAGGTTTGACCGCCGTTGCCCTCCGACCAGGAGTCCGAGATGTGGATCGCCGGCGAGGTGGTCACGTCGTCGGAGAGGTGGAGCGAATCGAATCCGTCCTGGGTATTCCAGCGGAAGAAGCTGTGGTCCACGTTCAAGGTCATGTTGCCAGCCGCCACCTGCACAAAGCCGTCGCCGTAGCCTCCGTCTACCTGTCCGTAGCAGTAGTTGAATTTGTTCTGGGTATCGGGCTTGGTCATGTCGTACGGCTTGACGGCCATGCAGCCATTCCAGTCGACGATCACATGAGACAGGTCCATGGTCCCGACGGATTCGCAGTCATTGGCGGCTGAGCCATCGCAAGCTCCACCATCTCCATTCCAACCCGCTTGTCCGTTGCCGATCACGTATACGTCGCTCGCGGTAAAGACATCGCTGCTGGATTTGTTGAGATGGCTGCCAAGGATGCCGCTGCCAGAGACCCCAACTACAGCAAAGTCGGTGAGTGTGAAGTTGGACGGTCCCTGCGCGGTTAGGTACTGCAGGACAAGACCGCCGAAGCGCACTGCGTTAGGCACATTATTACCGCAATTGCCCGGTGCGCCGGTGCCCCCTGCCGTGGTGCAGGTGTCAGGCTGGGTCACTTCAATACAGGAGACATCAACATAATTACTGCCCTGTACGTCCAGCACCCAGTAGGCATTATCAATACCGCTCAACACGGTGGGATTGACTAAGTGAGTGTGTGCGGAGTCGTGGCAGTTGCCTGCGTTCTGACCGAGAATCCGGGTGTGTTGCCCGGCTGTGCCCGAGGGGGAACAGGCAGGACGCATTCGAATCCCTGACTCTGGTTTGCATTCGGCTGAGGGCAGATTACGCTCAGTTGCGAATGCCAGTCGGTTCCTATTCCCGCATTCTGCTCGCCCATGTAATAGGTGTCGGACGTGCCACTGGTGTTCACAAACTGGATCGTGTCGCCGCCAGCAAAGCTGGTCCAGGCTCCCGACGAGTTCATCATCTGGTACGGGTGATTGAAGGCGCACGCCTGACCGCTGCCAGAACCTGGATAGGCTGCGTTGGTCTTGCCGGTGCACTGCGTGTTCGTGCCACCATCCGGGCGGATGTACCAGGTGGTCCCCGGACCAGGAGGTGGCTGCGCTGCGCTCAACGTGATCGAGACGGTGACCGACTTGGTCTGGACGGGAGTGCCGTTGTCGCTTACGGTTGCAGTGAAACTGGAGGTGCCGGTCACCGAGGGAGTACCGGAGATCACGCCGGTGGTTGCGGCCAGGGTGAGTCCAGCGGGCAGGCTGCCAGTGCTGATCGACCACGTGTAGGCAGGGGTGCCTCCGCTCGCCTGTAAAGTGCTCGAATAGGCTGTGCTTTCGGTGCCTGAAGGCAGAGTTGAGGTGGTAATTGTAAGTGGAGTTGCAGTGACCGCGAGTGAGATGGTGGCGGATGCGGTCTTGGCTGGGCTCTGGCTGTCGGTGACGGTGACGGAGATGGAGAAGTTGCCGGTGGCGGTCGGGGTTCCGGCGATGACTCCGTTGCTGCCGAGTGCCAGACCAGCGGGTAGGCCGGTGACCGACCAGGTGTAGGGAGCGGTTCCGCCGGTTGCGCTGAGAGTGGTGGTGTAGGGCTGGGTGGAGGTTGCTCCTGCGAAGGTGGTGGAGGTGATCGAGAGTGGGGCGATGGCGGCGGTGACCGCGAGTGAGATGGTGGCGGATGCGGTCTTTGCTGGGCTCTGGCTGTCGGTGACGGTGACGGAGATGGAGAAGTTGCCAGTGGCGGTGGGGGTTCCGGCGATGACGCCGTTGCTGCCGAGTGTGAGACCAGCGGGTAGGCCGGTGACGGACCAGGTATAGGGAGCGGTTCCGCCGGTAGCACTGAGAGTGGTGGTGTAGGGCTGGGTGGAGGTTGCTCCTGCAAAGGTGGTGGAGGTGATCGAGAGTGGGGCGATGGCGGCGGTGACCGCGAGTGAGATGGTGGCGGACGCGGTCTTTGCTGGACTTTGGCTGTCGGTAACGGTAACGGAGATGGAGAAGTTGCCAGTGGCGGTGGGGGTTCCGGCGATGACGCCGTTGCTGCCGAGTGTGAGACCAGCGGGTAGGCCGGTGACGGACCAGGTATAGGGAGCGGTTCCGCCGGTAGCACTGAGAGTGGTGGTGTAGGGCTGGGTGGAGGTTGCTCCTGCGAAGGTGGTTGTGGTGATGGCGAGAGGGGCGATGGCTGCGGTGACCGCGAGCGGGATGGTGGCGGATGCGGTCTTGGCTGGGCTCTGGCTGTCGGTGACGATGACGGAGATGGGGAAGCTGCCAGTGGCGGTGGGGGTTCCGGCGATGACGCCGTTGCTTCCGAGAGTGAGACCAGCGGGTAGGCCGGTGACGGACCAGGTATAGGGAGCGGTTCCGCCGGTTGCGCTGAGAGTGGTGGTGTACGGCTGGGTGGAGGTCGCTCCTGCGAAGGTGGTTGTGGTGATGGTGAGAGGGGCGATGGCTGCGGTGACCGCGAGTGAGATGGTGGCGGATGCGGTCTTGGCTGGGCTCTGGCTGTCGGTGACGGTGACGGAGATGGAGAAGCTGCCAGTGGCGGTGGGGGTTCCCGCGATGACTCCGTTGTTGCCGAGTGCCAGACCAGCGGGTAGGCCGGTGACGGACCAGGTGTAGGGAGCGGTTCCGCCGGTTGCACTGAGAGTGGTGGTGTATGGCTGGTTGGAGGTTGCTCCTGTGAAGGTGGTTGAGGTGATGGCGAGAGGTGCTATGGCTGCGGTGACCGAGAGTGAGATGGTGGCGGATGCGGTCTTGGCTGGGCTCTGGCTGTCGGTGACGGTGATGGAGATGGAGAAGGTGCCGGTGGCGGTGGGGGTTCCGGCGATGACTCCGTTGCTGCCGAGTGCCAGACCAGCGGGTAGGCCGGTGACCGACCAGGTGTAGGGAGCGGTTCCGCCGGTTGCGCTGAGAGTGGTGGTGTAGGGCTGGGTGGAGGTTGCTCCTGCGAAGGTGGTGGAGGTGATCGAGAGTGGGGCGATGGCTGCGGTGACCGCGAGCGGGATGGTGGCGGATGCGGTCTTGGCTGGGCTCTGGCTGTCGGTGACGGTGACGGAGATGGGGAAGCTGCCAGTGGCGGTGGGGGTTCCGGCGATGACGCCGTTGCTTCCGAGAGTGAGACCAGCGGGTAGGCCGGTGACGGACCAGGTATAGGGAGCGGTTCCGCCGGTTGCGCTGAGAGTGGTGGTGTACGGCTGGGTGGAGGTCGCTCCTGCGAAGGTGGTTGTGGTGATGGCGAGAGGGGCGATGGCTGCGGTGACCGAGAGCGGGATGGTGGCGGATGCGGTCTTGGCTGGGCTTTGGCTATCGGTGACGGTGACGGAGATGGAGAAGTTGCCAGTGGCGGTGGGGGTTCCCGCGATGACTCCGTTGCTGCCGAGGGTGAGACCAGCGGGTAAGCCGGTGACGGACCAGGTGTAGGGAGCGGTTCCGCCGGTGGCGCTGAGGGTGGCGCTATAGGGCTGGGTGGAGGTTGCTCCTGCAAAGGTGGTGGTGGTGATGGCGAGAGGTGCAATGGGTGCGACCACGGAGAGGCTGATGGTTGCCTTTGCGGTGAGTGTGGGCGAGCCAGCGTCGGTGATGGCGATGGCTATGGGGAAGCTGCCGGTGGCCGTGGGAGTTCCGGCGATGACACCGTTGCCTCCTAGGGTGAGGCCTGCAGGCAGGCCGGTAACGGACCAGGTGTAGGGAGCTGTTCCGCCGGTTGCACTGAGAGTGGTGGTGTAGGGCTGGGTGGAGGTTGCTCCTGCGAAGGTGGTGGAGGTGATGGAGAGCGGCGCGATGGCTGCGGCGACGGAGAGGCTGATGGTTGCCTTTGTGGTGAGTGTGGGCGAGCCAGCGTCGGTGACTGCGAGTGTAATGGGGAAATTGCCGCTGACCGTCGGGGTTCCTGAGAGAATGCCGTTTGTGGCGAGAGAGACTCCGGCGGGAAGCCCAGCGCCGGACCAGGTGTAGGGAGGTGTTCCTCCAGTCGCATTTAGTGAGGCACTGTAGGGTTGGTTGGCCGTCGCGCTCGCAAAGGCGCTGGAGGTAATGCTGAGCGGTTGGATGGCTGCGGCGACCGAGAGGGTCAGGGTTGCCTTCGTGGTGAGGGTTGGGGATCCGGCGTCGGTGACCGTGAAGGTGATGGGGAAGCTGCCGGTCGCGGTGGGAGTTCCTGCAACGATTCCGTTGCTGGCGAAAGAGAGCCCGGCAGGGAGGCCGGCCGCGGACCAGGTGTAGGGAGCAGTTCCTCCGGAGGCGTTGAGGGATGCGGTGTAGGGTTGGCTGGAGGTTGCGCTCGCGATTGCAGTAGAGGTGATCGTGAGGGGCTGGATTGGCGCGGTGACCGAAAGACTAAACGTAGCTTTTGCTGTCACGGCAGGCGCGCTGGAGTCAGTGACGTTTACCGTGATGGGAAAATTACCAGTCGCGGTTGGGGTTCCGGAGAGGATGCCGTTGCTGGCGAGAGAGAGTCCAGCGGGCAGCCCGGCGGCGGACCAGATGTAGGGAGCAGTTCCTCCAGATGCGTTGAGGGAGGCGCTGTAGGGTTGGTTGGCCGTCGCGCCTGCAAATGGAGTGGAGGAGATTGTAAGGGGTTGGATGGCCGCGGTGACGGAGATGCTGAGCGTAGTCTTGGCGGTCAGGGCGGGAGAACCGGCATCGGTGACAGTAAAGGTGATGGGGAAGCTGCCGGTTGCGGTCGGGGTTCCGGAGAGGATCCCGTTGCTTCGAAGACTGAGTCCAGCAGGGAGCGCAGTGGAGGACCAGGTGTATGGGGCTGTTCCTCCAGAGGCGTCGAGGGAGGCGCTGTAGGGTTTATTGGAGGTGGCGCTCGCAACGGAGGTGGAGGTAATGGTGAGGGGTTGGATGTCCGCTGTGACGGAGATGTTGAGCGTTGCTTTCGCGGTTAGGGCAGGTGTCCCGGCGTCGGTGACAGTGAAGGTGACGGGGAAGCTGCCGGTAACGTTGGGGGTTCCGGAGAGGATGCCGTCGCTGGCGAAGATGAGTCCAGCAGGAAGCGCGCTCGCGGACCAGGTGTAGGGAGCTGTTCCCCCAGAGGCGTTGAGGGAGGCGCTATATGGTTGGTTGGAGGTGGCGCCTGCAAGGGTAACGGAGGTGACGTTAAGGGGCAGGATTGCGGCGGCGACTGACAGACTGAACGAAGTCTTGGCGCTGAGAGAGGGTGAACCTGCGTCGGTGACCGTGACAGTGACGGTGAAGACGCCGGTAGCAGTCGGTGTTCCCGAGAGGATACCGTTGTTGGTGAGAGTGAGTCCAGCAGGAAGAGCGCCGGCGGACCAGCTGTAGGGAGCAGTTCCTCCTGATGCATCGAGCGAGGCGCTATAAGGTTTGCTGGAGGTGGCTGGCGCAAGGGAAGTCGAGGTAATGACAAGGGGTTGGACTGTCTCGGCGACCGATAGAGTGAACGAAGCTTTTGTGGTCAGGGTTGGTGAACCGGCGTCGGTGACCGTGACTGTGATCGGAAAGTTGCCGGAGGCGGTTGGCGTTCCAGAGATGGTGCCGTTGTTTGTCAGAGTAAGTCCAGCGGGTAGGGCGCTGGTGGACCAGGTGTAAGGTGCTGTCCCTCCGTGTACCTGCAGTGACGCGGAATAGGGAGAGTTCGTCTGGGCGGCCGGCAGACTGACGATGGTAATTGTCAGAGGCGACGGGGTTACCGCGAGTATTGCAGTGACCGAGGCGGTCAAAGCTGGGCTGCTTGAATCTGCAACGGTAAAGGTTACAGTAGTGCTTCCACTTGAAGTTGGATCTCCTGAGATGGCGCCGTTGCCTGCGAGGCTAAGTCCTGTGGGTAACGCGCTCGAGGACCATGTGTATGGCGCGGTACCTCCACTTACCTGTAGCGAACCTGAATAGATCGACCCAACTGCACCAGCGGGGAGCGAAGGCGTGATCTGCAGAGGCGTGGGACTAACGGGTGGGGCTGCAGCAGCGGGTATATTCAAGCCAAATTGCATCGCTGCGGTTTGTGCGGGGGAACCGGAGTCAGTGACCGTGATTGCAAATGAAAAACTTCCGCTTGCGGTGGGTACGCCGGAGATAACTCCGGTCGAGGACAGGCTGAGTCCAGAAGGCAACTGCCCTCCTGTGACACTCCAGGTATATGCGGGTGTGCCTCCATTTGCGGTCAACGCCACGCTATAGAGAGTGCCGAGGGCGGCCTGGGGTATAGAGGTCGTAGAGAGCGTCAGGGTCGAAGCGGATGCACCGGTCGCAGGTGTCGTGATGACCACGGGTACTGACGATGAAGAAGCTTTTGTAACAGTGTTCTGTACCTGCAATTCCACCGTGGAAGGAGTTGCGACGATGTTGCTTGCAAGTGGGCTTGAGAGGGTATTCGAGTCGATGACCGAGGTGGAGAGTGCGCTGCCATTCCAGAGGATGACACTCTCGCTTGTGAAATGGCTTCCTGAGACCTTGATGGTCAGGTTCTTTGAACCCGCAGCGATGGTTTGGGGGACGACCTGGCTGATACTTGGCGCGACGTTTACCGGGACCAAGCCGGCTCCACAGCCGAGACAAAAGTGAAGGAGCGCGAAGCTTGCGGTCGCTGCAGTAGCCCTAAAAAGTTTCACCAAAATCGCACCTCGAGTTACATCAAGACTTATCGACACTGGAGCGGCTTAGCGCTGTAAAAAATTGCTCAAAGCCGTCGCATCAACTGAAAACTACAGTGAGAAAGTGGTTACTACAGCTACCCGATAGGGGATGCGGGAGTGCCACTTCCGTGTGATTAAGGCAAAATTCTCTCGGCTTAAGGCGCAAAAAACGCCTTTGCAGAGAGAGGAACAAAGAGACAAGTGAAGCAGAGGTTCTAATTTGGCCGAAGACGAAAACCAAAGTAATGCGAGACAAGTATCGAGGTACAACCTCCCTCGGCGACATACCACGGAAGTAGTAGGGGAAGGAGTAAGAGCCGACGACGAAGTGTCTTTTTTTCGGGCACTCTTGCCAGGAAAGGAGGTTTGTTCCCGGAGAGGTTACTTATATCCCCGAAGAATCACGAATTTAGAGCAGACAGCGTAGGAGTGTTTCGCAGAGGCATACGGGCTCTCAACGTCTGCGAGTTGAAACAAGCTCGCATAAGTTTGTCGGAGAATTCGGTGTTTAGCTGTAGTTCGGATTGAGAAAGGATGGGGTGGCTAATGATCTAGAGCGCGTTCTTCAGCTTTTCTGCAGCCTCGGCTCAATGGCTGGGGAAGAAGAGGAAGCTTTTGTGATCAGGTGGGTGCGAAGGCCTTGAGCAGGGAGCAGTTAATCGCAAGCAGGTGTTGGTATGGTGCAGAGAACACTGATCTGCAGAGGGAGAAGGGACCCAGATGTGCTAACTCTTCATGCCTATAACCCCACGAACCGCAGGGTCACTCTTCTTAAATCTGATGAGACGTCCCAGCCCTAGTTAGACTTTGGTTGCTCGGTCACGCAGGTATCGCCACGCCTGCCATGCGCCGGTCACCAGTACTGCTGCACCCAGGGACTCGATCAAGGTAGAAGCATGCAAGGCTGCGTGAGGTTCCGGTGCTGGCGGTAACGAACTCTTGTCTACGGCTTTGATGGGTAAAACATCCCCGTAACCAAACGGATGCCATGTTTCATCTTTCAGGTGCGGGTTGCTGCAGCTACCACCTGTCTCATGCAGCTCGGTGGCGGGGCATTTCCAATCGCCTTTTGGATGGTAGGTGACATTGTTGTTAAAGCTGGCACCTGGATTGGTCAACATCTTCAGGTCGGTTTCGCCGTAGATCGGCGACGGGTAGTGTCCTTCAGAGTTGTGAAAGCCGACAAAGATGTTGTCGTCATATTTGAGTGCATGTCTGGGCGATGGGCGATCTCCCTCATATTCAACTTCCAAAGCAACGTGGTTGTTGGAGTAGATAACGTTGTGTTGGAAGATCGCAGGCCGGTCTTCGATTGTTTTGATGAGGATCGCGGTATCGCCGGCGCGGCAGAAGAGGCTGAGGTTAGCGTTGTACGCCGGCGGCGTGCCTGGGATCGGGTGGGACATAGCGTCGCAGTTTCCGACGACGTAGTTGCCGGTCAATGTCGTCAGCGAGCCACCTGCTTTAATCTGCTGTCCCATGTTGCTGAAGGCGAGGCTATCTGTAACGGTCATGCTGGAGCCGGCGCCGCCGATGTGGAGTGCGTCCAAACCGTCCTGGGTGTTATAGCTGGTGGTTCCCTTATCGAAGTGTACTTGCCATCCGGGAGGGTCACTGTCTTTTGTGGCCGTTCCGAAGCCGTCGCCGTATCCGCCATGGTCCTGATCGGTGCAGTCCCCATAGGGCAGAGGATGCACGATCGGATACTCTTCGGCGCAACCGTTCCAGCTGATGTCGTAGTGTTGCACCAGCAGGCTACCCTTGCCGGTGGTTCCGTCGTCGGCGTCCCAACCAGAACTGGCATTGCCCTGGATATCGATGTAGTCCATGACGACGCCGTCTCCGGTTGGGCCAGCGATTCCTGAAACAGCGAGGCCGTGAAGATGAAGATCGGTAAGCGTGAGGTTTGTCGTCTTATTGTTGAGTCGAATTCCAACCTGGGCGAAGTCCTGGCCTGAACCGCACCCGACCTTCTGCGCAGCTTTGCCGCAGGCGGAGAAGTCCGTAATGTCCAGACAAGCCACATCCACATACGATGTGCCGGAGAGATTAAGCACGTTGAGGGCTGCCCATCCGCCGTGAAGCTGTGTCTTAGCCGAAGCGCTTCGACATGAAGCATAGTTTTCGCCGAGGATCCGAGTGTGCTGCGCGGCAGTGCCCGATGGTGGCGGAGGAGCCCCGGAGCCGTAGGGGTCTCCCGTGAGGCCCCAGCACGGGTTCTTATCACAAGAATATGTGGGATGATCCCACCCGACCCTGTAGGAGACGCCGGTGCCGATCGAACCACGGATGATGACGGTATCGCCTCCCGCGATGACCCATCCCCAGCCTGGAGATTTCGTGCCATTGGAGTAGCTGCCATCCTGCCACAGCATACGAACATCCTTGAACGCGCAGTGTTGATTTTTTCCGCCAGAGGGTGCGGCGTCGGCTTTGCCATCGCATTGACCGTTAGAGACGTTGGAGGAGTATCGAGTTCCTCCATCCGGCCGCACATACCAGGTTGTTCCATAAAGCGGCAGGCATGCCCATCCGACGATCAGTACGCAAAGCGTCTTGAGACAAATGCGAACGTTCATAAGCTCTGGTCTCCGAGGGACTCTATGAGTTTTGCGAGCCTAGTATAGACGGTCGTGATTGGAGGTTGTTTGGGGATGGGAGAGAGGAAGAGCGCAAAAAAAGCCGGCCGCGTAGAGTTGCGCGGCCGGCTGGGTTGGGGTTGTGGTTTTGTTTATTTTTCCATAGCGCCGATGGCTGGCGGGTTGGCTCTGGTAACTCCGTTGAAGTCGACGGTGATTCCTGAGATGGCGATACCGGAGTTGATGGCGGGGCTGGAGGAGTTGAGGTTGGGGTTGATGGCGTTGATGTTGGACTCACCGCCCAGATTGGGATCGCCGCAGGTGTATATCTTCTCGTATCCCGCGGTGACGGAGTTGTCGGGGCATCCTGTATTCATCGTGTTCCAGAGGTTGTGGTCGATCTCCGATCCGGAGTTGGCGAAGACATTTCCGGTGCCGAGGTAGATGCCGGAAGCAAGCCTGTTACCGTTTCCGGGATCGGGATAGCCCTTGCTGATGTTGTTTCTGAAGATGAACTTGGCTCCGTTGGCCGCGCAGTTGGGAGCCTTAGCAGCACATTCGAGGTCGTACATGGTGTTGCCGTAGCCGACCGAGGTGTTGTTCTCGAGTGTGATGACGGTGCCGTTGTCCAACTGGAAGGCCCATTGGTCGCCGGCGGCGCGGCAGGTGTCAGCGCTGTCGAGAGCCCAGCCCGAGGGGTTGAGGGGGAAGTTCGAGGCCGTGGCGAGCACGCGGCAGTTGCCGATGGAGACGTTGTTGATGGCAGAAGAGGCTGCTCCGGCGCCAAGTTTGAAGGTTTGACCGCCGTTGCCCTCCGACCAGGAGTCCGAGATGTGGATCGAAGGCGAGGTGGTCACGTCGTCGGAGAGGTGGAGCGAATCGAATCCGTCCTGGGTATTCCAGCGGAAGTAACTGTGGTCCACGTTCAAGGTCATGTCACCGGCGGCGATCTGAACGAAGCCGTCGCCGTAGCCTCCGTCTACCTGTCCGTAGCAGTAGTTGAATTTGTTCTGGGTATCGGGCTTGGTCATGTCGTACGGCTTGACGGCCATGCAGCCATTCCAGTCGACGATCACATGAGACAGGTTCATGGTTCCAACGGATTCGCAGTCATTGGCGGCTGAGCCGTCGCAGCCTCCGCCGTCTCCATTCCAGCCCGCTTGTCCGTTGCCGATCACGTAGACGTCGGTTGCGGAGAATACATCGCTGCTGGATTTGTTGAGATGGCTGCCGAGGATGCCGCTGCCTGCCACACCGACCACGGCGACATCTTGAAGGGTCAGGTTCGACGGACCTTGATCGGTCCCGTAGTTGAGGACGAGGCCGCCGAAGCGCACCGCGTTAGGCACGTTATTACCGCAGTTGCCCGGTGAGCCAGCGCCGCCCGCCGTGGTGCAGGTGTCGGGCTGGGTGATCTCGATGCAGGAGATATCCACGTAGTTGGTTGCGCGGGTATCGAGCACCCAGTAGGCGTTGTCGATGCCGCTGAGCACGGTGGGATTGACTAAGTGAGTGTGCGCGGAGTCGTGGCAGCTGCCGGCATTCTGGCCGAGAATCCGGGTGTGTTGCCCGGCCGTGCCGGAGGGAGGAGCAGGCAGGACGCATTCGAATCCCTGGCTGTCGTTTGCATTCGGCTGAGGGCAGATAACGTTCAGCTGCGAATGCCAGTCGGTTCCTATTCCCGCATTCTGCTCGCCCATGTAATACGTGTGCGCCGCAGAGCTGGAGTCGGCAAACTGGATCGTGTCGCCCCCTGCAAAGCTGGTCCAGGCTCCCGACGAGTTCATCATCTGGTAGGGGTGATTGAAGGCGCACGCTTGACCGCTGCCAGAACCTGGATAGGCTGCGTTCGTCTTGCCCGTGCACTGGGTGTTCGTGCCACCATCCGCCCGGATGTACCACGTCGTCCCAGGGCCACCCGACTGCGGTGCTCCGGTTGTAATGGCGATGGAGGTGCTGGCGGACTTGGTCTGGTCCGGGTTGCTGCTGTCTTTGACTGTGGCTGTGAAGGTGGAGGTTCCGGTAACCGAGGGCGTTCCGGAGATCGTGCCGGTGGTTGCTGCGAGGGTGAGGCCCGCGGGCAGTTTGCCGGAGGTTATCGACCACGTGTAGGCAGGTGAGCCGCCGCTGGCCTTCAACTGCGAGGCATAGGCTGAGCCATCGGTGCCGGCAGCGAGCGTCGCCGATGTGATGGTGAGCGCAGCCTTACTGGCTGCTGAGACGGCCATTGAAATGGATGCGGATTTAGTGAGACTGGGACTCGAAGAATCCTTGACCGCGAAGGTGATGGGGAATGTCCCGGTAGCCGTTGGTGTGCCGGAGAGGGTGCCTGTGGTTGCGAGAGCAACTCCGGCAGGAAGCTTACCGGAGCTGATGGACCAGGTATAGGACGGTTTGCCTCCAGCTGCTTGCATGGAAGCCGAGTACTTGGTCCCCGTCGTGCCGGCGGGGAGGGCCGTGGTGGTAATAGAGAGCGGCGACGGAGTGGAACTTGTTGTTCCTACAACGATCGAAAGGGCGGAGGACTTGGTGAGGGCGGGGTACGAGGAATCCGTGACGGTAAAGCCTACGGAGTACGTCCCGGTGACGGAGGGTGTGCCGCTAAGGATTCCTGTCGAAGCAAACGTCAAGCCGGTGGGGAGTTTGCCAGAGCTGAGGGACCACTTGTAGGTCGGGGACCCTCCGGTTGCGGTCAAGGCCGCTGAGTACTTGGTCGACTTCTTGCTGGCAGGAAGCGAGGTCGTTGTAATAGAGAGAGCCGGGGCGACGACTACGACTGTTACTTTGAGAGTCTTGGTTTGAGCTGGGGAGGAAGAATCTGTCAGCGTGAAGGAGAGCGGGTACGTGCCGCCGGCAGTTGGCGTGCCAAATAACTGGCCCCCGCCTTCCCCGAGAGTGAAGCCTGGGACGTGCTTGCCGGGCACAGCTCTCCAGTGGTAAGGCAACGTGCCCCCGGTAGCTTTGAGCGTCGTGGTGTAGGCCTCACCGAGGGTCGCTTTTGGGACCGAGGTGGTGGTGATGGTTAGCGTGGTAGCGGCGCTTGCTGTCTGTGACGGGGAGAGCGAATCCAGACCGAAGAAGAGAAGCGCGAGGGAGAGGACGGCTACGAGGGTTTTGAAGATTTTTCGCAAAATAAGCTCCGTACAAAGAGGAATTGGTTAGTCAAATCGTGCTGCCCAGAGCCGAAAGTAAATCGGGGCCTGGACATCCGGATGAATATTTTGTTTTGAAATGGTTACTACAGTTACCCTCTAACGGAAACCGGGGCCCACTTCGTCTATCGCGAGGCAAAGTTCCTCATCTGCATGTCCAGCTTGGTTTGCATGCAGTGAGTTCGCAAATGACACAAAAAGGCAGAGCTTGGGGGGACTAAGAATTAATTACCAAAGTAACCTACCAAGTCAGTAAAGAATATATCAGGCCGGTACTGCTATCCCACATTCGTTGCACAGACGTTTGAGGCTCGACGAGGCATACGTCATGAGGTTCGTGGCGTGTCTTGGAGCCAACGAAGCAGGTCCATCGCGATGCTTGCTAGTAGGGAACAGAGAGGATACGAATTGAGTCGCTCTATATCGAATTGGTCTTGCCCGCCTGAGAAAGATTGCTCTTGAGAGAGCGATCTCCTAACTCATCAGAACCGGCAGAGAGAAAGAGCGACGACTTACAACGACGAACGCTTCAAAAAGGGAATTACTCATTTTTTATACCATAGCTCAGGAGGCTGGACGAATTTGTAACAGTCAATTGTTTTGTCCGCGATGGAAAGCCAGGACTCCTCGCCAAAGTTCATCTTTCGCACATTTTCTGCAAGTCGTTCTCTTAGAAGCGCATCGCCCAGAAGCTGAGTGATCGCGTCGGCCAGCTCGGCTGGTTTTTGGGGATCAAAAAAAAATGCAGTCTCGCGATCTGTGAGTAACTCACGAAAGACAGGGAGGTCGCTGGCGATGATGGTTTTGCCCAACGCCAGTCCAGTCGCGAGCGCACCGCTGGTTGTAATCGCGCGATAGGGATAGACCACGATGTCTGCCGCTCGGTAGAGAGCTACGAGCTCTTCCGTGGAGATGAAGCGTGGGTGAAGCTGGACACGTTGCAGCTTCAGGTTGCGAATCTGCTCGCGAATCTGGCCGATCAGCTCTGCCGGTCCTGTGCCTACAATCAGCAGTCGAGCGTCTTCAACGGATGTTTCCACGCTCTGCCAGGCCTCGAGCAGAAGATCGATTCCTTTGTAGGGGGAGAGGATGCCCTGCCATAGCACGAGCAATGTTCGCGGATCGAGCTCGAAGCTTTGCAGGGTTTGTTCGGCGGTTGCAGCAAGGTCGTAAAAGAATGGGCCGTGAGGAATGACCGTGACCTTTTCTTCCTTCGCTGCGAACTCAATCGCGAGTCTCTCTCGAATGCTTTCGGAGTGACAGATGATGCGGTCGACCATTTGATACAGATCGAGGAAGGTTTGCCTGTGGCTCTCGCCCGTGTTGTGGGGGAGTAGATCGTGAACGGTTAGCACGATCTTCGAGCCGCGTCGCTGGCAGAGGCGGACGAACCATAGATCGAGCGGCAGGGGCCCGGCCACCATCGGAAGAAACTGCACGTGAACGATGTCGGGTGGGGAGACGAGGAAGCGCAATGACAGCGCAGCGAGATTGAGGAGAGATTCCAGGAGCTTCAGGACTCTGCGCGGGAGCCGTGGCATTTGGAAGTTGCCGACGACGTTTATAAATCCCGAATCGAGCTTGATACCTCGATTTGAGAAACAACCTGGGTCGAGATAGTAGGAGATGGAACCGACGGTTAGGTTGACTCGCTTCTTCAGCAGCGCCTGTGAGAGATACGCCGTATAGTAGGGCACGGTGGCCAAGAGATCCATCATGAAGACGGTTGGTCTCTGCTTATCTTCGCTCACTTGGTCTTTCCTTGTGAGACGGCGGAGGAGATTGAGCCGGTGGCTGCGTGTTGCTTCTTCGTCATGATTGCTTGTTCGTAGATGTGGAGATAGTCCGCTGTCATTCGCTCGGCGGAGAACTCCGCTTCAATGAGTTTTTTTGCTGCTGCTCCGAACTGCTGTCGCTGCGTGGAATTAGTGAGTAGTTTTACGATCTCGGATGCTAGCGTCTCGGCGTCTTCCGCAGAAACGAGAACTCCCGTACGGCCATTGAGAACGATGGTTGGCACCGCGCCTACTGCGGTTGCAACTATGGGCAGGCTGCTTGCCATGCCCTCGAGGATCGCAATGGGCAGACCTTCTTGGCGAGAGGCGGAGACCATGATGTCGAGCGAGGCATAGATGGAAGGCATATCATCGCGGCGTCCGAGCATTAAAACATTCTCGCGAATCTTCAGCTCATCAATAAGTAACTCAAGTTGTTCGCGATCCGGTCCGTCGCCGACTACGACGAACTTCGTGGCTGGGAGTTTTATCAGGACCTGCGCGGCAGCTCGAAGAAAGATGTCGACTCCCTTTTCCGTGGCTAACCTGCCGATGAGTCCGACGATAGCGGAATGATCTTGGGATGAGATGTTGCGCAACGCCGGAGCGGCATCGTCAAAAGGACGCAAGTCAATGCCGTTCCGAACGATGTGGATCTTCTCTTCGCGAACGCCAGCCTTCAAGAGCCGTTTTCTTACCTCCTCCGAGACTGCGACTACTGCCGCGTAGCTTCGCAGCACCATTCGATCGACCATTCCGTAGAAAGAGAGCATGAGATCGTTGTCGTACCAGGTATGGCAGGTCGAGACGAGTGGAATACTTGATCTGCGCAAGGCGAAGTAGCAGTAAAGGTCGGCTTTATAGCCGTGGGCGTGGACGATATCCGCATCGGTGCGAACAGCAAGCTCTCGAATGCTCGAGGATACGGTGCGGTCGATCTGTCCGGCGCAAGAGATCAGATGCGATTCGACGCCTTGTGCGGTCGCAACTACGTGAAGCTGTAGATTCGGATTGGCGGAGTTCGAAAAAACGCCGAGGATGCTTGCGTGCGAGCTTTCATTCAGACTGCGCGACATGTTCAGGATTACGGCCTCTGCGCCGTACATTCCGCCGCTACTGATGATGTGCAGGATCTTCATAGTTTGCAGCGTCTCTCACGTCGGTAGACGGCTCCTGTCGGTTGAGAAGAGCCCAGAGTTTTTCGTAAAGGTGGTCGCCAAGTAGAGTTTTTGCGGTGGCTTTGATCTGATGTTGCCGTTGGAGACCGGACAGAACGCCGCTCTCGGGTTGGAATAGCTTCGCGATCCACTCCAGCGTCATGTCGCCACGAACGTTGAGCCTGCCCACGGTGGATCGTGCAGGTTGGGGCTCTGCTTTCGGGACCGACGTGAAGACCTGGGTATAACCGGCTTGTCGACAGGCAGAGAGGACTCGTTGGTTCGAACGGCCACCGGGCAGAGACATCGTGGTGATTGAAGTTCCCAGCTTGTCTTCGAGGGTGAGTCGAGCTTCGAGCAGTTCTTTTTGCAACTGTGACTGATCGCAATGAGTGAGCAGGGTGTGAGACCATCCATGTGCTCCGATTTGTTGGCCATCTTCATGCAGTGCGCGCAACTCTGGCCAGCCCATGTAGCCAGGTTTTTGGCCTGTCCAGCCTGTGGTGATGAAGAACCATGCCTTCAGGGCACGCGATTGCAGGATCGGCAGTGCGTACTCGAAGTTTGAGATGTGTCCGTCGTCGAAGGTGATCTCCGGATAGAAACCAGGTGCTTTCTCGACTTTTCTTAACTTGAAGAAAAGATCGATGTGTTTCTCGAACTGATCGGTTTCGACGACGTAAGAGTAATCGCTCCGGCTGGGCCGTAGTTCGTGATAGAGAAGGTAGAGTCTGTCTGGCGGCTGGGTCACCGGGTTCGTCTCGATTCAACGAGCAATGATTTTGTCTCAAACAGATTGGAGAAGCTTGGCTGAATCATACAGAGGTTGTATCCGATCGGAGCTTGAACGACTTCAAGGAGTGGACGGGTGCGCGCTAATCTCCTGCACATGGCGAAGTTTGGCTCTGAGATCCTCAACGTTCAAAGTGTCGCTCCCTTAGCGATTAGCTCCGCCTGGATGAGCGAGACAGTGGTCAGCTCCGCGATACGGGCGGGATCGAACTGAACGCTGTACTCGCCTTCGATGGCGAGGATCGCCTGCAGATGGCGAAAGGAGTCCCAGGTGTCGATGGTACCGACACCAAGCTCAGGCGTGACCTCTTCGGGCGAGATTTCGAGAACATCGGCGAGAATGTCACGAAGCGATGGCGGCACTTGCTGAGAACTCATTCGATTCATTTCCTTCCAGTGTTAGCCACTTGGGACTTTCGGGAGCCGCGGTGGCCAGGTCAAGTTGATAAAAGATGGAATCAGTAGAGGCGTCGCATGATGTTGCCTGCTGAAGAAAACCGTGGTCAAGATAGAAGTCGGCACAGGGGGCGTTTTTCTTGGTCGGAATGAACTCGCCCACCAGACTCTGGGCTCCTGCTCGTGTGGCGTTCGCTCCGAGATGGGCCAACAAAGCGGTTTCGATGCCACGGCCGATCACTCGGCACGATAACAGCAGGGAATCGATCGAACAAGTAGTCCCCTCTGTGCGCGCAAGAGCGAGGCCGACTACGCCGGCATCACCGAAACGGTCGCGCACGCGAACTGCGATTGCCTGACCACCTGCTGCGGAGGCGAACTCTTCCACCTCTGCTGCCGAGCGGCGGCGGGTGGTGAGATTGAATTGGTTTGTTTTGGCGAGGAGCTGGACCGAACGCGCTAGGGGCGCGTCCAAAGCGCTGAGGAAGGTGCAAACGATCTTCAGGGAGGCGAGAAATTCGTCGCGATTGCCTGCGCTGCTGGCTAACTCTGCTCGTTGGGCCTGCGCTTTGTAATCGTTCAAGCGATTGAGGTCGTCGTCTGTCACCAAGGCTGCGTCGAAGAACGGCTGTGCGGACAGAACCTCGACCAGCTTCCAGGGCTCTTCTACGGGGGCCGCGATGACGGCTACCTCAGGAAGCTGCTGGCGGATGGCTTCGCACTCCACAGGGTTGTCGTCGACGAAGACAAAGGAATCAAGGCCAAGAGAGAGCTCTTCGGCAAGTTCACGAATCGAGGCAGTTTTTTCATTCCAGCCTATCTTTGTTGCAACGAAGTCGTCGAGGGTGAGTCCGAGGTCGGCGGCGCGGATCTGGAAAGCCTCGCGAACATCTCCGTCGTTGTTCTTCGAGACGATGGCCAGCAGAATCCCTCGAGACGATAGCTGTTTGAGATAGCGCTGATACTCGAGATAGCAGTTGCCCGGGAAGGCTGTTCCCGTGGCGATTACTTCGGGGCCTTCTTCTCCGAGGATTCCGCCCCACAAGGTGTTGTCGAGGTCCGTACACAGGATCTTTCGCGGAGCACGGAAGAGTGGCGAGAACGAACGAACGAGGCCGCGCGCATAGGCTCCGAAGGATGCCGAGGACAAAGGGAGTCGCGAAGCCAAAAACATTCGCGCGTCGCGCCAGTTAGAGCGGCCGTGACGTGCAGCAAGATGATCGACATCGAAGAAGACGCAGTCGGAGATGGTGCGACAGACCGCAGCGAGTCTCTGGTTTAACTGGTAGACGGCTTTGGTCAGGCTGTGGGGGAGATTTGCTTCACCAACATCGCCGAGCGAGCTGTGGTCCGGGACGACACAACCCTGGAAGAGAATTCGACCGGAGTTGATGGAGCGGAAGCTTCTTAGCAAGTTTGTTATGCGAGCAACGGATTCTTCGATCTCCGCTTCGACCGCGTCTCCGATGCCATCCGCGCACAGGGCTGGAAGCCGGCCAGCGATGTCTTCGAGATCGAGAAGAACGAAGACGAGGTCGGGGTTGAACTTGGCGAGGGCGCTCTGCGGATTGAGCAGTTCATCAACGTAAGACCCGTAGCCGCCCACGTCGAGGTCGAGCACGTAGTTCGAAAGCACCGCTTCGGTCTTCAGAAAGGGAATGATCGGTTCGATTGTGACGGAACGGACGATGTAAGTCTTAAGCCGTTTGGCACGCAGCTGGCTGGTGAGGGCTTCGGCTATCCCCGTAAGCGCTGAGGCGCAGAACATAACATCCGCCGGCTTGTTAGAGCAAGCAAGAAGACTTCGTACGTGAGTGACAGCGGTTCCCGCATCTTCCACGGCCGTGGCCTGTTTGATACGGTTGCGGAGATTCTGCCGATCGCTATCATTTAGCATCTATCGTCTCCGCTACTGGCAGGGCAGGGGATTCGACAGCCTTAGGGGCTCGCATGACGATGCGACCGGGTACGCCCATGACTGTCGCCCCATCGGGGATATTGCTCATGACGAGCGTATTGGCGGCAATCTTGACGCCATTGCCTATCTTGATCTTTCCGATTACCGTTGCGCCTGTACCAACGAAAACACCGTCGCCGAGGATAGGTGCACCCTTGCGACCCATCGCAGAGGCGCCGATAGTCACGCGATGGCCGATGTTGCAGTTACTTCCAATGATCGCCTGTGGGTTGATGTGAACGCCGCCGATGTGGCCGATGTATAGGCCGCCACCAATTATCGCGTGCGGATCAATCGACATTTCCATGACTACTTCGCAGAACATAGAAGCGAAAAAGTACACGGCCTTCAAGGGAAGGCGAATCAGGATAAAAGGCTTCGCAGAGTATAACCAATGACCCAATCGATAGGTTGCGACTGCCCAGACCGCCGGGTTCACCCAAAGACGTCTTCCGCTTAGGCCATCGGATCGATATCGTGCAATATCTTCGGAGAAGTTGGACATTTGAGGGCTCTTAGGCGCACTAAAAGTAGCTCGAATCACTCCAGCCATCGTAGCAGTCCTGTAACGATCGATTGGATAATTTTATCATTCCACCCGGGCACAAAATTATTCTGGTCAACGTTCGAACCGTAGGAGAGAACGATCCCTTCTGTTCGATCAGAGGATGCAAATTCTAGAGCGACGGGTGCCATGCAGTCCCCCATTCTGATCGCTTTCAGACCGTGCCCTGAAGCACGGGGCGCCGTGATGCCTGCCATCTTTTGAATGCGCTGAACACCTGCTTGTGGAAGATGGCAAGCACAGCAAGAAGATATATAGGCAAAGTCATCAAGACCTCAGCAAAAAAAGCCACGAGAGAGTGGGGATGTACACGGCGGTCCACTAGCAGGGATACAACTGCGAATGGGATGGAACACAACACGACCTTCCCCCACCCTTCCCAAAGGTAAGTTCCAGGCGAAACGCCGAATTCTTTCTTTACGAATCGTGGCCAGAAGATCAGGTGAATGACGGCCATCGAGATCGATGTGCCCCAAGCCACTCCATAAAGCCCGATCGTTTTCACCAGCACAAGGCTCAGGCTTAGATTGAAGACGGCTTCAATTGCTGACCACTTCGCGACTAACCTGTGTTTATCGACTCCGAATGCTATCTGCGACGCGGTCGAGTTGCCGATGGTGAAGAACTGGCTGATCATCAGGATCTGAAGAATTGTGCCAGAGATCTCGCTGAATTGCGGTCCCATCCAAAGGCCGATAAATGTTTTACCACGCAAGGCCAAGGTGAGCCCGATGGGCATCATGAGTCCAAGCATGGCCTGGGTTCCACGAGTCAGTAGTTTCTTCAGGCTATCCGAGTTGCCGCTTGCATCGAGACCGCTTGCGATGGGGATAAAGGTGGTCCCCATCGCAGTGGATATCTGCCCCGAATACATTGCCAGACTTCCAGCAATGGAATAAAAGGCGACGATGCTAACATTGAGAAAAGCCGCGACCACGATGTTGTCCGTATAAAAGATGACGTGCACGGCGATGATGATGATGAATGTCTTGAAGCTGTAGGACCAGATGCTCTTGAGGGTTTTCATATCGGGCCGGAAGACAAAAATCCGGCACGGCGGGTACAGTCTCAGCGCAAACACGAACTCTGAGATCGCAGACAAAAAAACGATTATGAATTCCCAGACGGCCAAGACTACGAGACCGTGACCACTGCGGAGAATAAGGATGACTCCGACAGCTCTTACCAGAGTCTGGGTCATAGTGATCGAGCTCAGAACATCGAAGCGATTGATCGCCCGGAGTACTCCGCCGTAGACGCCCGCGACCAACGTAGAGGCGACTCCTAAAGCACAGAGCAGAACCGTAATTTGTGCCGGGCGCACTAAGTCATGAGGGATTTTGAATATCGCGCCAAACCAGACACTCAACGCGATACTGATGATCACCATCACGGCAGCGATCAAGCCGCGAAACCAGAGGGTGGCGGCGATTGCCTTCTGCGCTGCCTGGGTATCGCCCTCGGTCGCGCTTTTTGAAACAAAGCGAGTAATCGCGCTCCGCAAACCCAGGTCCAGCATATTGAGATACCCGGCTGTCGAGACAGCTAGAATCCAGATGCCGTAGATCGTTGCGCCGAGATGACGGACAACGAAGGGAGCCAGGAAGAAGGGAACGACCATGCCGACTGCCATGGCGACCCAGTTCGTTACGACGTTGATTGCGAATCGCTTTTTGCTGGACATTGAACTCGAAGTAAACTTACTGGAAATCGCGCAAGGGTGATCTGTCTATTGGAAACGTTGTCGACCCGATCTGTACCCGATCATGGTCCTTTACTACGTCTCATGTCTGACTACGGGCGGTAGGGCTCGGTATCAGTTTAGTCGAGAGAATTGGATTTGCCAGCTGCGATCGTTACGCGAAGTCCCCTGAAAGGGGTAGGTGGCCCGTTTTGGAGTCGAAGTATCATTACGTGATGCTATAGCCGACTAAGAGAACGAAAATGCCATTCGGGTCGCATCCTGATCCGGCAGCATCGTTTAGTAGAATGACGTCAATCGAGGGATCGTGAAACCTGGAGCTGGTATTTTGAGGATTGCAGGTTTCGGCAGGTGGAGGCCGATTGTTTCCTCTGACGCGAACCAGTACTTTCGTTACCTATTTCATCTTTCTTTAACTGGCGGTGTTGGCAACAACGGGACTGAACGGTGAAGTTTATTTTCTGGATTTGCCTCGCGCTTACCGGCTATGCGTACTTTGGCTATGCCGTTCTGCTGTCGATCTGCGTGTACCTTCGAAAGCAATCCATCCGGAAAGCAGACTATACGCCTGGTGTTTCTATCATCATGGCTGCGCGCAACGAGGAGGTAAATCTTCCATCGAAGTTGGAAAACCTCCGTATGTTGAACTATCCAAAGGAGCAGTTCGAAATAGTTGTTGCCTCGGATGGATCGACGGATCGAACCGCCGAGATTCTTCTGGAACAGTCTCCGCCTGTTGTCGCTATTCTTCTGGAAGAGTCCGGTGGCAAGGCGCGGGCTTTGAATGCTGCGGTCAGTCGCGCCAGGGGGGAGATTTTGGTTTTTCTGGATGCGCGGCAGTCTCTTGAACTGAACGCGATCTCGGAACTCGCTTGCTGTTTTGCCGATCCAACTGTGGGTGCAGTGAGTGGGGAGTTGTTACTTGAGAACTCTGGAGTTCATTCGCACGAAGGGCTCGGCATCTACTGGAAGATCGAAAAGATGGTGAGGAAGCTTGAATCTGCTTCGGGGTCAGTGGTGGGAGTGACCGGCGCGATCTACGCGATTCGCCGGGAGCTCTACGTCGCGATTCCTCCCGGTGCGATTCTGGATGATGTCTTTGTTCCGATGAATGTAGCGCGACAGGGGAAACGGGTTGTTTTTGAACCGGCAGCGATTGCGCGGGACCGATTTTTTAATGAAAAGGGGAAGGAGTTCTCTCGAAAGGTCCGTACCTTGACCGGGAACTACCAATTGCTGCAACTGGCTCCTTGGCTGCTCTCTCCGTCAAACCCGCTTCTCTTCCGCTTTGTCAGTCACAAACTGCTGCGGCTGCTGATTCCGATCTTTCTTCCGCTGATGTTGGTAGCTTCCGGTGTCGTGGGAGGGCCTTTTTACGGCGCAATCTTCTGGCTTCAAGTGCTATTCTACGTTGCAGCCGCGTGCGGATCCTTGATTCCGTCCGCCAAGAGATTCAAGCCCGTTGGCATCGCCAGCACCTTTGTAATGCTCAACGCGGCTGCGGCACTTGCCTTTTTTAACTTTGCGGCAGGGCGGAAAAAAGTATGGCTCTAATGGCTAACGCGGGTCTGTGGCGTCGAGTCTGTCTGGAAAGGTTTGCCGTCAGCGGGAAGGGTGAACTTTGGGACTAGGAATCGGACATTACATTCCGTTGGTCGCATACCTCGGGTTCTGGGTCATGTGTATCGTCTCTTTGACTGGACGCCCTTTGTTGGGCCTTTATTACATGATTCCTTTCCTGCCCTATCGCACGATGCGGGATCACTTTTTGGATTATCCGCTCGGCGGCAACGTGCTGACCATTCTGGTGTTTGCAGTCATCGTTGGTGCCCTGATCAAAGGGAAATCGATTCCTAAGTCGCCGCTCTATCCCCTATGGCTGATGTTCGGTATCTATCTTTACCTTACGATGTGGGTTGGTTCGGCACTCGGCACTGCTCCTCCGCCGATCTGGATCGACGACCAGAACTTTGCGGCGTGGAAAGACTACATTCTGATCCCGTTGATCTTCGCCGCGACTGGTATGGTCGTCGAGGATCGGAAGGCGGTGCGGATGGTGATCATGCTCACGGCGTTTTCCCTCCTGGCAATCGACAAGAGTTGTTTGCTGGAAAGCATGTCCCGGAGCTGGGGTTCCTTCGATGAGAATAAAAGAAGCGTGGGGCCGCTTGGGTACGGTTCGAATCAGACGGCAGCCTTTCTCGCCCAGTTCGCCGTGTTCTTCTGGGGTTTTGCCCAGTTTGTCAAAAAAATGAAGCTTAAGCTGATCTTCTATGGACTTGTTGCCTTGACGATCTTTGCCGACCTGTACACGTTCTCCCGAGGATCGTACGTGGCCCTCATCGTCAGCGTCGTCATTCTTGGACTATTGAAGGACCGCAAGCTTATCGTGATCGCTGCAGTCTTTCTCGTAACGTGGCAAGCTATTGTTCCGACTGCAGTCCGCGAACGTGTCGATATGACTCACAACTCCAACGGGAAGTTGGAGGATTCGGCTCAGGAACGGATTACCTTGTGGAAGGACGCAGAGGAATCCATTATCAGCTATCCGATCTTCGGCATTGGCTTCGCCAGCTTTGCCTTGTCGACTCACTTTGACGGGCTGAGAGACACCCATAACTGGTACGTCAAAGTGATGGTGGAGACAGGAATCGTCGGTACGATCTTCGTGCTTGTTTTACTGCAGCAGATGCTTGCCGTGGGATACCGGCTCTTTAAACGAGCCGAGGACCCGCTGTATCGGGGGCTCGGGCTGGGATTGTTTCTCGCCATGTGTTCCTGTGTCGTCGCGAATCTCTTTGGCGATCGATGGACTTATCTCGAGATTACAGGCTTGCTTTGGGTCCTTGTGGCAATCTCGATTCGAGCGCTTCAGCTGACCGAGACCGAAGCCGCAACGGAAGCGGCTATCCCCGAAGTGACCACGCCAACCAACCCGTTTTTGGCGTACCGGTGATGTGTCAGTCTGTCCGGCGCCCACAGCTTCCTTGGCTTTGGGAAACTCTGAACAAGCATGATTAGGCCGCTTCACCTTGAGGAATCGAGCGGGGACGCGGCGCATGCCGAACTGCCTCACGTGCTGCTCGTGCTCGATCAGTTCCCCAAAACACTGGGGGGCGGCGAACGGATCGTACTCAAGCTTGCAGCACTTCTGCCGCAGTATGGATACCGCGTATCGATCCTGACGTTCTCTGCCCATCCCGAAAGCGCCGGGCTGAAGTCGCCGCCATGCTCTATATATCTTTTGCCTCTGCAGCGCACGTACGATTTGACGGCGATGCAAGGCAGCTTTGATCTCAGAAGATTCCTCAAGAAGCAGCGAATTCGGATCGTTCAGACGTTCTTTGAAAGCTCCGATATTTGGGCAGGATTTGTAACCAAAGCGATGTCGAGCGCTAAGCTCATCTGGAGTCGAAGAGATATGGGCATCCTTCGAACCGGCAAGCATCATGCAGCTTATCGTCTGATGGCAGGCGCTCCCGATAGGGTGTTTGCCGTCTCCGAACAGGTGCGTCGGCACTGCATTGAGGTCGATGGCATCGATCCATCGCGCGTGATGACGGTCTATAACGGACTCGATCTGGCGGATTGGAATGCGAACGCCGGATCAGCAGGACGAGTTGGAGAATCGGTCGTGGCGACGGTTGGTAATATTCGACGGGTAAAAGGGCACGATGTTTTCATCCGCGCCGCCGCCTCTATCGCAGAGAAGTTTCCCGACGCTTCGTTTCGCATCGCCGGCGATGTTCTGGAGCCAGAGTATTTTGCGGAGTTGCAGAAACTGGTCAGCGAACTAAAGCTGTCCGACCGCTTCCACTTCGTTGGAGGCGTGACCAATCTGCAAGACTATCTCTCCACCGCCGAGGTCTTCGTGTTGCCATCACGGAGTGAAGGCTTTTCGAATGCGATTGTCGAGGCAATGGCTGCGTCCCTTCCTGTAGTCGCCACCAATGTTGGCGGCAATGCGGAGGCGGTACAGGATGGTGTGAGTGGAATTATTGTGCCGCCGGAGGATTCTGCTGCTCTGGCGGCTGCGATCATCAGCCTGCTCTCCGATAACGCGAAGGCAAAGCAGATGGGAATAGAGGGAAAGAGACTGGCTGCAGAGAAGTTCACGACCGAGGCCATGATGAGCCAGATCACCAGCGTCTACGATAGCTTGCTGCAGGGAGAGTAATCCTCCGGAGCCGTATCGGAGCCGATGGCAGTATCGGGAGCTCGAAAGAAGCGTTTAGCCTAACAGCGCGAGTTCTTTGTCGGCATCCTTCGCGGTCTGCGTGTTCGGAGCCAACGCCGCCGCCTTCTTCAGATGAGTCATGGCATCGGCGGTGTTGGACAGCTTGGTGTAGGTCATCCCGAGGTGATAGTGGATGGAAGCGCTGTTGGGAGCCGCCTTGAGGGCATCCTCGAGAAGATCCCGCGCGGAAGCAAAGTTACCCTTCTGATAGTAGATCCAGGCCAGGGTATCCGCTGTGTTTGGAGATGAGGGCATGGCGCGCCGCGCAATCTGGGCCAGAGAGAGAGCAACGTCGAGGTTCTGTCCAGTGTCCACCATCAGGTAGGCAAGATTGTTGGCGGCAATGGGCTGCTCGGGCTGGACGGCAAGCGCCTTTTTGTAGCTGGCCATGGCTCCGTTGCGATCGCCCTGCGACTCCTGCATGGTCCCCAGCATAGTGAAGCCCTGAGCATCGGTGGGATGGTCGGTGGTCCATTGCTGCCACTTGGCCACGGCCTTGGCGGGATCGCCAGCGGTGACTTCAGCCCGGGTGTAGGTGACGACCGCCGCGTTGTCGTTCGGGTTCAGCTGTAACGCTTTCTCTGACGAGGCAAGCGCGTCTTTCGCATCGCCTGTGCTCAGCTGCAGCTCTGCCAAAAGGTTGTACATGTCGCCGTTTTGCTGTGACTTGGCGATTTGGTCCTGCACTCGGCTGAGTGCCTTCGCTGGCTGCTTTTCAAACACGAGAGCAGAAGCCAGCAGTCGCAGAGCGCGGGAGGAGTTGGGATTCAGCTCGAGTGTCTGTTCGAGCAGGGTCTTGGCTTCAGGGATCTTCTGCTGGAAGAGGCGCAGCTGCGCAAGCTCCAGATAGCCAGTGGAGTTCTTTGGATCCAGCTTGATGGCCTGATGGAAGTCCGCGTCTGCTTTGTCGAACTCCTTCTGGCTGCCTTCGGCGATACCGCGCCAGATATAGGGCCCCGCGATCTGTGGGTTGATAGAGATGGCCGTATCGGCTACCTGATGAAGCGTGCTGAAGTCGTGGGTGTCGATCGAGATTTCGGCAAGACCGGCTTGCGCCTCCAGACTTCCCGGGCTGAGTTTGGCGGCATCTCGGAAACTCTGCTGCGCAACGCCCATATCGCCTTTGGCGCGGGCTGCCCGGCCGAGCCAGAGCTTGACAACCAGATTGTCGGGGTTGGCCTTGGCTGCCTTCTGCAGCGCGGCAAAGGCATCGGCCGACTTGCCATCGTTCAACAGAAGCATACCGTTGAGAACCGCAACCTCAGGAATATTGCTGTCGGTTTTAGATAATTCCGCGCCGACCGTCCTCGCCTTGGGAAGGTCTTTGTTCAGAATCAAAAGTCGCAGATAAGCGATCTTGAGTGGCGCACTCTTCGGATGTTTCGAGACGAGGTCTGCATAGGCGGTCTCCCCCGCGGCAAGCTGGTTGGTGCGGATGTAGTAAGTAGCCAGCATTCCTGCACCGCTCTCAGAGTCAGAGAGATCCTCCGATGCCTGGTGAAGAGTCTGCTCAGCCTTGGCCGTGTCCTTTTGCCGCAGGTAAAGATCCGCGAGGCTGGCGCGCGCCATTACGCTCTTCGGATCGGCAGCAATGGCTGCCTTCATCTGATCCTCGGCGCCCTGGAGATCCCCCTTCTTTTGTAGAAGCGACGCCAGGACGACACGCGCGGTTACGTTCTTCCCGTCGAGGGAAACGGCTTTGCGGAGCTGGTCTTCCCCGGCGGCAGCCGTGGTGGGATCGTTGCTTTGCAATAGACCGAGGGAGGCATGGAATGCTGCGCGATTTGGGTCTGCGGCCAGAGCCTGCTGAATTTGCGCCAGCGCCTCGATGCGATCCCCTTTGGCCGCGGCGATGCTGGAAAGAAGAGCATGGGCGTCGGCGTTATTGTTATCGATGGCGAGGACCGCGGTGGCCTGTGCGGAAGCCCGGTCGATCTGTTTGCCGGCGAGCAGTATGTTGCCCAGATCTATACGCGCTTGCAGGTTGCCCGGCTGCAGATCCACCGTGCGCATCAGCTCGCTGTACGCGGGCATGACCGAACCCTGCTTGAGAAAGACCTTTGAGAGCTGGTAGTGAGCGTCGGCGTAGTTACGGTCGACTTTGAGGGCGTTGGCGAACTGGATCGTCGCCTCTTTGAGTTTGCCCTGGTCGGCGTAGCGTTTGCCACTTTCGAGATAGCGCAGCTTCTGCTTGTTGGGATCGCGATGACAGCCCGCCGTGAGCCCAAGAGCCAGCGAGACGGCAAGCACTGTTGAGATTCGACGGGTTGCCAGGGGGAGGGTGGTTCGCATCACGCATTTCCTCAACTGTTCTTCTAACGGTCTTGTTATTCTCGCACTGTAATTGATACTGTCGCGGCCCGGCGTGGCTATGCGATATACAACTTATGTGAAAGATTGATCTGCCGGCTCTTTAGTCGGGAATGAACCGGGGCAGATTGGGTGCCATCTGTTGGGTGAACAGGGTGGCCCGGTCCCTGGCGCTGTCTAACGACTCTGACGGCAGGACCTGGGTGATGACCCGGACCAGGGCGCCATCCGTGCGGTTCGTGCGGATCGCGTCGGTGACCATGTAGAGCTTTGCTTTGTACTCGTTGGGAATGCTGCGGCCGTGCGCCTGATACCAGTAGATAACAAACTGTTTAATATCTCCGTTGCTGATAACGTATTCGCCAACCTTATATTGCTTGCCGTTGATGTCCTTGAGGCTGGTGTATCGCTGTGAGTCGAAGGTCCAACCGGCACCCGGCAGGCAGTTCTGCGGAGAGTGCATGGTCTGGCCGGTGCGCTGGCTGGCGAAGTAGCCGATAAAGAGGGTGATGGGGGCTTTTGTCACTGGGCTACCAACCGTCGTTGGTTGGCTCGCGTAGACGCGATTGAGAAAGTCGCCTTTACCTAGAACGGCAAGGGTATCGTCGGAGAGCGGGATATCCTGCGCAGTCCAGTCGCCGAAGCGCTCCGGCATCTGGCTAAGCGGCTGGCTCGCCGGGATGCGGTCGGCGTCGCCTCGGCTCTGCAGAATAAAGGCCGTCGAGATGAGTAAAAGGAGAACAAGCCAGAAGCGTGGAGATCTCATTTGGGTTGTGCCTTTACGGGGGAGATCAGCTGCATGGCCCGGTGAACCAGGTAGAGGCAAGCCAGAGAGATAACGAACATGACCCAGCCGGAGAATTCGTGGAAGAAGCCCAGCGCTTTTTCGGGATCCCAGTACTGGACGCACAAGCCGGTACCGACGATACGCGCCACGTTGGCCGCAACCGCGATGGGAATGCTGGCAAGAGCAAGAATAATGCGGCGCCGATTGGTCCGCTCCAGAAAATAGCCATAGAAGACCGCAAGGGTGAACAGGCTCATCAACGAGCGGATGCCGCTGCAGGCCTCGGCGACCTCCAGCTTCATCACCGGCAGCTCGATCACATTGCCTTCGTGGAGGGTAGGTACTCCGAGCAGCGGAAGAATGTCACTGGCGATCCGCGAGGCCAGCAACTGCAGCGGGAAGGTGATCTGGTTGAAGAGGATTGCGGGAAAGGGAATCGCGAGGACAAGAACCAGAAGAGGAAAGCGGAGGGCGCGGACCATCGCCCATCCAAAGAAGGTCCAGATCAGGCCTGTCATCAAGAAAATAAAGGACATGCGCGAAGTGAAGAGTTCGACGCCATAGACGCCAAGGATCAAAACAGCGATGGAAAAAACAACCAGCGGAACTCCAAACCAGCTTTGGCGAATTGGGATGGTCTGGAGCACCTTGCGCTTATCCCAGATGAGAAAGGCGGCGAAAAAGGGCACAAGGAAGCCATGAGAGTAATCCGGGAGCGTGAACCAGTCGTATACCAGTTTGATAGCGACGCGGTAGTACAGAACGACGATCAGGAGGACGATCGAGGCGTAGGAGATCCAGCCCAGCCGGGCTGAAGCGCCCGAAGGGGAGGTAAGGGGCTCTGGATTGGCCTCCTGCGCGGCTAGATCCACGGCATAGGGCATGATGTGAGTTGTCCCCGGTGTTGCTCGTATGACGTTATACTTCACCTGATCCTTGTAAGCAATTCACGTGCCTCTTCCTGGAACTTAGGTTTGTTCACAGGGTTAGAGTTTATCGACACAAAAGTGGTAGCAAGGATACGTCCTATGGGAAAAAGTTTTCATACTTGCACTGATAATCTGCACACCATGGGGAACTAAGGAGGGTAGCGCGGCAGTTTTCCCGTCAGATACTTATACTTTCCGGTTTTCTCGCGGGAAAAAGGACGAGGTGCAGATTTTGGCCATTGCGTTGCTAGAAGCTATAGTACCGCCGGTAGAAGATTCGGGGTCTTCACAGATCCTGAAGCGACGGGGTATTAGGGAGTATTCCCTGGGCATGAACTTCTAAATGGATTCAAGGCGATTTACCCTCACGCGCAAAGGGGATGCGTCAGAATAGATGAGTGAATCCACGGCGACTGGACATGAGGAAGGTTGAGGGCTATTCGATGAAGCGGTTTTGTTCCATAGGCGCGTTGCTGCTGCTGCTGCCGGTTGCGGCTGGGTCACTCGCAGCACAAGGCATACCAGAACCTGCGGCCACAAAAGGTGCAGCACCGAATGCTACGTCGGCGAACCAGCAGACGGCCGCCCCCGCCACGCCGAACGCTCCCGCAACGGCGAGTGCAAACTATGCAGGTCCGATGGAAGCGTCGCGTTATGTTATCGGTCCGGAAGATTCCCTGCAGATCACTGTCTGGAAGGAGCCTACGCTCTCGGGCACGATTCCGGTGCGGCCAGACGGAATGATCTCAATGGTGCTGGTGGGAGACATCCCGGCGGCCGGAATGACGCCGACTGGGCTTTCGACCGACATCAGCCAGCGGCTCAAAAAGTACATTCAGGATCCCGTGGTTACGGTGGTGGTCCTCGGAGTCAACAGCCAGCGGATCTTTCTGGTGGGTGAGGTCGTGAAGGTCGGCCCCGTCGTCATGACTCCAGGAATGACACCGCTGCAGGCGATCGTTACCGGCGGCGGTCTTACCCAGTTTGCGAACTCGAGACGCATCTACATCCTTCGAACCGTTGCCGGCAAGCAGCAGAAGATGCCGTTCAACTACAAGCAGGCGCTCAAGGGCGAAAATGCGGGGGTCTCGCTTCTTCCAGGAGACACAATCGTCGTCCCATGAAGGAAGGTATGAGGATTCAACCACTGATCTTTGGCTTGTTGCTGGCGATGGTTCCTTCCTTCGCACAGGGCCAAGCCGTGCCGACCGCAGAGTCGTCGATGTCCTCGACTTTGGGTCCAAATCTGCCCAATCTCGATGGTCTCTTTCATTACTCTCTCAGTGCCGGGGAGGTGATTCAGTTCGGATACTACGGGGCTGGGGAGACATCGTACTCGACCAATCTTACCGGCAATGCCGCTTACACCTCCCGCAGCACGGTGCGACCTTTCAGCCTGCTCGTCGCAAGCGGTGTTATCTTTGGCAACCAGGGGGGGCAGGGAACTAACGGCTTCGTGAACTTAGCGGTGTCTCAAGGATATGAAACCCGCCACTGGATCTTCAATATCTCGGACTCCTTTAGCTATCTGCCACAATCGCCCACGACGGGTCTATCCGGAATCCCTGGAGTAGGCGACCTCGGATCGATTCCCATTTCGGGTCCTGGCTCAGGACCAATCGGGACAATTCTGACGACTGCGGGCGATCGTATCGGTAACAGCCTGAGCGGCAGTGTCGAGCGGCAGCTCAACCACAATAATTCGATCAGCGGCAGCGGTACCTGGTCAGACCTTCATTATTTAGGCAGCGACGAAGAAGGGCTTGATACGAGCCAAGTCTCTGGCGTTGTCTCTCTGAATCATCGAATCGATGCGCGAAGCTCCGCCAGCGTCTCCGGCGTCTACTCGACGTTTTCCTACGGCAGCACGAGTACAGGCGTCAATCAACCTGACTTTCAAACTCGTGGTCTCAATGTTTCTTATCAACGGGTGTTGAGTCGAACGCTTAGCTTTAACGTCTCGGTCGGTCCGCAGTGGATTTCGAGCTCTGACAGTGCCCTTATTCCGGGCTCGACCAATGTATCTATCACAGCGGGACTCTCTTATAGTTATCAGAACTGGCACGCCGGCGCGAACTATGCGCGGGGAGCGAACGGTGGGTCCGGAGTCCTGCCAGGCGCCATCTCCAACACATTCTCAGGTTCTGCCGGCCGTAACTTTGGACGAGACTGGGTGCTTGGTTTAACTGCCTCTTACTCTCGAAGCTCCGGCCTGACGCAATACTCCACCGGTTCCTCCCCACCCTCGACCAATGAAACCTATGACACAACCTATGGCGGGGCTCAGCTTACCCGCCGGTTCAGTACTCATTTTTCTGGCTATGCAAGCTATACGGCAGCAAGCCAGTCATTCAACACCAATCTCGTGACGCCGGTCACACAAAACGTTCTCGACAGCAACTATCAAACAATTGGATTTGGAGTCACGTTTACTCCCCGTTCTACAAGTCTGGGGCAATTCTAAGGAGTCATCATGCTTGGCCATCGCGCATTGACGGTGCAGGACTACCTCACCATTCTGAAACGAAGATGGTGGATCCTTGCGATCCCGGCGATTATCTTTCCTATCGTTGGGTTCGCTCTCACGTTTCTGGTGCAGGCACAGTATATTTCGCAGACGCTGGTTCTGGTGGAGCAGCAGAAGGTTCCCGAATCTTACGTCAAGGCCGTCGTCACCGAGGACCTGAGCGGACGGCTGGCCTCCATGAAGGAACAGATCTTGAGTCGGTCCCGGCTGCAGCCAATCATCGAACGCTTCAACCTCTTCGCGAATGGAAAGCTGTCGATGGACGAGCGCATCGATCTGACCCGCAAAAACATCGGGATCACGCCTATTCAATCGGAGATTGCGCGAACGAACGGTCTGCCGGGATTCTTCATCTCCTTCAAGGCGAATGACGCGCGCACGGCCCAGTTGGTCTGCGGGGAGATTCAGTCGCTCTTCGTCAGTGAAAACCTCAGCGACCGGGCAGCATCGGCAGCAGGAACAACCGAGTTTCTGAAGAGTCAGCTGGCGGATGCTAAGGCCAAGCTGGACGAGCAGGATGCCAGACTCGCCAAGTTTCAGCAGACTTACATGGGCAAGCTGCCGGGCGCAGAGACGTCGAATATGAACATGCTGACCACCTTGAATACACAGCTGGATGCCGCGACCCAGGCACTGGCCCGCATGGAGCAGGATAAGAGTTATACCGAATCGATGTTGTCTCTGCAGCAGGCCCAACAGTCGCAGTCGACAGAGCGTGGAGCCCCGGCGCCGCAGACTCAACTACTGGAGTTGCAGCAGCTTGAAGCGCAGGAGTCTGAGCTCACGGCACGATACACCGATGACTATCCGGATGTCGTGACGGTGAGGAGAAAGATTAAGGAGTTGGAGCAGAAGATGGCTCAGGCCCCCGCCGCATCCGCGGCGCCACTTTCCTCGGCTCCTAAGCCGACCGACTCTCTCAGCGTACAGCAGATGCGCGCTCAACTGCGTGCAATGGAACAGGGGATTGCGCAGAAGAAGCGTGATCAGGCCGCGGTTCAAGCCGAGCTTAGGACCTATCAGGATCGCGTCGCCTCCAGTCCCGCCGTGGAGGAGGAGTACAAGAGCATTACGCGCGACACCAGCACTGCGCAGGCGTTCTACGACGATCTGCTCAACAAACTGAATCAATCCAAGATGGCAACCGACTTGGAACGTCGGCAGCAAGGAGAGCAGTTCCGAGTCATGGATGAACCTAATCTTCCTGAAGAACCCGCTTTCCCAAAGCGCTCAGTCTTCGCTCTGGGAGGCTTCGCGGTCGGCTTGGGATTAGGCTTGTTCATCATAGCCTTGCTCGAGTATCTGGATACGGCCGTTCGAAACGAGCGCGATATCTGGGCGTTTACCAAGCTGCCAACCCTCGGCGTCATTGGCTTTGCCGGCGAAGGGGAGCCGGTGGTCACGAAACGAAGCCTGTTCGGTCGTCGCAGCCCGGACGTAACCTCAGGCAGCAAGCCGTTGATGAATGCGGGGGGCTGAGATGTATAACACCTTCTTCAAACTTCAGAGTAGCCCCTTCGGAACTAGTCCCGACCCTCGGTTTCTCTACATGATGCCGCACACCCGGGAGGCGCTCGCCTGCCTGGAGTACGGTATCTCCGCACGCAAGGGTTTTACAGTCCTGACGGGCGAAGTGGGCACCGGCAAGACGACGCTGCTGCGCCGAGCGCTGAGCTCGTTCAGCGGCCGCAAGGTCTCGACGTCCTTCGTCTTCAACCCACGTCTGGACGTGCTGGACTTCCTTGAGTTTGTGCTCACAGACTTCGGCATTGTGCCGGCGACGCGAACCAAATCGGGCATGCTGCTGCAGTTGAATCGCTGGTTGATCGAACGCTTCCGCATGGAGGAGACCTGTGTGGTGGTCGTCGATGAGGCGCAGAACCTCTCTTGGGAGCTGTTGGAGGAGATTAGACTGCTGACCAATCTTGAAACCTCCTCAGAAAAGCTGTTGCAGATCGTGCTATCCGGGCAGCCGGAGCTAGACGAGAAGCTTCGCCACCCCAGTGTGAGGCAGCTCCGCCAGAGAGTCTCGCTATGGTGCCGTACGCAGGCTCTGACTGAGAGCCAGACCCACGCTTATGTAGCCGAACGCCTCAGGATCGCGGGTGCAAGCTGGCCGCTTTTTTCGATCGAGGCGCTTGATCTGATTCATCGTGCCAGCCGGGGAATTCCGCGCATCATCAACCTATTGTGCGAGCACTCGCTGATCGTCGCGTATGTCGAACAAGTGCAGCAGGTAACCGGGACTATTGTCGAAGGTGTAGCCGCAGAGCTTGAGCTGGAGGTGCAGCCGTTCATGATGTCATCGGCTGCCCTCGGCAACGGCGACAAACAGAACTCGAAGGAAGATAACTTTATGGCTGCTTTCAACAGAGAGCCGGGAGGGCACAATCGATGAGCCGCATCTACGAAGCACTCCAGAAGGCAGAGTCCGAGCGCAAGTTGGAGCGGCGCGAACCGGAGCCGCGCACTCCAGAGCAGTCGGTCCACTCCGCCATTTATGCGACCGCCGTGGCCACAGCCGAGGAAGAGCAGTCGAGTTTTACTTCGGCCGTTGAGCCTTATGTTGAGACGAGACCCTCGCCGGTCCAGCCACCTGTTCGGGTGGATCCAAATGCGCTTGATGTTAGTAAGATTCCCGTCCGCCCGTGGGCTCTGTCTCTTGAGCGTCTACCCTCCCTGCTGGAACGGGGTCCTGCAGTCGAGCAGTTTCGTAGCCTTCGCTCTCGAATCTTCGAACTCCGCGACATCACCCCGCTCAAGAGCATCATGGTGACCAGCGGCCTCCCACAAGAGGGCAAGAGCTTCATCTCGACTAATCTCGCATTGAGCCTGGCACGGCACAAGAGCAGCAAGGTGTTGCTGATCGACGGCGACATGCGGCGCTACACGCTCCATCAATTTCTCGGATGTGAGTCGCATCCCGGCCTCGCGGATTATCTTGCTGGCAAGGCGAGTCTGGCGGAGGTGATGCAGCGTTCGGAGCCGTTTGAGGGAATGACCTCGGGAACTGCCGCAATCACGCAGAACCTGACCTTTATTGCCGGCGGCAATGGCGGCGATAAGGCCGCAGATCTCTCCGGCAGCCCGCGCTTCGAAGAACTGATTCGACTGGCGGCGCCGCACTTCGACTGGATCATCGTCGACTCTTCGCCCGTCCTGCCCGTCTCCGATGCCGTCAACCTGGCCCGCGCCTGTGATGGCGTTCTGCTGGTGGCGCGCAGTGGACAGACGAAGTTTCCGGTTGCGCAACGCGCTCAGAGTGAGTTGAAAGCCTCAAACATCCTGGGGTTTGTCTTGAACGCTGTGCAGGAAGCGCCCCAGGTCGGCAGCTACTATGGATACGATGCCGCCAAACCGTAAGAGGGAGCGAAAGACCCGATGATCCGGCTTTTCAACGTGTATTATCCCACGCGTACCATCGTTCTCCTGTTGTGCGAAGCGCTGATTGTGAGTGGTTGCTTCCTGCTGGCGACGGTGCTGCTGCTGGGGCCGGATACCTATCTCGTTCTGAACTATGAGAACGGCGGCCTGAAGATTCTTGGCCTGACCATCCTGACGCTGCTCTCCTCTTACTACTTCGATCTGTACGAGCCGCAGCGCATCTCTGCAAGCTGGGAGATCTACTTTCGCCTGCTCCTGGTCCTTGGCTTCCTATCGTTTCTGCTCTCGGCGATCATCTATCTCTTTCCCGCAGCCGACATCGCCCACTATGTTCTGCTGCTTGGCCTGATCTTCCTCACCCTGGCACTGGTAGCATGGCGCAGCGCATACGAGTGGATCATCGGTCGGGAGATGTTCCGAGAGCGGGTTTATGTACTTGGTGCAGGCGAACGTGCCCAGACTATCGTCAACCTGCTCGAAGCTCGCAAAGACGCGGGCATGGAGGTCCTGGGCTGGGATGGCGTCGTCACCGACCGCGACCAGCGCAAAGAGGCTATCCACATTGCCCTGGAGAGATTCTCCGTACCCAGACCGCCCGTCGATCGTGTCATCGTTGCCATTGAAGATCGTCGCGGCGAGTTTCCCGTCCGAGAGTTGCTGAAGCTTCGGTTCAACGGAGTTGTCATCGAAGATGCTGGATCCCTGCTGGAGCGGCTTACCGGCAAGCTGCATCTCGATGGTCTTCATCCGAGCAGCTTCATCTACAGCGAAGGCTTTCGCGTGAAGCCATCCCAGCAGATTGCCCGGCGGATAGTCTCGACGCTGACAGCCGCGGTCGGTCTGCTTCTCTTCCTACCATTCTTCCCCATCGTCGTGTTGATGGTGCGGCTGTCCTCCCCCGGCCCGATCTTCTTCCGGCAGACACGGGTAGGTCTCGGCGGAAAGAACTTCACTGTCTACAAATTTCGTACGATGCGAACCGATGCAGAGGTCGCCGGAGCAAAGTGGGCGACCAAGAACGATCCGCGCGTGACCCGCGTTGGCATGTTTATGCGTAAGACCCGGCTCGATGAGGTCCCTCAGCTCTGGAATGTACTTCGCGGCGATATGGGCTTTGTCGGTCCACGCCCAGAGCGGCCAGAGTTCGTGCCGTGGCTCACCGAACAGATTCCGTATTTCAACCTTCGCCACATGATCCGCCCTGGTTTAACGGGTTGGGCGCAGGTGCGTTATGGCTATGGGGCGACGCTGGCAGAGAGCCGCGAAAAGCTGGAGTTCGATCTTTATTACATCAAGCACATGACGCTGGGGCTCGATCTGTTGATCATGTTCGAGACGATCAAGACGATCATCCGGCGACAGGGCGCGCAGTAGCTCCTGTCACAGACAACAAGCCTTACTCTTTCCGACCAACCCGAGGACCGGCGCACATCTATCCTCACGAAAAAAAGTATACAAGTCACGAAGTGACCGCGCGAATCGTGGTCCCCGGAACAGGCTTCGTTCTTGGTACAAAGCGCAGTAAACCGTTCGGCAGTAAATCTTTTACTAAACTCAACCGAATGCGAATCAGAAGCAGTTCACCTGAGGAGGCAGCATCAATAGATGCGCGTCCGCGAGGAGAGTGCAGGCTTCAGTGTCCGCTCTTCTTTCTTCACCAAGTGGGGGATCCGCAGAGGCCGCGGCGGAACCTCAGGCATGCCCACCTCGCTCAGCTTGTACAACAGAGACCGATAGCTGATCTGAAGCCACTTCGCCGTCTTCTGGCGATTCCAGCTATTCTCCTGCAGAACTTTCAAAATGATCTGCCGCTCGAGGTCCTGAGTCGCCTTCTTGGTAATGTTCTTCAGGGAGATTGGTTCGCTGAGGTCGATATCGGTAGTGATGCCTCCGCGCGGAGTCTCGGGCATAAGTTCCGCGACCAACGCCTCCTCGCTGCCGATCAGCACATAGCTGCGGATGAGGTTCTCCAGCTGGCGGATATTTCCCGGCCAGTGATAGTTCTGCATCAGGCGGACCGCGCTCTTAGAGAGTAATTCCGGTGCATTGTGGAAGATCTTTGCATAGTGGTCGATAAAGTAATCGATCAGGATAGGCAGGTCGGCGATCCGTTGGCGCAACGGAGGCAAGTTAATCGTGACCGCATTGATACGGAAGAGGAAGTCCAGGCGGAAGCTTCCATCCTCGACCTGGCTGCGAAGGTCCGTGTTGGAAGCTGAGACCAGCCGGGTTACAATGCTTCTCGGTTCGTGGCCACCCACGCGGACAAAGGTTCCGTCCTGCAGAACTTGGAGGAGCTTCGATTGAACTCCCAAATCAAGGCTTCCGACCTCATCCAGAAATAGCGTGCCATTGTGAGATTGTTCGACGCGCCCCAGCTTTGTGGACATAGCGCCTGTAAAAGCGCCCTTTTCGTAACCGAAAAGCTCGGTTTCGAGCAGCGAGTGAGGGATCGCCGGACAGCTTACTTTGACCAGAGAGCCTTTGGCCCGCAGAGAGAAGGCATGCAGCAGACGCACGCAAATCTCCTTGCCGGTTCCGCTCTCCCCCTGGATCAGCACGGGGACATCGGTTTCGGCGACTCGCTCCAACTTATTTCGAACCGCCTGCATAACAGCTGTCTTGCCAAAAAAGATCTCAAGAGGTGGCAAGTTAAGAGAGGCGGCGGATTCGGCGTGATGATCCAAGGTCATTTTTTCCTATCGGCGTTGTGCAGAAACCGCAAGTTTGCAATATCCTTCACACTGCACGTCAAGCGCCATTTCCAGGACACCGGGGAGAAACAATGAGGATTTCCCGGGCTCAACCGAAAAGCGAAATATACGGGCAAACCCCAAAATTGGATTGAAGTGGCGCTTTTCCATTGAATTTTGAGGTCACCGGGCGGCCCTTCACCAAAGTAACCCGCAAAAAAAAGTTCACATTTTTTTCGTTTTACTGATGCCAGTACCATGTAAGCTATGCCTACTCGATAGGAGAGTGGTAAACCTTTATCTCTTTTGTCGGCAAAGTTCGTAACATTTTTGTGCAAATGTTGTGTTAGTAGAGCTAGAATCTGCTGGCGCGGGTGGTTCGGATGACCCCATCCGCTTTTTGGCAACTGTCTGGATTGAGTACAGTCTGACCCTGGGGGGCCAACCGGGTTCAGGATCACCGCAGGTTTGGGAGACAGTCCACACCTGCAACTTGAGGTACTTTGTATGTCAGCTGCGCTTTCTTATCCCGTCCCTGCCTTGAAGCCCAATACGCGAACGCGTGCCCAGATTCTAATTCTGGAGCCGGATCTCGCCGTTCTGGATTATCTACGGTCCACCCTCGGCACCCGGTACTCGCTCAGTCTCTTCTCTGACGAGCAGACCCTGCTCGAGCGCCTGGACAAGGCCGAGCAGCCGGATCTGCTTTTGCTCGCCCTGCACACCAATCGCGACCCGCTGCCTCTGCTCACCCATATTCGTTGCACCAAGCCGAATCTCGCGGTAGTTGTCCTGTCGTGCTCCGCCGAACTCCGCGATCTGGAGATGGTCATTCGCCTGGGCGTCCGTGCCATTGTCATGAAGCCGTTTACCGGCAGCGATGTCGAGCAGGCCATTGAGGAACACCTGGCCTCTGCCGAAAAGAAGATTCCCGTCGCCGACGCCCTGAAGGAGATCCCGCTCAACGAGAGCCACTCCTTCGTGCGGTCCAGCAAGAGGATGCGCGAACTTGAGGCTCAGGCCGCCCTGGTAGCCCGCGCGGACATTCCACTCCTGATTCTGGGAGAGAGCGGGACCGGTAAGGAGATCCTCGCCCTCTACACCCACAAGATGTCGGCCCGCAGCCAGAACATCTTTCTCAAGGTCAACTGTGCGGCAGTCCCGGCCGACTTGCTGGAGAGCGAACTCTTCGGCTACGAGCAGGGAGCTTTTACCGGCGCGGTGAAGACTAAGCCCGGCAAGTTCGAGGTCTGCACCGGCGGAACGATCTTTCTCGACGAGATTGGCGAGATGCCCGCTATCCTCCAGGCCAAGCTGTTGCAGGTCCTGCAGGACGGAACCTTCTCCCGTCTGGGCAGCCGCTCGCCGATGAAGGTAGACGTCCGCGTGATTGCAGCCACCAACATTAATATGAAGGAGGCAATGGCCAACAAGACCTTCCGCGAAGATCTTTACTATCGTCTCAATGGATTTACCCTCAGCATTCCGCCGTTGCGAGAGCGCCGCGAGGAGATTCCCGTACTGTCGGAGTACTTCATGCGCAAGGGGGCCAAGCGGTACGGCCGCGATCCGCTCCCCTTCTCGCAGAACCTGCTGAACGCCCTGTCCGAGCACTCCTGGCCGGGCAACCTGCGCGAGTTGGAAAATGTAGTCAACCGTTACCTGGTGCTTGGCGAAGAGAGATCCATCGTCGACGAGCTCTCCCCCTCTACCGTCTATCAGGGGGGAGCAGCTACAGTAGCAGCAGCCCAGGAGGCGCCAAACGGCGCCGGGCTCAAGGCGATGGTCCGCAACCTTAAGGGGGATGCGGAGTCGACGGCAATTGCACAGGTACTGGAGGGAACTGGATGGAACAGGAAGGCCGCGGCAAACGATCTGCAAATCAGCTACAAGGCGCTCCTGTACAAGATCAAGCAGTACGACCTGTCGCCGCGGAACAACCACGCATCGTAAGGTCCTCAACCAGATCCCAGGTCGCCGAAAAAGAGCCATCCGACGCGTATCGTGTCGTCGTCCGCTACGAGAACCATGCAGTTCGCGGTCTCGCGGAACCCCAGGAGCTTGGTTCGATCGAACAGCTTCTACGCAACGATCCCGTCTATCCCCTGGACTCGATCCGGTTGAAGCTACTTGACTCGGACGTAGTAGAAGATGTCCCCACCAAGGATGCGAAGGCCGTTTTTTTCGTCAAAACCTTCGACGGCGATCTGCGCCACAGGGCTCTCCACTTTCACGAGCATGCGCCTGTCGTACCTGGCCTGTGGGTGCGCGTCTACTTCTACGACGGCGAGATGATCGAGGGCATCATCAGCAACACTCGGGACTTCGTGCTCGAGTCTGGTTTCTTCCTGCGACCGACCGATCCAAATGGAAATAACGCGCTCGTCTACGTTCTTAAGGGCGGCCTCAAGGACTTCCATGTCCTCGGAATGCGAAACGTTCCAAAAAGCCCTAACTAACTCGCAACCAGAGCGCAACGATCCTCTCGATGACTCAGATTGTCAGCCCGCAGACCGCCGAACACTACCAATGGGGAGAAGGCTGCGACGGCTGGCATCTCGTCAGAACAACCGATCTCAGCATCATTGAAGAACTCATGCCACCTGGCACAAGTGGAGGTTCGACACCGTCACATCCGATCCCGCCAGTTCTTCTACGTTCTTGAAGGAGAACTGACCGTTGAAGTGGAGCAGAGCAACTTCGTCCTGCAAGCTGGCACAGGTGTCGAGGTCTCTCCCGGCCAGCAGCATCAGGTCTTCAATTGCGGTTCGACCCCCACCCGCATCCTCGTCACAAGCCAGCCACCGAGCCACGGCGACAGGATCACGCAGTAGCCGGAGCCTGCACACCGTCATGGTATGTTTCGGTTATCCAAGGCCAAAACAAACGCGAGGGGACCGCACACACAAGAAAGAGGCAGCCGCTATGGCTGCCTCTTCTCTATTCGTGACATTTTCAGTTGCTTATACGCCGACCGGTTCGCCGGCCTTCACATTTACCGGCGTCAGCCAATTATGGCGGTCGGGCAGTGTGCCGTGGACGATGCCGAAGAACTCATCGTGCAGCGCCTTGGTGATCGGACCCATCGTGCCGTCGCCCACCATAATCCGATCAACCGAACGGAGATGGGTCACCTCGGCAGCAGTACCAGTAAAGAACGCCTCATCGCAGATGTAGAGCATCTCTCGGGGAAGTGCCTGCTCGACCACTTCGATACCGAGCTGCTTGGCCAGGGTGAGAACGGAGCTACGGGTGATGCCGTTCAGCACCGAGTTCGCCAAGGGGGTGGTGTAGAGCACGCTACCACGCACCAGGAACAGGTTCTCACCCGATCCTTCGGAGAGGTAGCCATTCGTATCGAGGCCAATGCCCTCGGAGTAGCCGTTGATCTCGGCCTCCATGCGAATCAGCTGCGAGTTCATGTAGTTCGCACCGGCCTTGGCGAGCGTCGGCATCGTATTCGGAGCAAGCCGGCTCCAGCTCGACACGCAGACATCGGCTCCGGAGGTGCCCGGAACGTACTTGCCCCATGGGTAGTTCGCAATGTAAACCTCGACGGGCGACTTCAGCGGATTGACGCCAAGCTCGCCATACCCGCGGAAGGCGATCGGGCGTATGTAGCATGGAGCGACACCATTGGCTTCCACCACATCGATCACTGCGGTCGAGAGCTGTTCCACCGTGTAGGGAAGCGGCATTCGGTAGATCTTGGCCGAATCGACCAGTCGAGCCATATGCTCCGGCAGGCGGAAGATGCTGTTGGCGTTCGGCTGGGCGTAGCAGCGGATGCCCTCAAAGACTGACGAGCCGTAGTGGACGACGTGGGACATAACGTGAATTTGGGCTTTGTCCCAGGGAATCAGGCTCCCGTTGTGCCAGATATTCGTGGTGGTCTGTATGGGCATTCGTACGCTCCTAGGCGCTGAAGCACCATTATAACGGCTGCCCGGCATGGGAGAATAGATAGTGATGTTCAATCCCCATGCCGTCAGCCTCGCGGGGCTGGAGCACTCGGCGTACGTGCAGTTTTCTGTTCTCGCGCTCAGCTCCATCTTCTTTCTCGTCGACCCGTTTGCCGCTCTGCCCACCTTTCTCGCGGTGACAGAGGGTGCGGATGCGGCGCGTCGACGAAAGATGGCCTGGAAGGCGTCGGTCACCGCACTGGTCGTGCTCAGCGCGTTCGCCGTGGCGGGGCAGTACATCTTTAGGATGTTCGGCATCACGCTTCCGGCCTTCGAGATCGCCGGCGGCATTATCCTCCTGCTCATCGGCCTGGACATGCTCGAAGCCAAGCGCTCGCCCACGCAGGAGTCGACCGAAGAGACTACCGAAGCCGCGCAGAAAGAAGACGCGGGTATAGTCCCGCTTGGCATTCCAATGCTCGCGGGTCCAGGCTCCATTACCAGCGTGATGGTACTGGTCGGCCAGGCACAGTCGAGCTGGCAGAAGATCGCCATTATCTTGCTTGCAATCTTCATCACAGCGGCGATCTGCTATCTGGTCCTCGGAAACTCCGACCGGGTGGCCCGCGCTCTGGGAGATACTGGCGTCAGGATTCTGGTCCGCATCATGGGTCTGTTGCTGGTGGCTCTCGCGGTGCAGTACTTTGTGAATGGCATGATCGATCTTGGTGTGATCAACAAGCCGTAAAGCAGCATTTGAAGCTGCGAAGGAAGCCCCTTTCAGCGCACACGGATCACCGGCCCAACGTAACTTTTCGGCAACTTCGCAGTCCTACAGGGCATCACATAACCATCCTCGATCTCTTCGTGAAGCGAGAAGAATATGTCTCAGACAGCTGAAACCACCGCCACTGCAGCATCGCTTCTCGCGCGATACCAAGCCGTTCGTCTGGCGAGCAAGCATCTTTGTAGTCCCTTATCTCCAGAAGACATGATGGTCCAGTCCTCTTCTGAAGCCAGTCCGGTCAAATGGCATCTCGCCCACACCAGCTGGTTCTTCGAGACGTTTATCCTCCGCGAGTTCGCCGCTGGCTACCAGCCCTTTCATCCCGACTTTCACTGGCTCTTCAACAGCTACTACAACTCCCTTGGTGAGATGCCCGAGAAGAAACTTCGCGCCTCCTTCTCCCGCCCACCCCTCGATTCCATCCTCGCCTACCGCACCCACGTAGACGCAGCCATGGCTGCCCTAATGCAGCATCCCCTTGAAGACGAAGCTGCGCTCCGCATCGCTCTCGGCCTCGAGCATGAGCAGCAGCACCAGGAGCTCATCGCCACCGACATCAAGCACGCTCTCTTCACCAACCCGCTCCATCCTCCCTACCTCGAGTCACCCGCGAAGCAGAAGCTCGACGTCATCGCCCCGCCTCTGGACTGGATCGACTTCGCTGGAGGCATCACCGAAATCGGCTTCAAACTCGATCCCACTGACCCAATCCAGTCCGTTTCCGCATTCGCCTTTGACAACGAGACCCCCCGCCACCCCGTCTATCTCGCGCCCTATCGCCTCGCCACGCGTCTTGTCACCTGCGCCGAATACCTCGCCTTCATCGACCAGAACGGTTACAACCGCCCCGAGCTTTGGCTCTCCGAGGGTTGGACCACTAACCGTGCAGAAAACTGGCAGGCCCCCCTCTACTGGCGCCGCGACGAAGAGACCAACTCCGGCTGGTCCATCTACACCATGCACGGCTTCCGCTCGCTCGACGACCTCAGCGAGACCCCTGTCTGCCATCTAAGCTTCTTCGAAGCCGACGCCTTCGCCCGGTGGGTGGGCCACCGTCTCCCCACCGAGTTCGAGTGGGAGCACGCCGCCAGCCAACTCGGCCTTCTCCGCAAAGAGCTCGACTCGCAACCCGCGCTCCTCACCTACCAGCCTGACCCCGCGCAGAGCATGTCCGCCATTCCAGCCGTTCAGGCCAATCTCCTGGAGACCGGAAACCTCCATCCAACCCCTGCATCTGCCCTCCCCGGCCTGCAGCAGATCTTCGGCGATGTCTGGGAGTGGACCGCCAGCGGCTACACGGGCTATCCCGGCTACAAGCCCCTTCCCGGCGCGCTTGGCGAGTACAACGGCAAGTTCATGTCCTCCCAGGTCATTCTCCGAGGAGGATCCTGTGTCACGCCAGCCACACACATCCGCGCCACGTACCGAAACTTCTTCTCACCCGCAACGCGCTGGCAGTTCTCCGGACTCCGCCTCGCTCAGGACGCCACCAAATAACACCGACGACTTCAAGTCAGTCGATTCGAACCTGCCACTCGCCCATACCAGACTCTCCTTAAAAAAAAGAACTCCTGCGGCGGCCCGACCCGCAGGTCTTCAAACGGGTCTAGGATATCGATCTAGGACATAGGACCATGTCAGCCATGCAGGACTCCATCAAACCCGCCGTCATTCCACCGCCTGTTCCACCTGCGGACGACGCGCCTCAGGAGCTCCTGCCTGAAGACTTCTACTACGAGGGTCCATACCTCGTGTTTACCGCTGCCTACCATCTCAAGCGCGGCTACTGTTGTAACTCAGATTGTCGTCACTGCCCCTATAAGTAATGCAATTAGTTGGGAATCTGCGGCAACAGTGGCGGTACACCGCCGCTTCGCGCATCCGCGACCGACGTCTTCGCGTTTCGCAGAGCATTCGCATTCTTCACCAGGCTTATCACGCGCGGATCTTTGCGATACTTCGCCAACACTTCGTCGGAACCCATCGATCCCAACACGTCGTATCCACCTTCACTGGCGAGCGTAAGGTAGCGAAGCATATCCTCTTCATCGCCGCGATGTGCATAGAGCCGCGCTATCTCGAAGCAATAATGCGCATGATCCGCCGGCGAGAGCATATGAGCTTCAATCCCGCTCGCTCCATGATGCTGCATCATGTCCGGATCCAGCGTCAGCGCGATATCGAACTGCTGCCGCGCCTTCTCGAAGCTCTTCTCTTCGAAGTATGCGGTTCCCAGGTTGGAGTGATAGATCGCCGATTTCCTATCCAGCTTGATGGCCTTGCTGTAGTCGGAGATTGCCGTCCCATAGCGCCCATCTATATATTCGGCCGCGCCAAGATTGTTCCATCCCTGTGAGTTCTTCTTCTGTAGATGAACCACCCGCAGAAAATAAGTGCGCGCAACTGCTATATGTCGCAGGTCAAGCTCAGTTACGCCCATTCGGATGAGCAGCTCCTGCTCAGGCCCACCGCGCTGCAGCGCATATCCGTAATAGACCAGCGCATCTTCCGGAAAACGTCGCGCCCGTAGAACGTCCGCAGCGATCTCCAGCTTCTGCGGGCTCGCAGTCGCCGGATCGGGAAGATGAGGTTCGATGGCGAACCAGTCGGCGCTTTGGTGGCGTAGATCGCGCTGGGCATCAGGGGTGGCCGCAGGAGAAAGCTTCTGCGACGTCAGGGGAGGATTGGAAAGCGCTAAACCAAGAACTGGGAGAAGAAGAGTCAAGCGAAGTTGCGGTCTCATAAGAGGACCTCACGAATTCGCCATCATCATCGGCCTCAGGATTTAACACTGTCAATAGCCACTTCACTGCGGTTTGATAGGACCACCAGGGGAGACCGGCGCGGATGCAGAGGTTGCGGGAGCCACCACTGGCGCCGTCCCCGGCTCCACTCGCATCGCCATCCGGGGAAAGCTGAAGCTTCCGCCAGCATCATCGATCACGTTTACTTGGCAGATATAGGTCCCAGGTTTCAACGGAGTCAGCGGCACATCGAACTGGAACGCCACGGCGCCCCGCTCGGGGACATTCACCGTTTTGGCCTCAACCAGCGGCGTTTCATACACTTTCACGCCGCCAATCAGAAACTCAATGCTGGTCAACACCCGTACCGGGCCGCCCTCGCGCCGCGTCAACCCGGGAGAACTCGAGGGCTCCGCAGCACCCTTCTCCTTCGCCGGATCGTACACCTCGTACAGAAAGTAGAGGTGCTGGTCCTGCCGAAACACGTGGGGCACATTCGGAATCCACTCCACTCCGTCCCGCACCAGGGGACTCGAGACCTTCTTGGCCGTGTTCGGCACCCGCTGGCTCGACAGCACAATCGAACTCAGCTTCAGTGGAGTCTTCTTCAGATCGGGCACCTGCAGGTCGGTCTCAAAGCTGCCCATCGCGCCCGTCTGGTTCTCCCGCACCACAAACTTCAGGTGGTATCTTCCGGGAGCCAGCGTGAATCCAGTCGAATACTGAATCTTCTTCTGCTGGACCTGTTGCGCCGCATCGAGCGCGAGCTTCACCGTGTCGCGAACGTTCCCCACAACAATGCCCTCGGCGTTCTTCACCTGCCCGATCACATCGATATTGGCTTTATCCCGGTCGCCGTTCTTCACACTATGGATCTGCGACCCCGGAATGATCAGCGATACCGGAACAAAAAACTTGTTCTCCGCCATCCTGAAGTACAAGGCCTGCAGATACACCGCAACATCGGTCGCCGGAAGATCGCTCCGCAACTCCTCCATCAAAGCCTGCTCCCGGTCCTGGGACTTCTGGTGCTGAAAGTCGGCAGGGGCGTAGTAGCCCGGGCGGTAGTCGAGCTTTACATCGCTGCGATTCAACTTCACCGTCAGGTGCCGGAAGCTTCCATCCCGCGCCGTATTGGTCGAGCGGAACCCAACGATGTAGTAAGCCTCCGTATCATGCTGCACCTGCTGAAACGCCGGCGCAAAGTCGTTCGAATCGAAGAACGCCTTCCCGCCCGTGTCGGAGGAGAGCGTCGCCAGCGTCTCCTGCGAGCCGAAGTTCGCATCCAACTGGCTCTGCATCGCGCCGCCGCTGTAAGCCGCCGTCCCACGCAGGCTACCCGTCGAGGCATTTCCCACCGGCGGCAGAGCCTCCAACCCACGCGAGTCCACACTGTAGATGGCCATGTTGGCCTTCACGGCCTCATTCGTAGCCGCCCGCATACTCGCCTGGTTTTCTATCCCCTGTCGCGTCAGCCCGCCGCTGAAGTACAACAAGCTCTTCCGCTGATCGACCCTCTCGAGACTCTTCGCAATCGTCCGGATCGCATAGAGCTCCCGATCCGTATTCAGCGCGTTGTACTCGCTGTCATCAGAGGTAAAACTCGAAGCATCATCCGCCGTCCCGCCTGAGTTGCCCCCTTCATTGCCGTTCGCGAAACCCGTCCCCTCGGTTCCGTTGTACTTGCCCAACCCCTTGAGCAGCGCCGCCTTATCCGAGGTAAAGTCCTGATCCATGCTCAGGCCGGTAGCCATGCTCACCAGCGCCACCAGGTCCGCCTGCTGCATCTTCTTGTTCACGAAGTCCTGTGCCGACTCCACCGCCCGGTCGATATCCTCCGGCTGCATACTGCTCAAATCGAAGAACATCACGATCAGCCGATGATCCCGCAGCGTAGCTGGATTCGACGCAAACTCCCCATTGACCAAGTCCGCGATCGAAGCTTTTCCAATCACGGTCGACTTCTCCCGCAGCACCGCGGCTTCATCCACATTTTGATAGTCGAAGCTGGCAATCTTCTGCGGCTTCCCATTCTCCAGAATCGTAAAGTCGCTCTCCTTCAGTCCCTTCACAACCTCGCCCGTCTTCTTGTCCCGCACTATCACGTTGGTCAGCACAATATCGCTCTGCACCTTCAGCGTAAATCCACCCGACTGGTCCGGCTGCTGCGCCCACCCACCCGCCACAGGCATCCCGGCAACCACGCCGACCAGCATCGCAGCTACAATTCCACGCCAGGTCACCGCTTGTCGCAAGTTAGCCGCTAGTCGCAAACTCATAGCCTCGCCCCTCAATATCAAAACCGGTACCGCGCCAGCACCGTCAACCGCCGCATCGTCGCCGCCGAGGTCACCTGCCCAAACGTCTGCGAGTTCAGTGTCGTATCGATCCCCGAGTACTGCACCGTGTTGAAGACATTCGTCGATGTCACTCTCGCCTCAAACGACCGCGTCTCGCCCAGTGCCACCGTTCGCGACAGCGAAGCATCCGCAACCGCAATCCCCGGCCCCTCAATCGACCCGCGCGACGCCGTCCCATACCCGTTCGCCGGAGCCGCGAACGCCGCCGCATTGAACCAGTTCAAGATCGTCCCCTGCCCAGGAATCGGCTGCGAAAAAACCCTGTCCGGCCGCAGCGTATTGTTGGTCCCCGTAGCTGTCTCCGCTACCGTCGAAACATAGTGCGGCGTGAAGTAAGTCCCCGAAGCAAACGTAAAGTCCCCCGACAGCGAGAACCCATCCAGCGCCCGCGACCAGAATCCCCCCTTCGTAAAGAAAGCCCGGTTCGGCCCAAACGGCAGCTCCAGCACCCAGTTTCCCGTCACCTGGTGCCGCACATCGAACGAGCTGTTCCCCTCTTCCGCATTCAAATCCTTATCGTTCTGCGCAGGAACCACTGTCGTCCCGCCAATCGACGAAGCGTTATCGATCGAGTGCCCATAGTGATACGTCGCCTGCAGCGAAACCCCCTTCTGCAGCCGCTTCCGCACATTCACGCTCAACTGCTGAAACCGCGAAAACCCCAGCGAATCCTCATAATTGAACGGCTGCGCCCCAGGATTCAGCACACCCGTCGCCGTCCGGTTCGGTGCCCGCACAATATCCAGCTCCCCACCCTTCGCTCCGTTGTATCCAACATTCGCCACAATCCCCAGCGGAAACGTCCGCTGAATATCCACGTTCCACACCTGCACATGCCCCAGTCGATAATCCAGATTAGCCGCGTAGTTGTTCTGCACCGGCGTCGTCGAGCAGCCGAACCCATTCGCCAGCGTCAGCGTCCCCGGAGTGCATCCCGTCTGCCCCACCACGTTCGTCTGCGTCAACGCAAACGGCACCTGCGCGGAAAGATTCCTCGCCACCGTCGCATACTGCCCCGTGTTGAAGTTGATCCCATACCCCCCACGCACCACCGTATCTTTGAAGATCTTCAGCTTCGGCCGATACGCAAACCCCAGCCGCGGCGAGTACATATTCCTATCCGGATTCACCAGCGACCGCACCGTCCCCGCCCCGCATGCCCCCGCAATCGCCACCGGACACACCGGCGTCACCACCGTAAAATCCGCATTGTGATCCAGATTCACCAGCCGATTATCCTTCTCCACATAAGGCGAAAAATACTCATACCTCAGTCCATAGTTCAAAGTCAGATTCGCCAACACCCGCCAATCATCCTGCGCATACCAGTCAAAGACATTCGCCCGCAGATAGGTCTTCTGCGTCGCCGCCTGGATCGCCGACTGCTGCGGCAGCCCCAGCAGAAGATCAGCCAACCCATATCCACTCGGCGCCACCACCGGGCAAGTCACCGTCGAGGACGACGTACACGCACTCACCGGATTCTGCGTCGCATATCCGGTAAACGTGAACGATCCCACCACATTCGTCCCACCCACCGTATCCGCATGCACTCGCCGAATATCAAATCCATACCGCATACTGTGTTTCTTGTATCTGTAACTCATAAAGTCCGAGAATGAGATCGTCTGATTCACCGCATCGTTCGGCAGAGCCTGCGTCAACCCGGTAAAGTTCGAGACGCTCACATTTGGCAGGCCGTTATAGATCCCCGCATCGCCGCCAATCACCGGCTTCGGAATCGTGATCCCCGTACCATCCAGCGGATCGCTCCCATTCGTAAAGTAGTTCCGCGCCGTAGCGTGCGACCGGTTCCAGTTGATCGAAGCGTTGTTGGTCAGCTTGCCATATCCGATCGTGTAACCGGCAGTCACGCCATATCCATTCGTCTCCGTCGCACCCCCCAGCGGCAGAAAGATATTCGGATTATCCGCAGCTGTGTGCGAGTAGCTCCCATTGAAGTTGATATTCTGCCGCAGCGTTGCAGGCCCGCTGCCTTGCTGCTCTCTGCGTCCACCGCCAAAGGTATTGTTCTGCCCAAAGTTCCGCACGTACCGGAGCGCCGCCGTCGTCGCGTTGTTTCCCGCAGTCGTAATTGTCTGGTAGTTGTACCCCTGCCGCCCCGTCGTTGCAATATTCGGTGCCGGATAAAAGTTCAGCAGCGCCGCCGCCTGTGGCGAGACGCTAAGCCCCGCGTTTGAAAATACGTTCGCCGGAATCGCCGCGCCGGTCGCCGGATTGTAGAGCTGCGTCGCAGACAATCCGTTCGTAGGCTGCAGCAGGGCAGAGAAGTCCCCACTCCGCTCAGCCAGCGTCGGCACCGTGCCGTAAAGGTTCGAGGGTGTAATATTCCGCTGCCCCGTCACGTTGAAGAAGACGAACTGCTTCGTACTCGCCTTCACCACTCCCGGAATAAACGGCGACCCCGCAAAGCTCACTCCAAATCTGTTCGTGCTGTAACCCGGCTTCACCACCGGCGCTCCCGTCAGCGAAAAGTTCGTTGCATCCAGCGCACCGTTGCCGCCCTGGTAGAACACCGCTCCATGCGGCTGCGTAGGATTGAACCCGCGAAACCCACCGCCGCCACCACCACGCCCGCCGCCGCCACCGCGACCTCCGAATCCCCCGCCGCCCGGCCCGCCAAATCCTCCCCCTCCCATCATCCCGCCCAGCATCCCTACCACCGAACTCGCAATATCGCCCACCGCTCCACCCTGCCGCTGCGCCTGCGCAATCGCATCCTGCACCCGCTCCCGAATATCGTCTTCGCTGTATCCCGCAAGCCCATTTGTCTGTCCCGCTGCACCACTCACGGTCACCGAATCGCTCGCCGCCGCCTCGCCGCCCCCCATCCCCGCAAGCGACGGAAGCTGCGCTCCAGCGCCTCCTCCTCCAACCGTTGCATCCGCCGAACCCGACGCATCACCAGTCACACTCAAGGCCTGCAATCCCCGCATCACTCCAGCACTTGTCGCCGCAGCCTGGCGCTGCTCCTGCTGCTGCACCCGCGAGGCCAGCTGCAATCCAAACTCCGCCACCTGCGCAGGTTTGCCGCCATTCTGCCCGGCAGCGTTGATCAAAACCTCCTTCGTCTCCGCTGCGAACGCGGCCAGCTCAGCCCTCACCACATAGCGGCCGTTGCGCGGAACCGTCATCGCAAACGCGCCATTCCCATCGGTCGTCGTCGCATACCTCTTCCCGGTCAGCGTATTGCTCGCAGTCACGGCAACTCCGGGCAAGGGAACTGCTCCAGCCTTTACGGTTCCGCTGATCGTTCCGCCACTCGATTCAACCGCGGCAGGCGGCGTAGCCGCAGGGGGCGTCGCCTCTTGCGCCGGCGTAGCCGCATTCGGTTGAACCGGCGGCACAGCCTGTCCCCACGCACTCCCAGCCAACACCAGACCCAACGCCACTGATCGAATCGATCCCCGCACCTTTGCCTCGCCTCGCGCCATCACCGTCAAACAGATCGCCTGCATCACTGAGGAACCGCAGCAGGCTTCGCCGGAGCCGCACCCGCAGCAGGAGCAGCAGCTCCGCTTCCACTCAACTCACGCCGTCGCCTCCGCGTCATCGCGGCCGCATCCGAGATCCCAAGTTCCGTAGGCACAAACAATCCATTCTTCAGCGCTCCACGTCCGGCGACCGCATCTCCAACCTTCACGTCCGCAAGCGTAATGCTCTCTCCCCCCGCGCCCCCCGCACTCTCGCCAGCCCCATTGGCCGATCCCGCTCCGCCGCTCACTCTTCCACCCACCGGACCCATCTCAGTCACCCCCGCACCGCTCGCAAGTATCCCCATCCCACGCCCGCCGCGCTTGAACGAGGTCTGCTCATCCACCCCAATCACCTGGGTCACACCATCCGGACGCAACACCGTCAGCTTCAGCGCTTCCATGTCGATCGCCGTCACCCTTCCGGTGATGTAGACCTTGCCCATCCCCTCCCGCGCCTTCTTCACCTGTTCCGCATCCATCACGCCGACAAACACCGCATGAACCGTCTTTGTCGCCGGGTCGAGCACACCCATCGCCCCCACCCCATCCCCCGCCTTGATATCCGCAATCTTCACCGGCTGCCGGTCCTTACTCACCCGCGTATTTGCAGAAAAGACCACCTGATACACCTCGCCCGCCTCGGTCTTCACCGTCAGATGGTCCGCAGTCGCGGCGGTCACAGTTCCCCGAACCATCTGCCCACCCGCAAACACAACCCCGCCCTCGCCTTCGTCATCCCCCTGCTGGGCGCGCACTTGGGATGGCATAACCGCGAGAGCCATCACCAGCGCCATCGTCCCAAACCGGCCCATCCACGGCTGTCTCATGCCGCCATCCGCTTTGCTCTTTCTGCCACGGTCACCTGCTCCTACAGACGCTTCGGTTGCTCGAAAGACTCCCGGCAGCCTGCAAAAACATGCCCCGCACAACCATTACAGCCGGACGCTTCTTCCTCCCGCATAAAACCTGCACTACACTACCCCAATGCATGAGGTAGCGCACGCAACACACAGCCACGGCCCCCACATCGAAGGCCACTTCGAATCCACTGAGGCCGTCCGCGACATCGTCATCGGCCTCTCCGACGGTCTTACCGTTCCCTTCGCTCTCGCCGCAGGCCTCTCCGGAGCTGTCGCCTCTTCCCACATCGTCGTCCTCGCCGGACTAGCCGAAATAGCCGCAGGCTCCATCGCCATGGGTCTCGGCGGCTATCTCGCCGCCCGCGGAGACGCCGAACACTACGTCTCCGAGCGCGAACGCGAAGAGCGCGAGATCATCGAGCGCACCCGCGACGAAGAAGAAGAGATCTACGAGATCTTCGAGCACTACAACGTGGATCGTACCAGCGCAACTCCAGTCCTCAATGCGCTCAAACAGAACCCCACCGCCTGGGTCGACTTCATGATGCGTTTCGAACTCGGCCTCGAAAAACCTGCCGCAAACCGCGCCCACCGCTCCGCCCTCACCATCGCAATCTCCTACATCGCTGGCGGCCTTATCCCCCTGCTCCCCTACATGCTCGTCGCCGACAACCTCACTGCACTGAAGCTCTCCGTCGTCATCACGCTATTGGCACTAGCAGTCTTCGGAGCTTTGAAAGGAAAGCTGGTGGGCACTGGCTGGCTGCGCAGCGCTCTACAGACCGTCCTGATCGGTGGAGCCGCAGCCGCTGTCGCCTACACCCTCGCCCGTCTCCTAAACTCCCACGCAAGCTGATCCAATCTCTCAACAGCACGCCCACACGCTGTGGCTCGCCGTACGTTGTCATTCTGAGCGAAGCGAAGAATCCCCGCAGTTGTGTTGCTGTTGCAGTTGCCTTTATCGTTCTTGTTGTCATCCCCGCAGGGGATCTGCTGTTGGCTGTTGCTGTTGTTGTGCTGTTGCTGTTGGCGGTCGCCGTTGCCCACTGCCGTTGCTGTTGACATTGCAGTCGTTTGTTTCAGCCGGGTGTGCTGCTCGTTTTGACCTGCTAGAACCATACAAAAAACCGTCATCTCGACCGAAGTTGTTCACAGTCTCACTGTGAACAGCGCAGTGGAGCTCCCCCGCATTACGCGTTCGCTCTCATCTCGCGATCGCACTTCTGGGTAGTTTCGCGATTTTCCTGCCAAATTCTGCTGTCAAGCCCCATCCAGACTCAATCGCCTTAGAATCAGTAGCATAAGCATGGCGCATCAGTTACCGCCAATCCGCTACACTAGATCTAGTACGAAAAATCCAAGGAGCCTCTGATCAAACCGCGCCTTTTGAAAGGCCGGGGGGCTTCACTGCACGTTGTTAAAAGGGCAGGACTTTAGTCCCGCGGCAAGTCGAACCGCATCAACGCGACTTTAGTCGCTGAGGGAATGCTAAGACACTCCGTCAAAGTCTCCCTGGTTACGGAAAACGACGCCATATACCGCTCTTTCAGAGGGTTGGTTAGCCGTAAGTCATTTCATTGCAGGTATCTGCACGCAACTCATTTGTTATGAAGTATTTACGAGTGAATTATCCCCGTAAATATATGATAATAAATAAGTTACACGCGGCAATGGGGGGGGGGTACCCCCTCCTGGACTCAGTAGGGCAGAAGCATCCGCCACCCCCCGCGCAACGCAACAAAGCCACGCGAATACGTCGACCTAGCGGACCAGAAAAGCCGAACAGGCCACCACAATCCCTGCCCCCCCCAGCGAGAGCCCGAGAAGGAAGTAAGCCCGCTTTCGCGTGAACAGCGTAATCGAGCAAAGCACCACAGCAATCTGCAGCAGCGCCTCTCCAAGATCGTAACGAGAGGCCTTCGCCTCGGCGAGAGTCACTTCGGCCTCGAACTCACGAGCCTTGTTCTGCTCCTCGGTCAGATCTTCCTTCCACTTCTCGATATGAGCCTCATACTCCTGACGCTTCGTCTCGGTAGCAGAAGCGTTGAGCGTAGGCTCCATCGCCAGCAGATCCAGGGTGACCGAGAGATTATCCATGCGAATCTTCTTCGCCTGGTACTCGTTCCACTGATCGCCCGCGCGAGACTGCATCAGCACCGCCTCAGTATGCGTGCGATGCCCAAGAACGGTGACCATTGCAACCAGCACCGCCAGAATCGAGATGCCAAGCGAGATGCTCTTCAGCGACTCTTCGCCCGACTCCCCCGACTCCTTCATCTGATTGGCAAACTCTGAGACTTCATTGGCTTCCATAGTGGACGATTCTAGACCGTATCCCCCGTATCCACGGTTCAAAAACGAAGATCGAGGAGTAATTTCAAACAACATGGTAAAGAATCGAAGATTTCTTACCCCGTCTTTGCTGGGCCAAACCCACTTTTCTACAGGAACTCCCGGTTATTCACAGCATTGAACTTGCACAGAGTCTCCGTCGCTGGTAACCTCAGGAAGTCGCAAAGAGACATACGGCAAGAGACGAAGTGGAAAGCATCAAGCTTGCACGGAGACGAAAAGCACGATACTCTAGGTGAGAAGTAAGTAGTACTGCTTCGCACCTTGGCTCTGGCAACACAAGAGCGAGTAACAAGGGAAGACGGAGCGCAGTCCAAGCGTTTGATATCGGTTGAAAGCCTAAAAGCTAACCGGCAATCCAACCCAAGCCACTGCAGTTGATTTTATTTTTTACCAGGAGCTAAGTGCTCCGCGCTCATCTTCGAGCGTCACGATGTTTTGATATTTTGTGCTGAGCGAACAACATCAACTTATCTTCACCTTCTTTAGAATAGGTTGCTAAAGAAAGTAAAAAATAAAGTTGACATACGAGATGAAAATTGATAATATCAGAAAGTTCGCTAAAACGTCACACGCTACTCAAATACTCCTCGAAAGCCTGAAGCAAGGCTAATAAAAACTAACGAGAGAGATGAAGCAGGTAGCAAACACAGACGACAACAGCGCATCAAGTTCGAGGACACGAGTATGGCTTATGCCGACTCAGTCCTTGATCCAAAGCTGCCCGCTTAGGTGGATGCAGTTCGGATCTTTGACAACATAGTTGAACGTGCCAGTCGTGAGATGATACGAAATTTGGTTTAGTCATTCTCACTAGTTATAAACCTCCGGGTGTTTTCGAGCACCGGGGGCGCTTGATCCGCACCGACCCCTGTCGATGTGCGGCAAGCAAACCAAGATTAAACGAGAGTTTGATCCTGGCTCAGAATCAACGCTGGCGGCGTGCCTAACACATGCAAGTCGCACGAGAAAGGGTAGCAATACCTGAGTAAAGTGGCGCACGGGTGAGTAACACGTGACTAATCTACTCTCGAGTGGGGAATAACTGAGAGAAATCTTAGCTAATACCGCATAACACTTACGAGTCAAAGCAGCAATGCGCTTGGGGAGGAGGTCGCGGCCGATTAGCTAGTTGGCGGGGTAATGGCCCACCAAGGCGATGATCGGTATCCGGCCTGAGAGGGCGCACGGACACACTGGAACTGAAACACGGTCCAGACTCCTACGGGAGGCAGCAGTGGGGAATTTTGCGCAATGGGGGAAACCCTGACGCAGCAACGCCGCGTGGAGGATGAAATATCTTGGTATGTAAACTCCTTTCGATGGGGAAGATTATGACGGTACCCATAGAAGAAGCCCCGGCTAACTTCGTGCCAGCAGCCGCGGTAATACGAGGGGGGCAAGCGTTGTTCGGATTTATTGGGCGTAAAGGGTGCGTAGGCGGTTTGGCAAGTCTTATGTGAAATCTATGGGCTCAACCCATAGTCTGCATAAGAAACTGCCGGGCTTGAGTATGGGAGAGGTGAGTGGAATTTCCGGTGTAGCGGTGAAATGCGTAGATATCGGAAGGAACACCTGTGGCGAAAGCGGCTCACTGGACCATAACTGACGCTGATGCACGAAAGCTAGGGGAGCAAACAGGATTAGATACCCTGGTAGTCCTAGCCCTAAACGATGATTGTTTGATGTGGCAGGTACCCAATCCTGCCGTGTCGAAGCTAACGCGATAAACAATCCGCCTGGGGAGTACGGTCGCAAGGCTGAAACTCAAAGGAATTGACGGGGGCCCGCACAAGCGGTGGAGCATGTGGTTTAATTCGACGCAACGCGAAGAACCTTACCTGGGCTCGAAATGTAGTGGAATTCGGCAGAAACGTCGGCGTCTAGCAATAGACCGCTATATAGGTGCTGCATGGCTGTCGTCAGCTCGTGTCGTGAGATGTTGGGTTAAGTCCCGCAACGAGCGCAACCCTTATCTTCAGTTGCTACCATTTAGTTGAGCACTCTGACGAAACCGCCTCGGATAACGGGGAGGAAGGTGGGGATGACGTCAAGTCCTCATGGCCTTTATGTCCAGGGCTACACACGTGCTACAATGGCCGGTACAAACCGCTGCAAACCCGCGAGGGGGAGCTAATCGGAAAAAGCCGGCCTCAGTTCGGATTGGAGTCTGCAACTCGACTCCATGAAGCTGGAATCGCTAGTAATCGTGGATCAGCATGCCACGGTGAATACGTTCCCGGGCCTTGTACACACCGCCCGTCACATCACGAAAGTGGGTTGCACTAGAAGTCGGTGCGCTAACCGCAAGGGAGCAGCCGCCCAAGGTGTAATTCATGATTGGGGTGAAGTCGTAACAAGGTAGCCGTAGGAGAACCTGCGGCTGGATCACCTCCTTTCTAAAAGAGAACGCCTCGACACACTTCAGCGCCCTGCGAATGCAGGCAGCTTGGTTTTGCGACCAAGTTGAGCTTGAAGTGACGTTGTCGAGAACCATCTTGATGAGCTTCGGCAAGTCTCGATGAGCCTGAACTAAACCTTCTTTTTTTCGCTATCTGTCAACACCGATGGTCAATGGCAGCGTAGCTGCCATGCACGTTCAACTGTGTCCTCGAAACCTTTCGAGAAAAACCAGCTAGTAGCTTCTAGCCGTTAGCTTTTAGCTAAGTGCTAGGAGCTTCGCGCAGGGCTGCTATTTCGGGCCTGTAGCTCAGTTGGTTAGAGCGCACCCCTGATAAGGGTGAGGTCGGTAGTTCGAATCTACCCAGGCCCACCACCTTTATCCCGACGGTCAGCTAAACTGACCATCAAGGGGCTGTAGCTCAGTTGGGAGAGCACCTGCTTTGCAAGCAGGGGGTCAACGGTTCGATCCCGTTCAGCTCCACCATAACTTATCGATTGGCATATTCGACATGTAAAGCAAGCGATGTCTGCTTGAGGTTGAGCTTCCATTTGTGGAAGTTGAACCTTGAGCAGGAATGCTCAAGCCGCCTGAGGGCGCGAAGCAAGACGCAGCGAAGCGATTCGTGCAACTTTGCTCTAGGATTTTTGACAACTGAATAGATTGGGTAAATATAACTACAAGGCTGAGCAGCTAGCTCTCAGGTTGTCTCTGATAGCAACGCTGTCGTCAGTATTGAGTGTCTTTAGAATAATTTTCGTGTTATCGACCCGATTTTCGCAAGTTGAGATGAAGGGTTGTACGACACAGGCGTGGACTATATCAAACGTAGATAGCTCTATGTTGCAGAGGTTGTCACTCTGCTGCGTGCGAGTAAATTCTATGGTCAAGCTACTAAGGGCGCACGGTGGATGCCTTGGCAGAAACAGGCGATGAAGGACGCGGCAAGCTGCGATAAGCTTCGGGGAGCGGCACACACGCGTTGATCCGGAGATTTCCGAATGGGGAAACCCACCCAGGTAAAACCTGGGTATGTCCAACTGAATTAATAGGTTGGAACAGGCGAACGGAGGGAAGTGAACCATCTCAGTACCTCCAGGAGGAGAAAGAAACCTCGATTCCGATAGTAGTGGCGAGCGAAATCGGAACAGCCCAAACCCGTACTATTTCGGTAGTTCGGGGGTTGTAGGGCCTGCAAAAGTAGAGTTACCAATCTGGTTGCTAGTCGAATTTTCTGGAAAGGAGATCCAAAGAGGGTGACAGACCCGTAGACGAAAGCGATCCAGACTCGAAGCAGGTACCTGAGTAAGGCGGGGCACGAGAAACCCTGCTTGAATCCACGGGGACCATCCCGTAAGGCTAAATACTCGTTTCTGACCGATAGTGAACCAGTACCGTGAGGGAAAGGCGAAAAGCACCCCATTGAGGGGAGTGAAAAGTACCTGAAACCGTGTGCCTACAAGCAGTGGGAGGACTATGCCCGCAAGGGAATGTCTGACCGCGTGCCTATTGCATAATGAGCCGGCTAGTTATTCTTGTCAGCAAGGTTAAGCGTGAGCGAGCCGCAGCGAAAGCGAGTCTGAATAGGGCGATAAGTTGGCAGGAATAGACGCGAAGCGGGATGATCTACCCTTGGCCAGGTTGAAGGTGAGGTAACACTCACTGGAGGACCGAACCGGTGTTTGTTGAAAAAAGCTCGGATGAGCTGAGGGTAGGGGTGAAAGGCTAATCAAATTCCGTTATAGCTCGTTCTCTCCGAAATAGCTTTAGGGCTAGCCTCGGGTGATTTGGATCGGTGGTAGAGACATGGATAGACTAGGGGGCTTTCCGGCTTACTGAATCTAATCAAACTTCGAATGCCGATCACAACCAGCCCGGGAGTCAGACTGTGGGGGCTAAGCTTCACAGTCGAGAGGAAAACAGTCCAGACCGCCTGCTAAGGTCCCAAAATTACAGTTAAGTGGGAAAGGAAGTCGGAACGCTCAGACAGCCAGGAGGTTGGCTTAGAAGCAGCCATCCTTTAAAGAAAGCGTAATAGCTCACTGGTCAAGCGGTCCGGTGCCGACAATACAACGGGGCTAAAACTGTATACCGAAGCAGCGGATGCACACCATTAGGTGTGCGTGGTAGGAGAGCATTCTGTCGTGGATGAAGCGCAACTGGGAAGATGCGTGGACATTACAGAAGAGACCCTGCCGGCATAAGTAGCGATAATGAAGGTGAGAACCCTTCACGCCGAAAGTCTAAGGTTTCCTGAGGAAGGTTAATCCGCTCAGGGTTAGGCGGTCCCTAAGCTGAGGCCGAAAGGCGTAAGCGATGGAAATCCGGTTAATATTCCGGACCTCCCAGTTTTTCGTTATTACGATGGGGTGACGCATAAGGATAGGCAGGACATTATATGGCTATGGTGTTCGATACGCGTAAGCTGGATTCTCTAGGCAAATCCGGAGAGTCTTAACAGTGAGGCGTAAAGCAGTAAGCCGAATGGCTGAAAGCTGCTGATTTCATGGTGCCAAGAAAAACCTCTAAGGAGAGAAATTGGGAACCGTACCACAAACCGACACAGGTAGACGAGGAGAATATCCAAAGGCGCTCGAGTGAAAGCTTGTTAAGGAACTCGGCAAATTAGACCCGTAACTTCGGGAGAAGGGTCGCCCTTCAGGGTGCAAGCCCAGAGGGGCCGCAGTGAAACGCGAACGGCGACTGTTTAACAAAAACACAGGTCTCTGCAAAGTCAAAAACGACGTATAGGGGCTGACTCCTGCCCGGTGCCGGAAGGTTAAAGGGAGAGGTTAGGGCGCAAGCTCGAAGCTTTGAACTGAAGCCCCGGTGAACGGCGGCCGTAACTATAACGGTCCTAAGGTAGCGAAATTCCTTGTCGGGTAAGTTCCGACCTGCACGAATGGAGTAACGATCGTTCGACTGTCTTAACGAGTTGCTCGGCGAACTTGTAGTACCGGTGAAGATGCCGGTTACCCGCAGCTAGACGAAAAGACCCCGTGCACCTTTACTATACTTTTACTATGAGTTACGGCCACTGCTGCGCAGGATAGGTGGGAGGCTTTGATACCGGACTTTTGGGTTCGGTGGAGCCAACGGTGAGATACCACCCTGCGGTTGTTGTGATTCTAACCTGCTCCCATTATCTGGGAGAGGGACATAGTAAGACGGGTAGTTTGACTGGGGCGGTCGCCTCCTAAATTGTAACGGAGGCGCGCGAAGCTACACTCAGGTCGTTTGGAAATCGACCGTCGAGTGCAAAGGCATAAGTGTGGTTAACTGCGAGACCTACAAGTCGAGCAGATGCGAAAGCAGGCCTTAGTGATCCGGTGGTTCTGTATGGAAGGGCCATCGCTCAACGGATAAAAGGTACGCCGGGGATAACAGGCTGATCGAAGCCAAGAGTTCATATCGACGCTTCGGTTTGGCACCTCGATGTCGGCTCATCACATCCTGGAGCTGTAGAAGGTTCCAAGGGTTCGGCTGTTCGCCGATTAAAGTGGTACGTGAGCTGGGTTCAGAACGTCGCGAGACAGTTCGGTCTCTATCTGCTGTGGGCGTAGGAGATTTGAAGAGGGCTGTCCTTAGTACGAGAGGACCGGGATGGACGAACCTCTTGTGTTCCAGTTGTCCTGCCAAGGGCACGGCTGGGTAGCGAAGTTCGGTTGTGATAACCGCTGAATGCATATAAGCGGGAAGCACGCTCTAAGATGAGATCTCCCAACCCAAAAGGGAAATGAAGGGCCCTAGAAGACCACTAGGTTGATAGGCTGGAGGTTGAAGTGCAGTAATGCATGTAGCTTACCAGTACTAATCGCCCGTTCGGCTTGTCCATAGAATTTACTCTGCGCAGTGACTGATAAACCGTAAAAATAACTACGAGTCCACTGTTCTGGAGTCATTCAATACAAGCTTTGTAGTTATATCTTTTGGAAGATACGCAGTAAAAGCAACAAACGTCTAATCCCAATCTATTCAGTTGTGGAAGATCGCGAGAGCGAGATTTCTAAAGTTTGCCGGTGAGTTTACCGCGAGGGTCACACCCGTTCCCATCCCGAACACGGAAGTTAAGCCTCGTTGGGCCGATGGTACTGCACGCGTAAGTGTGTGGGAGATTAGGTGATCGCCGGCATATTACAGAGCCCCATCCTTTCGAGGATGGGGCTTTTTTATTGCCTGGTCCAGCCGTGCTGAAGCGCTAGCCATGCTTCTGCAGGTGGGGAAAGTCAAGAGCAGAGGACCGACCAATTGGCTGTGGATAAAAACAGTCTTCGGCATTTGTGGTGAGTTGTGGTTGATTTCAGATAATTATGGGGATCAGTGCTGCTCTCAGGCTGGAATCTTCAGGCTTTCTGGCGACGAGAGGGGCATTTTCTTGCTGCAAGATCGTGGTTGCAATGTGGTCGATACGTGGTTGCATGATGGTGTTAATTGTGGTCGTTGAGAGTGGAGGAGCTGCTTGTCGGATTCAGGTAGTCGACCAGGTAGCGCGTCATCTCGCCGCCCACCATCTTTGCGATGACTGAGCCACCCATTGTTGGAGATCGTGAAGTCGGGTTGAAGTGTAGGTCCGAATTTTGGGTGAGGCATTCGGCCAGTGACTGAACCACTCATCGATTGAGATTCTACATCCCACCCTTCGCAGGAGTGCGAAGGATGGGGCACCCGATCGTTTAGGTGGGCACCCAGCCGAGTCATCGCCATCGAAGGTGACACTTGAGATCAGCCAGCTTGTCGAGCAGACCTTCTACATCCATCCCCCAGGCCCCCGAGCTACTCCTCCCCATCCTCGAAGTAGTCCCACTCCAACTCCTCGCCTACCACATAGCTGTCCGCCGAGGCTGCGACGTAGACCAACCCAGAAACTTGGCAAAATCTGTCGCCATAGAGTAGTGACAAACGATTTTATGGCCAGATCCGGGGTGGGACACCGAATTCTAGCGCCAACTCCAAACCCTCATTGATGGCTCGAAGTGTTTCCTGATCCCGGAACCAATTTCGATGTTTGAAGCCGGAGTCATTCTTCTTCTTTGAGTCGTATTGTTGGCTCAGAACCCTAATGGAAATTTCAAATGCTCTTAGAATGGCATGCCTTGGAGGGGTATCTGCCTCGGTCAGCCACGAGTTTGGCTTGGTTAGCTTACCTAGATCGTGATCTAGGTTCCAGCCCTGCTTAGCGTAACTCTGGCGCTCTAACTCTCCGACAGCGTAGTAGATGAGGCCCTTCCGTTCCAACGCTGGGGGCATCGTCATCTGCTTAGAGCGCAAAAATTTACGGTACTCCTCCCAAAGTTTCTTGATCTCATTGCAGACTAAAAATGTACCGGATATTTGATTGAACTCAGACTCGGTCAACGGACTATCCGGGCTAACAAATACTTTTTTATAAAGGCCTGTGGCCGATGCATCGAATAACTTGTTTGTTCCACCCCACATGTCGTCCGGGCCGAATTGGAAAGCAAAAACGGCCTTTGTTAGTTCCTCAAGGGTGATGGCGATGGAGTTTCGTTTCTTGTCACTGCGTTTGTTCTTGTACTCGTATTTCCGTCCGCCGAGATTGAGGTTACTAAACCTGCGAGCCATATCCTTCTGTACTTCGTCGTTACTCCTAAAATCGGCAACCTTGACCGCATTCTGAGTGTTGTTGTACTTCGTCACCTCGTTTACGAATGGTACTTCTGCTGGATAACCGAATGACATCAGTCGGAAAAGCACTCTGACGGAACTGACAGGCTTGTGTGTCGTACCGCCAGGACGGTTGATCGCCGCCAAAAGAGATCTAACGGTCTGCGCTCCATTGATTATCGACATTCGGTCGCATGTTAGCGTCCCGGCGTCCCGATCAGGCACAATCTTGCCAGCGACCGCCGTCACCCCATTGTTGAAGTACTCGAAATTCGATGGATCAGCCAGAGCCGTATTAATAATTTGTTTGTTAGTCTTTGAGTCGCCAACGTAGTCTCGAATGTTCATTGTGAACAGACTAGCTTTGTGTTTTTGCAAAATTGAGGCAAGTATAGCTCCGCTTACTTCACCGATATACAGCTCCCGATATTCCCCCTCGAAGTGACACCACGGACTTTCATTGGAGTCCGCAATCATAGGAATAACGATAGGGCGATCGGAAAAATCAGCTGAAGAAATCGCCTCGCGGAGTTCTTGATTCAGCAGGGATTGATCCAGATATCTAAACTCGCTGCGGTCGCCCAAGTCAGGCAGCTCGGCGATTTGAACCAAACCCTGCTTAACGCGATCTTTAACGCTGTCTCCCGTTCGCGCAGTGGTGATGAAATATACCCTAAAAGTATCTTCCTCCCAGTCGATTTGGTTGGCTAACTCAATTAAATCCTTATGAAGGCTCTCCTGCTTCCCTTGAGTTGCAAGATATAGGCGCTCGAGAACGTCGCACACGCGTCCGACGGACTCAGCGGACTCGGAAGCATCTTTGCCACGGTATTTGGCTTGGATGACGAGCACCTGTCCGTCATCAGTCCTATACAGGAGATCTGCGCCACCATCACCAGAACCATCGACGATGCAGCTCTCCAGTTCCCCTTCGTCATCGGGCACAATTCCAGGAAACAGTTTTTCCAAAACTTCTTGAACAAAGAAACTGATCATCTGTCGAGAACGCTGAAACTGAGTCAAATTGTCGAACTTGACTCCGAGGCTCGCCTCTGACCAAACTAGTAGGCGATCCTTAAACTGTTCTTTCAGCTTCGTTTCTACTTTCATCAATCACTCCGTGTCACCTACCTAGAGTAATCGAACGCGGGGCGGGTGGCGGGTGGCCCATACATAAAACCAACCCACAACCTTGGGTGCCCCATTCATGCAGTCACCGCAATGGCAAATCCTTGGCTATCGTTCACCAGATACAGCGTGAAATTGCCCGGGGTTGCACGGCGATCTGTGCGTGACTGACGCTCTCCTGATAATTACCAGCCTGGTTAGCCAGACGGTGCAGAGCCGCCGTCCGCTTGCAAGTGGACGGCGGGGGCTGGGTATGATTGAAGAGATCCTATTTCATTTCTGTGAGGCTGTCGGTGAGACGACTCGATTTGTTCAAGAAGGTTTTTGTTCTGTTGTTTGCGGCTGGTCTTTTCTGGACGAGTTTTGTCGGCGAGGCTTCGGCACAGAGTAGCTCCGCTGGACCTGCTGGGGCTGGTGGAACTGTGCTGCGGACGATTGGTTTCATGACGGACTTCGATGTGAAGGATGATGCTGTCGGGATCTGCAAGGCGGTGATGAATGGAGTTGCGCCTGGGGTGCAGGTTATCGACATTACGCATCAGGCTACGCCTTACGACATTGCGCAGGGTGCGCGATTTCTGGCGGGATCTTCGCCTTACTTTCCGAAGGATGCGGTGTTTGTTGTGGTGATCGATCCTACGGTGGGAAGTACGCGCAAGGCCATCATCGCCCATTCCAAACTGGGGCAGTATTTTGTGCTGCCGGATAATGGTCTGCTGACGCTGGTGCAGGATCGGGATGGAATTGACGGAGTGAGACAGATCACCAACCCGGAGTGGATGATCGGGGCGAAGACCTCTTCGACCTTTCATGGCAGGGATATCTTTTCTCCGGCAGGGGCGCATCTTGCGCGGGGCGATGACTGGACCAAGGCTGGACCCGCGGTGGAGGTGGCGAGTCTGGTGAGGCTCAGTCTTCGTAGCGCCGTGGTGGATGCGTCAGGCCTGCATGGGGAGGTGATCGGGACCGATGGTCCGTTTGGAAACCTGGTGCTGAATGTGCCGGCAGAGACGTTTGCGAAGCTTGGGTATCGCGTAGGGGATGTCGTGCCGGTGCAGGTGGGCGATCATCTCTACCAGCTGCCGTTTGTGAAGACCTTTAGTGATGTGGCGGTGGGGAAGCCTCTGGCTTACATTGATTCGCGCGGCCGGTTGAGCCTGGGGATTAACCAGCGCAGTTTTGCCGATACGTATGGAGTTCGGGCATCAACTCCGGTCTCGATTGCGGCGAAGCGTTGAGGTTGGTGCAGTGAGCTGATCCGGCATCTGATCTGGGTGCCGTTAGCAGTCACAGGAACTATTGGTTTTGATCTTTCTGCTGCTTGGCTTCGCGTTTGGCCTCGTCAGCGGCTTGTTTGGCCTCACGTTTGGCTTCATCTGCTTCACGCTTCGCCTCGTCTGCTTGCTGCTTTGCTTCGCGTTTCGCTTCGTCAGCTTCCTGCTTGGCTTCGCGCTTCGCTTGTTCTGCTTCTTGCTTGCCTTCCCGTTCCTCCTGCTTCGCGTCTTGAATAGCCTGGCGAGCCTCGGGAGGCATCATGGGAGACAGAGGCGGAAGGGGCATGACGGTGATCTTAGGCATGGGCGGCAGAGGTGGCAGGGGCATGACGCTCCCCTTCTTCAAGGAGATGTCGCCCTGGCTGGTAGAGATGTGAAAGAGCGGACCGCCTTTGCCTGAGGTGCCGCTAACAGTCTTCTTCTGGAGTCCGCCGTCAGGAATCTTGATGTCGGAGAAGTCGCTTTCGATATCGCCGTTGGTGGCGTCGAGCTGGTAGGCAAAACCTGCCTGCTCGGGCAGGGTGAGGTTGACGGAGCCGTTGCGATTTTCGACGGTGACATTGCCGAGAGGAGGGGCGCTGGTGAGGTCGACCGAGCCGTTGCGGTTGGTGACGGTGACGTCTCCGGCGATTCGGTCGAGGGTGACGTTTCGATTGCCTGCGGTGAGGGTCAAGGGGCCGACGGCCTCACTGGCGGAGATGTCGGAGTGGCTGATATCGATCTCGCCATCGAGACGGGCAAATTGAAGGTCGGTGCGGCTGGTGTGGAACTTGATGGGACCGCGGATGCGCTCGAAGTGCGTGGTGCCGAAGAAGTCTCCGCTCATGGTGACGGGGCCGGTGAGGTCAGAGAGTGTGGTGTCGTGGCCGCGGCCTTGGATGGTGAGGGGGCCGGAGACGCTGTGCGCGGAGAGGTCGGAGTCGCTGTTGTTGACGTGGGTGACGACGGGGCCGGTGATTCCGGTGAGCTCGATGTTGCCGTGGTTGGCGGTGACCTGAAGCGGGGCTTTGATCGCACTGACGTGCACGTCACCGTGATTGGCGGTGATGATCAGGGGCGCGCTCGCGGGGAGGGAGATGGTGAGGTCGGCGCGGGTTCCGTCGATGGTTGGAATGGAGAGCGCCAGGCTGTCTCCTGTGCTGGTCAGGGTTGGGCTGAGTTTTTGTGCTTTGCTGTCGGCGTCCGAGTCGGACCGGGTGTAGACGGCTTTGTGGACGGCGATATGGATCTGGTTGTCGTCGCTGGTGCCGGAGATGGAGATGTCGCCACGAGGATTGTCGACGGTGAAGCCGCTGTTGGCGGGGAAGGTTTGCGAGAGGGTCTGGTCGCTCTCATGCTTATCGCCAAGGAACTCGTCCAGATTGTCCTGGTTGAGATTCAGGCCGTTGAGCATGTAACTGTGGCCGTTACCATTTCGGACGCTGCTGAAGACGATGCCGGTGATGCCGAGGATCAGGAGCAGGGTAAAGACGCCGCCGCCAAGACGACGACGATAGCGTGGCTGGGTGTCATCGGACTGCATGTACTGGTCGTAGGCCCACTCGAGGAGCATGATGATGCCGGCGCCGACGAGCAGGATGGGCCAGAAGCGGGCGTACCAGTCCCAGAGGCTGTGCGCTGCGACGCGGCCGGTCTGCACCAGAAGAAAGAGGATGCCGATGGTGATCAGGAGCAGAGGGCCGAGGATGGAGCTGCGGCGAAGGCTGCGAGCCTGGTAGCGATAGGCGTCACGCTGGGCTTTGGCCATGTCGCGCTGGGCGCGGGCCTGCTCTTTGAGGACGCGGCGCTGATACTTCCAGTCGCCTCCGTAGGGAGGGCCGGGGGGTGGTGGGTAGGGTGGAGGAGGATAGCTTCCCATGGCCTAGCTCCCTTCCTGATCGTGCTGGTTGGAGGGCACGATGCTGGTGCTCGGAGTGGCCGGTGGGGGCGGAGTGATCGGGGAGGCCGGAGGAACCCCATAGGGATAGGCTACGGCTGCGGCTGAGTTGAAGGAGGTGCGCTGAAAGACGGCCATGAGACCGGCGACGATGATGAAGAGCGGCCAGCTGTGGGACCAGGAGAGGATGTCGAAGGAGTCGAGCAGGAAGAGGACACCGACGAGAATGACCCAGATGGAGCCGCGCAGTGCGCTGAAGAGGCGGTACTGGTAGGCGGGGGTGCCGTCGTCTGAGAGGCCGTTGCCGGTACCGGTCATCTTGTGGACGAAGAGCCAGACGCCTAGGCCGATCAGGAAGAAGGGCACGATACGGTGGATGGGGAAGTGGTGGAAGAGGCCGGCGTTGCCGATCAGGAAGATGCAGCCAAGGCCGATCAGCCAGAGGGCGCCGGAGGGGAAGCGGTTGCGCGGAAGGTTGGGATCGACCGGGTAGTCCGGTGTGCCGTAGGGCGGGATTGGAGGGATGGGTGGGGTGGCATAGTTCTCCCAGGGAGTTCCCCAGGCAGCGGAGGCAGGTTGCTGCGGCGGATAGCCGGAGGGTGGTGGAGTGTAGGCGCTGCCTGACGGGGAGTTGGGGATGTCGGAGGTGGGGTCGGCTGTTCCCTGCGGGATGAAGGGGGCTGCAGCAGATGATTGGCCGGAGCCGGGCCAAGATTTTCCGAAGCCCAGGCGCTCGCCGAGATCATTGAGGCCGAAGGGATTGGGGAGGGGAGTGCCGTCGCGGCGGGCTTTGGCGGTGTGGCCAGCCTCGATGACCTGATAGGCCACCCAGCCAAAGACTAGTAACAAGAAGATGCCGTGCTGGTCGGAGAGGCTGACGAGGATCGCGAAGATGACCAGGTGGACGACGCCCTTGGCGTACTGGCCGTTGTACATGGCGCCAACGCCGGGGATAAAGCCCAGAAGAGCGGCGAGGCCGGGGTTTGGAGCGCCTGGGGGCACAGAAGGCGGGATGACGCCGCTGTAGTTCGCACCGGCTTCGCTTGCGCTGTAGGGGTAAGACGTGCCTGCGGGGCCGGCAGCGTAGGTTCCGCCAGCGGGTGGAGCGGCACCGGCCAGTTTAGCGACGAGGCAGGGTTCGCAGAAGACAGCAGAGCCGACGGTGCGGGTGCACTCCTGGCAGAGTGGCTTTCCGCAGTTCTGGCAAAAAGCAACACGTTCACGATCAGGATGGTTTGCGCAAGTCATACCAATCCCCCTTCCGACTTAATGAGACTGGGAGTAAAGACAACAAAATCTTGAGACTGGAAGGGGAGAGGGGCCCGGGTACTGACAGACGCTACTAGCTGGACATTTCCGCCGGGAGTTTCGCGGCGGCTGGAGCCAGGGTTGGGTTTGGGGCTGTTCTTCTGGTCGTTTTTCTGGCCGGGCTTCTGGTCTTTTGGACTATCCGGATTATCCGGCTGAGCGCCCGCAGGCTTGCTGTTCGGCTGGGAGGAGTCGTTCTGGTTGGCTGGAGTGGTTGATCCAGACGATCCGGCTGCTCCGTCTTCGTTGGAGGAGCGCTGCAGATCGCGGACGCGGGACTCGAGTTCGTAGACAACGCGGAGGTTGTCGGAGTAACGGACTACCTTGGCCTTGGCCTCGTAGCAGCTACGCATGATGCTGGAGGGTTTGAGGTCGCTGGCGTGAAGCTGACCGAGGCGAATGCCGGTGAGGTTCATGGTGAGGGCGATGGAGAAGAAGGCCATTGCAGCAGTCATGGCAAGACGAGGCTGCAGCATGGTCTGGCCGAAAGAACGAAGCCCGTAGGCGACCCGGGTGCGGAAGGGAAGAACCTTGGCAGAGGCGAAGGGGCTGGCAGGGAGCGTTCCACCAACGGAGGGAAGCAGGGACGAATGGCCGGGGAGGGTATTGGGCGTGCGCAGGTAGTCGGTTCGGCCGAGGACGATGGGGGGCTGGTCTTCTTTGGCAGGGCCGAGGGCGGTCTTGCCGCTGGTCTGGGCGAGGATGCTCTCAAAGAGGGAGGCGGGAGGCTCGGGGCGGGGAGACTTGAGCATCTCTATCCATGCGGCTCCGCGCTGGGCGTCGGCGAGCAGGGTGGCGCAGCCAGGGCAGCCGATCATGTGGGTGTCGAAGGTGGCCTGGTCTGCCGTGGAGAGGGTGCCGTCGAGGGCATCGGCGAGCATGGCCTCGCACTGCGCGCAGTGCTGAGGATCTCCGGGTGCGCCTGGTTTGACGCTGCCGAATTGGTTGAAGTCTGCCACTTTAAACCACCTCTCTCTCTAGCACTATGTTCACTAACTTTCTATACGTTGCAGAAGCCTTGCCAGTTCCCCGCGACCGCGGCTGATGCGGCTTTTTACGGTTCCTTCGGGTATGCGAAGAACCTGTGATATCTCTTTGTAATCCATATCCTCGAGATCGCGCAGAATAACAGCTTCGCGAAGCTCTGGGGAGAGTTGTTTCAGCGCGTGCTGGACGCGAACTTTGAGTTCGAGGCCGGCCACGTGGTGTTCCTGGGAGGGCCGGGGGTCGGCGAGCCGATCGGCCATGGTAGGGCCGTCCTCTTCGCCGTCGAAGGTGGCGTCGAGGGAGTCGGAGGCACGCTCGAGGCGGGTCCGGCGGAAGTGGTCTACCAGGAGATTACGGGCCAGGGTGGTGATCCAGGTCTGAAAGCTGCCTTTTTGGGTATCGAAGCTGGAGAGGTTCTTGTAGAGCTTGAGGAAGACCTCTTGCGTGAGGTCCTCGGCGTCGGTACCTGAGCCGGTGAAACGGTAGCAGATGGCGTAGATACGGCGATGCTGAGAGGCGACGAGCTGCTGCCAGGACTGGGAGTCGCCAGCCATGCACTGGCGTACCAGTTTGGCTAGGGCTTCCTGCGCTGCTTCCTGTGCCGCATCCTGTTGTGGGGTACGCTCCAACTTCGCCTCAAGTGATTTTGTCGGTGGGAGAAGTGTACCGCGTGGAGCGGGGGATGGATTGATTTGTTGTTGGACTTGAAGGATTTCGGCACGCTGAGTAACGGGCTGTGCCGGGACTCGAGGCAGGCGGCGCACCGGGTACTTGAGCGCCGTGTACCGGCTCACTGTCGGAATCGCCATTTGCAGAACGCCCATGGATTGCTATACGCATGGGCGTCCCGGTTTGTTCAAAGATGGACAGTGAATGCGGGCTAAGGGGTTGGGGCGGAGATGACACCGCAGGCGATCCGATTACCGGAGTTTCCGGAGGGGTCGGTCTTCATGTCGTCGGCTTTCTCGTGAATGACGATGGAGGTTCCTCCGTTGGCGAGGATGCTGTTGGCCGCCGCGGGGTCCATCGAGAGATAGTTGACGTTGAAGATGGCCTGGCCCAGGTGGCCCTCGCCGATGGTGACGTTGTTTGGCAGGTCGCCGGCATGGTGGCCCATGGGGTTCTGGAAGCCGTGCTGCTTGTTTTCGGGGTTGAAGTGGCCGCCTGCGGTTTTGAAGTCGGGTGCGTCGCAGAGGGCTTTGGCGTGGATGTGGACGCCGTGCTCGCCTACGGGGAGGTTCTTGAGGTCGAGCTTGATGCGAACGCCCTTCTTCGAGGGGCTGAAGGTGGCGGTTCCTGCATCTTCGCCGGTGCCGGTCTTGATGGGAACGATAACGATGTTCTTTGGCTTGGCGAAGGCGGGGACGATGAGGGCGGGAACAACGAGAAGGCTGAGGGTGATGGCGAGGATGTTGCGCATGGGCTCTATTCTCCGAATCGGCTACGTGATGAGAATACCGAAGTATTTGTTTGGGTTGCGTGTTGGATGGGAACAACTATGTAAAATTTGGATCATGATTGCAACGCAGTGCGCGTCCCTGTCGAAGTTCGTTATTTTTTCATGCCTTCTTAGTGGTTTTTTCGCAGTGGCTCCTCTTTCTGCTGTTGCACAAGCCGCGCCGGATGCCAAGCCTGCCGACGCGAAGCCTGCGACTACGTCGGGAATGTCAGCGACGTTGCCTCCTCTTCCGGCGGACGCGCATGTAGAGCAGACCATGCAGCTTGAGGGCAAGACGCTGCACTATACCGTGACGGTGGGCACGCTGCCGGTACGGGACAGCAAAGGCGCTCTGAGCGGCGAGGTGGTTTATACGTCCTATGTCGTTGAGGGTAAGGACCGGCCGGTGACGTTTGCGTTCAACGGGGGACCGGGCGCGGCTTCGGTGTATCTGAACCTGGGGGCGATCGGGCCAAAGAGAGTGGCGTTCGGTGCGGAGGGGCAGAGTCCTTCGGATCCGGCGACGTTGATGGATAATCCGGGGACCTGGCTGGACTTTACGGACCTGGTGTTTATCGACCCGATTGGGACTGGGTTTTCGCGTTCGCTGGTGTCGGAGGAGGAGTCGAAGAAGCAGTTTTATGGGCCGGACCAGGACATTGCGTATCTCTCGCGGAATATCTACGACTGGCTGGTGAAGAACGGGCGGCTGCAGTCTCGCAAGTACATTGTGGGCGAGAGCTACGGGGGGTACCGCGGACCGCGGCTGACGGCTTATCTGCAGTCGCAGACCGGGGTTGCGGTTAATGGGCTGGTGCTGGTTTCGCCGGCGTTGTCTCCTCAGGGTGGTTCGCCGGATATCTCGCCGGTTCCGTGGATGATGACGTTGCCTTCGATCGTCGCGGCGAACTATGAGCGGCAGGGCAAGTTGACGAATGAGAGTATGGCCGGAGTGATCGACTACACGCGCGGGGAGTATGCGGTGGATCTGATGAAGGGCAACAGCGATCCTGCGGCGACGCCTCGTCTGGTGAAGAGGGTGACGGAGCTGACGGGACTTGATCCGACGTTTGTGAAGCAGTCCGGCGGACGGCTGGAGACGCAGGCGTTTTTGCGTGAGGAGTTTCGGGAGACGGGTAAGCTGGGCAGCCGGTATGACCCGAATGTGACGGCTTACGATCCGTTTCCTTATAACCCGACGCAGGAGACTCAGGACCCCATTTTGTTGAGCATTATTGCGCCAACGACAACCGCGATGGTGGATTTTGTGACCCGGACGGTTGGCTGGAAGACGGATGCTAGTTACAACGCGCTGTCGTTCGATGTGAACAGGATGTGGGATAACAGCGGACGCAATGGGGCGTTTTCGGGGTCGGCTTCCGCGACGGATCTGAGGGTTGCGGTGGCTACCGATCCGAAGCTGCGCGTGGTGATTGCGCATGGATGGGCGGACCTATCCTGCCCGTTTATGGGTTCGGTGTTGACGGTGAGCCAGATTCCGCCGATGGGTGATCCGACGCGAGTGCAGGTGCATGAGTATCCTGGGGGGCATATGTACTATGCACGGCCGGCTAGCTCGCTGGCGCTGCGCAAGGATGTGATGGAGATGGTGTCGAAGCATTGAAGGGGGTCCTGCCGGACGGGCCGCCTGCTCTCACTCTTGAGCCATCACAGCACAATCCAGGACCATTTGTGGCGCCTTGCATGCGGCTAAACTACAATTTCTAAAAACATCAATCGTTGCTTCAGCTTGGCTCGCGAGCTGTGAGGATTACATGAACAGGCTCCGCCCATCTGAACGTTTCCGCCCGTGGATTTCTCTCTACGTCACTGTGATTGCCACGGCAACCGCTCTCATCGGAATCAAGCAGATGCGCGAGAGAAACATCTGGTCCATGGGCGACTGGCTGGTGAACTATCAAGGTGGCTTCGTCCGTCGAGGGCTACCGGGCGAAGCAGCTTTTCGTCTCGGGCAACTGATGCACGTGTCGCCGGACGTCTTCGTTCTCATCATGCAGCTCGCGTGCTACGCAGCGATGTTTTACTCTTTCTATCGCTTGTTGATTGGCCTGCGCCTTAAGCTCTGGATGATACTGGTACTGGTCTCACCGGCAACATTGGCCTTTCAGCTGGAGGAGTATCCGAGCGGCTTCCGAAAGGAAACCATTCTCCTCGCTGGTCTTGGTCTGCTCATTCTCGTCCTCCTCCGCGGTTCAATACGTGACGCGTGGATCAGCGCATACACGACAGTCTTCGTCGCCATCTGCATTCTGAGCCATGACGCGCCCATACTCTACGGCGGATTGGTCCTCGCCGCGCTCGCCATTGAATTCGGGCTGAGCCGACGCTTGCTCAACGTCCTGATGTGTCCTCTCATCTGCATGTTCTGCATGCTGGCGTTGACGCTCACGCATCATGGCGACTCAAACACTACACGGCGGATTTGCGCATCTTTGGGCTACAACGTCGAAGAACGAATCCTCCCTGCACCATGCAGGGGCGAAATAGCGCAGATCGGTCTGACCCTCCAGGAAGAGCGCGCCGAGGCTCGTTATGAGCACCCGCTGTGGCATTACAACCGTCGATATCTAGTCTGTACGCTCTTAGCCTCTGTGCCATTGATCATGGCATTCGCCGCGCTTTGGAGATGGAAAGCAGGCAGGCCCTTGCTGAAGATATTGCTCTCGATGATTGCCTTAACCAGCTGTGCAATCGGCGTGCTGCTTTACATGACGATTGATTGGGGTCGTTGGATTTACATCGGCGTATTCGCCATCGCCTTGCTGTTGATGATGATTGAAAACATTCGCCAATCTGATCCATCTGAACGCGAGGCGGACGAACGCCAACGCGCATCCCGCACCCAGGTCTGGCAAACCAACATAGCGACTGTCCTGTTTGTTGCCTTCTATTCCCTTAGCTGGCACCTGCCACACTCACGCCCCAACGACTTCCGATTTGCAGGCTACACAGTTAGGGACTATACCTCGCTCGCGCTATCCGATCTGCGGCCGTCGCACTTCTGGCGCAGAGCCCACCGGTAAGATTTCGGCACGCGCCATCGTTTCTATGGCACCGTGGCCCTCGGATTACACGTTTTCAATCGCCTTCGTTGCTCGCCGCCTGGAAGTAAAGGTATCCTGGGGGCATATGTACTATGCTCGGCCGGCTGGCTGCGCTGCGCAAGGACGTGATGGAGATGGTTTCGAAGCACTGAGACCAGCATCGGTGGAAGGCGTTTTTAGCAGCTTGAGGCCGCCGGCGGATGGATGTTCGTCACGCTGCGTTTCAGGTGGCGGAGTCGAATCGGGCGCTCAGGAAAGATGCCGATACCCTGGCGAAAACCATGCACATAATTAGCAGGAAGGGCACATAGATGCGCGCTTCGGAGGCGAGGCCGAACGTGAAGTACATCGGGAGATAGAGAAGAGCAGACCCAATCGCCACTTTTTCCACGGCAGTTAGAGAAGGCCGATAGACGATCAACAAGAGTGCGAATGAGACGAACGGCGCCAAGATGATGGTGAGGATCTCGAGATTGTGAAAGCCAAAATTGGGCCAGAACTGGATGTCCAGGCGGTCCTGTGGATAGAGGATGTGCAGGTAAACCTGAATCCCTGCAGCGATGAGGGCGATTAGACTGCCGATAACGATGTAGTCCAGGCTCGCGCGGAATTTACCTTGCGATCCCCGTTTGACGAGGGTCAAGAGGCCAACGAAGGCGGTCGCAATCCCAAAGATAAGGGGTACGTCCGTCCGAACGAAGGTTTGAATCAGGGCTGCAGCCAGAAGCGGGAGCGCCCACATCCGATTCTTTTCGATCTTCGCTAGACAGAAGAGAGAGAACGCCAGGAAGAGAGCGGAAGGCATGGTCTCCGGCCGTTGCCAGGGAACGACCCAAGCAAGTGGAAATTGAATGATCGCCAGGAAGAGGAGGATCTTCAGCGCTCTGTCCTTCGGTCGGTCCGGCTCTTCCAATGGGAGATCGACGGTCATCAAATACAGGAGGTAGAGTGCAGAGAACCCTGTTATCAAGTCGAACGCGGCGGCAGTAATGGACGTGTCGGCAAGATGAAAGATCTTGGTGGTCGTATTGATCAGAACAGGAAGCGCAATCCGAAAGGTCTCACCCTTTGGTGGTCTTGGGACCCGCGCGGTGTGCGCGTACGTATACCACCCGCTGTGCACGAAATGGGCTAGCTGCACACAGACGAAGAACAGGAAGATGCCAGTGAGGATTCTTTCTTGCTTTTTGCTCAACGTGATATCTCCGGGAAAGGTCGCTTCTTTTTATCATGCTCGCGAAGAGCGTTCCTGTTCGGTGTTTCTGCTTGCTTAGAGAGGCGTTGCGACGGTGGGAAGTTCGAGTTGTTCGGAGTGTTGGTCGTCGAGGAAGGGCTCGAAGTGGGTGCGGCAGCGGGCTTCGTAGAGGCCGGCGGCGCCTACGAGGACGAGCTCCTGGCTTTGGCCTAAGCGCTGGGTGTGGATGGCGGGTGCGCCGCAGACCATGCAGACGGCGGAGAGCTTGGTGACCTCGTCGGCGATGGCCATGAGGGCGGGGATGGGGCCGAAGGGCTCGGCGTTGAAGGTGGTGTCGAGGCCGGCGAGAATGATGCGTTTGCCGAGGTGGACGAGCTCTACGGTGAGGGGAAGGATGGTGTCGTCGAAGAACTGGGCCTCGTCGATGCCGATGACGTCGATGTCGTCTAACTGAGGCAATAATGAGGCTTTGAGGTGCTCCACGTTGGTGACTGTGCAGGCTTCGTGGATCTGGGAGCTGTGGCTGGCGATGGAGGTGCGGTGGTAGCGGAGGTCGATGTCGGGCTTGTAGCAGGCGACGCGCTGGCGGGCGATGCGGGCGCGTTTGAGGCGGCGGATGAGCTCCTCGGATTTGCCTGAGAACATGGGGCCTACGATGGTTTCGATTCTGCCGGGAGTGGGGTGGGTCATCTGTTCGGGGGCCTTTTGGGTGGGGTCTCTGATTATCCTAAACGGGGCTTGCAGTGGAATTCCGGGGGAGTAATTTTTTCGGTTGGGGGAGGTGTGGTTTTGCTGGGGTTTTTGCGAAAAGGCTGGTTTTGATTGTGGCTTTTGGGTGGTGAGAACGTGGTGGATTGCGTGGTGAACGTGGTGTTCTGGCAGCGTGTTTTTTGGCTTCGAAAGATGTGACAGGTTTTGAAAGTTTTTTTCGCCTCACGCAAAAGCAGTTTTGGAGCTTGACCTTGCCGGAGGAGGCCCGTAGTATTCGTCCACCGAAGTCACTTAGTACCAACGGCGATGCCTCGCAATCCCACGTTCGTTGTACGCCCACGCTCCTCTCACCACTGACTCACCACTGAACCGATCGATAAATCAATCTCATGAGGGTATTTTGCTATGAAGCAGCACTCTTTTCGTAATCATGCCTCTTCTCGCCTTACTATCGCCGCTGCGCTGGGAGCTTTTGCGCTGACGGCGGGTTCGGCATTTGCTGCCCCGGCCAGCCAGACGACGAATGTGGGCCCGGAAGACGAATCCAAGCAGATTTCAGTGAGGGTTTGGCTGAATCCGCATAACAAAGCGGCTTTGGATGCCGCGGTCGAGCAGATGTATGACAAGGGCTCGGCGAACTATCACCGGTTCCTGACGTTGAAGGAGTTCAACGAGAAGTTCGCGCCGACTGAGAAAGAAGCCGGCGTGGTTCGCGAGTACCTGGCGGCTCACAATATGAAGGTGACGTCGACGGAGAAGAATAACCGTTTTGTTGTGGCCGAAGGGAAGGTTGGGGACGCGCAGACGGCATTCAATACCAAGATCAACAAGGTGATGGTGAACGGAGAGGTCCACCATGCCAACGCGACGGAAGCATCGGTTGCGGGACCGGCGAGCGCGCTGGTGGCGACGGTGCAGGGGCTAAGCGATCTCAAATATCATGCGATGGTAAAGCCTTCGGTGAACCCAGAGAGCGGCGTGCCTTATGAGGGAGTCTCTCCCTCCGCGGCCGGCGCCGACGGACTGTTCTACAGCGCGGACTGTCTGCGTGGAGCCGCGTCGAAGGTCTTCAAGACAGATGGAGCATTTCCGGAGGCGTTTTATGCCGGCAATCTTTATGGAGCCAGCATCACGAATGCCAAACCGCCGAATCTGCCGCCGTGCGGCTACGATGCGGCTGAGATCCAAGAGGCGTACGGCCTGAAGCCGCTGTACAAGAAGGGCCTGGACGGGGCTGGACAGACCATCGTCATCGTCGATGCGTTCGGCTCGAACAGCATTGTGTCCGATGCGAATCTGTTCTCGCAGCTGAATGGATTGCCTGCGTTCACGTCTTCGAACTTTCAGATCGTGGAGCCGACCGGGCCCGCTACCTGCACCGCAACGAACGGGTGCATTGCAGGGAACTGGCAGTACGAGACGACGCTGGATGTGGAGTGGGCTCACGCGATCGCGCCGAATGCCAACATCGTGCTGGTGCTGACAGCGGACAACTCCTTCACCAATCTTGATCTTGGCAATCTTGCTGCAATTCAGAATGGATATGGCAACGTGATCTCGAACAGCTTCGGGATCTCGGAGATTGCGCTGAAGGACCTGGATCCATCGGAGCTGGTGGTAGAGAACGGCATTGCGCAGATCGCTGCGGCATTGGGGATCTCGCTGAACGTATCCACTGGCGACAGTGGGGATGAGCTGATCACGAATAATGCCGACTTCGGCATCAATGCGGTATCGGTGAACGCGAATGCGGACTCCCCGTATGCGACGGCGGTTGGCGGCACCAGTACGTTTCTGGATGCGCACAGCAACATCAAACTGCAGACGGGATGGGGCTTGAACCTTGCGCGAATTGCCAACCCCACTCCGAATCCTCCCGTGATTCCTCCGCTGCTGTTTGGCTTTCAGTCCGGTTCGGGGGGCGGCACCAGCGTTGTCTTCGCCAAGCCCAAGTTCCAGAAGAGCCTGAAGGGTAAGTTCCGTCTGTTGCCGGATATCTCGATGAATGCGGACCCGCAGACCGGCAACGAGATCATCGTTTCGCCTGACGGCAATCCCGCGAATGCGACGGTGCTGGTGTTCGGGGGGACGAGTCTTTCTTGTCCGATGTTCTCCGGCTACTGGGCGATTGCGAATCAGGCTGCGGGAGTTCCGCTGGGGCAGGCCGCGCCAATTCTTTATGAGTTGTCGGAGGGCGCCATCACGGACGTCAACGTAACGCCAGTCGATACGCTGCTGAACGTGTCGGGCCTCATCATCGACCCGCCGAACAGTCCGATCTTTGAAAGTCAGGCTGCTCTGGCACAACCATTGGAGAACACGAAGCTGTTTGTGAGTGCGTTGTACCAAAGCCCCAGCTCGACTCGCTGGGACGTGCTGACGTTCGGAACGGACTCCTCGCTGGTCACTGGACCAGGCTGGGACAATGTGACTGGGCTGGGCACGCCGAATGGTGCGACGTTCATCAATAGCGTTGTGAAGGCTGTGCAGTAGAAGTTGGACTGTTTTTTCCAGGCTGGTTTTGTCTAGCTGCTATCTAGCTGTTAGCTATCTAGCTGTAATCCGGGCCGGAAGTCTGTGGCGATACGATCTGCCAGAGACTCCGGCCGGAAGTACGTTCATCTTTGAGAACTCCACGAGGACACTATATGAACACTTCCCGTTTAATAACCCTGGCGATCTCCGCCGGGTTTGCGCTCACCCCGACACTACATGCCACCCAACAGAAGCACATCGATGTTCACAAGAAGGGAACGACCAGTATGGCTCAGGCCCGAGCGCTGGTTGAGTCTCCTGCGACTTCGGCACTGTATGCGATGAAGCCGAAGGCGATGCGGAAGCAGATGCCGAAGCCGTTCGTCGGCAGATCTCATGTGGAGCTGAATAAAGCGACAAGCGCGGGTCTTGTATTTGGCGGCTTTCCGATTGTGGCTCCCGATAAGACGTTCACGGGTTTCGACGGACTTGACTCGACCGACTCGGGCGAAGCGAATGGGTTTGTTGTGGAACCACCGGACCAGGGTCTTGCGACCAATGGCGAGGAGATTCTGGAACCGGTGAACCTGGCGCTGCGGGTGTTTACGAAGACGGGAGCGCCTTTGACTCCGCCGGTGAGTTTGAATGCGTTCTTCGGCGTGCCGACGGCGCCCAATAAGGACGGCTCGACAGATCAGTTGTCCGATCCGCGGGCGTTTTACGATTGGGAGTCGAAGCGCTGGTTTGTGACGATCCTTGAATACGCCACCACGCCTGCGGGGGCTTTGGTTGGAGGTTCGGAGGTGATCGTTGCTGTCAGCGATACGAGCGATGTGCTGGGTACCTACACGGTGCAGTCCATCGATGTCTCGGACGCGGGCTTTGGGCAGTGCCCGTGCCTGGGGGACCAGCCGTTGCTGGGATTGAACAAGGATGGCGTGTATCTGAACACGAATGAGTACTCGAATACGACGGGGTTCTTTCAGACGGCACTGTTGATTGCGGTCAGCAAGCGCGACCTGATTGCGGGTTCGTCGAGCGTGGCTGCTGCAGGGTTTGACGGTCTGCCGGTGGCAGAGGGGCAGGCGTTTTCGATTCAGCCATCGTTTCCTTCGCCTGGAACTTCGACCACGGAGAATCGCGGGACGGAGTACCTTGTCAGTTCGCTCGACTTCACTGGAACGGTGGACAACCGTCTGGCGGTGTGGTCGCTCACCAACACCCAGAGTCTGAATGGAAGCGTGCCTAATCTGAACCTGCAGTTGACGGTAATTCCGACGCAGGAGTATGGGCAACCGGTTCCTGCAGTGCAGAGAGTTGGAAGCTATCCGCTGGGGCAATCGCTGGGAGAGCCTGAAGAGGCGATTGATACGGGCGATGACCGCATGATGCAGGTGTTTTACTCGCAGGGCAAGCTGTACGCGGCGTTGAATACAGTTCTTCTCGACCCCAAAGGAGCGAGCGGACCACGTACAGGCGCTGCCTGGTTTGCGATCGATCCGAATGCTACGTTCAGTTCTGTTTCGGGGAAGATCTGGAAGCAGGGATTGATCGGGATCGCCAATGGGGCGGTGATGTATCCCGCGTTTGCGGTGAACGGTGAGGGCAACGGTGTGATTGCGTTCAGCCTTACGGGGGAGAACTACTTTCCAAGTACGGGGTATGTCGATTTCAGCAAGGGAAGCGTTTCGCCTAAGGTGCATCTGGCCGGGATTGGTCAGACGCCGGACGATGGTTTCTCGGGCTACCCGGAGTTTGGGGGTGGGGGAGTGGGTCGCTGGGGCGATTATTCCGCAGCGATGGTGAGTCCGAACGGAGATCTTTGGATGGCTGCGGAGTATATTCCGAATACGTTCTCTCGCCCACGGACCACGTATACGAACTGGGGAACCTTCGTTTATCAGGTGCATTGAGATGAGGGCGGGCGTTCTGATGGACGTCCGCCTTTTATTTGGTTGGCTGTAAAGGAACTGAGCGCCACTACTCGTGTGGTTGGTGACTGTCTTTCGGAATGTGTCGCTGTTCGCGGCGAATGGCGTGTGGGGACGCTACTATGTGTTCTCCTACAGCCAGCCGGCGGGTGGTGCTCCATGCATGGGCGATCCGTTGACTGGCCGGGCGTGTGGAACGTTATTTGCGGCTCGGATTGTGGAACGTCAGGGCCATCTTGCGAGAACAAGAGGCTGGTGGTAGTCACTCTCTCGGGGCATCAGCCAGACCGGCTCTTCAAAACCCACCGAGCGTAATGCATCCGAAAGTTCCTGCCGTCTGACGCAACGGTACTCCGACACGAAGTGGTGTGTAGTCCAACTGTGATCGGCTTCGATTGTGATGTAGAGGTGCAGCGTGTATCTTGCTGCTTCGGTCCAGTCCCAGACCTGATGGACGATTCTTCGGCTCCCTTTGCTGCCGAAGAACACGGGTTCCTGCATGGCTGGTTTTTGCTGGAGGAGCAAGTCGTAGTCTCGAATACTTGCGATGAACAGTCCACCTGAGTTCAACCGGCTTGCCATTGCTCTGACAGTATGGATTAGTTCGTCTGATGTGAGGTGGGGCAAGGCGTTATCGAAAGCTGCAACAACATCAAATCCGGTTTCGGGGATCTCCTTCAGATCCGTCATGTCCGAGACATAAAATTCGATGTTCAGGCCGCGCGCGTAAGCCTCTCGGGCAGCCCTTGTCACCTCCATAGGACTTATGTCGGAGCCAACAACATGATGTCCTCGTGCGGCGAGACCCAAAGCCTGGGTACCAATACCGCATGCGCAGTCGAGAATCCTCAAGTGCTGGCCGGGCAGTTCTCGCGAGATCACGGTGTCCAGAATCCTCGCCTGCCTCTGAATAGACCGATCCCAATCTTCAAAGATTAGGTGGTAGTAATCCGCCATCGAGTCATAGAAGCTCAGCACCTGATCCGACATCGGCTTCCACCTGCCTTTCGCAGAAAGGATACCCACTACCCTCAACTCGTTCGCAGAAAACGGGGTTATCGGCAGGTTCAGGAACTAGTCTGGGTCAGAGTAGAGGGCTTCGTCCGGGGCGTCGGTGGGGCTCTCGAAGTCTAATTTGTAACCGTCGGGGTCCGGAAGGATGGTGACCCACATGGCGTTGCCTACGAAGGGGCGTTGCGGGTGGAGACCATTTGCGAGCGCTGCGCGATAGATGGCGAGGGCGTCGTTGCATTGGAAGCAGAGGGAGATTCCTTCGCCGAGTTTACCGGGTGGGCGTTTGTCAGGGCGGAACTCCTGGAGCATGAGAGCTGCGCCTTCGAGTTGCAGCCAGCACCAGCGGAGCTTGCCGCCGTCGATCCACTCTTTGGTCTTTTGGAAGCCGAGGCCGTTGATGTAGAAGCGGAGGGAGGCTTCAATATTTGAGACTGCGAGGAAGGGGACGACCTGCTGGATGTTCGGAGCTAGTTTTTCTTCTTTGCGTTGGAGAGTCGGCATCCGATTTCCTTTCGCGAAAAGATGACTTACTTGTCGGCGAGGGGCTGCCAGAGTTCGATGCGGTTGCCTTCGGGGTCGGTGATCCAGGCGAAGTGGCCGAAGTCAGCGCTTTCGCGTTTAGGGTCGATGGGGATGTTTTCGGCGGCGAGCTGGGTGAGGAGTTCGTCGAGATTATCGACGCGGTAGTTGACCATGGCTTGCTGTGGGCCTCTTTCGTTGCCGGGGCCGAAGTGCTTGCTGCTTTCAGAGAAGAGAGACCAGGTGGTGCTGCCTGTGGTGGCGGGTATCTCGTCCGTCCAGAGGAAGGTGGCTCCGCCATAGTCGGAGAGGGTGATGCCGAGGTGCTTGGCGTACCAGGCGGAGAGGGTTTTAGGGTCGCGTGCGCGAAGGAAGATGCCGCCGATGCCTGTGACTCGAGCCATGAGTGTCTCCTGATTTGAAGACGAGTATACAAAACCGGAGTTGAGGCGAGGGGCTCGAATCGCGAATGAGTGTCGGATGCGGTTAGTTTGTCTTGTCGGTGCCGTGGAGAGCGCCGATGTGACGCTTGACGATGAGGTCGGTTTTGGCGGCGAAGGCTTTGTATTCGCTGGAGCCGTCGATGGCCTCCTGGGCGAAGAGCTTTTCGTCTTTATCGTGGATCACGGCCATCTCGCTGAGATAGGTTTGGTCGAAGTCGGCGGCGGAGAGAGTTTTGAGATGGTCGAGCTTTTGCTGGAACTCTGAGTTAAGGACAGGGGCGATGAGGACTTTTTCTGCAGCGGATATGCGCTTTAGTTCGCTGTTGACGAGTTCGTGATCGTGCACCTCGGAGGTGGCGAGGTCTTTGACATCCTGAGCGACAGCCTTTTGAAGGGCGATCTTGCTGGCTTCTACTTCGTATCGGCCGCCCTGGGATACTTTGGCTACGAATGCCTTGTCGGTATCGGAGGCGGTGCTCTGCGCCAAGAGCTGGCCTGCGGAGGTAAAGGCGAAGAGTGCGGCGGGCAGGCAGAGGGCTGCGAGAGATTGCTTCATCATTGGGTGCTGGCTCCTGAATGAGTCCTGAGAACGATCGACACTTCTCTAGTTAGATGCAGGCGCAGAGGGTTTAGCCAGATGCCAGAAGAAATTCAAGCACTTTTGATGGGTTCTACGACGACTGCGGTGCCGTAGGCGAGGACTTCGGTGACTCCGTTCATGAGCTCGTTGGCGTCGTAACGGAAGGAGATGACGGCGTTGGCGCCTAGCTGGGCGGCGTGGAGGGTCATCATGGCGTAGGAGTCCTGGCGGGTTTTTTCGCAGAGCTCGGTGAAGATGGTGATGTCGCCGCCGACGATGGTTTGGAGCCCTGCTCCGATTGTGCCAAGGATGTTGCGCGAGCGAACTACGATGCCGCGGACGATGCCGATGTTCTGGACGATGCGGTAGCCGGGGAGCTCGAAGGCTGAGGTGACGAAGGCTGGGTGGATGGAGTTCGTGGGCGGTGGGTAGGTCGACATGTTGGAGCGACTCCTGAGTGGCTGGAGAAGATACGGATTGGGGGTTAGTTTGGTTCCGATGGTGGTTGCCGCTCGGTGTTGGAAGTGCTGTCGCCAGGGCAATTTGTCTGATGGTTTAGAGACTGCAACGCAGATTCCCTTCGGGAATGACAAACAAGAGAGCCAAGACGACTCTATATCAACCGTGGCGTTGCTCTAGTCGATGTGGAAGACTTCTTCGAGGGGGGACATGAGCTGGTAGGGGTCTTTGCTGGTGGTTTGGACGAAGAAGTCCTTCATCTCGGACTGCCAGAGGGCGTTGATGGGTTTGTCGCGCATTCTGGTCTGGGCTAGTTGGAAGTCGTTGGTTTCGAGGTAGCCGATGAGCTGGCCGGCGGGCGTGAGGAAGAGGGAGTAGTTGTGCCAGCCGGTGCGCTGGAGGGCGGCGATCATGTCGGGCCAGACGGCGGCGTGGCGGCGGCGATACTCGTCGAGGCGGTCGGGCTTGATTTGGAGGAGGAAGCAGACTCTTTGCCTGGTTGGGTGGTCTGGGTTCATGGGGTTCTCTTGTTTGTTGCTCGATGCTTGTTGCTGGATTCAGACGCGGAGGCTGGCGATGAGTTTGGTGACGGTTCCTGAGTCGATATTTCTGGCGGCGAGGGCGATGCCGTTGTGGAGGTCGAGGGCGAGGTCTGCGGCGACGAGGACGGCGGCGGCGTTGAGCAGGACGATGTCTCGGCGGGGGCCTTGTTCTCCGGAGAAGATGGCGGTGAGGATGGCGGCGTTGGTTTGGGCGTTGCCGCCCTGGAGGGTTTCGATGGGGGCACGCTCGAGGCCGAGGTCTTCGGGGGTGATGGTGGCGATGGTGATGGCGCCGTGGTGGACTTCGGCGAGCTGGGTGGGGCCGCTGATGGAGATCTCGTCTATGCTTCCGTGTGGGCCGCTGGTGGGGCCTTTTCCGCGGAGGGTGGTGCCGTGGACGACGAAGGCGTGATGGGTGCCGAGGAGGCACATGGCTTCGGCGACGATGGGGACCAGATGCTCGGAGTAGACGCCCATGACCTGCGCGGAGGCTCCGGCGGGGTTGGTGAGCGGGCCGAGGATGTTGAAGATGGTGCGGACTCCGAGGGCGCGGCGGACGGGCATGACGGCCTTCATCGCAGGGTGCAGGCTGGGAGCGTGGAGGAAGGCGAAGTGGTGGGTGCGGAGGGTGGTCGCGGCCTGGTATGGGGCGAGGTCGACGGGGATGCCGAGGGCTTCGAGGACGTCGGCTGATCCGGTCTGCGAGGTGATGGCGCGGTTGCCGTGTTTGGCGACCATGAGGTTTGCGTCCGGCGTTGCGGCGGCGACGAGGGCGGAGGCGGTGGAGATGTTGAAGGTGCCGCTGGCGTCGCCGCCGGTGCCGCAGGTGTCGACTAGGTTGGTGCGCTCGGCGTCGGTGAGGGGGATGGGGGTGACGGCGGTGCGCATGACGTCGACGAAGCCGGCGATCTCGGAGGCGGTTTCGCCGCGGGCTGCGAGCGCTCCGAGGAGGGCGGCAATCTCGAGGTCGGCGAGCTGGCCGGCGAGGATCTGCTGCATGAGGTCGCGGGCTTGTTCGCGGGTGAGAGTGGTGCGGGCTTCGAGGATCTGCTTGAGATGGGGCTGGGGCGGCATTAAATAAAGCGTAGCAGGTGGGTGCGCCGTAACATGCGGCAGGTGTATAGAAAGTACGGCGCGAGGTTTATTGAGATGAGTTCGCGAGATCAATCGACAGATCGGAGACGTCTCCGTTTTGGACAGCTATCGGCATCGACAACGAAGGTTTGCGGTCCTGCGGATCTTCCGGGAGCGAGTTATCGACCGGAGAGTAAACCATCAAGTTGTAGTTGCCTTGCGGTAGGAGATCGAAGCGGAAGAAGCCTTTCTCGTCCGCGACGGTTCCGTGGCGGTTTTCAGGATCATTTTGATCTTTCAGTTCGAGACCAGCGCCCTTGATCGGGATTCCCCGGCGATGAATTATGCCGCTGATTGAGCGGAGAGCAGTGAGGTCGGCGGTGAAGTCGATGCCCTGCTTCTCGTCGCCCTGAACGAGAGTGATCTTCTGGGCTTTGCTCTCTTGCGTAGAGGAAGGAGCGTAGAAGACGAGATTGACATCTCCCGGCTGTGTTGTGGAGAGGGTAAGAATATTTCCCGGGCCTATGTCGGTTTTCAGGTGATTCGCAACGATCTTCGCCGAGACGATATAGGTTCCTGCGGGGAGGCCAGTTATACGATATCTCCCGCGATCGTCCGTTGCGATACCAGATTGAAAGGTTGGAGTGTCGATTGAGCCTTGACCGTTGTTCTGGCCGGTGGATAGATGTTTGATCCGCTTTGCGATGACGGTAATGTTTTCGATCGGGGCTCCGTCGTCATAGGTGACTCTGCCTGAGAGGGCTGCACCTCGCTCGATGGAGATAGCGATGGTTGCCGAGGAGCCGTTTTCAAGGGTCACATGCGGGATGCGATTGAGGACCACTTTGCGTATCTGAGGATCGCTGTTTTGCAGTGCTTCGGGAGAGACGAGATGGAGAGGCTGCAGGTAGCCGGGGAGAGAGACATCGATGAAGTATGTGCCTACGGATACATTGGAAAAGAGGATGCGGCCGTCGCGGTCGGTGGTGCTTTCCTGGCGAGTCTGCGTTGGTGATTCTGGCGTGTTGGGAAGAGGACTCAGTACGACATGGACAAAGCGCGCTGGTGCTCCCGAGTCTGCGCAGAGGATGCGTCCTGTGACGAGTCCGGGGCTGAGAAGTTGCTGCGCGAAGCCAGTACACTGCAGAACGGACGCGCAACAAAAGACGGTAAAGACACCCAGTTTCCACGTAATAACTCTTTTGTTGCTGCAGCTGCAACGAAGTTTCATCCCATGCCCCGGCGATCATGGTAACAAACCAAATACGAGACTTTGCTGGCCACTGTGTCTGAAGTGAGGGGTGACGAATCAGGGAGAGTTTGTTTGTGTCGGCTGCCCGGTACCAGGGCCAAACCATTCGTACATGTTGCGATATGAGTCGTGAAGTTTTTCAAGATCGCGAAAGTTGAATGGATCGTACCAATTCGATTGTCCGGAGAAAAAGTCTTCGGAGCGTTCTAACTCGACATCCGTGAAGTGAACCGCATGGACCGTATAAGTCGTTCCAGGAACGCCCGGAATGGAGAGCACTCCCTGGGCATAGCCCTGGGTCCCGTTTTTGTCGGTGAATCGTCCGGTAGCTAGGACATTTCCCGCATCATCTTTTAGAGTGCACTCTACCGTTGCTTTATAGAAGGCCTGGACGGTGATATCCAGATCGGTCTCGCATGTCGCGATCACCATGCCACTCACTGGGTCGATATCTAATAAGGCGCTTCCCGTTACTCCCTGAGCCGATCCTTTGCGACCGAGGCAGATACAGAGAAGGACGGCAAAGATGATTCGAGTAAGACGCCTCGTATCGTATCTCCTCACTGTATTTGGGGCGTATGGAAACACCTTCACAGCGGCTTTCCAAAACTCTCCAATATCGTTGCGTGGAGTTTTTTGAAAGCCTCTTCTTGCATGGTATTGCGAAGTAGATCGCGATACCGAAGAGTGACGGCGTCTTCTTGTTGCTCCAAAGTTTTGAGCTCAGTTGGAGGATTCGGATCCTCTCCTGGTCCAATAACGTCGGTGGGGAACCGAGCGTGAAACCGGGTGATGATCTCGACGACCCGAGTATGAATTGGATCGATCTCTCCCTGATAGGCGAGAGACAGTCTTTTCAAATTTGCGCTGTCATCGTCGCTCAGTTGGAATCGAGCCCCTAAAAGGCGTCTGAAATATGGCTTAGGATCGTGCGAAGCTTCAGCTTCATCGGCGAGTTTCTCGTATGTCATCGATTGTCGGAACAACGTTCGAAAAGCGTTCCTATCGAGCCTGTCGGGAGAGACCGACGAAGTGGGATTTTGCTGTGCTCCAGATTGTGGGCAGTGGAGAAAAAGCGCCATCACAAAGAAGGCGAGAGTTGGCAGAGGAGGATGAAAGATTCGCTGTGCTCCCATAGGCGAACACTGTTGCATCTTTGGAAGAGGTTGGCAAGGCAATTCAATCTACGTGCTTGCTGAACCGCTCACGCGCTATAGCTTTGTGATTACCGTGAAGGGGGACGGATTCTCCTGCGGACCGAGGAAGGCTGGGCGGCGGAGGTTGGCGGAGGAGAAGGCGTGCTCCCATGCGGGGGATTGGAGTTCAGGCATGGGTTTGGCGGCGAAGAGTTTGCGGCATTGCTTGGCGGTCCAGCGAGCCCAGGTCTTGGACTTCTTGCGGCGGGCGCTGTCGGTGGAGATGCCGGTGCCGGCGTACATCTGGCGGTAGAGCTTGGAGAGGAACATGAAGGCGATGCGTGCGCGGAGGGTGGGGGTGCAGGCGCTGCGCTGCCAGATGGAGGGCCAGTCGTAGAAACGGTCCCAGACTTTTTGCGTGCGCAGGCTGATCTCGGATGAACTCATGGAGGGATGCGGGGTGAACATCTTGGGGCGAATGGCGGTGGGGATGAGCCAGTAGCGGGTGATGGGGATGTCGCCGGTTGGGGTTGCGACGACTTCGGGTGCTTTGGCTTGCTCTTTTTCCCAGCGGCCGAAGTCGACGGTGCCGGGGAAGGGCGTCATCATGACGAACTGGGCGAAGGTGACGCCGGCTTTGAGGGCCATCTCGACGGTGGCGTCGAAGGTGGCGGGCTTGTCGGTGGGGAGGCCGAAGATGAAGGAGCCGAGGACGTGGACGCCGTGCTTTTTGAAGGTCAGGAGCTGACGGGCTAACGCTTCGCCGGAGTAGTTGAAGTCTTTGAAGACGGCTTTGAGGCCTTCGGGGGTGACGGCTTCTACGCCGACGAGGGCGCCTTTGATGTTGGCCTTGCGCATGGCGTCGAGGTACTCGCCGTCTTCGCCGGCTTCCATGGTGATCTGGGTGAAGAAGACCATGTCTTTGGGGAGCTTGGCGAGCTCTGCCATGAGGAGGAAGCGTTCGGCGCGGATGGCGGTGAGCTCGGCGAGTTTGGCTTCGTTATTTTGTTCGCGGGCGAGGCGTAGGTCAGTGAGGGTGACGGGGTAGAAGTTGTCGTCGGCGAGGGCGATGAAGCGGAAGCCGATCTGGCGGAGGTTGACGATCTCGTCGATGACGGACTGGTGGGGGCGCTGGCGGGGCTGCTGGCCGTCGGTGCGCCAGACGCTGCAGAAGGAGCAGTGCTTGGGGCAGCCACGAATGGTCTGGACGGAGGCCCACATGTACTTGTCGCGGGGCATGAGGTCCCAGCGGGCGGCGAGGAAGTCTGTTCCACCGATGCGGCCGCCTTCGTAGATTTTTTCGGGCTGGTTGCCGGAGAGGATGTCGGTTACGGCTTTGCCCCAGGCGATGTCGCCGTCGCCTTTGACTACGGCGTGGGCGTGGCCGCGCTCGAAGGCTTCTTCGGGAAAGAGCGTGGCGTGGATGCCTCCATAGATGACCCAGGCTCCGCGCTCGCGGGCGATACGACCGACCTCGTAGCCGCGGAGGGCGTTGCCGGTGTGGACGCTGATGCCGACGATGTCGCCGGACTGGATGGATTCGGGGATGATCTGCTCGATGGATTCGTCGATGAGGATGGGGTCGCCTGCGAGGGAGGGTGTGGCGGCGGCGAGGACGAAGAGCCAACGTGGCGTGATGACTGCGGTCCCAAAGGAGTTATCGCTGGGATTTACGAGATGAACACTCAAGAATCCAACTTTGCTGATGCAGGTGCAGTGGGTTCACAGAGTGTTTGAGAGTGGAACGAATCAACGCGGAGCTGCGGCAGGCGGTGAGTGCTGGCCGGGAAGATTCCCGCCGGACTAATGTCTTCTGTCGTCCATCATACAGAGGCAAGATGAAGAAAGGCTTAAGGTTACGCGGAAGAGAGGGTGCGATAAACGCACGGTTGTGCGAGTTTGCGATTGCGGGTGGTTACGGGACTCCGCTACACTTCTCGCGCGAGCGTAATTTCAAAGGCATCCATGAAAATTCACGAGTATCAGGCGAAAGAGATTCTGCGGAAGTACAGTGTGCCGGTTCCGGGCGGCGAGATGGCGACCACGCTGGAGCAGGCGGATACTGCGGCGAAGAGCTTGTTTGGCGCGGGGAACAAGGTTGTGGTGGTGAAGGCGCAGATTCATGCGGGTGGGCGCGGCAAGGGCGGCGGGGTGAAGCTGGCGAGGACGCTCGAAGAGGCGAATGCGGCGTCGAAGGCGATTCTGGGGATGCAGCTGGTGACGCACCAGACGGGGCCTGCGGGGCAGAAGGTGCAGCGGTTGCTGATTGAAGAGGGGTCGGCGATTGAGCGGGAGCTTTATCTGGGGCTGGTGCTGGACCGGGCTTCGGCGAAGGTGGTGTTTATGGCGTCGCAGTCGGGTGGGATGGAGATTGAAGAGGTGGCGCACGCTACTCCGGAGCTGATCTATAAGGAGTACATCGATCCGGCGGTGGGGTTTGCGCCTTATCAGGCGCGGAAGCTGGCGTTCAAGCTGGGATTGAAGACGACGCAGATTAATGATGCTGTGAAGTTTATGACGGGGTTGTACAAGGCGTTTGTGGAGACGGATTCGACGCTGATGGAGATCAATCCTTTTATTACGACGAAGGATGACAAGCTGCTGGCGCTGGATTGCAAGATCAACTTTGATGATAATGCGATGTTTCGGCATAAGGATCTGAAGGAGCTTCGTGACCTGGCGGAGGAGGATCCTCTAGAGGTGGAGGCTTCGAAGTTTGCGCTGAACTACATCAAGCTGGATGGAACGATTGCCTGTATGGTCAATGGCGCCGGGCTGGCGATGGCGACGATGGACATCATCCAGTATGCGGGTGGGAGTGCGGCGAACTTTCTGGATGTTGGGGGTGGTGCGAATCAGGAGCAGATTGAGAATGCGTTTGGGATTTTGTTGAGCGATCCAAATGTGAAGGCGATTTTCATCAATATTTTTGGTGGGATTTTGCGGGTGGATGTGCTGGCTCAGGGTGTCGTAAATGCCGCGAAGAAGCTGGGCGTGAAGATACCGATTATTCTGCGGTTGGAAGGCACGAACGTGGAAGAGGGCCGTAAGATTCTGGCGGATTCGGGATTGAACTTTCAGGTGGGCCAGACGATGAAGGAAGCCGCGGATCTTGCTGTGGCTGCTGCGAAAGGTGGCAAGTAATGGCGGTTTTGGTTGATAAGAATACGCGGCTGATTGTGCAGGGGATTACGGGGCGTGAGGGAACCTTTCACGCTAAGGGCTGCGCGGAGTATGGGACGAAGGTTGTGGGTGGAGTGACGCCGGGTAAGGGTGGAACCACGCATGAGAGTTGGCCTGTGTTCAACACTGTCGAAGAGGCGGTGAAGGAGACGGGGGCGAATGTTTCGGTGATCTTTGTGCCGCCGCCGTTTGCTGCGGATGGGATTCTGGAGGCTTCGGCTGCCGGGGTGCCTCTTGTGATTTGTATTACCGAGGGGATTCCTGTTCTCGACATGGTGAAGACGTGGGAGTTTGTGAAGGGGACAGGCACGCGGTTGATTGGGCCTAACTGTCCGGGGGTGATCTCGCCAGGGAAGGCTAAGGTCGGGATTATGCCGGGGCGGATTCATAAAGAAGGCTCGGTGGGGATTGTTTCGAAGTCGGGGACGCTGACGTATGAGGCGGTGTACCAGTTGACGACGCGCGGGATTGGACAGTCGACGGCGATTGGGATTGGGGGCGACCCGATTATTGGGACGACGCATATCGATGCGCTTAAGCTGCTGAATGAGGATCCGGAGACTGAGGCGATCATCATGATTGGGGAGATCGGCGGCTCGGCTGAGGAGGCTGCGGCGAAGTACATCAAGGAGTTTGTGAAGAAGCCGGTGGTTGGGTTTATTGCGGGGCAGACGGCTCCTCCTGGGCGGCGGATGGGACATGCTGGGGCGATCATCTCTGGCGGTGAGGGGACGGCTGCGGAGAAGATGAAGGCTATGACCGAGGCTGGGATTACGGTGGTGAAGTCTCCAGCGGAGATTGGCGAGGCGATGGCGAGGGTGTTGGGGAAGGCTTAGTTTCTTTGCAGATGTGGCTCGGAGGAGAAGGCATACCCCAGGGGCTAAAGCCCCTTCTTCTGCTGCTGGTTGAGAGACCCAAGGCTAAAGCCTTGGGCTACCTAGATGCAAAAGCAACTGGCAAAGGCAAAGGCAAACTAAAAAAGCAGAATGCGGGGTCCCTCCACTGCGCTGCTCACGATGAGACTGTGAGCAGCTTCGGTCGAGATGACGTGTTTACGAGTTCGTAGTAAAGCAGCAAATACAAATGCGATAACAAACGGCGAGTGCAACAGCAAATGCAAAAATGCAGCGGAAAACGCAAATACAACAGCAAACGCAAATACAACAGCAAATGCTGGGGTTCTTCGCTGCGCTCAGAATGACGAGAGTTTCGAGGGTGTGTGAGGAGACGAAAAGGCCTCAGAGTAAATGCTCTGCGGCCTTTTTGTTGCGAGTGCTGATCAATTTTTGCGTGTGGCTATTTGATTGGGTTGCCGGTTGTGTCTCGGTATTCTATGGGACCGAGGTTCAGTTCCTTGAGGCCGGGTTCGATCTTTGCGCGGTCGCCTACGGCCATCAGGATGAGTTGGTCGGGATGGACGTCGGTTTGGGCGGCTTTTGAGACTTCGGCTGGGGTGACGGCTTCGAAGCGGGCGGGTAGCTTGGCGAAGTAGTCGGTTGGGAGACTGTAGATGAAGATTTGACGGAGGCCGCCGACGGAGGCTTTGGTGGTTTCAAAGTCGCCGGGGAGCGAGTGGAGGAGTGAGTCCTTTGCGAGTTTGAGTTCGGCTTCGGTGGGTGGCTCGGTGCGGATGCGGTTGAGCTCGAGCATGAGTTGTTTGGCGGCGGGAGCGGTGACGTCGGTGCGGACCTGGGCTCCGCTGTAGAAGGGGCCTCCGGTGCGGTACATCATGAAACCTGAGCTGGCGCCGTAGGTGTAGCCGTGCTCTTCGCGCAGGTTCATGTTGATGCGACTGGCGAAGAGTCCGCCGAGGACGTTGTTCATGATCATGACGGCGGGATAATCTGGCGTGGTGCGGGGAAGGCCGAGGCCGATGGCGTAGAGCGCGGTTTGAGGTGCGCCGGGCTTGTCGACGATGACGACCTTCAGGCCGGGCGGGGCTGGGGCCGGCGGGACTGTGGTCGCTGTGGCTGCGGAGGCGGACCAAGGGGCGAAATACTTGTCGGCGAGGTGTTTGACCTCGGACTCGTTGACGTCGCCGGCGAGGACGAGCGCGGAGTCTTTGGGGCCGTAGTGGGCTGCCCAGAAGGTGGCGATGTCGTCGTGGGTGATGGATTTGATGCCGTCAGTATTGCCGATGGAGCGGATGCCGTAGGGGTGGTCGCCGTAGAGGGTGCGGAAGCCTACGCGCAGGACGGATGCTACGGGCTGATCGCCTTCCTGGAGGATGGCGACGAGGCGTTGCTTGCGGATGCGCTCGACTTCTTCAGGGGCGAAGGCAGGGTGCTCGATGACGTCGGAGAGGAGGTCGAGGCCTGCTTCGGTGTTGTTGCTGAGCGCGCTGAGGCTGGCGTTGGCGCTGTCGACGTCGGCGGCGGAGGTGAGGGTGGTGCCGATCTGCTCGGCGTTGTCGGCGAGTGTGGTGGCGGAGCGCTGGGTGGTGCCTTCGGTGAGGAGACGGGCGGTGAAGCCGGCGAGGCCAGCTTTGGCGGGCGTGTCGGATTCGCTGCCGGCGCGGGTTACGACTGCGGCGCTGTAGACGGGGAGGGAGTGATCTTCGAGTAAGTAAACCTGAAGGCCGTTAGCGAGGGTGAAGGTCTTTGGGACGGGGAGGTGGAAGGCGGTGGTGGGGCCGGGTGTGGGTGCAGTCTTGCGCCAGTTCTGTTGGTCTTCAAATTGAGCGGTGTAGGGGGCGGTGAGCTTGACGTCGGCGTCGGTGTTATCGGGGCTGCGGGGGACGTCGTCGACTATTTTCTTGCCGGGGACGCAGTTGACGACGACGCTTTGATCTTTGCCGAGGTACTGCGTGGCGGCCTGCTTGACGGAGGCGATGGTTGCGGCCTGGTAGCGGGCGATGTCTTTGGGGAGATAGCCGGGGTCGTCGAGGAACTGGTTGTAGCGGTCGAGGGTGTCGGCTACGCCGCCGAAGCCACCGAGGCGCTGGAGGCCGGTGATCTTGGCGGTGACGTCGACGGTGCGGGCGCGGTCAAGTTCGGCTTGCGTTGGGCCTTTGGATTGGAGGCTGGCTACTTCTTTCCAGACGGCGGCTTCGAGGGTGTCGAGCGAGACGCCGGGTTTGGCGGTGATGTCACAGTCGGCGATGGAGCCTAGCTTGAGGGCGTTGAGATTGCAGGTGACGGTTTGGGCGACTTGTTGCTCGTAGACGAGCTTGCGGTAGAGACGGCTGGCCTTGCCTCCGCCGAGGATGTGGACGAGGAGGTCGGTTTCGGCGTCGCCGGGGGTGAAGACGGGAGGGGTGAGCCATGCTACGGAGAGGCGTGGGAGCTGGACGGAGTCGGTGACCGTGGCGCGTTTTTGTGCGGTGATGGGCGGGGTTTTGACGGTGACGGGTTCGACCGCGGGGCCTTGCGGGATGGGACCAAAGTATTTGGTGAGGAGAGCCTTCAGTTTTGCGGGGTCGAAGTCGCCGGCGATGGCGATGCTGGCGTTGTTGGGGGTGTAGAAGTGCTGGTGGAAGTCGCGGATGTCGTTGATGCGGGCAGCTTCGATGTCGGCGTGGGAGCCGATGACGGAGGCGTAGTAGGGGTGCTCGTGCGGGAAGAGGAGGTGATAGGCCTGCTCGTCAGCGAGCGCGTAGGGAGTTCCTTCGCCCTGGCGGCGCTCGTTGCGGACGACATCGCGCTGGTTGGTGAGTTTGATGCGGTCGAGGCCTTCGAGGAGGAAGCCCATGCGGTCGCTTTCGAGCCAGAGGCCGAGCTCGAGCTGGTTGCTGGGGAGAGTTTCGAAGTAGTTGGTGCGGTCGAAGTCGGTGGTGCCGTTTATGTCGGTGGCGCCTGCGCCTTCGAGGTATTTGAAGTGAGCTTTTTCACCGACGTGCTCGGAGCCTTCGAACATCATGTGCTCGAAGAGGTGGGCGAAGCCGGTGCGGCCGGCGCGCTCATTGAGGGGACCGACGTGATACCAGAGATCGATGGCGACCAGCGGAAGGCGGTGGTCTTCGTGGGTGAGGATGACGAGGCCGTTGGGGAGGGTGTACTTCTCGTACTTGAGCTCGGGGAGCTTGAGGGGCTTCGCGGCGGGGAGATCGGCTGCGGCCATGGAGACAGATGCAAGGCCGCATAGAAGGGTCGCTGCGGCGATTTTCTTGAACGCAAACAGAGGTGTCATCTTTTCTCCACGGAGGGCCGGGCCAGGTCTTTTCGAGAGTGCCTGCGTACTCGGATAGGAACGGTGATAAGGATGATATCAACTCGGGAGGTCAGGTGGCCCGGAAGATATTGCCGTGTATCTGCTCGCAGGGTTTGTATACTGACGCAATGCGTCTTCCTTCGATTGCTCCTGTCGTCATGCTGGTTGTTGCTTTTCCTTGGTTGAGCTCTGAGGCTGGAAGGGCTCAGACCGGTGTTCAGGCGGTTTCGGTGTCTTTTCCTGCTGGGCGGTCGGCGAAGCCTCTGGATGGGCGGGTGCTGTTGTTGTTGTCGAATGATCCGTCGGAGGAGCCTCGGATGCAGATCGACGATACGCCGCGGAGCCAGATGGTGTTTGGCGTGACGGTGGATGGACTGAAGCCGGGTGAGAGTGTTGCGGTGGATGACAAGGCTGCGGGATATCCCATTGGGAGTCTGAAGGATGTTCCGGCGGGGGAGTATACGGTGCAGGCGGTGCTGGATGTGTATGAGACGTTCCATCGCGCGGATGGGAAGACGATTAAGCTTTCGCCGGACCGGGGCGAGGGGAAGCACTGGAATCTTGCGCCGGGGAATTTGTACAGTAAGCCGGTGAAGGTGCGCGTTGGAAGGGGTGGGGCGCCGATTGCGATTTCACTGGATCAGGTAATTCCGCCAATTGTGCCTGAAGCAGATACAAAATATGTTCGGCATATCAAGATTCAGAGTGCGCTGCTGACGAAGTTCTGGGGGACGCCGGTGTATTTGAGTGCGGTGGTGCTGGTGCCGGAGGGATTCGATGAACATACGGAGGCACACTATCCGCTGATGATCTTTCATGACCACTTCGTGACGGGTTTCGATGACTTTCGGACGACGCCGCCGGATCCCAATTTGAAGCCGAACTACTCGGAGCGGTTTCATCTTGAGGGGTACAACCGGATTCAGCAGGAGGAGGCTTACAAGGAGTATCAGCAGTGGATTGGTCCGAAGTTTCCGCGGGTTCTGGTGATGAAGATTCAACACGCGAATCCCTACTACGACGACTCGTATGCTGTGAACTCGGCGAATCTGGGGCCTTATGGCGATTCGATTGAGACGGAGCTGGTTCCGGCGGTGGAGAAGCAGTTTCGCGGGATTGGACAGCCGTGGGCGAGGTTTATGTATGGCGGCTCGACGGGTGGATGGGAGTCATTGGCAGTGCAGATCTTTTATCCGGACCACTACAACGGGGCGTTCGTAGCTTGTCCTGACCCGGTGGACTTTCATGCGTATATGACGCGGGATCTTTATAAAGACGAGAATATGTTTTACCTGCAGGGCGCGAACAAGCGGGTGGAGCAGCCGGCGATGCGGGATTATCTGGGGCATACGCTGATCTCGATGCGGGACAACATCGCGTATGAGGCGGCGCTGGGCGATAGGGGACGTTCGGGGGAGCAGTTCGATATCTGGCAGGCGGTGTATTCGCCGCAGGGGAAGGATGGTTATCCGGAGCCGATCTTCGATAAGGAGACTGGGGCGATTGATCACAAGGTCGCGGAGTATTGGAAGGAACACTACGATCTGAACGCGAAGCTGCAAAGAGATTGGGAGACGCTAGGGCCGAAGCTGCAGGGAAAGATTCACCTGTATGTGGGCAGCGACGACACATATTTTTTGAATAACGCGGTTTATCTGATGGAGGATTTTTTGAAGACGACCGGCACGCCTGGGCATGGTGTGCCCTATGACGGCGAGGTGCTCTATGGGCCGAGGGCGGAGCACTGCTGGAATGGCGATCCGACGCTGCCAAATGCGCTGTCGCGGCTGCACTACAACACGATGTATCTGCCTAAGATCATGGATCGGATAGCGAAGACGGCTCCGGCGGGGGCGGATGTGACGAGTTGGCGGTACTAGGGCGGCGCTCAGGGTTCCGAGCGGTCCTGAAGTTTGATTGCAGCAAATAAACGGGATTTTAGTATCGTTCTCTCGACTTTGGTTGTGCGGAATTCGCGCCAGTAAAGATTAAGTTGCACAAAACCCCGCGTAGATGCATCCAATTTCGACAGCGGTGGGGTTTCGACGCTTGCGCCTCCCACTCAGCTATTGATTTCCCGGGGGATTACACGTGCCATCAACGACCTTCGCGCTGGACGAACCGCTGATTAGTACTCTTGATGCCGTGGCGTATGAAGCTCGCACGGGCCTGTCTGCCACACCAAAGACCCTAACCCCCTGGCTCTTTTATGACGAGGCTGGGTCGCATTTGTTCGAACAGATTACGGAGCTGCCGGAGTATTATCTGACCCGGACTGAGCGAAGCATCTTTGCGGCCAGTGCCAGCGAGATTTTGAGTGAGGCTGCGCGGGGGCAGGGGCCCAGCGGAAAACTTACCTTGATCGAGCTGGGGGCGGGAACGGCGACCAAGACGGGCATACTGTTGGCCGAGGCTGTTCGGCAGCAGGGCAGTGTGGTGTATCAACCTGTGGATGTCTCCGAGACTGCTCTTGCGGAGGCGAGTGAGAATATCCTAGCGAACATTCCGGGGGTGACTGTTCGCTCTCAGGTTGCGGACTATACCCGCGAGGCGCTTCCGCTCAATCGTCTGCCGGACACGCGGACGCTGGCGCTTTACATTGGTTCGAGCATCGGGAATTTTATGCCGGAGGATGCGAAGGACGTTCTTCGCAATCTTCGCGCCCAGTTGCTTCCCGGGGATACTCTTTTGCTTGGCACAGACCTTGCCCCCAGTGGCGGCGCTGTCGCCAATAAGACTGTGGCCACACTTCTTGCGGCGTACGATGATGCGGCGGGGGTGACTGCTGCGTTCAATCTAAATGTGCTCACACGGCTCAACCGCGATCTTGGGGCTGATTTTTTGCCGGCGAACTTTCGCCATCGTGCTTGTTGGAACCCCGCTGAGTCACGCATCGAGATGCATCTGGAGTCGCTGATTGCGCAGTCTATTCATGTTCCTGCAAACTCCAGCGGCCCGGCGTTCATTGTGGAGTTCGCGCATGGCGAGAGTATTCACACCGAAAATAGTTACAAATTTACCTCGACTGCCGTGGATGCTCTGCTGGCCTCGACGAACTTCAGGAAGATGAAGTCTTGGCAGGATCCGCAGCATCTGTTTGCCGTTACGCTGGCGACTGCGGTTTGAATTAGAGGCGTTCGCGCCGATATTCGCCGCTCTTGCCACCGCTCTTGCGTAGCAAGACTACCTCTCGAATTCTGATTCCTTTGTCGAGCGCCTTGGTCATGTCGTAGACCGTGAGGGCAGCGATGGAGGCTGCCACCATAGCCTCCATCTCAACGCCGGTCCCGGCTATGGTTGCTGCTGTGGCTTCGATCGCGACGCCGCCTTCGACGATCTTTGTCTGAATGTCTACGAAGCTCAGAGCAATTTGATGGCACATCGGAATCAGGCTGGAGGTTTGTTTTGCGGCCTGGATTCCTGCGAACCGAGCTACTTCCAGCGGATTGCCTTTCGGATTTTGCGGCAGAGCTGCGAGCACTGCGGGGGAAAGCTCGACAAATGCTGCGGCGACTGCCTCGCGCCGGGTTAGCGTCTTCTCGCCGACGTCCACCATGTGCGCTTCGCCCGCCTGGTCATAGTGCGAGAGGTGCAGCGGCACGGGGGCCACGGCAGGAAAGTCCGCGTCGTTGCCCAACGGTTCCGGGTCGTCGTCCATCAGCTGTTCGGAGGTGTAGTCTACGTCGTCCATCTCACAAGCTTAACGCAGGAGAATCGTGATGACATCCCCGGCTGCGAAGTGATCTTTGTCGGGTGAGAGCACGGCGTAGCAGTTTGCCCGGGCGTTAGCGGCGAGGTCGCCCGATCCCTGCCACGCTACGAGTCTTACTTCTGGGCGAGTGCGATCCGAGGTCCATCTTGCGGGGAGTACACGCATCAGGCCGGTTTTTCCGGACACGTCCTCGGCCAGCGTTGCTTGAAGAAAGCGAGGGACCTGTGCGTCTGCACCGGCCATGGCACGGAGCATCGGCTCGACGAAGCAGTGGAAGGTGACCTGGGTGGAGACCGGGTTGCCGGGCAGTCCGAAGAAAAATTGTGGAGGGAGGTTGCTCTCATCTGGCAGGCGGCCGAAGACGAGGGGCTTGCCGGGCTGCATTCTGACGCCGGTGAAGAAAAACTCCGCGCCGAGCGCTTGCAGCACCTCTTCCACGAGGTCGTACTTGCCCATCGAGACGCCACCGGAGAGAAGCATGAGGTCGCAACGGCGCGCGGCACGGATGGTTTGTTCGAGTTCGGGCCGCTGGTCTGGAGCGATCGGGAGCTGTATTGGTTCTCCGCCTGCGCGACGGATCAGTTCGGCCAGACCGTAGCTGTTCGAGTTTCTGATCTGCTGGGGCGCTGGGTTGGCGGCGAGGTCCACCAACTCGTCTCCAGTTGCGACGATCGCTATCTTTGGCTTTCGAAATACTTGTAGCTTTGAGTATCCGCATGAGGCGGCGAGTGCGATCTCTGCGCCCTCGATTGGTGTGGCGGTGGGCAAAACTGTCTGGCCAGCGCGGGCCTCGCTTCCCTGGGGAACGATGTTCTCTCCGCTTCGAATGGTTCGTCCGGTGGACAGGCGGATCGAGTCGTGGTCGCGTTCGATATGCTCGATCATTACGACGGCATCGGCGCCTTCAGGAATGGGTGCGCCGGTCATGATTTCAATTGTGGCGTTGGGTTCGAGCGGGCTGCCGTGCCACTGCTCGCCGGCTCTGACCAAGCCGACTACCTTGAGCGGACCGGGTGTGTCGCTTGCGTGTAGAGCGAATCCATCGCGTGTCGATCGGTGGAAGGGTGGCTGATCGCGATCCGCTAAGACGGGTTCGGCGAGAATGCGACTTCCACACTCCAGCAGCGGAAGCGACTCGCTTGGCGGGAGCGGGAGATCGATTGCGTGCTGGAGGACCATCGCCAGAGCTTGATCGAAGTCCAGAACTGTGGCCGCTGGCGACATCGTCTCTCCTTGAGAGTAGGTATGGAGTGCAAAGTGGCTTAGAGCGTGGCAAACAAAAAGCCCCGAGCCGTGTCGCCCGGGGCCTCCTGCTGTTTGAAAGGCTACTTCTTTCCAGACTTGAAGCTCGACTTGACCGGTGCGCCGATGCCTTCGAGGATACCCTTCACGTCGGCAGCGTGGCCACCGTCCGGCGCCAGTTCAAGGTACTGCTGATAGGCTTCGACGCATCCCGGTGGGGCGACGATCTTCTGGGTTTTGGGATCGACGGTTGCCTGCGGAATGAGCGCCTGACCCTTGATGTAGTAAGCATCCGCTTTCTTGGGGTCGGCTGCGATGGCTTTGTCAGCGGCGGCGCCTGCTTCGGGAAGTTTACCGGAGTTGTAGAGGGTTGCGGCTTCGTTGAAGTAGTACATGCCGGCCTTTTCGGGCTGGGCTTTTGCGGCCTGTTCGTAGGCGTCAGAGGAGGCTTTGGCGTCGCCCAAGCGAGCCTCTGCCTGTCCCAGTTGGTTGTAAGCCACACCTGCGGTCTCAGGGTTGGGCTTCTTGGAGGCGGCGTTCAGATCGGCAGCCTTTTTGTAAGAGGTTGCTGCATCGGTGAACTTCTGCTGGACCGCTGGATCGGTGGGCGAGGTGCCTGCTGCCTTAGCAGCTTTTGCGGCGGCGTCTCCGCTGCCGAGCTGTGCATCGCCTAAGGTAACCCAGAGGATGCCTTCGTCTGGCTTGGTGTCGGTGGCCTGCTTCATGGCGGTAATTGCTGAGTCGTAGTTGCCGGCCTTGTTGTCTGCGCGCGCCTGAGTCAGCAGCGCATTCAGATTCTGAATCTTCGCGTTGGTGGCACTTACTTCAGAGTTTTTCTTCTTGTACTCTTCGATCTGCTTGCGCTCTTCCGGAGTCATCTTGCTGAGGTACTCCGGGCGGGACATGTCGAAGTTCACGAGCTTGTCTTCTTCTTTGGCGATGGGAACACTTTCATTGAAGTCGAGGCTCTTGTCGTCCTGGAAGACGAAGACGATGTAGGTGCCGGCTACAATTCCTGAGCCCTTGTAGTCTCCGTTGGCGTCGATCGGAAAGGTGTAGAGATATTTTCGATCTTTGGCCTCTGAGGTTCTATCGGTCGACAGGCGGACCTCCCCTTTGGTAAGAGGGAACCCGGCTGGATTGAGGACGTGGCCGTGGATGCTTGCGTTTCCTGCAGGCGGCGCGGCCTGTGCTTTCAAGAGGGTTGGCTTCGCCATCACCAGAGTTACCAGCAGAGCAGCTGCCAGGGTGCTTATCTTCCATCCGATACGTTTCATGCTTTGTCTTCTCCAGGCCCATGGGTTGCGGGCGTAAGTCTTCGTTGAAAAACGGCTGCTGCTTCCTAGAAAAATTTGATGCAAAATGCGACGGTCATGCGACCGCATACGGTATGGGATCAACCGCTCCGGCCTCGCGAAATGCCCGCAGTCGTAGAACGCAGCTCTCGCAGACGCCACAGGCTTCGGTTTCGCCGGAATAGCATGACCAACTTACATGGAACGGTGCACCGAGTTCAACTCCCAACCGGACGATCTCGCTCTTGCGCATCTGGATCAGAGGCGTGACGACCTGAATGTGACCGTCTTTGGTGCCTATCCGGATGAGCTGGTTGAAGGCCTCGTAGTACGCCGGGCGGCAGTCGGGGTATCCCGAACTATCCTGCTCGACTGCTCCGATAAAGACCTTTTCTGCGCCAAGAACCTCGGCCCAGCTTACCGCGGCAGAGAGAAAGTGCGCGTTGCGGAATGGGACATAGGTGACTGGGACTGCGTTTCCTATTGCCGCTTCGTCACCTGCGACGGGTACGGCGATCGAGGTGTCGGTGAGGGCTGAGCCGCCGATCCGGCGAAATAAGTCGATCTTCAAATGCAGCAGCTCTTTTACCCCTACGATGCGCGCTACCTCCTGGGCGGAGTGTAACTCGCGGGCTTCTGTCCTCTGGCCGTAGCTGAAGTGGACGGCGAAGACCTCGTAGTCGCGGGCGGCGAGGGCAGCGCAGACGGAGGAGTCCATTCCGCCTGACAGGCAGAGGACGGCACGGGGGCGGCTTAGTTCAGTCGTCATCGCCTGTTTCGAGTTCGTGCTGTTCTGCAGGTGTCAGATCGTCTCCGGTCAACTCGCCGACGGCTTCGCCGAGAATCTCGCGTGCGGTTTCTTCGTCGTGCTTATGCACCAGGAGCCGCGCTCGAAACGCCAGCGCCAGCAGGCTATTGGCGTTCTCGCCCTGCAGGAAACACTCGATACTGGCGGACTCGAGCATCCCTTTCGCCATCTGGGCGTTCACGGGCTCGAGGAACTTGCCTACGGTCACGAACTTGTCTGGATCTTTGTCTGGATCTAATGCCGCATTGTGCTTTGGATCTGTCGGATCTGGCGTATTTGTCATCAAAAAAGCCGTCTTTCTTCTTATTTCGTATCGTACGACTGAAGGTGGAAGGTGATTGTTCCCCAGAACAGTCGTGCCTGGATCTGGACAGGCATGTGGCGCGCGTCGTCGGTGTACCAGACCCAGATGTGTCCGCGATTTTTTACGATGCCCTCATCCGCGGTCGGCTCTACTTTGAGGGTCTGAAAGGTTCCTGCAGGGGTCTTGATCTCTTCTTTGGACTCGACCTTCATCGCGACGGTGACGGTGCGCATGGAGTCGGCCAGGGGGAACCGGATGCTTTGACCGACCGCCATTGGCTGCGATGCCGCGTAGAAGATGGCGGAGAGGGAGTCGGTGACGCAGGCGGGAATGGAGGCCACCTGCTCCTTCGACGTGCCTTTGACGAGGTTCTTTTCGATCTGCTTCTGCTTGCCCTGGGTGTAGTCGAAGCTGAGTTCGCTTGAGACTTTGCGGCGTCCCTCCTGAAGCTGTTTGGTGAAGCCGGTGGAGCAACCGGTCTTCGTGTCGAATCCGGCCTGAAACTTGTCGATGACGGGGAAGAGCATGGTCACGGCACCGGTGGAGTCGGCGGTGGCAGCAATCTTTTGCACTGTGCCTTCCTGCTCGAGCTGAAAGACTGCGGTGCCTGCGGTGAAGACGCGCCAGTCCACGGTAAAGGTCAGGGTCTGTTTTTGGGGGAAGGCGAAACCAGGCTGCGGGGGCTGCAGGGTGGGAATGACAACGGGTGCCGGCTTGGGTCCTAACCCTAGAAGCTGCGCTTTCGCGGTTAGCGAAGCTGCGGAACACGACACCAGAAGAAAAAATGCAAGAAAAGACCGTTCCGGCTTCAGCAAAGGGCAGCACTCTCACCAGTTGAAGTTTGTAGGTTGCCCGAGCCTTCTACGCTTTAGCGCAGACCCTCTCCATTAACCACGGTGATGGAGAAAAAGCCGGACTGCCAGCGCCAGATAGATCGCGCCAGCACCCATGAGAGCATTGTACTCGCGGTGGTGCTGCCACTGCTCCCAGGAGAACCTGCCGCCGCTGGCGTTCTGATCGGCGGGAAAGGTCACCGGGGTCAGTCGCGGCAACAGGCGAGGCACCCTGGCGGAGTAGTCATCGAAGCCCGCAAAGTGCTCTCGGAGATAGGCTTCCTCACTGTGGATGGTGGGGATGTAGATGGCTGCGAAGAGCGTGGTCAGTGCAATCAGGATCACCCAACTGCCTGCCGCTGCGGCGAATCCGAAGGCGATCAGCATGGAGCCCAGATAGAGGGGGTTTCGCGTGTAGGCATAGGGGCCGGTGAAGGTCAGTTCGGCGTTCTTGCGGACATAGCCTGCCGCATAGGCGCGGAGCCAGACGCCTGGCACTACCAGCAGGAGGCTCAGCAGCATGGTCTTTCCGGTCGGTCTGGCCAGCCATAGAAATACCGCGGCAAAGACGAATCCCAGCGGTACGCGAATCCGCCGCGCGATTTTCTGCCATGTGGTTCGTTCGCTCACAGCTTTACCTTATCCTGTCCGTCGCGCAGTAGCTCGAGCGCTGCTTCGACTACCTCATTGGTCGATATCTGCATGAGTCCTGTCTCTGGGTCGGAGTGGCGGGAGTGGTCTGTGCGGCTAGACTCGTGACGCAACACTCGCACCTTTGAACGGTCGAGCGTGTAGGGGCCGGGCATGTAGGGGCCGGTTCGGGAGGGATCGGTGGGGCCGTATAGACCGACTACTGGCCGCTCCAACGTGGCCGCGAGATGCAGAGGTCCGGTGTCCCCGGCTATCACGACACCGGCTCGGCGCTGGAGAGCGATCATCTGCTCGACGGAGCAAGGAACGGAGATTGCGCACCCCTCACTTGTGGTGACGACTGCGTCTGCGAATCGATGGCCTGGGGCTTCGTTCACTAACGAGTGATATCCGGCCTGGCGCAGGGCAACAGCGACGGCGCCGTATCGCCCGGCGGGCCATTGCTTCGCACCCCAGCCGGCGGTGGGGGCGAGGAACGCAAATTTTTCTCCGGTCAGGGAGGTTTGAGCTAGAAGCCTGTCGCACCATAGCTCCGCCTTGGGGTCTACCGGAAGCGTCACGGTTGCTGGTCTCAGAGTTTCTCCGACGGCAGCGCTGAGCAACTCACATCCCTGCTCGACTACATGTTTCGCGCTGGTTTGTATTCGTTGGGTGTAGAGCAAGCGTGCGGGTGTCTCTCGCGGGTGCTCCGGACCGGCGAATACGGGTGTGGATGCCATTCGGCCCACGAGTGCGGACTTGATCGAACCCTGCATGTCGACGCAGATGTCATACCGAGATCTTCGGAGATCACGACGCGTCGTCTTGATCTCTGCCAGCGTAGAGAGAGCGAAGGGGTGCTTGCTCCAGGCTCTGGCGGGCAAAGAGTGCCATCGATCGACCAATGGTCTTCCGTCGCTGCGGTCGATTTTTGGGGGAGTGCAGTTGAAGTCGGTTGAGGACTGCAGCAAAGCACTCCAGGCCGGCTCGATTGCCCAGCCGATAATCCACTCGGGGTGCTGTTGCCGCAGTGCAGCGACGGCAGGCATTGCGTGGAGCACATCTCCCATTGCGCCAATTCGTACAATCAGGACGCTTCGCGACTTAGCAGACCCGTAGGTTGCGACACTGCGCGAAGGCTTGAGTTCGGTGGCCAAGGCTTCATCTTCTCATGCAGGCTTCGATCGCAAGCGGTTCTAGTGGCGCCGGCGATCCAGTCGACCCACCGTTGTAACTAACTGCTCCAGCGACTGCTTCTCGTCCAACAGTTCCACACAGAGGCGCGCGACCACAATGGGGCCGACCGTCTCGAGCCTGTCTCTGAGGATCGGTGTCAGCTTCACGGCGTCCTTCTCAGTGGTTACAAATCCATTGGCTTCGATAGCGCGCGCCTGCTGCATTAAGTGCGCGATATCGTCTTCGTTGTAGGCATGGTGATCGTCGAAGGTGACCATCCCGGTGGCCTCGTACCCCTGCGCCGAGAGCATCCGGGTAAAGTTTTCAGGTCTGGCAATACCGCAGAAGGCAAGCGGCATCGTGGGCAGAGCTACCTCTCCGGCCTCTCCCAGGCTGAGCGTTCGGCGGATGGTCCAGATCGACGGCTTGTTTTTCGACTCGCTTAACCCTTTGACAACGCTCCTGAGTGAGTCCGCTTCTTCCTCGCGGAGAACTACCACGTCCGCCTGTGCGATGGTCTCTAACGGTTCTCTCAGGTTGCCGGCCGGCAGAAGGGTATCGTCAACGTCTTCCTGCGTTAGGAGGACAATGTCTATGTCGCGCGCGAGGCGCCGGTGCTGGAATCCGTCGTCGAGCAGATGAACGACGAGCTTCTCCGAGGGCTCGCCTTGTTCGGCCATCACGCCAGCCTGATAGCGATCTGCTCCTACGTAGACCGGAACTCCGGAGCGCTGCGCCAGCAGGACGGGTTCATCCCCATGCCAGCGGGCGTCGTCGAACGGTTCGACCCGTGCAATCATCTCCGAACTGCGTTTGTAGCCTCGTGTGAGGATTCGCACCGCATAGCCGCGATGGCGCAGAATACCAGCCAGCATCAACACAAAAGGCGTTTTGCCTGCACCGCCCGCAGAGACGCTGCCCACGCTGATCACGGTACTCTCGAGGTGGCTGCGCTTCAGCCAGCCCCATGCGAAGAGCTGCTTCTTCAATGCAAGCGCGACGCCGTAGAGAGGAGCCAGCGGAAGCAGCCATGGTCGTCGCACGCTCATCGCGCAGGCCCCACGCTTTTCTTCAGCAGCAAAACGATGGCCTGAGCTGTTTGCGCTGTCGATCCTGACTGGGATTGAAATACTGCTCTGCCGCGTTTCCCAAGTGCGTGGGAGTCCTCTTTGTTTCGCAGCATTTCGATCAGCGTTTGGGTAAGCTTTTCTTTGGCTACTATGCGAATCGCGTCTGCTTCCTGCATGGTCTCAACGATCTCACGAAAGTTCTCGAAGGAAGGTCCCATGACGACTGGCACGCCAAACTGTGCCGGTTCCAGTGGGTTATGTCCGCCTCGGGGAACTAGGCTCCCACCGACGAAGGCCACCGATGCCAGGGCATAAACCGACGCAAGGTCTCCTATTGTGTCCAGAAAGAGGATTGTTCCGCCGACGATGTGGTCAGTGTGTTGCATGACTTCGCTGCATCGAACGAACGGGAATCCCTCTTTTCGAATCAGCTGTAAGACCTCATCGAAGCGATCGGTATGGCGCGGGGCGATCAGGAGCGTCGCGTCTGGAACAGCTTGGCGGATGGCAGGCCATGCAGCCAGGAGCGTCTGCTCTTCGCCGGCAAGGGTGCTACCTGCGACGATCAGCCTGGTTCCGGCCAGCGTCGAGGTGATTCGTCTCGTCATCTGGTTGTCGGTATTTGTTTGCACGTCATACTTCAGATTCCCGGTCACACGAACCCGCGTCTCCGGAGCGCCGATTTCTATTAGCCTGGCGGCGGTCTCGGGACTCTGTGCGAGGAACAGAGAGATCATCTCCAGGAATGGTCGCCAGAGACGCCGCAGCCGCATGTAGCGAGGGAACGAACGATCTGAGATCCGCGCATTAACCACTATGATCGGAGTTCCATCTTTTGCGCACTCGGTGATTAGGCGCGGCCACAGCTCGCTCTCCATAAGCACCAGTATCTGCGGCCTCAGCACGTTCAGGTACCGTCGGACCGGAGACTTGAGGTCCAGCGGCAGATAGAACACGGGCGAAGCTGGCAGCCTCTTCTTCGCGAGCCTCTGACCCGTCTCCGTGGTTGTTGAGACGGCCACTAACGCATTCGGCAGCCTCTCGTTGAGTTCGCGGATCAACCGGGTTGCGGCCATCACCTCGCCGACACTTACGGCGTGGAGCCAAATAATGCTTTGCCCGGCGACCGCCGCTTGCAAGCCCTTTGGCACCAGTCCTAGCCGTCCGCGCAGCCCCGCCCGGTATCGCCCGCTGGTTGCCATCCGTACCAGCCAGTAGGGAGCGCCCACTACCAGCACGGCTACCAGCAACGCGCTATAGACCACCATCATCACCGTCGCCGAGCCCTCGCTTTACGTTGTACGCCAGCGGAGATGATAATCAACCCTGGCTATGAAGTCCCACCGGTTCCCCACGATTCCGATCCTACTAGTAACTAGTTTCTGCTTTTTTGCAGGCAGCGCTTTGGCCGCCGACAAGAAAGCGCCGCCGGTAAAACCTGCGAACCAGTATGCTGCCTTCGAGACGCACCCTAACGAAAAGGTTACCGTTGCGGCGGAGCCTTGCGACGACCCGAAGGACTGCGACTTCTTCCGTCTCCCCTATATTCAGCACGGCTTTGTTGCAGTCCGCGTTATATTTACGAACGAAAGCGACGCGCCGCTCTCTCTCGACGACGCCCGCATCCAGTTCATCTCCATTAATAGCGACAAGATTCCGGCTGCGACCGACGATGATCTTCAACGCCGACTTTTTTCTACTAAAGGGACGGCGGGCAAGAAGATCCCCCTCCCAATGCCCCTGCCGCCCATTACGATGCATGACAAACCTGTCGATAAGCAGATCACCAAGGACGACGGCGACTTTGGCTTCAATGGAACTACGGTCAATCCGCACAGCACTCTGGCCGGCTATCTTTTTTATGACGTTCGCGAACTGCCTGACCGACCATTGAAGGGTGCTGAACTCTACGTCAAGATGGTCCATACACTGGACGGCAAGAAGCAACTCTTCGACTTCAATATTCCATTCGACAAATGGCTCGCCGCGCAACCTGGAGCGAAGTCGGCTGAGGCTACGCCTAAATTATGAACACAGGAATCAATCCATGACGACTATTACCCCTTTGAACCCCAACGGCACACTCAATCTGCGGGCTGCTACACCTGCGGACATTTCTCAGATTCTCGTCTTCGTTCGTGATCTCGCCACTTATGAGCGCGAACCGGATGCCGTTCTTGCTACGGAAGCCGATCTGCTTCGGGATGGGTTCGGGCCTGACAAACGCTTCGACTGCATCATCGCCGAGTTGGCTGATGGTGAGACGATCACGGCTGCCGGCTTCGCTCTTTATTTCTATAACTACTCGACGTGGCGCGGACATGCGGGTATCTATCTTGAAGATCTTTACGTCGACCCGAAGCATCGCGGGAAGGGAGTTGGGAAGGCTCTGCTTACTCGGGTCGCAGCTATTGCGGTTGCCGAGGGTTGTCCGCGGTTTGAATGGAGCGTGCTTGATTGGAATACGCCATCTATTGACTTCTACCAGCAGTTGGGAGCTGTGATGAAGTCGGAGTGGAAGGGAATGCAGGTTTCGGGGGAAGCTCTGGTTGCGCTGGCTGCACTATCGCAGTAGATCAAAGAGTGCCCTGGTAGCTCGTAAAGTTGTTCGACTGGGTTGACTGCGAAAAGCTTCCTCAAATTCCTCTATGCTTGAAGGAGCATGAAAAAGATAAAAGTCATCGGGGGCGGCCTGGCTGGCCCCGAAGCAGCACTCCAGGCAGCAAAACGTGGCTGCGAAGTCGATCTTTACGAGATGCGCCCGACGCGTTCGACGGAAGCCCATCAGACCTCCGATTTTGCAGAACTTGTCTGTTCCAATTCGCTGAAGTCCGAGTCTGAAAATACTGCTCCGTGGTTGCTAAAGCAGGAGATGCGGCGGGCAGGGAGCATCCTACTTGCCGAAGCAGATGCTACGGCTGTTCCCGCTGGACATGCGCTTGCGGTTGATCGCGTTGAGTTCTCCAAGCGCGTAGCCGAACGCATCGCGGCGGAGCCTCGCATACGTGTTCATCGTGAAGAGGTGACTACGCTCAACGAGGCTGACTCTGACACTCTAACGATCCTTGCGTCAGGTCCGTTGACCAGCGCGGCGCTTGCTGGCGAACTTCAGCGCCTTACTGGATCTGACCATCTGGCTTTCTACGACTCCATTTCGCCTATCGTTGACGCCTCGACCATCGATATGTCGAAGGTTTATTTCGCGGCGCGATATGACAAAGGCACTGCCGACTACATCAACTGTCCCTTCACCAAGGAAGAGTATGAGCGGTTTATGGAGGCTCTGACGACGGCGGAGGCTGTGGAATCCAAGGACTGGGAGAAGTTTCCTGTGACCGGGACGGCCGAGAAGCTTCAGTACTTTGAAGGGTGTCTTCCCATTGAGGAGACGGCTCGTCGTGGTCGCGATACGCTTCGTTTCGGTCCGATGAAGCCAGTCGGGCTCACCGATCCGAAGACAGGCCGCTGGCCTTATGCTGTCGTTCAGCTTCGCCAGGAGAACCTCCGCGCCGACTCTTACAACCTTGTAGGCTTCCAGAATCATTTGAAGTACGGTGAGCAAAACCGCGTTCTCAAGCTTATCCCGGGCCTTGAGAACGCTACTTTTCTGCGCTATGGCCAGATTCATCGCAATACGTACATCCATGCCCCGTCGCTGCTTACCGAAAGCCTCCAGCTCAAAGCTCATGCGGGCATAATGATCGCCGGACAGCTCAGTGGCGTTGAAGGTTATACCGAATCGATTGCGTCTGGAATGCTTGCGGGAATCTATGCTGCGTCGATCGCGAACGGTAATGTGCCTGCGATTGCGCCTCGGCTGAGCGCTAATGGCTCGCTGACGCACTACATTACCCACGCAGAGACGAAAAAGTTTCAACCGGCTAACATCACCTTCGATCTTCTGCCATCTTTGGAAGAGGATCTCCGCAAAAAAATCCGCGACAAAAAAGAGCGCCACAAACTTCAATGTGATCGCGCTTTAGAGGCCTGGGTGGAGTGGCTCGCCGCCAACTAAGTGGGGCGAGCCATTGCGTAACAAGAACGTCTTCGTCTCTTGCCCACTCTATCAGGCAGTGTTTTTACTCATCTGCGTTTTGATCAATCCCACGATCGCCATGACTACCGCGCCGCCTACGCCGCCGCCAGCCACATTTCCTAGAATCGATGACATATCCATTCCGCCTGAGGCCGCGGCAGATGTAGCCGCACCGGCTGCCCCGCCTGACAACAGCATACTCAGCAGTTGTCCACCGCCGGCACCGCCAACGAGCCCGGCAACTGTATTCCCGATGGGGCCCAGGTCGAATTTCTTCAACAACGCGCCGGCAATATTGCCGCCTACTCCTCCGGCGATCAAATCGGTAACAATACCTGCTACATTCATGGCGTTTTCCTCAGTGTTCCCGGGCCTGGTGGAGCATCTACACGTGCGTCTGCCAAAACAAGCTTGGGAAGTTCTTGGGGAGACTGATATTTACCCACTGATCGGGAAAGAATGCAACATTTATCTGAAAACTTGCTTTCCGCCAACTACGTGCCTGTGGTGCGAGGCGATTTTGCAGCAGTTGAGTCCCACTTAACTCTCATTTTCTATTCGGCTTTTTTCTTGTTTCGAGCTTTGATCTTGAACCAGATTGGGCTTCCGATAAAGCCGAAGTTCTCCCGGATCTGGTTGCCCAGAAAGCGCTCGAACGAGAAGTGCATCTTTACATCCTTGTCCGTGAAGAGCACGAACGTTGGAGGAGCAACCGCAGCCTGCGTCATGTAGTAGATCCGGACGCGCTTGTTCATCGGCACGCTTGCTTTTTGAAAGTCGACTTTTTCCAGAAAACGGTTCATCTGGCCGGTGGTTACGCGCTTGCGTCTCTCACGTGCGACCAGCTCTACCTTTTTGAAGACGGACTCTATGTTTTTTCCATCGGCTGCAGAGATAAATAGCAGCGGCGCATATTCGAGGTACTTTAATTTATCTCGAACGTCCTGCTCGTAGAGCTTTTGATCGGCTGGTGGCTTGCCGTCGAACAGGCGCATGCCATCCTTGCCGATGCGGGTCATCAGATCCCACTTGTTGACGACGATAATTACGCTGCGGCCACTCTCGTGTGCGTAGCCGCCGATGTTCGCGTCGAGCGCGGCAACGCCCTCAGTCGCATCGATGACGAGCAAGGAGACATCTGCCGCTTCCAAATGTTTTCGGGCCATGATGACGGACAACTTTTCGGCCATCAGCTTCGTCTTGCCCTTTCGGCGAATTCCTGCGGTATCGACAAAGCGGAACGCATGACCGTCGCGCTCCACCACTTCATCGACTGCATCGCGAGTGGTTCCTGCGATGGGTGAGACGATGGCCCGCTCGGTTCCAGTGAGCGCATTGAGAAGCGTGCTTTTGCCGACGTTCGGTCGTCCGATGATGGCGATCTTTGTCTCGCGGCTCTCATACTCGCCGTGTGATCGGAGCATACGCGGGCGTCTCGGCGCGGTATTCTCTGACGCTTCCGATGCGAGGGTCGCAGCGGGAGAGACGAAAAAGTCCGGGCCTGTTTCATCTTCTTCCGCTTCGTCGCTTTCTGTGAGCATCACCTCAGGCTCTTCGATTCTCTCCTCAGGCTCGGGGAGCACTTCGAAGACCGCATCCAGCAGATCGCCCATTCCTGAGCCGTGTTCGGCCGAGATGGGGAGAACATTTTTGAAACCAAGGCGCCGGAAGTTCTCCGCCTGTGACTGCATTGCGTCGGTGTCCATCTTGTTTACAGCGAGAAACACTGGTTTTCCGCCGCGCAAAAGCAGTCGCGCGAGTTCGAGATCGGGCGAGGCCAACTCGGTGCGACCATCCACGACCATCACAATCGCATCGGCCTCTTCCAACCCAACCTTTGCCTGGCGGAAGATCTCCGACGGGATCAGAGCCTCGTCGTCCGGTACTACGCCGCCCGTGTCGACCATTCTTGCGGCACGGTTCATCCACTCGATCTCGCCGTAGATTCGGTCGCGGGTAATTCCCGGTTCATCGCCTACGATCGATCGACGCGAACCAGTCAGGCGATTGAAGAGGGTGCTCTTACCTACATTGGGACGGCCACAGATGGCGATCAACGGCAGTTCGCGTGCGTCTGCGTGCTCGGTCTCGGTGACCATCTGGGAAGCCAACAACTCGATATCCCGCCAGTCGTCCTCGATTCGCTCGCGACCTGCGACGTTCGCCGAACGTGGCGTCTGTCGCCCGACGATCCCATCGGCTGGTCTCTCCAGCTTCGGACGAACTGCTCCCGCGGGCTTTCTGGGAGGAGGTCCGTCTGGGCGGATTGCCTTTCGCTTCTCCCGGTCAGGAGATTGCTTGGTGACTCGCGAAGCCTTGTCTACGGCGGCTCGCTTCGTCGAAAGGATCTTCCGCTTCCGCGGGTCGATGGCTCCTGTCGTTGGGGTGGACTTTGGAGCGCGACCTTTTTTTGGCCGCGTGCTGGCCTGCCTGTGCTTTTTGCCTAACCGCTTTCTATCGTCTTTCTGAGCCACGGAACGTCCAACTTTCTCCCGCGCACGCATCAGGCGGCCAGGCTTATTACGCTAATTCTTCGCTTCCCCCTCTATTATAGAAATTGCAAAGCCTCTGTGCCGCCGATCCTCCAGCAAATCGCCTTGTCTACGACCGCTCCCATCTCGATTACGCCTGTGAAGCCGGAGAATCTGCCGAATCTCCGTGATTTTTTTGCTCCGGGCGGTATGCTGTCTCGATCTTCGCTGGCCTTTGAGCATCGTCAAGGGCAGTACGACATGGCACGGGCTATTGAGTCTGCTTTCAAGGAGAAGCGTCACCTGATTGTTGAAGCGGGGACGGGAACGGGTAAGACGCTCGCGTACCTCTTGCCTGCCCTACGACTAGCCCGAGAGCGGGGCCAGCGGGTCATTATCTCGACTGGCACCAAGAATCTGCAGGAGCAGCTTTATTTCAAGGACGTTCCCTTTCTTGAATCCCTTCTTGGCCCACTCAAGGTTTGTTATATGAAGGGCCGCGCCAACTACCTTTGCCGGCATAAGCTCTACGCGCTCCGGGACAACCCTCTTCTGAATGGCCTGGAGGAGATCGATCAGTTTCATCAGATTGCTACGTGGGAGAAGACGACAGAGACCGGGGACCGGGCGGAGCTCGATCACCTGCCAGAGTCCTCCGCGCTGTGGCACAAGCTTGATGCCCGCACTGAAGTTTGCCTTGGCCAGAGCTGCCCGGACTGGGAGCGCTGCTTTGTCACCGGGATGCGGCGCAAGGCACTCGAGTCGGATATCGTCATCGTCAACCATCATCTTTTTTTTGCTGATCTAAATATCAAGCAGCAGGCAGCGGGTGCACCTGACGCCGGCATTCTGCCTGAGGCTGCTTGTGTCATCTTCGATGAGGCGCATGAGTTGGAAGAGATTGCCTCGAACTATTTTGGAATTGGACTCTCTACTCAACGGGTTGACGAGCTTGCGCGCGATGTGGAGATGATGCTCAAGGCAAAACAGGCCAGCACATCAGCGATCGAGAGCGCCTGCGCGACTCTGAAAGACCGCTCGCGCCTGTTCTTCTCTGTTCTTCCGACGGATCCTATGGGGATGCCGAATGGCGGGGGGCGCATGCCCTTTCTTCACCGCGAAGCTTTTCTAGAGGAGAGCGGCGATACCTATACGGCCACCCTGAATGCACTGACTCGACTCGAAGGTGAACTCGATTACCTCAAGAATGTTGAGGAGGCCTCTGGCCTACGTAAGCGTGCGGCTGACATTCGCGCTCATTTGGCCTTCTTGCTTGAATCGACGGATCGAAACACCGTCTTTTGGATCGAGCGTCGCGCCGCCGGCGGGGTGCGGAACTTTGCGCGTGGAACAGGGCAAGCGAGCTTTCACACACATCTGCAGGCGACTCCCATTGATGTCTCCGAGTTGCTCACCACATCGCTCTTCGATAGCTACAGCTCAATCATTCTCACTTCGGCGACGCTTACCGTCTCGGGAGGATTCGATCACATTCGCAGACGCCTCGGACTTACTTCGGCTCGAGAGCTGATCGTTTCGTCGCACTTTAATTACGAAAAGCAGGCGCTGCTCTACCTTCCGCCCAACATGCCCGACCCGCGCGAGCCAGATTTTCCCGAACGTGCGGCCGAGCGCATTCGTCGCGTCCTTGAGATTACGAAGGGTCGCGCCTTCTGCCTCTTTACCAGCTACGCGCAGATGCGCAACACGTATGAGCGGCTGCTTATCGAACTTCCTTATCCGCTGTTGTTACACGGCACTGCGCCGCGCCACGTCTTGTTGCAGCAGTTCCGCGATACGCCTAACGCCGTTCTGTTTGGGACTTCGAGCTTCTGGCAAGGAGTAGACGTGCAAGGGGAGCAACTATCCTGTGTCATCATTGATCGCCTTCCGTTTGCTGTTCCCTCCGACCCGATCGTTGAGGCGCGGATGGAGGCCATCGAAGCACTTGGGGGCAAACCTTTTTTTGACTACCAGATTCCGAATGCTGTTATTACGCTCAAGCAGGGGTTTGGACGTCTGATCCGCTCGCTCAACGATCGGGGTGTTCTGATGCTCCTTGACCCGCGAATCCAGCGTCAGCGTTACGGGCGCATATTTCTCGAATCTCTTCCGCCCTACCGGCTCACACAGGAGATTACAGACGTCGAACAGTTCTTCGAGCGTCCCGCTTGACTGACTCGCGCTTGACTGACTTGATCGATGCGTAGAGCATAGTCCGGTGAAGCCACCTATTCTCACCACCTTCGCTCTATTCCTGGCTACTTTAGCGCCTATGACCTTGCTGCAGTCTCAGAGCCTGACGTCCACTCCCGCTCTTGTGAACGGTTACCAGCCCACCTGGTGGAAGGAGGCGGTGGTTTATCAGATTTATCCGCGATCCTTCAAGGACTCAAACGGCGACGGGATCGGTGATATTCCCGGCATCACCTCAAAGCTTGACTATCTGCAGAAGCTTGGGGTCAATGTCATCTGGCTCAGTCCGCATTACGACTCTCCCAACGCCGACAATGGCTATGACATTCGCGACTACCGCAAAGTGATGGCTGAGTTCGGCACTATGGCTGATTTCGATACGATGCTTGCCGGTATCAAACAGCGCCACATGCGCCTGATCATCGACCTCGTCGTCAACCACACCTCTGATGAACACCATTGGTTTGTTGAAAGCCGCAAATCCAAAGACAATCCTTACCGCGACTATTATTTCTGGCGTGATGGAAAGCCCCGCCCCGCCGGTCCGGATGGTAAGACAAGGATGCTGCCGCCAAACAACGATCCGTCGTTCTTCTCCGGCTCTGCGTGGCAGTTCGATTCTGCGACTGAGCAGTATTATCTCCACTACTTCGCGGTAAAACAACCTGATCTCAACTGGGACAATCCCAAGGTTCGCGAAGAGGTTTACAGCCTTATGCGATTCTGGCTCGACAAGGGCGTCGATGGCTTTCGTATGGACGTGATTCCGCTGATCTCGAAGAATCCGGCCTTCCCGGATCTGACTCCTGACCAACTTCACAACTACGGCAACGCCTACGCCAATGGGCCCCACATGCATGACTACCTGCAGGAGATGAATCGCAACGTCATGGCCAAGTATGACGTGATGACGGTAGGCGAAGCTCTTGGCATCTCCCTGGAACAGACTCCGCTCATGGTGGGCGACAACCGACACGAACTGAACATGATCTTCAATTTCGATGCCATTCGTTCTAACCGCGAGGGCATCAAGCTGAAGCCCTTCGATCTGCTTGCGCTTAAGGCGATCTATGCCCGCCATGCGGAAGTGCTTGGCATCCATAGTTGGGATACGGTCTTTCTTTCCAACCACGACAATCCGCGCATTGTCTCGACGTTTGGCGACGACTCTCCGGAGTTCCGCGTTCCTTCTGCTAAATTGCTTGCGACGATGCTGCTTACTCTCCGCGGAACGCCGTTCCTTTACCAGGGGGACGAGCTCGGAATGACCAACTACCCTTTCCGCAGCATTAATGACTTCGACGACATTGAAGTCAAGAATGCTTATAAGGCAAATGTTCTGACTGGCAAGATTCCCGAGGAGACTTTTATTGCCGACCTTCGACATACGAGTCGAGACAACTCGCGAACTCCGATGCAGTGGGACGAGTCTGCGAATGGCGGCTTCACGACGGCAGCTAAGCCCTGGCTTGCTGAGAATCCAAACTACACGCAGATCAACGCCAACGCCGAAGTAGCCGATCCGAATTCTATCTACAACTACACCCGGAAGCTGATCGATCTTCGTCATGCCCACCAGGCATTCGTCTATGGCGAGTACAAAGATCTTGACCCGGAGAATAAGTCTATTTTTGCCTACACTCGCGCTCTTGGGTCGGATCGATATCTCGTTGTCTTGAACTTTAGCTCAGGCCCTGTGGCGTATACCCTACCAGCTAAAGTCAAGGTGGATTCTCTTGTTTTGTCTAATCTCGATTCTGCGGGCCTTGTTACCGATACCTTCAATCTTGCAGGCTGGGAGGCTCGCATCTACAAGCTGAAGTAGTCCGCGCGTACCGCTCTCACCGTAAAATAGGACTATTCGCATGGGACGCAACCTCTATATCCTCGCTGGCAGTCTTGTTTTGTTTGCTTTCATCTCCTGTGGCGTTGCGTACACCAACATCGCGCAGCAGCCCGGGTCTCCGGGCGATGTCTCTCTCTGGCGCACCATGGGCCTTGGCCTCTTTGTGGTTGGCCTGCTGGTTGCGCTTGCCGGCATCCTCTCGTCGCTCTTCGAGCAGGCTGAGCGCCGCGACGAGGAAAGCCGCCGAGCAAAACGCCGCCGCTAGCCCGTCCGTCCGCGCAAAACGGTACAATCGAAGAGAGGCTGCCGCCACGTCCTCAGCCCACCTCACACTCCTCCAGACGCGGCACTGAAAGATCGAAGGGATTCCTAGAACCATGTTCGAAGTAACTGTAGAAGCCGGCTTTTCTTCCGGCCACTACCTCCGTAACTACCGAGGCAAGTGCGAGAACCCGCATGGGCACAACTACAAAGTCTTCGTCACGCTTGTTGGTGAAAAGCTTGACGAAGCTGGAATGCTGCTAGATTTCAAACTGCTTAAGCAGGTGATGCGCCCCACTGTCGATTATCTTGACCATTTCATGATCAACGACCTTGCGCCCTTTGACAAAGAGATCAATCCGAGTGCCGAGAACCTTGCCAAATACTTTTACGAACAGACGAGCAGTCAGCTTCATGAGATGACCGGTGGACGGGTTCGCGTGAAGGACTGCACCCTCTACGAGACCGACACGAGCTTTGCCCGCTACTACGAGTAGTGAAACTCATTGGTTCGGGCACTCCTCTCCCTTTGCCATTGAAGTATCTTTCGACATGAAATGCATCTAATCGAACTTTACAAATCCGTCCAGGGCGAGTCGTCCTTTGCTGGCCTCCCATGCATCTTTGTCCGTCTTGCGGGCTGCAATCTTCGTTGTGTCTGGTGTGACTCCGAGTACACCTTCTCGGGCGGTAAGGCGTACACCGCCGATGAGATCGTCGCGCAGATTGAAGCTCTTGCTCCTTGTCGTCTCATCGAGTTTACTGGCGGAGAACCCATGCTTCAGGCCAAGGAACTCCTGCCGTTGATGGAGCGGCTGCTAGCGCAGAACTACATCTTGATGATGGAGACCAGTGGCGAACGTCCTTTGGCGGATGTTCCCAAGGCGGTTCACAAGATTGTCGACGTCAAATGCCCTGGGGCGGGCAGCGCAGCCAACAGCTTTCGTATGGAGAATCTCGACGCACTCACAAAAAATGACGAGATAAAGTTCGTGATCTCGAATCGAACAGACTACGATTTCGCACGCGACTTTATTCGCGCTCATGGTCTCCATGAGAAGGCTGGCCAGATCCTTTTGAGCCCGGCCTTCAATAAGGCTCCGAGCTTGCTCCGAACAACCGACAACGCCATTCTCGATCCTCGCATCCTTGTGGAGTGGATGATGGCCGATGGAATCGACGCTCGTTTGTCGCTACAGATTCACAAGTTCATCTGGGAGCCTGTCAGGAAAGGCGTCTAGCTCGAATCAGTTCAGCAGGGCCAGCGAACATAGCGACGTGATTATTGTAATCAGCACGACCGTCTCGTATCCATGTCCCTTTTTGTCGCGGGTCTTAGACTTCATCTCGGACTTCATCTCGAAGACGCGGGCATTCTTGCTCTGTCGCTCGGGCTTCGGTTGCTTGCGCATCGCCCTTCCACAACACTCGACTAAAGGAATCCAAGCGGCCATCACCGCAAAGAAAGCGATGGTCACTACAACTGCAGCAGTGTTTTCTGACATGTCAGTCTCCTTCCTTGCTTATGCAAGATAGTGCAGGAGCTCGTCAGTCCGTTACAAAGGCGTGCGGTTGCTGCGATACCATTTGCCATGCGCCTCTTTTTCATGCTCCTTTGGTCTGTCGCGTTGAGCGTGTCTGCAAGTGCCTGTTGTCCCCCTCCGCTGGCTCCAATTGCCACTATCGATGAGCACCTGACCGCTTTCATCGAGGTTCCGGAGAAGCCTTCGAAGCCGATTGAGATCAAAGTGGTGGTCATCAATATGTTTGAAGTAGGCTCCGATAAGGGCGATGCACCTGGTGAGTATCAATACTGGGTTGAGCGAGAACATCTCGATACGGTCATTCCCTTTCCCATGGGTTATCACGACCTCCGGCTCAATGAAAAGAATGGGATCCTTGGTGTGCTGACCGGAGTTGGAACCGCCCGCACCGCCGCCACGATCATGGCACTGGGCCTCGACCCCCGCTTCGACCTTACGCACGCCTACTTCCTCGTTGCCGGCATCGGCGGCATCGACCCTCGCATGGGTTCGCTTGGATCTGCAGTCTGGTCTGACTACATCGTCGACGGCGACCTTGCCCACGAGATCGACGCTCGCGAGATTCCCAAAGACTGGCCGACGGGGTACGTGCCGCTTGGCAAGTCCACTCCTTACGAACAACCTCGTACTGCCCGGTTTGGCGACGACGGCAACATCTATCACCTCAACAGCTCTCTGGTTGACTGGGCCTTCGCGCTTACCAAGGACACGCCGCTTCCTGATACGCCTGCAATAGCGGCTCGCCGGCAGCAGTACGCTGAAGAAGCGGCACATCGCGCTCCCTTTGTTTTGCGGGGCGATAATCTTTCCGCCTCGACCTTCTGGCATGGCAAACTCCTGAACCAGTGGGCGCGGGACTGGGTGAAATATCAAACCGATGGCCACGGCACGTATGCGATCTGCGGCATGGAGGACACCGGGACTATGCAGTCGCTTACCTGGCTTGCTCATGCACACAGGCTCGATATCAGCCGAGTTCTTGTGCTTCGAACGGCGTCGAATTTCGATCAGCAGCGGACTGGAATTACGGCGGCCGAGAGTCTGGGTGAAACCAAAGTCCGGCAGTATAGCGCGTATCTTCCGGCGCTCGATTCCGCTTATCGTGTTGGTCACTTGGTCGTGGATCAGCTGGTTGCCAACTGGTCGCAGACTCGTGATCACATCCCTACCAGCATTGGCCCGGTAAAATAGGATCTGGAGCCGACACTGAAGATCCTTATCCTCTCTCCGCACCGTGATGACGCTGCGTTTTCACTCTCGCTTGCCATGACTCACTGGCTTACTGCGCGCCATACTGTGACGCTGCTCAATGTCTTCACGCGCAGTCGCTATGCTCCTTATTCCGATGCGGCGTTTGTGCACGAGAACGATGAGCTTTCGTATGTCTCGGCTATGCGCCTGCGTGAAGATGAGCTTTTTATCCGGCGGATGAAGGAGTCCTTGCCGAAGGATCTCAAGAACAATCTTCAGATGCTTGATCTGAACCTCAAGGACGGACCGATCCGGCTCAGAGTGCCGCTTGATCAGTTGCGTGCGACTCCGGTGAATCCTGCTGATCCGTCTATTGAAAAGATTCGTAAGGCTCTCGCTCGGCAATCCGAACTAGGGGCGATGGAGACGCTTGTTGTTCCGGCGGCGGTGGGCAATGATGTCGACCACCTTACGGTACGGGAGGCGGCGATGCCCTTTACTGCATTGCTGCCTACTGCTTTCTATGAAGACCTGCCGTATCTGGCTACTGATGCCTCCGCCTCTGATGACCTCGAGACGATGCGAGGGTCTGCATTAGAAGCTGGCAGTCCGCTTACCCCGGTTGTCCTTTCTGCCGACGAAGCTTCAGACGCCGCGATCGCTCGCAAGCGAAAGCTGGTTCTAAACTATGCGTCGCAGATTGATGACGAAGCGGGCGCCGTCATCAGCGGCGTTGCTGCCAACTATAACGGCGGCGAACGGCTTTGGGTGAATCTATCCTGGCTCATGTGCTTTGCTTCGGAGTGAAGCTGGTTTGGTTGTGTGACGGTGCCGTGAGAGACCTACCCCAGCATCTTTCTTACGACTCGGCGGACGGTTTCGGTGACCATGCCATAGACGACGTGGGTGGCCATTTCGCTGGTGCGCTCGCGGGTGGTTTGATCTTCCAGTTCAGCGGAGAGACCTAGCGCCGGCAGTGCTGTGCCGTGGGTCAGGGAGGTGAGGGCCATTCCAAAGCCTGCGCCATCCTTTGCTGTGGCCTGTGGGTAGTACTCTGCCAGCGCTCCGTAGGCTGCTCCGGTGAGCGCTCCGAAGCTCCAGTGGATCGTCTCCATGGCTGCCAGCTTTTTCGCGCCCTCCAACCTATGTCCTGCAATCTTTTCTGCCAGCACCAGCGGAGGCTCTGGCTCGCCGTGAGTGCGTGGGGGATAGATCTTTTCGGCAAGTGTCTTTGCGGCTGTTGACACCAAGCCGCCAATCAGCCCCGCCAGCAAGCCTTTTGCCAGCGACCTTGTTACTGTTTTTTCCTGCAGGTGTTTCATTTGTTCGACCTCTTCTGAATTTATCTAGCTTACGATGCGTCCGAGGCTCCTTTGGGGTGTCGAATGAAATAATGCTCCACGGTCGGTCGAATCTTTTTCACACCCTTCCCATAGGGCTATGGCGATCGCTGCAGCAAGGCAAAGGCGCTGCACGGATGCAGCGCCTTGAGATGCGCCCGGCTGGGGAGGCCTATTTTGACTCGACTTTGTCGTGCCAGGAGTGGGCAAGTTTGAGGGCGTTGTTGACATTGGTGATGTTTTCTACACCGGTGGTGTTGAGCCAGTCTTCGAAGGCCTTGGCGCCCTGCTTGGCGTAGATGGGGATGCCATCCTTCCACGTGGCTCGGCCGCAGAGGACGCCGTTGAAGCTGGTTCCGGATTCGACGGCGAGCTCAAGGGTTTCGATGAAGACGGGGTTGGAGACGCCGGCCGAGAGATAGATGAAGGGCTTGTGGGTCATGGTGGCAGCGTCGCGGAAGTGCTGGAGGGCCTCGGCGCGGGTATAGGCCTTCTCTCCCTTGAAGGATTTGGTGCCTTCGACGAAGGCCATCTCGACGGGGACTTCGACCTTGAGGACGTCGACGTGGTACTTCTCTTTGCCAAACTCGGCCATGGAGCCGGAGACGATCTCTGGCTTCTTTTTGGCGTAGGTTATCGATTTTTCGTCCCCACCGTCGGCATCGTAGCCGACGAACTCGAGGAAAAAGGGGATGTCGTGGGCGATGCACTCGGCGCCGATGCGCTCGATCCACGCCTGTTTTAGATCGTTGACGGGCGACTTCTCATAAGGGGTGTAGTAGAGGAGGATCTTGATGCAGTCGGCTCCAGCTTCCTTGAGGCGGGCGACGCTCCAGTGGTCGAGGAGGTCGGGCAGGCGGCCGGGGGTGGTGGCGTCGTAGCCGGTCTTCTCGTAGGCGAGTAGGAGGCCTTTACCGTTGCGGTGCTTGGAGGCGGGGAGGCCGAACTCGGGGTCGAGCAGGATGGCGGAGGCGTGCTTGGTGAGGACGGAGGTGACGAGGGTCTTGAACTGCTCGAGGTCGTGGGCGTCGGCGGCTGCTCCGCGCTCTTTGGCGAGGGACTTCTGGAGGGATCCGCGCTGGTCCATGGCGGCGGCGGCGATCACGCCACGATGGTCGGAGACGGCTTTGAGGCCTGCTAACTTTCCTGGGGTCAACTTGATCATGGGGTGCATTTCTCCTGAGACGGTTGGAGTGATGGATGACTACGAAGGGCCATTTTACACAGCGAAGGAGAGGGCAGGTGTGAAGGGGAATGTGTTTGCTAAGTTCTTTACCTGGAAACCCCCAAGGGGGTACCCCCCACTATTACCCGCGTGGAAGTCTTTTATTAACAACAGGATAGAGGGACCAAGCTTGGCTAAATTCTTGCAAGCAAAGGAGTTGCGTCCAGATACGTGACAGCAAAGGAGTTATGGGTTTTGCTGGGAAAGCTCTAAGTTGTACCGGCAGTTTCTTCACTCTGTTTCTATTTTACCGGATTGGGTATAACTGATACGCCACGCCTAAGTTTCCTTTAATGAGCTAGTTAGGTGTTCCAGGGGCTTGACAAGTTTTGGGCAGCCATTCGCTCGGGACGGAGATTGTCAGGGTTCGTTCGTTATGGCAAAGCTGTTGAAGACTGCTCTATCTCGACGTTACTTTCGGAGCACTGCGCGTCCACGCAGACGGGATGATTCAAACAGTTGAGTCAGTACAGAGGTCAGGCTTGGTGGACAGTTACCTGAGCGGAATGATTGCCGAATCATAAATGGAAGAGGGGAGTCCGAGAGGAACTCCCCACTTTCCGTGAGACTTGTCTTTCTAGCCGATGTTGAATCGACGGCGAGCGATGCCGGCGATGCCGACCAAGCCAGTGCCCAGCAGCACGAAGCTCCCAGGTTCAGGCGTTGTAGCGACCGAGCCGATCTCGACTTCACCTGACTGCACTTGCTTAGGGTTGCCGCCTCCGAATGGGAAGAAGATGGACTCATAGGCTGATCCGTTGAAGGTGAAGCAGCCACTGGATTGAAAGCATAGGTCTGTGAAGTCCTGCCCGAAGAAGCCAAGGTAGTCGTAGGTGAAGTGGGATTCGCCTGAAACGTAATCGTAAAAGAGACCAGAAGAGGTTGCGGTGACGCCTGAACCGGCGATGGACTCAAGGGAGTTTGCTGCGGTGAGGGTGTCTGTGTGGGTTCCATTCGATACGGTCAGGTTGTAGCCAGTGATGTCAGAGCTGGCTAGTGTGCCTAGAGCGCCGTCTGTGGTGATGGTGCCGGAGACGCTAAAGGTGGAGAAGACGTTGTTGAGGGTGTAGGTGATGGGTGAGGCGGCAGCGATGCCTGGGATGGCGAGAAGTGAGCTTAGCAGAAGTGCGAGTTTCATTATTTCTCCTTGGGGGACGGCCGGTGAGACGCATGGAACTGTGCACGTTTCTCGCCAAAGCGGAGGTGCGCAAAGGTTGGGAAAGTGCGAGTTCGGTGCGCCTCAGCCGGTTGTCTGTGCAAGGGAGTGCGACCGCCGTGGGGAAAGTTCGACGTCGGGGCTCAACTTCAGGGAGGAAGAAGAGTGGGAAGCTGGGTCTTGCCGGACGGGCTCCCTGCGCGGCACGCGGTCACTTCGTGACTTGTATACCTTTTTGGGGTTGGGTAGGTGCCTGGGTCCTCCCGTTGGTCGGAAGGAATGATTTAGTGGGCGGCGGCGGTGTGTGAGGCGTGGCGGGGATCTTGTTCGATGTCTTTGCGGCGGGAGGCGAGGAAGCCGAAGACGGCGATGTAGATGTAGCAGACGGCGGGGATGATAAAGGCGTGCTGGACGCCGATGCGGTCGGCGAGGTGGCCTTCGGCGAGTGGGAGGATGGCTCCGCCGACGATGGCCTGGACGAGGAGGCTGGAGCCTTTGCTGGTGAGTTCGCCGAGTCCGGCGAGGCCGAGGCTGAAGATGCTGGGGAACATGATGGAGTTGAAGAAACCGACGGCAAGGACGGTGTAGAGGGCGACGGGTCCTCCGGTGGCCATGGTGGTGAGGACGAGGCAGAAGGCGATCAAGGCTGCGGCTGCCAGGGCTTTGCCGGTGCTGATGTAACGCAGGACATAGGAGCCGATGAAGCGGCCGATCATGGCTCCGCCCCAGTAGAAGGAGACGTAGTGGGCGGCGGTGCGCTCGGAGAAGTTCATGATGTGGGGCAGGCCGAGGTAGTTGATGAGGAAGCTGCCGATGGAGACCTCGGCGCCGACGTAGACGAAGATGCCGATAGTGGCCATCAGAAGATAGGGCTGGTGCCAGATGCTGCCTGCGGCGCGGCCGACGAGTTCGCCGGGGCGGAAGTCGCGGGTGAAGTCGGTGGTGGGAAGTTTGATGAGGCCGATGGCGACGGCGAGGACGAGAAGGGTGAGAGCGATGACGAGATATGGCATGCGGACCGACGATGCCTGCTGCTCGCGGTAGGTCTGGAGGGCTGCGGTGGAAAAGGATTGGAGCTTTTCTGGCGAGGCCTGGATGGCGCCGAGGATGAGCGCTCCGCCGAAGAAGGGAGCGATGGTGGTTCCGAAGGAGTTGAAGGCCTGGGCGAGGTTGAGGCGGCTGGCGGCGGTGGCCTGGGGGCCGAGGTTCGTCACGTAGGGGTTGGCCGAGACCTGGAGGCAGGTGATGCCTGCGGCAAGGATGACGAGGGCGGAGAGGAAGAGCGGGAAGGATGCAGTGCTGGCGGCGGGAAGGAAGAGCAGCGCACCGGCGGCCATGACGATGAGGCCGACAACCATGGACTGCTTGTAACCGCGCCAGTCGACGAGTTTGCCGGAGGGCATGGCGAAGATGAAGTAAGAGGAGAAGAAGGCGAACTGGACGAGCAGGGCCTGGCCGTAGTTGAGGCTGAAGATGCCCTTGAGGTGGGGGATGAGGATGTCGTTGAGACAGGTGAGAAAGCCCCACATGAAGAAAAGGACGGTGGCGATGCTCATGGCGCGAACGTCGGTGGCCTGGGGGTCGCGGGTGGAGGCGGTCTGCTGGGTCGTGGTTATGTTCAAAGGTTTTCCCCTGCTTGTGCAAAGCGTGTAATGTCGGCGTCACAGATTCTACAGGGTTGGAGTGCCGGGATGCGCATTTGGTGGCAAGAGAGGTGTGCGCAGTTGCAACCCCCTGGAAGGGTGGGGTCATCCTAAGAGGTGATTGCGGCGGAACGGGGGCTGCCAATTCCCTTGCCGAAAGCCAGTGGCATGCGGTTTTTGACGAGGTGAGCCTATGTCCAGGCAGAAGCGGATCAGTTTATTGGTGGTCTATGTGTTCGCCACGGTGCAGTTTGTGTGGTGCTATCTGTGGCTGACGCGGCCGTATGTAAATACGCTGCTGTATGAAGAGGGCCGGGAGCGGATGCCGTTCCAAGGGCGAAGTCTGATGATGCTGCCGATGCGGTGGGCGCATAAGAGCACGGCGCTGGCATGGCTGGCGGGACCACTGTCGAGGGCTCACTTCTGGTTTCCGAAGCCGGTGTCGCCCGAGGTGCTGGTGCAGGCAGGGATCAATGTCGGGTGTCTGCTGGTTGCCGGGTATATGACGACGAAGATCTACCAGGCGAGCTCCCGGCGGCGGCTGCTGACGCCGATGATCTATCCTCTGCTGCTGGTGGCCTGCGCGGCGACGTATGTGATGCACACGGTGCAGAACTTCCGGTTCGTCTACGATCTGCCAAGTCTGGCGTTCTTCGCGACGGCGATGTACCTGATGTACTTCCGACGGCATTGGATCTACTTTGCCGGTCTGTTTGTGGTGGCGACCTTGAACCGGGAGACGACGCTGCTGTTGCTGCCTCTGTTTTTGCTGAATGAAGCGGTGGAGGGCGGGCGGCTGCGCTGGTCGCGGATGCTGCGGGTACGCAGTCTGGTGGCGGTTATGCCGCTGGCTTTGTTCTGGGCGGCGTGGCAGATCTTTCTTCGGCACGTGTTCGCGGGGAATGTCTCGGAGTTCTATCCGCGGATCGACTGGAATGTGAAGTCGCTGCTGTTTCCGCAGGCGTGGCCGCAGCTGATGAGCGCGTGCGGATATCTGCTGGTGTTTGTGGTGGTGATGCGAAGGAGGATTCGCGATCCGCGGCTGGAGGCGTGGCTTTGGCTGCTGCCGATCTGGTTCGGGTTCATGTTTGTGTATGGGATTTTGATCGAGACGCGGGTGTTTGGCGAGTTGATTCCGCTGATTGTCTGTGCGACGGGTTTGATTGTGGAGGAGGGGTTGCTGATGCGGATGCGGCCGGGCCGGCAGGTTGCTTTGGAGCTGGCTGCGTCGACGGGCGCTTCGATTGGGGCTCGAGAGGCGGCTTGAGGAGTGTTGTCCTGCCGGACGGCCCCACTACGCGTGGGGCGGTCACTTCGTGACTTGTATACCTTTTTGGGGTTGGGTAGGTGCCTGGGTCCTCCCTTTGGTCGGGATGATTGTTTAACTTATCTGGTTCAGGATTTCACGCTGTGCTGCGAGGAGTTCGTGAATGCCCTTTTCAGCGTAGTCGAGCATCTGGCCTAGCTGAGTGCGGGTGTAGGAGTCGTGTTCGGCAGTGGCCTGGGTCTCGACGAGGCCACCGTTGGCCAGCATGACGACGTTCATGTCGACGGCGGCGCGGGAGTCCTCTTCGTAGGCGAGGTCGAGCAGAACATGGCCGTCGACGATGCCGACCGAGGTGGCGGCGACCATTTGTTTGAGTGGGGATGTTTTCAAGGTGCCAGCCTTGAGTAGCTTGCCGAGAGCGAGTGCGAGGGCGACGCAGGCCCCGGTGATGGCTGCGGTGCGGGTTCCGCCATCGGCCTGGAGGACGTCGCAATCGAGGATGATGGTGCGCTCGCCGAGAGCTTTCATGTCGACTACGCTGCGGAGGGAACGGCCGATGAGGCGCTGGATCTCGTGGGTGCGGCCGCCGACCTTGCCGCGTTCGCTCTCGCGTGCGGTGCGGGTGAGGGTGGCTCGTGGGAGCATGCCGTACTCGGCGGTGACCCAGCCGCGGCCGGAGTTGCGGAGCCAGCCGGGGACGCCCTGCTCGATGGTGGCGTTGCAGAGGACGCGGGTGTTGCCGGACTCCATGAGGACGGAGCCTTCGGCCATGGCGATGTAGTGCGGGGTGATGCGGACCTGGCGGAGGGCGTCGGCAGAGCGGTGGTCGGGGCGGAAGATCTGGGGGGAGGGTGTGGCGGTGGTTACGGTGGTTACGGACATGGGGGAATTATAGTTGCGGGGTTTTGCGGGGGGATGGAGCGGTGGCGTGTGAGTCCTTTGGGGGAGTGTTCCGAAATGGGATTGGTTCCATAATGGGAAGCTGAATTTGGAGCTGAGTTTTGTTGAGGATTTGCGGGAGAGTGAGGATCTCGCGTTGGCTCGGTTCCCATATTGGAACGGTGTCTGATTTGGGCGGGCGAGGGGATTTGAGGTGTTTTGGATTGATGTGGAATCACTTAGGAAGGGAGTTCCAGTTTGGCACTTGAAGTGATTACAGGAGTGCATCTGCTGTAGGTTACTAAGCAGGAGAACGGTGGATTTAGAGAATGCAGGCAATGCAGAGCAGTACTGCCTCGGGGCCAGAGAGTTATTCAGGGAAGTTTGCGGCACTTCGCCACGTGACACGCCAGATGGGTCTTGGTGGGTTGGCGATGCCGACGGTGCGCAAGACGGTGGATGCGCCTGCTGCCGCGGAGGTGGCGGCGATTGCGGGCGTGGCGATTGCGGGTGTGGCGGAGGGCGCGGGACTGGCGCATGACGCGGGGAATCTGCTGGGGGCGCTGAGTCTCTACTCTGACTTGCTGGCGCTGCCTGGAGTGCTGCATGACGAGCATAAGGAATATGCCAACGAGTTGAGGATGTTGAGCGATCGCAGCTGGGCGATGATTGACCGGCTGGTGAATCATGCGCGGGCGGGCCGGGCGACGAAGGGGTTGGGTGAGTTTGCCGTGCTGCCGGATGTGGTGGATCGATGCAGAGGGCTGCTGAGCCGGGTGGCGGGGCGGACGGTGGAGATCTCTTATGGTGTGGGCGCGTTTCAGGCGGTGAAGGTGCCGGTGGAGTCGGTGGAACGGATACTGACGAACCTGGTGAAGAACGCAGCGGAGGCGACGCCTTGGGTGGGAGCGATCTCGATCCATGTGGAGGGCGTGCTGCAGGAGGGAGAGAACGAAGGCGAGGAGCCGCGGCGCAGGGTGGTGATGACGGTGAGCGATCGTGGCTGCGGGATGGATAAGGCTGCGGTGCTGAGGTTGATGCAGGCTGGCGGGATCTCTTCTGCGAATGGGAGGGGGCTGGGCTTTCGCGTGGTACGGGAGCTGGTGGCTATCGCGGGTGGAGTTGTGAGTATCGACAGCCAGCCGGAGGTGGGGACGAGCATCTCGGTGGAGTGGAGTGCGATGAAACGGCTGGACGCGGTGGTCGAGCAGGAGAGGTTTGAGATAGAGGAGTTTGAGATGACCGAGAAGCGCATGAATGATTCGACGGTGAAGATGGTAGTGCGGGGAGAGGCAGGATGGATCGCATGCTAAGGACGGGTTTCGAGACGGCGGGAGCGGGAACCAGTAGCGCAGGAGGTGTTTCGGTGTTGAGCGAGAGAACGAATAGTGAGCGGAGAAGAGACGATGGGGGAGCGGATTCGCCATCGGGAGTGCTGGTGGGCGTGTCACCGGTCTTGTCGACGATTTCGGCGCCGGATGCGAGAGCGCATGCGGTGAGCTCTGCAGAACATCTAGGGCTGCTGCATGTGCTGGTGGTCGATGATGATGAGGCAGTGCGGAAGGCTTGCTGCGAGATTGCTGCGGGGATGGGATTTGAGGTGGTGGGTGCCGAGAGCGCTACGGCGGCGCGGGCGATCCTGAAGCAGAGGCGGATTGATCTGTTGCTGCTGGATCTGAAGCTGCCGGGTGGTGGCGGGCTGCCGCTGCTGGAGCAGGTAAAGGCGCTGCATCCGGAGATGGCGGTGATTGTGATGACGGCGTTTGCTACGGTGTCGTCTGCGGTGGAGGCGATGCGGATTGGTGCGGGAGACTATCTGACCAAGCCGTTTGCGCTGGAGGAGTTGACGGCGGTGCTCGAGCGTACCGGGCAGCAGCTGCACATGGATGTTCAGAGCCGGCAGCTTCGCGAGAGGCTGAGGACCCAGCAGGGGATGGGTGGGCTGGTGGGCCGGTCTCCGGAGATGGAGAAGCTGTATCGGATCTTGTCGAAGGTGGCTTATTCGACGCATCCGGTTTTGATCCTGGGCGAGAGTGGGACGGGCAAGGAGTTGGTGGCGCGGTCGATCCACTTCAATGGGCCGAATGCGGCGAAGCCGTTTGTGCCTGTGGACTGCGGGTCGCTGGTGCCTACGCTGATTGAGAGCGAGTTGTTCGGGCATGTGAAGGGGGCATTCACGGGAGCGGATCGCGCGAAGGAGGGACTGCTGGCCTCTGCCGAGGGCGGGACGGTGTTTCTGGATGAGATTGGCGAGTTGCCGCTGGATCTCCAGGCGAAGCTGTTGCGGGCACTGCAGGAGAAGGAGGTTCGGCCGGTGGGGGCGACGCAGGCCAGGCCGATCTCGGCGCGGGTGCTGGCGGCGACCAATCGCGACCTTGCGACGATGGTGGAGCAGGGGCGGTTTCGCAAGGATCTTTATTTTCGTTTGAACGTGGTGAATCTCAGGATTCCTCCGCTGCGGGACCGGCGCGAGGATATTGCGGTGCTGGCGACGCACTTTCTGAAGCAGATGGAGAAGGAGACTGGAGTGGAGAGAAGCTTCTCGGACTCGATGCTGCGGACGATGGCGGAGTACGACTGGCCGGGCAATGTGCGGGAGTTGGAGAATGCGATCGAGCGGGCGTGTGCGCTGTCGTCGGGGCCGGTGCTGCATCTGGGCGATCTGCCGACACAGCTGCAGAACTTTCGCATGCAGCAGGGGCCGGCGATCCATGCGGTTGAGGAAGACGGAATGGGGCGGGAGACGGTGGGCGCTTCGCAGGGCGGCGGGATCGTGTCGATTGCGGAGATGGAGAGGCAGGCCATCCTGGGGACGATTCGGCAGTTGAAGGGCGATAAGCTGATGGCGGCGAAGCTGCTTGGGATCGGGAAGACGACGCTGTACCGGAAGCTTAAGGAGTATGGGATTACGGAGGGGATGGGGGATTAAAGACTTGTCCTGCCGGACGGGCCCACTTCGCTGGAGCGGCCACTTCGTGGCGGGTATACCCTTTCGGTTGGCGCTCCCGTTGGTCGCGAAGGAAGATAATTCCGACCAACGAGAGGACCACGCGAAGCTCTAAAGAGGCGTGCGAACGCCCGCGCTCCGCGCAGGAGGCCCGTCCGGCAGGACAGCTTCTACGCAGCCTCTTAGAGATAGAATCAGGCGAAGGCGGTGCGCGAATGGAATGTACTCATCTGGATCAGATTCGTAAGGTGAAGCCGTCGGCTAAAGGCTGTGAAGAGTGTTTGAAGATTGGCAGCAGCTGGGTGCATCTGCGGATGTGCCTGGAGTGTGGGCATGTGGGGTGCTGTGATTCGTCTCAGCACAAGCATGCGACCAAACACTTTCACAAGACACAGCATGCGATCATGCGGTCGGTTGAGCCGGGCGAGAGCTGGGGCTGGTGTTATGTGGATGAGATGGAAGTTGATGTGGTGTGATTGAGGGCTCTTGTCTTTTGAGTAGGGATGAGCAGGGATCGAACTTGAGGGTGGGGAGACAGGCTTCGCTGATCTGGTCGCGTCTGGATGGGGTGGATCTTCTTCGCGGCGTGGCCATTTGCATGGTGCTGATGAATCATGTCAACATGCGACTGCTTGGGGCGAATGTTCCCTACGCGGATGGGCTGCCGCGGCAGCTTGTGTCTTCGCTGGTCTGGAATGGTCAGTTCGGTGTTCAAATCTTCTTTGTGATCTCCGGATTTCTGATTACCTCGACAACGTTGCGGCGTTGGGGTTCAGTGTCTGCGGTGAATGTGGGGGACTTTTATCGGTTGAGGTTCGCTCGCATCGCGCCTCTGATGGTGCTTGTTTTGGTGATCCTCAGTCTTCTTCACTTCGCGGGTGTCAAAGACTTTGTTGTTTATCGGAAGACAGGCGGGCTGGGGCGTGCTCTCGTCGCGGCGCTTACCTTTCATGTCAATCTGCTTGAGGCGCGAAGAGGATATCTACCTGCGAGTTGGGACATTCTATGGTCACTGTCGGTCGAAGAGATGTTTTATCTTGGTTTCCCGCTGGCTTGTAGAGTGTTTCGTCGCGTCAGCTTGCTCTCTGCTTTGCTCTTTGTCTTCGTCCTATTGGGACCCTTTGCGCGGTCGCAGCCCTTCAACCATAATCCGGTTTGGAGAGAATATTCGTACCTTGGTGGCATGGACGCGATCGCGTTGGGATGCCTGACGGCACTGCTCTCTGCGAAGGCACGTCTTTCCAGTACGACGCTGCGAGTACTTGGCACCGCTGGAATGATGATGTTGGTCTTTGTCCTCTGCTTTTCCGTCATCGCGCATCGTTGGGGGCTGGGCCGTACCGGGCTTGATATGACGGTGCTGGGCCTGGGTGTTTGTATGATGCTGGTCGTGGTTGCGCAGACGCGGTGGCAAGCGCCGAGATCTCTTGGTCCTATGGTGCTCATGGGGCGATTGAGTTATGAGGTCTATCTGACGCATGTTTTTGTTGTCTTGAGTCTTTTTCATCTTTTTCTGATTGTGGACAAACCAGTTCGGGCTGTTCCGGTGATGTTCCTTGCTGTTCTGCTGCTTTCGGGGGCGCTGGGAGCATTTGTCTCGCGGGGGTATTCAGAGCCGCTGAATCGTTGGCTTCGAGCGCGCTGGGTGAAGGATGCAACGAGAGTTGGCTCGGTTCTCCAGGCAGAGGCGATGATTGTGAAGAGCAATGATGTTCTCTCGCTGTAGCGATGAGAGTAGAGGATCGGCCTCTTCTAGGCTGAGCGATGTGGCTGCCACGATTTTGCTATGCTGAACGCATCCTTTGTAAGAGAGAGAGTAACGAACGATGTCAGAAGAAGCGGTAAAGATTACGGTTCGGCCCAATGGACCGCTGCGGGTTGAAGGACATATTGTTTTGAAGGACGCAGATGGCAAGGAGTGGGATCTAACGGGGAAGCCTGCGATCTCGCTTTGCCGCTGTGGGGCCAGTGAGAAGCGGCCGTTTTGTGATGGATCGCATAATCGAGTGGGCTTTCAGTGTGCGGCTGGTCCTGAAGCAGTTCTGACCTAAAATTAGGCCGCAGATTTCATTTGAAGAGACGGGCGAGTAACACTTGATCCGTTCTCTTCCTGAGGATCTGCGGTTTTTATTTTTCGTGCGATGATTTCACTTTGAGGTTGAGCTTGATGAAGATTCGTGGCTACTGTGCTTTGGTTCTTTCCGGATGGTTGATGGCTTCGGTGGCTGTGGGGGCGGCGCAGGAGGCGCAGACTGCTGAGAAGCATCATGCGATTACTCTGCCGGTTGGCGCGCTGGATGAGTACGTGGGGCAGTATCGGGATGAGGTGGAACCTGATGTGGTGAGCTCGGTGTATCGCGAGGGGGACAAGCTTTACATCGAAGGCGTGCGGTGGGCGCGATTGGAGCTGCAGGCTGAAGCGGCCGATCATTTCTATGCGAAGGGGCTGCGGGTTGTGTTTGCGCGGAGTGCCGCTGGTAAGGTGTCTGGTTTGACCAGCAAATATGGCGAACGTGGCGAGCGAGGCGTGGAAACGACGGAAGAGCGCTTCAGTCCGGTGGGAATTCGGTTGAATCACTTCGGGGAGTACACGCGCAGTGAGGCGATGATTCCGATGCGGGATGGAGTGAAGCTGCATGTGGTGATTCTGCGGCCGGCGGGGTCGGAGGCGGCTGGAGAGGCGTTGCCGTTTTTGATGCAGAGGACGCCGTATGGGACTTCGTGGGCTTCGTCGGCTGCGGTGAATGGCAGCAAGCCGGAGTTGGCGGCGAGCGGATACATCTTTGTGTTCGGCGATATTCGCGGGCGGTACGAGTCGGAGGGGAAGTTCGTGATGAACCGCGCGATCGTTGCGCATACGACGAAGAACGATGTGGATGAGACGACCGATACGCGCGACACGATCGACTGGTTGCTGAAGAGTGTTCCGAATAACAACGGCAAGGTGGGGGTGCTGGGGGTCTCGTATCCGGGGTTTTTGGCGATGTCGGCGGGGATTGAGGCGCACCCGGCGGTGAAGGCGATCTCGCCGCAGGCTCCGATGACGAATGTTTGGATGGGAGATGATTTTTTTCATAATGGGGCGTTTCGCGAGACGTATGGCTTCGACTATGTGCAACAGTTAGAGGCACAAAAGACGGATGCGCGGGTTGAGAGCAAGGAAGACACCTTCGATTTCTTTTTGCACCATGTGAACTTTGCCGGGGCTGCCGATGCGGTGAAGATGGAGAACCTGCCGACGGCGAAGATATTTCTGACGCAGCCTGCTTATACGAAGTTCTGGCAGGATATGGCGGTGGAGAGGCATCTGACGAAGGTGGAGGTGCCGACGCTTGAGGTAGGTGGATGGTGGGATCAGGAGGATATGTGGGGGACGCAGGCGGAGTATGCCGCGTTGAAGCCGCATGATGCGAACGATGAGGTGTTCATGGTGCTGGGGCCGTGGAACCATGGTGGGTGGGGGCCGACGACGCGGCATCTTGGGGTGCTGGATTTTGGAGCGGCCACTGGGGATCAGTACAGGAAGACGATGGAGGCTCCTTTCTTTGAGAAGTATTTGAAGGGGCGCGGCGGGTTTGACCTGACTGGCGTGGCAAGCTTCCGGACTGGGGTAAATAAGTGGGAGCGGTATGAGGCGTGGCCTCCGAAGCAGGGGTTCAGAGAGGCGAAGCTGTTTTTGAATGCTGATGGCGGGTTGTCGAGGGATACGCCTGCGGCTGCCGGGAAGGCTGCGGCCAGCTACAACGCAGATCCCGCAAATCCTGTGCCGTATCGGAATCGGCCCATTCAGTCGACTTATGGAGATGGGTCGAAGTGGCGGACGTGGCTGGTGGAGGATCAGAGGTTTGTAAGTGGGCGGAAGGATTTGGCGAACTTTTCATCGCCGGTCCTGGAGAAGGATGTCACTGTGACGGGAGATGTCGTCGCGGATCTGTTTGCTTCGACGACAGGGACAGATGGTGACTTTGTGGTGAAGTTGATCGATGTTTATCCGGATGATGCGCCGGCTCCGATGGCGGGATATCAGCTGATGATTGTGGATGAGATCTTTCGCGGGCGGTATCAGAAGAGCTTTGAGACGCCGGAGGCTTTGACGCCGGGGAAGGTGACTGAGTACAAGTGGAGTCTGCATGGGGCGGATCATACTTTTTTGAAGGGGCACAAGATGATGGTGGAGGTGCAGTCCAGCTGGTTTCCTCTGTACGATCGGAACCCGCAGACGTTTGTGCCGAATATCATGACGGCTCCCTCGAGCGCGTACCAGAAGCAGACGGTGACGATCTATGGATCGGGGGAGTATCCGTCGCATCTGGAGTTTTCGGTTCCTGACAGGGATTGAGTGGTGTTGGATGGGGGTGTTGTGACGATCAAGACGATCAGCAGCCGGGAGGTCTATCGGAATCCGTGGACGAGCGTGCGGGAAGATGTGATCGAACGGGCGAATGGAAAGCGAGGGATCTATGGGGTCGTCGACAAAGATCCGGCTTGCATTGTGATTCCGCTGGAGGTGGGAGCGGAGGGTGAGTTTGTATATCTGATTGAGCAGTTCCGGTACACGGTGGGGGCGCGGCACTGGGAGCTACCGCAGGGCGGGTGGGAGTTGGCCGAGGTGGTGCCGGAGGAGTTGGCTCGGGGAGAGCTGCGGGAGGAGACCGGACTGACGGCCGAGCGTATGACGCTTCTGTCGACGCTACAGATTGCGTATGGAGTGATGAACCAGAGGCAGTATGTGTTTTTGGCTGAGGGGCTGACGATAGGCAAGGCCGACCCGGATGCTGAGGAGAGCGATTTGGTGGTGAAGCGGGTGAGCGTGGTGGAGTTCGAGGCGATGATTCTCGAGGGTACGATCGTGGATAACTGCTCGGTGGCGGCGTGGGGGCTTTACAAGATTTGGCGAGAGCGTCGGGGTTAGTTCATCGTGTCAGCAACTGGGGAGAAGGATCGCAGGCTGGAGTCAGGCTCTTGCGTGGAAGCAGGATTGATCACTACGTCTTTCAGAACTTCGATCGGAGCAACGGGGGACGTGTGCCGAGGGCCACTCTCAAAGATTGCGGACTCTTGATGCGATGTTTGCATCTAAAGGTCACCATGATTCTGCGGATGAAGTTTGTTCTGATTATTTTTTCTTTAGGCGGTTCCGTCGCGCTTGCGCAGCAGGGAGCTGCGTCGAGCGTGCCTGGGCGGCAGTCGCCTGCGCAACAGGTGGTAGTGCTCCGGAATGCGCGGGTGATTGACGGCACGGGTGCGGCGCCGCGGGAGCATGTTTCATTGCTGCTGCGGAATGGAAAGATTGAGCAGATTGGTGGCGGCGAGATGGCTGCGCCGGCGGGAGCGCAGGTTCGGGATCTGACGGGAAAGACGGTGATGCCGGGGCTGATCAGCGCCCACTCGCACCTGGGTTTGCTGGTGGACGATGCGGAGTCTTCTGCTGCCGGGTATACGCGGGAGAATGTGACCGCGCAGCTGAAGCAGTATGAGCGATACGGTGTGACTGCGATCCTGTCGCTGGGCTTGAATCGCGATCTGGTGTTTGTGTTGCGGGATGAACAGCAGGCGGGACGGTTGGGCGGTGCTTCGATCTTTACTGCGGGGAGGGGGATTGGAGTGCCGGAGGGGGCGCCTCCGCTGCCTGCGGCCGCGGATCAGATCTATCGTCCGGCAACGGAGAAGGAGGCGAGACGGGCTGTCGATGAGATGGCGGCACAGCGTGTGGACATCATCAAGATCTGGGTGGACAAGCTGCATGGCAAGGCGCCGGAGATGACGCCGGAGATCTATAAGGCGGTGATCGACGAGGCGCATAAGCGGCATGTGCGCGTGGCCGCGCATGAGTATGCGTTGGAGGATGCGAAGCAGCTTGTGGCGGATGGTGTGGATGTGCTCGCGCATTCTGTTCGGGACCAAGTGGTGGATGATGCGTTTGTGCGGGCGATGAAGCAGCATCGTGTCTGGTATGTCCCTACGTTTACGGTGGATGAGTCGGCTTATATCTATGCGGACGATCCCGCTTTCATGAAGACGACCTTCTTTCAGCAGGCCGCGGGTCCGAAGCTGTTGGCGAAGTTCAGCGCGCCGGGGTATGGGGAGAAGATCGGTCAGGATCCGCAGACGGCGCAGCATAAAAAAGACTTCGACGTGGAGCAGCAGAACTTGAAGAAGCTGTTTGATGCCGGCGTGAGTGTTGGGTTCGGAACGGACTCGGGCGCGTTACCGGGACGCATTCCAGGTTTTGCGGAACATCACGAGCTTGCTTTGATGGTGAAGGCGGGGCTTACTCCTCTACAGGCTATTACAGCGGCTACGGGAGGGAATGCGAAGCTGCTGCATGCGACCGATCGCGGAACGATCGAGGTCGGCAAGCGTGCCGATCTGCTGGTGCTGGACGCGGATCCGCTGGTTGACATCGGCAACACGCAGAGGATCTTCGCGGTGTATCACGATGGGCACAACATCGTCGATTTGCCCTCGCTTGTGAAGTAGCACAGGGCTTGCAGTTTGCCCGCGTGTCTTTTTCGTAGATGGCTTTTGTTTTGTAGTGTCACATAAGTGGCGGCCTGACGGATCGTGTTGGTTTGTTTTTGACCCTGAGCCGCTCTTCAGCTTTCCGCATCAAACCTCACGGAAGTTGTGATCGAAAAACATGAACGAATCGATAAGTGATTTGAAGACTCGGAGGCATCGAGGGGTGTGGGGTTGGATTTTGATCTCTTTGCTGATTGCGGTCATTGTTCTTGCGGTGATCGGCGAGATCGTGGTTCATCGGGCGATGACGATCTTGAAGGGGCGCGTTATCGAGACGCTGAGCACCCGGTTCAACAGTAGGGTGGAGATGGATAACTTTTCCGTCTCTGTAATGAAAGGGCTTGAGGTGTCTGGGGATGGGCTGCGCATCTATCCGCAGGACGAGGTGGTCGCGGCAGGGGCCACGGATCCTCTAATCACGCTTGGTCACTTTTCGTTTCATGCGAGTCTGTCGGGTTTGTTTGTGAGGCCGATGCATGTTGGAACGGTGCACGTCGCGGGCATGTCGATTCACATTCCGCCGCGAGAGATGCGGCAGCAGGCGCCGAAGGGACAGCGGCATCTGGGCAAGATCAAGATCCTGGTGGATGAGATTGTGTTCGACGATTCGAAGCTGACCATCGGGACGATGAAGCCGGGCAAAGAGCCGAAGGAGTTTGAGATGAGCCGCATTGCGATGCGGAACGTTGGGCCGGATGCGCCGTGGAGGTACGATGCGACACTGGTGAATGCTATTCCGAAGGGCAATATTCATGCGACGGGAACCTTTGGGCGGTGGAATAACGAGAGCCCGGGCGACTCGACTGTGACTGGGAAATATACGTTTGATCATGCGGATTTGAATACGATCAAGGGTATTGGCGGGATGCTGTCTTCGGTGGGTGAGTTTGGCGGGCAGTTGAACAAGATTGTGGTGGATGGGACGACGGAGACGCCGAACTTTTCGCTGGATACGGCGAATCATCCGGTGCCGCTGCATACGAAGTTTCATGCGATTGTAGATGGGACGAGTGGCGATACGTATTTGCAACCGGTAGAGGCACGATTGGGCAGGTCGGAGTTTACGTGCAGCGGAGCGGTGGTGAATGTGAAGGGTAAGGGACACATTATTGATCTCGATGTGAATGTGCCGGCGGGGCGGATACAGGATTTTTTGCAGCTTGCGGTGAAGACCACGCCGGTGGTGATGACAGGTCGGCTGCAGATGAAGACGAAGCTGCATATTCGTCCGGGGCCGGAGAGCGTGGCGAAGAAGATCGGATTGAAGGGTGGCTTTGTGCTCGAGCAGATTCATTTCTCCAATCCCGAGATAGAGGACAAGGTGGATATGTTGAGCCTGCGGGCGCAGGGAGATCCGAAGGCCGCGAAGCCTGGTGCGGAGGACGTGCCTTCCGAGATGGTGGGAGAGTTTGTGATGGATGCTGGGCGGCTTAGTTTCAGCAAACTGAACTACAGCTTGCCCGGAGCGGATGTGATGCTGGCGGGAGAGTACACGCTGGATGGAGAGCGCTTCGAGTTCGCGGGGAAGGTGCGGACCAAGGCGAAGGTGTCGCAGATGGTGGCTTCGAGGTGGAAGTCGATTCTACTGAAGCCGGTCGATCCATTCTTCAAGAAGGATGGGGCAGGTGCTGTGATTCCTGTGAAGGTGAGTGGGACGAAGTCAGCACCGAAGTTTGGGCTGGATCTGCATCACTAGAAGTTATTTGAGAGTGCGCCGCCTGGAGAAGCGGGTGGCGCTTTCGATCAGGATGAGGGCAAGTCCGAAGAAGAGGATGGGGCCTGACCATGCGGAGGCCTGTCCGAGGTGGGGCGAGAGAGTTCGCACGATAAGGAGCCAGAGGAGGATGGCGAGGGCGAAGCTGCTGTCGTCGACGAAGAGGCCGAAGATCTCGCGGAGGATCGTTTTGATCGAGTTCAGGGCGGTCTCCTTATGGGATTGATGGCTCGGTTTGCGAGCGACTGCGGCAGAGGGGAACCATCGCCAGGGCTAGGAGCAGGTAGGCTGCAATGAGGGCGAGGATCGACCAGTCGGCTGCGGGCCAGTGGAGGTCGAGGCCTTCGCCCACCCAGAAGGTTCCGAAGGCAGAGAGCAGGATGCCGACGAGGAACTTGAGGGTGTTTTCGGGGACTCGCGCGAGGGGGCGGTGAAGGATGAGGCCGAGGGCGATGACGACGAGGAGCGCAGCCACTGCGCCGAGGCTGGCGGGGAGGAGCGTGCCGGCGCGGCCTGCACCGATGGCGATGACGATGAAGACGACTTCGGTGCCTTCGAGCATGGTGATGTTGAAGGCGGCGGCGAAGGCGATCTTGTCCCAGGCGGTGGGGAGGTTGGCGTGCCGGCGCATGGCCTCCGTGTTCTTGGAGAAGGCAGCGGCTTCGTCGTGAAGAGGGATGAGGCCCGCGGCTCTGAGGATGGCTTTCCGCAGCCAGCGCAGGCCGAAGAGGAGCAGGAGAGTGCCTACGGTGAGTTGAAGGAGGTGTAGCGGGATGTGGGTGAGGACGTTGCCGAGCGCTGCGATGATGAGGAGGAGGACGGCGATGGCTGAGGCGCTGCCGATGAGAGCGGAGCGCCAGCCGCGGACGCTGCCCACGGCGAGGACGACGGTGAGGGCTTCTACGCACTCGACGAGGGAGGCCAGGAAGGAGGCTGTGATTGAGGTGCCGATATGTGCCCAGCCTGTGCCCATCATTTTCCTTTTGATGATGTTAGCTGATAGTTGTCCTGCCGGACGGGCCCGCTGCGCGCGGCGCGGTCACTTCGTGACTGGTATACCGCTTCGCTTGGTCCTCCCGTTGGTCGGAGGGAGTTTAATGCACGGTTTTCATGCGGCGGGACATGAAGTCCATCAGGAGATAGTTGCCTAGATTTTCGGGGGTGGTGAAGTAAGCTTTGCCGCGGCACATCGCGCTGACCTGCTGGACGAACTGCACGAGGGAGAAGTCGCTGGCGAGCATGAAGGTGTTAATCATGATGTTGGAGCGCTTGCAGCGGGAGACTTCTTCGAGGGTCTCGGAGATGACGAGGGGGTCGAGACCGAAGGCGTTCTTGTAGATGCGACCGTCGGGGAGGGTGAGGGCGGAGGGCTTGCCGTCGGTGATCATGACGATCTGCTTCATGTCTTTATTCTGGCGGGCGAGGATACGCTGCGCCATGCGAAGGCCTTCGCGAGTGTTGGTGTAGTGCGGGCCGACCTTGACGCGGGAGAGTTGTGAGACGGGGATCTCTTCGGCGGTGTCGTGGAAGAGGACGAGGTTGAGGGTGTCACCGGGGAATTGGGTGCGGATGAGGTGTGAGAGGGCCATGGCGACGCGCTTGGCGGGGGTAAAGCGGTCCTCACCGTAGAGGATCATCGAGTGGGAGCAGTCGAGCAGGACGACGGTGGCGCAGGAGGATTGGTAGTCGGACTGATGGACGTGGATGTCGGAGTGGTAGATGTTGAGCGGCGCATGCTCTTCGCCTTCGATGGCGGTAGCGAGCCCTTCGCGGGCGAAGACGCTTGAGAGGGTGGCGGTGATGTCGAGATTCAGGGTGTCGCCGAACTCATAGAGCTTGCTGCTGCCGTTAGTCTCGACGCCGGCGGCTTCGTGGCGAGTGTCGTGACGGCCAAGGTTGGATTTGCCGAGGGGGCCGAGGAGTTCGCGTAGGGCTTTGTAGCCGAGGAAGTCCATGCCCTTGTCGGTGACCTCGAAGCGGGCGTCGCCGTCGCCGTCGCCTTGTTCGCCCTGGCCTTGCTGGGGCATCTCGGCGTTGATAAAGTTCTGCTCCTGCATCTTCTGGATGATCTGGTCGATGAGTTCTTCGACCTGTTCTTCGGAGAGGGCTTCGTATTTTTCCTGGGCTTCATCGTCGAAGAGTTCGCCGGAGTCGAGGGCTTGGCGTATGGCTTCGCGGAGGTTCTCCATGGTCTGGTCGCCGTCGAACTCCTGGAAGCGGGACATGGGGTCGTTGAAGCCGGAGTCGAGCAGAAAGTCAGAGAGGGCCTGCATGAGGTCTTCGAGGCCGAAAGAGGAGGCGAGGTCGCCGGTGAACTTTGTGTATCGGACGCGCTTCATAGTTTTCGCCTAGTGGACCCAGCGGGTGTTGACGACGGTGAGTTGCGGGCAGCCTGCCTTGGCTGCGAGCTGTTTGTCGGTGAGTGCGGGTGCTTGCGACTGCTGCCTGATCTTCGATTGAAACGACTTGATGTCGTCGAAGCGGAAGACCTGACAGCCGCGCAGGAAGTCGACCACGTCGCCGGTGGTGGGGTCGATGGAGTACATGCGGACTAGATGGGCTTTTTTGTAGATGCCGATCGAGTCGAAGCCGTCATCGGTGTCGGGATGCATGGGGTCGAGGGTGTAGTCGGGGTCGCTCAGGGGCCAGCCCTCATCGTGGGCGAGGATGGTGGCGATGTCGTTGAGTTGGTCCGCAGAGAGGTGCGGGGGCAGCTTCTCCGGGGGAGCGGCGAGGGCGAGCAGCGCGAGAGTGGAGGTCAGGAGCATAGTTTGAGCCGTTACGTGAGGAAAGCCCGAATCTACCTTGAGTTTTCCTCATGCGGATAGAGAAGGGCTTTTAATTGAAGCCGCGGCGGGTGCGCTTGGCGTAGTCGTCACGTTCGATCTCGCGGTCGCGCATCTTTTCGGCGTACTGCGAGGCCTGATCGTTGCGGGATTTCTTTTCGGCGGCGCTGAAGGCGCGCTCTTCGGTGCGGCTGAGACGCTTGTGGGCGTACATGCCTTCGAGGAGAAACTCGGCGGCGCTTACGGTGATCTCGGGTTTGGACTTTGAGTTGATCTCGAGCGGTGAGAGTTTTTCGATGAGGCCCTGAATCTGTTTGAGCTCTTCGAGAGAGCCGCTGGAGGGTTGCTCGTCGTTGAGCTGGACGGTGCCGCCGAGGTTGAACCACTGCTCGATCTGCTGGGTGTTGGTGGCGGCGAAGTACTTGTCGAAGACAGTTGCTACGCTTGTGCGGATGATCTCGCGGATGACGGTGTCGGCTCCGCGCATCTCGCCTTCGTACTCGAGTTCGATCTTGCCGCTGATGCCGGGGAGCGCGGTGTAGATGTCGCCTACGCGGGGGACTGCGATGGCTTCGTCGTGGAGGAGAGCACGGCGTTCGGCGTTTGAGACGACCAGCTCCATGGTGCTGATGGGAAGCCGCTGGGAGACTCCGCTGCGCTTGTCGACTTTCTTGTCTTCGCGGGCGGTGAAGGCGATCTGTTCGACGATCTGGCGGATGTAATGAGGGATTTCGATCTTGGAGGCTGGGCGTGAGGACCAGGCTTCCTGCGCGGTGATGGCGATGCCTTCTTCGACATTTTCTGGATAGTGAGTGCGGATCTCGCTGCCGATGCGGTCTTTGAGCGGGGTCACGATCTTGCCGCGGGCGGTGTAGTCCTCGGGGTTGGCGGAGAAGACGATGGCTACGTCGAGCGGGAGGCGGACGGGGTAGCCTTTGATCTGCACATCGCCCTCCTGCATGATGTTGAAGAGAGCGACCTGAATCTTTCCGGCGAGGTCGGGGATCTCGTTGATGGCGAAGATGCCGCGGTTGGCGCGGGGGAGCAGGCCGTAGTGCATGGTGAGTTCGCTGCCGAGATCCTGATTGCTGCGGGCGGCCTTGATGGGATCTATATCTCCAACCAGATCGGCTACTGTCACGTCGGGGGTGGCTAGCTTTTCGACGAAGCGGTCATTTGGTGTAAGCCACGCTATGGGCGTGTCTTCTCCGAGGCGCGCGATGAGGTCGCGGCTGAACCTGGAGATGGGGGCGTAGGGATTGTCGCGGATCTCGGAGCCGGCGATGTAGGGGCAGTGCGGGTCGAGCAGCGTGGTGAGGGAGCGGAGGATGCGGGATTTTGCTTGGCCGCGGAGGCCGAGGAGGATGAAGTTATGCTTCGAGAGGACGGCGTTGACGATCTGGGGGACCACCGTGTCCTCGTAGCCGACGATGCCGGGGAAGAGCGGGGCTTTGTTGCCTTCCTTCGATTGGGCGGAGGCGCGAAGTTTGGCGATTAGATTTTCACGGAGCTCGTCTTTGACGCTGCGGGCGAGGCGGGCTGGGGTGAACTCGCTTGCGCGGAGAGAGCCTAGGGTGGTCGGGAGTGTGGTCGCCATGTCTAAGTATAGATGTTTGGCGTTGATCAAGGGTTCAGACGCTCTGCGTATGAACAAATGCGCTTGCAAATTTCGATGTGAAACGCAGATGCGTTCGTACGGGGTCAGGTGGTGAGGTCGTCGCGGAGGGCTTCCATTTCGGCGAGGGCGTGCTGGTTGTTGGTGCGGTTGGCGGTGGCGATGCCGTGGTGGAGGCGGTCGAGGGCTTCGTCGGTGCGGCCTAGTTTGGCGAGGGTCTGGGCGGACATCTGATAAGCGGGGACGTAGTCGGGGCTGTGGTGGATGAGGGTGGTGAACTCGGCGAGGGCGGTGTCGGTGTGGCCCTGGCTGATGTGCTCCATGGCGAGGCCGTAGCGGGCGAAGGCGTTGGTGGGGTCGGCGGTGAGGATCTCGGTGAGAGCGGCGATCTTGTCCATAAGTGGATTTTAGTGGGTCTTACGACGGAGTGCCGACCGCGGATTGGCGCGGAGTAACACGGATTAGACGACTAAAGACGATTGAAAACGGAGAAGGGGCGGATCGACGGCTTGGATAGCGTTGGAAGGTGTTTCATGTGTTTCGATCCGTGCGAATCCATGGTCGGTGTTCTGGGGATTTAGACTTGTAGGAATGAGCGAGTTGGTTTTAGAGCGGACGGTGGCGGAGTCGCAGTCGGAGCGAAGTGAGATCGTGTTGCCGGCGGACTCGAATGCGCTGGGGAGCCTGTTTGGCGGGCGTTTGATGCAGTACATCGATCTGGTCGGCGCTATGGCCGCCAGCCGGCATGCCCGGGCATTTACGGTGACGGCGAGTATGGACCATCTGGATTTTGTTGCTCCGGTACGGGTTGGGGAGTTGCTGATCTTGAAGGCGAGTGTGAACCGGGCGTTTCGGACGTCGATGGAGATTGGGGTGCGCGTAATGGTGGAGGATGTGCGGGAGCAGAGATTGCGGCATGTCTCTTCGGCTTACCTGACGTTTGTTGCGGTGGATCGCGAGGGAAGCCGGCTGGTTGTGCCGCAGGTGGTGCCGGAGACGGAACATCAGAAGCGCAGGTTTGAAGATGCCGGGCGGCGGCGCGAGATGCGGGCGGGAGAGACGCAGAGGAAGAAGGAGATGCGGGCGTCGCTTGGGGCGGGATGGCATGTGTGAGGCGTCGACTAAGCCAGCATCGTTCCGCTCTGTGAGCAAAATGCGGGGGTTTTTCGCTCCGCTCAGAATGACAACTTTATAGACGTTTGGATAGGGGATGAGTATGGGACATATGGGAGCAGGAGCACCGCAGGGGCCGCAGCCTTTGCCGGGAGTGGCGCATGTTGTGGCGATTGGCAGTGGCAAGGGCGGAGTGGGTAAGACGACGGTTGCGGTGAACCTGGCGGTTTCGCTGGGGAGGCTGGGGTATCGCGTTGGGTTGATTGACGCCGATATCTATGGGCCGAATGTGCCGATGATGTTGGGCGTGACGCGGCAGCCAAATATTGTGGGGGAGAATCGGATTGAGCCGATTCTGGCGCATGGAGTGAAGTTTATTTCTGTCGGGCTGATCTCGCCTGGGGATAAGCCCATGGTGATGCGGGGGCCGATGCTGCACCAGATCATTCGGCAGTTTCTGCAGCAGGTGGAGTGGGGGGATTTGGATTTTCTGATTGTCGATCTGCCTCCGGGTACGGGGGATGTGGTGATTTCGCTGGTGCAGACGGTGCCTTTGACGGGGGCTGTGGTGGTTTCGACGGGGTCGGGCGTGGCGCTGCAGGATGCGCGGAAGGCGTTGGAGATGTTTCACCAGGTGAAGGTGGAGGTAATTGGCCTGGTGGAGAATATGTCGCTGATGACATTGCCGGATGGGCAGGTGATCGACGTGTTTGGCGCGGGTGGGACGGAGCGGACGGCGGCACAGTTTGGGCTGGAGTTTCTTGGGGCCGTGGAGCTTGATCCGCAGATTCGCGAGGGGGGAGATAAGGGGCTGCCGGTGGCGCTGGCGGGGCCGGATTCGAAGTTGGCCAAGGATTTCTACTTGATTGCGGCTAAGGTGGCGGAGAGAGCCAAGGCGATTGCTGCTAAGACGGAGGATGTGCTGGAGATCTCGTAAGTGCCTTGTCCTGCCGGACGGGCCTCCTGCGCGGAGGGCGCCCACTTCGTGGGGCGTGTACCTTGTCTGGGTGTATTAGCTGCGTTGGGCCTCCCGTTGGTCGGCTTGAAGAGTGCTCCCGAGCTTCGGCGGGACACCGCTTTATGCACTTGACGGGTGGCGTAGAGTTAAGGACGGAGGGATGAATGGCGGATGCGGAGCGGGTTACGGCGCGGCAGAGAGCTATTCTGACCGCCATCATCGAGAGCTACATCGAGACAGGCGAGCCGGTTGGGTCGGGGACGATTGCTCGTCTACAAAGTGGTGAAAGTGCTGGGCTTAGCCCGGCGACAGTACGGAACGAGATGGCGGAACTGGCGGATGCGGGTTTGCTGGAGCAGCCGCATACCTCGGCTGGGCGGGTGCCTACGGCTAGGGCGTTCCGGATGTTTGTGGAGCAGTTGAGTGGCGGGGTGAACCCGAGGATTGATGCGGCGCGTTTGTCGGCTCGGTCGCGTTCGCAGATTGACTCGAGTTTTGTTGGAGTTGCGGGAACGCAGGCGGTGTTGGAGAGGACCTCGCATGTGCTGGCTACCTTGTCGAGCGGGGTAGGCGTGGCCATTGCTGCGGCTGCGGATGGGGACATGCTGGAGCATGTGCACTTTTCGCGGCTGGCTCCGGCGCGGGTGCTGGCGGTGGTGGTGACGCGCAGCGGGCTGGTGCGGGACCGGGTGCTTGCGCTCGATAAAGACTTGACTTCGAGGGAGTTAGAGGTTGCTGCGAATTTTCTGAATGAGAACTTTCGCGGATGGAGCGTGGAGCGGGTTCGGGCAGAGATTGCGCGGCTGGTGGAGCGGGAGAAGAGCGAGTATCAGAGATTGCTGAATTCTGTGCAGCAGCTTTGGATGAGGGCGGTGCCGGAGGCTGGGGTGCCGCTGCAGACGGTTTATGTGGATGGGGTGGCGAATCTTGTTGGTTCTCAAGAGGATAGGGAGAAGCTGCGAGAGGTTTTGACGGCGCTCGAGGCGAAGCAACGGCTGGTGGAGTTGTTGAATGCCTACATCGATGCGCGGCAGGAGAGTGTGCGGGTGGTGTTTGACCTGGAGGAGCAAGCTCCTGAAATGGCGGGACTTGTGCTGATTGCTGCGCCGGCGCGGATGGGTGGAGAGAGCCGTGGTACGGTGGGCGTGATTGGGCCGAAGCGGATGCACTACGAGAATACGATGAATGCGGTGAGCTATATTGCGCAGGTCTTTGACCGGATGCTGCATCCGGTAGATTGATTTTGGGGAGTGATTTTTTTCTGGCGTGGTCGGGGTGTGGTTTTTGCCGGTGTTTTTAAGAGAATAAGGTGTTTGGACGTGGTGAATTTGTGGTGTGGATGTGGTGTTTTGCGTGGCTGAGTGTGGATGTTCGCCGCATAGTTTTGAGCGATTAAAAATACGCCAAGGTTTTAAGATTTATTTTCTTGCCGGGTGAGAGGGTATTAAGAACAGACAATGGCTTGACGAGGGTGGAAAGGTACGAGCGTCTTGGCAGGGCGGAGTTCGTCGGGATCCTTCGCTGCGCTCAGGATGACAGCAAAGGCACAACGTCGGGATATGGGCTTTGCTAGCCGAACAAAGGCGAAGACATAACTGGGTTTTGCGGACGGCAAGCGAGGTTTTTAGGATGAATGCCAGGGAGCAGTTCGCGCGATGGGCTCGGATGGGCAACAATGGAAGAGGTAACACGATGAGGAGTTCAAAGAAGATGCAGGATCAGATGGCGGAACAGGAAACGACTGGGCAGGGAACGATGGAGCCGGAGGTGGCTGTGGGTTCTGAGGTTGAGCCGATTAATGAGGTGAGCCCCGCTCAGGCGGAGCTGGAGCAGGTGAAGGGCGAACGGAATCAGCTGCTGGACCGACTAGCGCGGCTGCAGGCCGAGTTCGACAATGCTCGCAAGCGTGAGGCGAAGGAGCGAGCGGATTCGCGGGACTATACGGTTTCAAATACGGTTGAGCCGTTTCTGGGCGTGATGGACAACTTTCAGCTGGCGCTGAAGGCGAATGGGACGAAAGAGCAGTTGCGGGGCGGTGTGGAGCTGATTCTGAAGCAGATGGAAGATGCGCTGAAGGGGTTGAATGTTCAGGCGGTGGAGACGGTGGGGACGCAGTTTGACCCTCGAATCCATGAGGCCCTGGGGAGCATCGAAACCAAGGAGTTCCCGGACCACCAGGTGTTGGAGGAGATTCGGCGGGGGTACAGTATCCGCGAGAAGCTATTGCGGCCGGCGCTGGTGAGGATTGCCGCGAATCCGAATCAGGTTGCGGATTAGGAGAAGAGGGCATACCCCAGGGGCTAAAGCCCCTCGTTTTCTTTTTGTAGAGAGGCCCAAGGATGAAGCCTTGGGGTACCTAGAGGCAAAGACAATTGCAACTGCAACGACAGAAATAAATGCTTGCGGGATGACAGGAAAAGGGCAAGAGCAACGACAAGATGCGGCTGAGTGAAGGCGTACTTTCCCACCCATCGCAGGAACGCGATGGATGGGGCACCCGATGAGTATTGGCCGGTTGGGGATGAGAGTACACCGCAGTAACTGTAAATGAATACCAGCACGCATCAGTCGCAACTGCACGGCAACACAGATTAGAAAGAGACTTTCAGGGATATGGCGACGGCAAACGTGACGAAGGTTGACTACTACGAAGTATTGAGTGTTTCGCGGGATGCGAGCGATCAGGAGTTGAAGACTGCCTATCGCAAGCTTGCCATGCAGTACCACCCGGACCGGAACCCGAACAATCCTGAGGCTGAGGAGAAGTTCAAGGAGTGCGGCGAGGCCTACTCGGTGCTGAGCGATGTGGAGAAGCGCGCGGCCTATGACCGGTATGGTCATGCGGCGTTTCAGAACGGCGGCGGGGCCGGTGGTCCATTTGGTGGTGGGTTCAGCGGCAATCCGCAGGACCTGGGAGATATCTTCGGCGATCTCTTCGGCGAGATGTTCAACATGGGCGGCAATGGTCGCCAGCAGGCTTCACGGGTGCAGCGCGGACGCGATCTGCGGTACGACATGAAGCTGGAGTTTGAAGAGGCAGTCTTCGGCAAGGAGAAGGAGATCACGATCCGGCGGATGGAGACCTGCATCGACTGCAAGGGCTCGGGTGCGTCGCGGGGTAAGGCTCCGGTGACTTGTACGCAATGCGGCGGCCGCGGGCAGCAGAGGTTTCAGCAGGGGTTCTTTTCGGTGGCGCGGACCTGCTCGGTGTGTGGAGGGACGGGGACGCTGATTGTTGATCCTTGCCAGACCTGCAAGGGCGAGACGCGGATACAACGCGAGCACACGATTATGGTGAAGGTGCCGGCGGGTGTGGAGCAGGATACGCGGATTCGCTACTCGGGCGAGGGTGAGGCGGGCAAGTTTGCGGGACCTGCTGGTGATCTTTACGTTGTGCTGAATGTGAAGGCGCACAAGTTCTTTGAGCGCGATGGGGATGATCTGCATTGCGTGATGCCGATCTCGTTCCCGCAGGCTGCGCTGGGGACGGAGCTTGAGATTCAGACGCTGGAGGGTGCGGCGACGATCAAGGTTCCTGAGGGGACGCAGAATGGGAAGGCGTTCAAGCTGAAGGGCAAGGGTGTGCCGCATTTGAACTCGCATGGGAAGGGCGATCTGATCGTGGAGATTCGGGTGCAGACGCCGGGCAAGCTGACCAAGCAGCAGCGGGAGTTGTTGAAGCAGCTGGACGAGATGATGGTGGTGGAGAATACGCCGACGTCGCGTGGGCTGTTCGACAAGGTGAAGGATATGTTCAGCTGAGAGGCAGCGAGTCAGGTGGTCAGCGCGTTAGCTAGTTAGCGGGTTAGCGTAAAAGACGAGCAACGGCAACGCAGGTGCAATGACAAAAGCAACTGCAAGTGCAAGTGCAACTGCAACAGCAGACGCAAATCCCCTTCGGGGATGACAACAAAGAAACTGCGGTCAGCTGGGTTAGCTAGTCAGCTGGAAACTGGTCAGCGCGACGGTGACGTTTTGTGGCTTTGGAGCGAGGATGGGCTTGGGGAGGAGAGCGGTTCGCGCCTGCCGGCGCGAATACCCCACCCTATCGCGATGAGGCCGCGAAAGGATGGGGCACCCGGCTTGGGACGGCTGGCAGGGAGCAAAGGCAGGATGCGGGAGCCTCTCTTGCGCATCTCACTATGAAGCTTTGGTGCTCGGTCGATGACGGCTTTGTGGTGGGGGCGCTGACCGCTTGCTGGATGGGCTAATGTGCTCGACGGGGGTGTGGATGCTGTTGGCGATCTGGCATGCTCTGAGGATGTCGTTGACGATGGGGTGGGAGATTCTTTGGGCGTTGATTCTGGGATTTCTGCTGTCAGCGGTGGTGCAGGCGGTGGTGTCGAAGGAGGAGATGTCCGGGCTGCTGCCGGATGACCGTGCGGGGACAATTGTGAAGGCGTGCGGGCTGGGGGCAGCGAGTTCGTCGTGCTCGTATGCGGCGGTGGCGCTGGCGCGGTCGATGTTCCGCAAGGGCGCGAACTTTACGGCTGCGATGGCGTTTCAGTTTGCGTCGACGAACCTGGTGATGGAGCTGGGGATTCTGCTGGCGGTGCTGATGGGTTGGCGGTTTACGCTGGCGGAGTTTGTGGGCGGGCCGCTGATGATCTGGGTGCTGGTGGTGTTGTTCCGATTGTTTCTGCGGCGCGGGCTGGTGGAGGCGGCGCGGGAGCAGGCGGACCGGGGCGTCGCAGGGCGCATGGAGGGGCATGCGGCCATGGACATGAGCGTGCATGAGGGAACGCTGTGGCAGCGGGCGGCGTCGGAGAAGGGGCGGACGGCGATCAGCCACTTCTTTGTGATGGACTGGGCGTCGCTGTGGCTGGATATCGGGGTGGGGCTGCTGATTGCGGGAGCGTTGGCGGCATGGGTGCCGAAGCAGTTCTGGCAGACGTTCTTCTTTGCGGGGCATCCGGTGCTGGCGAAGTTGTGGGGTCCGCTGGTGGGGCCGGCGGTGGCGGTGGTCTCGTTTGTGTGCTCGGTGGGCAATGTGCCGCTGGCGGCGGTGCTGTGGAACGGTGGGATCAGCTTTGGGGGCGTGATCGCGTTTCTGTTTGCGGATTTGATTATTCTGCCGATTCTGAATATCTATCGTAAGTATTACGGGTGGAAGGTTAGCGCATTCCTGTTTGTGACGTTCTATGCGGCGATGGCGGTGGCGGCGCTGGTGGTGGAGTTTGTGTTTGGGTGGCTGCACCTGATTCCACAGCAGAGGAACGCGCGGGTGATGGAGGAGGCGATCTCGTGGAACTATACGACGTGGCTGAATCTTGGATTTCTGGTGGTGGCGGCGCTGTTAGTGGTGCGGTTCCTGAGGACGGGCGGTCCGGCGATGCTGCGGATGATGGGGGAGCCGCAGAAGACGGGATTGGAGCACTCGCATACGCATCCGGCGGCGGGCGCGGATTCGCATGGATAGGCGTGGATTAGGCGAGGTGGGTGGCGGCTATGGCGATGGCGGCTATGGCGGCGGTTTCGGCGCGGAGGATGCGGGGGCCGAGGGTGACGGGCTGCCATTGATGGGTGGTGAAGAGGGACATCTCTTCGGGGGTCCAGCCGCCTTCGGGGCCTATGGCTAAGGCGGTTTGACGGTCTACCTCCCACCCTTCGCGGTGAGACTGCGAAGGATGGGGCACCCGGTCTTTTGTGGCGGGTGATGCTCCTTCGAGGGCGGCGGTCAGGGTTTGGGTCTGCTCGGTTTCGGATAGGAGGATGCGGGTGGGGGATTTTTCGCTTTCCAGGGCGGACTTCAGTGGGGTGGGGTCGGCGATCTCGGGGATGTCGGTGCGGCGGGATTGCTTGCTGGCTTCGAGAGCTATGCGGCGCCAGCGTTCGGAACGCTTGAGAGCGGATTGCGCGAGGTGCTTTTCGGTGCGGCGGGCGAGGATGGGTGTGATCTTTGCGATGCCTAGTTCGGTGGCTTTTTCGATGGCCCACTCCATGTGGTCGAACTTGAAGACGGCGAGGAGGAGATGGAGGGGGAGGGCGGCGTCGGACTGGAGCTCTTCGTGGAGGGTGAAGAGGACTTCTTTTTCGGAGACGGTGAGGATTTCGGCGCGGTGGAGGAAGCCGTTGGAGACGACGTCGTAGATCTGGCCGGGTTCGGCGCGGAGGACGCGGGCGAGGTGGGCGGCCTGGTCGCCGGTGAGGGATGCGGTGGTAGGGGTCCAGGTGTCGGCGATCCAGCGGCGGCGGGTCATGGGGTTAGTTTACGGTTTTATGGTGGATTCTCATGGGGGGCGGGGCGCTTCGGGCAAAATGCGGATGTCCCTCCACTGCGCTACGCTTCGGTCGGGATGACGGGATTTGTGGTGCGCCCCAGAAGTAAGTTGAGGATTTTGTGGGTGCGTCCCAACGTCAATTGACTCCATTGGTGCGTTCCCCAAGGTTCGTGGGCTGCGTCTCAGGGGGCAGTTGAGTCAGTTGGCTACTTTGGTGGCGGGGTTTGGGACCGCTTCGCTGGCGCGGCTGATCATGATGGACTGAAGGCCCTGATGGTAGAGGTCGACGTTGAGGGCGGCGGTGCGGCGGTGGTCCCATACCTCCTGGGATATGGGGAAGTGAAGGATAATCATGCCCTCGGCGGATTGGCCGGGGTTGATCATGGTCTCGCGAAGGAGGGGTTCGGAGGCGAGGGGCTTGAGTGCGGGGAAAGCGGATAAGACGCTGGGAAGGTCGTCTTTTTCGACGGCGCTGGTGGTGATCTCTTCGCCGTCGCCGGTGGTGAGGGTGGCGGTGAAGTCTTTGAGGAAGAGGGGGAGGCGGAGGCCGTCGGTGATGCGGAGGGTGGTGAGGACGTAGAGGTCGTCCTGGCCCCGGTCGTGGCCGACGAGGATGGACTCGCCTTTGAAGACGGTGTGGGCGGAGTAGACGTTGGTGTGGAGGATGTCGAGATCGGCGGTCTTATGCGGGGTGAAGCGCATGACCAGGGCGAGGGTGATGCCAAGGATCAGAAACGCCAGAAGGACCGGAGCCAACAGGTTGCTGCGAGCGGGTTGGGCAAACTTGAGATCTGACACTGGCATGAGAATAGCAAGGGCGGTTGGTTTTCAGAAGATTAAAAGAGCTGGAATTTAACCTAACGTTGGTGGTGCGAGTCTGTAAATAGTGACGGAGATGGGAATGCGGTGAGCGTACCACAAAAGTTGCAGGCGGGGGATCATTCCTTTTGGACGGCGTACTCCTCCAGCAGGACGGTGATGAGGGCGGCGGTGGGGACTGAGACGAGGGCTCCGACGATGCCGGCGAGGGCGGTTCCGAGGAGCAGGGCTACCAGGACGGTGAGGCCCATGAGGTTGACGCTGGAGCGCATGATGCGGGGGGTGAGGACGGCGTTTTCGACGTTGATGTAGATGGCGTAGAAGAGGAGGACGCTGGCCATCTTGGTCCAGGAGTCGAGGGCGGCGACCCCGGCGGCGATGATGATGGTGATGACTCCGCCGGCGATGGGGATGATGTTGAAGAGGCCCATGAGGAAGCCGAGGAGGAGGAAGTATCGGACGTGAAGGAGGCCGAAGACGATGGTGCTGGAGACTCCGAGGATGAGCATGAGGAGTCCCTGGCCAAGGAGCCACTTGCTGATCTTGCTCTCAGCTTTTTTTAGAGTGGCGTTGAGGCGGGGGCGATCGGCGCTGGGGAAGAGGGAGAGGAAGAACTGGTAGGCGTGCTCGCCTTCGAGCATGAAGTAGATGCAGAGGAAGGCGGCGGTGAGGATGTCGAAGAGGTGGGAGAGCCAGAGGGGGAGCGAGGTGAAGAGATAGGTGGCGGTGGCGTCGAAGGCTCCGGCGGCGCGCTGGGCGAGGGAGTCGATGCCGAACTTGTCGGCGAGGGGGAGCTTCTTGATGCGGGCGACGACCTCGGGGATGCGCTGGGGCAGCTCGGCGGAGAAGTTGCGGAGGTCGCTGAGGACAGGCGGTAGGCCGGTGGTGAAGAAGAGGGCGAGAACGCCGGCGACGGCAGCGATGAGGATGACGATGGCAACGCCGCGGGAGGGCTGGTAGTTGCGGATCTTCAACTGACGGATGCGCTTGACTGCGGGCATGAGGACGACGGCGAAGAGAGCACTGACGTAGAGGATCAGCAGCTCTTTCTGGAGGGTCCAGGCGAGGGCGAGCAGGAGGATGACGGCGAAGAAGAAGAGGATGTTGCCGCGGACCTGGGCGCGGTTTTTTTTCTCGTAGGGTGTGAGGTCGTCGGGCGTGGGGTTGGTCAGCCGGGTTCTCCTGTGGGTGCTGACGTTGAGATGCAGATATTGTGCGCTTTCACTGCTTAGGTGCGGGAGTGCGGAGTTTGAGTCCGGGGTTTGGTTGAGCAGAGTGCGCTGCCTTCGATCGAAATGGCGGCTCTTTGTTGATGTCTATGGCAATTTGCCTACTAGTGTAGAAACTGCAAATGCAGATTCCCTTCGGGAATGACAACAAAGGGAGGACGGCTCTAACTCCTGCTTTGAGTCAGGGCGAGGAGGAGGGCTTCGACGGTCTGGGCGGGAGTCTGGTCGGCGGTGGCTATGGTGAGTGCGGCCATGCGGCGGTAGAGGGGGTGGCGGCGCTCGAAGCGGATCTGGGCGGCGGCGGGGTCTTCGAGGACGGGGCGGGCGTTGGGACGACCGAGGTCCTGTAGCATGCAGCGGTCGAAGAGGGTGGGGAAGGGGGCGTCGAGGAAGATGGTGAAGGTGGCGGGGGTTTGTTCGAGGAGGAGGCGGTTGGTGAGGTCTTCGGGGGTTCCTCCGCCGAGGGCGAGGACGATGTTGCTGTAACCAAGGGCGGAGGCGAGGGCTGTGGATTCGAGGCGGCGGAAGCGGGCTTCACCTTGCTGCTCGAAGAGCTGAGGGATGGTGGCGTTGGTGCGGGACTCGAGGTGGGCGTCGAGGTCGAGGAAGTTCCAGCCGATGCGGGCGGCGAGGAGGCGGCCGATGGTGGATTTGCCTGCTCCCATGAAGCCGGTGAGGACGAGGCGTTTGAGGTGGGCTAGGGCTTGGGTCATGATCTCGGTTGGGGTCTTGATTTGGGTCTCGGGCTCGGGCTTGGTTTGCGTATCGGGTTCGGTGGACGTCATTGCCTCTCCTTAGTGTGCCTGTAAAACGTTGCGGAAAACGAAAGAGCCGCAACCTGGTGTGGGTTGCGGCTCGGGAAGGTCGAAGACTCTGAAGTTTTTAGGTTTTTTCAGAGATGCATGCGAGGACTCCACTGGCCGCTGGATGGCGCCAATAGGAGCAGGTAAAAAAAGCGAACTGGAAGCGGCTCGACATGCTGGTAAGACGATACACCGGGGGTTTGGGGTAGTGCAAGGGGTTGGTAGCGGTTGGTAGCAGAATGCGGGGGGCCGCGAGATGCCCGTTTTCCGGATAAATAACATAGATGACGACAAGCCGACTTCTAGGGAGTTGAGAGCCGAATTTCTAAGGGCCCGAGGAGGATGTCGACCATCTTTGATGGTGTCGGTTCTCGAACTTCGTTCAATGAAGGTTGTCAAGAAACGCATTCATCTCTGCGACCACCTGAGCTTCGTTGCTCAAATACACATAGTGGTCTGCGTTCGGGATCATAACGATATGGGCGTTGGGCACGCCCCTGCGGAAATTATCGGCCCAGCGCGTGCAGCGCGCTTTATCGTCCTTGATCAAGGCGGCCTTCCTGTCGCCATCAGGTAGGCGGTCCCAGTTGTGCGGACATGCATAGATAGCGAGAGCGGGAACTGAAATGCTTGTGTACTTTTGCGTGCCGAAGTTGAGCGCCGCACCGATTGGCGAACGAGGCGGCAGGGGCGGCATATTTGCTATCTCCGCGTTGTCATGATGTAGGACGGTCTCGAAGCGTGCTGCAGCAATCTCCAGTTCCAATAGCTCTTTCTTTTCATCCACCCCACCTGCTTCGATCTTGTCAATGCGCTTCTTCATGTCATTCATCTCGTTTGTCAGAAGTGGATGCTCAGGATCATCGAGAGCAAAGTCAGTCGCAGCATCCAGATAGATCAACCCGGAAACCTTGTTTGGAAAGCGGCTCCCGATCGAACTCAACTCCTCTCCGGCCATGGAATGCCCCACCAGCACAGGACGGTCGATGCGGAGCGCCTTCGCCACCGCAAGCACATCATCGCCAAGGCGGTCCGCTGAATAATTCCCATTGGCCGGTGCGGGACTGCTGGAGGCGCCAAATCCTCTCCGCGTGACGGCGAAAACGTGGTGCCGCTTTCTGAATTGTGGAGCGAAGCCATCGAAACGATGCGCTGTATCGCCGTTCCCAGCCAGAAAGATGAGAGGTCTTCCGGACCCGCCCCAATCCAGAACTTCGAGCTGAACGCCCGGTTCGACCACTACCATTTGGACTGAGTGTGGTGACGAATCCGTTTGAGCCATCGAATACGCGGCAATCCAAGGTGAGACGATGAGCAAGAATGATAGCTTCCTGATTTGACGCATAGTGGGTCTCCCTGAACCGAGCGGTCACCAATATTTCACAAGTAACCCACATCAGTCCTGATAAACGCCGTTCGCATCAAAAGCGATAGAGGAGGCTTCTTCGATTTAGCATTGGAGCATGCAAGAGATTGTGATTGGGAGCAGACAGAAGATTGACCTGGAGACTTGGGAGCGACGCGCGAGTTTCGATTTCTTCAAGAGTTTTACCGAGCCCTATCACGGCGTCTGCCTCCGCGTTGACTGCACAGAGACCTACTATTACGCCAAGAAGCATCAACTGTCAGTCTTTTTGTCACTGCTGCATCGCTCACTTGTCGCTGCGCACCAAGTTGAGAACTTCAAGACGCGTATTGTTGGCGACACCGTCTGGAGCTATGAACAGATCAATGGCGGAAGTGCTGTAGGACGCGAGAATGGCACGATTGGCCTGGGACACTATCAGTTCCGACCGCGAATCGATGAGTTCGTGCGGGAGGCGGCTATCGAACTCGACCGGGTGCGGCAGAGAGATGACATCGAGCGCTATCCGGAGGCCAACCTGATCCGTTATTCGGTGCTTCCCTGGTTCGACTTTACCTCCATTTCGCATGCTCGCGACTTCGCGCACGAAGACTCCGCGCCCCGCATCACGTTCGGCAAAATTACTGAGGCGGGTGGCCGCTGCACAATGCCCGTATCGATCCATGTGCACCACGCTCTGGCGGATGGCCTACATGTGGCTCAGTTCGTTGAGAAGTTTCAATGTTGCCTGGATGCCCCGGTCGATCGCGAGATTGGTTAGGCGCGCCCACTTCGATTGGTAGCGAGCGTTGCTATTCCACGCCCGACCGAAGGCAGACGATGAAGCTTTCTATCGCTTCGGTCGAGATGACGATTTTATGGAGTGGTGTGGAGAGTTTAGACAAAGCTACGGGAAGTGCAACAGCAGATTCCTTCGCTGCGCTACGGAATGACAAAAAAGGACAAGCAACTGCAGCAGTGACTGCAACCGCAATAGCAACTGCGATTGCGTGGGTCAGGCTTTGATGGAGGGGGCCAGGTAGCCTTCGGTGGCCAGGTGTTGGCCCATCTTGGCGTACATCTCTGGGTCTTCGGGTTGCCAGGTGGCGAGGCCGTCGACGTAGCGGTTGAACATGCAGAAGGCTGCGGCGATGAGGACGGTGTCGTGAATCTCGAGGTCGGTGGCGCCTTGTTTGCGGGCTTTGGCGACGTCTTCGGAGGTGACGTGCTTGCCGCCTTGTTGGACTTTGCCTGCGATGGTGAGGAGGGCTTTTAGTTTGTCTGAGACGGGTGCCTGTTCGTAGTTTTGTCTTACCTGTTCGGTTAGACCCCAATCGTTGCCGAGGTGCGCGGCGGCGGCTGAGGCGTGGCTGGTCTGGCAGAAGTAGCAGTCGTTCTGGCTGGAGACGTAGGTTGCGATGAGTTCGCGCTCGGCGGGAGTGAGGGAGTTGGGCTCGTGCAGGAGGACGTGGGCGAGTTCGCGCATGGGCTTGGCGGTTTCGGGGCGGTAGACGAATCCGCTGCTGATGCCAGGGAAGCCTTCGGGCAGTTTGATGTGGGGCATGAGTCTCTCCTTACTGGGTTTTGACTGATGGTGAGAACTGCAGACGCAGATTCCCTTCGGGAATGACAACCAAAAGCAGGTTCCCTCGGGAATGACAAACAAAAAAGCGACGACTCTAAACCAACTAGTGTGCGGCTTCGGCGGGCAGATATTCTTTGCTGACGCTGACGTATCCTTCGCGTGCGATCCACTTGCCGCGCTCGCGGTACATGGCTTCATCGCGGGGTTGGGTGGTTCCGAGTCCGTCGACGTAGCGGTTGAACATGCAGAAGGCGGCGGCGATGAGGACGGTGTCGTGGATCTCGATGTCGGTTGCGCCCTGATCGCGGGCGGCGGCTACGTCGTCGGTGGTGACGTGCTTGCCGCCTCGTTGTACCTTGCCTGCGATGACGAGGAGGGCTTTTAGCTTTTCGGAGATGGCGGCATTGTGGAAGTCGTGCTTGACCTGTTTGACGAGGGCTTCGTCGCCGTTGAGGCTGGCTGCGGCTATGGCTCCGTGGATGGTTTGACAGTAGTAGCAGTCGTTTTCGGAGGAGACGTAGGTTGCGATGAGTTCGCGCTCGCCCGGGGTGAGGGAGTTGGGGCCGTGGAGGAGGACTTCTACGAGATCGTTGAGCGGCCTTGCGGTGGCGGGGCGGAAGGCCATTGCGCCGCGGATGCCGGGGAGGCCTTCGGGGAGTTGGATGTGTGCCATGAGTCGTTCCTTTCAGGATGTGATTTGTTGGGGAAGTGGGTTGGCGTTGACGTCTGCCTTGGAGAAGAAGAGACGGCGGACGGGTTCGCCGCAGAGGACGATGACTAAACCGATAAGCGCGGGGATGGGATCGTGCAGGAGGATCATCAGGTCGATGACGGCGCAGCCGAGGAGGAAGACGATGGGTGCGGTGGGGAACCACCATCGGCGAACGGGCTGAGGCATGCGGAAGAGGGTGGTGACGGAGAGGGCGAGAAAGCAGAGCGCGGAGAAGATGATGAAGGAGAGGATGCGGTTGAAGGCTCCGAAGCTTAGGACAAGGAGGGCGAGGCCGGTTTGCAGGAGGATGCCGCTGGCGGGAGTGCCGAAGCGAGGATGGAGCTTGCCGAAGGGGGCGAAGAAGGCACCGTCTTTTGCCATGGCGTAGTAGACGCGCGGGGCAGCCATGGTAAGGGCCATGAGTCCTCCGAGAACGGAGAGGAGGACGCAGGCGGAGAGGACTTTGCCTCCTGTGGTGCCGAAGAGGGCTTCGCCGAACTGGGCTACGAAGGCGGTGTTGGAGACGATCTTTTCGAGCGGGACGACCATGAGGAACGAGGCGCTGACCAGGAGATAGACAGCGGTGACTAGGAGCACGCCTCCGGTGAAGGCGAGGGGCATGTTGCGGCTTGGGTTGCGGACTTCGCCGGCGATCTTGCCTGCCTCCCACCATCCGCCGAAGCTGAAGAAGGCGCTGACGGTGGCTCCGGCGATGGCGGCGAAGAGAGGTTCGGAGCCGGGGCGGCGGGCGGCTAAAGGCAACAGATGCGCGACGGTCGCGTGCCCGGAGATCCATGCCCAGAGCACGAGGCATACGAGGACTGCGATCTTCAAGAGGTTGGCGGTGGTCATGACGCGGCGGCTGAGGCGAGTGCCGATGTAGTTGAGGACAGCGAGGCCGATGAGGATTAGCGCGGGGATGACGATTTGCGTGCGCGGCGGGAGTCCGAAGAGGGAGAGGACATAGGGGGCTGCGCCTACGGCGAGCGCGGCGGCGAGGCCTGGGTCCATGACGGCGGCGGACATCCAGCCGTAGAGGAATGCGAGGCGGGTGCCGTAACCCTGGCGCAGGTAGACATATTCGCCGCCAGTGAGGGGGTAGTTGATGGCTAGCTCGGAGTAGCAGAGCGCTCCGCATAAGGTGATGAGGCCCATGCCGCACCATACGGCGGCCAGCAGGAGAGGCGAGCCCAGCGATCTTGCCATTGCGGCGGGAGTAAGGAAGATGCCGAGCGCAATCGACTCTCCAGTAACCACGGAGAGGGTTGCGGCCAGTCCCATCTGCCGACGCTGTTCCATCAGGGAGCTATGCTACTCGTCTGATTTGGAATCTCCCATCCATCAAAGGGTTGAGATCGTGGGTGCTCAACAGCCGATGGCGGAACAGCAACCATGCAGATGCACCGGTAATAGCGAAATGCGGGGTTCTTTCCCTTCGACAAGCTCAGGGCGCGGAATGACAAGAAAAGGCAAAGACAAATACAGGGATTCTTCGACTGCGTTGCTCACAAAAAGCCGTGAGCAACTTCGCTCAGAATGACGATCCTTTTTGGGTAGCAGGGGACGACAATTTTGGGTAACGGGGGAACGACAATGCGAATGCGAAGCAACGGCGACACGGCAGTCGGAGGGTTACTCGTAGCGGAGGGCTTCCATTGGTTCTACCTGGGTGGCGCGGCGGGCTGGGATGCCGCTGGCGATGAGGACTACGGATGCGAGGATGGCGACGGCGAAGAGCAGAGGAGTCAGCGTCTGGTTGGTTGCCGCAGCCCAGTGAGCCAGACCTTTTTGCAGCAGGATGGTGAGCAGGATTCCTATCGCAACGCCGATGCCGACGCTCGTGATGGCTGAGCGCGCGACTAACTCGAGTACGCTACCGCGTGGAGCGCCGAGGGCCATGCGGATGCCGAACTCGTTGGTGCGTTGCGAGACGGTGTAGGAGACGACGCTGTAGAGGCCGACTGCTGCGAGAAGGAGAGCGAGGATGGCGAATCCGGCGAAGAGCCAGGAGAGGAGCTGGCCCTGGGCGTACTCGGGCTGGGTGCTGATCCAGTGTTCGAGGTCCAGGACCGACTGGCCTATCTGTTGGTCGTGATCCACGGAGGCGACCTGCTGGCCGATGGTGTGGATCATGGCGGTGGGTGGGCCGTCGGTGTGGACCAGGAACTGGGTGTAGCCCCACATGGCGAGGGTGTATGGGATGAAGGCCTCGGGGGCGACTGGATTACGCAGGCCATCATCGAGCTTGTCTTCGGTGACCCCGATGATCTGGATCCAGCCTGTTGCACTTGGTTGAGGGGTCACCTCTGGAGGCGCGTTTTTGAGAGCCCCTATCGTGAGGGAGTGGCCGATGGCATCGCCGTTGGGAAAGTACTTATGGGCGAAGGTCTGGTTGATGACCGCGACGGAGTTGGCGTTATGGTTCTCGGACTCGGTCCAGAGGCGGCCCTGGAGCAGGGAGATTTTGAGCAGCGGAAAGTATTCCTCGCTGACGAAGTTGATCCGCGCTTTCCGGTCCTGGGAGGAGGGTTGGCCCAGGAGTTCGATCGGCGAGTTGAGGCCGTTGTTTGGCGGCGTGGCATTGGCGGAGATGGCTACCATGCGAACGCCGGGGATCTCGGCGATTTTGTTGCGGAGGAGTTCGACGTAGGCGATGCGAGCGGGGAGGGTGGAGTAGGCGGACTCGCGAATGGGCAGACCGATCGACATGGTGTTATGCGGGTCGTATCCGAGAGGAGTGTGGGCGAGCTTGAGAAAGCTTTGAACGGCAGCGCCGGCGGCGGAGAGGAGCAGGAGGGTGAGTGCGATCTGGCCGGCGATGAGGGCGTTGTGGAGTGCCCGGCCGCTGACTGTGCCAGCGACCTTGCGGGTGCCGGTCTGCATGGCCTCGCGAACATCGGGGCGCGAGAGACGCAGCGCAGGCCAGAGGCCGAAGAAGATCCCGGTCAGCAGGGAGACCACGACAGAGAAGGCAAGCACGGGGAGGTTGATGGCGAAGGCGGCCTCGTGGGGGAAGGAGTATTGGGGCAGGAGCGCGATGATGCCTGCGAGCAGCTTATAGGCGAAGAGCACTCCCAGCGTGGCGCCGGTGACTGAGAGCAAGAGGGCTTCGGTGAGGAGCTGACGGACGATGCGTGCGCGCGAGGCTCCGATGGCGGCGCGTACGGCAAACTCATGCTCGCGGGCCACACCCCGGGCGAGCAGAAGGATCGAGACGTTGCCGCAGCCGATGGCGAGGAGCAGCAGGACGGCACCAAAGAGGAGCGCGAGGGAGGGGCCGATCGCTTTCATGAACTGATCGTTGAGGCCGATGACGGTCAATGGTCCAGGGTTGGGTGGGAAGTTTCGTGGGGTGTCCTTTTCAAACTGGGTGAGGAGCGGTTGGAGTTGCTGTTCGGCGAGGTGGTGGCTGACTCCGGGCTTGAGGCGGGCCTCTACCTGGTAGGCGTCGGTGCCTGCAGTTGTCTTCATGGGTAGATAGACATCGGCGTCGCCCCAGGTAAAGCGCTTTGCGGCAACACCTACTACGTTGTAGGGCTGGTGATCCAGTTGAATGGTTTTGCCGATGAGGGTGGGGTCGCCGTTGAAGTGGCGCTGCCAGAATTTGTAGCTGATCACGAGGATTGGTTGCGGATCGCGGTCGTCGCTTGCGTCCGATGGCAGAATTCCTCGGCCGAGCAGGGTGGGCACGCCGAAGAAGTTAAAGCCATTGGACGTCATCAGGGTGCTGTGGACGTCTTCCGGCAGGTCGCTTCCGGTGATGGTCATGTTTTTGAAGTTCATCAGGACCGAGTCCTCGATGGCTGGGACTTTGCGGAGTTGTTGCCACTGGGTGGCTGTGATCGCTACGCCGTTGTAGCCGTTGGCTGTGGCGCCTCCGAGTGCAAAGTGCACCATGCGGTCGGGGGCGGCGTAGGGGTAGGGGTTCATGACGACTCCCCAGACCACGCTGAAGACGGCTGAGGTTGCGGCGATTCCGCAGGCGAGGGAGAGGATGGCGGTGGCTGCGAAGCCGGGACTCTTGAAGAGTTGGCGGAGAGCGTAGCGTACGTCTTGAAGGAGAGATCTCATGCAGACTCCTTGCGCAGCCTATTGGACCCGCTGGAGTGAGTGCATGTGAGTGACCAAATGAAATGAGGCGGTTGAGCGCTAATTGGCTCGTATTTCGCGGTGTTTGCAGGGTTTTCGCCGTGAGGCTTCGGAGAAACGATGTCCGTAAGTGGACGGAGGAGTCCATATACGCACAGCTTGCACTGGAAAGAGCAGAACAGCCCAGCCTCTGCGATGACGCTGCGGAGGCTGGGCTGCTTGCGTCGGTGCGGTTTTGCCAGATAATTCGCTAGACAGTTTGTGGGATTGGGAGGTCGTCTTCGCCAGCGGTGCCCTGCTTCAGCTTGTTCTGGATGTTGCTCCAGACAGCGTCGCTGGGGTCCTGATCTTCGGTGGGTTCGAAGAGGCTGCGGGCTTGGTCGGCGATAGCTTCGAGGTCGCGAACGAGGGCGGCGCAGTCGGGATTATTCGCGAGGAAGGTCTGGAGGCGCGGATCGGTACTGACGTGGCCGTCGCCGTTGGCAAAGAACTCGGGCAGATAATTCTCGAAGTCGGCGGGAGTCATGGTGTCGAAGTCGAGAGATTTGAATTCCGTCATACCGCTACCTCCTTGAGGCCGTTTGGCTGGGCAGCTGGTTCAGGCTGGCGGAGGAGTTCGCGTAGTTTGAGGCGGGCCTTGTGGAGCTGCGATTTGCTGTTACCGGTGGAGCACTCGAGCATGGTGGCGATCTCGTTATGTTCGAAGCCTTCGACATCGTGAAGGACGAAGACCATGCGATAGCCGGGGGGCAGAGAAGCTACGGCACGCTCGAGGGCTACGCGGTCGACTGAGCCGGTGAGGGCCAGGTCTCGGCTGCCGAAGTCGCGCTTGGGTGCGTCTTCTTCCGAAGGGTTGATGGTCTCTTCGAGGGAGACCAGGTTGAGGCCTTTCTTGCGGAGGTGCATGAGCACCAGGTTTACCGTGAGTCTGTGGAGCCAGGTGGAGAAGGCCGATTCCCCGCGGAAGCTGCCGATCTTGCGGAAGAGATGCAGAAAGGCCTCCTGGGTCATATCTTCGGCCTCGGAGACGTTGCCGAGCATGCGGAGGCAGAGGGTGTAGACGCGGCGTTTGTGCAGGGCGTAGAGCTTGGAGAAGGCTTCTGCATCGCCGTTCTTCGCGGCTTCGATGGCTTCGGCTTCCCCTGCGATGGGTGGGTTGCGTTTGAAGACACCAGGAGTGGGTGGTGTTGGTTGGGTCAGTTGGGTCATTTGTAGGCCTTGGACGTCCATAGCTAGACTCCGGACAAATTAATCGTTCACGTTCGAGTTTTCGCCTGCATCGAGCCTACCGCAAACGGAGGAAATATTCTGTCGTAGGAGAATTGGATGGAGGACGGACGCGAAGGGTTGTTTGAGGGGAAAGAACTTAGAAGGTTGGCGTTGAAGACGACGTTGATCAGGAGCCGATGAAACGGGCGTAGAGGGAGCGCGCGAGGGTGATGTCGGTGGTGCCCTGAATGAGGGCGCGGCCGTCGGGAAAAAGGGTGAAGGTGTGAGGGCCGCGTTGGAAGCGGAGGAGGAGCTGGTTGAAGCGGAGGTCGTGGATGTCTGCGTGAGGCGCGAGCCGATTGCGCATGGCAGCGAAGTCGACTGGGCGGTGGTGCTCGTGAATTTGAACAGAGTTGCGGCCGCAGAGAGTGATGTGAGGGCGGCCTTCGCCGGCGAGGTGGGGGAAGAGGCGCTGTCCGCAGACGGTGCAGGAGGGGTTGGGTCTGGAGGCGTTGATCTCAGTGCGCTCGTTGGACCAGAGGTCGTGGGAGAGGAGGGTGCGGCGCATGAGGTGGGGCTGGTTGGTGAGGAGTTTGAGAGCCTCGGTGGTTTGGATGGAGGCGGCGAGGTTGACCGCGGTGGAGAGAATGCCGGCGGTGTCGCAGGTTTCTACGGGGCCGGTGGGCGGCTTGGGGAAGATGCAGGCGAGGCAGGCGGTGGGGGTGTATTCCAGCGCGTCTTTTATGGGTACGTCGCTCCGCTCCGTTCGTAAAGACGAAATGCGGGGGTTCTTCGACTCGGCGGCTTCGCCATCGCTCAGAATGACAGCTTTTGAAGAGTCGACAGGGATGGGGAGGATGTTCATGGTGGCGGCGTAGGCGCCGATGGCGGCAGCGTAGATCCAGGGCTTGGATTGCTGGACGCAGTAGTCGTTGAGGAGGTAGCGGGTCTCGAAGTTGTCGGTGGCGTCGAGGATCAGGTGAGCGGGGGTGAGGAGCTCGTGGATGTTGGCGGGGACCAGGTCTGCGATGTGGGAGTGGACGGTGATGCCCGAGTTGAAGAGGGCGATCTTGCGGCGGGCGGCTTCTGCTTTGGGGAGGGAGTCGCGGGCGTCTGCCTCGTCGAAGAGGATCTGGCGCTGGAGGTTGGAGGGCTCGACGAAGTCGCGGTCGATGAGGGTGAGGGTGCCGACGCCGGCGCGGGCGAGAAGGGAGGCGGTGGCGGCTCCGGTGGCTCCGACGCCGATGATGGCGACGTGGGCGGAGGCTAGAAGATGCTGGCCGGTGGGTCCGATGCCGGGGAAGAGAATCTGGCGGGAGTAGCGTTCCGTATCGAGGATGGGTTGGCGGGCGGCTGATGCGGGGGACTGCGTGGCGGGGGTGCCGATGTGGATGCTCGTGGCGGGTTCTTCGAGGGAGGGTGCTGGATGCTTTGACATGATGAAGGTCGCGTCCGTCCAAAAAGGGCTGCTGTTTCGTAGTATAGGGAAGGACGGATGTGCAGGGGAACCGGCTGACAGGCCATTGGCTGTCGGCATCCTACGGGAGAATGAGTTCACGGCGACTGCACGGGCTCTGGATGCGGGTCCTATGCATGGTGAAGGATTGTCGGGTCTCCTCAAAATTAGATAAGGAATGATGGGTGGTTTTTTGGGTCAGGTGCTTCGAGGTCGCGCGCGAATACGACGGTGGGTAAGGTGCGGACGTGGAGCTGCGGCTGTGTGGGCTGGGTTGTGGGTAAGTTTGGGGTTGGCATTTGGGCTTGCGGGCGGCGCGGCCCTGGGACAGGAGATTCCGGCAGCGTCAACGCCGGCGCGTACGCTGAACACGGTGCCGAGTGGAGCGACACCTGCGCAGGGGCAGCAGACAAAACCGGTTGCGGAGAAGCCGGATTCGGTTGACGACAAAGACGTGGGGCTGACGACTTCGCTGTGGCAGTGGAAGGGGCTCGTCGTCGAGAAGATCTTGTTTGAGGGCGTGAAGTTCGATGCGACGGATACGCTGCCGAAGGAGTTGCCGCAGAAGGTTGGGGTGCCGCTGGATCCGCAGGAGGTGCGGGCTAGCCTGCGGCGTTTGTTTGCTAGTGGCAGGTATCGGGATATTTCGGTTCGCGGGATTCGCAAAGGAGACCAGGTGACGCTGGTGTTTGCGGGACTGGCTCGGTACTACGTGGGACGGGTGACGATCGCGGGGGTGAAGAGCGAACGGCTGACGTCGCTGCTGGAGTTTGCGACGAAGCTTTCGCCGGGGACTGCGTTTACCGAGGCGCAGATACCTGCGGGGACTGCCGGGATCAAGGAGATTCTGCAGCAGCAGGGTTACTACGAGCCGACGGTGGCGGTGAAGCCGGAGACCGATGAAGCGGGCGATCAGGTGAATGTAACCTATACGGTTGCAATTGGACCGCAGGCGAGGGTGGGAGAGATAAAACTGGTGGGCGACGATACGGGGTTGACGCCGGAGGAGTTTCGGAAGAAGTCGAAGCTGAAGGAGAACAGCAAGGTGCGGCGGGATACGACGAGCAATGCGCTGGACCGGCTGCGGAAGCTGTATCAGAAGAAGAATCGGTTGGAGGCGACGGTTTCGCTGCAGAAGCAGACGTATGATGACGCGCGGGACAAGGTGGACTATGAGTTCCACGCGAACCAGGGGCCTGAGGTGAAGGTGTCGGTGGAGGGGGCGAAGATTTCGACGGGGCGGCTGCATCTGCTGGTTCCTATCTTCGAGGAGGGAACGATCGATAACGATCTGCTGAACGAGGGCGTGTTCAACATTCGCGACTACGAACAGCAGCAGGGATACTTCGACTCGAAGGTGGATGTGAGGGTGGTGGGGAACGGTACGACGGCGGAGCAGGTGGTTTTTACTGTGGATCGCGGGGTGAAGCACAAGGTAGTGGCCGTGGATTTGAGGGGCAACAAATACTTCACGGACGATCTGCTGCGGGAGCGGATGCGGGTGCAGAAGTCGAATGCGTATCAGCGGAGCGGGCGTTACAGTCCGGCGCTGGTGTCGGGAGATGTGGGTGCGATTCAGGCGCTGTATCGGGCGAATGGATTCGATCAGGCCAAGGTGACGACGGATGTGAAGGATGTTACGACCGCGAAGAACGGGAAAAAGCTGAAGGTGGGTGAGATTGCGGTGACGTTCACCATCGTTGAGGGGCCGCAGCAGAAGTTTGGCAAAGTTGATTTGACGGGAGTGGACGCGGCTAGAGTGCAGAGTGTGCGGGGCCTGATGAATGCACAGGCAGGCCAGCCGTTTTCGCTGGTGACGCTATCAGGCGATCGCGACACGGTGTTGCAGTATTACCTGGCGAATGGATTTGACCAGGTGAAGGTGGAGATAAGGCAGACGAAGGAGTCGGCGGATGCGGATAAGACGGATGTGTCGCTGAACGTGACGGAGGGGCAACAGGTCTTCGTGAATCGCGTGCTGCTTTCGGGGGTGGAGAAGACGAGGCCGAGTGTTGTGGCGTCGCAGATTCTGGTGCACCCGGGGGATCCGCTGGACCAGACGGCGCTGTTGCAGACACAGAGAAATCTTTACAACATTGCGCTGTTCAACGAGGTGGTGGCGGCGGTGCAGAATCCCGCGGGAGACGCTCCGCAGAAGAATGTGTTGCTGCAGTTGACGGAGGCGAAGCGGTGGAACGTGACGTATGGGTTCGGCTTCGAGGCGGCGCTGGGAACACCGCAGACAGGGACGATCTCGGAGGCGTCGTGCATCCAGCTTGGACTGACCTATCCCTGTAACCAACTGTCTCCGGATGGCAAGCCCGGCGTAAGCCCACGGGTTTCGCTGGATGTGTCGAGGATTAATCTGCGGGGGTCGGAGGATTCGCTGACGCTGCACACGACGTACGGTTTGCTGGAGCAGGTGGCGACGTTGACGTTGCAGAATCCGCATCTGCGGGGGAGCAAGAACTTCAGCGCGGCGATCGCAGGCGGCTACTCAAATGTGCAGGATATTACGACGTTTCAGGCGTCGACGCTGCAGGGGGACTTTCGCATTACCGAGAAGTTTCGGCGGCGGGACACATTTATCTATGACTTTCTCTATCGGCGGGTGAAGGTAAATCCGAACAGCCTGCAGGTCTCTGCGGATCTAATTCCATTGCTGTCGCAGCCTGTGCGTGTAGGAGGGCCGAGCTTTACCTGGTTTCATGACACGCGGTCACCGGGGCCGCTGGATGCGGTGAAGGGGCAGTACTCGACGGTGCAGGGCTTTGTGGCTTCGTCGAAGTTTGGATCGCAGACGGACTTCTGGAAGCTGGATGGAACGAACTCGACGTACTACCAGTTTGGCAAGCTGAAGTATGTATTTGCTCGGGAGACGAGGATTGGCTATGAGCGGGCGCAGGGCGCAAATCCGAATGTGGGAAACACTGCATGCGCGGGAGTTTTGCTGACGACGAATCCGAGCTGCAATTCGATACCGCTGCCGGAGCGGCTGTATGCGGGCGGTGCGAACTCGCATCGCGGATTTCCCATCAATGGTGCGGGGCCCAGAGACTTGCAGACCGGCTTTCCGGTGGGTGGGTCGGCGGCATTCGTGAATTCTTTTGAGCTGAGACTGCCGGCGCAGACTTTGCCTCTGGTGGGCAATAGCGTGAGCTTTGTGATCTTTCACGATATGGGCAATGTGTTTCAGAATGCGAAAGATATGTTTCCAAGCTTTACACGGTTCAATCAGCCGAACAAGCAGACGTGCGCGAATGTTTCAGGGATCATCGGGACCTGCAACTTCAACTATTTTTCGCATGCAGTGGGACTGGGTGCACGCTATAAGACACCGGTTGGGCCGATTCGCGTGGACTTTAGCTATAACCTTAATCCGCCGGTGTATCCGATTATTTACGACTTCAACAACAACCCTCCGCATGAGGGGCAGGCTTCGCACTTCAACTTTTTCTTCAGTATTGGAGAGAGCTTTTAGATGCGTTGGATGACGCACAATTCGAGGTTGCTGCTGGTCGCGTTTGCGCTGACGCCCGTGTGGAAGAGTGGGCAGGCCTGGGCGTTTTTGCAGACTGCTGCTGGGCAGACGGCGACACCTCAGGCGGGGGCTACGAGTACGGCACCTGCTGCTACGCCTGGTGCTGCGGCGCAACAGGGCGTCGTGCTGGATCGCGTGGTTGCTGTGGTGAATGGTGATGTGATTCTGGAGAGCGATGTCGATGAAGAGCGGCGGTTTGAGGATATTCAACCTTATCGAAGGACTGCAGGGGATCGCTCGAGGGAGAGAACGATTGAACGGTTGATCGATCGCGATCTGATCTTGCAGCAGGCGGAGCAGGAACCGGAAGATGCAATCACCGACCAGGCGCTGGATGAGCAGTTGACGATGCTGCGGAAGGATATTCCTGACTGCAAGGCGTATCACTGCGAGACCGAGGAGGGTTGGAAGAAGTATCTTAGCGACCACGGGTTTACGGTGGAGGAGTTCCGCGAGCGGTGGCGGCTGCGGATGCAGTTGCTGAAGTTTATTGAGGTACGGTTTCGGAATGGGATCAAGATTTCAGACGCAGAGATCAAGGAGTTTTACGAGAAGAGAATGGCACCGGAGTATGCGAAGCGAGATGTGACTCCACCCAAGATGGACACGATCTCAAAGAGGATTGAAGAGGTGCTGCTGCAGCAGCAGGTGGGAGCGCTGCTGGTGGACTGGTTGAAGTCGCTGCGGGTGCAGGGCAGCGTGAAGATTATGAATCCGGGCGAGGTGGCGCCGTGAGCGACCTGGAGAAGAAACTCAGCGAGAAGAAAGAAAAGATGGAGGCGAAGGTTGCCGGCGAGATTGCGAAGGTGAAGCGATCGCTGGCGAAGCGGATGATGATCTGGATTGGCTGGACGGTGGGGGCATTGCTGGTTCTGGTGCTGGTGTTGTTCGGGGTGTTTGCGTGGTACTCGAAGACGAACGACTTCAACCGAAGAGTTGGCAAAGAAGTTGTTAAAGTCCTGGAGGATGCGACTGGCGGAAGAGTGGAGCTGGGGAAGATCAGCTTCGATCTGTGGCATCTTGCGGTGGAGGCCGATGGGCTGGTGATTCATGGACTCGAGGGGCCGGGGGAGGCTCCTTATCTTGCGGTGGATAAGGTGCTGCTGCGGGTGGAGATCTTCGACTTCTTCACGCATGTCAGCGGCACCGGCATCTCGTCGCATGTGCGGCTGAACTATCTCGGTGTGGAGCATCCTCAGTTTCACTTGATTGTGGATAAGGATGGAAAGACGAATCAGCCGGTGCCGAAGCATCCTAGTACAAGCAACAAGCCCGTTCTCGACACGGTACTGGACCTGAAGGCGCAGGAGGTTGTGGTGTCGGATGGAGTGGCGTTGCTGAATGATTTGGCGATTCCGTTCCATCTTGTTGCGCGAGATCTGGATGCGAAGGTGCATTACATTGCGTCGACGGATCGCTATGGTGTGACGGTTGACTTGAAGGATCTGCGGACGAAGATGGGCAAGCAGGTGGAGGCGCAGTCGGGGTTGAGTCTGGCGGTGGAGCTGGGACGAGACACGATTGAGCTGCAGCGATTGAACTTTACGACGGGCAAGAGCTCGAAGCTGGATGCGACCGGGAGCATCAAAGACTTTGCCAGGCCGGAGTGGCAGGCGACTGTGAAGGGGACGGTGGAGATCAAGCAGGTCTCCGTGCTTGCCGATGTGGACGGTTTGAATGCGGGCACGGTGGACCTGGATTTGAATGGGCATAATTGCACGACCTCACCTGCTGTGGCGCAGAAGCATCCGCCGTTCTGGCGGCGAAGCCATCCCGCGGAGACGACGAAGCCTCTGCGTCCGTTGCCGCCTGATCCGGATTGTGTGGCTGGATATCTTCTGGTGGGGACGGCGAAGATTCATAAGGCGGCTTATCGGGATCAGAATGTGCGACTGCATGATATCGATGGCGGTGGAACGTTGCATGTGACGCCCACGGAGTTGTTGCTTACCGCGTTGACGGGATATCTGCCTGGCGGAGGCAGCGCGGCGGGTGAGCTGCGAATTGTGAACTGGCTAGGAGAGGTACCGCCGCAGGATATTGCAGTGAGTTCGTCTTCGACCAAGGCTGCGATAACGACAGCCAATACCACAGCCAAGACGATTGGGGCGAAGGCTCCGATGAGCGAGACGGCGAAGGTGCCCCCGGTGCAAACGGCTCATGCTTATTTGACTGCAATGGTTACGAAGATTCCGCTGCGAACCATTATGGATGTGACGGCGCCGGAGGACTATGGCGATCTGGGATTTGATACCGCTGTGAGTGGGCCGGTGAAGGTGGAGTGGGGCGGTCCGGCGAAGAACATTGCGGATACGGTAGAGGTGGATGGGAATTTGACTTTTACGTCGACGGGGGTGAAACGGCGGGGCGCATTGAACGATGTTCCTGTGACGGGGCAGGCTCTGGCGCATTACACCGGCCGCAACGAGACGGTTCGGATTCAGCGGATTACGCTGCAGATGCCGCAGACAAACTTTGAGGCGTCAGGAGTTCTGGGTGTGAACGAGGGTGATCCACTAACTGACCTGCGGGTGGATATGACGGTGCGAGACCTGTCGGAGTACAACCAACTGCTGACGACGCTGGATCTGGAAGGAAATGGAAAGAAGGGTACCGCGGCGATTCCTGTGGTACTGCATGGCGCGATGCAGTTCAACGGAACGGCGAAGGGGAAGATTGCGGATCTTGATGTGAAGGGACATCTGCAGGCGACGAATGCGGAGTTTGCGCTGGGAACGACGGATGTGTTGCTGGATTCGCTGGTGACGGATGCGGAGTACTCGCCGAACACGGGTGTTGTCGTGGCGACTTCGACGATCAAGCGCGGGACTGCGGTACTGAATGTGGAGGGCAAGATTGCGCCGCGGAAGGTAGTGTCGCCTCGCGGTGCGGTGAGTTATCTGTGGGACGACGGGATGGCTCTGGATGCGAAGGTGCAGCTGGCCAATGCGCAGGTCGTCGATGTGTTGCAGATTGCGGGGCAGCAGGAGAAGGTTTCGCTAACAGGAACAGTGGCGGTGGACGGGCATGCGGCGGGAACGCTGAGGAGTTTGAGTGGGGGTGGCCATGTCTCGTTGATGAACGGGGTGGCCTATGGGGAACCGTATGAGTCTGCGGTGGCGGATTTGACGGTGCAGGGGAAGGATTTGGAGGCGAGCAATGTTGTGCTGCGCGTGCATGGGATGCAGATTGCAGGTAACGGCGGGTACGACATGGGAATGGAACACCTACATGGGCATGTCGAAGGGCATGATATTCAGCTGTCGAAGTTTGAGATGGTGAAGAAGGCGAAGAACGATGTGGATGGGACGGTGGACCTGGTCGCGGATGCGAATGGGACGATGACGCAGCCGGGGCTGAAGGCGAAGGTCACGTTGAATGGGATGTCTTATCGAGGGCAGACGATTGGCGAGGCGGCGGTGGAGGCGCATAGCCAGGGAGAGGTGATGTACTTTACTGCGGACTCGACGCTGGTGGGAGCGAAGCTGAATGCTTCGGGAGAGTTGCGGCTGACGGGGGATTATCAGACGCAGGCGAAGATGACGGTGGCGGGTCTAGATATCGGCAAGCCGCTCGGGATGTTTGGGCCGGGGACGATGAAGGCGCAGTCGATGATCAATGGGACTGCGACGGTGAGCGGTCCACTGAAGACACCGAAGGCGCTGCGTGGCGAAGCCGAGTTCAATCAGGTGGATGTGAAGTTGCAGGGAGTGGAGCTGAAGGCGGCGGAGCCTCTGCGGGTGGGACTGCGTGATGGTGTGGCTACGCTCGAGCAGGTTCATATCACCGGGCAGGATACGGACATGCGGGCGAGCGGGACGGGACAGCTGTTTGGAGCGACGGATCCAAAGGGAGGCAAGCTGGATGTGAAGGCGACCGGAAGCGTGAGCATGACGCTGCTGCATACCTTCGACGCGGATGTTATTTCGACCGGCAAGGTGGAGTTTACCGTGGGCGCTGGCGGGTATGTGATGAATCCGGAGCTGACGGGAAGGGTTCAGTTCGAGAAGGTGAATGTTGCGATCGATGGAATTCCGAATGGGTTGAGCAATATGAACGGTACGCTGGTGTTCAACGGCGATCGGCTGCAGGTGGAGAACCTGGCTGCGACGACTGGCGGAGGAACGCTGAAGATCGGCGGGGCTATTCGCTACAAGAATGGGTTGTATGCGGACCTGTCGGCGACCGGCGATGTGGTGAGGGTGCGGCTGTATGGGCTGAGCGCTACGGCGAATGCGAATCTGAAGCTGCAGGGAAGCCCGGACAGTGCGCTGTTGAGTGGAACGATCCTGATTACGCGATTTGGCGTAGGGGCTGATGTGGATTTTGCTGCGTTCGGATCTGCAGGGGGAGTGAGTCCGCCGCCCGATCCGAATGCTCCGGCGAACAAGATTCGTTTGGATGTGCACGTGACGAGTGCGCCGCAGCTTGATTTTCAGAACTCGTATGCGAAGCTGGCGGGGACGGTCGATCTGCAGATTCGCGGGACGGCTGCGGACCCTTCGTTGCTGGGACGGATCGAGATCAACGAGGGAAGCGCGACGTTTGCCGGGACGAAGTATCAACTGCAGCGCGGGGAGATTTACTTTACCAATCCGGTGCGTATTGACCCGATCATCGACCTGGATGCGACTGCGCAGGTGGAGAACTACGACATTACGATTGGGCTGCATGGGACATCGACGAACTTGAAACCGACCTATCGGTCGGAGCCGCCGCTGAGCGAGTCGGATGTGTTTCAGCTGCTGGCGCTGGGCCGGACGCAGGAGGAGGCACAGCTCTACCAGGAGCGACAGGTGCAGCAGGGCACCGATCCGACGACGAGCGCCTTGCTGGGTGGGGCGTTGAACGCTACGGTCAGCAACCGCGTGGAGAAGCTGTTTGGCGTGGGCAGCGTGAAGATCGATCCGGCGTTTGTGGGGACGCTGGGCGGGTCGTCGGCCAGGATTACCGTGCAGCAACAACTGTCGCGGCAGATTACGGCGACGTTTGCGACGAATGTGAATACTTCGGCGCAGCAGCTGATCCAGGTGCAGTATGACTTGAACCACGACAACTCGATTGTGGTGTCGCGTGACGAGTCGGGCGTATTCAGCGTTGTCTATAAGCTACGGAAAAGGTATCGTTAGCGCGCTGAGGTAGAGGCTGCATCGTACGAGGTGTGGATGAGGGCACGGATGCCGTTTTTCGCGGCGCTAACGATCTCCGGAGGGAAGACTATGAGCAGGATGAAGAACTTTGCATGCGCCGGCGTGTTGGTTTTTGCCGGTCTGACGATGTTGGATGGGGCATCGAGGGGCGTGGCCCAAAGCGCGCAGGGCAATGTCGGGCCGGGGCCAAACGACGCGCGGATTCAGGCGGAGGTGACGAAGGCGCTGGATAACAAGCGATTCAAAGATGTGAAGAGCTCGGTGCAGGATGGCGTTGTGAAGCTGACGGGGACGGTGGAGCTTTACAGCGCGAAGCTCGACGCGGACGACCGTGCCCACCACCGGCAGAATGTGAAGGGGGTTGAGAATCAGATTGAGGTTGCGGGGCCTGATGTCGATGACATGACGCTGCGGAACAAGCTGGCGGAGAAGCTGGCGTATGACCGGGTTGGGTATGGAACGACGGCGTTCAATGCGTTTACGATCGGCGTCGAGAAGGGTGTGGTGACCCTGGGCGGGACCGCATATGGCCCCACGGATAAGGATTCGGCGTTGAGCCTGGCAGAGAACTATCCGGGGGTGAAAGACGTGATTGATAACGTGGAGGTGGCGCCGGTGTCGCCTATGGATGACAGGATTCGACTGGCAGAGGCGCGGTCGATCTATGGCTTTCCGCAGTTGAACAAATATGCGATTGATCCGGCAAAGCCGATTCGGATCGCGGTTGTGAATGGGAACGTGACTTTGTCGGGCGTGGTGGACAGTCAGTCGGACAAAGATGTGGCGAATATTCGTGCTAATGGTGTGCCGGGAGTGTTCAAAGTGGTGAATAACCTGGAGGTGGTTGGGGGTGAGGCGGAGAAACCGGCTAAATAAGGCTGTTTTTTGACCTTTAGGCACGCTGGCTAGGTTGGAGGGGACGAACTCTTTTACGATAGAAGGATGGCATCGTTGTGGAAGAGTACGGTTGTAACGCTTGAGATGATCAAGTGGGAGCATTCGGTGTTCGCGCTCCCGTTTGCGTTGACAGGAGCGGTGCTGGCTGCGGGTGGTTGGCCGACGCTGCGAGTTCTGGGCTGGATTATTGTGTGCATGGTGGCTGCGCGGTCTGCGGCGATGGCGTTCAATCGACTGGCGGATGCGCAGTTGGATGCGGCGAACCCGCGCACCGCCATGAGGGCTTTGCCTGCCGGCGCGCTGAGCAAAGGGTTTGTTGCGGGATTTGTGGTGGTGTCGATCGCGCTGTTTGTGGTGGGTGCGGCGATGCTCAACCGGCTGACGCTGGAGCTTGCTCCTGTGGCGCTTGCTGTGGTGCTGGCCTACAGCTATATGAAGCGGCTGACGCGGTGGTCGCATGTTGTGTTGGGTCTGGCGTTGGGGATTGCGCCTTCGGCCGCGTGGATTGCGGTGCGGGGATCGCTGGATATCAGAATTGTTGTGCTGACGGCGGCGGTGCTGTTGTGGGTTGGCGGCTTCGATGTGCTGTATGCGTGTCAGGACTTTGAACACGACCGCAAGGTGGGACTGAACAGTGTGCCGCAGGCGTTCGGCATCACGGCGGCCTTCTGGATTGCGCGCGGGATGCATTTGGGGATGCTGCTGCTGCTGTGCTGGCTGATTGAGCTGTTTGGGTTGGGAAGGATTGCGATGTTGGGGGTTGGGCTGGTTGCGATCCTGCTGCTGTATGAGCACTCAATTATTTCGCCGAAGGATCTGCGACGCATGAATGCGGCTTTCTTTACGCTGAATGGGGTGATCTCGGTGGTGTTCTTTGGGTTTGTTGCCGCGGATGTGTTGATGCACAAATAAGAAAGGCCCGCACAATGGCGGACCTTTCAAGAGGGATTCGCCTGGCTAGCTGTTGTGCTCTCGTTTGAAGTTATCCAGCTTCTCGTTCACGCTGTCCTTAACATTCTGTGCAGTGTTTGCAATCTTCTCGCGCATGTTGTGAGCGGTGTCTTCTGCGTGGGCTTTGTAGTCTTCGCCTTTGACGTCAGTACGAGCGCGGGCATCATCCTTTGCGACCTCCGCGGCATCTTTAGCGTTGCCCCAGGTCTCCTTGGCGGCACCCTTGACTTGATCGGCTACGCCCGAGTTGGCTAGCTTTTGATTACCGACGGCTTCGCCTACGCTCTGCTTGATCTTGCCGGCTACCTGATCGAATTTACCTGCTGCTTTTTCGGTGTTCATAGTTGACTCCTTGCGTATAGAGCGAGAGGGCTGCGGTTTAACTTCTTAACTTCGAGAGTGGTTATAGGGCTCGTCTGCCAGACAGCAGGTTGAAGATGAGCACGATGATGGCCAGAACCAGAAGGATATGAATCCATCCACCGAGGGTGTAGCTGCTAACAAGTCCCACAATCCACAGGATGAAGAGAATAATTGTGATTGTCCAAAGCATTTGGTTCTCCTAAGACGATTGCCGGCTTCACTTCCCGGTTCGCCGTGATGGCATTCAAAGATTCAGGCCCGTCCTGTGGTAAGTTGCCCGGTTAGGCGAGTGGGTTGCCAGAGGGAATAAAATATGAACCAAACATGAACGAAATGTGCGGGGTATCTGGATTGAAGGTGGCGATTCAAGGAGAGTTGGGCTCGAATAGCCACATGGCAACTGTCGAGATGCTGGGCAGTCGCGAGAAGTTAGAGATTGTTGCTTGTACGGTATCGGCCCAGGTGCTGGCGAAGGTTCTCGCGGGTGGGGTCGATGCGGCGGTGCTGCCCATTGAGAACAGTCTGCACGGATCGGTTGCGGAACATTACGATCTGCTACTGGATCTTCCGGTGCATATTGAGCGCGAGAGTTTGATGAGGATTCGACACAATGTGATTGCGATGCCGGGAGTGAAGTTACAGGAGATCAGGAGAGTGATGTCGCATCCGGTCGCGTTGTCGCAGTGCCGGAGATTTCTGGCTTCGCATCCGGAGTGGGAGGTGGTCCCTTTCTACGACACGGCGGGGAGCGTGAAGCGACTCATGGGAGAGGGTCTGCGGGATGTTGCAGGGATCGCTCCTGCGCTTGCGGCAACGGAGTATGGCGCAGAGGTAATGGTGGCGGGCATTGAAGACCATGCTGAGAACTACACGAGGTTTCACCTGGTGAAGCGCGACGGTGCGTCGGTCGAGGAGCCGGCAAAGGACGGGAACAAGATGAGCCTGGCGTTTGCCATCGAACATCGACCGGGAACGCTGGTGGCGGCGTTGCAGAGACTGGCGGACGCCGGGGTGGACCTAACCAAGATCGAGTCCAGACCGGTTCCGGGTAGCCCGTGGGAGTATGTCTTCTACGTCGATGTGCGGTTCGATTCGGCGGAGAAGGCTGAGGCTGCGTTGAGTGCGTTACGGGAACACTGCCGGATGGTGAAGGTGCTGGGTCGATATTGGGCGGCTTAGCGGTCCCGCTGTCCCGGACGTTATATTGGGCTTGCCTTGGCCGGTGGCAAAGTGGCGGGTCTGAGGCGTAGTATGCCCAGTACTGTGGGCGGTCAAACGACGGCTTGATTATCCCGTCCTTCTTTGGGTCGAGATTGATGTCGTGGGGTGATTTGGCGAGGATCTGACGACTGGGCTCTTATTTGGAAGAGCAATCTTGAAATCCCTCTTTTAGGAAGTTACTCACTGATGCGAATGGGGTTATGGCCGATGACGGAATGTGGAGACGCACGTTTTCCGGAGAGAGGGGCATAGTTTGCGACCAGATGAAGACTTGCTGCATCGAATAGTGGATAATCTGATAGAGGTACACTCAATGCCAAGCGACTTTGTAAGTGTGATTCAACCGACCGCGACCAAAACCAGCGAGGGGTCGGGTGCTGAGGTGATAGGGAAACGGCCTGTTCCGGTGTTGCCGGTTCGGGATACTGTCCTGTTTCCTCACGCGGTGCTTCCGTTGACGGTGGGGCGGGATAGCTCGATCCAGCTGATTCAGTCGCTGGGCGAGGAGAAGACCATTCTTGTGGTGGCGCAGCGGGATGCGCGGCAGGACGCTCCGCAGGCTGCAGATCTGTTTGCGACTGGTACCAGAGCGACGGTGCACAAGGTCGTCAAGATGCCGAACCAAAGTCTGTTTGTGTTCACCGAGGGCAATGAGCGGGTACATCTTGGCGAGTTTGCGCAGCTGGCGCCCTTTATGACGGCCGAATATGAGGCCATTCCGGACGTGGATCCACAGCAGACGCCAGAGGCCGAGGCGCTGCAACGGAATGTGGTCAGCCAGTTCCAGCAGATTGTGACCTCGTCGCCTACCTTGAGCGACGATCTGCAGACGATTGCGATCAACATCGACGAACCCGGGAGGCTGGCGGACTTTATCGCCTCCTCGCTTCCGTTTTTGACGACGACTGACAAGCAGGAGCTACTGGAGACGCCAGATGTTTCGGCGCGTCTGGAGCGGATCAACAAGCACCTGGCGAAGGAGCTTGAGGTGCAGCAGCTGCGCAACAAGATCCAGACCGAGGTGCAGGATTCCGTGCAGTCGTCGCAGCGGGATTACTACCTGCGCGAGCAGTTGAAGGCGATCCAGAAGGAGTTGGGTGATCAGGATGATACCCAGAAGGACATCGCTGAGCTGAAGGAGAAGATTGAGACCGCCGGGATGCCGGAAGATGTGAAGAAGGATGCGTTGAAGGAGTTGGGCCGGTTGAGCCGGATGAATCCTGCGGCGGCGGACTACTCCCTGACGCGGAACTATGTGGAGTGGCTGGCGGTGCTGCCGTGGTCGAAGACCTCTTCGGGCGAGGTGGATATTCTGAAGGCGAAGGCGATCCTCGATGAGGATCACTATGGCTTGAAGAAGGTGAAGGATCGCATTCTGGATTACCTTTCGGTGCGGCGTTTGAAGCCGGATATGAAGGGGCCGATTCTGTGCTTCGTTGGGCCTCCGGGTGTTGGTAAGACTTCGCTGGGACGTTCGATCGCGAAGGCGTTGGATCGCAAATTTTCACGCATCTCGCTGGGCGGTATGCATGATGAGGCCGAGATTCGCGGACATCGGAGGACATACATAGGCGCGTTGCCGGGGCAGATTATTCAGCACCTGAAGCGGGTTGAGGTGAAGGATCCGGTGTTCATGCTGGATGAGATCGATAAGCTGGGGCGCGACTTCAGGGGAGATCCTGCGAGTGCGTTGCTTGAGACGCTTGATCCGGAGCAGAATAATACGTTCCGCGACAACTATCTCGATCAGCCGTTTGATCTGAGCAAGGTGTTGTTTATCTGCACGGCGAATCAGCTGGATACGATTCCCGGGCCGCTGCTTGATCGTATGGAGATCATCGAGCTGACCGGTTATACGGAAGAGGAGAAGGTGAATATCGCCATCAAATACCTTATTCCGCGGCAGATCAAAGAGAACGGTATTACGGAAGAGAACATCGAATTCCCGAAGGACAGCGTGCATCTGATCGCGCGGCACTACACGCGGGAGGCTGGTGTTCGCAAGCTCGAGCAGCAGATTGGGACCGTGTGCCGCAAGGTTGCGCGCAAGATCGCGGAGGGTCAGACGGAGAAGGTTGTGATTACTCCGGAGGTCGTGCACGAGTTTCTTGGCGGCATCAAGGTGCGTGTGGATACCGAGATTGCGGAGCGTACCAAGCGTGCTGGGGTTGCTGTGGGCTTAGCGTGGACACCGGCGGGCGGCGATGTTTTGTTCATTGAAGCGAACCGGATGAAGGGCAAAGGCGGCTTCACGATCACCGGTCAGATTGGGGATGTGATGAAGGAGAGCATGCAGGCTGCTTTGACCTGGGTGCGCTCGAATGCCGCGTCGTTAGGGCTCGATGAGGACTTTACGAAGGATGTGGACCTGCACATTCACGTGCCTGCGGGAGCGATTCCGAAGGATGGTCCTTCGGCCGGCGTGACGATGGCTACGGCTCTGGTCAGCTTGTTGACGGATACTCCAGTGCATCCTCTGACGGCGATGACGGGCGAGATTACGCTGAGCGGCAATGTGCTGCCGGTTGGCGGGATCAAGGAGAAGTTCCTTGCGGCGAAGCGGGCCGGCGTGCGGGATGTAATTCTGCCGGCGGACTGTAAACAGCAGGTGGATGAGGACTTAACGCCGGATCAGATTGAGGGCGTTACGCTGCACTACGCTACGCGGATTGAGGATGTCCTGGCCGTCGCGCTGCCGAAGACTCGGGCGGAGAAGGTGAAGGATGAGGTGGTTCGCGAAGAGGTTCTTCACGCTACGGTGTAAGTTCGATCAGGACGAAGGGCGGTTCGGCGGTTGCCGGATCGCCCTTTTTTCTTTTCGGCGGGAGAGATTTTTTGTTTGGTGGTGGAGGGGTGTTTTTGCGGGGGTTTTTGCGAAATATGGGTGTTTTGCTGTGGTGTTTTTGTGGTGAGACTGTGGTGATTTGCGTGGCTGATGTGGTGTTTTAGCCGTCATGTTTTTAGCGTCTAAAAATGTGACACGTTTTTGAGGTTTATTTTCAGGCGGTGGCTGGGATGATGACGGTTGGGCACTCGACGCTGGAGCTGGGGGCGTTTCTGCGGGCGCTGAGGGAGAATGACTGCTCGACGCTGGTGGATGTGCGGCGGTATCCGGGGTCTAAGAGGTATCCGCAGTTTGGGCAGGAGAGGCTGTTTGCGTCGCTGGAGGGGGTTGGAATTCGCGGGGTGTGGAGGGTGGGACTGGGTGGGCGCAGGGCGGCGAGGAAGGACAGCGTGAATACGGGGTGGCGGAACGAGAGCTTTCGGGGATATGCGGACTATATGCAGACGCCGGAGTTTGCCGCGGAGATGGATTGGTTGATGGGGCTGCCGGATCTGAAGACTGCGGTGGTGATGTGTGCGGAGGCGGTGCCGTGGCGGTGTCACCGTTCTCTGATTGGGGATGCGGTGCTGGCTCGTGACGGAGAGGTGGAGGATCTCTTTGTGACGGCTGAGGGTGGGAGTTCGCGGAGGGAGCACGCAATGACGGAGTTTGCGCGGGTGGAGGGTGTGCGGGTGTGGTATCCGGGCAGGGCTGAGTCTGGATCGTTCGATTTGTTTTGAGGGTGGTTTCGCCGAGTCCTGTTCGTGAGTAAATTTGGGAGGATGTGTGAGCTTGACCATCCGGTAAGGAGGGAGAGGGCCTGCCAAGCACTAAGTTCGACCTATGAATCTTTCCTCCACAATCTCTCGCCGGTTTTGACCGACGCATAAAGCGTTCAAGGATTGTTGAACTTTGCGACATCCGTACTCACCCCGGCCAGAACGCCACCTTTGAAGAGGCCATCCAGCGCGGTATCGCCACAGTTTCATCGTGGGAAGGTGAAGAGCTCGACGAGCGTCCTCACGCGCTCTCTCTGACGGCTGCGCGGCAATCGCCTGGTTCTTGTCAGCTCGGCGATACCATGGAGGCTCGCCCAAAACATCTCCGATAGAACCTCCGACTTCGAGCCCTGCCCCTGAAACAACTCGAGGAGTTGGGAAAACGCGAATCGCAGCTCCGGAGGAGTAGCCGCGTCATCGAATGGTACGCTCAGGCTGAGCGAAAACATCGCTTCATACAGTGCTGGTGAAGACGCGGCGAACTCCAGATATGCGGCCGCGACGGATTCGACTGTACTTCCACGCTTCACCCGTTTCCGTGCCTTCTCCAAAGCCAGGCCCATCTCCTGGAAACCCTCGATAGCCACCGCGGCGAGAATCCCTTCGCGGCTTCCAAAATGAGCGTACAAGACGGGTTGGCTGTATGAGATTTCGTCGGATAGCCGCCGAACGGTTACGTTGGACCAACCTTCAAGCTCCGCTATTTGTCGCGCGGCACTAATAATCTGTGCCCGTCGGGCCTGCCGGTCACGCAGTTTTCGTTCCGCAATTCGGTTCGCTGCCAGGGGCATTGCCATTGATAGGAAGTATAGCGCCGCTAGAATCAACACTTAGCGGATAGTGAAACTTTTCCTAGCTTTTCACATCTTATATAGCGTTGCTAGATTTTATAGTAAGGAGACATTTTATGCATAACGCTATCCCGCTTTCTCTCGCTGCTCTCATGGCTGTGGCGATCCTTGTTATCGGTTGTTTCTACCTTGTCTCTCCTGAACGAATGATAGGGTCCTTTGGTCTTAAGCCGCCTGCACCCGATGCTGACACTCGTGCCTGGCTGCGTCTTAAAGGAGTTCGAGACGTCGCATCCGGATTGGTTGTGCTGACCTTGATGCTGACCACGGACACGCGGACGGTAGGCATAGTTCTACTCGTTGAAGCCATCGTCCCTTTTGGCGACATGTCAAACGTTCTGGGGTCGGGCGGGTCGAAGTCGAAGGCGTTTTCAGTTCATGGCTTGACCTGCGTGGTGATGCTGGTCGTCGGCATCGTACTGATTCATGTCACTTGAGAGAGATGCCACTTGAGATCCAGCCACTTTAGATCCAGCCACTTGAGAGAGATGCCTTTAACCGTTCTTGTCGACCGTGAGTTGGTTGAACAACCAGTAGATGGAGGAGTTCATGATGGAAGTCCTAAGTGTCGTTGCAATTATCGTCGCGGGATTGATGGTTGGATGTGAACTGGCCATCGCCGCGCTTATTCATCCAACGCTCGATAGACTTCCGGATGACGCCCATCTGCCAGCCGCAAGCGCCATCGCTCGTGTGCTGGGGACGGTCATGCCGTTTTGGTACAACCTTACGCTTTTGCTTACGTTAGCCGAGGTTGTTATCCGATGGCATCAATCTGGCCGCTTACCGATCTGGTTCGCTACATCGGCCGTTTTGTGGATCGTCGCGATTGTCTATACGCTTATCGCCCTCGTGCCGGTCAACAACCGTATTAAATCGTGGGAGAAGTCCACTCCTCCTCCCGATTGGAAGACGTATCGGCGCAGATGGGATATGCATCACCGCTGGCGTGTTGTACTCCTCACGATAGCTTTCGCGTTTCTGATCTGGGGATTCGTTAGCAAGTAGTCCTCTTTGGCCCCCCCCGCAGCGAGGCGATGGGTCTGCCTGCTTGGCCGGGGCCCGAGCACTCTTCTGACGCGAAGAGGTGGGCGTTGCGTTGGCAGACATGATCGATGCCAGAGCGACATCACACTGCCGCTTATCAATGCCAGACTATCGCGTGTTCCCAACGGGGCACACGCCTATCGTATATAGGAATCTTGCTGGGTCAAGGTTGCGGCTCCAGCGTCTCGTCCACCAGGATGTGGGTTGCGGGGACGGTGGTGAATCTGGACGAGAGTTGTCTTCCTGAGGATTCGAAGGCGTGGCAGATGCAGTTGCGTCCGGCAGCTTTGGCGGAGTAGAGGGCTTCGTCGGCGATCTCGATGAGGTCTTCAGAGGTCTCCTTCCATCCGAAGGCAGTAGCGATGCCGATGCTGATGGTGGGGGAGTCGATGAGCGTTCTCTGACTGGCAATTTTGGTGGCCTGGACGGCTTTTCGAAGCTCTTCGGCGATGCGCCATGCCTGGCTGGAGGCGGATTGGGGAAGGATGACGAGGAACTCCTCGCCGCCGTAACGTCCGATGGCTCTGGATTCGGGGATGATGTGGGAGATGACGCGGCCGAGCTCTTTGAGTACGGTGTCTCCGGTGCGATGGCCGAAGGTGTCGTTGATGGCTTTGAAGTTGTCGACGTCGATGAGGAGGATGGAGAAGGGGGAGTTGTGCTTCGAGGAGTGCTGGCACTGGGCGTCGAGAAGGGCCATGATGTGACGGCGGTTGAAGAGTTCGGTGACGGGGTCGATGATGGCGGCGCGTTCGAGGTCGACGATCTTGGAGAGGTCTCTGGCGGTGTGGAGGGCGAGGGTGGATACGGTAAAGACGAAGATGGATGCGGCCAGGAAGACGAGGCTGACGATCCAGTCTTCGTAGTTGTCTGGACCGTCGGTGGTGTTGATGCGGAGGAAGATGGCGACGCCGACGGCGGCGAGGGTGAGAAGTGCTCCCATGATGCGCCAGGTGGAGCGGGCACGGCCGCGAGGCAGCATGGCGCAGATCCGGCGGATGGGGAGGAGTGAGGAGAGGAATAAGACAACTGAGGTAGCGAGGATGAGTTGAATTACTAGATTTGGGATAGCTGGAATGGTCATGGGATGGTGCGACGACTGATGAAGGTTGGATGCCAAAAGGAGCGTGGATGTTGGTCGGAGCCAGCTTATCTGGGGTGGCTAGGGTGCAAGTGATGCCATCGCAGCGGTTATGGAAGTTGCCGATAGGTTGCAGTAGTTTGGCGGTCTTTAATTTGGAACCGTGGATGGTGCAATTTGTGGTGCGATGGTGTTTGTGGTCGAACTTCGGTGAGTGCCGAAGAAACCTGTTGGGGGTGGATTGATTCTCAAGTAGAAGAGGGTTTGCGATGCCAAATGTGAAAAAGCCAAGTGCGAAGAGTGTGGTGAAGAGGCCAGGAACGAAGAGCGCGGCGAAGTCTGCAACGAAGAGCGCGGCGAAGTCGATGCCTGCGAAGGGGAAGGATCCGAAGGGCGGGCTGACGGCGGCGGGGCGGGAGTTTTATAAGAAGACGGAGGGTGCGAATCTGAAGCCGGGAGTGAAGGGGGAGGCGGATACTCCGGAGAAGATGCGGAGGAAGGGATCGTTTTTGACGCGGCACTTTACGCATCCGCGCGGGCCGATGGTGAAGGATGGAGAACCGACGCGGTTGGCACTGAGTGCGCATGCGTGGGGTGAGCCGATTCCGAAGACGGAGGCTGCGGCGAAGAAATTAGCGGCGAAGGGGAGGAAGCTGTTGGAGAAGTATCGTGCGGCGAAGGAGTCTTAGAGAAAGCGGTCATGTCTTCGCATGAGGCCCACATCTCAAAATCGAGATATGGGGTACCCGGCTGTTGGAGAAGTGTCATGCGCCGACGGAGTTTTGAGGCGGAGGTTGTTCGTACGAGGGCAATCTTAGGGTCGAGATATGCGCCTGGTGCCGTTGGGGGTGAGGATTTCTGTGAGGTGGGAAGGAGAGCGGTTCGCGCCTGCCAGCGCGAATAACCCACCCTATCGCGATACGACCGCGAAAGGATGGGGCACCCGGTCCTTTCGGAGCTCAGATATCGGTACCCGATTCTCGGGATTTATCAAGGGTGTTGCTGGTGTGCCCATCTATGCCCATCTGTATCCAGCTAGGACTGGGTGGGGCGTTTGAAGCGGTGGATGTATTCGGCGGGGGTGATGCCGAGGATGCGGGAGAAGGTGCGGCGCATGGCGTCTGCAGTGCTGAAGCCGGTGGCGGCGGCGATCTCTTTGAGGCCCATGTTCGAGCTGTCGATCATCTGCTGGGCGGCTTCGACGCGCATGCGATCGACGAACTGGCCGGGGTTCACGCTGGTTTCGCGAAGGCAGATGCGGGTGAAGTGGCGGGGGCTGACGCCAATGCGCTCGGCGAGGCGGTCGACGGTGAGGGGTTCGCGGAGATGTTCGAGCATCCAGACCTGTAGCTCGCGTAGGGGCTGCGAGGTGACGGCCTGGTGGGAGAGCATGTGGCTGTACTGGGCCTGGCCTCCGGGGCGGACGAGGAACATGACTAACTTGCGCGCGATGGCGAGGGCGGCGGCGTGGCCGTGGTCTTCTTCTACGAGTGCTAGGGCAAGGTCCATGCCGGCGGTGATGCCGGCGGAGGTGTAGATTGAACCGTCGCGGAGGTAGATGGGGTCGGGCTTGACTTGGACGGCGGGGAACTCGCGGGCGAGGCGGTCGCAGAAGTCCCAGTGGGTGACGGCCTGGCGGTTGTCGAGGAGGCCGGCGGCGGCGAGGAGGAAGGCTCCGGTGCAGATGGAGGCGACGCGGCGGGAGCGGGTGGCGGCTTGGGCGATCCAGGCGACGTAAACGGGATCGTAGGTGCCGGATTCGGCTCCGGGGCCGCCGGTGACGAGGAGGGTGTCGATTGGGCCGGTGACTTCGGCGAGGGGGACGGCGTTGGTGAGGGCGAAGCCTCGGTTGGTCTGGAGGACGGTGGTGGCGTCGGGTGTGGCGAGTGTGATCTCGTAGCCGGGGGCGTTGGCGGGGACGGCGTTGGCGAAGACGGCGTTGGCAAAGACCTCGAGGGGGCCGGCGATGTCGAGGATCTGCACGGGGGGAGGGCCGGTGATGACGATCTTTCGCATGGTTTTCAGGGTACGTGATTGGGGCGGAGGGGATGTCCGAATTTGCTGTATCTGTGTCGTGGCGGTGCGGGCGGGGGCGGCGCAGGATGGGGATGTCAGTAAGTTGTGCCAAAGGAGAGTGCCATGAGTCTTACGATTTCTGCTACCGCTATTCCTGATTCCAAGCTTGCCAAAGAGGCTACCGAAATCCTGCGGGAGCAGGGTACGGATCTGTTGTTCAACCATTCGAACCGGGTGTATTTGTTTGCTGCGGAGCTGGGGCGGCAGAAGAAGCTGCGGTTCGATCCTGAGCTGTTGTATGTGAGTGCGGCGTTCCATGATCTTGGGCTGGTGAAGAGGTACATCAGCGAGACGGAGCGTTTTGAGGTGGATGGGGCGAATGCGGTGCGACAGTTTTTGACTGCGCATAACGTGGCGGAGGAAGAGGTGATGACGGCGTGGACGGCGATTGCGCTGCATACGACTCCGGGGGTGACGCAGTATATGAAGTCGGAGGTGGCGCTGCTGTTTTCAGGCGTGGGGCTGGATGTGCTGGGGGAGGGGTTTGAGATTTTTCCGACGGATGTTCGTGAGGCGATTGTGGCGGAGTATCCTCGGGAGAACTTTAAGGAGGGGATCGTGAAGGCATTCTTTGGCGGGTTTGAGAATAAGCCGGGGACGACCTGGGGGACGGTGAAGGCGGATGTTTGCGAGCGGTTTATTCCGGGGTACAAGAGCCCGAACTTCTGCGATCTGATTGCGAACTCTCCGTTTCCGGACTCGGTTCGCTGAAGGGTTTGATGGTCAGAAGGCGGCGTTGCTCCCTTTAGGAGTGATGTTGAAGTTGTATGGACGTCAAAGACTCGTGCTCGCGTATTCTGATGGGATATGCGGGTGCGAGTTCTTTATTTTGGAGTGCTGAAGGATGTCTTCGGCAGGAGTGGTGAGGATTTGGAGCTGACGGATGGGGCCTCGGTGGCGGATCTGATTGCGGGTTGCCGGGGACGGGCTGTGGGCGCTGCGGGAGTTTGGGATTCGATGGCTGTGGCGGTGAATCAGGAGTATGCGCAAGGTGTCGATGTGTTGAAGGATGGCGACGAGGTGGCTTTGTTGCCGCCGGTGAGTGGGGGAGTTGGAAGACGACAGCGATGAGCAAAGGAAAAATCAAGAGCAGCGGCAAAAATAAGAACAAATGCGAGGGTCTCTCCACTACGCTGCTCACGATGAGACCGTGAGCAGCTTCGTCGAGATGACGATTTTTAGTTGATTTGTTTAGAGGTAGAGGTAGAGGTAGAGGTAGAGGCAAAGGCAAAGGCAAAAGCAAAGGCAAAAGCAAAATGCGGAGGTTCTTCGCTCCGCTCAGAATGACAAAGGTTGAGTATGGGTTTGAGGTATGGGATGCGGGTTGAGATTACAGATGAGGTGATTGCGTCGGCGGAGATTGCGGCGGAGATCAAAGCTGCTGCGGACGGCGCGGTGTGCGTGTTTGACGGGATTGTGCGGGATAATACGCGGGGACGGAAGACGCTGTATCTCGACTATGAGGCTTATCGGGAGATGGCGCTGGAGAAGATGCGCGGGTTGGCGGGCGAGGCGGTGGAGCTGTTTGGCGTACGGGATGTGGCGCTGGTGCATCGTCTGGGGCGGCTTTATGTAGGGGAGACCAGTGTGCTGATTGTGGTGGCTTCGGCGCATCGGGGTGCGGCGTTTGAGGCTTGCCGGTGGCTGATCGATACGTTGAAGAAGACGGTGCCGATCTGGAAGAAGGAACAGTTTGTGGATGGGGCGGTGTGGGCGGATGGGGAGCCGTTCCCTGAGGAGCAGCGGGTTGGCGGGTTGGCGAGTCAGCCAGTTAGCGAGACGGAGGGCGCTTCCGAGGCGTTGGTTTTGGGCGGGGCGGATGGGCTTGGGGAGGAGAGCGGTTCGCGCCTACCGGCGCGAATACCCCACCCTATCGCGATGAAACCGCGAAAGGATGGGGCACCCGGTGGGTTAGCGAGTCAGGGAGTCAGCGAGACGGCGGGACCCGGCGGTCATGCTTCTTCGGACGATGCCGATATATCAGAAGCGATGTATCGGGCACCCGGTTCTGTGGCGAAGGTCGAGGGTGGAGGCGCACGGTGAGAGTGCTGGTTGGGGCACTGCTTGGGCTCGTGCTGGTGCGGGGGGATCTGTTGTCGCAGGCTCCGGTGGTGAGGCAGCCTCCTGCGACGGTGGGGGCGCAGGCGCCTAAGGATCCGGAGGATGTGCAGACACCGCCTGCGGTGGCGACTCAGACTCAGACGGGTGGCAAGGCGAATGGTTCTGCGGGGACTCCTGAGGGCGGATTTCCTACGATCAGGGTGGAGACGCGGCTGGTGAATGTGGCGTTGAACGTGGTGGATGCGAAGGGTTCGCCGGTGGGTGGGCTGGAGCGGGAGGACTTCCAGATTCTTGAGGATGGGAAGCTGCAGAAGATCGCTGTATTTGAGAAAGAGGCTACGACGCCGCTGTCGATCGTGCTTGCCATTGATGCGAGTGAGAGCGTGATGACCAGTGAGCGGCTGGAGAAGGAGGCGGCGAAGCACTTTGTGCGAGCGTTGCTGCGGGAGCAGGATGAGCTGGACCTGATGGAGTTCTCGGATGTGGTGCGGGAGCTTGTGCCGTTTACGAATCAGCCGAAGCGGATTGAGAGCGGGTTGAATGCGATTCAGCATGGAGACGCTACGGCGTTGTATGACGCGATCTATCTGGCGTCGGATAGGCTGGCGGGGACCTCGGCTGCGAATGGGCGAAGGCGGGTGATTGTGCTGATCACCGATGGCGGCGATACGGTGAAAGGGGCGCGCTATACGCAGGCGCTAGAGGAGGCGCAGAGGGCGGGGGCGATGGTGTACTCGATCATTATTGTGCCGATCTATGCGGATGCGGGCAGGAATACGGGCGGGGAGCATGCGCTGATTCAACTGGCCGAGGATACGGGTGGGAAGTACTACTACGTGGTGGACCCGAAGGATCTGGAGCCGGCGTTTGCGCATGTGTCGGATGACCTGCGGACGCAGTATCTGCTGGGGTATTATGCGCCGCGGCGGGGGGCGGATAGTTCGTTTCGGCAGATCAAGGTAAGGATGACGGATGCGGAGCTAAAGGCGAAGTATGATCTGCGGTATCGAACGGGATACTACGCGGATGCGCGATAGAGATCAGGCGTCGGCGTAGGTGGGGTCGATGGTGGAGTGGATGAGGGTGATGGCGTTGGCGGGAAAGCCGCCCTCGAAGGCGTGGCGGCGGATGACCTCTTCGTCGGGTGCGATGTAGATGCAGAAGATCTTGTCGGCGGTGACGAAGGAGGTGAGCCACTGCACTTCGGGGTCGATGCCGCGGAGGGTGCGGCAGGAGCTTTCGGAGATGGCGACGAGTTGTTCGCGCGTGAGGTGGCCGGTGTCGGGGATATCGCGTTCGATAAGAAATTTTGGCATGGCTGACCTCGGGAGAGATGGAGTTTCGAGCGGGGCCGGACGGGCACAGGATAGTCTGGTGGACATACTCTGGTGGACAACGATAGCACTGGAGACGGCTGCGGTCGATGGGAGGTTCATGATGAAGAAGTTTGAGTTTGCGCATATTGCTGAGGGTATTGCGCGGCAGGCGGGGGCGTTGCTGCGGGGGTTTTACACGAAGGGGGTGACGACGGAGTACAAGGGCGATGTGGACCTGGTGACGGAGGCCGATCGTGCGAGCGAGCAGTTGATTGTGGAGAAGCTGAAGGCGGCGTTTCCTGCGCATGGGGTGTATGGCGAGGAGGGGACGCGGAGTGGATTGGATAGCGAGTTTCGGTGGTATGTGGATCCGCTGGATGGGACGACGAACTTTGCGCATGGGTTTCCGGCGTTCTGCGTAGTGCTGGGTTTGGAGAGGCGCTCGGCTGGGCTGGCTGCGGATCAGGATGGAGAGATGGTGGCCGGGGTGATCTACGACCCGCTGCGCGATGAGATGTTTTCTGCGGAGAGGGGAAAGGGCGCGTGGCTGAATGGGAGAAAGATCCATGTGTCGAAGATCGCTTTGATGCAGGAGTCGCTGACGGCTACGGGGTTTCCGAGTAAGAAGCGGCATGAGAGCCCGAACATTCACTTCTATAACGAGATCACGCTGCGGTCGCATGGGGTGAGGAGGGCAGGGAGTGCGGCGTTGGATATGGCGTATGTGGCTTGCGGGCGGCTGGATGGGTTCTGGGAGTTCAATCTGAATCCGTGGGATACGTCGGCTGGATTTCTGCTGGTGGAGGAGGCTGGGGGCTCGGCGACTCACTTCGATGGGGGAAAGTTTACGTTGGATAGTCGCGAGACTCTGGTGACGAATGGGTTGATTAAGAACGAGATGGTGCATCTGTTTACGGAGATGTTTGCGGGAAGAGAGTTGACGGCGATTCCTTCGGCGGCGGAGTTTGCGGCGAAGCGGATGGCTGCGAAGTAGGGTGCGGAAGAGACGAACGGCGCGGGTGATGCTGTTTGATGAGGCGGGAGATGTTTTGCTGATTCGATTTGTGGTGCCGCGGGAGGAGGGGGAGTTTGTCTTCTGGGCTCTGCCGGGTGGAGAGATTGAGGCGGGAGAGACGGAGGCTGCGGCGGCAGCGCGTGAGGTGAGGGAGGAGACTGGGCTGGAGCTTGTGATGTCGGGGCCGGTGTACTGCGACAGGAATCAGTTTCTGCATCAGGGGGAGATGCAGGACAATACGGATTTTCTGTTCAGGGCGAGGTGTCGGCGGGAGGAGCCTCGTCTGATGGGAGTTACGGTGGATGAGAGGGAGATTATGCGTGAGATTCGCTGGTGGAGCGAGGGTGAGATTGCGGGGTCGCGGGAGAGAATCTTTCCGGAGAATCTGGCGGGGCGGATGCGGGAGCAGAACGGCTTGAAGTGAGCGAAACAGGGGCTGAAGCGGCCTCTGGTGCATTGAAGAGCGAGTTGCAGATGAGAGCGGATGTGCTGCTAGAATCTAGGCACGAGCTTAATTTGCGCGGCGGATTTAGACGGTGAATTTAGACGTGGGTTTTACACGTAACTAAGGGAGATTTTTGAGATGGCTTATGTGATTGCGGAACCGTGCATCGGGACGAAGGATTCGGCTTGCGTGGATGCCTGCCCGGTGGACTGTATCCATCCGAAGAAGGATGAAAACGGGTATAGCGACGCGGTGCAGCTGTTTATCGATCCGGTGGAGTGCATTGATTGCGGCGCGTGCGTGCCGGTTTGCCCGGTGTCGGCGATCTATGCGGGGGATGACCTGCCGGAGAAGTGGGCGGAGTATCAGACGAAGAATGCGGCTCACTTCGGGCGGTAGATTCGTTTAGGGATTTCAAAAGAGACGCGTGGCCTATGAGGTGCGCGTCTCTTTTTGCGTACTGGCTCGTTTCCGCTGGCTCGGTTCAGTTGAGATCAGGTTGCCCGTTCATCTTGAGATGGTGTCGATGACGATGCCGTGCGAGCCGTTTCTTGCGTAGTCCTTTCCGGTGATGGTGACGTGCTCTCCGGCGTAGGGCATTAGTTTTGCGTTCTGTGATGCTGAGGGTGTTGCGCTGTCGATCGGCAGATAGATGGTTCCGTCGTCCTGCAGAATGACGAGAGGGGAGCCGTTTTTGGCGCAGGCTTTTGCGCAGGCTACTCCGATGGGTTTGCTGAGGCCTTTGGTAAATGCACATGCTGAGTCGATGACCCAGCCGGTGACTTTGACGGTTGAGCCAGGTTCTTCTGCCATTGCGATGAGGGAGACTGACATTGCTGCTGCGACAAAGAATCGTTGTGTTTTGTTCACGCTTATCCTCCAGAAGAGTTATTGGCGGGGAGAAGGGTTTGCTCGCCGAACGCAATCCTATACCAGAGGTGCCCGTTTTCGTCTTCTAATTCGCGGTGGATTAGTCTGGTTGGGATGATTGAGCGGCAGGGAGAGGCGATCGTGTTGCGTGTGTGGCCGTTTCAGGAGGCGGACCTGCTGGTGAGCCTGTTTACGCGGGAGCAGGGGCGGGTGAAGGGGGTGGCTCGTCATGCGATGCGGTCGCGGCGGCGGTTTGGCGGGGCGCTGGAGCCGATGACCTATGTGCGGGCGACGTATGCGGAGAGGCCGAAGCAGGAGCTGGTGCGGCTGGATGCGTTTGAGATTTTGAGTTCGCCGCTCTCGCGGCCGATTGACTATGCGCGGACGGCGGCGCTGCAGTTTGTGGCGGAGGTGGTGGAGGAGGCGCTGCCGGAGCAGGCTCCTGAGGATGCGGTGTTTCGGCTGGTGCTGGCGGTGCTCGACCAGATACAGGTGGGGAGGGTGTGGATGCCGGTGACTTACTTTTCGCTGTGGATGAGCCGGTTGATGGGGTGGATGCCGGAGCTGGGGCACTGCGTTGTTTGTGGCCTGGACCTGCGTGGAGGGACGGTTTGGTATTCGGGTACTAGTGACGGGGTGACTTGCGAGGATGATCGGCGGCCGGGGAGTGTGGGGCTGGCGGCGGCTTCGGTGGGGGAGGCGGTGCGGATGTTTCGCGGGACGGTGGGGGAGTTGGCAAAGGAGGATTGGCCCAAGGGGCGGGCGGCGGATCTGCGGAGGTTTGCGGTGGAGACGCTGGAGCGGCATCTGGAGCGGAGGCTGGTGAGTGCGAGGGCGCTGGGGAGAGCTTAGGGCGATAGAGGAGAGCGGTTCGCGCGCGGCGCGAATGCCCATATCTCAGAATCGAGATATGGCGCACCCGGCACCCGGCCTTTGATGAGCGTCAAGGTCTCGGAGATCAAGATGTAGCAGAGGCCGGCTAGTCAACCTTATGGTGGATGTTCAACGGCGGGCGGCGTTGGGTAGACTTGCCCTTCTTATGAGCACAACAAGGGTTTCGGTTTCGACTTCGTCTCGCCGTTCGCTTGAGGTGTCGCTGGCTGCGTTGATTGCTGTTGGCGTATTGCTGACGTTCTGGAGTCAGCAGCGTTATCCTGCGTTGTTGAAGAAGCTGCATGCGGGAACGGCGATCAAGGTGGCGGGACCGATCTCGTTCGATACGCTGTTGAAGGTGACGCCGACGATGCCGGCGCCGACCAGGGTTCTGCGGACGAGCGTGAACTGGCTCTATACGAATCGGTTTGGGATGTACTTTGCGCTGCCGTTTGGCGCTGCAATGATGACGCTGCTGGCGGGGGTTGGAGCGCCTAGACGATTTTCTTCGGCTGCGGGGAATGTGTTGTGTGGCGCGGTGGCCGGCGCTCCGATGGGAGTGTGTACGAACTGCGCGACGCCGGTGGCGCAGAGCTTGCTGGCGAGTGGGGCCAGTACTCGCCTGACCGTAGCTGCATTGATCAGTTCGCCGAGCTTCAATCCTGTTGTGGTGGCGATGGCGTTTGTCTTGTTTCCGCTGCCGCTGGCGGCGATACGTGTGCTGGTGCCGGCGTTGTTGCTGATTGGTCTGCCGCTGCTGGTTCGGGAGAACGAAGTGGTGGTGCGGAGTCTTGGTGTTTCGTTGGAGGCGGAGGGACTGGGTTCTCGGTTGGTTGCGCTTTGCCGAACGTACTTGCGGAATTTGCTGCGACTGACTGTGCTGACTTTGCCGTGGATGCTACTGGCTGCATTGTTTGGGGCGCTGGCTGCTGAGTTGATTCCAGTGTATGGGACGCATGTTCCGGTTTCGGTGGGCGGGGTTGTGCTGGTGGCGATTCTAGGTACGTTGTTGCCGGTTCCGATGGCGCTCGATGTGGCGTTGGCGTATGTGCTGTATCGTGCGTGTGTGCCGACGCCGTATGTGGCGGTGCTGCTATGCACTCTGGGGCCGGTAAGTGTTTATTCGCTGACTGCGCTGGGGAAGCAGTTGGACTGGCGGACGAGCCTGCGGCTTGGTGGAGCGGTGGCACTGCTGGGATATGTTGTTGGGTTTGTCATGATGCGGTTTCCGGTTCTCTGATTGGGTGCGAGGTTATCGTTAGCTGCGCGCGGCGAATGCCCAGCATCTAATCTTTCGTATAACCTGGACACTTTCTGGCGACAACAAGAGGCGAGAAATATTGAAGCAATCAGTGCATCATCTTGAAATTTTGACGCGTGGGCAAAGGCTTTATGAGGTTACGTCGGCTATTGGGGAATGGGTAAGGCAGCAGAGAATGCAGACTGGCCTTCTGACCATCTTCTGCAAACATACGTCAGCCTCGCTTTTGATCCAGGAGAATGCTGATCCTACTGTTCGCAGCGATATCGAAGCTTACTTCGATCGACTTGCGCCTGAGGGTGGGCCGTATAGGCATCACTCCGAAGGGTCAGACGATATGCCTGCGCATCTGAAGACGGCACTAACTCAGGTGCAGCTCTCGATACCGGTGATAAAGGGCGGGCTGGCGCTGGGAACCTGGCAGGGTATCTACCTTTTTGAGCATCGAGTCCGCCCTCATAGACGGGAGATTGTGTTGCACCTGATTGGGGAGTAGTCCGCTTCTCTTTCACATGATGATGCTGCGAAACCATCGGGTGACTGCTCTCTTACTGGGGTCCGGCGGACATGGCGTCGTTGAACTGGGTGAAGAAGGCGGTGTATTTTTCCGGGCCGTTTTGTTCGGCGAAGCGGAGGGGTTTGACTCGTTCGACGAGGATCTCGGTGGCGTCGGGTTGGGTTTTAAGGATTTCGATGGTCTCGTTGATGTAGTCGGCGAGGGGCATGGCGCGGGGGTCTGAGGCTTGATGGGCGCCCGAGAGTTCGGTCTGAACGTAGGGCGGGATGATTTCGATGACCTGAACGTTGGTGGATTTGAGTTGATAGCGCAGGGACTCGGTGTAGGAGTGAAGGGCGGCCTTGGTGGCGTTGTAGGTGGGCGCCATTGCCAGGGGAAGGAAGGCGAGGCCGGAGGTAACAGTGAGGACTGCGGCGTGGGGCTGCTTTTGGAGGTGAGGCAGCAGAGCGGCATTGAGGCGGATGGGGCCGAGGAGATTGGTGGTGATCATGGCCTCGGCGTCGGCGAGATCTTCTGGTTGGGCGAGGAGGTCCTCGGTGCGCGAGATGCCGGCGTTGTGGATGACGGCGTTGAGGGCGGGAAAGCCGGCGATGAGCTTGGCGGCGAAGGCGCGGATGCTGGCGGCGTCTTCGATGTCGAGGACCGCGGAGGAGATGCCGGGGTTGGCGGCGACGGTCTCGTCGAGGACTTGTTTGCGGCGGCCGGCGATGATGACGTGGTTGCCGAGCTTGTGGAAGGCTTCGGCGAGACCGCGGCCGATACCGGAGCCGCCGCCGGTGATGAGGATGGTATTTCCAGTGGTGATCATGGTGGTGATTTCTCCTAAGTTGATAGTAGGATCGGTTGTATATCTTGGAAAGTAGGCACCTAAAAAACCTATACTGACCTAAAAGAGAGTGATGAATTTATGGGCAAAAAAGGCATTGTGGCTCGGAGCGCGGGGAAGAAGGCGGCGAAGCATGTGTCTGAGAGGGCTGCGAAGAAGGTTGTTGCGAAGGGAAGGCCGAGGGATGTGGTGGAGAACGATCCGAAGGTCGAGGCGCTGGTTCGGGAGATTATTGCGCGGGTGGCGGATAAGTGGACCATGCTGGTGTTAGAGGTGCTGGAGGAGCATGGTGTTGTACGGTTTACCCGGCTGGGGGAGCGGGTGGGGGGCGTGAGCCAGAAGATGCTGACCAAGACGGTGCGGCAGATGGAGCGGGACGGGCTGGTGAGGCGGACGGTGCATCCGGTGATTCCGCCGCGGGTGGAGTATGAGTTGACGGCGCTGGGTTCGAGTCTGAGCGAGGCGTTTTGCGGGGTGTGGGTCTGGGCGGAGACGCATGGGGAGGAGATTGAGAGGGCGCGCGTTGCGTTTGAGAGAGATGCGGTGAAGAGGCGGGACTCTACGGAAGGGTAGATGCTGGTGGTAGCTGAGTTCTGGCATACTGCTGCGATGGCGAAGATGAGCGGTTTCGCGTCAGGGTTCGCGTTTGGGTGTGGTGCGGTGGGCCGGGTTGCGGAGGTTTGGGTGTGGACCTTTCTGTTTGCCCTGGGTGTGGCAGCGTGGGGGCGGGGCGTGATGGCGCGGGCGCAGGATGCGGATGTTACGACGCTGCATGTTTATGCGAATACGATCCAGATCCCGGTGCTGGTGCTGGGGGAGGATCGGAAGAAGACGGCAGCGATTGCGCCGAACAGGTTTCAGGTGGGCTTTGATGGAGGGCCGCCGTTTCGCGCCTCGCATGTTCGGCTGGAGGGCGATGATCCGATCTCGCTTGCGATTCTGCTGGACATGAGCGGGCAGGAGGCGGAGTTGTCGTCGAAGCTTGAGAACGCGATTGCGGAGCTTGCGCCGTTGTCTCTGCGTGCCCAGGATCATGTGTCGGTCTACGGGATGGATTGCGCGTTTACACGGTATGCAAATGACATGCCGGCGGATGCGACGCATTTGAGGAGGCTGGTGCATGAGGCGCTGCAGTCGTGGGTTGACCGGAGACACGCGAAGGACAGCTCGAAGTGCGAGGAGCAGGTGCAGCTTTGGGATGCGCTGGCTTTCGTTACCAACCAGCTGTCTACGCTCCCTGGCCGGCGGGTGATTCTTGCGGTGACAGATGGGAAGGACAAAGGAAGTAGAAATCGATGGAACGAGGTGAGGGTGTTTGCGCAGGGCAGCGCGGTTGCTGTATTTGGAATGACGTATGTGCCGTGGCTTGCAGTTGGCGCATCAGGGGTGGGCAACGCGCTGGAGGATCCGTTTGATGCGATCTGTGAGCTGAGTGGCGGGTTGGTGTTTTCGGCGAACAGAGGCGATGTTGAATCAAGGTTGAAGGGGTTTGTGGCGATGGTTCGCGGACGCTATATTGTGGAGTTTCCACGGCCGTACAACTCGACCCGAGGACAGCACCAGCTTATGGTGACTATCGATAAGAGCAGGGCGTTTATTCGGTCGACGGGGATTGCGGTTCCGCTGCAGGATGCAAAGGTGCTGAGCGATCCGACGACGGTGCGCCCGAATAGCACCTCGGCTCCGGAAGAGGGGACGCGTCATATTTTGACGCCGCAGTAGTAGGGGTTTTCCGGGTGAAGAGACGCGAAAAATCCCGCACTCTTTTCAAGGAGTGCGGGATTGAATTTGAGGGATGGCAGCGGTTATTTAGATATTATCTGGCCCTTATCTGGGAGGCGGCTGCTTTGACTCGTTTTTGGGTTGAGGAGGTTGAGGAGCGCGGGCGGCTGGATGGGTGATTGGCTCAGGCTGCTCGTGTGGTCCGGCTGGGCGTCCGTTGCGGAGGTTGTCGACCTGCTGCGGGCCGAGAGGGCGACCGGGATCGGTCTTCTGAATGGCTTGCCGCTGCTGGACGAAGGTCGGTTGCGCGGGTGGGGGCTCGCTCCGGTTGATGAGGGGACGCGGTTGATCCACGGAGCGTGGTTGCGGCTTGGGTTGTGCTGCCTGTACGGGAGGTTCGGGCCTCTGCTGGTTGATAGGCGCTGACTGCTGCGGCCTCTGTTGATTGATAGGCGCTTCCGGTTGTGGCCTTAGCTGATTGACCGGAGCTGTCGGTTGAGGCCGTGGCTGGTTGAACTGAGTTGGCGGCTGTACCGGTTGCGCAGGAGGTTCGGGCCTTGCCTGGTTGATGGGGGCTGTTGGTTGTGGGTGTGGCTGGTTGAACTGGGTTGCTGGTTGCGTGGGTTGTACCGGTTGCGTTGGAACGGGGTGCGCGGATGGGTTTGGAGTTGGGGTGGCTCGTTCTATGGGTGCCTGTCGTGAAACGGGTTGGGTTGCGGCCTGCTGGATAGGTTGTCGCTGGACGGGGGTAGGTGCGGGCTGCTGGATTGGCCGCTGGCCGTTGGGCAGAGGCTGGACTTTGACTGCCTGCTGTTGTTGCGGGCTAAGAGGACGGACGGGGAGAGCTTGCGCTCCGGGTACAGCCTGAGCGAGGCCGGCGTGGGTTTGGAGGACGGGCCGTGCGACGTTGACGGGGACGGCTCGGGCGGGTGCCGGGGCTACGATCGCGCGAGTGGGCGTGATCATGGGATGAGGCATGACCTGAGCCTGGGCGAGCTGCTTCTGGTCGACGTGAACGGCTGCTGAGGCTACCGGGCGTCCCGCGGCGAAGGAGCGTTGGGGGACGACGGTGGTGGCGACAGTGCGGTTGACGTAGGTGATGTTGTTGACGGTGGTGTTGTTGACGTAGATGTTAGTGGTCCGGTTGTTGTAGACGTTGCGGACCTCGGTGACGTTGCGGTTGTAGATGTTAGTTACATTGACGCGGTTCACGTAGCCGGGGCTGGCGTGATACCAGGGAACGTAGGTTTCGCGCGGGCCGAGGGGGAACCATGCGGTAAGGCCTGCTCCATTGCCTGCACCGAAGCCGGCGCTGATGGAGAAGCTGGGGCCGCCGACGAAGGCTACGAGGGCGGGAGAGTAGACGGGGCGGACGATGGTGGGTCCGGGAATCCATCCCCAGCGTCCGTTGAAGCTGGCCCAGCGGCCGTAGTGGAAGGGCGCGAATCCCCAGGGCTCGGCTTCAACCCAGGTCCAGCCCCAGGGGGCGATCCAAGCCCAGTGGCCGTTGTGGTATGGGGTCCATCCCGCGTCGACGTTGCGGGGATACCAGACCTGACCGTAGTCGGATTGGGACGACCACTCGCCGTACTCCTGGAGGTCGCTGTATCCGATCATGTCGGGGTTGACGTACTGCTGCTGGGCAGCGCGGTCGGCCATCTGGCGGCGGTCGCGATCCTGATCGAAGCGGTCGAGGTTGTCGCCTGATGCGAGCTCTACGTATTCGACGTAGATGGGGTTGGAGCCGGTGAGGCGGAGTGCCTGTCCGGGGTTGATGGCCTGAGAGAGATCGGGACCAGTCGCTTCGGCCTGTCCGGAGTTGACGGTGACGACGGTGGTGTCGTCCTGGGGGTAGCTATCGATGCGGACGTCGCCGGGCTGGAGGATGGTGATGGTGCCGTTGGGGGTGTCGATTTCGATGGTGGCGCCGTTTTGAAGGTTCCAGCTTCGGATATTGATGGAGCCCTGGGCGAGGCCGAGCTGGGCGACCTGGTCGGTCATGCTGGTGAGGGTGAGGTCGGCACCGAGGCCCATGCGGATGGCGAGGGCGTCGCTTTGGAGTTCGGCGAAGCTGGAGTTGTCGACGTAGACGCGATCGCCGTTGGTGAGGGGATAGTTTAACTCGGCCTGACTGAACTGATCGACGCCGGCGGGCTGGAGGGAGACGTTGCCTTGAAGGATGCTGAGGCGGGCGACGCGCTCGGGCGGGTCTGCGTCCTGCGAGTAGCTCTGAGCGTGCAGGGGGAGGGTGGTGAGGAGAGTGAGGACAAAGGAGGCGAAGATGCTCTTCTTATAGAAGCCCCTGATAGTCGTACGAGTGAGTGGGGTTTTCATGGTTGTTGCCTCGATACTCGGTTGTATGAACCCGGCTTTTTGTAGATGGTGGCGCCGATGGTTGGAATTGGGTTGTAAAGACACCCGGACATCATAGAGGGAAATGTTGGCGCAGGCATGAATCAGGCGAGGGAAGTTGCCTGGATTGCTACTGGGGAAGACGTTTGCGTTATGGCTGATGGTGCGGTCGGGAAGTGGCCGATTGCATTTAGAATCGAAGGATTACCGTTTTTTGAAGAGAGATGCATGACTGAGAGAGCTGGAAAGAAGCGCGCGCTTACGTTTCAGGAGCTGTTGTTTACCCTGCAGCGCTTTTGGGCGGATCGGGGTTGCGTGTTGCAGCAGCCTTACGATGTTGAGGTGGGTGCGGGGACGATGTCTCCCGATACGTTTCTGCGGGTGCTGGGGCCGAAGCCGGTGCGGATCGCTTATGCGCAGCCCTCCCGTAGACCAGCCGATGGGCGGTATGGGGAGAATCCGAATAGGCTGTTTCGGCATACGCAATTGCAGGTGATTCTGAAGCCGCCACCGGTGCGGATTCAGGAGATGTATCTCGAGTCGCTGGTGGCGATCGGGATCGATTTGAAAGAGCATGACATCAAGTTCGAAGAGGATAACTGGGAGTGGCCAGTGGGCGGCGCGTGGGGCGTGGGCTGGCAGGTGATGCTGGATGGGTTGGAGATTACGCAGTTCACTTACTTTCAGCAGTGCGGTGGGATGGATCTGGACCCGATCTGTGGGGAGATTACGTATGGGCTGGAGCGGATCGCGGGATTTTTGCAGGATGTGGATTCGATCTATGACATTGTGTGGGCGGTGGAGCCCGATACTGGCCGCGAGGTGACGTATGGGGAGATGCGGCTGGCCGAGGAGGAGCAGTTTTCGGCTTATAGCTTCGATTATGCGGATGTGGCTTCATTGTGGAAGCACCTGGAGTTGTATGAGGCGGAGTGCAAGGGGCTTTTGGAGAAGGCTGGATTTCGTGACGACTTCAAGGACTTCGCGAAGATGGATGAGCTAACGCTGAAGCGGTTTCCGGTTTTGGGGGCTTATGAGCTGGCGTTGAAGTGTTCGCATCTGTTCAATCTGTTGGATGCTCGCGGGGCGATCTCGGTGACAGAGCGCGTCGGCGTGATGGCGCGGATTCGGACGCTGGTGGTGGGAGTGGCGAAGGCTTATGCGGCGCAGGGTGAGGCGTTGGCGGCTCTGGTAAAAGAGGAAGCTGTGGCGGGTTGAGCAGTTTGCGATCCCACCCTTTGCGATGAGACTGCAAAGGATGGGGCACCCGAGCGTTTGGGTTGGTTGAGAGAGTGATTCAGATACGAGATGCGCCTTATGTGGCGGGATTTGAGTTGAGGACGATGGCTGATTTTTTGTTTGAGATTGGGTTGGAAGAGGTTCCGGCGCGGATGATTGCGGGAGCGCAGGCGGAGTTGGAGCAGCGCGTGGTGAAGATGCTGGAGCGTGAGCGGCTGGTGCGGTCAGGTGCGATGGCTAAGAGCTTTGCTACGCCGCGACGGCTGGCGGTGTGGGTGGAAGGCGTTGCGGAGCAGCAGGAGGATGTGGCTGAAGAGCTGGTGGGGCCATCGGTGAAGGTGGCTTATAAGGATGGGGTGGCGACTCCTGCAGCGGTGGCGTTTGCGAAGAAGGCTGGGGTGGAGGTCGCGGCGCTGAAGACGATTACGAACGCCAAGGGAGAGTATCTTGCGGCGACTGCGGTGAAAGCGGGGCGGAGTGCGGCGGAGGTGATTGCTGCGGAGATGCCGAAGGAGCTGGCAGGGATCTACTGGGCGAAGAATATGTATTGGCGTGCGGGGCGGCCGGAGCGGTTTGTGCGGCCGGTGCGGTGGATGGTGGCTATGCTGGGCGAGAAGATTGTGCCGGTGGAATTTGGCGGATATGTAGCTGGAAGTGTTACGTATGGGCATCGGGTGCTGTTTGGAGAACAAGAGATTTCGCTGAAGGCACCTGGTGATTATGAGGACGCGTTGCTGGGCGGCTTTGTGATTGCGGATGCTGAGGTGAGGCGGCAGAGGATTCGGAAGGCTTTGGATAAGGTGACTCGGGCTGGTGATCCTGAGGGGGTAGGGCTGCGGTGGCGTGAGGACCATGAGTTGGTCGATAAGCTGACGCACCTGACTGAGTGGCCTTCGGTGTTGCTGGGTAGGTTTGAGAAGGAGTACCTGGCGCTGCCGGAGGAGGTTCTGGTGACGGTGATGCGGGATCACCAGAACTACTTTGCGGTGGAGGATCGGGACGGGAAGCTTGCTCCGCATTTTCTGGCGGTGCTGAACACTGAGGCCGATGAGGCTGGGGTTGCGGTGATTCGGCATGGCAACGAGCGGGTGCTGAGGGCGCGGTTCAATGATGCACGGTTCTTTTGGGAGTTCGACCAGCGAGTGCCTCTGGTGGAGCGGGTAAAGCTGCTGGAGAATGTGACGTTCCAGAAGGATCTGGGGAGCTATGCGGCTAAGACGGAGCGGGTGCGCAAGTTAGTGTCCGAGCTAGCTGGATTGGCTGCTGCGCGTGGAGTTGCGGTGGACACTCTAGCTCTTGATACTGCGGCGTTGCTAGCGAAGACGGACCTGACAGCCGAACTCGTCAAGGAGTTTACGGAACTGCAGGGCGTGGTGGGCGGTCTATATGCGCGGGCTCAGAAGTTTCCTACAGTGGTGGGAGATGCGATCTATGACCAGTACAAGCCAGCTTCCGCTAAAGACAATATTCCTCGCTCGCTTGAAGGTTCTTTGTTAGGACTTGCTGATCGAATGGACACAATTGTTGGGATGTTTTCTCACGGACTCGAACCCACAGGTTCAAAAGATCCATTCGCATTAAGGCGTTCTGGAAATGCCGTTGTGCGAATCCTTTCTGAGTCGGGCCTTCCCTTGACGCTCGATCATTTGTTAGCAATAAGCAATGCATCTTTTGACGAGACAGCGAAACTCGAGCAATTTTTCAAGGAACGCATCGCGTTCTATCTTCGTGAGGTGCGAGGACATGCCTATGACGTAGTTGAAGCCGTGATGCTGCCCGGCCCAGAAGGACTGCGTGATGTAGTTGTCCGTGCGGAGGCGGTTACGGCTGTTCGCGGGTCGGGGGATTTTGTTGCGGTGTCTTCGGCTTTCAAGCGGATGAAGAACATTCTTACGCAGGCCAGAGAAAAGGGGATTGCGGCGGCGGGCGGTGTGGATGCTTCGCTGCTGAAGGAGCCTGCGGAGAAGGCGCTGGCGGAGAAGTCGGCGGAGTTGGCGGCGAAGGTGAAGGGGCTGCGGGCGGAGAAGAGCTACAAGGCGGCGTTGGAGGAGATTGCTACGCTGCGGCCGCAGGTGGATGCGTTCTTCGAGGCGGTGATGGTGATGGCGCCCGAGGAGGCAGTGCGGGCGAACCGGTTGGCGCTGCTCGAGAAGGTGCTCGGGGATTTCTCCGGGATCGCGGATTTTTCGGAGATCGTGATCGCGGGCTAGTGCGTGAGGAGCATGACGCAGAGCATAAAGAGAAATACCGCGAAGAGGGAGCCGAGCGGGACGAGAACACCTTCGCGGAGGCCACGCCAGCTGCTGCTGTCGAGCTGACCGTCTTCAGCGCGAATGTTGGATTGAAAGGTTGGGGCTATTTCTTTCGATTCGATGTAGTTCATCTTGATTTCCTGTGCGAAGGATCGCTGGCATCCGGCAAAGCGTTCAGGGGAGCGACTGCTTTTGTCCCTGCTTCTTATGAAGCGATGTTGGATGCGGGATGCGGAGAAGGCATTGTGAGTTGACCTTCTTCGCAGGCCATTACGTTGTTCGCCATCATGCATGACGAAAACTATTGACGGCAAGGGTAACGCGTAGGGGTGGTGCCTTGAATGACACTTCCTGGGGATGCGCTCAGAGCTGGAGTTGCACGAACTCGGAGCGTAGCCGGGGCAGGAAGAGGTCATTGTCCGGCATATCTCGGGAGGCGGGAAGCTCGCCTAGAGCCATAGCGGTCTCGTCGCAGGTGTTGCGGCGCCCGCAGTGTTGGCAGTCTTTCGACACTTTTTCACGGAAGATTTGGCGGTCGGCGACTTCGAAGTGGAAGTGGTCGAAGAAGCCGGGGATGCGGGTGAAGAGGCAGACGCACTGGATGCCGCGGGCGTTGGCCTGGCGCAGGAGTTCGTGGACGAGCTGGCCGCCGGCTCCGCAGCCCTTGATGTTAGGACGAACGACGATTGAGCGAATCTCGGCGAGGTGCGGGCCGTAGATGTGGAGGGCAGCACAACCGAGGAACTGGTGGGTGTGGGTTTCGACGATGGTGAAGGTGCGGATGTTGGCGCAGATCTCAGCGTAGGAGCGGGGAAGGAGGGTGCCGTCGTGGGAGAAGCTGTCGATCAGTTGATGGATGGCGCGGGCGTCTTGTATCTGCGCTTTGCGGGTTCGCAGAAAGATAGTTTTGGGGTCGCAGCGGAGGGTGGTGGTTGGTGGGAAGGGGACCGGGGAGGTCGGAGGTTCCAGTACAGGGGACAATGCCATAGGACACTGCGCTTTTCTCATTTGGATCGTGGGCCGGGGCCGGTTGGTGATTTCGGGTTGGAATTTGGACTTCTGACGGGAGCGCCGTTAGCTGCCGTAGTGGCGGCCTTCGCTTGAGGACTCCCATGCGATGGGGGCGAAGGTGCGCTGGAAGAAGGTGTTGTCGACGATGTAGCGCTCGCGGTTTTCGCCTTCGATGATCCAGTCGCCGGGATAGGCTTTGCGCTGGCCGGAGTCGGTGAGGATGAGGGTGGGGTGGAGGCACTGGGTGGCATTTACCAGGAGCGGTCTGCGGGTACGAAACGTGTTCATCTAGCTCTCCTGTCGGTTGTTGCTTCGGCCGACTTCTATATTTCAGCACTGCGTTCGTAAAGAAGGCATAAGGGATTTCGATGAAGTTCGTAAAGACTCTTCGTCTTTATTTTCTGCGTTTGCTGGTGCTTTCGGATGGCTCTAAAAGGCGGTCTGGAATCTTCGGCAGGGCTGAAGCGGATCTCGTGTTCAGGACGTCTGTTCTCAGTAGTCGAGAGGGGTTTTAGTGCTGGTCCATACGAAGCGAATCGCGACTCCGTTGCTGGTGGCTTTGTAGCCTATGCTGAAGATGCGCTTTTTCCAGCGAGGGGATTACCAGTGACGCTCTGTAGTACAAAGACGCAGAGGAGGCCGGAGCTGGATGCGCTGCGGGGGCTGTTCCTGGTGTGGATGACGTTCACGCACATGCCGACGCACTTCAGCGACTTTGTGAATCAGCCGGTTGGATTTGTGTCGTCGGCGGAGGGATTTGTGTTTCTTTCGGCGATGCTGGTGGGCACGGTGTATCTGCGAGACGCTTTAGAGGATGTGTCTGGGGTGATTGCGAGGCTTTGGCGACGAACGCTGAAGATCTACGGGTATCACCTGCTGATGCTGGCATTCGCGTTTACGATTGCGGCTTTATTTGCGGCTAAGACCCATCGGCCGGCGATCTACAACCTGATCAACTTTTACCTGGCTCATCCGAAGGTGGCGATCCTGGGCGGAGTGCTGCTGATCTACTGCCCTCCGCTGCTGGATATTCTGCCGATGTATGTGATCTTCATGTTTCTGACGCCGATTGCGCTGGCGGTGGGTGTGCGTTATGGGTGGAGATGGGTGCTGGGGGGGAGCGCGGCGCTGTGGGTTTGGGCGCAGTTTGGACTACGGGAGCTGATGCATGATTGGACGGTGCGGGTGACTCATCTGCAGATTCCTCTGCAGGAGACGGGCGCGTTCAACTTGTTTGCGTGGCAGGGGGTTTGGATTGCGGGGCTATGGCTGGGGGCCAAGAGCGCTGAGGGCGAGATGCCGCTGAAGCGGATTCCAGGATATGTCGTGGCGGGGTGCGGCGCGGTTTGCCTCTTCTTTCTTGGAGTGCGGCATCACTGGTTGGGACCTGTGTTGACGCAGGAGTCGCTGGGGATTGGGCTGGATAAGTGGCAGATCGGGCCGATGCGGGTGGTGAATCTGGCGGCGTTTCTAATCGTCTGTTACTGGATGCGGCGGTTTCTGGTGAAGCTGATTTCGGTTGAGCCGTTTCTGACGCTGGGAAAGGCTTCGCTGCAGGTGTTTTGCGCGCATGTGTTCTTTGTGTTCGTCGGACTGACGCTGTTGTATGAAGATACTCCGCAGCTGCATGGTGCTCGGGCCTATGGGGTGCTGTCGCTAACCTTTGCGGGGCTGATGCTGGTGGCGATGAGGGAGTCGCGATTGCGGAGAGAGGCGAGGGCTGCTGCGGCTGCTGCAAAGGCTGCGGGTCAAGGTGAGACGGCTGTGGCTGAGAGCGCTAGTTGACGCGCTGGAGGCGGTCGATGAGTTTCTGAGCGAGGGGTTCCCCGGACTCGGTCCAGAGGAGACGGCTGCTGATGCCACAGTTTTTTTCGACCGAGAGGGTGAAGGCCAAGAGCATCTCTACGTTTTGCTGGATGTGTTTGGTGGCGGCTGCGTCGAGCTGTTCGTCTTCGAGGGTCTCGGCGAGCCAGGGGGTATCGAGTCCGAAGTCGACGCGGATGTGGCCGTTCTGGTCGAAGCTGGCATCGTCGAATTTGGGGCCGAAGCCGAGTATACGGACGGTGGAGGGCTGAAGCTTCCAGAGGGGATCGAGAGCGGTGGACTGGTACTCGGGGTCGATGTCGGAGTCCGGGTCAATGTCTGGGTTGGGGTAGTTGGGATCGATCTCGGGGGACCAGAGCTTCCAGCGCATCTCGAACTCGTAGGCCATGTCGTCGTGGAGCTGCTCGGTGGCTTCGGCTACCGCGTTTTCGATGATGGAGCCGGAGGTGTCCTGATTTTCTTCGGCGCGGTCGTCGTTGACGTAGATGCGCTGGTAAGTGGGGGCTTCGGTGAAGCTGATGGGATAGACGCTGGCTGCCGCTACGCGCTTTTCTCCACTGATGAGCGCGAACTGGCGCATGACCGAGACCATGGTGGCGGGGAGGGTGTCGAAGCGGAAGTTGGGGAACCAGAGACTGAGGTAGAGCTGATCGGCCATTGGCTTAGTTTAGACCTTTGTCCTGCCGGACGGGCCCACTGCGCTAGGCCACCCCACAAACGAAGACCTGTTTGTGGGGGCCCCGGTTGGTGCGGGCGTTCGCACGCCTTTTTAGAGCTTCGCGTGGTCCTCCCGTTGGTCGGAGGAAGATGATGCCGACCAACGGGAGGACCTGCGCTGCTCGTCTTGTCAAGACCGGTATACGCGTCACGAAGTGACCGCTCCACGCGTAGTGGGCCCGTCCGGCGGGACACGTCGGGATGAGAAGATAGAAGATGAATGAACGTTTCGGTAGAACGGCTGCGGGTCTGGTTGCTGGCAGGTGCAGGCCTGCTGGTGATCGTGATCGCCTCTTTTCTGGGATATGCCCACTACCGGGCACACCGGTTTCTGACGAATCTGCCGAAGAAGCTGGGGGTGAACGTTCGACGGGAGACCAACGGGTTTACCTACTCTCAGTCGGTGCAAGGTCGGACGGTCTATACGATACATGCGGCGAAGGCGGTGGAACGCGCGGACGGCAAGGTGACGCTGCACGATGTGGGGATCGTGCTGTATGGGCGGAAGGAGGATCGCGCGGACAGAATCTACGGAAAAGAGTTTGAGTATGACCAGAAGAACGAGGTGATCCGAGCGGAGGGAGAGGTGCATATCGATCTGCAGGCACCGGAGACGGCGGATGCGAACGCGAAGATGGACTATGCGGCAGGGAAGGATCTGCATGGTTCGGAAGCGGCTGAGAAAAAGGATGTACGGCTGATCCATGTAACGACCAGCGGGCTGGTTTTTTTACAGAAGCTGGGTGTGGCGGCGACGGACAATGAGATTGAGTTCGAGTCGGGTGGGCTGACTGGCCATGCGGTCGGCGCGGACTACAACTCGGATACGGGAGTGGTGGTGCTGCACTCGGCAGTGAGGGTGAATGGACTGGAGCGCGACAGACCGGTGGTGTTGACGGCATCGCGGGCGGAACTGGACCGGCAGAACGAAAGAGCTGTGTTGACGCAGGCGAAGTATACAGCGGTGGGCGGCAAGGGAAATGCAGGGGAGACCGCGCAGGCGAGGAATGTTGTCGCGCATCTGCGGCCGGATGGAACGGTGGAGCGGATTGAGGCGGAGGGAGAGGTGACGCTCACGGATGGAACGGGCGGGATGGTGATGGCTCCGCGAGGCGAGATGATGTTGAGTGCGCAGAGTCAGCCGCAGTCGGCGGTGATGTCGGGTGGGGTGAAGTATTCGGTGGATGAACCGCTGCGGCAGGCCAAGGGAGAGGCGGGGCACGGACAGGCGGCGTTCGATAAGGCGGGCAGGCCGGAGCATGTGGTGATGACAGGCGCGGTGCATCTGAACGAGTGGGTTCGGACGGATGCGTCCAGTGACGCATGGGGTGAGCGTGAGTTGAACGCGAGGCAGATAGAGTTAGCGTTATTTGCAGGCGTCAATGGGAAGGCCGAGTTGCGGGATGCGAAGGCTACGGGTGACGCGCGGTTGAAGGTGATGAATCCGGCTGGCATCCATGGCGGGGGCGGTGGGCCGACCAGTAGCGCGTTGGCCGGGGATGTCTTGACGGCGCACTTTGTGCGTGTGGGGAGTGCAGACCATCTTGCGGAGGTGCATGGTGATGGGCACACGTCGATGCGTCGAGTGAATGGGAAGGGTGTCGTCGATACGAGTTCGGGTGATTCTCTGGTGGCGCACTTTCGGCCTGGGAGCGCGGGAGTGTCGCGCAGGGCAAGTGCTACTGGGAAGGGGCAGAGTGCTGATGAAGTTACAAACGCGATTGAACAAGGGCATGTGGTGATGACAGAGTTGCCGGTGAAGAAACCGGGAGATTCTGCGGCTCCGGTAGAGGAGAGAGTAACGGCGGAAAAGGCTATTTACGACGGGGAACTGGAACGGACGACGTTGACGGGCAATGTGCAGGTGAGCAATGGGACGAGCGTGTTGTGGGCGGATCGAGTAGTGGCGGAGCAGCAGACGGGCGATGCTGCGGCGGATGGTTCGGTGAAGGCGAGTTTCAGCCAGGTGGGGAGTGAGGCGGAGCCGGTGCACGTGCTGGCATCGCGTGCGGAGATGAAGCATGATTCGCAGGTGGCGAAGTTTTACGGGGCGGGATCGAATGGTAAGCCGGCGCGGTTGTGGCATGGTGCTTCGCAGGTGGACGCTCCGGTGATTGAGTTTGAACAGAAGCAGAAGCGGCTGCTGGCGCACGGTGAGGGACAGGGCGCGCCTGGTGCAGTGCATACTGTGTTGGTGAGTGCCGGGACTGGTGTCAAAGCGGATTCAGCCAAGGCCGATAACAAGACCGGTAAGCAGATGGGCGGCGGTAAGACCAGCGTGGTTCGCGTGGTTAGCCGGGATCTGGTTTATTCGGAGGAGGCGCGCAAGGCGGACTTTACGGGCGGGGTTCAGGTGGATAGCTCGGATGGAAGTATGCGGGGACAGCAGGCGGTGGTGTATCTGCAGGCAGCTCCGGCTAATGGCGTGAAGAAGGCTGATGGTGCGGCGGGTGGTGGGTTCATGGGTGGGAGTGTGGAGAGAGTTGTGGCGAGTGGCCGTATTGAGATGCAGCAGCCTGGCCGGCGCGCGAGCGGTGAGCAGCTTGTGTATACGGCGAGCGACGGCGTGTTTGTTTTGACCGGGACACCTGCTGCGTTGCCGAAGGTTGTGGACGATCAGCGGGGGACCGTGACAGGTACGTCTTTGCGATTCCACAGCGGGGATGAGAACGTCGTGGTTTCTAATGAAGGAGAGAGTAGCGCGGGGCAACGGGTGCGCACGGAGACGCGGGTGAAGAACAAGGAATGAAGACCTTATCGACGGAGGAGATCGGCAAGTCGTACGGCGGCCGCCAAGTGGTGAAGGGGGTCAGCCTCGAGATCGAACAGGGCGAGGTAGTTGGTCTGCTTGGGCCGAACGGCGCGGGGAAGACGACGAGTTTTTACATGATCGTTGGGCTGGTGCGTCCGGATTCGGGGCGCGTGCTTGCGGATGGGCACGACATCAGCCGGCTGCCGATGTATCTGCGGGCGAGGAACTATGGGATTAGTTATCTGCCGCAGGAGCCTTCAGTGTTTCGCAAGCTGACGGTGCAGGACAATATTCTGGCGGTGCTGGAGGCGCAGCAGTTGAGCTGGGAGAGCCGGCGGACGCGCACGGAGAAGCTGATTGAGCAGCTGAATCTGGGACATGTGCGCAAGACGCGGGGCTATGCCTTGAGCGGGGGAGAGCGCAGGAGGGTGGAGATTGCGCGGTGTCTTGCGATCGAGCCGGCGTTCATTTTGCTGGATGAGCCGTTTTCAGGTATCGATCCGATTGCGGTGCTGGATCTGCAAGAGATCATCTTCGGGTTGAAGAAGAGCGGGATTGGGGTGCTGATTACGGACCACAATGTGCGGGAGACATTGTCCGTGACCGATAGGGCCTACATCATTGCCGAAGGGAAGATTTTTAAGGCTGGAACGCCGGGCGAATTAGGGCGCGATCCCGAGGTGCGGCGGATCTATCTGGGCGAAAACTTCTCGATGGATTGAGGCGTCGCAACGTTACAACTTCTGTTGTAAGGCAGAGATGCTATCGGTGCAGGGTGCGCAGGCTTTGACAGCGTTAGACTTACAGCGAGATCAAGCAAGGCGTATAAACTGTGCTCAAGCCCGGGGATAGCGCTTTGGTTGAAATTAATTGCACAATGAGCACGAGACTTGCCAAACGGCGTCTCAACCGCAAAGTTAAAGTAATCAGGTCGTGAGGGAATAACGTGTTGCTGCAACCGAAGCTGAACTTGAAAGTCTCGCAACGACAGGTGTTGACCCCTGGTCTGGTGCAGATGGTCAGCGTGCTGGCGCTGAACAAGCTCGAGCTGAGAGAGATGATCAACACCGAGATGGTGGAGAATCCGGTGCTGGAGGAGTTGGAAGAGTCGGTTGCCACGCTGGATGAGAGAGCAGGGCTTGAAGGGGATCGGGAGCGCTCGGCGGAGGATGTGGCCGCGGAGAGCGAGCGGGTAGAAAAAGACCCGTTCGATGAGATCGACTTTGGCAGCTACTTCCAGGATTATCTTGACCCTGGTTTTCGGACTGCGTCAAACTTCGAGGAGTACGACAAGCCTTCGTTCGAGAACTTTCTTTCGCAGCCGAGCACATTGAGCGACCATCTCGCATGGCAGCTTGGTTCGCTGACTTTGAGCCCTGAGGTGCGTGCTGCCGCAGAGTTGGTGGTGGGAAACCTGAATGAGAATGGTTATCTGACGGCAACGGATGAGGAACTGGTGGAGGCTCTGATGCAGATGCAGGAGCCGGAACGTTCTGAGCCGATTCCATTTGATCGTGCGGCCAGAGGCAGATCGGCGAGGGTTTGGGACTTCCCGGAGACGAGGGGAGAGGACGACAGCTCCGGACAGGATGAGTCGCTGGATTTAGCGGCTGCGTCCGACGAGACCGTTGGAGTGTTTTTGGCGGCGGTCCGCGAGGCACGGAAGGTGGTTAATTTCCTCGATCCGGTAGGGGTCGGGTCGAGAGATTTGCGGGAGTGTCTGCTGATTCAGATATGCGCTCAGCAGGGTGAGGCGGCGATTGTGCTTCGACGCCAGCAGGCGCACGCGGCAGATAAGGCTGCGAGAAATGGTGCAGCTGGCGCCAGCGATGAAGACTATGGCGCGATCGAAGTGGTTGCGGCCTCGGATAGTCCAGGGCGTGAGGATATCTTCAGTATCGCGACGCACGTTGTGACAAACTGTCTGCCGCTGTTACAGAAAAAAGATATGCGCGAGCTGACACGGAGCTGCGGGCGGACGGCGGATGAGGTGAACGCGGCGGTGGAGTTTATCCGCACGTTGGATCCGCGGCCGGGACAGCGATATAACCACAGCGAAACGCGGCTGATTGAGCCGGATGTGGCGTTTGTGAAGCGCGATGATGTCTACGTCGTGTTGATGAACGAAGAGGATATGCCTACGCTTCGGTTGAACCAGGGCTATCGCAAGATGCTGCAGCAAAAGCAGACGGAGAAGGAAGTCAAAGAGTATGTGAAGGAGCGGTACAAGTCGGCGATTCAGCTGCTACGAAACATCGAGCAGAGGAAGAATACGATTGTGCGCACCTGTGAGGTGATCGTCAGGCGGCAGCAGGAGTTTCTCGAGCATGGGGTCAATGCTCTGAAGCCGATGATGATTAAAGAGGTTGCGGAGGAGATCGGGGTTCATCCTTCGACGGTTAGTCGCGCGGTGGCGAATAAGTATGTGCATACCTCACAGGGCGTGTTCGAGCTGCGCTTTTTCTTCTCTGAGGGCGTGAACGGGCCGGAGGGCGGGGATCTGCCACTGGTGCTGTTGAAGCGCAAGGTAAAGAAGCTGATTGAGGAAGAGGACGAGCGGAAGCCGTTGACGGACGATCAGCTGGCGGCTGAGTTGCAGCGGCAGGGGATTCAGGTGACCCGAAGGACGGTCGCGAAGTACCGGGAAGACATGCAGATTCCAAGCACGCACCAGCGTCGTGTACGCTGATCGTCTGCGAAAGATCCGAACCGATCGCGGGGACGAGGTGAACGTATGGACGTGGAGTACACCGGCAGACAGACGACTATTACAAAAAGGCTGAAGTCACAGGCAGAAGAAGGCGTGGAGGCGATTGCGAAGATCGTCGGCAACTCCGGCAGTGTGCATGTGATTTTGTCTACGGACAAGTATCGGCAGATCGCCGAGGTGACGGTGCAGACCAGGCATCAAAAGCTGGTGGCGCGGTGTGAGGCTACGGACATGATTGTTGCGTTGCACGATGCGCTGGCGAAGATTGAGCAACAGGCGATTCGGCATAAGAAGAGATTCGGGACGATCAAGCGGCATCCGAAGTCGGATTTGAAGGGAGCTGCGGCTGAGGTGGTGGCACCTGTTGCGCGGAAGACTGCGGTGGTGAAGGTGGCGACGAAGAACAGTGTTGGCCGTAAGGCAGTGCCGATGCTGGTGCACTCTTTTCCGTCGCACTCGCCGCTTGCAGAGCCACATGTGGTGCGCTCGAATGATTCGGTTGCGTTGCGGCCGATGTCGATCGAGGAGGCAGTGAAGGAGGCTGCGTTTCGCGACCGCGAGGTGTTTGTGTTTCGCGACCATGGCGGGCAGGCGATGGTGCTCTATCGTAAGCGTGACGGAAAGATGGAGCTGATTGAAGTTCCTTAGAGCAAGGTTGCTGGAGCAAGGTTCCTTAGCCTGGGGTGCTAGGATTTCTGCATGACGAGCAAGCGGGTCGCGAAGAGTTCCGTGAAGTCATCCACTGGAACACGCAGGAAAAAAGTCGCAGAGGCTGCGCTTCCGGAACACCGGGGCGAACTGGTTATTCTGACAGGGCTTTCGGGATCGGGGAAGTTGTCGGCGCTGAAGGCGTTTGAAGATCTGGGGTATTACTCGGTCGATAATCTGCCGCTAGAGCTGGTGCCGAGCTTTGCGGATCTTGTGCGACAGTCCGCGGAGATCGAGCGCGCTGCGCTGGTGGTCGATGTACGGGAGGGAATGCGACTGGATCAGTTCCCGTCGATTCTGAAAAAAGTATTAAAGATACTGCCTACGCGAGTCGTCTTTTTGGAGGCTAGTGAAGACGCGTTGATTCGGCGATTCTCCGAGACGCGGCGGCCTCATCCGATGGGAGGCAGCGATACCGTGGTGAAGTCGATTCGGGCGGAGCGCAAGCGGCTGGACCCGGTTCGCAATGTCGCCGACATCGTTTTGGATACGACAAAGTTCAACGTGCATGAACTTCGGGCGCATATCAACTCACAATTTGCACGCGAAGAGAGCGGACGCGCTCTGATGATCTCGTCGAACAGCTTCGGTTTCAAGAACGGCGTGCCTGCGGAGGCGGACCTGGTGTTTGACGTGCGGTTTTTGCCGAATCCTCACTTTGTGCCGGAGTTTCTGAAACTGACTGGCAAGCATCCCAAGGTCGCGAAGTATGTAATGCAGTTTCCGCAGACGAAGGAGTTTTTGGATAAGACCGCCGAGATGTTGAAGTTTCTTCTGCCCCACTACATCAAGGAAGGGAAGAGCTACCTGACGGTGGCGTTTGGATGCACCGGGGGGCAGCATCGGTCCGTCTTTATCGCGGAAGAGATGAAGAAGCGGCTGGCGGCTGAGGGGTATCGAGTGAAGACTGCTCATCGGGATATGCCAAAGTAGCTACTGCGCACGGCGGCACACAGAAGAATAGACGCGCAATAGAATAGTGAGATGCGCAATGCAATGGCGACAATCAGGAGAGTGACGGCTTGAGGCGCATCTGGCGATTGCTGCTGTATGTCCGGCCATACGCCCTTTACTCGGTGGCGTCAGTGGGATTGATGGCAGTCGTAGGCGCGATGGCGGCGTTTCGCGTGCTGCTGGTAAAGCCAATCTTCGACAATGTGTTGAGTCCGGATGCTTACACACACGATGTGCTGGTGTTCCCTCATGTGCCTCTTCTTGGAAGGCCGTTGAACCTGCACTTTCTGGTTCCGAGTCCACTGCATAATGCGTGGACAGTCGTGGCATATGCGCTGGTGGTCTCCGCACTGGTGAAGTCGGTGTGTGACTATGTGGGGACTTACCTGGTGAACTATGCGGGCTTCGGGATGATTACCGACCTGCGCAACGATCTGTACAACGCTGTGCTGCGACGTTCGGTGGGTTTTTTTCAGAAGCACACAACGGGCACTTTGTTATCTACCCTGATCAACGATATCGAGCGCGTGCAGACGGCGATGTCGAGCGTGCTGGGGGAGTTTCTGCAGCAGATCTTTACGCTGATCTTTATGATTGGCGTGGCGATTTTCTACGGTGGGAAGCTGGCCTGGGTACTGTTGTTGTTCGTTCCTGTGGTGATCTCTTCGGCACGGCGTATCGGGCGGCGGGTGCGGCAGACGACGCGCAAGGGGCAGGACAAGCTGGCAGAGATACAGAACATACTTCACGAGACGATTACGGGCAATCGTATCGTGAAGGCGTTCGGCATGGAGTTGTGGGAGATGAACCGCTTCCGGCGCGCGGCGAAGAGGCTGTTCAGCGCCAATCTGCGGTCAGTGAGTGTGCAGGCGATTAGTTCTCCCTTGATGGATGGGCTTGGTTCAGTTGCGATTGCACTGCTGTTGCTCCTTGGCCGCGACCGCATCAAGAGCGGCTCGATGACGATCGGGTCGTTTATCTCTTTCTTGATCGCGGTGTTTACGCTGTACGACCCGGTGCGGAAGTTTGCGTTGTTTTATAACAGCTTTCAGCAGGCGCTGGGGGCAAGTGAAGAGATCTTCAAGTTTATGGATGCGCAGGACGATGTGCAGGAGAAGAAGCGCGCGTTTGTGTTGAAGGAGTTTAAGGAGGAGATCCGGTTTGAAGATGTTGGCTTCGCTTATGAGAGCGAAGGAGAGGTGAAGCAGGTGCTGCAAGGGATCAACTTGAATGTGCGGCCGGGTGAGGTTATAGCGTTTGTTGGTCCGAGTGGAGCGGGCAAGTCCTCGCTGGTGAATCTGATTCCTCGTTTCTTCGATGTGAATGAAGGAAGGATTCTGTTGGATGGGCACGATCTGCGCGATGTGACGATCGCTTCGCTGCGACAGCAGATTGGGAAGGTGACGCAAGAGACGGTGCTGTTCAACGACACAGTGCGAAATAACATCGCTTACGGTCAACCGGATGTTCCGATGAGCAAGGTGGAAGAGGCGGCGCGGATGGCGCTGGCGCATGAGTTCATTCTCAACATGCCTGACGGGTACAACACGATGGTTGGCGAGAAGGGGACACGGCTGAGCGGGGGAGAACGCCAAAGACTCGCGATTGCGCGGGCAATTTTGAAGAATGCCCCGATCCTGATTTTGGATGAGGCGACTTCGGCTCTCGACATGGAGAGTGAACAGTATGTGCAGGCGGCATTGGCGAATCTGATGCAGGGGCGGACGGTGTTTGTGATTGCCCATCGCCTGTCAACGGTGCGACGGGCCTCTCGTATTGCGGTGATTGAAGGGGGACGGATTACAGAGATTGGCACGCATGATGAGCTGATGCAGCACTCGGGGACCTACCGGCGGCTTTATGACATGCAGTTTAGTGAGAATGATGCTGCGCCAGCCGGGAACGGTGAGGGTGTGCTGACGGTCGGGCTGGAGGGGATTGCGTGACAGATATCTATTCGATGACTGGGTACGCGAGTATGCGCGGTGCGGTGCGAGATAGCCTTGCCTTCACTTTGAGTATGAAGAGCGTGAACCATCGGTTTCTTGATCTTCATCTCCGGTTACCTTCTTTCTGTGATGGTCTCGAGGTGCAGATGCGAAGGATGTTGAAGGAGAGTCTGCGTCGGGGGCATATCGAGGTGACGCTGCAGATCGAGCGCAGGGCAAACGTTGAGATCCAGCTGAATGAGGGCTTGCTTGAGGCTTACGTGCAGGCGTTTCGCGAGGCTGCTGGGACGCATGGCGTGTCTGCGGAGCCGGACCTGAATGCGATGCTGCGCATACCGGGTGTGATGAGTACTGAGGGCGTTGCTGGTGCGGCGGAGATTGAGGGGCTTGACGCGGCGGTGCTCTCGCTGGTCGTTCCGCTGGTTGGGAAGCTCAATGAGGGGCGAGCTCAGGAGGGTGCTTCGCTGGCGGCTGAGCTGAAGGCTTCGATGCTGCGTCTGCAGGCTTTCGGGGAAGAGATGGCTGGGCTGAGGAACGGAGTGCGCGAGATGCAGTTCGAGCGGTTACGGAGTCGGCTGATGGAGCTGACGCAGGGCGTTCCTGTGAGCGAGGAGCGGCTGCTGGCTGAGGCTGCGGTGCTGGCGGAGAAGAGCGATATTGAGGAGGAGATCGTTCGGTTGCGGACGCATGTGGAGCGCTTTGTGGCGATGCTGGAGGAGGGCGGAGAGTTAGGCAAGCGTCTGGACTTTCTGCTTCAGGAGCTGAACCGCGAGGCGAATACGATGCTGTCGAAGACCAGTGGAGCAGCGGGCGAGAATAGCCTGCGGATTACGGAGCTGGGACTCGAGATGAAGGCCGAGATTGAGAAGGCGCGGGAGCAGGTTCAGAACTTGGAGTAGATATGGGAGTAATTCATGTGAGTTCGGTTGTTAGACTGGCAGAGACAAATTGATTGGGTGATTGAGGCGCATGGCGGGAATTCTTTTTATCATTTCGGCGCCGTCGGGTTCGGGGAAGTCGACGCTGGTGAGTCAGCTGCGGACGTTGGTGGAGGGGCTGGACTTTTCGATTTCGTATACGACGCGGGCGCCTCGGGGGTCGGAGACGGATGGGCGGGAGTATCACTTCACGACCCGGGAGGAGTTCGAGCGGATGATTGCGGCGGGAGACTTCCTGGAATGGGCAGAGGTCTTCGGCAACTACTACGGGACGGCGATGTCGGCGCTGGGGCATGCGAAGGATGCAGGGAAGGATCTGCTGCTCGACATCGATGTACAGGGTGCGGTGCAGGTGATGAAGAAGACGCCCGCTGCGGTGTCAATCTTCATCTTGCCGCCTAGCCCGCAGGTGCTGGAGATGCGGCTGCGAAACCGGAGCGAGGCCGAACATGTGACCTCTGAGAAGGTGATTCAGAGCCGGTTGGCGGAGGCTCGGACTGAGTTGAAGCAGATGTGGGACTACAAGTATGCGCTGGTGAATGATGTGCTTGACCAGGCTGTGGCAGAGCTGAGGGCGATTGTTTTGTGTGAGCGCGGCGAGCGCGATGGGGTGCAGGCGCTGGCTTCGAGTTGCAGGACCGATGCTGCTTCGCCTCGCTTACAGAAGGCATTGAGGACCTTTCACGGTTAGAGACGTGTTATCCACTACGAATTGTGTATGGGTTTTCATCGGGGTGAGTTATAACTTCTGCATCGGGGTGAAACGCATGACGATTGAGAATGCATTCCACAATAAGTACAGTCTGGTAAAAGGTGCGGCGCGTCGGGCGCGGCAGCTACAGTCTGGCGCCTCTCCTCTGATCGTGGCCAAGTCGATGAAGGCTTGTCGCGTGGCGCAGGATGAGATCAAACAGGGACACGTCAAATTTGTTCTGCCGGAGAAGGTCGTAGAACCTGTGCTCGACATTCCGGTGCACTAAATCTGACGGAGCAGACCGCGATACCATAGAGCCATGGCAGGAGAAGCAGAGCAGCTGCGGGCTTACGTGGACTATCTTCGCGACATGGGCGTCCATGACTTTTATCGTCGGGGCGAGCCGGTGTACGTCGAAGCTGTTGCGGTTCCTGTTCCTGCTGCGGTTGATGCTGTCTCCGTTGTCGAGGAGGTGGCTCAGGCGCGACCGCTGTTTGCGAAGACGACTTTGGTGGAGCAGCCAATTGTTCCTGTTGCCGTTCCGGTTCGACCTCAATTTCTGGAGCCTCCCATCGCGAAGCTTGTGAGTTTCGATGATCTAGTTCCCCTGCCTGCTGTGCGGGTGGATGCTGCGCATAAGGCTGACGCGCTGGTTGGAATCAAAACTGAGATTGGCGATTGCACTCGCTGCCCGCTGGCGTATGCGGGCAGGCGGACGATCGTGTTCGGCGATGGCGATGCCAATGCGCGGTTGATGTTTGTCGGCGAGGGGCCGGGGGCGGATGAGGACACCTCGGGGATCCCCTTTGTCGGCAAGGCTGGTCAACTGCTCAACAATATGATCCAGGCGATGGGCCTCAAGCGCGAGGAGGTTTACATCGCCAATATCGTGAAGTGCAGGCCGCCCGCTAACCGGGTTCCTGAGCCGGTGGAGGCGAATACCTGCGACCAGTTTCTGCTACAGCAGATCGATGTGGTGCAGCCCCAGGTGATCGTGGCGCTGGGGGCTACGGCGGCGATGTATCTGTTGGGAGTGAAGCAGTCCCTGAGCTCCTTGCGTGGCAAGTGGCATAGCTGCAGGGGAGCGAAGCTTGCGGTGACCTATCATCCGGCGTTTCTGCTGCGTGACCCGACGATGAAGGGCGAGGCGTGGAAGGATCTGCAGAGGGTGATGAAGGAGATGGGGTTGAAGTCTCCGACCAAGGCGTAGAGCTGTCAGTTTTCTTCCTCGATCTTGCTATATCTATCCCGGAACCCCCTCCTATTTCCGAGGCATAAGCCGCTTACGGTGGGGTGATGCGGACTGCGTTGGCGCGGCAGGAGCGGATGGGGCCGCAGGAGATTGGGTGCGCGGATTTGTCGAGGCAGACCTCGACGGCGGTGAGGTAGTTGTTGCCGCAGCTGATGGCGAGGCTGGCGGCAGGTATGGCCGGGTTCGCGGTCTGGAAGAGGTCGATGAGCTGAGCCGGGGTGAGCGAGATTTGATGGTCGAGCTGGGCGAGTGTGGGCGGGATGGTGACGGCCTGGAAGGCGGTGCGGGCGAGGGCGAAGAAGGCGTCGGGAGAGAGGCCGGAGCAGGTGCCGTGAGTGCGCCACTCGTGACGGAGGAGGCCGGCGTCGGGGTAGATGTCGCTATAGGCGGAGGGGACGCGCGGGCCGTAGTCCGTGGAGCAGTTCTGCGGATAGCCTCCGTTGGTGTTCTGAGGCCAGAGGCCGTGGAGGACGAAGGCGGGGCGCTGGGCGCACTCGGTTGCGTTGGGGTGCGAGTGGCAGAACTCGGGCGACCAGGAGAGATTGAGAAGGTAGTAGTCGAAGGGTTGCTGACTGGCGGCGGCTTGGTCTGAAGATTGGCTTGGGAGCGCGGTGGTGCCGGGGCGGGGTGCGGGCTCAGACGTGGGCTGCGGATGTGGCTCACAGGCGGCGAGGGGGAGAAGAAGGGCCAGTAGGACGGGAAGAGTGATCTTCTTCATGGTGGGAGAAGCATATCAAGATGGTGGAGTATCTAGTGCTGTGTCTGGAGAAGTTCGCAGCCTATTTCATCTGCTAAGCTGCCCACTTGCTTTACCTCAGTGGCGCAGAACCATGGCTACTACGTTTCCGTCGGAGTTGAAGGTTCCGCCTGTTGCTGTGTTTGCCTCGTGCAGCGGATCCTTGGGGGTGATGTAGGCGGCTGCATCCAGTGCTCCTGCGGCTGCGAAGCTTGCCTCGACAAAGTCCCGCTCCTTGTCCACCTCCGGGTCGATGTGATGGGTTACGCCGTTGTTTCTCTGGTCCTTCTCAAGACCGTTGTCGTGGGTCGACGAACCCACCCACACTGGAAGCCCGCCTGCGGTACGGCCCGTGTCCCACACACGCAGATGATGACGGACCATGGCGACGGTGATGGCGTCGCCGCGCGCATAGCTCATGTCCTGCGGGCGGCCGAAGAGAAAGAGCGTGCTCATCGGCACCTCGGTGTAGGCCTTCTTGGACAGAGTGGAGAGAAGGCCGTGCAGGACTGCCGCGTTGTTCGACTGGTCGACCTGCACCCAGCCTGCCGCGGTGAACGCCTTCTCCACGGCGTCCTTGGTTCCTACGATGCAGAAGTTCACCATGTCGCCGGGATTGCCTTGCTCGTCGCCTACGCGCTGCGGTACGCCGTCGAGCAGCGCCGGGGCGAGCAGCGCGGCGTCCTGCTGCATGGTCGCCTGGGAAGTTGGCTTGGCTGCTGTGATCTTCAGCGAGACCTGGTAGGTGCCCTGCGCGCCAACTTCCTTGGGCACGTTGGCGGCAAGGAACAGCTCGCCGTTGGCGGGTACGGTCTGCTCCAACTGGCCGCCGATGGCGAACGGGACCGCCGCATCGGAGCTGCCGATGCGCCCGATTAGAGCACCTGCGCTTGCACTGTCGAGGGGAAACTGCCGGAGCATATCCTTCCATCCTCGGGTAACTCCGGCAGGGGCCGAAGCGCGCGCATCCCACAGGGTGAGTTGCCCTGTGGCGCCATAGCTGACGGTCTCTCCTGCTGCGACGGCGAAGCCCGCATCGGTCCACTCTCCGCTTCCGGGAACGGCGACGCTGTAGCTAGCTTTGCGCGCCGAAGCCTGGGCCGAGGTTATCGCCGGGGGCAGGGCAATCGGCGTAACGGTTCCGGGCACGCTTGCTGCGGCCTTGGAAGCGGCATCCTGCCCGAACGCAACGATGCCACAGGCCAGCCACAGCGCGCACGATAGTTCAAAGGGAGAGCGCTTGATTTTCACGCCTCTATTTTAAGCACGGTCACGCTCGGTTGACATCACTCATTCGACGGGAAACATGCATTCGATCCGGAACTCCTGCGCGGTGATGTCCTGCGGCAGGCCGACGGTCGAGATCATCGAAAAATAAGAAAATCTCTCGTTCCCTCTGACGAAGGTGATCGGCAGGACCGGAGCTTGATCCCTGACGTCTTTGAGGGATCCGCTTAGTTCTCTCACTCCCGAATATTTTTTCAGGTCATCGAGGAGCTCCTTGGTTTTTTTGTCGGTGACGTGTCCAACCGCCTCGCGATAGACACGCTGTAAAAGCCCCGAGGCGACCACATTCCAGTCTTCGACGAACGGCCGCACTCCTTCGGGGTCGAAGAGGAGGTGGAGGAGGTTCCGCGGCTTCGGCCATTTGGATAGATCGACGAAGGAACCGAAGAAGCGCGGCGCGGCTTCGTTGGTCCTGAGGACGTTCCAATATCGATCCATCATGAGTGCGGGGTGAGGCTCGTTCTGCTTCAACATGCGATCGACGACATTGTTGACGACGGCCATCTCCGGAGTGTTCCATGCACTCTCGAGGTGGACGGGGGCGTATCCGGAGGCGAGCAGAAGGATGTTCTGTTCGCGAAGGGGAACGTCGAGCGTCCTGGCCAGACTCAGCAGCAACTCTCTGCTGGGAGTGCTGCGGCCTCTCTCCACAAAGCTGATGTGGCGTTGAGAGACTCCAGAGTCGAGGGAGAGATCGAACTGGCTCTTCCCACGCTGCTGCCGCCAGTAGCGAAGGAAGCTGCCTAGCTCGTGTTCGGTTTGCTGTGTCATTGTTTGAGATGTTAGGTGATGGGTTGAGCATGCACGAGGGTTAGAACTGGACGGGGCCTACCGATCCAACCCAGCTACGGACCTTGGTGGGATCGGCTTCGTCCATGTAGAAGAAGTGTGTCATGACGGGCTTCACGGTCGGCTTGGTGGAGTCGTCAGGCTTCATGGTTACGATGCCGCGGAAGATCTTCAGCGGGCCGCTGTCCCAGTATTCGGTGACGTCGTGATGCGCGGTGAAGCCTGTGTCGATGAAGGCGCGAAGGTTTTCGCGGATCTGCTCGCGTCCGTTCCACTCTGCGATACCGAGGCGGCAGGTTGCATCCTCGACGAAGCAGTCGAAGCCTTTGCCGAAGGTTTTGTCGTCAATCTCTTTCCAGAAATCGAGGAGCCACTGGGGCGGTGCGGTTTTTGTGATGGTCAGGGTGTTCATAGCATTCTCCGGGTTGATATTGATCTGCTGCTCTTTTACTTGCTTCTTCACTATCAATCGGCTCGAAGCCGCTCGCAATTACCTCTGAGGTAATCGAAGTTCTTCTGCTTCGGTAAGGGATCCACTTTGTGGGGAAGGAAGTTGCCTGATTTCAGGCGTTCGCGGGGATAAGAGAGTGTCGTGCGGGTGGAGAGGTTAAGCTGGAGAGATGCCGCAGTTTTGTGATGTTGCTTTGCCGGTGCCGTTGGACCAGGTGTTTACCTATTCGGTGAATGGGTCTATGTCTGGAAATGGGCCGGTGGTGGGGGCTCGGGTGCTGGTGCCGTTCAGTGGGCAGAGGCTGATGGGCGTGGTGGTTCGGGTGCATGAGGACGCCCCGGCGGAAGACTTCGAGATCAAGCCGGTGCAGCAGGTGTTGGATGAGGCCGCGCTGCTTCCAGCAGAGTTGATGAAGTTGGCGGCGTGGATTGCTTCGTACTATGTGGCTCCGCTGGGCGAGGTGCTGCGTGGGATGCTGCCGCTGGCGGCGGAGGTGAAGCGGCACTTCTCTTATCGCATCGCTGAGGCTGGGCGAAAGGTGCTGTATGAGGGGGCGATGAAAGGATCGTCGCGGCGATCGAAGCTGACGGTGGAGGAGCAGAATCGCGAGTACTCCGTGCTGAACTATCTGGAAGGGGGAGAGTCGGCGAAGATGTCAGCACTGCGGTCGGCGACTGGTGCAAATAAAGGGCTGCTGGAGGGGATGGTTCGGAAGAAGTGGCTGGTGCGCGAGGCGGGGGCGGAGGAGCGGGATGCGCGCCGGCTCGAGAAGGTGGCGGTGTTGGTGACGGAGGCTCGGCTGCCGAAGCTGAATGAAAATCAGACGGCGATACTGGCGGAACTTGCGGCGGTGGGCGGGCGGATGCGGGTGCGGGATCTGCGGATTAGTCTGACGCGCGCAGGAGTGCCGGAGTCTACGCTGGGGACGCTGGTGAAGCGCGGGCTGGTGGGCATTGAAGAGATTGCGGAGGAGTTTCATCTGGGCGGCGTGGGCGCGCAGGGAAAGAAGCATGCGCACGAACATGCCTTGAATGAAGCACAGATGGAGGCGCTGGGGACGATTGCGGCCGCGATGGAGAAGGGTGGGTTCAGGCCGCATCTGCTGTATGGAATTACGGGGAGCGGGAAGACCTCGGTTTATTTTGCTGCCATGCGCCGAGCTTTAGACGCGGGGAAGAGCGCGTTGCTGCTGGTGCCGGAGATTGGGTTGACGCCGGCGATGGCGGGGCAGATGGTAGCGGCGTTTGGCGGCGAGGTAGCGCTCTTACACTCTCAACTGACGCCGGATGAGCGGGCGGAGCAGTGGCACAGGATTCGGCGGGGCGAGGCGAGGATCGTGGTTGGGACACGGTCGGCGGTCTTTGCCCCGATGGTGGATCTGGGCCTGATCATCGTGGATGAGGAGCATGACTTGAGCTACAAGCAGGAGGAGACGCCGCGGTATCACGGGCGCGATGTGGCGGTGATGCGGGCGAAGTTCAACGAAGCGGTGGTAGTGCTGGGGTCGGCGACGCCATCGCTCGAAAGCTGGGCGAATGCGGAGAAGGGACGCTATGCGCTGGTGGAGATGCGCGCGCGGGTTGCGGACAGACCGCTGCCTCTGGTCGAGCTGGTAGATATGCGGGAGGAGTTTCGCGAGACGGGGCAGGAGCAGATCTTTTCGCGAAGGCTGATAGAGGAGACGCAAGCTACGCTCGATCGGGACTCGAAAGACGGAGGCGAGCAGGTGATTCTGCTACTGAATCGGCGGGGGTACTCGTCGACGGTGCTGTGCCGGAGCTGCGGGGAGAAGATTGAGTGCGAGAACTGTGCAGTGTCGATGACCTATCACAAACCGGTGAGTGGGAACGATGCGATTGCGCAGCCGGGGCAGAGGCTGGAGTGCCACTACTGCGGTTCGCGGCGGTCGGTGCCGTCAAAGTGCCCGAAGTGCGAGAGCGAGCATCTTTATTTTCTTGGAGTGGGTTCGCAGCAGGGGGAGGAGAGGTTGCAGGAGCTTTTTCCGACGGCGAGGATTGGGCGGATGGATCGCGATACCGTACGCGGGAGGAGTGACATGGAGCGGCTGTTGGCGAGGCTGCACGGGGGCGAGATCAATCTGCTGGTGGGGACGCAGATGATCGCCAAGGGGCATGACATTCATGGTGTGACGCTGGTCGGAGTAGTGGGGGCGGACTTTCAACTTGGGCTGCCGGACTTTCGTGCAGCGGAGCGGGTGTTTCAGCTGCTGACGCAGGTCTCGGGGAGGGCGGGGCGTGGGGATCTGATAGGCAAGGTGTTGGTGCAGACGTATCACCCCGATCACTATGCAATTCAGTTTGCAGCGAAGCATGACTATCCGGGGTTTGTGGCGAAGGAGATGCAGTATCGGAGGTGGATGCACTACCCGCCGTTTGCTGTGCTCGCGAATGTGGTGATTCAGAGCGAAAAGCTGGAGGAGGCTACGGGATGGGCCGGGACGCTGGGGCGATGGTTCCAGAAGGCCCGGCTGGATAAGGTGCGGGTGCTGGGGCCGGCGGCCGCTCCGATTGTGCGGCTGAAGCGGATCTATCGATACCACTTTGTCTTGAAGGCGGAGCGGCGGCAGGCGCTGGGAGAGACCTTGCGGGCGATGTTAGCCTATGCGGAGACGCAGGGGATTGCGCGCCGGAACCTGGTGGTCGACGTGGATGCGGTGCATCTGATGTGACGCATCGCTTCAGAAAAATTTTGGGGAGGTTATCGCAAACGAGCCCCGACTGCTGGTGCGCCGAGACTTAGATCGGATGCGTTAGTCGAGCAGATGAAGCTCTTTGCCAGGCTTGAAGCGGACTGCTTTGCCTGGGGCGATGGTGACCTCGGCGCCGGTCCTTGGGTTGCGACCGATTCCGGTTTTGCGCGGCTTGACGGTAAAGACACCAAATCCGCGGAGTTCAATGCGGTCTCCCGCGATGAGAGTCGCCTTCATGCTTTCGAAGATCGCATCGACAGCCGACTCTGCTTTTGTCCTTGGAAGGCCGGTTCTTTCTACCACCCTCTGTATGAGATCCTGCTTAATCATCTGGGCCGCCGTCCTTGGGCTGTATTTTTTAGAAAACTGGTGCTGACCTGGTAGTACGGTGATGGTAGAAACTCGGACTCCGATTGTCAACGATAGAACGCTACCGTAAGATGAAGAATCTAATGATGCAATGGGGCCTGGGAACTACCGCACCCAATTTACACCCTTCTGCGACAATTAGGGATATCTACCTTCTGCGAGAATGGAAGAAATTTCAAAAGCAGAGACCGAAGGGGCACCAGAGTGGCAATTAAAAGCGACCGTTGGATTCGCCAGCAGGCGAACGAACACGGAATGATCTCTCCATTCAGCGAAAAACAGGTTCGAGAGGGCGTTATTTCGTATGGACTTTCTTCGTATGGATACGATCTGCGGGTCTCCGACGAGTTCAAGATCTTTACCAACGTCAATAGCGCGATCATCGATCCGAAGGCGTTCGACGAACGCTCGTTTGTGACCGTACAGGCCGAGAGCGTGATCGTTCCGCCGAACTCGTTTGCGCTGGCGCGGTCGATCGAGTACTTCAAGATTCCACGCGATGTGCTGACGATCTGCGTCGGCAAATCGACCTATGCGCGCTGTGGAATCATCGTGAACGTGACGCCGTTTGAGCCGGAGTGGGAGGGCTATGTAACACTCGAGATCTCGAACACCACCCCGCTGCCCGCTCGGATATACGCGAACGAGGGCCTCTGCCAGATTTTGTTCTTCCAGTCCGATGAGGTGTGTGAGATCAGCTACGCGGATCGTAAAGGGAAGTATCAGAATCAGCAGGGAATCGTGCTGCCTAAGCTGTAGAACTGCGGATCACGATTTTTTCTGAAGCGCTGAAGTCGGCCTACTAAATGCACGATGCTGAGTAAAGGGGCTGCGCAGGCGATGAAGGATACCAAACACAAGAAGGCGAAGAAGGCCAAGGGATCGCTGCGCGTCGGCCTGGTGGCTGCCGACCCGCTGCGGATCCTGGGGTTGCAGACAATCTTTCCCGATGGCGGACCGGTGGAGGTGGTTCCCCTGTCGGTGCCAGGCGCGCTGGACGCCTCGGGGGTGTCGTTGATCCTGATCGATTCGGCATGTACGGATCACATCTTCGAGCTGCTGGCTACGTTTCGCAGGACGCGTCCGCGCTTTCGGCTGATCGTGCTCGGGCTGGAGGAGGATCACGATCACATCCAGCGCATCATCGGTGCCGGAGCCAAGGGCTATCTGGCCCATTCGGCGAAGGAGAGCGAGATCCGGATGGCGATCGATGTGGTGCAGGATGGGTCGGTATGGGCACCGCGGAAGGTGCTGGCGCGGTTGCTCGAGTCGACTTCAGCTGGAGCCGAGACGCCGGCTGGCCCGGCGAAGGCGCCGAAGTTCACCCAGAGAGAGCTGGAGGTCCTCCGCCTTCTGGCCGCGGGACACCCGAATCCGGCGATTGGAAGAGAGCTTGGCATCGATGTGGCTACGGTGAAGAAACACGTAGGGAATCTGATGCGGAAGGTTGGGGTCGATAACCGCATTGCCTTATCGGTTCAGGCCGTCAATCAGAAGATGTTTTTAGGGCGGTAACCCTGGCTTTTGTTGCAGAATATTGACGATTACGACGCAAGTTTTCCACACTCTGACCGGAAGTCTACTTCTGTCTTTAGTTGCTGGAGCTTTTTGCACCCAGATTTTGTTAACTACTAAGTTAACAAAATTCGCTCAAAGGTATACCCACCTTCGTACCGTTGTGAGCGAAGGTAATGTGGGGCAAAGTACTACTAAGCAACACAGACCTGGGAGAGGGGTTGTAGAGATAGCGTCGGAGTTCTACCGACATTATCTCTACAACCCCCATTTTTTTTGCGTGTGTGTAGCTCTCTCGGCGTATGCTGGTGCCGTCATGCTGACTTTTTGACGGGACAACTTGGACCGGTCTTTATCCATCTTATATATTGTTGGAAATAAGCAGTTTGTTGAGCCCCGTTGAAGATCAGAAAAATTCAGAACGAGAGTGAGAAGGAAAACGATGCTAAAAAAGATTTCAGTGGCTTTGTGTGGTTTGGCGATGATCGCCGGTTCTCTGTCTGCCCAGGCGGAGGGTGATAAGGCGAAGGTTGCGGAGCGTCTCAATGCCGCTAGCCAGGTGATTCGCGAGATTATGGCGACACCGGATAAGGCTATACCCGGCGGCATTCTTGCGGGTGCGCAGTGCGTGGTAGTGATCCCGAGCTACAAAAAGGGTGCCTTCGTTGTGGGCGCGCAGTATGGTCAGGGTGTTGCGACCTGTCGTACACCCAGCGGAAAGTGGAGTGCGCCGGTTTGCGTTCAGTTGGCTGGCGGAAGCTTTGGGTTCCAGATCGGTGGACAAGCAACTGACTTGGTATTGGTCGCGATGAACCAAGAGGGTCTGCAGGATATGCTGAAGAATAAGTTCAAACTTGGTGCGGATGCCGCTGCTGCTGCCGGCCCGGTTGGCCGCAACGCTCAGGCTGGAACGGACTGGAAGCTGAATGCGCAGTTCCTGAGCTACTCGCGTGCCAAAGGGCTCTTTGCGGGAATCAACCTGGATGGCACGGTGCTGTCGCAGAATCAGGACGACACTCGTGCGCTGTACGGAACGGACATTGGATTCGATCAGATCCTCGGCGGCAAGCAGGTCACGCCGGTTGAGGCTCGTCCGTTTGTGCGCACAGTGGCCAAGTACTTCGTGGTTGCCAAGAACCAGTAATGCATCTGTTGTTTGATTGTTCTTCGATTGCAGAGGGGCGGCTTATTCAGCCGCCCTTTCTGTTTTTCGAGCGGCGTGGGTTGGAATCGGTAGACTAGAGGCTTGAGCAAAGTTCCACAAAAAGAGGGAATTGACGCGCAGGTGAGCTTCCGTGAACGGGTGGAGTTTGCCGTGGTGTGGCTGGCGGTTCACGGAATGCGGTTGCTTCCGCGAGGACCGGCCAGGGCCGTTGGCGCGGGGATTGCGGCCATTGCCTATCACGTGTTGGGGCGACTGCGCGGAGTGGGTGTACGGAACCTGAAGCTTGCGTTTCCCGAGATGCCGGAGCCTGAACAGGAGAGGACTCTACGCTTGTTGTATCGGCGTCTTGGTTGGCTGCTGGCGGAGTTCTGCCTGATGCCGGGATACACGCAGGAGAGTGCCAGCTGGTTTATTCGCTACGAGGGATTGGAGAACTACCTGACGGCTCGTGAGCGCGGGAAGGGCGTGCTGGTTTTGACGGGCCACTTGGGGGCGTGGGAGCTGTCGAGTTTTTATCACTCGCTGATGGGCATGCCGATGGGGATGGTGATTCGGCGGCTGGATAACCCGCTTGTCGATGAGTTTGTAAATCGAGTTCGGTGCCTGCATGGAAATCGCGTCATTCACAAAGACGACTTTGCGCGAGGGTTGATTGCGTCGATGCGTGCGGGAGAGACGGTGGGGATTTTGATGGATACGAATATGACTCCGCCGCAGGGTGTGTTTGTGCCGTTCTTTGGCGTGCAGGCGTGTACGGCCTCGGGGATGGCGCGCATCGCCGGGAAGACGGGAGCCGCAGTGGTGCCGGGGTTTCTGCTGTGGGAGGAGAGCGAGCAGAAGTACGTGCTGCGCTTTGGCAAAGAACTTGAAGTGGCGCATATAGGCGATTCTGAAACTGATGCGGTTACAAATACAGCGGCCTTCACGGCAGCGATTGAGGCGATGATTCGGCAGTATCCTGATCAATGGCTGTGGATGCATCGGCGGTGGAAGACGCGGCCTCCGGGAGAAGAGGGGATCTACTGATGGCGAGGATCTACTGATGACAACGATGAGCAAGATCGCAGACTGGGTTGGTGTGAGCGCGCCGCTGCTGGAGGTTGAGATTACGGCGGTCTCGAGCATCGAGGATGCTGACGAGAGCTCGGTTGTGTTTGCGGTTGAAGCCGATGCGTTGGGCCGGGCGCTGCAATCGAAGGCTGGTGTGATCCTGGCGAGCAGGAAGTTGGAGTCGGCGGAGCTGCCGCCCTATCGGTCGCCGGATCCCAGGGTGTTGTGGGTGGCGGATGCGAAATATGCGTTTGCGCAGGTGGCGCGAAGGTTGAGCGTCAACGGAGTTCAGACAGGTGTGCATGCTTCGGCTGTGGTGGGGCAGGGCGTGGCGATTGGCGTAGGAACGGCGGTTGGGCCGGGTGCTGTGCTGGGCGATGGTGCGGTGATTGGAAGTGAATGCGAGATTGGTGCGCGCGTGACGATCTATGCGGGGACCGTGTTGGGGGATCGCGTGGTGGTACAGGCGGGTGCTGTGCTTGGATCTACCGGCTTTGGTTATGTGCGGAGCGCGGAGACGGGAGAGTATCTGATCTTTCCGCAGCAGGGGCGGCTGGTGGTGGAGGACGATGTCGAGATTGGCGCGAATACGACGATCGATCGTGGTGCGCTTGGGGAGACGAGGATCGGGCGCGGGACGAAGATCGACAACCTCGTGCATATCGGACATAACTGCGTGATTGGGAAGAACGTCATTATCGCGGCGCAGACGGGGATCTCGGGCTCGAGTGTAGTGGAGGATGGCGCGATTCTGGGTGGGCAGGTGGGGATTGGGGAGCATGCCACGGTAGGGGCCGGCGTGATTCTTGGCGGCGGAGCGGGGGTGCTGAGTGGGAAGAAGATGCGTGGGCCGGGCGAGGTGTTCTGGGGGCGCCCGGCGCGACCTTTGAAGGAGTATCTGCGGGATCTTGCGCGGTTGAAGCGGCGTTGAAGCTGTCCTGCCGGACGGGCCTCCTGCGCGGAGCGCGGCCACTTCGTGGCGTATATACCCCTTCGGTTGGCGCTCCCGTTGGTCGCGAAGGAAGATTGATTCCGACCAACGGGAGGACCACGCAAAGCTCTAAAAAGGCGTGCGAACGCCCGCTGCCCGCGCAGGGCGCCCGTCCGGAAGGACTAAAATCAGCAGAAGCGCGGTGAATAATGGCGACTGTAGTGGTTGGCGGACATACAAGAAACATTGGAAAGACCAGCGTGGTAGCAGGGCTGATCGAAGCGATGCCCGAGATGCATTGGACTGCCTTCAAGATCACGCAGTTCGGGCATGGAATGTGTTCAGCCAATGGTGAGCCCTGTGACTGCGAGACCGCCGAACACACAGTTGCAGTCAGTGAGGAGCGCCCGGGGGGAGATGCCACGACAGATTCGGGACGCTATCTGGCGGCGGGTGCGGTGCGGTCATTCTGGGTGAGGACTCGGGCAGGCGATCTGTCCGAGGCGATGCCGCGCATTCGTAAGGAGATGGAGCGCGCGGAGAATGTGGTGATCGAGTCGAACAGCATCCTGCGGTTTCTGCGGCCCGATCTTTATCTAAGCGTGCTCGATCCGGAGACGGCGGACTTCAAAGATTCTGCGAAGTACTTTCTGGATCGCGCCGATGCGGTGCTGGTGCCGGAAGGCGTACTCGGAAGGCCCGAGTGGAAGGGTGTTTCGCTGAAGCTGGTAGAGGGAACGCCGGTGCTGCCGATACTGCCGCCGGTCTATGTGACGGATGAGGTGGTGGAGTTTGTGAGAGAACGGCTGCGAGTGCGAGTGATTGTTTGAACTGATCTTGAAGAAGGTCTTTGAACAGGACAAAAAGAGCCGCAGCTTGGAGGGCCGCGGCTCTTTTGTTGGTTTCAGAGTACGAGCTATGCGATGAGACCGTTAAGGCCATTGGGGAAGAAGACTCCCTGATGGACCGTGTCGGTCGGTTTGGTGCCGGTGACGATTGCGAGGATCTGGGAGGTGGAGCGAGCCCAGCCCAGGGAGTTCTGATCGCAATCAACGATGGTTGAGGCAGTGATGTTCGCCGTGGAGGTGTTGAGCGCGACCTGGGTTGTGGAGACTCCGATGTCGTCTGCCGCTGAGCCTGTGAAGGTGACAAACGGAGTGGTGATCGGTTTGGTGGGATCCGGATTCGCCAGCGAAGAACGAGCTGCCGAGATCATCTGCGTCAGCGTGCTGAGCGGACCGGTTCCACCGCCGCCATCGAGACCGTTGATGGTAGTGCGGATGAGACCGGCGTGATAGGCCTCGACCGCGTGAATACCAACCGCTGCCGGGAGGATGTTGACCTTGTCGCTAATCAGAGGAGCCGCTCCATGATAGGCGGAGACTCCCACATCCTCGAAGATATAAGCGCCGATCAGGAAGTTGGCGTCGCTTGCGAAGGGGTCGAAGCTTGGACCGATCATCGCTGCCGCGGCAAGGGTGTTGAAAGAAGTGAACAGATCGATGTTGGGCATCGAGACGGCCTTGGTGCTGAGCGCGCTCTGGAGGAAGAGGACGTGCTTACCTTCTTCCGTTGCGGTCTCCGTGGCATAGGCCTGTACGTAGGATAGTGAGAATGGAACCTTGGCGAAGGTCGGGCTTAGCGCGACCGTGCCGCCGGTGGTGCCGTTGACGCTGATGGGAATCGGCGTCGACAGTTTGTCGATGGTTACTCCGTAGACCGCGAGGTTGTAGAACTGCGCCTCGAGATACTCCAGGTTGAGAGCGAAGTTGAGGATGTCCGAGTCGCCGATGGCAGCCGACTGGGCCTCTGCTTTTTTAGGGGTTGCGGCTGCTCCGAAGGCAAGAGCGGCCAGCGCGGCGCCTCCCTTGGTGAGCATCTTTCGCCGGGTGCTGACGATAATTTCATCGAGCTGCTGTGTCTCTAAAGTTGCCATGATGTCTCCGTCCTTAGGAAGCTGTTACTGAGATCGAGCCGTTGAGTCCATTGGGGAAGAAGCCGCCCTTGGAGAGGCCTGCTCCGCCCGCCGCGCCGTACACAATGTGCAGAACCTGATCGGTTGTGCGGTGGAAGGCGATGGCGTTGGTGGGATCGGCAGCGACGATGCTGCTGACGCTGAGGGCAGTCTCATTACCTCCGCCGAGTGTGGCGCGGAGAGCGGATACCTGGTTGGCAATGGTGGTGTAGGTCTGATTTCCGGCTGCGCCATCTACGGCAGTGATCAGAGTGCGAATCTCGGCGGCGTGGTAGGCTTCGACTGCCTGGATGCCGGCAGCAGCGTTCAGGATATTGTTGTTGGCCAGCAGAGGAGCAGCGCCACTGTAGGCCGTAACGCCGACGTCTTCAAAGACAAAGGCTCCGATAAGGAAGTCGTTATTGCCGTCGAAGGGATTGAAGGTGGGAGTCGCGGTGATCTTGGCTGCGACAGCCAGCGGACCGAAGAAGGTGAGGTCGAGGGCAGGGCGGGAAACTGGGGTCCCCTTGTTTCCGGTGATGGCTGCCTGGAGGAAGCGAACGTGATTTAGCTCATCCTGGGCGATCTCGGCCGCGTACTGGGCGAAGATCGGACTAGTCCATGGCACTGCCTTGATGCCGGGGGGAACGATCGTGGTGCCCGCCCCACTGAGTGCATCGGCGGTGGAGAGACCGGAGCCAGTCGCGGCATAGAGGTAGAACTCGGCCTCAAGATACTCCAGGTTGAGGGCGAAGTTCAGAATGTCATTGTCGGGGATGTCGAGCGGGGTTGGTGTCGGGGTTGGTGTAGTGGTTGGTGCTGGTGTGCTGTTGTTGCAACCGATCATCATTGCGCCGGCAGCGGCCGTCCCTGCTCCCGCCAAAAACTTCCGGCGGGATAGAGCCTTATCTACTAAATCATTAAGCTTTTTTTCCACGATGGACCTCTCCTGAGTGCCCGTTCCTAGCTGCACCTTCGTTGTGATGACGAAATGTGCCCTGAAACGGATTGCGGAGATAATAACATTCGCGGTTAGATTGATTGGACTGGAAGAATCATGATGTCATCAACAAGACATACTTCTTTCTGAATAAAGGGCTCGGCGTAGCGGACTCCGGCCAGCAAACCGTAGTGGCGCGCTGTGGCGAAAGTTCGCTCGCGGATCTCCTCTTCGGGGACGAAGAGGCCACTGCCTTCAGGCTGCGCGCCGTACTGCGAGTGGTAGGCCAGCAGAGACTGTAGGCGCTGCTCGGCAAACGGTGTGATGTCGACGACGAATGTGGGACGCACGTCGGCATAGAGGCTTGCATAGAGGATCTTGTACGGCCGATGTGGCGGGTGGAGTTCGCCGGGCGTTACGACCTTAGCGAGGCCGCTGACGAAGCAGGCCTCGTAGCCTAGCGTGGCTGTGGTGTAGTGGTCGGGATGGCGGCCCTGCCAGTAGGGAAGGATTACAACGCGGGGGCGCAGGCGGCGCAGGACGGCTGCCAGCTTGAGACGATTGACCAGGGTGTTCTCGACGTTGCCATCGGGAAGGTCGAGCGCCTCACGATGAGCGACGTTGAGGATGCGCGCGGCAGCGTTGGCCTCAGACTCGCGATCGGCGGCGGTGCCGCGGGTGCCGGACTCGCCCTGGGTGAGATCGAGGATCCCCGTCGTCCAGCCGCGGGCGTGCATGGCCATCAGAGTGCCGCCGCAGGTCTGTTCGACGTCGTCGCGATGGGCTGCAATGGCCAGGATGTCGAGTTGTGCGGGCGAGGACATAGGGCTCAGAAACAAAACTCAGAGCTCAGGCGCAGGACAGAGTCTTCCTTTGACCTGAACCCTGTGTCTGAGCCTGCATTAGTTGGCTGCGTCGGTCACGGCGTCCAGGTAGGCAACATCGAGCGCGGTGCCCTGAACGGTAATGTTGGCGTTGTTGATCTCGGAGCCGTCTGTTGTATTGAAGGCATGCACCTGCCCCCCGTAGGCGGTGTAAACCTTGTGGAAGCCCTGAACCCAGCAGAGGCCAGTCAAGTCGCCATAGTAATACTGGTTCTGGTTCGTGTTCGGGTAAGGGACGACGACGGGCGACGTTGCACTCTGCGTGACTGCAGGAACGATGGAGGCGCTGGCCGCGGTGGAACCCGACGGCAGAACCACGCGCGTGAGACAGTTGTAGTTCGCGCTCTGGTCGGTGGCCTGGCCGGCTGCGATCTGCTGGGCTGCACGGGCTGCGCGCTCTCCAGTGGCACAGAGCTGGGAGCCGATCCACAGAGTGTTGTCGTCAGCGAAGAGGATCTTGTTGTGAGAGCCGTCGGAGATGGAGACCGTGCTGGTGACGGCGTTGGTCGCGAGGCTGATGATGGACAGATTGCCGGCAAAGAGCCCGTCCGGCTGCCGCTGCTGACCGGCGACGTAAAGATTATTCCCATCAGAGACTGCCGTCGTGACCCCGCCTGGGACCGGGAGATTGGAGGAGAAGGCGTTGGGGTTCTGCTGTGCCGGCACAGTGCTGTTGGTGTAGCTGTTGACCTGAAGCGCGCCCGGCAGGAGGTAGGTGATGCTGGAAGTGGTTCCACCGCACTCAGCGCCGCAGTTGAGAACGTAGACCGTGTTGCCGTCAAGGGAGAAGTAGGCTCCGGCAGGCCGGTCGAAGGCGGTCGTGTTGCCTCCGACATTTACCGGGATAACGCAGTAGATGGGAAGGTTGAAGGGCTGGCAGTCCACCGCACCGATTGCGGCAATGGCAGCGGTCGAGGTGAGGTACTGATTGGCGTTCAGCTTGATGACGCGGTACACCGAGTTGGAGTTGCGGACCATCGCCAGGATGACCGTGTCGCCCTGGTTGACGACCACCCGGTAGACATTCGGCAGGTTGAGCTCGTAAGTCCCTCCGGTGATCTTGTCGATGATCCCAAGCAAGCCAGCGTTCTCCTGGGCGGCATACACGTGGCCGAAGGTCGGAGGAACAGCGATGCTCGTGGAGCCGGGGAAGCTGCCCGCATTACTGCTGGCGGACTCGGTGCCGTAGTTGATGATCTGAACGTCGCCCAGCGTATTCGAGTAGACGTAACCGGCGATCTCAGAGGGGAAGTTGAGAATGAGATTGGGATAGCCGGACGAGTATCCGCTGATGGAGAACGAGGGCTTCGTGTTCTCTACGTTGTTGCGCAGATCGCGCTTCGCATCGACGATCTGTAAGCTGCCGCTGGTGCCGCCGTTGGCCGTCACGCCAATCATCACGCGTTGGGCAAGCTTACTGGGTGGAATCGGGCGGTTGGCGAAGGGATACTGGGGGAATTTGTAGTAGTACGGGCCGCAGGCTGTGAGTCCCAGCGTGAAGGCGGCGATCAGCAGGCCGCAGAAGATCTGGGCACGGAGAGACTGGGTAAAGAGACTTCGATTCGTCAACGGTAACTAACTCCAACCTGAGCGCTGAGGCATAATCTGGCGGCCGCGGCTATCTGCCGAGTATAACAAAAGACGCGCCAGACCATGGTTTGGGAGCAATCCGCAAAGGCTTGCATTTTATTGGTTTGGAGCGGGTCCGCCGCGTGGCTTAAGATGGTAGGAACACATTGGAGACGGCTATGGCGGATGAGGTACGGAGTGCGGAGTTGGCGTCTGTTGCAGGCTATGCTGCGGCCGGCCGGTTGTTTGACGGCGCAACAGTACTGTGCGACGGAGCCATGGGCACGATGCTCTACGCGCGCGGCGTCTTCATCAACCGCTGTTACGACGAGCTGAACCTCTCGCAGCCGGACCTCGTGCGCGAGATCCACAACGAATACCTCCAGGCGGGGGCCGAGGTCGTCGAGACCAACACCTTTGGCGGCAACCGGTTTCGCCTGGGACAGCACGGGCTGCAGGATCAAGTGCGCGCGATCAACGTAGCTGGCGTCAAGCTGGCGCGGGAGTGCGTCAACCAGATCCGGGAGAAGCAGGCCTGCGAGGCGTTTGTGGCGGGCTCCATTGGCCCGCTGGGCGTAAGGCTGGAGCCGCTGGGCAAGGTTGGCCTCGAGGAGGCGCAGGATGCCTTTGCCGAGCAGATCCGTGCGATGGTCGAAGGCGGGCCTGGCGTGGGCGTAGACCTGCTGATTGTGGAGACGATGACCTCGCTGACCGAGGCGGAGCAGGCGATCCTGGCAGCGCGTCGCGTCGCTCCCGGCGTTCGCGTCGTGGTGATGATGACTGTCGATGAAGACGGCAACTGCCTGGATGGGGCCTCGGCCGAGACCGCCGCCATCAAACTGACCGAGTGGGGCGCCGATGCGGTGGGATGCAACTGCAGCGCAGGGCCGGCGACCGTATTGAGTGTAATTGAGCGCATCCGGCCCCTTACCACGCTGCCGCTGGCAGCAATGCCGAATGCGGGAATTCCACGGGCCTTCGAGGGGCGCACGATCTATCTCACCTCGCCTGAATACATGGCCAGCTTCACCCGCAAGCTGGTGAAGGCGGGCGCGAGCATCGTTGGCGGATGCTGCGGAACCACGCCAAGCTACACCCGGGCCATGAAGAGTTCGCTGCGTGCGCTCGACGCGATGGAGAGCGGCGTCGAGGTGATGCAGCGCGACGCAACCGGCAACGCCACCACCATCAAGGAGAGCAAAGTTGCGCCGCCACCGCTGGCCGAACGGTCGAAGATCGGCTCGATGGTAGCGGCGGGCGACTTTGTCACGATGGTCGAGATCGTGCCCCCAAAGGGCATTGACTGCAGCAAGGAGCTGGACGGAGCGATGCAGATGCACCGGCTGGGCGTCGATGCGATCAACGTGCCCGACTCGCCCCGGGCCAGCGCAAGGATGAGCGCGCAGAGCCTGTGCGTACAGATCCAGCAGCACGTCGGCATCGAGACGATTCTGCACTACACCTGCCGCGACCGCAATGTGCTGAGCATTCAGAGTGATCTGCTGGGCGCGTCCTCGATCGGGCTGAAGAATATTCTCTGCCTCACCGGCGATCCGCCGAAGCTGGGCAACTATCCTAATGCGACCGCGGTCTTCGATGTCGATGCAATCGGCCTGGTGAATGTAGTGAAGAACCTGAACTACGGACTCGACATCGGCAACAACTCGATTGGCGAGTCCACCGGCTTCTCCATCGCGGTAGCAGCGAACCCCGGCGTGCAGGATATGGATCAGGAGGTCCGCAGATTTGCTTTCAAGGTAGAGGCCGGTGCGGAGTACGCCATCACCCAGCCGGTCTTCGACCTGCGCGTACTCGAAGAGTTTCTGCGCAGAATCGAAAGCTTCCGCATCCCGGTAATCGCAGGCATCTGGCCGTTGACCAGCCTGCGCAACGCGGAGTTTATGAAGAACGATCTGCGCGTCAGCATGCCGGATGAGATCATGGCGCGGATGGCGAAGGCGTTAACGCCCGAGGCAGGCAGGCTCGAGGGCGTCAAGATCGCGCAGGAGATGCTCGCCGAGGCGAAGCCCATGGTGCAGGGCGTTCAGGTCAGTGCGCCCTTCGGACGATACGGCGTCGCAGCCGACGTGCTCGGTCTAGCCGCGGTTGAGGTTGCATAATGGCAAACTTTGAAGAGCAGTTAACAGCGTTGGAGAGTGTAGTCGAAAAGCTGGAGCGAGGAGACCTCTCGCTCGACGACTCGGTGCATCTGTTCGAGGAGGGCCTGAAGCTCTCGAACGCCTGCAAGAAGGAGCTGGAGGCCGCAGAGGGCAGAATCCAGGTGCTCGTCGAGCAGGGCAGAAATGCAATGCGGGTCATAGATCTGGATGAAGAGAAAGATGCTAAAGCAGTGTGAAGACGAGGAGTAGGATTTCCATATGAAACGAGATATCGACAAGCTGGCAGATCGGCTCGTGGAACGCGGAAGAGAGGGTATCGCCGCGGAGAAGAAGATGCTCGAATGGAAGATCGCGGAGGGGAAACAACAGCCCGCGAGTAAGACGAAAGCCAGTTAATTTGCCAACTGTGACGATTGTTGCCGGACCAAAAATAAACACGGTAAATTGTGTTTCTAAATGAAGCCGAGGTAGCCCTGCGGTTGAGAACTAAAAGTCTGAGGAGAAGGTTGGAGGGCAGGCATTGTCAGCCTAATCCTTCGAATTCTGCCTGAGAGACTAATCCGGGTGTCGTTGGTGATTTGCTTCTCAGCCATCTTGCCCAGTGAAACCCTGAGTAGCCAAAACCTGCACATAACGCCGCCATCGCCAAGCCCCATAGTGCGAATCGGTAGTGAACTTGAGTGTTGAGAAGGAGCCAGAATCCCAGGCACCAGCCCCAAACAGTGCCGATTCCGCCTGCAACACCTCCTGCATAGATGCGAAAGAGCGCAAAAGTCATTTGGCGTATGGCCTTTTGATGAACCCAGGCAACAACTGTGGCTGTGAAAAGAGACCCGATCAATCCGAACACGATATACCCTGTTCCGATCCCCTTCGGCAACTCCGGCAAGTGGATGCTTCGCGTTTGCGTTGCCTGCATCAGTATCCCACTTGCCACAAGCGCGAGACCGGCTCCAACTGTCCATACCACCGAACACGGCCCCAACGTTGCACACCATAGAGCAGCGCTTAGGCTGTACTTGCGCAGCGGGGGTGCTGTCGCGCACAGGACAAATACAAACGCCCCCATTGCGAGGAATGCAAAGAGCATCATCAGGATGAGCAAAGGAAGCATGGCGCGATTCTGACGTCCAGTCTTCTGCGTGTCAATCGAATTGCGTTTGTTTTGATAGCGACTCTACTGGTCGCGGCTGGTGACGAAGCCGGGGACCCACAGCAGGGCGCGCTTGGCTTCGGAGTGGGGTCTTGCTCGACATTCGGAAAACCTCTATGCTTGAATCGCGGCTTGCCGTACATTAGCGCAGGAGATAGTCGCAGGGTTCTCTTCGAACGATCTTAGCCATATAAGCTGGGAATGGAGGCAAACGAATTGGACCCCGCGTTGCTGCAGACTTTGCGCGCAGATCTCTACCGCTATCGTGGCAAAGCAGACAGGCGCTCCTTCCTCGCTGCCTATCTTCATGATCCGGGCTTTCGCTACACCTATTACCTTCGCAAGGTAGCCTTTTACCGTAAGAGAAGGCGGTCCCTTGCGATATTTGCCTATGCCTGGAACCGGATTCTGCTGAATCGTTACCGCTTCAAATACGGCTTTGACATCTCTCCGACGACAAGCATTGGCAGTGGATTCTATCTGGGCCACTTTGGTGGCGTTGTGATTAGTCCTGACGCGGTCCTGGGAGACAATATCAATATCGCGCCGGGCGTCACGATCGGCGCAGCCAGCCGGGGGCCGCGCACAGGAGCGCCTACGTTGGAAGACCGTGTCTGGGTAGGGACGAACGCGATCATCGTCGGCAATGTGACCATTGGACGCGAGGCGCTCATCGCGCCTGGAGCGTACGTCAACTTCGACGTTCCGCCGAATGCAGTTGTGTTAGGAAACCCGGGCAAGGTGGTGTCCGATAAGGGTTCAGGGGGCTACGTCAATCAAACGATGGATGAGTCAGGCGAGCCGATGCTTAGCGGTCGCGGCTGGTGACGAAGCCAGGAACCCACAGCAAGGCGCGCTTGGCTTCTGAGTCGGGCAGGTCGGCGATGGTGAGGCGGGCGGCTTCGGCATAGGCGCAGGCGGTGTCCATGGCGTAGTCGAGTGAGCCGTGGCGCTGCAGAATCTCAAGGATCTGCGGGTGGGAGACGCGGGCGAAGCTGCGGTCGGCGAGCACTGTTCGGATAGCCTCGCGGTCGGCCCCGGTGCCGCGCTCGAGCGCGTGAATGACGGCGAGTGTGGCTTTGCCTTCGCGCAGGTCCGAGGCGACGGGCTTGCCGAGGACATCTTCCGCGGCGGTCAGATCGAGGACGTCGTCGACGATCTGGAAGGCGAGGCCCAGGTTGCGGCCGTACTCCCCCAGCTGAGCCTCAAGCTCCTCCGGATCGCCGAAGCCGTGAGCCGGCGTAATCGCTGCGCCAAGCTGCATCGACACCTTGAAGAGGCAAGCCGTCTTACGGAAGATGAGGTCGAAGTACTCCTCTTCGTTGATCAGGTGACCGAGCTTTTCGATCTGAAGCAGCTCGCCCTCGACCATCTGCTGGGTCAGCGAGATCAGCAGCTCAAGAACACGAAAGTTCCGCTCCTCGAGCGCCGCCGAGAAGGACTGCATATAGAGCCAGTCGCCCGCGAGAACGCATTTCGCATTGCCCCAGGTGGTGTTCGAAGAGGGTCGCCCACGGCGTGTGTCGGCCTCGTCGATGATGTCGTCGTGAACTAGGGTCGCGGTGTGAAGCATCTCGACGACCGCGCCCAGCCGTATGCGGCTCTCGCTGGTGCAGCCCAGAGCCTTAGCCGAGAGCAGCAGCAGCAGCGGCCGAATACGCTTGCCACCACCCGCGATAAGGTACCGCGCAATGTCGGTGACAACCTCGACGTCGGAGGTGGATTGACGGGAGAACTCCTGCTCAATGGCGGCTAGATCGTCACGGAGGAGGTCGAACACCTCGGCTGCGGTCGCGATGGAGAGCGTGCTCACTTACTAGTCAGAGTATCAGGATGTGGATTTGGCTTCAGGTCCGGCTCGAAAAAGTAACTCAGAATTTTGATAGTGGCAACTCCACTGGCGAGACGCAGCGGCGAACCAGTCCTCGCCGCCCAGCGGATTCACATCCCAGGTTAGATTCCAAGTCAGTTGGAGCGGAAGTTGGTGAACTGCAGCTCGACGCCGATATCTTTGCCCTTCAACAGCGCCATCACCTCCTGCAGAACATCCCGGTCCTTGCTCACCACCCGCACGGTGTCGCCCTGAATGCTCGCCTGCGCCTTCTTCTTAGAGTCTTTGATCGCCGCAACGATGATCTTCGCCTTCTCCGACGGAATCCCCTGCACCAGCTTGATCTTCTGCCGTACGCTCGAGTTTGCTGCCGGCTCAATCTTCTCGAACTCCAGGTTCTTCAGCGACACGCCGCGCTTCACCAGCTTCTGCGACAGAATCTCCGTCACCGCCTGCAGCTTGTACTCATCCTGCGAGGCGAGCTGAATCGTGTCCGTCCCCTCAAGCTCGATCTTCGACTTCGAATCCTTGAGGTCGAACCGCGCATGAACCTCCTTCGAGGCCTGATCGATCGCGTTCTTCACTTCCTGAAGCTCTACCTTGCTCACTACGTCAAAGCTGTTATCGGATGCCATGGCTATATTCCTTCGTCTGTAACTTGGTCGCTATCTATTATGTCAGCGCTCGACAGTTTAGCGCGTCGTGGGAAAGAGATTTTTGAAGTTCGCCGTCGTCACCGCAGCCAACTCCTCTTGTGAGATGCCGCGAAGCTCCGCCAGGGCTGCCGCGGTATGGACGACCAGGGCAGGTTCGTTGCGCTGGCCACGCAGCGGGATCGGCGCAAGAAACGGCGCATCCGTCTCCACCAGAATCCGGTCCGCAAGAGCAGCAACAGCGGCATCGCGAATCCCCTGCGCCTTCGGGTAGGTCAGGTTCCCCGCAAAAGAGAGATGAAAACCCGCAGCAAGCGACCGTTCCGCCTGGTCGACCGTCCCCGAAAAGCAGTGCATGATCCCCCTTAGTCCATACGGTGCCCAATGCTCGCCGATCAGCGCCAGCACATCCTCCCAGGCATCAGCCCTGCCATACTTTTCCTTGGCCTGCGGAGTCGCCAGCTCGCTCGTCCGGCAGTGGATCAGGATCGGCTTGCGCAGCTCCGCCGCCACCCGCATCTGGGCGACAAAAGCCTCCTTCTGCGTGGCAATATCAGGATTATCAAAGTGGTAGTAGTCGAGCCCGATCTCCCCAACGGCGATACATCTCTCCTGCGCACCCAGGGCAGCCAGCTTGTCGAGCGCCTCCGAAGTAGCATGCGCCGCCTCCTGCGGATGAATCCCCGCGCTGGCATAAATCTGTGGATAGATCTGGGGATAGCCCTGCCAAAGCCCATCCCCCGCCTTCGAACTCGCAATCTCAAGCGCCTGATGCATCGTCGCCGGACCATCGCCGATGCCGATCGCAAGTATGGTATGGACCCCTGCAGCGTAGGCGCGCCGCAGCACCTCATCGCGCTCCGTCGGAGTCTCGTTGTAGAAGTCAAGGTGGGCGTGGGAGTCAATCAGAGCCATCTCTTTCAGGGTATCGCATACGTGCGATCCAACGAGACCGCCGGCACGCCGAAAGAGGCGGATGACGGGTATAGTTCGGACCGCGTAGTATGTCGGCATGGAAAATCTAACCCGGCGTGATCTTTGTGTCGCTCTCTCGGCCTTTGCGGCGATGGGCGGTGTCGTGGCGGAAGGCCAAGGCAACGCCTCTCGTGAAGCCCCAGCCAGCAGCACCGGCGCCGCAGAGCCAGTGCTGACCCACTCAGAGATCTTCGCCTTCGACAAGCTGCCCATCCACGCCTCGGCGAACGGCGGCCAAAGCCGTGCGGTCATCCAGGGGCGGCTGGCCACGGGCGAGTTCGTCGAGGTGCACGAAACCGCCCTGCCACCGGGCCAGATGCCGCACCCCCCGCATCGCCACACCCACTCCGAGTTCCTGCTCATCCGCGAAGGAAGACTCGAAGCCACCAGCGACGGCAAGACCGGCATCGTCGAACCCGGAGGCATCATCTTCACCGCGTCTGGCGTGCTGCACAGTCTGAAGAACGTCGGCGACGTGATGGCAAACTACTTCGTCGTCGCCATCGGCGTGCAGAAGGCGATCGTCTAGGTGGGAGACCTATCCAGCGACCAACGGGAGCATCACGCGAAGCGGTATACAGGTCACGAAGTGACCGCTCCACGCGTAGTGGGCCCGTCCGGCAGGACAGGTTCTGCGACTACTTCAGTCGAGAGCCAGCGCAATCTTGTCCTCAAACGCGTCTCTTCCGGGTACGCGCAAACTCGATCAGGCCGACGATACCGGTTCCGAACAGAGCTAGCGTCGAAGGCTCAGGCGTCGGCGCAGTCGTCTCCGGTGTAATCGTCAGCGTGTAATCGACCACGCCGCCCTTGGGTGGGAATGCATCCAGATCGAAGGTTCCGGTCAAAAAAGTAGGATTGGCGGCGTCCGGCAGGAAGAGCTGGGGTCCGAATAATCTTCCAGGATTCGACCCAAGACTCAAGCCCCCGTTAAACCGAAACGTCGGGAACGCAAGGCTTTCCACGCTGGTCACGCCATTCGTCGTGACGAGAGTAGAGAGGTAGAAGGCAGTCTCAGATCCCGGCAGGCAGGAGGGGCTGAAGGGGGGACAGGTCATCTCATTGCCTGGCGGCGAGGCTGGCAGAGAGAAGGTGATGTCGAGGCCGTTGCCGGTAAGGACAAAGTCGTCGATAGCGTCGGCGCGGGCGGTTAAGGGCTGAACGAAGGCAGAGGCAAGCAGAACAAGTGGGAAGACAAGCTTTCGCATGGGTACGAGCTTCCTTCTGTGGAGGTGGCCGAATTTACGCCACCAGCATGCGTCCGCACGAAGCAGGTGTCAAGCAGATTCGCAGGCAGCAAGTGAAAGGTCGTCGGCGACCAACGGGAGCGCCAAGCGAAGCGGTATACACGTCACGAAGTGACCGCGGCCCGCGCAGGGCGCCCGTCCGGCAGGACAGTCCTAGCACTTATTTCAGCCGAGAGCCCAACGCGATCTCTTCGCCAAACGTCGCCAGCACAGGCTTACCGTCTTCGCCATGCGAAGCAGCCAGCAGCATGCCGTGCGACTCCAGGCCGCGCATCTTGCGAGGAGCAAGGTTCGCAATCACAACAATCTTCTTACCAATCAGTTCCTCAGGCGCATACCACTCGGCGATGCCGGAGAGAATCTGGCGCTTCTCATAGCCAAGATCGACCTCAAGGCGGAGCAGCTTGTCGGCCTTGGGGATGCGCTCAGCCACGACGATCTGCGCAACGCGAAGATCGATCTTCACAAAGTCATCGATGGCGATCTGCGGCGTGTCGGGGATGTTGGAATGAGCCGCCGAGTTGGCGAAGATACCCGAGGCAGGCGCTTCGCTGTGCGAGGGCGTGCCGGTGCGCTCCGTGCTGATTGCGAGGCTGCCTGCCACGGTGGTGCCGGGCGCGACATCAGCAAAGCCCGACGTACGTGGGGGCGCACCGGGATGCGTGGGGTCGGTCGGGACGGGAGCGGTGTGCGTCGTCGTCTCATCGACGAAACGAGAGGGCGTGGGCTGTTCTGGCTTCGGTGCGTTCGGGTTTTCCATATCAATCATGATCTGCGCAAGTCCTTTGTCTGCTCGAGGAAAGATGGGGGCCAGCGGGCCAAGTTTTGTGCCAGGTTTCAGGCCGCCCCATTCAAGATTTTTCAGTTCGCCGTTAAGCGCAGCTTCTTCAATGTCGCCAAGCCCAAGCTGCGCCCACACCCGTGCTGTAGAGAAGGGAAGGACCGGATAAAGAAGCGCGGTGATGATTCGAATGGATTGAGCGGCAGTGTAAAGTATGCACTCAAGACGAACGATGTCATTTCGCAGATTATCCTCGAACTCTTTCTGCCTTGCTGCATCTGGGTAGGTTGTTGCGGACGACGTTTTGAGGTAGGTGGCTAGCTTCCACGGCTTTTGCTCAGTCATGAAAACGTCGACTTTTTGTATGAAGTCGGAAATCCGCTGAAGTTTCGATCCAAAAGCGTACTCATTTTCCGTCTGATAGAGACCCACCAGAGTATCCGCGTGTGCACGTAGATCAATGCTGTAAATGAACGCGAGTGTATCGTTTCCTTTAGTGAGAGGAGGGACCCGCGCAATACCACTCGGCGAACCTCCGATCTCCCCAGAGCTAAAGTTCTGAACTATTAGCCCGAGTGTGCGGCTGACTAAATTGCCGTAGCCGTTGGCGAGGTCCGCGTTGTAGCGGGTGATCATAGCGTCAAAGCTGAAGCTACCGTCGGCTCCGAACGGAATCTCCCGAAGGAGGAAGTAACGCAGAACGTCTGCACCAAAAAGATCTTGTTCCTTCTTCGTGCTGTCGGGAAACTGCTTCTTGTAGACTTCGGTGCCGAAGGCGTCAAGGATTGTCTCAGTGCGGACGACGTTGCCCTTCGACTTCGACATCTTGCTGTCGTCGAAGAGAAGCCAGCCGTTGGCGACGACGGACTTCGGCGTGGGAATTTCCGCAGCAAGCAGGAAGGCGGGCCAGTAAACGCAGTGGAAGCGTGTGATCTCCTTGCCTACGAGATGCAGGTCAGCAGGCCAGTAGCGGTTGAACTTCTCCTGCAGCGCCGGGTCGTCCGAGCCGTAGCCGATAGCCGTCATGTAGTTGGCCAGCGCATCGAGCCACACATAGATGACATGCTTCTCGTTGCCGGGCACAGGAATGCCCCACTTGAAGCTGGTGCGCGAGATGGAAAGATCTTTGAGCGCCCCGGGAACATAGGCCTTGCCGCTGGCCGACACCTCGAGAACTTCGCCGCGTTCCGTCGCCTCCGCGACGTTGCCACGTAGAAAACTGAGCACCTCGTTCCGGCTCGACTCGGGCTGAATTAGCAGACGCTTCTCAGGATCGTCGCTCTCGATCAGGTCGATGAGTGGGAGCTGATACTCCGAGAGCCGGAAGAAGTAGTTCTCTTCAGTGACAGTCTCGGTAGGCTTGCCGTCGGGGCCGATGGTGCCGGGAGGTCCATCAACGAACATCTCCTCGCCGATCGAGTACTGGCCGGTGTAGCTGCTGAGATAGATCTTGTCGCGGTCGAGCAGGAGCTGAAAGAGCTTCTGGACCGCTGAGATGTGGCGCGGCTCCGTGGTGCGGATGTAGTCGTCGTAGGTGATGCCCATCCGGTCCCACAGGGCGCGAAAGGAGGCCGACACCTCGTCGGCAAACTGCAGCGGCGGAATACCGGCTGCGGCGGCGGAGCGTTCCACCTTCTGGCCATGCTCGTCGGTCCCGGTCAGGAAGAAGGTGTCGTCGCCCAGCAGGCGGTGGCGACGCGCGATGACGTCGACCGCAATGGTCGAGTACGCATGGCCGATGTGCGGGCGTGCGTTGACATAGTAGATAGGGGTAGTGAGATAGAACTTTTGCTCGGGCATGGGCCAGAGCCCAGTTTAGCAGGGTAGCGACAGGCCTTTTACCGCGACGGAACGATCCGGGCAGCCACCCCAAAATAAATCTCAAAATGTTGGCGCATCTTTTGCCGCCCAAAAAGTGACTGCTAAAACACCACATCTACCACGCAAGCCACCACAGTTACACCAGCAAAAAACCACGATCAAAACGCGGTTTTCTGCCAAAACCCCTGCAAAAACGCCTCCCACCATGCCAAATAAAAAAGTGCAAAAGCTACCGGCTCAGATGCGTCTCATCCTCGGGAGGTGGCGGGACCTCCCCTGCGACCTCAACGACCGGCGCGGCAACCTCGGCCTCCGACTCCTGGGCGATCCGGGCCAGCTCGAGGTGCTGCTCCATCGCGCGCCGGGCCTGCGCAGGATGATGCGACCGGATGGCGCGATAGATCTCGCGGTGCATCTCGGAGGACTCCTTCAAATCAACCGCGTTCTGAATCGTTTTGCTGCGCCGCTCATAGAGATTGGCGATGATCGTCTCCATCACCGCGGCCAGGATGGGGTTGGCCGCAGCCCGCGCAATGGCGCGATGAAAGCGAACATCGTGAATCAGGTACTCATGAGGATCGTCAAGCGCGGCGTACATCTCGGCAACCTCTTCCGCAAGCTCCGTAATCTGCTCTTCGGTGGCGCGCTCCGCAGCGAGAGCGGCCAGATTTGACTCAATGACGGTGCGGGCTTCAAACATCTGCCCAGGAAGAAATCCATGCAGCGCACCGAGCACGGAGAAGGAGCTAGAGTCGAACGAGGGAGGACCGGACGCGACGAAGGTGCCGGCCCCGTGGCGGCTTTTGAGGACTCCCATGGCCGCAAGAAAACCAATGCCGGAGCGCAGACTGGAGCGGCTGATCTTGAGCTGGCGAGCGAGATCGCGTTCAGGCGGGAGGCGGTCACCGGGGCGCACCTCGCCCGAAATGATGAGCAGGCGAATGTGTTCGACGACCTGCATGGTGAGCTGGCTGTGGCTGGAGACCTCGTCGAACTGCTCTTTGACCTCTTTTTTCACGCTGAACAACACTCCTTTTGCGCCTGATTTGATGAAGGGTAACACGGTGGTGAGGCCTATGTTGGCGCCGGATCACCGAAGGCGCGCGGGCAGGCCACGCAGTGCGTGACTCAGCCTACGGTTGCGATGGGAAGACTGGGTTTAAGCTGTCTGCCGTCCGCCAAGACGTGGGACCAGGAGCTGAAAGATCATCAGGGCAGTAACGTAGGCGAGACCTGCCATCATGAAGATCAGCAAGGGGTGGAGCGAGAAGTAGTGAGAGACAAGCCAAGTGAAGCACGCGCCACCGAGGGCTCCAGTGGCCCCGCCTATGCCGACGACGGTGCTGACACCGGTTGAAGGGAACATATCGGTTGGGGTGGAGAAGAGGTTGGCGGACCAACCCTGATGCGCGGCGGTTGCCAGACAAAAGAGTCCAATTGCTGGCCACGCATTGCTGGGGAAGAGCGTGTGCATATGCGGGACAAGCATGATGGGAGTGACGCACAGGGCGCAGAGGAGAAGCGCGAACTTGCGTCCGGAGTTGACGCTGTGGCCGCGTTTCATCCGGAAGCCGGAGAGCCACCCCCCGGCGATGGAGCCGATGCTCGCGGCGGTGTAGATGACGATGAGGGGATACTTTACGTGGCTCAGGTTGAGGCCGTAGTTATCGTTGAGGAACTTGGGAAGATAAAAGAGATAGAACCACCAGATGGGGTCGGTCATTCCTTTGGCGATGCAGAAGGCCCAGAACCCGCGGTGGCGAAGGAGGATGGAATAGATGGAGCCGCCCTGGGTGACGGGAGCGAGGTTGGCCTGGGTCTGGGTCGTGCCACGGCGCAGCTTGTTATAGGGGAAGATGAGCCAGAGGATCGCCCAGATGAGCCCCATGGAACCGGTGCAGATAAAGGCTGCATGCCATCCCCAACGGGCGGCGACGGCAGCGATGAGGACTGGTGCGATGAAGGCGGAAGCGTTGGTGCCCGAGTTGAAAAGGCCGGTGGCAAGGGCGCGCTCCTCAGAGGGGAACCATTCCGTGACGGCTTTGATTGCGGCAGGGAAGTTACCGGCCTCCCCGAGGCCCAGGAAGACACGCGCCACACAAAAGCCAGCAACACTGGAGACGATGGAGTGACTCATTGAAGCGCATGCCCAGACCACGATGGCGACGGTGTAACCGACTTTGGTTCCTAGCTTATCGATGACTCGGCCGGCGAAGAGGAGACCGATGCCATAGGCAATCTGAAAGCAGATCAGGACGCGGCCGAAGTTCAGGTTGTAGGTGGTTTGATGGGCGGCGTCGAGGCCGGGAATCCAGCCCATGAAGTCGAGGTGGAGGAGGGGCTCGATGAGGGAGAAGACCGAGCGGTCCATGTAGTTGATGGTGGTAGCGAGGAAAAGAAGACCGCAGACGAGCCAGCGGATGTTGGATTTCTCCGGGGCGGCGGTGGTGAAGCCCGAATCAGGCAGGCTGGCAGTGTTGATCGACATTAGTTGCAACTCCAGCGTAAATGGAAGTCTGACGGGCCCCCGATTGCGGCCGATTCGGAGCAAAGGGTGTCGAGGTTGAGGATAGTCTGTGTTGGGCAGTAGGTGTCAAGCGGGATTCTGACGATGGGAAAAGATCATTTTTGATTACAAATCGCGATGTTTAGGGTTGGAAGGATGAATGCTCACAAACAAACGCGAACTTGGCTGGTGGGAGCTGAAGCCGGATTGGATCAGGGATGGGAGGAGCACGATATCATCGCTGACGTGGCTAAAGATTTCAGGATGAACGGGAGTGATATTGCGCAGATGATGGCTCGTATGCGGGCGGGGAACGTTCGTGCCCTGGCCCGGGCTGTATCTCTGGTGGAGGATGGTGGGGGATCGGAGTTGCTGGAGGCCTGCCGCGAGTTTGCTGGGGGATCGCTGCGGGTGGGCGTGACGGGGCCTCCCGGGGCAGGGAAGAGCACGCTGGTGGACCAGATGGTGAGGTGGCTGCGTCAGGAGGGGCAAAGTGTCGGGGTGGTCGCGGTCGATCCGTCGAGCCCCTATACGGGTGGAGCGCTGCTGGGAGACAGGATTCGGATGCAGGGCTTTGCCGGGGATGATGGCGTGTTTATTCGTAGTATGGCCTCGCGCGGAGCGATGGGTGGGGTGGCGCGCGCGGCTGCGAATGTTTGCTTGGTGATGGGGGCGGCAGGACGGAAGACGATTGTGATTGAGACGGTGGGTGTGGGGCAGGATGAGGTCGATGTGATCGGCCTGGCGGATGTTACGGTTCTAGTTCTGGTCCCGGGGATGGGGGATGAGGTGCAGAGTCTGAAGGCCGGCGTGATGGAGGTCGCGGATGTGTTTGTGGTGAACAAGAGCGACCGTGGCGGCGCGGAGCTGGTGGAGCAGGAGATTGTTGCGATGCAGGGCTTAGCGATGGGACGCGGCGAGTGGGTGCCTCCAGTTGTGCGGACGGTGGCGACAACAGGGGAGGGTGTTGAGGAGTTGATGGAGACGGTAAGACGATGTGCTGTGGAGAAGGGCGCGCGAAGAGTAAGGATCGAGGATGCTGCCGGGTCGAGGGTGCTCGACCGGAACGATTTGGGCGGCTTGCGGCTGGACCATCTGGGTGTTGCGGTGAAAAGTATTGCAGGGGCGCGTGGATTTTATGAGGCGCTGGGGCTGGTGGTAAGTCATGAAGAGACGGTAGAGCACGAACAGGTGAAGACGGCGATGTTGCCGCTGGGCGAAAGCCGGATTGAGTTGCTGGAGGCGACTGAGGCAGACTCCACGATTGGGAGATTTTTGGCGAAGCGGGGTGAAGGGCTGCACCATATCGCCGTGCATGTGGATGGGATTGATGGGATGTTTGCGCGGCTGATGAAGCAGGGTGTCAGGTTGGCGAGCGATGCGGTGAGGGTAGGGGCTGGCGGCCATCGGTATTTCTTTGTGCATCCCGCCAGCACCGGGGGGGTGCTGTTAGAGATTGTCGGAGATGCAATTGAGTCACATGAAGGTAGGGCATGATGCGGTTTTTGATGATTCATACGGCGGGTGCTGAGGGGAGTGTTGCGTTGGGGGATACCGAAGAGGCGCAGGCGGCCATAGCGACGGAGGTGTTGCCTGGAAGGAGTTCATCGGAGCGTCTGGTCCCGGCAGTGCGGCGGCTAATGACGGCTAAAAAATGGCGAATCAACGAGCTGACGGCTGTGGTTGTGGTGCATGGGCCGGGATCTTTTACTGGGGTGCGGGTGGGTGTGAGTGCGGCTAAGGGGCTGAGCGAGGCAGGAGCGGTGCCGCTGATTGCGGTGTCGCGGCTGGCGTTGCTGGCTGCTTCTGTCAATGGCGGGGAGCAGAGGGTACATGCGGTTCTGGATGCTGGTCGCGGGGAGTTTTACTATGGCGAGTATGTGGGGAGGAGATGCGTGCGGGAGGTTTTGATGGGTGCGCACGATGTGATGGTGGCGGCTTCGGGTTGTCTGGTGGTGGTGTGTGAGTTGAAGGTGGCGGAGGCTTTGGCCGAGTTACGCTGGAAGCTAGTGGATGAGCCATTGGCGGGGGATGCTCTGCCGTTTGCGGTGGAGAGGGTGGCGTTAGGGCGATTCGAGGATGCGGCTACGCTCGATGCAAATTATCTGAGGCGAATCGATATGGAGATATTTGCCAAGCCTGTTGCGCGAGCCGCACGATGAGCATTGCCGGTTGTCAGATTCGAGCGGGCAACAGAGGAGATCTGGCTGCTGTGATTCAGCTTGAAAAGGCCACTCCCGAGGCTCCGCATTGGGCGGAGATGGAGTACGGGGCGACTGTGAGTCCAGATGAGTCTCAAGCTGCAATGAAACGATGTCTGTTCATTGCGGAGGCAGAGTCGGGGCTACTGGGATTTGCTGTGGGAAAGGTTCTTGTTTCAGAGACTTTCATGCTGGCGGAGCTAGAGAGCGTGGCGGTAAGTGCGTCGGCGCGACGAGTGGGTGTCGGAAGAGCGCTGTGCGAGGCCGTCCTTGGCTGGTGCCGGGAGCATGGAGCTACTGTGATGGAACTTGAGGTGAGGGCTGGAGGGGTGGGGGCTGTTGCGCTTTATGAAGGGCTGGGATTTGCCGTCGTCGGGCAGCGCAGTGGCTATTATCGAGATCCGACGGAGGACGCCTTGCTGATGCGGTTGAGGTTAGCAGAAGACGAGTAATCCACATTGCGAGTGCCGATTCGGCTGTGATAGCGTGTCGGCCATCAGTGCGATGTTGTTTGTTGCTGGAGGTACTCTCACGTGCAAACTGGCAAGTTCACCGAGCTGCCCCATCCTGCGTCGTTCCCTTCCATTCAACAACTAATGCAAGAACATAGCCTTTACGATCGCAGGCTTGATACGCTGCGGTCCAAGTTATTTCTCACCGACTCGGAGCAGTTGGAGGAGGTAAGACTGAAGAAGCTGAAGCTGAGTTTGAAGGATGAGATGGAACGGCTTCGGCGTCTGGGAGCATCCTAAGGGTTTTGGCGCACGGTTCGTTGGGATTGAGGCGGTAAGCCAGAGTGGGGCTGCGCTCGGGTCTGAGGTGTGCGTGGCCTTATAATCGAGTCACTTATGGTTCGAGACGGTTTTTTCTATGCCTTAGGGCTTGGGGTTGTGGCGGCGGCGCTCTGGTATCTGAATATGCCGATTGCGCTAGTGGCGCTACCGGTGGTGCTGGCGATCTTCTTTTTGTGGTTTTTTCGAGATCCTAACCGGACAATTCCGCAGGCTCCAGGCCAGATTGTGTCTCCTGGCGACGGCGTCGTGACAGAAGCGGAGTGGATTGAGACGATTAGCGGGAGCCGGTTACGGCTCAGCATCTTTCTGAATGTCTTTGATGTGCATGTGAACCGGTCGCCGGTCGGCGGAGTCGTGAAGGTCTGCGAGTTTCGCAAGGGCGAATTTATGAATGCGATGAAGCCCGAGTCGGTGCTGAACAATGAGCAGACTCTGATCACAATCGATGCTGGTGGATACGAGGTCAGTTTCAAACAGATTGCAGGGCTGTTGGCGCGACGCATCGTTTGCAATCTGAAGGTCGGCGACCGGGTGGAGCGGGGACAGAGAATCGGACTTATTAAATTTGGATCGCGCGTTGATGTGCTGATGCCTGCTGCTGCGAATCTGAAGGTAAAGACGGGAGCTCGAGTGAAGGGCGGCTCGACCGTGCTGGCTGTGCTTCCCGAGCAATCACTAAATAACGCAACAGTGGTGGCTTGATGGAGGACGCGCAGATCGGGACCGATGGGAAGATGCGGCGTCAACCCAGCCGCGGGATGTATGTGCTGCCGTCGCTGTTTACAGCGGGCAATATGGCTGCTGGATACTACGCAATTACGCAGAGTATTCAGGGGTCGGTGGCAGACCAGAGTTACTTTGATCGAGCTGCGTTGGCGCTTGGGATTGCCGTTTTATTCGACGGGCTCGACGGCATCATTGCACGGATGACGAACACGACGAGCGACTTTGGGAAAGAGCTTGACTCGCTGGCGGATGTGATTACGTTTGGCGTGGCACCCAGTCTGCTGGCTTATATATGGGGTTTCCGTATGTTGCCTCTGATGGCGCATCCGGAGGCGCGGCAGCAGATAGTGCATATCGGAGTATTCGTCTGCTTTATCTTTTTGATCTGCGGTGCCAGCCGTTTAGCGAGATTTAACATCAGCATCAATCCTCAGCCTCGTAATCCTGGACGGCCGGGCAAGAAGTATTTTGTGGGCATGCCGATCCCAGCGGGTGCGGGCGTGATTAGCTCGGTGATTCACTTTCAACGCGGTTCGCCGATTGATAATCCGTGGATCTCCGTAGTTTGGCTATGTCTGCTGCTGTTCACAAGCTTTTTGATGGTGAGCAATTGGCGGTTCTGGAGCGCAAAGGAGATCACAGTTGGAGCGCGGCATCCTTACCGATTGTTCGCGCTTATTGCGGTGGTCGGTGCGTCGATTGTCCTGTTTCATCAATACATGCTAATCATTATCGCGATGGCCTACCTGGTGTCGGGCGTGGTGGCGAGGCTCGCTTATTCATGGGGCAGACGACGACGGCACTCCGCCGTGTAATGCGAGAATGTGCGAAGGGTAGATAAGAGAATATAGTCTGGCGGTGTGGGACTTAGATCGCGGCGACGTTTTAGGACATTATGGCGGAGCAAATATATCGAATCGGAATCGTCGGTGCATCTTCGCTTGCTGGTAAGGAGCTGAGCGAAGAGTTGGGCGAGTCGTTGCTGGGAGCATCGGACTTTGTGTTGCTTGACGAAGAAGAGGCCGTGGGCCAAGTAACTGCCGCGGGCGATGAGGTTGCATTCATACAGCGGCTCGAAGCTACTTCTTTCGAACGCATGGATTTTGTTTTTTTTGCTGGCGATGCAGCAGTAACAAAGAAGAATTGGCAGATGGCGCGGCGAGCCGGGGCGAGTATTGTTGACCTGACCTATGCGTTGGACGGCGAGAAAGATGTTCTGGTTCGAGCGCCGTGGGTAACTGAAGTGCTTGCAGACACAGCAGCGCTTGCAAGTCCGGAGCCGGATTTGAATACGCCTGCTCTGGTTGCGGCCCATCCCGGCGCTGTGATGCTTGCCCTGGTTGCTGGAAGATTGCACACGAAGCTGGCTTTGAAGAGCGTCGCTGCGACCGTGATGGAGCCTGCATCGGAGTATGGCCGTGCCGCTATGGATGAGTTACACCAGCAGACGGTCACACTCCTCTCGTTTCAGACGCTGCCGCGGGAACAGTATGATGCGCAGGTGGCATTCAATCTGTTGCCTTCGCTGGGTGAGGCTGCAAAGGTGAAGTTGAGTGCTACGGAAGAGCGTATTCGAAGACACTATGCGGGACTTGCTGATTCGCTGCTGCCTCAGCTGGCACTGCAGCTAGTTCAGGCACCGGTGTTTCACGGATATGTCGTTTCGATGCTGGTGGAGTTTTCGACAGAAGCGACAAAGGAAGAGATAGAGGCAGCGCTTGGCGGGGAACATATCGACGTAATCAGTGAGGAATCCGATCCGCCGAGCAATCTGAGTGCGGCGGGGCAGGAAGACATTATGGTGCGAGTGAGCGGAGACTCTGGTGAAGGCGAGCGGGGAAGACGCTTCTGGCTTTGGCTTTCTGCGGACAACCTGAAGCTAGCGGCGTTGAATGCGATTGCGTGTGGTGCGGAGTTGCGCAGGTTGCGCCCTCGCGGCAAGGTGCAGTAGGTTCGTTACGTCCACTTTTTTGAACGGCAAGTGAAGGGATTGGACTCAATGGCAGAGATCGGGATGCGCATCGGGATTGATCTTGGTGGGACAAAAATCGAGGCGCTCGCCATCGATGAGCACGGGATAGAGCTGGCTCGGCATCGTGTCGATACGCCTCGAGATGACTATGAGGCAACGATCAAAGCGATTGTTGCGCTGGTTCACCGGATGGAAGCAGAGACCGGAAAGACTGGTACGGTGGGAGCCGGAATTCCAGGGACTATCTCGAGAGTTACAGGGCTGGTCAAGAATGCTAATTCAACGTGGTTGAATGGCCGGCCATTCCATAGAGACTTGATCGCTACGCTGGGTCGCGAGGTGCGGGTCGCTAACGATGCAAATTGCCTTGCCGTGTCAGAGGCGACGGATGGTGCCGCTGCGGGGGTGCGCTTTGTGTATGGCGTGATTTTGGGGACTGGGTGCGGAGGCGGAGTTGCCCTGGAAGGATGCGTCCACGACGGTCCGAACGGAGTTGCAGGCGAATGGGGACACAACCCACTGCCGTGGCCGAAGCCGGAAGAATCTCCTGGACCGCTTTGTTACTGCGGGAAGAGAGGGTGCATGGAGATGTGGGTCTCGGGTACTGGGATCGCGCTGGACTATAAAAACGTTACCGGCAGAGCGCGGACTACGCGGGAGATCGTTGCCGACTTCGCTGCAGGCGATCCGGCAGCGGCAGAGACCGTGGAGCGGTTTGAGGATCGTCTGGCGCGCGGCTTGTCCAATGTGATCAACATACTGGATCCGGATGTCATCGTGGTGGGTGGGGGTGTATCGAGGATTGAGCATATCTACGCGGCATTACCTAAATTGCTGCCGAAATATGTGTTTGGGGGGGAGGCATCAACCCCCGTAGTGCAGGCAAAGTATGGAGATTCCAGCGGGGTTCGTGGCGCGGCATGGCTTTGGCCTAACAAACGAGTTTGAGAAGATGCAGATCAGCAGATGCTATGCGATACTTAAGGAAAGAGCCACTGACTCGGAGACTGAATTCAGCATGTGCCGGTTTCTCTGACGAAGAATTACCGGCGATTTGACTAGCACTGCTTGAGCAAGGCAAAGGCCGGGATGGCGGAACTGGCAGACGCAGCGGACTCAAAATCCGCCGAGGGCAACCTCGTGGGGGTTCGACCCCCCCTCCCGGCACCAACAAAACAAGAGACTTACCTCATCGTCGGTTCCAAGCCTGGAGTCGACTTTGTCTATTCTTTGTCCAAACCTGAAATCTCCCACTTCTACTCGCACAGATTGACCGGCATCACCTCGCAAAGTTCAGCAGAGCCCCTTCTTCCTCACATCCAGTGCGGTTGGACTCAGTCGAGTCAAGACCCTCCAAATCCACCGCCTCGCCTCCTCTTTCGAATCCCTTCGGCGGAGCCTGCTGATTCAAGAAAAAGCGTGAGTGCCTTCTGCCCCGGGCATTGGAGCGTAATCATCCGTTTCGTCAATTTGCAAAGCCCATTCCGAAGGATTTGACGGAATTCGAATGTCTCCATGATCCCCACTCGACTGGCTTCTTTGTCGAAGCTGACGCATGAGGGCGGGATGCCTAATGCGAGGAGACCTTGCCATGACCGTAGTGCCAATGTTTGAAAAGGCTATTGCGTACCAAGCAGGATGCCATCTATCTCTCCATGAGCGAGTGGAAGCTGAGGCGCGCCGGTCCGCGGGCAAAACGAGCGGCACGCCGACGCGGATGCGAAGCGTGGCCGTCGGATCGGGCGCAGTTGCTTTGCCGGAAGAGGCAATCGCCTGGCTGGCGCTCTCCGTGAGCTGGCCACAGCGGTAGAGGCTGTCGGCATCGACCGTCTTCGACCATGGATCGGAGTTCCAGGAAAAGTAGTCGATGCCCACGAGACGTAGCCCAGCTGATGGGCTACGCTCATCCACGACCTCTCGATTGATCTGCCTATGGCTTCTATTCTGCAACCTTCGATGAGTTGAATTGAGCGAAGTATCCCTGCAGTACGGCTGCTCTATTTCAGGTAAGCGCGCACCAGCTCAATCATGTCTTCGGCTAGTTCGTGAGGGGGAGCTGAACTTCTTTCAGGGGAAAGCAAATGATGCCGTATATGATCCTCAAGTACCTCGGCCATAAGACTGTTGATACCGCCACGGATGTTCGCAAGAAGCATGAGAACGTCCGCGCAATCATCCTCCTCGGTTAGCGAGCGTTCGATGGAGTCCACCTGTCCGCGGATGCGTTTTATACGAGCAACGAGCCTCTGTTTTTCTTTGTTGATGTGAGACATAATTTCCTTGTATATCCTAGGGGGGTATGGTAAACAATGAAAGACGAGAGCTTTCGTTCTCGCAGGAGAAACCGAACACCCTATGAGCATAAATTCCGCACAAGAGCCTCCAAGTACCCCGAGAGCTTTCCTGTGTTGCGATGAGCGCTCTGGAACCCGCCTCTAGCTTCCGCTACCGGCGAATTCTCACCGCTCATCCCAGCATACGACCTGAGATTTGAGCGCGTGAGACTGTGGCCCAAAAAGCCGACCTCACACCTCCCGAAACCGACGATCCGAAAGAGCGTTCTATGGCTGCGCTGCCGAGCGGCCATCGCCGGCTCTTGCTTGAATCGCGCAAGGAGGAATCATGAATAAGATCCAGAACAACAATATTGCTGTCCGCAGACCGGGCCCTCTCGTCCGTGTGTGGCGTTCCACCGGTGATCCCGGAATGCCCTTGATAGGGATCTGGATGCAGGCTGATACCGCAAAGCTGCGTTCAAGTCCCGCCGACCCATCAAGCGACGAAATGGGGGGATTACGCCTATGCGCGTGATGGAACCAGAGGATGCCGTGACTACTTCCGCAGCGGGAGTCGTGGTCCGAAGTGCGTGGCAGCGGCGCATTGTGACCTTCCTGATGGTCTTTGGGCCCGGCCTGATCGTCATGGAAGCGGACAATGACGCTGGGGCTGTTTCCACCTATATGCAGGCCGGTGGTCAGTACGGCCTGCATCTGCTTTGGCTGCTGGTCGTGCTGTTGCCCATCTGCTACTTCATTCAGGAGATGGTTGCCCGGCTAGGCATTGCGACAGGCAAGGGCCATGCCGCGATGATCTACGAGCGGTTTGGCAAGTGGTGGGGACGTTTCTCGCTGCTTGACCTGCTCGCAGTCAACTTCCTCACACTGATCACGGAGTTCGCCGCCATCTCGCTCGCTCTGAGCGCACTCGGCGTCAGTCCTTACATCTCTGTGCCTGTGTCAGCCGTTGGCTTGACTCTGATGGTTGTGACGGGAAGCTATCTGCGTTGGGAGCGGATCGTCGTAGGACTGTGCCTGATGGATTTGACCTGGTTCGTCCTTGCTTCCATAGTGCATCCGCATTGGGCGACTGTTGCCCACAACTCCATCGTACCAACGATGCCGACAGGAGGCATTACCAGCAGTCTTGTGTTCCTTGTAATAGCCATCGTTGGTACGACCATCGCGCCCTGGCAGCTCTTCTTCCAGCAGAGTTGTGTGGCCGAGAAGCGGCTCCGCTTCGCCGATCTGAAATGGGCACGGCTGGACACGCTCATTGGCGCAACCTTCACCGTCTGTGTTGCCGGCGCGATGATGTTGGTTGGGAACTACGGCTTTGAACACAAGGTTGTTTTCCAGGACCCGGCACAGCTCGCCCTGGCACTCGGCCCGATTGCAGGCAACTTCGTTCGCAATGGCGTTCTGCTATTGATGGTCAACGCTGCCGTGCTTGGAACGACGGCCATCTCGCTCGCCAGCGCTTGGGCCTATGGCGAGGTGAGGGGCTGGGAGCATTCGCTGCACAAGAAGCTCTGGGAAGCTCCCGGCTTCTATGCAACCTATATCACCTGTGTCGGAGCGGCAGCGGCCATTGTGCTGATTCCGCATGTGCCGCTGCAGTTGGTCATCATCAGTGTGCAGGTGTTCGCCGGCCTCATCCTGCCCTCCGCCATCATCTTCCTTCAACTTCTGCTCAATGACCGCGAACTGCTCGGCGACCGCTGGGTCAACCGGCCATGGAACAACTACATTAACTGGACGATCATCGTCGTTCTCTTTGCCCTGTCGCTGCTGCTCGCAGCCCAGGTAATGCTTCCGAATCTGTTTCAGTAGAGAGGTGAGTCATGGCAACGACGGGAGTATCCCCTGATAAGAATGGATTCCGCGTCATTCATCCGTTGGATGATGTCCCGGAACAGAAGTGTTCGACGGCTGGTCTTGGCAAGATTCGGATGACGCGGGCGGCGCGTCTCTCGCTCGGAATCCTGCGGGCCTACTTGATCCTGATGACGCTTATGCTCAGCTACCACGTCCTCGATCTCTCCGGTCTTCTGCACAAGATTCGTTAGGCGATTTCAACACTAATGGAGGAACAGGAACAATGGACGACCCAGTTTCGAGTGAGCCTCCGCATCGCCGGAGGCTGGCGGCAATCCCTCGCTGAGCACGACATCGCATGATGCTCTCCGCTCGCAGCAAGGGGTTCTCCGCCCACTGCGAGAGCTTCTTGAACAAGCTCCTAACAACTGAGTGCCTGCGTAACAGACAGACGCAAGCGAACGACTCACTGGCGAGCCGGACAGCGGCTCCGCCCAGAACACTCGACGTGTGCCCCAAAACGTCGCGGAGATTCCATCATGTCGACTTTCAGCAAACTGCTCGCCGCCCTCAAGGAACTGCAGAACTTTCCACAGCCATTCCGTCGCAATGCTCTGATCGTTTTCCTCTTCACGTTTGCGATCTCACCGCAGTTCCTCGCGGCACAAACTGGAGGCCGCATAGCGGGCGCTGTCAAAGATGCCACTGGCGCATTGATCCCAGAGGGCCAGGTCGTGCTTGTCAATACAGAAACCGGCGTAAAGCAGACCGCGGTGACCGGCAGCGATGGTGTGTTTACTTTTGCCGCAGTGCCCGTTGGACATTATGCGCTCGATGTGACTATGGACGGTTTCAACCCCTACCGTCAGACCGCCAATTTAAAGATCGACGTAAATACCGCCCTGACGATCGACGTGGTGCTGAAGGTCGCCGATAGCAGCCAAACCATCAACGTAATCGAGAATACCGCTGAGGTCCACACCACTGATACGCAGATCGGGCAGACCATCGAAAGTAAGCAGGTGGTCGATATTCCTCTCAATGGTCGAAGCTACACAGACCTGCTCGCGGTTCAGGCGGGTGTCTCTCCGATCACGACCAGCGGTGCCGGCAACACCATCTCCGGCGGCGGCTTCGGCACGGTGCCTGCCGCAGGCCAAGCCAACACGGGCCAGTTCTCGATTCATGGTCAGCGCGAGTCCGACAACGCCTACGACCTCAACGGCGCAAGCGTTCAGGAGACCATCGGCCAGCAGGCCGGGATCATTCCGAACCTAGACTCGATTGCGGAGTTCCGTATTCTGTCGAGCAACGTGGATGCCGAGTACGGCAGTTTCACCGGCGGTATCATCAACGTCGTCACCAAGTCCGGCACCAACAATTTTCACGGTAATCTCTTCGAGTTCTTCCGTAACACCCACCTGGACGCGCGGAACTACTTCTCTCCTGAGCGTGCAGCCTTCCATCAGAACCAGTATGGGGGCACCTTCGGTGGTCCCATACGCAAAGAGAAAATCTTCTTCTTCACCGATTACCAGGGGCAGCGCTACATTCAGGGAATCGAGACTGGGTTCGTCAGTGTGCCTTCAATGGCAAATCGAAATGGAGACTTCGGCTCGGCCTCGGCCTTCACCGGAACGGTGAACGGTCCGTACCTCGCGAAGATTCTCTCCCAGCGTCTCGGTCAGCAGGTGACTCAAGGCGAGTCCTTCGCCCAGGTATTTCCGAACGGAGTCATTCCTCGCAGCGCATGGGGCGCGGCGCCTACGCGCCTGCTTCAGTACATTCCGGAACCGAACGGCGGCGTGAACCAATTCTCCACCGGCGCTTATAAACGACGGATCAACGACGACAAGACGGCTGGGAGGGTGGACTTCAACTCATCGCGCTTCGGTACGTCTTCGATCTACTACTTCAACGACCGCTACAACCTCGATGACCCATACCCGAGCGGGCTGGGCGGTGCCACACTTCCCGGCAACGGCTTTGCTTACGACGCCGCATCCTTCGGTCTGGACCAGACGCTCGTCTTCAGCAACATCCATACATTTGGAGCGAAGACGGTCAATGAAGCCCGCTTCGGCATCACGTGCAGGTGCAGAACAATGGCGTCAATGCCACTAGCATCGACATGCCCAACTACGATGGCACCGGCTACAAGCTTAACCATAATCCGCGCAACGGCAGGCCCCATTTCAATATCACTGCTTTCACGCCGAATGCTCTAGGGGTGCAAGGCAACTCCAAACGGCGCATGTTTTTACGGCCCTGGCATCGACAACTACGATATGGTTCTTCACAAAGTGACCAGCTTTACTGAAGGCCGTTCGCTTGAGCTTTGGCTTGAAATAAGTCGATGATGCTGGAACGATGAGTTTGTCGCTTCACGAAGAGGTAAGATCGTTCTGCTTGCTAAACTACACGGACTATGTATCTTACTCGGATGAAGATGCGGCACTTTTGGTGCAAGCGGAATAAGGGGTTATGAAATACCTTAGGAAAACGATCCTGCTAGGGGTTCTAATATGCGAGTTTTTGATGAGCCCACTCATGGTGGCACAGGAGACCGGCAAGCTCAGTCCCGGCTCGACTCAGGACCAGGCAACCCCAACTGCTCCGCGTGGTGGGTCCGCGACAGCGGGTGTGTTTTCAGCGGTGAAAGATTCAGAGCTGCGCCCAATTACCGCTGGAGGGTTTGTTAAGGAAGGTCCAGTGATCTTCAAAGATATTGCGAAACAAGCTGGTCTGACAGTCTGGCATCATGTGATGGGCACGCCGGAAAAGAAGTACATCCTGGAAGCCCCCGGATCAGGGGTCGCCTTATTGGACTATGACAATGACGGCTGGCTCGATATCTACTTGGTGAATGGGTCTACTTATGATGCGTTGAAGGGTACCGCGGACCCGCCTCACGCAGCCCTGTTTCACAATAACCACGATGGCACATTTACCGACGTCTCCGCCAAGGCCGGAGTCACGAACGATCGTTGGGGGTATGGTGTTGCCGTTGGAGACTATGACAACGACGGCTGGCCGGATATTTATGTCTCCAACTTTGGCAAGAATCGGCTCTATCACAATAACCACGACGGAACCTTTACTGACGTAGCAGAGAAGGCTGGCGTCACTTTGGGAAACTGGTCTACAGGTGCCACCTTTGGAGACTATGACGGAGACGGCCGACTCGACCTCTTCGTTCCCGGGTATGTTCACTATGATGTAACCTATCCGCCCGATCCCGGCTCCGAAGCGGTCGGACTAGTCTACTGCCAGTTTCGCGGTGCCAATACCATGTGCGGCCCGCGCGGACTTCAGGGAGAGGCTGATCATCTCTTTCACAACAACGGGGATGGTACTTTTACCGACGTCAGTGAAAAAGCAGGGGTCTCGGATAAGGCGCATTACTACGGCTTCACCGCGGTGTTCGTCGATATCAACAACGACGGCAAGGTTGACCTGGTGGTTACGAACGATTCCTCGCCGAACTATCTCTACATGAACAACGGCGATGGAACCTTTGAAGATGCCAGCTATTACTCAGGTTTCGCGCTAAATCAGCAGGGACGGGACCAGGCTGGGATGGGGTTGGCAGTGGGCGACTATCTCAACAATGGATTGGTCGACCTTTACACCGGCACATTCTCCGATGACTATAAACCGCTCTTTAGAAATGGAGGGGATCAGGGGTTTACCGAGATCAGTCCAGAGATGGGCATTGCGGAGGTCACCTATCCTTTTCTCACCTGGGCAACCGAGTTTATCGATTATGACAACGACGGCTGGAAAGATATTTTTCTAGTTAATGGACATGTGTATCCTCAGGTGGACAAGTATGACTGGGGTACCTCCTACGCTCAGCGTCCCCTGCTATTCCATAACGTAGACAAGGGAAAAAGGTTTGAGGTAATGCCCGCGGTGATTGGAAGTGGCTTGGCGGAGGTGATCCCGGGAAGAGGAGCCGCCTTCGGGGACCTGTTCAACGACGGTAAGACCGATGTCGTCATTAACTCGATGGATCACGTCCCTTCGCTGATGCGGGATATTAGCCTCGATCATCATCATTGGGTTGGGTTGAAGCTCATTGGAGGTCCAAAGAGTCCTCGGGATGCTGTGGGTGCCACCGTCTATCTGACGGCGAACGGCTTTCGTCAGCGCGCGGATGTACTTAGCGGCGGTAGCTATGAGTCATCCAACGATCAGCGGCCTCACTTCGGGATCGGCGACGCAACCGTCGTAGATTCGGTTGAAATCCATTGGCCCAGTGGTTCGGTGGAACATATAACAATCCCGGCGGTCGACCGTTTTTTTACGATTCAGGAGGGAAAGGGTGTTGTGCCAGGTGTTCTTGATGAACCGGCAAGGGCGAAATCGGACGCAGAAATCAGAAGACAAAAGATGCATTAGGTGAGTAAAATTCCGATCAACCTCTCGTAGCCCTTTGATCAGTAATTTGCGAAAGAAGAGGTAGGGTTGACGCTGATGTTTTCCAAGTGGGCCAAAATGCAGGTGACGCGTGTCGTCAGCAATCGACGGAGCCTGGCTACCGTAAGGGTGGCGTACGTCAGTCTGGTTGGAGTGCTCTTCTTGGGAAGTGTCTTTGCATTTATACCTCGAATTCAAGCACACTCGGATCTAAGTCAGACACAACAGAAAGTCACCGACGAAGCTAAAGTTCGCAAAGAATATGCTGACAGGGTTAGCAAAACCTACAATTTTGCCTTTGGAAAAGGAAACATTTCAACGCCGGGAAATGCGGCAGTACAGGGAGACAACTTCCTGGAGCCAGACGCGTTTCCCACGGCCGACTACTGCGGCCACTGTCACAAAGAGGCGTATCACCAATGGCGACAGTCTCTGCATTCCAATTCATTTCGAACGCCCTTTTATCGCACCAGCGTCAATATTCTCATTAGAACCAAGGGAATTGAGTTCTCACGCCACTGCGATAGCTGCCACAATCCGATCGCAGTGCTAGGCGGAGGGCTGACGCAAAACTCGATCGTCGACCGCAAATTTGATCAGGATGGGTTGACCTGTACGACGTGTCACTCTGTGCAGAAGCTGCAATCCACGCTCGGCAATGGCGGCTACGTCATGGGAGTACCCGCTGTTCTGGTTGACGAAAAGGGAGACCGTATTCCGGGACTGGTGCCGGATTCAGAGATATTGGCTCACCTTGATCGGCATTCGAAGGCGGTGATGCAAACCTTCTATCGTACACCGGAGTTCTGCTCTGCTTGCCACAAGGCCAACTTGCCAAATCCATTAAACGATTACAAGTTTATTCGCGCATTCACTGCATATGATGAGTGGCAAAACTCGAAGTTCTCCCAGAGAAATCCTCTAACGTTTTATCAAGCTGATTTCACGACCTGTCAGGGCTGCCACATGAAGCGCGCGTCAAATGCTCTACCCGAGCCTGGAGCGAAAAACGGCACGTTCGCCTCTCACCGCTGGACCGCGGGCAATACCGCCGTCCCTTTCTACTATGGGTTTAGTGAACAGTTGGAGAAGACTGTCGAATTCCTAAAAACAGGCAACTACCTAAATGTCGATCTATTTGCGATTCGCAAGGCAAATGACGACAAGCTTATCGCGCCCCTGGGCTCGACCCCGTTCACTCTCGCTCCGGGTGATGCGGTGCAGGTGATGACCGTTATTCAAAACAAAAATATCGGCCACTCCCTGATCCCCGAAGTTCGCGACCTGTATGAGGCATGGGTAGAGTTTGTCGTCACCGACTCGAACGGGAAGGAGATCTATCACAGCGGCTTCATCAAACCAGATGGAATGCTCGACGAGCGGGCGCATAGCTTTACCAACCGTCCCGTCAACACGGACGGGGTGTTCGTCGACAATCATAAGGTATGGACCATTCACTCTGTTGCTTATGACAACACCGTTCAGGCAGGTAGGTCATCGCTCATTCGTTACGAGTTTCGCATTCCCCCCGAGGCGAAAGGTGCAGTAACAATAACTGCCAGGGTCAACTATCGACATCTCCGGCAGAGCTACCTCAATAATGTATTCGGGAAGGATCACGTTGCGTATCCAATCGTCGAACTAGCTTCGCGGACACGAACACTGAATCTCGGAGAGAATCCCGCAGGTTCACCTGACTCTCACGATAATGCTGACTGGATGCGCTGGAATAACCTCGGCATCGCCTATCTCGATCAGCTGCAGTACAGTGATGCGATCCAGGCCTTCTCTCAGGTGATCAAGTTGCGTCCTGATTATGCGGACGGCTACAGCAATATTGGGCTGACGAACATCGAATGGGAAAAATACGCCTCGGCTCGCGCAGGTCTTGAAAAAGCACTAGAGCTAAGTCCCAACAATGCGCGTGCGCTCTATTATCTTGCACTGGTAGAACGGCGAGCGGGACATTCTGATGCTGAAGTGGAAGATCTAAAAAAAGTCCTGGCGCAATATCCCCAATCGCGCGATGCTCGTCGCGAGCTTGGGATCTCATACTATCAACAACGCAGACCTGAAGAAGCGATGGAGCAGTTTGAAGAATTGCAAGCGATCGATCCAGACGACCTGACCGCGCACTACAACCTTGCACTGCTCTATCGTCGCGCCGGGATGAAGGATAAAGCCAAGGACCAATCTGCGAAGTTTGTCACGAAGAAGGTCGACCCCGGCGCTCCCACCTACTCCTTGGATTTTCTGCGCAAACATCCAGAGATTTCAATTGAAAGCGTGCCGTGGCACGTACATAAGGATGTAACGCATCCCGAAGTAGTGAGTGCTGGCGGAGAGCACTAGATCAAGCCGTGTGTCATCTTCTCAGCGTTCGGCATGCTCGACGACAACCTTCAGCGAGATACTTTCTCTGCCGAAAAGACTTACGTTAAGAGGAAACCTTGAACAGAAGAAGTTTAGTTGCACTTGTGTTTTTGGCAGCCGCTGGCTTATTCATTAGCCCTGTGCGATGCAGCGCGCAAACTCAATGTCCATGGCTAAATGCAGCGACGGCCGCCGGCGTTCTGGGCGGTGAAGTTCAGGCGAACGCAACCGCCCTCACGCCACAAGGTGATACCACCTGCGACTTCAAGCGCGCTCAGCAAGCCTCCGTCTTCGAGCTAAAGATCGCTGTGCACACGATGGCTCTACCATCAAAAGACTTCGCCGCGTATCTCGCGCAATGTTCCGGCACTCCAGTCCCTCTAAAGGCAATCGGCAATGAAGCATTTCAGTGTGTCCCGAGTAAGAAATCTGATAACGGAGCGGAACAGATCATCGGTCGAGTACGGGACCGGGCTTTCATCATTGACATCAGGAGTAGCTCTACCCGGCAGCCAACGTCGACTCAGAGCGGCTTAAGTGAAGAAGCGAGGAACGTCGCAGAACAAGTAGCGGGGGCGCTCTTCTAGATATGTTCCTTATCGCCCGCTCTCTTCGCAGGCACCTTGGGTTTTGCTTTGTTTGCTGCGTAGGGTTATCCATGCCCCCCTATGTGAAAGCCCAGCATGACCCCGGCTCCGGAGCATCCGCTTCAACTGATTCAGCCCAGTATAACCTGAGTCCAACGGAAGAAGTACAGCGCTTAATCTCTCGTGGACAGTTAAGCGAAGCCGAGACGCGCTTGAACTCTTTGGCAGCTCAACAGCCGGAGCCGGCGGGACTTGAGCGCATGCGCGGAATGATTCACTACCAGCGCAATAACTTCGCCGCGGCGAACTTAGCCTTCGAAAAAGCCATACTTCAGGATGGCAACGATCTGCTCGCGACACAGATGCGCGGTGTGACTTTATATCGTATGGGGCAGCCGGCCGCAGCGATTCCTTTCCTCGAACGAGCGAACAGTCCAATCGCTAGCGTGAATGCCGATGGAACGTATGTTTTGGCGGTCTGTTATCTCGACGTGCATCGATACGATGATGCGCGTCGCATCTTCGCCCAGCAGTACAAGATCTCAGCGGATTCAGCGGCATCTTACTTATTCATGGGACGCATGCTGCTTCGCCGGGACCACCCCGCCGAGTCCGAGCAAATGGCCCGCAAAGCGCTCCAAATTGAACCAGGATTACCTTTGGCTCATCTACTCCTGGGGCAGCTTGCCCTCTCCCGCTCGAACGCCGCAGCAGCCGTCGCCGAATTTGAAGCCGAACGGACAATCAATCCAATGAATGGAGAGGTATATGAGCGTCTGGGCGACGCTTACCTGCGAGCTCTGCGATACGAAGACGCGCAGCAGTCGTTGAACTGTGCGCTTCTACTTGAGCCAAATTCGACAGGACCTTATATTCTTCTCGGTCAAGTTTTGTTGAAGCGCGATGACGCCTTGACCGCGCTTAACTATCTATTGCGCGCAGAACGTATGGATTCCAGCAATCATCTCATCCACTTGCTGCTGGGGCAGGCTTTCCGCGCTCTGGGCCGCAAGGAAGACGCAACGCGCGAGTACAAGATGGCAGAGAGTATTCAAAACGCTGGCGAAAATCAAAAGTAATTTTGAGCGCTGCGCTTAATGACCAGCTAATGGCCGTACACTCCGCTATCTACTTAGTCGAATCGCGAACTGCACAACACGAGGATCTGTTGTAGTCGATGTGATGGTGCCGAATGCAGCAGAACCGAAGCTGCCATTGGGCTGTGAGAACTCCGGCGTGTTAGTCACGTTGAACATCTCGGCGCGGAACTCAAGGTCAGCTTTTTCAACCATCCGGGTTCGTTTGATAAGAGAGATATCAAGGTCGCGATACGCGGGCCCACGCACCGGGTTGCGAGATGCGGTGCCGATAGTGAACTGAGGAGCGGTCGCAAATGCCGCAGTGTTGAAGTAATGGGCGGGAGATCGCTGGTTGCCTGAGAGCTTAGGATTGCCGACGATGTTGGGGCGCTGAAGAGAAAAGCCGGCGAAAGAGTTGTTATTGGTAGCCTGCGTAACGGTGACCGGCATCCCTGATTGTAGCGACAGGATAGTATTCAAGCTCCAGCCTCCGAGCAGTGCATTACCCACACCTGTCGAGGCGAAGCGGTGGTTGCGTCCGGCCGGCAGATCGTAGATGCCGCTGAATGAGGTTACATTCGGCATATCGCCGCTCGAGGAGTCACGTTCCAGATAAGGGCGAAAGGTGTCCGCTGCGATAAGAGAGCTTGTGTTGGGTGAAGAGAGAACCGTAGAGGAGAAGACAGAAGACGCATCGTCAATGAGTTTGGAGTGAGTATAGGCAAAGAGGAAGGAGAGGCCGCGAGAGAGACGCTGTTCGGCCTTAACCTCAATCGCGTTGTAGTTGGTCGTTCCCGAGTTATGGCGGTAGGTGGCAACGTTTTGAAATCGAGGGTAAGGTTTGATGAGCTGCGCGGCGGCTATGTTCTTCGTGTTAAGAGAGCTTGATGGGGGAAGTTGGCCGAAGTAAGGATTTGTGACAGGGGTTAGGAGTGAAGGACCCTGCGCCAACTGATCGGCCGTGAGCTGATTTAGATTTGAGTCGGGTATACCGACATGAATAATGTTTGATCCAACATAGGCAACTTCAACGGATAGATTGTTGGTCACTGCGCGCTGCACAGCGAGGTTCCATTGCTGGACGTAGCCCGACCCGGCGGTACGATCGGCAGTGTACACGCTTTGGCCAAGACCGGCGTTAGGAGTGAGCGGAATGGGGGCCACGGAAGGTCCATGCGAGAGCGCAAAAGCAGCGTTTACGCTGTCCTGTGTCTTTTGTGTAACGCTCTGGATGAAAGGGAACTGAGGAACCGTGAATGGAGTTGTGATTCCGGATTGGTCAATAAATACGATTCCGAAGCCAGAGCGGATGACGGTCTTCTCGGTCGCGAGGTAGGTAAACCCGACACGTGGAGCGACATTGTCATAGTGGAGTTCTCTGGCGCTTCGCGAATTTCCATCAACGCCGACATAGTCAAGCTGTTGAGTCGCAAGATTGAAGATAGCTCCCTGATTGTTTTTTTCAGTAGAAGGATGATGAAGAGTCCAGCGCGCTCCAATATTGAGTGTGAGGCGGTTAGAGGCCTTCCAATCATCCTGTAAAAAAAATTCTTCAATATAGTCCCGAGGGCGAATTTTGGCCTGTTGAAGATCAATCTGGAAGGTATCAACCTGGCCGAGTAAAAAGCTGGCGATGGAGTTGCCGCTGTTTGTTACGCCTTGTTGATTGGTTCCAGTAGTGGTGAAGGCGAATGACCCCGTCGGGTTAGGCGGTGAGACGGTGTTGAGCTGATACCAGCGGAAGTCGATGCCGGCTTTAATAGCATGGGCGCCGCGAGTGTAGACAGCCGTGTCGACTACCTGCCATACCGCAGTTTGGAAGTTCGCGAAGGTGCTCGCAGAGGTACCAAGCTGCTGGAAGCCAGTGAAGGTAAACAACGGAAGGGCATTATTGAATGCTGCATTGGAGGGGATACCGGGAATGCCGAGCGCGGCTGATGCAGTGTCACTGAGGTCAGGACCGATGATGTTGTTGCTCCGACGAGTGTAGCCACCAGTGAGGTTGTTGACCAGCCGGGACGAAAAGATGTGGGTTTCGCTGGCAACGGCTTGCTGCCCTCGAACATTTGAAAGTCCTGGCACACCTCCCGTTCCGAGTGCTGCTCCACTGATCAAGCCACTCCCATCAGGCAAAGGGGTAACGGGCTGCTCGACTTCGTTGTAATACGTGTAGCGGCCAAAGGCGTGGTCGCGAGATCCGTAGGCTCCATCGACGCGAACGTCGAACTGATTCTGATGGTCCGCATCGTTTGCCGTACGGCTGTAGTTGTTGGCCGCATTTTTGTTGGTGGGGATTGGGAAGCGCGCAAGAAGAGCCTCCGCGGCGGGATCGAGCGGTATGTTGATTACGTCGCCAGGAAACTCCTGCCGAACGTTCTTTCCGTTGACAATGGTAGTCGTAGCTGGGTTGTAGATCTTCGAGACGCCAGTGAAGATACCTTTGCGCTCATTGTTGGTAGGAATTGTGGAGGTGAGCGTGCGGCCGATGAGCTGCTTCACTCCCTGATAGTCGCCAAAGAAAAAGAGGCGGTCGTGAAGAATGGGCGCCCCGAGTGTGGCACCGTAAAGGTTTCGACGATACTCAGGTTTGCGTCCCACAGGCGCGAAGTAGTTTCGAGCATTAAGATCTTCATTGCGGAGATATTCAAACAGACTGCCATGTATTTCGTTGGAGCCTGACCGCGTCGCAACATTCACCACGCCGCCGTTGAAGCGGCCAAACTCCGCAGGCACGTTGTTGGCTTCGATCGTGAACTCCGCAACGTCATCGAGAATAGGGAAGAACGCAACCTGGCCCGGCTCAGGCTGCAGAGCGGAGATGCCGTCGTAGATGTATTCATTGGTCCGCGGCCGGCCCCCATTGATGCGGGGAAGCAATGTGCCAGGGGGCAATGCGACGCCGGGTGCCAATGTCGTCAGTTGAATGAAATTTCTCGTATTGAGCGGAACTGCGGCAACAAAAGCGCCAGAGATATTGGTCTGAATGTTGCTGGTCTCCGCCTGTAGAAGAGCAGCATCGCTGTTGACTGTTACACTCTGTGGATCGCCTCCAGGACTCAGCGTCAGATCAAGGCTCACCGTCTGTCCGACAATGACAGTGACACCCTCGCGATTCAGACCCTTGAATCCGGGTGCTTTTACCTCCACGCGGTAAGAGCCCGGATTGAGGTGGATGAAAAGATAATCCCCTGAACTGGAAGTCGTCGTGGACCGATGCAGGTTTGTCGAAGACTCGACGAGTTCAACTGGCGCATTTGCGATCGCGGCGCCAGAGGGATCGAAGACGCGGCCCTTCAGATCAGCTGCGATTTGAGCGGAGGCTACTGCTCCATCGATTAGGACAAGAAGGAAAAGAGCACAAGAAAGACGATGAAGCTTCATGAAATCCGCTCCTGAGAACGCAGCTTTTGGGGTGCGTCCGGGGGCCTGAGGATTAGCGTGAACAGCCGAGCTGAGCCTGGTCTTCCCGCACGTGTTTTGCTCGAATATATTACGAAGTTAGTCGATTCAAATCGTATAGTCAAACGATTCGCCTGCATTGACAGGCGCCGGTTGCGTTTTACAAGGGATCGTCGAGGCGCTCAATCATCACGTCAGTCGACTTGATGAGAGCAGCCGCAAGATCTCCTTTTTTCAGCTGAAGCTCATTAACCGCGTTCGCCGTGATGATCGCAGTCAAGTGTGCGTCTCCTACAGAGAGGACAACCTCGGCGAGAAGACCTTCTACGTGGATGCTCACAACTTTGCCTGCAAGTTGATTTCTACCGCTGACCCGTCGATAGCGTTGACGGGATTCGGTCGCGGGCTTCATCTGGTCTTTGACCAAAAAAGGCTTCAAAGCAGCCTCTGACAGCCGATGATGCCCACCGGGCGTTTGAACGGTCTTTAGCTTTCCGCTCAAGATCCATTGTTTGATCGTCGGGTAGCTCACCCCTAGAATGCGGGATGCTTCTCGAGGCGTCAGCAACTGGCGTGTAGTCATGGCTTATAGTTTTAGCATTTTTCAGAGCTGGAGACACCCTCAATGGCATTCATCGGAGCGGCGTCATCGATTGAAGCATCGTAGGAATAAGCTCCGAAACCGTTGGATGAATGTGGACCGCGCGCGAGAGGGTTGTATACGGAGCGCCTGCGTACATCGTGCTCAAGATGCAATGAATAGCCTCGTCACCGCCAGTGCCCAAAATGGAAGCTCCCAGAATCTTCTTGCTCTCTGCGTCCACCAGCACCTTCATGAAACCCTGCGACTCTCCTTTTTCCACGGCCCGGCCAATCTTCGTCATCGGACGAGTTCCAATCAATGCCGCGCGCCTACTCGCTCGCACCTGCTTTTCAGTAAGGCCAACCTGCGCCAAGGGAGGGTCAATGTAAAGGGCACTCACAGGGATACGATCACTTACGCGGCGCGAGCCATTCTCGAGAAGATTATCCGCGACGATCTCAAAGTCGTTGTACGAGGTGTGAGTAAAAGCTCCTCTACCATTACAATCTCCAAGCGCCCAGATTCCCACAACAGAAGTTCGCAGTTGATCGTCTACTGTGATGTAGCCGCGTTCATCGGTCCGCACGCCAGCAGCTGATAATCCGAGATCGTCGGTATTTGGTTGCCTTCCAACCGCAAGAAGTATGCGCGACCCTACCACCTTAGGTTGGCCCTCAAGACAATCAAGCCCAACCGCTACTTCTTCGCCATCGTTTTCGAGCCGAATACAGTTCGCGTCAAGGCGAAGCTGAATCCCCTCGGACTCCAGGATCTCCTGAACGCCGGAAGAGATGTCTTCATCCTCACTGGGCACAAGCCGCGGCTTGCGCTCGACTACCGTTACCTCAGCGCCGAAGCGGCGATACATCTGCGCAAACTCCAACCCGACATAGCTCCCTCCAACGACGATAAGATGTTGCGGCAGTTCATCAAGGTCGAGGATGGTCGTGCTGGTTAGAAAGGGAACCTTGCCAATGCCGGGCATATCCGGCACTGCTGACCTTCCGCCCACGTTCAGAAAAATACTTTTAGCATGAAGCACTTCCTCGCCAACCCGAATCTCATTCGGAGACTCGAAGCGCGCTGTTCCTGTAAAGACAGTGCACCGCTCCATGCCTCGCAGCCAGCCTTCAACGCTCGTCCGTGACTTCATTACAATCGCATTCTTGCGAGCCAGGACTTTTTTCATATCCACGCGAACCGGCTCATCACGCACAACTCCGAAGTCGCCTCCTCTGCGTGCGATGTGCGCCGCATGGGCACTTGCGACCATAGCTTTGGTCGGTGTGCATCCAACATTAACGCAGGTACCCCCGAACAACTTGCGCTCGACGAAGGCGACCTTCCAGCCAGCTTGCGTAAGTCGGCCTGCCAGCGATGGTCCTGCCTGTCCGGCACCGATAATAATTGCGTCGAAGTCTTGTCTCATGCGAGTCTCATGACAACCACAACAGCAAGTATGATCGCAATTGCGTCCTCAAGCAAAGCAGCAGGAAGGCTTCTTCCAAAGATCTCAGAATTTAATGCGTACAGCATCACCCTGCTGAGCAGAGTTCATCGAATTTAGAGTCTAGAGACCAAGCTCCGTAAGCCCCGGGTGGTCGTCGGGGCGCCGGCCCAGAGGCCAATGAAAAAGACGCTCACTCTCCCTGATGGGCAGATCGTTGATGCAAGCGTAGCGATGATGCATCACTCCGTCTTTGTCGAACTCCCAGTTCTCGTTGCCGTAAGAGCGGTACCACTGCCTAGCTGCGTCATGCGACTCGTAAGCGAAACGGACTGCGATGCGGAAGCCCCCAAAGGTCCATAGCTCCTTGATGAGCCGATAATCCAGCTCTTTTTGCCACTTGCGCGTGAGAAACTGAACGATCTGCTCTCGTCCTCTGACGAACTCGGAGCGATTGCGCCATTTGCTGTCGACGGTATAGGCGAGGCAAACTTTTTCAGGATCGTGCGAGTTCCAGCCGTCCTCGGCCTTGCGAACTTTAAGGATTGCCGTCTCCTGCGTGAACGGAGGGACAAGTGTGACTGTCGATTCACTGCTCATGCTCATGCTCATGCTCCTTCAAGCTACGCTAATTTTTCGAGGGGTCGCGAAATAACACACTTAATTCCAATCAATTATCTCTTCTTCTCTAGAGGCTGGAAGTCGCGTGGATTGAAAACTTTCAATGGTCGATCAGTAGACTCGACCTGTGAGACGAGACTAGCAAGGGTGGACCCTTGGAAGTATGGAATATGAACGGTGTGCCTTCCAGGCTCCAACAGTATGAACTTCTTTAATGTGGTGATTTTATCTGCCGAAAACTGTTGATAGCCCACAGTCTTCTCGGAGATGTTGAAAGGGCAAACCCGTAATCACGCTGAGTCCGTGATGCATGATCCGCTGTAGAAGCCAATTCAAGCGAACGGGGAGGCTGTCGAGCCAATATCGCAGAGCGGAACTGATGTGTGTTCGGCTTGTAGTGACGAGAACCATGTAGCATCCACTGGCCCAGTCTCGAATATGTAACGTCAACTGGTAGTGAATCGTCGGAAGGATTTCACAGAGCCTACCCAGAGACAACGCATAATGTTCCTAGTGTACTGTAGTAAACTCGTTGCTGTTTGGACTCCATAATCCATGACCAAGAAAGACTTAATGAACAAGCCAATAGAACGTTTAAAGATTTACTTAGGTTTTGAATCTACAACGGGACTACTTTCGGCATCGTCATTTATTTTACTCACTGCAATCATATCTCTTCTATGGTCACATGCTGAGCTTCTGTGGAGTGACGAGTTTGGGATCCTGATGACCGATAGCGTGGGGTCCATATCCAGGATGCTTTATGTGCAACGGAACTACCCTATATGTCTGGATCCAGCCGTCTACCATTTGGTAGACCACGGGTTTATTTACTGGTTTGGCCCTTGTGCCATGGCTATCCGTATACCCTCTCTCATTGGCTATATTGTCATGCAAGTTTGCTTATTTATCTTTGTTCGTCGAGGGGTAAATGAAAGGGCTGCACTTTTCGCAATTGCGCTATCTTCTATGACAGGCACCTTGTGGTATGCAGGACAAGGCAGACCTTACGGATTGCTGCTCGGGTTTCTCGGTCTAATGATGCTAAGTTGGCAGTCCGCAACAAAACAAGAAAGTAGCCGCCTCATTCCTCTCTTATGTCTCAGTTTATCTACCGCATTGGCCCTCAACACACACTATTATGCTGTCCTACTACTTGCCCCCTTATGTGGGGCCGAGTTGTTTCGGGAGATAGAGAATCGTAAGCCGGACTGGGAAATGTGTTCAGCTATTGTCGCGGGTGTGCTGGGTGTTGTATTTCTCCTGCCTTTCCTAAAGGCTGCGTCAGAGTACAGCGGCTACTACTACATCAAGTCAGTTAGTGGTCATATTGTGTCCCATTCGTATATGTGGATGTTAATAGGTGATCTCAACATCAGCAAAAGTATAAAAAATGATGTACAGCTTCTTCTTATTTTTGTGGTTGGCCTGCTTATTGGTACAGTCATTTATCAAACGATTAGGGGTAAGTGCGAGTTACCCAACGCGGAATTAGTATTTCTCATACTGATCTCAGCGGTGCCTTTGTTTGGGTACGTTCTTGCCGTGCTGGTGACACATGTCTTAGAGACACGGTTTGTTTTGGGAGCAGTTGTTGGGCTCCTGTCACTTTTGGCAATTGGAATGTCGATCGTATTCAAAGCCGACTGATTGTAAATGCAGTAATGGTTGCGCTATTTGTTACTTCACTGGTCTCAGGAGCTGCCAAAATCAAGGGTCAACGTGCAACTACTAGAAAGGTTTTGGAATGGTTGGTACTACCCAATGAGACCAAAGATGCACTCCATGCTAGGCAAGGCCAACCTGTTTATCTAGCAAATTGGGATGTTTTTGCGTCAATCAACTACTACACCCGTGATCCCGAAATCCGGAAACAATTCGCCATGTTTTACTCTATGAGTCTTGAGAAATCTTGCTGTGGGACCGGATACGATACTATGACGCGAACTATGTTGAATACACAGAATATTACCCATACGATCGTTCAATCGTATGAGGATTTAATCAAGGAGCCAGGCGAGCATCTTGTTTACCTTCCGAAATCTGAAGGGGATTGGGAGTGGACGAGGAAAGCGCTGTTTGCTTCACACGCTCAGATGAGGACATTGGGGCCCATGTTAGATGGGGATCTGGTATCGGTGATATCGCCCAGCGGTACACAGTAGAGCATCAGGAGTTTATTGAATTCAACAATGCTCAGTCTTTACCTCGATGATATTAAGGTTCTATGCAAAGCAAGAGATTGAACTATGGAGCACCGACCGGGATTTGAACCCGGGAATACTGGTTTTGCAGACCAGCGCGTTAACCACTTCGCCATCGGTGCCCTTGCCCGCTACAAAACAGAAGTGCAGCGGAGATCTTGTCCAACTCTACTCCGGTTGTGCCACCGTACGGAGATAGGGCTTCACTGTCTTGTAGCCAGGGAAGATCTTATCGGCATCCTCATTCGACACTGCTCCAGTGATGATGACCTCCTCGCCCTGTTTCCAGTTCGCCGGCGTCGCCACCTTATGCTTCGACGTCAGCTGCATCGAGTCGAGCACGCGAATAATCTCATCGAAGTTGCGGCCCGTCGTCATCGGATACGCAAGCGTCAGCTTGATCCTTTTATCAGGCCCAATCACAAACACGGTGCGCACCGGCGCATTGTTCGCTGGAGTTCGCCCCTCTGAGGTCTCGCCCGCATCCGCCGCAAGCATGTCATAGAGCTTCGCAATCTTCAACTCCGTGTCGCCGATCAAGGGATAGTTAACCTTCGCGCCTCCAACCTCCTCAATATCCGCAGCCCATCTCTCGTGGTTGTCGACCGGGTCCACACTGAGTCCGATCACCTTGGCGCCACGCTTGGCGAAGTCGCCCTCTAGATTCGCCACCGCGCCGAGTTCGGTGGTACACACAGGGGTAAAGTCCTTCGGGTGCGAGAAGAGAACGGCCCAATTGTCACCAATCCATTCATGGAAATGAATCGTGCCCTGGGTAGTTTCGGCAGTGAAATCGGGAGCAATATCGTTGATGCGAAGTGACATATCGATTCGCCTTCTTTGGGGGTCACCCAATCCTTCAATTCCTGATAAACTTCGCGCCAAAGTGAACTAATCTGCTGAGCCCAACGCAAAACCCACCCGGCTTATTCGCTTTGGGTGGGGTCTATGTGCTGCTCGAAGATGTTCTGCTTCGATTAGCTCATCAACGCACCCTCGCTGGGATACAGCAACAGCAGCAGAGTGTGAACATCGAGTTGAGCATCATCGTCATCGCTGTATGTTTTGTACCGCAGCCAGCTAAGCTAGCATGAGGCCGGTTCGCCCTATCGCGGTCTTTTCAAAGATACTTCCGAGGAGCACCCATGTCAAATCAGAGCCCCGCTGTTACATCCACAGCAGCACTCCCCTCGACCTCTCGCACCTTCGACTTTGCCCAGGTTGACGTCTTCGCCGAACGCCCCCTCGAAGGCAACGCGCTCTCCATCTTTACCGACGCTCGCGGTCTCACCCTCGACGAGATGCAGGCCCTGGCCCGCGAGACCAACCTCAGTGAAACCACCTTCATCCTGCCCCGAGCACCGGAGATCGAACGCGAACGCGGCGTCCAGGTCCGCATCTTCCTCACCACCGAAGAGGTTCCCTTCGCCGGCCACCCAACCCTTGGCACGGCCAGCTGGCTCTATTGGAATCATCCAACCTTTCGCGGCGCAGATCAGATCACTCTTGATCTTGGAATCGGTCCAATCCCTGTTCGTTTCCAGGCTCCGCAGCCACAAGAGATCGGAGCCTTCGGAACGATGCGACAGAACGATCCAACCTTTGGCAAAGTTCTCAACACTCCCGACGACCGTGCAGCCTTGGCCGCCGCACTCAGTCTCTCCATTGAAGACTTGGATCCGCATCTCCCCGCGCAGGTCATCTCCACCGGCATGGCGTTCTGCGTCGTCCCCTTGCGATCGCTCGAGGTCGCCGGCCGCCTCCATATCCTCCTCTCGCAAAGCTCTCGTCAATTTCTTGACCGCATCGGCGCAAAGTTCTTCCACTGCATTACTCCCGCTAATGAGAACTCAACAGCACATTGGCACGCACGCATGCAGTTCGACTCCGGCGAAGATCCTGCGACCGGCTCTGCCTCCGGATGCACCATCGCCTACCTCGTCCGTCATGGCCTCGCCGCCAGCGGACAACAACTCGTCATCGAACAGGGAATCGAGATGCTTCGTCCCAGCCGCATCCATGTCAGCGCAGCAATCGAGGACGGCATCGTCACGAAAGTGTTTGTCGGTGGCCGCACCATTCCTGTTGCAACGGGACGCTTTTTCCTGCCGTGATGCACTCGATTTCAACAGGGACCCATCATGAATCGCCAATGAATACAGCCCCTTCCGAGCATCGGTGGATGTGCAAGCTCTAATATTGCGAGTCTTCGCCCAAACTTCGCCGCTTGCCAACTCCCCCACTCATTCGTACTGTTGGAAAGCGTTGACGACGGCGTTGCCTGAAAGAGGAAGCGTCGTTGGAGATGATTTGCTTTCGCCTGTTTTCTGACAATTTGAGTTGAGAGAAGCTCGACTGCCCCGCAGTCGCGGCTCCCCAGCGCAATCTTACTGTCTGCACGCGCAGTGAGGTCGATGCCAGTATCTCCGGCATCGACACCCACTGTATCCGCAGCAGAGGGACTCCCTGCGCTCTCGGAGCCGCGTGGCAACCTGCGTCGGCCTACAGCCTCTCTCGCACCCCGCGGTTCGGCAGCTTCGCTCGCTGGACAGATGGGCCTGATCCCTCGTGGAGCAGACTGGAGAGCTTTGCTCATTCCGTCTTCTCCACTTCGGGAGCGGTGGACCCACTACGCGCTGAGAGGCCGCATCTGGCCGAACCACGGGGAAGTTTTGAACACCACCAGACCGGCCCGTCTGCAAACCAGCAGACGCGTCAGACTGGCCCATCGGCCGCGAGCCACCATAAGGTGGTGTCCGGCAGAAGAGAGACTGCATGCGCCCCAAGAAGACGATTCTCTGCGTAGATGACAACGAACAAATTCTTTCCGTCCGCACCTTCCTCCTCGAAACTCGTGGCTATCGCGTCGTCGCTGCCCACAGCGCGCAGGAGGCGCTCGCCGTCCTTGATCAATATCTTCCCGGCACGCTCGATCTCATCCTCTGCGATCTCATCATGCCGCAGATGGACGGCAACGAACTCGTCCGCCGCGCCAAGCAACTCCATCCCGGCTTGCCCGCGATGATCGTCTCCGGCACTGTCAATGCCTTCGATCGAGCCGTTCACGCCGATGTCTTCCTCCCGAAAGGCGCTTCGTCCCCCGCGGAGATGATCGAACGTATCAGGGTCCTCGTCGCACGTAAGCGGGGCCCAAAGAAGACCGTCGTCGCGTCGACCTCGCAGTCGCCACAGCTTGGTTCCTTCACCCACGCCACAGCAAGCTAGAGCCACTGGATCAAGTAGCAGTTTGCGTAGAACCTGTATTTTTTTTTGCTTGTCATTCCCGAAGGGAATCTGCGGTTGCCTTCCTCTACACCGGCAGCAATCCGTTCTAGCGGTCTCCAAACCTGCAGGGAACGTCCAAAGAATTAGGCTTCCACTAACCCGTACTTTCTCTGCCACTGCATCTTCAGTCGCGCCCACACTGCGTCCTTCTCTTCACTCAAAACGGATGGATCAGGCTCCGACGCAAAGCGCCCAGCCTCCGTCTTCGCCAACTCCAGCAGCTCTCGGTCGCGTATCAGATTTGCAACCCTGAACTCCGGCATACCAGCCTGGCGCGTTCCAAAAAACTCTCCAGGCCCGCGTTGCTGCAGATCAAGCTCGGCTAGTTCAAAACCATTCTGCGTACGTACCATCGCATCCAGCCTGGCCTCAGCCTGCTCGCTCACCCTTCCGCCTGTCATCAACACGCAGAAGCTCTTCGCCGCTCCACGCCCAACACGGCCGCGCAGCTGATGCATCTGCGCCAACCCAAACCGTTCGGCATGTTCGATCACCATCACCGAAGCGTTCGGGACATCGACGCCCACTTCGATCACAGTCGTCGCAATCAGCACGTCAAGATCTCCCCGCTGGAACCGCCGCATCGTCACATCCTTGTCGTCCGCGCTCAACCGCCCATGCAGCAGCCCCAGCCGCAGCCCGCTCAGAGGCCCCTGCCGAAGCTCCTCATACATATCCGTCGCTGCTCGAAGCGCCCTCTTCGGCTCAAATAACTTCTCCATCTTCACAGAAGACCTCGTGCGCTTGACCTTTGCACTTCCTCCCTTTACGTCCGTCGTCTTCTTCCTCGCCGTTGTTTCTTTGTTGTTATTCCGCAACGCAGCGGAGGAATCCGCTTTTGCTTTTACGCTTGCGTTCGCCTCGTCCGGTTCAATATCCTGCGGAAAATCCAACTCCGGTTGGTCATCCTTCGCACCTTCAATCACTGGATACACGATGTAGGCCTGCCGTCCCGCCTCTACCTGCTTGCGCACAAAAGCCCACACGTCCTCCGCACGTTCCTCCGTCGTTCGTCTGGTTACAATCGGCGTTCGCCCCGGCGGTAGCTCATCGATCACACTTGCATCAAGATCGCCGTATAACGTCAGAGCAAGCGTTCGAGGAATTGGCGTAGCCGTCATCACCAGCACATCCGGATCTAACGCGCCAGGCTTCTTCATCAACCGAAATCGTTGCTGCACGCCGAACCTGTGCTGCTCATCGACGATCACGAGGCCCAGATTTTCGAAGTCGACTTTATCTTCGATCAGCGCATGAGTCCCAATCGCCAGATCGGTCTCGCCGCGAAAGATTCTCCCGCGCGCCTCCCGTTTCGTCGCCTCATCGAGCGAACCCGTCAAAAGGGTCACCCGATAAGGCTTTCCCGTGCGTGGAGACAGCACATCCCCCAGCAGCTTTCTCGCGGAGAGATAATGCTGCGTCGCCAGAATCTCCGTCGGTGCCATCAGAGCCGTCTGGTAGCCGTTCTCAATCGCAACCAGCGCAGCCTGCATCGCGACGATCGTCTTGCCTGATCCCACATCGCCCTGCAGCAATCTCCGCATCGGCTGCGGCCTGCGCATATCGCTCGCAATCTCGCCCAGCACGCGCTTCTGCGCCGCCGTCGGATGGAAGGGAAGCACCTGCTTGATCGCCTCCCGCACCTTCACATTCGTCACAAACGCAGTGCCTTCGCGCTCCCTCATGCGCCGCCGCTTCAACTCCAGTCCCAGCTCAAGATAGAAAAACTCTTCGAAGATCAACCGGCGATGTCCAGGCGTTGTCGCCGACATCAGCTCCACCATCGGCGTCCCGGCTTCAGGAAAATGCACAGCCTTCAGAGCCTTCAGCCGCTCAGGAAACGAGAGCCGCTTAAGCATCGCCCCTGGCAAGGTCTCAACCACTCCGTTCTCTCGCGGCCCACGCAGCCCGGGTGCCCCATCCATCGCAGTCTCACCGTGATGGGTGGGATGTACACTGCTCGCACCCGCCACCTGTTGCCTTTGCTTTTGTTGTTGTTTTTGCTCTTGTTCCTGGTGTAGTTCGTTCTTTTGCTTGTCATTCCGCAGCGCAGCGGAGGAATCTGCTTTAAGCTTCTCCCCGCCCTCCAACTCCTCAAAGAGGGCCCAGATCACCCGCCTGAGCCACTTCGATCCCAGCTTCGCGCCCCACGCCGTAGTGCCCCCAAGCGACTCATACACCGGCACAATCCGCCCAACCTCGAGCATGGAAAACTCAGCATCCGCACCAGCCCCCGAAGGCAGAATCTCAAACTGCGGCTGAATCATCTTGAACTTTCCCGCGCTGCTACGGGAAGGTTCAAGCTTGCCATACAGCGCCACCATCTGCCCCACGTGAAACTTGTCCCTCAAATAGGTCCCGCGAAACCACATGCACTTCACCGTGCTGAGTCCCTGTCCCACCGTCATCTCAAACAACGGCATGTTCCGCGTCTGCAGCAGCACCGTCCCACGCACCTCGCCGATCACCGACGCCATCGTCCCTGCCTTCAGCTCACTCATCGGCACTGGGTTCAGGCGATCTTCGTAGCGAAAGGGCAGGTGATACAGCAGATCCTCGACCGTCTCGACGCCGCGCTTGGCAAGCTCGACTGCAATCCGCTCCCCCACGAGCTTCACAAACTTGATAGGTGTAGAAAGTTCCAGCACAGACCGATGCTACCAAGAACCAGCCATGGGCCAACTCCTGCACTTCCACAACAGCCTTTCAGTATTGACAGAAGATATGTTGCAATAAAAGAATGCCTGCCTCCGAAGCAAGCTCAGAACTGACCGCCGAGCGCAAAAACATCCTGCTGCACACGCCGCTGATGGCGCTTGCGGTAGCAGCCTTCGGCATCGGCACCTCCGAGTTCATCATCATGGGCCTGCTGCCCAACCTCGCCGACGACTTCCGCGTCAGCATCCCCAAAGCCGGCGTCCTCGTCACCGGTTACGCGCTCTCCGTCACCATCGGCGCGCCAATCGTAGCCATCGCCACCGCCCGCCTCGAACGCAAACTCGCCCTCCTTCTGCTCATGGGAGTCTTCACCCTCGGCAATCTGGCATGCGCCATAGCCCCAACTTACAATCTCCTCTTCGCCGCCCGCGTCCTTACCGCCCTCTGCCACGGAGCCTTCTTCGGCATCGGCAGTGTAGTCGCTGCCAACCTCGTCCCGCGCAACCAGCGTGCCCAGGCGATTGCGCTCATGTTCTCCGGTCTCACCCTGGCCAACGTCCTAGGCGTCCCAGCCGGAACTGCACTTGGCCAGGCTTACGGCTGGAGATTCGCCTTCTGGGCCATCGTCCCCATAGGCCTCCTCGCCGCCACTGCTGTCTTCTTCCTCGTCCCCAAACAAGCAGCAGGCTCCGGCAGCCTCCTCCACGAGTTCCGCGTCCTCCGCAAGCCACAAGTCCTGCTCGTCCTCGCCATGAGCGTCCTCACCTCGGCCTCGCTCTTCTGCGTCTTCACCTACATCGCCCCCACCCTAGAGGCCGTCACGCTCGTCTCTCCCCACGCCGTCACCCTCACGCTTCTTCTCTTCGGCGTCGGCATCACCGTCGGCAACTTCCTTGGCGGCACTCTCAGCGACTGGCGCCCCATGGCCTTCCTCATCGGCGCACTCCTCACCCTCCTTGCCTCGCTCCTCGCCCTCTACTACGCCGAACCCCACGTCATCCCCGCCATCGCCATGATCCTCATCTGGGGAGCGATCCAGTTCGCCGCCGGAGCACCCCTCCAGTCCCGCATCGTCGACCAGGCCGCCGCCGCACCCAACCTCGCCTCCACCCTCAACCAGGGAGCCTTCAACTTCGGCAACGCCACCGGAGCCTCTCTCGGCGGCATGATGCTCACCGCCGGCTACACCTACCGCCAGCTCCCTCTCGCCAGCATCATCGTAACCCTCGTTACTTTGCTCCTCGCGATCCTCTCTGCCAGACTAGATCGCAAACACCGCCACGCCCGCATCGTCGAAAAGCTATCCATCCTCTAACCGCTCAGCCATTCCTCCGTATTGCCTCCTTCACATGCTCCACCGCCTCCTCTTTGAAGTGCGTCAGATTATGAACCTCCGCTGCATGCTGTTCGATAACAGGCAGCATCTCTTCTTCACTATCGCCCTCAAGCTGCCAGTCGCACGCATACCCGACATCTTTGCAGTGAAAGTGCTTCTTCCCATTACTCTGTTCCATAATCCACCTCGAAAAGTCAGATGCGCGTCAACGAAGCTCATTCCAGACAAACTCCCTCCCTATTGACCTCAGTGCACAACTGAGTAGATTTTCCAATCTCATCGAACCTCGCCGGAACCTACAACTCACCCTGATAAACTGGCCCTGACACACAACACGAGAACCCATGCCCATCGTAGAACTGCAACATGTCCGCAAGGCCTACGACACCAAGATCGCCGTAGCAGACCTCAGCTTCACCATCGAACCAGGCAGCATGTTCGGCCTCCTCGGCCCCAACGGCTCCGGCAAAACCTCCTCCATCCGCATGATGATCGGCATCACGGTCCCCGACTCCGGCACCGTCAGCCTCTTCGGCCAACCCTTCAACCGCAACCTCCTCAAGCGCGTCGGCTATCTCCCCGAAGAGCGCGGCCTCTACAAAAAGATGAAGGTCATGGACCAACTCATCTTTCTTGGTCAACTCCGCGGTCTCGACGCCACCACCGCGTCAAAGCGCGCACACGACTGGTGCGACCGCCTCGGCATCACCCCATCCATCGACAAGAAGACCGAAGAACTCTCCAAGGGGATGCAGCAGAAGATCCAGTTCATCTCCACCCTCCTCCACGAGCCCGAACTCATCATCATGGACGAGCCCTTCAGCGGCCTTGATCCCGTCAACGCAGTCCTTCTCATGGACACCCTCGTCGACCTCCGCAAACAAGGCCGCACCATTCTCTTCTCCACCCACCGCATGGACCAGGTCGAAAAGATCTGCGACAACATCTGCCTCATCCACAACAGCCATCTCGTTCTCTCCGGCTCCATGCGCGAGATCAAGTCCCGCTACCCCGTCAACCGCGTCCTCATCAACTTCACAGGCGACGACTCCTTCCTCAATCACCCCGCCATCCACTCCTCAAAAAACTACGGAGGCCACGCCGAGATCCGCCTTCGCAGCTCAGGAGCCGAAGGAGCCGACGCCCAGACCCTCCTCGCCGAAGCCATCCGCACCGGCGCCCGCGTCACCCGCTTCGAAGTTATGGAGCCGACACTCGAAGAGATCTTCATCGAAAAGGTCACCGAAGATTCGACCGGCATCCCCGCTGGAGAAAAAGTCAATGCATAACATCTGGCTCATCGCCAAACGCGAGTACCTCGAGCGCATCCGCACCAAAGCCTTCCTCATCGCCACCATTCTCATTCCGCTCTTCATGGGAGCCTTCGTCTTCGGCAGCGGCTATCTCGCCTCTCGCACAAAATCCTCGGCCCATATCGCCATCGTCGCGTCCGACACGTCCTTCTCCGCCGATCTCAAACACGAACTTCAGACTGGAAAAAACAGTGGCATGACCGTCGAAGTCCTGACACCAGACTCGCCCTCCAACAGCGACGAGATTCGCGTCAACCTCGACCGCAATCTGCAAAGTAAATCCGGAGAACTCACGGGCTATCTCGTCGTTACGCCTGCAGCACAGACCAACGCACGCCCCACCTTCACCTATGTTCCCCGCTCAGCCGGAGACATCAGCACCGAAGACACACTCTCCACCGCCATCCAAAACGTACTCACCCGCGAAGGTCTCACGCATCAAGGTATGGGATCGTCCGACATCGCAGCCCTCATGGCCCCCGTCGCCATCGACACCAGCAAAACAGGCAGCAGCCGCGCCGCCTTCGGAGCCGCTTATCTCCTCTTCTTCCTCATGTACATGGTCATCATGCTCTACGGTATGAACACCGCACGCTCCATCATAGAAGAAAAAAGCAGCCGCGTCTTCGAGGTCATGCTCTCCGCCATCAAGCCTGACGAGATGCTCGCCGGTAAGATCCTTGGCGTCGGCGCAGTAGGCATCTCGCAAGTAGGCGTCTGGATGATTGCCGCCGCCGCCCTCGGTTCCACATCCCTCGCAACCAGCCTCATCGGCAGCGGTCACGCGCTCATCAGCGCCACGCAGATCATCTTCTTCGTCGCCTACTTCATCTTCGGCTTCCTGCTCTACTCCAGTATCGCCGCCGCTCTCGGCGCCATGACAAACTCCGAGCAGGAACTCCAGCAGCTCAACATGTTCCTCGTCATCCCGCTAGCCTTCTGCTTCCTCATGATCTTCGTCATCGTGCGCGCGCCAAACTCCACCCTCGCGCAGGTCGTCTCGCTCATCCCCTTTTGCAGCCCCCTGCTGATGAACTTCCGCATCTCCCTCACCACCGTCCCACCCTGGCAGATCGGCCTCTCATTCATCCTCATGAGCATGACCATCCTCGCCATCCTATGGGTTGCAAGCCGCATATATCGTGTAGGCATTCTCATGTACGGCAAAAAACCCAACCTCCCCGAGATCCTCCGCTGGCTCAAATACAGCTAGTTGGTCAGCTATCGGCTGGACAGGACAAACTGATTTCCATCGGCGTCTGCAAAGATCGCCGACGTTCCCCAATCTTCCTTTCGAGGAGCCTGGACAAAGGTCACGCCACGCGACTCCAGGCTCTTGGCCGTTGCGAAGACGTCATCGCACCAGAAGCTGATGGACTGAAACGTCCCGACACGGTCTTCGTGCCCCTCCGGAGTAAATAACGCAATACCGGTCTCCGTCCCAGGGAAGGCAAGCTCAATCCATCGCTGTCCTGGACCCATCTCCTGGTCCGTCGAAATCTTGCATCCCACCATCTCTGTCCAGAACCGTAACGCCTCATCCTGATTGCGAACTGGAACGCCAACAAATTTAATGCCTCGAATCATCGCCGTTCTCCTTGTCCTGCAGACTAAAGCGACATGAAGCGCCAATGCAATTGCCTCCGTAAAACTATAGTATTGGCTGATACAGCCATGATCGAGATCGATCCGTATATCATCGACGTTCTTATGCGCGACCTCGTCGGACACGATCGCCGCCCAGCCAGCTTCCTGGTCTATCTTTGGCTCGCAACCGAAGCCGAACAGCGAGGCTCCGAGGTACAGATCGGCTACCGGGAGTTGGCCGAAAACGTCGGCATCAGTAAAAGTGCGGCACAAAGCGCAGTGCGTTGGCTGATCAAGCGCCGCCTTCTCTCCGCTAAAAAAAACAACGCAACGGCTCTACCCACCTACAAGACACTCTCTCCATGGAAGGGGCGAGCCCAACGCTGATCTACTCTCCCGTCAACACTGCAGTTACCAAGCTCCCTGCTTCCCACCAACCCACCAAACCATCCCCACAGTCAGCGTAGGCTGACTCGAAGACAGCATCCCAGGCTTGTTCGTCAAAAAGTACGGCACGTTGCTCCAGTCTCGTCGATACTCAACACGCGTCAAAAACCCATCGCCAAACTTGTACTCATAGGTCCCGGTAAACTCCTTCAGCGCCTGCGTCGTCCCGCTGAAGAGTCCTCCACGATCCGACAGATACTCGGTCCGCCCACCGAGCGCCATCTTCGGCGTCAGCTGATACCGCGCATAAACCGCCCCGCCATCCACATGCGAAGGAGCGGAAGACTCACCAGGAGCCGCATTAGCCCACTCCCGCGAGATCAAATAATCCCCCTCCAGCGACAACGCCAGCTTCGGCGTGGCGTTCCAAGTCACGTAGCTGTCGAAGATATGCTGCTTGCCATCCGGAGCAGGAGTAATCGCCTGCAAACACAGCCCAGGCTGCACCGGAGCAGTGCAGTTCGTAGCCGGCGCGGCATCCGGATGGTCCTGTCCAAGGTAGTAGTTGAAGTTCCAAAGAACACTCTTCGCAGGCTGCGCCGTAAAGCCAAACAGCTCGTCCTTGAACGAGTTCGTAGGCTCCGACTGGTCTGTTCCATTCACCAGCCAGTAGTTCACCGCCAGCTTGTCATTCACCTTGTAGCTGGTCCGGACGCCGGCGTGATAGAACGGCAGATAGTTGAAGAAGAACGATCGCGAGTAGTTCACCTGGTCCTTCGTATAGTTGCCTTCAATCCCCAGCGAGCTCGCCCACTTGCCCACGTCCACTGTCAGTCCTTTTCCCAGAGGAACGACGTATGTTCCATACACTTGGAAGATATTCCGGTAGATATCCGGTCGAGGCTCGTTCTGCGGACTGCCCTGCAGCGTCTCTGTCGCCTGCCCAAACTGCAGATCCAGCCGGACCCCATAACGCCTGCCCGCCGCAACATCCGGGTCGAGCGCAAGCACGACATCAGCCTGGTTGATGCTGAACGCATTGCTCAGCACATCGTAGGCCCGCAGATACTGCACCCGTCCAATCGGATGATTGAAGTCGTAGTCGTAGTAACCATCAAAGGTGTAGTTCAGCGTAGCTCCGCCGGGCAGTTGTGTCGGAAGGACCGAAGCGACGGGAGAGATTGGTGCTGGAGTGCTCTGCGTATTCACTGTTGTGGACGACGGTATAGTTGCTGCTACGCTGCTGCTCGACACACTCTCCACGCTGCTGCGAACATCCGCAGCAGGGCCAACCAGCACAGCCGGCCTCAGCGTCGCCACTTCCGTCGTTGTCACCCGTTGCTCCTTGTGCAACTCCGCCTCCAGCGCGCTCACACGCTGCGCCAGATCGCGCACTGTCTGCCTCAATTCTTGAACGTCGGCATTTGTAGGCGCAGTCGTCGTTGTCTGCGCGGCTGCTTCAAATCCCGAGAAGACAACAAGAAAAAGAGAAAAAAGGATAAGTCGATTGAAGCAACGCATAGGCACGCCTCTCGCAAACGCGTTAAGCAAAACACGTTTGCAGTAAATTGATCGTAAAGGGCATCACTTCTTCTCGAGTCTTTTTCTGAGACTATGTCCTGCCGGATGGGCTCCCTGCGCGGGAGGCGGTCACTTCGTGACTTGTATACCGCTTCGCCTGGCGCTCCCGTTGGTCGCGAGGATGATGATTCCGACCAACGGGAAGACCACGCGAAGCTTTAAAAAAGCGTGCGAACGCCCGCCTTCCGCGCAGGAGGCCTGTCCGGCAGGACAGATGCCTTGCATCGCATCTCATAGGTAAACTGAACGAAGTGGCCTCCACCTACACCCTCAAGCAACGCCTCGCCCTCGCCCTCGTCCCCCGCCTCGCGAGCGCGACCATACACGTCCTCGGCATGACCCTTCGCTTCGAAGACGTCCGCGACCCTGGCGCACCCCTTGGCTTCGACGCCCCCCCCCCAGCCGTCTACGCCTTCTGGCACCGCTGCCTGCTTACCAGCGCTTGGCACTTCCGCAACCACGACATCGCCATTCTCATCAGCCCCAGCTTCGATGGCGAACTCATCGCCCGCACCGTCGAGCGCCTCGGCTACATGGCCATTCGAGGTTCCAGCTCGCGGTCAGGCTCCCTAGGCCTGCGCAACATGCACAAGGCTTATCTCGACGGTCACTACTGCGCCATCACGGCCGACGGCCCCCGCGGCCCCGCCATGATCGCCAAACCGGGCGTCACCCAGCTCGCCCAGCTCGTCGAAAGTCCGGTCGGAACCTTTTACGTCCTCCCCGAGCGAGCCTGGCAGCTTCGCTCCTGGGACCGCTTCCTCATCCCCAAACCATTCTCAAGAGTCTTCATAGGCTGGCCCCTGCTGACGACCGCCAACGAGGAAGCCGTTCAGGCCGCTCTTGATCGCGCGGTCGAGCTGGCCAAATCCCGAATCAGCAATCCCCTAAAATAAAGTTGAAAAGTTGGCGTATTTTCGTCGTCAAAATTCACCATGCAAAACACCACGTTGTCATCACGTTTCACCACACAACTCACCACGTTTTCACCACAAAAATCGACATAGATTTGCTCGTATCCGACTTCAATTTCGACCTGCCCGAAGAGCTGATAGCCCAGTCCCCACCGGCGATTCGCGGCTCCAGCCGCATGCTCCTCTTCGACCGGATCACCGGCCAGTACCACGACAATTTTTTTCGCAATCTACCCCAAATTCTCCAACCCGGCGACCTCCTTATCCTCAATGACAGCCGTGTTTTACCGGGCCGCCTCTACGCCACCCGCGCCCGCAGCCAACAAACCCAACACAGCTCCCCCGATCCCACAGGTCGCATCGAAGTCCTTCTAACCCAGCAACTTGCCGCCAACGATTGGATCGCCCTCGTCCGCCCGAGCCGCAAGATTCAGCTTGGCGAACGCCTCCTCTTCCACGCCCCCAACGAAGCGAAACCCTTGCTGGAAGCGGAGATCATCTCCGCCTCCGAATTCGGCGAACGTACCCTCCGTTTCTCTCCCACGCCTGACTTCAACGCCATCCTCAACAAAATAGGCCACATGCCGCTCCCCCCGTACATACACCGCGAGGACAGCGATGCCGATCGCGACCGCTACCAGACAGTCTTCTCCCAAGAATCAGGCAGCGCTGCCGCCCCTACCGCCGGCCTCCACTTCACCCCGGAAATCCTGGCCCAACTCAAGCAAAACGGCATCCAGATCGAGACCATCACCCTGCACGTGGGATTGGGAACGTTTCAGCCAGTTCGTGCTGAAAACATTGAGGATATCCGCCTCCACGCCGAACACTACACGCTGCCTGCGACGACCGCGGAGGCCATCAACTCCGCAGTTAGTGAAGGCCGTCGCATCATCGCGGCTGGCACCACCACAACCCGTACGCTTGAACATTGCGCCCAGATGTCTGCAGGAAGTTTTCTTGAACCTCACTCGGGCCAGACGAGCATCTTCATCAGTCCTGGCTATAAGTTCAAGATTGTGAGCGGTCTGCTGACAAACTTCCATCTTCCACAATCTACGTTGCTTATGCTGGTTAGCGCCTTTGCGGGCGCTGCTGGCGGAAGGGAAGCGGTACTCGCAGCTTATGCTCACGCCGTCGAGCAGAGGTACCGCTTTTTCAGTTATGGCGACTGCATGCTTCTTCTTTAGGTTGCCTGCATTAAGACTGGTTTTATTCTAAGAAAAATTGAGTGTGGTTTTCTGGGCCCTAAAGTGGTTTTTGCAGGGGGTTTTTGGAAAAAGTGGTGTGCACGACGTGGTTTTTTGCATGGTAGAACGTGGTGAAGTGCGTGGTAGAACGTGGTGAGAAACCGCACTTAAATCAGGGTCGAAAAACATGCCACGATATTCAACTTTATTTTTTTGAGAACTGAGGCGGCGGCCCATCTTGGGCGGTCACATGTCCAGCTGCAACGCGCTACCATCAGACAGCATGGCAAAGACACCCGACACCAAAGCATCTTCCGAGCAGAAGCCCCCGATCTACCTTCTGGACAGCATGGCTTTTATCTTCCGCGCATACCACGCGATGCAACGTCAGCGCCCTATGTCCACCCGGAGCGGCATTCCCACGGCGGCGACCTATGTCTTCGTGAATATGATCAACAAGCTTCGCAAAGACTTTTCTCCTCACTATCTTGCTGCCGTCTACGACCTGTCCGGTCCGGTCTTCCGCGACGAGCGTGCTCGCGAGATGAAGTCGGTGAAGAAGTTCAATATCAAGACCCAGCAGTTTGAAGAGATCGATTATCTTGGCTACAAAGCCAACCGAACAGAGATGCCAGCGGACCTTGCACAACAGCTTCCCTTCATTCGCCGTGCCCTTGAAGCCTTTCGCATCCCAATTCTTAGTTACGAGGGATTCGAGGCGGACGACGTAATAGGAACACTGTCTTGCAAGCTCTCTGCTCTGGGCCACAAGGTCTACGTAGTCTCGTCCGATAAGGATATGATGCAGCTCGTCAATGAAGACGTGTTGATTCTCAATCCAACGAAGGACAACCTCATTCTCGACAGTGCGGGTGTTGAGGCTGCGCTTGGTGTCCTGCCAGAACGTGTCATTGATGTGATGGCTCTGCGCGGCGACTCTATCGATAACATTCCTGGGGCGCCGGGCATCGGCGATAAAGGCTCGGTCGAGCTAATTCAGCAGTTCGGCACCGTCGAGGCCGCACTTGATCGCGCGGATGAAGTAAAGCGAAAGACGTATCGGGAATCACTGCAAAACAATCGCGACAATATTCTCCTCTCCAAGGAACTCGTGACGATTCACACTGGCGTGCCTATCGAATATGAACTGGACGATATGCTTACCCAGGCGCCAGACAATGCTGCATGCCGCGAACTTTTCTCGGAACTCGAGTTCACAACTTTGCTGAAGGAGCTTGCTCCTTCTACGTCCAACGCTCCCCTTACCTACAATCTGCAACCTACACCGGAGCAGATAGCGGCGCTACTTGCTGATGCTCGTTCCATTGATCTTTCCGGAAGAGTCAATGGTTTGACTGTGGCTGTTTTTGAGGATGCCCGGGCTCTTGCAGAAGAGGTCGCCACGGATTTGTCCACAGAGCAAGAGACTGAGCCCGAGCCGCCCCCATCGCAATCCATGTCACTCTTTGAAACTCCGGAGCCAAAGAGTCCGGAGCCTAAGGTTTCGACAGGTGCATCAGTTTTCCAGATTGGTTTAACGACATCTGCTGATTTCGCCATAGTCGTCTCTCTTCACGCGCCTGGTTTGAGAGAGGCGCTGGAAGATCCGACCCTTCCGAAGCACGCCCACGACCTCAAAGCGGTCCTTCGGGCGCTCGAGCCTCACAGGATCGACCTGGCCGGAGTTCGCGATGACGTCATGCTTTACAGCTACCTCGTCAACCCGACGCATGGCTCTCACACTCTTCCAGACGTTACGGCCCGGTTTACCGATCGCGCCCTAAGCCCTGCCTCAAAGACGCCGACTGAGAGCGAGATTGCCAACCTGCTGCCCGAAGCGGCCAATGCGATCCATCGCCTCTCCGGCACGCTTCGCAGTCAAATTGAATCCGCGCATCTGACGCATATCTACGAGACGATGGATCTGCCGCTGGTTTCTGTTCTGTTGCGGATGGAGCAGGCTGGTGTCCGGATTGACTCCGCGGTTCTTGGTGAGATGTCCTCTCGGCTTGCTGTTGATATCGATAATCTTGCCGAGCGCATTTATGCGGATTCCGGCCATCGTTTCAATATCAACTCGCCCAAACAACTCGGCGAGGTTCTCTTTAACAAGATGCTTCTTCCCAAGCCGATGAAGTATGGCAAGGGCAAAGTCGTCTCTACGGCTCAGGATGTTTTGGAGGAGCTTGCGGAACATCATGCCGTTCCAGCTCTTGTGCTCGAGTATCGTCAACTCGCGAAGCTCAAATCGACCTATATCGACTCGCTTCCACAGCTTACCGATTCGTTGGGACGTGTTCATACCACCTTCAATCAAGTCGGTACGGCGACTGGCCGCCTCTCCAGCACGAATCCAAACCTGCAGAACATTCCTGTTCGCACTGCTCTAGGCCGCGAGATTCGCGCTGCCTTTATTCCTGCTCCGGGAAATGTGCTGATGTCGGCAGACTATTCGCAGATCGAACTGCGCCTGATGGCCCACTTCTCACAGGACCCTTTGTTGCTTGATGCCTATCGAACCGGCAAGGATATTCATACTCTGACCGCGAGCGAGGTGTTTGGCGTTGACGCAGCGACGATGGATAAGGAGACACGCGCTCGTGCCAAGGCTGTCAATTTTGGGATCGTGTATGGCATTAGTCCGTTTGGACTTGCGGCGCAGTTAAACATCGATCAGAAGACTGCCAAGACCTACATTGAGACGTATTTTGACCGGTACAAAGGCGTGCAGCGCTTCATTGAAGAGACACTCGAGACAGTGCGTCGAGATCAATCGGTGAAGACGCACTTTGGCCGAATTCGACCGATCCCGGATATTCAATCTCGCAACCCGAACATGCGTGGATTCGCTGAGCGGACTGCGATTAATACGCCGCTCCAAGGCACTGCTGCTGACCTCATCAAACTAGCAATGCTCAAGATTGATCAGATTATTCGGGATCGCAGGTTGAAATCACAGATGACGCTGCAGGTTCATGACGAGCTGCTCTTTGACGTAGTACCGGAAGAGGTCCAAGAACTTCAGGAACTGGTGAAGCAGGAGATGGAGCATGTTGCCGAGTTCTCCATTCCGATTGTTGCCGATGTGGGCGTTGGGCCTAACTGGCGCGACATAAAATAGCACTCTTTTGTCTCTGCATAAGCATCAACACGCTGTGCTGATCGCGTCGTGCGGGTAAGTGACAGCGAGGCGAGTTTTCCTAGGCAGTTGGCGGTAGCATGGCTAGACAAGCCATGACTGACGCAAGCGTTCTCCCTCCCCAGATTTTGCTGCATATTGCCCAAACTCTCAACCTCCCGATGCATGGTCTGGTAGCGGTGATTACGCTTCTAGATGAGGGAGGGACTGTTCCTTTTATTGCGCGGTATCGCAAGGAGGCTACTGGCAATCTCGATGAGGTGCAGATTCGCGATATCGAGGAGAAGCTCGCTTACTTCCGCGATCTAGCTGCGCGGCGAGCTACGATACTGGCTTCGATTACGGAGCAGGGCAAGCTGAACGATGAGTTAAAAGTGCGGATCGAGGCGACTCTTGATAAGAGCGAGTTGGAGGATCTGTATCTTCCGTATCGACCCAAGCGAAGGACGAAGGCGGCGATCGCTCGAGAGAAGGGGTTGGAGCCGCTTGCGCTCTATCTGTGGGAGCAGACGATTGCGGATGAGCCGCTGAGCTTGATGGCTCCGCGATTCGTCGATGGCGAGAAGGGTGTGGCTTCGGTCGAGGAGGCCCTCGAGGGCGCGAGACATATCGTCGCTGAGATGATCAGCGAGAGTGCAGACTTGCGAAAGGCCGTTCGTGCGCTGATGTTTGATGAAGGCGTCGTTGTGAGTCGTAAGGCGATGGACGCGGTGGATGAGCAGGAGAAGTTCAAGATGTACTACGAGTATCGCGAGGCGGTGAAGACGATTCCGTCACATCGGATGCTTGCGATTCGTCGAGGTGAGAGCGAGAACGTTCTTTATTTTTTGATTGAGTTGGAGTCGGCACGAGCGTTGAATGTGCTGCGCCATGGGGTGTTGCGAGGGCAGGGGGATTGGACGCCGCAGCTGGAGCTGGCCGTTGAGGATTGCTGGTCGCGGCTGCTGAACTCGTCGATTCAAGGGGAGTTGCGGCTGGAGTTGAAGAAGCGCTCGGATCTGGATGCGATCCAGGTGTTCCGAGAAAATTTGCACCATCTGTTGCTGGCACCGCCGGCGGGGCCGATCTCGGTGCTGGGGATTGACCCGGGGCAGAGGACCGGGTGCAAGATTGCGGTGGTGGATGAGACGGGGAAGTTCCTCGCCAATGATGTGCTGTATCTGCATACGTCGAAGGGCGCAGCCGAGGCGGCGGGGAAGACGCTTGAGGCTCTGGTGGTGAAGCACCAGGTGAGGGCGATTGCGATTGGGAATGGGACGGCTTCGCGGGAGACGGATGCGTTTGTGCGGGAGTTTCTGCGGGAGCGCGGGCTGGAGAATATCTTCTCGGTGACGGTGAGCGAGTCGGGCGCGAGCATCTATTCGGCTTCGGATGTGGCGCGGCAGGAGTTTCCGGATCTCGACCTGACGGTGCGCGGGGCGATCTCAATCGCGCGGCGATTGCAGGATCCTCTTTCGGAGCTGGTGAAGGTCGATCCGAAGTCGATTGGCGTTGGGCAGTATCAGCATGATGTGGATCAGAGGCAGTTGCAGCAGTCGCTGGAGACGGTGATTGAGAGCTGCGTGAATCGGGTTGGGGTTGACCTGAATACCTCGTCGTGGACTTTGCTGCGGTATGTTTCGGGCGTGACGGAGCGGACGGCGCTGAATATCGTGAGTTACCGGAACGAGCATGGACGGTTTCGTTCGCGGACGCAGTTGATGAAGGTCCCTGGAATCGGGGCGAAGACGTTTGAGCAGGCTGCGGGATTTCTGCGGATTCGTGATGGAGAGAATCCGCTGGATATGACTGCGGTTCATCCGGAGTCTTATGCGGTTGTAGAGCAGATTGCGGCTTCGTTGAAGTCTCCGGTGGAGGAGCTGATCAAAAGTCCGCAGCTGCTGGAGAAGGTGGATAAGAGCGCGGTTTCGGCGGGGAGTTTTACGCTGAACGACATTCTGGAGGAGTTGAAGAAGCCGGGGCGCGATCCTCGAGATAAATTTGTTGCGCCTAGCTTTAACGAGAGTGTGCGGGAGCTGTCGGATGTGATGGCTGAGATGGTGCTGGAAGGCGTGGTGACGAATGTGACCAAGTTTGGCGCGTTCGTCGATATCGGGGTGCACCAAGATGGGCTGGTGCATATCAGTGAGCTGTCGGTGAAGTTCATCAAGGATCCCTCTGAGGCGGTGAAGGCTGGACAGATTGTGAAGGTGAAGGTGCTGTCCGTCGATGCGAAGACGAAGCGGATTGCGCTCTCGATCAAGGCACTGCATGAGAGGGGGCCGAGGGGTGTTCGTCCTGCGGACGGTGGTGCTCGTGGTGGCTCGTCGTCGAAGGAGCAGGGGCTGAAGGGACAGGGAAGACCTACGGTGAAGACCCAGGTTCAGGTGAACGCTCGTGCTGTTGCTCCGGCGAAGGCTCCGATCTCTTTCGACGACAAGCTGGCCATGCTTTCTTCCAAGTGGAAGGGGTAATAGTATCGTTTCTTATCGGCTGGAGAGTACCCCCTCCCCCTTCCCCTATTACCCGCGTGTAAGTTATTTGTAGTCAGGTGCTTGCGGGCTGTGCATGTCTAAGTGGTGATTTGGGTAGTGCGGGCGTGCCAGATGTCTAGCAGGGTGGAGGCGATGGTGAAGATGACGGGGCCGAGGATGATTCCGAGGGGACCGAAGACTGCGATGCCTCCGAGGATGGTGATGAGGATGATGGCAGTGTGGGAGCGCAGGTGGCTGCCGATGAGGGTGGGATAGAGGATGTTGTCGATGGTGCTGACGATGAGTCCACCCCAGATGGCGAGCAGGGCGGCCTTGCCCCAGTGGCCGTTGAGGCCGAGGTAGATGGCGATGGGTCCCCAGACGAGGAAGGCTCCGAAGGCCGGAATCATGGCGAAGGCGGTGAGGGTGATGGACCAGAGGATGACGCCGGGAACGCCGAGAGTCCAAAAGGCGAGGCCGGCGAGGACTCCCTGTACGAGTGCGATGGCTAGGCGGCCAAGGAAGGTGGCGTAGATGGTGTCGTCGATGCGCTCGAGCAGTTCGCTGGACTCGTCATCGCGGAGGGGGATGAGGGAGCGCAGGGCGGTGAGGGCAAGCTGGCGGTCGCGAAAGAGGAAGAAGAGGAGGAAGAGCATGACGACCATCTCGGTGATGAGGTGGACGGAGTTGCCGAGGATCATGGCCGCCTTGCTGCCGACGTAGGCTGCGGTGGTGCGGGCGGCGTTGTTGACGTCGATGGAGGCGGAGAAGGCTTCGATGCGATTGGCGAGTGCGGGGTGATTGCCGATGTAGTCGGTGACAAGGTTCTGGGTGTTGGGATTGCGGAGGGAGACGATGGCGCGGAGGGCTTGTTCGCCTAGCTCCTGTGCGAGGAAGAATGCTGGGACGATGACGGCGAGGATGACGAGGAGGAGAGCGACGGTGGCGCAGGTGGTGCGGTGGGGGATGCGGGTGGAGAGCCAGTTGTAGGGAATCTCGGTAACGACCGCGAGCACGATGGCTCCGACGATGGCAGAGAAGAAGGGCTGGAGGATGAAGGCGCAGAGGATGAGGACCGCGAGGGTGAGAAGGTAGAGGGTGATCTGTCTCCAAGGCGGGGATTCTCTGCCTTCTTGCATGAGGTAAACGCTCCAGTGGTTGGATTAGATGCGAATGTAACTGGTATGGGCTGAGATTAGAATACGTGGTCTGTTGACGAATTTAGGAATGTTCGGGGAGGTTGGCGGATGGCGCATCTTGAACCCTGGCTTGCAGTGGGCGTGTTGCTGTCGACGGCGGCAACCGACGCTGTCTACGTGATGTTCAACGCGGCGGTTTCGTCGCAGCGACGATTGCCGGCGGCTACATGGAGCAGCGTGTGGTATTTGTTGTCGGCGTTTGCGGTGATCAGTTATACGAAGAACTGGGTTTATGTCTGCTTTGCGGCGGTGGGGTCGTGGATCGGGGCTTATGTGTCGATGACGGTGTTGCGGCAGGCGAAGGGGCCTCGGGGGCCGGAGGCGGTTTAGGGTTGAAGGTGGGGCGATGCGATTGAGGACGGTCGTCCTTCTCCACCCCCACGAGCAGAAGCGCTCGTCGGGGACCCCGGTTCGGACGATGCCCACATCTCAAAATCGAGATATGGGGCACCCGATTGGTCGGGATTGTCAGCGTTTTTTGAGGGCTTCGAGTTCGTCGAGGGTTCGGGGCCAGTCTTTGCCGAGGAGGCGCGAGAGGCTGCGGTCGGCGAGGACTTTGCCGTCGGTCTGGCATTGGGCGCAGTAGTTGGTCTCGTTGTCGGCGTAGCGGATGCGCTGGATGGGCTGGCCGCAGGTGGGGCAGGGTTGGCCGAAGCGCCCGTGAACGGCCATGTCTTTGCGGAAGGCGGTGACTTTTTCGGGGAATGCCTCGGCCCCTTCGGCGTTGAGGCGAGCTATCCAGAGTTGCATGGTGCTGCGGGTGGCGTTGTAGAGGCGCTGCCACTGGTCTGGAGTGAGCTTTGCGGTTTGCAGGATAGGAGACAACTGAGCGGCGTGGAGGATCTCGTCGGAGTAGGCGTTGCCGATGCCGGAGAGGATGCGGGGATCGGTGAGGGCTCGCTTGAGAGTACGGTTTTCGGTCGTGAGGGCAGTGCGGAAGTCTTCGAGGTTGGGGCTGAAGGTGTCGCGTTGGAAGAGCTCGAGGCCGCCGGGGTCGATCTCTTGCGCGGCGGCCTGGTTGGCGAAGAGGTGGAGGGAGGCTCGGCGTTTGGAGCCGGCTTCAGTGAGGACTAGGGAGCCGTTGGGGAAGTCGAAGGCGGCGAGGTTGTTGCGGCCGCCGAGTTTTGCGCCAAGGGGACGCCAGTGGAGACGGCCGGCGATCATGAGGTGAAGGACTAACCAGATGCCGTTGTCGAACTCGAAGACGATGCGTTTGCCGATGCGGTGGAGTGCTCGGATTGTGTGACTTTCGACTTCTTCGATGCGAGGTTGGACGGTACGGAGAAGGAAGGGGCTTGCAATGCGGAGTTGGGTGAGTGGCTGGCCGAGGATGCGGGACTCAAGCGCGTTGAGATAGGCGGTGATGTCGGGTAGCTCTGGCATGGCAACCGGTTCGGATGAATGGTTAGATGGTTTTTTCGATGACGGAGTCGGGTTGCTGGGCGTACTCGGCCCAGGAGCCGTCGTAGAGGCTTACGTGTTTTGCGCCGGCTAGTTCGAGGCCGAGGGAGATGACGGCGGCAGTGACTCCGGAGCCGCAGGTGGTGGTGATGGGTTGGTGGAGGTCTACTTTTTTTCCGGCAAAGTATTCGCGGAGTTTGTCGGCGGGTTTTAGGCGGCCGTCTTCTACGAGGTCGGTGAAGGGGACGCTGATGGCTCCGGGCATGTGGCCGGAGGAGAGGTTGGGGCGCGGCTCGGGTGCGGTGCCGTTGAAGCGGGCGGCGGAGCGGGCGTCGAGGATTTGTTTTTGGCTGTTGAGTTCGGCTTTGAGTTGGGCGAGGTCCTTTACGGCTTCGTGTTTGAGCTTAGCGTGGAAGCTGGCGGGGGCGTGGTGGACGGGGCCGGTTTCGGTGGGGAGGTTGGCTTCGGTCCAGGCGAGGAGGCCGCCGTCGAGGATATGGACATCCTTCGCGCCCATCGTGCGGAGCATCCACCAGGCTCGGGGGGCGGAGAAGACGCCTTGCTGCTCGTAGATGACGATGGTCGCGTTGTCGGCGACGCCAAGGGTGGACATGCTGCGGGCGAAGGCGTCGGCGGTGGGCAGCATGTGGGGGAGTGAGGTGGTGTGGTCAGAGAGGTCTTCGATGTCGAAGAAGATGGCGCCGGGGATGTGGTTGGCAAGATAGCGGGCGTGGGTGTCGATGGGTGGGGTGACGCCTACGGGAGGGAGGGTGGCGTCGAGGATGATGGTGCCGGGGTCTTCGAGGTGGGCGGCCAGCCATGCGGCGGTGACGAGGGGGTTCATGGAGATTAGATTACTGCGTACGCGGGGTGGAGTGAGTGCGGTGGTCCTTCTCCACCCCCACGAGCAGAAGCGCTCGTCGGGGACCCCGGTTCGGACGATGCCCAAACATCAGAATCGATGTATGGGGCACCCGGCACCCGGCGCCGAAAGGATTGCCGCAGTCTACGCCTAGCGGGAAAGTGATCTGGGTATAAGATTCTCGATCAAAGGAGAAAACTTATGATACGTCGACTCTTTCTGTCACGGTTTGCTCAGTTGGCGGCTTTGCCTCTTGCTTTGGGTGGTGGTTCTCTTGTGGGGCAAACTCAGCATAAGACACTGAAGATCATGATGAAGAGCGCGTGGGGCTCTGACGATCCGACCAAGGCGGCGTTCCCCTTTCTGCATGGGCTGGCGCTCGCGGAAGCTGGACACGAGGTGCAGTTTTTCCTGCTGGGAGAGGCAGTTGGATTGATGCGAAAGACGCTTGCGAATGCGGTTACGCCAGTCGGATGGCCGCCTGTGGGTGAGACGCTGGATAAGCTCGCCGCGAAGCATATTACGATCTACGCCTGTGGGACGTGCTCCCGTGCGAGAGGAGTGACTGAGGCGGATTTGAATAACTATGGGGCGAAGTTTGGTAACCCGACGATCTTTGTGTCGCTGGTGGAGTGGGCGGATCGGGTGATCACGGAGTAGGGAGTCGGGGTTGGAGTGCGGTCCTTCGGACGATGCCCATACATCAGAATCGATGTATGGGGCACCCGGTCAATCTATGACTGTCTCAAAGGAGAGTTGAATCCAAACATTTCATTAAGGAGTACTAGAAGCCGAAGTCCGCTCCAAACTGTCTTTACAAATTCATCTGGATCAACTTTGGTTTTGCTTGAGATAACTTGTAACGGGTGAACGGCGTTTCGGAAGCCTCTAAGTTGATGCATTAGCTCATGATTTCTTTTGGCATCCCAAGTATTCTCTTTAACTTGTCTCGTCATGCGATCGCGATTTTCTCCTCTCAAAAAAGGAAAAACATCTTCGAGAATTAGGAGATCTATCTTTTGTTGGAGGCCTGATGTGCGAAATAGCTTTAGGTTGTCAGTAATTTCGATTAGTTCTGAGAAGTAAAGTATAGGGATATCTACACTGATTCTTTCTGCTTTTCGTGACTGATCCTTCTCTGCTTTTTCCCAAACTTTCGATTTTCGTGCATTACTCGAGTGTTCGAGTACGAGCGCTAACAAAAGGGACTCTAAAATGGACCCAAGAAGGATATTGGTACTTAGTGGACAAGCATATTTCCGAACTTTATTGAGTTCGTCCATGTAGCTTAGAGTTACTCTGAACAATTTCTTACGATCTTCAAGATAATCACCCTCAAAACCACGCATGTTTCTAATTCCTGCGTACAAAGCGTTCAGCTCTGCTTCAAAAGCGTCCTCGGCAGTTTTCGATCGGTCCATTTTTTTGCTGCGCATCTATCCCTCGATTTGCAACCTCACGAATAACATTCATAGTTCCATGGCGAATTGGTGGGTGGGGTCGTAGAGGGTGGGTTTGGGTTCGGTGGAGAGGTCGAGGATGAGGCGCTCTAGGACTAAGAGTTTGTTGGCGGGGGAGCTGCGGAGTTCGAGGTCGGCGCGGGCTACGAGGCGGATGGCGCGGGTGAGTTCGCGGCGTGATTTGTAGCGGCGGGCTTGTTTGATGAGGTCTTCGGCGGCGAAGGGGGGCATGCGGAAGCCCTGCCAGAGGACCTGCCAGATGGCGCGAGGGTCGCGCACGTTTTTCTCCGAGATGATGAGCATCTGGCGGAAGGTGCGGGCGAGCATGTAGAGATGGCCGATGGCGGCGTCTTCGCCACCGTCGGAGGCGTTGAGGAGGCCGTGGAGGAGCAGGAGGGCGCGGGGGCGGTCCTTGGCGGAGATGGCGTCGGTGAGCTCGTAGAGGGAGCGCTGCTTGGCGGCGAGGACCATGGTTTCGACGTCGCCGAGGGTGACGCGGTTCTTTCCTTCGACGTAGAGGAGGAGCTTTTCGAACTCGCTGGCGATGAGCATCATGTCGGCGCCGAGGGAGTCGACGAGCTCGCGGGCGGCGTCGGGGTCGAACTTTATGTTGCGGGATTCGGCGGTGGTGGTGACCCATTTGATGGCGTCGTTTTCGTCGACGCGGGCTAGCTCTACCGTGCTGCACCAGTCGCCTAAGGTCTCGCGGATTTTCTCGTAGCGATCCTTGTCCTGATAGTCCATCTTGCGGAGGTCGGTGGGGATGCGGAGGTGGTCGGCGACGAAGAGGAGGAGGGCTGAAGGGTTGGGCGAGCGGAAGTAGGCGTCGATTGCCGCAAACTCTTCTTTTTTGCTGCCGCGGCCGTAGAGGTTTTTGAGGTTGCGGACGAAGAGGACCTGGAAGGGCGCCATGAGGGAGGGGGTCTGGGCGCGGTCGAGTACCTCGAAGATGCTGGTGTCGGCGAGGTCGAGGTCGTGGAGGCAGAAGTCGCGGGTGTCTTCGGGGGCCAGGGTGGCGAGGACGGCTTTGCGGCAGCGGTCGTAGAGGAAGACCTCGTCGCCGAGGAGGACGTAGGCGGGACGGAGGGTAGCTTGGGAGGCGATCTCTGTGACAAAGCGATCGACGCTGGCGAAGGATTTGAGAGAGGCCATTAGAAGGACTCCAGCATATCGCTTACGACGGCCTGGGCGAAGTCTTTTGCGACGCGGTTGACGGCGTGGTTATCTTCCTGGATGAAGCCGGAGAGGTCCTGGGTGGATTGGTACTGCTCGCGGTAGACGAAGGCGTCGTTGCGGTAGAGGGTGTGGCCGTCGTGGGCGGTGAGGAGGACTTTGGCGGTGATGGTGATGAGGTAGCTGGAGGATTGTCCGGTGGCTCCGTCGTAGGTGAGGGGGGAGATGGTCTGGGTGAGGATGGTGCCGTGGAGGGTGGCGTCGGCGGAGTCTGAATCGGAGGTGAGGATGCGGTATTTGGTGCGGGTGTTGAGCTCGCGGATGGTGGCTTGGGTGAAGGCCATCTCGGTGTGGAAGGCCTGGGCGTTGGTGACGAAGACGGGGACGGCGAGAGTGCGGACGCTGGCGGGGAGGTGGGTCGCGGAGCCGGCCTGGTGGTAGCCGCAGCCGGTGAGCGTGAGGAGAAGGATCGGGGTGAGGAGGCGCATGCGTCTGTTTCTATTGTCGCATTGGTCCGGTGGCGGGTTTTTTTTGCGGAAAAAGTTGAATGGTGGAAAAGGGTGGTTTTATTGAGGGTTTTTGAAAAAGAGGTGTTTGGACGTGGTGTTTTGGTGGTGGGAACGTGGTGGGATGTGTGGTGGACGTGGTGTTTTGGATGGTGAATTTTCGACGCTGAAAATGTGACACAATTTTGAACTTTATTTTCAGGGGATGTGCTGGAGGTGGGTGTCTTTGAAGAAGGTGGGGTATTTGAGGCCGAAGCCGAGGAGGCGGTCCATTGCGATGTGCGCGATCCAGATAAGGGCGATGGCTGGGGCCGCTTGCCAATGCAGGAGATAGCCTGCGAAGAGAAGGGCGAGGGGAAGCCAGAGGGTGTGGACGAGGTTGTAGGTTGCTGCGCCGAGTCTGACGTTGACTGCGTAGCCGAGCATGAAGAGGTCGGGAGCAAGGAAGAGGATGGCGAAGAGAAGCCAGCTGTAGTGGAGGCGTTGGTAGGCGAATAGGGCGGCGGCGAGAAGGAAGGCTTCTTCGATGCGGAGGAGTATGGATGGCCGGGTGAGCATGTGATGTTTATACGTGGTTCCTGGGGGATGATTAGGGGTTCGGCGTGACAAAAAGCAAACGCAGATCCCCTTCGGGGATGACAACTAGAAAAGCAAAGACTGAAACTTGTTGGTTGAAAAGATCCGCAAGGTTGTAGTTGGTAGGCTTCTTCGGGATCCTTCACTGCGTTCAGGATGACGGCAAGAACTTGCAACGGCGAAGGACAACGACAACGGCAAGAACAAGGACAACGGCACGGCGTGCTGCGCGCACGGCGCGATCTGCCATCGAGGCTGACGCGCCTTCGGCGCCTTTCTTGCCGGGGAAAAAGGAAATGGCAGCCTTTGCGGCTGCCATTGGCTTGTTATGCTTTGCTGACTTGCTGACTTGCTGACTTGCTGATTTGCTGATTTGCTGACTTGCTGCTTAGGCGGGGCTGGGTTGGCTTTCGCCGAAGCCGGGCTTGCGGCCGCCCTCGGGCTTGAGGATCTTCTGGGTTTCTCCGCCGGGGCCTGGGTCTACGCCGGAGAGCGCGGATTTGGCGGCGGGGAGTTCCTTGCCTTCGATGATCAGCTTGATCTCGGCGGCGTCCAGGGTCTCGCGCTCCAACAGGGCGGCTGCCATGCGGTGCATGATGTCCTGGTTGGACTCGAGGATGGTGTAAGCAGACTTGTAGCCGGTGTCTACGAAGGAACGGACTTCCGCGTCGATCTGCTTGGCGGTGTCGTCGGAGAAGTCGCGGGACTGGCCGATCTCGCGACCGAGGAAGACCTCCTGCTCCTTCTTGCCGAAGGTCATGGGACCCAGCTTCGACATACCGAACTCGCAGACCATCTTGCGGGCGAGGTCGGTGGCGCGCTCGATGTCGTTGCCGGCACCGGTGGTCATCTGCTTGAGGAAGATCTCTTCGGCGCAGCGTCCGCCCATGAGGGTGGCCATGCGGGTTTCGAGATAGTCCTTGGTCACGGTGTGCTGGTCTTCCTCTGGGAGGTAGACGGTGACGCCGAGGGCCATGCCGCGGGGGATGATGGTGACCTTGTGGAGGGGGTCAGAGTGCTCGCGGAGGGCGGAGACGAGGGTGTGACCTGCCTCGTGATAGGCGGTGACCTTCTTCTCTTCGTCGGTCAGGAGCATTGATTTGCGCTCGGCGCCCATCATGACCTTGTCCTTGGCGACTTCGAAGTCATACATGTGGACAGCCTTACGGTTGAAGCGGGCGGCGGTGAGGGCTGCCTCGTTGACCATGTTAGCGAGGTCGGCGCCGGAGAAGCCCGGGGTTCCACGAGCGAGGATGTTGAGGTTCACATCCTCGGCCATGGGGACCTTCTTAGAGTGGACCTTGAGGACTTCCTCGCGGCCACGGATGTCGGGACGATCGACGATGACGCGACGATCGAAGCGGCCGGGGCGGAGGAGAGCGGGATCGAGAACGTCGGGGCGGTTGGTCGCGGCGACGAGGATGACACCGTCGTTGGACTCGAAGCCGTCCATCTCGACGAGGAGTTGGTTGAGGGTCTGCTCACGCTCATCGTGTCCGCCTCCGAGGCCTGCGCCACGGTGACGGCCTACTGCGTCGATCTCGTCGATGAAGATGATGCAGGGTGCGTTCTTCTTGCCCTGCTCGAAGAGGTCGCGGACGCGGGATGCGCCGACGCCTACGAACATCTCAACGAAGTCCGAACCGGAGATGGAGAAGAAGGGGACGTTGGCTTCGCCGGCTACTGCGCGGGCCAAAAGGGTCTTGCCGGTTCCCGGAGGTCCGACGAGCAAGACGCCCTTGGGGATGCGGCCACCGAGGCGCTGGAACTTCTGCGCTTCGCGAAGGAACTCGATGATCTCCTTGAGCTCTTCCTTGGCTTCATCGACACCGGCCACATCCTTGAAGGTGATCTTCTTCTGCTGCATGGAAAGCAGACGGGCGCGCGACTTGCCGAAGCTCATGGCCTTGTTGCCGCCGGACTGCATCTGGCGGAGGAGGAAGAACCAGAGGCCGAGGAGGAGGGCGAAGGGCGCGATCGAGATCAACAGGCTGAGCCACTGGTTGGGGCTCTGGTCCTTGATGGTGATGTTGACGCCGTGATCGCGGAGCGTCTTGTACATGTCGGGGTAGTTGCCCGGGATGGTGGTGTGGAACTGATTCTTATCGTCACGGTAGTGGCCGGTGACTTCAGCGCCGTTGACCACGACGTCCTGGATCTTGCCCTGGTCGGCGTCGTTGAGCAACTGGGTCAGGCTGATGTTCTTCTCTTGGGTGCCGCCAGTTGTTTTGACGACAACCTGCCAGAGGAAGACTAAGCAGGTGATCATGAAGACCCAGATCAGAATTTGTTTGACGGTCGAGTTCAATCGAATTTCCTCATTTTTCTAGTCTGCAGCGGCCTCGAAATCGATTGGCGCTTGTCAGACCCAGTCCTCGCAAGCGAAGACGTACAACGGTTAGACGACGACGGTGAGGGAAGGTTCTGTGCTGTGGGATGACCCTGATGTTCAGCAAAAAGCCCTGCCTCGGTCAAGTAGTTAGATTCTACTCTTGGTCTGGGGATTCGTGGGTTTGGAGCAGGAAATAAAAGATGTGACTTTAGGGTGATGGAAGGTGGGGTGGTTTGGGGGTGTTCTTGCCTGATTGTGGACATGCTGATTGTGATGAGTTGCGCTACAGGGGGCTGCAACTGTTTGGAAGATTTGGGGATAGGACTCCTTTCTATCCCGTGTCGCTCTCTAAAAACTAATAACGATATGAAACCGGCAACGACGAAATGCGGGGATCCTTCACTGCGTTCAGGATGACGATGTAAAACGAGCAATGGGGAAGAGGTAAAGCAGGCAACGACAAAGGCGAAATGCGGGGGTCTCCACTCCGCCGTGCGACAAGGCCGCACGGCTTCGGTCGAGATGACGCCTTGTTAGCGTTGAAGATGATGCATTGATAGCGTTTCTGACAGGTTCTTATGCCGGTAGAGGCAACGGGATGTGACTGCTACTGCTGGCGGTAGAGGCGGAGTTCGCGGGGGGAGCGGTCGGCGCGGAGGCCGCTGGGCAGGTGGAGGGCGGAGCCGGTGCGGGCGGCTACGGTGGGGTCATAACGAAAGCCGCAGAGGGCGAGGAGGCGGGCGGTCTCGTCGAAGGTGAGGCGTGCTCCCAGCTGGCGGGCAGCGGCGCGGAGGACTCGGCGGCGGAGGGCGGGGTCGAGGGTGCGGAGGCGGTCAAGCTCTATGGAGACGGCAGATTGGGATTGGCCGGGAGTGGTGCTGACGGCGCGGCCTCCGCCACGGACGGGTTTGCCGGGGAGGAGGAGCTGGGGGAGGAGACGGTTGAGTTCTGTTTGCCAGCGGGTCTCTTCTTCGCGGGCCAGCTCGGCCATGTTGGCGAGGGTCTGGTCCAGATTTGGGTTGTAGGTGCGGAGTTGGGGGAGGAGTTCGTGGCGGATTTTGTTGCGGGTGTAGGCGGTGTCGGCGTTGGTGGAGTCGGTGCGCCAGGGTTGGTTGACGGATCTCAGGAAGGACTCGATTTCGGCGCGGCGGGTTTGGAGGAAGGGGCGGAGGATCTTTCCTTTTGCGAGGGTGATTACGGGATGGATGGCGCTTAGGCCCTCGGTCCAGGCTCCGCGGAGGATCTTCATCAGGACGGTTTCGGATTGGTCGTCGAGGGTGTGGGCGGTGAGGACTGCGTCGGCGTGGCCTGAGGCTAAGAGGTTGGTGAAGATCTCGTAGCGGAGGTTGCGGGCGGCCTCTTCGATGGTCTCGTGGGTTTGAGCGACACGGTTGGGGACGCTGGCTTGATGGAGATGGAGCGGGATGTCGTGGGCGATGCAGAGGTCTTCGACGAAGCGTTGGTCGGCGTCGGCTTCAGCGCCGCGGAGGCCGTGGTGGATGTGGACGGCGGAGAGGCCGATGCCGAGGGGCTCGCGTTGGGCGTGGAGGGTGAGGAGAAGGGCTACGGAGTCTGCTCCGCCGGAGAGGGCTACGCAGAGGCGGTCGCCGGGTTGGACTTGGGTGCGGTCGAAGGGGAGGGTGGGTTCGTGGGGCATGAACTGTAGAAGTCGGAGATCGAACTCTTAATAAGAGTAGCTGAGCGAGAGCCGGATCTTATCGGGAGAGTTTTTTTGATCTTCTGGAGTGGAGTTTGAGTGGCGGAAGGGGGGATAGAGGCAGGGTCGAGGTGAGTGAGGCATTGAGTAGCTCGATCTGGGGGAGCGGGGTGACGTCCACCACCGGCCCACTAAACGATGCTACGCTGAGTGCGACCTGCATCGTAGTCGGGGCCGCAGGAGTGAGATGAACTAGCTGATAGTATGACTCAAAACCTTGCGAGGATACCTTTAGCATGTAATCGCCGGGTACACCTTCGACGGTAAACTGGCCATCTGTGTCGGCTACCGTTTGGAGCCTGGGGATGCCTGGCATCTCCAGCCTGATATCAGCTTTAGGGATGGATGCGCCGGTTACGTCCTTTACGGTTCCGACGATAGACGCGGTCTGGGCGTGTGCTTGTCCAGTGTTTGCGGCAGCAAGGACTAATACCGCGAACCAACTACTCAGCATGGTGGCGCGTTGGATGAGGGATCGCATCGTTGGCCCAACTGGACGACCTGATGATAGCTCAATGTGAACCGATTCTTTCTATACTGAAAAGATGTTTGAGACAAGATTGGCTATGGTTAAGGATGCTGAGTTGATTGCGCGGCAGCGGCGGCAGATGTTTGTCGATGCAGGGCAGGCGGAGGACGCGGCGCTGCAGGCGATGATGGAGAACTTTGTGGCGTGGGTGCGGCCTCGTTTGAACGATGGCAGCTACGTTGGGTGGATAGTGGAGGATGCGGGCCGCGTGGTGGCGGGGGCGGGGATGTGGATGATGGAGTTTCCTCCGCACTGGATGGATGCGCAGCCGATGCGGGCGTATCTGCTGAACTTTTATGTGGAGCCGGAGGCGCGAGGGAAGGGGCTGGCTTATCGACTGCTGAAGACTTCGGTGGAGGCGGCGCGAGGGCGTGGGGTGAAGGTGGTTTCGCTGCACGCTTCGAAGTTCGGCAGGCCGATCTATGAGCGGAATGGATTTGAGGAGTCGACCGAAATGATGCTGCGGCTGGAGTAAGGCGCATCTTGTATACTTCGCAGGTTATGCGAGTTTTTGTGATTCTTCCTGCAGCAGGTATTGGGACGCGGATGGCCGCGGGGGGTGCGTCTGGCTCAGGGCCGGCGCCGAAGCAGTTTCTTGCGATCAGTGGAGTGCCGGTGCTGGTGCGGTCGGTGCGGGCGTTTCTTGCGGTGCCGCGGGTGGATGCGGTTTGCGTGGCGGTGCGGGCGCATGAGCGGGAGCGGGTAGAGGCGCAGATGGTGGAGTTCAAGCTTGGGCCGCGCGTGCATATGGTCGAGGGCGGGGATAATCGACAGGAGTCGGTGGGGAATGCGCTGGCGGCGCTGGAGTGCGATGCGGAGGATGTGGTGCTGGTGCATGATGCGGTGAGACCGCTGATCGATCCGGCGACGATTGAGCGGACGATTGATGCGGTGGTAAAGCATGGGGCGGCGATTGTGGGGCTGCCGGCGGTGGATACGATCAAGCAGGTGGAGCGGACGGCGGATGGGGCGATTGTGACGGCAACAATTCCTAGGGAGCGGATTGTGCAGGCGCAGACGCCGCAGGGCGCTCGGTTTGGGCTGCTGAGGGCGGCATTTGTGGAGGCGGAGGCGGATGGGTTTTCGGGAACCGATGAGGCTAGTCTGCTGGAGCGGGCCGGGGTGGAGGTGGCTGTGGTGCAGGGGTCGGCGAGGAACTTCAAGATTACGCAGCCGGGGGATATTGAGCTTGCGGAGTTTTATCTGGGGCAGGGGAAGGCTTGACGGATCGGTGGGGCGCTCGTGGGTGCTCCGCGATTTTGGGAAGCATGGGAAGATAGCTTATGGGTATGAGGATTGGTTACGGATTCGACTCGCATGCGTTTACGGCGGGTGTGCCGTTGGTGATTGGCGGACTTGCGATTGAACATCCCGAGGGGCTGGCTGGGCACTCGGATGGCGATGTGCTGCTGCATGCGATTACGGATGCGCTGCTGGGTGCGGTGAGCGCGGGGGATATCGGTACGTTCTTTCCGCCGAGCGATCCGCGGTGGAAGGGCGCGGCTTCAAGTGTGTTTCTGCAGACGGCGCTAGAAGAGGTGGCTACGGCTGGATACAAGATCGTGAACATCGATACGGTGCTGGTGATGGCGAAGCCGAAGATTGTGCCGATTGCGGGGGAGTTGCGGGAGAGCGTTGCGGCGCTGCTGGGCGTGCAGCCGGGTGAGGTGGGGATCAAGGCGAAGACGCCGGAGGGTTTGAATCAGGATAATGTCGCTGTGGCCCATGTGACGGTGCTGCTGGAGAGTCTGGGGATTCCAGAGCCGGTGGGGGTTATGGCTGCTTCGGCTGAGAATGAGATTGATGTGGTGGTGAAGACGCTGGTGGGGGATTCGCGGAGCGTTTCGGCGCTGGGGCGGAAGGTGACTCCTTTTGATACGGATGATTTGACTTGAGAAGATGTCCTGCCGGACGAGCGCCCTGCGCGGGCGGCGGTCACTTCGTGACTTGTGTACCCGCTTCGCGCGGCGCTCCAGTTGGTCGCGAAGGGTAATAGTTCCGACCAACGGGAGGACCTATACAGCTGATCCTGCCTTGTCCGGTATACACGTCACGAAGTGACCGCGCCGCGCGTAGCGGGCCCGTCCGGCAGGACTATGCTTTGACTATGGCTATGGCGAATCCGTCGTAGCCTTTGCTGCCTACGGTCTGGAGCGCGGTGGCGTCGAGGCGGGGATTGTCTCCAAAGCGCTCGAGAAAGGTGCGGGTGCCTGAGACTGCGGGGTCGGTACTTTTGGGATCGAGGATGGCGCCGTCGCGGATGACGTTGTCTCCGACGATGACCGTGCCGGGACGCGAGAGTTTGAGCGCCCATTCCAGGTAGGAGGGGTTGTTGGGTTTGTCCGCGTCGAGAAAGATGAGATCGAAGGGTGCGGCTTTTTGAGCGTGCAGGTTGGTTAGGGATTCGAGTGCGCTGCCGACTTTGAGGTCGACTAGCGAGGACAACCCTGCTCGCTTGATGTTCGCCGCAGCAACCTTTGCGTGGGTGGGATTGAGTTCGAGTGTGACCAGTGTGCCGTCTGGTGGGAGAGCGCGGGCCAGCCAAATGGTGCTGTATCCGCCGAGGGTTCCTACTTCCAGAATGCGCTTCGCTCTATGGATGCGGGCGAGGAGATGAAGGAATTTGCCCTGGTTTGGCGCTACGTCGATGGCAGGTAGACCGGCGTCTGCGTTGGCGCGGACGGCTTCGTCGAGTGCTTGATCGGGATGAACGAGGGTGTGGGTGAGGTAGTGGTCGACTGAGGTCCAAAGATCCTGATTCATATAGTGATGAGGATATCGGTGCGCGGCACGAGGGGCAAGTTGTGTGCGGAGGTCGGTTGCATTCTCGGGAATGTTAGCGTGTTGGTAGATAGTTCATCGTGCGAGGAGTCCGAGATGCGAATTGGTTCCAGCGTTGGTTTGATTTTTGTGGCGGCTTTGGTTTGGGGTGTAGTGGCGCAGGGGCAGACCGTGGCTGATGTTAGTTTGCAGCCTCATGCCGCGGGTAGTGTGGCTTGCGCTCCGAGCGGCGATGCAACCTGGATGACGCCGGCGGAGAAGAGTTGTTATCAGACGACTCCGGATTATGCGGAGACGATGGCTTATCTGAATCGCGTGCAGAGTGCGGCACCGGGACAGGTGAGGATTGAGGCGTTTGGGAAGACGGGTGAGGGCAGGGAGTTGGATGTGGTGGTGGTTTCGCGGGATGGTGTATTTGATCCTTCTGAGTTACATAAAGCGAAACGCCCGATTGTGTTGGTGCAGAACTCGATTCATGCGGGGGAGATGGATGGGAAGGATGCTTGCCTTGCGCTGCTGCGGGATATGGTGATCTCGAAGACGAAGGCTGGTTTGCTGGAGCGGGCGGTGTTTGTGTTCATCCCGATCTATAACGCGGATGGGCATGAGCGGAGGAGTGCTTATAACCGCATCAACCAGGCTGGTCCGGCGGAGATGGGGTGGCGCGGCAATGGGACGAACCTGAATTTGAATCGTGATTATCTGAAGCTGGATACACCGGAGGCTCGGGCGTTCAACTCGATGTTTCATCGCTGGCTGCCGGACTTTTTTGTGGATGACCATGTTACCGACGGCGCGGACTATCAGTATGACGTGACGTTCACGATTGATGATGGCCCGAATGTGCCGAAGGGTACGGCGAAGTGGGTGAATGAGGTCGCGACGCCGACGCTGGAGAAGTATGTGGACTCGCATGGGCATCTGGCTTCGCCTACGTATATCAATCTTGTGAATGACAACGATCCGGCGGAGGGGCTTGGGTTCAATGATGATCCTCCGCGGTTTTCGACGGGGTATGTAATTCTTGAGGGCCGGCCGGGGATGCTGGTTGAGCTGCATATGCTGAAGGACTATAAGACGCGCGTGACGGGGAACTACGAGATTCTGGCTGGGCTGATGGAGTTGATGAACCGCGATGCGGATAAGGTGATTGCGCTGAATGCGGCGGCAGATAAGGAGGCAGAGGCGCTGGGGGCGCATCCGCTGGGGAACGTGATGTACCCGCTGGCGTTGGGATGGAGCGGGGATACGACGCCGTTTTTGTTTCGCGGATACAAGTACACGCGAGAGTTGAGTGAGGTTTCGGGGGCGATGCGTGTGGAGTATACGCATGAGCCGTGGAATGTTTCGCTGCCGTTCCAGACTGGGTTCAAGGTGAAGGCCGAGACGAAGGTGCCGGCTGCGTACATCATTCCGGCGCAGTGGGTGAAGGTGATTGATGTGCTGGCGGCGCACCAGGTGGAGATGGAGCGGACGACGGCGACGTGGACGGGTGATGTGGAGACGTATCAGTGCGCTGGAATGGCGTGGCAGGAGCCTCCGTTTGAGGGGCGGCATCCGACGTTTAATGGTGAGGCGATGCATGATCCGGGGAAGTATGGGAGCTGCGTGCTGGTGCGGGAGAAGAGGACATTTCCGGCGGGGTCGGCGGTGGTGCGGCTGAATCAGCGGCTGTCGAAGGTGGCGCTGGAGTGGCTGGAGCCTGCTGGGCCTGACTCGGCTTTGCAGTGGGGATTCTTCGATTCGATCTTTGAGCAGAAGGAGTATGGCGAGGCGTATGTGCTGGAGTCGCTGGCGCGGGAGATGATGGCGAAGGACCCGAAGCTGAAGACGGAGTTTGAGAAGAAGGTGGCGAGCGATCCGGTGTTTGCGGGGAATTCGTATGCGCGGCTGGAGTTTTTCTATGAGCGGACGCCGTGGTTTGCGGCGAATCGGGTGGGGCAGTATCCGGTGGGGCGGTTGCTGAGTGTGGAGGGAGTTCCGGTGGCGCGATAGTTTGGGGTCGAAGGCAGGCTGACGTTTGCAGGCAAATGTTTGCTGGCCGAGTTTGCGGGCCGATGGGCTATGATGGTGGGCTTCCTGGGAGAGGTGAGCTATGCATGATCTCGTCGTCGATGTTGTGGCTGTTGCGGTGTGCGGAGCGGTGGGCGGTTTTGTGAATGTGTTTATTGGGGACTCTGGACTTCATCTGCCGACGATGGAGCAAGGGGTCTTTCGTCCGGGATACCTTGGGGTGGTGCTGGTGGGGATGGTGGCGGCGGTTGGAGCCTGGCTTGGGACGCAGGGTTCGATGCTGACGAGCGGTTTTGTGCCATCGCCTCCGGTGACGTTGAGGCTGTCGGAGTTGAGCACTGCGATGCTGATAGGTTTTGGCGGAGCGCGATGGTTCAAGTCGGAGGGAGAGACGACGATCTTTCGCAAGGCGGCGGTGATTGCCGCGAGCAAGCCGGCGGACGGGGAGGCTGCGGCTACGATTGCGACGGGGACGCCGTTTCAGGCGCTGACGGCTGCGAACAGGATGCGGTGAGTGCTGGTTTTTCATGGATAGATGTAGAGATCTGTAAGGTGGCGTGAAATATCGTATGTCAGGAATCGCGCGAATCGCGATAGACTGCCACTATTCTGTTTTCACCTTTTGAGGTTCGATGATGAGAAAGTTCGCGCTTGTGGTGTGTTTGTTGGCGGTGGTGAGTGGCGGAGTGATGGCGCAGGCTCCGGCGGCGAGTCAGGAAGAGTTCATCAAGACGCACTATGCGAAGTTTGAGTACCGTATTCCGATGAGGGACGGGGTGAAGCTGTTTGTGTCGGTGTATACGCCGCAGGCGGGGGCATTCAAGGATGCGGGCCCGTATCCGTTTTTGATGACGCGAACGCCTTATAGCTGCGGGCCGTATGGCGAGGATAAGATGCCGACGCGGCTTGGGGTGAGCCAGGAGCTGCTGGAGTCGGGCTACATCTTTGTGTGTGGGGACGCGCGTGGGCGGTATGAGAGCGAGGGCGTGTTTCAGGAGATGAGCCCGCATATCGAGGATAAGAAGTCCGCGAAGGATGTGGATGAGTCGACGGATATGTACGACACGGTGGAGTTTTTGCTGAAGCACGTTGAAAACAATAACGGCAAGGTGGGGATTACGGGGATCAGCTATCCGGGGTTTTATACGTCGGCGAGCATTATTGATTCGCATCCGGCGATCAAGGCGGCCAGTCCGCAGGCTCCGATGACGAATCTGTTCTTCAACGATGATGGGTATCATGGCGGCGCGTTTATGCTGTCGGCCAACTATGGGTTTTATGTGTTCTTCAAACCGCTGAAGAACCCTACGTTGCCGGAGAAGCACGAGCCATTCGACTTTGGTACCCCAGACAGTTACAAATTCTATTTGAAGGCGGGGCCGACAGAGAACCTGGATAAGGCGTTTGCCGGGTCGAACTTTTTGTTTCATGACCAGGTGGTGCATACGACCTATGACGAGTACTGGAAGAAGCGTGATCTGTCGCTGCATATGAAGAATGTTCATGCGGCGGTGATGACGGTTGGCGGGTGGTTTGATGCTGAAGATCTTTCGGGGCCGTTCAAGACGTTCCATGCGATCGATGAGTTCAATCCTGGCGCGGTAAATACGCTGGTGGTTGGCCCGTGGACGCATGGCGGCTGGGCGATGTGGGATGGGGACAAGCTGGGGGATGTGAACTTTGGATCGAAGACCGGGGTGTTCTTTCGGTCGCAGATTCAGTTTCCGTTTTTTGAACACTACTTGAAGGGGCATGACGGCGGAGTGCTGCCAAAGGCTTATGTGTTCGAGACGGGCAGCAATGTGTGGAAGAAGTATGACGCGTGGCCACCGAAGTCTGCGGCTGCGAAGACGCTTTATTTTCGCGAGGGCGGCAAGCTGAGCTTCGATGCGCCTGCGGAGAAGGCCGGTGTGGATGAGTATGTGAGCGATCCGGCTCATCCTGTGCCGTTTGTGAACTACACGACGGACACGGTGCCGCAACGGTATATGGATGACGATCAGCGGTTTGCTTCGCGGCGGCCGGATGTTTTGACGTATGAGACCGAGCCGCTGACGGAGGATGTGACGATTGCGGGGCCGGTGCGGCCGAAGTTGAAGGTGGCTTCTACGGGGACGGATGCGGACTTTGTGGTGAAGCTGATTGATGTCTATCCAAATGATTTTCCGGATCCACCGAACGACGCTGTGGGGAAGCGGGTGCTTGGAGCGGCACCGATTTTGATGGGCGGATATGAGCAGCTGGTTCGGGGCGAGCCCATGCGGGCGAAGTTCCGGGATAGCTGGGAGAAGCCGACGGCGTTGACGCCGGGAAAGATGGTAGAGGTGAATGCGGAGATGCCGGATATCAACCACACGTTCCGCGCGGGGCATCGGATTATGGTGCAGGTGCAGAGCTCGTGGTTCCCGCTGGTGGACCGGAATCCGCAGACATTTGTGGATATTCCGTTTGCCAAGCCGGAGCAGTTTGTGAAGGCAACGGAGAGTGTGTACCGGAGCGCAGGCGCGGCTAGCGGGGTTGAGGTGCTTGTTGTGCCGCAGCACTAATTTTCCGAGACGACAGGGAAGTTGCGGGCGATCGTGAATAGGTTTCGCGATCGCCCGTTGTTTTAGCCGCGGAAGGCTGGTCCGCCGAAGGGAGTGCCTACTGCACCGCCGTCGACGAAGAACTCGACTGCGTTGACGTAGGAGGAGTCATCGGAGGCAAGGAAGAGGACTGCTTTTGCGAGCTCCTCTGCTTCACCGAAGCGGCCTAGTGGAATCGTCGAGGCGATGAACTTTGCTACTCCGTCATTCTCTTCGGTGGTGTGGGTGTTGCGGCTCCAGATGGGTGTTTTGATTGGCCCTGGAGCGACGACGTTGACGCGGATGCCGCGGGGGGCGAGATCGGCGGCCATGGAGCGGGAGAGACCGCGGAGGCCGGCCTTGCTTGCGGCGTATGCGGCGTAGCCTGGCTGGCCGAGCGATCCGATGACAGAGCCGTTGAAGATGACGGAGGAACCGTCTTTGAGGATGGGAAGAGCCTCTTCGACTGTGAAGAAGGCGCCGGTGAGGTTGATGCGGATGATGTTTTCAAAGGTGGCTTCGTCGGTTTTGCCGGTGGTTGTTTGTCCGGCGATGCCGGCGTTAGCGAAGACGATGTCGAGGTGGCCGAAGTCTTTCTTGATCTTGGCGAAGAGATCTTTGCGTGCAGCGGAGTCGGCGACGTCGGCGCGGTAGGCGGTGGCCTTCGGGCCGAGGAGCTTGGCTGCTTCGTCGAGGGTCTTCTGGTCGCGGCCGGTGATGGCGACTTGTGCGCCTTCCTTGATGAAGAGCTGGGCGGTGGCGAGTCCGATGCCGCTGTTGCCGCCGGTGATGAGAGCCTTTTTACCTTCGAGTTTCATGATGGTTTCCTCTTGTCTTGTTAGCTTCTTTGATTGCGGACTGCCTGGGTTGGGTGCAGTCTCTACTTCAGAAATTGGTAAACATGATGATTATCATGCTTAACTCTCTATCAAGCATGACGTGTATCATGTATTAAGTCAAGTGGAGGTTGGGATGAGATATCCGGTAGCAGAGACGGCGGAGAAACATGCGCGGATTCTGGAAGAGGCGTCGCGATTATTTCGCGAAAGGGGATTCTCGGGGGTTAGCGTCAGCGAGATTATGAAGGCGACCGGTTTGACGCATGGGCCTTTTTATAATCACTTCGACTCGAAGGAAGAGCTGATGGTCGAGAGCGTACTGCAAGGGTTCAAGAGCACGCTGGACGGGCTGCATGCGACGGAAGGGACTGCAAGGGGGAGAGCGGAGTATGTGAAGAGGTATCTGAGTGCGGGGCACCGGAATGCTCCTGGTATGGGATGCACGATGGCTAGCCTTTCTTCAGAGATTCGACATGAGCCAAAGGTGAAGGGTGCGTTCACGGATCGGCTGAAGGCTGTGATTGAGGCTGTGACGGCTCACTTTCCATGGCCTTCCAAGAGATCGGCGCGGGGGGATGCGATTCGGATGATGGCTTCGATGGTGGGGGCGATGATTCTGGCGCGGGCGGTGGAGGATGAGAGATTCTCGGATGAGATTCTGAGTGAGGTGCGGAAGGGGTTGGTGTGACGCTTCTGCGGTGGATTGAAGGAAAGGCAACAGCAAGTGCAAAGGCGAAATGCGGGGATCCTTCACTCCGTTCAGGATGACGGCCAAAAACAACGGCAACACAGGCAACAGCAAACGGACACAAAACAGACGGCAGTGGAACAAGGCTTCGATTGCGGTTGTTAGATAGGGTTCTGGCTTATCCGAAGGGGTGTTCGAGGCTGGGGCTTTGCGGGGTGAACATCTTGCCACCGTCTTCGGTGACGTGCCAGTCGTCTTCGAGGCGGACACCGAACTCGCCGGGGAGGTAGATGCCGGGTTCGTCGGAGAAGCACATGCCTGCGGCGAGTGGGGTGGTGTTGCCGCGGACGAGATAGGGCCACTCGTGTCCATCCATGCCGATGCCGTGGCCTAGGCGGTGGGTGAAGTACTTGTAGTCCGGGCCGTAGCCGGCGGCGGTGATGAGGTCGCGCGCGGCGGCGTCGACGGTGTGGCAGGGGGCGCCGGGATGACCCGCGGCAAGGGCTGCTGACTGCGCCTTCAAGACGATGTCGAAGACCTTGCGGGCTTTGTCGAGCTTGGGGATGGTGGGGTCGCCGAGGACGAAGGTGCGGGAGATGTCGGATTGGTAGCCTTCGACGGTGCAGCCATCGTCGATGAGGATGATCTCTGCTTCGCGGATGATTTGCGGTTGGAGGGAGCCGTGGGGTAGCGCGGAGTACTCGCCTACCTGACAGCTGGCGTCGCCGGTGACTCCGCAGCGGGTGTAGGCGAGGTCGACCATCTGGCTGAACTGGCGGTTGGTCATGCCGGGTTGCGCGGATTGGTAGCAGGCTTTGTAGACGGAGAGGGTGATGTTGTTGGCCAGCTGCATGAGGGCTAGTTCGGCGGGGGATTTGATGGCGCGACAGCCGAAGGTGACGGGAGTTGCGCTGGTGGTGGTGAGGGCCGGGCTGGCGTGACTGATGCCGTCGGCGAAGACGAACTGGGTGCGCTCTTCGATGCCGATTCTTCCTGTGGCTACGCCGGAGTCTTTGAGGGCTTTGGCGAGGAGCTGGTAGGGATCTTCGTCTTCGTTCCAGGTGTAGACGCGGGTGATGGAGGCGGAGGGGAGGGTGGCGGGTTTGGCGTCCATGCGTTCGCGCACGCGGCCCTCTTCGAAGACTGGGCAGACGATGAACGGGGCGCCGGTGGCGGGGAGGGTCCAGGCGAAGAGGCGCTCGGACTGGCCCCAGCGGAGGCCGGTGAAGTAGGTGAGGGAGGTGCCGGTGGTGATGACGATGGCGTCGATGCTGTGCTGGTGCATGAGGGCGCGGGCGCGTTCGAGCCGGTGTTCGCGTTCGGCGAGGGTGATGGGGACGGCTTCGGCGCGGCGGTTGGTGAGGGCGGTGATGGCGGACGGGAGTTTCACGGTTTGCTCAGACTGGGCGGCTAGTTTGAGCGTGGGGGCGGCTGCGACTGTCGCGGCAGAGGTGATAAGGAAGCGGCGGCGGGTGGGCATGGGTGATTGTAACTAAGGTGTTCGTGCGGGTGGGTGGGTTTGCTTCGGATGATTCTGAAGGCACGGGCGACTGAACTGCGGTTCGCGCCTGCCGGCGCGAATACCCCACCCTATCGCGATGAGACTGCGAAAGGATGGGGCACCCGGTCTTACCCCGGGGTCTTATCTTGCACACAGCGTACTTTTTTGGCTGTTATCGGGTGATGAGGATTGGATGAGCGTCGTTGGTGGCGTGGGCATTGAAGCTGCTCCACTGCCAATGGCCGGGCTCTGTGACTAGTCCACGGGTGACTGGGTTGCGGCGAATGTAGCGGAGTTTTTCAATTCTCTTGGGTTCGGTGCGGACGTTGAAGTCGTAGTAGCGGGTCTCCCAAACGTAGTCTTCGGTGCGAGTGCGGGAGAAGCGCTGCTTGAGGATCTGGATGGCGAGCGATAGTGGGGCGGATTTGGGCTCTGAGACGAGAATGTGGACATGGTTGGGCATGACGACATAGCCGTTGATGTGGAAGAGATATTTGCGGGTCTGTTCGAAGATTTCTACGAAGCGGTCGCGGGCTTCGTAGGTGCCGAGGATGTTTCGTTTGCGGAAGCAACTGAAGGTGATGAAATGGAGGTCGCCGGTTTGATGGTATCGGTTCAGGCCCAGGGACATAGGGTTAGTTTAGCGAAGACGGTTCGCGCCTGCCGGCGCGAATACCCCACCCTATCGCGATGAGACTGCGAAAGGATGGGGCACCTGGTGTCCATTGCGATGAGACTGCGAAAGGATGGGGCACCCGGTGGCTATCCGCGTTGCATTTGGCACTCCATCAGGCACTGCGGAGGCAGATATGATTGGAGAGACACGGAGAGTGGCGATGGCGATGATTACGACGGTGCAGCAGCATATTTTGCAGCAGCAGCAGGATATGTTGAAGTCTACGGGACGTGAGGCTACGGGGACGTTCAGCTGGTTGCTGAGTGGGATTACGCTGGCCGCGAAGATGGTGGAGGCGAAGATTCGCTCGGCTGGGTTGAGCGATGTGTATGGCTCGTTTGGCGCGGAGAACGTGCAGGGGGAGCAGCAGCAGAAGCTGGATGTTTATGCGAACCAGGCTCTGCTGCATTGCCTTGGGCTCCGCGATAGCGTTGCGGCTCTGGTGAGCGAGGAGGATGAGCAGCCGGTGACGTTCAACCGGGATGCGGAGACGGGGAAGTACATTATTGTGTTCGATCCGCTGGATGGGTCAAGCAACATTGATGTGAATGTGAATGTGGGAACGATCTTCAGCGTGCTGCGGAGGATGCCGGCGGAGCTGGGGACGCTGGAGGAGTCGATTCTGCAGCCGGGGTTTCGGCAGGTGGCGGCGGGGTATGTGGTGTATGGGCCGTCGACGGTGCTGGTGTATACGACGGGAAATGGGGTGCATGGATTTACGCTCGATCCGACGATTGGGGCGTTTGTGCTGAGCAACGAGAAGATGATGATGCCGGAGCAGGGGAGCTACTACTCGGTGAACGAGGCCAATGCGGCGGGGTGGTCGGAGGAGTATCGCGGGTATGTGGAGATGCTGCGGACGGGTGGGTTGAAGAAGGAGTATAGCTCGCGGTATATCGGGAGCCTGGTGGCGGACTTTCATCGGACGCTGCTGAAGGGTGGGGTGTTTTTGTATCCGCCCACGCTGAAGCAGCCGAAGGGGAAGCTACGGCTGTTGTATGAGGCGAATCCGCTGGCGTTTATTGCGGAGCAGGCGGGTGGGATGGCTACGCATGGGGCGGGGCGGATTCTGGATATCAAGCCGGAGGGGATCCATCAGCGGACGCCATTTTGTGTGGGGAGTAAGAGGGAGATGGAGGCGCTGGTGGCGGCGGTTAGTCCGGTGAGTGCACGTGAGTGAGTTTGCTGCGGAGGTGATTGATATTCGCGAGGAGTCGCGTGTGGCGGGGCGGCAGCGATGGCAGATGGCGCTCGATCGGACGGAGTTTGTTGCAGGCGATGTGGGGATGCTGGAGGCGGTGGCTCGGAGTGGAGCGAGGTTGGTGGTTCCGGTGCTTGAGGTGGTGATGGATGCTGGCGAGGTGTGGCATGTGGTAGAGAAGCCGTTAGCTGCTGGGACGGCGGTGACTGGGCGGGTTGGTGTGTCGGTGGAGTGATGTTGATTGGAGCCTCGTGGTTGAGCCGCTGGGGTGGTTGCTGATACACTCGGAGATGTTGTTTCGACTGCGTTGGGCCTGCGAAAGCGGTGCGCGATGCGGGTTTGGTGGGGGGCTGTAGCTCAGTTGGGAGAGCGCCTCGTTCGCAACGAGGAGGTCAGCGGTTCGATCCCGCTCAGCTCCACCATAGAAACATTCTTTCTATCATCTAAATTGACCAAGCTGACGTGCTTGTGTTGCTGTAAAACAGAAACCTCGATTTGCTGGCTCCCCAAAACCAATTCGCGTAGACTTCGTTCTTTAGAAACGTTCAGTCCCCCGCGTCCTCGGAGAATGATGAGTCCGAAGAGAAAAAGAAAACGAATGAGAGCTATGACTCTCGGTCTCATGATTGGGATGACGGTTGGAATCGCCGTTGGGTGGTGGCGTCAAAGTCTGGAGCTTGGCGTGATGATTGGAATAGGCCTTGGTTGGGCCTTCGGAAAGCTCATTTCAAAGTATCACTTGCGGTCGACGATTAAAACGGCGCTGCAGGGTGGTTCGCGTCCGGAGGTCGACGGTCGTCAAGACTAGCTAAAACAGTTCGCTTCTTTGCTAGACGGCTATGACGTGCGGGTCTTCTCTTGTTGGAGGAGGCGGAAGGTGACGAAGACGGCTGGGACGAGGAAGATGAGCGAGCCGAGGACCCACATGATGACGGCTCCTGCGCGCTGGTCGGCGATGGGGTCGATGTGGAAGGGGTTGGGGTGCTCGAGGTAGTAGGTGTAGACGGGGCGGTCGCAGAAGGCGAGGAAGGCGGAGAGTGCTGTGTTGACGATGTCTGCCAGGACCAGATAAGGCAGCATGATCCAGCCGGGGTAGCGCGCGGTGGTGGGCCAGGGGCGGATGAGCGGCCACCAGAAGAGGATCGATGAGGCGAGGAAGCAGATGTGCTCGAACTCGTGCCAGTGTTCGTGCTCGAGAGCGAAGTCGTAGGCGGCGGGAATGTGCCAGAGGAGGAAGGTGAGGTTCATTGCGAGCCACGCTACGACGGGGCGGGTGAGGAAGTGGCCCAGGGTGCGGAGCCACTTCATGCGCAGGAAAGGTGCGAGTAGATGGACGGTGAGCGCGTGTGGGAGACCTCGGAGGAGTGGGACTTGCGGGTAGCCGAGTAGGAGCATTGGGGGGACGAAGGACATGAGGAGGAGGTGCTCGACCATGTGGGCGCTGAGGAGCGCGTCGGCGAAGCCGTCCATAGGGGAGGCGATGGCGAGCCAGATGGTTGCGATGCCGAGGTTGAAGCAGACGAGGCGCCAGGTGGGGAAGAGTGCGGGCCTGGTTTTGCGGATGGCGTACCAGCCGCGTGTGTAGAGGAGGACGCTGAGGAGGAGCGCCGTGGTGAGGAAGAGCGGAGGGGACCATTCGTCGAAGATGGCCCGGTATTCAGGAGGCATGGGAGTAGGGTATATGCGGGCTATAAGGATGAGTCCTGCCGGACGGGCTCGCTGCGCGCGAGGCGGTCACTTCGTGACTTGTATACCTTATGTTGGTAAGTGAAATGATGTGGTCCTCCCGTTGGTCGGAAGGTTTTCGTGTGCTCGCAGTTCAGTGCGGTGTTTTGCCCGTGAGGGCCAGGTGGCGGGAGGCGTCGATGGCAGGCTGCAGGTCGTTGCCGCGCAGGGTGGTAAGGAACTTGACGAGTGCGGTGGTCTCGGAGGGGTTGAGGGCGTTGCCGTAGGAAGGCATATTGCCTCCGCCTTGCAGGACCTGGCGGATGATCTGGTCTTCGGTCATGCGCGAGGCTACGGCGTCGAGTGCAGGGCCGCGCAGACCGCCTTCGCCGCCGATGGAGTGGCAGTTGCGGCACTGTTTGTTCTGTAGGACGAGGGCGCCTTCGCGTTCGAGCGGGGTGCGGTTGTGCAGGTAGGCGACGGGGATGGGATCGCTGGTCCAGGCGTTCATGATGGGGCTCCACGGCGTGTAGGTGCCGAGGTGGGTGAAGACGCCGAGCGAGACAGCGATGACACTTACGATCAGCACGGCTGCGGGACGGCGAGAGACATGCTTTTCGCCTTCGCCGGAGAGCAGCGGGAGGAGAATCATTGCGCCGAGGCCGAGGACGGGAGCGATGAAGAGGACAGGGGTTTCGATGGATGGGGGCAGATAGGCGAGGACGGCGTAGAGCCAAAGGAAGAAGTAGTCGGGCTTGGGTGCGGTCTGGATGATGGTGGGGTCGGGTTGGCCACTGGGGCCGAAGGGGCCGAACCAGAGGGCGCAGGCGATGACGGCGAGCATGATGGCGGCGGCGAAGGCGGCGTCCTTCCAGGCGGCGTCGGGGACGAAGGGGATGCCGGTTTTCTTTTCTAGCTCGTGGTACTCGCGCTGATAAGTGGATTTTTTGACGAGACGGCCGGGCATGGGCCAGTCGTTGATGCCGAGTCGGAGGACCATCCAGACGTGCAGGCCAACGAGGCCGAGGAGGATGCCAGGGATGACGAAGACGTGCAGGGCAAAGAAGCGGGAGAGGGTGTTGCCGGCGATGATGGGGCCGCCGAGCATGAGGCCGACGAGTGGGCCTCCGATGAGCGGGACGCGGCTAAGGATGGAGGCGCCGATGCCGAGGCCCCAGTAGGCGTCCTGGTCGAAGCGCAGGACTTGGCCGGTGAAGGCCATGCCGAGGGTGAGCAGGAGGAGGAAGACGCCGATGATCCAGGTGAGCTCGCGGGGGAACTTGTAGGCTCCGAAGAGGAAGACCTGCAACATGTGGATGAGGACGATGGCGACCATGAAGTCCGAGCCCCAGCCGTGCATGGCGCGGAGGAACCAGCCGAGCTTGACGTTGTGGTCGAGGAACTGGAGGCTGTTCCAGGCGTTGCTGGCGGTGGGGGCGTAGACGAGCGCGAGCAGGATGCCGGTCATGATCTGCAGGACGAGGATGACGGTGGCGGCGCTGCCGAAGACGTACCACCAGCTGGCGGTGTTGGCGGGGACTTCGTGCTCGGCTACTTCAATGAGAGGTGCGCCCAGTCCGAGACGGGCTTCAAACCAGTTGTAGACCTCGAGGCCGCGTTGTTTTAGGTCTGGCATGAGCTGCACCTCGGTTGGGGTTGGTCGATTGCGTTGAGACGGGCTGCGGGGCTGCCGTTGATTTGAGTGAGGGGATCGACGTTTTTTGCCTCGTTAGCCAAGGTTGGCATTCTGCCGCCGCTGATCATGAGGGTGCCGTTGGAGACTTTGTGGTCGTACTCGAAGAGGCCGCGCTCGGGTGGGCCGGAGGCACGGGAGCCGTCGGCGTAGTAGGCGCCACCGTGGCAGGGGCAGAGGAAGAGTTTGGACTGGGCGAACCAGCGGACGGGGCAGCCGAGGTGAGCGCAGTTGATGGCAAAGACCTGGAAGGTGTCGCCGGAGACGCGGCGGACCCAGGCAGGGACGTCGCCGGTCTGGCCGTCCCAGTCGGTTGTGATGGGGTTGCGGTAGTTGACGAGGCGGGTCTCGCCTTCGGGAAAGTCGGAGATTGGGCCAAGGTTGATCCATGAGTTTTCGGCGGAGGTCTTCTTGAGCGCGGGGCCGAGGAGATAGCCGACGATGGGGATGGCGAGGACGACGCCGACTACGCCGTTGACCGCAATGGCGAGCTTGAAGAGGAAGGCGCGGCGGGAGTGGCCCGCGGCGATGCTCGGGTCTTTGACGAAGTCGGGTTGCGGCTCGGTCATCGTTTGACCAGCACGGGTTTGATCGGTTGGTGGGAGCTGTTCACTCGGTATCATTGCTTCCTGCTCCTGCGTTGCGCTTCGTTTTCACTTCTTGTCTTCCGCGTTTAGTGAGAGTGATAGGGCTGGCCGGGTTCGGTGATGCGTTTGGAGGTTAGCCAGGCTAGGATGTCGGTGATCTGCTGATCGGTGAGGGGCTGGGCGGAGTCGGAGCGCCAGTCGGGCATTCCCTCGTCGGGTCGGCCTGCGATGACGATGCTGCGCAGGCCCTGATCGCTGATGAGGGCAAGATAGGACGAGTTGACGATGGAGCCTAGTTTTTCTGCGCTTGCTTTAGAATCACTGGTTTTAGGATCACCGGTTTTGGGATCGACCGAGGTGCCTTCGCCGCTTGCTCCGTGGCATCGCGCACAGGCTGCGGCATAGGCTTGCTGGCCGCGGTTGGCATCGCCCTGCGAGGCGGCCGCGTAGGGGGGTGGAGTTACTCCAGCTAGCTGACCCGGGGCGCCCCACTGCTGCAGGATGCCCTGCGACAAGATCGCGACCTGCTTGTCGGTGAGTGATCCGCCGGAGGTTCTGGCGAAGGCAGGCATCAGGCCTCCGGGGACGCCTTTGGTGATGGTCTGGTGGATGGTCTGCTCTCCGGCTACTGCGAGGTAGATGGGGTTGGCGAGCGCGATGGCTGCGCCGTTCTTGCCGTTCGCTCCGTGGCAGGCTGTGCAGTTCTCTTTGTAGAGGGTTGGGAAGTCGAGGACTTCATCGGGTCGTATGACCTCGGGGCCTGGTCCGGGGCGACCGTGGATGCGGCTGCATCCGATGGTGGCGAGGCACGCTGTCGACAGCATGAGGGTGCCGAACACTTTAAGTCTGCGAGGGACTGCGCTCATTGGTCGTCGTCTTTCGTAATGGGTACATCGCTATGGATACCGGCGCGAACGGCGAAGGGCAGAGATCGGAACTGCGGAGTGCGCACCTTAACCTGGAGGTTGACGATGAAGCCGCAGACCAGACCGAAGGCGATCTGTGAGATGACGAACCATAGCCAGTTGATACGGGCGTTGAGGACGGGGCTGATGACTCCGAGCGCGGAGTAGAGGAGGCCGGTCCAGAGCAGAGGCGCGACGAAGCCGGCGGTGAGGATCGGCTTTCTGGGGAACATCGGGAGCATGGCTCCGTAGAGAAGGCCGATGAGGACGGAGGTGAAGGCGTGGATGCCAGTAGCAGCTAGAAGGCCTTCGAGATGAAACTGGCAGAGGAAGGCCGTGCTCTCGCTCGCCCAGCTAACGAAGCCGCCTGCAGCCAGAAGATTCACGGCGTACCAGATGCTGTGATATTTGAGCAGGCCGAAGAGAGCTGCGGGAATGATCATTGCGATGCCGCCGACGATGCCGCCCTTGATGCCAGCGGTGACGCTGAAGGTTTCAACCGGCAGCATCTGACGATGATCTGCACTGACGGGAAGCTGTTCGCGTGTGGTGCGGGTGCTGGCGATCTTCATTACGCCGGTTTGAACGGGGACGGCGACGTGAAGCTCGTGGGGGAAGATATCGAAGAACCAGCCGAACATGGCGCGCAGAGTCAGGATGAGTCCTAAAAGGCTGATGACCCAATGTGTGACCATGCCGGCGATCAGGAGCGAGAGACCGAGCGCGAGAACCATGGGCCAGGGCGTTGGCGCCGGAAGGATGACGGTGTCGGATCGGTGTTCGTGCTCGTGGCTTGGCGAGGATTGCGTGAATGGCTCTTCCTGCATCGTGCTCCTCCTCTCCGGGGAGTTATCTGCCTAAGACGTAGACGACGAGAAATACGACGACCCAGACTGCGTCGACGAAGTGCCAGTAGAGTGAGAGGACTTCGAGCTTCTCGGAGTGCTCTTCTTTTACGTGGCCGGTTAGCGAGATGCCCAGGACCAGAGTGAGCATGATGAGGCCGACGACGACGTGGGTTGCGTGCAGGCCGACCAAAGAGTAGTAGGTGGTGCCGAAGAGGTTGGTCTTGATGGTGAGACCCTCGTCGTGGATGAGGTGATACCACTCGCGGGCTGTGGTCGCTAGAAAGATAAGTCCGAGTAGGACGGTGATGGCGAGATTCAGGGTGCAGCCTCGGCGGTTGTCTTTGCGCAGAGAGCTGACTGCGTTGTGAACGAAGATGCTGCTGGAGAGCAGACAGATGGTGCCGAAGATGGGAAGCTCGAGCACCTGGGCGGGGGTTGGGCCGCTGAGGCTCTTACCAATGTAGTAGATGTAAGCGACGACGAAGATGATGAAGATTGCGGACTCGGCGATGATGAGGCAAGCCATGCCGATGGTGCCGCGGTAGGGCAGCTTCCACGGTGTTTCGATGGGACCGTCGATTGGAATTCTGCTGGCAGTCGCTATGGTTGTCATGATTCGTAGTCCGAGTCTGGATCTTCAGGATGCTTGATATCCCACAGCGGGCGGCGACTGTTGACGGTTGGCTCGATAGCAAAGTTATAGGACGGCGGCGGAGAGGGGACCGACCATTCGAGGGTCCAGGCGTCCCAGGGATCGTGGCCGGCATCCTTGCCTTTGTAGTAGGAGTGGATCATGTTGTAGACCAGAACCAGGGTGCCTGCGGCCTGAAAGATGGCTCCGATACCGATGATGAAGTTCAGGGTGTCCCAGCCGCGGCCAGCTTCGTAGGTGTAGATACGTCGCGGCATGCCGAGGATGCCGGGGACGTGCATGAAGTCGAAGGTAAGGTGGAAGCCGATGAGGAAGAGCCAGAAGTGCCATTTGCCGAGTGTTTCGCTCATCATCTTGCCGGTGACTTTGGGGTACCAGTAGTAGAAGGCGCTGAAGAGCGAGAAGACGATCGCTCCGACGAGTACGTAGTGGAAGTGCGCGACGACGAAGTACGAGGCGCTGAGCTGCCAGTCGAATGGTGCCGCCGAGAGCATGATGCCGGTGAGGCCAGCGATGAGGAACTGGAAGAGAAAGCCGATCATAAACATCATCGGAACGGCGAAGATGATTTTGCCGCCCCAGATGGTGGCGAGCCAGTTGAAGATCTTAATGCCGGTCGGCACCGAGATGACCATGGTGGCGAAGACGAAGAAGGTGTTGCCGGCGGGGCCGAGGCCGGCGGTGAACATATGGTGCGCCCAGACGCTGAGGCTGATGAAGCCGATGGAGACCGAAGCCGCGACCATCGCGGGGTAGCCGAACATGGCCTTGCGGGAGAAGACGGGGATGATCTCGTTGGCGAAGGCGAAGGCGGGGAGTACGAGGACGTAGACCTCGGGGTGGCCGAAGATCCAGAAGAAGTGCATCCACAAGATGGCGGAGCCGCCGGCCTGGGTATCGAAGAAGTGAGCGCCGAGATAGCGGTCCAGCGTGAGCATGACCTGCGCGGCGGTGAGCGGACTGACGGCGACGAAGACGAGGCAGGACATGACGAGATAGAGCCAGGGAAGCAGCGGCATGCGGCTCATCTTCATGCCCTTGCAGCGCATGCAGAGGATGGTGGTGACGATGTTCAGTGCAGTTCCTATGCTACCTATGCCGCTGAGAAAGACGGCGAGGGTCCAGTAGTCGGTGCTGTGGCCGGGGGAGAAGACTTTTGAGGTGAGAGGGGCATAGGCGAACCATCCGACGTCAGGCGCGGAGCCTGCGGCGTAGAGGCCGCTGCCGCCGATGTAACTGAAGTAGAGCAGGAGGCCGGCGAAGGCGGAGATCCAGAAGCTGAAGGCGTTCAGCCGTGGGAAGGCCATGTCGCGCGCGCCGATCATCAGGGGGACGAGGTAGTTTCCCATGCCGAAGAGGATAGGCATGCCCATGAAAAAGACCATGGTGGTGCCGTGCATGGTGAAGAGCTGATTGAAGACCTGCGGTGAGACGAAGTGGTTGTTTGGAATGGCGAGCTGAATGCGCATCAGGATCGCTTCGAAGCCGCCGATGACGAGAAAGATGAGGGCGTAGACGATGTACATCAGGCCGATCTTTTTATGATCGACCGTGGTCAGCCACTCGTAGATAACGTTGAGCGGCTGCTTGCCCTGCGTCTCCTGTGTCTCGTCGATCGCTTCCAATACGGGAGTTGTAGTCATGCTTCGCTTCTTTCCGGTAAAGGGTTAGTGAAGCTGAGAGAGATAAGCGGTGATGACGTCGAGATCATGATCGTTCAGGTGCATCGCCGGCATCAGCGAGCCGGGCTTCATGGTGTTTGGATCCTCGACCCACTTCTTCAGATTCTCGGGCGTGTTTTGAATCGGGCCGGAGGCGATGGTGTCGCGGCTGGCGAGATGGGTCAGATCGGGGCCGAAGCGACCGGTGGCGACGGTTCCTTTGACGGTGTGGCAGTTGATGCAGGCGTTCTTCATGAAGACGGCCTGGCCTTCGGTCGCGGCGGGGTTGCCGGGGAATTCTTGTTGCGCGGGTTTGTTCTGCTGCTCGATCCACGCGGCGAATTCCTGCGGGGACTGCGCGTAGACGCGGAGGAGCATCTTGGCATGCTGGGTGCCGCAGTATTGGGCGCACTGGCCGAGATAGAGGCCTGTTGCTTCAGGGTCGATCCACATGGTGTTGACGCGATTTGGGATTAGGTCCATCTTGCCGGCGAGGCGAGGCACCCAGAAGCTGTGGGAGACGTCGGCGGAGGACATGGTGAGATAGGTTGGGGTAGGCGATGCGGGATCGCTGATGGGAACGTGGAGCTCGTTGGCGGTGACAACGCCGGATTTGGGATAGCGATACTCCCACCAAAACTGATGGCCGATGACGGTTACATCCATGGCGCTTGCGGGCTTGGGAATTGCCTGGGTTCCGAGGATCACGCGCGTGGTGGTGAGGAAGAGCGTAACGACGATCAGGATCGGAATGACGGTCCAGGAGAGCTCGATCTGGTTGCTGCCGTAGATCTGGGCGGGCTCGCGATTGGAGTCCGTCGGGCGGTGGCGGAAGCGGATCAGCGCATAGAGCAAGAGGCCGGCAACGATGAGAAATATAACCAGCGTGATAGAGAGGACCAGCATCGACAGGCCGAAGGTGGAGCGTGCCGGAGTGCCTGCGGGGTCGAAGACATTGGTGGGGGTTTGCGCGAAGGCCGTACCGGCAACTAAAGACAGGCTGAACGCTGCTCCCCGCAAGATCCATGCGGGCATGATTCTGTTTTGAGAGGTATCTGTCGGCGAATGTCCGGTGAAAGGAGACAAGACGGTATGACCTCGCTACGCAACAGGTTGAAGGAGCATCACTAAAGCCAAGGGTCTGAAAACGATGTTAAACCAATCCAGCACGGTTGATTGAACTTGCGAAACATTTTGTTTCGTTTATGACATTCACCCGCGTTAGATGGAAGTGAGATTCAAATGGCGGCAGCTTTGTAAAGAGAGATTTTTGGAGATTATCTCACTGCTGTTCGCGATCATGTTGCGCGGGTTTGATGTGGATCTAGTCGAACAGAGGGGACTGCGGGCTTTCGGCGTCGCGAAAGTTACTCAGGCCGACCCCCACCAAACGGAAGCGTTGAGCAGGTTCCAGAGTTATACGCCCTCGGAGGAAGAGAGCGATAGCGGTGAGCTCCTCGCAGGATTCTGGAGGGAGGGGAGGGGTGTGGCTGCGGGTGAGGATGCTGAAGTCGCTTGTCTTTAGTTTTAGAACCACGGTTCGCGCTATGCGACCTTCTTTGCGGGAGGCGGTCCAGACTTTTTCTGCGAGACGACGGATGAGCTCCTCGGTTTCAGACAGGGGGATGTCGCGCTCGAAGGTGTCTTCGGCAGAGATGGATTTGGTTGGCCTGTCCGGGATGACCTTGCTGTGGTCGATCCCCCGGGCCAGCTCGTGGAGGCGTACTCCGTAGCGGCCGAACTGTGCTTCGAGGGCGCTTGATTCCAGGGCCAGCAGGTCAGCGATGGTGAGGACGCCGATCTGCTTCAGGCGGGTTTCGGTGACCTTGCCGACGCCGGGAATGCGCACTACGGGGAGGGGAGGGAGGAAGGTTTGAACCTCCTCGGGTTGAATGACGAAGAGACCGTTTGGTTTGCGCCAGTCGGAGGCGATCTTGGCGAGGAATTTATTCTGCGCCACGCCAGCGGATGCTGTGAGGTGGAGCTCGTCGTGAATCTGCTGCCGGATGGTGATGGCTACCCGCGTTGCGGTGGGCAGGCCGGTCTTGTTCTCGGTGACGTCGAGATAAGCCTCGTCGAGGGAGAGAGGCTCGATCAGATCGGTGTGGCGCTGGAAGATCTCTTGCACGGCACGGGATACGGCACGATAGCGAGTGAAGTCGGGCGGCACGAAGATCGCCTCTGGACACAGCCGTTCGGCATGAATGGCCGGCATTGCGGAGTGGACACCGAAGCGTCGGGCCTCGTAGGAGGCTGCACAGACCACGGATCGCTTGCCACGCCAGGCGACGACGACGGGTCTTCCGCGCAGCGCCGGATCATCACGTTGCTCGACCGAGGCATAGAACGCGTCCATATCTACGTGAACGATCTTGCGGATCATGATTCAGCTCCATGATAGGCCTCGGGGTTGAGAATGAAGAGTGAGATGTCGGCAGCCATCTTTTGATGTGTGCGCGAAGCGTGCGGATCTTTGTGCCTGATGGGTGCGATTGAGTGAAGCAGGGAAACCCTCAAGTTTTGCTTGAATCTTTTGCGTATAATTGGAGTCGTTGCGGGAGTAGTTCAGTGGCAGAACGTCAGCTTCCCAAGCTGAATGTCGCCGGTTCGATCCCGGTCTCCCGCTCCATTACTTTGAAGCATGGAAAAGGCGTTCAAGCTTGTGCTTGAACGCCTTTTTCTATCGTCGATGAGTTACGGTTCAGCGGCTGGCGGTGTTCTTCTGGGCCAGCTTGGAGTGATCTTCGAGGGTCTGGGCTTCGGGTAGGAAGGTGACTGCCTTGGCGATCTGGGGGTCCCACTCGGCGCGGACTTTGAGACCTTCGAGTTGACCGAACTGCGAGGTGAAGAGCTCGCTCTTGATGCTCTCCTTGACCCAGTCGCTGACGCCGGCGATGTCGGAGTCGGTGTAGTCAACCTGATTGTCCTTGAGGAAGGCCTTGAACTGTTGAAGGACTGCATCGTCGACCGTGAAGTCTTTGGTGACGGTGTGGCTGGCGAGATAGTGCTTGCTGAAGTTGAAGAAGGCGTAGTGGATGAGGAGGCTATCCTGGAAGTGGTTCAACTTCTGGTTGTCGATCTTCTCGTCAGGAGTGATTCCGCCGCCGCCGTAGACGGTACGTCCGGAGTCGGTGAGTTTGACCTCGAGGTTGCTCTTGTCCTTCGTTTTGTCAGCGTCGTCGCGGACGTAGTAGTAGTCGTAGAGGGAGACATGGTCGTAGTTGCGCTGGATGAGGCGGCCCGAGGGCGTGTAGTAGTGATAGGTGGTGAGGGCGAGGCCGGTGTTCTCGGTGATCTGAAAGACCGTCTGCACAAGGCCCTTGCCGAAGGTGGTTTCGCCGACGATGAGGGCGCGGTCGTGATCCTGTAGGGCGCCGGAGACGATCTCAGCGGCTGAGGCGGTGTTGCGGTTGACCAGAACGACGATGGGGAACTTAGGACCTTCTTCGCCGCGGGTTGCGCGATAGACCTGATCCGGGAATGCGCGTCCGCGCTGGGAGACTACGATCTGTCCCTTTTGCAGGAACTTGTCGGACATGTTGACGGCTTCGTTGAGCAGGCCGCCGGGGTTACCGCGCAGGTCGAGGACGAGGCCGTGAATGTCGCCGAACTTGTCGAGTGCGTCGCCGACTTCGTGGCTGGTGGTTTCGATGAAGCTGGAGACGTGGATGTAGCCGACGCCGGGGCTGAGCAGGAAGGCCAGATCAACCGAGGGGCGGGGGATTTCGTCGCGGACGAGATCGAAGACGAGAGGCCGGGCTGCGCCTTCGCGAACCATGGTGACGGAGACGTGGGTGCCGCGTGCTCCTTTGAGCATGGTGGCGACTGCAGTGGAGTCCATGCCTTCAGTGGATTTGCCGTCGACGGTGAGGATCTCGTCGCCGGGACGGATGCCGGCTTTATAGGAGGGAGTTCCTTCGAAGGGATAGAGAACGACGATCTTGGTCTTGCCGCTTGGGGTGGGCTGCGGCTGAATAGTCATGCCGACGCCGTAGTATTTGCCGTGCTGGTCTTCGCGCATCTGGGCGAAGGCTTTGGGGTCGTAGAAGTTTGAGTGGGGATCGAGGACGTGGAGCATGCCTGGAATCGCGCCGTCGTAGATGGCCTTGTCGGTCTTGTCGGTGTTGAGGGGCTCGGCGTAGTTCTGCTCGACCAGGGAGTAGACGTTGGTGAAGGAGTGGAGTGAGTCGCGCAGGGTGGACTCATCGCTGGCGGACTGGGCGGCGACCTTCTGGTTGATGAAGGAGCCGATGACGGCGCAGGTGGCCAGAAAGACGGTAGCGGAGAAGAGTGCGCGGCGGGTGCGGGGAGCCATGGGCTTGGGTGACCTCAAAAGGGTGGAGACGGCGCTTAAAGATGCGCTGGGACAGACGTCCTATCTTGGACGGAGTATAGCATCCGGGGGTGAGCCGGAGCTGCGCCGAAGGAGGGATTCGCTTGTTCGGGGCGCGGCAGTTAGAATTGAGTACGGATACCGTCCAATCCTGGGTTGAGTCTAAAAAACAGGGCGGACGTGTTGGGCGATAAGGGTTCGGACCCGGGCAGTGGCTGGGATTTTGATGTTGGGATGTTGATAAAGATACGAGTGACGATGACCTTGAGAATTTCGCAGTTTGCGGTGGTGTGCGGGCTAGGTTTGCTGACACTGCCGGGAGTGGTGCAGGCACAAGCGCCGCGGTACCAGAGCCCTTTGAGCGTTCCGAACGCGCCGCAACCAGTGTTGACGCTACCAGTGACTCAGCCGATTACGCCGAATGGGACCGTTGTGGAGGATGTGGTCGTGCATGTAAACGACCAGATCATCAGCCGGAGCGATGTGGAGCGAGCAGAACAACAGCTTGCGGAAGAGGCCCGACAGAGCGGGGCAAGTGCTGCCGACGTTACTGACAGGCAGAAGAACCTGCTGCGCGACATGATCGATAAGCAGTTGCTGCTCTCACGAGGTAAGGAGCTGGGGATCAACGCGGACGCGGATGTAATTCGTCGGCTGGACGAGATTCGCAAGCAGAATCACATGGACACGATGGAGGACCTCGAGAAGGCGGCGCGGCAGCAAGGCGTGTCTTTTGAGGACTTCAAGGCTGGGATTCGCGATAGCGTGATTACCCAGCAGGTGGTGCGGGATGAGGTGGGCCGGCGTCTGCAGATTACGCAGGGCCAGGAACAGGCTTACTACGACGCGCATAAGCAGGAGTTTGTTCAGCCGGAGCAGATCAAGCTGAGCGAGATCCTGATTCCTTCGGCTGCCGACGCCGATGATGCCGCGGTTGCCCAGGCAAAGGCGAAAGCAGACGGTATTGAAGCAAAGCTGAAGGACGGTGGGAACTTCGAGGAGTTGGCGAAGGCGAACTCTGGCGGGCCGACCGCCGATAAGGGCGGGGATCTGGGACTTTACAAGCGTGGGGCGCTGGCGAAGGTGCTGGAGGATCAGACCTTCAGCCTGAAGGCGGGGGAGTGGACGGCGCCGATCCGGACGCGGCAGGGGTTTGTGATCTTGAAGGTCACCGACCATGTGGCTCCCGGGGTGCCACCTATTAAGGACGTTGAACAGCAGATTCAGGAGGCGATGTACTCGGAGCAGATGCAGCCTGCGCTGCGCGCGTACCTGACGAAGCTGCGGGAAGAGGCTTATATCGATATTCGCGCCGGATATGTGGACTCGGGCGCGAGCGCGAAGCAGACCAAGCCGGTATTTACGGCGTATGCTCCGCCGGTCGTGAAGAAGAAGACGGCTCAGCAGAAGAAGAGATTTGATCGGGGCACGAAGTTCTCTACGGCTGCGAAGACGACTACGGCGCCCGTGGCTAAGCCGGTTGCCGCGGTGGCAACTCCGACTACGACCACGACGAAGAACGGAAAGCCTGCAAAGCCGAAGAAGGTGAAGCGGGAGAAGGTTCGGTTTGGACAGGCTCCGCGGAACTCTTTGCCGGCAGGGCCTGAGGAGACGGCTTCGGGGAGCGATGTAGGCGCTGGTGCGGCTTCGGCTTCGTCTGCCTCTGCGCAGGCGGCAGCTCCTGGAACGGCGATTGCACCGCTGGAGACGGTGGCGCAGGAGTCGAGCTCGGATACGGGAGCGAATCCCCTTGCAGCGACAACGCCTGTCGCTGGAAAGACACGTTTCAGTGATCGCGCAAAGGTTGATGCTGTAGCGAAGAAGACGGCGAAGGTAAAGAAGGTGAAGGAGAAGGCGGCTGCTGCGCCTGCTCCCGCGAGTGCGGAAGAGAAGGCGACCCAGCAGACCCAGGCGGCACCGCTGGGACTGAACGGGGACACGGCCAAGAAGAAGAAAAAGAAGAAGGTGAAGGGAGCGAAGAAGGAGCGGCTGCAAAATCAGGCTCCTACTCCGAAGGCTCCGCTGGAGGAGACGCCGTCGAAGGCTCCTGACCGAGGAACTCCGTTGGAAGGAGTTCATGGAACGGGAACTCCTGCACCGAAGGCGAGCGATAAGACGACACTGCCTCCGGCGACTGCGCCTCCTGCCAGTAATCCTCCGGATGGGGGGCAGCCACCGGCTACGCCGGGGTCGCCAATCCCGATTCCTCCTCCGCAGTAGACGTGCGGTTTTCCTTACAGCGCGAGGGCTTCGGCTCTCGCGCTTCTGTTTGGGTCGGTGCGCGGTATTCTGTTTGAGATGAAAGACTTTTTTGTTGAAGATGCGGCGCGGTTCGATAACGCGACAGTCACGACTTACTTTGTTTTGACGTCGATGCAGGTGAGAGACAAGAAGCAGGGGGGACAGTATCTTGCGTTGATGGTGAGCGATAAGACGGGATCGCTTGAAGCGCGTATGTGGGATGACGTGACAGAGGCGGTTGCGACCTGTGACGAAGGCTGCTATGTGAAGGTGCAGGGGGATATCTCCAGGTATCAGGGGAAGTTCCAGATCACGTTGAAGAAGCTGCGGCTGGCGGCGGAGTCGGAGGTCGATCCGAAGGACTTTCAGCCTTCGACGAAGTTCGATGTGGAGCAGATGTGGGGGGAGCTACGGGGGTATGTCTCTGCTTTCAGGAATTTAGAGTTGCAACGACTGGTGTTTGCGTTTCTTGATGATGAGCAGATAGGCCCTGCGTTCAAGGCGGCTCCTGCGGCGAAGCGGCTGCATCATGCGTGGCTTGGCGGGTTGCTGGAACATGTGCTGACGCTGGTGCGGGTGTGTCTGGGGACGGCTCCGTTTTATCCGGAGGTGGATGCGGATCTGCTGGTTACGGGGGCGATTTTGCATGATATTGGTAAGATTCGCGAGCTTTCCTGGGGTTCGAGCTTCAGCTATACGCTGGAAGGGCAGATGATTGGGCATATCAGCATTGCGCAGGGGATGTTGCGGGAGAAGGTGCAGCAACTGGCGCCGTTTCCGGAGAAGCTGCGGGTGCTGGTGGAGCATATGATTCTGAGCCATCATGGGAAGTATGAGTTTGGTTCGCCGAAGCTGCCGATGACGCCGGAGGCTATTCTTTTGAGTGCGTTGGATGACCTTGAGGCGAAGATGCAGGCGATGCGGAATGAGTTTGCGGCGGCGGTGGCGAGTGGGAAGAGCAGCGGCGAGGTGACCGACTGGGTGAGGAGTATGGATCGGCCTCTGCTGAATACTCAGGGATATTTGAAGGACGAGTAGGCGAGTTTTTGGGGTTTGGAGCGAGAAAAAATATTGGCGCGGTAGAGTGGCGTTTTTGCTGGGGGTTTTACGGTTTTATGGTGTTTTTTCGCTGGTAAAGCATGGTGTGGTTGTGGTGGGTTGGTGGTGAGAGCGTGGTGTTTCGCCGTCACTTTTCCGGCTGCTAAAAATACGCCACGGTTTTGAAGTTTATTTTTGACCCGGCTGGCTGACGGTCGGATGGCACCTGCCATCTTGCCTGCATGCAAGGTTCGGCGGGGCGACAGGGCAGTGGATCGCGGTACAGGTCCGCTCATGCCACCGCCGCGGTTCCTGCCTGCCCTTTGATTGGGGAACGGCCGGACGATGAGGGTAAGGCTAAAAGAGATTTTTGATTTTCTTTGGAAGGTGGCTGTCTAAGCGATCCTGGCGGATTGGCTCATGAGCAATCCTGCTGTGGCGATTTGCCTGGGTGTAGAGACTGCAAACGCAGATTCCCTTCGGGAATGACAAACAAAAAAAGCGAAAGCGACTGCGCGCCAAACAAAAAAGCGAAAGTGACTCCACGCCAAACAAAAAAAGCGAAAGCGACTCCACGCCGATTCAGCAATAGACGATCCGCAGGCTTTTTTGTTTGCACGCCGACTTAGTCTGGGGTAACATCGGCAGCATTACCTACATCTGTCATCTTTTGGGTCCACGGGCCTCAGAAGAACGTTTTTATCGACTGTGGCTTATTCGAGCTGGCGGTCTGCTTTTCTTTATCCGGAGGAATATGCATATCAGATATCAACGCCTCGTTGTTTTTCTAGTCATGATGTTCGCGACCGCAGCGGTCTTCGGTCAGGCGACCAGCACCGGGAACATCGTCGGAGCGGTCACGGATGCGACGGGAGCCGCTGTGGCGGGCGCCACGGTTACCGCGACGAACAAGGGGACGAACTCTCAGCGTACGGTCACCACGAATCGTGCCGGGGAGTATAGGTTCGACCTGCTGCCGGTCGGGACCTATACGGTGAAGGTAGAGGCGCAGGGCTTCAGCTCCGGTCAGGCTGCGAATCTTGAGCTGATTGTAGGGACGACGCTGAATGCGAATTTCCCGCTGATAGCCGGGCAGGTGTCGACCTCGATCGAGGTCTCGACCGGAAACCAGCTGGTGAATGCGGAGAAGACGGACAGCTCGACGGCTGTGACTCCGCAGGAGATCAACAATCTGCCGTTGAACGGACGCGACTTTGCGAACCTTGCGATTCTGGCGCCGGGCGTGAAGCAGGTGGACAGCTACGATCCAACGAAGAACCGGTATGCGGTGTATGCGGTGAACGGTTCGAGCGGCCGTAATACGAACACGACGGTCAACGGCGTGGATAACAAGGACAACACGGTGGGCGGTGCGGTGATGCAGCTACCGCTCGAGGCGGTGCAGGAGTTCAACATCAGCACGAGCCGGTTCTCTGCTGAGAACGGGCGCAGCGAAGGTGCTGCGGTGAACGTGGTGACCAAGTCGGGGACCAACCAGTTTCATGGTGCGCTGTATGGCTTCTTCCGGAGCCAGGCGATTCAGACCAACAATGCGATCAGCGAACAGGCCGGGCAGCCGAAGCCGGACTACAGCCGTCAGCAGTATGGCGGGGCGATCGACGGTCCGATCCGCAAGGACAAGGACTTCGGATTTTTTGCGTATGAAGGATTGCGGGAGCGTTCGAGCCTGGCAGTGACCGACCTTTCGTATAACGAACTGGTGCTTGCGGAGCCGTTGGGTGCAAAGCCGATCCATACGATTGCGACTCCCTTCGATGAGAAGAGGTATAACGGCCGGCTGGACCACTACTTCAGCGACCGGGAGAAGTTTTACGTCAGCTACACGGCGCAGGACAACAAGAGCAACAACGATCAGTCGACCGGACAGGTGGATATGACCGAAGGCAACTTCACGATCAACGATCTGATTATTGCCAATGCGACGCTGACCTCGATTCTGTCATCGAAGTCGATTAACAACTTTACGGTGGGATTCCAGTACTGGAATAACCTGATCGATTCAACGACCCGGACGCCGTACTTTCTGTTTCCCGACGGGACGAGCTTTGGGACGAACATCAACGTTCCGCAGAAGTCGAGCCAGCACAAGTTCCAGTTCCGCGATGATTTTTCGCAGACGGTTGGCAAACATACTTTGAAGATGGGATTCGACTTCCTGTATGAGCCGCAGGTTGGCGGATTCTTCGAGAATAATCCGACTCCGGAGTTCGACTTCTTCGATTCTGCGGCGAACCTTCTGGACCCGAGCAAGTATCCGAACGGATTCTCTTCACCCGGTGCGATTCAGGCTTCGACGGGCACCTCGGGCGATCCGAGCTTCAATCTTTCTCCGAAGATGCTTGGTCTCTACTTCGAGGATGACTGGCGGGCGACGTCACGGCTGTTTCTGAATCTTGGCATCCGCTACGATCGCGATATCGATACGTACGGATTGGACAAGCAAGCGAACAGCCGCACGCACCAGGAGCTGGTGGCTGCGGCTGCGACGACGGTGCCAACGCTTCCGACGACCCCACCTGTGAGCCTCGTGGGTGTCGGCTACACGCCCACGTTGGATTTCCTTGGCGGAAACTACACGGGCCTGCCCAAGAACGACAATCTGGACATCAGCCCACGCATTGGATTCTCGTACGATGTCTGGGGCGACGGGCGGTTTGTGCTTCGCGGAGGATATGGGCTGTATTTTGGCCAGACGTTCGAGAATATTCCTCTGTTCATGATTCAGCAGGCGAACAGCGCGGTGTTTGCGAATACGTATTCGATCGCCTGCGCCGGTCCAACGGATACGAGCTGCGGCGCGGCCAACTTTGTTCCGGGGACAAACATTCCGTTGAGCCAGTACCGGTATGGCGTCGATCCGGCGCCGGTGATTCCACCTGCGAGCTTCAATCTTGCGACGGGATCGACGGGACGCCTGATGGATCCGGGCTTCCGCAATCCTTACACGCAGCAGATCAACCTGGGGATTCAGTATGCGTTGACAACACACTCGGTGTTTGAGGTGGAGTACAACCAGTCGCGCGGCATCCACGAAGACAAGACGGTGAACATCAATCCGACGGAGTACTTCAACGGCGGGATTCGTCCGTTCGCCGCAGCGTTCAAGGCGGCTGGGGTTCCGGTGCTTGGCCGGTTCGGCGCGGAGAAGTCGCTGGGGCGCTCGTACTACGATGGGCTGAATCTGAGCTATCGGCAGTCGTTGAATCGTCACTTCAGCGCGATTGTGAACTATACGTATGCGAAGGCGCTGGCGTTTGAGGGTAATCCTGCGGCGTTCCGCAACTCGGCGACGAATCCGTTTCTTGGGGAGTTCCGGAAGCCGGACTATGGGACGGCGCCTAACGACGAGCGGCACCACATTACGGCGGCTGGAACGATCGCGTTGCCTTGGCGGATCGAGATCTCGCCGATCTTGTCGGTGGGCTCCGCGCGGCCACTGGACATCGTCGAGTCGAGCAGCGATCTGTGGGGGGTAGGCAGCGGTCGCAGCAACCCGCATGCGCTGGTCTTAAGTGGAGCTAAGGAGAGTACGCAGGCTTATGCCGACTATCTGAATACTGCGAAGGCGGCGGTGGCGGCGGATCCGACCGGGGCTACAACGCTGGCGAGCTTCTACAAGAGCTGCCTGGTGTCGGGCCGGTGCCGCGAGGTCTCGTATGACTCGAATCACGGCCAGACGTTCGCACAGCTGGATGCGCGGTTCAGCAAGACGATCTCGATCAAGGATCGCTACAATGTGGCGCTGTTCTTCCAGGGATTCAACCTTACGAATCGCGCCAACTATGGCAACAACTACGATGGCATCGTATCGGACGGGTCAAGTTTCCTGACGCCAAAGGGGTTCATCAATCCGAGCAGCACGGTGATCCCGCGATCGTTTACAGGGGAGTTCGGCGGGAGGTTCTCGTTCTAACGTCGCTGTAGGGCATGATTACGGTGGTTTGAGGAGTAGGCGTTTTGCGTCGCTCCCCAGACTCTGTGAGTGGTGATTTGGAATTGCAAAAAAAGAGACATCTCGCCTGTTCCGGGAGATGTCTCTTTTCTTTTGCTGGGAGGGCTGATTCGGTTTTAGTGGTGACCTCCGCCGCCGTGGCTGCCGCCACCACCGGGGTGACCGCCGCCTTGGAAGCCGGCGCTGTGTTCGTTGGTAGGCTCGTGGCCGGCGTTGCCTATGTGACCTTGCGGGTCGTGGGCTTCGTTGCCGTGGAAGTGGTTGAAGGCCTGCTCGTTTCGCTCGGGCATGGGGCCTGCGTAGCCGTGACGTGGGTCGTAGCGGTTGTCGACGTGTCCGTAGAAGCCGCCGTGGCCGTGGTACCAGGGGCCGGCGCCGATGAAGACTCCGCCGGTGAACCAGTCGGGTCCGTAGTAGCCATAGGGAGCGCAGGGGTACGGGGAGTAGTCAAAGTATCCATAGGGGCAGTAAGGAGCCGCTCCGATGCTGACGGAGATCTGCGCGGGTGCTACGGAGACGCTGCTGACCAGGGCTACGGCGAGAGCAGAGAGGGCGAACGATTTGATGCGGGACATATTTTCTCCTCGATCCACTTCGGTTTGATTCGTGCTGGGATGGGAGAGTTGTTTGCGGCACGGACTTGTTTGTGGGATGGGTAGAAGGGTGTGAAGGTGCAGAAGGTGTTGCGATGTGACCAGTTTAGTCTTCGAAGGGTGATGTGGATCGGGTTGTTACAATTTAGGTTTGGGCGCTGTTTCTTGAGGGATTGATACGGATGGTGCGATTTTCTACGGCGGGAGAGAGCCACGGGGAGAGCCTGGTGGCGACGGTGAGCGGAATGCCCGCGGGTGTGGCTGTGGATCAGGAGTTTGTTGATCGTGAGCTGTGGCGACGGCAGAAGGGATATGGACGCGGTGGGAGGATGCGGATTGAGAAAGACACGGCGCATATTCTGAGCGGGGTGCGGCATGGGAAGACGATTGGGTCGCCGATTGCGATGGTGCTCGCAAATAACGATTGGAAGAACTGGGTCGACATACTGCCTGTAGAGGTTGGTGATTCAAGCAAGCATAAGGCTGTTGCTTCGCCGCGGCCGGGGCATGCGGATTTGGCGGGGAGTTTGAAGTACGACTTTCCGGATGCGCGGTATGTGCTGGAGCGGGCGAGTGCGCGGGAGAGCGCGGCGAGGGTTGCGGCGGGTGCGATTGCGAAGTTGTTGCTGCGGGCGCTGGGCGTGGAGGTTGCGAGCCACGTGATTCGCGTGGGGAAGGCGGAGCTGGGGCGGGCGGCGGCGTGGGAGGAGATTGCGGCGTTGCAGTTGAAGGAGGAGGTTTTGTTGAACTGCGTGGATGCTGAGGCCGAGGCTCGGATGAAGGCTGAGGTGGATGCGGTGCTGCGGACGGGCGATACGGTGGGTGGGGTGTTTGAGGTAGTGGTGCATGGGCTGCCGCCGGGTGTGGGGACGCATGCGAACTGGGATGAGCGGATGGATGGTTTGTTGGCGCAGGCGGTGATGAGTTTGCAGGCGGTGAAGGCGGTGGAGTTGGGACGCGGTGTGACGGCGGCGGAATCGGTGGGGTCGGCGGTGCATGATGCGATTGGGTATGAGGGTGCTCCTGAGGAGGGACGCGGGTTTACGAAGTTTTCGCGGGAGCAGAATAATGCGGGGGGAATTGAGGGTGGGATCTCGAATGGCGAAGATGTGGTGGTGCGGGGGTATTTGAAGCCGATTTCTACGCTGCGGCGGCCTTTGGGTTCGGTGAGTTTTGAGACGCGGGAGCCGGTGAAGGCTGCTTATGAGCGGAGCGATGTGTGTGTGGTGCCGGCGGCTGGTGTTGCGGCCGAGGCGATGGTTGCGCTGACGGTGGCGCGGCTGGTGGTGGAGAAGTTTGGTGGGGACTCGCTGCGTGAGATGCAGCGAAATTTCAATGGCTATTGCGAGCAGATTCGAGCGTATTGAGTGACTGGAAAAGTGAGCGAGAAGAAGACGAAGATTCATGAGGTGGTGAAGTGGCCGGATCCGGTGCTGGCAAAGCGCGGAGAGACGGTGACGGTGTTTGACGCGAAGCTGAAGAAGCTGGTCGACGAGATGTTCGAGAGCATGTATGTGGCGCAGGGGATTGGACTGGCGGCGCCGCAGATTGCGATCTCGCAGCGGATTACGGTGATCGATGTGAGCTTCAAGAAGAATCCGGAGGAGAAGATTGTGCTGATCAATCCGGAGATTGTGGAGCGTGAAGGGAAGCAGGTGGAGGAGGAGGGGTGCCTGAGCCTGCCGGAGATTCGCGAGAAGGTGCAGCGGGCAGAGTGGGTGAAGGTGAAGGCGCAGGATGTGACGGGGAAGTGGTTTGAGATTGAGGGGACGGAGTTGCTGGCGCGGGCGATGCAGCATGAGATCGATCATCTGGAGGGGGTGCTGTTTATCGATCGGCTGAGCCGGTTGAAGAGGGATCTGGTGATTCGAAGGATCAAGAAGCTAATTAAGAACGGCGAATGGTAGCACTTCGTGCCGTTCTCGACCGCTTCGCGGTGTTGTCTCGGTGACATGAGCTTAATAGCGGCCTCCCGTTGGTCGGCGTAAGATTTTGTATCCCGAGCATCGCTCGGACCTGGGTGTTGACTTGTCGAGACAAGGTATACAAGTCACGAAGTGACCGCCCTCCGCGTAGGAGGCCCGTCCGGCAGGACAGAGGATTATCAAAATGAAATTGGTTTTTTGTGGCACGCCGGAGTTTGCAGTACCTACGCTTGAAGCGGTGATTGCTGCGGGGCATGAGATTGCTCTGGTGGTGACGCAGCCGGATCGTGCGGCAGGGCGGGGGCTGGAGGTTCATGTTCCTCCGGTGAAGCAGGCGGCGTTACTGCATGGCTTGACAGTGGTGCAACCGGAAAAGATCAAGAACAATCTGGAGTTGCGCGGGTGGCTTGAAGAGATTAAGCCTGATGCGATTCTGGTGGTCGCGTATGGGCGGATCATTCCGCAGTGGATGCTGGAGCTGCCGCGGTTTGGGAACATCAATCTGCATGGGTCGTTGTTGCCGAAGTATCGCGGGGCTGCTCCGATTCAGTGGGCGGTGGCTTGTGGAGAAGTAGTGACGGGCGTTACGACGATGCGGCTGGACGCGGGGCTTGATACGGGCGATATGCTGTTGGCGGCGGTGTGCCCGGTGGGGCAGGAGGAGACGGCGGTGGATGTGTATGGATGTCTCGCACCGCTGGGCGCGGAGTTGATGGTGGAGACGCTGAGACGGTTGGAGGCGGGAACGATCTGTCCCGAGGTGCAGAACCATTCGCTGGCTACGCTTGCTCCTATCTTGAAGCGAGAGGATGGGCTGGTAGATTTTTCTCGCTCGGCGAAGCAGATCTATGACAGGTGGAGAGGGTTTCAACCCTGGCCGGGTGCGCATACGACGCTGCGGGGGAAGAAGCTGATTGTGGCGAAGATGAGAGTTGGGAGTGGGCGTACGGTTGTTGCGGGGGAGCTACTGGTGGATGGGGAGCAGATGCTGGTTGGGTGCGGGGGTGGGACGATGGCGGAGCTGCTTGAGGTACAGATGGAAGGGAAGAAGCGGGTGAGTGCGGCGGAGTTTTTGCATGGGTATCAGGTGAAGAGCGGCGAACGGTTGGGGATATGAAGAAGCAGGGCGCAGGGCTCAGGGATCAGGGGGTAGATGGGACAGCCAAGGTTGGGCCTGCGCGGAAGAGGCCGGTGTCGGCTGGGCCTACGGCTTCGGTGGAGGCTGCGGTTGCGAAGATTACGCCGGCTCGGCTGGCTGCGTTTGAGATTTTGAAGCTGGTGGGAGAGAACAAGGGGCATAGCGACGAGTTGCTGCATTCGGCGCGGGTGGATGGGTTGTCGCCTGAGGATCGGAACCTGACGACGGCGTTGGTGATGGGGGTGTTGCGGTGGCAGATAGGGCTGGATGCGCGGGTGCGTGGGTTGTTGCAGAGGCCGGAGCAGAGGCTGGCGGAGCCGGTGGCGATTGCGCTGCGGTTGGGGGCGTTTCAGTTGCTGCACCTGGATAAGATTCCTGCGCATGCGGCGCTGAGTGAGAGCGTGGAGCTTTGCAGGGCGGCGGGGGAGCCACATGCGACGGGGATGGTGAATGCGGTGCTGCGGAAGTTGGCGGCTAAACCCACATCTCAAAATCGAGATGTGGGGCACCCGGATCTTCGCTCTGGGCGTACGGTTCCGTTGCATGAATCGGTTGCGGCGTTTGCGGAGAGGCTGGGGCATCCGCGATGGCTGGTGGAGCGGTGGGTTGCGGCGTATGGTCGTGAGGCGGCGTTGATGATCTGTGAGGCGGATCAGCGGGAGCCTGCGAAGGGTGGGATGTTTGTGGAGCGGGGTGGGGATTGGCCGGTGATGGATGATGGGTCGCGGCTGGTGGCGGAGATTGCTGCGGCGGCAATGCCTGAGGCGAAGCGGGTTTGGGATTGCTGTGCTGCTCCGGGTGGTAAGACTTTGATTTTGGCGAAGCGACTTGGTAGTGCAGAGATTGTGGCTAGTGATGTGAGTGCGAAGCGGCTGGCGCAGACGGAGGCGAGGCTGCGGCGTTATGCGTATGCGGAGCGGGTTGGGTTTTCGGTTGCCGATGCGGCGGATGCCAAAAGTGTCACCGGGGAGTTTGATCTGATTCTTTGCGATGTGCCCTGCTCGGGGACCGGGACGATGGCGGGGAATCCGGAGATTCGGCATCGGCTGAAGGTGGAGGAGTTTGTGCGGCAGGCGGAGAGGCAGAGGTCGATTTTGACGGGGGCTTTGAAACGGCTGGCTCCGGGGGGACGGTTGGTTTATTCGACTTGCTCGCTGGAGGCGGAGGAGTGTGAGGGGGTGGTGGATGCGGTGGTTGGCGCGGGTGGTGTGGTTAGGGTTCCGGTGGATGGTGTGATGGTGGAGCGTGGGGTTCTGAGTGGGGAGATGGGGTCGGCGGTGCGGGATGGGGCGCTTCGGACGCTGCCTGGAGTGCATGGGGGTGATGGGTTTTATGCGGTGATTCTGGAGCGGGCTTAGACGATTCGCGAACGATATTAACTGGGAGAAGTGAAGGGCGGTTCGCGCGTGGCGCGAATACCCCCACCCTATCGCGATGAGACTGCGAAAGGATGGGGCACCCGGCACCCGGCGGATGACGAAAGCAAACCCCAGGGGCTAAAGCCCTCGTCTTTGGCGGGTTTGATTGCCAAGGCTAAAGCCTTGGCCTACCTAGAAGCAAAGGCTGTTCTTTACAGACCTCTCTTTACAGACCCTCCAAAATGACTTAGGCAGAGTTGCCTGTAGTTTCTGAGGTCGAGGCCTTCAACTATTTTCCATACGCGTTTGCTTTTAGATCCAGCCGCCGTCGATGATGTGACTTTGATTGGTGATCGCTTCGCTGTCGTCGGCGGCGAGGAAGAGGACGAGGCGGGCAACGTCGTCGGGCAGGAGGTGGCGCTTGAGGCATTGGCGGCTGAGGACCTCTTGCTCATACTCTGGGGACATCCACAGTTGATGCTGGCGCTCGGTCAGGATTGCTCCGGGCAGGACGCAGTTGACGCGGATTCCCGCTGGGCCCAGATCGTGTGCAAGGGAGCGCGTCATGCCGACGATGGCGGCTTTGGCTGTGTTGTATACGGGGAGGCGGTGGCCTGGAATCATCCACGAGATCGAACTGAGGTTGATGATGGAGCCGCTGCCGATCGCTTTCATCCCTTCCGCCACGGCTTGTGCGGCAAAGAACTGATGTTTGAGGTTGACTGCCATTCTTTGGTCCCAATATTCGGGCGTTACGTTGGCAAAGTCGTGGCGGTCGTCGCTGCCGGCGTTGTTGACGAGGACCTGGGGCGCGCCGAGGCTGCGCGAGATCTGCGCGATCGCCGATTGCAACGTTGGGATGTTCGTTAGATCGCAAGGCAGGAAGAGTGGGCGGTGCGCGCAGTGGGGTGCGAGGCGCTCGACCAGGTTTGTGGATAGCTGCTCGGCGATATCGAGGAAAGCTACTTTGGCGCGTTGCGACGCGAAGTGTTCGACGAGGGATGCGCCTATGCCTGAACCTCCGCCGGTGATGAGCACCACGCGGTCTTCGAGGCTGGGGTAGGTGGCGAAGTTCGACATCAGGTGGCTAACCTCCGATGCGTTGTGCTGGGCAAAAGCCGATTTTAGTGTGGGTGTGAGGAAGGCAACCGCAGATTCCCTTCGGGAATGACAAATAAGAGGCACGGCAGACTCACCCAACTACTACTTTTGCTCCAAGGAAATTCTGATTAAGTATCCAGCATTCCCCCAGCGACTAAAGTCGCGCTGCTGTGGTTAGACTGGCGGCGGGACTAAAGTCCAGCCCTTTCAAAAGCAGGACTTGATCAGGAGTTCTCTAAAAAACTGTGATGCGTGTTTCGCGCAGCAGAATGATTAGTCGGTGAGGGTGATGTGGACTGGGTCGCCTTTGACGACGCGGTGGCCGGCGGGCGGGGTTTGCGCTATGACGGTGCCGATGGAGGAGACGGTGCGGGCTATGGGCTCGGTGAAAGATGGCGTGGTGGCGCTGGGTGGGGATTGCGGCGTGAGTGGGGCGGCTTCTGCTGAGGCTGAGTTTAGGTTGAGGTCTTCGGCGCTGGCGATGTGGAGGCCGGCGGATGCTGCTCTTGCGGCGGCGGCGGTGAGTGTGAGGCCGGCGAGGGAGGGCATGACGAAGGCTTCGGCGGAGGTTGCGGTTTCGGGGTCGCTGAGAAGGAGGCTGACGCGGGGGCGGTCGACGCCGATGGCGTTGGGGTTGGGGGTTTGGGCGATGACGGTGCCGGGTTCTCCGGCGGATGGGATGTGGGCGACGGCGCCTAGTTCGAGGCCGAGGCGGCGGATGTTGATGGTGGCGGTGCGCTCGGTTTGGTTGAGGAGGTCGGGGATGGCGACTTGCTGGGCGCCGAGGCTTTCGGTGATGCGGACGGGCCACTCGCGACGAACGGTGAGGCCGGGGGCGGGGGATTGGGCGAGGACGCGGCCGGGTGGGGTGTTTGGGGAGTAGAAGCGGTTTTCGAGGCTGAGGACGAGGCCGAGGGAGCGGGTCTTCTGGCTGGCTTCGGAGAGGGTGAGGCTGGTGAGGTCGGGGACTTTGACCTCGTGGCCGTGGATGGCGAGGCGCATGGTGATGAAGGCGGAGACGAGCGCGACGGTGAGCATCGCGAGGGCTCCCAGGACGATGTTGAAGAAGCGGTTGATGCTTCGGGTGACTTTTCTGGGGATTCGGAGCTTCATGCGTTTTTTGAGTATATCTTTGTCCTGCCGGACGGGCGCCCTGCGCGGGCAGCGGTCACTTCGTGACTTGTGTACCTTGTCCTGGTGGGATGAGCGGCTTGGGTCCTCGCGATGCTCGGGCCGACCAGCGGGAGGACTTTGGTTGATGACGGCGGCACGACCGGTATACGCGTCACGAAGTGACCGCCCCACGCGTAGTGGGTCCGTCAGGCAGGACATATCTTCTCTCAGTATTTGAAGCGGTAGCGGAGTTCGGCGAAGATTTCGCGCGGGTCGTTGTAGTGGAAGCCGCCGAAGGTGAGGCTATTGTCGAGCAGGACGCGACGGTTGGCTACGTTGGTTGCAGTGACGGAGGCAGTTAGTTTTTCGGTGAAGGTTTTGCCGAGGGAGAGGTCGAAGGTGGTGTGCTCGGGGAGGTAGGGGTTGGGGTAGCGTGAGTCTGCAGGCGGGCCGTCGGGATTGAAGCCGCCGTTGACGAAGCCGGAGCCGTAGTACAGGTTGGTGGAGGCGGTGGTGTGGAAGGGAAGAGTGGCGTTGAAGCCGACGTTCAGGGTGTTGCGCTGGTCGTGATCGACGGGGGTGTAGGCGGAGTCGACGTCGCACTCGGCGGAGGTGGGAGGAGAGCAGATGAGGCCGCCGATGATGGCTCCGCGCTGCTCGGCGATCTGGTTGGAGTAGGCGAGGTGGAACTGGCCGAGGTTCCAGAGATGCGGGCTGCGGAGGCTTAGCTCCCAGGCGCGGACGAGGGCTCCGTCGACGGTGACGGGAAAGTAGATGCTGGAGTCGCCGATGTTGGAGTGGTCGAGGAAGTTGTTGATGCGGGTCTTGAAGGTGTCGGCGTCGAGGAGCCAGCCGTGGAGGGGGATTTGTACGCCGAACTGATGCTCTTCGTCGCGCTCGCCGTGGAGCGGGGAGAAGCTGGTGCCGGAGCTGAGGGCGAAGTTTTGCAGGCTGCAGGTTCCGTTGGCGATGGCGGCGGCGGTGCAGCCGAAGGTGAGTAGCGGTGGGGGTTGGTAGAAGCGGCCGTAGAAGCCGCGGAAGACCCAGTTGAGTTTGGGGATGCGGAGGGCTACGCCGAAGCGGGGGGCGGTGTAGTTCTCGGTGAATTCGGCTTGAAAGTGGGTTTGGCGGAGGCCGGCGATGAGGGTGAGCCAGGTGGTGGGTTTGTAGTTGTCGGAGATGAACTCTTCGATGACGCCGCCTGAGGCTGAGTCGGGTGTGGAGAAGGCGGGCGTGTTGGTGCTGTCGTTGAAGATGGCGCCGAAGAGGTAGTTGTCGTGCTGACCGAAGGAGTAGAGGCCGGCTTGGAGGGTGTTGCGGGTGGGCTTGCTGGGAAAGACTTCGGTGGTGATGTTGGCTTGTGCGCCGGCGTAGGTGGAGCTGCGGTCGGAGGTGGTGGCTACGGGGATGTCGTTGGGGTTGGATTCGTAGTCGGCGCGGTTGTAGTGGAAGAAGGGTGAGACCTGGAGGACTGTCGCGGGGTTGAAGGTGTGAAGCCAGGAGAAGGCTACGGTGCCGTCAAGCTCGTGCTGGCCATCGCGCAGGCCGCTGGATTGAAACTGCTGGTTGCCGGGGCTGTTGGGGTCGGGGTCGTAGGAGATCTGAAAGTAGTCGGCGCGGAACTGGGTGATGAGACGGAGCTGGTCTTTCGGGGTGCGGTTGTAGAGGAGGGATGCGAAGCCGCCGTAGCCGTTGGCGGCGTCGTGGATGACGACTCCTGTGGGTGGGGAGAGGCCGTAGTCGCTGCGGTTGCCGGTGAGGCTGGCGTAGTAGGCGAACTTCTCGGTGTGGTCGCCGAAGTTGAGCTGGTCGTTGGTCTGGAGGAAGCTGCCGGCGCTGAGGATGAGCTCGGCCTGGCGGTTGCGCTCGAAGCCGGTGCGGGGGACGACGTTGAAGACGCCGTAGGTGCGGTCGCCTACGTCGGAGGTGTAGCTGCCGCGCTGGACTTCGATGTAGTCGATGTCCTTGGGGTCGATCTGCGCGCCGAGGTTGGAGGCGATGTTGGTGTTGGGGATCTGGACGCCGTCGAGGAGCCACGAGACCTGGTGGCCGCCGCGCATGTGGAGCATGTCGTGGGTCATGTAGGCGCCGGGGACGTAGTTGGTGATCATGGCCATGCTGTTGGTGCGGTCGGCGCCGGGGGTTTGTGCGATGTCCTGACGGCTGATGAGGGTGGTGGGGGTTACGGTGTTGACGTTGGCGGTGTTGAGGTCGGTAGTGACGCTGGTGGTTTGTTCGATGGTGCCGATTTGGAGTTCGATGTGGAGGATGGGTGCGGTGTCGGAGGCTAGCGTGAGGGATTGCTTTGTGGTGTCGAAGCCGGGTTGCGAGATGGTGATGGTGTAGTCGCCTAGGGGGAGAGAGGGGAGGGTGAAGGAGCCGTCTTGCGCGGTGGTGGTGGATCTGGTGAAGGCGGAGTTGGCGGCGTGGAGTTCGATGGTTGCGCCTGCGATGGGGCGGTGCTGGGGGTCGTGGACTACGCCGTGGAGCTGGCTGAAGATGGTGGCTTTAGTGGTGACGACGCTGAAGAAGCACAGGAGACAGAGTAGAGCGAGCTTGCGCATAGGATTTTTCCTCGTCAGAGACGCTGACGGAGTTCAGACTGCGTAACGGGACGGCAGAGCGACGTGCCCTCGCGAATGGCGGGAGGTTATGTCGGCTGCTGGTCGGGTCGCTTAGAGGGAGTAGGAGGGAGGGCCGCGTTTTTGGCGGGAGCGATCGAGAGCCACGCGGGCGCGGGCTTCAGTCTGGGTTGTGACGGAGGGCTGGCTGACGATCTCTGCAAAGAGGAGGGAGGCAGCGTGGGACGAGAGATCTCCGTGCTGGATTGAGGTGACCGCGGCTGGATAGGACGGGCACTTCTGCGGGATCGTGGAGACATTGATCCCTGAGCTTGAGGACTCCGCTTGCTGCATGTTCCTCATGCAGTGATGTGCGCCGTTCCGTCTGCAACAGGCCGGCAGATTCGCTTGACTGCCGGCGGTAAGAGCCAGTAGCGGCGAGATCAGCGGGGAGCTGAAGAGGAGTAAGAGCGTGATGCCGATTAAGCGTCGCACGGTTTCATTGTAGCGGAGGTTTGTCAGCGCAGTGTCATGGGATGGGTCATCTTTGATGAGAGTGCATGTTCAAGTGGGGATGAGAGTCTCAGGGATGGATCATCGAGCCGGTGTGTACGCGGCTCTCGGCCAGATCGAGCTCTCGCTGCAGGGTGCGCAAGACTTCATCGTCGATCTGCTCCTCATCTCGCAGTCTGATCAACGCTTCGCGTTCGGCCTGCAGCGCGGTCAGAATTGCGTCGTTTCGTCGAGCCTGATGGATAAGCCCGGTCGCCGACCGCTCGCGTTCGAGGGGCATGGCGTCAAGTCGTTGCTGGTATCGATCGATCAGCTCCTGAAAGAGTGGGGATTGGTCTCGATTCTTCGATCTGGTGCGATGCAGATGCATGATTGCTTCAGTCGCGAGGACGCGTCGAGCCTCTTGTTCTTCGCGGTTTGTATGCCCCGACTCGGAGAGGCCCATGATTCGAATCAGCCAGGGAAGTGTCAGGCCCTGCACCACCAGCGTTGCTACGATCAGGCAGAACGCGAGATAGATGATCATGCTGCGCTGAGAGAAGGTTCTGCCTCCTGGAAGAGCGTAAGGGAGCGAGATGGCTGCTGCGAGCGACAGCACACCGCGCATGCCGCCCCACCCGATGACAAACACCTGCCGCGGCTGCGGTGGTTTTACGTCCAACTTCCGGACCCATCGCCGGAGCCCGTAGGCGACGTAGGTTTCTGCGAAGACCCAGGCTATGCGCAGACAGATCATCAGGGCAGAGAAGCCGATTCCGTATTCAAGGAGAACCGGGCGGCTCATGCCAACGATCTGCCCGACGACATAGGGGAGCTGAAGTCCGATGAGAACGAAGACGATGCCGTTGAGGATGAAGGTCAGTGCATCCCAGACAGCGGTCGTCTGCAGGCGGACCTGGGGCGACATATACTCGGGACTTTTGCGGCTCATGTACATGCTGCAGGCGATGACGGCCATGACCCCGGAGACCTGCATGCGGGCTCCCAGGAGGTAAGCTCCGTAGGGTGCCAGAATGCTGATGACGATCTCGATGGGGCCATCGTCGACCCATCTTTCAAACCACGCTACGACAGCTCCGATGGCCAGGCCCACGGCTACTCCACCGCAGGTCAGGAAGACGAGTTGACCGAGTCCTTCAATGACTGACGGCGTTCGGCCTGTGACCAGCATGGTGAGGCCGAATTGCAGGGCGAGGAGGCCGGTGCCGTCGTTGACGAGGCTTTCGGCTTCGAGGATGTCGACGATTCGTTGCGGAAGGCCCACTCTTCGTGCGATCGATGTGGCTGCGATGGCGTCAGTGGCCGCGACGACCGCACCGAGCAGCACGGCGGACTTCCAATCGAACCCTGGCAGGAGAGAACCCGCGACTACGGCGAGTCCTACGATGGTGAACAGCACCAAGCCTACGGCGAGCATGGCTATGCTGACAAAGTTGCGCTGGAACTCTCTCCATGACAGGGTCCATGCCGCTGAGTAGAGCAGAGGAGGAAGGAAGACGAGAAAGACCAGGTCGGGATCGAGGCCGATGCGTGGCATGCCGGGTAGAAAGCTCAAGAGCAGGCCGGCGATGACGAGCAGGATCGGATACGGCACTTTGAGTCTTCGGGCCAGCCCGGCAAAGACGGCTACGAAGACGAGAAGGAGAAGGAAGACCGCTTGTACGGCATGCACTCCGCCACCCATCATCGAGCGAGCCCTCGGATGCGAGGTGCTGGCGCTCTGCTAATCGCGATGGGAAGGGAGGGCATGGGCCATTATCTCGCGCTTATGGTAATTCGCCTGACGGTGCAGAAACTGCAAACGCAGATTCCCTTCGGGAATGACAAACAAAAGAGCTAAAGCGACTCCACACCAACTGAGGCGTTGCTCAAGTGGGTAGAGAGAATTAAGACGAAGGTGCGATAACGTCACTCGTTTGGTTAACCCGGTTGGAAGACCATCAGAGGGCAAGTCAGCGGCGGTTGTCGGTGGCGGGCTCGGGGTGGATGAGGAGGCGGGAGACTTCGGGGCAGTCTAGTTTGAAGGCGTTTTCGAGGGCGGTAATGATCTCGTGGACCTTCGACATGGGGAGGTCGTCGGGCAGGGTGCAGTGGCAGTTGACCTGGATGCGGTCGACTCCTGTGTTGTGGGCCCGGGTTACGAAGACCTCGTGGATGTCAAGGATCTCCGGGAAGGCCTGGGCTGCGCGGCGGAGGCGGACTTCGAGCTGGCGGTCGCGCTCGAGGGAGGCGGGACGCTCGATGGTGGCGGGTTCGCTTTCGATGTGGGTGAGGATGGTGGAGATCTCGGGGATCTCACGGCGGATGTCGGACTCGAGTTGGGTGACGAGCGCGTGGGCGGCGCTGAGGGACATCTTCTCGTCGACTTCGAGGTGCTGCTCGACGTGGAGCTCCTGGTTGTACTCCTGCACGGCGACGTCGTGAATGGCGAGATTGGAGCGTGCGGCTACGGCGCGGATGCGGTCGTGGAGGCTTTCGGCGAGGGAGGCGGTGGGGATGGAGTGGACGACGACGTCGGCGCCGGGGAGATGGCGGCGGACGGCGGCGGTAGCGGCCATGGTGATCTGCTCGGAGCGCTGGAAGGTGAGATTGCGGGGGAGGCCGAGGGTGAGGTCGGCGAAGTAGTTGGGGCCGGCGCGGCGGGTGCGGATGCGGTCGACGGAGAGGACGCCGTCGATGGCTGCGATGTCGCGGGTCATGTCGCGGGTTTGGGCGCGGGTTTCGATGGGGGTGGCGTCGGTGAGGGCGTCGATGGTGCGGCGGGCGAGGTTCCAGGTGACGTGGAGGATGATGCCGGAGACGAGGATGGCGGCGATGGGGTCGGCTAGCTCTAGCTGGGTGATGTGGAAGCGCTCGCCGATGTAGCTGGCGGTGAGGCCGAGGAGGACGGCGATGGAGGACCAGATGTCGGTGCGGAAGTGGATGGCGTCGGCTTCGAGCGCTTCACTTTTTGTTTCGTCTGCGATTTTTTTGAGCTTGCCGGAGCGGGTGTAGTCGACGGTGATAGAGAGGAGAAGGACAACGAAGGGCCAGATTGAGAAGTTGAGGGCGAGGTGCTGGCGGTGGGCGATGCGGCGGACGGCTTCGGTGAGGATCCAGACGCAGGAGCCGAGCATGAGGACGGACTCGATTGCGGCGGAGAGGCTTTCGATTTTTCCGTGGCCGTAGGTGTGGTCGGCGTCGGCGGGGCGGTCGGAGACCTGGACGGAGAAGAGGGTGATGGCGGCGGCGATGAGGTCGATGCCGGAGTGGGCGGCCTCGGAGAGCATGCCGAGGGAGCCGGTGAGCAGGCCGGTGAGGAGCTTGAGGAGGGTGACGGCGAAGGCGGCGAGGACGGAGAAGAGCGCGGCGGAGCGCTTGGCGCTGTGTGGGGTGGCGGCTTGTTCGGGCTGGGCCGTTGTGCTCATCAGGAAGATGGTACAGGGTTTTCGGGGCTGAGGGTTTGGCTTCGGAGGCGCGTTTGGGCGCGGAGATAAAACATGATGAGGGCGCCGAGGAGCATGGGGATGCTCATGAGGAGGAGGCCGCGTTGGTAGTCTCCGGTGAGATCTTTGGCGAAGCCTACAAAGTAAGGGCCGAGAAAGCCGCCGATCATGCCGATCATGTTGAGGGTTGCGATGCCGGCGGCCGCGGTTCGTCCATGAAAGAAGCTTCCGGGCAGAGACCAGAGGGGACCCTGCATGGCGTTGTAGGCGATGATGATGGCGCCGATGGCGACGACGACGTTGATGGGATTGGTTGAGAGACCGCAGGCGAAGAAGCCGGCCGAGATGAGGAAGGCCCAGGGGATGATGTGCATGTAGCGGGGATAGATACTGTGTGGCGTCCGGCGCTGGACTCGGTCGGAGTAGATGCCGTTGATCAGCATGGCGGCTGCACCGAGGAGGCTGAGGATTGCGATGAGGTAGCCGACCTTTGACGTGCTGAGGTGGGTCGCTCGCTGGATGATGTCGGGAGCGACAAAGGTGTAGGCGTAGGAGGAGGCAAGCATCAGGAGCATGAAGAGGCCAAGCTGCCAGACGCGGGGATCAAGGAGGGCTGCGCTTAGATTGTGGCTGCGCTGGCCGCTTAGAGAAGGATCGTTGTGGACGTGGTCGAGGATCCAGGCGCGCTCGTCTTCGGTGAGCCACTGAGCCTGCTGCGGGCCGTCGGGGAGCAGGTAGAGGAAGACGATGCCTAGCAGGATGGGAGGAATGCCTTCGACGAGGAAGAGCCATTGCCAGCCGCGGAGGCCGAGGCGGCCGTCGAGGTTGAGAAGTGCGCCGGCGATGAGTCCCATGAATACGAAGCTGAGCGGCAGGGAGATGTAGAAGCGGCTGATGGCGCGGGCTCGGAGTTCGGAGGGGAACCACTGCGTGAGATAGAAGATGACTCCGGGGAAGAATCCGGCTTCGGCGACACCGAGGAAGAAGCGCGCGGTGTAGAACTGCCAGGGAGTGCGAACGAAGAGCATGGCCATGGCAAGGATTCCCCAGGTGACCATGATGCGGGCGAGCCAGCGACGTGCTCCGAAGCGGTAGAGGAGGAGGTTTGAGGGGATCTCGCAGGCGGCATAGCTGAGAAAGAAGAGGCCGGCGCCGAAGCCGTAGGTGGTGGCGCTGAAGTGAAGATCGCGGTTCATCTGGAGGGAGGCGAAGCTGATGTTGATGCGGTCCATATAGGCTGCGCCGTAGCCGAGGGCGATGAGAGGGATGAGATGGCCGGTGGCTTTGCGCATGGCGGATGCGCCGATGGCTGCGTCAGGGGAGACTAAAGGCCCGTCGAGGATGGGGGGCTGCGTCGAGGCCATTGGAATTTCGTCTCATTGACCGAAGTTGAAGCAAGGCCGAACGAACAACGTAAAAAAAGAGTTATATCGAGCTAACTGCTGAAGTGTCGATTGAATCCGTACTGTCTTTTCTTTGGTAGTCGAACGGTGACTTGCCGGGAGGTTTAGGCGGCCAAGTCGTTTGCAGCGCTGATCTGGAGTGTTTTGCCGAGTGCCTTCATCGCGTCTGCAATGCCGTCAATCTTGGACGTGTGACGGATATTGGTAAGCCGGTTTATCTCCTGAGGCGTCGTATGCAGCCTTCTTGCCAGTTCCGCCGGTCTTACCTTTTGCCGCAGCATTTCGTTTAGCAGAAGCACCTTCGCCGCGAGACTGACGGGCAATTCCACGTATCGCTGTTTGCGCTTAAGCAGGGAAGGGCTTGGAACGATGCGGTTTTCTTCGAAATAGAAGTCCAGCGCTGTCTCCAAAGCTTCTTTTGCGGCATGGAGCGCCTGCTCTTCTCCTTCGCCCTGCGTGATCGCTTCGGGAATATCAGGAAAGGTCACGAGAAAGAACTTTCCATCCTGCTTCAGTTTGATTGGATATCGCATGCTCCCCTCCTATTTGAGACCCAACTGCTTCTTGATTGCAGCAACCAGACCGGTGCCGAGTTCTTTGTTGTGCATCGGAAGAACAGATTGCTTTCCGTTCAGCGTGACCTTAAGATGGGACCCTTTTCCTGGCTTGAAGAATGCTCCTTGATCTGAGAGCCAACGCTTGAACTCACTACTCTTCATGAATGCTTAGAGTAAACAATTTTGCTTATATTGGCAAGTAGGATTGTCGGCTCTCAATTGTTAGGGCTTGGTGGCGTGGTAAAGGCCGACGACACCGAAGGTGTAGCTGGTCCAGGTGGGGTTGGTGAAGCCTGCGGCTTTGAGGAGTTGGAGCATGCGGGGTGGGCGGGGGAAGCGCTCGACTGAGGCGTTGAGGTAGCTGTAGGCGCGTTCGTTGCCGGTGATGAGGCCGCCGAGACGGGGCAGGATGGATTTGAAGTAGATGTTGTAGAGCGCGCCGGTGAGGCCTTCGGGCTGGTTGCACTCGAGGATGCCGAGCTGGCCGCCGGGGCGGAGGACGCGAAGGATTTCGGTGAGGCCTTCGTGGTAGTTGGCGAGGTTGCGAAAGCCGAAGGCGGAGGTGACCAGGTCGATGGAGGCGTCGGCTAGGGGGAGGTGGAGGGCATCGGCTTCGATGGGGGTTACGTTGTGCGTGCCGAATTTCTTGATGCCGAGGGCGAGCATCTGGTGGGAGAAGTCTACGGCGAGGATGGGCGCTGCGCCGGGGGTGGTGGGGCGATGTTTGAGGAGGGCCATGGTCATGTCGCCGGTGCCGCAGCAGAGGTCGAGGGTGACGGCTTCGGGGTGCTGGAGGATGGGGCGGAAGAGGCGGGCGGTGCGGGTCCACCAGGTGCGATCGATGCCGGCGGAAAGAAGGTGGTTGGCGCGGTCGTAGGCGGGAGCGATGGTGTCGAACATCTGCTGGACGGAGGTGGCGGCGGCTTGCTCGGTGGTGATGCCGGCGGGGCGGGCTCCGGTGGAGCGTTCGTGTTCGGGTTTTAGATCGATTGTCACTTTGCTTATGTTAGTCGTTCTTCAAAGGCCATTTTTAGGATAAGAACGATTTCATGGTTGGCAGCCACGAGGCACCTTCGTACCACGCGACATCAATGTATTCATCGTGAGAGGCGAAAAAATGGAAGTCAGTGGTTGTGCTTGCTCCAGCAATATCGAATAGCGAAATCAATGAAAGATGAAGAATGTTGCGAAATTCATTCGCCTCAGAAGAGGTAAAAATATGAAAGTGAGCGTCATTCAAGAAGCGCTGCTCTCCAAGGTAGCGTCGGTACGCGTAGAACAAGTCCATGTTCGTTGACGACGGCCATACGTTCCAATCAGTGATGTCCAAACAAGCAACTGACGCTTCGCTGGTCATAAGGTAATCGGTAAGCATCTTTGCGTATGCGCATCGCCTCCCAACGTCGGTCGTTACTTCAGATCGCGAGACCTGCGGTTCAAGGCGGGTAACTTTACCGCCGAGTCCATGTTTGGTTAAGAATATTGTTGCTTCCTCTTCCGTAAGCACGTGCATAGATGAAGTCTAACGGCTACGTATCTGTTGGCGCATGAGGGTGAGCATGGCGTTGGTGGCGGTTAGGAGTTCGGGTTCGGTGATGTTGCGGACTATTTCTACTTTGCCTATGGCGGTGGGTAGGACGAATGAGCGGATGCCGCTGCGGTTTTTCTTGTCGCGGGCGGTTAGGGCTACTAGTTTTTCGGCGGTGGCTTTGAACGGGGGAAGCGGGCCGTAGCGGAGGATCAGATTTACGATGCAGTTCGCGTCTTTTTCGCTGATCGTGTTGCGAGCTACTGATACGCTGAGTGCCGCGATGGAGCCCCAGGCTACGGCTTCGCCGTGGAGGAGCTGCTTGTAGTTGGTGGCGGCTTCGATGGCGTGGCCGATGGTGTGGCCGAAGTTGAGGATCATGCGGAGGCCGGACTCTTTTTCGTCCTGGCTGACTACTTCGGCTTTGACTCGGACGGAGGCGGCTACTACTTTGGCTAACGGTGTCGGGTCTGCGTTTCTTTTTGTGCTCAGGATGGCTTCGGCGTTTTGTTCCATGTAGCGGAAGAGCTTTGCGTCGTAGATGACTCCGGCTTTGATGGACTCCTGGAGGCCGGCGCGGAGTTCGGCGGGTGGGAGGGTGCGGAGGAGGTCGGTGTCGGCGAAGACGGCTTGCGGGTGGTGGAAGCTGCCGATGAGGTTTTTGCCGGTGGCGAGGTTGACTCCCGTCTTGCCGCCGATGGAGGAGTCGACTTGGGCTAGAAGCGTGGTGGGGATTTGAACGTAGCGGATGCCGCGCATGTAGATGGCGGCGAGGAAGCCGGTGATGTCGCCGATGACGCCGCCACCGAAGGCGAGGAGGAGAGCGTCGCGGTCGGCTCCTGCGGTGGAGAGTTGCTGGGCGAGGGATTCGACGCTGGCCATGCGCTTGTGGCGCTCGCCTGCGGGGTGGAAGAGGACGGTTGGAGGTTCCTTAAAGCTGGCTAGGAAGGGCTTGGACCAGAGGGCCCAGATGTTGGGTGAAGTGATGATGAAGGGGCGAAAGGGTTTGCCGGGGTTTAGTTTGCGGAGGCGAGAGTGGAGGGTGGTGAGGAGGTTTGGGGCTATCGTGACGTTGTAGGTGGCCGAGGGCGTGTTGACGGGGATTACGGGCACGGTTTCTTCATCGTATCGTATCTATTCTTTGTCCTGCCGGACGGGCCCACTGCGCGTGGGGCGGTCACTTCGTGACTTGTATACCGCTTCGCGTGGCGCGAGGGAAGCTGATTCCGACCAACGGGAGGACCACGCGAAGCTTTAAAAAGACGTGCGAACGCCCGCCCCACGCGCAGTGGGCCCGTCTGGCAGGACCTATCTTTCTAGACTCCGGTAGCATTGAGAGATGGAACGGTTTGACTTTTTGGTGATAGGGGCAGGGATTGCAGGGTTGAGTGCGGCGATTCGGTTGGCGGAGACGAGCACGGTACTAGTGGTGACCAAGGAAGAGCTGGCGGAGTCGAATACAGCTTATGCGCAGGGTGGAATCGCGGTGGCGATGGGAGGCGAGGAAGATGTCGCACTGCATCTTGAGGACACGATGGCGGCTGGCGATGGGCTGGTGAATCGTGAGGCCGCTGCGGTGTTGGTGACCAAGGGGCCGAAGCGTGTGGAGGAGCTGCTGGAGTGGGGGACGGCGTTCGATCGCTATCCGACGGACAAGAACGGGGTGGAGGGCGAGTTGATGCGGACACGCGAGGGGGCGCATAGCCTGTCGCGGATTCTGCATGCGAATGGAGATGCGACGGGGAAGGAGATTGCGGTGTCGCTGCTGCGGCATGTGCGGGAGATTCCCTCGATCGAGTTGATGGAGTGGGCGACCAGTGTGGATCTGCTGGTGGAGGGTGGTCGCGTGGTGGGGGCTACGCTGCTGGATGGCGAGGGTGGCCTGAGGGTGGTGCGGGCTGGGGCTGTGTTGCTGGCCAGCGGCGGGGCGGGGCAGGTCTATAGCGATACGACGAACCCTGCGGTGGCTACGGGAGACGGGATTGCGATGGCTTACCGGGCGGGTGCGGCGGTGAGCGATATGGAGTTCTATCAGTTTCATCCGACGGCGTTTATTGAGCCAGGGGCACCGCGCTTTTTGCTGAGTGAGGCGCTGCGGGGCGAGGGCGCTACCCTGGTGAATGCGAAGGGGGAGCGGTTTATGGAGCGGTATCATCCGCTGCTGGAGCTGGCTCCGCGGGATGTGGTGGCGCGGGCGATTACGCGGGAGGGCATGGATGGGCCGGTGTATCTGGATATGCGGCATGTGGCTTTGAATCCGACTGGGAGTCCGGGCGCGACGGACTTGCAGAGGCGGTTTCCGGGGATCTCGAAGTTTCTGGCGAAGTATCGGCTGGAGTTGGGGAGGGATCTGGTTCCGGTGCGGCCGGCGGCGCACTATCTGATGGGTGGGGTGAAGACGGATGTGCAGGGAAGGACGACGCTGCCGGGGTTGTATGCGGCGGGCGAGGCGGCCTGTACGGGGGTGCATGGAGCGAATCGGCTGGCGAGCAACTCGCTGCTGGAGGGGCTGGTGTTTGGGCCGCTGGCGGCGGAGACGATGGTTGCGGAGACGTCGTTGGCCGAGCTTGATGCAAGTGCTTCGGTAGTGGCTTCCAGTGGGGGTGTGACGCCGGAGGCTGCGACGGAGCGATGGATCAAAGAGCTGCGCGATCTGATGTGGAAGTACGCCGGGCTGCTGCGGGATAAGGCTGGTCTGGAGCAGGCTAAGCGTGGGTTGGATGCGTTGGGGACGGCTATGCCGAAGGGGCTGACCCGGCGGGCGGTGGAGGCCAGGAATCTGCATGTAGTGGCGGAGCTGATCGTGACGTCGGCGCTGGGGCGCGAGGAGAGCCGGGGAGCACATTTTCGGAATGACTTTCCGCTGCGGGATAAGGTTGCGAAGCACTCGGTGATGCAGAATGGGAGGCTTGAGTTTGTTGCTTGAGATGGGGCGGGTTGTTTTGGGGATAGATTGGAAGCGGATAGAGGTTCAGGCTTGAGCCGGGGGCACGGTCTTTCGCGATTGGTGGCATCGATTGTGGGAGCGGGGTTGAGTTTTTGCGTGGTCGCGGTGGCGATCTATTGCAAGGTTGCGGATGTCAGGGAGAATGGACTCTTCCATGGCGGCCCGGAGGCGCTGGCAGCGGCGATGGCTGGATTGTTTGGCGGCGGGATCGTTGCGGTTCTGGTCCTGGTGTTTCTTCTGCGTTGGGGGAATGGCAGCGAACGACGGGAGTTGGAGCCGTGATGTGGCTGCGACTTTAGGGGCGTAATTACAGGATAGTTAGAAGTATGGGAATGACGACACCGGCAATCAGGATAGCGGTGATGAGACCTCTGTTGCGGATGTACTTGTAGGACATGTAAATGCCCGAGATGGTCGAGATAAAGAGACCGATGGAGACGAGAAGAAAGAAGATCTTCAGGGGCAGGGTGTTGTGTGACTTTGGTGCGGGTGCGTCTGATGATTGGGGCGATGGGCTTTGCGCCGGCTGCGTGCCAGTGATGGGAGCAGATTGAGATTTGACAGGTTGCTTGTCGGCGCTGTTGTTTGAAGGCTTGTCTTGTAATTTGGCTGAGGAATTTTCTGGGGATCGCTCTGGTGGGGGGAGTTTTCTTAGGGGAACGACGGTGGTCTGCTTCTTGTGGATCTGGCCCAGCGTCACGGCCCAGGAGGGCGGTTTGTAGCTGCTGCCGCGCGTGGTTTCATGGAGGCTGAAGGTTTGGAGGGCTCCGGTAAAGGCGAAGAAGAGCAGGGCAGGTGCAATAAAGACCCCGAGATAGAGATGGACAAGTCTGGTGTACTTCAGGGCGGAATGAGAAGAGGACATTAAGTCTTTTTACACAAGGAATTGAAATACGACAAGTTCAGTCCTAGTTGGATCCGGGTTTCAGCAAGATTTGTCTTGTCTGGTCGATTTTGAGGGAAAAGGGGATGGATCGCGTGGCGATGGATTGGATGAAAAAAAGCGGGCCGCCAGATTTGACGGCCCATAAGTTTGCCTTGAGCTAACGTGGTTTGCTGTCGGAAAACACTTTAGGCCGTCGCGAATTTGCGGCGGACGGTAGCGGCTGCGCCGAGCAGGCCTGTGGCCATGAGGCTCAGTGTGCCGGGTTCCGGGACGGGGCTGTTCGAGGAAGGATTGGTGAAGTCAAATGAGCCTGAACCTGCTCCGATGCTGCCGTCGAAGTTGACTCCGGCTACGCCTCCTGCCACGTTGGCGCCGAGGCCGAGAAAGGTCCCGACAGTTATGTCACCGAGGGTGGCATTGGTAAAGGAAAATGCAAGGCTTTGGCAGGGAGCTGCGTGGTTGAAGACGACGGTTACGGCGACGCAGGCCTCGGTAACGTTTAGAACACCAAGTACTCCTGAGACGTCTGCGTAGCTTGCGGTGAAGGTTTCGAGACTGGTGCTGAAGATGTCTGTGCTGAGCTTCGTGAAGCTGAACACCTCGGCGTCACCGATGACGATTGGGGTAATGATTTGATCACCGGCACCGGCATTAATGATTGCGGAGATTGAGTCGGCGTGAAGGGCGGATGGGATAAGGGCGAGAGTAACCAGAGCGAGAAATGCGGCAGGCGATTTCATAGGTGTGACTCCTTATACCTGTGGTTATTGCAAGTCCCTGGCCAAAGACTATTTATCGCCAAGAAATAGGAAACTCTGGTTTTAGCGGTGTTTCTGAACTACTTGCCAGGATTTCGCATAACGGCGGAGGGCGGATCTTGGATTTGAGTTCGTATGGAATTTTTTTCGGAGTCTAGTCTCCGGCTGCCTTTAAGTGGAAAAAATTTTCCACTTAAAACTGCAAATTTACCCCATTCCCGCCGACGGCAGCTCTATCAAGAGTCCGCGCAACGCAAATTTTCCCTATAAATTCAATGCTTTATCAGGCCACGGAGCGCTTTTTTGGGAGGAGTGAGAGAGCGATGGTGATTCCGAGGATGGCTACGATCGCGACGAGCGAGAGCAGGGGACCGATCTCGATCCAGTGGGCGGCGAGCATTTTGAAGGCTGCGAAGGCGAGGACCGCGGCGAGGCCGTAGTGGAGGAAACGCAGCTTGGCGAGCAGGTGGGCGAGGAGGAAGTAGAGAGAGCGAAGACCCATGACGGCCATGATGTTCGAGGTGTAGGCGAGGAAGGGCTGGCGGGTGATGGAGAGGACGGCGGGGATGGAGTCGAGGGCGAAGACAACGTCGGTGAGTTCAATGGCGATGAGGGCGAGGAAGAGAACGGTGATCATGCGCTGGCCGCTCTCGAAGACGAAGAACTTGTCCTGATGGAGGCTAACGGGGTGGAGGCGGGAGAGCCAGGCGATCCAGCGGGGCGTCTCGGTTTGTGGCTTTTCGGCGCCTGGGAGGACGAGGCGAATGGCGGCGAGGAGCAGGATCGCAGCGAAGAGGTAGCTGACCCACTCGAAGCGGGCAAGGAGGCCGAGGCCGGCGGCGATGAAGGCTCCACGCATGAGGATGGCGCCAAGGACTCCCCAGAAGAGAGCTTTGGGCTGATGGGCAGGTTCGATCTTGAAGACGCGGAAGAGGAGGAGGAAGAGGAAGAGATTGTCGATGGAGAGCGACTCTTCGATGGCATAGCCGGCGAGGTACTGGGTTGCGGACTGGCTGCCCATGGAGCGAAAGAGGAAGAGGGCGAAGGCGAGGGCGGCGGCTACCCAGAGGATGGTGGCGGCGACGGAGGTGGATTGGGTTTTTGAGGGGCCCTGGCGGCGGACGTATAACAGCTCGGCCCCGAGGAGGATGAGGATGAAGAGGTGGAAACCTATCCAGTGGCTGATGGGGGTCGCGGCGAGCATCTCATTTGGATGCTACAGGGCGCGGGCTGGAGCTTGCCTGGAGGGTGGATCAATTTGGGGGGCCGAGCTCGTCTGGGGAGGGTTTGACGGAGCTATTACCTGCTGTATTGCAACTACAGAGCGCTGGCTAGTGGGCGCCGGCGACCATGGAGTAGACCGTGTAGACGATAATTGCGAGCGCCATCCACAGGAGGGAGGAGAGAAAGAGGCTGCGCGCGATATCGAGGACATGATGGGTCTCGAGGAAGCCGTCTGCATTGTTTTGACGAGCGGTGCGGGTGGTGAGTTCTCTGTATCGGTTGTGAATGTCTGCGTACGATGGTGTCTGCATGGTCCCTCCTATCGGCCAAGACTAGGGGGAACGTTAGCCTGGAGACTATCCCTCGAATGCAGTAGTTTGTAACTCGTTTGGGTGATAATTGGTCTGTTTTTTCGAGACGATGGAACTGGTTTTCGGCGGTTTTTGGTGACAGCTGAGGCGCGATGGGGTAGGATTTGGCGGTATTCGGGCCACCTAAATCAAACTACTGGAGATGTTATGAAGATTTCGATGTGTTTAATGGCGGTTGCGGTGGGGCTGGTCGGGACACAGATGGCTGCGGCTCAGGCAGCGGCACCAGCGGGATCTACAGGCATGTGCAAGGACGGAACCTACTCGACGGCTGCGAGTAAAGCCGGGGCTTGCCGGGGACACCAGGGGGTGAAGGAGTGGTATGCGGCTTCGACGGCGAAGGCACCCGCTGCTGCTGCGGCTGCACCTGCTGCTGCACCTGCGGCCAAGACCGCTTCGGCAACTGCTCCTGCTGCTGCGGCGACAACTGCACCCGCGGCTGCGGCTGCATCTGCGTCGGCTTCGTCGGGTGGTACGTCCGGAAAGATGTCTCCAGCGCAGAAGGCTGCGGCTCGTCCGCTGGCTGCGGGCGGCGGTCCTGGCCTGGTGTGGGTGAATACGTCGAGCAACGTCTACCATTGCTATGGGACGGACTTCTACGGCAAGACGAAGGAAGGCGCTTATATGTCTGAGGCTGATGCCAAGGCTAAGGGCGCTCATGGGGACCACGGAAAGAGCTGCACGAAGTAGAGACTGTCCTGCCGGACGGGCCCGCTACGCGCGGCGCGGTCACTTCGTGACGTGTATACCTTTCCTCGGGTTAGTGAAAGATATGCGCCCTCCCGTTGGTCGGAATAAGATTTTCATCCCGACCAACGGGAGGACCGGCATCTACGGCTCACCGCGACAAGGTATACGAGTCACGAAGTGACCGCCCTCCGCGCAGGAGGGCCGTCCGGCAGGACACTATCTTTTAGGGGCGCTGGTTGATTAAGCGGATCATCTCGAGGAAGATGTCGCCGGAGATCTGCAGGGAATGGGCGCTGATCTTGTCGAGGGTGTCCTTGTCGGTGTGGTGGTAGCCGTCGGGGAGGGCTGCGGTGAAGGCGCCGTAGTGGGCGTCGATCACATCGAGGACAGGTACGCCGCGTGCCGCGAACGGGAGATGATCATCTTCTTCGGCCTCGCGGTATTTGAAGATGCTGGCGGAGTGGCCGGTGTTTTTGGCGGCGACTTTTAGCAGGTCGAGCAGCCACGGGGTGGAGTTTTCTACGTAGTCAATGTTGAGATCCTTGTCGGCGATCATGTCGGCGACTAGGAGAGCTTTCATTTTGGAGAGGGTGCCGTCCTGGGACCATTTGGCGGCGAGGTGACGGGTGCCATAGAGGGAGTCGGCGGTGGACCACTTGCCGCTGACGGACTCTTCTCCGTCGTCAAAGACGAGCCAGATGGAGTAGCCCTCGGGCGGGTGGGCTCGGAGGACGCTGGCGATTTCGATGAGCAATGCGCTGGTGGCTGCGCCGTCGTTCGCGCCGTAAAAATCGATGTCGCGAAGGTAGTAGTTGGTCTCGTAGTGAGAGACGAGGACGATGATGCCGTCTTTTTTGCCTGGAAATTTGGCGATGTAGTTGGTCATCGTCTGGAGGCCGGCGGGGGTGGTGGCGGTGAAGGTGTCGGCGACGAAGTTTCCCTTGGCGGCTTCCGGGGCGAAGTGCTGCTTGAGGAACTCTTCGGCCTTGGCGTGGCCGGGAGAGCCGTTGAAGCGTTTGGGAGCTACGTCGAGGAGCTGTTTGGTGAGGTTGTAGGCAGCTTGTCCGCTGAATTGAGGGGAGGCGGCTCTCTGGGCGTTAGCTTTTGGGGCATTGATTGCAGATGCAAGGAAGGCGAGAAGCAGCGCGAGGAAAAGTGGTCGGCGTCGGGTCATGCGGCTTTACTGGCCTCTTTGGGTTTGCGACGGGATGGATGGACAAAGTACGCGACGCCTACGCCGAGCAGATAGAGAACGAGCATGGGACTGGCGAAGAGGATCATGCTGAAGGGGTCGGGCAACGGACAGATGATGGCCGAGATGAGGAAGATGACGAGAATGGCGTAGCGGATGTGCTTGATGAGGAACTTGGCGTCGACGATGCCGAAGAGCGAGAGGAAGAAGATGAGGATTGGCAGTTCGAAGCAGATGCCGAGGCCGAGTATGACGGCGAGGAAGAACTGGGTGTAGTCCTCGATGGTGAGGATGGGGTGGAATCTCTTGCCGAAGTCCAGGACGAGGACTTTGATGGCGCCGGGGAGCACCCAGTGATAGCCGAACCACGCTCCCGCCATGAAGAGACCGATGGTCGCGCCCATGAAGGGAAATACGTAGCGCTTCTCGTTGGCGTACATGCCGGGCGAGATGAAGAGCCAGAGCTGGTAGAGGATGAAGGGCGAGGCTAGGATCGCGCCACCCAGCAGGGCGGTCTTGAGGTAGAGATTGAGACCGTCGGTGGGGTGGGTGAAGTTGAGTGCGATGTGGAGGTCGTCGAGTGGTTTCTGGACGAGGCCGTAGAGCCGCTCGTGAAAGGCGTAGGCAACGGCGAATCCGATGAGCAGATAGACGGTGGCATGGATGAGGCGCTTGCGGAGCTCGGTGAGATGCTCCATCAGGCTCATGCCGGGGAGTTCGGCGCGGTCGGTGACTGCGGCGCGAACGCTGTCGACCAGATCAGCCATGGTGGGTGGCCTCGCTGGTGACTACTTCGGCTGCTGGTTCAGGCTCGGTGGCGTGGGGGATGGCGTCTAGGACAGGCGAGAGGGCCGAGTTGCTGACAGGAAGGCCGGTGGAGGGTGGCATGAGATTGAGGTCACCGGAGGTTGCAATGGGAAGCGGCGCGGGAATCGCGGGCGGCATGTGTGGGTGGTCTTCCACCAACTCCTGGGTGAGCTGGGCGATGCGCTCGGGGGTTACGTCGGAGGTGGAGGCTTCGGTGAGTGCGGGCGGTGCGATGGTGTTCTCGCCGTCGGCTATGACGGGTGCGGTAATGGCTGGTGTGGCTATAACTGGGGAGACGGGGGCGGCGGCCTCCATGGCGGCGATCTTTTTTCGCTGCTCTTCCTGGTCAGCGACGCGGAGCTCGTCTTCCATCTGCATGCGAAATTCGTTGGAGGCACGACGGAACTCGGCCATGAGCTTACCCAGTTGGCGGGCGAGCTCGGGCAGCTTCTTCGGGCCGAAGAGAAGCAGGGCGAGGAAGAAGATGACGGCGCTGTCCTGAAAGCTAGGCATAAGTCAATCCCATGATACGGCTTACGTGTTGGTGGAACAAATGGATGGAGCGCTTTGATGCTGTTGTAAGATTTCCAGTGTAGGCAGCAGGATCGTTCGAAGAAAAGCGCATCTTTTGATTCGAGAGTGTGTCTAATTGTACGAACGAGTGATCTGACGGATCACGAGTGATGAAGTGGTAGGAGTTGCAACACCCCCGTGGGTTGGGTGACGGTTTGAGACCGGCACAGTGAATCCACTGCGACTCAAGCAGTGCATGCTTTCAACATCCCCGTCTCAGAGGCGAAAAGACGGTATCGGCCTAGCCGGTGCCAGACGACCTTGTGAGACTGAAGGCGGAGTACTTTGAACGGACTATTGGAGATCGCACCGGCTGCGGCCGTGGCGGAGAACGTTGCAGATTCGTGTTCTTTAGACAACTACCTTTCACAGCCAGACCATACGATGGACGCCCGGATCGCTGCTGCGCGCGAGAAGCTAGGCAAAGATGTTGTTTTGCTCGGCCATCATTATCAGCGAGATGAGGTAATTCGTTTTGCGGACTTTACCGGGGACAGCTACAAGCTTTCGAAGGTCGCCGCCGAGACGGATGCGAAGTACATGCTCTTTTGCGGCGTGCACTTTATGGCTGAGACGGCGGATGTGCTGGGGCGGCCGTGGCAGCAGGTGATTCTGCCGGACTTGAATGCGGGCTGCTCGATGGCCGATATGGCGGAGATCGGGCAGGTGGAAGACTGCTGGGATTCGTTGGAGCGCGCGGGCATTACCGATGAGGCTTCGGGTGGGTTGATTCCTCTGACTTATATGAACTCGGCTGCTGCGATTAAGGCTTTCTGCGGCGAGCGGGGTGGGTTGGTGTGTACGTCTTCGAACGCTCGTGGCGTCTTTGAGTGGGCGTTTGCACGTGCGGGGAAGATTCTCTTTCTGCCGGATCAACATCTGGGACGGAACACCGCGTTTGCGATGGGGATTCCGCTAAGCGAGATGGTGGTCTGGGATCCATATCAGATTAATGGCGGAGTTAGCCCCGACCGGCTGAAGGCGGCGAAGGTGATTCTGTGGAAGGGACACTGCTCGGTGCATCAGAGGTTTCTGCCGGAGCATGTCGATCGCGTGCGCCGGGAGGAGCCGGGGATGCAGGTGATCGTGCACCCGGAGTGCCGGTGGGAGGTCTGCCAGAAGGCCGATGATGTGGGTTCGACCGAGCACATTATTCAGGCGATTGAGCGTGCGCCGGAGGGTTCGAGTTTTGCGGTTGGGACGGAGATTCACCTCGTCAACCGGCTGGCGAAGCGGTTTGCGCCGCTGGGCAAGCGGGTGATTACGCTCGATGACTCGGGCTGCCTGTGCACGACGATGTATAGAATTTCGCCGCAGCATCTGGCGTGGGCTCTGGAGAATCTGGTTGAGGGACGGGTTGTGAATCGCATCAAGGTGGATGATGATGTGAAGCAGTGGGCGCGTGTTGCGCTGGACAGGATGCTGGAGATCAGGATTTGAGTAAGACGTTTACGTTGGGCGAGGCACAGACGTTGCTGCCGGTAGTAGAGGCTCTGCTGAGAAAGGCTCGGGAGGGACAGGCCCGGGCCGCGGAGTTTGAGTACGAGATGCAGCAGTTGAGCCATAGGATCTTTCTCTCGGGTGGGATGCATGTGGATGTGAGCGTCGCGGCTCGACGCCGAGCGGAGCGGGATAAGGCAGTGCAGGTGGCCAAGGATACGCTGTCTGAGATCGACTCGATCGGGGTGCAGGTGAAGGATCTCGAGGAGGGGTTGCTGGACTTTCCTTATGTGATGGATGGGAGAACAGTGTTGCTCTGCTGGAAGCTGGGCGAGCCGACGATTGCCCATTGGCACACCGAGGAGGAGGGGTTTGATGGGAGAAAGCCCCTGGATTCACGGTTCGGCAAGACGGAGCGGCTGAACTAGATTTGGGTCAAAAGATTCCTCTTCTGTGGATAACTAAATTTATCGGACGATAATCTTTATCGTTTATACTCGTCTCATGTTGGTGAACGAGGCCAGATCGTTTCGCGAGCTCTGCCAGGAGAACGGCATCGCTGTGACTCACCAACGGCAGGTCTTGTACGAAGTGATGAAGACGATGCATGGCCATCCGAGTCCGGAAGAGGTCTATGCGCAGGTTAAGAAGAAGGTGCCGGCAATCTCGCTGGCTACCGTTTACAAAAACATACATCTGTTTGTGGAGAGCGGCGTCTTTCGCGAGGTGAGCCTGCATCATGGCTCGCTGCGCGTGGAGATGAACGATGAATCGCATCACCACATGGTGTGCTCAAAGTGTAAGGCGATTACCGACATTGGAGAAAAAGAGCTTGGGCTGGTGTCGAAGCAGGACAGACTGCCTGGCGGATTTCTCGTGGAGCGGTATGCAGTGGATGTGATTGGCATTTGTGCGAAGTGCCAGCAGGCTTAGGGCGATTTCCTAACGAGTGGTAAGAGGTGAACTATGGCAGAAGATCTGAAGAGCAAGCAAATGACTACCGATGCCGGGCGACCGGTTGGCGATAACCAGAACTCCATCACGGTGGGCAATCGTGGACCGATCGTGTTTGAAGATTATTTGCTGTTTGAAAAGATGGCGCACTTCAATCGTGAGCGTGTTCCCGAGCGTGTGGTTCATGCGAAGGGTTCGGCGGCGCATGGCACCTTTACCTGTACTCACCCTGATATGGCGAAGTACACGACCGCGAAGGTGTTTGAGAAGGGGAAGAAGACCCCGACGTTCCTGCGGTTTTCGACCGTTGGCGGCGAGAAGGGGTCGGCTGACTCTGAGCGCGATCCGCGTGGGTTTGCGCTGAAGTTCTACACGGAAGAGGGCAACTGGGATCTGGTGGGCAACAATACGCCGGTGTTTTTTATCCGCGATCCTCTGAAGTTTGGCGATTTCATTCATACGCAGAAGCGTGATCCGGAGACGAACCTGAAGTCGCCGAAGATGATGTGGGATTTCTGGTCGCTTTCGCCGGAGAGCCTGCACCAGGTTACGATTCTGTTTTCGGATCGCGGTACTCCGGATGGCTATCGCCATTTGAATGGATACGGCAGCCACACGTTTTCGCTGATCAATGCGAAGAACGAGCTGTTCTATGTGAAGTACCACTTCAAGACGAAGCAGGGGATTAAGAACTTCACTCGCGAAGAGGCCGACCACATGAAGTCTGTGGATATGGATCACTCGCAGAGCGATCTCTTCCGCTCGATCGAGAAGGGCGACTTTCCCAAGTGGACGGTGCAGATTCAGATCATGCCAGAAGCTGAAGCGGAGACTTACCACATCAATCCGTTTGACCTGACGAAGATCTGGCCACATGCGGACTATCCTGTGATCGAGATCGGCGAGCTGGAGTTGAACCGCAATCCGAAGAATTATTTTGCTGAGGTTGAGCAGGCGGCGTTTGATCCGAAGAACGTTGCTCCGGGCATGGGCTTTTCGCCGGACAAGATGTTGCAGGGCCGTTTGATCAGCTATCCGGATGCACACCGGTATCGCATCGGAGTGAACTACAACCTCCTTCCGATCAACGAGCCGAAGTGCCCGTACAGCACGTACAACCGTGATGGCAGCATGCGCTACGGTGAGAACGGCGGCAGTGGTCCGAACTATGAGCCCAACAGCTTTGGCGGACCGACGCAGGATAAGAAGTATCTTGAGCGTCCTGTGACCTACAACACGGCGACCGTGGGACGGTACGACCATCGTGAGCATGATGGCGACTACTACACGCAGCCGGGGAACCTGTTCCGCCTGATGACACCGGATGCGCAGGAGCGGCTGTGCGGGAATATCGCGGCCGGCCTGGGTAAGGTCGAGACGCGGATTCAGGACCTGCAGATCAATCACTTCTACAAGTGCGATCCGAAGTATGGCGAAGGTGTTGCCAAGGCTATCGGACGCAAGATTGAAGACATTGTGAAGAAGGAAGAGCTGGTTGGTGCATAAGTAACTAATTTAGTTACATAAAGAGGCGGCCCTTTGCGGGCCGCTCTTTTTCTTTTAAAAGACTATGTCCTGCCGGACGGGCCTCCTGCGCGGAGGGCGGTCACTTCGTGACTTGTATACCCCTTCGGCTGGTCCTCCCGTTGGTCGGGGGAGAGATAAATTTCGACCAACGGGAGAACCTCGAGATTCATCTCTCCAAGACCGGTATACGCGTCACGAAGTGACCGCTTCGCGCGCAGCGAGCCCGTCCGGCAGGACGTTTTACGGCGTTGGGGCGGTGGGGTTGGCGTCGGGTTTATGGCCTGGGAGCCACTCGGGCTTCCACGAGGTGTCGGCCAGCCAGCGGATGGGGTTGACCATAGAGGCGATGGCGTTGGTCATGTGGGTGAAGTCGATGGTGCGGATCTCGTCGCTGGGCTGATGGTAGTCCTTGTGCAGGCCGTAGCTCGAGACGGTTTGAGCGACGATGCCTTGCTGAGCCAGCGCGTAGTTGTCGGAGCGGCGGAAGAAGTTTTCTTTGGGGTGAGGGTCGTTGACCAGGTGGGCACCGTGCTTTGCCAGTTCTGGGCCAAGGTTGGAGCGATCGAAGCCGGTGAGCCAGAGGGTTCCGGCGGGGACGACCGGGTCGGGGCGGCCGATCATCTCGAACTCGAGGTTGGCGACGATGCTGGCCAATGGCACGGGCGGGTGGGCGAGGAAGGCACGGTTGCCGAAGCCGCCGAGTTCTTCTGAGCCGAAGAGTGCGAAGACGATGGTGCGTTTGGGTCGCGGGCCGGTGGCGAGGATGTGGGCCAGTGCCAGGACTGCGGTGGTGCCGGATGCGTCGTCGTCGGCTCCGTTGTAGTTGGTGTCGCCGGCGGCGTTGGCGGGACCGATGCCGAGGTGATCGAGGTGCGCGGTGAGGAGGATGACCTCATTGGGTGCAGTGGTTCCGAGCAGGATGGCGATGGCGTTCCAGGTCTCTTTGCGGGGGACGTCCTGAAACTTGGCGAGGCGCTGCTGAGTTCTTGCGGGCAGGGGATCGGGGAGAGCTGACTTCTGGAGAAAGGTACCGTTGTCTCCGCCGGGCTCAAGGCCGAGGGACTGAAGTTGAGAGGCCACGAAGAGGGCGGCAATATGCTCATCGCGTGTGGCTGAGCCGCGGCCGTGAAGCTCATCGTCGGCCAGGAAGTTCATATCTGCGTGAACTTCCTGTTGCAGTGCAAAGGAGAGCGATACTGTTTGTCGAGCTGTTGCGTCGAAAGGGTGAGAGGGCTGCGATTGTGCTTTGGAGGGAAGAGTTTGTGCGAGCAGTATTGCGGCCAAGGGCAGAAGATGGAAAAGCTTCGAGGGTTGCATTGCGAAAATTATAGAGGAACGTTTTTATTGAATTAATTCTGCGTTGGCTGTGGCTGCTGCGAAGATAGAAGAGAGGCTTTGTGACGATGGAACGATGGGGAAGTTTGCGGCGTTGGGCTGTGGCGGGCGCTGCGCTGATGCTGCCTGTTTTCACCGGGTGTACGGGATTCTTTCCCCCGGTCGACAACTCTGGTGGTGGCGGGACCGGAGCGGGTGGGAACCAGGTATATGTGGTGAATCAGACGACGAAGTCTGTGAGTGGATTCGCAGTGGGGACTGCGACCTTGACTGCGGTGAGTAACTCGCCGGTCGCGCTTGGGTCGCAACCCTTTGCGGAGGTTGTAACTCCGAATGATGCGTTTCTTTACATCGCGGGACAAGCGTCGCTCAGCCTGTATCTGATCAACGCGAATGGATCTTTGAGCACTCCGGCAGCTGGCGCAGTGCAGAATCTTGTGACTGCGGCCTCGCTGGCGGTTTCGCCGGATGGGCAATGGCTGATTGCGCTGGATAGTTTTACGCAGCAATTGGATGTCTACCAGATCAACTCTTCGACGGGAGCGTTGAGTGACGTGGGGTCGCCTGCGTATTCGCTTCATGCTGGGGCGGGGACCTGGCACCCTTCGATGGTGAAGGTGTCGCCGGATGGGACGCTGATCTTTGCGGCACTTGGAACCGGCGGAGACGTCGTGTTTACGTTCGACACAGCTACTGGTACTGCGGTGCAGAGCCAGAGTCTGGCTAACGTAGATGCGAGCACAGGTGATGTTGGGCTGGCGATCGATCCCAAGACGGCTTATCTCTACATTGCGCGAAGTGGGACCAGCGGGGGAGTCGCCGTCTACACGATCGGGTCTGGAGGCGTGTTGAATTCGGTTACGGGGTCGCCATTTGCAGCGGGGAACGGAACCATGTCCGTCGTGCTGGATAGTACGGGCACTTACGCCTATGCGGCGAATCGTACTGATGGCACGATCTCTGGATACACGATTGTCGCTGGGACTACCCCTTCGGCTTTATCGTTGACTCCGCTGAGCGGATCGCCCTATAAGAGCGGGACGTCGGTGCAGTCGCTGGGGATTGATCGAACCGGAAAGTATCTGCTGGCGGCATCGGTGGGTGGGAGTCCGGATCTGACGATGTACAGCTTCGACATTACGACTCCGGGGAAGCTTGACGCGGCGACCAGTATCGCTACTGACGCTGATCCTGCAGGGGCGGCCGCGGTGGCGCTGACACACTAGTTGTTCCAGACCGGGACGGTGGTGTAGGAGTTGATGCCTGGATGTTATGGATTTAGCGAGGCCGCCGTTAGTATGGTGGAAGTAGTGTGTCGTGACGCGGAGTTTCAAGACTATCGTTTCTTCCTCTGGACAATTCGGTTTCGTGCGGTGCTTTTCACGGATTTGCGGCCTCGTGGCAGTCTCGGTGCTTTTGGTGGCGGGCGGGAGCGGGTGCTCGCGGCTGCGGCCTAAGCCGGCGGCTCAGTATGTGTATGTGACGGCGAAGCAGACGTTCTTGCGCGACCGGGTGGCGGCGGTCTCCAATCGCACGGCTACGGTGGAGAACGGCGATCGGCTCGAAGTGCTCGATCACGGGCGGCGGTTTGTGAAGGTTCAGACAGCCAAGGGAGAGCAGGGCTGGATCGATGAGAAGGTCGTCGCGACGCAGGACGTCTTCGATCAGTTTGAGAAGTTGAAGCAGGATCATAAGGCTGACCCGGTGGTTGCCTCGGCGGTGGTGCGGGACGAAGTTTATATGCATGCCAAGCCGGGCCGCGACACGGAGAGGTTCTTTCGTCTGGCGGAGGGCGAGAAGCTGAAGCTGCTGTCTCGCGCGACGCTGGCAAAGCCTCTGCCGCCGGGAACGCGGGTTGCGAAGGCTGCACCTCCCACTCCAGCGGCTGCGGCTGGTGCTGCAGGAAAGAGTGCGAAAGGTGCCGCGGCTGCTGCAGTGCCGGACGAGCCCGCTCCTCCGGTGATGGAAGACTGGTGGTTGGTGCGTGACTCCAAAGGCGATACAGGCTGGCTCTTTAGCCGGATGATGGATGTCGATGCGCCGGACGCGATCACGCGATACTCCGAAGGACAGAGGATTGTCGGTTCGTACATTCTTACTACGGTGAACGATCCGGAGGCCGAGCAGGACGATAAGAATATTCCGATCTACGTGACGGTGCTGAGCCCTTATAAAGCAGGGCTGACGTATGACTTCGATCAGGTGCGCGTCTTTACGTGGAATGTAAAGAAGCATCGCTATGAGACGGGGTTTCGCGACAGGAATATTGAAGGATATCTTCCGGTCACGGTAACGATGGCTAGCGATTCTTATGGCAAGTTGCCGGCGGCTACGACTGCGGCGCCAACCTTTTCGTATCGAGTGCTCTCCGATGAGGCTGGGCCGGTGGTGCCTGATCCTGTGACGGGTGCGATTGTGCCGGGCAAGACGGTGATGAAGATCTATCGGCTGGAGGGCAATCTGGTTCGTCGAGTGATTCAGCCTGGAACAACAGCGCCTGGGGAGGCTCATCCGGAGCCTGTGTCTGAGAAGAAGAAGGCTGCGGCGGGCAGGGGCGGAAGAGGCAAGAAGAAGCGGTAGGGTGTGTCTGGCGTGCAGACTTCCGCGGATGACTAAGAAGGTTTTTACTGATAGAAGCTGGCTATCGTGTCGACTACGGTTTGCTGCTCGTCTTCGCGTAGCTCGGGATACATAGGGAGGGCCAGGACTTCATCGGCAGCGGCTTCGCTGATGGGGAAGTCGCCCTGCTTGTAGCTGAGGTAGGAGAGACTGGTCTGCAGATGCAAGGGGACGGGGTAGTAGATCTCGCTGCCGATCTTTCGATCTGTAAGGTATTGGCGGAGTTCGTCGCGGCGGGGTGTGCGGATGACGTACTGGTGGAAGACGTGGCCGGCGCGCGGGTCGGTGATTGGGAGGACGATGCCTTTGTCGGTACTGGCTGTGCTGTCTGCGGTGAGGTTGGCTTTGTGGAAGAGCTGGTCGTAGCGGGCAGCGTGGTCGCGGCGCTGCTGGTTCCACTTTGGCAGATAACGGAGTTTGACCTCGAGGACAGCGGCTTGAATGGAGTCGAGGCGGGAGTTCCAACCGATCTCCTCGTGATAGTAGCGGCGGCGCATGCCGTGGGCGCGGAGGACGCGGGCATGATCGTCGATTGCGGCGGAAGTGGTGGTGACGAGGCCGGCATCTCCCATGGCACTTAGATTTTTTGTGGGATAGAAGCTGAAGGCGGCTGCATCTCCAAGGGCTCCTGCGGGGACTCCGTTCCATGTGGCTCCGAAGGCCTGGGCGGCATCTTCGATGAGCAGGAGTTTGTGGTTTTGTTTCAGTGCGGTGAATGCGTCCCAATCGGCGCACTGGCCGTAGAGGTGAACGGGGAGGATGGCTTTGACGTTGCGGCCCACGGGAGAGTCGAGGAGTTTCGCGACGGCCGGGGCTGAGAGGTTGAAGGTGGCAGGGTCGATGTCGGCCAGCAAAGGTGTGGCGCCGCAGCGGAGGATGGCGCTGACAGTGGCGAAGAAGCTGAAGGGGGTGGTGATGACCGCGTCGCCGGGGCCGACGTTTGCGGCGGCGAGAGCGAGCCAGATGGCGTCGGTGCCGCTGGCGCAGCCGATGGCGTGAGGAGCTGCGCAGGCAGTGGCGGCGGCGTGTTCGAAGCTGGTGACCTGGGGGCCAAGGATGAAGTGCTGCGACGTGCAGACGGCTTCGATGGAGTCGAAGATCTCCTGCCGGAGGACGGCGAACTGGCGGGAGAAGTCAAGCATTGGAACGGGTTGCGGCTTGCGGATGGTCACATCTGCCATGGTATATCGTTCGTATGTCGCTGCGGAGACTGCGCCAGACTGCCGTTCCGTCTTGCAATGCGTCTAAGGAAGTATTGCGTTCGTCTCTACCATGTGACGGGCCAGGTTGATTATTGCCGTCGATGCTCGTATTGTTGACAGTCTTGGCTTCAGACTTGGCGTTTGCGCTGAGTTTTGTTCTGAAGCCGATGGGTCACGGCAGAACCTCATCGCAGTATGAACATTTGAATAAAGGAGATCGGCCCCATGGAATCAAAGCCGGCACAGAACATTCAGGATACTTTTCTCAATACAGTGCGAAAAGATAAGAGTCCGATCACGATTTACCTGGTAAGCGGCGTGAAGCTGACAGGGAAGATTCGGTCGTTCGATAAGTACTCGGTGTTGCTGGAGAACAACAGCCAGGAACAGCTGATCTTCAAACATGCGATCTCGACGGTGGTGAGTGGGCGAGCAGGGGCGCATGGGGATGTGCGGAGTGATGCGAAGCCAGAGGTGCGGGCGGCGGTAGGTTCAGCCCCTGCCGGTGGGCCAGTACAAGAGGCGACAGGGACACAAGGCCGCTAGCCGTTGACAACTGAAGATGGAAAGAGGAATGGAAGGAAGCCTGCGAGGCGCAGTCTGGTGGAGGCGCACGAGGCTGCGATGCGCCATGGGCGGGGTGATCTGCCCCAGGCGGAGCGCGCCGTTCTGGTCGCAGTGGAGTTTACCGGGGAGCGGCGCAAGCTGACTGCTGCAGCGAGACTGGCAAAGACCGCAGCTGCGGTCTCGGCTGGTACTGCGCTGGATGGCCTCGATCTTTCTGTGGCGCCTAAGGCTGTGGCTGACCTTGACTTCGATGCTTCGCTGGCGGAGTTTGAAGAGCTGGCGAGAAGCGCGGGAGCCGAGGTGGCTGCGACCCTCATTCAACGGCGGCCGAGGCCAGATCCTGCGACGCTGGTGGGGCAAGGCAAGTTGGAGGAGATCGAGGGCGTGATTGCCTCGACCGGGGCTGACCTGGTTCTGTTCGATCACGATCTGTCGCCGTCGCAGCTGAGAAACCTGGAGGCGAAGCTGCCTTGCCGGGTCATCGACCGAACGCAGCTGATTCTGGATATCTTCGCAAGACACGCGCGGACGCGGGAGGGTCAGCTGCAGGTGGAGTTGGCACAACTGGAGTACCAGCTTCCCCGGCTGGCTGGGCGGGGGAAGTCGATGTCGCAGCTGGGCGGCGGCATCGGGACCCGTGGACCGGGTGAGACGCAGCTGGAGACGGATCGACGGAAGATCAATCTGCGCATCGACCATGTGAAGGAGCAGCTGGAGTCAGTGCGGCGAATTCGCAGGCAGCAAAGGCAGCGGAGAGAGGCGGTGCCGGTCCCTGTGGTTGCGCTGGTGGGCTATACGAATGCGGGGAAGAGCACACTGTTCAATGCGCTGACCGAGGCGGGAGTGCTGGAGTCTGCGCGGATGTTTGCTACGCTCGATCCCAAGCTGCGTCAGTTGACGCTGCCTTCGCGGAGAAAGATTCTGCTGTCGGATACGGTGGGATTTATTCGCAACCTGCCGCACACGCTGGTTACCAGCTTTCGGGCGACGCTGGAGGAGGTAGAGCGCGCGGAGCTGCTGCTGCATATTCGCGACGCTTCGAGTCCCATGGTGGATGAGCAGAAGACTCAGGTTGAGAAGGTCCTGGCGGAGTTGGACGTTTCGAAGAAGCCTGTGATCGAGGTGCTGAACAAGATCGACCTGGTTGGGAATGACGAAGGGATGCCCATGGGAGCGCCCGGAAGTATCGCGGTCTCGGGACTGAAAAAGCTGGGGCTGGACCATCTGCTGGCAGCGATCGATGCTGCATTGGTTGTCGATCCGCTGATTGAGATGCAGTTTCGTCTGCCGCAGTCGGAGGGAGCCGTACTGGCGGCGTTGGAGGCAGGGGCGGTGGTAGAGGGAAAGCGCTTCGAGGGAAATCTTGCCTACGTTACGGCACGAGGGCCCGCTTCATTGCTGAACAGATTCAGAAGATTCCGGGAACGGGCGATTGAATAGAAGACACCCTTAACTAGCATAGGCCGCCTGACGGGGAGCGGAGGTGGTGTCCCCAATCACGCGACCTATGTGACCCAGAGCTTAGGGTCCAGGTGGTACATCAAAGTCTAGTCCTTTGCCCGAGGAAGTCAAAGGAAACGTGCAAATAATTGGCTCAAGGGCTTGGGAGTGAACCACGTGCGAATACCGTTCACGATGGCCGATATTCATCAGGTGATTGGTTGACACCCTTGTAACCGCTTTGCTAAAACTAGGTGTACCTCGAACTATCATGCAGCGCCTGCGCCAGTGATTTCTGGAACAGAGTAGCGGTGTGAGACCGCTCACGACAGGACTTTCAAGCGGCCCCGGCCGACCCCATTCATGGATCAGATACTGAATCAACTCGGTGGACTTGTGCTCGGCTCCGTGCCGACGATGGTCTTGTTTATCTTGCTGGTGGTGGCTTATGGGCTGATTGTTCGACGTCCGCTGGATCGCGTGCTGGCTGAGCGGCGCGCCCGTACCTCAGGTGCTCTTGAGCAGGCTCGGAGAGCGATTGCCGCAGCGGAGGCGGAGACCGCGGCTTATGAAGAGAAGTTGCGCCACGCCAGGGTTGAGATCTTCCAGATGCGCGATAAGAAGCTGAAGCAGTGGAATGCGGAGCGGGAGGCAGCACTCGCCCAGGCCCGTCAGCAGACGCAGGACCGAGTTCATGGAGCCAAGCAGGAGATAGAGCAGAGTGCTCATGAGGCGCGGCTGCAGATTGCAGGAATGAGCGAAGAGTTAAGCTCGCGGGTTCTCAATGCGGTGCTTCCAGCTGGAGTTCAGGCAGCGGAGGTTGCGCAGTGAAGAATTCTTTTGTGAAGAGGCTTTTGCCTGCTGTTTTCTTGCTTGGATTTCTCTTCGCGCCAGTACGCCATGGGAAGGCACAGGATGCAGGTGCTCCCAGCGCAGGCACTGATCGGCCCGCCGTCTCCGAGACGCAGTCCTCCGAGAAGAATCAACAGGAAGAAGACGAAAACGACAAGTACCTTCATTCGGCCACGGTGCGCGCTCTTGGGGCGAAGGTTGGTTTGAACGCGGAGCAGGCGGCTACGGCGTTTACGGTTGCCAACTTTGTAGTTCTAGCCGCGCTCGTAGGGTGGTTTCTGGCGAAGACGTTGCCGAAGACCTTTCGTAATCGGAGCACATTGATTCAGAAGCAGCTCGTGGATGCGCGCACTGCGACCGAAGATGCCAATGCCAGGTTGAACAGTGTAGAAGCTCGCCTAAGCAAGCTGGACAGCCAGATCGCGGCCATGCGCTCCCAGGCAGAGAAGGACTCCGCGCTCGATGAACAGCGCATTGCGGCCAGCGTGGAAGAGGAAAAGCAGAAGATTCTGGCGGCAGCCGAGCAGGAGATTACTGCCGCGACGGCTCTTGCGCAGCGACAGATACAGCAGTATGCGGCAGAGCTTGCTATCGAACAGGCAGCACGCAAGCTGGTAGTCACGGCGGAGACTGACCGTCTGTTGATCCAGAGCTTTGCGCAGCGGTTGACCGGCGACGATTCGAAGAAAGGACAAAACTGATGTCTGTCCTTTCGTTGCGTTACGCTCACGCGTTTGCCGCAGTGGCTGCCTCTGCGCACCTTGATGCAGCCGCGGCACAACAACAGCTTCGTGATTTCAGTGGAACGTTCGCGGGTAGTCATGACCTTCGTGAAGTTTTGATGAATCCGTCGATTGCGAACGAACAGAAGTTGAAGGTGCTCGATGCGATTGCAGGACGCATCGGGATGTTCCCGCAGGTGCGAAATTTTATTGCAGTGATCATGGATCATCAGCGCCTCGATGAGTTGAACGAGATTCTCGAGGAGTACCACGTCCTTGCCGATGAGCAATCGAACATGGCGGAGGCGGAGATTACCAGCGCCCGGCCGTTGAATGATCAGGATCGTGCCGAACTCGAGGCTCAGGTTGCGAAGCTCGCGGGGGGTCGCGTTCGGGCCACTTATCTCCAGGATGCAACTCTGTTGGGTGGAGCTGTAGTGCGGCTTGGTTCCACGGTGTACGACGGGTCCATCCGCGGACAGTTGCAGCAGTTGAAGCAGAAGCTTGTGAACGCGTAGAGTCTTGCCGGCGACGGCGCTAAGTTTTTGAAGGTTTGACACGAATCGAGTAGAAGGAAGACATGGCACAGATCAAGGCGGATGAGATAACAGAACTGCTTCGCCAGCAGATTGAGAACTTTGAGCAGCGCATCCAGGTGGATGAGGTTGGAACGGTCATCTCGCTGGGTGATGGTATCGCGCGTGTCCACGGCCTGGATAAAGTGATGGCCGGTGAGCTGATCGAGTTTCCGCACGGCGTTGCGGGCCTTGCCATGAACCTAGATGAAGACCAGGTCGGCGCGGTGCTGCTGGGTGACTACACGGAGGTCAGCGAAGGCGATCAGGTGAAGCGGACCGGTAAAATCATGTCCGTGCCGGTCGGCGAGGCTCTGATTGGCCGCGTTGTAAATGCGCTGGGTCAGCCTATCGACGACAAGGGTCCGATCAATACCGACAAGTATCTACCAGTGGAGCGGCTTGCTCCTGGCGTTATCGATCGTCAGTCGGTGCGTGAGCCGATGGCTACCGGCATCAAAGCCATCGACACGATGATTCCGATTGGCCGCGGCCAGCGTGAACTTTTGATCGGCGACCGTCAGACCGGAAAGACTGCAATCGCGCTCGACACCATCATCAACTCCGCCAAGAACAACCTGATCTGCATCTATTGCGCGGTCGGGCAGAAGCGTTCTTCCGTGGCACAGGTGGTGCAGACGCTTGAAGAGCATGGCGCAATGGCTTACACCATTGTTGTTGCCGCGACTGCCTCTGAGCCGGCGCCGATGCAGTACCTCGCTCCGTTTGCTGCGACGGCAATGGGTGAGTACTTCCGCGACAGCGGCAAGCATGCGCTGGTGATCTATGACGATCTCTCGAAGCACGCCGCCAGCTATCGCGAGATCTCGCTGCTGCTCCGCCGTCCGCCTGGGCGCGAGGCGTACCCCGGCGATGTGTTCTATCTCCACTCTCGGCTGCTCGAGCGCTCCTCAAAGGTTTCAGACAAGCTCGGCGGCGGTTCGCTGACGGCGCTTCCGATCATCGAGACGCAAGCTGGCGACGTTTCGGCTTACATCCCGACGAATGTGATCTCAATCACGGATGGGCAGATCTTCCTTGAGACCGACTTGTTCAACTCTGGCGTGCGTCCTGCCGTCAACGTTGGTCTCTCCGTATCACGCGTAGGCTTCTCGGCTGCAATCAAAGCAACCAAGCAGGTTGGAGCCACCCTGAAGCTTGATCTGGCGCAGTATCGCGAGCTGGCTGCGTTCTCGCAGTTTGGTTCGGATCTGGATAAGGTAACGCAGCAGCAGCTCAACCGCGGACAGCGCCTGACGGAGCTCCTCAAGCAGCCGCAGTTCCAGCCGCTCAGCGCGGAGAAGCAGGTTGCAATCCTCTTCGCTGGTGTAAACGGCCTTCTGGATGATGTAAAGGTTAGTGATCTGCGGGCGTTCGAGGACGGCTTCTATCCTTATCTCGAATCGGCACAGCCCGCGATTCTGACAGACATCGCCACCAAGAAGGCTCTGGACGACGATTTGAAGTCTCGTCTGACCGCGGCGATCAAAGAGTACAAGGGCAACTTCCTCGCAGATCGCAAGGACAAGAACCAGCAACAGAAAGAGACGGTTGCAGCTAAGTAAACCATGGCAAACGTACTCGATTTACGTCGTCGCATCCGCAGTGTGAAGAACACGCGGCAGATCACGAAGGCCATGAAGATGGTCTCGGCGGCTAAGCTGCGCCGTGCGCAGGAGCGTGCCATGCAGGCACGACCCTACGCCCAGATGCTGATCAACGTGCTGGAGTCTCTGGTGCGCCGCACCGATATCTACAACGAGCAGACCGGCGAGATTCTTCATCCCCTGCTGATTGAGCGCGAAGAGAAGAACGTACTCGTCGTCGTGATCGCAGGCGATAAGGGATTTGCAGGCGGCTTCAACTCGAACGTTGGCAAAGCAGCGCAGAAGTTCATCGACGCTCGCGTGGCGAGAGGACAGAACATCGACCTTGAGCCCATTGGGAAAAAGGCGATTGGCTTTTACAAGAGGAAGTTTCCAGCGGCGAACTACGAGAAGACAGAAGAGCACTACGACAACGATCTCGCAATACACTACGATACGATTCGCCATCGCGCAGCACAGATCGAAGTTGCAGCGGAGCATCCGGACCTTCTCGTCAAGACCGAATTTGAAGCTGTCTCCAAGCTGGCGCACTCCATCATCGAACGTTACGAACGGTCGGAGATTGACTCTGTCTATCTCGTCTACAACGAGTTCAAATCTGTGCTGCAGCAGAGAATCGTTGTAGAAAAGTTGCTGCCGATTGTCGAGCTTGGAGCTCACAACGTTGAGTCTTCTCAGGAGCCGACCCAGGAAGAGCGCGATGCGGCTGTTAAGGCAGCGCAGTCGGAAGGCATCAGCGTTCATGTACCCGAAGCCAGCGAGATGGAAGAAGAAGCCAAGAAGTTTGGCACCGCCGATGTCGATTACATCTTCGACCAATCGCCGGAGAGACTCTTCCGTCACCTGATGCCGCGTTATGTGACGACAGTGATCTTTCATGCATTGCTCGAGTCCACCGCTGCAGAACACGCAGCGCGTATGACGGCAACCGATGCTGCGACCAAGAACGCAGGCGACCTGATCGACAGCCTGAGCCTCACCATGAACCGCGTACGTCAGGCAGCAATTACCAAGGAAATTATTGAGATTGTGAGTGGCGCGGCTGCTCTCTAAGCACAGACGGCTGCAATAACGAAAGAGACCTATGGCAGAGAATATTGGCAAAGTAATTTCGATCAGCGGACCGGCCGTTGACGTTCAATTCGAAGAGTCGCACATGCCGCCTATCTTTCAGGCGATCCGCATCGTCAGCGAAGGCTTTGATGTTCCCACCCCGTTGGACGTAATCGTTGAGGTCCAGCAGCATCTTGGTGAAGGCCGCGTGCGCTGCATCGCAATGGTCGCGACCGAAGGGATGGTTCGCGGGATGAAGGCGATCGACACCGGTTCGGGCATCATGGTGCCGGTGGGCCGTGAGACGCTTGGCCGCGTGCTCAACGTGCTTGGCGAGCCGGTGGATGAGCTGGGACCGGTCAACGCGAAGGTGCATATGCCGATTCACCGGCTGGCTCCTGCGTTTGATGAGCAGTCAACCAGTGAGGAGATGTTCGAGACTGGCATCAAGGTCATTGACCTCATCCAGCCGTTTATGAAGGGCGGCAAGATCGGCCTGTTTGGTGGCGCTGGTGTGGGCAAGACCGTCATCATTCAAGAGCTGATCAATAACGTTGCCAGCCAGCATGGAGGCTTTTCGGTGTTCGCCGGTGTGGGCGAGCGTACCCGCGAAGGCAACGATCTTTGGATGGAGTTTCAGGAGTCCGGCGTTATCGACCTGAAGGATCTGCCGAAGAGCAAAGCGACGCTGGTCTATGGGCAGATGACTGAGCCGCCAGGGGCGCGTCTTCGCGTGGCGCTGACCGGCCTTACAGTGGCGGAGCACTTCCGCGACGAAGAGGGCGCGGATACGCTGCTGTTCATCGACAACATCTTCCGCTTTACCCAGGCGGGTTCTGAGGTTTCGACGCTGCTTGGCCGTATGCCTTCGGCCGTAGGCTATCAGCCTAATCTTGCGACCGAGATGGGTGAGTTGCAGGAGCGCATCACCTCGACGAAGAAAGGTTCGATTACGTCGGTGCAGGCGGTGTATGTGCCTGCCGACGACTTCACTGACCCGGCTCCGGCGACGACCTTTGCTCACCTTGATGCGACCACATCGCTTTCGCGGCCCCTCTCCGAACTAGGAATCTATCCCGCTGTAGACCCGCTGGCTTCTACCTCGCGCATTCTGACTCCTCGCGTGGTCGGGCAGGAGCACTACGATGTGGCGCAGGGTGTGAAGAAAATTCTGCAGCGCTACAAGGATTTGCAGGACATTATCGCAATTCTCGGTATCGACGAGCTCTCGGAAGAGGACAAGGTCACCGTGGCACGTGCGCGTAAGGTGCAGCGGTTCCTGTCGCAGCCGTTCCATGTGGCTGAGATCTTCACCGGTATCCCAGGCGCTTACGTCAAGGTTGCGGATACGGTTCGGAGCTTCAAGGAGATTATCGAAGGCAAGCACGATGACATTCCCGAGCAGGCCTTCTATCTGAAGGGCGGAATCGAAGACGTGATTGCAGCTGCAGAGAAGATGAAGCAGACGGTATAGAGCAGCGAGTCAGCGAAGTGCAGCAAGTCAGCGAGTTAGCAGAGAAAACAGCAAGTCAGCTGACCAGTTTTCGCTAACTTGCTGACTCGCTATGAAAGGAAACATGGCAGAGACACAACAATCTGGTCTTCTCAGCGTTCGGCTGGTCACTCCCGACCGTGTTCTGCTGGATGCGACGGCAGAGGCGGTGGAGTTGCCGTCGATGTCGGGATATCTGGAGGCGCTCTATGGTGCGGCGCCCCTGCTCGCAGAGCTTGGTGCGGGCGAGGTGCGCTTACATGGTGGCAGCTCAGGCGATCAGAAGTTTTTCGTAGCCTGGGGCTTCGTGGAGGTGCTGCCGGAGCGTGTGACGATCTTGGCGGAGACCGCGCTGCACCCCAACGAGATTGACACCGCCGAGGCCCAGAAGGAGCTTCAAGAGGGTCAGAAGCTTTGGAACGAGGCTGGTGACGACGGTGCGAAGTACGACGAAGCCAATGCGGTTACCCGGAAGGCTGAGGAGAAGCTCGCTTCAGCGCAGGGTAAGAGCAGCTAAGCCCGTCTGCTGTCCTCAAGCCATCAGGAGCCGCCTCGATCGAGGCGGCTCCTTTGTTTTAGAAAAAATAATCAAAAATCTTGGCGTATTTTTGAGGTTCCCCGAGAACGCTGTTTGGGAGCCACGTCCACCACGCATCTCACCACGATCACACTACAAAATCACCACACGAAAACACGCGAAATTCTAAAACACCCCTCGAAAACACCAGCAAAGACAGGGAAAACCCCGGGATCGCCGGGGTTCCATTTTTTTCCTGTGCAGCAGTCCAATCAGGAAGCTTTTTTCGTTTTGGCAGTAGGTGCCGGTGTCTCTGCAGCAGACTCGGCCTGCTGGCGTAGAGCGTGGATGACGACGCGCAGCATCTCCTCTTCCGGCGCAGGCTTGCCGGTGAAGATCTCGAACTGGCGCGCTCCCTGCTGTACGAACATCTCGATGCCGGTGATGATGGGGATGCTGTGTTGGCGCGCGAGACGAAGCAGTGGCGTTTCGAGCGGGTTGTAGACGAGATCAAATACCAGTTTGGTGTTGAGGTCTGCCGCTTCGAGGACCGGCGCGCCCTTGATGCCGGTCATGCCGATGGGAGTCGCATTGACGATGACGTCGAAGGTGGTCTTGGCGAGGGCATCCTTCTTGATGGTCTTCGAACCGGACTGCCTTGCCAGCTTCTGCGCTGTTTCGGCGGTGCGATTGAGGATGAAGACGTCTGCTCCCTTATCGCGCATCCCAAAGACTGCAGCGCGAGCAGCTCCGCCGGCCCCGAGGACAAGGGCCTTTGCTCCGCGAAGAGACATCCGCTTCTCAATGGGGCCCGTGATGCCGGCGACGTCGGTGTTGAAGCCGTAGAGCTTGCCGTCCTGACGCAGCACGGTGTTGCAGGCACCGATCTTGGCCGAGAGGGGATCTGTCTTCTCGAGATGCGACATGATCTCCTGCTTGAGCGGCATGGTGACGCTGAGGCCTTGGATGGGGATCTCGTGGACGAGCTTGAGCAGGTCGGAGAGTTTGTTGGCCTGAAGCGCGAGATAGACGGCGTTGACGGTCTCGCGGCGAAAGGCCGTGTTCATCATGATGGGAGAGAGTGAGCTGCGGATAGGGTTTCCGGCGACGCCATAGACCTTGGTGGCTGCGTCCACTTGATCGATGCGATAGGTTTCGATGAGTGTGCGGGCGGCGATCTGGCCGGGGGCAGTCTCTTCGCCAGCGGTGGCTGCGGCGAAGGTAAAGGCAGAGCCGGCGCGGAGTCCGAGGACGCGCGAGATGATGCCGGCATCGCCCATACAGACGCCGACGATGTTGGAGTGATCGTCCATACGCTCAATGAAGCGCATGAGGGTGACGTTGTCGGTGAGCGATTTGGCCGTGGGGACGATTTTGATGAAGTCGGGGCGGAAGGGTTCGATGCGTTTGAAGACGCCGTCGAGATCTTTGGTTGCGGTGAAGTCGTGGTGGCTAACAATGAGCGCAACGCCAGTCTCGCGAAGCTTCTGAAGCTCGCCTTTCTTCAGACTCTCAGCGGATTCGAGTTCAAGATCGACGATGTGGAAACCGGAGGTTCCAGCTTTGGAGAGAATCTCCATCTCTGCGGCGAGATTGCCGGAGAATTTGCCGCCGTTGGCGGCGCGGCGGCAGGTCGCGATAGCAGTGACAGCGGTATTTTCACTGAGGAAGTGCTTTAGCTTTGGCAGGGCGAGGAGAGGCTTCTCCAGGTAGTCGAGGCGAAACTCGAGGAAAGGAGTTTCTTTGGCGACGGCGCTGGCTTTTTCAAGCATCTCGGCAGGCGTGGCGCCGATGATGGGCACGCAGACTTTACTGATACGGGAACGAATAAATTGGGGGGCTACGGTGGGCACATTCACTCTCATGTCTACAATCGCGGTATATTACAGACCCGCGGGGAAGGATGCAAATTTTTGTTGCAACAGAAGGGGGTTAGTTGGTGCCCCTGCATCATCAGCTGTTACCGTCTTTTTGATGCTGTAACCCTCGTTGCGGTACTAAAAATAGACTCTGTGGATTGAGGAATGTTACCGGAAAGGGTTTTATGGAATCGGCGGCGATAACATTAGGGATCAGGGACGCCTGCTAGCGGGTACTGCCAGGAGTGCGTTAGGGTTATGGGCGCTCAAAATAAAGGAGTTAGCGTGAGTGAGCAGATTGAGGTGGTGCGGGTTGAGGCGTGGGAGGGGCTGGGGTGGTTGCGGCATGGGTTCAGTACGCGGGGTGGGGGTGTTTCTTCGGTTTATGGGGGAAAAACGCTGAATCTGGGGTGGACGAAGGAGGATGAGGCGGTTTCGGTGGTGGAAAATCGGGTGCGTTTTGTGCGGTGTGTTGATGGTGATCTGGTGCAGGGACGTGGTTCGTTGCTGGTGGGATTGAGGCAGATTCACTCAGATGTTGTGCTGGGGGTTCGGGAGGGGGACGGGGCGCTGGAAGGGAGGCTGCAGACTGCGGAGGGGAGGGCGGTGCTGGAGGGGGATGGGTTGATTACGAATGTGTCGGGCGTGCTGCTGGGGGTGGGGACGGCGGATTGCGTTCCGGTGCTGGTGGTGGATCGGGAGAAGAGGGCGGTGGGGGCGTTTCATGCGGGGTGGCGGGGTACGGTGGCGAAGATTGTGGAGCGCGGGGTGGCGATGATGGTGGCGGAGTATGGGTCGCGGGTGGAGGACCTGGAGGCGGCGGTGGGGCCGAGTATCGGGGCTTGCTGCTACTCGGTGGGTGGGGAGGTGCGCCGGGAGTTTGGGGAGCGATTTGGGTATGGGGAGGAGCTTTTTCGGGTGGGTGCCGCGGAGGAGGAGGGGAAACTGTATCTGGATCTTTGGGAGGCTAATCGCAGGCAGTTGGTGGAGGCTGGTGTAGGGGAGGAGCGGATCACCGTGGTGGGTGAGTGTACGGCTTGTGCGGTGGATCCGGTGGGGGAGATGAAGTACTTTTCGCATCGTGGGGAGAAGGGTGTTGCGGGGAGGATGTTGAGCGTGGTGGGTGTGGCTGGGTAGGTGCGAAAGGCGCTCTGTCCTGCCGGACGGGCCCACTACGCGTGGGGCGGTCACTTCGTGACTTGTATACCCCTTCGGTTGGCGCTCCCGTTGGTCGCGAGCCATCTTCCGCGGTCCATGCTTCCTAGTCCATGAGTTTTCGGGTTAGGTAGGTGTATTGTTCGGCGCGAGTGTTGGCTTGTTCTTTGAGGTTGGCTCCGGCGGCGTGACCGCCTTCGACGATCTCGTCGTAGAAGAAAGGCTTGTGAAACTCTTCGAGGCGGGCGGCGAATTTGCGGGCGTGGACGGGGCCGACGCGGTCATCTTTGGTCGTAGTGAAGATGAGCGGCTCGGGGTAGTTGGTGTTGGGGTTTAGTTGATTGTAGGGGGAGATGTGGGCGAGGAACTTTCGCTCATCTGGGATGGTGACGGTGCCGTACTCGCCGACCCAGGAGGCTCCGGCGGCGATGTGCTCGAAGCGGATCATGTCGAGCAGGGGGACCTGGATGACGACGGCGTTCCACATCTCGGGATGCTGGGTGAACTCGACGCCCATGAGGAGGCCGCCGTTGGAGCCGCCTACGATGCCGAGGCGGCGGGGTGAGGTGATCTTGCGGGTGAAGAGGTCCTGGCCGACGGAGGCGAAGTCGTCGTAGATGCGCTGGCGGTGGGTCTTGAGGCCGGCGTCGTGCCAGGCGGGGCCGAACTCGCCGCCGCCGCGGATGTTGGCGAGGACGAAGGTGCCGCCTCGCTCAAGCCAGAGCTTGCCGAGGATGGGATTGTAGAGGGGCGTCATGGAGACCTGAAAGCCTCCGTAGGCGTTCATGAGGGTGGGGTTCGAGCCGTCGTACTTGATGTCTTTGTGGCGGACGAGGAAGTAGGGGACTTTGGTTCCGTCTTTGGAGGTGGCCTGGAGTTGCTCGACGATGAGATTGGAGGCGTCGAACTGGGCGGGGAGAGTTTTGGCGGACTTTAGACTCGTCGATGCGGCGTCGCCGAGAAGGAGGGAGGAGGGCGTCAGGAAGCCGGTGGTTTCGAGGAAGAACTTGTTGTCGGAGGTGTTGGTGGTGGCGATGCTGACGCTGAGGTTGTCGGGGATGTCGAGTTTCTTGCGTGTCCAGGTGTTGTTGGCTTCGTGGGTGTAGAGGTAGGCGCGGCCTTGTACGTGGTCGAGCGTGGTGAGGAGGAGATGGTCTTTGGTGATGGCCGACTCCTGAAAGAACTCTTCAGTAGTGGGAGTGAAGATGACGGTGGGCTTGAGGTGGACGGGGTCCTTCTTTACGGCTTCGAGGTCGAGTGCAATGACTGAGCCTTGAGGGAAGGTTTTCGAGTGGCCTTCGGGCTTCCAGTCCTGGTTGAGTTCGACGATGAGCTGGCCGTCGAGCATGCCGTGGGTCCGCGACTTGCCAGGCACGAAGACTTTTTTGGGACCGCTGTCGGTGTAGAGGAAGGTCTCACGCTCGAAGAAGTTGACTCCGCGGTCGAGGATTACAGCGGTGTGACCCTGGCTGTCGTGAATTGCGGCTGCGCCGACTTCTACGTCGGTAGGTGTGCCTCGATAGACTTCTTTGGCCTGGTCGAGGGTCTGGCCGCGCTTCCAGAGCTTGATGACGAAGGGATAGCCGGATTGGGTCATGGTGCCTTCGCCCCAGTCGCGGGCTACGAGGAGGGTGTCTTTATCGACCCAGGTTACGTCCTGCTTGGACTTCGGTAAGACGAAGCCGCCTGCGACGAACTTTCCGGTCTTGAGGTCGAACTCGCGGAGTGTGTCTGCGTCTTCGCCGCCGGCGGAGAGAGAGACGAGGCAGAGCCCGTCTCCGGGGTAGAGGCAGTTAAGGCCCTTCTCGACCCATTTTTCGTTGTCCTTTGCGGCGAGGGCGTCATAGTCGATGACGGTCTGCCAGTCGGGCTGGTCGGTGAGGTAACTGTCGAGGGAGGTTTTGCGAAGAATGCCGCGGACGTGCTGGGCGTCCTGCCAGGTGTTGTAGATCTCACCGACGCGGAAGTCTGGAGTTGGGAGGCGGGTGGGCGATTCGAGCACCTTGAGCGCTGTTTCGGCGAGCGCGGGGTATCGCGGGTCGGCTTGCAGGACTTTGGCGGAGCGGGCATTTTCTTCGTTGACCCAGGCCATGGCTTTGCCGCCGGAGACGTCTTCGAGCCATTGGTAGTTGTCGGGCTGCTCGGGTGTGGTTTGGGCGGTGGCGTGAATGGAGCCGAAGGTGGTTGCTGTTGCGAATGCGATGAGGACTGCTGCCCTGCGGCTCGTGAGGTGCATCTCGTCTTTTTTCCTTCCTGATACTCACTTGGTGCGTTTGGCGGCGGTAGGTGAGCTGGTGTGCGGAGAGAGCCAGTGTAGCGTAGGTCTCGCCACGGGTGTCGTGAACTTTCTTGGGAAATGAAGAACAGACAACGGCTTGAACGTGTGGGTGGAAAAGGGCGAGCGGTTTGGGCAGGTGGAGTTCGTCGGGATCCTTCGCTGCACTCAGGATGACGGCAAAGGCTAATACGGCTTCGCCTGGACTCAGGACACTAGGTCTTGCATAGCTCTTCGGCGATGGTCTCGCGATGGTTCAGCGCGATGGTGTCGAGACGGTTGAGGACGTGGAGGTAGAAGAGGAAGGCTGCCTCAGCGAGGGCGAGGAGGATGGGGATCATGAGCCAAGGTTGGCCCAAGTGTTGGCTGAGAAGGACGATGGCAAAGCCGATTCCGAAACAGGCTAGAACAACGCCCAATGCGATGAGAGCGCTGAGTTGAGAGGTCTGTTTGCGGCTGATCTTCGACAGGTCGATTTTTTTTGGTGCGCTGAGGGAGCGGAGATTGCCGATGGCTCCGTTGGTGAAGGTGGCGAAGACGAGCCAGCAGAGGGTTGCGAGGGCGATGAGGAGCGATGGAGTGCCGGCGCTGAAGGTGAGAACTGCGAAGATGAGGCCGAACTCGATAAGGCTGAGGAGGAAGCCTATGAGGTTCTTTGCGAGGAAGACGTCGCGGAGGCGGGTGGGGCTGAGGAAGTAGAACTGGACGCCGGGGCCGTCCATGCCGAGGCCGTTGTAAGAGAGGATGGAGACGCCGAGGAGGGAGTAGGCGACGGCGGCGGGGAAGACGAGGCTGCCGCCGGTACCGCTGGCTCCCATGCGGTTGGCGAAGAGGAAGACCATAAAGATGGGCGCGATGAAGCCGTAGAGCTGATTGGTGTTGCGGCGGAGGTAGAGGAGCTCCTTACGCAGACATGCGGAAAGGATGGGGCTGAGGCTGAAGAGGCTGCGGGTGGGCTGAGCCGTTGCGGACGGCGCGCCGGCGATGCGCTGCGGGGGCGAGATGCGGGTTGCGGTGGGTTGGTGGGAGACCTGGCTTAGATTTTCGCCGCGGAACTCGCGATGCATACGCCAGGCGTAGATGGCCAGGAAGAGGCATCCGAAGGCGGTGAGGCCGAGGAGAGATGCGATGGCGATGAGGTGGTGTCCCTGCGTAGAGCTGACGATGGAGGTGGCGGCCAGGCCGGGTGGAAGGAAGTCGGCGATGGGGCGAATGCGGTTGAAGATTTTGATGAGGATTGGAAGTTTGCTGGCGTGGTGGCCGTGTTGGAAGGCTGGGTTGAAGTTTAGATTGATGTACTGAAAACCGAGGGAGCCGAAGATGATGAGAGCGGTGAAGATCTCGCTGGCGCGGCGGGTGGAGAGCCAGCGCTCGACCCAGGTGGTGGCCATTCGGGTGAAGAAGATGTTTGCCAAAGCGAAGACGAGGAGAGTGAGGGTGGCCCAGGGGATGAGCGAGGGCCTGGCTATACCGATGCCGATGTCGGTTGCGATGAGAGCGAGAGTGCCAATGACGTTGGCCGCAGAGAGGAGGCCGAAGAAGAGGCGCGCCAGGAGGTAGCGGGGGAAGCTGATGGGGAAGCGGATGATGGTGTTGACGTCGAAGCTGAGGCCCGGCGCGGAGATGTTGAGGACGACGAGCTGCCAGAGCAGGAAGACGCCCCAGGTGATTGCGGAGAGCATGGCGAGGCGATTGGTGACGACGAGAAGATGTGCTCCGATGCCTGCGCCGAGGATGGGGAAGATGGCGATGATGGCGAGGAAGGGGACGAAGAGGATGCGGGCGATGAGTTCGCCGGTTCCACCTTTGCGGCGGAAGGCGTTGCGGAAGATGCACCAGCGCAGTTGGGCGAGGGCGGCGAACTGGGCGCGGCTTTGGGCGGAGGTCCAGGGTTGATTTGGAGGTTGGCTTGGAGTTTCGGTTAGCCCAGCCATGAGAGCTCCTGCTCGGGTTGGATAGTGGCAGGATCGCTGCCTACTATGTCCAGGAATATTTGTTCGAGGGTGAGGATCTGGTTGCTGCCGTTGCCTTCGGGGTTGCGGGCCTGGACGCCGGCTCGGAGCTCTTCGAGGGAGCCGTTGGCGATGAGGTGGCCGCGGTCGATGATGGCGATGTGGGTGCAGAGGCGCTCGACGATCTCGAGGACGTGGGAGGTGAGGAAGATGGTGGCGCCGCGGGCGATCATACCCTGGAGCATGGCTTTGAGGGTGCCGGAGGCGATGGCGTCGACGCCTTCGAAGGGCTCGTCGAGAAAGAGGATGCGGGGGCCGTGGATGACGGCGGCGGCGAGGGCGAGTTTTTTCTGCATGCCGTGGGAGAAGTCGGTGATGAGTTTTTTGGTTTCGCCGGCGAGGCTCATGAAGTCGAGGAGTTCGGTGGTGCGGGCGGCGGTGATGGCGGCGTCGAGGCCGTACATGCGGCCTACGAAGCGGAGGTATTCGGCGGCGGTGAGGCGGCCGAAGAGAGCGAGGCCTTCGGGGACTACGCCGATCTGGCGCTTGACCTCGATGGGGTTGGTGGCGGCGTCGAGGCCGAGGATCTGGATGGAGCCGGAGGTGGGGGCAAGCAGGCCGGTGAGCATCTTGATGGTGGTGGATTTGCCCGCGCCGTTGGGACCGAGGAAGCCGAAGAACTGGCCGGGAGCGACGGTGAGGTTGACGTCCTGAACTGCGGTGAATTCGCCGAAGCGGCGGGTGAGGCCTGTGGTGGTGACGGCGGGGACCATGTGTGGGAAGCATATCGCAGTGGATGCGCCGGTAGGGCAAATTCAGGGTGCTTTGGGTTGTCTGGGGGGCCGATTTAGGTGCGTGATAGAGATCCAACAAAGGTGTGGCAACGTCTAAGAGTCGAGATGGAAAGATGCGACACGTGAAGTTGCGGATTGGTATACTTAAAAGTCAGGTTGTTTAGCTGGGTTCAGGATATAGCTGGGTTTTGCGCAGGACGCGACACTCGGTTAGCGAGACTGCAGACAGGTTTTGAATGAGTAATATTCTCGAGACAATTAACTCTCCGGCTGATGTGAAGAAGCTTTCGATTGCGGAGCTGACTCTGTTGGCAGAAGAGATTCGGGCGCGGCTAATCGTGGGGGTGGCAAAGACGGGCGGACATATTGGCCCGAATCTTGGCGTGGTTGAACTGACTCTGGCGATGCACTATGTGTTCGATACCCCGACCGATAGCTTTGTGTTTGATGTGAGTCATCAGGCGTATGTGCACAAGCTGCTGACGGGGCGGGAGAAGCTGTTTCATACGATTCGGCAGCCTGGTGGACTGAATGGATTTATGCTGCGCACCGAGAGTGAGCATGACAGCTATGGTGCCGGGCACGCAGGAACGGCGCTGAGTGCGGCGCTGGGGATGGCTGTTGGCCGCGACATGGCAGGTGGGAAAGAACACATCGTTGCGCTGGCCGGAGATGCGGCGTTTACGAATGGAATTTCGTTTGAAGCGCTGAACAATATTGCGGCTCAGACCAAGAGATTGATCGTGGTGTTGAATGATAATGCCTGGTCGATTGATAAGAATGTGGGGGCGATTGCGGAGTACTTCCACAAGATCGTGACCAATCCTACGATCTCGAGTCTGCACGACCGAGCGGCCGATCTGCTGGAGCGGTTTGGCGGCAAGACGGTGCGGCATGTTGCTCGCAAGGCGGAGGAGGCGGCGAAGGGTTTGATTGGGCCTGGCACGCTCTTTGAAGAGTTTGGGCTGAGCTACTTCGGGCCGCTTGATGGACATAATCTGCCGCTGCTGATTGAGACGTTCCAATTTTTGAAGCAGCAGAACAAGCCGGTGGTGCTGCATGCAATCACTCAAAAGGGAAAAGGGTTTCAGCCTGCGATAGAAAAGCAGAAGAAGTTTCATGGGCTGGGGCCTTACGATGCGCAGACGGGTGAGACCAAGCCTGCTGGGCAGAAGACCTACTCTGAGATCTTTGCGGAGTCGCTGACAAAGCTGGCTACGGCGAACGATAAGGTGGTGGCGATTACGGCTGCGATGCCGAACGGCACGGCGCTCGATCTTTTTAGGCCGCATCATCCGAAACGGTACTTCGACGTGGGGATCGCGGAGGAGCATGCGGTGATCTTTGCGGCTGGAATGGCGACGAAGGGATATAAGCCATTCTGTGCGATCTACTCGACGTTTTTGCAGCGGGCGTTTGATCAGGTGGTGCATGATGTCTGTCTGCAGAATCTGCCTGTGGTGTTCTGCATGGATCGCGGGGGGTTGAGCGGGGACGATGGGCCGACGCATCATGGCCTGTTCGACATCAGCTATCTGCGCAGCGTGCCGAACCTGGTGCACATGGTGCCGAAGGATGAGGATGAGTTGGCCGACATGATGTATACGGCGATGCTGCATGAAGGGCCGAGCGCGATTCGATATCCGCGTGGGACTGGGCCGGGCGTTCAAGTGAAAGAGCAGCAGGTGGCGCTCGCGATCGGCAAGGCTGAGGTGATCTGCGACGGAGTGGATGTCGCTATCTTCGGCCTGGGTGCGATGTTGCCGGAGGCGGTACGGCTTGCAGAGATGTTGAAGCTGGAAGGATTTTCTGCGGCGGTGATCAATCCGCGCTTTGCGAAGCCGGTGGATCGCGATTGCGTTGGGGAGTTTGGCGGACGCTGTGGGTTGGTGATTACGTTAGAGGATCATGTGCTGGCAGGTGGGTTTGGCTCTGCCGTGATGGAGACCTTGAACGAACTTGAGTTGCAGGTGCCGGTTGTGAGGGTGGGCTGGCCGGATGCGTTCATCGAGCATGGCAAGGTGGAGTCGCTGCGGGAGAAGTATGGCCTAACGGCAGAGGCAGCGCTTGAGAGGTCGAGACCTTATCTCAGCAAGATGATGGAGCAGGTGCTGGCTAAGCACTAGGTGGAAGGACTGGCGGCCTGCAGTTCGCGGTGCGTGTTTTTTCTTCAACTTCTTTAGCGGCCTTTATGGGGGGTTCCGTTAAGAGCGACTTTCAGCGATGGGTCAAGTGCGCGAGCAGCTCGCTGGTGCGGGCGTGACGATAGGCGAAGGTGTTTCGTAGCTGGGAGGTGACGAAGAGGCTGTTGGCTAGGGTGCCCAGTTTGCCCATCGGCAGTTCGTAGTTGACTTCGTCCTCGAGCAGGGTGCCCGAAGTGACGCTGCCTGAAAGTTCTGTTCGCGTCTGCGGCTTTACGTGGTGGCAGTGATGCCAGTAGGCGAAGGGACCGCGGAGCTGCTGGTCGCAGAAGTGATCGTTCCAGGCGAACTCAGAGATCTCTGCATCCCATGAGACTCGAATGGGGGAGTATGGGACGGGCCGAAAGCTGAGGGTGAGCCTGGTTCCGGCGCCGGCTGTGATGCTGTTGGAGGTTACGGGTTGCGTGGGTGGGGGTGCGAGGAAGATCTTCTCGATGCGGGCCTTTTGCCAAGGGAGCATGAGCCGGGGGAGGTTGTCGGGGTTTGAGAAGAAGGCGAAGACTAGTTCGACAGGGTAGGGGAGCCACTGTCCGGAGTGGAAGGTGCGGCGCATCGCTGAGTCGGTTATAGCGTGTTCGAAGGGAGAGCGCGAGGGATGCAAGGCTGTTGAGCAAAGAGTGTTTTTCATGGGGTGAGAAAAAGGGCGCCTCGTTATGAGGCGCCCCAAGGGAACTGCTGGAGGAAGACACTAGTTGGGCATGAGGACGGTGTCGATGACGTGGATGACACCGTTCGACTGGAAGACATCGGCGGTGGTGACGGTGGCCGTGCCGCCCTTGGCATCGGTCAGAATGATGTTGCCGCCGGACATGCTGGCGGTGAGATCTTCACCCTGGACGGTCTTAAGGGTGGCTTTGCCGCCGCCCTTTTTGATCATCTTCTCGAGTTCCTTAGAGCTGATCTTGCCGGCTACGACGTGGTAGGTGAGGATCTTATCGAGGGTGTCCTTGCTCTCTGGCTTGACGAGAGTGTCGACGGTGCCGGCGGGGAGTTTGGCGAAGGCGTCATCGGTTGGGGCGAAGACGGTGAAGGGTCCGGGGCTGTTGAGTGTGTCGACCAGGCCACCTGCCTTGACGGCAGCGACGAGGGTCTTGTGGATCGGCGAGTTGACTGCGTTCTCGACGATGGTTTTAGTGGGGTACATCGCAGCGCCGCCGACTTCGGGATCCTTCTGGGCGTGGGCGCTGAGGGAGGTGATGGCCAAGGCAGCAACTGCCAAGGTCGCGAGGAAGGTCTTCTTCATTGTCGTTATCCTTTATCGTTCTTGTATCGTTCTTGTATCGTTCTTGATTCTTAGAAGTTGGTTCCCTGCAAGGGCACTCATAAGCATCTACGTGCGCTTGCTGAGACTGGATTGGTCTCGTTCCAATCATGCTCGTGAGATGTCCTTTCAGGAGGCGGCGTTAGGAGGTCTAATGGGTGCGCGTAACAGTTGAGGGGAAGATGTTGATGGGGTGAAGATGCGTGACACGAAGGTGGCGTTGACAATTTCATCGCGTCCTCGTCAACTGAAGGTCTGATGATGTTGAAAGAACCGATCAGCAGGAGCGAGTCGATACAGGCACCGGAGCACGGGCATCACGCGACCGGAGTGCATGATCGTGGGTTGATGCTGATCGGGCTTTTCAAGCTGGCGAAGGCGATCTTCTTCTTCTGTATCGGTGCGGGCGCGATTCATCTGCTGCATAAAGATATCGGCGATGAGGTGACGCGGCTGGCGCTGAAGCTGAGATTTGACCCTGAGAGCCGGCTGGTTGCTTTGTTGCTGCACAAGGCTGACCTTATCGATGCTCATCGGATGCGACAGATCAGTGTCGCGACGTTTGGCTACTCCGCGCTGGCTCTAACAGAGGGGATTGGACTGCTTCTGGAGAAGGTGTGGGCCGAGTATCTGACGCTGATCCTGACGATCTCTTTTTTACCTTGGGAGCTGTATGAGCTGGTTCGAAGGCCCGACTGGTTTCGCCTGAGCCTGTTGCTCATCAATCTGGCAGTGCTTGCGTACCTGGTGTGGCTGCTTCGGCGGAAGAAGTTGCTAAGTGGGAGCTAGCGTTTTCGCTTTTATTTCGCTTACCAGATGGATTCGCGCTCTGCAAGTAACAGAGTTGGTATGAATCAACCGAGCCAACACTACAGCTAGCGGTTACCTCTTCGGTATACACAAGTAGCTGAGTTTTCCACATTCCAATATGGGAAATACACAGAAGTTGCACAAATTAGTCCTTTACAGGGCTAGATACCTCGGCGATGCTGGTGGAGCGAAGTAGAAGATTTTGGAGTTTCGTGGACCAAACTAGGTTCCTTGACAACAAGATTCTACGATGCGGAGCTGGTTTGAACCAAAGATGAGCCGGGAGAGGTATCGAGGTCGTTATGTTTCGGGGAAATCACCCAACCCGCGTGGACGAGAAGGGCAGATTGAAGCTGCCTGCCGAGTTCAAGCGCCGTGTGGATGAGCTGTATGGCCCCCAGTTCTACATAACGAGCATGGATGGGAGGCGGGCGCAGGTTTACCCGCTGAAGGAGTGGGAGCAGATTGAAGCGTCGCTGTCGAAGATGTCCCCAATGGATCCGGTACGGAAGAAGTTTCAGGATGTAACGAACTTTTACGGGCAGATGGCGGAGATGGATGCGCAGGGCCGGGTGCTGATTCCGCAGAAGCTGCGGGAGTTGGCGAAGGTGACAGGCGAGGTGAATGTTCTGGGGTCGCAGACGCTGCTTGAGGTTGTGAATGCGGAGATGTTCGACGCGGAGATGAAGAAGGCCAGTGGCGCGGTTGAGCTGACGGACGCGGATCTGATGGCGTTCGCAGAGAAGACAAAGGTTGTTGCTTAAAGGTTGCAAGGTGGCCCCCAGGGGCAGCACGGAAGGCGGGTTGATATGAAGAGTCCGCAACATGTGCCGGTTCTTTTAGAAGAAGTTCTGGAGTACTTGAATGTGCGGCCGGGCGGCGTGGTGGTTGACGCGACGCTGGGTCTGGCGGGGCACTCTTTGGAGATTGCGAAGAGGCTGGGCGGCAGAGGCAGGTTGATTGGCTTTGACCGTGACCCGGAGGCGATGGAGAAGGCCAAGGCAAGGCTAGAAGATTTACGGGTCGAGCTTGGAGACGAGATGCCGGAGGTGGTGTTTGAGCCGAGGGCGTTTTCGGAGGCCTCGGGAGTGATCGAGCCGGGAAGCCTGGATGGATTGCTTGCCGATTTTGGCGTGAGCAGCCTGCAGCTGGACGAGGCGCACAGAGGATTTAGTTTTCGGACCGATGGCCCGCTTGATATGCGGATGGATACGCGCAGCGGAGAGACGGCCGAGCAAGTGGTAAATCAGGAAGACGAAAACGAACTCGCCGACCTGATTTACGAATTCGGAGAGGAAAGGAGGTCGCGGAGAATCGCCAGAGCCATTGTTAGGGCCCGGCCGATTACGACTACAGCAGAATTGGCTCGAATCGTATCGGCCGAGGCCCCACCAATGAAAAGCGAGAAGATTCATCCGGCTACTAGAACCTTTCAGGCACTTCGGATTCGAGTGAATAACGAGTTGGGAGAGATTCAATCGCTGCTGAAGAGCGCGGGGTCTCTGTTGAAGCCGGGGGGAAGGCTGGTGCTGATCAGCTTTCACTCGTTGGAGGATCGGCTGGTGAAGGATGCGTTCAAGGCGGCAAAGGACGCGAAGGTATTTGAGGTCTTAACGAAGAAGCCGGTTGTGGCGGCTGAACAGGAACAGATGAGAAATCCGCGGTCGCGTAGTGCGAAGTTGAGGGCGGCCGAAAAAATTTAGGTACAAGATTCTCTATTGCACTAAAAATGGTGCAGTCTATAGATAGAGAAGACAAGTGATCGGGCCGGGGTTGTCCCACCTTCTTTCAGGCGAAAGACAACTCTGCAACACAAAGTCCCTTCCTCCATAGCGATCCCGGCCCGGTTCGTACGTTAAGGAGAGTGGCAAGGTTTGATTGAGAGATAGAGATTCAGAGGCGAGTTTTAGAGAGGTGCACCATGGCAGCTTCGGCGATGGCAGGACAACAGCTAGAGATGTTGGGTTCGCGGGCGCAGAGCCGTGCGGAGTCGCTGACGGCGCGGAATCGTGAGCTCTATGAGGCGCAACGGCGCGCGCGGCGTGGACCGACGCCAGAGGTCTTCTTTACCAAGCACATCGACAACAGCCGCATTGTGAAGGCGGACGATCCGGAACGGCGTCGCGAGATGCGCACGTTTACCGCAGTAATGAGCGTGTTGTTTGTGCTGGTGATGGTCTATGTGTGGCAGCACTTTTCTGCGATTGAGATTGGGTATCACGTTGAGGCGCAGAAGGCGCAGGTGGAGCAGTTGCGGGAGGAGAATCGGCAGCTTCGCTTGTCCGAGGCGCAACTGACCGATCCTGGCCGGATCGATCGGATTGCAAAACAGCTTGGTCTGGGCGAGCCCCAGCCGGGCCAGGTAGTGCGGCCGGAGGGCGGCGGAGATCCGAATGCCCCGGCGCTGGCGCAGGCGAGCGCTCCGGCGATGCAGATGGCTCAGTAGTGGATCGTCGGGTCGTCGGCAGAGGGTGTTCGACTTTGCAGAGAATGTCTGACGAAGAGGACCGGGAAGTACACTAACGATAAAGCAGGGATGAGATGAACAAGGCGCCACGGCAGACGTTGACCGCTCCGATACGGAGGATCCGTTTCGCCTATGTGGCGCTGTTTTTTTGCGCCTGGACGGTTTTGATCGCGGTACGTCTGGGCTGGTTGCAGGTGGTGCGCCACTCGGACTTTGTGCATCGTGCGGCGCTGCAGCAGCAGAGGACGTTCGAAGTGGCTCCACGGCGGGGGATGCTGTATGACCGTAATCTGCGGGAGCTTGCGGTGACGGTGCAGGTGGATAGCGTCTATGCGGTGCCGTCGGAGCTGGGGGATAATCGTGCGAGTGCGGCGGAGATACTGGCTGAGATTGTGCATGCGGATCCGAGGGACAACTTTACATCGCAGCAGCAGATGCTGGCTCGGTTCAACGCCTCGAGGAACTTTGCCTGGGTTGCACGGAAGGTTGATCCTGGTATTGCTGATCGTCTGCGCGAGCTGAATTTGAAAGGCGTCTATTTTCAGAAGGAGTTCAAGCGGTTTTATCCGAACAATGATTTAGCCGCGCAGGTGTTGGGGTATGTGGGTACGGATGATGTAGGGCTGGGCGGGCTGGAGCGACAGTTCGATGAAGATATGCATGGTGAGCCCGGTCATATGCTGACTGCGCTCGATGCACGGCGGCACGTGTTGGGCAGTGAAGAGAGTCAGCCGATGCCGGGTGAAAATCTTGTGCTCTCGATCGACGCAAATATTCAGTACATGGCGGAACGGGCGCTGGATGCACAGATGCTCAAGACAAAGGCGCTGCACGGGACGGTGGTGGTGCAGGATCCGCATACTGGGCAGATTCTTGCGCTGGCGATTTCACCTCGATTTAATCCGAACGACCAGAGGCACATGGACGCGAGTGTGCTGCAAAACCTGGCTGTGAGTGATGTGTATGAGCCGGGGTCTACGTTCAAGCTAGTGACGTATTCGGCGGCGCTCGATGGCGCAGGTGTGCAGCCGACGGACCTGGTGGACTGCCAGAACGGGGCGATGACGATGTATGGCCGCACGCTGCATGACGATCACAGCGACCACTTCGGCGTGGTGACGGTGCAGTATGCGCTGGAGCACTCGAGCGACGTAGGTGCGGCGAAGATGGCGTTGAAGCTGGGGCCGAACAAGTTCTATGGATATATGCGCGGATTTGGTTTTGGCGACCGGTCAGGGATCGAATTGCCCAGCGAGACCCGAGGGCTGCTGCGGTCACCGAAGAAGTGGGGATCGACGAGCATCCTGTCGATGGCGATCGGGCAAGAGGTTGGCGTAACGCCGGTACAGCTGGTGACGATGGTGAGTGCGCTCGCGAATGGCGGGGTCTACATGCCGCCGCATGTACTATTGCAGTCGACTGATGAGATGAAGGGGGACGCAAGATTGAAGCCCGCAGCATTTCGGCCATCAAATCAGTTGCCGGCCACACTGCCGGATGGGGCTCATCGGGTGATCTCAGAGATGACCTCCGCGAAGATGCGGATGATGATGCAGGGCATCGTGACCGAGGGGACGGGCAAACTGGCTGCGTTGAACGGTTACAGCTCTGCGGGCAAGACTGGGACCGCACAGAAGATAGATGTGGCGACGCACACATACTCTCATACGAAGCTCGTAGCGAGCTTTGCGGGATTTGCGCCAGTGAGTAATCCGGCGATCTCGATCGCTGTGGTAATCGATACGCCGACAGCTGGTGGTGAAGCAGCGCACTACGGAGGAGCAGCGAGTGCGCCAGTGTTTGCGGATGTGGCGCAGCAGGTGCTGGAGTATCTGGGTGTACCGCATGATCAGCCGTTGAAGACCCAAAAAGAACTGATTGTTGCGGCAAAGGCGGACGCGGAGGGGGATGCGCCGAGCGAAAACACAGCAGATCTGAATGCGATGTTCGATGATGTGAACAGCTTACCGGCGGATGATCCGCTGCGCACCCCGGCGGCCGCCGCGGCTGCCGAGGTTGCGGTGAATAAGACTCCGGTAGCTGTGACGCAAAAGGCGCAGGGTAAGACAGCTGAGATTTTGAACATGCTGCCGGTGAAGGTTCTGGCGGCGTTCCATTCAGGGGATGGGAGCGGTTCTGTGTCTCCTGCGTCTGCGCCACTGTCAGCGCAGAAGGCTCGTCCTGCTGTTGATGCAAACGAGAAGGGCGCGGTTGTCGTGGATGCGGGACTACGTGTGCCTGTGCCCTCGTTTGAAGGGTCGGGGCTGCGGGGGGTGGTGGAACGTGCGGATTCCGTGGGTTTGCGGGTGCAGGCCGTGGGAAGTGGGTTGGCTAGAGAGCAGGCTCCGGCGGCGGGGACGATGGTACCGGCAGGAACTGAGATCGTGGTGCGGTTCAGTCGATGATGGTCAGGTGCTGGGAGATATTCGGAATCTCGGCTAGCATCGCTCTATGAGTTGTGAGACGGTGAACTGGCAGACAGTTTGCGAGGGCTTGAGCGCCATGGATCGGTATTGCACTTCCGTCGAGGTTTCGGGGGTGGAATATGACTCTCGGCGGGTGAAGAGCGGGCATGTGTTTGTCGCGATGCGGGGTGAGGCGACGGATGGAAATCGCTATATAGAGGCGGCTGTCGCGAAGGGGGCGACGGCGGTGGTGACGGACTCTCGCGAGGCTTATGAGAAGCTGCGCCATGAGCATGTGGGCGTTGGCGCGGCGTTGGTGGAGCGGGGGAGGCGGGCGCTGGCAGAGGTAAGCGCTGCGGTCATGGGGCATCCGGAACGTGATCTTGCTTTGAGCGCAGTGACCGGGACGAACGGAAAGACGACTACGGCATTCTTGCTGGAGGCGATGCTGCGTAGTGTGGGACGGACGTGTGTGTTGATCGGGACAATTGAGACACATGTTGGAGATGAGGTGCGGGTTTCTCCGCATACGACGCCAGAGTCGCGGGATGTTCTGGAGATCTTTGCGGATGGTGTGAAGGCGGGAGCTACGGAGGCCGTTATGGAGATGTCATCCCATGCGCTGGAGCAGGAGCGTGTCTGGGGGCTGCCGGTGGATGTGGCGATGTTTACGAATCTGACACAGGATCATCTGGACTATCACGGGACGATGGAGAAGTACTTTGCGGCGAAGGCGCGACTGTTCGAAGGAGTTGGGTCGACTCCTCCGAGGATAGCTGTTGTAAATCATGATGATGAATATGGCGGCTTGATTGAGAAAGCAGCTATAGGATGCAGCGAACTTTGGACTTACGGGTTCAAGAAAAACTACGGTGGGGTTCCAGAGTTTCGCGCGGAGAATGTGACCCTGCAAGCAGGTGAAACGTCTTTTGATTGGAAGACGCCAATGGGGACAGTGGAGATGAGATCTTCCCTGACCGGGCGAGTGAATGTGTACAACCTGCTAGCAGCATCTTGTGCTGCCTTGGCTCGGGGTTTGAGTTTGGAGCAAATTGCGGAAGCTGCTGGTAAGTTGATGCCTGTTCCGGGACGCTTTGAGACCATCGCGAATCAACTCGGCTTTACTGTGGTGGTGGACTACGCGCACACGGACGATGCTTTGCGGAACTTGATCTCGCTGGCGAGGGAGTTGGTGGCGGAGCGCGGGGCCAGGGTGATCACTTTATTTGGCTGTGGCGGCGATCGGGATAAGACGAAGCGCCCGCGGATGGGCAGGGCGGCGGGCGAGGGAAGCGACCTTGTGGTGCTTACGAGCGACAATCCTCGAAGTGAAGATCCGATGACAATTATCAACGAGGCTCTGGTGGGGGTGCGGGAGACGACGGCTAGGTGCATAGTAGAGCAGGATCGAGCTGCGGCGATCGAGATTGCGATTCGCGCGGCCAAGGTTGGAGACATTGTTCTGATCGCTGGAAAGGGCCATGAGAAGGTGCAGATCCTGCGAGATGGGACGGTGCCGTTTGATGATGTGGCAGTAGCTGCTGAAGTTTTGAGGGAGATAGCGTGAAGCTGACCTTGGGGAAGATTGCTGACTGGATTCATGCCGATGGCGAGTTCGATACGTCGGCCGAGGCGGAAGGCTATGGGATTGATTCGCGGACCATCGGCGCAGGGGAACTTTTTTTCGCCGTTCGCGGCGAGAGACTGGATGGACATGACTATGTAGAGGCCGCGCTTGCGAATGGGGCGGTCGCTGCGGTAGTGAGTAATCGATGGGTCGTGCCGGCTGAGGTGGATGAAAGGCGGTTGTTGCGGGTGGCAGCGTGCGATGACTGTGTGTTGATGGCGCTGCAGCAACTGGCTCATGCGGTGCGGCGAGAGTGGGGCGGGAGGGTGATCGGCGTAACCGGGTCGGCCGGAAAGACGACGACCAAGGAAGCCGTGGCGCAGGTTTTAGGCGCGAAATTCAAGGTGCTGAAGTCGGCAGGCAACCTGAACAACGCGTTTGGGCTACCGTTGCAGCTTCTGAAGTTGGAGCGGGAGCATGAGGTTGCGGTGATCGAGATGGGAATGAACCACGCGGGGGAGATTGCCGCGCTGTCGAGGATTGCGGAGCCCGATTGGGCGGTGGTGTCGAACGTGGGGCCGGTGCATCTCGAGTTCTTTCCGGAGGGACTAATTGGAATCGCACGGGCGAAGTATGAGTTGATTGAGGCACTGCCCGCGGACGGCATCGCGGTTTTGAACTTCGATGACGCTTTTGTGGCGGCGTTTGGCCGTGGACTGGGAGAACGCGCGGTGTTTTACGGGTTTGGCGAGGGTGCGGGTGTGAGAGCTGTGAACGTGGCGGAGGTGGGTACCGAGGGCGTGGTGTTTACGGTGGAGGCCAGGGGGCAGCGTGCGAGTGTGCAGTTGAAGATGTTGGGGCGGCATAATGTTCCGAATGCGCTGGCCGCCATTGCAGTGGGCCTGCAGAGCGGGATGGGACTGGGGGATTGTGCTGCGGCTGTCGGTGAACTGCGGGCAGGAGACAAACGTGGCGAGGTTCTGGAGTGGCGGGGGGCGACGCTGATCAATGACTGCTATAACTCCAATCCGACGGCGCTGAATGCGATGATCGATGCGTTGATGGCGATTCCGGCGGAGCGACATATTGTGGTTGCGGGGGAGATGCTGGAGCTTGGTCCGGATTCGGCTGCGCTGCACGCAGCGTGCGGTACGAGGATGAAGGAGAGGGGGGTAGATTTTGTGCTTGGAGTACGGGGCGCGGCCGAGGCTACTGTCGAGGCGGCAAGAGCTGCGGGTACGGAGGCGCTTTTTGTCACGAGCCCTGAGGAGGCGGGGGAGTGGCTGGTTGCGAATGTGCGTCCGAGCGACGTAGTGTTGTTGAAGGCTTCGCGGGGCGTGCGCCTGGAGAAGGCTTTGGCGGCGATTGCCGGAAGGCTGTAGGACGCTTGGGGTTTAAACGCATCTGACTGATTTGCCGGGCTTGATTTTGACGAGCTTGGTTTACCGATTTGCGGTACTAGAACCTAGGGGAGTGGAGAGATATGTCGAGCAATGGGAATGCGCTGGTCAAAAGGGAGTCCGATTCGGCGCTGAAGAAGCATGCGAAGAAGGCGATGAAACATGCCGCGAAAAAACACCCGGCAAAACATGCCGCCAAGCATGCTAAAAAAGCTGCGAAGGCCGCGAAGAAAGCTGCAGAGAAGGTTGCGGGTTCTGGATTTGTCTATGCAACCGATCATGGGCTTATGACTGCGTTTCACCACATGCAGCGGGCTTCGGTGGTGATCTCGTTGATGGAGAAGGGGACTGGGGAAGATCTGAGGGATCTGCTGGAGCGTGGGGTGAAGCTCTACCGCAAGGCGACCGAGGGTGAAGAGGGCAACAAGTTTGTGCTGCGGGCGATTGGGGTTTTGCGCGCGGCGGAGCATCTGTCGCTGGCGGGTTTGTATGCAGCTAGGGACAAGCACCGGCAGAGGGTAGCGTCGCCTTCGCCGGAGTGGCTGGAGAGATTTATTGCGGAGGCGGATCATCGGCTGGAGAAGATCGAGAACGCAGAGCGCGGCAAGGGGACGGATCTTTTTCCGGTGACGGTGGAGTTGCTGCGGCAGGCGGAGGATTCGGACCACGATGCACATCTGGCGTTCGAACTTGCGATGGCGGCGGATGCGCTCTGCTTTGCTCTGGAGCATGGGCTTTGAGCTGAGAACCTCGGATTCGGTGGGCATTCGAGTTGGTTCACAGATGAGATAAACCAAGGATGTGGGGGATGGTGCTGTTAAGATAGCCGTGACTCGCAACGAAAACGGGCATTAGCTGCGGGTAAAGGCGGAGGCGTTTTGCTCTATTGGTTGCTGTACCAGAAGCTGTTCCCTTACTTTCGGCTGTTTCGCATATTCCGATATCTGACGTTTCGTACTGTGTTTGCGAGCCTTACGGCGCTGCTGATCGGGTTGCTGATCGGCCCGTATGTGATCGAGAAGCTGCGCGAGTTTCAGATTGGGCAATACATCCGGGAAGAGGGACCGCAGTCGCACCAAAAGAAGAGTGGGACACCGACGATGGGCGGGGTGCTGATCTGCATCTCGATTTTGGTGCCGACGTTGATGTGGTCGGATCTTTCGAATCCCTATGTGTGGCTGGTGATGCTGTCTACGCTTGCGTTTGGGGCGATTGGATTTGCGGATGACTATATCAAGGTGGTGCACCGGCAGAATCAAGGCCTGACGGCGAGGGCGAAGTTGGGTTTGCAGTTTATTGCGAGTGGGCTGGTCGCGGCTGCGCTGGTGGTGATGGAGATTCGCGGGGGCTACTCGACACGGCTGATGGTGCCGTTTGCAAAGCGATTCAGGCCGGACCTGGTGTGGGAGTGGATGGGGCATATTCCACATATGCACTGGCTGGTGTTTGTGCCGTTCGTTGTGTTTGTGATGATCGTGATTGCGGGCGCGAGCAATGCGGTGAATCTGACCGATGGATTGGATGGGTTGGCGATTGGGTGCACGATCATTGCGGCTGGAGCCTTGACGGTGCTGACCTATGTCAGTGGGCATGTGGTGTTTTCTGATTATCTTGAGCTGCAGCGAATGCCGATGGTGAGCGAACTGACGGTTTTTTGCGGGTCGATGGTGGGCGCTAGTATCGGGTTCCTTTGGTATAACGCTCATCCGGCTGAGATCTTTATGGGGGATGTTGGGAGCCTTGCTCTGGGTGGGGCGATTGGAACGGTGGCGGTTGTGATTAAGCAGGAGTTGCTGCTGCCGTTTATTGGCGGGGTGTTTATTCTTGAGGCGTTGAGCGTGATGCTGCAGGTGGGGAGCTATAAGCTGAGGAACGGGAAGCGCATCTTCAAGATGGCTCCGCTGCACCATCACTTTGAGTTGATGGGATGGTCGGAGTCGAAGGTGATTGCGCGATTTTGGATTCTGGCGCTGGTGTTTGCTTTGTTCGCGTTGACTACTTTGAAGCTGCGATGAGAGTGTTGGGCATGATGGATTTGAAGAATAAGCGGGTGTTGGTGGTGGGGTTGGGGAAGTCCGGGCTGTCGGCGGCGATGTTTCTGCGTGCGCAGGGGGCGCGGGTTACGGTAAGCGACACGCGTAGTGCGGTTGCGCTGGCGCAAGAGATTCCTGCGTTGCTGGAAGCGGGGATTATGGTTGAGTCGGGTGGACATGGGCTTCTGACGTTTCGGCGGCAGGATCTGATTGTGGTCTCGCCGGGTGTGCCGATGGATACGCCGGAGGTGAAGCAGGTCGTCGCGTTTGGGTTGACGGTGATTGGAGAGTTGGAACTTGCGAGTCGCTATCTGCAAGGGCAGGTGGTGGCGATTACTGGATCGAATGGGAAGACGACGACGACGACGCTGGTGGGGAAGATCCTGAGTGATGCAGGGGTGCCGACGCAGGTGGGCGGGAATATCGGTCTGCCGGTGATTGATCTGGTGGCGAAGAGTACGCCTGAGACGGTGAATGTGTTGGAGGTTTCGAGCTTCCAACTGGAGACGGTGGAGGAGTTTCATCCGCGGATTGCCGTGATTCTGAATATTACGCCGGACCATTTGGATCGGCATGGCAGCTTCGAGAGGTATGTGGCGGCAAAGGAGAGGATCTTCGAGCGGCAGGGTGCTGGGGACGCGCTGGTGTTGAACGGAGATGATCGCGTGACGCAGATGTGTGCGGCGCGGGCGAAGAGCGAGGTGTTCTGGTTCAGTGGGACCAAGGCCGTGCGGAAGGGCGCGTTTGTGCGGGATGGCGTGATTGTATGGGTGGAGAAGGAGGGCGGGGTGACGGAGCCGGTGATGCCGGTCTCGGAAGTGCCTCTGAAGGGTGCGCACAACATCGAGAATGTGCTGGCTGCGGTGTGTGCGGCTCGTTTGGCGAAGGTTTCGGCGGAGAGTGTTCGGGCTTCTGTGGCGAGCTTTACGGCGGTGGAGCACCGGCTGGAGCTGGTGCGGAAGCTGAATGGGGTTGAGTTCTACAATGACTCTAAGGCGACGAATGTGGATGCGACGATGAAGGCTGTGGCTTCGTTCAGCAAGGGTGTTCACCTGATTCTTGGCGGGAAGGATAAGGATTCGGACTATGGGCTGATGGCCGAGTTGCTGAAGGAGAGGGTGAAGGTTGTTTATACGATTGGTTCAGCTGCAGAAAAGATTGAGCGGCAGCTGCACGGAGTCGTGAAGATGGTGGCAGCGGGAACGATGGAGACGGCGGTGGCTGAGGCGGCTAAGGCTGCTGTGACGGGCGATGTGGTGCTGCTGTCGCCTGCGTGTTCGAGCTTCGACCAGTTTGAGAACTATGAGCATCGCGGTCGCGTGTTTCGGCAGTTGGTGAATCAATTAATTTAGAAGTGGAAGTGATGCATGGCGAAGAGAGTTGGGGTGGACAAGTGGCTCTTCGGAGTGGTGCTGCTGCTGGTGCTGTTTGGGCTGGTGATGGTGTTCTCGGCGTCGGCGGTGATGGCGCAGTCGAGTCTAGGGTCTCCCTATCCTTATGTGATGAAGCAGGCGATCTGGGCGGTGCTGGGGCTGATTGCGCTGGTTGCGTTGATGCAGGTGGACTATCGGACCTATAACAATCCGAAGGTCGTGTTTCCTGCGGTTGCGGTGACGATGCTGATGCTGATAGGCGTGTTTGCGATGAAGGACTCGCATGCGACGCATCGCTGGGTTCGGTTTGGAAACCTGTTTACGTTTCAGCCTTCGGAGTTGGCGAAGCCTGTGCTGGTGCTGTTCCTTGCTTACTTTCTGCAGACTCGAATCCACCAGATGGACGACTGGAAGGGAACGATTCTGCGGGCGGTTGCGGTGCCGATGGCGTTTACGGCTTTGATCTTGAAGGAGCCGGACCTGGGGACGGGGCTGGTGTGCATGTCGGTGACGGCGTTGATGCTGTATCTGGCTGGGGCTAAGACGAAGTACTTTGCGGTGGGTGCGGCGTTTGCGGCTCCTGTTCTTTACTTCATGCTGTTTCATGTGGCGTTTCGACGGGCGCGGATGCTGGCATTTGTGAATCCTGAGGCCGATCCTCGCGGGACTGGGTTTCACATTCTTCAGTCGCTGATTGCGGTTGGGACGGGTGGGATCCGTGGGCTTGGGTTGATGGAGGGGCGGCAGAAGCTGTTCTACCTGCCTGAGGTTCAGACGGACTTTATCTTTGCGAACATCTGTGAGGAGCTGGGGTTGATTGGGGCACTGCTGGTGGTTGGGCTGTTTGTGGCGCTGGGGTATCGGGGGCTGCGGGCGGCGTTTCTGTCGACCGATCCGTTTGCGCGGTTTCTTGCGTTTGGGCTGACGACGGCTATTCTGATCCAGGCGTTCTTCAATATGAGCGTGGTGCTGGCGCTGCTGCCGACCAAGGGGATTCCGCTGCCGTTTATCTCCTCGGGGGGGACATCGATCTTTATTACGCTGGCCAGTATGGGCGTGCTGCTGAATATCACTCGCGAGATCGATTGAGGTGGAAGAGAGTCAAATCCTTTGTCCTGCCGGACGGGCCCACTCCGCGTGGGGCGGTCACTTCGTGACTTGTGTACCTTTTCTGGGTGGGAGGAGCGGCATTGGTCCTTCCTTCGGTCGGAATTTAGCTTGGAGTACAGCTCGGTGAGACAAGCTTTGCGAGTTTTGATTGCTGGCGGGGGCACCGGGGGGCATGTGATTCCGGCGCTGGCGATTGCGCGGGAGCTGCGCGATGCGCATGAGGCCGAGGTGCGGTTTGTGGGGACGGCGCGGGGGCTTGAGACTCGCCTGGTGCCGGAGGCTGGGTTTCCTCTGGAGCTGATTCGCGTAGGGCAGTTGAAGAATGTGAGTTTAGCGACGCGGGTACGGACGGTGGCTGATCTGCCGCTTGGCGTTGCTCGGTGCCTGGAACTGGCGCGGAGCTTCAAGCCGGATGTGGTGGTGGGGGTGGGCGGGTATGCTTCGGGGCCGGCGATGATGGCGGCGGTTCTGTTGCGGGTTCCTACGCTGGCGTTTGAGCCGAATGCGGTGCCGGGGCTGGCGAACCGGCTGGTAGGGCGACGCGTGAGTGCGGCGGCGGTGAACTTCGAGGAGACCCGGAGGTACTTTCGCGGTGCACGGGTAACTGGGATTCCGGTGCGGCAGGAGTTTTTTGAGATTGCTCCGATGCCGGATGCGAAGGAGGATCGCATCTCTTTCGTAGGTAGTGTTGCCCAGGATGGGCCGGCATCGGCTCGACGGTTGCTTGTGTTTGGCGGCAGCCAGGGGGCGCGGGTCTTCAATTCGGTGATGCCGAAGATTGCAAAGCGGCTGTTGGAGTATGTGCCGGGGCTGAGGATTCTGCACCAGACTGGGAAGGGGCAGGCGGAGTCGACCGGGGAGGCGTATGGGGCGAGCGGTGCGGATCCCTCTCGCTGGGAGGTAGCGGCGTATCTCGACGATATGCCGAGGAGGTTTGCGGATGCGGATCTGATTCTTTGCCGCAGTGGTGCGAGTACGGTTGCGGAGCTGGCAGCGGCGGGACGGCCGGCGGTGCTGGTGCCTTTTCCGGGAGCGGCGGACGACCACCAGATGAAGAATGCGGAGGCCTTTGCGCGGGTTGGGGCGGCGGAGCTGCGGGTGCAGGAAGCGGACGACCTGATGGGAGCGTTTCTGTTAAGCGACCTGTCTGGACTTTTGCTGGATGCAGGGAGACTGGCGGAGATGGGCCGGAGAGTTCGGGGACTGGCACACCCGGATGCGGTAACGGAGATTGGGCATATGGTGGCAGAGCTGGCGGGGTGTTGACGATTCTGTTTGAGCGTGGCCATTCGGTGTTTCCTTTCATGGGGTACCCCCCCCCCCTATTATCGGCGCGTAACCCATTTATAATCATCTACTTGCGTGGAATGTGGCCTCGTAAAATATTCATTCTAAAAAGGTTACTTGCAGAATCGTCTTTCTAAAGGAGTTACGGGCTTTAATGGCGAAAGCCCCGATTTTGGCCGGGGCTTCTTTGATCTATGTATCAAGTATAGCGGTTGGAGCATAACTGATACGCCACGCGAATCTGCTGGATTGGCGCGGGTTTTGATGATTTGGGGGCTTGACACGGTTTTTGATGGGACTTAGCAGAGGGAAATGGTGAGCAATCTCAAGCGGTTGAATGTGGGTTGAAAGGGTTCTAGCGGTATGGGTGAGTGGTGGTGTGTCGGGATCCTTCGCTACGCTCAGGATGACGGCAGGAACGGGCAAAAGCAACAGCAGAGGCAACGGCAGCAGCAGAGGCAAATGCGCGGGCGTTTCTCCACTGCGCTGACTACGATGAGACTGTGGTTCGCTTCGGTCGAAATGGCGGTTTGTTGAGTGGTGATGAAAGCCAAGGAAAGGGCTGAGGATTTGATTCCTCAGCCCTTTAAATTTTCAGTTCTTTGGTTTGCTGGCTCGGGTTTTAGCGATGACCGCCGCCACCGCCGCCGTGTGATCCGCCGCCACCGCCTCCGCCGCCACCACCGCCATGGAAGCCACCTCCTCCACCGCCGCCGCTATAGCCGCCTCCGCCATGCGAACCGCCTCCGCCGTAGTTACCTCCACCGGAGTATGAGGCGTGGGGAGCGCTGGCGTAGTTAGCGTGACTCTGTGCAGCGGCTGGCTGCGAGTAGCCGCGAGAGGCTCCGCTGTAGGCGCTGTTGCCGGCATAGGTTCGGCCTGCGTTGTAGTTCGCGCTGCTACCGCTGTAAGCGCGGCTTGCGTTGTAGTTCGCACCGGCATTGCTGTAGGTGCGGCCTGCATTGGCGTCGGTGCCGTTGTAGGCGCGGGCGGTTCCGTTGTTGGCGGTTGCTCCACTATAGCCGGTGTGGATGCTGTGGTCGCCGAAGCCTGCCGGATTGCCGCGGCCGACGTTGGATTGGGCGAAGCTGTGGCCGTTGATGCTGGAGCCGCGAGCGCCGGAGAAGTTATTGCCGTGATAGGCGGTGTTGTTCACGTGAGTGAAGCTGGCTCCGCCAGGGCGGCCGGAGTAACCGTTATAGGAGTGATTGTAGAAGTTGCCGCCATGCCATCCGCGACCGATGTTGCAGTAGGCGCGGTTGTAGTAAAAGCGGCCGCCGCCCCAGTATCCGCCGTAGAAGCCTATGCCGAAGTAGCCGAAGCCGTAGTTGATGCCGCCGTAGTAGCCGACGTAGGGACCCCAGTAACCTGCGTTCCAGTAGTAGCCGTCGTTGAAACCCCAGTAGCCAGGGGTCCAGAGGGCTCCGGAGTAGGGAGCGAGTACCCATGCGCCCTGAACCCACTGATAGCCATCAGCGGTCCAGGCCCAGTAGCCGGGGGTCCATATATAGCCATCACCGGGGGCGGGGGGCTGCTCGTAGTCGGGGATTTGGGGTGGGGCCTGCTCGATGCCCTGGGGTTGTCCGGGCTGAGGTGCTCCATACTGCTGGGGCGCGCCCTGGTTGGGATCGCCGTACTGCTGTGGAGGTCCCTGGTTGGGGTCGCCATATTGCTGAGGGGGGGCGTACTGCTGCGACGCGGTGTTGTCCTGCTGCTGGGCCGCGAATTGGGGATCCTGCTGAGCCTGCTGGGCGGCGGGAGAGCCGTATTGATCGTTGGGGTTGTAGGGTTCGACTTGAGCTTGGGCCATAAGCGGCATGGCCAGCGTGAAGCCGGCTAGTGTTGCTACACCGAGTGAGTTTCTGAAGAGGCGGGTGAACGTCATAGCGCTACCTTCCTGCTCAGCCTTCGGTTATCCGGGGTTGCGTCGTGCGGCGGACTTCGCGGAGAGCAAGGACGAGTTCCAGCCCGGCTGGGAGTTCCCGGGTCAAGTGCTCAAATGATTAGACACGAATATATATCGTTTGTTGCGAAATATTGACAGAGCAGGGTTCCTTGGTGTGGCTGAAAAGGTTGTAGGGATTTGATCGATTTGTTGGGGGATTTGTGATTATTTAGGCGCGGCGGAGAGTGGAAATGACCGGTCCTACCGGACGGGCCCGCTGCGCGTGCTTCTGTCCTGCCGGACGGGCCCACTGCGCGTGGGGCGGTCACTTCGTGACTTGTGTACCTTTTCTGGGGTGGAAGGATCGATTGTGCCCTCCCGCTGGTCGGGATAGAGAGAGATTCTTTGCGCTGATAGAGTGAAGGATTAGCTCGTTGCGCGCAATTTTTTGAAAGTAGAGATTGGTCAGCATGTTTGTGCCTGGACATTTTTTGTTTGCCCCGTCGCAGAGGATTCACTTTATCGGGATCGGCGGGATTGGGATGAGCGGGATCGCGGAGATTCTGCTGACGATGGGGTACTCGGTCTCGGGGAGCGACCTGCGGCGGAGTGCGGTGACGGATCGGCTGCTGGGGATGGGGGCGCGAATCTTTGAGGGACACGTTGCAAGCAATGCTGCTGCCAGCGATGTTGTCGTGACGAGTTCGGCAGTGGCTAAGGACAATCCTGAGGTGCTGGATGCGCGGGAGCGGAAGATTCCGGTGATTCAGCGGGCGGAGATGCTGGCGGAGCTGATGCGGCTGAAGTATGGGATCGCCGTGGCGGGAATGCATGGGAAGACTACGACGACCTCGATGGTGGCGGCGGTGCTGGCAGGGGGCGGGCTGGATCCGACGGTGGTGGTGGGTGGAAGGGTGAATGCGCTGGGGTCGAATGCTCGGCTGGGCAACTCGCAGTACCTGGTGGCGGAGGCGGATGAGAGCGACCGGAGTTTTTTGAAGCTGTCGCCGGTGCTGGCGGTGGTGACGAATCTGGATCGCGAACATATGGATTGCTATCGCGATATGGAGGATGTTGAGGGAGCGTTTCTCGAGTTTATGGATAGGCTGCCGTTCTATGGAGCGACTACGGCGTGCGTGGATAATGCCCTGCTGCGAACGGTGCTGCCGCGGGTGAGGCGGAAGGTTTATACCTATGGCGAAAGTGTGGATGCGGACTTTCGCGTGGAGGTGTTGCCGAAGGATGCGGAGTGTCACTCGTGTTTCGCTGTGAACTACAAGGGGCTTGTGTTGGGGAAGTTTCGGCTGCATGTTCCGGGGCGGCATAATGTGTTGAATGCTGCGGCTGCGGTGGCGGTGGGGGTGCAGCTGGGGGTGGCTCCGGACCAGATTGCGGCGGGGCTGGAGACGTTTCGTGGGGTGGATCGGCGGTTTCAGATCAAGGGTGAGGTGCGGGGCGTGACTGTGGTGGATGACTATGGACATCATCCGACGGAGATTTTGGCTACGCTGCGGGCGGCGCGGGAGTGTGGGTACTCGCGGTTGCATGTTTTGTTTCAGCCGCATCGGTTTACGCGGACGCTGGATTTGATGGCGGAGTTTGCGGGGGCTTTCAGGGACGCGGATACGGTTGAGGTGTTGGATATCTATGCGGCGAGTGAGGCTCCAATTGCGGGGGTTGATGCGCAGACGCTGGTGAAGGCGATTCGGGCTGCGGGTGGAGCTGGGGTGGAGTATGCGGCTTCGGTGGATGAGGGCGTCGCGGCGCTGGTGCGGGAGGCAAAGGTAGGGGATGTGATTTTGACGCTGGGGGCGGGGAGTGTATCGCAGGCGGGGGCTGCGTTGCTGGAGGCTTTATCTTGAAGTGGGACGAATGGGTGAGTTCCTGAAAGGGTACATGCTGAAGATGGGTGGGAATGGCAGGCGCGGTGCGAGTTATGCTCAGGATGGCGATTCTCGCGGCCTTGCTCAGGCGTGCGACAAAGCGATGCTTTTTCGAGGGGTGGAACAACGGTGCTAGAGGCGCCTGAAAAGAATTACGTCTCGGAGTCTCGAGGCGCGCGGGGGCCGCGGCGGGTGTCGGCTTCGCCGGAGCGGCGGCTGCGTCGCGATCTCAGCGAGGACTTTGCGGACGATCCGCATTGGGACGATGACGCTCCGGTGGGACGACGCAAGGCGGGGGTACGGGTGCGGTTTCGCGGAGTGCCTGCGACCAAGTGGGGAAGGATCGCTGCGGGATGTGGGGTGTTGGTTCTGCTTGGGGTCTGCGCCGGGCTGTTTGCGATGGCGAGGAGTTTTTTGTTGCACGATGAGCGGTTTGTGATTCCTTCGTCATCGTCGATTGAGTTTCAGGGGAATGCGCATGTGACGCGGGCGCAGCTGTTGAGCATCTTTGGCGAGGATGTGGAGCGGAATATCTTTACGGTGTCGCTGACGCAGAGGCGCGCGGAGCTGGAGCGGCTGCCGTGGGTGGCGCATGCGACGGTGATGCGGCTGCTGCCGAACCGGATGAGGGTGTCGATTGTGGAGAGGACGCCGGTGGCGTTTGTGCGGCAGGGAAATCATATTGGATTGGTAGATGGGAACGGCGTGCTGCTGGATATGCCGGTGGGGGCCAAGCCGGATGGGAAGTATTCGTTTCCGGTGGTGACGGGGATCTCGGCGGATGATCCGCTGTCGACGCGTGCGGCACGGATGAAGATCTATGAGCGATTTACGTCGGAGCTGGACGGGGCGGCGGGGACGGGCGGGGAGAAGATTTCGCAGGGGCTGAGCGAGGTGGACCTGTCGAATCCTGAGGATGTGAAGGCGTTGATTCCGGATAAGTCGAGTGAGGTGCTGGTTCACTTTGGCGATGCGGATTTTCTGGACCGCTACAGGAGATTTGAAGAGCATCTGCCGGAGTGGCGGACGGTTTATCCGAAGCTCTCGTCGGTGGATATGCGGTATGAGCGGCAGGTGGTACTGGAGATGCAGCCGGGAGCTGGTGTGCCGGTGGCTTCGTCGCCGAACGGCGCGGCGGTGATGGCGGCTGATACGAAGACGCCTGCTGGAGCGGCTCAGCATACAAGTATCGATGAGGCCAAGCCTGCGGCGAAGCCTGTTGTGAAGACACCCGCAAAAGCTGCGCCAGCGGCACACGTTGCGGGAGTGAAGCACGCGGCTGTGGTGAAGAGCAAGGCTTCTGCCAAGGCGACAGCAAATGGTGCGGCGAAGAGTCATTTGCCGGTGAAGGCGAAGAAGGTCGATCCAAAGGCGAAACATGTTGTCGTTGCGAAGCCCCATTCGGTGGTTGCGAAGCCGTCGGCTGGTTCGACGCAGTATCATCCTGCACAGGCGGTACAACCATGAATCAGAAGCAGGACAATCTGATCACCGTGCTCGACGCGGGAAGCACGAAGAGTTGTGTGCTGGTGGCTGAGCTGCAGGATGGTGTGCTGCGGTATCGGGGACATGGCGTGGAGCCGTCGCGAGGAATGCGCAAGGGTTTGATTGCGGAGCTGGGGCCGGCCGCGGAGGCGATCAATCGTGCGGCGCTGACGGCGGAGCGTGTGGCGAAGGCTGGGATTGAGACGGCGATTGTGGGCATTGGCGGGACGCATGTGCGCGGAGTGAACTCGCGCGGCGGCATCAGCATGGGCAGCAGGATGCGGGAGATTACGCGGGAGGAGGTGCGGGCTGCGGTGGATCGTGCGCGTTCGGTGGCGCTGCCTCCGGATCGCGAGGTGCTTCATCTGTTGCCGCAGGAGTTCATCCTGGATGATCAGCCGGGGATTCATGATCCGGTGGGGATGGTGGGGAACAGGCTTGAGGTGAATCTGCATCTGTCGACGTGCTCGGGTGGTGTGGCGCAGAGCGTGATAACGTGCGCGAACCGTGCGGGGCTCGAGGTGATGGATACGGTGTATGAGGGGATCGCCGCAGCTGAGGCGGTGCTGAGCGCCGATGAGCGGGAGCTAGGCGTCTGCATGGCTGATATAGGGTCGAGCACGACGGAGCTTGCGGTTTTTTTTGAGGGATCGATTGCGCATACGGCGGTGCTGCCGATCGGTGGAGATCACTTTACAAATGACTTGGCGGTTGGGCTGCACGTGACGGTTGAGGAAGCAGAGTATCTGAAGAAGATGTATGGGCACTGCGTGGTGACGGCGGTGCCGCAGTTGAATGAGATTGAGGTTGGCGGCAACCTTGCGGTCGGTGCCCTGGGTGGGGGCGGGCAGTCGGCGCGGATGGTGCGGCAGAGATTTCTGGCGGAGATTCTAGAGCCGCGTGCGCGCGAGTTGTTTACGATGCTGCGGGATAATCTGCGGCAGGGTGGAGTGCTGGAGGCACTTGGCGCGGGCTGTGTGGTGACTGGCGGCGGCGCGAACATGGCCGGGCTGTTGGATAATGCGGAGAGTTTGTTGCGGGTGCCGGCGCGGATCGGATACCCGGTGCCGCTCTCGCGGATGCCTGCTGAGCTGGCGGTGCCGGAGTTTTCGGCGGCGATTGGGATGCTGTTGTATACGCACAGGACGCAGGTTCGGCGTGCGAGCGAAGAGCAGGGGCTGAAGGCGAAGTTGAAGGCGATCTTTGCGGGTAGCTTCTAGAACCGCTTTTGTTTCTCAGCGTTTGTGAAAGCGTTTGTTGATCTGCTTTGATAATTGTCCTTGATTGATCTTTGCCTGGGAGCAGAAGTGGAACAGGCTTCCAGAAGACTGCATCGGATCAAACCAAAAATTACATGAAGCAAAATATCAGCGTCTAACTTTCAGCAGCTATTGCTGGCGTTTCTGGTGTGCGCAGCCGGCTCCTCGCCCGGACGGGTTAGAGACCGTGCCGACTGCGGTGAATGGATGGTTCGCAGATCAGGATCAGCCAGTCAGACGACTGGTGGACATGATGATCGAAAAGCTTCAGACCGGTGAGGATGAGCAGGATCCCAAAGAGAATGATGCCGTGTCGCGGTGGCGGCAACGATCGCTCTATCTCCTGCTTGGGGCCGCGGTGATGATTGCCGGCGCTCTGGAAGGGAGGTATGGGAAGCCGGAGTTATTTGGGGACGACATCTCCTATCTCGACGTTGCCAACAGGATTCAAGCGGGCGACTGGAAGATGGCGCTGAATTCGCTTTGGAATATCGGATATCCTCTGCTGTTGTCGGTGGTGAGACAGTTGTTTCCGTCGACTCCGCGAGGAGAGATGACTGCGGTCTTCTGGCTTAATCTTTCGATTTACTTTTTTTCGTGGGTAGGGTTTTTGTGGCTACTCCAGGGGATGGCGCGTGCCGGGCGGGGAGAGCGCGACTCCTTGTCGCCCTTTCTATCGATTTGTGCGGCCTGCATTTTTGTCAGTGTGCAGACAGGAGTGGGACGGGTATCCACGATTGGGCCTGATCTTCTGGTGGCCTGCCTGTTTTTTTTCGCCTCGGCGCTTCTGCTTAAGTTGTTTTCCAATCCAGCCCGGAGTACAGCAGCGTGGCTGGGCCTTGTGCTTGGGATGGGGTTTCTGTGTAAAGCGATCTTCCTGACTCTTTCCTGCATTTTCTTTGCGGTCGTGATCGTGTTCAGGGGGCGGCGCAGTGTTATCTCTCCGCTTCTTCGTGTCGGTGGTGTGTTCCTCCTTTTTGTTGTTGTCTATAGCGCGGGCATGTCCTGGTCGCTTGGGCGCCCGACGCTTGGTGAGACTGGAGCACTGAACTACGCCTTTCACGTGAATCATTTAAGCCACTGGATGGGGTGGCAGGGAGGGCTGGGGGAGTTGGGAACTCCGATTCATCCGGTGAAGTTGCTCTACAACCATCCTCCGGTCTTTGGTTTTGGAGAGCCGTTTCCTGTGACTTACCCGCCACAGTTTAACCTGGTGTATTGGTACGAGGGGTACCATCCGTTTTTCAGTTTGAAGAATATGGTTCGAGCTGTCTACGGGAACTTGCTTGCGTCGAAGTATTTGCTTCAAGATATTCTTCCCGTCGCTGTAGCTGTTGTTCTCTGCGGCTGTCTCGCGTTCTGGCCGCGCGAGAGCGAAGATGATGATGCTAGAGGGGCGATCAGTCCCTGGATCTTGTACCTGCCTTCGTTGCTTGGGTATCTGATGCTTTTGTTGATCCATGTCGAAGGACGGTATGTGACGGGATTTCTCTGTGTGCTGGGGATGGCGCCGTTTCTTCGCTTCGATCGCTGGCGGGGATCGGGCGGGGTTGGATTGCGTACGGCTGCGCTCGCTCTTCTCGCGACGGCTACGGTGTTTAATTCTTCAGAGCGGCTGCATGGTGCGGTTCGTCTGGCGGTTCAGCGGACGAATATGGAGAGTGGGGGGCAGTGGGAGATCGCTAAATACCTGCGGGGACTGGGTTTGAAAGCGGGAGATAGAGTGGCCTCGGTCTCACCAGGAAACGACATACGTTGTACGTGGGCTTACGCCGCTCGATTACATATTGTGGCAGCGATTGGGAACGATGCGTATGACCCACAGAATCAGGTGCAGGATGTGCATCTGTTCTTCGATAATCCCTCGATCCAGGCAGAGGTACTGGAGGTGTTCCGGCGGCAGGGTGCTGTGGCTGTGGTGGCGACGGAGATTCCGTTTGATGTTTCGTCGCCGGGGTGGCAGCGGGTTCCTGGAAGCAGGGCATGGGTACTTCTGTTGGAACCGTCGGCTTCCGCCAGTCGATAGTCGAAGGCTTTTGTTCGAAGCGATTTTTTTAGTTATTGGTGGCGATTCTTGTTTACAGATTGTGTATTTAACGTTATGGTTATTTAACTTAGCTGTTAATTGCGATATGACAGATCAGATTAGTTCGACGTTTTCTGCATTGGCCGATCCGACCCGGCGGGCGATTCTTGCACGGCTGGCGTTGGGGGAGACCTCGGTGACGGAGATTGCTGCTCCGTTCGAGATGAGCATGCCGGCGATCTCACGGCACCTGAAGGTGCTGGAGAAGGCTGGGTTGATCACGCGGGGACGGGAGGCGCAGTGGCGGCCCTGCAAGCTGAAGGCGGAGCCTTTGAAGCAGGCGTCGGACTGGCTGGAGGAGTACCGCAACTTCTGGGAGCAGAGTTTCGATCGATTGGACGAGTATTTGAAGGCCTTACAGAAAAAGGAGAAGCGAGATGCCGGAAAGAAGAATGGGAGTGGTCGAAAGCGCCGTTGAAATGGCTGAGGCTCGGGAACAAAATGTGCATGACTACGGTTCGATTGAGGGCATTAAGCAGACCTTCGAGAAGCTGGCGGAGTATTTGGCGGGCCGTCTTTTCTGAACGATGGTGACGGCGTAAACACAGGGGTATGAGAGCACAGGGCCTGGAAGAGGTCGGGCCTCGAAGATACAGGGAGGAGTTTCGAATGAGCACAGCGACGGTATCGCCAACGGTGAGAACACGGCAAGAGCTGGAGATTACGAGGGTCTTCGATGCACCCCGCGAACTGGTGTGGAAGGCGTGGACCAATCCCGATGAGATGAGACAGTGGTTCGGGCCGCGCGACTTTGTGGCTCGTAACCTGACGGCGGTGGCGCGGCCGGGCGGGAGATGGCGTAACTGCTTGCATAGCGACGGCTTCGACACGGGAGACGGGGAGAAACGCAGGCTCGACCTATGGCAGGGCGGTGAGTATCTGGAGGTGGTTGAGCCGGTACGGCTGGTCTTTACCTTTCAGTGGGACGAGGGCAGTGGACTTCCGGAGCACGAGACTGTGATTACGATCACGTTTGAGGAAAATAAGGGGAAGACGACGATGAACTTCCACCAGACTTTCTTCGTAACTGAAGAAGATCGCGATGGGCATATGAAGGGCTGGAACAGCAGCTTCGAGAAGCTCGATGATCTTTTGCGCGAGGTGAGAGATGGCCGTTGAAGGAGGAGTGATGGAAGCGGGGCTGCTTGAGGTCTGTCTAACGCGAAGAGTGGCGGCTCCGCCGGCGATGGTGTTTGCGGCGTGGATCGATCGGGAACAGCTGGCGAAGTGGTGGGGGCCGAAGTGCTTCACCAACCGGGTGTACCAGGTGGATGCACGGGTCGGCGGCGCGATTTTGATCGATATGCAATCGCCGGAGGGCGTGGTGTATCCGATGACGGGGCGGTTTGTGACGATCGATCGGCCACACAGGCTGGTGTTTGTGACAGCAGCGATCGATGAGCATGGCAAGCCGATGTTCGAGGTAATGAACACGGTGACCTTTACAGAAGCGCGGGGCGGAACGGAGATCTCGCTGGTGGCGCGCGTGATCAAGACGACGTCTGCTGCTGCGCCGAAGCACCTTGAGGGGATGTCGCAGGGGTGGTGCCAGAGCCTGGATCGGCTGTCGGAGCTGGTGGCTCTGGTCTAGCGTGGCTTGGCTTTAGCTGTTTGGTGCGTTACGAGCTTCAGATTTCTCCTGAGATGCGCGTGTTGTCGGGTGCACACGAGGGGAGTCTGAGGCTCTGCTTCTTGGTGTGGTTCATGCTGCCAGTGCGGCGTCGAGATCCGGGTCGATGGGAAGGATGGCGTCGGTGCAGGTCAACTTGAGGACTTCAAGGACGCGGCCGGTGGGGGCGACGAGACGGAGTTCGCCACTGTGGGTCTTCATTTTGCCGTAGAGGATCATGAGGAGCCCGAGGCCGGCGCTGTCGAGGAATTCGACTCCGGAGAGCTCGAGGACGAGCTTACGAACTCCATTGCCGGCGACTTCGGTGATCCTAGATTCGACTTCGCGCAGGCGCATGCCGAGGGTCATGCGTCCGGTGAGACGGAAGATGGCGGTGGTTGCATCGGCGCGGTCCAACTCGGCTTCGAGGATCATGAGGTGGTGTCTCCTAAGTGTTTGCAAGCATACCGCAGGTTGGATTGCAGGCTTTTGCGTAGCGGGATTTCGTTGGTGAATTTATTGGGCGCTGCTTTCGATGCGGTTATTTGTGGGCGGCGTAATCTTTCCGATCTTTGTGATCTTCGAAGGAGAGGGTGTGAGTTGCGCCTGGGTCTTCAATGGGCGTGAATCCCATGCTTTCGTAGAGGCGTGCTGCGTTTTCGTTTTCTGCGCGGAGGCGTACGTGGCGGAAGTTCTTCAGGGCTTGTTCTACCAGGGTGGAGACGAGGGCTCGGCCTACTCCCTGGTTGCGCCATGCGGAGCGGACGTAGACGCGGCGGATGCGGCCTGTGTGTGGTTCGGTGGTGAAGGGATCGATGGTGAGCCCGCCGACTGCGACGAGCTGGCCGTGGTCGAGGTAGCCGCAGAGGACTTCACCTGGGGCTTCGAAGCGATTGGCTCCGCTGGCCCACTCGTCAATGAGCGTGTCAATGAAGTCGTAGCCGTCTCTTTTTGCTTCGACGTGAAGTTCTTCCAGTCCGGCTATTGGTAATTCGATTTTTTGAATCAGGATCATCGATGGTAAGGGGCGAGGCGTGGTGGTGGTTTTAGGTGTCGTGCTTCTGCATGAATGACGAAGAAAGAACGGCAATGGCAGAAGCAGATACAACGGCAGAAGCAAATACGGGGATCCTTCACTTCGTTCAGGATGACGGCTTCGTTTAGGGTGATGACTTCGTTTACGGTGACGACTCGTTGCGGGAGTGTATTAGCTCTGCATCTGTTTTGCGATGCGTTCGATGGCGTGGTGGGCGGAGAGGACAGCGCCTTCTTGCCAGGCGACGAGGTGAGAGAGGTAGTCGCCGGCGAAGTATGTTTTGCCCTCGGGTTTTTCAAGCTGTGCGTAGGCCGGGGCGCTGCCGGAGACGAAGTTGTTCGCGAGGCAGCCGAGGGAGTATGGGATCTTGGCCCATGCGACATAGATCGGTTTGGTGAGCAGGTGGGAGCGGCCTGGGTGAAGGAGCTCAACGGCCTGACGGGAGGCTTCGAACTTTGCTTCGATGGTGGGGAGTGCGCCGAAGGAGGAGAGCTTGCCGGTGGTAGTGCCGCCGAGGCCGCCAATGAGCTCCTGCTCGGAGTTGAAGCCAGCAACCAGGACCCCAGTGGGAGAGAAGAGTTTATCGGTGGGGTACCAGACGAGGTCGACTTTGTCTTTGAGGAAGGAGATGCCACCGTAGATGTTGTTCTCTTTCTCCCAGAAGCGTGGAGACTGCCAGGCGATTTTATAGAGCGGAACCATGGGCATGCCTGTGAATGCCTGTTGGGTTTCGGGAGAGAAGTTGTTTTTGGTTTTGGCGAGGATTGGCAGCGGCAGGGTGCAGATGCAGAAGTCGGCGGAGATGGTTTGGGGTGTGCCGGATTTGGTGTAAGCGACGGTGACGCTTTGGCCGGAGGTGGTGATCTCGGTGACGGGACACTCGTAGTGGATCATGTCGCCGAGAGAGTTTGCGAAGCCGTATGCGATGCGATCCATACCGCCGATGGGCTGGAACATGGTGGCCTGCCAGTCGATCTGCTCTTCGTAGAACTCGCCGGTGGACATGTCGGCGGCGAGGAGTTCGGAGAAGTTGAGCGGTTTGTGCAGAACGGGGTTGACAGGGCCTGCACCGGGGCCAGTGATGAAGCCTGCGCGAGGAGTGCCGGTGTAACGTCCATCTTTGTTGAGGTCGCCGAAGTTCTGAAGGAATTCGAGAAGACGGGCAGTTTCTTCTTTGGAGAGCTCGTGGTCGAGGGTGTGTTTGTTGATCGCTTTCGAGAGGAGTTCGGCGAGATAGCCGCGTGTGTCGTGGACGACCTGTCGCTGCTGGACGGGGTCGCCGTGGTTGAGCTTTGGAGACTGCATGAGGGCTGAGCGCGAGGTGTTGACTTCGACTTCGAGGCGAACGCCGAGCTCCTGACAGTACCCGAGGATGTGGGTGTGGATGGAGGGGATGCGCGCGGGACCGGCGTTGAGGTAGCCGCCGTCCTGCCAGTCGCAGTTTTGGATGGTCCCGTCGGTGAACTCGACCTTGGTGCCGTCGCGGACGGTCCAATTGCGGCCGCCGGGGCGGTTGCGTGCTTCGAGGATGGTGCAGTCGAAGCCGGCTTTGCGGAGCTCGTAGGCGGCAGTCATGCCGGCGATGCCTGCGCCGAGGATGATGATTTTTTTGCCTTTGCCGAAGTCGGCGGGGAGCTGCGGGAGCGGAGACTGGCCGACGGCGGGCATGAGGCCGAGCGCCTGCATGGTGGCGAATGCGGCGGAGTAGCCGCCGATCTGGGCGATGCGCTGAAGGAAGACACGTCGGGTCAGGCTCATTGCGATGGCTCCGATGGGCTCTTGAGTTTGGGAGGGACTTTTCCAGTTTGAGGTGCGGGTGTGATCTTTGCAAGCGGAAAGAAGATCGTGAGACGGAGCGACGGCGAGGAAAGGTGTTTCCTGCTCCGTCGAGACGACAGAGGTTGACGCGCGATTGGTGATGGCACTGTCTCGAGTGCCGCACCCTATCAAAAGCGGTGCAAGTTTGCAGAGTTTGGAACCATGCGTGGTACGGGCGGTGGAAAACGGGGGTCGTGCGTTGGGCAAGGAGATGGGAGAATTAAACAACTTTCAAGGAGTCCTGTTGCCATGTCGAATTTGCCCAATAATTCTAACGATCCGAACGATCTCCGCATTCACTATCACGATGAGATACCGCGTGGAGCGAGGATCAAGGTGATCGGCGTGGGCGGCGGCGGGAACAACGCTGTGAATCGCATGATCGCGGCGAACGTTGTGGGCGTGGAGTTTATTGCGGCGAATACGGATGTGCAGGCGCTGCAGGTGTCGAATGCTCCGGTGAAGCTGCAGCTGGGTGTGAAGCTGACGAGTGGACTGGGCGCGGGTGCGAATCCGGATGTGGGGCGGCGCGCGGCGCTTGAGGATTCGGACAAGATCATCGAGGCGCTAGAGGGCGCGGATATGGTGTTTGTGACTGCGGGGCTTGGTGGCGGTACGGGGACCGGAGCTGCTCCGGTGATTGCGAGCCTGGCGAGTGAGATGGGCGCGCTGACGGTGGCGGTGGTGACGCGACCGTTTGCGTTTGAAGGCAAGCGACGGATGCAGCAGGCCGAGCGCGGGATGCAGGAGCTGCTGGAGTCGGTCGATACCGTGATCGTGATTCCGAATGAGAAGCTGCTGGCGGTGGCGAAGGATGCTGGATTTTTCGAGAGCTTCCGGATTGCGGATGATGTGCTGCGGCAGGGCGTGCAGGGGATCTCGGACATCATCACGATTCCTGGTGTAATCAATCGCGACTTTGCCGATGTGAAGACGACGATGGCCGGGATGGGTTACGCGGTGATGGGGACGGGTGTGCGGTCTGGTGCGAACCGTGCGGTGGAGGCTGCGATGGCTGCGATGGCTTCGCCGCTGTTGGAGGCGGGAGCGATCGATGGCGCGCGCGGGATTCTGATCAACATTACGGGGTCGAGCAGTCTGAAGCTGAGCGAGGTGAATGAGGCTTCGAGCATCATTCAGAATGCGGCGCATGAGGATGCGAACATCATCTTTGGCGCGGTGCAGGATGAGTCGATGGGCGATGAGGTGAAGATTACCGTGATTGCGACGGGCTTCAAGCAGCAGGAGATGCCGCAGCGGCGGGAGCGCATGCTGGCTGAGGCGACGCTGCCAACGATGCGGTATGACGTGCCGATACAGCCTCGCGTGGTTTCTGCCCGACCAATGGGTACGAGATTTGCCAGTGAGATAGAGCCGGCAAAAGAAGCGGTGCGGCCGGTGCATGAGACGAGCGAGAGGAGGGAGCCGGTGGTGAAGATGGAGGCGGATGCTCCGGCGGAGTTGGTTCCGGTTCCGGCGTCGGTGTTTGATGACGATTTTTTCCGGGCTCCTGGGGTTCCTGGGGTGCGCGGGGACAGAGCTGCTGAGGTGGATCGGGTGGAGGCTGGACCGGTTGAGCGGGCGAGGGATACTCACTTTTCGGCGCCAATGCGCGTCCAACAAAAGGACGTGCGCAGTGTGACGGGCGAGGCGGGGGACTCCTCGGTCCGGGTTCCGGCGTTTGGGAGCGCGGCGGCAGTGGCGGCTGCGGATCCTGCAGAGCCGGATGAGCTTGATATTCCTGCGTTTTTGCGACGCGGGAACTGAGGCGTACCACTGATTTCGTGGGGAGTAGCACGAATGGGGAACGGCGCTACTTTGAGAGATGGTGTTGAATTAGTGTTTTATTAGACGAATTGTGGATCGATGGCAGTTCGATTGCAGTCAAATCATTAAGAGGGAACGCCTGTGTCGAGATCATTGAAGGTTTTTGGCGCGCTCCTCTTCGGCCTTGTTCTGGGTGCTGGAGTGGGTGCTAACGCCGCGACGACTGCAAGTGGGACGACTCCAACCGGGAAGGCCAGGCGACACTCCGCTGGTACGACGCGAGTTGCCACTACTGTCAGGGCTCGTTCGGGGGCTTCGCACGCGGGTTCGGCTCATTCAGGTTCGACTCGTTCTGGTTCTTATGGGGGTAGGACGCACGTTGTTGCAACGCATGGGGTTGTGGGGCGCCATCGGGGAGCCCGGCCGACTTTGGCGGTACGGCGGACGCGTTACCAGGAACACTTTTCGGCGAGTTCGTTTGCCGACAATCTGACGCTCGGTGATGTGGTGGAGGGCGAGGATCCTCTGGTTCGCGCGGCGGCGATTGAAGCTCTGGGCAATATGAATGGCACGGCGATCGCGATTGATCCCTCGACGGGGCGAATTCTGGCGATGGTGAACCAAAAGCTGGCGCTATCGCGGGGGGCTGAACCCTGCTCGACGATTAAGCTGACGGTGGCCTTAGCGGCGCTTGAGGAGGGGATCGTTCGCAAGGATACCCCTGTGAACCTGGGCGGACGCTACCACATGACCATGACCGATGCTCTGGCTCACTCGAATAACCTTTATTTTGAGACGCTTGGACGGCAGCTCGGGTTTGAGCGGGTGAAACATTACGCCAATGAATTTGGGCTTGGCGAGCTGGCTGGATATCACATTCAAGGTGAGCAGCTGGGGACGTATCCAGATGAGGTGCTGCCGGCGTCGCTGGGTGGAGTGGGCAGGATGTGCTCATTTGGCGAGAGTGTTTCGATGACTCCGCTGCAATTGGGTGCGCTGGTTTCGGCAATCGCGAATGGCGGGACTCTTTATTATCTGCAACATCCCGAAACTGCAGAGGATGTGGCTACGTTTGAACCGAAGGTGAAGCGGGTTCTGGATATTGCTCCGCTGATTCCTGAGATCTCGGTGGGGATGTCGGGCGCGGTAGAGTATGGAACGGCGCGGTCTCTGCGGGCTAACTTCAGCCAGTTTCCGGTGATGGGCAAGACTGGGACGTGCTCAAATAACGGCACTCGATTTGGGTGGTTCGGGTCGTTTGCGGATACTCCGAAGGGTCAGATAGTTACAGTGTTTTTTCTCGAGGGGGGACGTCCTACCTTTGGGCCGAAGGCGGCTGAGTTGACCGGGGAGTTCTACCGGGCGCTGTGGAATAAGGATTATTTCTTGCAGAAGCAGACGGTTGAAAGCAATGGCGTTATGGGCGGTTCTGAGTAGGGGTTGGGGCAAAACGTGGTGAAAAGCGCTGGTAAGAACGTGGTGGCAGCGTGGTGTTTCGGTGGTGAAGAGGTGGTGTCTGGCAGCGTGTTTTTGCGTTGCTAAAAAAGTGCCATTTTTTGGGATTTATTTTCGTCTTTGTCCCTTTATTGGAGCTGGATCTTTATTCCCTCTACTTGAGTTGAGTCCAGTCCTCTCTTTTTTGAGTTGAATTCAGCAAAGGCCCGACCTCGTTTGAGGTTGGGCTTTGCTGTTGTGTTTCGTGTGTGGATGGGGTGAAAGCGGAGCAGCGGCGTCTTGGCTTCGGCGGGGGAATCGGGTAGAAGGGAAAGATGAAGATTCTTACGGCGACAGAGATGCAGTCGGTGGATCGATGGACTGCAGAAGAGTTTGGGATTTCGCTGGACAGATTGATGGAGGCGGCTGGTGGGGCGGTAGCGCAGTTTTGTCTGAGGCAGTATCCGGCGGCGATTCGGGTGGTGGCATTGTGCGGGAGGGGGAACAACGGTGGGGATGGTTTTGTTGCGGCGCGAGTGCTGGCGCAGGCGGGACGTTCGGTTCGCGTGGTGTTGCTGGGACGGGTGGCTGAGGTGAAGGGGGAGGCGGCGACGGCGCTTAGGAGGCTAAGGCAGGAGTTCTCGTCGGTTGCGGTGGATGAGGTGGTGGATGAGGGTGGTCTGACGGCTTGTGCAGGTGTGATGAACGAGGCGGAGTTACTGTTGGACGCTGTGGTGGGGACGGGATTCAAGCCGCCGCTGCGCGGGCTTGCGGTTTCGTTGCGGAGGATGGTGGAGGGGCTGGGAACACCGGTGGTGGCGGTGGATCTGCCTTCGGGCTGGGATGCGAACTCGAAGGAGCAGACGGCGGAGGGGTCGTTTCGGGCGGATGGGGTGGTGACGTTTACCGCGCCCAAGATTGCGCATGTGTTTGGGCATCTGACGCGCAATGAGAGGACCGGCGGGGTGTTTGGTCCGGTGGTGGTCGCGGGGATCGGGTCGCCTGAGGATGCGGTGGTTTCGGCGAGCGGGTTTACCTGGGCGGGTTCGGCGAAGGCGATGGCGGAGAGGCCGCGGGATGTGAACTCGAATAAGGGCAGGTTTGGTCATGTGCTGGTGGTTGGGGGGAGTTACGGGAAGGCGGGGGCTCCGGCGATGGCGTCGCTGGCGTGTCTGCGGGCGGGAGCTGGGCTGGTGACGGCTGCGGTGCCGAAGAGCATTCTGGATTTGGTGGCGGGGATTGCGCCGGAGTTGATGACGGTGCCGCTGGCGGAGGGGACCAAGGGTTCGGTTTCATTCAAGAACCTGGATGGCGCGAAGCTGGATGCGCTGGTGAAGAAGATCTCGGTGGTGGCGGTGGGGCCGGGGCTGTCGACTGAGGGGGATGCGCCGGCGTTTGCACGGCAGATCGTGGAGAAGACGTCGGTGCCGGTGGTGATCGATGCAGATGCGCTGAATGCGTTTGAGGGAAAGACGGAGCTGCTGAATGGCGAGGGGCGGGTGATGGTGCTGACGCCGCATCCGGGGGAGATGGCGCGGCTGGCTGGGATGACGGTGAAGGAGGTGGAGGCGGATCGGGTGGGACTGGCGCGGAGGTTTGCGATGGAGCACAAGCTGACGCTGGTGCTAAAGGGGTGGCGGACGCTGATTGCGCATCCGGATGGCTCGATTGGGGTGAATACGAGTGGGAATCCGGCGATGGCGAAGGGTGGGAGCGGAGATATTCTGACAGGGATTGTGGCGGGGATGCTGGCGCAGTATCCGAACGATGTGGCGCGGGCGGTGGAGGCTGCGGTGTATCTGCATGGACTGGCGGCTGATTTTGCGGCGCATGCAATGGATGAGCATACTGTACTTGCAACCGATACGGTTACACATCTTTCGGATGCGTTTCGCTATCGGGTGCGGGATGCGGATGGGCTTATCTGGATCTGTGGTTTGCGGGCGGGCTTTTAGACTAATACGCTTCGTTTTGGATAGAGGGGCTCAGCGGAGCGATCATCAAAAAGAACATTCAAGCTATGCGTACCAAAGAATTACGAGAAGATACGTTAATTCAACGATTTTGTTCTGCCTATGAAAATGGTTCTTGGGCCGGCGAGGATATCTTTTGCCCCGATCTCACGATGCCCGGCGGGGTTGATGCATTTGTGACTAGAAGTTCCGACGGAAGGACCCTCGCCATCGAGCACACGCTTATTGAACCATTTCAGCGCGACAAAGAGGATTTTGTATCTTTCGAAGAGTTTTTCCTCGAGATTGAAAATGATAAATCGTTGACCATTCTCGGACACAAGTATTCATACCCGTCGGTGTTTTAAATCGAAGAGCAAGAGGCGAGCGCATCGTAATGGTAAACGCAGTACACGATTGGCTTAAATCTAATAGGAAACTCCTTAGTCGCCAAGGGCATTCGCAATATATCTGTCCAGTCACGGAGGCTAGCGACATCACGCTAAACGTCAAAGTGGTCCCACTCAATGACACCAATTCCGCTGAGAGAAAGGGAATTTTGCAAATTCGTCGGCAGCAGATTGAAAACGACCTCGGCGAAGCTGGCGAATGTCGAAGCCGATAAACGCATTCTTCTTCTTGAACGCCAACACATGAATCTTTTTCCGACGAGCATGTTAGAGGAAATTTGAGAAGCGGAGAACATCGTTTCCCCAACTGGCCAAGGTTCATGAGATATGGATTGTAGAGACGATTTTTCACGATGCTCTCCGCTTTGAGCGTTACGAGAACGGAAATCACGTAGATAGTTTCGATTTCAGTGGAGATGAATTGTTGAGCTAGATTTTTTGAAGCTGGGACTGGCTCCCTTCGGAGCCGTTGTTTCAACTTCAAGAAATAATGAGGATACTGTACTTGCGATGATACGGTTACACATCTTTCGGAGCGTTTCGGTATCGGATGACGATGAGCTGGTTTGGATCTGCGGATTGCGGAGTTGATGATGACGCGCAACTGTTTCGCGCTATGACTTGCCTTGTTACGTTGCGGCTGGATGAGGCTTCTCAGAGGCATTTCGAGCGGCTGCGGCGGCTTCACTTTCCGGTGGCGCGCAATTTGATTCCTGCTCATCTGACCTTGTTCCATCGGCTGCCTGATGTTCCTGAGGTTCGGACGGCTCTGGCTGAGGCGGCCAGGGTTGAGGCGAAGTTTGCTGTCGAAGTGACAGGAGTCCGGTCGCTGGGTTATGGGGTGGCGTATACGCTGGCATCGCCTGTGCTGCAGCGCTTGCATGGGGATTTGGCGGGTGTCTTTGCAGCATGGCTTTCTGCGCAAGATCGGCAGCGATTCGCGCCTCACATTGTGGTACAGAACAAAGCGACAGTGGAGGCAGCGCGCGTTCTGCTGGAGGATCTGCGGCAGAGTTTTCAACCGATGCGGGTGGAGGCTTGCGGGTTCGACCTTTGGGAGTATCTGGGGGGACCGTGGCGATGGCTTGAGACGTTTCGTTTTCTGAGACGAGAGGACTGATTGAGTCGATGCGCCTCTAGTTCAGTGTTGTGGGAGACGGTTCTAGTGTCAGGACGCGCCTGGCGGCATCTTTTTGTCGAACGGGTAACAGACAAATTCGACGCTATGAAAACGTCACCCGATTAGGGGATTCTTTTCAGGCGATTTTTCTGGTTTATCGAATTTTCATCATTCCGCAATGACAGTCTGGTGGCGACTCTGTAGTTTTCGTTGCCGGAGGGTTTCATGAAAAAGTTAGTTGCTCTGTCTCTAGCGGCATTTGTGTGTTCGGCCGGTTCGGCGATCGCGGAAGACCACGACTCACCTATTAAGCGGGTCCTGCTTATCAGTGTTGACGGCCTGCATGCTGTTGACTTCGCGAACTGCGCGAACGGCACCAGCACGGTCAACTACGGCGAGCCGTATTGCCCCGCGCTTGCGGCGCTTGGCAAGACCGGGGTCAATTATGTTTCGGCCAGCACCTCGAAGCCGTCCGATTCCTTTCCCGGCCTGGAGGCGATCGTTACTGGAGGCAGCCCTGCCCTGACCGGGGTTTACTACGATGTCGCCTACGCGCGGAACCTGGATGCCCCGGCGAAGACTACCGGCAATGGCGTTGCGGCTGGCCCCTGCACTCCTTATACAACGCCCACCGGTACGAGAACCGAGTATGAAGAAGGGATCGACATTGATCAGACCAAGTTGAACGGTGGGGCACCGGGTGCGTCGTTGACCGATGGCGGACTGAACTCGATCGATTCGCGGAGACTTGTTCGCGATCCGAACAACGGCTGCAATCCAGTTTTTCCGTGGGATTTCGTCCGTGCCAACAGCATCTTCAGCGTCATCCACGCAGCGGGGGGCTATGCGGCGTGGTCGGATAAACATCCGGCTTATGCGTCGGTTTCCTCGGGCCTTGGACCGATTGCGCTCGACGATTTCTACTCACCCGAAATCAACTCGAACGTAGTCGCCCTGCCAAACGTAAAGACGCCGACGGGCGACTCCTGCGAGACGATCCGCGATTCCGGTTCAGATCTTTCGTCCTGGACCAACAGCTTCGATAACATCCAGTGCTACGACACCCTGAAGGTCAATGCGATCCTGAACGAGATTGAAGGCAAGAATCACCTCGGCACCAAAAAGACTCACGTTCCTAATATCTTCGGGATGAACTTCCAGGCAGTCAGCGTAGGACAGAAGCTGGTTGAGAAGAGCAATGGAGTGAAGGGTGGATATCTGGATGCAGCGGGGACACCGACCGCGGCACTTCTGGGGGAGATCAAGTTTGTCGATGCGTCAATTGGCGAGTTTGTAAGAGAGCTGAAGGAACAGGGTCTTTACGACTCGACGATGATCGTGATTACGGCCAAGCACGGTCAGTCGCCGATCGACTCCAGCCGGTATGTCTCTCAGCTGATCAACGGAACTTCGCCCGCTACGCTACTCTCGAATGCAGGCTTTATTCCGTACTCGGAGTCGACGAACAACCCCACTGGCATCGGACCGACGGAAGATGATGTCTCGCTGCTCTGGCTGAAGAGTTCGTCTGAGACGGAGGCCAGCGTGAAGATTCTGGAAGAGAATGCTTCTGCCACCGGCATCGCGCTTGGTCAGATTTACTATGGCCCTTCGCTCGCGTTGAACTTCAACAAGCCGACGGAAGATCCGCGCACGCCGGATATCATCGTGACTCCGAATGTGGGCGTTACCTATTCCGGTAGCAGTGCAAAGCTGTCTGAACACGGCGGGTTTGCGCATGACGATACGAATGTTGTGCTGCTGTTGTCGCACTCCTCCTTCCGGGCGCGTACGGTTCGTGAAGAGGTAGGCACCGCTCAGGTTGCGCCTACCATCCTGAAGGCTCTGGGTCTCGATCCCAGGGCGCTGGATGCTGTTCGCATCGAAGGAACGAGCGTTCTTCCGGCAGTGCCGTTGCAGTAGCAGGTTTCTACCAGATGGAATAGTTGAAGGCGGATGCTCCCAGTGGGCATCCGTTTTTTTTCGAGATGCGTTGCTCGATGCCGGGCTGCGTGTGTTGTTTTTCCAGTCGCTTTGAGAGATTTCAGGGCTATACTTTCGCCGTGGTGCGGAGGGTTCGGATGCGCGTTCTGTCGTTGAGACTGCTCCCTTTGATTGTGCTGGTTACACTGATTGTGCTGGCTGTGGCTCCTTTTGTTCTTGCTCAGAGTGAGAACAAGCCGGAGCCTCCGGTGGTTCACTCACAGGATGGCGGAACGAGTGGGAGGATGGAGAGTATCTTTATCCCGCCGCTGACGGGTGCTCCGTTCAGCATGATGCTGGTGACGGAGTGGTCGCGGCCCCTGGGAAATGGAGGCTCGTTCACGCTGGTCAACAAGAGACGCATTGTGCGGGATGGACGCGGGCGGATCTACCAGGAGCGCTGGCTGCTGGTGCCGAAGGGGAGCAAGATCGAGTCGCGCATGGACGTCATTCAGATCACCGATCCGAAGGAGCACACGTGGTTGAACTGCGGCGTCGACGAAAAGGTCTGCGAGGTGCGGCCCTATGGGTTAGTGCCGGAGATGGTCTATAAGCCAGGGATGGGGACTACCGGGCCGTTGCCGGACGGGCAAGGTTTTCGTCAGCATGACGATCTGGGGCTAAGCAATTCGAACGGAGTGGACACGGTCGGGTATCGGGAGACGGTGACGCTGAATCCCGGGGTGCTGGGAAACGATCTGCCGATGGTGAGCACGCGGGAGTTCTGGTACTCGGCTAAGCTCGGCATCAATCTGATCTCGAAGGTCGACGATCCGACGAGCGGGAAGCAGTTTTTCTCGGCGACGGAGTTGACTACGTCGGAGCCGGATCCGAGGTACTTCGTGGTGCCTGAAGGATACAGGGTGGTCGATCGGCGGAAGGGGGAGGAGAAGCCGAATTAGTCTGGGCTGATGCGGGTTCGCCCGGTGAGAAGATGATGGAAGAGGGCGAGCGCGTGAGTTTGGAGTTGCGGGAGAAGAAACGGTTCAAGACGCGGAGTGAGGCGGGGACACTGGCGATGGGGGAGCGGGTGGCGGAGATGTTGCTGCCGGCACCGAAGATGTTTGTGCTGCGGGGGGATCTGGGGGCGGGGAAGACGACGCTGGTGAAGGGGATTGCCGCGGCGCTGGGGGCGGCGGAGAGTGACGAGGTGACTAGCCCTACTTTTACGCTGGTGCATGAGTATGCGGGGCGGAAGGTGCGGCTGTTTCATCTGGATCTTTATCGGCTGGAGACAGAGCGGGAGTTGTTGACGCTGGGGCTGGAGGAGATGGCGGAGGAGCCGGATGCGCTGGTGCTGGTGGAGTGGGGGGAGAAGTTTCCGAGTGTGGTGGCGCGGGCGGATGGGGAGATTGCGATTGAAGATGCGGGTGGGGATGAACGGATGTTTTATGTTCGGGTGAAGGGGTAGGGATGTGGTTTACTGTGTGAGCTTCGGATTGGAGGCTGGACGAGGCGTATGCGACTGGTTTGATTGAAGTCGTTTTGCGGATTTGGATTTAGTGATGATTTGTAACTAACGGGAGGCCTGAATGCGTAGAGTTTTAAGGATTGTCCTGGCGGCGTGTGTGATTGCGGGAGCGACGCGCGGAAGAGTGAGTCTTGCGATGCAGGAACATGCTCCGCAAGCGCAACAGGATGCAGTGCAACTGGCTGCTCGTGGGGCAGAAGAGTGGATGTCGAAGCTGGATGCGGGCAAGTATGCGGAGTGCTGGACGGAGGCTTCGGAGGTTGTGAAGAACGCGGTCACGATGGAGAAGTTTGAATCTTCGATGAAGACTGTGCGTGAGCCGATGGGAAAGCTGGAGAGCAGGAAGCTGCAGAGTGCCACCTATACGACGCTGCTGCCGGGTGCTCCGGATGGAGATTATGTGGTGATTCTGTATGAGACGAGCTTTGAACATAAAGCTACGGCGCAGGAGACTGTGATCATGAGCCGCGAGAAAGATAAGATCTGGCGGGTGGCGGGTTACTACATCAAGTAGGTTTCCAGTTATGACTCTGCTTCTGTCGCAGCTCCAGGGCGCCAGGGCCGTCCTGAACTTGGTTATTTCCTGGTGAGACTACGAGGCGCATCGTTCTTGTGTATGCGATAAAAGGCTCGGATGTTTGAGCCGATGAAAATTCACAAACCTGGGCAATCCGCTGTCTGGTCCGGCGCGTTCTGAAGATGTCGGAGCCGCAAGGATCTGCTGTCTTGCCATTTTGTTCGCAGGCATCGTACCCCTCCCGATTCCGGTTCGACCGGGCCTCGTTTAATTCACGTTCAATTTAAAAATGAAATCTAGCAGGTAGCAGTGTGTTTGATGGCCCGGGGAGGGCCAGCTTATGAATGAAATCAATGTTTTTAAACCGGCAGCGGGCCAGCTGCCACGTCGTTCCTTTGTCACACGCGCTGGACTCTTCGGATTGTCTGCGGCAGCGGCGGCGTTTCTTCCAGGAACTCCGGTTCGTGCTGAGTTCGATCGCGACGATCATGACGATCGCGACAATCTGAGCGGCGATACGGCGCAGGAGATCTTTACTGCAGCTCTGATTGCGGAGGATCTTGCGTCAACGTTCTATTACAACGGTCTGGTCGGGCCAGTGATTATGGATCCGAATCTTGCAGGACCGGGTGGCTCTGCGAACGATGTAACGTCTGCAGGCAATGCGGGAAATGTGCAGTACTTTCAGGCGGCTTTGAGCGAAGAGATTGCTCATGCGAATTTGCTGCGCTCGTTGATTGGGAAGACGTCTTCGACGACGGACCCGGTGCAGACGTTTTATCTGCCGACGGGAACCTTCGATACGCTGGCGGCGTTTACGGGCGTTTTGAATGCGCTGGAGGATGCGTTCATTGGCGCGTATCTGAACGCTACGATCGAGTTTGCGCAGATGGCCGTGGATACGAAGGGCTATGAGGGCAGACAGAGGGATGCGAACGGCAAGCCTTATACGAGCCGGGATCTGGAGTACTTTGCCCAGGTGGCTGCGTCGATTATGGGTGTTGAGGCGGAGCATCGCGTGCTGGGACGAGTGGTCTCGAATACGAATCCTGCGAACAACCTGAACTACGAACAGACGGATGGACTGACCTCGGTCTACAACGGGAAGAAGAGTGCGGTGGTTGCGTTGACTCCGTTTCTTGCTCCCGGGCCTGGGTTGACGGCTTACTCGCTGCAGCTTGCGTTGAGCAAGGCGGGTACGGTGTCGCTGGCTGCTACGGGTGCACCTCCAGCGCCTCCGGTCTATCCGAAGGATCATGATAGAGGCTGGTAAGTTAGTGCAAGGATAGGGCGCGACCTGGTGGTCGCGCCCTATCTTTTTACGTTCTTCGGGTGTTTAGTTTCTGCGATAGCGAATAGTGTTCTCTTCTTTGCCTGGGCCTTCAAGGGTGAAGCCGCAGTGCTCGAGGATGCGAATGGAGCCGGTGAGGTGGGGGAAGGTGTGGGCGAAGATTCTGGGTGTTGAATCGTTGGCTTCGATCCAGGCGATTATGGCTTTCGTTGCTTCGAGGGCGTAGCCGTGGAGGCGGAACTCGGGGAGGATGGCGTAGCCGATCTCAGCGGAGCGGGGATCGTCGGGCCAGCAACAGCCCCGACAGAGCCGATGAGGGTTGCGGGTTGGTTACTGGTTGGGCTAAGGAGGATGTAGCGGTGCCAGCCGATGTCGGTGGGGTCTTCGGCGAAGCGCTGCTGAAGGAGTTGGAGGACGTGCGGCTCCCAGTCGGCGTGGGGCCACTCGGGGGTGACGCGGCAGTGGAGGATCTCGCTTAGTTTGCCGTCGGAGTTCTGCTCGGAGGTTAGGGACTCGGGGGTGATGGCGACTAGTTGGAGACGGGGCGTTGCGATATTGGGTGTGGCTTTGCCTGAGGATGGCATTTTGCGTTTCTCCTGAAGGATCTTGCGGGGCTGGATGGCATGGGATAGCGATGCCCGGTTGTGGCCGAGGCGTCGCTGGCAGCTCGCTGGATGATTCAGGCAATCATAGGCACGAACAGCGTACCACTTGCGGCGGGCCTTTTTTGGGGGGAATTACGCAGTTGCCTGATGGAGTAGAGACTGCAAACGCAGATTCCCTTCGGGAATGACAAATCAGAACAGCAACTGCAAACGCAGATTCGCTTCGGGAATGACAGACGAAAGGCTCTACACCATTTGTAGCGTTGCTCTAGAGTTTGGTGGAGCGGCCGGTGAGGCGGTAGATGGCGCATTCTTCGTCGCCGGTGGAGCCGTACTCTTTTTGCTGGGCGATGGCGGCGAGGTCGGCGGCGTGGTCTTCGGGCGACATGGCTACGGGACCGAGGAAGAGGCGAGTGAAGGCGGGGTGACGGTCGAGGACGGCGCGACACTCGGAGTTGACGTAGAGGAGGTCGAACGCTGGTGGGGGGATGCCGCGGCGTGGGGCGAATTGGGTTTCGATGCGGCGGAGGAGAAGTTTGAGGACGGGGGCTTCGAAGGGATGGAAGAGGAAGGCGAGGGTTGGGGTTCTGGGGAAGTCGAAGGTGAGGGCGTCTTGCTCGAGGAGGCGGATGGGGGCGAGCGGGGAAGCTGTGGAGTCGGCGGAGTGGGAGGTGCGCCAGTGATCTACGTTTGTTTGTGCGGTGTCGGCCAGGGTGGGATTGAGTTCGATGCCGATGACCTGGTGGAAGGGGAGTTCGCTGGCGACGAGCATGGCGCGGCCTTTGCCGGCACCGATGTCGACGAAGGTGTAGTGGTGGGTGGGGTGGGGAGGATTGGTGTCGCGCCAGAGTTGGACGAGGGTGCGGAGGATGCTGGGAGCGACGCCGTAGTAGGCGGTGACGTGGGCGTCATTGGGGTGGCCGGTGGTGAGGTTGCCGGCTGCGATGAGGCCGCTGGTTTCGACGCCGTGGATCTGGTCGAAGGGATGTTGCGGCGGCGGAGGCGTGGGCATGACCAGCGGGGACTTTGATTTGCGTGGCGGCATGGTTAGAGCAAATCTCCTGATCTGTGGAGCGGATAATTCCGAGAAGCGCCGTTTTTCTTGAGAAAAAACGGCCATGACGGTCGAGACTCCCTATACACCTTCAGGAGATTTGCTCTGGCGGATCTGGACCAGGTGCGGGTTGCCGTCGAGGCCGAGGGTCTTGCGGCCGGCGGGTGTGATGTTGAGGGGGGACCAGATGGGCGTGTCGAGGAGGGTGATGGTGGTGCGGCTGACGGCTTCGAGGCCAGCGAGGCGGTTTGAGATCTGTGCGCTGAGTTGGGCGTTGGCGGCTTCTTCGGTTTGGGTGGGAGTGACGGAGATTTCTATGATGTGCTTTTGTGGGACGCCTGGGATGTTTACTCCGGGGGCTTCGGTGTCGGGTGTGATGGTGATGGAGTGGATGAGACCGAGGTCGACGATGTTGCAGGGAAGGACGGGGTCGTAGCAGTCGCGAAGGGCTTGGAGGATGTCGGACTGGGTGAGCATCAGCTTCGATGATAGCGTTCCTGCGGAGTGGCGAAGTGCTAGAGTGGCGGGATGAAGATTGTGAAGAGTGGTGACAGAGGTTGCAGGAAGGGGCCGGGGGATTGGTTTACCGGCGATGTTTGGATCGATGGGATCGTGGAGGCGGCTGCGCCTTCGCGGTTGCAGGCGGCTCGGGTGATGTTTTCACCGGGGGCGCGGACGGCCTGGCATACTCATCCGGTGGTGCAGGTGTTGGAGGTGGTCTCTGGGTTGGGTTGGGTGCAGCTTGAAGGGCAGGCGGCGCAGGCGATTCATCCGGGGGATGTGGTGGTGATTGGGGCGGGGGAGAATCATTGGCATGGGGCGCAGGCTGGGCGCACGATGGTGCACCTGGCGATGCAGCAGGCAGATGATTCGGGGAAGACGGTGGATTGGGGCGCGAAGGTGACGGATGAGGAGTATGGTGCGGCTGGGTAGGGGTGGCTTGCTTTGGCGCGTGAAGGAAACGCAGATCCCCTTCGGGGATGACAACTAGAACTACAAAAGCAACAGCAGATCCCCTTTGGGGATGACAACTAGAACTACAAAAGCAACAGCAGATCCCCTTTGGGGATGACAACTAAAACTACAAAAGCAACAGCAGATCCCCTTTGGGGATGACAACTAGAACTACAAAAGCAACAGCAGATCCCCTTTGGGGATGACAACTAGAAAAGCAAAAGCAGATCCCCTGCGGGGATGACAACCAAGAAGGAACGGTAGCGGCAGGGAGAGACTCTAGTTTTTTCGCTCGACTAGATATTGGGCGAGGGATTTGAGCGGGTCGGCGGCGGAGCCGAAGGGGGCTAACGCGGCGAAGGCGTCGGCGATGAGTTCTTTCGCGTCGTGGAGGGACTGGTCGATGCCGAAGACGGCGGGCCAGGTGGCTTTGGTGCTGGCGGTGTCTTTGCCTGCGGTCTTGCCGAGCTCTTCCGAGCTTTGGGTCATGTCGAGGACATCGTCGACGATTTGGAAGGCGAGGCCTGCCTTTTCGCCGAAGGTGCGGAGGCGGGCGGTGGTGTCGGCATAGGGAGCGTAGGCTACGCGGCCTGGCCTGGGTCCGATGAAGTGTTCGTCACGGGGGTAGCTGCTGGTGGAGCGATGACGCAGGCTGAGGCCATAGAGACCGCCGACAACGATGCTGGTGGTGATGAGGGCGCCAGTCTTGGAGCGGTGGATCGCTTCGACCAGAGCCGCGGTGGGTGGGATGCCTTCGGATTCGATGTCCATGACCTGGCCGCCGATCATGCCGGGAGGGAGCTTGGTATCGAGGTCGCCAACGCGGCCCACGCCGGTGCCGATGGCGAGGGTGATCTCGCGAAGGATGGCGATTGTGGCCGGGGATGGGATGGGAAGGGCGGCGATGGTTTGGAAGGCGAGGGTCTGGAGGGCGTCGCCGGCGAGGATGGCGGTGGCTTCACCGAAGACGACGTGGCAGGTGGGCTGGCCGCGGCGGAGGTCGTCGTTGTCGAGGGCGGGAAGGTCGTCGTGGATGAGGGAGTAGGTGTGGATCATCTCCAATGCGGCGCCGAGGTCGGCGATTCCCTCGGGATAGGCGTCGGTGCAGGCGGCGAGGCGGGCTGCTTCCATACAGAGGATGGGACGGAGACGCTTGCCGCCGGCGAAGGTGCTGTGCCGCATGGCCCGGTGGATGGAGTGCGGGAGGGTGTCGGTTGCGGGCAGGAGGCGTTCGAGGGCGGCATCAGTGAGCTGGGCGCCGGAGAGAAGCAGGTCTTTTACTGTGGGTTGCATCGGGTTCGATGATAAATCAGCTTGAAGGATGTGGGCTTGATGGTGAGGGATTTCGACGGAGGATGAAGAGAAGAACGGCGAGGGAGACGAGGGAGATGGCGTCGCCGAGGGTTTGGTCTGGGGTGCGGGCGTAGGTGATTGCGATGCGGGCTGGGCCTGCGGGGAGGTGGATGGCGATGAGGCCGTCGTCGCGCTGGTCGCGCGTGGCGAGGAGAGACCCGTTGTCGGTGATGTGCCAGGCGGGGTAGTCGCGAAGGTTGAGGATGAGGTCTTCGGGGGTTGGCGGGTTGAGGGTAAGGTGCGTGGGTGCAGGGGCGGGTTGGGTTTCGGTGGGGGCTTTGGCGTTGGGGTCTTCCGAGAGCCAATAGGGTGGGTCGGTTTGGGCGAGGGAGTCGTTGTCGGCGGTGGTGGGGGTGTACTCGTCGGTGGGGTCGGTGCCGCGGTTGGAGTGGAAGAGAGCTTCGCGGGCGGTGGGGGTGTCCTCTTCGTCGCAGGATTGGTGGAAGAGGGCGTAGGCCGGGGAGGTGAGAGCTGCGGCGAGGGCGATGGTGATTGCTGTGCTGATTGTGGGGTTGAGGTTTGTGCGACGGATGGCGAGGGCGACGGCGAGGCTCATGATGGCGGCGAGGATCGCGAGGAGACGCCAGGGGAATTGGAGGAAGGCTAGTTCGGGGGTGTGGTTCCAGAGGATGGAGGTGAGTGGGGTGAGAAGGAGGGCGATGGTTATGGTGAGGATGGCTAGGGATGCGAGGAGTGCGTTGCCGATGTGGACGAGATGCGGGGGGCTCTCCACTTCGCGACGGACGATGATGCTGTCCGTCGCTTCGGTCGAGATGACGATATCGTGCTTTGGTAGAGATGACGGCTGGTGGTTTGTGCCGGCAGGTATTTGTCGTTCCGGGTTGGATGGTTTCTGCGGTGCTGGATTGGGTGTCTGGGATTGTGGTTTGCTGGGTGAACGAAGTTTGGTGATGGAGATGATGAGGGCTGTGAGGGTTGTGGCAAGCAGGATGAGGGCCAGGAGAGATGCGGTGTGGAGGACTTGATCGTGGAGGGTGTCGCCGGTGTGGTGGAAGAGGAAGTTGTCCTGGATGCGCATGTTGGGGATGATGGCCATCGCGATTTGGACGTAGCGGCGTTCGTAAGCGGCGGGGAGGAGATAGAAGGCGGCGAGGGCGAGGCCGAGGGCGGTGCCGGCGATGGTGTTGAGGGTTAGGCTGAGCGGTGTTTGAGATCGGGCGTTACTGGTGGTGGCGAGAGCGATCGCGCTTGCGCGCGATGCCCACATCTCAGAGTCGAGATATGGGGCACCCGGTTTGTGGATGCTGCCGGATGTTTCTGTGACTGCGGTTCGCGCGTGGCGCGAATACCCCATCCTATGCGATGAGACTGCATAGGATGGGGCACCCGGATCTGTATCCGCATCTGGACCCGGACCTGTATCCGGATCTGTACCCAGATCTGTGGCTACTCGGACTAGGGTGAGGAGGGCTAGGGTGTAGCAGCTCATGACGGCGGCGGGGGCGTTGGTGAGCCAGAGGAGCGCTATGGGGATGGCGATTCGAGGGATGGTGACTCGCTGACGCAGGATGGCGTGGAGGAGGAGTGGGATGAAGGCGGTGGCGAGAAGTTCGGCGTAGGCGGTGCGCTCGTAGGCGGTGAAGAGCATGTAGGGGTTCACCGTGTAGAGGACTGCTGCGACGAGTGCGGCGGTGGGTGAGGTGAATTCGCGCGCTAGACGGTGGAGGGCGAGGCCGCTAAGGGTGAGGGCTAGCCAGGTGTAGAGGATTGGCGTTGCAGTGATGGGGAAGAGGAGGGTGAGGATTGCGCCGAGGGTCCAGGAGAGAGGCGGGTAGAAGACGAAGCGGGGTTCGCCGGCGTTATAAGCCGCAGTGTAGGCCCAGTGAGGGTGGAGGTTGCCGTGGGTGAACTGGCGGGCGGCTTCCATCCAGTTGAGGAGATGGAAGTCGAAGTCGTGGCCGCAGGAGCAGCCATTGAGGAGAAGAGGGAGGATGGCGATGCAGGCGGCTAGTGGGATCAGGAGGTAGGGGAGCCGGTCGCGCTGCATGTGTTGAGGGTATCGCAGTGGGGTTGCGATGGCTCTCAACTACTTGTCCTGCCGGACTGTTAATTGCTTGTCCTGCCGGACGGGCCCACTTCGCGTGGGGCGGTCACTTCGTGACTTGTGTACCCCTTCGGTTGGTCCTCCCGTTGGTCGGAGGGAGAGGTGGTTAGTGGGCACCTTCGGGGGCTTTGCCTGGTTTTACTTTTTTGAAGAACCAGACGATGCCTACACAGAAAAAGCAGAGCAAAGAGAGCCAACGAAAGACGTCGACAAAGGCCCATGCGGAGGCTTGGCGCTGGAGCTGCTGATAGAGCTGGGCCTGGGCAGGGTTTGCGGCATTGGATGTGCCAAAGGAGCCGGTTAGAGCTTGCGTCATGCTGCCGAGGGCGTTCTGGAATTGCTGGCCGGTGCGGGGGACGGAGTTGATGATCTCGTTCTGGTGGACGGCGGAGCGGCGGGTGAGCAGGGTGGAGGCGATGGAGATGCCGATGGATCCGCCGACGTTGCGCATGAGATTGAAGAGGCCGCTGGCGTTGCCGATCTGCTCCTGCTGAAGAGTGCCATAGGCGGCCGTGCTGATAGGGACGAAGATGAAGCTGAGACCGAAGCCGGTGATGAGGATGGGGAGGAGGAGTGTGGTGGGGGAGATGTCGAGCGTGACGTTGCCGAAGTAGAGGGTGGTGAGGCCGAAGGTGAAGAAACCGAAGGTGAGAAGGTATCGGGGGTCCATTTTATTGGAGAGATAGCCGATGACGGGCATGCCCATGACGGCTCCGATGCCTCGGGGAGCGACGACCAGGCCGGCGGTGAAGGCGGTATAGCCGAGAAGCTCCTGATAGAAGAGCGGCAGGACGGTGACGGTGGAGTAGATGCCGATGCCGAACATGAAGATGAGGATGCAGCCAAGGAGGAAGTTTCGGTCTTTGAGGACCTTGAGGTCGACGATGGTGTCTTTGTCGCGCCAGCAGTGCCAGCAGAAGTAGACAAAGGAGGTGACGAGGAAGAGGACGGCCCAGCGGATCCAGATGGCGCCGAACCAGTCGTCTTCCTGGCCCTTGTCGAGCACGACCTGGAGGCAGCCGGTCCAGACGACCAGGGCAGCGAAGCCGTAGCGGTCAAAGGCGGGAACCCGGGCTTTGCTGATGTAGGGCGGGTCTTTAATGAAGCGGGTGATCATGAGAATGGCGAGGATGCCGATGGGGATGTTGATGTAGAAGGCGTAGCGCCAGGAGTAGGTGTCGGTGAGCCAGCCGCCGAGGGTGGGGCCGAGGACGGGAGCGACGACGACACCGAAGGCGAAGACGGCCATGGCGGCTCCGCGCTTGGCAGGCGGGAAGGATTCGAGGAGGATGGCCTGGGAGAGTGGTTGGAGCGCGCCGCCGCCTGCTCCCTGGACGACGCGGGCAAGCAGCATAATGCCGAGGGTAGGGGCGGCTCCGCAGGCGAAGCTGGCTACGGTGAAGATGACGATGCAGGTGAGAAGAAATCGTTTGCGGCCGAATTTGAGCGAAAACCAATTGCTTGCGGGGAGGACGATGGCGTTGGCGACGAGGTAGCTGGTGAGGACCCAGGTGGCTTCGTCGTTCGAGGCAGAGAGGGAGCCGGCGATGTAGGGAAGTGCGACCGAGGCGATGGCGGTGTCGAGCACCTCCATGAAGGTGGCGAGCATGACGGAGGCGGCGATCAGCCAGGGGTTGACGCCCTGCGTGACGGAGGCGGATTGATCGGGTGGTGCGGTCGCAGCCGAGGCCATGGTCTTCCGATGCATTCTCTCTGGTGGAGTGATTGTCTCCTAGATAGAGGCGAGAAAGAAGCTAATGGATGCATTTGAGGCCAGGCTGGTGCGGTTAGCGACGCAAAAAGGCGGCAGGCCCGTTGGATGGAGCCTGCCGCGCTTGGTTGGTTGTGGTTTCCGGCGATCGTGCTGCCGGGTCGGTGTCGATGGGTCTTAGGAGGGGTTGCGGCCGCTCGGGCCCATCGACTGGGAGACTGTACGGAAAGATCCGCCCTGGAGCCTGCGGGTAGAGGGCGCGTGGCGGAGCGGGGGGACCTGAACGGAGTCGAGGCTCTTGGGAAGGTGGGTGGACCAGCTGTAGCTGGTGGAAGAGATATTGGTGGAGTTGATGTCTTCGGTGGCGTTGCAACCGGAGAGGAGTCCGGCGAGGAGGCCAGCCAGGCCCAGGGAGGCGACTTTCAGGAGACGACGTGCGGTACGGCGGGCAGAAGGGGTAGGCATGAGCAACGCTCCAAGTGATACAGAATTGAGGGAAGCGTATCCGGGGGCATCAAGGGCGACAATGACACCTTCGGTGTACCGGAGGTTTGAGGCGGCGTGAGATTTTTGGCAAACCGCGTGTTTGATTTATCGGCGGTAGGGAGGGGCTGAAGAGGGGTGTGGCGGATTTATTTTGCCTGGCCAGGCGCCTTTATATCGTAGAAGGGGGAGAGCTAACTCTATCTAAGGAAAAAGGTAAGGGTGTCGCAATCAGGAGGTGACCCGGTGCATCAGAATACTTGACAATAAGTGACTCAAGGTGAGATCCTTGGGATGTCAAACAATATAGATGGGCTGTGCGCCCGGAATGGGGATGTGGGATGGCGAAGATTATTGGAATTGATCTGGGAACGACGAACTCGTGCGTTGCGGTTATGGAAGGCGGCGAGCCGAAGGTGATCCCGAACGAAGAGGGCGGCCGGACAACTCCGTCTGTGGTTGCGTTTACTAAGAGCGGGGAGCGGCTTGTGGGCCAGGTGGCCAAGCGCCAGGCGATTACGAACCCGGAGAACACGATCTATTCGATCAAGAGGTTTATGGGCCGTCGCCTGAATGAAGTTGGCGATGAGCTGAAGATGGTGCCGTACAAGGTGGTGGCGAAGGGCGACAACATCGTTGTGGTGGCGCAGGGTAAGGAGTACACCCCGCCTGAGATCTCGGCGATGATTCTGCAGAAGTTGAAGAAGGCTGCGGAGGACTATCTCGGCACGTCGGTGACGGAGGCTGTGATTACGGTTCCGGCTTACTTCAACGATGCGCAGCGGCAGGCGACGAAGGATGCGGGCAAGATTGCCGGCCTTGATGTGAAGCGCATTGTGAATGAGCCGACTGCGGCTGCGCTGGCGTATGGGCTGGATAAGAAGAAGGACGAGACGATTGCCGTGTATGACTTCGGCGGCGGTACGTTCGATATCTCGATCCTTGAGGTTGGCGAAGGCGTGATTGAGGTGAAGTCGACCAACGGCGATACGCACCTAGGCGGCGACAATCTTGACCAGCGCATTGTGGATTGGCTGATTGCGGAGTTCAAGTCGGAGACTGGGCTTGACCTGCACTCGAAGGGCAACGAGATGGCGTTGCAGCGGCTGAAGGATGCTGCGGAGCGCGCGAAGATCGAGTTGTCGACGGCGCAGGAGACGGAGATCAATCTGCCGTTTATTACGGCGGATGCGAGTGGTCCGAAGCACCTGGTGCGGAAGCTGACTCGTGCGAAGCTTGAGAGCCTTGTGGATGATCTGCTGCAGCGGTCGATTGGGCCGTCGAAGCAGGCGATGAAGGATGCCGGCGTGGATGCGAGCCAGATCGATGAGGTGGTTCTCGTCGGTGGCCAAACTCGTATGCCTAAGATTCAGCAGCTGGTGAAGGACCTGTTTGGCAAGGAGCCGCATAAGGGTGTGAACCCGGATGAAGTTGTGGCAATTGGCGCGGCGGTTCAGGCTGGTGTGCTGGCCGGCGAGGTGAAGGACCTGTTGCTGCTCGATGTGACTCCGCTGACGTTGTCGATTGAGACGATGGGCGGCGTGGCGACGGCGATGATCAACCGGAATACGACGATTCCGACGAAGAAGACGGAGACGTTCTCGACAGCGGCTGACTCGCAGACTGAGGTTGAGGTGCATGTGCTGCAGGGGGAACGGCCGATGGCGTCGCAGAACCGGACGCTGGGCAAGTTCAAGCTGGCTGGAATTCCTCCGGCTCCGCGTGGCGTGCCGCAGATCGAGGTTACGTTCGACATCGACGCCAACGGCATTCTGAATGTGACGGCGAAGGACAATGCGACGGGCAAGGATCAGAAGATTACGATTACGAGTTCGTCGGGCCTGAGCAAGGAAGAGGTTGAGCGGATGGCGAAGGATGCCGAAGCTCATGCCGCGGAAGATAAAGAGCAGCGCGATGCAGTTGAGGCTCGGAATGGGCTTGATTCGCTGGTCTACAACATCGAGAAGATGTTGAAGGATGCCGGCGATAAGGTTCAGGCATCAGATAAGAGTGAGGTTGAAACTGCGCTGGCTGAGGCGAAGACGACTCTGGCGGGAACGCCGAGTGCGACAGAGCTGAATGCTGCGAAGGATCGTCTTACTACAGTAAGCCACAAGCTGGCTGAGGCGATGTACAAGGCCTCTGCGGCTTCAACGCCGACCGATGGTGCGACAGGCGCGACCGAAGCTCATGAAGAACCGAAGAAGGATGAAGGCGTCATTGATGCTGAGTACGTCGACGTCGATGAAAAGAAATAAGTGTAATCCGTAACGCTGGTTTGATCGTATGAAAAGAAGGGGGCGTTCCTGCCGGGGTGCCCCTTCTTTTTACCGGTTTGGGATGCGGTGGTTGGCGTGTAGAGTGCGTCTATCACCAGAAAGGTGTGTAGCGGTGACCAGAAAGAAGAGAGAAGATCAGTACGCTGGAATGTTTTGGATGGAGAACCTGGAACTCAATCGATTGCTTGGAGGGAAGACCATGACCGAGACGATGTGGAAGTGCGACCAGGTTCGAGCAGGCCGGCTGTACAACCGGATGATGTTCGACACCAAGGAAGAAGCAGTTCAGTTTATGCAGCGCATGCAGCAGATGGAGCCGGATCAGATGTTTTCGATCGAGGCGATTGAGGCGCGGCAGGTTTGGAACTGATGCTTAGATGGAGCGTGTTCGAACAAACTCGAAACGCTTTTTGAAACGCAGGATGGGCGCTTCAAAGAATCGATACGAAAGAGAAGCAATCAGGACAGTGAGGACGAAGGCAAGCGCTAATTCCATTGCGTTGGCCGTCGTCCTTGCTGTTTGAGGGTTGATGAATCTGGGTCGGAGAGCGCGGCCGGCGACTTCGATCATCATCCAGTGAAAGACGTAGAGTCCGAAGGAGATCTTTCCGAGGTAGACAAGTGGTTTGAGTTTGCCGAGGCGGGATTCCCCGAGGAAGCTAAAGAAGAGAAGAATGCAGCCGATGTTGGCGCAGAGATAGCCGGGAGCGATGAGATGGAAGGCGCCAGCGGCAAGGCTCTCTTTGATCTGAAAGATATGTTGGGCAAGTACGAGAGTCGACAACCCGGCGAGGAAGAGAACGATTCGTAGGAAGGGATGGAGGTTTGGAGCGCGGCCACGCAGGGCCAGGGCAAGTATGGCTCCGGTGCTGAAGAACTGGAACTGAACAAAGCTGTTGACCCAGATGGAAGTAGTGACATCTGCGCCGATGTGGCAGAGCCAGGCGAGGGCGATGTAGGCGATGAAGAACATCGCGATGGAGAAGATGATGGAGCCGGAGCGGTGGAGGTATTTACGGACTGAGGGCCAGAGGATGTAGAACTGCTCTTCGACTGGAATGCTCCAGAGAGGCGTGGACATGGTGAAAGTGAAGCCGTGATGGGCAACATACCAGTTTCCGGCGATGAGAAGAAACGCCACGAGGCGCGAGGTCGAGAAGACTCCGGGATGCAGACGGTGCGGAAAGAGATAGTCGGCTATGAGGACCGTGAGGTAGAGAGGCCAGATGCGCAGGCCGCGACGGATGTAGAAGGCTTTGAGGTGAATGGCGCCGGACTGTTTTTTTTCGCGCTCCAGGAGTTCGGTGATGAGGTAGGAGCTAAGGAGAAAGAAGAGGCAGACGCCGAGTGCACCGGAGATGCGAAGGGAGCTTAAGAGGCCGTCAGGGACGTCGAGGCCGTGAAAGAGGAAGACGAGAAGAAAGGCGAGGAAGCGTAGGACGTCGAGCTCGGGGCGATAAAAACCAACGCTTGAAGCAGCCAAAAAATGTTCTCGGAGCCCGGGTAGGGCAAGGAAATGCAAATCTTCGGCAGAATAGCATGTGTTTAGGCGGATACAAAGGTGATTGCCTGGAGGGCATCTGATGGTGAATTGGGAGGCAGTTCAGGCGGTGGCAACGGCTGCGCTTGTGATTACGAGTGCTGGAGCCATCTCTTACGCCGGGTTGCAGCTGCGGCATGAGCGGGATTACCGGGCGGTGGAGAATCTTGAGAAGCAGCTGAGTTTTTTTCTGTCAGAGAGGTTTGTGGCGGTGAGGCGGAGGCTTGCGGAGTCTCGGCTGGACGAGAAGGGATTGAAGCCGTGGACGGTGGAGGAGCCTCCGGTGAGCGCGTTCGAGGTGCTGGATTTTTATGAGCATCTTTCGCTGCTGGTGAAGAAGGGCCACCTGGATGTTTACGATGTCTGGCACACGTTCTACGAATGGGCTCAGCCGGTTTATGTGGACATGCAGCTGTTGATTGAGAGTGAAGAGAGTGCTTACACGGAACACTATCGAGATTTGCAGCGGATGATGCGGCAGATGGATGAGATCCAGATGGACCGGATGCAGACGCAGAAGGGAGAGCACTGGGCGCTGTGGACTCCGGAGCGGATTGTTGAGCACTATCAGTATGAGTTGAATTCGAGTGGGCGGCCGCGGCGTATTCGGCGGCGATATCAGACGCAGGTGACTGCGACGAGGTTGAGAGACGATGCCTGAGGGAAATGAGATTCATCGTTGGGCCGAGAGACACGCGGCTGCGTTTGCAGGGAAGATGGTTCGGGTGGATGGGCCGCAGGGGCGGTTTGTCGATGCGGGGATCATCGATGGGAAGAAGCTGCGGCGCGTGCTGGCTGTGGGGAAGCACCTGGGGTATGACTTTGGGAAGGACTTGATTCTGCATGTGCACCTTGGGCTGCAGGGGGACTTTACGGAGGGATCGGGGCCGCTGCCGGATGTGCGTGGTGCGCTGCGGTTGCGGATGTGGAATGAGGCGGCGGTGAAGAAGCCTGCGGCTCCGGGAGTGAGTAAGCGGCATGCGTGGTACTCGGATGACGACGGGACTGGCCATATTGAGGCTGCAAAGGTGGCCTGGGTGGAGCTGCGAGGTCCGATGGACTGCTCGATCTACTCGCAGGAGAAGTGGGATGCTCTGCTGGAGCGGCTGGGGCCGGATCCGCTGAATGGGGATGGGCCGGAGAAGATGATTGCGAGGGTTGCGAAGAGTAAGAAGACGATTGGGGAGTTGTTGATGGACCAGTCGGTGGCGGCTGGAATTGGGAATATCTATCGCGCGGAGTTGTTGTTTCGGGCGAGGCTGAGTCCGTTTACGCCGGGGAAGGAGGTAGAGGAGAGCACGCTGCGGTCGATATGGAAGGAGGCGGGCGTGTTGATGAAGGCGGGGATGATTGACCGGAGGATTGTGACGACCAAGCCGAAGGATCGGCCGCATAAGAGTGGGCCAGTGCTGAAGGAAGAGGCGCATTATGTGTATCGGCGGCAGGGACGGCCCTGCTGGATCAGCGGGACGAAGATTTTGACGAAGGTAATGGCCGGGCGGAACTTGTTCTGGTGTCCGGTATGCCAGGCGGGGCCGGATTCGCAGGCTCAGTGAGGTTTAGAGATGCGCGTGAGGCGCATTGGTAAGAGAATGGAAGAAAGATTATGGCGACGACACAGACGAAGGACTACTACGGCACGCTGGGCATAAAGAAGACGGCGACGGCAGATGAGATTCGCAAGGCTTTTCGGAAGGCTGCTCGGAAGTATCACCCGGATGTAAATCCGAATGACAAAAAAGCTGAGGAGAAGTTCAAGGAGATCTCCGAGGCGAACGATGTTTTGAGTGATGAGAAGAAGAGGAAGATCTACGACCAGTTTGGGTTCTACTCGGACAATATCGACCCGGCTGCGGCGGAGGCTGCTGCTCGTGGCGGCCATGGCGGAGGCGCGTCTTCTTCTGGTGGGTATGGTGGGGCGCAGCGTGGACCGCGTGGTGGGCAGGAGGTTCCGTTCGACTTTGGCGGTTTCGATTTTTCGGACTTTCAGAGTGGGCGAGCGGCGCAGCAGCAGGAGCCGGGCGGTGGGTTTAGCGGGAGCTTCAAGGACATCTTCAGCGGGATGTTCAACGGCGGAAAACAGGCTTCGCGCGGGCCGCAGCCTGGGACTGATCTTGAGTACCAGGTGAGCGTGGACTTCTGGACGGCGGTGCGCGGCGGCGTGGCGCGGCTGGAGATTCAGCGGCAGGAGGTCTGCCCGACGTGCAAGGGGAAGTCGACGACGGGCGGGAGCGTGGAGTGCTCGGAGTGCCATGGGTCGGGGCAGGTGACGCAGATGGGCGGCCGGATGAAGTTCAACATTCAATGCCCTCGGTGCGGCGGGTTGGGGAAGGTGCAGAACTTCTGCCCGACGTGCGATGGCGAGGGCGTGGTGACGAAGCGGGAGCCGCTGGAGTTTCGCATCAAGGCGGGGACGCGCGATGGGCAGAGGATTCGGCTGGCGGGGAAGGGCAATGCCGGGATCAACGGTGGGGCTGCCGGAGATCTGTTTTTGATCATCAAGGCGGGGACGCATCCGGTATTTACGCGGAGTGCGGATGACATATATGTAACTGTTCCGGTTACGATGACGGAGGCAGCGCTGGGAGCGAAGATTGACGTGCCAACGATCGATTCTCATGAGAGTGGAGCGCGGACGCAGTTGAAGATTCCGCCGGGTACGCAGACGGGGCAGAAGCTGCGGTTGCGGGAGAAGGGCGTGCCTTCGGCCTCGCGGGAAGGAGTGCGCGGGGATGAGATTGTTGAGGTGAAGATCGTGGTGCCGAAGGTGCAGGATGAGCGGAGCAAGGAGATTCTGCGGGAGCTGGCGAAGTTGAATCCGGAGGATCCTCGCGAAGATTTGTTTGCGAAGGCGTAAAAACAACTTCGCCGTGGAGCCGGGCCATTGCCGGGCCATTCACTGAGAAATATTCAGACGTACATGGTTTGTTTGCACTGATTCTGGTGCAGCGTGATGAAATCTCTTTAGTTCGGAGGTGATTCCATGTGGCTTCTGGCGAAGGCGCTGATGTTTCCCGGTCTCCTGTTCTCCATGGTGATGGCCTGTGCGGGGTGGGTGCAGGCGCAGAGTGGATTGCGATCGCGGCTGAGGTGATTGTTGGCCGCATGCTGGTGAAAAACGGCGAGCGGCAGGCGGCACTGGAACACTACAGGACGGACCGCACCTATCATCTGGAGTACGACGGAACCGGCGGGAGGCACCACGCGGAGATGGTGGTGCGGGCGGAGTATGTGGCTCCGGGGCGGAAGTACTTCACGGTGCTGTCGGAGTCAGGCTCGAAGGTGTTGTGTAAGGAGGTGTTGCACAGACTGGTGGAGAGAGAAGAGCAGACGGCTGCAAAGATGGATTGGCAGCGGTCGCTGTTTTCGACCGACACCTATAACGTGGAGTTGGTGGGGCAGGAGCAACTGGCTGGCGTGAACACGTGGGTGCTGAAGGTGGAACCGAAGGTCTCGAGCAAGGTGGCCTACCGGGGGAAGGTGTGAGTGAGCATGGATGACTTTGCCATGGTGCGCGTAATGGGGGAGCCGGTGAAGAGTCCTTCCTGGATGATTGACTGCGCAGCGTTCGACTCGTGGTACATGCGGCGGGGGGATGTTTGGGTTCCTGCGAAGAATGTTTCGACGACGCATGTACGGATTGGCGGCGAGGCGAAGGTGACGATCGACTACGGGAAGTATGACGTGCTGGCGGCGAGGCGGGTGGGAGCAGGGGATGAGCAGGGGATGGAACGAGTTCGAGATGCGACGCTGGCGGCTGGTCTTTTGCGGTAGGCAGGTGCGCGAATAACTTCGATGTTGATCTTGAGGATGGCATCTCAGAGGTTGTTTGACGATCGTGTGCCCTGAGGAGCTAGACTTCGATAAAGGATTTGATCGCGGCTGGGACTTCAGGGGTTGGGACTATGGCGACAAAGCGGAAGACCAAGGGCGCGTACATGATCTCGTCGGTGGCGGAGATGTACGAGATTCATCCGCAAACATTGCGGCTGTATGAGCGGGAGGGGTTGCTGCGGCCGTCGCGGAGTGAAGGCAATACGCGGCTGTATACCGATGAGGATCTGGAGCGGCTGGAGTTTATTTTGAACCTGGCGCGGGATCTGGGGGTGAACATCGCCGGGATTGCGATTGTGCTGCAGATGCGGGAGCGGATGGAGGAGATGAACCGGCAGATGCAGGGGTTCGTCGACTATGTGCGGACGGAGATGCTGACGCGGATGCAGCAACAGCAGGTACCTGGGACTGGGTTGATTCCTATGCGGCGACAGGTGGTGGTGACGGGGCGGAAGGATAAGAAGGGTAGCTGAGGGTGGTTCAGAATCTGGTCCTGCCGGACGGGCCCACTGCGCGTGGGGCGGTCACTTCGTGACTTGTATACCCGCTTCGCGTGGCGCTCCCGCTGGTCGCGAGGGAAGATTGATTCCGACCAACGGGAGGACCGGGCGAAGCTTTAAAAAGGCGTGCGAACGCCCGCCCTCCGCGTAGGAGGCCCGTCCGGCAGGACAGATTCTTAGCCTAGTGCTGCAGGGGGCCGAGGCGAACCAGGACGCCGCCGGGGTTGATGCGATAGCGTTCGCCGCGGTAGATGATCTCTCGTCCGAAGTAGCTGGCGGCCCAACTGTAGAAGCCGAGGAGGTCGCAGAGGGGGTAGAGCCAGAAGAATTTTAGAGCTAGCTTGTCGCGCATGATGACGAAGCCGATGAGCAGAGCCTGGAGCCAGCGATTGGCGAGCGCGGCGAAGAGGAGCCAGAGGCCGAGGGTTGGTCGTCCGAGGGCGAGGGAGGAGAGAAGGCCGAGGATGCCGAAGGGCATGGCGTAGGTGAGGCCGGTGCCAAGGTGTCCGGCGGGGCGGGTGCCGCGAGTATTTTTCATCCAGCTGATCTGATGGTGCAATCCGGAGAGGACGCTTCCGTAGTTGATGCAGTGATCGACGATGGCTGTGGAGAGGATTACTTTGTAGCCTTTTTCTGCGATGCGGTTGCCGAGCCAGAAGTCGTCGGCGAGCAGATCTCCCATGTCTTTGAGGCCACCTATCTCGTCGATCAGGGGCTTTCGGGTGAGGAGCGTGGGCCCGAGTCCGAACTTGATGTCTTCGAGTAGATTTGCGGTGAGGACGCCGCTGGAGAACTCGACGGTCTGGGTGAGCGCGGTGAGCAGGGAGGTGCTTCGTCCGGGTTTGCCGCGGAAGGTGCAGGTGACTAGTCCGGCGGCAGGGTCGGCGAGAGGTTGCAGGATGTCGTGCAGGTAGGAGGGGTTGACGCGGACGTCGCTGTCGGAGAAGAGGATGATCTCGTGCGTGGCTGCTTCGACCAAGAGCGCCATGGAGAAGGTCTTGGGGTTCTGCCAGAGCGGTTCGCCTGAGGCGATGAAACGCGCAGCGATGGATGGAAATCGGCTGGCTACCTCCTGAGCGCAGAGGATTCCGGGGTCGGAGAGGGACCTTGCGCAGAAGATGATTTCGAAGTCGGGATGGGTGAGCCGGAAGAAGCTCTCGAGGTTTTGCTCGAGTCCCATTTCCTTGCCGTGAAGGGGCTTGAGGATGCTTACCGGAGGGGCGTAGCTGCCTTGATCATTGCGGCGGGAGCGGAACTTCAGGCCGCCTATGAGGGCCAGAAGGAAGGATACTCCGGAGGTCAGGGTGCCGAGTATGCCGAGGATGAGGGCGACTCGAGCGATCAGGAGCAGGGTGGAAAACATGACTGCTGTAAGGATATCGGCTCGGGTGCTGTTGTGCCACTGCGGGGATTCGGGGTGCGTGGTGTTGGGAGGTTTTGTCAGAGGAACAATTATCGATTGGAGAGGATGAATTTGCCGCCCTCTGCCCCGAGGAGATGAACGGGGGCGAAGCGTGCGAGGTCGGCGGCGCGTTGTTTGCTGAAGGTGAGCAGGAAGATGCGCTGGGGTCCGATCCAGGCCTGGCGGAGTCCGTCGTCGGTGCCGAAGATGGGGGGAGCGTCGGGCCAGAAGGAGCCGTACCAAGGACCGTAGATGCGCCCGTTGACGAGGCCTGCCTGTTGGCCGGTGTAGAAGAGGACGGAGGAGCCGGAGGAGAGCCAGCCGTCGATGATGACGCGGTCGCCGGGGCGGAGTTGCTGTTTGACGGTGAGGGCGAGATTCTTCGATCCGAGGACGGGATAGAAGCGGACGAGGCCCTCGTGGGCGGCGAGGAGGGTGATGGTCATGGCGGCGGCCAGCACGAGATTTGCGGCGTAGGTGAAGGAGCTGAGGCGCAGAAGGTAGCTGACGAGGCCGACGCCGAGCATGCTGAGGGCTACGGCGGTGAGGGGGCCGCGGAAGAGTCCCATGGCGTCTCCGGTGAGGTCGAAGAGGTGGCCCAGGGAGAGGTTGTAGAAGTCGGGGTTGGAGTTGAGGAGAGATGCGAGGTCGGTGCCGGGGGCGGGGTGGGGTGCCGTGAGGGCGAAGTATCCGCAGACGATGGCGAGGGTGGTGGAGAGGGGAAGGAGGAGGCAGAGGTGCCAGCGGAGGGCGCTGCTGGCTGCTTTTAGTTTGGTGGAGGAGAGACTTTGAGTCTGGTCGGCTTGAGCGAGGAGGCCGCCGCCCATAAGGCATAGAGCGGGGATTGCGGGGATAGAGTAGTACTCCTGGCGGCTGGAGAGGGAGAAGAAGCCCATGACGAGGAGGCTCCAGAGAAGGAGAGAGAGCGATGCTTCATACTCGCGTGCGCGAGTGATGGTGTTTGTGGCGATGCGGTGGCGGAGAGTTCGGATGTGGGCGGCGATCGCTCCGGGGAGGAAGACGGTCCAGGGCATGATCCAGATGGCGAGGTAGATCCAGAAAACTAGGACAGGGGTTTGGCCGTAGTCGTGGGGGATGCGTTTGGAGAGGAAACGGGCGATGTGCTCGTTGTAAAGATAAAACCAGACCCAGCCCGCTTTGGCTGGGAGACCGAGGCCTGGGGTCATAGGGATGGCTGGGTTTCGGAGGGCGGCGAGGATGTGCCAGGGGGCGGCTATGGTCAGGAAGACCAGGGTGCCGGGGATGAGGTGGAGTCTCAGGAGGAGGTGGAGTTGTCTGGTGATGGCGAGGTAGAGGAGGACGAAGGCTATGGGGAAGACCACGCCTATGAGTCCTTTGGTCAGGACGTTTAGGGCCATGACTGCGGCGAAGGCGAGGCAGGGGAGGAGAGCGGAGGAGCTTACGTTCGCACCCTTCGCAAAGTGCGCGAAGGATGGGGCACCCGGGCTTTCGTGGATGGGGGAGGAGAGCGGATCGCTTACGCGATTGCCCATCTGAGCGGCGATAAGACTGCCGCGAAGATGGGGCACCCGGTTTTGTGACTCGATCTCAGATGTCCGGTTTTGTGGTGATTCGTGGATGTGGTCGAGGGCTATGAGGAAGAGGTGGACGGCGAGGGTCATCCAGAGAGCGATGAGGATGTCCGGGATGTAGAAGCGGGTGTAGATGTAGGGGCCGATGCTGGTGGCGAGGGCGATGGCGGCGTAGAAGCCTCCGCGGTCGGGTCTTTCAGACGGAGAGACTGTTGCGAAGAGGCGTATGCCGAGGGCGTAGACGGCAAGGAGAAGCGCGAGGGCGGCGAGAGCGAGAGGGAGTCGGGCGGCCCAGTCGTGAATGCCGAAGAGATGCATGGAGCCGGCGGCCATCCAGTACATGAGGGGGGGCTTGTCGAAGAAGCGTATGCCGTCGATGTAGGGGGTAACGTAGTCGTGGCGCTGGAGCATCTCGCGGGCGATCTCGATGTAGATGGAGTCGACGTCGTCGAGGAGGCCGGGGGTGAAGAGGCCGCCGATCTGGAGGATGAGCCAGAGAAAGAAGATGACAGCGAGAGAGACGGGATTCCAAAGGCGGCGCGATGTGGCGTTTTGTGGAGAGGTCTCGTGCACTGGGGTTTCTTCGTCGAGTTTTAGCTGGTTCTGCATGTTCGGTTTATGGCTTTGCCAGATAACCCGGTGATGCGGTCGATCTGCGAGTTGGGAGTTGTCTCGTTGATTCGACTCAGGGAGTTCTGCTTGGATAGTCCAGGGGACGGTCGGTAAAGAGGGCTTTGCCGGAGCTTTCGAAGAGAAGGACTTTGTGGTTGCCGAGGAGTTGGTCGACGGTGTCGCGTTTCTCCAAGGGGACGAAGAGAAGTTTGCGTTCTCCCTGGCCCCAGATCGTCAGGAGATCTTCCGAAGTGAGGAAGACGGGAGGCGCGTCGGGGAAGGTGCCGCCGAAGAGCATGGAGGAGGCTCGGCCGTTGACGAGATAGATCTGACGGTCGAGGTAGAAGGTGATCGAGGAGCCGTAGGACTGATCGCCAAAGAGGATGACTTTGTTTTCGCGGGAGATGGAATGGTAGGCTTCGAGCTGCTGGATGGTGTCGGCGAAGCTCTTTGAGGAGAGCATGGGGGCGAAGCGGGCGAAGGCGATGTGGGCTGCGATGAAGAAGCTGGTGGCGGTGAGGGCTACGGCTAGGGTTGCGGCGAGGTGACGGCGCTGGGAGCGCAGAAGCCAGGCGATGGCGGGACCGATGAGGAAGGCGATGGCGGCTAGTGTTGCGGGAAGACGCAGGGCGGCGAAGCTGGGGCCGGTGAGATCGAAGATGCCGGACATGGAGAGGGTGTAGTCGCCTACACCGCGATGGGCGAGGAGGTTGCCGATGTCCGGAACAAAGGGAAGGTGGCGGGAGGTCCAGAGGCCGTAGAGGAGGGTGATGGCGATGGCGACGCCGAGGACGGTGAAGGTGGCGTGGCCGACGGTGATCCAGCGGCGGGAGCCGGAGTCGGTGGAGTAGGTCTGCTCGGCGTGCGCGAGGGCGACGGCTAGGAGGAGGATCATGGAGAGGTAGGCGGGGAAGGTGTAGTACTCCTGATTGGTGGAGAGGGAGAAGAAGACAAGGACTAGTGACGCGAAGATGCTGAGAAGGAGCGTGCTGCGCTGAGCGAGGGTGTTGACGCGAAGCAGCGGAGTGCCGGAGTGGGAGTTCGACTGGCGGCGGCGAAGACCGTGGAGCAGGAATAGGATGAGCGCCAGGAAGAGCGTGAAGATGTAGGGGATCTTGAAGGCGTTTTGCAGGATGAGGCCGACTACCACGACAGCGTATGGCTGCCAGTAGAAGGTTCTTGCTTCGTCGATTGGTGCTGGGTTAGATGCTCGGTAGCGCTGGTAGGCGAGGTAGGTTTGGCGGACGAGGGTTCCGCAGAAGAGCGACCAGGGGAAGAGCCAGACGAGATGAAGGCTCCAGAAAAGATAGCCCGGGAGTCTATTGTAGTCCTTTGGGTAGCGGCGGCCGAGGAAGCGGAGGACGTGCTCGTTGATGAAGTAGAACCAGAAGAAGCCATGGCCGTTCATGCCTCCGGTGTTGCGCAGGCCGGCGAGGATGTGCCAAGGAGCCGCGATGACGAGGAAGAGCAGGATGCCGGTGAAGGGTTTGAGACTGCGCCAGTTTTTGTATTCGCCGCTGAGAGCGAGATAGACGATGGCTGCGCCGAAGAAAAAGACGAGAGCCACGAGGCCCTTGGTGAGGACGGCGAGAGCGAGCGCCGTCCACATGGTGTAAGCATAGACAGCTGGGGAGAACGATGCGCGGGTGTCTGTACTCTGCTGGGTTGTGGTTGCGTTGAGGGATCGTAGGAGGCAGAAAAGGGCGATGGCGAGGAAGAGGGAGAGCAGGACCTCGGGAATGTAGTAGCGGGTGAAGAGGAAGACGCCGACGGTGGTGAGGGTTGCGAGGCCGGTGTAGAAGGCGGTGCGGGCGTTGAAGGCTCGATAGGCCCAGTAGTAGCCAAGCAGAGCCAGGAGAAGGACGCCGATGGCCTGAGGAAGATGAGCGGCGAAGCTGTTGAAGCCGAAGAGGCGAAAGCTGAGGGCTCCGAGCCAGTAGGGCAGAGGCGCTTTTTCGAGGTAGCGGATGCCGTCGACGCGGAGGGTGACGAGGTCGCCTGAGAGGGCCATGTGACGGGCGGCGCTGGCGTGGGTGGCGTCGGCGTCGTCGAGCAGCGGGGGAGTGAAGAGGGCTGCGAAGAAGATGATGAGCCAGAGGCCGGTGAGAACGAGGATGGCCGTGGAGCGGCGGGGGGTACAGGAGTCGAGGGACGCCTCGGTGTCGGCGGTTGGTTCCAGTAAGGTTTCTTTGATCATGATTTGGGCGCTCTCTAAGCATAAATGGGGGAGAGGGCATGTTGTTGGTGTCGGCGGGCGGGATTTAGGGAATCGGCTGCGGGATGTAATCTGCTGGAGGTGGGATTTTGCTCCCTGAGGTGATTCCAGAATCATGCCTACGTTTGCCGCGATCGATATATCACTGCAAAGCATGAATAACGTTCTCGCAGGCTGAATTATTAGGTTCTCATCTACTAGCAGCAATCTGATAGGTGCTACTAGTAGAGAACATGTTTTTTGGAGCTATGAGGATATGAGCTTTGCCGAAGTAACCTCTGAACTAAAGGGTTTATATAAAGATCAATTGGGTTACCCTCATCCGCGCGTGACGGGGTTGAGTGAAGCGGACGTCCAACGTTGGGGCGATTCTCTTGGCGCGTCCCGATCCACGCTATACGATCAGATAGCACTCTATCTAGCGCGCGGTTTTCACGCTTCCGAGTTGACGTTTGCATTCTGTGATGCAGTTATCAACGATTTGTTCGGTGTGATTACATCCGCTGACGAGCATCGCCCAGACCTCTTCTGGGAGGTGTACCTCGCTTTTGATGAAGGAGAGTACTACCACGGTAACAATCGCGACGAGGACCCCATGGAGGTCTATACCCGACCAATGATCGCTCGTATAGTCAGTGGCATTTCTTCAAACTGAGACGCTACCGCAGTCTCAACGTCTTTGTTTTTCACACTACCTTGAACATGTATCTTGCTAAACATAGGGTTTTGCTCGGTGATCTCCGTGCAAGCCCGGTTGATTTTACCTGGAGTAACTAGCCTCATGGCCACTTTTGCCGCCGTAGATATTGGATCGAACTCTTGCCGCTTGAAGATTGCTACGGTTCAGATGCACCGGTTGAAGACTCTGCACGAGGACCGCGAGGTGACGCGGCTGGGGGAGAGTGTGTTTCAGACGGGAGTGATCTCGCCTGAAGCGATGGCGTCGACGATTCGGGCGCTGAAGCGGTTCCACAAGGCGGTGCAGCTGCATGTGGTGGATAAGGTTCGTGTGGTGGCGACGAGCGCGATGCGGGACGCGCGGAATGCCGCGGCGTTTACGGAGTGGGTGAAGGCGACGACGGGATGGAACGTCGAGGTGATCTCAGGGCTCGAGGAAGGGCGGCTGATTCATCTGGGGGTGGTGACGCATGAGGTTGGGGCACGGGGGCGGTGTCTGTTGATCGACTTGGGCGGCGGGAGTTGCGAGGTAACGCTGTCGGATGGGGGGCGGAACAAGTCGATGGTGAGTATGCCGCTGGGCGCGGTGCGGCTGCAGGAGGAGTTTCTGCGGACCGATCCTCCGTCGAAGGAGGATGTAGCGCGGTTGAAGCAGTTTATCGACCGCGAGTTGAAGCGGGCGGAGAAGAAGCTGGGAACGCCGAGGGTGGGGCTGGTGATTGCGACGTCGGGGACGGCGTCGGCGCTGGCGGAGGCGAGTGGGCATGTTCGTAAAGGCAGACTCGTGAAGAAGACGCTGGCCAAGAAGCGGTTGGAGCGCGTGGGTGCACTGACTGCGGATACTCCCGATGTGCGAAGGCTGGCGGATCGGCTGGCGAAGATGAACAACGCCGAGCGGGAGGCGGTTCCGGGGATTGGGCCGCGAAGGTCGGAGATCATTATTGGCGGGTCGCTGGTGTATGCGAGCCTGCTGGAGAAGATGGGGCTGAAGGGCTTTCGCTATTCGCCGCTGGGCTTGCGGGATGGGATGTTGGCGCAGATGCTGGCGGAGGTGGATCTGCGGACCTCAGTGCACCAGAAGATCGAGAGCGAGCGATGGGCTGGTGTGCTGGAGGTCTGTGAGAGATATGGAATCGAGCAGCGGCAGGTGGAGCCGGTGAGACAGCATGTGGTGGAGTTGTTCGATGCCCTGGCGCGGGTGCATGAGCTGCCGGAGGAGTACAGGCTGTGGCTTGAGGCGGCGGCGATGATGCAGGATGTGGGCAAGTTTATGAACCACCAGGGACACTACCGGCATACGCAGTACATCATTGCGAACTCGGAGATCTTCGGATTTTCGCCGGAGCAGCGCATGATCGTGAGCGCTGTTGCCCGGTACATGGGGAAGAGCCGGCCTGATGCGCTGGACCGGCCGATGCGGTGGATTCCTGTGGAAGAGCACATGAATGTAACGCGGGCCGTGGTTCTGCTGCGGCTGGCGGTGGCGCTGAATCAGGATCGGGCGAGTGCCGTGCTCCAGATGAAGACGCATGTGTACCCAAAGCGGGTGCTGCTGGAGCTGGTGCCAGGTCGCGGTGGGGCGGAGCTGGAGGCGTGGTCGCTGAAGAAAGAGGCGGCTTACTTCCGCGAGGTCTTTCGGCGGGAGCTCTTCGTCGAGGTGGCGTAGAGGGCGCGGACGGTGCGGGGGTCCAGCAGGGCCTGCAGGGTCGCTGGGCCTCGGGTGAGGACGACGCGGGCGATGGAGCCTTTGCGCAGCCGGATCTTGGCTTCGGGGCTGGATGCGGGCACCAGAAGCGATCCCAGGAAGGTAGTGAGATTGGGATTATGACCGACGACGAGGATGTTTTCGTGGCTGGCGAAGTCGCGCAGGAGCTTCTGGAAGTCTTTGACGGTGGCGGCGGGGGCGAGTGATTCCGATTGCAGGATCGGGGCCTCGTAGCCGGTTTCGGTGCCGATCAGTGTGGCGGTCTGGAGGCTGCGCTTGAGTGGGCTTGAGACGATGAGGTCGAACTGGATGTTCAATGCGTTGAGCACGTAGGCGAGCTGTAGGCTGTGCTTCTTACCCTCTTTGTCGAGGGGGCGTTTTAAGTCGAGGAGGGGGTTTTTTCGACGAAGACCGGCGCTGGCGTGGCGAAGAATGTACAAATTCATAATCTATTCACATTTTACCGCAGGGTTGTTTCTGCATCATGGCCGGGCTGTGAACTTGTGGTGAGATCGCGGACTATTGCGCTGGTTTGGTTGGATCGTGATGGAAGACTCCTGGGTCTGGCTCATCGAGTGAGGGGGAGGGTGGTTCGGGATTTGGGATTGGGTCTGGGATTGGGGCTGGGGTTTGGGCAAGGGGTTGCGATGGCTGCGGTGTTTCGTGGGTGGGGATGGGGGTATGGGTTGTGATGGGGTGATTGGGATGCAGCGGGTCGATGGGATTTATCTTGCCTACGACTGGAAGGATCGGCAGGGGAGAGGGGCGGAAGATCGGGTTTTGGAGGGCGAGCGAGGTTTCAGCTCCGCGCTGCCAGAAACGGGTGAAGAGGTAGAGGAAGAGTCCGAGCTGAGCGAGCACGACGGTGGGCCAGACTCGCGGCTGGGCGAGCATGTGCATGGAGGTGCGGGCGGTGACGATGACGGCGGCTGCTCCGAGGAGGGTGAGGAAGAGGAAGACCGGCCAGGCTTGAGAGAAGTGGGCGCGGAGGGTTCTCCAGGCGGGGCCGAGAGCGCGACGCATGCGGCGGTCCGGTTTGCCGTTGTGGCGCAGGTGTTGACCTAGCTGGACTGTGTAGACCTCGACGAGATCGAAGTAGAGGCGGAGGATGGAGGCGACGAGGAAGATAAGAATGTAACCGATTAAGGTCGCGAAGAAGGCGTGACGTCCAACAGCGTGCTTGTCCACGTGTTCGGCCCACTTGCCCTGAAGAAATACGAGAGGGCCGAGGATGAGCGCAGAGATCAGGATTGTGAGGAGGGTGATGCGGGCGAATCTCCAGAAGTGGAGCAGGCCCTGGTGGAGGAGAGTGCTGAGGCGGGCAGGAGTTTTGGTCTGGTAGCAGAAGAGCGTTCCTGGGACCAGCAGAAAATAGACTAGCAGGTAAAGGGGGATGGACGATAAGGAGCCGGTAGCGCCGGCGGAAGGGCCGTCTTGCAGGCGGAGTACAACTTCAGCTCCGGCACCGAGGTCGAAGCCGCTTGTGAGTTTTTGAGCGGCGAGGGAGTGATCCATGATTGAGCTGAACTGACTATGAAGGCGGACTGTGAAGATCAGTGCGAGAGCAAGGTTGAAAGCGTAGGCCCAGAGAACCGCGGGGAATCGGCGCAGCGTGAGGAAGAGCCCGTGAAGAAAGATGTTGCGACGTTCGATCATTTAGAGAACTCCTGATTTATGAGTGCGGGGCCTTCAGTTTTAGTCAGATGGTCAGTTAAAAAACCAGCATTCATACGATCCAGGAGGCGAGTTGGGCTAAGAGTTGTTGGAGGCTGAGCCAGAGGTTGGAGAGCTTGCGGGCGGGGATGTTGTTGGCTGCGGTGGTGTAGCTGTTGTTGAAGAAGTTTTTGTCCATGAGGATGGTGTGGTCGGGATCGATCTCGACGGAGAGAATTTTCGCGTTGCGGGTGTAGGTGAACCTGGTCCAGCGATCAAGACCGTCCCAGTGTTCGCGCAGGCGGGTGCCATCGTCGAAGACGATCTCTGCGGTGACAGGGAGGACGAAGTCGCCTTTGCGGCGGAGGTAGACGGTAGAGAGGTACTGGATCTGCTTCTTGTCTTTCGGCTCGGGAAGCCACCACGTGAGGGGATCGGAGGAGACTTGATCGACGGCGTAGTCGAACACCTGGGTTCCGTAGACGGCCTGGTTGAAGTAGGGCCGCAGACTTGAGACGGGTATGACCTGCGAGTTGACTGGAGCATTGAAGACGGCGGCGAGACCCGTCTGAGCAGCGAGTGGTAAGGTGTCTGGTTGGGTTGCTGTTTGAGCAGAGCGATTGATGACTGCGCCTCCGATGGCGGTGGCGCGGCCGTTTTTTATGGCTACTTCTTCAATGGTGCGGAGGAAGTCTTCGGTGGTGGGATGGGTGAAGCGATAGCGCATGAAGTAGGTGCGCATGGCCTCGTCCATAGTGTCGCGGCCGATGATGCCTTCAAGGGTGGCGAGGAGGGTTGCCGATTTGCCGTAGGTAATGCCGCCGTAGGAGTTGGCGTCGCGGAACTTGTAGGCCCAACGGGTGACGGGATCGAAGTCGGCTTTGGCGATGTATTCGAGCCGCTCATTTTCATAGTCGCCTGCGTTGGCGTAGGAGCGATCGAAGACGGAGGTGTTGGGGCCGAGGATGGCACCGAGCACACCGACTTCGGTGTAGGAGTTGATGCCTTCGTCGAGCCAGGCGTCTTCGAACTCGTTGGTGGCGACCATGCCGTACCAGTATTGGTGGCCGAACTCGTGTTCGGCGGCGATCTCAGTGAGGTGGGTTGGTTCGTACCAGGAGGTGTCGCCGGTGAAGAGGGTGGGGTATTCCATGCCACCCATCTCTGAGCCGGGTTCGGGGTCGATGACGGTGACGATCTTGTAGGGGTAAGGACCGTAGCGCTGGTCGAACTGGGCGAGGGTCTTTTGAATGATGTCGAGGTAGCGGAGGCCGGCTTTGGGATGGGCGGCGAGGGCGAGGACGTGGATCTTTACTGGTCCGAGGGAGGAGAGGTAGGTGCCGTCGGTGATGGTGAAGTTCGGGCTGGCGGCCCAGGCGAAGTCTCCAATGTCTTCGCCATAGAAGGTGAGGGTCTTTGTGTTGTCGGAGTTGATGACTTCGCCGATGGGGACGCCGCTGGCTCCGACGATGTAGCGACGAGGAAGGGTGAGGGAGACGCGGAAGGTGGCGAAATCGGAGAAAAACTCGGTGGTGGAGTGGTACTGATGGCAGTTCCAGGCACCGTGCCAGAAGACGCCGGGCTTGGGGTACCACTGGCCGCCCATGATGAAGTCTCGCTTGTAGCCGTTGCGCGCGACGGAGAGCGGGAAGACGTCGTGGAAGGCGATGCGGAAGGTGATGGAGTCGTTGGGCGCGAGGGAATGGGGGAGGGTGAGTTCGGCTACGGTGTGGTCTTCGGCGTTGTTGTCATCGGGTGCGATGAAGTGCATGGCTGCGGTGAGGTCGCCGTAGCCGTCGGCCTCGATGTGGGAGATGGTGATGCTGCCTAGCTTCTCTGGGGGGTAGCTGCTCTCGTCTCCCGGGTCGCGGACTCCGCCGGTGAAGTGGGTTTCGCGGGTGAAGGTGGACTCGGGTCGGAAGGCGTTGAGGTAGAGATGAAAGGGAATGGAGGTGAGGGATTGGCCGGTAAGGTTCTTATAGGTGAGTGTCTCAGTCGCGTCGAGAGTTTTTTTGCTGGTGTCGAGTTTGGCGTCGATGTTGTAGGCGACGACGCGGGTGGAGAGTGGCTTGCCGTCGGGGGAGTTGGTGGCGATGCTGGGCTGCGGAGTTGTCTGGGCGGGGAGGGCGAGGGGGAGGAGAAGCAGGGTGGCGGCGAGGAATAAGTGGAGGCGCGGCATACGGGGATTGTAGGGCTGCTTGGAGTCTCGAGAAGAAAAAGTTTGCGTTGTTCCCAGATGGATCTATCGCGCCGCAGACTGAAACTGCCAGAGTTCGGTGACCAGGAGGCCGGCGAGCCGATGCTGGCGGGCGATTTGGGTGAGGCCGGCCTTTTGGAGTGGAGAGGCGTGGTTGGGGAGTTTTGTGGTGCGGAGGTTGGTGAGGATGCGGAAGGCGAGATAGAGGCTGCGGACAAGGATCTTCGCGGGAAGACGCATCAAGCCGTTGGGGATATGGAAGTCGGAGACGAGCCAAAGTGCATCTTGAGAGAGAGTTGGGGCGATGTGATTGATGAGGATTTCGAGGTCGGGTTGGGTGAGGCAGTCCAGGAAGAAGTGCGTGACGACGAGGTCGTAGGGGCCGTCGAGAGGGCACGTCAACGCGTTGGCTTGATGTGTGGTGAGGCGTGTGGAGGCGTTCGGGGCACGTACTTCGCAGCGTTGACTGAGGAGATGGAGCATGGCGCCGCTGGTGTCGACTGCATCGGCGCGGAGGCGAGAGTTTTGGTTAAGGAGTTCGGCGAGGAAGCGGCCGTCTCCATCGCCGAGGATGAGGGCTCGCCTCTGCTGGAGGAGATTGGGGAGGAAGTGAAGGCGGCAGTGTTCGAGGGAGCGACCGAGCGTGAGGCATTCCATCCAGCGATAGGGGCGTGCGATGAGATCGAAGCTGGGGTGAGTGGGCATTATTGGTGCAGGAAGGGGAGTAGAAGGAGAGGAGTGGTGAGGGCGAGGTCGGCGAGGCTTCTGAGGGTGAGGCGTGCGGCTTGATGGCGGCGATGGTGAAGAAGAAGCAGAGATGCGGCTGAGGCGGCGATCGCGCATGCGATTGGCCATGGAACTTGACGATCGAGGACAGAGGTGGCGGCGCTGAGAACGATGAGAGCGAGTGTGAGAGGCGAAAGTGTGCGGAGGGCGAATCGAGTCAGGGCGTGTGCGGGCTGACTTGAGTAAGGCGGCGTGTTGTGCTCCCAGGCATAGATGAAAAGGCAGTTGAGGCTGCAGAGAGCTGCGAAGAGAATTGCAAGTGGAAGAAGGGAGATACGGAGTTCGGGGCGGCGGGCTACGGTCGGAATAAAGGTTGCCGCGGCGAAGAAGAGGCCGACGGCGATCTCTTTCGGGAGACGGTGAGCGCTGCTGGTGGCGTGAATGAGGATGAAGTACCCCGCGAGCAGGCCGCCGAGGATGAGGTAGAGGTGAATGGCTGCGGCTTCGAGACGGGGGAGAAGGATTGCGAGCGTGATGGAGGCTGTCATGATGCCGGCGAGGAATGCGCGACGATGGCGATTGTGAAAGTAGTGACGCGCTTCGAGGTCTCCGTTGGCTGTGGCTCCTATGAAGCGGGCATCGAGAAGACGGTCGGCTGCATAGAGCATCCAGACCGCGAGAAACATGGCAACGACGCTGACGGTTGGCAGGCGAAGGTGATTGGCGGAGGCGATGAACCAGATCCAGAGAGAGGCAATGGTTGGGGCGTCGAGGGAGAGCAGATGCCATAGGGCCAGGGGCGATGCGTGGGGCGAGGTTCGTTGAGCCGGGGAGACTGGAGACGCTACCGCCATCTCTCTATAATGCGATATTTTCCCGGACGTCATCGGATAGGAGTATGGTTTCGGGCATGCAAATACGATCTGTACACCACCTTGCGCTTCTCGCGGTCATGATGGGCTCCGTGGCTGGTAACGGCTGGTCTTCTCCAAAGCCAGTGATGGGAGATGTGTCCACCCTGACAACCGCGCAGGCTTCTGGTGGGTTGAAGGAGGCGCTGTCGCGTGGAGTCACTGCGGCAGTGTCTGAGACCGGCAGGCCAGGGGGTTTCGAAAACAATTCGCTGATCAAGATAACGATGCCGGAGAAGCTGCGCACGGTGGAGAAGGGTTTGCGCGCGATCGGCATGGGCGCGAAGGTGGATGAGTTCGAACACAGCATGAATGCTGCGGCGGAAGAGGCGGCCCCGGCGGCGAAGTCGATCTTTATGGATGCGCTGAAGGCGATGAGCTTTGAGGATGCAAAACAGATTGTGATGGGCGGCAATACGGCTGGGACCGATTACTTCAAGCGTACGACGACGTCGCAGGTGTCGGAGGCCTTTAAGCCCATCATTGAAAGGGAGATGGCGAAGACCGGCGTGACGGAGAAGTTCAACGCGATGATGGGATCCGCGCCTCAGATGCCATTCGGGAAGACGCCGTCTGTTGATATTAATGGCTACGTTCTGGAGAAGAGCGTGGATGGGATGTTCACGATGATGGGTCAGGAAGAGGCGAAGATCCGCACGAACCCATCCGCACAGGTGACTCCTTTACTGAAGAGTGTGTTCGGCAAGTTTTGAGATAAAGCGAAAGCTGCGAGATGGTCAGACTGCGGTCGCGACCGGGAGGAGCGTGGGTTGGTCTGGGCGGGTCTCGGAGGCGCCGGATACCCACAGGCCGGGATCGATGTCGGGGAAGATGCTGTCTCGGAGCTCGATCTCGGTGAGGCGGGTCTGCCCGGTTTCAGTGATGGCGCCGTTTGATTCGAAGGTCTGCCAGATGGCTTTGACTTCGTTGAATTGATCGTTGTGGGTGAGGAAGCGAATTTCGGCGTAGTCGCGTGCGGCTCCGGTGGTGATGAGGAACTGCCAGTCGGAAGATTCGAGGAGGAGGAGTTCGCGGCAGAGCTGTTGCATGATGCGCAGGCCTAGGGCTGAGGTGCGCCAGAGGCCCGCCGTGCAGACGTCGCGGGTGTAGATCTCGGCCGGATAGATGTGGGTGTAGGTCCAGCTGGTCTCCGGGTTGAGCCAGACCTGATTGTTGCCTTCCGATCCCCAGGAGCCTTCAGGCATGGCGATGAAGCCGGCGCGTGGGTACTGATCGAGGTAGTCGGCGCAACTGATGAGCTGGATTCCCGACTCGTATTCGTGGAGATTGCGAGCGACGGCTTCTAGCCAGAGGGGACCCTCGAACCACCAGTGTCCGAAGAGTTCGGCATCGAAGGGGGAACAGAGAATAGGTGGAATGGTGTCGTTGAAGCCGGACTTAAGCGCCTCGTATACGAGGTGGACGAAGTGGCTGGCGTGAGCTTTGGTGCGCTCGCCTGCTTCGTGCGGGTAGTAGGGTTGCTTATCGTTCATGTCGACTCTGGAGCCGGTGACGCGCCAGTAGCGATGACCGCCGGGCCAGCGTTTCTTATGGAAGTCGAGGTATATGTTATCGCCGGGGTAGCCGGTGTCACCGGACCAGACCTGGAGGCCAGTGCGGGGATCGCGGGGAAAGATGGTCGTGGCGTGATCCTTATTGTAGGGGCCGTCGACGTAGTACGGCTGGTAGAGCGAACGATGTGCCTGATGAGGCTGAAGGGCTTCCTCGTGGCTTTGTGCCTTGTGGTCACCGGGTTGATCGTAAGGGGAGGAGGTGCGGCGGGACTCTTCGACGAGGTGGGTGTCGACGAAGAAGAACTCCAGGCCGGACTCGGAGAGAGCTTGTTCGACGCCGATGCGATTGAAGGCTGGAGGAGTGGGGGTGCCGTCGGCGTTCGAGACCGGATAGCTCCAGGACCCGGCGGGCCGATAGCCGCACTCGGGCGCCCAGATGCCACGGGGAGCTTTGCCGATGTGGCGGACGTGAGTGTCAACGGCGGTGCGGATCTGGGCGCGGACGCTCTCGTCGGTGCCGAGCAGGGGCATATAACCGTGAGTTGCGCCGCAGGTGATGATGTCGATGAGGCCGGTGTCGTTGAAGTGGCGAAAGGCGGCGATGAGATCGCGATCGAAGTGATTGAAGTCTTCGAGCGCCTGCGAAAAGAAACGCTGCCAGAAGCGGGCTGTCTCTGCCAGGTGATTGTCGCCTGACTGCAGGAAGAACGCTTCGTCTTCGCGGGCGGCGACGATCTTGCGGGTGAGGTAGTGGGGGAACTCGGCCAGGAAGACAGGGTGAGAGAGCTGCTCTAAAAGGATAGGCGAGAGATTGAGGTTGCAGTTGAAACGAATGTGGTCGCGCTCGAGATTTTTAAGGACCCGGAGGAGGGGAAGATAAGTCTCGGCGGCTGCTTCGTGCAGCCACTCAAGACCATGAGGCCAGGTGCCGTGATTGACGACATAGGGTAGGTGCGCATGGAGGGTGAAGGTAAGGAACCCTGCGGGGCGCGACGCATTATCGATGGATGCCTTTGTCAAGACGAAACACCTCGGGAGGCAGTGTTATGGGTTAAAAGCATTATCGCGACGTTCGCGTCGGCTGAATGAGCTGGTTGACGTTCGTTATGCCTATCAGTTTCAGGCGATGGGCGACAGTTGGAGTCGATCTGCCGCACCTGTTCTAACTTTTAGATGCAAAGTTTATCTACTGTGGTGGCTGGTCTGCGGGTCTCGATTGCAGGTCCGGATTGGTGGTTGTGCTTTCGGTATTTTTTGCCGGAACCGAGAGGGACAAGGTGTTCGTCAGGCGGAAACGGATGAGACTTTCCGAGGGGATTTGAACCTGCTCGCCTCGGGTGATGGTATTGGCTCCGGCTCCGAGGCCGCCACCGGCAGCGGCGCCGACTGCGGCTCCTTTGCCGCCGCCGAGTATGCCGCCAAGGATAGCACCAACAGCTGCGCCGCCGCCGACTTTTTCGGCTGTGTTTTTGCCGCGGCCTTTACCTTGGACGCTGTAGGGTTCGGTGGTGACTGCGAGCGCTTCGCCACGGCGGTTGATGCTGGTGAGTTCAACGGTGAGTAAGGAGTTTCCTTTGTAATGGGCCGCTTCCTGCGCGGCGGAGACACGGCCAGAGACGGGTGTTCCCTGGCGGATGACGACGAGGCCGTCGATAATAACGTCTGTGGCGACGGTACCGGAGAAGCTGTCACCTTGCTGAGTAGTTGCGCTATCGAGCGTTTGGGTGATGCGGACGGGGATCGTAGTGTCCGGTGGCACGGTGATGCTACGGAACGCAGGAGGAGGTGGCGGCGGCGGAGGGGGAAGTTCCTGCTGCGGGGGCAGCGGAGGGGTTGCTGCTGCCTGCTGGACAGGCGCTTCAACAGGGGCCGACTCGTGGACGACTGGTGCTGCCTTTGGCTTAAACGCCGGTTTGGGAGCGGGAAGTTTCCTTGGGGTGACAGGTATGGGAGGGGGCAGTGGGATGGCTGTGGCAGTGACAGCTGGCACGGGAGCTTGCACGGCGAGATTATTAACTACCGTTTTAATGCCGGCGACTTGAGCGGCGTCGGCTGCGGCGAGGGACCGCGCTGCTTCGCTGCTGACGTTTCCGGTGAGGGTGGCTACGCCGCTCTGAACGTTTGACTGGATTGGTTCAGCGCTAAGCGCGCCATCGCTTGAGATACGGCTTTGCAGGGCTGCGGTGAGGCTGGCGTCATCGGTAGGTGTTGCGGGCGCCGAACTCTTGCATCCAGAGAAGCCAAGAGTGACGGCTAAAATCGTGGATGCCAGAAGAGCGCGTGTGGCGGAGAGGTGGCGGTTGGCGTACATGAAACCCCTTTCGTGCGTCGAGCGACTTGCACTGCGAACACTGTAAACCACTGACAACTATCCGATGCGGCGTCTCAGGCCGAAGTTTCTAGGAATGGCGGTTTCCTCATCTTCGTGGAGAGGGCGTTTAAGGATTAGACGAGGCAGTTCTCGAAAGATATCGAAAAAATCCAGACTGCTCGTCCGGCGGCTGAGGCGACAGCTTGTAGCAAATGACTCGGTCGATGAGGGAGCGCGCAACCTAATTGGAGGGCGGGGCATCTCCCTAAGCAGGGCGTTGTGAACGTGCGGCGGCTGCCGCGGACGAACCGGAGTATCTCGGATATATGAGAATCGGTTTGAGATTTGACTTAGTAAATCCGCAAGTTGAGTTATAAAGGGCGGAGAGGCAGATTCCGCACCTGAAGCCTGGAAAGAGGAGAATGAGCATGTCAGATAACGACAACGAGAGTGGAGTAAGTGGATTGGGTTGGTTCCTAGCGGGACTTGGTATTGGTGCCCTGGCGGGGGTGCTGTATGCCCCAAAGGCTGGTAAAGAAACCCGCGAAGATCTGGTCGCGAGCGCTATGGATGCCAAGGATAAGGCAGCGGTTCTGGCGCAGCAGGCGCAGGATCGGGCGGCTGTTTTGGCCGCACAGGGTAAGCAACAGATGGGCGAGTATGTCGATCGCGGTAAGGATTACTATGATCGCGGCCGGACGCAGTGGGCTCAGTATGTTGAGAAGGGCAAGGGATTGGTGCAGGAGCATAGCGATAAGGTGTCTGCTGCGATTGATGCGGGCAAAGAAGCATATGCGAGCACTACGACGGGCGAATCTCACTCGTAAGACGGTTGTCTGTTAGTTGTTTGTCTGTTAGTGGTTTCTGATAGTCTAGGCCCGGTCGACCCTTGCTGGCGGCCGGGCCTTGTGATTGTTATCTCGTAACTTGAGGGATTGAGAGACGTTATGGAAGCGATGCGGATCGTGATGTCAGGTATGTGGCTGCAGGACCCGGATTCGCTTTCGTCGGGGAATTCGAAGCTGCTGATGGTCTTCGTTGCGATGGTCGCGGTTGCACTGATCGTGCAGGCGATCGCATTGATTGCGATGGCTATTGGCGCGGCGAAGACGAGGAAGCGCGGGCTGGAGATTGTGGAAGAGATTCGCTTGAAGATGATGCCGATTCTCGATAGCTCTCACGGATTCATTCAGGACACTGCGCCTAAGGTGAAGATCATCACGGAGAACTTTGTTGAGACGAGCCATGTGATTCGCGCCAAAGCTCACGAGTTTGATTCGACTGCGAGCGATTTGAATTCGAAGACGCGCGCTCAGGTGGCACGGGTCGATGGGATGGTCACCTCGGTGCTGAATACCACCTCGGACATCTCGGAGACGGTTCAGCGGGGGATCAAGGTTCCGCTGCGTGAGGTCTCCGGGCTGGTGAATGGGCTGAAGGCGGGGCTGGATGTTCTGGCGGGACGGACGAAGGGGTTCGGTGGCGGGCGACCGAGTACCCGACGCGACTCCGATCAGGGGTAGTAGCTCTCTGAATTTTTGCTAGGTGATCCAACCGCCCCCGACCACCTCGTCTTCCTGATAGAAGACGGCGGACTGGCCGGGGGTGATTGCACGTTGGGGCTCGTCGAAGAGAGCGTGGACCGTCTGGTCGGCTGTTCCGTTCGTGACGCGGGTGAGGGTGGCCATGGCCGGGGTGTGGCGGTGGCGGATCTTGATGCTGACGCGGATCGGCTCGGTGAGCTCTGGGATGGAGATCCAGTTGAGGCGGTTGGCGAAGAGATCGCGCGAGAGCAGATCTTCGTCGGAGCCTACGGTGACCTGGTGAGAGTCGGGGTGGATGGCGAGGACGTAGAGCGGGTTGACGCTGGTGAGGCCAAGGCCTTTGCGTTGCCCTACGGTGAAGCTCTGGATGCCATCGTGTTGGCCGAGGACTTCGCCGGTGGTGGTGACGAGTTCTCCGGCGGTGTTGGGGAGGTCTTCGCCCTGCTCGTCGAGGTAAGCCTTGAGGAAGGTGTTGTAGTCGCCACCGGGGATGAAGCAGATCTCCTGCGAGTCGGACTTCTGGGCTACGGCGAGGCCTGCGTCTGCGGCCATCTGGCGGACGGCGGGCTTCTGCATCTCGCCCAGGGGAAACATGGTGCGGCTGAGCTGCTCCTGCGTGAGGCCGAAGAGGAAGTAGGTCTGATCCTTGGACTTGTCTTCGGGGCGGGAGAGGATCCAACGTCCGCGTGCTTCATCGAAGCGGTTGCGTGCATAGTGGCCGGTGGCGATGCGGTCGGCGCCGATCTGACGGGCGGTGGTGAGGAGCTGATCGAACTTGAGGTGGTTGTTGCAGAGGGTGCAGGGAATGGGAGTGCGGCCGGCGAGGTATTCGGAGACGAAGGGCTTGACGACGTCTGCCTCGAACCGCTCCTGCTGGTTGACGACGTAGTAGGGGATGTCGAGCTGCTCGGCTACGTGGCGGGCGTCGTAGACGTCGTCGATGGAGCAGCAGCGGCCCTGGACGGCTTCGGGCATGCCCTCGTGCCCGGCGAGGCGGCGCTGGTTCCAGAGCTGGAGGGTGAGGCCGACGAGATCGTGGCCCTGAGCGCGCAGGAGAGCTGCGACGGCGGAGGAGTCGACTCCTCCGGACATGGCGACCGCTATCGTGTTGTTGGGCTCATGAGGCATTGTGGTTCCTGTGCTCGCGGAGGGGGTACCCCCCTATTGCCCGCGTGTAAATTCTTTATTTGCAATTACTTGCGGCGAGCTAGTCTTCGTAAATACGTGCTGCCAAAAGACTTAGCCGCAGATACGTCATTCCAAACGACTTATGCGCACCACGCAAGGGAAGCCCCGTATCTGCCGGGGCTTTTTCTTGCTCTTCATCGAGTATAGCAGTTTGGGTAGAACTAATACGCCACGCGATTTTGCTGGATTGGCGCGGGGTTTGGTGATTTGGGGGCTTGACAAGGTTTTTTTGTGGGCTTAGTTGGGGGCGATGCTGGTCGCCGAAGACCAGGGGTAAACTTCTGCGCTAGATACAAGGTTGGCGCGCACGGGATTTTGGTGGATGTAGGTTCGGTGAAGCTTCGCTGCCAGATGGGTTGGGAGGAGGAGAGGCGGTGGGAGAAGCCTCCTTTGATTAGCCCTACGGCTCTCTCGAGGGAGATGGTTTGTGGGGTGAGGAGAAGGTGAATGTGATCGGGCATGATGACGAAGGCGTGGAGTTTGTAGTGGCCTTTGGCTCGATAGTGTTGGATGGTATCGAGGAAGAGTTGGGCGTGGCGGTCTACCTGGAAGAGGCGGCGGCGGTTGTGGGTTGCGCTGGTGATGAAGTAGGTGCCGGGGCGAGAGGTGCGGGGCGGGATCGCCATGGGGAGATTGTAATGCGGGTACCTTAGGGCTGAAGAGGGTGATGAAAAAATACCCTTCCGAACGAAAGGCTGACCTCAGCGGCTAAAGCCGCAATACAGTCAAAGCTCTTGCGGCACGGCTGAAGCCGTGCCCTTAAGCAGAACGGACTTTTTTGCAGGCACTAAAGCCCCGTTTGTGGCTGAAGGTATGGCGCGGCTAAAGCCGTGCCCGTAAGCCAGACGGTTTTTGAGATGGCGAGATCTATGGCGTGTTGACTTCTATTTTGCCGCAGTGGTTGGGGGTGGGTAGATGGCCTGGAGGGTGAGGATCTCGTAGGGTTTGATGGGGACGGTGATTACGTCGTCCTTCAGATTGAGGTGGTCGCCTTCGGGTTTTTCCATCATGTTGGATTCGACGGCGTAGGTGGCGCCGTGGGGGATGTGGAGTTTGACTTCGGATGCGGTGCCAGCCCACTCGTACATGCGGAAGACGAGGGCGTCAGAGTCTTCGGCTTTTTTGATTGCGGTGAGGGTAACGTTTGGATTTTCAATGCTGGCGAAGGAGTGTTCGGCGGGGAGGGCGCCGGTGTGGGAGAAGACTTGAGTGGCTTTGAGGGGGTCGTTGAGTTCGTAGCCGCGGCGGACGGTCTGGGCCTGTTTCCAGGAGCCGGGGTGAGGGTAGAGGGCGTAGAGGAAGTGCTGGTGGCCGCGGTCGGCTTCGGCGTCAGGCCAGGTGGGGGAGCGGAGGAGGGTGATGCGGAGGGTGTTGCCGACGGCGTCGTAGCCGTACTTGGAGTCGTTGAGGATGGAGAGGCCTTGGTGGTCGTCGCCGAGGTCGGCCCAGCGCATGGCGGGAACTTCGAACTGGGCCTTCTCCCAGGAGTTGTTGCGGGTGGTGGGGCGGGCTATGGATCCGAAAGGAATTTCATAGGTCGCCTTCGGTGATGTGGCGGCTAGTGGGAAGGCGGCTTTGAGGAGGACGTGGGTCTCGTGCCATTCGATGTCGTTGGAGATGCGGACTGTGTCCGCTCCTGCGTCTAGGGAGATGTCTTGTGTGAAGTGCGACGACTGCCATGTGCGTTGAATGCGGATGGTCTTGCGGAGTGGACCGTTGTCGGTGATGGCGATCGAGTCGACATTAGAGATGGGAGTCATGGTGCCGTCGAGGGTGCCGGGGTCTATGTTCCAGGCGTCGTATTGCTTGGGTGTGTCCTTGAAGGTATGGAGTTGATTGCCGCAGGCGTTGGGAGCGAGGAATTCGTGCCCTCCGTTGAGACTTGTTATGCAGCCAGTCTTCTTGTCGATGACGAGCTGCAGCAAATTGTTCTTTAGCGTGTAGGACGTTTCGTCATCCGATATAGAAAGATCTGTACGCTGAACCTTGAGCTCTGCCTTCAACGTCTTGCGACGCGCTTCGAGATTCGATTCTTGAGTCAGCTCGGACCGGCCGCTTGCCTTCAATACGGCGTAGCCAAGAGGTACATCGCCAACGGCTGTCAGCACTGTGAATTGGGTACTGCCGGGCACATGAGAGACGACCTGAGAGTGAAGAGAAGTGCCGTGTGCGTCCTCAAGTTGGATCGTATCGGAGGGCACTGACAACTGCACGTGAAGCTCAACCGTTTCGCTGCGTGGCCACGCCATTGGATTGAAGACGAGGACGGGTACACCGGATTTAACTTGGGTATCTATCTTCGACGCGAGGGTTTGGAGTGAGGCGTCGGTGATCTCTTTGTCGGCGTGGAAGACTTCGGTGTATTCGCGTTGGGCGTCTTTGTAGATGATGGCGATGCCGGAGCCGGCGGCAAGGTCGTGGAAGCCGTTGAAGGTGATTTTTTTCCAGTTTTCGGTGAGTTCGGCGTTGGGGTAGGGCTGGCCGTTGAGCCATGCGAGGGAAGCTAGCTTTTCGGCGTCGAGGGTAGCTACTTCGCTGGTGCGCATGTTGCGCTTGTGCGCGGCCTGGGTGGTGTAGACACCGCGGTGGTACTCGAAGTACAGCTCGTCTTTCCATGTGGGGATTCCCAGTGCGCCGTTCGCGGCTGGTGGGGCGGTGTAACCCTTGGCGATGGAGTCGTAGTCCCAGGTGGGGGAGGTGGGGTTGAGGTTCTTTTCTACGTTGGTGAAGTAGTTTTGTGCGGTGTGGTAGCGCATGGTGGGGACGGCGTCGTGATCTTTGGTGCCGGCGGCGATCCAGTGGTCGGCCTGGTCTAGCATGGCGCGGGTGGGGCCGCCGCCGTGGTCGCCGATGCCGTAGAGGTCGAGGAGTTCGGTGGTGCCGGGGTTGCGGTCGGCGGACTCGGCGAAGTCGGCGGAGATGCGGGTGGGGTTGACGTTGTCGTGGACGTAGTCGGTGGGGAAGTAGGTGAGGACTTTGCTGCCGTCGGGCGACTCCCACCAGAAGAGACGGAAGGGAAGCTGGTTGGTGTCGTTCCAGTGCATCTTCTGCGTGACGAAGTAGTCGAGGCCGGAGCGCTTGTAGATCTGGGGTGTCTGCCAGTTGTAGCCGAAGGAGTCGGGGTTCCAGCCGATGCGGGCGACGGCGCCGTACTGATCGTGAAAGACGCGCTGGCCGATGAGGAGCTGGCGGACCTGGGATTCGCCGTCGGGGAGGTTGAGGTCGGGCTCGACCCACATGCCGCCGACGATCTCCCAACGGCCTTCTTTGACGCGCTGCTTAATCTGCTCGTTGAGGGCGGGATATTTTTCGGCCATCCACTCGGTGTACTGCGCGGCGGATTGCGAGAAGGTGTAGTCGGGGTACTCGTTCATGAGCTGAAGCGCGGTGGTGAAGGTGCGCTTGACGACGTCTATGGTCTCGCTCTTGGGCCAGAGCCAGGCGGCGTCGATGTGGGAGTTGCCGGCGAGATCGATCTTGGCTTCGGCGAGGACGGGGTGGAGGGTGGTGAGGATCTCCTGCGCGTGGCGGAGGGATTTATCGAAGGCGGCCTGGTCGGCGGAGGCGAGGGCGCTGGTGTCGATGGCGGCTACGGCTTCTTCCACTTTGGGGAGGAGGTCTTTGCGCGGGGTGGGGAGTGCGGGGAGGAGGTTGGCGGCGGCGATGCACTGGATGCGGATGTCGTCTGGATTCGGGCGGGGGGATGGGCGGTCGGCTGCGACGGTGGCGTTGGGGTTTGGTTCGATGGTGAGGCGGACGCCGGAGAAGGTCTTGTCGTCTACGGTCTGGAGGAGTTTGACGGCTACGAGGATCTTGTCACCTGGCTTGGCGGGTTCGAAGAGGACGATGGGTTCGAGGTCTTCGCCGAGGGCGACGCGCTTGCCGTTGAAGTAGATGATCTCGGGGACGGCGCCGTTGGCGTCGGAGCGGAACTGAAAGGAGATGCGGGCGCCGGTGATGTCGTAGCCGTTGAGGGTCCTGGGGACTTCGATCTCGCGGCGGTACCAGACGGCTTCGTGAGGGGCTTTGGATTTGGGCTGGACGAGGGTCCAGGAGGAGTCGTCGAGGGTGGTGGATTCGCCGTGGGGGATATCGCCTGCATGGAAGCGCCAGTCGCCTGCGGGGAGGGAGTTGAGGGTCTCGAGGGTGTGAAGCTTGGCGATGGCGGCGGGGGAGAGGTTTTTCTGCTCGCGGACCGGAGTGAAGGATTGTGCGAGGAGGGGGGCGCAGGAGAGCAGAAGGGCGAGCGAAAGCTGGCGAAGGCGCATAAGGGCAAGGGTATAGCAATGCAGGGGCTTGTCACAACGGCGGGCAGTTGTGGGGTCGAACCAACTTCGCAAACGCTGAAGGACAGAAACTCGTGCATGATGGAGAGACTCTGTGCGACTCCGTGCGATGCCAATGGCAGACTCCGGGAGTTACTTAAAAAAGAACCGACCTTGATCGATCAGGCGCTGCGTAGGATGCAGTGTGTGAATGGTCCTGTTCCACGTTGCGAAAACAGACGACGAATAACCGACGTAGACAAAAGAAGGTGGCACGTTATGGGAGTTGTGAGGAAGGCGTTGATCTTGAGTGTGCTTGCGGTCGTTACGGTTGGCTGGCTTGGCGCACAACAGGCTGTCTGGGAGCCATCGTCTGGACACACGCAACTGCCGATATGGCCGAAGACCCCGCCTGACGGGAGACTGATGACGGGACCGGAGGACGTGCAGAGCGCAGGACCAGATTCGTTGGTAGCGGGTAAGCCGTGGCTTGCGGTGGAGAGGGTTTCGCAACCCACGATGACCGTTTATTCGCCGACGGGAAAGAACACCGGCGCTGCTGTCATCGTGTTTCCTGGAGGGGGATACGAGATTCTCGCCATCGACCTCGAAGGGACAGAGGTTTGTGACTGGCTCGTCTCGAAGGGCATCACCTGCGTGCTGCTGAAGTATCGCGTTCCCGCGCCGAGATCGGCTCCAAGCTGGGGTGCTTACCCGCAGTCTTCGATGGCTCTGGAAGATGCACAGAGGACGATTGGGCTGGTTCGTCTCCATGCCGCCGAGTGGCACATCGACGCGCATAAGGTGGGCGTGCTGGGGTTCTCTGCAGGCGGTCACCTTGTGGCGGCGACCAGTGTTCACTTTGACAGACGCCTCTATCCCGAAGTCGACGCTGCCGATAAACAGAGTTGTCGTCCGGACTTCGCGGTGGCTCTCTATCCCGGTCACCTTTCGGTGAAAAAAGGCTCGCTGGAGTTGAACCCGGATATCGCGGCCCACATCACCGCTCAAACGCCTCCTACGTTTCTGCTTCAAAATGAAAACGATAAGGTCGACAGCGTATGGGACTCCCTGACGTATTACGTAGGACTCAAGAAGGCTGGTGTGCCAGTCGAGTTTCATTCGTATGCCGAAGGCGGCCATGCCTTCGGGCTGCGCAGAACGAAGTATCCTGCAACCGCATGGCCGCAACTTGTAGAGACGTGGCTGCGAACGATTGGAATGATTCCTGATTAGGACCGATCGCTCGGGTAGAGGTTAGGTGGTCAGGTCGTGGACTGGCGCTGCGGGGGCGTTAGTTTTGACCGACTCGATACCTGCCTCGCGCGCGGCGATGGAGGAGTAGGTTTCGCTGGTGCCGATGACCTGGTGGTTGGCGGCTTTGAGGTTGAACATAGGCTGGCCGTTCCTGGCGTCTTTGCGCTCGTAGTGATCGTCGATGGGGGCGTTCTTCTTGACCGACTCGATGCGTTTTTCGGCGGAGGACTTGCCGACGTACATCTCGCTGGAGAGGATGATCTGGCCGTTGGCGGCCTTGAGGTGGAAGTAGAACTCACCGTCTTTTGCCTTCTTGATCTCGAACGTGCCTGCCATGGATTCTCCTTGTGGGGGAAGCGGTTGGGGTGTTTTGCGAGGGGCCGGATTTTTGCTGATTCGGATTGTAGCTCGTGTTCGCGAGGCGGTTGAGAATTAATTGGAGAGGGCTGGCGGGTGAATGGGGGCGCTGATAGTCTTTCGTGCATGATGAATCAGCGAGTTGGAGTGACGGCGGTTTTTGGATTGGTTTTTGCAACCATGAGTGCGGCTTGGGCGCAAGATTTGCTGCCTGCGGCTACGGCGACGGGGATCGATGCGGCTGCGGCTGAGGTGCTGAAGTCTACTGGGGTTCCGAGCGCTTCGGTGGCGGTGGTGCAGGGTGGGAAGATCGCCTACGTGAAGGCTTATGGGAAGGCGCGGTTGGAGCCGCTGATGCTGGCGGAGCCGGGGATGCAGTACTCGATCGGGTCGGTGAGCAAGCAGTTTACGGCGACGATTATTTTGCTGCTGGTGCAGGATGGCAAGGTGAAGCTGGACGATCCGGTGGGGAAGTATCTGCCGGAGTTGACGCGGGCGAATGAAGTGACGGTGCGGCAGGTGTTGTCGATGACCTCGGGGTACCAGGACTTCTGGCCGGAGGACTATGTGATGACGTCGATGATGCAGTCGGCGACTCCACAACACATTCTGGATGTGTGGGCGAAGAAGCCGCTGGACTTCGAGCCGGGGACGAAGTGGCAGTACTCCAATACCAACTATGTGATTGCGGGGCGGATCGCAGAGGTGGTTGCTGGGAAGCCGTTGATTGATCAGTTGCAGGAGCGGATCTTTCGTCCGCTGAAGATGACTGGGGTCTTTAATTCTGATGCCAGCAGGCTGCCCGCGAATGATCCGACTGGTTATTACCAACATGCACTGGGGCCGCTGCGGCCGGCTCCGCAAGAGGGTGCGGGGTGGATGTTTGCGGCGGGAGAGTTGGCGATGCCGGCGAGCGATCTGGCGTTGTGGAATATCAGTTTGATGAATCGGACACTGCTTGCGCCGGCTTCTTATGACGAGATGTTTACTGAGGTGAAGCTGAAGGATGGCAGCGGCACGCACTATGGGCTGGGCGTGCAGGTGGGTGAGCGCGATGGGCATCGGGTGATCTCGCATAGCGGCGAGGTGTCGGGGTTTGTGTCGCAGAACACGGTGTTTCCTGACAATAAGGTTGCGGTGACGGTGCTGACGAATGAAGATGCTTCGAGCGCTGCGGCTGCGTTGGCGCGGAAGATCGCTCCGCTGGTGCTGGGAGCGGTTCCGAAGACTGCGGATGGGGCTGCAACGGCTGAGAGACGTGCGCTTGATATCTTCGCCGGGTTGCAGGAGGGGAAGCTGGATCGCTCGCAGCTGACGGCGTATTGCGATGCTTACTTTACCGAGGAGGCGGTGCAGGATTTTGCAAGTAGTCTGAAGCCGCTCGGCGCGCCGACCAGCTTCAAGCAGATGGACGAGGAGTTGCGCGGCGGGATGACGTTTCGGGTCTTTGATGTGAGCTTTCCGGACAAAAAGCTGCGGGTGACAGTCTATGAAGAGCCGGATGGGAAGCTGGAGCAGTACCTGGTGATTCCTTCGGGGAGCTAGAGTGTTTGGGGTGGGAGGCTGCCCTCCAAAACGAAAGGCGGACCTCAGCGGCTAAAGCCGCAATACAATTAAAGCCTTTGCGGCACGGCTGAAGCCATGCCCTTAAGCAAAACGGACTTTTACAGCAGCCACTGTATCGAGCGGTGGAGGCAGAACAGATGGTCGCCGCGTGAGAAGCAAAGGTTTGCTGCGTGACAAACAAAAAAGATGTGCCGTCGACGCCGATGGGCCGGTATCCGTTGAGTGACGCGGCGCAATAAAGGATAATGGTGCGTGGTGATGAGGCGTATGGTTTGACGCAGGGCTTTCGTCGTCCCTCTTTGTTTTATTTGCCCTTTGCGGCTTTCTCCCTTGAGTCAATATTCAGGACGGTGGATCAGACATGGAACTGTGGACAGAGTACGAAGGAAGAACGATCGATGGGGCGTTCCCTCTCACAAAACTGATACGGCCGGAGGGCAGAAGCGCCTTTTTTTCGACATCAAACGGCGTGGGCGGCCCGACGGTGATACGGCTGATCGAATCGCACTTTGATGATGAAGAGATTCTGGGGCGGTGGCGCGGGATTCAGGCGTTGAATCATCCCAATCTGGTAAAGCTGATTCAGTTTGGCCGGGTGACACTGGATGAGACGTCGCTGGTTTATGCGGTGATGGAGCCGGTGGACGCCAACATGGGCGAGATTGTGTCGGAACGGCGCATGACGGTGCAGGAGACAAAGCAGGTGGCGACGAGTCTTGCGTCGGCGCTGGACGCGCTGCATACGAACGGCTTTGTGCATGAGCATATTGAGCCGGCGAATGTGCTGGCGGTGGGCGAGTCGATCAAGCTGCGGAGCGATTGCATCCGTGAAACTCCTGAAGGGCGGGAGGGCAGCGAGCTGAGGCGCAAGGACGCGCACGATTTCGCGGTGGTGCTGCTGCAGGCGTTGACGCAGAAGAAGACGCTGGAAGAGGCGAAGCGGGAGCTGCCGCCAGATCCTCCGCTGGATCCGATTATTCGTAAGGGGATCAGCGGGGAGTGGGGGATTCCGGAGATGGTTGCGGCGTTGCGGCCGGACACGGAGATTCGGGTGGAGGCTCGTCCTGTTGCGGTGAGCCAGCCTCGAGCGGAGAAGGTAGTCGAGACGCCGCCAGTGGAGCTGCCGACTTATCCGACAAATCGCGTGCGGGTTGCGGAGGAGAAGACGGGCGGGATTGAAGGCCGGCGGCTGCTGATTGGCGGGGGAGCGATGGTGCTGTTGCTGCTGATCGCGTTGTTCCTGCATGGGCGGTGGTCGAAGTCCGCTGGAGCGGTGCAGGCGAATGCGGTGGTGCCTGCAGTGGGGACCGAGGCGAACGATGCGGCTCCTGTGCCGGCCTTGGAGGCTCCTGCTGCTGTTTCTGCTCCTGCTCCTGCCGCTGCTGCGCCGGAGGCTTCGGTGCCTGCGCCGGCTGCTGGTGGTACGGGTCAGTGGCGGGTGGTGGCGTTTACGTATAACCGCGAGGCTCAGGCTCAACAGAAGGTGGAGAGTCTTAGGGTGGTGCATCCAGATCTGCGGCCAGAGGTGTTTACGCCGAGCGGGCGGGCACCGTACCTTGTGGTGGTTGGTGGGACGATGAGCAAGGATGAGGCGTTTGCGTTCGTCAGGAAGGGACGCGCAGAGGGGCTGCCTCACGACAGCTACGCTCAGAACTATCGCCGGTAGCGGCGCCTTGTCCTGCCGGACGGGCCCACTACGCGTGGGGCGGTCACTTCGTGACTTGTATACCTTGTTTTGGCAGATCGGTGGAGTTGGTCCTCCCGCTGGTCGGAAGGGGCATTCCCCCAGCGCTAAAGCCGCGTTGCTGTGGTTAAACTTGCGGCGGGACTAAAGTCCCGCCCTTTCAAGATAGGATTTGATCAGGGTTCCCTAGTGTTTTTCTATTTGGGCGAGGAAGTCGATGAGGTATTGCTTCCAGACGGCGGCTTGTGTGTGGGTGCCGTGGCCACGAGTGGCATCGGAGATGGGGATGAGTATGAACTTTGCATTGGGCATCTTCTTGACCATCTCTTGGGCGATGCCTAGCTCGGGTGGGTTGATGAAGTCGTCGGCGGAGTTGATCCAGAGGACGGGCGCGGTGATGGCGGAGAGCTTCGGCTCGGGGTTGTAGTTGCGTGAGGCGTTGACGTAGTAGAGGAAGTTGTTGGCGTCGGTGCGGGCGATGCTGGCGGTAAGGACGCGGTCGATGTAGGCTTCGGCCTGCTGGCGGGTGGGGTAGTTTTTCTGCATCTGGAGCGGGGCGCTGCCGGCGATGAGGATGAGGTCGTTGGCTCCGCGAAGGCCTTCGACGGGCTCGGTGGTGTACTCACCATTGTTCCAGGCGGGGTCGTGCTTGATGGACTCCATGGCCATGTAGCGCCACATGCGATTGCGGCCGGCGAGTTCGGCGGGCAGGCAGGCGAAGGGGGCGAGGGCGTCAGCGAAGTTGGGGAAGGTCTCGCCCCAGACGAAGGACTGCATGCAGCCCATGGAGGTGCCGAGGATGAGGCGGAGATGGTCGACGTGGAGGCCTTCGAGGAGCATGGTGTGCTGGGAGGCGACCATGTCGTCATAGTCGTACTGGGGGAAGTGCATGTGGAGGCCGTCGGAGGGCTTGGAGGATTCGCCGTGGCCGATGTCGTCGGGGAGGATGAGGAAGTATTTTGTGATGTCGAAGGGCTGGCCGGGGCCGAAGAGAACATCGGAGAAGGCGGGGTTGAGGAGAGAGTGGGCGTCGCCGCCGGTGCCGTGGAGCAGGAGGATGGCGTTGTCGGTGTGGCCGTCGGCGCCACGGTGGGGCTCGCCGAGGGTGAGGTAGTGGAGCTTGAGTTCGAGGAGAGTTTCGTTGGTGCCGAAGCGGAAGTCTTTGATGGTGTAGGTGCCGTCCTGGGTGGGCCACTTGGTGGGGATAGTCTGGGCGGAGGCTACGACGGAGAAGAGCGCGAAGAAGGTGAGGCTGGGAACGCGGGTGAGGAACCTGATCATCGGGAGCTCCGGCGGCGATGGTTTGTGTGCTGGATTCAAGATATATCGGATATCACGATTGAGTGCTTCTAGTTGTTCATGTTCTGCTTGGCGCGCTGGAAGGCGAAGTTGCTGACGTGAACCCAGCCGCGGAAGGGTAGGTTGACGTCGGCGATGGCGAGCAGGACGAGGGTGATGAGGAGAGTGAAGCAGAAGACCTGGAGCGCGTGAAGGGCTCGATTGGCTGAGCCGAAGAGGGAGGCCGAGAGAATGGTGACGAGTCCACCGGCGAGGAGAACTCCCCAGAAGATGGTGGGAAGGCGATAGGCGCTTTGGATGAGGCGTGTGCGGCGGTGTTCGGTGAGGGCGCTTAGTTCGCTGAGGGCGTGATCCTCGGCGAGGAGTTCGGAGGGGGAGGCGGCTTTGACGGACATGAGGGTCTTCCACATATCGCGATTGATGAGGTTGCTCTCTTCGGGGAGGCGGCTGTTATGCATCTCGGGCCAGTCCTCGTTGATGACCGCGTCGACGTAGGCGCGGGCCTGTTGTTCGAGGAGTATGCGCTGCGGCGTCGGAAGACCTTCTGCGAGTTGATAGATGTTGCGCACGGCGTTGGCTTCGAGGTCGGTGTTGATATTTGCTTCGCCGAAGTTGGTCCAGACGGTGTAAAGCATGAAGCCAAGAATGACCGCGTAGGTGGTGCCGAGGATGCCGAGCTGCCAGCCGATGAGGTCGTTGTGTACCGTGCGGCGTTCGCGTGGCCAGACGCGGTTGAGAAGCGCCAGGAAGAGCATGGAACAGGTCATGGTGACGATGAGGATGACGATGTTTTGGGTGAGGGTCAGCATGAAGGGCAAGCATCTCCGCGTGATGGATTCCAAGCTTATCCCAGCCTGCTTGCTGGCTACAGCAAAAAAGCGCCGCTCTTGATGAAGGGCGGCGCTTTGAGTTGTTTCGTCTTGTGGGGATTATTCGGTGGAGTCTTTTTCTTTCTTTTCGGCTGGGATGGGTTCTGATTTGGCGAGTGGTTTGGTGATGTCGTCGAGGTAGGCGGGGGTGCCTTCGGCGCGAACTAGACGAGGGTAGCGCTCGCCGTCGTGGTAGTCGATGTCGGCGGTGGTGACGAAGGTGTCGCTTTGGAGGATGAAGTGGAGGGGCTCGGAGGTTCCCTTAGACTGCTTGATTGCGGTCTTGAGGGCATCGGAGGAGAAGACGTTGCCGTTGACGGCGATGATCTTTTGTCCGGGGAAGAGCTTTGCCTTGTCGGCGGGGCCGTTCCAGCGGACGTCGGAGATGAGACCTTCTTTATTGAGGCGGAGGCCGAGGGAGTACCAGGCGTTGGTGCCAATGCCGTAGCGAGCGTAGGTCTCGGCGACTGTGCGTTCTGATTTGGAGGGCTCGTCGGTGTAGACGAGCTTGTAGCCGCCGCGTTCGATGCCGGCGAGGTCGGCGCGGGGGTTGAGGTTGTCGATCCGCTCGTGGAGGAAGGTGGCCCAGTCGTACTTGTAGACCTGGTTGAGGTCGGCGATGAGCTCGTCGCGGTTGTAGGTGACGATGAGGGGGCCGGTGTTGCCGCCTTTGCCGAGGAAGATGTGGAGGAAGTCGGTGAGGGACTTTTTGTTATCGGTCTTCTGGCGGATGAGGGTGTCGGCGTCGAGCCAGAAGAGCTCTCCCTCTTGGTAGTAGTCCTGGCCGCGCTTCCAGTTGGACCAGGCGGGGTTGCCGCCGCGGAGGATGCTGGCGGCGATGGCGGTGTCTTCGGTAGAGCGCCACTCGCGGCCAGGCTTGTAGTCGAGGTCGGCTGCGGAGAGGGCGAGCAGGTCGCGGTACTGCTCCTGTGACTTGAGGCCGGAGCGGGCGGCGAGGACGTTGCCGAGATAGTGGGTCATGCCTTCGTAGACCCAGAGGAGCGAACCCTGCTGCATCTTTTCGAAGTCGTCCTGATAGAGGTTGAAGGGGCGGCGGTACTTACCGTTCCAGGAGTGGGTGAACTCGTGGGAGAGGAGGTCGGATTCGGCGAGTTGGTGCGAGGGGTCGGAGAAGCCTTTTTCGCCTACGCCGTTGTCGGAGGATTGACCGTGCTCGAGACCTTCGCCGCCGGCTACGTCAGAGAGGGTGAGGAGGAAGTGGTAGACGTTGTAGTGGCGGGAGTCGTAGGCGGCGCCGGTCTCGCGGACGAGGTTGTTGAGTTCGGCGAGGAGCGCGGGGCGGAGCTTGGAGTCTTCGGGGGAGTCGGAGACTACGTCGATGTAGTGCTTCGGCGTGACCTCGGGGGCGAGGGCGAACTCGTGGAAGTACTGGCCGGTGATAACGGGTGAGTCTTCGAGTTGCTCGACGGTGGTGGGGGCGTAGTGGGTGAGGCCGCCTTTGGGGTTTTGTGGATCATAACCGTCGGTGGGTGTGAGGGCGGTACCGATGCCCCAACCTGCCGGGACTTTGACGGACGGCTGAATGGCGATCTCTTTTACAGGAGTCTTCGCGGGGTAGAGCAGTAGCTTCTCCCATTCAAGGACGGCCAGCTTGTCGCTGACGCGGGCGGTGACGATGCAGTCGAGGTGAGCGTGCAGGGTGGTGACGCCAGCGGGGACGGTGACGTGGAACTCGTAGAGGTCTTCGTCGTCGCGGCGCCAAGGGAGGACCTTGCCGTCGGCGGTGAAGACGACTCCGGTGATTTGATCGACTGGGCCGGTGGGGCGGTGGTTGCCGGGGATCCACTTGGGAGTGGTGAGAGAGACGGGGCCGGGCTGGACGGGGATGTCGACTTTGGCGTGGTAGATCTTGCGGGGAGCTTCGGAGAGGTCGGCGGTGATCTGGATGGGCTGCTGGGCTTGCAGGAGGCCAGGGGTTGCGAGGGTGAGCAGAGCTAGAGGCAGGAGGGTGTGGCGGATGATCATGAGCGGGAAGTTCCTCTCGAAGTGAGGCGAAGATTTTAGATATTAGAAGAATAGACGATGTAGAGGTTGGAGAAGACGCGAAAAGCGGTGGGCTGCGGTTGGTATGTCTCTGATGCGGTCGCGGAGGCTGCGAACTGGGGTTGGAGCTGGTGGCGGAGAGGAGATTGGCGGGAGCGGTCGGGCTAGCGCCCGATGCCCACACATCAAGGTCGATGTGTGGGGCACCCGCGGGCTGTTTATTGGCCCTCAGAGACGCTTCTAATAAGTTAGCGCCCGAAGGCTGTGGATTGGCGAAAGATAGAAGCAAAGAGCGAAATGCGGGGGTTTCTCCACTCCGCCGCACGATGAGACTCCGCGGCTCCGGTCGAAATGACAATTTGGAGAGGAGTTTTGAGACATTCTCTCCGAGTGCTCTCCGGCTTAAGGTTTGTGGTTCGATGTTCAGGAGTTGAGTGCGGATTCGATGGCGGCGACAATGGCCGGATCGTCGGGCAGGACTTCGGGAGAGAAGCGGGCGGCGACGTTGCCGTTGCGGTCGACGAGGAACTTTTCGAAGTTCCAGAGGATGCCGGGTTCGGGGTTGGTGGTGGTTTTGTGCTGTTGGAGAAAGCCGTTTAGGTTTTCGCGGAAGGCTTCGCGGCCGGGGCTGGTGGCCTTTGGCTGGGCGGCGATGAGGGATTGGTACAGAGGGTGAGTGTCAGGGCCAGTGACGGTGATCTTGGAGAACATGGGGAAGTCGACGCCGAAGGTGGAACGGCAGAAGGTCTGGATGTCCTCGTTGGAACCTGGCTCCTGAGCACCGAAGTCGTTGGCCGGGAAGCCGCAGACGACGAGGCCGGAGCCTTTGAAGCGGGCGTAGATCTTTTCGAGGGCGTCGTACTGGGGGGTGAGACCGCACTTGGAGGCGACGTTGACGATGAGGAGGACTTTGCCGTGATAGTCGGCGAGGGAGGTGCCTTCGCCGGTGATTTTGTGGACGGGGATGTCGTAGAGGGCAGCGGGGGACATGGATTCTCCTGAGAGCTTTAGTGAGTTGATTATAGGTGCGCTGTGTCCTGCCGGACGGGCCCACTGCGCGTGGCGCGGTCACTTCGTGACTTGTATACCTTGTTTTGGCGGGATCAACTGCGCGTGGCCTTCCGCTGGTCGGCACGGACTTTGGCTGTGGGAGGCGGAATAGAAAGCGCGGTCTTTATGCGATCTTTACGACTTTTTCGAGGGAGTGAAGGTTAAATAAAGAGATTGAGTGAGTTGAGTTGACAGAGGCGGTACGATCTAAATCGTATGTCACTTACAGATTCGATTATTGGACGACCGCTTGCTACGAGTGAGGAGCGGGCAGAGCACATTGGTGTTGCTGCCGGAATTCCTATCTTTGGCCTGGATGGGCTGACGAGCGCGGCGTACGGGCCTGAGGCGGCGATGACGCTGCTGATTCCGCTGGGGATCGGCGGCGTGGAGTATGGCTGGCGGATTATCGGGGCGATCCTGATCCTGCTGGCGATTGTGTACTTCAGCTATCGGCAGACGATTGCGGCGTATCCGGGTGGCGGTGGGAGCTATACGGTGGCGTCGGAGAACCTGGGGGAGAAGCCCGGGCTGCTGGCAGCGGCGGCGCTGATGATCGACTACATTTTGACGGCGGCGGTGGGAATCTCGGCGGGTGTGACGGCGCTGACGTCGTCGGTGCAGGGTACGCGATTCGCCGGGCTGCAAAGCCACACGCTGCTGATCTGCCTGATAATCCTTGTGATTCTCGCGCTGGTGAACATGCGTGGCGTGAAGGATACGGGAACGGCATTTATGCTGCCTACGTTCCTTTTTGTCAGTACGCTGCTGGCACTGATTGTGGTCGGAATGTGGAAGACGATTCACGCGGGAGGGCATCCGATGCCGATGGCTCCGATTCCTGCTGCGCTGCCGGCCAGCGTTGGGACGCTGGGAATGTGGATGCTGTTGAAGTCGTTTGCAAGCGGATGCGCGGCGATGACCGGGGTAGAGGCGGTGTCGAACGGCGTGATGGCGTTTGGCGAGCCGAGAGTGCAGCGGGCGCAGCGGACGCTAACGGTGATCATTGGGATATTGATGGTTCTGTTGTTCGGGATTGCTTACCTGGCGAAGACGTATCGGGTGATGCCGATGGACCCGGATGCGGCGCATTTTCAAAGTTTGCTGAGCTTGCTGGTTACTGCGGTGTTTGGGCGGGGATGGTTTTATTTTCTGACGATGGGCAGCGTGTTGGTGGCTCTGGCGTTGAGTGCTAATACGGCGTTCGCGGATTTTCCGCGGCTGACCAGGGCGATTGCGATGCATGATTATCTGCCGCATGTGTTTATTCTGCGCGGGCGGCGACTGCTGTATTCGCATGGGATCTATGCGCTGACCGGGTTCACGGCGGTGATCCTGATTCTGTTTGGCGGTGTGACGGACCGGCTGATTCCGCTGTATGCGATTGGAGCGTTTCTTGCGTTCACGCTGTCGCAGGCGGGAATGGTGGTGCATTGGAAGAAGGGCGAGGCGCATCCGGGACGCGTTTGGCACATGTTTGTGAATGGCATTGGCGCGGTGGCGACGGGGATTACAACAGTCGTCGTGCTGGTGGCGAAGTTTCGGGCGGGCGCATGGGTGACGGCGCTGCTGGTGCCGGTGTTGATCGGGATCATGTGGGTGGTGAAGCGGCATTACTCGCGGGTGCGGCGGGAGATGTCGGATATGACGCCGTTGAACCTGGTGAATCTGCAGGAGCCGATTGTGGTGATACCGATGGCGCGTTGGGACCGGATTACGGAGAAGGCGATGCGGTTCGGGCTGTTGCTGTCGAAGGAGATCAAGGTGGTGCATGTGCACTCGGACGACGAGGAGGGCAGCCTGGATGAGATATGGGATGAGCATGTGATGGCGCCGATCAAGCGGGAGGGGCTGCAGGAGCCGGAGCTGGTGACGATTCCTTCGAACTACCGGTTCGTGATTACTCCGCTGATGGATTACATTCTGAAGCTCGAGGAGGAGAATCCCGGGCGGAAGGTGGCGGTGCTGCTGCCGGAGCTGGTGGTGCGGCACTGGTGGGAGAATGCGCTGCATAATCAGCGGGTGCAGTTGCTGAAGCTGCTGCTGCTGGTGAAGGGGAATCAGCGGATTGTGGTGGTTAATATTCCGTGGTACCTGTGAGGGTGTTTTACTGGGGTTTTTGGGAAAAACGGGGTTTTGGACGTGGTGTTTGATGGTGTAGTTGTGGTGAGATGCGTGGTTGAAGGTGGTGTTTCGCCGCGTGTTTTTCCGTGATGGAAGATACGCCAGCTTTTTGGGATTTATTTTGTATGAAGGCCGCCCCTTGCGAGGCGGCTTTTGTTTTCCGGGTTATGCGGGGATCAGGGCGGTGGGGGACTTGCGCCAGGTGGGGCTGAGGTCGCGGAGGCGGGCTACGGCGGCGGGGATCAGGGTAAGGGCCAGGTCGATCTCTTCGGCGGTGGTGAGGCGGGAGAGGGAGAAGCGGATGCTGGCCCGGGCGCGGGCGGGAGAGAGGCCCATGGCGGTGAGGACGTGGGAGGGTTCGGTGGCGCCGGACTGGCAGGCGGAGCCTCCGCTGACGGAGAGACCCTTGAGGTCGAGGGCGATGACGAGGGCTTCGGCTTCGATGTGGTCGAAGTAGAGGCTGGTGGTGTTGGAGACGCGAGGTGCTCCGGCTCCGTTGACGCCGCACTCTTCTACCTGAGAGAGGATGCGTTGCTCGAGGCGGTCGCGGAGGGCTGTGAGTTGGGTGGGGCTGTCGGCTCGGTCGAGGAGAGCGGTCGGGCTTGCGCCCGATGCCCACACATCAGAGTCGATGTATGGGGCACCCGGTTCTGGGGCGGGAGCGGAACCTGGGGAAGGCGGTAACCCACCCTTCGCAAAGGGCGCGAAGGATGGGGCACCCGGTTCTGTCGTGGGACCGGAACTTTGGGCAGGGACACCCGGATTTGTGATGATGCTCGGATGCTTGCTGGTACTCGGATTTATGATGGTGCTCGGATTTTCGGCCGGATTGGTGGCGGGGGTTTCTGCGAGCCATTGCTGGGCTAGTTCGGCGGCTTTGCCGAGGGCGACGATGCCGGCTACGTTTTCGGTTCCGGCGCGACGCTGGCGCTCGTGCGAGCCGCCGTGGAACATCGGGGCGAGGCGGACGTTGCGTCGCACGAAGAGGGCGCCGATGCCTTTGGGGGCGTAGATCTTGTGGCCGGAGAGGGTGAGGAGGTCGACGTCCTTGAGCGGGCCTTTGGGGCTGAGGTCGAGGGGGAGCCGGCCTACGACCTGGACGGCGTCGGTGTGGAAGAGAGCGCCGGCGGCGTGGGCGATGGCGGCCAGCGTGGCGATGGGCTGGATGACACCGGTCTCGTTGTTGGCGAACATGACGCTGACGAGCTTTGTGTTGGGGCGGATGGCGGCCAGGAGTGCAGCGGGTTCGATGAGGCCTTGCGGGGTGCTGGGCAAAAAAGTGACTTCTACATTCTTCGCGGTGAGGGATTGGGCGGCGCGGAGGATGGCATCGTGCTCGATGCTGGTGGTAATGAGGTGGGCGGGTTCGCCGGTGAGCTTGGGGCTTCCGAGGGTACCGAAGAGGGCGAGGTTGTCGCTCTCGGTGCCGCCAGAGGTGAAGACGATCTCGGAGGTGCGGCAGTGGAGGAGGCGGGCGATGCTGTCGCGGGCGTGATCGACGGCGGCGCGGGCGAACTGGCCCTGTTGATGGATGGAGCTGGCGTTGCCGTAGTGCTCGAGAAAGAAGGGGCGCATGGCCTCGAAGACCTCGGGGAGCAGAGGCGTGGTGGCATTGGCGTCTAGATAGATTCGGCGCATGATCTTATTTTACTGCGGGGTGGCCCGTGGACTGTTTTGCGGGGAAAGATGGAGCGCGAGGCGCGGCGGTGACGTGTGTTCCCCGGATGGAAATCGTTCGGGTGTAGAAGGGATCTGCTGTCAAAATGGGAGTTGCAAGCGAAGGAGGAGGGGCTATGGCACAGTTTGATTTGGTGGCGCTTTGGGAGGCACACTGCCGCTGCGAGTTCGAGTTGCGAGATGCGACTGCGACGATGGCGACGATGGTCTCCGAGCCTTACGTCAACCACATTCCGACCATGACGGGCGGGGTGGGTCACGATCAGCTCAAACGCTTTTACGCGTACCACTTCATTCCCGAGAATCCGCCTGACTTTCGTCTGACGCCGGTCAGCCGGACGGTTGGGAGGGACACGGTCGTAGATGAATTTATTGTTCACTTCACGCACACCACGACGATGGATTGGATGCTCCCAGGCGTTGCTCCTACCGGGCGCGTGGTGGAGGTTCCGACGGTGGCGATCGTCAAGTTCGAGGGCGATAAGTTGGTGCACGAGCATATTTATTGGGATCAGGCTTCGGTGCTGGTCCAGATTGGGCTGCTCGAGCCGCGTGGACTGCCTGTGGCTGGGGTGGAGACGGCGTACAAGGTCCTGGATAAGTTTTTGCCGAGCAACGGCCTGATGGAGCGCTGGCGGGAAAGCGAAGGGAAGCCACTCTGATGGCTAGTCTGCGGCGGGGTTCGGGAGTTGACGTGGTGAAGGAGTCGGTCTGGGATTATCCGCGGCCGCCGCGGCTGGAGAGGACAGAACGTCATCTGCGGGTGGTGCATGAGGGAGTTATGGTGGCGGAGACGAGGCGCGGGATGCGAATTCTTGAGACGAGCCATCCGTTCTCGTTCAACCCTTTTGCTCCGTGGCCGTTTGAAGATGACAACAACGTGGCCTCGGCGGGACCTGCCTTTGTGCAACTGGTGCAGTGGGCGCGTTCGAACTGGGACTAGGTGGGTCGGTACCTGGAAGGGACTAGTCCTGGGGCTGGTTTTCCGGGGAGATGAAGGAGCGCAGGAGCACGGGTGAGAAGGTGACGAGGAATGCTACGGCGAGAACCGTGGCTAGGGTTGCCGGTGTGTAGGAGATGGTGAATATCGACCAGGAGACAAGGATCCAGAAGGCCATGTTGGCGGAGGCGGCGAGGTAGACCCAGTCGGAGAAGCGATGTTGGTCCTGGAAGAAGCTCATGTTTCGCAGAGGTGGAGTGGGGCTTTTGTTGAAGGAGACGGCGCGGAGAAGGACGACTGGTGACAGGTTTACGAGAAGGACGAGTGCTGTCCATGCGACGGGAGCATAGGTCTGTGGATAGTGCGGGACCAGACGCCAGGTGATGAGAAGAGTGACGAGGATGTTTGCGGTGGCACCTGCGTTGACGAGTGCGGGAAAGTGAGCCATGTCGGCGAGGCGATCCATCCGGTCGATTGGTTTGTCGGTACTTTTGATGATGTGCACAGAACCTCCATCGCACGGGTGCATGGCACAAAGCTTCGACTGGCCGCGCGTGGATGCAGTTTACAGTTGAAGTTGAGAACGAGCGATGGACAGAAGAGAGATTTCAGAGGGAGGTACGGAGGCCGAGGTGACTCGGAAGGAGTCGGTCTGGGACTATCCGCGACCACCTCGGCTGGAAGCGACTGCGCGTCATCTGCGGGTGGTGCATGAGGGAGTTGTGGTGGCGGAGACCAGGCGCGGGATGCGGATTCTTGAGACGAGCCATCCGCCGGTGTACTACTTTCCGCCGGAAGACGTGGCGATGCAACTGCTGCGGGCGAGTGGGCGGCGGGGGAGTTTTTGCGAGTTCAAGGGCGTGGCTGGTTATTGGGATCTCGTGGTGAAGGAGGGGGCATCGCTCTTTGTCGGGGTGGCGTGGAGCTATGCGAATCCGTCAAAGAGCTACTCGGGGTTGAAGGACTATCTGGCGTTCTATGCGAACAGGGTGGACGAGTGCTGGGTGGATGAAGAGCGAGTGGTGGCGCAGCCTGGCGACTTCTATGGCGGGTGGATCAGTTCGCATGTGACGGGGCCGTTCAAGGGTGCGCCGGGAACCTTGGGTTGGTAGGTGCCGGGCGAGTTCGTTGATGACTTGTCTTCGTTGATGACTCGTTACTGACAGATCTTGAACTCGTCACTTCGTTTGCTGAGAGATTTTGACGGCTGTGCGGGTTGCTTTCTGGGGATGTTTGATTGGATAGTAATGAGCTATGGAAGAGCGCGAACGGCGAGTTGTTTTGGAGCAGTTGAGTTCGAGTGAAGTGAGGCTGTTGAAGTTGGTGAGTGGACTGACGGAGGCGCAGTGGAGCTTCAGGGAGTCGCCTGAGCGGTGGTCGATTGCGGATAATATCGAGCACCTGATTGTGTTTGAGGGATTTATACGGTCGGCGATTGCGAAGACTCTGGAAGCGGTGGCGGAGCCTGAGAAGAAGGCCGAGGTGGGCGCCAAGGAGCCGCTTGTTCTTGGACTGGCAGCTGGCAGAAGTAACAAGCTGATTGCCCGGGAGGTTGTTCGTCCGACGGGAAGGTGGACTGACAAAGCTGAACTGGTTCTTGAGTTACAAAAGACCAGGGCGATTACTGTTGCGTTTGCGGAGGAGACGGCGGCTGATCTGCGCGATCATTTCTTTCCGCATATTTCGTTTGGGGATCTGGATTGCTATCAGTGGCTGGTGGTGTTGAGCCAGCATAGCCTGCGGCATGCGTTTCAGATTGAGGAGATCAAGGCTGATGCGGCGTTTCCTGCTTCGGCGGATTGAGCGATTGCGGTGAGCTTCGTTGTGTTTGTTTGTTGGGGTGAGGGAGAGGAGAACAAATGCGGGGGTCTCTCCACTGCGGCGGCAAAAGCGCCGCCTCCGGTCGAGATGACAATTCATAGGTCCTAATAGGGTGTTATAGGAGCTTAGTAGGTGGGGCGCTTGAAGCTTTGCAGGTGGGCGATGGCTTCTTGTGCGCGGGTGCGGAGTTGGACTAGTTCTGCAGGGGATTTTTTGCGGAGGGTGGTGTAGGGCATCTGCAGGCGAAAGTTTTTGGAGAGGGTGGACTGGTTGCGCTCGAGGAAGGTCCAGTAGAGAGAAGTGAAGGGGCATGAGCCTTCGCCGGTGGATTTCTTTGGGTCGTACTGGCAGTGGCCGCAGAAGTTTGACATGCGATTGATGTAGGCGGCGCCGGAGACGTAGGGCTTGGTGGCGGTGAGGCCGCCGTCGGCGTAGGTGGCCATGCCAAGGACGTTGGGTTCGACGACCCAGTCGTAGGCGTCGATGTAGGCGAACCAGAACCAGTCGGTGAGTTCGCGGGGGGAGAAGCCGCAGAGGGTGGCGAGATTGGAGAGGACCATGAGGCGGGTGATGTGGTGGGACCAGCCTTCGGCGATGACCTGCGCGACGACGGTGTCCATGCAGTGGAGGCCGGATTTGACGCCCCAGTAGACGGCGGGCAGAGGGAGCGAGGCGTGAAGGGCGGAGGGTGTGGCTCCGGCGTAGGGGTCGGGTGGGGCGGCGGGTTTGTAGGCTTTGGCTGCGGCGGGGGTCTGGTTGGGTGAGGTCTCTTGTGGGCGTGGGCGTGATTCTTGCGGGATGTGATCAGCTATGAGGCGGTAGCCGTCGGTCTGTTCGTGGAGGTGGCGCATGAACTCTCGCCAGCCGAGGAGTTGGCGGATGAAGCCTTCGGCGGAGGCGAGGGGGACGGCTTCGGTGGCGGCACGGTCGGCTACGTCGCGGATGAGATCGAGGGCGAGGAGGCGGCCGAGGTTGAGCAGGACGGAGGTTTTGGAGTGGAAGAGCTGGAGGTGGTCGTCGCGCATGGCGTCTTCAAAGCGGCCGAAGTTGGGGAGGAGATGGTCGAGGAAGAAGCGCCAGAAGAGATCGCAGTCGGATTGGGTGCAGGGGAGATCGAAGTCTTCGGTGGTGCCGAAGTGATGGCTGTAGGTGGACTCGACGAGGGCGATGACCTCTTCGGTGATCGCGTCTGGGGCGAAGGTGGGAGGGGTTGGGATGGGGACTTCATTTTTGTAGGGGCTGCGGTTGGCGGAGTCGTACGAGAACTGGCCGCCGATTGGCTTGGCGTTTTGCATGAGGATGCCGGTTTGCTGGCGCATGCGGCGGTAGAAGCGGTCCATTACATAGGATTTGCCGTGCTGGTAAGGGCCGTAGGTGTTGAGGAAATCTTTGGTGGTGGAGGCCCAGGTGGTGTCTTCGACTAATTGGAGTTGGAGACCGCTTTTCGTTGCGGTGGCGAGGTCGAGGCGTAGTTCGCGTTCGGCGGGTGTCATGCAGGTGAAGGCGGGGAGATGGTGTTTGCGTTGGAGTTCGAGCAAGGCCTGGCCGTGGCTGTGGGGCGAGAAGTGGTAGAGGACGGAGACGCCCTTGGCTTGCTGCTCGAGCGCGAAGTGGCGCATGTTGGAGATGAGGACAACGAGTTTTTTCTTGTGGTAGGGGCGGCGGAGGGCCTTGGCGGTGGATTCGACGATGACGATACCGGTGTCGGCAGGGGGTTGGGCTGTGAGTGGGCCGGTGCGGTCGGTGTAGCGATCGTAGGGGATGTAGATCCAGCGGCGATTCTTGATGTCGGCGGGGGTGGGCTGCGTAGAGTCGATCTGCTGCTGGAAGGCGGGCATGACGTCTAGGGTAGTTTGCGGAGGCGGGTCAGGCGCTTGAGTTGTTTTTGGATTTTGATGGGCTGGAAGTTCGGCGGCTGTGGTTCTGCGTGGTGGAGCGGCCGTCGAGGGAGCGCGGGGTGACCAACGGGCTGACAAACGATCGTTGAAATCTGGTAGGCTTAGCGCGGTTCTGCGACTTTCGGTCGCGGCATAACGAAAGAGACTGGAGAAGGATGATGATGAAGCGGATGGTTGTGGCGTTGGCGCTGGCTGGTTGTTGTGTGACGGGATTGCAGGCGCAGATGGATGCGAAGGGGCCGAAGATTGCGGCGGGAACGATGGTTGAACCGGCGAAGAGCTTCGATGGGATGCTGAGTGATTTTGAGAAGGAGTTTGTGCCGTTGGCCGAGGCGATGCCGGCGGAGAAGTACGACTTTGCTCCGAGTGCTGCGATCTTTGTGGCGGGGCAGGGCAGCGAGTATGCGACGGTGAGCACGTTTCGGCAGATGGTGCTGCATGTGGCGTCGGCGAACTACTACTACGGCAGCATGGTGGGCGGGATGAAGGCGGATGTGGATGTGAAGGCGCTGGCCGATATCAAGAACAAGGATGCGGCGGTGACGGCGTTGAAGGCTTCGTTCGTGTTTGCGCATAAGGCGTTTGCGACGTTGACGGCGCAGAACGCGTTTGAGAGCGTGAAGGGGACCAATACGCGGGCGAGCCTGGCGGGGGGACTGGTGGCGCATGCGTCGGACCACTATGGACAGCTGGTGGAGTATCTGCGGATGAATGGGATTGTGCCGCCGGCCAGCAGGAAGTAGGGCCAACGCCACCGACGATGCGGTGGGATGTTGCGGGAGTAGTGAACAGGGCAGCCTTCGCGGGCTGCTCTTGTTTTTTTGCGCGGGGGCTGGGATTGGGGATGTCGTGGGTGATATCAAATTGCTGTAAAACGGGGCTTTTGCGGAGAAACTAAAGAAAAGCTGCATCTGAGCCGATGTTTTCTTCGTTAGCTCAAGTACAACCTTCCGGATTGTTAGGGGGAGAAGACCCCAAACATGACCCGTCCGCCAGGTGGAAGCATTGGAAATATTTGTATCTCCCAAACTGCTTATGGTGTGCAAAGTAAGGGGGACCGGCAATGCTTTTTTTGACGCAAAGTGGTTACGGATCGAAGCATCGGGGGCGAAGAACGTTTCCTGAGTTTCAGATTGTCTTACAGCCGATTGTGGACCTGGAGACCGAGACGGTCTATGCGTATGAGGCTCTCTGCCGCGGTTTGCATGGAGAGAATTATGCAGCGCTAATCAAAGATTTTGAACCCTCTCGGATTTCTGCGTTCGACAAGCTGGCTATGGCGAAGTCGATGCGTCTGGCTGCAGTGATGCGATTGGAGCAGAGCGGCACCAAGCTTGCCATCAATCTGGGGCCTTTGATGGAGCTGCGGGGTAAGGACGCTTACTATGTGATTCGGCTGGCGAAGCACTACGGGCTGCGAACGGAGTCTCTGGTGCTGGAGTTGTCGGAGGGCGTGCGGCTGGATGGCAACGAACTGGCACGGATCGTCGATCTGCATCGCAAGGCTGGGGTGGTGATTGCGATCGACGACTTTGGGGCAGGATATGCGGGGTTGAGTGTTTTGGCGCGATGCGCTTCGGATGTGGTGAAGATCGACCGAGAGCTGATTAAGGGGATTGCGACGAATCGCGCGAAGAAGACGATTGTTGAGGCGTTCAGCAAGGTGTGCCGCAAGCTGGGGGTGAAGCTGATCGTAGAGGGCGTCGAAACGGTAGAGGAGTATCTGACGCTGCGAGGGTTTGGGATTCGCTACATGCAGGGATTTTTGTTTGCGCGTCCTGTGGGATGCGAGATTCCGCAGGTGCGGTATCCGCGGAGCGAGCCGAAACTCTTTTCGCGGATTACACGGGATGAGGTGGAGTGGCTTCGCAATGCGATTCGACAGTGAGGGACCAGGGCTTAGGATTGCATGTTGTCTGATGGTGGAAAGATGGTGAAAGCAGGTTCCCTTCGGGAAGGACAAGAAGGACAGGCAACGGCAAACGCAGATTCCCTTCGGGAATGACAACAAGAAGGACAGGCAACGGCAAGAACAAGTGCAAGGGCAAGTGCAACGGCAAGAATAAGTGCAAGGGCAAGAACAAGTGCAACGCAAAGCAGATTCCCTTCGGGAATGACAACTAAAAGGACAGGCAACGGCAAGAACAAATGTGGTGTTGCTTTAGAGTTAGGGCCTGGACGATTGAGGTGGATTTACTCGCCGAGCATGATGCGTTGGATGTGGTGGGCGCGGCCGGTGGCTCCGTCGCATTGGATGAGGGCGGCGCACATCTTTGGGTTGCCCTTGGCGGGTTCGAATTTTCCGGGCATGCCGGTGAGGAAGCGGGCGAGGACGAGCTCTTTTTCTACGCCGATGACGGAGTCGTAGGGGCCGGACATGCCGACATCAGTCTGGTAGGCGGTGCCGTTGGGGAGGATGCGCTCGTCGGCGGTGGGGATGTGGGTGTGGGTGCCGAGGAGGGCGGTGATGCGGCCGTCTAAGTACCAGCCGAGGGCTACTTTTTCACTGGTGGCTTCGCCGTGGAGGTCGAGGAGGATGACTTTGGCGGTGATCTTGCTGAGGAGCTCGTCGGCTTTGCGGAAGGGGTCGTCGCAGGAGGACATGAAGACGCGGCACTGAAGGTTCATGACGGCGTAGGTCTGGCCGGTGGGGAGCTCGCCCTGGTAGACGCCGAAGCCTGGGGTGCCGACGGCGTAGTTGGCGGGGCGGAGGACGCGGCGGCCGCGGACGTGGGAGTCGGCGGGGACGGTCATGTACTCGAAGATCTCGCGCTTGTCCCAGATGTGGTTACCGGTGGTGATGACGTGGGCGCCGAGGTCGAAGAGCTCTTCTGCGATGGAGGGGGTGATGCCGAAGCCGCCGGCGGCGTTCTCTCCATTGATGACGAGGAGGTCGACGGCGTTGGTTTCGAGGACGTGGGGGAGGTGTTCGCGGACGATGTGGCGGCCGGCGGAGCCGAAGACGTCGCCGACAAAAAGGATGTTCACTGAAGAAGTTTACATGGTGGTGGGTGGAGAATCTTTCACGGATGGGGGATGAGTCGGCGAATCCTCGGCTGGGTGTGGTAGCTTTTTTGAATGGCACAGAGCGGGCGGTTTCAGTTGAGCGTGCGAATTTTGGCGGTGCTGGCGAGCGAGCCGGGAGCAATGCATACCTCGTCGGCGATTGCAGAGGAGCTGAAAGAGAGCGCCGTGATGGTGCGGAGATCTTTTCTGCTGCTGCATAAGGCGGGATTGATTGAACAGAAGAAGGGTCCGCATGGGGGTGCGAAGCTGAAGCTTCCGGCGAAGCAGATCGGGCTTGGGGACGTGTTTGAGGCGTCGGCGGGGGATTGGCTAAGCATCGAGGATAAGGCCGTGAGCGCGTGGATCAAGAAGGTGCGCGGGGATGCGGTGACGGCGATGAATGAACACTCGCTTGCTGGAGTGGTGAAGAGGATGAAGAAGAAGTAATTGGACGAATTGGTTTTTGTGGTTTGGCCTCGGTGAACAACCGGGGCTTTGCTGCGTTTGGGTGTTGCTTAGGTGCATTGGCGGGTTGGCGGGGTCAGTATTTTGGCGGGAGGCCGGTTCCTCTGATGATGGCGCGATAGCGTTCGTCGGAGTGGAGGAAGTCGTAGGCGGGGTCTTGCTGGATTGAGAGCAGAAGCGGAGAATGTTCGCGATAGCCTGCTTCGAGCAGCGAGAGAGCTTTTTCTTTTTGCCGGAGTTGCGCGTATTGCAGCGCCAGATCGACAGGCGACACGTATTGCTTCGTGGCTTTCTGTTTGAGGTCGTTGAGCCGCCAGAGGAGTAGGGCAGGGTATCCGCCCTGCTGGAATGTCCGGTGGATGATCGCGGCAGTATCCTTGTCGCCTGAGAGGAGCGTGGCCTTCTCCCATTCCTGTGCGGCTTGCTTCAGATCGCCTTTGCGGCGATAGATCTCACACAGCATCCAATGTAGACCATTGTCCCCGGGCTGGGACTCGAGGCGTTGAAGAACATCGTTGATCGCGGCGTCGTACAGTCGTGCCTCGCTGTAGGTGTACGCCAAGCCATAGGGGCGTTCAAACGGATCTAGTTCCATTGCCTTTTTCTCCAACTGAATCGCTTCTTCGTTGCGATTGAGAGTGACGTACATCTTGGAGCGGAAGTGGTAGGCCTCGGCGTAGCGGGGATTGAGATCAGCCGCGCGGACGAGCTCCGGATCGGCCTGCACCCAATCCCAAGGACTGATAAAGAGCATGGCTCCAAGTACGAGGTGGGCCTCGGGAAGTGAGTCGTCGAGAGCCACCGCTTTGCGTGCGGCTTCCAGCCCTGCAACTGTTTCTCTGGGATCGATCTCGCCGGCCAGGGTGCCTTGGCCGTAGTACATCGCAAGACCAGCCCAGCCGAGGGCGTAGTCGGGCTGGATCCCGGTGGCTTTCCTGAAGTATGGACCTGCCTGCTCGTTCATGCCCTTGAACCAGAGATATCGTCCGCGCAGGAACGCGTCATGGGCCTCGGGGCTGATGTAGCGTTGCGGCGATGGTTGAGGGACGGCACTATTGAGCTTCTTCGCGATGGTCTGTGCCGCTTCATTGGGGAGCGCGACGATGTCGTTTACGTTGCGGTCGTAGCTTTCGGCCCAGAGATGTGTGTCGCTGGGGGCCTGGATCAGCTGGATAGTCATGTGCACTTTGTCGCCGGTGCGGGCGATGGAGCCTTCAAGGATGCCGTCTACCCCGAGTTCGCGGGCAATCTCGGGGAGGGGGCGGTGGGCGCCTTTGTATTGCATGGCAGAGGTTCGGGAGACGACGCGGAGGGTTGAGTTCTTGGCGAGCATGGTGGTGATCTCGTCGGTCATGCCGTCGGCGAAGTAGTTCTGTGTGGGGTCGCCGGAGAGGTTGTCGAGCGGGAGGACGGCGAGGGAGGTGATTTTGGATGCGGCGTTCGTGAGGGGGCGGCTTCGCAGAGTGCGTGCGCCGAGAACGATTGCGAGGATGAGAAGAGCGAGGGCTGATGCGAAGAGCCAGAGGCGACGATGAGAGCTGCGGGGTGGGTAGGCTTCGGGCTGGTCTGGAGGTTCCGGGTTGCCGCGGTGTGGTTGTGCGAGGTGGGGTGGGGGATCCTGCAGGGCGACTGCGTTGGGCGCCGCAGGAGGCGGATTGGTGTCGCCAACTCTCCGGTTTCTATTTGCGAGAGATTGTTGGCTCTGATCCCCGGTTGAAGGCGGAGGAGGTTCTGCGGGCAGCACGGGGATCGGTCCGATGAAGCGATAGCCCTGTTTGGGCAGGGTATCGACGAACTTGGGATTCGAGGCAGAGTCGTTTAAGACCGAGCGAATCTGACGGATGCAGAAGTTGAGGCTCTGGTCGAGATCGACGTAGACGTCGTCTCCCCAGACGTAGTCGCTGAGCTCTTCGCGGGTGACGATGTTGGGAGCGCGCGCGATTAGGAGTTCGAAGACGCGGAAGGGTTGAGGCTGAAGTTTGAGCGGTACTCCGTTTTGCGACAGCACGCCGCGTTTAGGGTCGAGTTCATAGTCCCCAAAGCGGATCGCGGAGTTGAGCTTTCGCGGCAAAGCCTCAGACATTGGAAGACGATTATAGTTTGCTGCCTGAATGCTGCTGGTGAATGAGGTGCTCCTGCGATGCGGGGATGTTGCAACCTGCTGGATGCAGATGGTTTGCGCTTCCTCATTGGGGATGAGGAAGTCCTCAGAACAACTCATGATCGATTTGTCGCGGCAGGTGCTAGGTTCTGTGCGTCGGCAAGAGTCGGCGCCAAAGGAGAAGTGTTATGAGAGGGAGATTCAGCATATTGACTGTGGCTCTTGGAGTCGTCGCTTTGGGAGGTGTCTTTGCACCGGTTGCGAGGGCCGGATGCGGTGCTTATCCGGGAGTTCAGACGAGGGGTAGTGTAAAACCCATGGCCTTTGTGCTTGGTTCGGGCTTGACGGGCGCGGACTGGGACTTTGGCCATGAAGGGGCTTCGATTGTAGGACTGTGGCGGTTCAAGTTTCTCTCGGAGGGCAACCTGACGTCGGCTGGAATCCCTGACGGCGCGGTGCTAGACCAGGGATACTCGGCCTGGCACAGCGACGGGACCGAGATTATGAACTCGGGCCGTGATCCTCTGACGGGCAGTTTTTGCCTGGGCGCGTGGAAGCAGACGGGACGATCCAGCTTCAAACTTAGCCACTACGCTATGAACTGGAGCGGCCTGACTGTGGATGCGAAGGGGAATGTAATTTTGGATCCGAAGACCAAGCAGCCACTGAACGTTCTTATTGGGCCTTCAAACATCAGCGAAAATGTCACTGTCGATGGAGACAGGGACAGCTTCCAGGGGACATTCACCATTGAGAACTACGATCCACTGGGCAAGGTACTGATTCGTCTGACGGGGAAGGTCACAGCGGTGCGGCTCACGGCGGATAGCCCTGGGTTCGTGCAGTAGAAGCGTGCAGTAGATGAGACTGATGGCCTGGAAGATCGGGAGTCTTCCGGGCCATCGTTTCGACGCGTGGGTTTGCGACGATCAGGGTTTGGGGCGGAGTTGCTGGAGGAGAGCCTCGGCGGTGGGTTGGGTGTTGAGGATGTCGGCGGGGGTGAGCCAGGCGCGGCGAAGCTGGGTGATGCCGTAACGCATCTGGTCGAGCTCTTCGGTGGCGTGGGCGTCGGTGTTGATGACGATCTTGCAGTTGTGTTTTTTCGCGAGGCGGAGGTGGAGATCGTTGAGGTCGGCGCGGGCTGGGCTGGCGTTGTGCTCGACGGCTACGCCTTTTTGTGCGGCGGATTTTAAGATTGCGTCGATGTTGATGGCGTAGGCTTCGCGGCCGAGGACCTTGCGGCCGGTGGGATGGCCGAGGATGCGGACGTGCGGGTTCTCGAGGGCGCGGAGGACGCGCGCGGTCATCTCTTCGGATGGTTGGTTGAAGTGGGAGTGGACGCTGGCTACGACGATGTCCATCTGGGCGAGGGTCCCGTCGTCGAGGTCGAGGGCGCCGTCGGCGAGGATGTCGACTTCGATGCCGGGGAGAATGCGGAAGGTGAGGGGGAGACTTTTGCTGGGGTTGGAGAAATGCGGGGGTCTCTCCACTCCGCTGCGCTCCGGTCGAGATGACGGATCTTTTTGAGTGGTCAAAGAGTTCTCGGGTTTGGGTCGAGATGACGGATCTTTTTGAGTGGTCAAGGAGTTCTCGGGTTTGGGTCGAGATGACGGACCTTTGAGACGAGAGAAGAGATCCTTCAGGGTCGATTTTGAGGGCGGCGTATCACGTTGAAGGGCTTCGGAGAGTTCGAGGAGGTCTTGCTGGAGTTCGGCGTCGACTTCGCGGATGCGTTTGATGTGGGCGAGGGCCCTCGTGTCGTCGAGGCCGTTGGTCATAGCGAGGTTTTTGCTGTGGTCGGTGATGGCGATGTAGGCGAGGCCTCGGGCGAGGGCGGCTTCGGCCATCTGGCGGATGGTGTCGCGGCCGTCGGTGGCTTCGGTGTGCATGTGCAGGTCGCCGCGGATGTCGGCCAGCGTGATGAGCTGGGGGAGGGTGTGGGTTGCGGCGGCTTCGAGTTCGCCTCCGTTTTCGCGGAGTTCGGGTGGGATGTAGTCGAGGTCAAGGGCGTTGTAGATGTCGGCTTCGGATTCAGAGGCGATGATCTTGTTGTCTTCCAATCGGAGGAGGGCGTATTCGCTGAGGGTCAGGCCGCGTTTGATGGCGCGCTGGCGGAGGGCTACGTTGTGCATCTTGCTGCCGGTGAAGTATTGGAGGGCGGCTCCGTAGCTGGCGCGGGGGAGGAGGCGGACGTCGACCTGGAGGTTGTTGCGGAGGGTAAAGCTGACTTTGTTTTGACCTTTGGCGATGAGCTTGTCGATGAGGGGTAGATTGGCGACGTGCTCGACGGCTGCAGCCACGACGTCGGGTTCGCAGGCGGGGCCGGTGGCTAGGAGATCGAGGTCGCCTACGGTCTCGCGACCGCGGCGGAGGGATCCGGCGGGGATGATCTCGTCGATGCCCGGGAAGGCGCGGATGAGGTTGATGATGGTGTCGGCGTGTTGCTGGGCCTTATCGATGCGGAAGCGGCTGGAGTTCTTGCGATGGTCTTCGATGCCTTTGAGGAGCTTGGTGACGAACTTCTCGCCCATGCGGGGGAGCTTGGTGAGTTGGCCGGCTTTGGCGGCGGCTTCGAGGCCGTCGATGTCGCAGACCTGGCAGAAGGACCAGACGAGCGCTACTGTTTTGGGGCCCATGCCGGGTAGGCGAAGTAGGTCGAGCATGGTGGGTTTGTACTTTTGCAGAAGCTCTTCGCGGAGGGGCATGGTGCCGGTGGTGAGAAGGGCCTGGATGTTGGCGAGCATGCCTTTGCCGATGCCGGAGATGGCGAGGAGTTGCTTGGGATCGTCGGCGATGGTCGATAGCTGGGTGGTTTGCTGCTCTACGGCTTCGGCGGCGCGGCGGTAGGAGCGGATGCGGAAGGGGTCGGCGGAGTCGATCTCGAGGAGGGAGGCGGTTTCGTCGAGGAGGCGTGCGATCGAGATATTGTCCATGGGAAGGCGTCAGAGGCGGGTGCGGCCACTGATGTCAGTATGCAACAAATTGTGAGGGGCTTACAGGGATCGAGCAGGGCTGATCGTACGAGCCGCTGCACCGACCTGAGGGAAAGTTAACGCTACTGACTTTGACTCGCTTGATTTTGACTCGCTTCTTTGAGACGAGCTACTTGATCGGCCTGAGGTCCTTTGGTGCCCTGGATGATGTCGAACTCAACCTCATCCCCTTCTTTGAGGCTCTTGTAGCCCTCGCGCTGGATGGAGCTGTAGTGGACGAAGACGTCGGCTCCATCATCGCGACCCAGGAAGCCGTAGCCTTTTGCGTTATTAAACCATTTCACTGTGCCCTTATATTGTGCCACTGGAGCGACTCCCTTTCTTTGGTTCTGTCACTATGGTGAGCCGCGAGGAGAAAGCGTTTCAACGGCGGCGCCCCATCTGGAAGATGTGACGCAAAGAGGGAAGAAGGAGTTTTCTCAAGGGGTGATTGCGAGCAGGGTTTTTGCGGATGCAGGCGTGTTTGGCTATGAACTTGCACCCTATATGGAGGTGTGGCAAGTGATTGGGTGCATGTGGTTTTTGATGGGATGGGAAGGAGTTGAAAAAAACTTTAAGGAAGCGAGCGTCATTTTTGACAGAGGCTTGACAGGACACTTTACCTGCGAAGTGGATTAGAGCCGGCCAGCGCGACGAGCTGAGTCGTAGAGCATGAGACCGATGAGAGTTTTTCCGTCGTGGATCTTGTTGTCGGCGATGAGAGCGAGGGCTTCGGAGAGGGGGAGGCGAAAGACTTCGATGTTCTCGTCGAGTTCGGGGGCGGAGGCGCCTTCACGGAGGTCGCGTGCGAGGTAGATCTGCATCCACTCGCCGAGGAAGCCTGGGCTGGCGAAGTATTTGGTGAGGAGGGTCCAGCGTTTGGCGCGATAGCCGGTCTCTTCGATCATCTCGCGTTTGGCGGCGGCGAGGATGGCTTCTCCGGGTTCAACGCGACCGGCGGGAAGTTCGATGAGGAGCTGGCCGGCGGCGTGGCGATACTGGCGTTCGAGGATGATGTCAGGGTCGGCGGGATTTTTGGACTCGTCTACGGCGAGGATGACGACGGAGCCGTTGTGGCGGATGACGTCGCGGGTGTTGAGGTGTCCGCCTGGCTCCTGGACCTTGTCGGTGAAGACGGAGAAGACTTTGCCTTTGTAGGAGAGTTTGGAGGAGATGAGCTTTGATTTGGCAGATTTTGATGCGGGTTTGATGGTGGTTGCGGTTGGTGGTTTGGGAGTCTCGGACTGGAGGGCGCTTGGCTTGGTTATCTGCTTTCTTTTTGCGGCCATGAGGCTAAAGTATCATCCTGCATCTAGACTTGGGTGACGGGCATCCAACGGAATGCGCGGAAAAATTTGCTGTGGGATTGCGTGTTGCCCTAGGGAACGAGTCTGAGGACAGGTCTGCATGAGCGTTGAGTGTTTTCCGATCACGGTGCTGCCGCATGTGTCGCAGATCTACCGCGACTATCTTGCGATGGCGGAAAGCGCCGGGGACTCTGCGGTTCGGCGGTGGTATGGGGCGGAGCCATTTGCGGGGAGGTGGATCGGAAGAGGAGAGCCGGTGAAGGATGCCGGAGCGTTGGCGGACCTGTTGGAGAAGCAGGCGGTTGAGTTTGGTGCGGGGGACGCCGCGAAGGCCAACATTGCGAAGTTGCGCGCGGGGGCGCGGGCCGTGGTGACGGGGCAGCAGGTGGTGCTATTTGGGGGGCCGCTGCTGACGATTTTGAAGGCAGCTACGGCAGTGGCGCGGGCGAAAGAGGCCACTAAGGCAACGGGCGTTGAACATGTGCCGGTGTTCTGGATGGCGACGGAGGATCATGATCTGGAAGAGGTGGATCAGGTTTCGCTGCTGACGAAGACGTCGGTGCAGACGCTGCGCGCCGGGCTGAAGGTGACGAGGGCGGTGCCGGTGGGTGGTGTGGTTCCGGCGCCGGAGTTGGAGGCGATACTGGAGCGGGCGAGTGAACTGCTGGAGTTCGCTCAGGTGAGCGAGTGGCTGCGGGAGTGTTATGGGCCTGAGGGCGGGAGGTGGCCTTCGCTGGCGCTGGCCTTCGGGCGATTGATGGCGAAGATCTTTGCGGAGCAGGGGCTGGTGGTGATGGATGCGGCTTCGCGAGAGTTTCATGCGCTGGGGGCTGGCACGCTGCGATATGCGATTGAACATGCGGCGGAGTTGCAGGATGCTTTGATTGCTCGGGGTAAGGAGCTGGTGGCGCGCGGGTATCATGCGCAGGTGCTGGTGGCCGAGGGCGGGTCGATGTTGTTTCTGCTCGATGAGGCGACGGGAGAGCGGGTGGCTCTGCGGCGTAATGTGTCCGTTGATGGGGAGGCTCAGTGGAAGGCGGGTGGGCGGAGTTATTCGACAGCGGAGTTGATTGCGATTCTGGAGGCGGCGCCGGAGAGGTTGAGTCCGAATGCTTTGCTGCGGCCGGTGTTTCAGGATACGTTGCTGCCGACGGCGGCTTATGTGGGCGGGCCGGCTGAGATCGCTTACTTTGCTCAGAGCGCGGTTTTGTATGAGGCGATATTGGGACGGATTACGCCGGTGCTGCCGCGGTTGAGCGCGACGCTGCTGGAGCCGGCGATTGCGACGGTGATGGATAAGGATGAGGTGCAGTTGCCGGATGCGATGACGACGGCGGAGGTGTTGGCGCAGAGGTTGGGTGCGCGGGCGATGCCGATTGAGGGGAAGCGCAAGCTTGCGGCTGTGGGGAATGCGGTGGAGACGGAGTTGAGCGCGCTGACCACATATCTTGCGGGGATGGATGAGTCGCTGGGGCGGTCGGCGGACGTGTCGGGTTCGAAGATGCGGTATCAGATGAATCGGCTGCGAAGGATGGCGGCTACGTTTGAGCTGCAGAAGGAGGCGAGTCTGCGGAAGCATGCGGAGGCGATTGTGCTGAATGTGTTTCCTGGTGGGCATCCTCAGGAGCGCGTGGTGGCGGGAGTGTGGTTTATGGCTCGGTATGGGGATGGGTTGGTGGAGAAGCTGATTGGAGTGGCGGGGAATCAGTGTCCGGGGCATGTGGTGGTGCGGCTGTGAAGTTTGAAGGGCTGTTTGCTCAGGATGGGATCTGCAAAGCGGTTCGCGCGTGGCGCGAATACCCCACCCTATGCGATAAAACCGCAAAGGATGGGGCACCCACATCTTGAAGCTGGTTTGGTTGGGGGGGCGGTTTTAGAATGGGTGGGTGAGGTGTTGCGATGGGATTGAGTGATCAGCCGTTTGAGGTGATGTGTCCGGATTGTGGGGGAATGCTGAAGGTGGATCCGGTGACGCGGGCGGTGATTGCGCATACGTCTGCTCCGAAGAAGAAGATGTTTGAGGACTTTGGCGAGGCGGCGAAGGCGCTGCGTGAGGCGGATGCTCGGAGGGACTCGATCTTTCAGCAGAGTGTGGATGCGCAGAAGAACAAGGATGATGTGATGGCGAAGAAGTTTGCCGAGGCGGTGAAGAAGGCGAAGGAGACCCCGCTGACGGATCGGCCGCTGCGGGATTTTGATTTGGATTAATCGTTTGTGTTGGAGTAATCCTGAGGCTCGATATGAGATACCAGGCTGGACTCGCTCTCGCATTTTTATTTCTGGCAAGCTCTGGGTCCGTGATGCTTGCGCAGACTGCTCCTCAGGTCTCGCAAACTCCCTCGATCAGTACGCATTCGAGTCTGGTAGTGGTGCCGGCGCTGGTTCGGAGTAAGTCGGGGAGTCTGGTTTACACGCTCACGGCTGACGACTTTTCACTAATGGACGATGGTGTTCCGCAGAAACTGACCTTGGAGCAGGATACTGGTGGCGAACCACTAGCTCTTGTCGTGGTGATCGAAGTTGGCGGGGCGGGCGCTCGCGAGTTCAACAAGTACAGTTCTATTGCTCCTCCGCTGGCGCCGATGCTTGCGTCGATTGTTGGCAATGTGCCGCACAAAGTTGCTGTGGTTACGTTTGATAGCACGCCTGCGTTGCTTCAGGGTTTTACGTCCGATACGGCTGCTGCTGCGGATGCGATTCAGACGCTGATGCCGGGCTGTACTCGGCAGCATCATCTAATGAACTGCGCCTCGCCACTTGCTATTCACGACGTCGGTCTGGGGGATAACGGAGCTGCGATTCTCGACACACTCGGCTTCTCTGTCGATCTGCTTCGGGATCAGCCGCGCCAGTATCGGCGTGCAATTCTGCTGATTAGCGAGACGCTTGATCGTGGCAGCCACTTAAAGATGGAAGAGGCGTTGCGCGCTGTGAGTGATACGAACACTACGATTTACAGCATTGGCTATTCGACGGGAAAATCGGAGGCGGCTCACTATGCGGCGCGCGAGTTGCCGACGCAGCCTGGTGCTTTGTGGATGGAGAATCATCATCCGAATCCGCAGAACGGATGCATGGGAAAAGATCCTGATCCTGACCCTGATGCTACTCATAACAAGGCTATTCAAGCTTATGACTGCCTGACTCAGCTTGCGCCGCCGCTGGCGCTTGCGAAGATGGCTGCGATTGAAGCTACGGACGGTCTGAAGCGGAATGTTCCGGAGACGGTTGCACGTCTTACCGGTGGAGAGTACTTCAAGCTCACCGACATGAAGAGTCTGGAACGTAGTCTGGCTGCGATCTCGAATCACATCCCGAATCGGTATGTGCTTAGCTTTCAGCCGCAATCTCCTTCGCCTGGTCTCCACTTGATCAGCCTGCATTTGCAGAACTACTCGAAGCTGCAGGTTACGGCGAGGAGCAGCTATTGGGCAGATGTCGAAACTACTCCGGCCAATTAGGAAGTGCGCAGGAGAGACGGTAGACTGAAGAAATGCCACCAATCTTGAATGCGCAGGGTTTGACTAAGGCCTTTGGCGCTACGCCTTTGTTTCGTGAGATCAGTTTTACTGTTTCGGATGGAGATCGCATTGGGCTGATTGGGCCGAATGGTGCGGGGAAGTCTACGCTGCTGAAGGTGCTGGCGGGCGATGAAGACGCCGATGCCGGGGATGTCGCGGTGCGGAAGCGGGCTCGCGTTGGGTACGTGGCGCAGGAGTCGGTGTTTGCGCCGGGGGTGACGGTGCGTGAGGTGCTGGAGGCTGCGCTGGTGCGGGCGAAGGTGTCCGACGGGGAGCATGAGGGACGGCTGCGGGAGACCTCGGGGCGGACGGGATTTCCGGATCTGACGGCGGAGGCAGCGCGACTGAGCGGTGGGTGGCGGAAGCGGCTGGCGATCGCGGAGGCGGTGGTGACGCATCCGGATGTGTTGCTGCTGGATGAGCCGACGAACCATCTGGATTTAGCCGGGATTGCGTGGCTGGAGGAGCTGCTGAATGAGGGTAGTTTTGCTTGTGTGCTTATCAGCCATGATCGTTATTTTCTTGAGAATGTTGCGACAGAGATAGTCGAGCTGAACCGCGTGTATGCCGAGGGCCTACTGCGGGTGAAGGGGACTTACTCGAAGTTTATTGAGGGCAAGCAGGCGTATATGGAGGCGCAGAGCAAGCTGCAGGATGCGCTGAAGAATCGCGTGAAGATTGAGGTGGACTGGCTGCGGCGCGGGCCGAAGGCGAGGAGCACGAAGGCGAAGGCGCGGATAGATAACGCGCAGGATCTGATTGGGCAGTTGAAGGAGGTTAACTCGCGGGTGCAGACGTCGAGCGCGGGGATTGATTTTTCTGCGACGGATCGGCAGACGAAGCGGCTGGTGGAGTTGGAAGATGTGAGCGTGGTGCTGGGGGACCGGAAGATCGTTGAGGGGTTGAACTTTCTGGTGACCTCTGGGATGCGCGTGGGGTTGGTGGGGCCGAATGGGAGCGGAAAGACCACGCTGCTGCGGCTTTTGACTGGCGAGTTGGAGGCTTCGAAGGGGACGATCAAGAAGGCGGCTTCGTTGAAGATTGTCTACTTCAGCCAGATGCGCGAGCTGGAGGAGGGAGTGACGCTGCGCCGGGCGCTGGCTCCGGATTCGGACTCGGTGGTGTATCAGGGGCGCGTGGTGCATGTGGCCAGTTATGCTACGAAGTTTTTGTTCACCAGCGAACAACTCAATCAGCCTGTCGAAAGGCTGAGTGGAGGCGAACGAGCGCGGGTGCTGATTGCGAAGCTGATGCTGGAGCCTGCGGATCTGCTGCTGCTGGACGAGCCGACGAACGATCTGGATATTGCGACGCTGGAGATTCTGGAGGAGAGTCTGCTTGAGTACACGGGGGCGCTGGTATTAGTGACCCATGATCGTTACATGTTGGATCGAGTGTCGACGATTGTGTTGGGCCTGGATGGGAGGAGTGGTTCGGAGATGTTCGCGGACTACTCGCAGTGGGAGCAGTGGCGGGGTGTGAAGGTGGAGGAGGCGATTGCGCCGGGGGTTGCGGTTTCGCCTGCTGCTCCTGCTAGTGCTTCGAATGGAGCTTCGAATTCGGGTGGGAAGAAGAAGCTTTCTTATCTGGAGGCTCGGGAATATTCGGGGATCGAGGCTGCGGTGGAGGCGGCGGAAGATCGTCTGCAGAAGGCACGGGAGATGATTGAGGATCCGGCGGTGGCGGTGGACGCGGGGCGGCTAACGGCGGCGCTTGAGGAGATGGAGGCGGCGCAGGAGGAGGCGGACGGGCTGTATGCGCGGTGGGCCGAGTTGACGGAAAAGGTTGGGTAGGTTCTTCGTTGTTGCGGGTAGTGGACGAGAGCGGTTCGCGCGTGGCGCGAATAACCCACCCTATGCGATGAGACTGCAAAGGATGGGGCACCCAGCTCCAGAACGGATTTGCTGTTGGTGTGGAGGAAAGGCAACCGCAGATTCCTTCGGAATGACAAACAAAAAGTATGACAAAGAAAGGACCCGGCAGACTCTACGCCAACTGCCACTTGGCTCTAATGTTGCGTTAAGACGCGGCGGTTGGTTTCGGATTGGACTTTGTCGAGGTCCTGGTGGAGGAGTTGATTGTGCTCGACCATGAGTTCGCCGCCGACGTATACGCTGTCGATGTCGCGCTCTGAGGCGATGAGGACGAGGTTCGCGTAAGGGTCTTCGAGTGATACGCCGAGACGTTTTGGATTGATGAGGAGGAAGTCGGCGAATTTGCCGGGTTCGAGGGAGCCTAATTTTTCTTTGACGTTGAGGACGTCTGCGGAGCCCATGGTGTGCAGCCAGAGGACCTGGTAGGGACTCATGACGGTGGCGTCTTCGTACTTGTCGTGGATGGCGTAGAGGCCGGTGCGCATGTTTTCGAAGGGGTCGGCGAGGTCGGCGCTGGCTTCGCCGTCGACACCCATCCCAACGCGAATGCCCATCTTGAGGTACTTCGGTATGTCGGCGACGCCTGAGGCGAGGCGGCCGTTCGAGAGCGGGTTCCACGACATGGAGGCTCCGGCTTTGGTGGTCTCCTGGAGGATGAAGTCGTCGGAGTGGATGAAGTGGCCGAAGATGAGTTGGTTGGTGAGCAGGCCGCTGTCCATGATCCAGCGAAACTTGGATCGCTGTTCGCCCTGATCGTCGGGCGCTTCAATGTAGTGGGTCTGGTTGCCGAGGCGGAACTCCTTCATCATGGCTGCTTCCATCACGGCTTGCTGATAAGTGTTGTTGAAGGCGGTCATGCCGCTGATCATGACGCTGAGGAAGTGTGGGTTGGGTGGTTGGGCAGCGGTCCAGTCCAGGAAAGTCTTGAGGCGCGTGCGGGCCTGGTCGATGGTGATGGCGGGAGACATGCGGTCGGGACCGTAGCTGTGCACGAAGCGGATGCCGGACTCGGCTGCGCCGCGAAACTGGGCTTCTTCGAACTGATTGTTCAACTCGGCGGTCTTGGCTCGACCGCCGTAGGTGAAGTTGTAGGCGGTGGTGATGCCGTGCTCGAGGTGGTCGAGCGAGCCGAGGAGAGCGAACCAGTACATGTCTTCGGGTGAGGCTTTGGCGGCATGGATTCCGTAGAGATCGTCGATCCAGCCGGGGAGAGTTTTGTCGGCGGCGAGGCCGCGATAGGCTGCCTGCCAGAGATGGCTGTGTGCGGAGATGAAGCCGGGGATCATGAGGTCGCCGTGGGCGTCGATGACTTTGTCGGCGTGGAGGCTGGCGGGCGGCTCGCCAGCGGCGACGGCGAGGATGGTGCCGTCTGGTGCGATCGAGAGATAGCCGTTGATGGGCTCGCGCTGATTGGCGGCCATGGTCATGATGCGCGCGTTGCGGATGATGAGTTTGGGATTGGCGGCGAAGGCGGGGTAGGTTATGAGCGCGAGGAAGAGGAGGAATACTCGGCGGATGAGGCTTGAAAGATGGCTGGGCATGCGTTGTGTTTAGCGTGGATGTGTTTTCAAGTCAATTGGAAAGTGCGCGGTTCGCTTGAGTGTTGCTGGGTTGGCGGCGTTTCGCGATATGCTGCTGGGACTATGAAAAAACTTTTTTGCGGGTTGGTTGCGGGTTTTGCGGCTTCGCTAAGCGTGGCGCAGGATACAGGGGCGACGAAGCATGTGGTGGTGCTGCATGCGGCGCGAATGCTGGATGTTGCAGCGGGTAAGATCGCTTTGCCCAGGTCGTGTGTGAACGCTATCAGCGTCAAGACTCCTCCAACAATAGAGGCTGTAACGTAGGCCGCTAGGGTGGGAGTGAGTTTCCGCATGTCGATTTTGCGCTTAGAGGCCGGTGATGTTGAAGCCGCAGTCGACGAAGGTGATTTCGCCGGTGATGCCGCTGGCGAGGTCGCTCGATAGGAAGAGGGCTGTGTTGCCGACTTCTAAAGCGTCGACGTTGCGATGGAGTGGGGCGCGCTGCTCGACTGCGGTGAGGATGGTTGTGAAGTCGCTGATGCCGCGCGCGGCGAGGGTCTTGATGGGGCCGGCGGAGATGGCGTTGACTCGAATCTTCTTCGCGCCGAGATCTGAGGCGAGGTAGCGGACGGCGGATTCGAGTCCGGCTTTGGCGACGCCCATAATGTTGTAGTTGGGGAAGACTTTTTCGGCGCCGTAGTAGGTAAGGGTGAGGATGGAGCTTCCTTCGGCCATGAGAGGCTCGGCTGCGCGAGCGAGGGCGATGAGGGAGTACACGCTGATGTCGTGAGCGATGCGGAAGTCTTCGCGCGGAGTTCGCAGGACATTGTTTATTTTCATGTTGGGTGCGAATCCAATGGAGTGAATGAGAATGTCGAGCTTGCCATAGACGGTTTTGAACTGCTCGAAGACGGCGTCAATTTCTGCGTCGCTGGAGACGTCGCAGCGGAAGGTCTTGGCGCCGGGGAGATCGGCGGCTAACTCTTCCGCCTCGCGCTGGAGACGCTCGCTTTGATAACAGATGGCGAGGGTGGCGCCGGCTTCGGCGAGCTTCTGGGCGATGGCCCACGCGATGCTGCGTTTGTTGGCGAGGCCGAAGACGACGGCTACTTTGCCTTTGAGGTCAATCATGATGCGTGGTGATCCTTTCAAGACGGCTTGGGCGGGTGGGGCGTGGCCCAACAGAAAGGATAGCAGGGTGAGGGCGGTACGAGATGAGTGGGAGTTCTTCTATAGTGGAGGCGCTGGTTGAGGAGGATATTTGATGTCGGAGTTTTCGCGTAGAAGGTTTTTGCAGACGGGGAGTGGGTTGGCTATGGCGGCGGCTTTGCCCGGTACAGTGATGCTGGGGCAAGAGCAGGCGGCGCCGGTGGCGAGTGGGGACCGGGTGAGATTTGCGAGCATCGGGGTGGGGATCCAGGGATCTCAGTTGCTCAGGAACGCTGTGAGTCTGCCACAGGCGCAGTGTGTTGCGGCGTGCGATCTGTATGACGGGCGGCATACGCTGGCGAAGGAGATTGCGGGCGCGAATATCAAGACGACGCGGCGGTATCAGGAGATTCTGGAGGATAAGGATATCGAAGCGGTGATTGTTGCGGTGCCGGATCACTGGCATAAGCAGATCACGGTGGATGCGATTCGCGCGGGGAAGGATGTGCACTGCGAGAAGCCGATGTCGCACACCATCGCCGAGGGGGAGGAGATGGTGGCGGCGGTGAAGGGAAGCAAGAACTTTGTGCAGGTGGGGTCGCAGAGGGTGAGCTCGAAGGTGTTTGCGAAGGCGAAGGAGTTGTACGACTCGGGCGCGATTGGAGAGGTACACCAGGTGGAGCTGCAGCTGGGGAGGAACTCACCGGGTGGGGCTTGGGTGTATCCTCCGCCGCTGGATCTTTCGCCCGAGACGCTGGACTGGGCGACGTGGCAGGGGACTGCGCCGAAGAAGACGTTCGATCCGATTGCGTTTGCGCGGTGGCGTGCGTTCCATGAGTACGGCACGGGAATGGCTGGCGACTTGATGGTGCATCTGTTGAGTGGGATGCAATTTGTAACCGGGATCAATGCGACTCCGGATAGGGCTTACTCGATTGGGGGGATCTATCGCTGGAAGGATGGGCGGAATATGCCGGACCTGATGGTGACTGAGTTTGAGTATGGCAATGTAGCTGTGACGGTGCGGCTGACGCTGGGGACGGAGACGCCTGAGGTGACGCGGGTGATGGGGCCGAAGGGCGTGATTGAGATTTCGAATACCAATACTGTGACGTTGATTCCTCAGTTGGGGGTAGATCGATCGCCGGCTTATGGGATCAATGGGTTTCCGGCGGCGATGCATGCGCAGTATGAGAAGCAGTGGCATGCGGAGCACGATGCTTTTCTAGCGGAGCATCCGTTGGACGACACGATGATGTGGAAGGGGCCTTCATGGGATGAGCTGCGACCGCACCTGGCAACGTTCTTCGATGCGGTGAGATCGCGGAAGCCGGTGGCGGAGGATGTGGTGTTTGGGCACCATGCGGCAGCGGCTTGCCAAATGGCGAACGCTTCTTACTTTGAGAAGAAGGTGATTACGAAGAAGATTTAGGAAGAAGGCTTAGGCGGTGAGCCAGTCGTACTGAGCGTCTGTGAGGGGGACGACGGAGAGGCGGAACTGGCGGAAGAGGATGGAATCTTTGAAGACGGCGGCGGTGCGCATCTCGTCGAGCGGCTTCTCGGTTTTGAGGCGCTTAACGGGCTTGATGCGGACCTGCGGGTTTTTGGGGTCGGCGGCATCGACGGAGACTACCTTGGCTGTGCCGACGGCTGCTTTGCCGACGACGGAGTGATAGATGACGAGTTTTTCGCCGGGCTTCATGCCTCGAAGATTGAGGAGGGCCTGGTTGTTGGAGATGCCGTCCCAGGTGGTCTCGCCGTCGCGCTCGAGGTCTTCGAAGGAGTATTTGGTGGGTTCGGTTTTTAGCAGGTAGGGCATCGTTTTTCTCCGTTTGCAGGATAAAGCAAAGTTAGCTTAGCCGCCGAGGTCGACTAGATTGACTTTGGTGACGGGTTGGCCGAGGAAGTTGGAGCCGAGGCGCTGGAACTTTTCTATGGAGTCGGTGGCGTAGAAGGTGCAGCTTGGTTGGGTGGTGGGGGTGAGGTTGGGGAAGTGGTTGGCGACGAGGGCGGCGGTGGCCCGGGCGGTGGCGTCGGCGGAGTCGATGACGGTGAGGGGGTGGCCGATGGAGTCGAGGGTGCGGTGGATGGCGGGCTCGATGAGAGGGTAGTGGGTGCAGCCGAGGAGGAGGGTTTGGGTGGCTGGCGCGGCGGCGAGGGCTTCGGTGAGGTAGATTTTCAGGACTTCGTCGGTGACGGGGTGGTTGGTCCAGCCCTCTTCGACGAGCGGGACTAGGAGTGGGCAGGCTTTTTCGCTCGCCTCAAGGCCGAGGGCGTTGAGAGCGTGGGTGTAGGCGTGGGATTGGACTGTGGCTTGAGTGGCGAGGACGAGGACGTTGTTTGGACCGTCGGGAGTATTGGACCCCGGGGAGCTCGAGGTTGCGAGGGCGGCCTGGGCTCCGGGTTCGACTACGCCGATGACGGGGATGGGCAGGGCTTGCTGGATGTCCGGAAGGGCCAGGGCGGTGGCGGTGTTGCAGGCGATGACGAGGAGGTCGGCACCTTGATCGTGGAGGAACTTTGCGCTGGAGACGGCATAGCGGGCGACGGTTTCGCGGGACTTGGAGCCGTAGGGGAGACGTGCGGTGTCGCCGAGGAATAGGTAGTGGGCGTGGGGGATGAGCGGAAGGAGGGCGCGGAGGACGGTGAGGCCGCCGAAGCCTGAGTCGAAGACGCCGATGGTGAGGGATTTTGCGGGGTTTGGATTGGCTGCGGGGCTGTCGGTCATGAGTGTTTTGTTATTGCTGCTGAAGCTCTTGTTATTGTTGAACATTTTTTTGCGGAAAGGTTCTGAAGGTTGTAAATGCTTAGTGACCTTCGGGATCCTTCGCTACGCTTAGGATGACGGCAACACAAAGCAAGGACGTGGGGTGAGCTATCTATGCTGAAGGCTCTTTTGTATGTTAGGCTGTTTTTCTTTTAAGGCTGAGGGGTTTCGGTGGGTGGGGCCGGGTGGGAGGTGGTGTCGACCGCGGGGTAGGTGCGGAGGAGGTCGGCGTGGCCGGCGAGGGTGTCGTGGGGCTGGCCGTCGACCAGGAAGCGGACGCCGGTGATCTGGGGGAGCGCGGTGTGGAGGGTGCCGACGATCGATTGCACGGTGAGAGCCTCGACCTGGATGCCAGAGGGGTGATTGTCTACGAAGGAGCCGTGGAGGTTGACGATGGCTTGCTGGTTGGCTTGGGAGAGGTCGGCTAAAGGCCGATGCGGGGTCTTGGTCTGGTTTGTCTGGGTTATCTCGGGGGGAGTCAGGAGGAAGACATCGTCGACGGCGGGGCCGGCTTGGAGTGGATGTTTGGAGGTGGGGAGGGCGTAGGTTGCGAGGAGGTGCTCGAGGAGGGTGCGGGCGCGTAGGGTTGGTGCCTGGGGCAGGGCGAAGGATTCGGTGGTGGGGGTGATGGAGGCGTCGGTGTCGCTGGCGAGATAGAGGGTGATGTCTTCGGTGCTGGTGGCGGTGGGGGCGGCGATGGGGGTGGCGTCGTTGAGGGCGGCGAGGCGCTTGTGGGCCTGCTGGCAGCCGCGGAGGAGAAAGGCCGACATGAGGAGGATGCCGCCCAAGAGGCTCCAGAAGAGGATGCGCTGGTAGCGGGGGATCATCGGGCAGCTCCGGCGGCGGGGTTCTGGTTCCTGCGCCAGGTGGTGAGGCCGGTGGCGATGGCCTGGGCGATCTGCTGCTGGTAGTTGGCGTCGCTGACAGGGGTGGGGTCACCGTCGGTTGGGGTAAGAGGCGCGATCTCTATGGCGACGGCGGGGCAGGTTAGGTTATCAAGGGGGCGGAGGGAGGCGCGGGTGAGCAGGACGGGCAGGCGGGAGTGAAGGAGGGCGAGGCCGAGGGAGTTGGCGAGGGCGAGGCTCTGGGGGATGGAGGCGGATTGCGCGGTGTCCCAGGGGATGGCGTGGTGTGTTTCGGTGTCGGCGTCGTCGGGCGGCGGGACGTCGGAGGTGATGATGTGGACGCCGTTGCCGCTGGCGGTGGCGTGGAGGACGAGGCAGGCGGTGGGGTGCGAGTGGTTGGCGATCTCGGCGCGCTGGTCGGTGGTGAAGGGGACGGTGGGGTCGGTGTCGCGAGTGGCGATGACGGAGAAGCCGCTGGTGGAGAGGAGTGCGCGGAGGCGAGTTGCGAAGGCGAGGGTGAGGGATTTTTCAGGGAGGTTGTCGGTGAGCCGGGCGCCGGAGTCGGTGCCGCCGTGGGCGGGGTCGAGAAAGATGGTGGTGCGGGGGATGGGTTGCGGGGTTTGCGCGGTTAGGGGGGCGAGGCTCGCGAGGAGGACTAGGGCTAGGCGCGCGGCGAATTGCTTTAGGGGGTAAGTCAAAGGGTTTGAGTGGTCGCGGGTTTGATTGTAAATGGGTTTCGCGACCACTCGGGTTGGTGAAGTTTAGTCGAGGGCGTAGATGGCTAGGCCGCTTAGAAGTTTGGGGTAGAAGTCGGTTGATTTCTGGGGCATGACGTCGCCGGAGAGAGAGATGTCGCGGAGCTGGTCTAGGGTGATGGGTTTGATGAGGAAGGCTATGTCGGCTTCGCCGCTGGCGACCAGGGCGGTGGCTTCGGCGGGCTCTCGAATGTAGCGGACGTTGCCGAGGCGGGTGATGGTGTCCTGGTCGAGGCCGAGGAGCTTGTCGAGGATGATGCTGTGGAGTTGGACGACGTCGAGCTGGGCCTGGCGGGGAGAGATGCCTTTGAGGGCCGCTGCGATGACGTCGGGCTTTGGGGTGAGGAGGTAGTTGCCGTCGCCGGTGGCGGCCAGGAAGGCGGTGCCGGGGGTGGCGTTGAGTGCGGCGAGGTCGGGTGTGGTTAGCTCTTTGATGTTGAAGAAGGCGCTGGCTTTGGTGATGAAGTCGGGTGAGCTGAAGCTGGGCAGGCCGTGGACGACGCGGTGGGTGGGCAGGATGGTGATGCCGGGGGCGTCCATGTTGACGAAGGTCATCATCATGGCGGCTTCGGGGAAGGCCGGGGTGGGGAGGGTGGAGCGGGTGTCGCCGTCGGCGATGACGGAGGGGGAGCTGTCTTCGTCGCCGGGGATGGCCTGCTTGAAAGGGAGTTTGAGTTGGGCTGAGCGCTCCTTTGCGTAGGCGACGGAGGTCTCGTAGCGGTGGTGGCCGTCGGCGATGATGAGCTTCTTGTCGGCCATGGCGGTGAGGAGGAGATTGATGATGTGGGGATCGGTGATCTTCCAGAGGCGATGGACGACGTTGTACTCGTCGGTGATGGCGAGGTCAGCTGGTGCGGTGTCGGGGCCGATCTTGCCGCTGAAGTCTTTGCCGGGGCCGCTGGCGCCGAAGATGAGCTTTTCGGCGGTGAAGGCTGGGTCGGAGTAGAGCATGTAGATCTGCTCGCAGTAGGCGCGGGTGGCTTTGAAGAGGGCGAGGCGGTCGGACTTGTGCTTGGGGAAGGTCTGCTCGTGGCGGTAGACGACCTTGTCGGCGTAGTCGTAGAGGTGGCCGAGGGCGATGAAGCCGCGGCGTTCGCGGGTCTCCGTTTGTCCAGCCGCGGCGCCGGTACCAGGAACTTCATAAGTCTGGGAGTAGCCGTAGACGGCTGGCTCGGCCTCTTCGGCGAGGACACGATCGCGGCGCCACTCGCGGAGGGTCTCGGCGGCGCGGGTGTAGACGTTGTGGGCCTGTTCGCCGTAGGGGAGGAAGTCCTGCGGGTCGGTGTCGCCGGGCTCGTGTTTGCCGAGGATGATGCGGATGAGGTTGTAGGGGCTGGCTTCGTAGTAGAGCTGCTGCATGGCTGGGGTGATCTTGTCGTAGGGCTGGGTGACGACGTCTTCCATGTTGACGCGGGCGGGGTCGTAACGGAGGGCGCGGAAGGGGTAAAGACGGGCCATGCTTTGAAGGTTCTCCAGAGTTGGATTCTGTGGTGATTGTACGGGTTGGGACGTGAAGAGAGGGTAAGAAGGGGTGAGAGGAATCCGGAGGTGTATGGAGAACGTTGAGGAGACAGCAACTGCGCGCAGGCCAAGATGAATTGATGACAAATGGGGTTGACAGGGGGTCTATTATCTTCAGAACGCAGCATCTGATGGACTTGGCGGGCTGTGGGTTGAGTGATTGGTAGAGGCTCCACAGATGTGCGACTGGTGAGTGGTCGCGAGGACTACATAGGTGCCGAGATGGAGATCAATAGACGGGACGGGGTAGTTGTTGGAGACGGGCGAAGAGAGTGTGGGGCGGCTCGCCTGAGAGGGCGTTGGGCCGGGTGGAGGCTTGGGGTGTTGCTGGGTCTGTGTTTGGGGTTGTGGGGTGGGGCGGAAGGTGGAGTTTGCCTCGCGCAGGAGCAGGAGAATCCGCTGGATGTGGTCCATACGCCTGCACCGCCTGCGCCGCCGAAGACGCCTGAGGAGAAGAAGCCGGTGATCGAAGGGGCGGCAAATGCGGCTGCGCTGGGAACTTCGCGACGGGATGCGCGGATTCGAGTGGATGTGAACCTCGTGCTGATTCCGGCGACGGTGACCGATCCAATGAATCGGCTAGTGACAGGGTTGGAACGGGAGAACTTCGAGGTCTTCGACAACAATATCGGACAGGTGATCAAGAGCTTCTCGACACAGGATGCGCCGGTGACGATTGGGATCATCTTCGATTTGAGCGGGAGCATGTCGTCGAAGTTTGCGCGTGCGCGGAAGGCGTTGAGTGAGTTTTTGAGGACATCAAACCCGCAGGATGAGTTCTTTGTCGTCGGGTTCAACGATCGGCCCGCGGTGATTGTGGATTACACGTCCGATGTGGATGACGTGGAGGCGCGGATGGTGATGCTGAAGCCGGAGAATCGGACTGCGCTGATCGATGCGATCTATCTTGGCGTGGATAAGTTGAAGCAGGCGAAGTATGAACGGAAGGCGCTGCTAATAATCTCGGATGGAGGGGATAATCGCAGCCGTTATACGGAGGGCGAGCTGCGGCGCGTGGTGCGGGAGAGCGATGTGCAGATCTACTCGATCGGGATCTTCGATCAATATGCGCCGACGACCGAGGAGCAGTTGGGGCCGGTACTGCTGACCGATATCTGCGATATGACCGGGGGACGGATGTTCCGGGTCTCGGAGCTGGGGGACTTGGGCGATATTGCTTCGCGGATCAGCGCAGAGCTGAGAAATGAATATGTGATCGGGTATAGGCCTTCAGAGGTGAAGCAGGATGGGAACTGGCGTAAATTGAAGATACGACTCGTTCCGCCGCCAGGGCTTCCGAACCTGACGGTACATAATCGCCAGGGGTACTATGCACCTTCGCAGTAAGTGTTTTCAGCCGGGGATGGCCGCTGCAGGATGGTTGATGCTGATGGCCGGTGGGGCGGCCGGATTGGCCCAGCAACCTGCATCTCCGCAGGTAACCGCGAAACAACAACCCGCTTCGCAACAACCTTCGCTAACGGTGGATCGCGATCCTGTGGCTTCGCCTGATCCTGATCCGCCTGCACAGAGCCAGACCGGCGCTCCGCAAGGTGTAGGTAGTAATGCGATTGCGCGCGAGAACGGCAAGTACACGCTGCGGCAGGATGCTTACGAGGTGCGGCTGAATGCGACGGTGCTCGATGGAAGTGGCCGGTCGGTTCAGACGCTGGATAAAGATGCATTTCATGTCTATGAAGATGGAGTTCCACAGACGATCAACTCGTTTCGGCATGAGGACCTGCCAGTGTCGCTGGGGCTGCTAATCGACAGCTCGGGGTCGATGTATGACAAGCGTCAGGCGGTGGATAAGGCGTCGCTGGATTTTGTGAAGTTGTCGAATCCCGAGGATGAAGAGTTCCTAGTGGACTTCTCGTGGGAGGCGTTCATCGACCAGGACTTTACGAATAATATCGACAAGCTGCAGCAGGGGCTGGGATATATCAAGTCGAGTGGTGGAACGGCGATCTACGATGCTCTGGTGGCATCGGCGGATTATCTGGCGAAGAACGCGAAGCATCCGAAGCAGGTGCTGCTGGTGATTACCGATGGCGAAGACAATGCTTCGAGCGCGACGCTGGAGCAGACGATTCGCAGGATTCAGGATCTCGACGGGCCGGTGATCTATTGTGTGGGACTGCTGTTTGGCGAGGATACGGATAAGCGTGAGTCGCGACATGCGCGGAGGGTATTGGAGACACTGGCGGAGCAGACGGGGGGGGCGGCTTACTTTCCTAAGTCGGTGAATCAAGTAGACGAGATTGCTGCAGAGGTGGCGCAGGATATTCGCACGCAGTACACGATCTCGTATCACTCTACGAAGTCGCCGACGCTTGGCGGCTATCGCGAGGTGCATGTGGAGGCCAAGTCCAAGAGCTTTGGCCGGCTGTCGGTGCGGACGCGGACGGGGTATTATCCGAGGGTGGTGGCGGAGGCGGGCAAAGGTGGGAGCGCCGGCTTTAGTGATCCCGGAAAGAAGAACTGAGGCGTAGGATCGCTGATGGAGTTGCGGGCGATTGCCTCGGGACACCTCTGTCTGTCAGTAGGATGGAAGCTGACGATTGATTTTGTTTATGAAGGATTGGGTTGATGAAGGTTGTTGAGAGCATCTTGGAGTTAGTGGGGCAGACGCCTATGGTTCGTCTGCGCCGGCTTGAACAGGGAAGTGGTAGTGGAAATTGCGGAGAGATTTGGGCGAAGCTCGAGTACTTGAATCCGGGGGGAAGTATTAAGGACAGGGCGGCACTTGGGATTGTGCTGGACGCTGAGCGGCGGGGTGTGTTGCAGCCTGGCGGGACGATTGTGGAGGCGACTGCCGGGAATACAGGCGTCGGGTTGGCGTTGATCGGCGTCAATCGCGGATACAAGGTGATGCTTTATGTGCCGGAGCAGTTTGCTGAGGAGAAGTGCAAGCTGATGCGCGGGTTGGGTGCGACGGTGGAGCGAACGCCTGAGACCGAGGGAATGGCGGGGGCGATTCGACGGGCGTTGCAGTTCGAGAGAGAGACGCCGGGGGCATTTGCTGCGCTGCAGTTTGAGAATCCGGCGAACCCCGACTTTCATGAAGAGACGACGGCGGCGGAGATCTGGGAGCAGATGGAAGGGCGCGTGGATGCGTGGGTCTCGGGGGTGGGATCGGCGGGTACGTTTACTGGGGTGGCTCGGTTCTTCAAGAAGAAGCGTGCGGAGATTTTGACCGTAGCGGTGGAGCCGCAGGGGAGTGTGCTGGAGGGCGGCGAGCCGGGGCCGCATAAGGTTGAAGGGATTGGGGTTTCGTTTATTCCTGCGACGTTTGACCGCTCCGTGTGCGATCGCGTGATGATGGTGATGGACGAGCCGGCGTTGAAGATGGTGAGACGACTGGCTGCGGAAGAGGGTGTGTTCGCGGGGTCCAGCGCGGGGGCGATGCTGTGCGCAGCGGTGGATGTGGCGCGGGAGCTTGGAGCGGGGAAGAGAGTGGTTACTGTGATTCCGGATTCGGCGGAGAGGTATCTGTCGAAGGCGCTGCTGGATTAATTTTCAAACTGGAATAAATTGTGATGATTGGGGTTACAAATGACAGAAGCGAAGAAGAGAGCTGGGTTTGCAACGCGAGCGATTCACGACGGGCAGGCTCCTGATGAGGTGACGGGCGCGGTGAATGTGCCGATCTATTTGACCTCGACGTATCAGCAGGAGGAGATCGGTAAGAACAAGGGGCATGAGTATGCTCGGCTGACGAACCCGACGCGGGATGCGTTGGAGGAGAGCCTGTGCTCGCTCGAAGGCGGTACGAGCGCTCATGTGTTCGGCAGTGGGATGGCGGCGATTACTGCGCTGTGCACGATGATGAAGTCTGGCGACCACGTAGTCTGCTCGGACAATGTGTACGGTGGGACAGGGAGGTTGTTCGACAAGGTGCTGACGAACTATGGGCTGACGTTTACTTATGTCGACACGAGCGTGGCCGAAAATGTTGCCGCTGCGATTACTCCGGCGACGAAGCTGGTGCATATCGAGACGCCGACGAATCCGATGATGTCATTGACGGATATTGGTGCGGTGGCGAGGATCTGCCATGCGAAGGGCGTGGAGTTGAGTGTGGACAATACGTTTCTGTCGCCCTATCTGCAGCAGCCGATCGCATTGGGCGCCGACATTGTGATGCACTCGACGACGAAGTTTTTGAATGGCCACTCGGATGGGCTGGGGGGCGTGTTGATCTGCACCAAGCCGGAGCATGCGGAGACATTTCGGTTTGTGCAAAAGTGCACGGGCGGGATACTGTCGCCGTTTGAGAGCTATCTGCTGCTGCGCGGGGTAAAGACGCTGGCGGTGCGGATGAAGCAACATGATGCAAATGGCCGCGTGGTTGCTGATTTTTTGAAGGGGCATGCCAAGGTGCAGCAGGTGTTTTATCCCGGGTTGGTGGAGCATCCGCAGCATGAACTGGCGAAGCGGCAACAGCATGGGTTCGGGTCTATGATCTCGATGGAACTGGGGTCTCTGGAGAAGGCGAATAGGTTTGCGAAGGCGCTGCGGCTTGGTTTACTGGCAGAGTCGCTTGGAGGAGTGGAGACGCTGATCTGTCATCCGGCGACGATGACGCATGCTGCGGTGGGGGCTGAGGGGCGGGCGAGGCTGGGCATTACGGATGGATTGATGCGGGTGTCGGTGGGGATCGAGGATGTGGAGGATATTGTCGCGGATCTGGGGCAGGCGCTGGATAAGATCTGAAAGACTGTGTCCTGCCGGACGGGCCCACTGCGCGTGGGGCGGTCACTTCGTGACGCGTATACTGCTTCGCGTGGCGCTCCCGTTGGTCGCGAAAGAAGATGATTACGACCAACGGGAGGGCCCATGTCGCTTAGTCTGCCTGGACCGGTATACAAGTCACGAAGTGACCGCCCCACGCGCAGTGGGCCCGTCCGGCAGGACATTCATGCGCAAGCCAGAGTATGCATGAATGTGATAGATGTATTAGCGTAGGTTATAACGCGTTGGAGGGTTCATGTTTGGGTTGACCGATGAGCAGAAGCAGTTGCAGAGTGCAGTTCGAGCCTTTGCTGAGGGAGAAGTTGCGCCGCATGTCTCGGAGTGGGACGAGAAGAGCGAGTTTCCGCACGAGGTGGTGAAGAAGCTTGGAGAGATGGGTTTGTTAGGCGTGATCTTTCCTGAGTCGCTGGGTGGAGCAGGCATGGGCTACGTGGAGTATGTGCTGGCGATTGAGGAGCTCTCGCGGGTGGACGGGAGTGTCGGAATTATCGTCGCGGCGCATAATTCGTTGTGCACGAATCACATCATGCTGGGTGGAAACGAGGAGCAGAGGAAGCGGTGGATTCCGAAGCTGGCGAGCGGGCAGTGGCTTGGTGCATGGGGTTTGACGGAGCCGGGATCGGGTTCGGATGCGGGTGGGGCGCGCACTACGGCGGTGAAGCAGGGCGACAAGTGGGTGTTGAATGGGAGTAAGACGTTCATCACCAATGGAACCTATGCAAACTGCGCTGTGGTGCTGGCGGTAACGGATAAGGAGAAGGGAACGCGTGGCGGAATCTCGGCGTTTGTGGTGGAGCGGGGTACGAAGGGATTTCGGTCGGGGCGCAAGGAGAACAAGCTGGGGCTGCGTGCGAGCGATACGGCAGAGTTGATCTTTGAGGACTGCGAGGTTCCAGCGGAGAACCTGGTTGGGAAAGAGGGCGACGGTTTCAAAGATGCGATGCGCGTGCTGGATGGCGGCAGAATCTCGATTGCGGCGCTGAGCCTGGGAATGGCACGTGGTGCGCTCGATGCGGCAATGAAGTATGCGCAGGAGCGGCGACAGTTTGGGAAGGCGATCAGCGAGTTTCAGGCGATCCAGTTCAAGCTGGCCGATATGGCGACGGAGTTGGATGCGGCGTGGTTGTTGACGATGCGCGCGGCGCAGATGAAGGACGCAGGCAAAAAGGTGACGCTGGAGTCTGCGATGGCGAAGCTGTATGCGAGTGAGGCGGCTTGCAGGATCTGCGACGAGGGTGTGCAGATTCATGGAGGATATGGGTTCATCAAGGACTATCCGGCAGAGAAGTTTTATCGAGATGTGAGGCTGTGTCCCATTGGTGAGGGAACGAGCGAGATTCAGCGGATGGTGATTGCACGCGAGCTGCTTGGGAAGAGTCCCAGCCGTGGCTAGCGGTAGTTACTGCGGTTAGATCTGAAGTCTTAGCTTCCATCTTGTTAGAAGGTCAGCCAGTGCCAGGATCAATGCTGTAAAGATCAGACATCTCAGTACGCCTGCGAAGCCGTAGTTGGCGTGCTCGGTAAAGTATGTGAAGCCAGCCGCCGATGCGATGAAGAAATAAAGGTCAGGGAGCAGGTAGGTGAGAAGCGTGTTCTCGCCGGCAGGGCGCGTGAATGCAGCCCAGCGCACTGCGCGCCGGACATCGCAGACCCAGTAGAGCGGCGTGAATAGCAGGACGCTGCAACCGATGCTGTAGAGGCACCATGTTGGCGTGGCGCGGATCTTCGAGATGCCCAAGGGAGTCAAAAGCCATCCGCATAGGAGCGTGATGCTGCCGAAAGAGATGGCGGCGATCAATTTTTGTCGAAGTGTGGTCGGGTAGAGGCCGCGGCTATCCACAAAGATGCCCGAGGTGACGACGCCTGCCAATGCGATTGATGCCATGGCTCCGTTGCCGAATGGCCAGACGTAGAGGGGAATATGGCCCGGGAATGGAATCCACTTTGCGGTTGATGCAACGCAGAGAGCCGTCATAGCGATAAACCATACGAGAGATGCCCGGCGCCATCGACGCGTTGCGATGTACAGAATTGAGACGGCGAGGTAGGTGTATCCGAGCAATCCCAGGATCTCTGGATAAGAGGTGCTGATCCATGCGGCGTGTCCGTCGAGCGTCGTTCTGCGGAAGATAGCGAACATTACGATCATCAAAGCCAGACCGGAAAACCGCAGAGTGCGAAATAGCGTTTTGTGGTGGTCGGAGCGGCTGTATACGTTCCAATAAAGGATGGCACCGAGCAGCGCGAGGATGGTCCACAGCATTGGATCGATCCCCATCAGCGAACGGCTACCAAGCTCTGCGTTTGCAAGAATCAGGCCGAGGACGATCAAGGCGATGGTCCGCAGGATCACATGAAGCCAGAGAGCAGGCAGCGATGGGTTTTTACGGATGCGGTGTTCGAGGGCAATAGGGATTGTCGTCCCAAGGATGAATAGGAAAGCTGGGAACACCATATCGACGTAGGTCATGGCGTCGACCTTTGCGGGGGCGTGATAGTTCCACCAGGGAAGACCTTTGACTTCGGCCAACTCGTTGACAAAGATCATGAGAGTCATCGTGAGTCCGCGAAAGATGTCGATGGATGCGACGCGGCTGGCGCGGGCTGAACTAGTCACGCCCGTCACAGGCAGCTGTATTGTGGAGTTCATTTGGACTCCGTTGCCGTGGCGGGATGATGCTGAAGACCGGTATCGATCGAATCTAAGAGGGCGTTGGCAGAATCGCCGGAGTACTCCCAGAACATGATGCCGGCTAGTTTGTGGTCAACCACATACTCACATTTCTTCTTTAGCGATTCAGGGTCTTCATAGGATATGAAGGTCTGCGTGTCCGGATTGTATAGAGTGGGGGCAGAAGCTTGCGCATCCCAGTATCGAATGTAGCCGCTGCTCTGCAAGCTGGTTAGAGAACTGTACGGGCGATAGGTGTCGGGCGCTTCCTTGCCCGGCTGAAAGAGTCCGTGATTTTGATCGGGAACCTGAGTCCAGCTCTTTCCATAGAAGGGCACGCCAAGCACTAGTTTTTTCGCGGGTACGCCGGCACTCTCATACTCGTGAATTGTACGGTCGGCGGAGATTTTTTTTGGATCGACTGGATTGGTGAAGAGCGGTGCATGGTGTCCGGTGGTCTTATCCCAACTCGGAACGTAGTAGTCGTAGGACATCAGGTTGACGGTGTCCACGTACTTTTGCACCTTAGACATTTTGGTATATTCGAGGAACTCTGTGGACGCCCCGGTTGCGATAGATGTTACGAGGTGACGATGAAGTTTCTTCTCTTCGTGATTGAATCGTGCCCGTAGCTCTTTGAGCAGAAGGGTGTAGTTTTGCTTGTCCTCGGGGCGAAACCGATGATTGTCACCGGTCATTCCGGGATACTCCCAGTCGACATCGAGGCCATCCAGTTTGTATTTTTCTATGAATTGGACGGTGCTTTCAATGAAGATCTTTCTGCGTTGCCTCGTGAGAGCCATATCGGAGAAGTTGCCCGACCATGTCCATCCGCCAACAGAAACCAATACGGTAAGAGACGGGTTGGCGTGCTTGAGAGCATTGAGCGCAGCAAAGTTTTCCGCGTCGTGCGGGAAGCCTTCGACGATTTTTCCATTCTGGAGATCGGCGAAGGCGTAGTTGATCCGCGTCAATTTTTCTGCCGATACTTCTCCCGGCGCGATGGTTCTGTCTTTTGGAAAAATATATGCGATGATCTCCTGCTTTTGTGTGGGAGAAGCTGCAGCGTGAGAAGTGACAGAAGCGCACATAAACAGCGCGAGGATAAATAATCCGTGCGAGAGAGTATGACTCATTCGGAGTTTCGAAAAACTGTAGTGGCCCTTAATGAATTTATCCCAGACTACTGACCAGTTATGAGCTGAACTGACGACGATGTACATATTTTGCAATGAGTATTTGTCTGATTAGACAGCCAAATAAAAGGGGCGGCGAAGTTCTTTCGCTGCCCCTTTTATGAAATCGCCACCTCGAGACCTTAGAAGACGAACTTCAGAGCGAGTTGGATATTACGTGGTTCGTTGACTGTGTTGGAGATCTGTCCAATCGAGTTCCCCAGAACAGTGGCGGTGTTGCTCGGCGGAGAGAGGCTCACCATGTTGAAGGCATTCAGGAAGTCGCTGCGGAACTCGAGGTGGCTTCCTTCAGTGATTGCAAAGTCTTTCGAGAGAGACAGGTCAACCTGTTGGTAACTCGGTGCGCGTTCCGTTCCAACGGCTGCGTTGCCGAAGCTGAACGCGCTCTCTGCACTGTAGGCACAGATCCCGTTGTCTGTGTCGTTTGGACAGGTGATGGCCGAAGGATCCGTTCCAAACCAATTATGCGAAGTTCTTCCAACTACCTTTAGAGGGCGAAGGTGATTGGCACGAGAGGCCCGAGCATTGACCTGAGTGGAGTATTCGGAGTCCGAGTTGATGGTGATGGGGAAGCCGGTATGGAAGCTCATAATAGTGCTGAACTTCCAGCCTCCGATGGCTTCGTCTACAAAGCGGTTGATGCTACTTGCAAACTGGCGTCCACGACCGAAGGGCAACTCGTAGTAGCCGGAGACGGAGATGTTGTGACGGGAATCGAAGAACTCCGGACCATAGTCGGCGCGTCCGTTGTATGCATCCTGCCAGTAGGCACTCTGTGAATCGCCAGCGCCGCCGCTAGCACCGTAGTAACCGAGGTTATTGCTCAATCCCTTGCTATAGGTCCAGTTGGCGAGGAACTCGAGGCCGTGGCTAAGGCGACGTCGTCCGGTTACCTGTAATGAGTTGTAATTCATGACAGCTTCGGACTCTGTGTAGCTGATATTTGTAATCTGGCTGAGTGCCGGGTTGAGCAGTGACAACGTCGTGATTGGTAAAGCGCAGGAAAAGCAGGCGCGCTGGTTGCCTTCCCGCGGGTCTACCAGATGGTTACCATTTTGCCCGAGATAAGCAACAGTGAGCGAGGTGAAGTTATCCAGTTGATACTCCGAGGTGAGGTTGAACTGCTGGATGAGAGCTGGCTTCAGATTTGGTTGCCATGCGCGAACGTTGCCGGCATAAACAGATGGATTAGCTGGCCGATAGAATCCCTGGGTGATAGACAGTGGACCTCCGTTGGCGCAGGGAAGACCGACCGTGCATGACGCATCGACGAAGAAAGGCGGATTGAGAGTCAAGCGAAGATTTGCTCCTGTTCCTTCGAGGAAGTTCGTGATGCCGTATCCACCGCGAAGAACAAATTTCTCGTGGAGCGCCTCAGGCGACCAGGCGAAGCCGAGCCTTGGCATGAACCCTGCCCAATAAGCGTTGTAGAGAGCGCGAGGCGCACCATTGACGCCAGCATTTGTGATTGCGCCAGTCGTGAGGCTAATGTTTGCCTGCTTGTTGTTGACTTCGGTGTAGGGCTGATCGTACTCCCAGCGGAGACCAAGGTTGATGGTCAGGTTGGAGCTGAGTTTGTAGTCATCCTGCACAAAGGCGGCATCGCGATACTGACGCTGACCCCAGCGGCCGGTTAGAGCGCCTTGGCCCTCGTTCGTAACGCTGTCATGCAAAAAGTCGTCGACCGACTTGTTGAAGTTGAAGAAACCCAACGTGCCGTCGTTGCCGGAGTAGTATCGGTTCTCCTGATAGCGCAGGACCTGCACACCGAACTTTATCGTTTGCTTGCCATGCTGCCAGGTGAGGTTGTCGCCGTAGGTGTACGCATTCACGATGCTGTCACTGTCAATTCCGCCGTACGCTCCGTTTCCGTCCTGGGTTGATGGTGCACCGATGTCATCGACAAAGCCGGAGTTTGGCCCGTCTCCGATCACAAGAGTGCTGAACCCGGGGACGAGCTGGGTTCCCGGGATGCCGAGCTTTGCGTTGCCGGTGACGCCCCAATTTCCAGAGACATCGGTAGGCGTCTGGATATAACGTGTCCGGCCGTAACCCGCACGCGCTTCGTTGACGATGCTGGTAGAGAAGACATGCGTCCAGTTCACGATGAAGCCGGTATATGGATCGTTGCTATTGGTGGGGATATCCGTAGGTAGAGCGACTTTGGAGAAGCCGTCGTGTTCCCGTCCGATGGAGAAGCGGCCAGAGAGCGTGTCGCGATTGGTTGCGCGCCAGTCGATCTTCGCGTCGCCCTGATCGTTGACTGTGGCCTGGCCCGATGAGCCGACGTAGTTTACGGACGAGTTCGTTACGGCATTTGGCTCTGGATAAACCTCTGGGTGAGCGAAGAGATAGATTGCTGCTGGATTAGTAATGCCGGGCAACGTGCGGTCCGCGGCAGAGACGACGGTTCGGTTTTCGACGGTGGAGAAATGCTGGCGAGCTCCCTGGTAGTCCACAAAAAAGAAGAGCTTGTCTTTGAAGATGGGACCGCCGAGAGTGCCACCGAACATGGCACGGTTGAATGGAGCGCGTGGCGCACCGGTTAGTTTTGCAGCCCATGTATTTGCATTCAGATTCTGGTTCTCGCCGAAGAAGAAAGCGTTGCCGTGAAACTGATTCGTTCCGCTCTTGGTGACCATGACCACCTGGCCGCCGTTTGCGTTGCCGTACTCTGCAGTTGAATTTCCAGTGATGATTCGGACTTCGCCGAGCGCGTCGACGTTGGGGCTGTAGCCGATGTAGTTGTCGATTGCTTCGTTGATGTCGGCACCGTCGAGGGTGTAGTTGTTGCCTTGCTCACGATTACCATTGACGAAGAATCCGCCATTGTACTGGCCCCGTCCGACATTATCGAGAGCCTGCGGATTAGGAGAGATGGCTCCAGCTACCAGCAGAGTAAGCGAAGAGAAGTTGCGGCTCTGCAGAGGCAACTCTGTCGCTGCTGCCGCTGTGATCGTGTCGCCGGTAGTCGCGTTCTCGGTGTTCAGGATGGGGGCAGTGTCCGTGACGACGACGTTGCTGTTTGTTCCGCCGACCTTCAACGCTACGTTGACCCTGGCTTCCTGATCGACCTCAAGCGAAAAGACAGTCGTGCTTTGAGGAGAGAAGCTGGTGGACTCTACGGTGACCTTATATTGTCCGATCTGCAAAAAATGGAGCGAGTAGATGCCGCTCGGATTGGTCACGGTCGGAGTGGCCACGCCTGTCAGGACGTTAGTAGCGGTTACCTTAGCGCCCGCTACGACGGCTCCGGTTGGATCGGTCACGGTACCAGTAATGGAACCGGTAATGGTCTGTGCGAACGCTGGTAGACAGGTCATGATGACCAGCGCTAACGCTGAAAGACAACGGAAGCCGAGTTTGAGTCCTTTGTGCATTGCGTTCCTCCAAAGTAATTTCCGAGTGAGTTGCTTGTGCCTATGCGAGGTTTCGCGGTCGGCTTGTTCTGGCCCATCATGCTCGTCGCTAAATACCGTATGTATTGCATTGGGGCAGGACTTAAGGGGTACAGATTGCGTAACTGGTCGACGCTTTGGAATGAAATGGCTGCGTTCGTCAGTCTTTTGATCGCTTATGAAAGCTGCCACTTGCATTTGCTGAGAAAGCAGGAGTCTTGTTTTGATCTGTGAACCAAGAAAACGAAATTTGTTCAAAAATTGAAATGTCCGGATGACAGATCGTATAGACAACTGTACTGAACTGCAAGAGAAATTTTAAAGGAGGCCTGGGATCGTCGAAATGGAGCTTTGTCGTATGGCATGTTTGCCTTGTGTTTCAAAGATTTCCGCGAAGATTCCCAAATCCAAATGCCTAGAAACACCTCTTGCTGAATCTCGTATTTCGCACAACAGCTCGGTAAATGTCAGATTCTTCTAGCCTGGCACTGCGTTTTTGCTGGTTTAGAGATGAGTCGATGAGTATAGTCGTCCAGACAGGGGGAGCAAGAGAAATCTAAAGCCCTACATCGCAGTTCGCCGTCCGTTTGAAGTTTCGTCCGCAGCTTTCAAGGAGCAGGAAGATTAGACATTCATGGAGATTGCTTTTATCTGGTTGTTTCGCCGGAGTGTTCCCTCTGACGGCGATGGCACAGCTAAACGTTGTGGTTGACCAGGTTGGCTATGAGACTCGGGCGCCTAAGAGCGCAATCGTAGTCGGGACCGGCCGGGATCATCCGGAGAAATTTTCGCTGGTCGATACGGTCAGCGGCAAGATCGTGTCGACTGGGCGCCTGACTCCCAAGGGCCCGGTAGATTCGTGGGGGGACCGCGTCTTCTGGACTGCAGACTTTTCCTCGTGGCGGGTTGTTGGCCACTACGCGATTGAGATTCAGTCGGCCGCGGGTGAAGTACGATCCTGTCCGTTCGATATTGATGACGATCTTCTCGAACGCAATACGCTGTCTAATATCGTCTTCTACTTCAAAGGACAACGTGCGAGCGGCTTGATGGATCGGGCCGATCGTCATCTTCCTCTGCCTGCTGGCCAGCCAGGCTTTGTCGATGTTCATGGCGGCTGGTACGACGCGACCGGGGACTATGGAATCCACCTCTCTCATCAAAATCCTACCTCCTACTTCAATCCGCAGCAGGTGCCGCTGGTTGCCTGGAGTCTGTTGAAGAGCTATCGGGTTCTCGAAGAACGGCATGACGATAACTTCAGCGAGTACTTGCGGCGAATGCTTGATGAGGGACTCTTTGGGGCGGATTTTCTGGTGCGAATGAAGCGGCCGGACGGTTCTTTCTTCGAGAGCATCAACGCTCCGGGAAAAGATAAGTTGCCGCAGGATCGTGTCATCGGCAACCCGAACTGGCGAACGCAGATCAAGAAGAGTGCGTCAGACTCGACCGAGCGCATACAGACTGCTGAGGGACCACACGCTTACGAAGCGAGCTTTCGCGCGGGAGGAGGCATGGCCATTGCCGCTTTGGCGCTTGCCAGCACCATGCCCTTCGATGGGGATCTGCCTCGAGCCGAATACCTTCGTGCGGCAGAGGAGGCGTTTCAATTTCTCGATGCGCACAATCGCGAGTTGCTGAATGATGGAAAGGAGAACATCCTCGACGACTACTGTGCGTTGATGGCGGCTACTGAGTTGTATCGCGCAACTCGGAAGGACGTCTATCGACTGACAGCGGATCAGCGAGCATTGCACCTGATGGAGCGACTTGCGACAGCTGAGGGGCGTCGTGATTTCTGGCGAGCTGATGATGGCTCGCGACCATACTTTCATCCCTCCGATGCGGGTCTGCCGGTGATTAGCCTGCTCGAATACGCGCAGGTTGCAGCGCCGGCTACACAGCGGCGTGTGCGCGATGCAGTGGAACGATCGCTGCGTTTCGAGCTCGCTGTAACTGCCGAAGTATCCAATCCTTTTGGATACGCCAGACAGTTGGTGCGGATGAGAGACGGTCGAGTCCGCACTGCGTTCTTCTTTCCACATGACACGGAGGCAGCGCCGTGGTGGCAGGGCGAAGATGCACGGTTGGCCTCGCTGGCAGCCGCTGCGCGCATGGCAGCTCCGTTCTTTGCTGACGACCCAGCCTTCCAGTCACAACTTCAGGAGTATGCCTGGAACCAGTTGCACTGGATTCTCGGGCGAAATCCGTTTGACGCCAGCATGCTGATGGGAAGCGGTCATGGGAACGCACCGTATATGTTCTTCCATTCCTACAAGTACACAAGCGCTCCGGGTTCGATCCTCAACGGTATTACTGCGGCTGCCGACGATGAAGATGGCATCGCCTTCAACGAGGGATATGCGGTGACGGGCAAGGATGAAGACTGGCGTTGGACCGAGCAGTGGCTTCCCCATGCTGCGTGGTATTTATATGCCGTCAGCCTTCCACACTCCTGAGCTGGAGACAGAGTTCGCAGTCGGTGCCTGATCTCCCTTGTGAAAATTCAGGAGTTTCAACAACTCTTAGACTTCGTGACTTAGCATTCGGGCGAACGCCTGAAGCTCCTCGAAACGCGCAATCGTGTTACGGGAGTATTCTCCATAGCGCGGATCATTCAGCATCGCTGGAGGTATAAGAGCAGTCGCGGGGGCCGTCACGGGAAGCGTCTTTTTCACAACCCCTTCGGCCAGCTCATCAATAGACTCCGCCAGTCTTCGGCGCATTTCTATGAGGTCAGGTTCCGTCAGAAAATCTTTGTCTCGTTCGCTGTAGAGAACTGCTAATTGATTCCAAAAGAGTGTCCCTGCAGTGAGAGATGTTCTGAGAATCATCAGGCTTGAGCGGACATGGAGTTCCCGGTCTACGCCGAACTCGTAATCTACAGCATCGTTCATTGATCGAAGCGCTATGACTGTCTTCCCGACCTGATCCCGCAGGGCATCCGCTTGTTGAAGCAGATCTTTCTGAACATGATGAGGTTCGATGAGACGGAGGAAGCTCGCGACGCTTTTGAGAACGCCTGCGAGGCTCTGACGCATGACTGTGACAGTGCGCACTGGCCAGATCTGGTCGAAGACAAACCACATGACCAGAAGTGCGAGGAGTACGCCGATAAGGTGGTCCCGTGCGGGCGCGAGTTCGGTAGGAGCACTAAAATCTTCAAACGCCACAAGGTAAAACGAGAACGCGATCTGCAAGCCTACGTAATTGAATCTTGGAGCCGCGGCTGTCCAGGCTGAGATAAAGGCAACCGATCCGATGAGTATGACCAGCGACGTGATCGAATCCATATGTGGAAAGAGAAGAGAAATCGCTCCAAGGCCAAGGATAAGACCGCCAACAATCGAACCCAAGACACGGAAGAAAAGTTTTTGTTTTATCGCACCGCTGCTACTCAGGCCGGTGACGACAACGGTAATCACTGCAGTTGAAATTCCCGGCCAGTTCACGGCGTTATAGAGGACATAACAGAGGGTCGCGCAGAGGCTAATCTTCAGTCCAAATGCGAGTGTGTCGTTTCTGCCGACCGCATCTGGAATGAAAAAAGGCGCCTTTCTTACGGGCATCGCAACCAACTCTTTGTTGCCCATTTCGGCGGCGTCGGAAGGCATTGTCAGAAGGGCATGAAGGGCAGCTTCGACTCGATCCAGCAATGTCACAGAGTTCTCGGGCATGAATCGCAAACGCTTTTCGATCGTTGGAACGAAAACCGGGATCAATTCACGACACTGTTCCGCGATAATTCCACAACGCCGTCTTAGCTCCGGACTATCTTTCCCAGTATTCTGCAGGCCAAAAGCAGCGGAAACATTCATGATCTGGGCCAGCATCGTGACGCGCAAGCGCGTGCCCGGAGGCAGGGTTCCGGTATCGAGATCTCGTTCCGCAATTTTGTTGTATAGCTCAAGCATTCCGGTTGAGCCAGCTATCGCGAGGCGAGAGACGGGAATCGCTGCGGCGTATCGTTGCTCTGGGGTCCCCCCTTGAGCGTAAGCGGTGAACATCTTTTCCAGCGCCTGGTATCGGATCTTGCGCTGCGCTTCTAATTTCTTCGCGGGGTCGCGATCCCCGAAGAGGTACTCCACCAGAACGGAAACGCCGATCGCGACTGCAAGCGTCGCAATCAGCCAGAGCGAGCCTTTGACTAACCTGTCCGCAGGCGCATGCTTCTCCCAATTCCCAATCACAGTACAGAAGATCAGGCCCCACGTTGATCCGAGAACCGGGAAGTTGGTAGAGGCCACGAGCACGCCTGCAATGAAGGTAACGACTGCGACGCTCAGTACGCGGGCCATCGGATCGTTGTCACTGAGAATGACAACCGCAAGCTCAACTGCAATTGCGGCTACAACGGTGAGCAACGAGATCAGACCGGTTCGAAAAGAAATTGCAGGGCTGTCGCGCCCGATGAGGAAGATAAAATACATGCCGATGTAGATCGACGGCATCTGCCAGACAAGCATGAGGATCAGGGCGATTATGGTCGCAAGTACGATACGAAGAGAGCTGTTGAGCCGCCCAGGCGTGGGTTGTAGATCCTCCCAGAGCTTTCGCCCCAGAGACGAGATCGTCCCGAAGAAAGATGTCTCCACCATCTGCTATCTCACGACCGTTACTGCGGTAGCGCCTATGCGAAATAAATCGGGATCAGGATCTTGAACTCGAACGCGAACAGGAAACCGCGTGGAGAGATGGACCCAGTTCAAGGTGCGTTCGATGTTGGGTAGTCCGCCAGTGACGCTTCCATCTTCTGGAAAGACGCCAAATCCTATGCTCTCGACAACTCCATTGAACTTTCGGTCAGGGTGTCCCATCAGATATACATCCACATGCGCTCCGATGCCGATATTCTTCACCTTCGACTCACGATAGTTCGCGACAACCCACCAGGTGCGGGTGTCAATCAGCGTGAACAGGGGGGCGCCGGGACGCGCGTACTCTCCCACGGAGATATTCATGTTGGTGACATAGGCATTGAAGGGAGCGACTACGCGGCACCGCTCAAGATCGAGTCTCGCGCTGTCCACCTTCGCAGCCTTCCCGGGCCTCTCGGACATCAGCGTGTCCACTGTATCGATCGTATGGATCGCCTGTCCTAACTTCGCCTGCGACTCGATTGCCGCAGAATCCGCCTCTTGTTGACGCAGGACCGATTGGGCGAGTTGAGCCTGCGACTGATCGAGTGCGGCCTGTGCTTCGTCATAGTTTCCTTGCGCTACACGTACCGTGGTATTGGCCTGATCGATCTGCTCCACCGTCACGTATTGTTTTTTTAGCAGCGGTTCAATGCGATGCAGGTTATTTGTTGCCAGCTTGAGTTGCGCCTCCGCAGCGGCTACTGAAGCTTGAGCTCGAGAGACGGTGGCCTTCGCGACATCGATGCTGCTGCCTGCAGTTTTGACACCGGTTCTTGAGCTGTGTACACCCGCGAGAGCGGCGTCGGCGGCGCTACTTTGTGCCGCGATCTTTCGTTTCGCGTCGATAATCTGCTGCTCCAGCGCCTCCTGATCGGACAACGCCTGCTGCAAGGCATACTCATAGGGACGAGAATCGATAAAAAACAGCAGGTCGCCTTTCTTCACGAACGCATTGTCTTTTACCGGCAGTTCAACCAGCCTGCCGCTTACTTCCGGAGCAATCTGAATGTAGTTCGCCCTCACGCTCGCGTCATCCGTACGAGGGTGTCGATCCGTTTGCAGGACAACAATCAACAGGGCGACAATTGCAGAGGCAACAACGCCTATAGCGATCCTGCGGCCAATTCGTCTACGGTCAAGAGCTTCGGTTGCCTGATCCATTGGTTCTCCTTACCGAAAAAAAATCAGCCAGAGCAGGCTTGTGAACAGAACGACAACGCTGGGATAGAAGAGAGCTACGGGGCCAACCTCAGACTCCAGATGCCATCGCGCCAGGAGGTACCGCACGACGAAAGCGAGGAACACGGCAATCGCAAGGCAGAGCATCCATACGGGGAAAAAAGAGCCAATAATATCAATCGACGGCGCATGGTTGCACCCGGCGCAGAGTAGGCATAGAGCGAATAGGAAAGTTGGGCGCTTGCTTTTAACGGTCATCACTTCTGGCCATCCTGTGTATGTAATTTCGTTGCGGCTGGCTTGGTTCGCAGCAGGTTTCCGGTTACGAATTCGAGATCAACTGCTTCCAGCAACAATTGAGAGCGTGCCGAGACACCGGAGAGTCGAGCCTGGGCTAACTGTCTTTCCGCAGTGACCACATCGATCAAGTTCTTCACCCCATATTGATACGCTTCGAGCGAAGCGGAATAAGAGGTGTTTGCTGAGTCGAGCAGGGCGAGCGCTGCCTGCTCCTTTCTCAGCGCAGTACGAAAGGCAATAAAGGCTGTCCAAACCTGGCGTGTCGCCTGATCGTGTTTTGCGGTCATTACGTCCTGTGCCTCGCGTTTCTTTGATTCGGCAATGGCTACGCCGCTTTTGCGAGCACCGCCATCGAAGATCTTCCACTCCACTCCCAACTCGGCGGACCAGGTAGTTACGTTTGCATAGCCAAGCTGACCATTGTCCGCCGTCGGCCACACCGCGGTTTGCGCGGCCGATCCCGATAGAACGATCTTCGGACGATACTCCGCCTTGGCGACCCTCACCTGATCGTCAGCCGCGCGAATCTCAGCCGCTTGCGCCATCAGGTCCGGGCGATCCGACAAGGCTCGCTCGATGAGTTCATCGATGGAGAGCGTAAGCGATTCGGGGAGCGACGCATCTTTCTGCGCATCGATGGTGATGTCTGGTGAGGGTTCGACGCCTATCGCTTCGGTGAGCGTTACGCGCGAGATCTTTTCATCGCCATCGGCAGACTCAAGATCAAAGACGGCCTGCGAGGTCTCAGCGCGTGCGTTGAGCACGTCCGGCAAGGTGGAGCGCCCATTTGCCAACTGATCTTCGGCCGCATCCTGGGTGGTCTGCGCGGTCTTCAGCGTCTCCTGCGTAGCCTGCAGCCGTTCCTGAGCCGTGAGCAGCTTGTAGTATTCGCTGGCAACCTGAAAAGCAACCTCCTGATTTGCTTGAATGAAGTTGGCGCCGGCGGCTAGTTTTTCGGCTCTTGCGCCATCGACCTTGGCCCCTCGTTGGCCGAAGTCGAAGAGCAGATATTGCAACGTAATCTCGGGCTGCACCAGGGGGATCTCAACCGTCGAATATCCACGGGGTAGTAGCGACTCAGGAAATGGGGAGATCGTTCGCTGGTCTGCGAATACTGCGAGGCCGGCAAGCACAGGGTAGTAGGCGCTCTTCTCGAGGCCAAGCTGTTCGGCCTTCTGCTTAGCCTGCTCCCAGACGACTCGTGTCCGCGGGTTATTCCGTTCTGCAATATCGATCAACTCGGCAAGCGTGTAGACCTGTTTTGGATCGAGCGTTGCAACTTTTCCCGACGGAACGGCGTGAGCGGCACACTCCGAAGCAGCCTGAGGTGTTGACGCTGTTCCCGCGCACTGCGTTAGCCCTCTTTGTGGCGTCCAGGTGCACACAAAGGAAGACAAAAACGCCAGCTGGAGGCCAAATTTAGAAAGAAGGCGCGTCGTGTCTTTCATCTTGAGAATGGCCAGTTTACCAGCTCGTTTCCGACAGAGAGATTGTAATTTCGATCAGGACAAGAGGATGAGACGGTGCGAGGCGGCGGCCAAGCGCAGGCTCATTCCACTTGTCATCCCAGCGACCGTCGCAGCACAGTTCTGGCGCGCAACAAGCGCGATTTTGTGGCGGCTACAGAGATTCCCGCGATTTCGGCGATCTCTTTGATGGACGTGTCGTGCACCTGTTGAATCTCCACGATGGTGCGGAGCGCTGGTCTCAGCCGATGGATGGCGCGCTTGAGATGGTGCTCTCTCTCCGATCGCGCGTAGTGTTCTTCGGTATTGACTCGTCGATCCGCCACCTCCCAATGCTGCCACGTCTCGCCCTCTGCTCCTCCGTCCATCGAGAGTTCGGGATGCGCGCGCTTTCGACGCAGGATCATCAACGCAGAGTTGATGGCAATTCGCGTAAGCCATGTAGAAAAGGTCGACCTGCCGTCAAAGTTCTTCAAATGGACATAGGCCTTGAGGAATGCATCTTGAAGCGCATCTTCCGCATCCTGTCGATTTCTGGTGATTCGATACATCGTGCTGAAGGTCTTCTTTGAGTGGCGGCTCCAAAGCTCGGAGAAGGCCAGATGCTCTCCGGTCTTCGCTGCGGCGACCAACATCTCATCATTCGAGGTCTCGAGGATAGCGTGCACGCTGATGGTGCCTGTAGAGAAGTATGAATCCATTGGAAAGGCCTTTCTGAGAAATTGTGGGTTGGATTTCGTCAGGTTTGATCCTTAAGATCAAACTCCGTATCAATCAGAAGACTGGCTAGTGCACTGGATCAGATATTTTGGCTTCTTACCATTTCGATGAATGGCTGCTGAAGATCTTCCCTAAGCTAAAACGGAAACCAAAGGTTCGATAGCCTAAATCGTGCCTCTGTAGGGGCACTCTTTCGAGGGGGGAGGAACACCTCAATGGGGTGTCCACTCCTTCGTGTTACGTTGGAGAACGAGTTTAGTTGCCGCTCGGGGTCTTGTCGGAGGACGAAACCACCAGTCGTCTGCCAAACATGCGCGCGTCCAGGGAATACGCGCCCGGTCCTAATAGTCCTAGAGATGCGGCAACCAGGATGGATGAGGTGAGTGCCAGGAAGGCAGGGCTTTTCATATCGAGCAACGTCGCTGCCTCAATCAGGCAACATACGATGGAGGACACAGGAGTGAACAGCCCAAGACAGATGGCGACGCCGAGCAAACCCACGCCTGTGGACGTCCAAAGGTGAGCGGCTGGATTTCCCTGGGGCATGACTTGTGTGAAGAGCGTGATGGCTACAGAGACACGCAGAAGAATCAAAGCAACACCCGCCGCTCCCGTCGGGAACATCGAAAAGAGTCTCTGCACAGCCGTGAGATTAGCTGGACTGCGGAAGGCCGGCAAACCCGAAGAGAGGGTAGGAACAGTAATACTTTTGGGGGGTGCCCTGCCTTCGTTCGCCTGGTCTCCTCGCAGGGGTCGAGAATTAACGGCACGTATTCGGAAGTTTGATGTGATTCCAACTCATCAGCGGCGATAGAATGAGTGGCATTCCCCTCCACCGGATCAAGTCGGTCGATGCCGGGAGTTCTGCCCCTCCGCTTTCTTGCGGAAGATCCGATCGGAGCAGAAGGATCGCAATGAGTGAGATACGTACCATCAGAGTCCTCACGGTCGACGACCATCCCCTTCTCCGCACCGGGATCGCGGGCGCTATTAATGCGCAGGCCGATATGTCCGTCGTGGCCGAAGCGGCAGATGGTGAAGAGGCGGTTGCATCGTTTCGACTGCATCGCCCGGACGTAACCCTGATGGATATACGGATGCCCAAGACAAATGGCATCGACGCCATCTCAACCATTCGTAAGGATTTTCCCAACGCCCGCATCGTCGTTCTGACCACCTACGGAGGCGACATTCAGGCGCTTCGTGCGTTCAAGGCCGGAGCCGTCGGTTATCTGCTGAAGAGCATGCTGCGAACCGAACTGATTGACACGATACGGCTGGCTCATGCCGGAATGAGACGAATTCCACCGGAGATAGCCCAGGAACTGGCAGAGCACGCCGGCGACGAGATCCTCACGACGCGGGAGATCGAAGTGCTGCGTGATGTGGCCAAGGGAAGTTCCAACAAGATAATCGCAGTACGGCTCGCCATCTCCGAGCATACGGTCAAGGGGCACCTCAAAAACATTCTTGCCAAACTTGATGCCAGTGATCGGACGCACGCAGTAATGATCGCTCTCAAGCGCGGCTTTCTCGACATCTGATCTCGCTTCGGAAGCCGGCGCGATACAGTAGGAGAAGGTGTTTGATCGCTAAGTCCAGAGTTTTTCTAATTAATATGGCAGTGGGTACGCGATGGCTCGACAGCTCAGATGCTAGCCAGCGTTCCGCATCTTTCTCGTGAACCAAGTGTCTTTCTATCACATTCGATTCGCCTTATCCCGAAGGCCCGCTACCGGAACCGGGTCGGTTCCAGTCAAAAAATTGACACGGGAATAGCAACCAAACGGTAGACTTTAGGTTAGATATGACAAGTGTGTCATGTGGTTCCAGAGATGTGATGCAAGGCTGATTCAAGCGTCGCTCAGATCGCGTGTATCGGATGATCTCTAAAATCGAAGAATCAACGCTTGATCCTATGGGGGATAACGAGTTTACGCGATGAGTTCAATCAGTCTCAAGCACCCAGCCACCATGCTGTTCTGCTTCGGCGCCTGTCTCCTGGCAGGTTGCAGCGCAAAGCCTTCGGATCCAAAGAGCGAAGCTCCCCCGACTGCCGTCGTACAACCCGACGCCGACCCGAATCTGGTTCACGTCGATCATCCGGATCAGTTCCCTCTGGTTGCGGCGTCCGACTACGCTGCCACCTCCACCATCCAGGTGACCGGGTCGGTCAATCCCGACATCTCCCGCACGATTCCGGTTATCTCAATCGCCTCCGGCCGGGTCGTCGAGGTGCACGCCCGCATCGGCGACTACGTTAAAAAAGGCCAGCTCCTGATGGATGTGCAGAGCACCGACGTCTCAGGCGCTTTTGGCTCTTATCTGAAGGCCGTGAACGACGAACGCCTTGCGAAGGTTCAGCTCGACCGGGCGAAGATCCTCAACGACAAAGGAGCCATACCCAACAGCCAGGTTGAGATTGCCCAGAACGCTGACGACGACGCGAAGGCCGCCCTCTCCGCCTCGGAAGAACAGCTTCGTGTCCTCGGCGTTGACAAGAACCACCCCGCTGCAACGGTCAAGGTCTACGCTCCCGCCTCGGGCTTTATCATCGCCCAGAATGTCACCAACGCCGCCGCAGCCGGAGTCACCTACGCCGGCTCGTCCAATGCCTTCACCATCGCCGACCTTTCGCACGTATGGATCATCTGCGACGTCTACGAGAACGATCTCTCCACTGTGCATCTCGGCCAGAAAGCAGACATCCGCCTCACCGCCTATCCTGACCGCGTCCTCACCGGCGTAGTCAGCGACATCGGAGCCGTTCTCGATCCGCAGATCCGCACCGCGAAGATTCGCATCCAGGTTGAGAATCCCAACACGTTAATGCGCGTCGGCATGTTTGCCACCGCCACCATCCACGGCAAGACCGCGCAGACTCACGTGCAGGTCCCTGCGACAGCAGTGCTCCATCTGCATGATCGCGACTGGGTCTACACTCCCGCCGGGGACGGTAAATTCCGCCGGGTGCAGGTACGTGGCGGCGCATCGCTGCCAGGCAATATGCAGGAGATCGTCTCCGGCCTTAACGCGGGCCAGCAGATAGTCTCGAATGCGCTCACGCTGCAGAATACGGTGGACCAGTAGATGATTCGCGGCCTGATCGACTTTGCACTGAACAATCGCTGGCTTGTACTCGGGGCGTCCCTCATGTTGTTTGCCTGGGGCGCGATCTCTTTTCATAATCTTCCCGTCGAGGCTTATCCCGACGTCGCCAACAACTACGTTCAAGTCATTACGCAGTGGCCAGGGCGCGCAGCAGAAGAGGTCGAACAGCAGGTCACCACGCCTATTGAGATTCAGATGGCCGGCATTCCGCACATGGCCCATCTCCGCTCCACCTCGCTGGCTGGCCTCTCCAGCGTCACCATGGTCTTCGACGACGACTCCGTCAACAAGGACAATCGCGACCAGGTCTTCCAACGCCTGGGACAAGTCATTCTTCCCGCCGGCCTGCAGCCCCAGATGGGTTCTGACTGGAGTCCTGTCGGCCAGATCTACTGGTACACCCTGCGCTCCTCAAATCCGGCCTACGACAGCATGGAACTGAAATCCCTTCAGGATTGGAAGCTCGAGAAGGAGTTCAAGTCTGTCCCCGGCGTCGTCGACGTCTCTAGTTTCGGCGGCGCAACTCGGGAGTACCAGATACGCATCGACCCCGATAAACTCATCGCCTACGGCCTCTCCATCAGTCAGGTCGAGCAACAACTTGCCAATAACAATCAAAACGCAGGCGGCAGCTTCATCGAGCAGGGCCAGCAGCAGGTCAACGTCCGCGAGGTCGGACTCTTCACCAACGTTCACGATATTGAAGAGACTGTTATCAAAACTCAGGCTGGCGCTGCCATCCGCGTAAAAGATATAGCCACTGTCGCCCAGGGACCCAAGATCCGTCTCGGCCAGATTGGCAAGACCTGTCGCTTCGGCACCACGCCACCTGCCGAATCGGGAGCGTCCTTCAGCGCCACGGACCCCTGCGTCGACCATGTCGATAAACCCGGTACGAAACAATCCATCCATCACGAAGACGGAAAGCTCATCGATAATGACGATGTCGTAGAAGGTATCGTTCTGCTTCAGAAGGGGGTCGACTCAGACGGCGTCCTCGAAGGCATCCACAAAAAAGTAGACGAGCTCAACAATCGTGTCCTCCCACCCGGCGTTAAGATCGTTCCCTTTCTCGATCGCAGCGAACTCCTCCACTACACCACTCACACCGTCCTCCACAATCTGACGGAAGGCATCATCCTCGTCGTCGTCGTGCTGTTTCTCTTCCTCGGCAACGCACGCGGCGCCATCATTGTCGCACTCACCATTCCGTTCGCTCTGCTGTTTGCCGCAATCTGTCTTAATCTGCTTCACATTCCCGCGAATCTCCTCTCTCTCGGGGCGTTGGACTTTGGCATGGTGGTCGACGGTTCGGTGGTCATGGTAGAGAACATCGTTCGCCATCTCAGCCATCAGCGCAAAGACACTCTCACCCCATCGGAGCAGATTCGCGAGGCTTCGCACGAGGTGCAGCGGCCAGTCTTCTTCGCACGCGGAATGATCATCGCCGCTTACCTGCCGATCTTCACGCTGCAGGCAGTGGAAGGCCGTCTCTTCAAACCAATGGCGTGGATGGTCAGCTTCGCTCTGCTCGGCGCGCTCATCTTCTCTCTCCTGCTCGCCCCGGTCCTCTCCAGCCTGCTATTCCCGAAGGGAGCCAGTGAATGGGAGAACCCGGTGATGACCTGGCTTACGGTTCGCTATCGTCAGGCCGTCACATGGGCCATCGAGCGCCGCACAGTGACTCTTTCGCTCACTGGCCTCGCCATGGCAGTGGCCCTCTTCCTTGGATTCAGCGGAGCGATCGGCTCCGAGTTTCTTCCCCACCTTGACGAAGGATCCATATGGGTTCGCGGTACTCTGGCTCCTTCCGTTGGTCCAACCGAAAGTCTCCGCGTCATGAACGAGTCCCGGCTGCGACTCTCAGCATTTCCCGAAGTCTATAAAGTAGTTAGCCAGACAGGCCGGCCGGATGATGGAACAGATACCACTGGATTTTTCAACACGGAATACTTCGTCGATCTCAAGCCCAAAGCTAACTGGCGCCCGGTGTTCCAGGAAAATAAAGAAGAGCTTATCGCTGCGATGGAACGCGAATTGGATAAGACCCCCGGGGTCCAATGGAGCTTCTCCCAGCCCATCTCCGACAACGTAGAAGAAGCTGTCAGCGGCGTCAAAGGTGAGCTAGCCATCAAGATCTACGGCGACGATCTCAAGACTCTTGAACAAAAGGGGAATGAGATCGTCTCCGTCATGGGTAAAGTGCGGGGCGTTCAGGATCTCGGTCTCTTCCGCGTCATCGGTCAGCCAAACCTCAACTACACCGTCAATCGCAAAGCAGCCGCCCGTTACGGAATCAACGTCGTTGATGTCCAGGATGCCATTCAAACCGCAGTCGGAGGCAACGCCGTCAGCCAGGTTCTCGATAAGGAAGCCCGATACGATGTTGTCGTCCGCTATCTGCCGAGCTATCGCGACACCGAAGACGCAATTAACAACATTCGTCTTCTCTCTCCCAGCGGCGAACGCGTCTCTCTCGCCCAGCTCACTACGGTCACAACAGAAGACGGCGCTGAAGAGATCTATCGCGAATCAGGTCAGCGCTATGTTGCCATCAAGTACAGCGTCCGCAACAGAGATCTCGGTTCCACAGTCGAAGAGGCAATTCAGAAAGTCAATCAGCAGGTGAAACTCCCCCCCGGATATAAGACCGACTGGGCCGGAGAGTATGAGAGCCAGAAGCGCTCCTCACGCCGCCTTGCGCTCGTGCTGCCCATCACTATCATCGTCATCTATCTTTTGCTCTACACAATGTTCCACTCCGGGAAGTGGGCGACTCTGATCCTTATCAACGTCTCCCTGGCGCCCCTTGGTGGCCTGCTCGCGCTCTACCTCACCCACACCAACTTCTCTGTCTCCTCCGGGGTAGGCTTTCTCGCGCTCTTTGGCGTCTCGGTGCAGGTCGGCGTCATCATGCTGGAGTACATCAACCAAATGCGCGTCCGTGGCCACTCCATTGAAGAGTCTGCCGTTGAAGGAGCTGTGCTGCGCCTTCGCCCCATCATGATGACCATGCTTGTTGCTACTCTCGGACTGCTCCCTGCTGCGACCTCGCACGGCATTGGGTCCGACTCGCAGCGGCCCTTTGCCATTGTCATTGTCGGCGGACTCGTTGGAGCGCTTCTTATCAGCGTCTTCCTTCTGCCCACACTCTACGTCTGGATTGCAAGGCCCGACGATGTCCTCCCTACCCCCGAGACGGAGTTTGAGAACTAATGCAGTCTAACCGCGCAGGCCGATCTTCAACGACTCTCACCCAAGCCACGGAAGGAGGTTCCATGTTCGTAAAATCCATGATTGCGAAACAGATCGCAAAAACAGACACAAAATGCCGGAGCCTCCTCGCCGCCGCCTGCCTCCTGCTCCTGCCCTGCGCCGCCTTCGCTCAAACTCTACAACCCCCCTCCTCCCCCAGCGCCATAACCATGCAGCAGGCCGTCGATCTGGCACGCGCTAAAAATCCAACCCTGCTCGCCGCCCAGCAGAATCTTCTCTCGGTCAAAGCCCAGGAGATCCAGGCTGGTGTTAGAGCCAATCCCTACTTCACGCTCTATGGAACAAACGTTACCCTGCCCGCCGAGGGAGCCTCCAACCCCTACTCCTACAGCGGACAAGTCTCTCGCCTCTTCGAGCGCGGACAAAAACGCCGCTGGCGCCTCGATGTCGCCCGCTCCACCACCGTCCAGACCGACGCCCAGCTCCAGCTCACCATCCAGCAGACTGTTCTCGCAGTCCACCAGGCTTTCACCAACTTCGTCATCGCTAAGGCCGCCAAAAAACTCGCAGACGACAACCTCGCCGACTACAGGCATGAACTGCAGATCAGCCACGACCGTTACGCTGCCGGCGACATCGCTAAGCTTGACTTCGAGCGCCTCGACCTGCAGCTCGCCCAGTTTGAAACCGACGAATCGAATGCCATCACCGCCGCCCAGCAGGCCTCCGACCAGCTTCAGGTCCTCCTCGGCGCTGACAAGCCGCGTACCGACTTCGACGTGATCGGCGACGTCGTTCCCCCACCCCTTGCCTCCACCATGGAAGAGCTCGAACAGAAGGCCCTGGCTGCCCGCCCCGACCTCAAAGCCGCCGCCGCCGCCGTCGCCGTCGCCGATGCCAGCGTCAAGCTCGCCTACGCCAACGGCACCACCGACCCCACCCTCGAAGGGGAGTACGACCGCTCCGGCACCTACAACTCTGCGGGCTTTTCCATCAATATCCCAATCCGCCTCTTCGACCGCAACCAGGGCAACAAAGAGACTGCCAAGTTCACCGCCCAGGCCAGCCGATTCTCCGTCACCGCCGCCCACAACCAGGTCATCTCCGACGTCGACCAGGCCTACTCCGGATACTTCAATGCCAAGGTGCTCTCGGATCGCTACAACGGCCACTATCTCGACGAAGCGAAGGACGTTCTCGACATCGCCCAGTTCAGTTATCAGCACGGCGGCCTTGCCCTGATCGACTATCTGGACGCCCTGCGCGAATCGCGCTCCGTCACCGCGGACGCTCTCAACGCCTACTCCCAGACCTGGATGGCGATTCACCAGCTAAGCTTCGCCACCGCCACCGAAATGATCCCATAGCCGATCCCACGGCCTCTTAGCGGAAGGTAAAGTCACTTAGGGCCACGTATAGTCGCTTGGGGCGAGGTGTAGTCGCTGACTCGAGGGCAATTTCAGAGTCTCACGCCTAATTCCGTCGTCGAGTCCCGATTCGGGAACTGGGTAAAAATAAAGTGCAAAGCTCTGGCGTATTTTTAGACGGCCAAAAAGTGGCGGCAAGCCACCACGTTCAGCCACGCAAAACACCATACTCACACCACAATTTCACCACGATTTTTCACCGCGAATCTGCGAAAACCCCTGCAAAACAGGGGTAACACCACAGCAGTATTAATCTGCCGCGATGAATCTGCCGCGAGACTAAATTTCGCGCGTCTGGTCCTATTCGAAGAGTGTGATGGTGGAGGCGGTGGGAGTCGAACCCACGTCCGAAAAAACTTCCAACAGAGAGCTTTCATGCTTTTTCCGTATCATTTTTGTCTCGTCATCGGCGCTTAGAACGGACGAAGATGCGACGACGACCAGTCTGATTGATCTCGTCCGACCCGCTCAGACGGAGCAGGGAAGACCAGCCTACTGTGCGACGATCGGTACAGGCCCGTAGGCGAAGCTTGAGCGATCGGCTACTTATTTAATTAAGCAGCAAGAGCGAACTGAGGTTCGGCACTTATAGTTTTGTGAGCGATTACGGGTGTCCACACCCCGGCATGCCTCTCTGCCACAAGCAATCCCGTCGAAGCCGTGACGCCCCCATCCGGAGCTGGCACCAACATTGCATTGGGCGCTACAAAGAACTGCTTCGATTATAACTCGCTTCACGCGAAGGTCAGGATTCCCGCGCCAATCGTGATCAGAAACATCAGAAGAGCAACCGATCTTCAGCGGTGTCAGATGCTTGCCGAGGCTTGTGCCAAGAGCAAGGCGACTACATGGTTGCGTTGACGAGGTCGACATCCTGCCACTCGCCACGCTCGATGCCGGCGCGAATCTTTGCCGGGGTCTGGCCTTTTTTCGTCTGCTGATAGGCGTAGATAGCTTCTTTCATGCAGGTGGAACAGGCTGCCCCGTGGGTGCCTTCGAAGCAACTGTGGAGGCTGTTGTGACGCATCACTTTGTCGCAGTGGCAGTAGCAGGGTTGCTGATGCAGGACTGCGGGGATGGCGGCAGCCATCTTGTAGGCGGTGACCTGATAGGGATGTGTGAAGTAGGGTCCTGTCAGTTGATCTCCGCTAAGCACGGGCGGAAGGGGCTTTGCCGGTGCGGATGCGTTGTAAGCCGGGACTTCTTCCGATGGGTTTGACCATTGGGCTGAGGCGGCCATGGTGGCCAGACCTAATGCGATGCATCCGAGGATCCGCTTCATATCGACATTTTAGATCAACCGCTCGTGTTCCATGCACCGTTGCAAATGTCAGTTGTCGGAATCTTCTCTCTGCTCTCTCTCTTTTCGAAGCAGATTCGGTAAGAAGCAGATTTGTTGAATTAACTGAAGGTCTGCTACCCCCCTCCCCCCCAAGGGGGTATTTTGGGAGTAAATGGTTTATTTTCTTTGGTTTGCAGACGCTGTGTGCCTGTAAGCCATTCTATCTAAATGGGTTGCTCCTAAAATATTGCATTGAGATGGTTTAGGTCGCCTGATGCCCGTCCACCTTCACCCTGACGCATGTCCAGTACCCGAAGTGCTGCTTCAAAGTTAATTATAGAGATTCGACCATAACTCATACGCCAGAGCTATCTTATTGTTCTGGATAGGGTTAGGCCTTCCTGGGGCTTGACAGGCCAATTTGTCCTCTGTTTGCTTGCGTGGGACGTGTGGCTAATCTTTGGGGGCTGGCGGGAAGTATTGATCTTTTGATCGGTGGGAGAAGCCCTCAAACGCGACGGATAGAGGTGATGCTAGAGCGATGGGGGGGGGTGGAAGGTGCCTCAGGGCAAAAAAATGCGGCACGAACGGTGCTTTGCTCGTGCCGGGAGGCCAGTGACGCAACTTGTGTCAGCCTTTGCTTCGATGGTGCGGGCTGAGATATTTCACGGGGCGGAAGACTCACGCTCTCGTTGAATTGAAGATACCACAATATGGAGGAAAAGAAAGCAAAATATGTTCCATCATAGAAATTTGATGGTTTTATGGGCTACTTTTTGGCTATTTCGTGCCAAGATTTCATGTTAAAACGCTTATAATCATTTAGTTATAACAAATAGCACTTTTCCCACATATTTTCTTCGATGAAAATATAGGTGTCGATTCATTCTATGAAATACAGTTTTTTGCGGGCTAATGTTGGCTGCGCGACCTTAGGGGCAATGTGCGGTAGAAGGAGAGACAGAGGAAATACAGGATCTCTCCACTGCGTCACGCGATAAGACTGCGCGACTTCGGTCGAGATGACGAGCCGTAAAGGGAAGGTCCTCTATGACAGGCTCCTTCTATCAGAGAAACTGTCCTGCCGGACGGGCCTCCTGCGCGGAGCGCGGCCACTTCGTGGCGGGTATACCTTGTTGTGGTGAGGGAGCGATGCTGGTCCTCCCGTTGGTCGGAAAAAATGATCCCAACTAACGGGAGGCCCATGCTCCTTCTCTTGCCTAGACCGGGACACACGCCACGAAGTGGCCGCGCTCCGCGCAGGAGGCCCGTCCGACAGGACACCCTGGGGAGCTTTTTGCGGGCGTCTTCTATCCGGGTTAGCTGTTTTATGCGGGAGGAAACTCTTTGCTGAGCTGGGCGGCCATGGAGGCGTCGCGATGGGTGATGCCGGCGGCGTCGTGAGAGACCAACCCGAGGACAACCTGGTTGTAGCGGATGTCGATGTCGGGGTGGTGGCCGGCGGCCTCTGCCAGAACGGCGACCCGGTTGACGAAGGCCATCGCTTCGAGGAAGTCCTTGAAGGTCCACTCGCGCACCAGCTTGCCACCCTTGAGATGCCACTCGGGGTGGGCCTTGAGGACGTCCTCGATCTCGGCTGCATTCATGGCTTTCTTCATGGGGAAATCACCTCGTCCTGCGATCCTAGCTTCCGATCCTAGATGTGTTGCTTGTCCGGCGCAACCGGGAGCGCGCTGCTACTCAGTGAGGACGGCAAGGGGAAACGTGATTCGGTGGCGATGCGCAGATTAGACCAGGTTTCAGCGGGGAGAGCGAGGAAGACCTCGACGATCTGCGGGTCGAACTGGGTTCCGGCACAACGGGTGATCTCTTCTCTGGCTTCGGCGAAGGTTGTTCCCTTGCGATAGGGGCGGTCGGAGGTCATGGCGTCGAGGGTGTCGGCGATGGCGAAGATGCGGGCGCCGAGGGGGATCTGCTCGCCGCGGAGGCCGCGGGGATATCCGCTGCCGTCGAACTGCTCCTGGTGGGCGTAGACGATCTCGGCGGCCTCGCGGAGGAAGGAGATCTTGCGGACCATCTCGTAGCCGCGCTCGCAGTGCTGCTTCATGATAGCGGTCTCTTCGGGGGTGAGGCGGCCGGGCTTGAGGAGGATGGCGTCGGGCGTGGCGATCTTGCCGATGTCGTGGAGGAAGGCTCCGCGGGCGATGATGCGTAGGTCTTCGGACTCGAGACCCATGGCCTGTGCAAGGGCGCTGGTGTAGGTGGTGACTCGCCGGGAGTGGCCTTCCGTCTCCTGGTCGCGGAGGTCGAGCGCGTCGCCCATGGCTTCGAGGGTGATGTCGTAGCTGCGCTCGAGATCCTGCATGGTGGAGCGGAGGCGGCCGGTTCTGGCGGTGACGATGGCTTCGAGGTTGTGGCGGTAGAGGGTGTTCTGTTTGCGGAGGCGGCCGTGCTCGATGGCGCGAAGGACGACGCTTTCGAGGTCGGTGCGTTCGAAGGGTTTGAGGAGGTAGTCGACGGCGCCGCGGCGGAAGGCGCTGGTGACGACGTAGATGTCGTTGATAGCGGAGAACATGACGACAGGGATGTTGGGGTGGTCGGTGCAGAGGTGGTCGAGCAGGGTGAGGCCGTCGATGACTGGCATCATGACGTCAGACAGGACGAGGTCGTAGTCGGGGTCCTGCTGGAGACGAGTGAGGGCTGCTTCGGCGCCTTCGGCAGTGGTGACGGAGTAGCCGCTGCGTGCGAGAAGTGCTGCGGCGACCGATCGTACGGATTCTTCGTCGTCAACTACTAGAATTCGTTCCTGCGTCATGGATGGATACTTTCGCGTAGGGACGCTGCCGTCTTTTGATTTGGATGCGAGCGGCTTCTCTTATGCGTCTTTATCGGCGGTTGAAGCGGCTGGATGAGGTGTACGAGGATGAAGCTTTGCAAAAAAATCCTGATATGGGCCGGGGGGTGGTTTTCTCGTATTTTTGGCGTTTTTTTTGAAGGGGGTTGGCGGAAAAGGGCGTAGTTGGTGTGGTGTTTTGGTGGTGAGATCGTGGTGGTTAGTGTGGTGGATCGTGGTGTTTGGGGTGCGCCTTTTTGAGGTGCGAAAGATACGCCACGATCTTCGGATTTATTTTTGTCCTTCGAGTTTTTTTGCCTTGTGTGATTTTGAGTGGGTTTTGACAGATGGACGAGGGGGATGTAGCTTTGGCGCCATCAGGCGGGAGCCAATTCGGAGGGACTTATGAAGACGCTGTTACTTCTGGTGGTGATGTGCACTACCTCCCTGCACGCGCAGATGGAGGGGCTTTGGGAGGGGTACGACGGAGAGTGGGCTCATGTCTCCCGACAGCTGGTTGCGCTGGCGGAGGCTACGCCAGCAGACAAGTTTGCGTGGCGTCCTGCGCCTGGGGTGAGGTCGACGAGCGAGGTGTACATGCATATCGCTCTGGCCAACTTTTATCTGTTGAGCGTGACTGGTCCACCGATGCCGTCAGACATCAAGTCCGAGGAGATGGAGAAGACTGTGACCTCGAAGGCGGACGTGATTGCTTTTCTGAAGCGGTCGCTGGAGGCGGTGAAGACGGCGCGTGCTCAGTTGAAGCCGGGGGATCTTCAACGGAAGGTCACGATCATGAAGAAAGAGGCGACCGTGGATGGGATGTATCTGCGCATTCTGGTTCACGATAATGAACACATGGGACAGCTGATCGCTTATGCTCGCATGTCGGGCGTGGTGCCTCCCTGGTCGGAGCCTGTTCACAAATAGACGCTGGGCTTTGTGTGGTGCTAAAAAAGCCACGATCTTCGAATTTATTTTTTGAGGGTGCTGTTTGAAGACAGTGCCCTGCCGGATGGGCCTCCTGCGCTCAGTCACCCCACAAACGAAGACCTGTTTGTGGGGACCCCGATTCGGCGAGCGTTCGCACGCCTTTTTAAGGCTTCGCGTGGTCCTCCCGTTGGTCGGAACAACTCTTCCTTCGCGACCAACGGTAGCACCAACCGAAGGGGTATACGTGTCACGAAGTGACCGGCCCACGCGTAGTGGGCCTTTCCGGCAGGACAGTCTCTTAGTTGGTGTTTTGTTTGGCGGTGGCTTTGCGGGCAGCTACCCAGCCGGGTTTGTTGGTTTGGCGGGAGCGGCCCAGGGCCAGTGCGCCATCGGGGACGTCTTCGGTGATGCTGCTGCCGGCGGCTATGTACGAGCCGGCGCCGATGGTGACGGGGGCGACGAGGGTGGAGTCGGAGCCGATGAAGGCGCCGTCGCTGATAGTGGTGAGGTGCTTGTGGACGCCGTCGTAGTTGCAGGTGATGGCTCCTGCGCCGATGTTGACGCCTGCGCCTATGACGGTGTCGCCGAGGTAGTTGAGGTGGTTGGCCTTGGAACCTTTGCCCAGCGTCGCTTTTTTGGTTTCGACGAAGTTGCCTACGTGGGCCCCGTCGCCGATTTTGCTTTCGGGACGCAGGTGGGCGTAGGGGCCGAGAATGGCGTTGTTGGCGACCTCGGCGGTGTCGAGGATGCAGCCGTTGCGGACGAGGACGTTGTCGCCCAGCTGCGAGTTCTGGATGACGGAGTAGGAGCGGATGCGGGAGTCGCTGCCGATGCGGGTGGCGCCGAGGAGCTGTACGTAAGGCTCGATGACGGTGTCCGGACCGACGGTGACGGTGGAGTCGATTACGCAGGTCTCGGGGCGGAAGATGGTTATTCCTGCGGCCATGAGGCGATGGGCGGTGGCGAGACGCATGGCGGCGTCGAGGTGCATCATCTCGGCGATGGTGTTGGCTCCGAGGACTTCGTCTACGCTGTCGGCTTTGACGGCGACGACGCGCTTGCCTTCGGCTACGAGCATGGCGGCGATGTCGGTGAGGTAGAACTCGCCATGGGCGTTGTTGGTGGTGAGGGCGTCGAGGCGGGCGAAGAGGGCTGCGGTCTCGAAGCAGTAGATGCCTGAGTTTATTTCTGGTGCGGTGAGCTGGTCGGGGCGGAGGGATTTTTGCTCGACGATGGCGGTGACTTCGGGCTTGTCTGGTTTGTCTGGGGATGCGCGAATGACTCGGCCGTAGCCGGTGGGGTCAGCTGGTACGGCGGTGAGGATGGTCATGGCTGCGTGCTCGCGAAGGTGAGTGTCGCGGACGGCGGCGATGGTCTCGGGACGGATGAGGGGGACGTCGCCGGAGAGAACTAGAAGATGTTGCGGGATTGGTCTGCCGGAGAGCTCGAAGTCGGCCTTGAGCATCTGAAGGGCGTGGCCGGTGCCGCGCTGCTCGGGCTGGAGGACGAACTGGACGCCGGTAGAGGCTACGGCGGTGCGGACGCGGTCGGCTTCGTGGCCGATGATGCAGAAGATGTGGCCGGCGGGGACGGCGGTTTCGGCAGCGGCGATGACGTGTAGGAGGAGGGCTCGGCCGCCGATCTCGTGAAGGACTTTGGGGCGCTTGCTTTTGAGGCGGGTGCCTTTACCGGCGGCCATGATGGCGATGGCGAATTGGTTTGAGTCCATAGAGGCTATCGTCTCATGGGAGAGGTGGAGGGAGGAACTGAGATGGGTGCGGATAGAAGAGAGGAGTGCTTCGTGCGGTGGCGCTTGATTTCGGAGACGTTGTCTTCGACCCAGTTGGTGAGGGTTTTGATGTGATCGGCGACTTCGGTGCCGAGGCTGGTGAGGCTGTATTCGACCTTGGGCGGGATGGTTGGGTAAACGGTGCGCAGGACTAGGCCGTCGGCTTCGAGAGCTTTGAGAGATTGGGCGAGCATTTTCTCGCTGACGCCGCCGATGCCTCGGACCAGTTCGCTGAAGCGTTGGGTGCCGTCGAGAAGAGTGAGGAGAACGAGCGATCCCCAGCGGGAGGTGATGTGGTCGAGTACGACGCGGGAGGGGCAGTTCGCATCGTAGAGATTGCCTTTGCGTCTGCGTTGTCTGCTTGCGAGGACCTTTGCCTGAGTGGCCATGTTAGTAGCTTACCTTGAGGTACGTACTTACGTAAAGTTAGCTTCTCGGTTAGGCTGAATTCGAGGGCTCAGATTAGACGGCTGCCCGTGAGAGAGCAAAAGAGAACGACAAGGAGAAGGACATGATCGTAGTTACAGGAGCATCGGGGAAGTTGGGACATCACGTTATTAACGAATTGCTGAAGAAGGTGCCAGCGGGGCAGATCGTTGCGGCGGTGCGGAGTCCGGAGAAGACTGCCGACCTTGCGGCGTTGGGAGTGCAGGTGCGCCAGGCGGACTACACGAAGCCGGAGACGCTTGCCTCGGCCTTTTCCGGAGCGGAGAAGGTTTTGCTGATCTCTTCAAACGAGTTGGGACAACGGGAAAGCAACATCAGGCAGTGATTGATGCGGCGGTTGCGGCGAAGGTGAAGCTGTTTGTCTATACGAGTCTTCTGCGTGCGGATACTTCGAAGCTACTGCTCGCGCCGGAGCATGTGGCGACGGAGAAGGTGGTGAGAGCGTCGGGTCTGCCGTTTGTGATTCTGCGGAACGGCTGGTATCTGGAGAATCATACGGAGGCTCTTGGACCTGCACTGGAGCATGGAGCGATTTTGGGAGCAGCGGGCGAGGGACGTTTCGCAGCGGCTGCGCGAGAGGATTATGCGCTGGCGGCGGTTGCAGTGCTTACGGGTGCAGGCCATGAGAAGAAGGTGTATGAGTTGGCGGGGGACGAGTCGTACACGTTGACTGGTCTTGCCGAGGAGGTGTCTCGCGCGGCGAAGACTACTGTGGTGTATCGGAACCTGACGCAGAAGGAGTATGAGAGTGCTCTGCTGGGCTTTGGTTTGCCTGCGCCCGTGGCGGGGATACTTGCGGACTCAGATGCGGGAGCGGCGAACGGAGAACTGGATAGTAAGTCTCGGGATCTTCATACGTTGTTGGGGCATGCGACGACGCCACTTGCAGAGGCAGTGAGAGTTGCTGTGGCGAAGTAAGGGTATGTGCTCGAGCGGATTTGCTGCTGTCTGGAGGAAGACAACAGCAGATTCCCTTCGGAAATGACAAACAAAAAATCACGGTAGATTCGAAGGACAGGGCAGACTTTACATTTACTGCTTCTTGCATAGACCTCTACGCTTTCGGTGGATTGCGTGACCGGATCGTAGAGGTTATGGCTATACGGGTTTCCTCGGGGTTAGCGGTAGACGGGTAGTTGGGTTGTTTCGGTTGTGGTGGATTTGGCGCGCCACTTGGCGGTGAGTTGTTTGTCGGAGAGGGCTTTAATGAAGACGCCGCCTACTACGCTGCGAGCCTGGAAGCCGACTTGTTTGCCGGTTTTGGTGTCGTACCAGTCGGTAAGGGGGACGCGGGTTGGGGTTTCGTTGGTCCAGCGGTAGATGGGGTCGACGATGGCGTTGAACTGGTCGGGGTTGGAGGTGAGGGTTGCGGTCCAGATGGACCAGTCGAGCTTGGTGTAGTCGGCGCGGCTGTCGAGGGGGAGGCCGTAGAGGTTGAGCTTGGTGAGGTAGAAGGCGACTTCGCTATCGCGGACGCTGTTGGGGAAGAGGTTGTAGTCGAGGATCTTGTCCCAGACGAGGTTGTACTTCTGGCTCCAGGTGTTGGGGCTGTTGAAGGCGATCTTGTAGTGGTCGCCTTCCTTCGCCATGGTGATCCACTTGGCAGCCATCTCTTTTGCTGTGGTTTGATACTGCTTTGCGACGGTCTCTTGTTTGAGGAGATGCGCTAAGTCGGCGTAGGCTGCGAGAGCGTCGATGGCTTTGATGGAGAGGTTGGCGTTGTGGGCTACGTGTCCGGCGAAGTCGTCGGTGGTGAGTTGGGTTTCAGGGTCGAGGCCGTGGAGGTTCAGGTACTCGGCCCACTTGGTGAGCAGGGGCCAGTAGCGTTGGGCTAGTTGGGGTGTGCCTTCGGCGCGGGCTACGGCGTCGACAAGGATGATCATGTTGCCAGTCTCTTCGACGGGCATCTGGTCCTCTTCGGTCTTTTCGCCGCCGCCGTAGACCTGTCCGTTGGCGAGTGGGTACTGGCCGAGATCGTGGGGGGAGAAGGGGAACTTCCAGCGGGCGAGCGAGGAGTATTCGAGGACGGGGAGGAGCTGGGCTTCGAGGAGCTTCGGGTTGAAGAAGAGGAAGAAGGGGGCGGAGGGGTAGAGGACGTCGACGGTGGCGATGCAGCCGTTGGAGAAGTTCTCCTTGGCGAAGAGCATGGGGTCGCCGTTGGCGTCGGCTACGAGCTTGTGTGCGGCGATGGCCTGGCGGTACGAGAGGATGGCGATGTAGGCGTAGTGTTCGCCACCTACTTTGGTGAGGTCGGCGGTCAGTTCTTTGTCGAGGGCTTCTCCGCGGGCTTCGAGGGTTGCGTATTGCTGCTCGGCTTGATCGAGCATCTGGTCTACGGGTTGGTTGTTGCGTTGCCAGTAGGAGCGGAGATTTCGCTGGAGGTATTGGATGGCGTAGTTGTCGGTGTAGGAGAGGAGGATGTGGCGGGTGACGGGCTGGGTGGTGACGGAGCCGAAGTCTATGGTTGCTGCGAGGGCGGAGGCGGAGTGGTCGGCGCGCTCGGGCATGTCCATGGTGTCGGTGGTGGGGAGTTGGCCGGTGGAGGCGAAGATTGTGGCTGGGTGTGGCGCGAGGTAGGTGGCGTAGCTGGTGTCCTTCGGGACGGCTAGATGGAAGTAGCCCCAGTCGATGCGGAGGTCGTCGCCGGAGCGGTTGAGGATTTTTTGATCTTGCGAGCCGGTGGAGAGGACGTTGAGGGTGGAGGTTTGATTGCGGAAGGAGTTGATCTGTTGGCTGCGGTCGTTGACGGCGATGACTGGGTCTACGTCGAGGAGTAACGACACTTGATGTGGGGTGCTGTCATTCGACTCAGCAGTCCAGGTGAGGTAGGTTACGGGGCGGGAGAGGAGGTCGAGGTCGCTAAGGATTGCTGGGGTGAAGAAGGCGAGGCGGAGGGTGATGCCGTTCTGGCGGAACTCGTAGGTGGTGTGGGTTGGCGTGATGGCGTGCGCCGTCTGCTGCGCGGCTGGGACGGTGTCGGGGTTGTGGCCGAGGAAACGGAAGGGCTTGCCGTCGATGCGGACTATGCCGGTGATGGGCTGCGGGGCGCCGGTCCAGTGGGTGGTGTCGGCGTCGGTGAGGTTGTCGGTGGTGGACCAGACGCTGAAGTAGGGGTCGTGCGTGATGAGCGGCGTTGCGGGAGGGCGCTGGGCTTGGAGGGGGAGAAGGTTGAGCAGGAGAGATGCAGTAAGTAGCAGGAACGGGTGCGTGTTTTTTATGACGAACCTCCGGGGACGGTGACGCTTTTCAAGGATAGCGCCATCTGGTCCTTGCGGGGTTGTTGCTGGGAACTCGTTTAGGACTGCCTGCTGTGTCCTGCCGGACGGGCTCCCTGCGCGGGAGGCGGCCACTTCGTGGCGGGTATACCGCTTCGCCTGGTGCTCCCGTTGGTCGCGGGATGGATTTCTAGCGATATTCCCAGCTTGGTTATTCGGCTGGCTTGCCGCCTGGTGGGGGTGGGATGGTGATGTCTAGATTTTTTACCGTGCCTAGTCCCAGGGTGGCGAGTGACGGTGTGATTTGAGACTCGTTGCCTACTACGATGACGGCGAGTTTGCTGGTGTCGATGTACTTGTTGGCTACGCGGGAGACGTCGGCGGAGGTCACTTTTTCGATGCCGGATTTATATTTTTCGAGGGTGTCGGCGGGGTAGCCGTAGAAGGCTAGGGTGACTTGCTCGCCTAGCGTTTTGTCGGGGGAGTCGTAGTGGAAGATGAAGGAGTTGAGGACCTGGTCTTTGGCTTTGCTGAGCTCGGCGGGGGTGGGTGGTTCGGTTTTGAGGCGGTCGATCTCGGCTAGGAGGGCTTTGGTTGCGGCTACGGTGGTGGCGCTTTTTGTTGCGGCTTCGACGACGAAGATGCCAGGGTGATCGTAGGAGGCGCCGTAGTTGCCTTCGACGGAGTAGGCGAGGCCGAGTTTGGTGCGGACGTCCTGGACGACGCGGGAGCCGAAGCCGCCGGAGAAGACCTGGTTCATGACGGAGAGGGCGTAGTAGTCGGGGTTGCTGCGCTCGGTGCCGAGGCCAACGATGATGACGTTGGATTGATTGACGTCATCTTTGGAGACGAAGTTGACGTTGGGCTTGGGGTCGGTGAAGGTGGCTTTGAAGGACTGGAAGCGCTGGCCGCGAGGGATGGGAGCGAAGGCGGCGCGGAGTTTGGCCTCCATGGCGGCGGGGTCGAAGTCGCCTGAGACGGCGACGATGATGTTGCTGCCGACGACGGTGTGGGTGTGCCAGGCGTTGAGGTCGTCGAGGGTGACGGCGCCTACGGTGGCGTACTCGAGCTCGCGGGCGTAGGGGTTGTTGGGGCCGTAGGCGATCTTTGCAGCTTCGCGGGTGGCGATGCCGTTGGCGTCGTCGTTGCGGCGGGCGATGCCGGTTTCGAGTTGCTGTTTGGCGAGCTGGAGCTTGTCGTCTTTGAAGGTGGGATGGAGGAGTAGGTCGATGGTGGAGGCGAAGACGAGGTCGAAGTCGCCCTTGAGGCTGGACCAGGCCATGGAGGTGGAGGCGGTGCCGCCAGCAGTTTCGATGGAGGCGGCTTTGGCTTCGAGGACGTCGTCGAGCTTGTCGCCGTCGATGGTGGCGGTGCCGCTGGTGCGCCAGGTTTCGCCGTAGAGGGAGGTGAGGCCGACCTTTGCATTGGGCTCATCGCGGCTCCCGCCACGGATGAGGATGGTGCCGTTGATGAAGGGGAGCTCGTGGTCTTCCTGGAGGAAGAGGACTACTCCGTTTTCCAGTTCGATACGGTGGGGTTGTGCGGGTTTGAAGGCGGGGAGCGGGGGGATGGGGATTTGTTTCCACGGCTGGACCTGCGTGGGTGCGACTGCTGGTGCTGGGGTTTGTGCGGAGGCGCCGAGAGTGGCAACGAGGAGCGATGCGGTAATGATGAACGAGGAGAGATGCTTCACTTCGTACCTCCGGCGGTTTGGGTGGTCTGCGCTGGGGGTGCTGTGAGCATGGCTGTTCCTGGGGTCTCTGTTTTTGAAGGCGTTGAAGCTTGCGGGGCTTTGCGTTGGGGTGGGACGAATTCGATGCGTGCGCTGGTGCGGTTGCTGTCGGTGAAGATCTTGTTGGCGACGCGGCGGATGTCGGCTTTGTTGACGGCGTCGATCTTGTGGAGCTGGTTGAAGAGTTCACGCCAGTCGCCAAAACGGGTTTGGTATTCGGCTAGCTGATGAGCAAGGCCTTCGTTGTCGGCGAGGCCGCGGAGGAGGTCGGCGCGGGAGCGGGTTTTGAAGCGTTCGAGTTCTGCGTCGGTGACGTCCTCGTTCTTGAGGCGGTCGAGCTCTTTGTGAATGGAGGCTCGCATCTCTTCGGGCGTGTGGCCTGGGAGCGGGACGGCGTAGACGGCGAAGAGGCCGGGGTACTTGTCGCCGGGGAAGCCGCTGAAGCCTTGCGCTTCGGCGGCGATGGACTGGTCGCGGACGAGAGAGCGGTAGAGGCGGGCGGTGCGGCCGTTGGAGAAGATGTCGGAGATGGCGTCGTAGGCGGAGTCGTCGGGGTCGAGGTAGTCGGGGCGGTGGTAGCCCTCGATGTAGAAGGGCTGGGTGGCTTCGCGGATGGTGACGGATTTTTCGGCGACCTGTGGCGGCTCGACCGTGGTCATGGGTTCGGGACGCGGGGCGGCGGGAATGGGAGCGAAGTAGCGCTCGAGGACGGGCATGGTCTCGGAGGCTTTGAGGTCGCCTACGACGGCGATGACGATGTTGGCGGGGACATAGTATTTTTCGTGGAAGGTGGTGGCCTCGGTGGCGGAGACCTGGCTGATCTCGCTTTCCCAGCCTACGCCGGGGCGGCGGTAGGGGTGGGCGACGTAGGCGGTGGCGAGGAACTGCTCGACCATGCGGCCGACGGGGGAGGAGTCAGTGCGCATGCGGCGCTCTTCCTGGACGACGTTGCGCTCCTTGTAGAACTCGCGCTCGACGGGATGGGCGATGCGCTGGCTTTCGAGATAGGCCCAGAGCTCGAGGCGGTTGGAGGGCATGCTCCAGAAGTACTGGGTGGAGTCTTCGGTGGTGCTGGCGTTGATGCCGACGGCTCCGTTCTCTTCGGCGATCTGGGAGAACTGGTTGGGTATGACGTACTTTTGCGCTTCGGCTTGTGCGTCCTGGAAGGCTTTGAGGAGCTGGGCTAACTTTTCGGGATTTTGGCCTACGCGTTTGCGGTACTCGGCGTCGTAGGCTGCGTAGGCGATCTCGACTTTGGCGAGTGCGATCTTTTCGGCGGGGTAGTCGGTGGTGCCGATCTCGGTGGTGCCTTTGAAGGCCATGTGTTCGAACATGTGGGCGATGCCGCTGGCGCCGTCGGGATCGTCGGCGGAGCCTGCATCGACGAGGGTGTAGAAGCTGAAGACGGGGGCTTCGGGGCGCTCGCAGAGGATGAGGGTGAGGCCGTTGGGGAGAACTTTGACGGTGGTGCGCTTTTCAAAGCTTGCGAGGTCCTGTGCTTTCGCTGTGAGGGCTAGAGCGATGGCACATGTGGCGATCGCGGCGATGCTACGTTTTACCTTTACCAAAAGCCCTCCGCAGACTTTGCGAGTCAAGAGTCCACTATATCGAAGCCCGGGCCGGGCTTTATTGCCGGGGGCCGAATATGGCGTTCCAGGTTTGACGTATGAGACGCCGGATTCGCTTCAGGAGGGACTCGGCTTCGGCCTGGATGGTGGTGACGACGGCGGAGAGGAACTGCTCGCGGGTCCAGTTGTTGCGGGCGGCGCTGGGGCCTCGGCGCAGACAGCGGGCGGCGGCTTCGGCCCAGGAACCGGACTGGACGGCGGCGATGAGATGGGGGAAGTCTTTGAAGAGGCCGGCGGGGCCGAGGTTGTAGGTCATGTCGAGGAGGGCGAGCTTTACGGGATCGGGGAGGGTGTCGTAGTGGGGGAGGTGGGTGCGGAGGTCAGCTTCGAAGGCCTGGAGGATGGAGGTTAGTTTTGCGTCGATGGTTTGTTGGGGGAGTTCGAGTCTGTTGGGGGATTTGTAGAAGGCGGCGGCTCGGGCCTGGGGGAGGGAGTCGACGCGGGTGTATTCGGCGGCGATCTCTTGTGGTGTGGCTGGTCGGGTGCCGAGGAGGAAAGGGAGGGATGCGGCGGCTTTGGCGTCGGGGAGCATGAGGCCGACGCCGACGGTGACTTTGCCGACTGTGTCGCGGTACATCCACGGGACGCAGCCTTCGAATTCTTTTAATTTTGCTAGCGATTGCTCTATGTAGGTCGCCACAGTTTTCAGGCTAGCATGGAGATTCTTGCTGGGAGGGCAGAGAGTTGTCGGCGTATTTTTTTACGGTGGGAGATGGTTTGAACTTAATCCCGTGCGTCTCGATTCAGTTTTGTTCGAGCCAGTTTGTTGAAACTTTTGGATATTCGCTGTGTTTGTGTCAGATAAGAACGAAGAGGTTGCGATGCCCGGTATCCCAAGCAAGTTGAGACTCCTTCGAGTGTTGATCGCCTTTGCCATGGGCTTGATCGGTCTTATACCAGCCCCGACCGCAGCGCGAGCACAAGGCTCCCACCCGGGGCCCGTGACCGGCGTTATTGACGGCGTAGCGTTCGAGGGTGATCAGTACTACGTGCATGGCTGGGCTTGCCAGGAGGGCCAGCGAGGTTCGATCAGCGTCAATCTCTACGCGAGTCATCCGGCTGGCGCTACGCCGCCGGGAATATATGTGATGGCAGGCAGCGCCGATCTGGCCAGCGAGCCTGCCGTTGACCAGGAGTGCCACGACGCCAGTGGCGGCAAACACAGATTCAGGATCGCGCTGCCCAACCAACAGTTGAGAACCTTCCAAGGCAAAAAACTCTTTATTCACGGCATCGCACTTGCAGGCAACGTCGAGAACGCCTTACTGGCAGGATCCGGAAGAGACTCCTTTCCAGCACCCAAATGGCCGGCCGATCCGCCAACGCCCAACTTTCTGGATGGCCCGCGGGTGGCGGCGTTCGATACGGCAAAGGAGTCCTGCGAGCAGATCGACATTCCGGATGCCGCAGCCCGCGCCTTTCGGGACTATAAGGGGACCGTTCACCTCATTGCCTCGCATTACGTCACTCGTGCCGGGCTTGGACCCACCCTTGAGACCGCGAAGCACAACTGCCAGGTGGTCTACAGATCGCCGCACGACGGAAACATTGCGAACTTTGACGACGCTACGTGGCTGAACGCGTTCTACAGCGTCGACGGCAAACGGATCGTCGCGCTCGGCCACATGGAGTATCACGGGTGGGAGCATCCCGGCATGTGTGCGACAAAAAACGACTCAGCCAGCTGCTGGTACAACGTCGATACCTTCAATCTCTCCACCGATGGCGGCTATCACTTCGCGAGGCCCAATCCGACGGGAAACTACTTCATCAGCCTTCCCTATAAGTATCAGCCGAACCAGGGGCCGGAGGGGTACAGCGTGGACTCGAACATCGTGAAGGTGGGCCAGTGGTACTACGACGAGGTATACGCGTGGGGATGGCCGCCAAACTGCGGCGGCGGAAAGGGGCAGAAGCCGTGCCTGGTTCTCGATGGAGCATGCGCGATTCGCACGGCGAATATTCTGGATCCTTCGTCCTGGCGCGGCTGGGACGGCAAAGACTTTACCGTCCAGTTCGTTGATCCTTACCGGGGAACGGTGGCCAATCCAAAGGCTCATGTCTGCGCCCCGGTGCCTTACCTGGACTACGCGACGGGAATCAACTATCACCCGGCGTCTCATCTGTTTGTTGCAACCTTGTGGAACCAGGGCTCCGCTTCTTCCTGGGGGCCCGAAGGCGTCTACTTTACGACCTCGCCAGATTTCATTCACTGGAGCAAGCCGAAGTTGGCGATGACGCAGAACCAGATGCTCAGAAGCGAGCCGGAAGGAAACTGGTCGTATATGTATTTCTCGCTCATCGATCCAAAATCGACGGATTCGAACTATATGACGATCACGGACAATCCTTATCTGTACTACGTGAGGATGGATGGGAACCACCCTCCTTACCAGCGGGTCTTGTTTCGTCAAAGGATCAAGTTGAATTGGCTAGCAGAGGGGCAGAAGTGAGGTCCTCAAAACAATAATTCAAAGTATCTACAAAATGGTGGAGCTGCGGTGGTATAAAGACTCGTCGCCAAAGATGTCAAGCGACGGCTGCTCGAGAACGATTTCGAACGGCTGAGCTTGAGTTCGAGTTTTGCCCAGTTGGTATGTTTGATATGGTTTCGCCGATTGATTTTATGAGACACGAAAGCTAAACAATGCCCACCACACAATCGACTCGATTCACCTTTACCCGCAGGCAGAGCGCGTCGAATAAAACGCCACGCCAGATCAACCGGAATCTTGTCTTCAACCTGGTTCGCACCCGGCAGCCACTCTCGCGTGCTGATCTTGCCCGGGTCTCAGGCCTGCAGCGCAGCACGGTTTCGCTGATTGTGGAGGATCTGATTAAGGAGAGGTGGATTCTGGAGGGCTCGACGGGGCGGCCACCGCGGGGACGCAGGCCGACGTTTCTGGAGCTGAATCATCAGCGTGCTGTGATTGCGCTGGATATTCATCCGTCGCAGACGACGGTTGCGGTGACCGACCTTGGCGGCAAGATTGTGGCGCAGAATGTGGTGGAGCTGCCGGAGGATCCGAAGAAGGCGATTCAGCCGATTATTGCTGCGATTCGCAAGCTGATGGCGGCACATAGTGATAAGTCGTTTGACGGAATCGGGATTAGCCTGCCGGGGCGTGCCGATCCGCTGCGGGATGAGCCGATCTTTGCGCCGAATCTGAAGTGGCCGATCTCGAGTATCAAGTCGCGGATTCAGAAAGCCACGGGGCTGCGGGTTGAGATGGATAACGTTGCGAATGCGTGCGCGCTGTCGGAGGTTTGGTTTGGCGATAGCGATGGGTTGCATGACCTTGTGGTGGTGAATGTGTCGGAGGGGATTGGGACGGGGATCTTTGCGAATGGGCAGGTGCTGCGCGGGGCGAACGGCATGGCGGGAGAGTTTGGCCATGTGCAGATGGAGATGAACGGGCCGCGGTGCGGATGCGGGGGGCGAGGGTGCTGGGAGACGGTGAGCTCGAATCGCGCGGGGCTGCGCTACTACGAGGAGATAAGTGGAGCGAGTGCGCCGCCTACCTTTGCGGCGTTGGTGAAGATGGCGCAGTCGCATGACGCCAATGCGGTAAAGGCTCTGGAGAAGATGTCTTCGTTTCTTGGGCGTGGACTGAGAATGGTTGCGAATGCGCTCGCTCCGAGCGAGATCGTGGTGGTTGGGGATATTACGGCTGCGTGGTATCTGTTTGGGCCAATTGTTGAGGCGGAGCTAAAACAGAATGCTCTTTCGAAGGCGCCGCGGCTGCGGCCTGCGTTCGAAGGAAATACGGCGCGCCTGCGGAGTGCGGTGGCGCTGGTGATGAATGGGAGCCTGGTTTAGGGATGACGATGTTTCTTTCGGATTTTGGGATGCGGTTGCAGGGTGCTGGTGCTGGTTCGCGGGCTCGATTGGTGGCAAGAACTTCGCGTGGGTTTGTTTTTGGTGTGCTTGTTAGCGCTGCTTCGATGGGCGTCTTGGCGCAGAGTGCTCCGGTGGTGGCTCCTGCGGCGAACGTTGTGCCGGTGGACGGGAACGCGGCGGGCGATGCGCCGGATGATCCTGGGCCGCTGGCGACGGGACTCTCGAGTGAGTTGAAGCCGAAGGCGATCGATGCGGCGATAAAGAAGGTTGCGGACTGGCAGGTTGCTTATGCAGAGCCGCACTTCAATAAGCAGTGGACGTTTGCGGCGCTCTACGACGGGCTGCTGGCGGCTTCGAAGACGACCGGCGATCCGAAGTATCGCGATGCAGTGCTGCATCTGGCGGAGCGGTCGGATTGGACGCTGCTCGATGCTCGGTTTCCTCATGCCGATGATCAGGCATTGGGGCAGGCTTTTCTGGATCTCTATCGCGACGATCGGCAGCCGGTGCGGATGGCGGATACGAAGGCGATACTGGATCGTCTGATTGTGCGAGAGGATGATCCGAACAAGCTGCTGTGGTGGTGGTGCGATGCGCTGTTCATGTCGCCACCGGTGCTCTTGCGGATGTATGCGATTACGAATGACCGGAAGTATCTGGACTATATGGATCATGAGTGGTGGCTTACATCGGGGAGTCTCTACAGTCCGCAGGAGCATCTTTACTTTCGCGACAGCCGGTACTTTACGCAGAAGCAGGAGAACGGCAAGCCGATCTTCTGGTCGCGCGGGAATGGCTGGGTGATGGGTGCACTGGTGAATGTGCTGCGGATTATGCCGGCGGACTATCCTTCGCGGCCGAAGTATGTGGCGCAGTTTCGCGAGATGGCGGAGAGGCTGGCGGCGATTCAGAGCCCAGATGGACTGTGGCGGTCAGGGCTGCTGGATCCTGAGTCTTACGAACTGCCGGAGGTGTCGGGGTCGGCGTTCTTTACGTTTGCGATGGCGTACGGGATCAATGAAAAGATTCTCGATCGCAAGACTTATCTTCCGGTGGTGGAGAGGTCGTGGAAGGGAATGCTTGGACACATCTATGCGGATGGGCGGCTGGGTTCGATTCAGCCGATTGATGCGCAGCCGGGCAAGTTCAAGCTTTCGGCCAGCTATGTATATGGCGTGGGTGGGTTCCTGATGGCGGGATCTGAGATGCATCGACTCGCGGCGTCGAGGCATTAGGCGGTATTGGATGGTAGCGGCAGGTTGCTCGACTGCGGCACGGGTATGCCTTGCGTGAGGGCTGGAGTGGTCGCAGTGGCTGACCTCGGGTAAAGGGATTGGCTTGTGAGGCGCTGCTGCCAAGCGGCTGTTACCCATTTGCAATGAGTGATTTGCCAAATTGAAGGACTGTTTACTTGACGGACTGAATGGTCATTCAGTATGCTTCGCATCGTTCGGGTATTCCTGCCCGCCGGAGCCTTTGACCATGCCTTCCAGCACCATCGAAGCACCTACACCACAGAGTTCGGGAAAGCATAGCCCCTCCCGGGATCACAGACAGATCAACAAGGTTGCGGTGCTTGGCGCGGGAACCATGGGATCGCGTATCGCGGCGCATATTGCGAACGCTGGGTTGCCGGTGGTTCTGCTGGATATCGTTCCGCCTGGCATCGACGCTAGTGCGCCGAAGCAGGAGCGAAACAAGTTTGTGCTGGCGGCGATGGATGGGTTGAAGAAGTCGAAGCCTGCTGCTTTCTATGCGCCGGAGAGTGCGCGGCTGATCACGATTGGCAACTTCGAGGACGATCTGGCTTTGATTGCGGACTGCGACTGGATCATCGAGGTGGTGGCGGAGAATCTTGAGATCAAGCGGGCGCTGCTGGAGAAGGTGCTGCAACATCGCCGGAAGGACTCGATACTTACGAGCAACACGAGCGGGTTGCCGATTCACAAGATAGTGGAGGGGATGCCGATGGAGCTGCGGCGCCATTGGTTTGGAACGCACTTCTTCAATCCGCCGCGGTATATGCGGCTGCTGGAGGTGATTCGAACTCCGGATACGGACCCGGCGGATATTGCGGCGGTGGAGCACTTCTGCGATCTGCGGCTGGGGAAGGCGATTGTTCACTCGCACGATACGCCGAACTTTATTGCTAATCGTATCGGCACGTTCTCGATGGGTAATGCGATTCGGTTGATGCAGGAGCAGGGGCTGTCGATTGAAGAGGTCGATACGTTGACGGGCTCGGCATTGGGCTGGCCGAAGACGGGGACGTTCCGGCTGGGCGATATGGTTGGAGTAGACGTGCTGGCGCATGTGGCTACGAATTTCTCCGCGCAGGCGGAAAAGATTAAAGATGAGCGCGCTGAGGTGAAGCTGGCTCCTTTCATCGGCAAGATGCTCGAGAGGAAGTGGCTCGGGGATAAGACGAAGCAGGGTTTTTACAAGAAGGAAGGCAAGGACGCGGAGGGGCGCGACCTGCGGCACGTTTTGGACTGGCAGACGCTGGACTATAAGCCGAGCACGCGGCCGAAGTTTCCGGCGATCGAGATGGCGAAGAATGTGGAGTCGACGCCTGCTCGGATTGCGCAGTTGCTGCACGCGGATGTGACGAAGGATAAGGCGGCTGCGTTTTACTGGCCGCTGCTGACGGAGCTGTTTACGTATAGTGCGAATCGGGTGCCGGAGATTGCGGACAATATCGTTGAGATCGATCAGGCGATGAAGACCGGGTTCAACTGGGAGCTTGGGCCTTTTGAGATGTTCGATGCTGCGGGTGTGCGCGCCACGACGGAGAAGATGCGGGCTGCGGGTGCGCCGGTTTCGGCGAATGTGGAGAAGTTGCTGGCTTATGCGGAGAAGCATGGGGAGGCGAATCCTGCGTGGTACAAGGATGATGCTTCGGTGGTTTCGGGGCGGCTGTTCTTTGATCCAGTCAGCGGGGAGTACAAGCCGGTGGTGACGGCGGAGGGCGTGACTTCGCTGGGGGTGATCAAGAAGGCGAATGGGGTGGTGAAGAAGAACCCGGGCGCGTCGGTGATCGATCTGGGCGATGGGGTGGCGGGGATTGAGTTGCACTCGAAGATGAATGCGCTGGGCGATGACATCGTCAATCTGATTACGCAGACGCTGAAGCCAACGAGTGAGATGGTGGGCAACTTCGAGGCGTTTGTTATTACGGGGGACTCGACTAATTTTTCGGTGGGCGCGAATCTGATGCAGCTTCTTCTTGGGATTCAGGAGGAGGAGTGGGATGAGGTGGAGATGGCGGTGCGGGCGTTTCAGAATATGACGCAGGCCATTAAGTTTTGTCCGCGTCCTGTGGTGGTTGCGCCGTATGGGATGTGTCTCGGCGGGGGCGTGGAGATTGCGCTTCATGGCGCTGCGCGTCAGCCGCATTCGGAGTTGTATATGGGTTTGGTGGAGGCTGGTGTGGGGTTGATTCCTGGTGGCGGCGGCTGTAAAGAGATGACGATCCGGTCGGTGGAGGCGGGATCGAGCATTCGTCCGGATGCCCGTGGCGAGGGCGTGGAGATCTTTGAGGCGCTGAAGAAGAACTTCGAGACGATTGCGATGGCGAAGGTCTCGACCAGTGCGGCAGAGGCTCGTTCGTTTGGATTCTTCAAGCAGTCGGACAGCATTACGATGAATCGCGAACGGCTGTTGACGGATGCGAAGACGAAGGCTCGCGCGATCGCTGATGCTGGTTATAGTGCACCTGCACCTCGGACTGACATTGCGGCTCCGGGGGAGAATGCACTGGCTACGCTGAAGCTGGCGGTGTGGACGATGCGGGAGGGGCAGTACATCTCGGACCATGATGCGAAGATTGCGAACTGGGTGGCGTATGCGCTGTGTGGGGGCAAAGTTACGCCGGGTACTCCGGTGACGGAGCAGTATCTGCTGGATCTGGAGCGCGAGGCGTTTCTGTCGTTGTGTGGAGAGAAGAAGACGCAGGAGCGAATTGCGTTTACGTTGAAGACGGGCAAGCCTTTGCGGAATTAGGAGTGCATTGTTCGCGGTCAGGTTTACAAGTTCATCCTTAAAAGATGGGTTTATCTACGGTCTTCGGAGTAGATTCGGAGACAGAAGTCGGGAGTTAGTGGGTTATGAAAGACGTCATTATTGCATCGGCTGTACGTACCGCTGTTGGGAAGGCTCCTCGCGGAACTCTTCGGACTACCCGCCCGGATGATCTGGCTGCCGTTGCCATCTCCGGGGCTTTGGAGCGTATTCCGCAGCTTGATAAGGCGGAGATTGAAGATGTGATTCTGGGCTGCGCGATGCCTGAGGCAGAGCAGGGGATGAATGTGGCGAAGGTTGCCAGCTTCCGTGCGGGGTTGCCGGTTACGACTGCGGGGATGACGATCAATCGCTACTGTGCGTCGGGGTTGCAGTCGATTGCGCTGGCGGCGGATCGGATTCGTGGCGGATCCGCGGATTGCATTGTTGCGGGTGGGACGGAGAGCATGTCGTATGTTCCGTTTGGCGGTAATAAGATCTCGGTGAATCCGTGGCTGGTGGAGAACTATCCTGGGTCATATATGTCGATGGGGCTGACGGCGGAGAGGGTGGCGACTCACTACGGGATCACTCGGGAGCAGATGGATCAGTTTTCGTATGAGAGCCATCAGAAGGCTCTGGCTGCGATTGCAGCCGGGAAGTTCGACGATGAGATTGTTTCGGTGACGGTTACAAATACTGTGCCGAATGGGAAGAAGGCAAAGACGACCGAGTCTACGTTCAAGCAGGATGAGGGGCCGCGTGCCGATACGTCGCTGGAGGCGCTGGCGAAGTTGAAGCCGGTGTTTCATGCGAAGGGAACTGTGACGGCGGGGAACTCGAGCCAGACGTCCGATGGAGCGGCGGCGGCGGTGGTGATGTCAGCCGAGCGCGCGGCGCAGCTTGGGATCAAGCCGATGGGTAAGTTTCTTGCGTTCGCTTATGCGGGGTGTGATCCGGAGGAGATGGGGATTGGGCCAATCCATGCCATTCCCAAGGTGCTGAAGATGGCTGGGTTGTCGCTTGAGGATATTGATCTCTTCGAGTTGAACGAGGCGTTTGCGGCGCAGTCGCTGGCGGTGTTGAAGGTGCTGGGGATTGATCCGGCGAAGGTAAATGTGAACGGGGGCGCGATTGCGCTGGGGCACCCGCTTGGCTGTACGGGGGCGAAGTTGACGGCTACTTTGCTGCGGGAGATGCCTCGGCGCAAGGCGAAGTATGGGATTGTGACGATGTGTGTTGGGGGCGGGATGGGAGCGGCTGGGATCTATGAGGCTCTGAGTTAGAGAATGCGTACATACTCCAAGTCGGATCGAAGAGCCTGGAGCAGATTGCGTCCAGCGGGCCGGAGTGACTGGCATCAGATTCGAGTAGTGAGTGGATATGTCGCGGTGATTGCGGTGGTTGTCGCAGTAGTTTTCTTTATCAAGCACCGACACCATCAAGAGATTCAACAACACTGGAAGTGCGCCACAGCCATTGTCGAAGAGGTCCGCCCGGAGATGATACAGACGGTGAGCTATGCCAAGGGTGGCAAAACGGCGCTCTACGAAGTTTCAATTCTGGCGAAGTATGTCTCGGATGGTGTAGAGCATGAACGGTGGATTACTGTGGAACAACCGTCGGTATCACTCGCTGAAGCACAACTGCAGACGTTTCGCTGGAAGGGCCAACATTGTGTTGTTCGATGGAAGGCCACTAAGCCCGAAGAACTGATTGCTGAAGTGGATTAGTTTGCAACCTTGAGCGTAGAAGCTATAGAAGGAGTAACACCATGGCAACGATGACGACCCCCGAACCGACTACCGCTACCCGCATCGCTGGTGGCAGCTTTCTTATCAGCGATCCGACGCCTACGGATTGTTTCTTCCCTGAGGATTTTACCGACGAGCATAAACAGATTGCGGAGACGACGGCAAACTTTGCGGTGAACGAGATTATGCCTGCGTCGGACTCGATTGAGGCGAAGGATTTTTCGGTCACGAAGCGCCTGCTGAAGGAGGCTGCGGAGCTTGGGCTTACCGCGATCGATATTCCTGAGGAGTATGGCGGCCTGGAGATGGATAAGGCTACGTCGGCTATTGTTGCGGAGAATATCTCGAAGCAGGCCAGCTTTTCGGTGGCGTTCTCGGCGCATACCGGGATCGGTACGCTGCCGCTAGTCTGGTACGGCAATGCGGAACAGAAGAAGAAGTATCTGCCAAAGATTGCTTCGGGTGAGATTGTTTCGGCATATGCGTTGTCGGAGTCGACGAGCGGTTCGGACGCGGTGAATGCGAAGACGAAGGCGGTGCTGTCTCCGGATGGGAAGACGTACACTCTGAATGGCGAAAAGATGTGGATCTCGAATGCGGGGTTTGCGGATCTGTTTACGGTGTTTGCGAAGTGCGCGATTCCGGAGGGACCGGATGCGGGGAAGGAGAAGCTGACGGCGTTTTTGATCGAGCGGGGAACGCCTGGCTTTACGCAGGGGAAGGAAGAACACAAGCTGGGGATTCGCGGCAGCTCGACGTGTCCGCTGATTTTGACGGACTGCGTGATTCCTGTTGGCAGCCTGCTGGGGGAGGTGGGGAAGGGCCACCATATTGCGTTCAACATTCTGAATGTGGGGCGATACAAGTTGGGCAATGCCGCGATTGGCGGCGCTCGGATGGCGCTTAACAATGGGATTCGATACGCGATCGATCGGAAGGCGTTTGGCAAGTCGATCTCGGAGTTTGGGTTGATCCAGGAGAAGATTGCGAACTGCGCCACTGGGATTTTTGTGGGCGGGGCAGTTTGTTATCGCACGGTAGGGCTGATTGATAAGGCTCTGGCGGGTGTGGATAAGAACGATACGAAGGAGATTCAGAAGCGGATTGAGGACTATGCGGTGGAGTGCTCGATTGTGAAGGTGTGGGCGAGCGAGATGCTGGATATGGTTGTCGATGAGACGCTGCAGATCTTCGCGGGCTATGGCTATGTTGAGGAGTTTCCGGCGGAGCGGGCTTATCGGGATGCGCGAATTAATCGGATCTTCGAGGGGACCAATGAGATCAATCGGCTGATTATCACCGGCTGGCTGATGAAGTCGGCGATGAGCGGGAAGCTGGCGCTGATGCCGGCGATCAAGAAGCTGATGGATGAGGTGATGTCCGGCCCGAGCGAGAGGGTGGAGCGCGAGGGGCCGCTGGGTGAGGAGCGCAACCTGCTGGCGAACGCAAAGAAGCTGACGTTGTTTGTCGCTGGGGCCGCGACGCAGAAGTATATGACGCAGATCGCGGACGAGCAGGAGGTGATGGGGGCGATTTCGGACATGATTATCGAGGTGTTCGCGATGGAGAGTGCGATTCTGCGGGCGGAGAAGATTGCAGAAGGACAGTCGGCGGAGGCTTCGGCTGTGCAGGTTGCGATGGCACGGATCTATGCCGATAAGGCGATGGCTACGGTGGAGCTTTCGGCGCGGAAGGTGATTGCGGCGGTAGCTGAGGGGGACATGCTGCGGACGCAGCTTACGATTCTCCGCCGACTCTCCAAGCATGACTCGGCGGATACGATCAAGCTGAGGCGGCAGGTGGCTCAGCACGTCCTGAAGGCTGGAAGGTATGCCATTTAGAGACATGTGATACATAAAACGACCAGCCGATTGATTCTTCGGCTGGTCGTTTTATGTATTGGGTAGACCCAACATTGCTGTCACCAGGAGCAAGTCTGTCATCCGGTTATCTGCTCGCAGCCGAGAAGGAGCTGAGTTCCAGGAAGTTATATAAGGGTACTGTCTTTGTAGGGCTACACTCCGGAAGCCTTCTCGCAAGGAGCGCCGAATCCGGATCTTGTTCCCGGTGAAACGCGCGCTTCCGCTTCCTTACGACCGATCCTCAATCTCAATCCTCAAACCCTCACCATCCGGGAATACCGTCACGTCGTGAAAGTCACTAACCACCGGTCGATGCCTCAACTGCTGCGCCGAGAACGTCGTCGACAAACCCACAACCTGCATCCCCGCGCTCAGCCCGGCATCGATCCCGGGGCGTGTGTCCTCGAACACCACGCACTCTTCGGGCGCAACACCTAACAACTCCGCCGCGCGCAAAAAGCCCTCCGGATCCGGCTTCCCGTTGTGAATTTCGTCGATTGGCACGATGATGGCAGGCAATGGCAAGCCAGCACCAGCCACGCGAATCTCCGTAAGCTTGCGCCAAGCAGAGGTCACAATCGCCCACGTTAGGTGGTTCGCTTCAAGTGCCTGCAGCACCTTGAGCGCTCCTGGCACTGCCAGGATGCCTTCCGTTTCCGTCTCTTCGAAGTGAGAGAGCTCCGCGATCTCCTGTGCGTGCTCTTGCCCTGGCAGGAAATGCGCTACCGTAGCTTTACCTGGGCGACCGTGCGAGAAGGTCAACACCTCCTCAAGCGGTAGGCTGTGCCGCGCGGCCCACCATCCCCAGGCACGTTCAACCACCCGCGTCGAATCGACCAGCGTTCCGTCCATATCAAACAGAATTGCCTTGCCTCTCAGGAAAACTCGTTCGCTCATACTCTCTATGGTCGCATTTTGATCCATAAAGGGTGTACCTCGTGTTGGGGATGGGGAGTGATCGAAGGTTTGCGGCATACAGGCGCGGCTCTCGGTTTCAGCTTTTCTTGCTGAAATGGCACAACCGGAAGACGAAATAATGTCTTTCCTTCTGTAAACGCAACATTTTCTTTTATCGTCTGTCTAAGCAAGTACCTCAGCCCCACTCTGATTCGTCGGGCCAGTCGATCTTGGTGTGTGGAGCAGCAGTGCCACCCCGTAACCCGGTAGTAAGGTAGAAGAATATCCATGCGCAGCCGCCTTTTCTCTCAACTGTTTGCTCCTGTTATCCTCCTTGCCTCCGCGTTCAGCCCTGTTGGCCAGGCCGCCGTTCAAAACAGAATAGCCAGTGCTGTCAACAGCGGAGTGCGGACTCCTTTGCCCGGAACTGTTACTGGGCGAGCCCAACGTGCTGCGGATCTTGGCGCCGCTCCCGCGGACAAGAAGCTTGAGTCGATGTCACTGCGCTTCAGCATGACGCCGGCCCAGCAGGCCGATCTGAGCCAGCTACTGGCGAGTCAGTTAAACCCCGGTTCGGGGAGTTATCACCAGTGGCTCACGCCGGAGCAGTTTGGGGCGCGCTTTGGCCTTAGCGCTGCGGATATTGCCAAGGTTTCGACATGGCTTACTGGTCAGGGCTTCACGATCACCCGGGCGGCTCGGAGCAATACCTTTATCTCCTTTTCGGGCACAGTTGCGCAGGTGCAGCAGGCGTTTGGGACTTCGATTCATAGCCTGTCGGTCAATGGGGAAGCTCATTTTTCCAATGTCACCGATCCGGTGCTTCCATCTGCCATCGCGGGGGTCGTGACTTCCATTGTTGGACTCAATGACTTCAAGCCGAAGCCTCACTTGCGCGCGCGGAGTGCTGCTTCGATTGATCCCTCGCAGCCCCACTACACGCAGACTCTGAGCGGAGTGACGAGTCATTACATTTCGCCGGCTGATTTCTACACCATATATAACGAAAATCCTCTGCTTACGGCTTCCACGCCGATCAATGGCACGGGCGTGACAGTTGCTGTGATGGGAAATACGGATCTTAATGCGGGCAATGTCCTTCCGGACGCGAACATTGCCCAGTTCCGCACGGCGGCTGGTTTGCCCGCGATTAATCTAAAGCTGCAGTCTGCTATTCCTGCTGGCGGCTCTGACGCCGGCGTCTCGGCGAGCGATATCGATGAGGCGCATCTCGATATTGAGTGGTCGAGTGCGGCTGCTCCTGGAGCGACGATTCTGTATGTTTTCAGCAGCAATAACATCTTCGCGGACTCCCTGACTTACGCCATCGATAATAAGGTCGCTCCGATTATTACCATCAGCTATGGCTTGTGCGAGAGCGGTTGGGGCACGGCTATGTTGGCGAGTTACAACAATCTGCTGGCGCTGGCGAATGCGCAGGGGCAGACCGTAGTTAGTTCCTCTGGCGATGCCGGTGCTACCGACTGCGACGGGGTGGGGCTTGCGACAGAGGGACTCAACGTAGATTTTCCCTCCAGCTCCCCTTACGTTACCTCTGCCGGCGGGACGATGTTCAGCGGAGATGTGGCAACCCCTGCCACCTATTGGAGTAGCGCTAATGGAACCAACGGCGGCTCCGCTCTCTTGTACATTCCAGAGCAGCCGTGGAATGAAACTACGTCCAGCGCTGGCCTTGGCTATAACGATGGAACTGGGGGCGGAGCTGGGGGAGGCGGAGCAAGCGCTTTCTTCTCCAAGCCAGCGTGGCAGACTGGCACGGGCGTTCCCAACGATTCCTCACGGGATCTTCCTGATATAGCGCTGAACGCTGCGGCTATCCACGATGGATATCTGGTTTGCAGCTCGGGCGATGGCCAGGGTGAGACGCCATGCACCAACGGCTTCCTCTCCGCCAACGGTAATCCGAATGTGTTTGGCGGGACCTCATTTGTTGCTCCAACCTTTGCAGGTATTTTGGCTCTGGTCGAGCAGAAAGTTAATCCGACAGGCGCGACAGCGAGTTGGCTGGGCAATGTAGGACCAACGCTCTATGGCTTCCTGAATGGGCCGACCTACAGCAGCGTTTTTCACGACATCATCTCCGGTAACAACTCAGTTCCTTGCACCCAGGGGACACCGAACTGTTCGAATGGCCAACCGACAGGCTTTACCGCGGGGACTGGCTATGATCAGGCTACAGGCCTCGGCAGTTTTGACATCAATGCCCTGGTCACGGGCTGGAGTGGCGTAAAGCCAGTCGGTACGGGCACCGGTAGTGGTATTGGGACGAGCATCAGTACGACGGCGCTGACGACCAGCGCTTCTCTCTGCGCGGTTTCGGCAGGTACTCTGGCGCTCAACGTGACTGTGGCGGGGACTGCTTCGGGTCCGACACCGACAGGTTCGGTTCAGTTCTTTGTCGATAACGTAGCTGTGGTGGGTGGCACCGCCATTTTATCGGGTGGAACCGCGAGCTATAGTCTTGTCACCTCGTCGCTATCTTCCGGTGGTCACAATATCGGCGCGGTCTACTCCGGCGATGGCAACTATGCGGGGTCTAAAGGGACGCTGCTTGGACCAAACATCAACGCAAATACTTATCCGAATGGGCCGATCGCTGCGGTGGATATTGTCTCTTCTACATCTTCGGGTAAACCCGATTTCTCTTTCGCCCCCGCGACTTGCGGTGCGTCGACTTCAGTACAGCCTGGGGCTACAGCCACGGGGCTTACTTTTACGATCACGCCGGTCAACGGATTTACGGGTTCGGTCACTCTGACTGCGACCAATAACGATGGAATGGTTGCGACGCCTAGTTTCTCCGTGTCGCCAGTTTCGATCACTACTTCGGCCGGCGTATCCACTTCGTTTGTTGTTGTTGCTTCTGCGCCGACGACAGCCGCAAGGTCAATGCGGCCGGGATTGAAACCGTTCGGTCGAGGCCCGGCGGGTAGGATGCCATGGTATGCAGCTGGCTCTGGAGCTACGCTTGCTGGATTGTGTCTGCTGATGTTGCCACGTCGTCGCCGCTGGGGCGCTCTGCTTGCCGCTGTGATTACGATTTCGGCTCTGACAGCGGCTGGCTGCGGATCCAATACCTCGACCACTGGTGGAGGCGGCGGGACTACACCTCCTGCTGGGACGACAAATGCTTCTCCGGGCACCTATACATTTACGGTTACCGCCATAAGCGGCACCTTGGTGCATAGTGCACAGATTGCATACGTCGTACCATAATAGGAGCCGTTGTGATTTCTCTTTGGCCGCGCCCTCTGGAGGCGCGGCCCTTCTTTTATCAGATCTGTTTCAAAATATGCCGGACGTCGCGGTTGTTTTGGGGTAAGGCTGGACCGTTGGCAATAGCAGGCTTATCGTTCAGACTTGGCGTGACAGCGCATCCAGTGGCGTTGTCATGATTGCTTCCGCCACTCATCTCATCAGTTATCAGCTTAGATATTCAATAGCTCAACTGCGAGCACGTCAGGTCGTGGTGCATTAGTGGGCTGTGACCTTTTCGTGCTTCGCAGCTTCGGGAACCTTCTCCTCTGCGCCTTCGGCAATGCGCATCAGATAGTCTTGTGCGCTGAAGGGAGCTTCTGTCTTCGGTGCTCGTTCATACTCACCATCCGATCGCAGGAGCCGTGCCTTTGTGTTGTCCGCCAGATAGGAGGCAAGGATCTCTTCGCGCAGCCGATTGTGAATGTCTGGCTGGGTTATGGGAAAGACTACCTCGCATCGCTCAATCAGATTTCGGGGCATCCAGTCTGCGCTTCCGCAGTAGATCTCTTCCTTGCCGCCGTTTGCAAAACAGAAGATGCGGCTGTGTTCGAGAAAGCGTCCAACGATACTGCGGACTCGGATTCTCTCGCTTATGCCCTTGACGCCAGGCCGCAGGGAACACATGCCGCGGACGATCAGGTCGATCTCGACGCCAGCGGTTGAAGCGGCATATAGGGCCTCTACGGTTCGGCGATCGAGCAGACCGTTCATCTTGGCGATGATCGACGCAGGGCGGCCGGCCTTGGCATGGGCCGCCTCTCTTTCGATGAGGGCAACCAAGCCATCGGCAAGCGTCAAAGGTGCTACCAGCAGCGGTTTATAGGCTTCCGACTCGGTCTCGGCGGTGAGGTAGTTGAAGACCTTCTGTACCTCGCTCGTCACCTCCGGCTTCGAGGTCAGGAGGCTGATATCGGTGTAAAAACGCGCGGTGACCGGGTTGTAGTTTCCTGTCCCAAGGTGTGCGTAGCGGCGGACCACGCCGTCGGGATCGCGGCGCACCAGGAGAGACAGCTTGCAGTGGGTCTTCAATCCGAAGATGCCGTGAAAGACGCCGACACCTGCGTCCTCGAGCTCTCGCGCCCACCGAATGTTGGAGTCTTCGTCGAAGCGCGCCATCAGCTCAACGACGACGGTCACCTCTTTACTCTGTCCAGCCTCGGTAAGAGCCGTGAAGATGGGCGAATCTTTGCTGGTGCGATAGAGGGTCTGCTTCATCGATATCACACTGGGATCCTGAGCTCCGGCCTCGATGAACTCCTCCACGGTCTTGTACGAGTCGAAGGGATGGTGCAACATCACATCCCGCTTTCTCATCTCCTCGAAGATATCGGTGGACTTTGCACTGAGTTTGAACTCCTTCGCGACGAAAGCCGGATACTTCAGTTGAGGCTGCTTCACTTCGGAGTAAAGATTCATCAGACGCGACAGATTCACGGGGCCGTCGGTCTTGAATACCTGCTCCGGCTCGAGCTCGAAGTTGATCCGCAGTCGCTCGACCATCTCTTCGATCGCTGAGCTTTCAATTTCCATTCGGACGGCGTCGCCTTTGCGTCGATTATGTAACTCCGCTCGAACACTCTCCAGTACGGAGCGGGACTCCTCCTCCTGCATGTAGAGGTTGCTGTTGCGGGTGACGCGAAACGCCGATCGGGACAGGACCTCGTATCCGCGGTACATGCGCTCCACTTGAGACTCCACCAGCTCATGCAACAGGATGAAGTCGCAATTGCCGTCCGTGCTTTTAAGCGGGACGAGGCGGGGAAGGGCGCGAGGCACGGTTACGACACCCAGGGCTGTCGCCGTCTTTACTCCGCGCCGCTTGTGCTTCAGCAGGAGGCCGATGCAGAGCGCCTTGTTGAGCACCCTTGGAAAAGGATGGGAGGGATCGATGGTCACCGGGGTCAGAAGAGGGTCGACCTCGTCCTCGTAGAAGTCCAGCGCCTGCTTTCGTGCCGCGTCGCTCAACTGGCTCCAGCGCAGGACGCGAATCTTCGCTGCATGCATCGCGGGGAGCAGTTGTTCGTTCCAGCACTGGTACTGCGCCTCTACAAAGTGATGAATTCGCTCCATCAACCCATCGAGTCGTTCCTGTGGGGTGAGTCCGCCTTCGTCTGGCGGTTGGGCAAGATTGTAACCATCCTCGATCCGCTGAAGAAAGCCGGCGACCCTGATCTCCACGAACTCATCGAGGTTGCTGGCGGTAATTGCGAGGAACTTTACCCGTTCGAGCAGGGGATTGGTCTCGTCCTGTGCTTCTTCGAGCACGCGCTGGTTGAACCGCATCCAGGACTCGTCGCGGCTGAAAAAGAGATTTTCGACCGTTTTGGCGGTGGCTTTTTTGGCGCTGGCGGAGTTTCCGATAGTTCGTTTCGTAGCACTCATAGAGATCTAAAAGATTACCGCAATGGTGTGAATCTTCTGTGTGAACAAGCGTGAAATATCGTTTGCTACCTATATGAGGATGGCCGCCGGAGCCACCAAAGGCTGGAAACAAATCCGGGCCACCATAAAATATTTGTCGGCTCTATCCGTCTACACCTGTAGATGACTGACGTTCCTGGCAATTGGAGCATTATCGAGCAAGACCAGCTGATCTCTCAGGCGTTGGAGAGGGACCGGCCCAGGCTGCGCAGCTTCATCCGCAAGCATGTTGCCGACACGGGCGAGGCTGAGGACATTCTTCAGGATGTGTTTTACGAACTACTTGAGGCCTATCGGCTGATGAAGCCCGTAGAGCATGTGACGGCGTGGCTGTTTCGCGTCGCTCGAAATCGGATGGTCGATCTCTTCCGCAAGAAAAAGCCTGCCTCGCTGAGTAGCCCTGCGTCAGGTGAAGAAGAGGATGGCGGAACACTGGAAGACCTGCTTCCTTCGGCCGATGCCGGGCCAGAGGCGGTTTACGCAAGGAGTCTGCTGCTGGAAGCTTTGGAAGAAGCTCTTGAAGAGTTGCCACAGGCGCAGCGTGAGGTCTTCGTCGCACATGAGTTGCAGGGGCAGAGTTTCAAAGAGATATCCGCCGAGACCGGCCTCAGCGTCAACACGCTGCTCTCGCGAAAGCACTACGCCGTGACACATCTGCGGCAAAGGCTGCAGTTAATCTATGAAGATTTTGTCAGGAAATAAGGAGTTATATATGGGGCATCATCCAGCAGTTAAAGCAGTAAAGATCGCATTATTCGCCGTCGTTGCCAGCGCTGTGCTGGGTTTTGTGGTTAGGGGTCTGTGGAATGCGCTTCTGCCTCCGATCTTCGGCTGGCACACGATCACCTTCTGGCAGGGGCTTGGCATGTTTGTGCTCAGCAAGATTCTTTTTGGGGGCTTTCATCGTCACGGCGGAGGCCGCAACCGCTGGAGACAGGGAATGAAAGATCGCTGGGAGCGTATGACGCCCGAAGATCGCGAGAAATTTCGCAAGGGGATGCGTTGCGGTCGCGGGCCTTTCGCCTCGCACGCGGAGACCTCGCACGCGGAGACACAGATATGAACGAGATTGAAAGAGACCGCATCGACGCTCGAGAACCTGGCGGCGGGATGAACTCTTCTCCCTCGAGGTATAGCCGGCAATCTGCCACTGACTTCACGGATCGGGTTGGCGAGCTTGAGATCGAAAACGCTCGCCTTCATCGGCTGGTCGCGGAGCTGTTGATCAAGAATCAGCAGCTTCGCAGAGCGGACTAACCGGCGCGCAGGCGTTAGTTCGACGAAGACCCCGCGAGCCGTCGGTGAGCATGCTGGCTCAAGGTGCCGCTCGAGGGTGTTCACTTTCCGCTTCGAATGTCTGTATAGTTTCAAGAAGATCACATTATTTGCAGACGTTCCACACAGGGGCATCAGAGTCTTGAACAGGTCGCCTCGCGAACGCTGCAACTATACAGTGGCGACCTCGTAGCCAAGCATGACTCAATCAGCGTGCCTATTCGACACTGCCCTGGCTCTTATACGATTCGCCTCATGGGGCGGTCGGACAGCGAAATGCCGTGTCTTTATGAATTGCTTTTCCTGAGCCGATACTCTACCCAGTAAAAATTTGTTCGAACTCAAGGAGACATATGCATTTTAGAAAACTAGGACCTCTCGTTTTGGCGTCTGCGTTCGCGGTATCTGCTTCAGCCGGCTTTGCCCTCGCTCAGAGCGCTGGTCAAGATATGAAGGCTGCTGGGACCGATACAAAAGACGCAACCAAGGATACCGGTCACGCCATCGCGACCGGGTCCAAAAAGACTGCCACAGGAACGAAGAAGGTCTACCACAAGAGCGTCAGCGGGACGAAAAAGGCGGCGGATAAGACGGCCAATGGGACCAAGACCGTTGGCAAAGATATTGGTCATGGCACCAAGGTTGCGGCCAAGGATACGGCCCACGGAACCGAGAAGGTCGGCGATAAGATCGCGGGTAAGCCTACTCCGCAGTAAGATCCCGCGCGGGTGTAGAGCTACCTCTTTGAGTTTCTGCCTTATTGGTGGAACTCAAAGAGGTGCGTCTCAATCTGTTCGATAGATTCTGTCCGAGATCTGCTTCGGCCATACTACCGTTGTTGCCAGCACTACGAGAGCTACCCAGAAGAGGTCTGCTCCCAGGAGATGCAGAATCTGCATCCAGACGGGAGCCAGCAGCAGGACGTCCGCGAGTCCGAGCGCGAACTGGAAGCAGAGGAGAGATAGGACGATCCCGGCGGTTCGACGAGCGCCTGCTCGCTTGGCCTGCGCCACCAGCCACAGTACGAATGCTGCCGCAATGACAGCGCTGACCGGATGTACGCCTCGCAGCCGCAGGAGCCAGGGGGAGTTTGCTGCGAAGTCCTGAGCGAACGCCGCACGCAGCGAAGAAGCAGGGAACAAAGTATCTCCCAACGCTGCGAGCGATCCGCTAACGCCGACGATCAGCGTGGCCCCAAGGCCCAGGAGTGCCCACAGCTTTTTTGTTCCGCTTACGCTGAACTCAGCCCATCTTTGTCCTGTACCCAGCAGCCGTGCGGTAAGGGTCAGCGCAGCTAGAAGCAACAGCGTATTGCTGAGGTGAATGGAGAGCACGACCACTCGTCCTATAGACTGGTTGCCGGTTACGTAGCCCAGCTTCACCAGCAGTGCACCCAGGAACGCCTCGTTCAACAGCAAGACCATGGACACGACGGCGAGGGTTCGTGCTGCCTGCCCTTTGAGGGTTCCGCGAAACGTCCAGATCAGTAGCCCAATGACTAGGAATGTCGAACCGCCGGTCATGCATCGATGGGTGAACTCAATGATTGTGTCGATGCGCGGCGACAGCGGAATGACCTGTCCATTGCAGAGCGGCCAGTGATTTCCGCATCCTGCGCCGGAGCCGGTGGCTCGGACCAGCGCTCCCCAAAGGATCACCAGCACGTTATAGCCGACCACGGCCCAGGCAAACTGCACCAGCGCTCGAGAGGTTTCGAGCCTCGTCGTTGTCGAACCGTCCGGCGTCTTTACCGCTCCAGCCGTAGCCATATCATTATTCTACGCAGCTTTTACGACGTCGTTTCAGAGCATCGCGCTGTGAGTTCTGGCCCAGAGAGATACGGCTAGCCGTTCGCCAACTCCTTCGCACGTTGGGTCGCTCGCTTCACTGCTTTGATCAGAGTTACGCGGAGGCCACCCTCTTCGAGTTCCAGAATGCCGTCGACGGTGCACCCGGCGGGGGTGGTCACTGCGTCCTTTAGCAGCGCAGGATGATATCCAGTCTCGAGCACCATTCTGGCGGAGCCGAGGGTCGTCTGTGCGGCGAGCAGAGTTGCTACATCGCGCGGCAGGCCTACGTTTACGCCAGCTTCGGCGAGGGCCTCGATGATGATGTAGAGGAATGCCGGCCCCGAGCCTGAAAGGCCAGTGACCGCATCCATGTGCTTTTCATCGACGACGACTGTGCGGCCGACAGTCTGGAAGATCTTTTGCGCTACCGCCATCTGCTCCGCGGAGACGAAACGTCCGCCGCAGAGGGCCGTAATAGCCGCAGCCAGCATTGCCGGTGTGTTCGGCATCGCGCGGATCACAGCAAGTTCGCATCCCGCGCCCTCTTCGATGCTTCGGGTTTTTACGGAAGCCGCAAATGACAATAGTGTCTTCTTCGGGGTCAGCGCAGGCTTGATCTCTTCGATCAGCGCAGGGACCTGGGTGGGCTTTACTCCGAGCAGAATCACATCTGCCTGTCGCGCAGCGGCAAGGTTATCTGTCGTCACCTCGACGCCAAACTGCGCCGACAATGCTTGCGCGCGCTCCGCATGCTGGACCGTGGCAAAGATCTGCTCCGGTGCAAGCAGGTTATTCTTCAAGAAGGCCTGCAAAAGAATGCCGCCCATCTTTCCTGCGCCCAGTACTGCTACCCGCAACCCCGGCATTACCGGAGCCGGAACCGTCACTTCATAGCTGTCGCTCATCTCCAAAGGCTACCAGAGTAGGCTTTTACCACGCAGCTACTTCTTCTGCGCGGCGATCCAGGCGTCAATGCGCTGCTCGAGTACGTCCATCGGCAGTGCGCCCGAGTCGAGGACCTCATCGTGAAACGCCTTGATGTCGAACTTCGGGCCCAGCGCCGTCTTCGCGCGCTCCCGCAACTCGAGGAGCTTCAACTGACCCATCTTGTAGCCCAGGGCTTGCGCCGGCCACGCAATGTAGCGATCGACCTCAGCCTGGATGTTGGTCTCGTCGATGGCGGAGTGATCGTGGAAGTAGTCGACCATCTGCTGGCGCGTCCAGTGCTGGGAGTGCACGCCGGTGTCGACGACCAGCCGGATCGCGCGCCAGATGTCGGCCTCGAGCCTTCCGTAGTCGCTGTACGGGTCTTTGTAGAACCCGACGTCCTTGCCCAGCCGTTCGCTGTAGAGACCCCAGCCTTCGGTGTAGGCCGTGTAGTAGGTGTACTTTCGAAACTCCGGGATTCCGGTAAGCTCCTGAGCAATGGAGATCTGAAGATGGTGCCCTGGAATTCCTTCGTGATAGGAGACCGCTTCGACGGGGGCGAGCGAGCGCTCCGCGAAGTTGTACTCGTTCACATAAACCCGGCCGGCCCTACTGCCATCGGGAGTGCCATTGTCGTAGTAGGCAGCTGATTGATCTTTTTCCATGTACGCGGGTACGGGAACGATCTCCAGCGGAGCCTTCGGGAGACGACCGAACAGATCAGGCAGCTTCGGCTTCATTCCGGCGATATATCCTTTGTAGTCCTCGATCAGGGCTTCGGGAGAGGCTGGATGTTCCTTGGGATTTGTCTTCAGAGCTGCGCTGAAGCTCTTGATGTCAGAGAAGCCAAGGCTCTTCACGATGGCCAGCATCTCTGTCTCATCGCGCTTCACCTCGTCGAGTCCGATCTGATGGATCTCCGCGGCGGACTTGCTCAATGTAGTGCTCTGGCGAATGCGAAACGCATAGTATGCCTCACCATCGGGCAGCGCAGAGGCGCCAATCTCCTTGCGAGATTTCGGAATGTACTCGGCCTTCAGAAATCCGGCGAAGCGTTTGTAGGATGGCAGTACGTCGGTGGAGATCGCATCAAGCATCTCTGACGAAATCCGCTTCTGCTCTGCCGCGCCTACAGTCTTAGGGAATTTCTTGAGAGGCTGGGCAAACGGGCTCTCCTCCGGCTTCTGGTTGGCCAACGCGAGAGTCTGCACCAGCACCTTCTCCATCAAATACTGCACCTGAACGCGGCCTTCGTCGGCGCCGAGTTGCATATTGGTCATGATCTGCGAGAAGGCGTTCGGAACTTTCTTGAGCCGCGTGATGTAGTCGTCGTAGTCTTTGACGGAATCGAATTGCAGCCGGCTAGGAAGCTGGGGAAGATCGGTGTGGAAGCCGTAGAACTGATTGACGGGCATCTGCCACTGTTTGAACTTTGCCGCCTCCTGCTCCTCGATCGACTGACGCAGCATCAGATCCGCCGACAGTTTTTCCTGGTCGGTAAGGCTGGTGGTATCGATCTCCGAGAGCTTCTGAATGTAGTCGCGTCCACGGGCCAGGGCAGCGTTCAACGCCTGAGTGGAGTAGTCCGTCAGCTGGTCGTTGTAGCGTTTATCGCCGATCGAGGAAGCAAACTCGGGCGAGCGCTTGAGCCTGTCCTCCCAGATCTGGGTGAAGAGCGTGGATAAGGCTTTGCTCTGTGCTGCAACCGAAGTGGCGACTGGCGGCGTGGCTGTTAACTGGCCCTGCACCATCTTTGGCGCTACGCTGAAACAACAAATAAGTATCCACCTGCACGTGCGGCTTTGCCACAATCTCGTCATCTCTGTCCTCAACCTTGACCTTCAGTCTATCGTGGCGAGCAGAGCTTCTGCGTCGGCGGCTTAGAGTGAAGCGCATTTCATCGCAGGGTCTTTTCGCGGCGGGACAAGGTGAACTCTTATTGCAAGATTGTCGAAACAGAGGCGTCCAGCATCCTGTAGAGGGTCGAGCGGCTGATTCCCAGCGTCTCCGCCGCGCGCACCTTGTTGCCTCCGCAGCCCTTCAATACGCGCAGCACGTGCTGTTCGATTACATCCTGGAGCTTTGCGCTTTTTGCGGTCGCATCCGATGCGGATGTTGGTGGATTCTCTTGAGCGAGCATAGGCAGATGATGCGATTCGAGCCTATCGCCTTCAACCTGTGAGATGCTGCTCCGCACAACACCTTTCAGTTCGCTTACATTCCCAGGCCAGCTGTAGCTCAGCATTCGCTCCAGCGCTTCGTCAGAGACGGCTAGCACCTTTCTCTCGTAGAGCGGTGCAAGCTGAGAGATAAAAAACTTCGTTAGATCCGGAATATCTTCTCTGCGGTCCCGCAATGGTGGGAGGGTAATTTCAACCATGGCGAATCGCTGGTAAAGCTCCGGTTGGAATCTGCCTGCGGAAGATAATATTTTGAGATTTTCGCTGCTGGCGGCGATCATTCGCAGGTTGGGCCGCATGTCGTGTAAGTTGGGCCTGCTGGCTTCGATGTGATTCTGTGTCGAGTCGTGCCGCTGTAACAGGCGAAGCAGACGAAGCTGGGTCTGGAGTGGCATCTCGTGGATTCCATCGAGAAAGAGGGTTCCTCGCTGCGCCATCCTGGCCAGGCAACCGATTGCATCTGCGGGGTGCGAGCTCCAATCGTTCTCCTTCAGATGTCCGGCGATTGCTTCTTCAAGAGCGGCTCCATGACAGACCACAAACGGACCGTCGGCGGCGTGGCTCATTCCGTGGAGCGCTCGAGCCACCTGTTCCTTTCCGGTCCCGGCCTCACCATGCACCAGTACAGTTCGGAAGTGTGGGCCGATCCGCCGGACTTGCAGCCGCAGCCTGCGCATCTCCGCACTCGAGCCCACGATCTCGAGCCCACTCCCCTCGGGCCAAGGCTCTTCGATAGGCGCAGGAGAAGGATCAAGGATGGTGGTAGATCGTGTAATCGACATGACTGTTTCTTACATCGGCAGAATCAGTCTTCCGTTGAGCCCGAAGACACGAAAAACCGGAGACCGCTCGATGCAACAGCGAGTCTCCGGCATTAGATTTCAACAACTTCGCGATTAGGCAGTGGTTGGCGCGCAGTAGGTGTCAAAGGCGCGCTGAAGCTCCTGCGCAATGGCCGGGGCGGTCGAGGTCTCGATAGCCGAACGCTGCATGAGGTAGACGAGCTGGCCGTCGCGCAGGATCGCAATCGCGGGCGAGGTCGGCGGATGTCCCCCGAAGTAGCTGCGTGCTTTCTCGGTGGCTTCGCGGTCCTGACCTGCGAAGACGGTTACGGAGTGATCGGGCTTGGCGGAATGCTGCATCGCCAGGCGAACTCCCGGACGCATCTTGCCGGCGGCACAGCCGCAGATGGAGTTGACCACCACCATCGTTGTTCCCGGCTTTGCAACTGCGGCATCTACCTCGGCCGCACTGCGGGCCTCCGTCAAGCCAGCGCGCGTCAGTTCTTCGCGCATTGGAATCACCATAATCTCTGGATACATAACACTCTCCCTTTAACCCATTTTGCTCGCGGGTAAAAGCCGCGCTTGTTTCGATTCTACGTTCTACTTCTGCCCCTTGCACCCCTCCCCCCGTAAAAAGCGCGCAAAGTATTCTAAATAAAATGGATAGGTCTGGACTTCAAATAGACTTTTCTAGCTTAGGAAGAACTACCTCCGAGCGAACTAACCTTTTGAAGGCGTCGAGTGTGTCTAGTTTCAACGGCCGGGCGATGTTGTACTCTCTAACCCGTGCCCTCTCGCGACCTTTACCTTCAGGAGAACGTTTCGCTAGCACCCTATACGACCTTTCGCATCGGCGGTCCGGCTCGTTTTTTCTGCGAAGTGACATCGATGGAGGAGCTACTTGAGGCTGTCACTTTTGTGCGGGAACGGAGCCTACCTTTATTTGTGCTCGGCGGTGGCAGCAACCTTCTGGTGACAGATCGAGGTTTCGATGGTCTGGTCCTTCGAGTCAAGATCGAAGGGGCGATCAATATCAACGGCGGCTACCGAGACGATAGGCCCCGGCAGACGAGCATTACATATGACGTCCCCGGCGGAATGGACTGGGACGCGTTCGTTCTTAAGGTCGCCGAGGCGGGGATCACGGGGATCGAGTGTCTAGCAGGAATCCCCGGATTCGTCGGCGGTGCGCCCATTCAGAACATCGGCGCTTATGGACAGGAGGTCTCCACCAGCATTCTTTGGGTTAATGCACTCGATCTTGAAACCCTCAAATTTGTCACGCTGACTGCCGAACAGTGCGGCTTCGCCTATCGCCGCAGCATCTTCAACACCACCCACCGCAACCGGTACATCGTCATCTCAGTCACATTCAGGTTAGACCTTCATGCAACACCCAGTCTCCGCTATGCAGACCTGCAGAACTACTTTGCGGGTCGTGGCTCCGCGCTTAAACCTATCGATATCTATCATGCTGTTCGTGAGATTCGACATGGCAAGGGCATGTTGATCGTCGAAGGCGAATCTGACTGCCGCAGTGCGGGATCGTTCTTCAAAAATCCCATTGTTCCAGAGCGTCTTCTGCTTGATATCGCGACGACGCTGGATCTCTCCGTCGATAAGATTCCCCACTGGACTGCTGGAGAAGACCTTATCAAGTTGCCCGCCGCGTGGTTGCTCGAACGCGTCGGCTTCACTAAGGGCTTCCAACTCGGCGAGGCCGGCATCTCGTCCCGCCATACACTCGCACTGATCAATCGCGGCCACGCTACGTTTGCCGATATCTCGGCGTTGCGCGATACCATTCAGCGTGAAGTTTACCGCCGCTTCAAGATCCAACTTGAACAGGAGCCGGTCCAGTTGGGCGCCTAAGAGGGTCCGACCCGCAACTGGCTCATCAGCCGCCGCCGTTCTTCTCCAAGCACTTCAAAGACTGAGCCTTGCTGCACGATCTTTCCCTCTGTGATCCTGATGACCTCGGCTTCAAGCTGAAAGGCTTCTCCGACGTCGTGGGTTACGGAGAGTACCGGCGTCTTCCATCGCATCAGGTACGTTCGCAAGCCGTCGACAAGTTGATCTCGCATGGCGTAGTCGAGTCCTGAGAATGGTTCGTCGAGCAGCAATAGTGCGGCTCCCGACCCCTCGTAGGTGATCGCAGAGACGACCGCACGCGCCACCGACACTCGCTGCTTTTCTCCTCCACTGAGCTGATGAGGTCTTCGATCGGCAAGCTCCTGTATGCGAAACAGACTCGTGATCTCATCGACGATCCTGCTCGTATCGTCGGGCCTCGCACTCTGCCCGAGGCCATAGGTCACGTTCGAATGCACAGTCATGTTTGGAAATAGCCGGGCGGTCTGGGCTGCGGTTCTCACCGGGCGAAGGTGCGGAGGAACGAACACACCCGAAACTCGATCGACCAATACATTTCCTTTCTGCACGATTGAACCCGAGTCCGGGTGCACAAAGCCGGCGATGACTCTGAGCACGGTGGTTTTGCCACTGCCGGATGGTCCAAAGAGGACTGTCCAGGGTTTGGTTAACGCGAACCTGACATCGAGCGAGATGGCTCCCACTCGATGTTCGATACTCACAGTGAGCAACTGGTTCGATTCCCCCGGCAGACTATCGGACGACCTATCAGATGATGTCAGCCTATCGGACAATGTCAGCCTGCCTTCCGTCGGTCTTCCGCATTGAGGGGAGAAGATAGATTGTTAGCAGCGCCACCGTTGCAAAACCGATCAGCACGAGCGCCGTGCGATTGGCAGCCGCATAGTTTCCGTCCTGCACGAGGTCGTAGAGCGAGATGGACAGGGTCCGCGTGGCCCCGGGGATGTTGCCGCCAAGCATAAGCACCACGCCGAACTCGCCTACGGTGTGGGTGAAGGCCAGGACTGCACTGGTGAGCAGGGAAGCGCGCGCCATCGGAAGCACTACTGTCGTGAATCTCTTTGTGGGTTTTGCACCTAGACCCGCCGCGGCTTCTATGAAGCCTCGGTCCACCGCCTGAAAGCCGGCTACCAGAGGTTGTACGGCAAATGGCAGGCTGTAGAGGATCGACCCTATAAGGAGGCCGCCGAAGCTGAACGCCAATGGATGCCCGAAGACTTGCATTAGGAGCCTTCCCGGTGCGGTGAGCGGCCCCATGGCGATCAACAGGTAGAACCCAAGTACGGTTGGCGGCAGCACCAATGGCAGAGCTACTATCGACTGGACGAAGGCGCGGGCCGCCCCGTGTCCTGAAGCGATCCACCATGCCAGCGGCAGCGCTATTACAAGCAGAATTGCCGTCGTTCCCACTGCCAGCCGCAAAGTCAACAAGAGCGCTTCAAAATCCATACAGCGTCAGTCTATGACAAGCTGTCCTGCCGGACGGGCCCACTGCGCGTGGGACGGGCGTTCGCACGCCTCTTTAGAGCTTCGCGTGGTCCTCCCGATGGTCGGAATGAGTATAGTTCGCGATCATCGGGAGCGCCGAGCGAAGCGGTATACACGTCACGAAGCGACTGCCCTCCGGGAAGGACGCCCGGCCGGTATACAGCCTTCCTACTGCACTGGGCGCAGACCCACTTGCGGAAGGTCTCCCTGAATCGCCGGAGAGAGCAGCCAGTTCAAAAAGAGATGCGCCTCTGCCTTGTGCTCAGACTTTGCCATGATTACCGCGCATTGCCGTATCTCCGGGTACTGCGAGGTGGGCACCAGGATGTAGGTTCCAATCTCTTTGAAGCGCTGAGTGCTCGCCGCTGTGAGTGAGATCAATCCGAGCTGCGCGTTCCCAGACTCCACAAACTGCGCTGTCTGCGAGATATTCTCCCCCACGACCAAGTGCGGAGCGACCTGGTCGTAGAGCTTCATCCTACGGAGTGCCGCCGCCGCCGCCCAACCATAGGGTGCGTGCAACTCATTCGCGATGGCGACTGTCTTCACGCGCGGATCAGACAACGTGTCCAGGGTGAGTGGCAAGAGGCCGGAGTCTTTCCGGGTCCACAGCACCAGCGTGCCCTTGGCGTAAGCCGTTGGCTGGGCACCATCGGCCAGCCCAGCCGTCACAATCTTCTCCGGGAAGACGTAGTCTGCCGCCAGGAAGATATCAAAGGGAGCGCCGTTCAGGATCTGCGTGACGAGTGTCGAGGACGATCCGAAGCTGACGACCAGCTTGATTCCGGTTTCATGCTCATATCTTTGCGCCAGTGCTGGCATGACTGGTTGCAGATCTGCCGCGGCGGCCACGCGTAGCTCTTTCTGCCCCCAGGCACTTCGACTACCCAACATCACGCCTAGGCATATGACAAGACACACGAAGGCCGCAGACGCACTTCGACGTTTACGATAGGCTAGAAGCAACCATGAAAGTAGCAACACATCACCTTAGATGCACCGAATGCGCGACCGTCATCGGCAAGGATGAGGTTAGCAGCAACTTTCGCTGCCCGGTCTGCAACGGTCTCTATGAGGTGGTGTACCCCTGGACCAACGCCGCCGCCGGTCCCGATAGCCGGCTTCCCAATCCCAGCGCCCTTCGCTGGCTCTGGCAGGAACGGCGGTCCTCAACGATGGCCGTGGACCAGTCCGGCGTCTGGCGCTTCCGCGATCTGCTGCCTATCGTCGACGACCTGGAGAAGGTGATTACGCTGCGCGAGGGCAATACTCCTCTCTACGATCTCCCTCGCTGCGCGAAGGCTGCGGGGATCGACTGGCTACTGGCGAAGCATCAGGGCATGAATCCTACAGGGTCCTTCAAGGACACTGGTATGACTGCCGCACTGTCGGTCGCCGCGCAGAGCGGCTTCGAGTGGGTCGCTTGCGCCTCGACCGGCAATACCTCTGCCGCCATGGCCGCCTACGCGGCGCGGGCGGGTTTGCGCAGCATCGTCTTCATCCCCGAGGGCAAGATCGCCTGGGGCAAGCTCTCGCAGTCGATGGACTACGGCGCTCTTACGATCCAGCTCAAGACCGACTTCGACGGCTGCGTCAAGATTCTTGGCGAGCTGGTGAAGCAGTTCCCGATCTACCTGCTCAACTCCGTCAATCCTTACCGTCTGGAAGGTCAGAAGACGCCAGCCTTTGAGCTGGTCGAGCAGATGGAGTGGCAGGTTCCTGAGCACGTCATCGTCCCTGGTGGGAACCTTGCCAATTCCTCCGCGCTGGCCAAGGGCTTCGCCGAGATGCGTGAGCTTGGCCTGATACCGCGCACTGCGAAGATCAGCATCATTCAGGCCGAGGGGGCCAACCCCCTTTATCGCAGCTTGCAGGAGAACGGCGGAGAGCGCCTGACTCCCGTCGTGGCTAATACCCGCGCTACTGCGATTCGGATTGGTAACCCGGCCTCGTGGCGTAAAGCCGTCAATGCCCTTCAGACCACCGGCGGCTGGTGCGAACAGGTTACTGAGCAGGAGATCGCCCTAGCCAAGGCGGAGATCGGTGCCGAGGGGGTCGGCTGCGAGCCTGCCTCTGCTGTCACCCTTGCCGGGCTCAAAAAGCTAGTGGCCCAAGGCAAGATTTCCACAGAGGAGCGGGTTGTCCTCATCCTCACTGGGCACACCCTTAAAGACTCCGCTTATACCATCGACTATCACCGCAACGAATTGTTCTCGGATGCTGAAAATGCTGACCTTAGCGTTAAGGATAAAACTCGACACGCGGCCTTAAGAAAACCTCCTATGGTTCTTGAAGCGGACGCCAGTTTGGTTCTCCGGACCCTCGAATCCCACATGCACCAGCCGCAACCAGTATGAGTCAAAGCACCACAACGGACCGAGGCAAGCCGTACCATCTGCGTCTGCCTGCTACCTCGGCGAATCTGGGTCCCGGGTTTGACGCGCTCGGCCTGGCGATGGCGCTTTATCTCACTATCGACGCCTGGGTCGCCGACGGCTTTTACATCGAGGCTACTGGTCGCGACGCTGACTTATGTGCCAGGCTCGAAGACAATCTCATCCTGACGACCTACGTCGACGTTCTGGCGGTCGCCGGAGTTCTGGCTCCACGGCTCCACCTCCTGATCAATAATGAGATTCCTCTTGGGATGGGTTGCGGCTCGAGCGCCTCGGCACTCCTGGCCGGCGTCTTTCTGGCGAATCACTTCGGCAACCTGGGCTGGACGGGCCAACAGATACTCGAAGAGGCCTGTATTCGGGAAGGTCATCCCGATAATGTGGCGGCGTGCTATCTCGGCGGGATGACGGCTTCTTTGATGAGTAAAAACTCATTATCAACATCTACTTGCGGAGAAAATCTAATCTGGGGATTGAACTTAGCGATGCCCCCCGCCAGCCTTGCCACGGAAAAGGCGCGCGCGCTGCTTCCTGCTACCTATCCCCGGGAGGACGTAGTTGCCAATATTCAGTCAACCGCCCTGCTGGTGGCTGCCTTTGCCCAGGGGCGGGGCGATCTTCTCCGAATTGCTATGCAGGATCGTATCCACCAGCCGTACCGCATGAAGGTTTGCCCGCTGCTCCCACTGCTGCTGCCCCTGGCGGACAGTTCGGCGACACTCAGTCCAAAGATCGCGAGCCCCAGGATTCTGGGCGTTGCTCTCAGCGGCGCCGGTCCGTCTGTTCTGATCATTACCGAAGATGCCAAGCCTTCGGCTCTTCCTGCTATGATTCGCGAAGCCGCTGGCGACGAGTCACTTGAAGTTCTACAGACGACAATTTCTATGGGAGCACTTGAAGGCTGAGACCCATCCCTTTCACGCAGAAGGGATTAGGCAGACAGAAGTAACATCTCAGTAATGGTAATTTTGTTACCTAAGAGTTCTTTACGAATCGCAAAAAGCCCCGTACTTTAGCCGAGTGGGCAGTTCTGGGGAGGGCTGCTACGCCGCCCGTTGACCTCTTTACAGAGGTCCGGGCGTTTACACTTTAAGTGGTATTTCGCACTCTGAAACTCCCGGTTCAAAATTGCATCTACTATAGAGAAGACTGCGCTGCACCGGATGGGTGTAAAAAGTGCAGAGCATTCTGGAGGAAGATAAATGGCAGGACAGTTCATCACCGAAGTAAATGATGCAAATTTTGAAAGAGACGTTCTTCAGTCGACAGAGCCTGTTCTCGTCGATTTTTGGGCTGCTTGGTGTGGCCCCTGTCGCGCTCTCGCCCCGGTTGTCGATGAGGTTGCCACACACTACCAGGGCAAGCTCAAGGTTATGAAGATGGATGTCGATTCCAACACTGCAACCCCGATGCGCTATGGCATCCGCGGTATTCCTGCCCTGCTCATCTTCAAGGATGGCAAGGTCGCAGAGCAGATTGTTGGCTTCGTTCCCAAGGACACCATCGACAAGTCCGTGAATAAGGTTCTGGCGTAAGTTTCAAGCAACGCCAAGGGACGGCCCGTTGAGTTCAACTCGCGGGCCGTTTCGTTTGCGTGCAAGATTGCTTATCCGCCTTCCAAATCCGCCCTGATAAACTCAAGCCTTAATGCTCGAGTGGATGCTCTTCCGCATAATCATGGTGGCCTTTTTCATTCTGGCTAGCAGCTTCTTCGTGGCCGCAGAGTTCGCCCTGGTGAGCGTCCGCGAGACTCGCATTCAGCAGCTGATCGCGCTGGGGCGGCCTGGCGCGCGTACGGTGCTCAAGCTCAAACACTCGATTGATGAGTTTCTGCCTGCGGTGCAGCTTGGCGTTACTGTAGCCGGTCTGGCTCTCGGATGGATTGGCGAACCTGCCGTGGCCGAGATCATCCTTAATTTCCTGGGTGGCCCTCTGCACCGGCTGCCCGCTCATGCGGTTTTGTATGCCCATACTGCGGCGGTCATCTTCGCTTTTTCGTTGATCACTTATTTTGAGGTTCTCTTGGGCGAACTTGTTCCGAAGTCGCTCGCCTTACAGCGAACCGAACGCATCGCTCTGGCGGTTGCCGGTCCTATGGACGTCTTTATTCGGCTCACCCGGCCTATTGTGAAGCTGATGAACTCGTCTGCGGCGCTTGTTCTCAGGCTCTTTCGGGCTCCCCTGCGCGGCGAAGGGGCGGTCCACTCGCCTGAAGAGCTGAAGCTTATCGCCACCGCCACGCGCCGGATGGGTCTGCTTCCCGTCTTTCAGGAAGAGATAATCCATCGCGCGATTGAGCTTAATCACGTCACGGTCCGCGAGATCATGACGCCTCGCGGCAGCATCTTCTCGCTCTCTGCGGACCTGCCGCTGCAGCAGGCCTCAGCCCGCATCGTTGAAGAGCAGCACTCCCGCGTCCCGGTCTATGATCCCGTCAGCGGCCCTGAGCACATCATCGGCATCGTCTACTCGAAGGACATCTCGCGCCTGATGCACTTCCGGACCGTCGCTCTTTCGCTTGGCGGCAAGGGCGAGTCCGGACTTACTCTCCGCCAGGTGATGCGTGAGCTGACCGTTGTTCCGGAGACCAAGCTTGCGATCGAGCTTCTGCAGGAGTTCCAAGAGAGACGCCGGCACATTGCCATCGTCGTTGACGAGTTCGGCTCGACGGTCGGCCTGGTCACGGCTGAAGATGTTCTCGAGCAGATCGTCGGCGAACTGGAAGACGAGTTCGACGTCAGCAAATCGCCTCTGCTCAGTACTACCGGAGCCATGGTGCTCGACGGCAGCACCACCCTCCGCGATCTTGGCAACCAGCTTCACTGGACATTCCCGCGCGAGCCTGGAGTTGAAACTCTGGCTGGCTTTCTCCTCGCGAACCTGGGCCATATTCCTGCCGCAGGGGAGAGTGTCGAGCATGGAGGCCGCCGCTACGAAGTTGCTGAGATGGCGGGGCGTCGTATCAGCCGCGTGATTGTGGAGGACGTAGCTCCGCCGCCCAACCAGGTCGAAGACGAAGCCGATAGCAGGGAAGCGATCCAGTGACTCTGAATCGCGCGGCCATCTGGCGACCACTCCGCCGTATCCTCCTCACCCTGCCAGTGCTGTGGGTCGTGGTCTCGGTGGTCTTCCTCCTCATCCACCTCGTCCCGGGGGACCCGATCGTCCAGATGCTTGGCGAAGGCGCCACCGCATCTGACATAGACGCACTCCGCCACTCCTATGGTCTGGACGCCCCGCTCGGCCAGCAGTACGCCCACTACTGGCATGGCATTCTTCACGCTAACCTCGGCCAATCCTTACGGCTGCACGACTCCGTCGTCCACCTCGTTCTTCAGCGGTACCCATACACCCTCGCTCTTACTGCCGCGGCGTTGCTGATAGGTATATTGCTATCCATTCCTGCCGGGATTGCCTCGGCTCTCCACCGCAACCGCTGGCAGGACCGCTTTCTCGGCGTCGTCTCTCTCGTTGGCCTGTCCTTCCCTAACTTCGCTCTCGGGCCGATTCTTATCCTTGTCTTTTCTATTCAGTTTGGGTGGCTACCAGTCTCGGGAGCCGGCACGGGTGAGGCCACCAGCTTCGTCCTCCACCTCATCCTGCCTGCTATCACGCTCGGTCTCTCGCTGGCCGCCATCCTCACCCGGATGGTCCGCACTGCCATGTTGGAAGAGCTAAACCAGGACTACATCCGCACGGCTCGCGCCAAGGGTCTTACGGAGAACGCGGTTGTCTACCGCCATGCCCTGCGCAACGCTCTGATCCCGGTTCTAACGGTTATTGGGCTGCAGTTTGGCAGTCTTCTTGCGGGTGCCATCGTAACCGAAACAATCTTCAGCTGGCCCGGGATTGGCCGGCTCACTCTGTCTGCTATCTCCAACCGGGACTATGCTTTAGTTCAGGGTTGCATCCTTGCCGTGGGGCTAACTTATGTTGTAGTGAATCTTCTGACCGACATCGCCTACACTGTAGCCAATCCGCGCATGCGCGCCGAGTAATAGCGCCTAGAGAAGGAAGCATGAAAACCGCCCACCTTGTCCGTTGTACCACTGCTGTTCTGATGACCGTCGTGACAGTGATCGCCTGCGCGGCGCAGAGCAAGTCTTCCGGGTTGGAGGCCGTTCCGCCCATGCTTCGTCCGAAACCTCCGGCGATCGAGCCCAGCATGCCACCCGCACATCCCTTTCATGATTCGCGCTACGGAGTTACTTTTACTGTTCCTGCGGCCTGGGAGCTTAACCGCAAAGACTCCGAGGTGAGCACTTTTAATCTCGATGCCCGGTCCATTGCTCACAGCACACAGTTGCGTGCCGTTGCCAGCATCAGCTTCAACCCGCACCCCAACTCCACCTTCAGCGGAGCCTTCTTCTACTTCAGCGTCACTCCGCACCTTGGCTCTGCCGAGTGCAGCGCACAGGCGACGGTGCGCGATCCTCACACCGCCTCCAGTGCGCAGATCGGGGGCATACCATTTACCCACGGTTACGACGAGCATGGGGGAATCTGCACTGAATCCCGCGATGAGATCTACACCACCGCGCACAACAACGCGTGCTATCGCTTTGACGCTGTCATCAACACCTTCTGTGGCGGGGATGTCAGCGGGGTGCAGGATATCTCGCCACGGGAGTTAGACGCCGTTCGCCATCGGATGCAGAAGATCCTCGACTCTGTCCACTTCGACACCAACTAGCGAACTTGTCCAAAAGATGTGAAACGAGCCGGTGGGCGACGCTGTCTCGTGGAACAGGCTAAACTGTCCACGACGTGGCTCGACCTGAGGACTCCGCGATGAAGAAGAATCTGCCCACTACTCCTGACCGCCGTACCTTTCTCAAGACCGGAGGCGTTGCCGCCGCAGCCCTTCTTACCAAAGGCGCTATCGCCGTTGAGACCGCGCACACGCTGCCACCGCTCCCAGCCAATACGAACACTCGTACGACGATGCCCACTCGCAATCTCGGCAAGACCGGCTACAAGGTTGGGATCTTCTCGCTTGGCGGGCAGGCGGCCCTGGAGAAGCCCGCGAACTTTGATGTTGCTGTTCCCATCATCGAGCGTGCGCTCGATCTCGGCGTCAACTACATCGATACCTCCTCCATCTATGGTGGGCCTGAACGCTGGAGCGAGCAGTATGTCGGTCGCGTCATGAAGAGCCGACGCAACGAGGCATTCCTCGCCACCAAGACCAAGGAGCGTACCCGCGATGGCTCGCTCCGTATGATTGAGAAGTCTCTCCAGCTTCTCAACACCGATCACGTCGACCTCTGGCAGCTTCATGATGTTGGCCTTCCCGAGGACGTCGACACGATCTTTGCCAAGGGAGGCGCGATGGAAGCGCTGCTCGAGATGCAGGACCAGAAGGTCGTCCGCTACCTCGGCGTCACTGGCCACTATCGCCCCGAAGCTCTCATCGACGCGGTCAACCGCCACAACTTCGACACTATCTTGATGGCTATGAACGCCGCCGATACCCACATTCACAGCTTCACCGACAAGCTGCTTCCGCTGGTCGTCGAGAAGCAGATGGGCATCATCGGCATGAAAGTTCCCTCGCGTGGCCGTCTCCTTGCTTCGTGGACGCCACCCTCGCTCGATGCGCAGCGTCACTCATGGGAGGGCTCTGCTATTGCCCATCGCCCTGGCGTAATGACCATGAAGGATGCAATGAACTTCACGCTCTCGCACCCTGTCAGTACGGTCATCATCGGCTGCGACAATATTCCTCAACTAGAAGAGAACGTAAAGATCGCCCAGGACTTCACGCCCCTCTCCAACTCCCAGATGGCTGCGCTCAACGAACTTGCCGCTCCAGTTGCTGAGCAGTCCCTCTTCTTCCGCTTCACAGACCGCAGCAAAGGCTAATGTCCAACCGAGCAATTTACCACTAAAGATTGTCTGAGGTGCTGCAAACGTGATGCCAAGATGGAGAGTAGTTTTCGGTACTCTGCTTATTCTGACTCCGTTTGTGGTTCTCGCAGGTGGCTGTCTCTTGGGCGTCCTATTGGGTTCAATGGGCATGGATATCCACTGGACTTTAAAAGCGCCGTTTTATGTTGCCGGTATCCTTGGCGTCCTCATTATCTTCGCTAGTGTTATCTCAGGTGTTCACTTAACGAGAAACGCGAGAAACTAGTATTTGCACCGGGCGCGTATCGTATTCTTACCCAACCATGAGCTCCATGACGCTGGCCTCGACCCTATCCTCCACCGTCACAAATCCCACGGTGACCGGTAGCGAAAATCTTCGTGGTCCCGCGCTACCGGGATTGAAATAAATCACTCCATCTTTCACTTCGACTTTAGCTTTATGCGAATGCCCGCTTACCACCATCGCTACGCCGGCGGCCTTTGGGTTGATATCCAGATCGTTCACCGAGTGAACCAGATAAAACAGCTGGCCACTTAGCTCCACGACATCGGTTGCGGGCAGCTCCGCGCAAGCTCCCGACACGTCTACATTCCCGCGAATCGCCGTCACCGGAGCGATCTCGCGAAGGGCATCGAGGATTGCAATATCCCCAACATCGCCAGAGTGCAGAATATGTTCCACGCCGCGCAGTGCAGCCAGAGCCTCCGGCCGCAGCAATCCGTGTGTATCGGAGATCACCCCAATCAACATAGCGACTAAACCCGTTTTGCTTCTGCTTGTTTTCTAATCCGTAATATCCGCGCAGATTCGCAGTCAGTCTTATGCCAGCTTCAAACTCTGCAGCGAGGCATACTCGCGGCTCAACTTCGGATCGTGGCTCCGGTCTGGATCGATCCGCAGCTCGAGCGTCGTAATACCGCTTAGGTTCTCCACATAGTCTTCTATCTCTTCGGTCGAGCCATTCGGACTGAATGTCCACTGCTGGCGCACGATTTCTTTCAGCTCGGTGCCCGCACCTGCAAACAACGCGAACTCCTGTGACCGCTCCGAAGTTCGATCCACAAAGTGCAGCTGCAGCCGTTTGATCGTCAGTGGCTCATCAAAGTGCAGACGTATTAATTGAGGACCCGGCGTCGCAGCTTTCCAGCCGGTCGTTGATTTCCTGTCCAGCGCGTGTTCAATCGGAAACTTCTCATCTTCGGAGCTAATCTCGACACGCGCAATCCGCTCCAGGTCGCGCCATAGATCGCTGATCGGAGTTGCTGTCGTCGTCGACGGTGAAACGATACTCTTACGCATTGGTACTGCCTTTCCGTTGCTAGGCCAAGCATATCCGATAACCGGCGGTGATGCCGCGCATGGAAGACGCACCCGCGGGGCGTAGCGGTGATAAGAGCGACAAAAGAGATGAAACCACAGCCAAGCTAGAACCAGATTAGCCGCAGGGATTCGATCAGCTTTTTATCGATCCTTATCGCTTTGATCATCTTTACGCCTTCCATTTGCGCCGTCAAAGCCCAGTGCTCATCCGCGTTCGAGGGTCGAGATAGTCCCGCAGGGCATCCCCGATGAAGTTGAACGAGAGTACGCAGAGCATTACTGCCATGGCCGGAAAGAAGACCAGATGCGGTGAGTCGAACAGGTGCGACCGCGCATCGTTAAGCATCGATCCCCAACTCGCTGCTGGTGGCGGAACCCCCAGCCCCAGAAAGCTCAGCGTAGCCTCGGCCAGTACGGCGCCCGCCATGCCGATCGCCGCCTGCACGATCAGCGGCTGCAGGATGTTCGGCAGAATATGCCGCGTCATAATGCGAAGATCCGTCGCGCCAAGGGCTCGCGCCGCCTCGACAAACTCGCGCTCCTTCACGGCCATGACCTGCGCACGTACCAAGCGCGCGTATCCCACCCAACCTGAGATGGCGAGGGCCAGAATCACATTGCCCAACCCCGGCCCCATGAATGCAATAAACGCAATCGCCAGCAGAATTCCAGGCAGCGCCAGAAATGCGTTAGTCACGTAGATGTTCACGACCGTGTCCGTCCACCCGCCGTAGAATCCAGCCAGACCGCCCGCCACCAGCCCCACCGCCAGCGAGAGTCCTACTACGCTTACAGCTACTACTAACGAGATTCTCGCCCCAAACAACGTTCGCGAGAGGATGTCCCGTCCCAGTTCGTCTGTGCCAAACCAGTGAGTCCACGACGGACTCATCAGACGTCCCGTCAGATCCAACTGTGCTGGATCCCACGGCGCCAGCCAGGGAGCAAAGACTGCGCAAGCCACAAAGACGACCAGCAGGGCAAGTCCTATCGCTGCCAGTGGCTGTCTCTTGACAGCCACGACCGAAAGTCCCGGAACGATGCCGGCGTTTGCAACAGAAGTTTCCACGACCTAGATCCTACATGCTGGCTAGCGTCGCTCCCATAACTGAGGCTAGGACGCGAACAGCTTTGTAAGACTCGTAAGCTTCACCAGTTCCTGAATGCGTGGTGAGAGATTCTGTAACTTCAAGGTGCAATACCCTTCGTTGATCGCAGAGACCTTCAGCCCGACGAGCGTTCCCAACCCGAGGCTATCCAGAAACGTCACATCCTCCAGGTCGATCACTATCGTGCCGCCCTGAGGGATCAACGGCTTCACGATCTCTTTGACCTCACCAGCCGTCTGGTTAATCAAACGGCCATGGCACCGAACCGTCGTAACCGTGACTCCGTTTTCGGTCGAACTTTCTACGTCGCAATGAAACGGAACCTCTGATGTATTGGTCACTCTAACTCCCACAGTACGACTATTTTGAAATTTACTCCTCCCTCCATTGGGCTTTCGTTAATTTCCGGTTACTACCTGCGCGGGACAGTCTCGTGTTCTGTCTTAGGGTGCTGGGCATAACTCTGGCAGTTGCAACAGATATGAGCACGCAGCCGATCCACATCCGCAATGACGCTAACGGGGCTTTGAAGCTAACTGAAGGAGCATGTAGGGTTAAGGAATGAAGGAACTCCGTCGTCTCGCCATAGCAGTTCCCGCCGCCCTCCTCGTTCTCTGCCTCGCGGCAGCGTGGTGGACGCGTGGTGCCATGGCTCACATGCCTTTTCTCAAATCCAACGGCGGTCCTGCCGGCGGGCAAAATCTCATCGACCAGCGTCCGTGGCAGACTATCGAGTCGCTCGCTCCTCTTGCCGTCTCTGCCGAAGAGCAATCTTTTGCGCATGAGGCGGCCCGGCTAGCTGACCATGAGGTGGATCAGGCGTTTGCCCTCGCTCTTCGCCAGGCTGCGTTACAGACTCGCACTCTCACTGGTGACGCCTTAGTGCTCCAGGAAAAAGAGGCACAGGTCCAGTCGCTCGTCAAAGAAGATCAGGGCAAAGTGGACGCTGTTACTGCTTCTCTCAAACAGCCCAACGGGACGACTGCCGACTCCGATGACCTCGACGTTGCCAAGGCTCAGCTTCAGCTGGACAGCGATGAACTGGCCGACCTCACCGAACAGCTCGCCCGGGTGAGCGGCGACCAACGCAGCCAGATTCAACAGGAGCTCACCGCTCGCGAAGCTGCCATGAAGAAGTACGATGCGGCCCAGGGAAATACCGGGGGGCAGATCGCCGTTCTCTCTGCCCGGCGTTATGGCACGCTCTATGGCCGCGTCTCCGCCTGGTTCGACCAGCGCAGCCGCATGAATCTTATTCGCCAGGCCAAAGCCGAGACCGATGCCGACATCGCCACGCTCACCGCGAGGCATGCAGAGTTCGAAAAGAAAGCCTCAGCGGCTGCAGCCAGCATCAACGCTTCCGTCAATGTATCGAGTGTCGATGGATCCAAGGTCGATGCACCGAGTGCTCAACCCAACGGTGCCGCCCCGCAGGACGCCGTAAAGAGCCGTGTAGCTCGCATGGCTAAGGCTCATGCCTTCTCGCAGATGCATAGCATCGCGGAGGATCAGCTACAGACCCAGCAGCAGCTTTCCTCCGTCTACGGCAAATGGCTCGCGCAGGTGGAGCTTCAACACTCAATCGTCACGCACCTTGCGCTGCAATCACTTTCGCTCATCGCCTTCCTGATTCTTTGCGGGGTCCTTCTCGCCACATTTGTCGGTCAACTTATCGACCGCTCCCGCATGGAGCAGCGCCGCCTCCACACCCTCCGCACCATCATCGGTCTCGGCATCCAGCTGGTCACATTGTTGCTGGTATTACTCGTTATCTTTGGGGCGCCGAGTCAGGTTCCAACTATCCTGGGCCTTGGTGCCGCCGGCCTCACCGTTGTCTTCCAAGACTTTATCCTCGCCTTCTTCGGCTGGTTCATCCTTATGGGCAAAAATGGCATCCGCGTTGGCGACTGGGTTGAGATCAACGGCGTAGGCGGCGAGGTCGTCGAGATCGGCCTCTTCCGTACGGCTCTCCTAGAGACCGGTAATTGGACCGACAAAGGCCATCCCACCGGTCGCCGCGTCACCTTCATCAACAACTTTGCCATCTCAGGCCAATACTTCAACTTCTCCACGACTGGCCAGTGGATGTGGGATGAGATCACGGTCAACATTCCACCGGGCGTCGATTCGTACAAGACTATCGAAGCTATCCACAACACCGTGCTGAAACAGACCGAACGTGACGCCAAGCTCGCCGAGCAGGAGTGGCAGAGTGCCACGCGTCATAATGGCCTGAGCCAGTTCAAGGCCACACCCTCGGTCGATATGCGGCCGGCGGCCTCTGGCGTGGACATCGTCGTTCGCTATGTCATTCGTGCCGGCGACCGCTTCGAGGTGCGCAATCGCCTCTACCAGTCAGTCATTGATCTACTGCACAAGCCGGCGAACACAGCACTCACTCCATCGACTACTGATCAAGAGGAGCTGGCGAAGGTTTAATTAGAGGCTTCCTGCCCAATCCGTCGACTTGAACCAGTACTTCCGTCGTGTGTCGATCCATTGATCCGCATTTCGCGCGGCGATCCAGGAGTTCAGGTAGTTGACGAAGTCCATATCACCACGCCTCACAGCGAAGGCCGCGGGAAACCTTCCCAGCGGGGCCACAGTCGGCACCGTTACAGCATCAGGATAGAGCTTTGCCAGGATGTCCAACCGGGGATTGTCTGCAACAGCCGCAGCAAGCCTGCCCGCGACCAGATCGCTGAACAACGCGCTGTCTTCCGTATAGGTCTGGATTGAGGCCTTCGGAAACGCCAACGCTGCCAGGTCTTCCGACGTCATTCCCTCCACCACCCCAATCGTGATGCCCTTTTTATTGAAGTCTTCCATCGTCTTCAACTCGCCGCCCAATTTTTTGCTGGCGGCAATTGTCACGTCGGTCACGTTGTAAGGCTGGCTGAAGTTCACCGCCAGCGCCCGCCGCGCCTCAATCGAAAAACCTGCGACGATAATGTCGAAACGATTCGCTTCGAGATCCGGAATCAAATAACGAAACTCATCCGGATGAAACTCCACTTGCACTCCCATGTCGCGTGCGAGCTTTCTTGCCACATCGATCTCGAATCCCACCAGGTTTCCATCTTTATCATGCATCGCCCACGGAACAATCTCCGAGACGCCCACACGGAGCTTGCCGCTCTTCTTGATCTCGGCCAGCATATCGACCGTGCTGCGTGTTGGAATCTCAACATCTTTGGAGGTAGAGGGGATAGCGGGCGGAGGAGGGGACGCCGGGGACTCCTGTGCCTGCGCCACCACTGCGCATGCCAAAAGCAAGACCAAACCGGCCATCCGTTGCATCGATGCGGAAACTGCTGAGCTCTTCATTGCGTCAATTCCTCCGTCCTTGCAGTGTGTCGAAATCTACGGCACTGATTGCAGCCGCTTCTGCTCGCAAACCTGGGTCTATCGCGGCGGACGTCGCCCATTATTGTTGTAGCCGTCGGTGTATCCAGCGGCAAAATCCCTCTCATACTTCATCGGGTAGCGTTCGCTCCACCACTGGTAAAAGTTCCGCCGTCCGTTATCAGCATCCTGCCGTCCCATGCGGTATCCGTCGTTGTAGTAGTTCGTGCGCTCGCGGTCTCCACCGTTCTCATTGTCCTTGGCTGCAGCCACCGCCGCTCCCAAAATCAGCGCACCCAAAATCCCGCCCGCAATCGCGGCGCCGGTGTTGTCATCCCCACGCGAGCGCCCTCGGCCATAGACAAACTGGGCTCGACATCCGCGGTCCACCCAGATTCCGCGCGGATCGTATCCCCAGCTATACCCCTGCTCGCACCGCGAACCCGAGATCTGCCGTGTCAGCTGAACCTGGTTCTGAGTGTCCGCGCGACAGTATCTGTAACCCCCATCGTCGCTCGAGCAGGTAAGCCCCCCAGTCTGGGCAATCGTTAAAGCAGAAGTGGAAACAATCAGGAGAGCGGCGACTGCACGAGAGACCCCCATCGGGTGTTCCTCCGAGAAGTGCGTAAGCGTCAATGTCAAATGCGAAACGATGCTACATCAGATCCGAGTCATCTCTCCAATTCTTTTGGGATAAATCGCGACACGAGATAAGAGATGCGTAAGCAATTAGCCGAGTCCGTGAGTGTGAGGCTGATAAAGTCGTCACATCTATTATCCGAAACTTCGAAAAGTCAATCCCTCTCGTTAGGATTTATTTCTCATGGCAGCCCGCTACCCCTCACAGCTATACTGGGACTTGGAAGCAAAGCGGAAAATGCATTGCCAGAGTGTCCCACCAGGTAACCTGAACCACTTCAATAGCTTCTAACTTATGACCCAAGGAGTCTCTCCCTCTATGAAGCTCAAAGGACAGAAAGCAGTCGTCTGTGGTGCCGGTGGATTCATCGGTGGCCACCTAGTTCAAAGCCTGCTCGCCAATGGCGTTGACGTTGTACGTGCGGTCGACATCAAGCCGCTCGATGAGTGGTATCAGGTATCCAAAGGCGTCGAAAGCCTCTCCCTTGATCTCAAGGATAAGGACAGCTGCCTTAAAGCGGCAGCCGGCACCAATGTGGTCTTTCAGCTCGCAGCCGACATGGGTGGGATGGGCTTCATCGAAAACAACAAAGCTCTGTGCATGCTCTCGGTCCTGACGAACACCCACATGCTGATGGCGGCTCGGGAAAAGGGTGTTGAGCGCTTCTTCTACTCCTCTTCCGCCTGCGTCTACAACGGCGAAAAGCAGACCAACCCCGACGTCGTCGCCCTCAAGGAAGAGGACGCGTATCCTGCGCTTCCGGAAGATGGCTACGGTTGGGAGAAGCTCTTCTCCGAGCGCATGTGCCGCCACTTCGAGGAGGACTATGGCTTGCAGACTCGCGTCGCACGCTACCACAACGTCTACGGCCCGCTGGGCACCTGGACCGGCGGCCGCGAGAAGGCTCCCGCCGCAGTCTGTCGCAAGGTCATCGAGGCGAAGCACTCCGGCAAGCACGAGATCGAGATCTGGGGTGACGGGAAGCAGACTCGCTCCTTTATGTACATCGACGATTGCACCAAGGGCACACAGATGATCGCCGAGAGCGAGATCCATGAGCCCCTCAACCTCGGCTCCGATGAGCTCGTCACCATCAACCAACTCGTCGATATTGCCGAAGACATCGCCGGCATCAAGCTCAAACGCAACTACAACCTTGGCGCCCCAAAAGGCGTCAACGGCCGCAACAGTGACAACACGCTCATCCAGGAAAAGATGAACTGGGCACCGTCGATCAAGCTTCGCGACGGCTTGGCAAAGACCTACGCCTGGATCGAAGAGGAGATCCTCTCCGCTAAGCCTCTGGCAGCTGCAACGAGGTAGTAACCGATCACGAAAACACGATAGCCCCCGGAGCAGCACACTTGCGGGGGCTGTCGTGTCATGCTCCAACAGAACCAAGAGAGTTTCTCAGCGCAGGATCTTCGAGTAGAGAGCACGCTTGCAGCAATAGTCGCCAGCTAGCCGTCTCGACTGAAACTGAGCGCCTTCCGCAACGAGTAGCCTCATGTTCTATTACGAAGCGTAGCGCTTATTTAACTCACCTTCGAATAAGATACGAAGCAACACCTCTTTCATGCCTACACCTCCCGTCACCCACCGCATTCTTGGCATTGATTTCTTCGACGGCTCTGCAAAGGAAGCTATCGAGATTATGCGAACCAACAGAGGTCTTCTGGTCGTTCCCGCAGCTCCGGCCCTCAAAGACCTTGATTGCAGTCCTGACTATCGCGACGCACTCCTAAGCGCCGACCTCGCCATCACCGATTCTGCCTTCATGGTTCTTGTCTGGAACCGCCTGCAGCCTGTCCCCATCAGGCGCCTCTCCGGCCTCGTGTATCTCCGTGAACTTCTCTCCGAAGCTGACGTTCGCAAACCAGGTAATTCCTTCTGGATCATGGCGAGTCCAGTCAGCGCCAGACGCAATCTCGCCTGGCTCGCTTCGCAGGGAATCGTCATTCCTGAAGACAACGTCTATATGGCCCCCATGTACGGAAATGGTCTCATTGACGATCCTGCTCTGCTCGAACGCCTCAACCGGCTGCTACCAGAGCACGTCATCGTCACGATTGGCGGCGGGACCCAGGAGCGTCTGGGGCTCTACCTCAAACGCAACCTGGCCTATCGACCCGCGATTCACTGCATCGGCGCAGCGATTGCCTTTCTCAGCGGCGATCAGGTCCACATCCCCGTCTGGGCCGACAGATTCTATCTGGGCTGGCTATTTCGCTCGCTGGCTGAACCTAAACGGTATATTCCTCGCTACTGGGAGGCGCGAAAGCTCTTAGCTATCATGCTCCGCAACCGCAGCCGTCTCCCAGCCCTTAAGCCTTGAGCAGATTGAGTTTCAGAATCGAATCGGAGAATCGATCAGGGAAACTGGCTCAATATTGCAAAACACTTTGACATTGGCAGTAAAGCTTTTACAGCGGGCTGTGGAGTGGGCGTGCAGAGCTCAAAGCTAGAGGTCAGAGGCAAGAGGCGGAGTTAGCCCAGACGGATTCCTGCCTGAGAGTGGTTTCTACTTTGTGTGGTGAGGGTATTTATGAGGGAGCGCGCAAATGATTGGCTTATGGCTCCTGAGGTAGGACTCGAACCTACAACCCTTCGGTTAACAGCCGAATGCTCTGCCATTGAGCTACTCAGGAACATCTTTGGAGTGCGAGAAACTCCCGCGCCTCTTCAGTTATAACAAATCGGGGTGGAGGGGTCAAAAGCTAAGGGTAGAGCAGTACTGCGATGTTGTAGGCAGTGAAGGGGCTGTTGCGGGTTACGGAGCAGGCCCCGACTACGGCCTGGTGGTATTTGCCGGAGGCCAGTTTGCTTCTGAGTTGGCTGGGAATCTCATTCAGGCTTCCGGCGGTGTAGCGCATGATGTACCAGGGTTGGCGAGAACCCGCGTAACCAGAGGACATTGTGCAGGTTTGACGGGCCTCTACGGTGGTTTCGGCGACACGCATTCCGGACTGCGCGATGACGCCGGCGACGGTGCGCTCCTGCTGGTTAAGCGACAGGGTTTGAACGGTGCTGGCGAAGTCTTCTACTGCGTAGAGTTGATGATTGCGGGTGACGATGGCGATTCCTATGGAATCCACATTGGGATCGAGGAGATTAGCGCGGTGGCCGGGCGAGTGCATCCATAGGTTGTGGATGATGACGGAGGTAGGAGCTTCGGCTACGTTTTCTGTGATGAGGCTGAAGTGTGCGCCAGCATTGGCTCCGCGGGCGGCGAGTTCGGGTTCGCCGTCGAACTGGTGGGAGATTTCGGCGTGGTCGGCCATCTCGCGGGCGTGGACTTCGGAGGCTTCGGCGAGGACTGGGTCGAAGCGAAGTGGCTGAAGTCCTTGATTGATGCGGTCCTGGTTGGCGGCGGCGAGGAGGTATTGTTCGGCTACGGTGAGATTTGCTGAGGATTCGAAGCTCTGGGCCGGGAGGAGGTGGGCCGCTGGGAGCAGTAGGGCAGCCAGCGCCAAGTGACCTAGGCGAGAGTTCTGCAATGAAATCAGAGACTTGGCGCACGCTGCAAAGGGGGCCGACATGAGGGTGATTCTAGGTCGGGGGTGCCGGGGTAGGTAATACCACTTTCTGGGTAGCATGAGGGTTTCCTACTGTGTCTATCGTGTTCGGATGCGGAGAAGGTGAGGATATGACGCTTGGGGTGGCAAACTTTAGTGCTAAAAAAATCTGAAGGGAAAACCTCAGTTTTTCAGGGGGTTTTGCAGATTTTGAGTGTTTTGCGGTGGTGAAATCGTGGTGACGTTGTGGTGGATTGCGTGGTAGACGTGGTGTTTTGGACGTGACTTTTGAGGTGTCGGAAAACACGCCACGGTTTTCAAGTTTATTTTCAATTGGTTGGCGGGAGGGTGTCTTTTTGGGACTGGAATCAGGGTAGTGAGGGGACCGGCGGGATTCTGGCTATGCCTAAATTTGAGTTCTTGCAGAGGGACTTGGTGCAACGACAAAAGCAACTGCAACCGCAGATCCCCTTCGGGGATGACAACAAGAACTGCAACCGCAGATTCCTTCCTCCTTCGGCATCGCTCAGGTGTGGAATGATGACATGAGAACAGGCGATGGTGCATTGGCGTATTCTGCATATGGAATGGCGTGTTCTGCTTATCGTCGACTTCTGGACGGGTCTAGCTTTGAAGTTATGTACAACGCAAAAGCATTCTCCGCTGCAAGTGCGACATCGCCGCTCGCCTCCACTACGATCGCGCGGCGCGATCCAACCGAAACCGATGTGCAGATTGAGATTCTCTTCTGCGGAATCTGTCACTCTGACCTTCACCAGGTTCGCAATGAGTGGAGCGGCGTGATGCCGACTGCCTACCCCTGCGTGCCAGGCCATGAGATCGTCGGCCGCGTCACCAAGACCGGTTCTGCGGTCACGAAGTTCAAGGTGGGCGATCTTGCTGCGGTGGGCTGCATGGTCGACTCCGACGGGACCTGCCCGGAGTGCCGCGATGGCCTCGAGCAGTTTTGTCCGAATCTGACCCTTACCTATAACTTTCCCGACAAACACACCGGTGGCGTGACCTACGGTGGCTACTCGGACAGCGTGGTCGTGGATCAGCGCTTCGTGCTGAAGGTTCCCACGAACCTGAACCTGGCCGGAGTTGCGCCTCTGCTCTGCGCGGGCATCACAACTTTTTCGCCTCTACATCACTGGGGTGTGACCAAGGGTAAGAAGGTGGGGATCGTGGGTCTTGGTGGGCTGGGGCACATGGGGGTGAAGTTTGCACACGCGCTTGGAGCGCATGTGGTTTTGTTCACGACTTCGCCGGGAAAGAAGGACGATGCGATTCGCCTTGGCGCTGATGAGGTTGTGATCTCAAAGAATGCGGATGAGATGGCCAAGCATGCAGGCAGCTTCGACTTTATCCTCGACGCGGTTTCGGCTGACCATGACATCAATGCCTTGCTTGGGCTACTTCGACGCGACGGTAATCTGTGCCTGGTTGGTGCTCCGGAGAAGCCGCTTTCTGTTGCTGCCTTCGGTCTGCTCTTTGGACGGCGCAGTCTTTCGGGTTCGCCGATTGGCGGGATCGCTGAGACCCAGGAGATGCTGGACTTCTGCGGCAAACACAACATCACAGCCGATGTTGAAGTGATTCCGATTCAGAAGGTCAACGAGGCTTATGAAAGACTGCTGAAGTCGGACGTGAAGTATCGCTTCTCGATCGACATGGCTTCCCTGAAGACTGCATAAGCATGAAGACTGAATAACGATGAGCAAACACTTTCGGGTTCCCGGCCGTCTGGCAATACGTTTGGAAGAGGCGGGGACCCGTGTGTCTGCTGTGCTTCAGAGTGCGGGATTGGAGCCGGGGCTACTCGATCAACCACGCGTTGTGGTGACGACTGAAGAGCTGTTTGCTTTGTGGCGGGGAGTGGGCGTGGCCAGCCCGAACCCCGCCATTGGTCTTGAACTTGGCACCGAGACTAAGGCGGAACACTTCGATCCGATTGCGGTCGCAGCTCTTTCTACTGCCAGCTTTGGCGAGGCCATGCGGCAGATGGCTCGCTATAAACAACTCTCGTGTCCTGAAGAGATCATCCACGAGACCGATGAGAGCGAGTGGAGCATACAGTTTCGCTGGCTGCTTGCCGATGGCGCCGAGCCTGCGATTCTTACTGATGTGTGTTTTGCCTGGGTGCTGTGCATTGCGCGGCATGGGACTGGGACTCGCATCTCTCCGCTGCGTGTTGAGCTTGCACGCCAAGCTGCGCATGGCAAGATCTTTGAGCGGCACTTCGGCTGCCCGGTTGTGTTTGGGGCTGTCCGTAATGCCATGATCTTTCGTGCGTCGGATGCTGCTCTGCCGTTTGTGACTCGCAATGCCGAACTCTTGGCCATGCTTGCGCCTCAGTTTGATGAAGAGTTGAAGCAGCGTAAGGGCGAAGAGACTTTTCCTGAGAGGGTTCGCGCTGCGATCCAGAGAAAGCTTGCCGGGCGACGACCGAAGATGCAGGAGATTGCGCGTGAGTTTCATATCAGTTCGCGAACGTTGCAGCGAAGGTTGCAGGATGCGGGGTACAGCTTTCAGCAGGTGCTTGAGGAGGCTCGGCATCAGTTGGCGCGGCACTATCTTAATAACTCTCTGCTGGAGCTGAATGAGACGGCTTATCTTCTGGGGTATGAGGATTCGAACTCCTTTGTCCGGGCTTTTCGGATGTGGGAGGGAACTCCTCCTGCGCTCTGGCGGGGGGCGCAGAGGGAGAAGGTCCTGCCGGACGGGCCCACTACGCGTGGCGCGGTCACTTCGTGACTTGTGTACCCCTTCGGGTGGTGCTCCCGTTGGTCGCAGGTTAGATTGTGCCGACCAGCGGGAGGACCTTTATTGATGATGGTGACACGACCGGTATACCTGTCACGAAGTGACCGCGCTCCGCGCAGGAGGCCCGTCCGGCAGGACGCTGCTTCGTTGCAGCCGATGCAGATAGAGATAGATGACCGGTGTGACGTAGAGGGTGAGGGATTGTGAGAGCAGGAGTCCGCCAACGACTGCGATACCAAGAGGGCGACGCGCTTCTCCGCCGATGCCCTGACCAAATGCAATAGGAGCCGCGCCCAGCAGGGCAGCCATCGTAGTCATCATGATGGGGCGGAAGCGCTGAAGACAGCCTTGATAGATAGCCTGCTCGGGCGGGAGTGCGCGATTGCGCTCGGCGTCGAGGGCGAAGTCGACGATCATGATGGCGTTTTTCTTGACGATGCCGACGAGCAGGATGATGCCGAGGAAGGAGTAGAGGTTGAGATCCTGGCCGAAGACGAGCAGCGTGAGGAGCGCGCCGATGGCCGCGGCAGGCAGGCCGGAGAGGATGGTGATGGGGTGGATGAAGCTCTCGTAGAGGACGCCGAGGACAAGATAGATGACCATGACAGCGATGATGAGCAGGACGCCGAGGCCTTTGAGGGAGCTCTGAAACTGCGCGGCAGTGCCCTGGAAGGTGAAGTTCATGCTGGCAGGTAGGCCGATCTGTGTGGCGGCAAGCTGCACGGCGCGGGTGGCTGCGTCGAGTGAGATGCCGGGCTTGAGATCGAAGTGAAAGGTGACGGCGGGAAATTGGCCGAGGTGATTGACGGCGAGAGGCGCGACGGTCTGGCTGAGCGTGGTGACGGCGGAGAGGGGAACGAGGTGACCGTTGGTGGATGCGAGATAGATGCTGCCCATTGACTCGGGATCGCGCTGGTATTGGCGGGCGACTTCGAGGATTACGTCGTACTGCTGGGAGGCTACGGTGATGGTGTTGGCGCGGCGATTTCCGTAGGCGTCGTAGAGCGTGTTCGCAATCTTTTCGGGGTCGACGTTGAGTGACATAGCGAGGTCGCGGCGGATGTCGACGTTGACACGGGGTGCGCTCATCTGGAGGTCGGTGGATACGTTGGCGAGTTCGGGGAGGGAGTCGAGTTTGTCTTTGAGGCGTGGCGCCCAGCGGTAGAGCTCGTCGGCGTCCGGGCTTTGGAGGGCGGCGGAGTATTGGGATCGGGATTCAGACTGGCCGAGGTCGACGAACTCCGGCTGGCGGAGATATACCTTGAGGCTGGGGATGCGGTCGAGCTTCTTCTGGAGGTCGGCGATGATGGTCTTGACGTTGGGGCGGTGGCGGTCCTTACGGAGGTTGACCCAGAGCCAGCCTTCGTTCTGGGCGTAGACGCCGGAGAGGTTGCTGTCCATCCAGGGAATTGCTGCAAGCGCTTTGTTGACTTGCTCGGCGTTGGCGATCGTTTGGGCGAAGGAGCTGTCCTGCGGGGCTTCCATGCTTCCGGAGATGCCGCCGGTGTCGACTGCGGGCATGAAGCTCTTGGGGACGATGGCGAAGAGGATGGCTGTGATTGCTGTCATTGCGATGCTGGCGAAGATGGTTGCGCGGGGATGACGGAGGACTCGATCGAGGGAGCGACGGTAGAAGTTTTCGAGTGCGGTGTAGAGGCGCTCGTTGCGGCGATGGAACCAGTTGTCTGCGTGGGTGCGCTCCGAGAGAAAGCGGCTGCAGAGCATGGGAGTAAGGGTGAGCGCGGAGACGCCGGAGAGCAGGATAGAGACGGAGATTGTGACGGCGAACTCGCGGAGGAGACGGCCGAGGACGCCGTTGAGGAAGAGGATGGGGAGGAAGACGGCGACGAGGGAGAGGGTCATGGAGAGGATGGTGAAGGCGACTTCGGCGGCTCCGTCGAGCGCGGCGGTGACGGGGGGCTTTGCCATCTCGCGATGACGGACGATGTTCTCGATCATGACGATGGCGTCGTCGACGATGAAGCCGACGGAGAGCGTGATGGCCATCATGGAGAACATGTCGACGGTGTAGTTGAGGAGGCGCATGGCGATGAAGGAGCCAAGGATGGAGACGGGGATGGTGGCGCTGGCGATGAGGGTGGAAGAGACGGTGCCGAGGAAGGCGAAGATGACGAAGACGACGAGGGCGATGGTGAGGATGAGGGTGTGGTTGACCTCGGAGATGGAGTCGCGGACGATGTCGGAGTCGTCGGAGACTCGGCCGAAGGTTACACCGGGAGGTAAGACGCTGCGGAGGTTTTGGACTGCGGCTTTGACTTGATCGGCGACCTCGACGGTGTTTGCGCCGGGCTGCTTGCGCACAGCGAGGATGACGCCGCGGCGACCGTTGATCCAGAAGGTGTGCTTGTCGTTGCTGGAGCTGTTGAAGACCTGGGCGACCTGGCTGAGGCGGAGGGGGACTCCGTTGCGATAGGCGATGACGAGGTCGGAGAACTGGTTGGCGGTGGTGAGCTGGCTGTTGGCCTGGAGGGAGTAGTCACGGGCCTCGCCGTAGAGGGTGCCGGTGGGAAGGCTGGCGCTGTTGGTGGTGAGGGCGGTGCGGAGTTGTTCGAGATCGAGGCCGTAGGCGGCGAGGCGCGCGGGGTCGGCCTGGACGCGGATGGCTGGGCGCTCGGGACCGTAGACCTCGACCTGCGAGACGCCGTTGACCATGGAGATCTGCTTGGAGACGATTTGGGTGGCGTAGCGGGAGAACTGCTCGAAGGACATGGTCTGGGAGTGCATCTCGAGCCAGATGATGGGGTCGTCGGCGGGGTTGACCTTGGAGTAGGAGGGTGGGTCGGGCATGCCGGGAGGGAGGCTGCCGGTGGCGCGGGAGATGGCGGCCTGGACGTCTTGCGCGGCAGCGTCGACGCTGCGGTTGAGGGCGAATTGGAGGGTGATGTCGGTGCTGCCGACGGAGCTGGAGGAGGTCATGTTCGCGATGCCGGGGATGCGGGAGAACTCGCCCTCGAGCGGCGTGGCGACGGTGGAGGCCATGGAGTCGGGGTTGGCGCCGGGGAGTGAGGCGGAGACGTGGATGGTGGGGTACTCGACCTCGGGCAGATTGCTGACGGGGAGGGAGAGATAGCTGAGAAAGCCGAAGCCTGCGATGGCGGAGATGAGGAGAGTGGTGGTGATGGCGCGACGGATGAAGAACTCGGTGAAACGCATGAGTGGAACCTCGTCGGCGGATGTGGCTCAGGGTGCTGCGTTGCGCAGGGTGTTGTTGGTGAGGGAATCTTGCGATGAGGGGGCGTCGATGGGAGAGACGCGTGCGCCTGGGGTTAGGCGGAGTTGGCCTTCGGTGACGATCACATCTCCTTGGCGGAGACCGCTGCCTAGAACTGCTACTTCGTTCGCTGCCTGCTCGGATGTTGGGGGGCGGTAGGTGCGCAGCACGGTGACGGGGACCATGGTGGCGATGCTTGCTTGAATGCGCCAAGCGTATGTTCCCTCGAGGCCTTGCTGGATGGCGGACTGCGGAACGACTAGCTGGTTGGCGTCGATCCGTAGACGGAGGCGGACGTTGACGAACTCGCCTGGCCAGAGTGCTCTGTCGGTGTTTAGGAATGAGGCCTTGAGCCGGATCGTGCCAGTAGCGGGATCGACAGTGTTGTCGATGAACTCGAGGCGGCCTTTGCCCAGGGGGCCGTCGCTTGGGCCGGCTTCGACTTCGAGGGGGCCAAGGGAGCTGAGGTGCTGTACCTGGGCGAGGGCTTGCTCTGGAACGCCGAAGGTGACGCGGATGGGTGCGAGCTGAAGGAGGGTGACGAGGGTTGTGTCGTTTTCGCGAATTAGGTTGCCGGCTTTGACCATGGCGGCGCCGGCGCGTCCAGCGATGGGAGCGACGACCTGGGCGAAGTTGAGCTGTAGCTGTGTCTGGGCGAGGCGAGCGCGGTCGGCGTTGATGGCTCCGGTGGCGGCGGCGATGGCGGCCTTGTCGGCCTGGAGGCTGGCGCGTGTGGTGTCGCTTGTTGTGACGGCTTGCCTTACACTTTGGCCGGAGAGAACGCCGAGTTCGCCTAACTTGACGGCAGTGTCGGCCTCGGACTGGCTCTGCCTTTGCGACGCCGCATCTCGGGCGGCGATGGCGGTAGCCTGTTGTTCCATTGCGACATCACGATCGAGTTCGGCCTGTTGTTGTGCCTGCTGGCGGCTTAGCGTGTCGCGGTCGATGGTGAAGAGCAGCTGGCCTTTGGTTACGTCTTGTCCTTCGGTGAAGGCGACTTCTTTGATTTGTCCGGCTACGCGCGGCTTGACGTCGACACTCTCGACGGCTTCGACGTTTCCAACTGCCGCGAGCTCGAGTGGCACATCCTGCGATACGGCGCGGGCAACGTGAACGGGGACGCCCTCGGGAGGAGAGGTGTTGGCATGGGCTACGACGCGGGAACAGGAGGCGAGGGGAATGCAGATTAAGGTGCACAGAAGCACGAGGGTTTTGTTCGCCTGCATAACGGTAGTACCTCAGTGTCAGGATGAGCCTCAGGACGGCGCCTGAAAACCGATATGCAGCCGGATACGCTTAAGCTGCAGGGAGGATGACAGGATGCGCGGTGGATTATGTCGCTGCGGAGTGGCTTCGCTGGCCGGCTTTGCAGACTTTGAGATTGATGCGGGGAAGCTTCAGATGTTGGGATAGTGGGTCAGTTTGATGTGAACGACTCAACTTGCCGAAACCCGACTTTGAGGAAGTTTATCGAATTGGCCAACAGAAGTGCGTTTGTCGTTACCGATCCGCCAATCGCTGGTAGTGACAGGCAGCGGGCGACGGGAAACGTCAAGCTGTCCAAACAATGTCGTGGAAGATCGTAATAATTCCCCAGCCGTACATGAGGATCTGAAGAGCAAAGAACTGGTTGTTGTGCGGATCGTTCATAGTATTCTCGAACTCGTTAATCACGTGAGAACTCGGGTGGATCAGCTTCGATGCCATCTTCCAGGTCAACTCTTCCTGATCACCTGACGGCCTCACGTTGACGCGCTGTCCATCTGAATTCGGTGGCAGTGGCGGCATGGTTTCGACATCGTCCGGCATCAACCTTTTTAGGCGCTCGGAAACTTCCCTCAAGTCGATATTGGATTCGTTGACGAACTGGGTCGCCTTCTCTTCGCTTTCGGAAACGAACTTGGCCCAGAACTTCAGCTCAATGAGATTCCGCATAACCCAGGCCATCAGGTCAGCTTCCTTGTCGACCCAGCTAACAGACCGCGCCAACTGCAAGTCGAGATAGCGCAGTATGCGGTATCGTGCGCGCTGCTGGTCAGAACAGTTGTCTTCGGCGGCGAGTTTGGCGATGACCTCACGGCATTGGCCGATTTCGACTTGGAAGGCCGCGGCGCTATAATCCCCCGCTAGCGCGCTAATTGCCATCACATGATAGGGAATCTCCAGCTCTTTGTCCGCCATGATTTCGGAGCTTACCATGAGCTGTCATAGTGCCATTGCAGGCTTGCAACTGGACACTACCAAGATAAGCGCGTTTGTCGTTACTAATCCGAGAAGTTTCAAACAATGCGACTTCGTGGGAACTGAGCTAAAAGGTTTGGCGACCGCCCACAGAGGACTATTGCTTACTTTTATGTATTTCCCTGAGCAATTCTTCCATCAGGTTGAAGCGATCATGGAAATCCGGCTTACTGTCGGTCTTGGATTGGAAAAGTCGAGTCGCACCTTTCAACGTCTCTTTTTTTGAATTCAACCGTGGATCGATCACTGTTATAAGCAGAGCTTCAAGCATCTCAATCGCTGCCGTCGTTTTTAGACCAACGCGGAGATTCAATTTCTTTACATCTCCATTCGGACGAAGTCCGCAGAAGCCGAACCACGAGAAGGCATCCCAGCGTGTTCCTTTGCGATTCGATTCACGGTGAAGCTGAAGGCGATATCCAATCGACTGCTGAAGAGCTTTCCCCACGTATACGGGCGTGTAGTCGTTATAAAGGACGTATATGCCGCGCTCTTCAAAGACGTTTATGTCCGGTGACTTCGGCCCTTTATTACGTTTACCCAACAGTTTCCATGATCTAGCCCAATCGACGTACTCTGGATTCCACAACTCCCCGTACTGTTTGATCAGATGCGCCTTGACCACTGGCTCTTGTTCGAGTTCTAAGTCTGGCATCAAAGTCTCGCTTTCGTTACAGCAGTCCCCTTTGGAATTCACTGGGTAGCTTCGTCCCAAAGCGTACCACTCCCGGCAAGTCGGCTTTTCGGTAATATCGAAGCGTCATTTCCGGAAACGGGTTTTCGGTTAACTTCGCTTGGTCTGGACTCGAAGCTGACCCACTACCGGCATTAGCCTCGTACCGGAGAGAAGGAGCTAGATATAACATGGCTGCCTGCAGAAATGGGGGCTTTGGCTGCAAAGATGTTGGAGCCGCGGGGGAGACGATGGATCCTAATTCTTGCACGTTCTCGCTTAGGGATCGCGGAACGGCTTAATTTCGATGTAGAGAACCTTTAGTTGAATAAAGAAAAGGATGCGCGCATGAACACTTTGACCACTTCTCCGGAGTTTCGGCAGCCCCCGGCGATCTCGCAGGATAACGCGCCGGAAGAGGTTGCTGCGCAGGGAGGTAGAGGACTCAACGGCTACCTGTTGATCCTGTCGCTGGCGGCAGTACTGGCGCTCGCTACTGCAGCCGAGTGTGGGTCGGTGATGCATCCAGCGTCGCTGGTTTATGGCGCAGTTCTTTGGGGTTGGTGGGGAACGATTGCGTGCGTCCTGTGGAAGATGGCGCCGCGCTTACCGACTGTCTCCAGCCTTTCCGTGAAGACAATTGTGCTGCACGTAGTTGCTGGATCGGTGCTTGCGCTGGTTCATCTGCTGATGCTGTGGGGTATAGGTTTTCCGCTCGGCTGGGGGCCGGGGGAAGAACACATGATGTGGGGGGTGCTGTTCAACGTCAACCGGTTTGGCATCGAACTTCTGCTCTATGGGTTCATTATCGGGGTTACCGGAATCGTTCAATACAAGCTGCGGGCGCAGGACGATGCGATGCGGTCGCTCGAGCTTCAGAAGCAACTCTCTTCGGCTCACCTGCGTGCTCTGCAGATGCAGCTTGAACCTCACTTTCTCTTCAACACATTGAACGCAATCACGACGCTGGTCGAGCTGGGCAGGCAGAGGGAGGCGGTAGAGATGCTGTCGCATCTGAACATGATCCTGAAGAGCACGCTGAAGCGGACGACGCCGGAGAAGGTTCCGCTCTCGCAGGAGCTGGAGATGATTGATAGCTATCTGGCGATCGAGCAGATTCGATTTGCGGATCGGCTGAAGGTAGAGATCAAGGTCGATCCGGGAGCGCTGGACAGCCTGGTGCCGTGTTTTTTGCTCCAGCCAATTGTTGAGAACGCGATTCGACATGGGATTGCGCATTGTGTGAGTGAGGGCGTGGTGGAGGCTTCCGCTCGACGCGACGGCGGTAGCCTGCTCCTGAGGGTACGCGATACGGGAGCCGAAGCCGGTGCGCAGGCGCAGAAGGGACACGGGATCGGGCTGAAGAATACTCGGGAGCGGTTGCTGCACTTTTACCAGAACGAGTTTGCGATGAGGGCAGAGCCGCTGGAGGATGGCGGCTTCGAGGTTGCGATCACCATACCTTATGAGCCGCAAACCCTATGAAGCTGAAGACGCTGATTGCCGATGACGAACCACTGGCGCGAGAGCGGTTGCGTTTTCTGCTCGCCGGCGATGATGAGGTGGAGGTTGTCGGCGAGTGCAGGAACGGCGGCGAGGTGTTGGCCTCGCTGAAGGCGTCGCGGGTCGATGTTCTGTTTCTGGACATTCAGATGCCAGGCAGGGGAGGGTTTGAGGTGATCGAGCAGGTGGGTGCGGCGCAGATGCCGGTGACGGTATTTGTAACCGCACATAATCAGCATGCGCTGCGCGCGTTTGAGGTGCATGCGCTCGACTACCTGACGAAGCCTGTGGAACCGGAGCGACTGAAGGCTGCGCTGGCTCAGGTGAAGAAGCGTATTGCTTCGAATACGGCGTTGCTGAACCAGGAGCGGTTGAAGCAGGTTCTGGCTGAACTGGAGACGGGGGACGTTGGAGCGAAGGAGTATCCGAAGCGGCTGCTGGTTCCGAATGGAACGAAGGATACGGTGGTGAATGTTCAGGAGATCGAGTGGATTGAGGCGCAGGATTACTATTCGTGTCTGCATGTGGGGGCGAAGAGTTTTATGCTGCGGGAGACGGTGAAGCAACTGGCGAACACGCTGGACCCGAATCGCTTCGTTCGAATTCACCGATCTACGATTGTGAACATGGACTATGTGCGCGAGTTGTCGCGGGAGGGGCGTAGCGAGGCATCGGTGATCCTGACACGCGGGCAAAGGCTGAAGATGAGCAAGACAGGGTGGCAGAATCTGGTTATGGCGAGCCGCAAGCTTTGAATTGAGGTGGGTGGCGCTGTGAGATGCGCTCGGCGCGAGTGGTCTGGCGGGCGCCGGCGCACTACACTAGAAGAATGAGCCAGATTGCCACTTCGACTACGACGACGTTTTCCGAGATTGCGGGTAAGGTCACCGAGGGCTCCCGGATTGGGCGGGATGAGGCGCGGTGGCTTTGGAGCAACGCGTCCGATGAGGAGTTGCGGTCGCTTGCTGCGATGGTGCGCGGGCGGTTTCATGCTCCGGCGACGTGCACGTATATGGTGATGCGGATCATCAACTATACGAATGTGTGTGTGGCGCAGTGCGACTACTGTGCGTTCTACAAGCTGCCCAGCCAGGATGGCGGGTATGTGTTAAGCCAGGAAGATGTGTTTGCGAAGCTGGATGAGTTGTTGGCGCTGGGTGGGGATCTGGCGGCATTCAATGGCGGGTTCAATCCGCATCTGCCGCTGAGTTATTACTGCGAGTTGTTTGCTGCGATTCGCGCTCGGTATGGCGATGGACTGGAGTTTTATGCGCTGACGATTGCGGAGTTTATGTATCTGGCGGATCATGCCAAGCTGAGCTACTCGGAGGCGGCGGCGCGGCTGAAGGATGCGGGCGTGCGGTGGATCACTGGCGGCGGGTCGGAGATTTTGACGGAGGAGTTTCGCGCGCGGCACTCGAAGTTCAAGTACACGGTGGCGCAGTACTTTGAGGCGCAGCGGGCGATTGTTGAAGCAGGGCTGAAGACGACGGCGACGATGGTGATCGGATTTGATGAGAGCCTGGAGGAGCGGTTGGAACATCTTGAGCGCACGCGGCAGTTTCAGGATGAGACTGGGGGGCTGGCGAGCTTTCTGTGCTGGACGTTCAAACCCTACTTCACGCAGATTGGCGGGATTGAGATTACGACGGCGGAGTATCTGCGGCACCTCGCGTTGTGCCGGATTTATCTGGACAATATTCCGCGGATTCGTACTTCGGTGTTGACTCAGAATGAGCAGGCGTTGGGTGGGTTGAACTATGGTGCGGATGATTTTGATCTGCCGATCGAGGATGAAGTGACGCAGAAGGCGGGGGCGACGATCAGCCTGGACTTTGAGCGAATACTGAACTATGCACGAGAGCTTGGGTATACGCCGACGTATCGGCATGTGTCGCTGGGGCAACCGCCGTGGGTTGAGGTTTAATGATCGGTCCTGCCGGACGGGCTGCCTACGCGGCAGGCGGTCACTTCGTGACTTGTATAACGCTTCGCGTGGCGCTCCCGATGGTCGCGGTGATGATCGTTTCCGACCATCGGGAGGACATCAGTTTTAGCGGCCGACGACGATGACAGAGAAGGTGCCGGGGACTGGAGTGGGGCGGAACTTCAGCTCTTCGGAGGTCGCGCTGGTGTTCTGGCCGAACTTGGAGGTTACGAGATATGCCCTGTCGTCCTTCTGGCTGACAATCATGGTTCTTGCGCCGGGTTGAGTGCTTACCTGCTGGATGCGGGAGTATTTTGCGAGTCCGTCGCGGCGGAAGATGGAGAGCGTTCCGGTGGCGTCGGCGACGAAGAGCAGATTGTGACGGGCATCGAAGTCGATGTCGCCGGTGTTGGGTGGAGCGTCGCCGATGGGGGTGAGGCGGCCGGTGTCTGTGTCGACGGAGACGAGCTTGTGATCTTCGCAGGTGGTGAAGAGCTGATGGTGGGCTGCGTCGCTGGCTAAGCCGGCTGGGCCGGTGCAGGGCGTGAGCTGCCAGGATGCGGTGATCTTTTTTGCGGCAGGGTCGATGCGGGTGATCTGACCGAGGGCTGGGAGCGCGACGAAGATGGCCCCTTTGCCGTCGGTGATGGCTGAAGCGGGGCGGCTGGTGAGGGGGATGGTTGCGGTGACCTGGTTGGTGGCGGCGTCGATGATGGTGACGCTATGGCTGTGTGAGTTGAAGGCGACGACCGAGTTTGAAGCGGGGTCGAAGACGATGGCGGCGGGAATGGCGCCGGTGGGGATGGAGGCGACAACTTTGAGGGTGGCGCGGTCGAAGACTCGGACGAATCCGGCGGTGCCGTCGGTGGGGTCGGTGACGTAGCCGAATTTGCCGGAGCTGTCGAGGGCGATGTCGCGGATGTTTTTCATGTCCTCTACTTCGCCGATGAGCTTGCCGGTGTCGGTGTCGACGACCATGACGCGATTGGTTCGGGGAATGTAGAGGCGGTGCGCGGGGGCGTCGAGAACGAGGAAGCCCCATCCGCCTTTACCGCCGAGGTTCCATTGGTCCTGGACATGAAACTTCGGCAAGACGGTTGGGCTTGCAGCGTGGAGGAGATGGGTGGCGGCAGCGATTCCCGCGAGGAGGAGGGTTGAGGGAAGGAGTTTTGCGATTAGTTTTTGCAGGCGGAGATTCTTCATTTGATTGATGGCCAATGTGGTTAATAAATTACTTCGACGGCCAGCGTGGGCTGACCGTCGAATGGTTGGATCTTGAGACGTGCTGCGGTTATTTGGTGGAGAATTGGAAGTCATCCGTTAGATCGCCAATTGCTGGGCTGTTCGTCGGGACGTAGGGGCTGGTTGCTTTCTGGATCGGGTTCGGCAGGTTGTCGCGGCTGCGGTCGGAGATGGTGGGCAGGCCCCAGTTCTTCTCGATGAACTTCATGAGGGAGACGTGATCGCCGTACTCGTGCGAGACTTTTCCGCCGGTGGAGTACTTCGAGACAACGATGAGGGGGATGCGGGTACCGTCGCCGAAGAAGTCGACGGGCTGGATGTAGCCGGAGTCATAGTATCCGCCGCCTTCGTCGAAGGTGACGAAGATGGCAGTGTCGGCCCAGAGGGTCGGGTTGGCTTTGACGCCGTCGATGATCTTCTTGGTGAAGCCTTCGAAGAGGTCGAGTTTGGAGGAGGCCGGGTGACCATCGTTGAAGCCGCTGGGCTTGACGATGGAGACTGGGGGCAGGTTGCCGGTGTCGATGTCTTCATAGAGCTCAGTCGTGTCCGCGATGTAGGTCTGGCGGGCAGCCTGGGTTCCCATGAACTGTGTCTGATACTGGAAGGGATTGCAGATGTTGCAGTACTCATCGAACGAGTTCGACTCGGTGGGGTCGGTTACGTACAGATCCCAGTTCTCGCCGAAGTATTTGAAGGGAATGTTGTGAGCAACGAGATTGTCGCCGATGCTCTTCTGGCTGGTTGGTGGAATAGTGAAAGGCGAGTACTGCGAGGTGAGGGTACCGTCGCCGTTGTAGCCGGGGTTGTAGTTGTTGACTAGGTAGTAATCGCCCTTGACGCAGTTCGACTTCACAGGCCGCTTGAGGGACTGGAGGTAGTTGGTGACGGCTGGAACGCCTGGCTGGCTGATGTCGCCGCAGTCGACGTAGCTGCCGCCGCCGTAACCATCCTGATCGTAGAAGTCATTGGTCGCGACCTGGGGGTTGGGGTTTTCGATTTCGTTGGTGGGGGGCTTGGTGGCGGCGCCTTTGGAGTTGGTGTAGAAGATGGCATCGCCGAAGCCGAACATGATGTGGTTGGCGCCGGTGCCGCCCATGACGGACTGGTGGAAGTTGTCGCTGATGGTGTAGTCATCGGCGAGCGTCTTGAAGTAGGGGGCGTCGCCCTGGGCCATGTTGTAGAAGCCCATGGAGGTGGCGCCTTCGCCGGTGGTCGTTTCGTTGAAGTTGGCTGGCTGCTTGGCTCCATTGCCGCCGGTGCCGACCGAGACTTCAACCCAGGGGAAGAGGTCGTTCAAGCAACCGCTGGCGTTCTCTTCGGTGGCGTAGTCGGCGTTGCAGTCGGTCTGCTGCCACATCTGGAAGAAGCGGTGTACGGGGCTGTTGGTGTAGGCGTCGTACGGCATCTTGGGTCCGCTGAGCTGGAAGACACCTTCGCGCAGGTTGGTGTCGTTGGCAATGCGAGTGTCGGGCTTGCCGCCAGCGATGCCGGTGGCACCGGTGAGCAGGAACTTGTTGTAGGCGGGAGCGAGACCGGTGTCAGCAAGTTCGGCGACCTTAAGAGTAGTGAAAGGTGCGCTGGCTACGCTCTGCTTTTCAGGTCCGCCAGCGAGAGCCGCGGGCAGGGTGCTGTAGATGCTCTTTTCCTGTGGGCTATTGGAGTACTTTCCGTTATCAGCGGTGGTGCTGTCGACGGCCGAGAACTGAGCGGAGAGGGAGTAGTTCGGGCCGGGCTTGCCGTTGGCGTTGACGATGCCCTTAGAGAGGAGGTTCGAGACGGTCTCGCCTGCCTTCGGCTTGTAGGTGGCGTAGACGTGATCGAAGGTGCGGTTTTCCCCGATGATGATGATGACGTGCTTGATAGGAGTCTTTGTTTCGGGGACGGCAGTTTGGGCGTAGGCGGATTGTGGCAGTCCCGCAAACACTTGCAGCGCAATCAACATCATCGCGCCGCACTTCAATGTCCCGTTAGGGGCGTTGACAGTACGTTTCAAAATGATACCTCCGGAAAACTGAGGGAACGAATTGACTCGTTGGGGAATACAACCTCAGTGGGATAACCGTAGAGGTAGCGGCATGGTTGGTGTGTCACGTCCAAGTGAAATGATCAATAATTACGGTTACGTTATTGATAGGATTTCGTCGCGAGAAAAATGTTTTTGAATATAACAATCGATTCGCAATCCTGTCACATTCGATTTTGCTCGCAGCGGGTGCGAGTGGGTTACACGATTAGCTTGTAGGGCCTCATCATCTCGTTGTCTTCGTGCTCCAGGATGTGGCAGTGCCAGACGTAGAGGAGTTCGTCGCCTGGAGAGACCTGTGCTCCGTGGGGAAGATCAAAGCGCATGATGACGCGGGTGACATAGCCCGGGTAGGACTTGATCGTATCTTTGTAGGCGGGGCGCTCGTTGCTCTCGGGCGCCATTGGCCTTCCGGTGAAGACGAGCTTGCCGGTCTGCTGGTAGGTTGGCACATCGAAGGTCTGGCGATTCAAGACCTGGAAGCGCACGAGATGGATGTGCAGGGGATGGACGTCGCCGGTGATGTTGATGAAAGACCAGATCTCGGTTGAACCAGCCGTTGGATCTTCGGTGATGGGTTCGTGCCAGCGTGCGTTGCCGAGAAGGCCGGTGATGACGTAGCCGTCGGAGGGGCGCTCTTTTTCTGAGACGAGGAGGAGGCGTTCCCGGGTCGTATAGGTGGGGACAAGCGGCTCGAATGGGACGAGTGTTTCTGAGACGACGCTGGTGTCCTGGCTGGAGAGGGGCTTGTTCACCTTGAAGAGCAGGACGTCTTCGGCGAGGTACTGACCGCCCATGGTGTAGGGGGCAGGGGCGTCGTTGACGAGCGAGAAGGATTTGCCTTCACAGCCAGAGAAGTCGATGACGATATCGAAGCGCTCGCCTGGGGCTATGAGGAGGTAGTGAAGTTGGAGCGGGGCAGGGAGAAGGCCACCGTCGGTGCCGATCTGCTGGAAGGATGGGGTGTCGAAGGAGTCGTTCTGGATCTTTCCGGTGGCGTCTGAGTTGAAGAGCCGCAGGTGATAGAAGCGCGCGTTCGCGGCGTTGACGATGCGGAAGCGGTATCTGCGCGGTTCGACCTCGAGAAATGGGGCGACCTTTCCGTTGACGCAGTTGTAGTCGCCGTAGAACTCCTGAATCCAGATGGGGTGTTCCTTGGGGCCGTTAATAACTTTTGGGTAGTAGAGGGATCCGTCGTGGTGGAAGAGGCGATCCTGCAGCATGAGGGGGATTTCGTAGTCGCCTTGAGGGAGGTTGAGTGCTTTCTCCGCTTCGTCGCGAATGAGATAGAAGCCTGCTAATCCGGCGTAGACGTTCAGCCTGGTGATGCCGAGGCAATGGTCGTGATACCAGAGAGCGGTTGAGGGCTGGCAGTTGGGATATGTCGAGGGGCGGGGGTTGAACTTCGCGCCATGCGGCCCGTGTTCGCCTTGCGCTGTGAACCAGGCTTCGGGGTAGCCGTCGTCGTCGGGCATGGTGCAGGCGCCGTGGAGATGGGCGACGTTGCGGACGGCGGGCAGTGACGATTCGGCGCCGTGTATGGAGTGATCGATGGGGAGTAGATGCGTTGTAGGAAGCTTACTGATCCAGTTGATGCTGAGGGGCTGGCCGCTCCGGGCTTCGATGGTGGGGCCGGGCCAGGAGCTGTTGTATCCCCACAAGGTCGTCGGCGGGAGGTCGCGGTGAACCTTGTGTTGGAACTGGCGCATTTCGACGTCGATGACTTCGTTTGGTTTGCCGGTGGTGCGGATAACCGGCGGGATGGGCAGGGGGTCGACGTAGCTGGTGAGTTTGACTCCACTGCGTACCTGGGCGGGCGAGGCCATGGCCTGTTGCATTGCAGGCACGGTTTTGCTAAGGGTGAGGCCGGCGGCGGAGGTGAGACCGCGCTGGAGTAGGCGGCGTCTGCTTAGCATCGTGCGGCGCCTGGGCTGTATGGATTTTTTGCGAGGAAAGGGTTCATTAATTCAGATTCAATTTGCTTGTTTCTAATACGGCTGCAAAGAAAGACACTAGTCTGATCTTGTTACGGCAAGATGAAGGTGTCCGGATATGGCGCTAAGGGAAATAGAATGAGGGGACATGCCGAAAGCGACACTCTCTGTAGCCATCATCACCTTGAATGAAGAAGCCAATCTCGCGCGGACGCTGGCCAGTGTGGGGTTTGCGAATGAGGTGATTGTGGTGGACTCAGGCTCGACCGATCGCACTCTGGAGATTGCGGAGTCGTTTGGGGCAAAGATTTTTACGGAGCCGTGGAAGGGATTTGCGAGGCAGAAGAACTCTGCCATTGAAAAGTGTGTGGGGACGTGGGTACTTTCGCTGGATGCGGATGAAGAGCTGACGGCGGAGTTGCAGAGGGAGATTGGGCAGATGCTTGAAGGGGACGCCGAGGTGCGCCCACCTGTGGATGGCTATCGGCTTCGACTGCGGCATGTCTTTCTCGGACGCTGGATGCGTCATGGAGGCTATTATCCGGATCTCAAGCTGCGTTTATTTCGGCGTGTGGCGAGCGCTGGTGCGGCCGGCTTCACTGAGCGGCCGGTGCATGAGTCGGTGCAGGTTGCGGGGAGGGTGGAGATGATGAAGAACGATTTTCTCCACCATGGTTATCCTGAGTTGAATATTTATCTGGAACATATGAACCGCTACAGCAGTCTTGGCGGCAAGATTGTTGCGGCAAAGGGGAAGGTCAGCCGCTCGTGGGTGGCTTTCTGCTGGAACGTTGTTTGGGTTCCGCTGCTGACGTTTGTGTGGAACTTTGGGTTTCGGCTGGGTTTTCTGGATGGGCGCGAAGGGTTGCTGCTCCATCTTTATCATTCGGCTTATATCAGCTGGAAGTATGCCAAGGCGTGGCAGATTGGGCGTTACGTCGGCTCTCGCTGAGACGCTCGAGTGGCGGACTGGAAGAGGTAGACGGTGAGGATGGTCATGAGGGGTTCGAGCGGGTGGCGAAAGCGAGCCTGGACGGTGACGAAGTAATAGGTGAGCGGTAGAAGTGCGAAAGCCCATGCGAAGAGGATCGCTCCAGGGATGCGCTGCTTGAGCGCTAAAAAGAGACCTAGAAGTCCGGCGAGGCTGACGAAGCTGTAGTTCAGGACACGGAAGGCTTCGTTGAGGACTCCTTTTTCGACCGGCTTGGGAACGCTGATCCAGTAGAAGTAGAAGCGCTTGAGAGCGAGTTCGAAGAATCGCATTTTGTGGGTGCGGATATGTTCGCGTGCGAGTTTGCCTTCGTGCTGGACGTAGGCGTACTCTCCCATGGTTTTGTATCTGAGGTACTCCGGGCATACGTCACAGACGGGCACTCTTGTGCCGACGGTGAAGCCATTGTAGGAGTCGAGAACGGAGTCGTGCAGCTCTGCGCCGAGGTTGCCGCGAATGGGGATGAATGCGTGAAAGACTCTCTCGTTGCGCAGCATCCACGGTGCGAGACAGGCGAGAAAGATGATTGCCGAGAGGATGGCTTTGCTGATTGCGGGGCCGAGGGCGGGTTTTGGCTTTGCTCCTCCGAGGAGCATCCAGATGCCGCAGACGGGGAGGAAGAGAAGGATCGTTGAGTTGAGCAGGGCGATCATGCCCCAGAGGAGTCCGAAGAGGCACCAGCGGAGGGTGGTTTGAGGATTGGGTGCTGGAGGTTCTTCTCCGATGCTGCGAACACGCAGGGCGATCACGATGACGGCGGAGAAGAGGAAGGCGGTGAGGGCCATGTCCCAGACCCAGTGGACGGCGTATTGCAAGGCGGCGGGGTAGAGCGCCCATAGCCAGGCTGACCAGAGGGCGATCTTGCGGGCTCGTCCGGTGGGTTGAAAGCACCTTGCGGCGATCTCGAATATGAGGAGAGCTGTTGCTGCGGAGAAGATGCTGTTGATGGTGAGGATGACCCAGGTGGATTTCGCGGTGTAGACGCCGAAGAGTTTGAAGACACCGGCAAGGAGCAGAGGGTAGAGCGGCGGCACCCAGGCGGTGGGGCCGGAGTGGCCTGTGAATGGGTCGGCGTATCCAAAGCCGGTGGAGAGTGCCCGGGCGATGCGGCCCATCTCCCACCCAAACTGCAGGTGATCCTCGGAGGGGCGGATGCGGTAGGTGTGGGCGAGGGTGATGTAGAGAACGCGGAGAAGGAGGCCGGCCCAGAAGAGATACCACGGCGCTCGGAAGGGATGAGAGTGCTTCTGTGTTTGTGGAGTTGGCATCCGCTTAATCCTACGTCTAGCTGCGCCCGGCGCGGGGTTGAGCGATGACGAGTCCGCGAGGCGTGGGTAGAAAGACGACGGAGAGCAGGCCTTCGGCCTCCATTGATTTCGCAGCGTCGCGAACGACTTTGTGGTGCGAACTGGCGTCGTGCATGAGGATGAGTCCGTTGGGGTTGATCTGGGGAAGAAAGCGTTTGACCTCCTGCTCGCGGATCGGCATGTCGGAGTCGGAGAAGAAGAGATCGATGGTGCCGTCAATCTTCATCTCAAGGCTGGACTGGTTGCGGAGTTCGATCCAGGGCTTGAGCGGGGAGGCATCGAGGCGTTCTTTGGCGCGAGCGTAGACGACGGGGTCAAACTCGCAGCTGATGACTTTGCCGAAGCCGTTGCGCTCGAGGCCCTTTGCAATCCATTCGGTCGAGACGCCTAGGAACGATCCGGTTTCAACGACGAGCCTGGGCTTGATGGTTGTCACCAGCGTCGCGAGGAATTCGAGGACTTCGAGCTCGGCGGTCATGGAGTCGACCATGCTCCAGTGCTGGGGTTGCGGGCACTCGGGCGTGGCGCGGTGGGTCTCGGACTGGAGCGTACCGGCGGCGCGATCATGCTGCAGCATGACCTTGTGTTCCTGCTTTATCTTCTTGCTGAATAAACCCATGCAAAACTCCCTGATATTCCATTATGCGGGATTGGATGGCGCAGGGACGAGTGGGTACAGGGGTTCAGGCGGTTGGCGAGAGATGGCTTTGGTGTCTATTTCACCGCTGTGGTCGCAGGTAGAAGCCTGTGGCGGTCTCGTCGACCTTCCCGTCTTGGCGGACGGGCCGATACCGAATTTGGCCGGTATTGTGAGGCAAACCTTCGCTTGCGGAGAAAAATGTAGATAATGGCCAGCGAGCGGAGAGACGGAGTTTTCGACTTCCGTGGTTCTTCCCAAGTAGATCGAACAGACAAGCAAGGAGAAGACGCTGAATGAGCAAGACGTTCGTGGGGCAACTGATATCAGAAGCTGTGGCTATGTTCATTGTGATTGCCTTTGGAGATTCGGTCGCGGCAATGTACACGCTTTACAATCCAAGCCCGTACCAGCAGGCCTATTGGGGAGTGTGTATTGCCTGGGGGCTGGCGGTGACGATCTCGATCTACACGACGGCTTCGGTGAGCGGGTGTCATGGGAACCCGGTGGTAACGCTGACGCTCGCAGTCTATCGAGGGTTTTCCTGGCATAAGGTGCTTCCGTATTGCCTTGCACAGGTGACAGGAGCATTTTTGGGGGCGGGGATCGTCTATACGCTGTTCTCGCCGGTGATCGACAACTTCAACCTGACGAACCACCTCACTCGAGCTGGGGGCGGGGCTGCGGGAGTTTTCTTTACTCACCCGGGTTTGGCGATCACACCCATGCATGCCTTTGGCGATGAGATTATTCTGACTGCGTTTCTGATCTTTGGGATCTTTGCGATTACGGAGCAGTACAACGAGATGGCTCCCGGCGCGAATGCGGGAGCGCTGATGATCGGATTCCTGGTGGCGTTGATTGGCGCCTCGATGGGTTATCTGGAGGCGTGGGCGCTTAACCCTGCGCGCGATTTTGGACCGCGGCTCTTCTGCTTCTTTATGGGTTGGGGTTCTTCTGCGCTTCCTTCGCCACAGAGTTATTGGTGGATTCCCATCGTTGCCCCGCTGATCGGCGGAGTTTTGGGTGGCGGAGCATACCAATTTCTGATTCGGCCTTTTTTGCCAGCCAGACAGAAAGCACTGCTTGATGTAGTGAAGCAACTCTCAAAGGACGAATCGTCCTTCGAACTGCGAACATCCAAGGAGATAAGATGAAGTACGTACTCTCACTCGATCAGGGAACGACGAGCTCTCGCGCCATCCTCTTCGATCACGATGGGCAGATTGCGGGAACTGCGGCGCATGAGTTTCCGCAGATCTATCCGAATAGTGGCTGGGTAGAACATGATCCCTTCGACATTCTGACGTCACAGCTGAGCTCTGCAATTGAGGTGATGGGTAAAGCGCGAGTGCGTCCAAGAGATGTCATCGCTCTGGGGATTACCAACCAGCGGGAGACTACGATCGTTTGGGATCGCGAGACGGGAAAGCCGGTCTATAACGCGATCGTCTGGCAGGACAGCCGTACCGGCGCCATGATGAAGAGGCTCGCTGATGAGGGGGCTGAGGAGATCGTTCGGCAAAAGACAGGGCTCCTTCTAAGCCCCTACTTCTCTGCGGGCAAAGTGGCGTGGATACTGGAGAATGTTGAGGGAGTGCGTGCCCGTGCAGAGGCGGGAAAGTTAGCCTTCGGAACGGTTGACAGCTGGCTGGTGTGGAATTTGACCAGTGGTAAGCGTCACGTCACGGATAGGACCAACGCTTCACGAACTCTTCTCTACAATATCGTTGAAGACAAGTGGGACGATGACCTGCTGAAGCTTTTCAATGTTCCCAAGAGTCTTTTGCCTGAGGTGGTGTGGTCTAACGAGAAGGTGGGAGAGGTGACGACCTCGCTTGGGCTGGGCGAAGTTGAGATTGCAGGTATTGCCGGGGATCAGCAATCGGCCTTGTTTGGGCAGCTCTGTGTCTCTCCTGGCGATGCGAAGAATACTTACGGTACGGGTTGTTTTCTGTTGCAGAATATTGGCGGGAAGTTCACGCTTTCGAGCCATCGCCTGATTACAACCCTTGCCTGCAGCACAGACCGGAAGCTTGCTTATGCACTTGAAGGCAGCATCTTTATAGGCGGCGCTGTGGTGCAGTGGCTTCGGGATAACATGAAGTTTTTTCGGAAGTCCTCGGAGGTGGAGGCGGTTGCGGCCACTGTACCTGACTCGGATGGTGTGGTCTTTGTGCCTGCATTTACAGGTCTCGGAGCGCCTTACTGGGATGCCGAGGCGAGGGGGTTGATCATAGGCCTGCAACGCGGAACGCAGATCGCTCACATTGCGAAGGCGGCTGTCGAGAGCATTGCGTTTCAGGTCGCGGACGTTCTTCGCGTGATGGATTCAGATACCAAGAATCCCTTTACAGAGCTTCGCGTCGATGGGGGAGCCGCAGCCAACGATGACCTGATGCAGTTTCAGGCGGACCTGCTAGGTGTGCCGGTTCGTCGTCCTGCGGTGCTGGAGACGACTGCTCTTGGTGCCGCCTATCTGGCGGGCCTGTCCAGTGGATTCTGGAGCAGCATCGATGAGTTGAAGCTGCATCGCAAGGCGGACACGCTCTTCGAGCCAAAGACGGATAAGAAGCAGATGCAAAAACTGCAGGACAACTGGAGAGAGGCTGTCGAGCGCTCTCGCCACTGGAACAAGGAGAGCAGATGAATCGCGATGAGATGTTAGCCCGTGTACGCAATCGCAAAGAGCCCTGGGACATTGTTGTGATCGGCGGAGGAGCCACAGGCGCTGGCGTTGCCGTTGATGCGGCATCGCGAGGGTATGATGTGTTGCTGCTGGAGCGGGAAGACTTTGGCAAAGGTACATCCAGTCGCGCCACCAAATTAGTTCATGGTGGTGTTCGTTATCTTGAGCAGGGAAACGTTTCGCTGGTGATGGAGGCGCTGAAGGAGCGGGGGATACTTCTGCGGAACGCACCTCATATCGTGAAAGATCTGAAGTTCATAGTTCCCAACTACTCCTGGTGGGAGGCGCCGTTCTATGGGATTGGGATGAAGATTTATGACTTCCTTGCAGGCAAGTACAGTTTTGGCTCGTCCAAGGTGCTTTCCCTGGAAGAGACGTTGCAGCTTCTGCCCACGATTCGCAGGGACGGACTGCGCGGCGGGGTGATGTATCACGACGGGCAGTTTGATGACACGCGTCTCCTGATCAATCTGATGACTACTGCCGCGGAGCATGGTGCGACTCTTTTGAACTATGCGGGTGTGGTTGAGCTAAAGAAGGACGAGTCGGGCTTTGTGCAGGGTGTGCGGGCGGTCGATAGTGAGAGCGGGGAGAAGTTTGAGATTGAAGCGCGTTCCGTGGTGAATGCGACAGGAATCTTCACCGATGAGATCCGCCGGCTGGCGGAGCCCGGGGTCGAACAGATGATGGCTCCCAGTCAGGGTATTCACCTTATGTTCGACCGCTCCTTCCTGGTGGGCGACACAGCTTTGCTTGTACCCCAAACAGACGATGGTCGCGTACTGTTTGCGGTTCCCTGGCACAACCGCACTCTGGTCGGTACTACGGATACGCCCATCGAATCGATATCGTATGAGCCGCTACCCTTTGAGGAGGAGATCGACTTTGTGCTTGAGACGGCGGGCCGCTATCTGAGCCACAAGCCGACTCGGGAAGATATTCTCAGCGTCTATGTTGGCATTCGACCGTTGGTAAAGGCTGCAGGGGCCAGCGACGGAAAGACTTCATCGCTGTCGCGCGACTATACGATTCATATCGACCACTCCGGTCTGCTGACGATTGTCGGGGGAAAGTGGACGACCTATCGACATATGGCCGAAGACACAGTGGACCACGCCATGACTCTCGGAAGACTGGACGAAAGACCATGTGTCACGGCGACCATGCACATTCATGGATACCATCAGCATCCCGAGGAGTTTGGGAGTTTGTCCGTCTACGGCTCCGATGCACCGGCGATCCTGGAGCTATCCAAAGAAAGGCCTGAACTCGGCGGACTCCTGCACCCTGATCTGCCATACACTGCGGCAGAGGTTGTGTGGGCGGCACGAAATGAGATGTCTCGCACGTTGGATGATGCTCTGGCGCGACGCACTCGAGCGCTGCTGTTGAACGCGCGTGCTGCAGTAGAGATAGCGCCTGCGGTAGCGTCCCTGCTGGCTAAGGAACTCGGCAAGGATGCGGCGTGGGCGGAGGAGCAGGTGAGGATTTTTGGTGCGTTGGCAGCCCAGTACATACCACAGGGGACGAGGTATCCGGCCGCGCCACCTGTGGTATGAACCGGGTGATTTCGGTGTAGAGCCGATCTCTTGCTATTGCTTTAGGTAAGCGATCAAGTCCCGCCGGTCTTCGGCCTTGGGAACACTGAAGCTCATCTTGTTATCCGCTATCAACAAATCCGGATCGCTCAGCCACCTCTCCAACGTCGCCTGGTCCCAAGTCAGACCGGAGTTCTTCAGTACAGCTGAGTATGTAAATCCAGGGCTGCTTCCGGCTTTCCTGCCGAACACACCCGCGAGGCGCGGTCCTTCACGATCCGCGTCCATCGCATGGCACCCTGTGCAACGTCTCTCAAACAGGGCCTTTCCGTGGGTAGCATCGGCGGCTCCCTCCGAAGCTACTTCGCTCTTTCCCACATTCTTTCCTAGCATCGAAAGGGTAAGTACATCGGACTTGGAAAGGGCTGCATTCCAATGCAATAACCGATACTGCATGGGAGGCATCTCTCCACTCTTCGTCTCTTGAACAATCTTCGACATCAGCACATCCTGCTGATCCGGGGATAACTGTTCCCATTGCGACAGATTCATCTTTTTCCGCGCTTCAACGATATCCCGCTCGATCAGCCATGATCCCGGAGCGATCCGCGCATACATCGGCCACCGCGTCTCGCTTGAATGGCAGTCAGCGCACTTGGTTATCAAGACTGCCTTTGCATCCGACGGCATCTTCGCACTATGCAACAGCGTGCCGAGCCCATTTGCGGGCTCGACACGCGGAATGCCAAACGGGTGCACAAATCCGAACCCGACAACGGCAGCCACAGTCAATATTGCTACAGACCACACGCGCATTTTAAACGGTCTCCGCGAGTGTGGAGTCGATAACTGCCAGGTGATTGTGCCCGCGAACAACCTTAACTTTTGTCACGCCAAGCACACTCTCCAGCTTGCCTGCGGGGACTGTCATCGGCCCCGGATTTGGCGCAGCTCCGGGAGCAGGCTGTGGAAACGCGGTCGACATCGCGGTGTGGAACGCCACGTTGCCTTCGACCTTCTGGACGATCTGGTGAATATGCCCATTCAACACCGTCACCGAACCAAACGGTTTCAGCATAGCTAATGCCTGCTCGCCGTCCTTCGTCCCCCAGCCCCACTTCTCGTACACCATCCAGAGCGGAATGTGCGCAAACACCACGATCGGTGTGGAATGGCTCAGACCCGCCAGATCTGACTTAAGCCACGCCAGTTGGTCGCTGCCCAGGTTGCCCATTGCATCCACCTGCACGCAGTTGTTCAAACCGACAAAGTGAACGCCCTTGTGGTTGTAGCTATACCAGCCGTTGCCAGCGGTGCCCTTGCCGAAACGTTGTTTGTACTGAACGCCATCGTCGATATAGTCATGCTCCCCGGGGACGTAAAACACTTCGCCCCTGAAGCCTTTGATCACCTGCGAAGCTGTATCGAACTCTGCCGCCTTCGAGTTCTGCGTGATGTCTCCGGTGTGAAGCATAAAATCCGGAGCCTTCGCGCCGGCAGGCGCAAGATTTGATCTGTCGATCGCCTTCTTGAGCGTGTGGGTTACATCCGGATTTGCACCTTTGTTGAAGCCGATATGACAGTCGCTTATCTGTACGAAGGAGAAGTCTTCAACTTTGCCACTCCCTCCGCCGCTCTTGATCGCCTGCGCCAACAGCTTTGAAGTTGGCACGCCGCCAACCATCGACCACAGCAATCCTGTTCCAGCCCATGCCATGCATCCCAGAAAATTGCGCCGGTCGATGCCATCGTTTTCCGACTTTGCAGTATTTTCGTGCTCCTGTACTACTTCGTCCTCTTTAAACCGGTTCATGTCAAACTCCATTTTGCGTATTTTTGATTGCCTGCACCTCCCTAAACTGAGTTAGTTCACTTTTATTCCAGCGCATAGGCAAATAATTCGTGGAATAATCTGTCTGCGATTTGGTTAACGGTAGCGATGTTTCCTAATCGATGCTGTTCTATGCCGTATTCCTGCAACTCGGCAATCTCACACCCACCGAGGCACACTGCACCGTGTCGTCCGCCACCACCCGTAGCGCAGACTTCGAGCAACTCGCGCTGCCACTGTTTGGTTCGCTCTACAACCACGCCTTCTGGCTGACCCGCAATCAAGCCGATGCCGAGGATCTGGTGCAGGAAACCTTCTCCAAGTCGCTCCGCGCGTTTGATTCGTTCCAGTCTGGCACCAACTTCAAGGCGTGGATCTTTCGTATTCTCCGGAACACCTTTTTGACCACACGCACCGGCATCGCGGCGTCCCGCACCGTTTTCCTCGAAGATCATCCGGAGACTCTCAACGCCACTGCTATTGATTTCACTCCAGAAGACAATCTCATTCGCCTCGGCGATCAGGCTGCTCTTCACAGCGCGCTAGAGCAACTTCCGCCGCTATTCCGGGAAGTATTGCTCCTCTGCGACGTTGAGGAGATCAAGTACAAAGACATCGCCCTTATTCTCGATGTCCCTATCGGCACTGTTATGTCACGCGTCTCTCGCGCCCGCAGCACTCTCCGTCAACTGTTGCAGCCGCAATTTGGGGAATCGCTATGAATCAGATATCTCAAAACGATCAATCAACGGAACATCTCAATCCGAATGTGGTCAATGCTTTTATTGACGACGAGCTTTTACCAGAGGAACAGCAGGGAGCTCAGCATCATCTCTCCACCTGTCATAGCTGCACGCTCCGCGTCCTCTCCGCGACACGACTGAAAGCTGCTACCGGCCGCGCTGGCCAACGCTTTGCCCCGCCGCCCGAAGCCCTCGCTCGCCTTACCGCCCATCTTCATTTGCAACCAACGCAGACCGAGCCAAGGGGGAAGAAGGTCGTATCCATCGATTCTTTTCGCGCTGCGGCCTGGACGGCACTCGCCGCGGCTATCCTGCTTACCATCTCATTCTTTGGCTGGCGCCAGCTGCATCAAAGGGACACCCTCGCTGCTGAACTCCTCGACCAGCACCTCTCTACTCTTTCCGCTGGAGCGACCCCAGAGGTCATCTCCACGGATCGGCACACGGTCAAACCCTGGTTTCAGGGGCGTCTTCCCTTTAGCTTCAACCTTCCCGAAACCCTGCCCCCCGATACAATTCTGAAGGGAGCTGATCTCACCTACTTCAACGGTCAACCGGCGGCCCTGCTCCTTTACACCATTCATAAACACGAAGTCTCTATCTTTGTAACGCAGCGATACACAAGCCCGACCCATGGCCCTCTGCCGAACACACGTGCAGGCTTTTATCTTCGAACCGCTACCACATCCGACCTGAATCTTTTTGCAGTCAGCGATGTGAATCCCACCGATCTCGATCTCCTGGTGGCCGCTTTGGTTTCTGTACAGAAACCTGCGTGAAGTTGATTGAACATTCCTTCGACAGGAGAGTGCTCTTCTGCAAGTGCTCAGCATGTGGAGTAGATTTCGCACTGTGTTCGCGTGGCCACGAGTCACAAGCCGATTTGTCAATTTGCCATCGCGGCTGAAGAGTCTGGGTTTGTTTACAATAGTGGTCGTGCGTGTCCGTAAGTAATGCACACTCAGGAGATGTGGCTTTTTAGTAAAGTCGGAGGCGCGGTTTCTACTTCCACGCGATAGCACGGGCTATTCCAAGCTTTCGGGCGGAAGATATGCCGTTTCAAGCCTGGTTAGGCGCGGAACTAAATCTTGCCGTCTTCCCGGGAACGCGGAACGCGCTTCGCAGAGAACTTAGCCTTGTCCAGGCGATCTGCCATTGGAGGAAAGTCAGGCGTAGGCCCCGTCCAAAGCAGATCGTCGACAGTTGCGAAGAGGGGAAGATTAGGACGAAGCATAGCAAGGTCTCGGAAGAGAAAGGCAAGATCCCGCTTGCTGTTGAAAACTTCGGACAGGCTCTTCCGATTGGAGACGTTTACCTGCCAATCCTTTGCGTCGGGTGGAATTGCTTCCAATCTGCCAAAACGGGATAGGACAGCAGAAGCAGACTTCGCACCCCATCCTGGTAGGCCAGGATAGCCGTCTGCTGTGTCGCCAACTAAGGCGAGGTAGTCCGGAATGGAGCGTGGTTTGACTCCGAACTTCTGAACGACTCCCTCTTCATCCCGCTCTAAACGTCTTCGACGGTCGAGTTGCACAACTCGCGTACCTTGAACGCACTGTGCCAGATCTTTATCGGGGGTACTAATGACCACACGCTTGACTCTAGGGTCCTTTCCTGCGAGAAAAGCTGCCGACGCCAGCGCGTCGTCTGCCTCATACTCTTCCATCGCCCACACCACCACTCCGAGTGCCTCGAGCGTTTCTTCCAGCAAAGGGAACTGGGCTAACAGCTCAGGGTCCACGCCCTGCCCGGTCTTATATCCGGGCCACATTCGGTTCCGGAAGGATTCAATCACATGATCTGTCGCCACCCCAATGTACGTCTTACCGGCCTGCATCATGCCCAAAAGTGAACCGAGAACGCCGCGCACCGCAGCGACCTCGCGACCTTCGCTGTCTCTAGCGGACGGCAGGGCATAAAAATGCCGGAAGAGCTCGTAGGTCCCATCGATGAGGTGCACTTCCATAACGCTCCGTCAGAGTTTCGAAGTAACTATCCCGCCACCAGGTTAGACAAGGTAACTTGTATCGATGTGCAATCGAATCTGTAGCAAACACGGCCCAATTCGCAAACTTTAGTGAAACTCCAAAGGAGTTCATCATGACGCGTCAAACCATCTTTACCTCCAAGGCCGCGAAGCCGTCACCGACTTATAGCCAAGCTGTTAGGGCAGCAGGTCTCGTGTTTGTTTCGGGCACAGCACCAGTAGAGCCGGAGACGGGTGAAATCAAAGGGACAACCATTCAAGAACAGACACGGCAATGCCTGACCAATATTGCCGCTATTCTAGAAGAAGCTGGAACTTCAATGGAAAAGATCGCAAGTGCCACGGTTATTCTGGCGGACGAGGATGATTTCGCCGGCATGAACGAGGAATGGATGCGATGGTTTCCCGAGAATCCGCCTGCACGTCAGGGCGCCAAGCTGCCGGCACGCATTCCGGGCCTCAAGATCTCAATCGCTGTCATCGCTGAGGCTTAGGGTTGGCGTTAGACAGGAAAAGTCTAAAGTTTCATCGCCAAATTCAGGAGCGGCGAACGTCTATGTTGCCTTTGACGAACGCTCCATCTGCGATAGATATTCTCGAGACGATCGCATCCCCGCTCATCGATCCCTCACTTCGAATGTCGAGGTGATCGCTTGCCTGACAGTTCCCGCGGACTTGTCCAAGCACAACTATTTCATTCGCTATGAGCAGAGCCTCGGTCTGACCGGCTCGTCCCACTGTGATCGTCTGTCCGGGAAGCGCAATGGAACCCTCAACTTTACCTTCGATATGCATAGCCTCCATCCCTGTTACCTCACCTTTGAGGATAAGAGACTTGCCTATCAGCGTCCGATGCACGTTTGCTTCTACCATTTCGATTGCCTTCCTGAACTCGCGATGAATTGAATTGCTGATGACCTTCACGGTATCCAGAGTGCAGTCACCTGGACATAACACTTTCGTGTCGATGTCATTGTTTGCGCTTATGGGACTAATCACGCAAGACGAATCGATATCACCCCATCAGCTCACACCACTGTTGGCGAGCCGTCTACACTATCAGTGGCGAACCAACGCCGCCGGACCTCCTCTGACCATATCCCCCCTGGGGGGACACCTAAGGAGTACTCACCTAATGCAGCAATCCCTTCCCGGCGCTCCCACCCTCACCGCTCCGCGCTTCTATATCACCGGTCGCCAGCCGCTCAGTCCTGCGGTTATCCTGCTTGCTACCGTCGCCGCCGGTGCCGCGCTCTGGTTAGTTCTCTATGCTTTGGGTCACAATAAACGTCTACCTCTTATCTCCGGCGCTGCCCGATCCGCAAACGCCTCATCAGAAGCGTTTTCAGACGAGAAAGACGATCCAAACCAGATCGACACCATTGTTCTCGGTGATCCCGCCGACGCTCCTGTGCCAGCACGCCGGGGAGACCATGTCAGCCCCGTTCACCCCACCATCCTCGTTCGCCTACCGCGTTTTGGGGACCAGGTAGGCCTCATCCCAGATACTCCCGCCGGACGCCTTCTCTACGCTTGGCTCGCCGCGTTCAACCAGGCAAGCTACCCCGCGCTTGGCAACGCTCTGCCAAACGTCGCTCTCGCCCCTGCAGCCGCTGCCCAGATCGAGCTTCGGAATCAGACCGGCGGCTTCAATCTACTATCTGCCAAAGAGGTCCAGCCCGGAGTCCTTGTCTTTCGGCTTCGCGACCAGACTCCCGCGGCGATCGAGGTTCTCGGCACCCTCCAGGTGCGTCCGGACTCCAGCCCTGCCGCCATCGCAAGCTTTAGTCTCCGTGCCGTTTCCCCAAGCAGCTAGTACGCCTCAAGCTGGTTGCAATCCTCTTTGGAAGCCGTAGCAACAGCGCTGCGAGTGTTACTTCGCTGGAGCGTAGTGCTCAGTCAGATCGAGGAGGATACTTTCGCGAGAGGCCCACGCAACGTGTACTCGAGCTTCGGTTTCCTTCGTGAGCCGCCCTTTGTGTACATCGATCGCATCTTTGATCGATGTATCTACGTATCCACGAGGTCAAAAGATATTGATATTTTGGAGGCGCGGGTCGGGATCGAACCGACGCATAAAGGTTTTGCAGACCTCTCCCTTACCACTTGGGTACCGCGCCTCTGGTGGGCTATGTGATTCTGCCCTGCTGGATTGTAGGAGAAGTGTACCGCAGGCAGGATGCTATTTGGAGCGGGAGACCGGGGTCGAACCGGCGACATCTTCCTTGGCAAGGAAGCACTCTACCACTGAGCTACTCCCGCTCTACAGATTCAAGTATAACGGCCATGTTCCGTATGGTCAACGCGCTGTGAGGTGTCGTCGTAAATCCGATTGCGTTTCTGAGCGACATGGGAGGCAAAAATGTGCATCTCATTTGTTGATTGGCGCAGACTTAGCGAAAGTGCCAGATCGAAATGAGGTAGATGACGCAACCATTACTACAGAATGTAGGGCAGATGCAGCATTGGCAGGCGCTGCTTGACTCTGCCGGAGAGGGCATATGGGGTCTCGACCTTGAAGGGAATTGTACGTTCGTGAATCGTATGGCGGTGAATTGCTTTGGTTTTGCGAGCGAGGAGATTCTGGGCAACAACATGCATGAACTGGTGCACCATCACTATCCGGACGGGCGTCATTTTCCTGGCTCCGAGTGCCCGATTTACGATGTGGTGCGGAAGAGTAAAGTTCTCAGGCAGCTGACGGACACAATGTTTCGGAAGGACGGGACTAGTTTCGTTGCAGAGCTCTCCGCGCAGCCGGTTATCGTTGAGGGATCTGTGATCGGAGTCGTGGTGACGTTTCGAGAGATCACTGAAGTGCGACAACAACAAGAGAAGATTCGACGGGCCTATGAACTGGCAGAACAGAAGACGGCTGAGCTGGATGCTGTTATCGAAAGCATGCCGCATGGGGTTTATATCTCGACTTCTAATGCAAAGCTCCGCTCCAACCACGTTGCGAAGATGATGAGCGGCGGAACCTTTCCGCCGGAGTTGAAGACACTGGATACGGCGCTGGCTGGGCAGTGGTCCACCGAGACGGTAAAGACGTCCGATCGCTGGATTCGGAGTGTTGCCGCGCCGATTTTTCTGAATGGAAATATACTCGGCGGCGTCGCTGTGAATACTGATGTTACGCAGGCCCGGCTGCAGGACGAGGCGCTGAGGAAGTCAGAGAAGCTGGCGGCGGTAGGGCAATTGGCTTCTTCGATTGCCCATGAGATCAATAATCCGCTCGAGTCGATTACGAACCTGCTCTATCTGATTCGACAGTCGGAATCGATGGAAGACACGCAGCACTATGCGGCTCTGGCTCAAGGAGAGTTGGCTCGCGTCACTGAAATTACATTGCAAACCTTGCGGTTCAACCGACAGCATAGCAAGCCGATCGAGGTGGATATGGCGGAGCTGTTGCGTACGGTGATGGCTTTGTATACCGGGCGGACTCTGGTCAGGAACATTGAGATTGATTTGAAGCTGCTGGCAACTCCGAGGGTGAGGGTGCTCGAAGGAGAGATTCGCCAAGTGATCAATAACCTGGTGAGAAACGCACTCGACGCGATGAGCAGAGGGGGACGGCTGACGATAAGGCTGCATCCGCAACGGGGTAGTCTAAGCGGCGCTCACGGGGTGCGTTTGACGGTTGCAGATATAGGTGAGGGAATCAGGCCAGAGATGCAGGAGCATCTTTTTGAGGCGTTCCAGACGACGAAGGAACTTACCGGAACAGGGCTTGGGCTTTGGGTGAGCAAGGGGATTGTTGAGAAGCACGGCGGGCGAATCCGGGCAAGGACACGACGCGGCGAGAGACATGGCACTGTGTTTTCGGTTTGGTTGCCGGTGGAGGGGAGTCCTAACCTGGTGGCTCAGGTAAATTGATTGCGATTCTAGGGCCTACGGTGAGGTTGGATCGGCGACGGGTGATGTGGGGCGTGAGGAGAAGGAGGAGTTCGCCGGAGCTGGTGTCTGTCAGGCGGTCCGCGGTAAGGGTTTGAAAGCCGGGTAGCTCACTCAATATGGGATATCCGTTGATACTCGCAGATTCGCTTCTGCTGAGGCTGCTGACCATGAGCGCAGTGTCTCCGTCGTCGAGAGTTACGTCCGAGGCGAATTGCTGGCTATTGAGGATTGGGATGTTGTTGATCGTGCCGCCGTTGAGTGCCTCGATCTTCAGGTCGATGTGCATTTTGATTGCGCCGGACTTCTGCACGGTTGGTGTTGCCTTCAGGGTCAAGCCGAGATCCTCGTATTGAATCTGGGGAATTGTCGCTGCTGTACCGGCTGCGGAGTTGAGGAGGCTGGAGACGGGGACTCCGTTGATGGTGGCGTTCGAGGGCACCGAGGAATTGCTGATTCCAGAGGAGTAGGTTGCGGTAGTAATGGGGTAGCGTTCTCCGACCCTGAAAGTGGCGGACTGCCGGTCGCCAACTCGAATCTGAATATCATTGAGGGCGCGGGTGTCGCTTGCACTGAGGGAGAGGCTGAAGGCTGCAAACTGATTAGTAGTGACGCCTGTCTGGGTGAGGCCTCCGCCAAAGAAGCCGACGGTGTTGGAGAGCAAAGTGCTCTGGACGAGGCCTGACGCGATGAGTGCAAGAGCTATGACGATGTTGCTCGACCCGGCTGGAATCAGCCCCTGGGCGATGGCCTGGTTGACGAGGCTTTGATTGGAGCTGACGATACTTTGCGCCGCTGAAGCTACGCTGTAGATGCCGACCTGTTGCGGAAGCTGTGCGCCGATGTTGCGTTGATTGGTCTTGTTGACCGAGTAGAGTTGAAGGTCGATCATGACCTCACTGCCACCGTCGATGAGATCGGCGAGGGTGAGGTTGATGTAGGTCAGGGTCTCCTGAGGGGCACGGAGGACGAGGGTTCCAGAGGCCTTCCCAACGGTAATCTCTTTGATATCGAAGATATTTTTTACAAGGGTGCCGAGGTTGTCCATCTCTTCATTGGTCATGCCGGGGATGTAGATTGTCTCCTGCAACTGACGTTCGAGGCGCTGGCGGTTCTCCTGGGTGTCTTTGGCTATGAAGACGCTTTTGGCATCCAGAGGGACAGCGAATAGATGGGTGATGTTCAGGAGGACTGGGACAGCCTGTTGATAAGACGAGTCGTCGAGATCGAAGCGCAGATCTTCTCTTTGGACCGATTCATCAAATACTGGACGGACGCCATAACCTGACACGACCTGGCGAATAACGCTCTGAACATCGGCGTGTAGATGGAAGTTCTTCTTCCCGGGATCAGGCTCGAGGGTGACGGGCCCCGCAATGGCAGGGCCTTCACGAATCCAAGGTTCTATCTCCGGATGGAATGCCTTCGGGAGTTCGCCGTTGTCGACCTGGGAGCCTACGATCTTATTCTCGGGGTCCAGGAGGCGGGCTTCGGCGAGGAGTGTTTCGGCCTTTTCATGCTGGCCGAGGAGACGCGCTTTACCCGCCTGCTGTATCAGATCGGAGACGTGGCGTTGGTGGGTGATGCTTAGCGCCAGGGCGTAGTCATGGTTGGAGGAGTTGAGAGTGGTTGCTTCGCGGAATTTCAGTTCAGCGCCGGTTAGATCGTTATGATCCAGTAGTCGCGCACCAGAGAGGTAGGCGTCTTCAGCGGCGCGAACGTTTCGTTTGGAGACAGAGTCAGACGCGCTGGCGTTTGGGCCCGGATTGGACTGGGCCAGGGTGGGAAGAGAGGCGATGCCGATAATCGTGAGCGCGGCGGTATATTTTGCAACTGCGGCCGCACGGGCTTGGAAGGTGGGTCTCATCGACTGCTGATTAGACGGACGGGGACGTTAACGGGCGCTGGCAATATTTTGGATGTGTGGGCGCTCGCTTCTGGGGGGGCGGCGCATGCCGTTGCGGATCTGGGCGGTGTCCATGTCGAGCTCAGCGAGGGTACGACTAAGGGTGTTGCGGTGCATACCGAGCTCGTCGGCGGCCTTGCACTGGTTTCCCTTGTGGTGCGCCAATACTTCGAGGATGTAGCGCTTCTTGAACTGACGTACGGCCTCCGAGTAGGGGATGCCGGCGCTGTGCATCTGAGTGATCAAGCCGTCCATTTCGCGCTTCAAGGTTATTCCTCGCTGGCGGCTCCTTCGTGGAACCGCACTCTCATTGTGCCTCTACCGTAGCGGTTTGATCCAATAGGGCGCGTTGTGCTTGAGTTGAGCGGCGCCATCCAGAATCCGTTGCTGAAGGTCGTGAGGTACAACGAAGGATACCGCATGCGCCCCCGCAAGGAAATAGGAAGATAGCTGCGAATTTTTAATCCAAGTGGAATGAGGGTAGAAGGCGGCGATCGCCATCAGGATGGCTACTCCGAAGAGGCAACCACGGGCGAACCCGAAGACTGCGCCGAGGATACGGTCGAAGAAGCCGAGCCCGATGGCATGGGCGGTGCGGTTGAGGGCTCGGCCGAGCAACGCACTTAGCACCATGACTCCCATGACGAGAAAGAGGAAGGAGACCATCTCTGCGATGGATGGTGTGGCGATGACACGCAGCAGGTAGAGTGCCAAGCGATTGTAGTTCCAGCCTGCGATTAGGATTCCCGCGATCAGGCCGCCCAGGGAGAAGATCTCCCGGATAATGCCTCGGAAAAAAGCCACGATGGTGGAGTAGGCCAGGGTTGCTATCAGGAACCAGTCGAAGAGGTTCATGCGGCTTAAAGGTTTGTGCGGCCGGTGAGCAAGCGGTAGGCTTCGAGATACTTCTCGCTGGTACGGAGGACCACCTCACGTGGGAGCGCTGGTGCGGGAGCCTGCTTGTTCCAGTGAATCGATTCGAGATAGTCGCGGACGTACTGTTTGTCGAAAGAAGGTTGCGGCCCACCAGGGTTGTAGGAGTCTGCTGGCCAGTAGCGTGAAGAGTCGGGCGTCAGTACCTCGTCGGCAAGAACGATCTGCTCGTTTCCCGATTTGTCGGTGACGAGGCCAAATTCAAATTTGGTGTCAGCGAGGATCAGCCCTTTGCTGGCTGCATGCTCAGTTGCTTTTTTATAGATTTTGAGTGTAAGTGAGCGCAGTTCATCGGCATAGGTAGCGCCTAGCGTCTTTTCAACCATTTCGTAGGAGATATTTTCGTCGTGGCCGCCGGAATGAATCTTTGCAGCCGGGGTAAAGATTGGCTCAGGTAGGCGGTCCGACTCTCGAAGACTGGCAGGTAGTTTGATGCCGCAGATGGAACCGGTTTGCTGATAGTCTTTCCAGCCGGATCCGGAGATATAGCCGCGGACGACACACTCGATAGGGAACATCTTCGCTCTTTTGACGAGCATGCTGCGTCCTTCGAGTTGGTCGAGGAATGGCTGTAGTTCAGACGGAAACTGTGCGGTATCGGCGGTGATCAAGTGGTTTGGGACGATCGGTTGGAGGAGATCGAACCAGAAAAGCGAAAGCCGGGTGAGGATCCTCCCCTTGAAGGGAATGCCACTGCCGAGAACGTGATCGAAAGCAGAGATGCGGTCACTAGCCACGAAGAGGAGCTGGTCGGCGGAGAGGGCGTAGATGTCACGAACCTTACCGCGGGCTGTGAGGGGAAGCGATCCGAGATCGGTTTGAATCAAGGCTTTTGCCATGGGCTTGACGGTACCACCTTTGTGTTCTGCAAATCAGGCTGGAATAGACAGTAAAAGCCTAGAGCAGCGGGAGTAACTTGTCGACCGTTCCCGGGGCCTGCGATGGCCACCGGGGGCACCGACCGAGGACGGTTCCTTTGTCAGGGAAGGGGATAGCGAAGGCAGCAGTTGAGTTGCATTCGCTATCACTGAAAGGGATGGTTCGGGCTCTACGACGGAGGAATGGTGCGAAGGGAGGACGATAGGAGACGATCACGTCCGAGCCCTTATTTCCGCTGCCTGGGTCACCCCATGGTTTCACTTTGTAGAACATGTTGTTGCCGACTGGCACCGACTTGTAAGACGAGGGGTCAAAGATCTCGCCTAGTGGCATAAGGATGCTTGCTCCAAAGACCGGAATCAAAAGGATTGCCGCGCTAAAGTATGTCAGCCATCTTGGTGTGAGCCGAGTAAAGAGGAGAATCAGAAGCTCATAGGACGCAATGGCCAGCCAATTGATGAAGATGTTCAACCTGTCAGATGTCGTCCCCCACCTGGTAGCAGCGAAGAACGCATGAAGGAGAAGCAGGATGATGGAAAGGGTGAAGATAGAAGACCTGACACGAGGTGGGATGCGTTCCCAAAAGATCCGCAGTAGAAGCATCGCCCCTGACAACAAAATAAGAACAGCAGTTGTGAGCGGTATATTCATGCCGTCTTTAGATTAGCTGCTTTCGCGATGAGATGGGACAAGAGCATGACGGCGTGAAAAAAAGCTGGAGCGAGTGGTGAATCGCTCCAGCTGCGCAAAGGCCAGGGCATTACGCTACGGCGCGGCGGTTGTCGGGGACTTCGCGGCGATTGAGGTTGACGCTGACGATCTTCGAAACGCCTGGCTCCTGCATGGTGACTCCGTAGATGACGTCCGCCTGGGACATCGTGCGTTTGCTGTGGGTGATGACGACGAATTGAGTGGTCGCGCTCATCTCGTGAATGAGCTTTGCGAAGCGGCCCACGTTGGTTTCGTCGAGTGGAGCATCGACTTCATCGAGGATGCAGAAGGGGGCGGGTTGGAACTGGAAGATTCCGACGAGCAGGGACAGAGCAGTAAGAGCCTTTTCCCCTCCAGAGAGCAGAAGGATGTTCTGCAGCTTTTTGCCTGGGGGCGAAGCGACGATATCGATGCCGCTTTCGTTGGAGTTCTCGGCATCCGTGAGCTTCATGAACGCCTGGCCACCACCGAAGAGCTTGGTGAAAGTGACGGAGAAGTTGTCGTTGATGACTTTGAAGGCCTCATCGAATTTGAGACGGGAGACGTCGTCGATCTCTTTGATCGAGGCCTGAGTATTTTCGATGGAGTCGAGCAAATCCTTGCGCTGTGTCTCGAGGAAACTATGCCGGGTGGCGGTTTCGTTGTACTCGTCGAGAGCCATCATGTTGACCGGACCCATGGCTTCGAGCTTCTGCTTGAGGGTGCGTGACTCATCTTCCTGAACGTGGAGGTCGTCGCCTTCAATACGGGCGATGGTGTGGTCTTCGCGGAGGGTGATGGCTTCCGCGCCGAGGTCGTTGAGGCAGGTGGCGTCGATATGTTCAATGTCGGAGGCGAGCTTTGCGGCACGTGCGGTGAGAGCAGCGCGCTGTTCGCGCAGTGCCTCGGTTTCATGACGCAACGTGCGAAGCCGGGCATCGAGTTCGGCCATGGAAGCACGGAGCGCGTGAGCCTCTTCGGTGAGCCGTGCGCCTTGAGCTACGGCGTTGGCGCGTACCTCCGAGAGCTCGGCTTGCTGAATGGCGAGCGTGGCTGTTTCCTCCTCGCGACGAAGTTTTTCTGCTCCGGCCGAGGCTAGCTGTTGGTCGAGCTGTTGGATGCGCTGGCTCTGGCCGTTGTGAAGGCGGGTAGTCTGCTCGAAGTTTGCGGCGGCGTTGCGGCGGCGTTCTTCCAGGCCGGCGAGTGCGGCGGAGGCTGCTGCTGCGCCCTGCTGAAGCTCTTCGCGGCGGCGGCGCAGTTCTTCGAGTTGCTCCTGAAGCGCGGTGAGGCTCGCCTCAAGCGTACTGCGTTCGTTCTCGAAGGCGGTTGCCTCCTGCTGGCGCCGGGAGATCAAGTCTGCTTTCTGATTGCGGGCCTCGCGATTGCGTTCGTTGGTCAGAGCCCAGTCCTGCAGGCGGCGCTCGATGCGGGCGACCTCCGACTCCATCTGGCGCAAAGCCGCTCCGGAGTTGGCTGATTCACGCTCGGCGTCGCGACGCTCGTGGGTCTTGCCTTCGATGGCGGACTGGAGGGCCGCGATTTGATGCTGCAGCTCGATGGTGCTGCGATCGGTCTGAATTAGTTCTTGTTCTGTCTTTTCGAGCTTTTGCTGGACTTCGGCTAATTCGCGTTTGAGAGCCAGAGGCCCCTGTGTGCGGGGGCGCCCGCTGGTGACTGTGACGTTGTGGAAGGTCTCGCCGGTGGGAGAGAGGAAGAATGCCTGAGGGTTCGAGAGGGCAAGGGAGCGTGCGGTGTAGGAGTCTGGGGCAACGAAACCCTCGCGGAGCTTGGGCAGAATGACCTCGAGGGATTTACCGAAGCCGTCGAGAACACGGACGCACTCTTTAAGAGGGATGACGCCTTCGATTTCGTCGATGTTGGTCTGAGCGATGCTGGGCATGCCCTCGGCAAAGGCGAAGTTGGCCTGGGAGTCATTGGGATGGACGAGGAAGGTGGCGCGTCCAGTGACGTCGGTCTGGAGGAGATGCATGCCTGCGTTGGCGGCATCCCAGGATTTGACGACGACATAATTGAGCTCGTCGCGGAGGAATTCATCGACGACATTTTCATATTTACCGTCGACTTCGAGGAAGTCTGCGAGAGTGCCCACAGCTGCCATGCCGTCGGAGTTCTGCTTATAGGCGTCAGTCTTGAAGAGATTTCGAACGGTGTCGGTGGAGTAGCTGTGCTCGCGAATGAGCGCTTCGAGGGAGGTGCGCCGACCGGCGAGGGTTGCTGCTTCGCCTCGCAACTGGTCGCCGTGGCGTTTGGACTCAGACTCTTCATTGCGACTTGCTTCAATCTGAAGGCGAAGTTCGACGATCTCGACTTCGAGACGTTTAAGGCGTTCGGTCACTGACTCGAAGGACAACTTGACCTGGCCACGCTGCAGGCCCAGGGTCTCGAGTTCTTGTCTGGCGATCTCGGACTCGGAGAGGAGGCGTTCCGCTTCGCGATCCAGGCCGGCGAGAGCTGCAGCTGCCTGAGCCTCTTCGTTGCGAGTCTGTGCGATGCGTTGAACCAGCTGCATGGTGGAGCGGCGGTTTTGTTCGGTCTGTTGTTCTGCTGACGCGACGGCACGTGCGGCCTCCTGCGCCTGCGCTTGATGGCTCTGTGCGGCTTCACGGGAGCTTGTCGACTCGGCTGTAGCGTTGTTGAGGAAATTCCGATGTTCTTCGAGCTCGGCGGTAAGGCTTGAAAGCTGTTCGCGGGCTTGGGCGAGATCGTCGGAGCCAGTCGCGAGCCGGTTGGTGAGTTCCGTGATGCGGTCGGCGTTCGAGGCGGAGCGGGCAGAGATGCGCTCGAGTTCGACGGCAGACTGGTTTGCCTGAGCTCCGGCTTCGCGAATCTGCTGATCGAGACTGTAGCCCGAGTTGACGCCCTCGGTGTGCTCGGCGTCCATCGCTTCGACGGTTGCAGCCTGAGTATCTATCTGAGTTGCAAGAGCAGAGATTTTTCCCGTGGTGGCGGCCTGCTCGATATCCAGCTGCGACATGCGACTGGCGAGTACGACACGGAGGCGGGTGCGGAGTTCATCGCGGAGTGCCCCATAGCGTTCCGCCTTGGCAGCCTGGCGCTTGAGGGTAGTCATCTGCCGAGTGACTTCGTCGAAGATGTCGTTGACACGGGCAAGGTTTTGGCGTGCGGATTCCAATCGCAGCTCGGCGAGGCGTTTCTTTGTCTTGAAACGGGTGATGCCCGCGGCCTCTTCGATGATGGAGCGACGGTCGTGCGGCTTGGCGGAGAGGAGTTGGCCGATGCGCTCCTGGCCGATGATGGCGTAGGACTCGCCGCCGAGGCCTGTGCCCATGAAGATGTCCTGAATGTCTCGCAGGCGGCAGATCTTGCCGTTGAGCAGATATTCGCTGTCGCCGGAGCGGAAGAGGCGGCGGGTGATAGTGAGTTCGCCGGCGCGGACGGGGGCGCGGCCGAACTTTCGGCGACGAATCTTCAGAACGACGTTGTTTGGATTTGCGAGTTCTGCTGCCGCGTCGGCTTCTGCAGGGGAAGGAACCACATGAGGACCTTTGGCCTCACCTTCGATGACGGTGCCAGGTTGGGCTTCGGCGACGGCCTCCTCGGTCTCTTCTGCGCGCAGCTGGCGAAGTGTTGTCTCGTCCCAGTCGGTGGGGAGGCTCTCGTCGATGACGATTTCAGGGTCGTCCTGAAGACTGGCGCCGTCGTAGACTTCGGGGTCGACGAGGGTGAGTGAGACCTCTGCCATACCCGTAGGCTTGCGATCGCGAGTACCGGCGAAGATGACGTCTTCCATCTTGAGGCCACGGAGACTCTTGGCAGACTGTTCGCCCAAGACCCAGGTGATGGCGTCAGAGATGTTGGACTTGCCGCATCCGTTGGGGCCAACAATGGCGGCGATTCCTTCGCCGGAGAGCTGAACCTCGGTGCGATCACAGAAGGATTTGAAGCCGAGTATCTGGACTTTTTTGAGCTTGAGCAAGTGCACCTCTGCGGGGCGGACGGCAAGTGATCCGGAACTCGCCCCTGTCGATAGGACTACTTCAACTGTAGCTGCGGTTGTGTACGGAATCAACGGGTACAACACCACCTGTTGTGGATAAGACGGACGAAACACCATAAATAGGTGACTCGAGCAAGATGCGCTCTCAGTAACCCGCTTTATAACCATTCTGTCCCGCGATTGGGATGTTGATGGAATGGTAATCGAGCCATTTACGCGAGATTTTAATCCGACAGAGACGTAAGCGAAAAGGAGCGACGCGTAGGTTCGCGGAAGTAACCACAGCAGAAGTTTCCGACAAAGGGAGATCAATGGCACACGAAGCGCACAAGAAAGCAGCGGAGCATCACGAGCACGCAGCAAAAGCACACCACGCAGCAGCCGAGCACCATGCAAAAGGCGATCATGTAGCCGCCCACGAGCATGCTGTGAAGGCGCATGAGCACTCCACCCAGGCACACGCTCATTCGGGCGAAGCTCACCAGAAGTCTGTGGCGCATCAGTAACTTACTGCGGTAGAACAGATGCCCTGGCTGACTGGCGTTGGTCAGGGCGCATCTTTTCCTGGTGCAGGTTATTTGCAATCAAATCCTTAGGCGCGGTTGTTCGTGTATAACACTTTAATTGCAGCTAAAGGTTGGGTGGGCTTGCGTTTTGAGCAACGGCGTTTCTATAATCCGCATCATCATCCCGAGATGCCAAGAACACTTCAACCGCCTGGCCGAAGGGTTAGGCACGGCGAGGACAACGACCGAGCAGTATGATCGGTCTCTGCTTCGTCTTATATCCAAGTGACCCCGGAAGTCTCGGCGACACATTTGAAAGAAAGATTTATTGAGGAGTGTGGAATGAAGAAGGTAGTCGTTGCGTCTCTCCTGGCGGTCGCTAGCATGGCAAGTGTTACGGGACCCCTTTTAGCACAAACCCAGGTAAGTCTTGGTTCCAACGCGCAGGCCACGAGCGGCGGCGTACAGATGTCCCCTGCCGAATACAAGGCCTATAACGATGCAATTAGCCAGACGACTCCGCAGACGAAGGCTCCTGCACTTGAGCAATATCTGACGGCTTATCCCCAATCTTCGGTGAAGGCGTCGGTACTGGAGCAGTTGATGCTGTCCTATGCGGCGTTCGATCCAGCTAAGACGCTGGATGCAGCGGATCGGCTGCTACAGGTTGATCCGAATAACCTCCGGGCGCTGACCTTTGAAGTGTACTTCCGCAAGCAGCAGGCGGAACAGGCGACGGATCCAGCGGCGAAGCAGACTGCGTTCGACTCGTCTGCGTCCTATGCGCAGAAGGGACTTGCGGTAACGACCAAGCCAGCGGACATGAGCGATGCGGACTTCGCCAAGGTCAAGGATGCGGCTACTCCCGTCTTCTATGGTGCGATTGCCGAGGCAGCACTGAACAAGAAGGACGATCCGACGGCGATCACGGATTTTAAGGCTGAGCTAGGCAGTGTGCCTGTTGCGCAGACGCAGACTCCGGGACCGATGTTGCAGGATACTTTTGAGCTTGCCCAGGCCTACTATCAGTCGACTCCGCCGGACTATGTAAACTGCACCTGGTATGCCACTCGCGCTGCGGCCTTTGCGCCGGAGCCATATAAGAGCCAGATGCTGCCTCTGGCGAAGTTCTGCTACAAAAAATACCACGGTGCCGACGATGGTTACGATGCAGTGACAACTGCGGTGCAGACGAACCTGAATCCGCCGGCTGACTTCAAAATTAAGCCAGCTCCGTCGCCTGCAGATATCGTTGCGGGGGTTATCTCGGGCACTCCGGATCTTTCTACCCTTGCAATCAGTGATAAGGAGTTCATTCTGACGAATGGCAAGCCTGAGGATGCTGCGAAGGTATGGGACACGATGAAGGGTAAGTCAGTCCAGTTCCCAGACTCGACCGTCATCGCTGTCACAGATACAGCTCTGCAAGTTGCGGTCTCTGACGATGCAGTGCAGTCCAAGACGGCGGACTTTACCTTCCAGCTGGCTGCTCCGTTGAAGACGCCACCTGCGGTGGGAGCGAAGGTTACCGTAAGCGGCACCTATGCTTCCTTCACACCTAGCCCAATTCAGATTACGATGAGCGATGGCGCGGTGGTTGAGCCGAAGAAGACGCCGGCGAAGGCACCTGTGCATCATCCAGCTCATCACTAAACTGCGGATAGCTACAAAAAATGCAGCCCTGACGGGCTGCATTTTTCGTTTGAAGAGATAGACGCATCTCCCCATGGCGATATTAAGTGCTTCAGGTTAACGCTTTTCTATTGGAATGTAGGTCGCCGGGTAGGCTGGGCCGGTGTAGTCGGCGCGTGGGCGTATGAGGCGGTTGTCGTCATGCTGTTCTATGACGTGGGCGGCCCAGCCGGAGATGCGGCTGATGGCGAAGATGGGGGTGAAGAGATCTATGTCGATGCCGAGGGTGGTGTAGGTGGAAGCAGAGTAGAAGTCGACGTTGGCGTTGAGTTTCTTTTCCTGCTTTACGAAGAGCTCGATCTTGCGGGACAAGTCGAACCACTTAGTATTGCCAGCTGCTTTGCCCAACTCCTCGGACATGCGGCGGAGATGGGTCGCTCGAGGATCTTCGGTATGGTAGACGCGGTGGCCGAAGCCTGAGATCTTCTTCTTTTCGGCGAACATCTGTTTGACGTACTCGACGGGGTCAGCCCCAGCCTTGTCGATGGTATATAGGAGTTTCATCGTGGCCTCGTTGGCTCCTCCGTGAAGAGGACCTTTGAGGGCGCCGATGGCACCGGTAATGGCGGAGTGAATGTCGGCGAGGGTAGCTGCGATGACACGAGCAGCGAAGGTGCTGGCGTTGAGCTCGTGGTCGGCGTGAAGGATGAGGGCGATATCGAAGGCGCGGGTCGCGGTTTCGGAGGGCTTTTCGCCGTTGAGCATCCAAAGGAAGTTAGCGGCGTGGGAGAGAGACTTGTCGGCTTCAACAAGAGACTTGCCCTTGCGGATGCGGTCGAAGAGAGCGACGATCATCGGGATCTGTGCTGTGAGACGAAAGGATTTGCGTACGTTGGCGTCATGGGTGCAGTCGGCTTCGTCCGCGTCGTAGATGCTGAGAAGTGAGACAGCGGTGCGGAGAACCTGCATCGGGGTGGCGTTGGCGGGGGCACTGCGAAGGAAGTCGACAATCTTCGAATTGAGCTCGCGCGCGGCGGACAGATGGTGGGTAAACTCTGCCAACTCGCCAGCGGACGGAAGCTTGCCAAACCAGAGGAGATAGGTGGTCTCCTCGAAGCTGGAGAGCTGGGCGAGTTCGTGAATATCGATGCCTCGATAGGAGAGAACGCCGGCGTCTCCGTCAATCCAGCAGATGGCGGACGTGGTGGCGACAATGCCTTCCAGGCCCTTCGGTGCGACAGCGGTAGACATAAGGCGCTTCTCCAGGAGCGAATTCGATGCGGACTCAAACTAAGTACATCTGGTTATAGCGCAGCGGAGAAACGGTTGTCACGACCGCCTGGGCGAATATCGGCGCCGTTGTGCGACTAAGGCGATGCGACCTGTGTGGAGGCTCGAGCTGGAGAGAAGGGCGAGAGGTCTACGGAGGGCTCTTCGCCGAGGATGAATTCTGCCATGACGCGTGCGGTGGCTGGCGCGAGGAGGATCCCGTTTCGATAGTGGCCGGTGGCAATGAAATGATTCGGTTGAGTTGGGAGAACTCCGAGGAGGGGAAGACCGTCGGAGGTTGCGGGACGCAGGCCAGACCAGGCTTCAAGTTGGGAAGCGTTCGCGATGCCGGGAAGAAGAGTGGCGGCGAGAGTACGGAGACGGTCGATGTCGGCTGGATGGACCGTCTTGTCGAAGCCGATATCTTCGACGGTCGCTCCAATGATGGCGCGGCCGGTGGCTGGGCCGGCTGTACGCGGGACGATGTAAATGCCGGGGGTGCGGATGACCAGGTGCAGTGGAAGCGATGGAGGCAAGACGACGGAAAACATCTGGCCCTTCCTTGGAGCTACCGAAATGTTTGACAGGCGCGAGGTGGCGGCGGCCCAGGCTCCTGCGCAGTTGATGAACTGGGCGGTATGGATTGTGCCGTTTGGAGTGGTGATCTCAACTGCGTCGTCGATGGAGTAGGTAGATAAGACGCGAGTGTGCGGTTGGAGGTCGATGTTAGTGGCGCGGACGGCGGCCAGAAGCGCTGGGGCGAGTTGACGGGGGTCGACGCTTTGCTCGTCGAGGAGGAGGAAGCGGTGGTCGCTGGGAGTCAGAGCGGGTAGGAGATGAGCAAGATCTTCCCGGGTGAGCTCACTTTCGGCAGTGCATGTGCCGGGCGGAACCGACTGTAAAGTAGCGTGGGTCTGAAAGGGAACCCGGATGCCGGAGAGAGTGTGGATACGGTCAAGGAAGTTGGAGTAGAGCGAGAGGCTGAGGGAGGCAAGAGGCAAGAGCTCTGGTGGGTTATCGGGATCGTGGGCAGCCAGCATACCCGCGGCCGCAGTGGACGATTCAGCGAGCGGAGCGCCCTGGTCAAACACCGTGACAGGATAGCCGCGGTCGTGGAGTTCAAGGGCGAGAGAGAGGCCGATGATTCCGGCTCCAGCGATACAGAGGTCGGGGTGGTGCATGGAAATAGTTTAGTTGGCTTTGGAGAGAGGTTATAGTTTGGGTGTGTCTGTTTTACGCGGATCATCGTCCGTGAGTTGTTGATTCGCGCTGCGTCAAAGAAAGAGAAGCCAGGAGAGAGTGATGAGCGAAGAGTACGTGGAGCAGAGGTCGATCTCGGGAGCACTGCTTGGAGTGGTGGCGGTCGCGTTGCTGGCGGCGCTGGGTGGACTGGTGTGGTGCTACGGGCTGCAGAATCATCTTGCCGCGGCGGAACAGAAGATCGTGGCGGCCGACCAGAAGAACGCTGAACTAACGGAAAAGCTGGAGGCGACGAATGCGCGGCTCCGAGCGACTAGTGAGACGTTAGGTCAGAGCGTCGGTGTTGCACAAAAGCAGATCGAGATGCGGACTCAGAGCATCATTGCGCAGCAGAAGGTTGCGACGGCGAAGCTGGAGGAGGAGGCGGCGAAAAACTCCAAACAGATTGGCGCGGTGTCAACCGATGTTGCGAGCGTGAAGACGGATGTGGGCGGCGTGAAGACCGACGTTGCCACGACGAAGTCTGACCTGGAGGCGACCAAGACGCAGTTGAATCGCGTCGTCGGCGACGCTGGGGTGATGAGTGGGTTGATCGCAACCAATCATGACGAACTAGAGGTACTGAAACACAAGGGGGATCGGAACTACCTGGAGTTCACCCTGCAGAAGGGCGCCAAGCCTACGCTGTTGTCGACGATCAAGCTGCAGTTGAAGAAGGCGGACGAGAAGCATTCGCGCTACACGTTGAATGTGAGCTCGGACGACCGGACGATCGAGAAGAAGGATAAGGGGCTGGATGAACCGGTGCAGTTCTACAACGGCAAGGACCCAGTGCTGTACGAGCTGGTTGTGAATGTGATTGAGAAGAACAAGGTCTCTGGCTATCTGTCGACGCCGAAGAATGGAGCAAAGGCGACTGCGACCCAATAACGACGAGCACTTTCAGATGCAGAAAGGGGGACGCTTATCGCGTCCCCCTTTCTGTTTGCCTTGGTTGGATTACTTTTTGGTTGCCTTTTTTGCTGCCTTCTTCGCTGGTGCTTTTTTTGCGGCTTTCTTAGTTGCCATGTGCCTATTCTCCCTAGTGATTAGACATTGACTCTACAGCTAGCTGCATTGCAGCTAACGAAGGTATAGATTTACGAAATTTCACTGTCAAGCAAAAAATGAAGGAGAAGCAAATTCTTTTTTGCATAGAGAGTTCAAAACGACGACAAGCTTCGTGCTGGGACATTCGTTTTGGAACCGCGTGGAGCGATGGCAGCTTGCAAATATCGAGAGACAAGACGCCGGTAGAGTACGACCTTTGTGTGATCGAAGTGGCGGGAAGAAATACGAAAGTTGCCATGCGGGCGGAGGCTAATAAGATTTAGTTGGTGAAGGGCGCTTTGAAGAGGAACAAGAAAACCTCGTGTGCATTTCTCCTTCCTTCGTCAGGCTTGATTTGTCGTTGCGAGAGATGAGTTACCGGTTGGTGCGAAGGTCCAGCCAGAGGAGTAGAGTTTCATCGAGGTATTTGATCGATGAAGGATGTTGTGATTGTTGCTGCAGTGCGGACACCGGTGGGAAAGTTTCAAGGGGCGTTTGCAGAGATGACCGCGGTAGAACTTGGTGCGATCGCGGTCCGCGAGGCGGTGAAGCGGGCTGGGATTGATGCAGCAAGCGTGGATGAGTGTTTGATGGGATGCGTTCTTCCTGCGGGGCTGGGACAGAATCCGGCGCGACAGGCAGCATTACGGGGCGGTCTGCCGGATACTGTTTCAGCCATGACGATCAATATGGTGTGCGGGTCGGGTCTGAAGGCCGTGGCGCTGGCAGCGCAGGCGGTGATGGCCGGAGATGCCGAAGTTGTTGTGGCTGGCGGGATGGAGTCGATGTCCAATGCGCCCTACCTGTTGCCGCAGGGGCGAAAGGGATTCCGCATGGGCGACTCCGTCGTGGTGGACTCGATGGTGAAAGATGGCCTGTGGTGCGCTTGTGAGGACTATCACATGGGCATTACTGGGGAGAACGTCGCAGAAAAGCATTCGATTACGCGCGAAGAGCAGGATGCTTATGCGCTGGCTTCGCACCGCAAGGCAAGTGCTGCCTGGAGAGAGGGGTGGTTCGACGCGGAGGTGGTGCCGGTGAGCGTGCCGGGAAGGAAGGGCACAGTAACAGTAGTGTCGCAGGATGAGAGTGTGCGGGAGGACGCTTCCGCGGAGGCGCTTGCTGCGTTGAAGCCGGCCTTCAGGAAAGATGGAACTGTGACTGCGGGAAATGCTCCGGGAGTGAATGACGCGGCTGCGGCGGTGGTGGTGATGTCGGCAGAGCGGGCGAAGGAGCTGGGTTTGAAGCCCATGGTGACTATTAAGGCCCAGGCTACGAGCGGAGTTGCTCCGAAGTGGGTGATGCTCGCCCCTGTAACTGGAGTCCGGAGAGTATTGAAAAAAGCTGGGTGGGAGCGGGATGAGGTGGATTTATTCGAGTTGAATGAGGCGTTCAGCGTTCAGGCTTTGGGGGTGATGAAGGAGTTAGGGCTAGATGCTGAGAAAGTGAATGTGAATGGCGGGGCGGTGGCGATTGGACATCCCATTGGGGCGAGCGGCGCGAGAGTGCTGGTGACGCTGATCTACGAGATGATGCGGAGGGACGCGAAGAAAGGGGTAGCGGCACTTTGTCTGGGCGGAGGGAATTCAGTAGCGCTGGCAGTGGGGCGAGAATAGAGTTTCATTACCAAAATTTCACTAAGGAGGACTACTGTAGTTCGTGAAACAAAAATCTTATGCGTCTATCTCTAGGCTCTAGATATGTGTATCCGAAACCCGGGCCCTGCAAGTTGATTCCTGATTTTGACTCAAAAAAATAATCTAAATTTGGTCTAAAAAGGAGAGTTTATGGCGGGTTCTATCGTGGAAAGCCTCATGGGTCTGTTGGGTCCTCAGGTTACTGGCCCAGTGGCTTCGCAGCTTGGAGAGTCGACTGACACTGTCCAACGTGGTCTGCAGGCGGGGTCTGCCGCTATGCTCGCGGGTCTTGTCGCGAAGGTTGGCCAGCCTGGATTTTTGGGACAGATATTCAGCCTTATTACAAACCCCGCGAACGGTCCAAGCGCTCTTTCAGGCCTTACGTCGAATCTAGGGTCGTTGGCCTCCGGCGCTGCGTCCTCTCCTGTTGCGAATCTTGGCAGCCAGTTTTTATCTAGCATCTTCGGCTCCAATATGTCCTCAGTGACCGATTCGATCGGCCGATCCGTAGGTGTCTCGAGCGGCAAGGCAGGATCCCTCCTAGCTATGGCTGCTCCGCTGGTGCTTGGAGTTCTAGGGCAGCATGTTCGACAAAATAATCTGAGTGCCGCCGACCTTGGTTCGACGTTGAAGGCTGAGGCTCCGAGCTTCCAGAGCTTCCTGCCTGCTGGACTCGGTAGTCTATTTGGCGGCGCTTCGAATGTAGCTTCGAATCTGACAGCCGCGGTTCCGGCGAAGGTCGCGACTGGCAATCGTTGGTTGTGGCCTGTCGTTTTGCTGGCTGCATTGTTGCTTTGCCTGTTCTGGTTCTTCAATCGAACCAAGGCGCCGGTCAACGACGCAGTGCAAACCACTTCAACTGCTGCTTCCTCCGCTGCGTCGGCTCTTGGGGATTTTTTCAAGACGAAGCTGCCGGATGGGGTCGAACTGAATATTCCCCGATTCGGTATTGAGAACAAACTGATCAGCTTCCTGGGAGACTCTTCTAAACCGGTGGATACAACGACGTGGTTTAATTTCGACCGCCTGTTGTTCGACACGGGGAAAGCCACTCTGCAGCCGTCGTCCCAGGAGCAGCTAGGCAATATTGCTGCGATTCTGAAAGCGTACCCCAACGTTCACGTGAAGCTGGGCGGCTACACCGATAACACGGGAGACGCGGCAGCTAATGTTGCTCTCTCCGATGCGCGGGCCAAGAACGTGATGGAGGCTCTGGTTGCAGCAGGGGTTGATCCATCGCGGCTGGAGTCCAAGGGCTATGGGGATCAGTACCCGGTTGGCGACAACGCCACTGAAGAGGGACGGGCTCAGAATCGCCGTATCGCTCTGCTGGTGACGCAAAAGTAGCAATGCTATTCGAGTGAGTGTCTAAAGGGCCGATGCAGAATCTGCATCGGCCCTTTTCTTTGAGAGAACGAAGGCAGTATGTCCGAAGGCGGAGGCTTGTCAAAGATAGTCGAGCGATGTCACTAGCACTCGATGATGTTGAGGGCGAGACCGGCAAGCGAGGTTTCTTTGTATCGGGATTGCATGTCGAGACCGGTCTGATACATGGTGGCGATGATCTGATCCAGGGAGAGTTTGTGGTCGCCGGTTTCGTGCATGGCCATGCGGGCGGCGTTGATGGCTTTGACTGCTCCCATGCCGTTGCGCTCGATGCAGGGAATCTGGACGAGGCCGCCTATGGGATCGCAGGTCATGCCGAGATTGTGCTCCATCGCGATTTCGGCTGCATGTTCGACTTGGGCGTTCGTACCATTGAGTGCGGCGACCAGTCCGCCTGCGGCCATGCTGCAAGCGACTCCGACCTCTCCCTGGCACCCTACCTCGGCACCTGAGATGCTGGCGTTCTCTTTGTACAAGATGCCGATGGCAGCAGCTGTAAGAAAGTAACGGAGAATGCCCTCTTCCTTCTCTGCTTCGGTTCCTTCAATGAAGCGCATGTAGTAGTTGCCGATGGCAGGAATCACTCCGGCCGCTCCGTTCGTGGGAGCGGTCACCACTCTGCCGCCGGCGGCGTTCTCTTCGTTGACGGCCATAGCGTAAACCGTAACCCAGTCGATGGGTGCGAGTGGGTCTTTGGAGCCGATCGTGTTGAGGCGTTCTGCGAGGCGATGGGCGCGGCGGCGAACGTTGAGTCCACCTGGGAGGATGCCTTCGGTGGCGATACCGCGTTCGGTGCACTGCTGCATGGTTTGCCAGAGGGCGAGGATACTGGCGCGGATCTTGTCCTCGGGGGATTGCGCTGCGGTCGAGGCGGTGGCTTGAGGGCGGTTGATGATGTTGTCGGGGTCGTTGAGCAGGGCGACCTCGTTCGCCAGCAGGAGATCGGAGATGGTGAGGTTGTGTCGCTTCGCGGTGGCGAGGAGGTCTTCCGCGCTGCGAAAGGGATAGGGAACGGTGCGAGAGCTAGCAGGCGCTTCGGCGGTGCGCTCGGCTAGGAGCTCCGGGTGGGAGACGATGAAGCCGCCGCCGATGGAGTAGAAGATCTCTTCGGCGAGACTTCGACCGGCGTTGTCGAAGGCGGTGAAGCGCATGCCGTTGGGGTGCGAGTGCACGGCGGGATCGGGGTACATCTGGTTGCGGCGAAAGTTGAGGTCTTCGGCTTCGTGGAAGGGGATGGTTTTGCTTCCGCCGAGAGAGATGGTGTTGGTGTTGCGAATAGCGGCGATCTTGGTTTCGACGGTGTAGGGGTCGACGGTGTCGGGCGCTTCGCCGAGGAGGCCGAGGAGGATGGCGCGGTCGGTTCCGTGGCCGATGCCGGTAAGGGCGAGCGATCCGTAGAGGTTGACTTTGACTCTTGCGGTTGGTTCGAGGAGATTTTTTTCAGTGAGTTCGCGGGTGAAGCGGAGGGCGGCGCGCATGGGGCCGACGGTGTGGGAGCTTGAGGGGCCGATGCCGATTTTGAAGAGTTCGAAGAGGCTGGTGTTCACGAAAGTTATTGTAGGGTGCGGTGGGTGGCTTTGGTCGGAGGCGCTGATTTGTCGGATTTTGGCTGCGACGCGTGGAAGCCGGATGGCGAGGCGGCGGTTATGCGTGATTTTGTTGCCATCTTCGTCCCCTCCTGTCCCTTCTGTCCTGGGGGTACCCCCCCCCCATATTACCCGCGTGTAAGTATCTTTGTTTGAATGGTTTATGGGTAGTCATGGTCCGCAAAATATTGCAAACAAATGAGTTACCCGCAGATATGTGCAAACAAACGAGTTAGCGTGCAATGCTGTCCGGAGCCTTTGCTTTCTTTCGACTACTAGAAGTATAGCCAAGCGGACCTAACTAAAGTGCCAAGTAGATCTCCTTGTGGTTCAGTGGTTTAGATGGGTTTGGGGCTTGACATGCGATTTTTGGGCTAAATTCGAAGAAATATTCGTGGGATTCTCTTGCACCTGTTTGTTTGCGGGCACCGTGCGGATTCTTCGCGAGTGCCAACCCCTCGCTAATTGCCCACCGTCTTGGCGAAGACGATTCGTTTTCTGAACTGTTCACGTGATGAGGCGGTAGAGCGAACCACAAAGAAAAACTGAACGTCAACACAGACTGTAGAAAACGCCTTCTCTATGTTCAAGCGTTATGTCTTTCATTCGATTATCCTAATCCCGGAATAGCGGGGTTAGAGATATTGAGCAAGAATCGGAATAATCGCGGCAATACTAAAGGCAGTCCCAATCGCGGTGAAAATCCAACCCAAACCGAAAAATGTCGGTTCTCCATACCCACCGTTCAGGCTGTAAGAATAGAACCTTCCTCCGAAGACAAGGAGAAATATTCCAACGAAGAGAACTACCGAAGAAAGCAACTCGATCTTTCCGTTTATTTGAACTGGATAACCGCAATCGCGGCTGCTATTAGTCTCCTTGCCCTCGCGGCCCTCTTCATTAGCTTGTGGTTCACTCGTATAGCTACTCAGGCTGCAACTAAACAAGCCACTACTGCTCAAAGAGAATTTGAATCGTCGCAACGGCCATGGCTAGCCACCCAGTACGCGCATGACGCCCTCCTCGTAATAGCTCCTGACTCGATATCTCTCCAAATGGCCGTCTCTATGTCCAACGTCGGTCATTCAATAGCCCAAAACGTTATTTTTCGCCCTATCCTCATGGAGAACTGGAGAGGAAACCTTACTGATTGCGAAACTTGGTCCGAAAATGTGGAGAAACAAGCCGCAATCGTAAGTGGGGGTATCGTAATTTTCCCAAACCAAGTCCTTGGCCCGTTTACTAGAGCAGCATTTCTGACTAAGGATAAGATCGCTGACGCTTTCAGAAATCCCGACCGCCCTGGGAAGGTTACCTTCAAGGTCGTAGGATGCGTCGCTTACACTTCCTCCATCGACGACAAACCTCACCACACTAAATTTGTATTCAACGTCATGCCGAAAGGTTCCAGCATCCAGAACGACTTTGATTTGGCACCGACATCTCAAAATATCCCCGTTGATTTGGAAATGGATATAAATCAAATAACAGCCAACTGAGGCAAGCAAACTTGTGATAGCCGCGCGGTGTCAGGATAAATTCTGAACTTCCGTGCCAAGCAACTATTCGCCAAGCAACTATTCGTAGATGAATCAACCCTCACCCTAACAAAGGAAAATCATTGAAATATTGGTGGGATTCGCTTCCACCTGCTGGTTTTTGCGGGCTCCGCTAGCTGCTACGACTCGCTAGTTGCGCACTGTTCCTGTTGAAGAGTATTCGCTTCCTGAGCCGGGGAGGAAATGAGTCGGGTGCTATACTCGGCAAAATCTTCCGTCCCAAGGGTTCATCGGCTTATCCATGCTTTTCAAGGCCCGTAGTGCTGCTGTATATGGAATTGACGCCCACATCATCGACGTAGAAGTCGATTTTTCCAATATCAAATTAGACCAGGAACAGTTCCACACTGTCGGGCTACCCGATGCAGCCGTGCGGGAGAGTCGTGACCGGGTGCGTTCTGCGATTAAGAACTCCGGATTCGAGATTCCTCCTACGCGGATCACAATTAATCTGGCTCCGGCAGACCTGAAGAAAGAAGGTTCGGGGTTTGACCTGCCGATTGCGATTGGGATACTGGGCGCCTATGGCTCACTGCACATAAAGGATCTGAGCGACTACCTGCTGGTGGGGGAGTTGGGTTTGGATGGCAGCCTGCGGGCGGTGCAGGGGATGCTGCCGATTGCGGTGGCGGCGCGCGCGAAGGGGATTCCGAACCTCATCATTCCGGCGAGTAATGCCCGGGAGGCGGCGGTCGTTGAAGGGGTCAATGTTTATCCGGTGAAGTCGCTGCTGGAGGTGCGAGAGCTGTTGAACTCGGCGGTGATGGGTGGCATCAAGGCGACTCCCCTGAAGGTGGAGACGACCGATCTGCTGAACGAGATGCAGCACTTTCCGTTCGACTTTAAAGACGTGCGCGGACAGCAGGTGGCGAAGCGTGCGCTCGAGGTTGCGGCGGCAGGTGGGCATAACATTTTGATGATTGGGCCGCCGGGGTCGGGCAAGACCATGCTCGCCAAGCGTCTGCCGTCCATTCTGGCTCCGCTCCGGTTTGAAGAGGCGCTGGAGACGACGAAGATCCACTCGGTGGCGGGAGTTTTGGACTCTGAGCAGGGGCTGGTGGCTCATCGGCCGTTCCGGTCGCCACACCACACGATCTCGGACGCCGGGTTGATTGGCGGTGGGATGATGCCGCGGCCAGGCGAGGTGTCACTGGCCCACAACGGGCTGCTCTTTCTGGATGAGCTGCCGGAGTTTCCGCGAAACGTGTTGGAGGTGCTGCGGCAGCCGTTGGAGGATGGCCATGTGACGATCGCCCGTGCGGCGATGAGTTTGAGCTTTCCTGCGCGGTTCATGCTTGCAGCCGCAATGAATCCTTGTCCCTGTGGATATTTTAACGACAAGTCTCGGGAGTGCATGTGCACGCCACCGATGATCCAGCGGTATGTTTCGAAGGTTTCGGGGCCATTACTTGACCGGATTGATATTCACATTGAGGTTCCGGCTGTGCAATATAAGGAGTTGCGGGGCAGTGCGGCGGCGGAGGGGTCGGAGCATATCCGGGCTCGAGTGCTGGCTGCGAGGGAGCGGCAGCATGAGCGATTTGGAGCGGCGGCGGAGCGGACGAAAGGGACGGCGAAGGCGGCTTCGCGGCAGATATTTTCGAACTCCCAAATGAATACGCAGCAGATACGTTCCTACTGTGAACTGTCGTCTGACGCCGAACGGCTGCTCGAACGGGCGATGCTGCAACAGGGGTTGAGTGCACGGGCACATGACCGTATCTTGAAGGTAGCAAGGACGATAGCCGATCTGGGCGGCGAGCGGGATATAGCAGTTAAGCACATCGCAGAGGCGATTCAGTACCGTACGTTAGACCGAAGCTACTGGGCATAAGCGGGCAGATGAGGAAAATTGATCCTTTTGCGTAGGGCTAATGTATACCGTTTCTAGAATTTCATTATTTCGAAGTTCCCGAAAAAAGTATTGACCTTGAGCGTCGAACAGTTTACTTTCCATGAAGTCGCAGTTGGTCTGGGACCATCAGGATCTCTCAAAAAGACGGACCGGCAAGCTGTGATGACCTGCGACTTGCCAGATTTCTGGCGAGCCTCCTGTTTCACACCTGGGCGCGGCGAGCGCCGAATCCTACGGAAGAGACAGATTCGGCAAGAAACGCTAACTAGCAGGCCGGGCAGTCTGTTCGGCTTGCAAACGCGATATGTCAGATATCACGATGTTGAGATTTTTGACAGATTGCGGGAGTCCCCGGACGCATTTTTTGCGTCTAATGCACGAGGCTAATTTACGGCAGCGGTCCTAGAAGGTTCAAAGACTGGTTGCCACATTTGAATCACTTCGAGCGAGTTAGCGCTAACAAGACGCTTCCGCTTCGGAAATTGAAAGGGAGAAACTATGCGCTCGGATCTTATCTTTGGAGCTCTCACGCACGTGAACAATCGTTATGAGCTTTGTCAACTGGCGTCGAAGGCGACGCGTAAGCTGCATAAGCCAAATACGCGGTTGCAGGACACCACCAACGAAGTTCTGGATCGCTTCAAGGACACTATCCCTATGGATGAGTCTGGCGAAGCTGTCGTAGAAAAGGTACAATTGCAAGAGCGCCGCGCGGCTTAACGCGCGGCTGTTTTACCTCAGTAACTTTTAAACAAATTCAACAAAAATTTTCTTATCCGCTTTACCACCCGCCCGCACTCCCAAGCTTCGTCAACTGGCCTTCCGCACGACCCCCTGTCAAGCAGATCCCGCCTCAGTTCCAAACAATCCCTCCTAAAATTCAAATTTCCAGGTAAAACATGACGATTTCCGAGTTAAAAGAACACAATATCGCGGAGCTGGGTAAACTGGCGCGCGGTCTCGACATTGCCGGAACCAGCGGTCTCCGCAAGCAAGACCTTATCTTCAAGATTCTGCAGGCGCAGAGCGAAAAAGAAGGTCATATCTTTGCGGAAGGCGTGCTTGAAATCCTGCCTGATGGTTACGGCTTCCTCCGCTCTCCCGACTACAACTACCTGCCCGGCCCCGATGACATCTATGTCTCTCCTTCACAGATTCGCAAGTTTGACCTGAAGACAGGGGACACGATCAGCGGCAATGTCCGGCCGCCGCATGAGGGCGAGAAGTACTTCGCGCTGGTCAAGATCGAGGCGATCAACTTCGAGTCGCCGGAAGAGACGCGAAACAAGATCCTGTTCGACAACCTGACGCCTTTGTACGCACAGGAGCGGGTGAAGATGGAGACGGTTCGCGAGCATATCTCCGGCCGTGTGATGGATCTGCTGACGCCGGTGGGTAAGGGGCAGCGTGGGTTGATTGTGGCTCCGCCGCGTACTGGTAAGACGATGTTGCTGCAGTCGATCGCGAACAGCATTACGGCGAATCATCCGGAGGTGGTGCTGATCGTGTTGCTGATCGATGAGCGGCCGGAAGAAGTGACCGATATGCAGCGTAGCGTCAAAGGGGAAGTGATAAGCTCCACCTTCGATGAGCCAGCGGCGCGACACGTTCAGGTCGCCGAGATGGTGATCGAGAAGGCCAAGCGGCTGGTGGAGCACAAGCGCGATGTGGTGATTCTGCTGGACTCGATTACGCGTCTGGCGCGTGCGTACAACACGATCGTTCCGCCTTCGGGCAAAGTGCTCTCAGGCGGTGTGGACTCGAATGCGCTGCAGAGGCCGAAGCGCTTCTTCGGTGCGGCTCGCAACATCGAGGAGGGCGGTTCGCTGACGATCATTGCGACTGCGCTTGTTGATACCGGCTCGCGCATGGATGAGGTGATCTTCGAGGAGTTCAAGGGAACCGGCAACATGGAAGTGATTCTGGATCGCAAGCTGGTGGATAAGCGTGTGTTTCCGGCGATCGATATCCAGCGCTCGGGTACGCGCAAGGAAGAGCTGCTGATTCCGAAGGAGGATCTGCAGCGGACCTGGATTCTGCGCAAGGTGCTGAATCCGCTGTCGCCTGTTGAAGCGATGGAGTTGCTGACCGATAAGCTGGCGAAGACTCGTAACAATCAGGAGTTTCTGCACAACATGAGTTCGATCTAACTTCGAGTTCCAAGTTACGAACTGCTAAGAAGCGCGGCCTTTTGGTCGCGCTTTTTTCTTTGTGCTCGATGCGTTGTGATGTTGCTGCGGACGGTTAGAGCAGTGTTCTCGAAGGTGAAGACATAGGAAAGCGCCCTAACGCCGGGCGGCCACCACGGGGCCTTCGGCAGGACCTTCGTGGAGTATTGGACGCTTCGCGTGAGATGCAACAGCTTTACAGCAATGGGGAATCCACAGTTAGTAGCCGTTGGCGATGAGGTACTGCTCGGTCAGGGCGAATTTTTCTGAGGAGTGCTGGCGTTCGGCGTATTTGCTGAGGACATCGACCTCGATGTTGAGGAGGGTGCCGGGGGTGAGGGTGTGGAGGCTGGTGGCGGCGTAGGTGTGGGGGATGATGGCTACCTCTACCTCGTTGCCGACGATGGAGGCCACTGTGAGGCTGATGCCTTCGATGGTGATGGAGCCCTGGGGGACGACGTAGCGGGTTAGTGCGTCGGGGAGCTGGAGGCGTAGACGCCAGTCGGTGTCGGGTTGGTTGGGTGTGATGGGGGAGAGGGATTGAAGGACGGCGGTGCCGTCTACGTGGCCCTGGACGACGTGGCCGCCGAGTGGCGAGCCTGCGGGTGTGGGGAGCTCGAGGTTGACGATGGCGTCGGGGCGCAGGTGGGTGAGGGTGGTGCGGGCGATGGTCTCGGCGGCGAGGTCGGCGGAGAAGCGTGGGGGAAAGGCGTTTGGTTCGATGCTGAGTGCGGTGAGACAGACTCCGTTGACTGCGATGCTGTCGCCGGTGTTGAGGCGCGCGGTTAGCGTGGGCGAGGCGATGGTGATGCGGGTCGCGCCTGCGGTTGGGGTGATGGCTAGAAGCTTGCCGGTGGTTTCGATCAGGCCAGTGAACATGGTGTTAGCTTATCGCTTTCGACGGCGGGGGGACGGGGTTGGGCGGGAGCAGAGGCCAGGGATCGTGGAGGTAGCCGGTCACGCAGGCGTCTTGGCCGTAGGCAGTGCGGGTGACGCGATGCAGGGACTCTTCAAAGAGGTAAGGAGAGCCGATGCCCTGGGCGAAGGGGATGGCCTGGTCGCCGAGTTCGGCCTCGGCGTAGAAGAGCACGGCTTTGTCGACGAGGTTTTGCTGGAGGAAGGCTCCGTTGAGATGAGAGCCGCACTCGAGCAGGAGGCTGAGGATGTCGCGTTCGGCGAGGGTGGTGAGGACGGCGGGGAGGCTGAGGCGTCCGGTGTGGCTGGGGATGTGTTCGACCTCGATGCCGAGTGAGCCGAGGGCGACTGCTTTTGCAGTTGGAGCGAGTTCGCCACAGAGGATGAGGAGATCGTTCTTGGCGGAGCGGATGAGCTGCGAGGTGAGGGGTATTCGGAGCTGGGTGTCGAGGACGACGCGGAGCAGAGGACGGAGGCGAGGCAGACTGCCGGGTGCTGCTGCGTGGCCGCTTTGCGCTGGATCGGGCACTTCGCTGCGCGTTGGATTCTGCACTCCGCTGCGGTCGGTTAGTTGCGGGTTGTCGGCGAGGACGGTGCCGATGCCGGTGAGGACTGCGTCGGAGGCGTGGCGGAGGAGTTGGACCTCGTAGCGGGCGGCGGGGCCGGTGAGCCAGTGGGGCCGGTTGGGGAAGCGGGAGGCCGGCGGCGGTGCGAGTTTGCCGTCGACCGAGAGCGCGGCCTTGAGGGTGACGAAGGGGGTGTGGTGCTGGATGAAGTGGGCGAAGGCGTCGTTCAGGTCGCGGGCTCGATCCTGCAGGACTCCGAGTGTGACCTCGATGCCTGCGGCGCGGAGTTTGGCCAGTCCCTGACCGCTGACGCGGGGGTTGGGGTCCTGGGTGGCGACGACGCAGCGACGGACGCCGGCGGCGATGAGGGCGTCGGCGCAGGGGCCGGTGCGGCCGTGGTGGCTGCAGGGTTCGAGGGTGACGTAGGCGGTGGCTCCGCTGGTGGAGAGGCCACGTTGCGCGGCTTTCTTGAGGGCTACGATCTCGGCGTGGTCACGGTCAGTGTAGAGGTGCGCGCCTTCGCCGATGACCTTCGGAGCGCCTCCGCTGGGTGGCGTCTGGGTGAGGATGCAGCCTACCTGCGGGTTGGGCGAGGCCAGCCCGATGGTCTCCGCGGCGAGCTTGAGGGCTCGCTGCATGAAGGCCTGATCCTGAGAGTCCTGAGAATCTTGGGTGGCACGGGTTGGTGGTGATAGTTCCATTCGGCTTGGATGTTTGCCCTGTCTCCGAAGTCAGCCTGCGGCCGGGGGGTACCCCCCATATTACCCGCGTGTAAGATGCTTTGTTTGAGTTGCTTACGAGAGACTTGCACCTGTAAATACGGGCAAATAAAGAACTTACGGCTAAATAGGTGGCATCGAAAGGGTTAGCGGCTTAATGACGAAAGGGCTCCGCACTTCGGAACCCTTTTTTTGTTCTTGTAGTAAGTATAACGGATTGGGCATAACTCATACGCCACGCGAATGTGCGGGACTGGCGCGGGTTTTCGCGGTTTGGGGGCTTGACAGGATTTTAATCGGCAACGGCTGAGGGCTTTCTTCGAGTCTTTGCAAATGCTGAAGACGAATTGATTCTGGGTGGATTTTTATGGAAGGGAGCGGCAAGGTGCGACAGCAGATTCGAAGTCCCTCAAGCCCCTGACTCTGATTCGATCTGCCGCAGAATCATCCATTCTGACAAGCCGACTTGTCGTTACTGATCTTGCCTTGATGAGTGATTTGGCGATTGGGGCCACCTGACAGCTCGCTTCCAACCAGCTTCGGACGGGTCATGTTGCAATAACAACATTGATATGTTGTTATAGCAACATAAGAGGTAGCGAGCCATGAACGAGACCCTGGACGCGATCTTCCAAAGGCGAGCGGTTAGGATCTTTGAACCCGTAGAGATCTCCGAAGAGCTACGCGAACAAATTATCAATGCAGCCTGCCATGCTCCCTCAAGCTTCAATAGCCAGCCTTACAAGTTTTATTGGGTGCAGTCCGCGGCAAAGAAGGCCCTGGTGGCGAAACTTTGCCTTGGACAGAAACCCGCGGAAACCGCCTCCGCCCTGGTCGTGGCGGTTACAGACCTCGGCTCGCTGTCAGCCACATCGCAAGGCCAGCTAGAGTGGATGCGCAAAAACAACTTCAGCGAAGAAAAAATTCACGCCTATGAGCGCAGAGCAAAAGTCGGCCGGATACTGTTCATGCCTGGACCATTCGGAGTGTTTGCTGCGATCAAACGGGCCTTCTTCCGACTGCTAAATCTGCGGATGGTGATCGGGATGCCGCCGCTGTCCCGACAGGACTTGTTCAAATGGGCGACGAAGAGTACCTCGTTGGCTTGCCAGAATCTGATGATCGCTGCCGAAGCGCTGGGAATGAACACTTGTCCGATGGAGGGCTTTGATACCCGCAGGCTCTCTCAATATCTGAGTTTGTCCGGCCGGCACCATGAGATCGTGATGGTGATTGCGATCGGGAAGAAATCGCTTGCCCACAACGAGCCACCGCAGTGGCGAAGACCTCTCGATGCAACGGTGTCCGTCCTATGAGCATCCTCCCGAGGAAAGAGATTCCCGATGACATTTTGAAAGACTCGGTTCTCGCCCATCTCGCAGCGGCGTATTTCTCGGTGGGGAAGAGACTGGAGCGAAAAACCCAGTGCTCGGCGACACGCGGTTTTATCCTGTCAGCATTGCGTGGCGGAACGACGTTGAATCAGAATCAGATCGCCACGCTTTTGGGCTTCGACCGCACCGTCGTGCACCGGGCTGTCAAGTCACTGGCCCAGGAAGGGCTCGTGTTGGAGCACCGGGCAAAAACGGGCAGAGCAATTCGAGTCCAGCTGACGGCCAAAGGAAGGAAGTATCGAGAACGGCTGATCGAAGCTCGGGAGATCGCAGAAGAGAGTGTCCGGCGGCAGATGACCTCAGAGGAGCGCAAGACGCTTCTTCGGCTCTTGAAACTGGTTGCGGAATGTGATTTCTGAGGCCGTTCGCCGTAGGCACGGGACCAGCAAGGCGAGTTGGTGCTAACAGGTCAAATCACTCATTGACGACTGTTGGAGTTCCAATAGCCGTCAGAGACCCTTCTGTTGATATTGGTGTTCGCAAGTACGGAGGCACGCAACAGTTTGAAAAGCTGCCTGTACGGTAGACCTCGATCTTTTTTGAACAGAAGAAGCCCTCCAGCTTTGTTGGAAGTAGACCATTGCGGAGGCGTTTCGGCTACAATCCTCGAACTTGAAAAAAGCAGTTTGCTTTGTTGCTGAAAGCTCGGCTGTATGCGGGAGGAGTCGCGAATGGCGTTCGGTCGGCATGAAGCAACTGAATTGTAGACAGGCATGCGGGGAGCTTCTTCTTGCTCTCTTGTTAGCGGCAATGGAACACGTTTCAGTCAGAGAGAGAAGGAATATCGGGCTATGGCTTTGAAGAAGAGCAAGTATCTTGCAGTCGCTTTTTGTCTGGGTGCATTGAGCGTTGTGTCTGTTGCCTCGTGGGCGCAGGCGGTTCCGGCGGAGAAGGCGGATGAGGCCAGGGTGGACCGGCTGCTGAAGCAGATGACGCTGGAAGAGAAGATGAACCTGATTCGCGGTGGGCTCGAGGACCCCACTGTTTATCAGGGGCAGGCGGGGTATCTGCCGGGAGTTCCGCGGCTGCATGTTCCTTCGCTGCGGATGGCCGATGGGCCGCCGGGCGTGTTGTCGCGGGTGGCGGGGCAGGCCGAGACGGCGACGATGGGCGTTGCTGCGACCTTTAGTGCGAAGGATGCGGAGGCCAATGGCGCGGTGATTGGGCGCGAGGCGCGGTCGCTGGGCATCGATGTGGTGCTGCAGCCGTTTATCAATATCGATCGCGACATTACGTTTGCGCGCGCGTACAACACGTTTGGCGAAGATCCGATGCTAAGTGGCGCGATGGGCGCGGCGGAGGTTCGCGGGGCGCAGGCGCAGGGTGTGATGGCGATGGCGAAGCACTATGTGGGGTACGACTCGAATGGGTACAACATCTTTATCGACCAACAGACGCTGCATGAGGTGTATGCGGCACCGTTCGTGGATGCGATCGGGGCTGGGGTGTCGTCGGTGATGTGCTCGTACAACCGCATCAATGGGCCGTTTGCGTGCGGGAACAGCGATACGTTGAAGACGATCCTGAAGGATGAGATGGGCTTCAAGGGGTTTGTGACCTCGGACTGGGGCGGCGTGCATAGCGTTCTGTTTCTGAACGAGGGGCTGGATATGGAGATGCCCGGCGCGGCGGCGGACGACAGTCCGTTCAAGGCGTTCATCAATAACTATTTTGTGACGGCTCCGCCTGATAATACGCCGGTGAAGCCTCTCGACCCGGATGCGCTGGCTGGGATTCTTGGCGGTCCTATTCCTGAGGAGCCAAAGGCGAATGGGCTGGACCTGGGTGGTTTCCCGCGCGATAACGACAAGACGACGATGCGGGAGGCGCTGAAGAATGGCACGGTGACCGAGGCCACGATTACGGCGGCTGCGCGGCGTGTGTTGTATGAGATCGATCGGTTCGGCTATCTGGATGGCAAGCAAAAGCATACGGTGACGACGCAGGCTGTTGAAGAGAATGCTGCGGTGATTCGCAAGACGGCGGAAGATGCTGCGGTGCTGTTGAAGAATGAGCATGCGCTGCCGTTGGGCTCCGATGATTTGCAGTCGCTGGCGTTGATTGGGCCGGGTGCCGGGCAGGTTGCGGCGATTGGTACGTTCGGCGAGCGAAGCCCCGGGTTGACGGAGCGGCAGATTAGCCCGATGGTAGCTCTGAAGAAGGGCTTTCCGGAGGCCAACATTACGTATGCGGTGGACGACGATATGACTGGGGTTACGGTGCCTGCGTCGATGCTGTCGCATGATGGCAAGCCGGGACTGCTGCGTACGGAGGCCAGAGGAAGCACCGTAGTAGACGCGCAGTTGGACTTTACACATAGCAACGGCAGGACGCTGCCTGCGAATGAGACGGTGAGCTGGAAGGGAACGCTGACGGTGCCCGCAACGGGTGAGTACTGGATGTACCTGCAGGTGCTGGGTGCGCGCGGAAAGCTGATGATCGACGGCAAGCGTGTGGGACAGACGGGCGCTGCCAAGGGAACGGTGCACGGCGATGTGCAGTACGCGACCCAGGACAACGGGTTCCCGACGACCGATGGGCTGGATAACGTTCGGCGGGCGGTGCAGCTGACTGCTGGGCCGCACTCGATTACGGTGATAGCGAGCGGCGATACTTCGAATGCGCCGGAGCAGATTCGGTTGAACTGGACGACGCCGGAGCTGCGGGAGAGCAACCACAAGGCGGCCATCGAAACGGCGAAGAAGGCGCATACGGCTGTGGTGTTTGTGTGGACGCGAGGGAAGCCGGACTTCGCGTTGCCAGGGGAGCAGGACAAGCTCGTGGATGAGATTGCTGCGGTGAATCCGAACACGATCGTGGTGATGAATGTGAGCCAGCCTGTCGCGATGCCGTGGCTTGGCAAGGTGAAGGGCGTGCTGCAGATGTGGTGGCCGGGCGATGAAGGCGGATGGGCTACGGCGGATGTTCTGCTGGGGAAGGTGAGTCCGGCTGGGCGGCTGCCGTTTACCTGGGCGAAGCAGCTGACCGACTATGCGGCGAATGATCCGGCGCATCCGGAGCGGTCGGCCAAGGGTGTGGATGGGAAGACGACTTACTCCGAGGGCGTGGATGTGGGGTACCGGTGGTTTGATAAAGAGAAGATTGAGCCGCTGTTTCCGTTTGGGTTCGGTCTCTCGTATACGAGCTTTGCGTACTCGGATTTGAAGGTCGCGAAGGCTTCGGATCACGGGTTGGATGTTTCGGTTCGGGTGAAGAATACGGGTAGCGTGGCGGGAGATGAGGTGCCGCAGGTGTATCTGGATGCTCCGGAGCAGCAGCCTGATGGTGTTCAGTTTGCGCCTAAGACGCTGGCGGCGTTTGATCGCGTGACGCTGGCGTCGGGTGAGAGCAAGGATGTGACGATGCATGTGTCGCCGCGTGCGCTCGAGTACTGGTCGGTGGCGGAGAAGAAGTGGGTGCGGTCGGATGCGCGGCGGGTGCGGGTTGGCTCGTCGTCGCGTGATTTGAAGCTGACTGCGGAGAAGTAGAAAGATGCGAGGGGCCTGTCCTGCCGGACGGGCCCACTGCGCGTGGGGCGGTCACTTCGTGACTTGTGTACCTTGTCTTGACTCGGGAATGGTTTCGGTCCTCGCGATGCTCGGAGGGACTGCTTCAGTCGAGTAGGGAGTCGATGAAGCTGGCGCTGTCAAAGGGGATGATGTCTTCGAGCTTTTCGCCGATGCCCGCGTAGATGACTGGGAGTTTCAGCTCTGTTGCGATAGCCAGGACGATGCCACCTTTGGCTGTGCCGTCGAGCTTGGTGAGGACGATGCCGGTAACGTGGGCGGCTTCGGTGAAAAGGCGGGCTTGCGTCAACCCATTTTGACCTGTCGTCGCGTCCATGACGAGGAGGGTCTGGTGTGGGGCGCCGGGGATCAACTTCTCTGCTGTCCGACGCATCTTGTCGAGCTCTTTCATCAGGTCGGTCTTGGTGTGGAGGCGGCCGGCGGTGTCGACGATGAGGATCTGCGTATTGCGGGCTTTGGCGGCGGTGCAGGCGTCGTAGAGGGCGGCTGAGGGGTCGCCGCCCTGCTTGGTCTTAATGATCTGAACGTCGGAGCGCTGGGCCCAGACCTCTAATTGTTCAATCGCGGCGGCACGGAAGGTGTCGGCGGCGCAGAGCAGGACGGTGCGGCCCTGCGCAGTGAAGTGTGCGGCAAGCTTGCCGGTGGTGGTGGTCTTGCCGGTGCCGTTGACCCCGACCATCATGATGACCTCGGGCGGCGTGGGGGGGTGGGTGATGGGGCGGGCTACGTTGTCGAGGATCTGCTTGAGCTCGGCTTTGAGGAGACGCTTGAGGTCGTCGCCGCCCTGGATGCCGACGCGGAGGGCGCGCTGCCGGAGGTTCTCCATGACGAGGGCGGTGGTGGGGGCGCCGAGGTCGGCGGCGAGCAGGAGAGGCTCGAGGTTGACCAGGGTGGTCTCGTCGACCTCACGGGTGAGGGCGATGACGGAGCTTATGGACTCTGAGAAGGACTCGCGGGTGCGGGTGACCGCCTGCTTCATCCGGTCGAAGAGTCCGCGCTTCGGCTCCTGCGGCTCTGGAGCTACTGCGGTGGGCTGGTCGGGTTGCTGGTCGGATTTGTCGCGTTTGCCGAAGATGGAAAAAGCCATGCTACTGCTAGTTTAGCAATGTTGAGGGAGAGGCTCGACTAGCCAGTGTTCAACGCTCGTTAGCGCAAGACCAAAGCAGGCCAACCTTGCAGCTGGCCATATGAAAATTTGAAATACGGGGATCCGTCACTACGTTCTGGATGACGACTTTAGAGGGGACGGAATAGCGAGTGGGATGGGGCGGTTAAGCTGAACGGGGTTTTCGATCGTTGACTTTCGTGGTGACGGGCTTATCGTTGATGACGGGAATCGTTGTTAGTTATGGACGAATATGACGAAGGCGGAGCTTTACGAGTTCCTTGCGGGTCATAAGCTTGCTGTGGTCGGAAGCATCTCGGGCGACGGTGTGCCGCAGTCTGCCCTTGTCGGGATTGCGGTGACGGAAGATCTTGAGATTGTCTTCGATACTCTCAACACCACTCGCAAATACCGGAACCTTATTTCCAATCCGAAGGCCAGTGTGGTGGTGGGATGGGAGGGAGAGAAGACGGTGCAGTTGGAAGGCGAGGCGTCTCTGCCGGTGGGCGAGGAGTTGACGCGGTACAAGCGTGTCTACTTCTCCGCGTGGCCGGATGGGGTGAGTCGTCAGGACTGGGCGGGGCTGGTTTACTTTGTCGTTCGTCCGCGATGGATTCGATATAGCGACTTTGATCAGCGCCCACCGCGGATCGAGGAGTTGGCATTTGATTGAGCTAAAAGCGGTGATCGTGCGGTTGCGCGCGAATGTTATGGCTGTCCTGACTTGAGGTTGTTCTGGTAGACGCGGAGGCGAACGCAGCAGGCCTGGAGCAGAGGCGTTTCGAGGTGATGGGCGTGGCCCTGGTCGAGCAGGTCGCCGAGGATTGTGTCGACCTCGATGGGAGCGCCTTTTTGCAGATCGCGATACAGAGATGAGGTGAGCTTCGAGTCTTTGGCGGTGGCTTGTTTGCGAAGCCATTCGTGCAGGGGCGGTGGGTAGGGGAAGCCACAGGCTTTGCCGATGGCGACGCACTCGTCGACGGCCTGGAGCGCGGTCTGTTCGCCGTCGGGCACGGAGTTTACCTCCCCGATAGGGCCGCCGAGGAGGCAGGTGACGAGGCCCAGGGAGGCGATCATGACCCACTTATGCCACATGGCCTGGGTGATGGTGGCGGAGAGTTCGGTGTCGAAGCTTGCGTCGCGGAGTGCTTCGTCGAGTGCGCGAATGCGCGGGGTGATTTCCCCGCTGCGCTCGCATTCGCCGTTGCGTTCGCCATAGATGAGCTTTTGCATGGGCGTCATCTGGACGATGCGGTTTTGATCGTCGAGTTCGGTCGAGACCATGCAGACACCGCCTAAAACTTTTTGCTCGCCGAAGACTTGGCTTAGCGTCTCCATGTGGCGCATGCCGTTGAGCACGGGATAGATCATCGTGTCCGGCCCGACGGCGGGTGTCAAGTCTTTGATCGCCTGATCGAGTGCCTGGGCTTTTACGCTGAGAAAGATGAGGTCGTAGGGAGTGGTGATCTCGCTGGTGGTGATGGTCTTCGGCTTAAGGGTGGCGTCGCCGTGCGGGCTTAGGATGCGAAGACCGTCTTTTTGAAGTTGCTCTGCTCTAGCGGGTCTGACAAGAAAGGTGACGTCGCGGCCTGCCTGCGCGAGACGCGCTCCGAAGTAACCGCCAACTGCACCAGCGCCGACAACGAGAATCTTCATCTTGCTTCTCCAAGAGGTTAAGCATTAAGACTAAGGATCAATCGAGCTTAGCTTAGTTGGATCTTGTCAGCCGGGCTGAAAGATGGACTGGCCGGCATGATCTGTGAAGTAGGGTGAGGTTCTTTGGGGTTAGGAATCGCTTTGGTCTGCCGTGTCTTGATGAAGATGATGGCGGCGACCATGATGACCAGGATCGCAACTGCGAAGGCTACGACGACTGGAAGGAATGAGGAGTCGCTCTCGCGCTTCTCTGGAGTGGGATCGCTGTTGGATGGGGTTGGCTTGCTCATGAGCCATTGGATGCTTGAGTCAGCCGCTGGATTTGCACGCTGGGAGGCGATTCGATTTGGCCGGGTAGAGGTTTAGTTCGGTGCGGAGGTAGATGCCGGAGCGGCGTGAGACGGCCAGACCGACGGGCGCACGAGCAGGAGGAGATAGAGGAAGAGGATTGCAATGAGGACGAGGCCGCCGATGAAGATGTGCGGACGGAATCCCATGTAGGTCTTGTGCCGGGGAAGGTCGGGGGGAGGGATGTGACCGTGCTCGTGTTCGTGCTCGTGCATGCGTACCAGCTTAGGCGTAAAACAGCCTGTGTGCCAACTGCGGGGGAAGATAGGGCTGGCGTCCTGCCGGACGGGCCGCCTGCGCGGCGCGCGGTCACTTCGTGACTTGTATACCTTGTCTTGGCTTATTGGCTTCTTCGGTCCTCCCTTTAGTCGGAAGGGAATAAGGCTATTCGTCGCGGCCTGGGCGGGCCATGAGTTCGCGGATGGCCTCTTTGGGGCTCTTGTTGTGATGGAGGATGGCGTCGACCTGCTGGGTAATGGGCATCTCGACGGCATAGCGTGCGGCCAGACCAAGGGCGGCGGCGGTGCTGCGAACGCCTTCGGCTACCTTGCCGTTGAGGCCGGCGATGATGTCCGGAAGCTGGCGGCCACGGCCAAGTTCGATGCCGACGGCGCGGTTGCGCGAGAGAGAGCCGGTGCAGGTAAGGATGAGGTCGCCTGCGCCGGAGAGGCCTGCGAGGGTTTGACGGCGGCCACCGCAGGCTACGGCGAGTCGGGTCATCTCGGCGATGCCGCGGGTGATGAGGGCGGCGGAGGAGTTGTGGCCGAGGTTGAGGCCGTTGGCGACGCCGGCGGCGAGGGCGATGACGTTTTTGAGCGAGCCGCCGAGTTCGACGCCGGGGACGTCCTCGTTGGTGTAGACGCGCAGGCTGGGCGAGGTGAAGTCGCGCTGGATGGTCTGGGCGACCTGCGGGACTTCGGAGGCGACGACGACTGCGGTGGGCATGCCGGCTGCGACCTCCTGCGCGAAGGAGGGGCCGCTGAGAACGGCGAAGGGATTGCGCGTGGCGGAAGTGACCGAGGCGACGACCTGCGACATGCGGAGGAAGCTGGTCTCCTCGATGCCTTTGCTGGCGCTGAGGATGATCTGGCCGCGGGTGAGCAGGGGGGCGATGTGGGTGAGGACTCCGCGCAGATGTTGCGAGGGGGTGACACAGAGGAGAATGTCGGCCTCGAAGATAGCGCGTGGGAGGTCGGAGGTGACGTGAATGTCTACGGGCAGGGTGAAGCCTGGGAGGTAGCGCAGATTCTCGCCGGCTTCGCTGAGCTGGTCGGCGAGGGCGGGGGAGTGCGACCAGAGGAAGAGCTCGTGACCTCCGCGACGGGCGAGGGAGAGAGCGAGGGCGGTGCCCCAGGCACCAGCACCCAGGACGGCGATTCGGCTCATGCAACCGCCTTTTTCTTGCCGAAGCGGCTCTCCGTGCCTGCCAGGAGGCGGCGGATGTTTTCGTGGTGTTTGACGGTGACCAGAAGTGGAATGAAGATGAGGCCGGCGATGACCAGGGGAGTTCGTTGCGGCAGAAAGTAGAGGCCGAAGAGCGGGAAGGTGGCGGAGCCGATCATGGAAGCGAGGGAGACGTAGCGGGTGAGGAGAAAGATGACGAGAAAGATGCCGAAGGTGCATGCGGCTGCGGCCAGACTAAGGGCGAGCATGACGCCGAGCGCGCTGGCGACGCCTTTGCCGCCGCGGAAGCCGAGCCAGATGGGGAAGACGTGTCCCACGATGGCGGCGACGGCGGTGATGACGGCGAGGTCGTAGTTTCCGGGTGCGAGATGCAGGGCGATCTTTACGGCGAGGAAGGATTTGCCGACGTCGAGCAGGAGCGTGGCGATGCCGAGGCCTTTGGCTCCGCTGCGGGCTACGTTGGTGGCCCCGATGTTACCGCTGCCGGTGGCGCGGATGTCTTCGTGGCGAAAGATCTTTACGAGCAGATAGCCGAAGGGGATGGACCCAAGGAGGTAGGCGAGCGGAATGGAGAGGAGCCAGGGGTTCATGTCGTCCGAATGAGTTTAGCAAGTGCGTATGAGGATGGTCTTACGGTCGGCGTGTGAGTGCCGCTGGCGGATTGCGGCGTGCGGCTAGAGGATGTGGTGGCGGATCAGTTCGAGGGCATGCTGGCTGGCCCACCAGCGGATCATCTCGCGGTCGCCGCGGAGGTTGAGCTCTTTGACCTGGGTGGTTTGGGCGCTGGCGAGTGCGATGTAGACGAGGCCGATGGGTTTGTCGGCGTCGGGGCCGGGTGCTCCGGGGCCCGGGCCTGCGATGCAGGTGATCGAGACGCCGAGCGAGGCTCCCGTGCGCGAGCGGATGCCTTCGGCGAGGGCGCGTGCGACTTCGGGGGAGACTGGGCCCTTGGTGGCGACGAGTTCGGAGGGAACGCCGGCGAAGGTGGTTTTGAGGGCGTCGCTGTAGACGACTGCGCCGCCGAGGAAGTAACGCGAGCTGCCGGCGATGGCGGTGAGACGCTGCGCGAGGAGGCCGCCGGTGCAGCTCTCGGCGGTGGCGAGGGTGAGGTCACGGAGGCCGAGGTTGAGGAGTACGACCTCTTCGAGGGATTCGCCGTGGGAGGAGAAGATGGAGTCTTCCATCTCGGCTTCGATCTTTTCGACGAGCTCGTCAACGCGGCGCTGGGCTTCGGCGAGGGTGGGTTTGGCGCAGAGGAAGTGGAGCTGGATCTCGGCGGAGCCGGCGAGGATGGTGGTCTCGACGTCGGAGTACTGCTGGTAGATGGGGGCGGTTCTTGCGTCGACGTGCGACTCGGGGATGAGGGCCATGCGAAGGAGACGCTTGGCGAGGTGGCGCGGGGGAAGATCGGCGGCGAGGCGGGGTTTGACCTCGGTGTCGAAGAGAGGCTTTAGCTCCCGGGGCGGGCCGGGGAGGAGGATAACGATCTTGCGAATGGGCTGGCCGCTGGCATCGAGGACGGCGATGTCGAGGAACTGGCCGGGGGCGCTGCCGGTAGGGTTTTCGAGAATGATGGCGCCGTCGAGCACGTCGGCCTGTTTGACGTTGTTGGGCGGCATGACCATCTGGCGCGCGGCGAAGCGCTTGTGAAGCTGGACGAGGATCGCGGGGTCGGAGCGCAGCGTGAGGTTAAGCGCGGCGGCGACGGCTTCGCGGGTGAGATCGTCTTCGGTGGGGCCGAGGCCGCCGGAGAAGAGGACGATGTCGGCGCGCGCGATGGCGATTGAGGCGGCGCTGGTGAGGTGGGAGAGATTGTCGCCGACGATGGTCTTGAATGCGACCTGGACGCCGACATCGTTGAGGCCGTCGGTAAGGTAGAGGGAGTTGGTGTCCTGCCGATGGGGCGTGAGCATCTCGGAGCCGACAGCGATGATTTCAGCGATCATGTGGGGTGATGGGCTTTCCAGGCCTTGCGTGTGGCTCTGTGAATGATGATAGGGCTTGCGCGGGAGTTTTGTGGAGATTCAATACAGGCGCTTGCTTTGGATGAAGCTTTCGGGTGTTCCGTCGGCGGGGTCTACGAGGTGAACGTCGCTGGGATCGCGGCGAGGGGTGTCGACGGCAAGGACGACGAAGGGCTCTTCAAGGATCTCTGGGATGCCGTGGACCGTGCTCTGTTTGAAGAAGATGAGCTGGCCGGGACCGGCTTCGAAGGGCGGGGCTTCGCCGAGGAAAAACTTTGCGCGGCCGGAGAGGACGGAGAGATATTCGTCGCAGGTGGCGTGATAGTGCGCCGCGACTGGACGGTAGACGCGAAAGACGCGGGAGCTGGCGTGAGGCTCGTCGGTGAGACGGGTGTCGATCAGCATGGTGTCGGCGTGGTCTGGAAAGCTGGCGGCGATCTTCTGGATATCGAAGACGGCAGAGGCGGCGACTGCGGTGCCGGCGGATGAGGCGTGGTTGGTGTTGGTCGACATGAGGTGACTCTCCCTATGCCTTAGATGACGCACAGGGGCCTGACGCAGCGTGCAATTTACAGAGTTGGTCGAGTGGATTCCTGTTGAGTAGGATGATCCGTCTGAAGACTCTCTATGTAGAGTCGATACACGGGACATCTGTATCGGCTACAAGATGACCTGCGTCATCGTCAATTTCGCTTTAGTTAACGGCGAGGTTCTGTGGCTGATGTCCGTCAAGTTCGGCGGCTGGGTGTCGCCCTCCCTGGACGGGCAGGAAGATGGAAAAGACGGTGCCGCAACCTGGGGTGAGGGTGCGCGAACGGACGCGCAGGCTGCCGCCGTGTTTTTCAACGAGTTCGCGCGAGACCCACAGGCCAAGTCCGGTACCGGTGTCTTTTTTTGTGGTGAAGAAGGGTTCGAAGACGCTGTTGAGATGTTCGGGGAGAATGCCTTGTCCCGTGTCTGCGACGGTGATGCGGACGCCCGGGCGGGTGGAGTTCCGCGGATCGGTGGCCGCGTTGGCTTCCAGGCGAATGGTGTCTCCCTTGGAGCATGCATCGAGGCCGTTGGCGAGGAGGTTGGAGAGGATCTGGCGAAGCTCTCCGGCAGTGCCAAGGACCTCGCGCTCGGTGGTGGTGTTGACAAGAAGAGTTACCCCAAGAGTTGCGGCACGGGTCTGATAGAAGTCACAAACTTCGTGGATGATGGTGGCGGGCTTGAAGTGCGCGGCGAGAGTGGTCTCGCGATAGAAGCCGAGAGACTGGCGGGTGATGTGGGCGATGCGGGCGAGTTCGCTCTCTGCCTGCGAGAGGAGGTGGCGGATCTCGTCGAGTTCGTCGGAGCGGCGGGCGATGTAGACGAGGTTGGTGAGGCCTTCGAGCGGATTGTTGACCTCGTGTGCCACCGAGGCGGCGAGACGGCCGGCGGCGGCGAGCTTTTCGGCACGCATGAGCGCGCCCTCGGACATGCGCCGGTCGGTTATGTCGCGGAAGACGAGCACGATCCCGATCATGTTCCCGGAGCTGTCGCGAATTGGCGCTCCACTGTCATCGATGCAGATCTCGGAGCCATCTTTGGAGACCAGGTAGGTATGGTTGGCCAAGCCGACGACAGTGCCGAGGCGACGCACCTTATCGACTGGATTTTCGACCGTGGCACGGGTGTCTTCGTTGAAGATGGGAAAGACGGTGTGCAGCGAGATGCCGTGGGACTCTTCTTCCTTCCAGCCGGTGAGCCGTTCCGCGACGAGGTTCATAAAGACGATGTTGCCCTCGGTGTCGCAGGCGATGACGGCGTCTCCAATGCTGCGGATGGTGGTGTTCAGCCATTGCTCGCGTGCGTAGGATTCGTCGGCGCGTTGTTTGATCTCTCTGATCTGCTGGGTGTAGGCGGTTGTGAGCAGCCGGAAGATTCTTCGCGTCTCCCACGCGAGAAGGCCAGCGATGAGTGCGGCAGTGAGGACAAGGATGATCCTGGCGTTTCGATTGACGAGGATATTTTCGGCGGAACGGACGGCGCGGCGCTCGATGACGATATTGAGGAACTCATCCATCTGGGCGCGTAGATGATCCATATCCTGCTTGCGCTGGAGGAGATCCTGCTCGAGGGTGACTGGATCTTTCGGGAAGGAGTCGATCTCGTGGTAGGCGGTGAGCTCCCACTGCTTGTGCTCGGCCTGAAGACGTTGCAGACGGGCGACTTGATCGGGACGCTTGACCAGCGAGAAGAGAGTGTCGAACTCGGGCTCGATCTGCAGGTCAGCGGAGTGTAACGGTTCGAGGAAAACGGGATTGCGGGTAAGGAGAAATCCTCGCAGGCCAGTCTCTTCGTCGAGGATTAACCTGGTGAGCCGATTACCGTGGAGAATGACCACGTCGGCGCGGTCGATAGCGCTTGCGCTTTCTTCGACACGCTGCAGGCCGTACCCAAGGATTAGAGCGAGAACGGCAAGTGCTGCAACGGGTAGAGCGAGAAGCCTAAACAGGAGCCTGTTGTAAAGCCGGGATTCCAAAGTATTTTCCTCACGCGTGCGCTGCACATCCAGATGCGATCCAGAGTAGAGGACTCCTGGTTACTCTTCGATTCTACCGGTACGGGGTCGATCTGGCGACAGGATTGAGGAGGCAGCCGCACCACACTACCAAGGGAAGATGCCTGCAGCGCGGAACGGCCACATGACAGGCTAGATGAGCTTGCGACCTTCGACGTCCATGGCTACGTGATAGAGAGCGTCGCGAGTGGCGAGGGTGGCGTTCCCGTCCTCGAGGAAGGCAAGACCTACGAGATTGCTGCCGGAGACGACAAGGGTGGCCTGGTGATGGCGGTCGATGCGGATGATGCCGCGCTGACCGTGGAGGCTGGCGGCGACGTAGAGGTTGTCGTCGACGTCGACCGCCATGCCCTGGGCGCGTCCGAGGCCCTGGTAGAAGATGGTGGCGTTGCCGTCGCGGTCGATGGCGTGGATGACCTGGTTGGATGAGGTGGTGGGTCCAGTGACGAAGAGGGTTCCGGCGTCGTTGAAGGCGAGATGGTAGGCGGCGATGCTGGGCTCGAGCGTGGCGTAGACGAAGGTCTCACCGCTGGTGCCGTCGAGGTTGGCGCGGCTGATCTTGAAGATGGTGCCGGAGCGGTCGCCGACGAAGAGGTTGCCGTCGCGGTCGAAGGCGATGCCGGTGGCGATGCCCATGCCTTCGGCGTAGGTGGACATGGCGCCTTCGGGGGAGATGCGATAGACGGTGCCTTCGGCGCGGGAGCTGGCGTAGAGGTACCCGTCGGGACCGAAGGCGAGGCCGGTGGCGTTCATAAGGTCGCGGACGAAGGGGCGAATCTGGAAGTCGCGCTGAATCTGGAAGATTGACACCGGGACGGCCTGGCCGCGCGAGCCGGAGACGGTGGCGTAGACGTTGCCGTCGGCATCGACCGCGGGGTTGGCGACGGGGTGGAGATTTTCCGCCATGGGCACGGCGACGCGCACTGGCAGCGGGTTGCTGGACTGGCCGCTGCGATGCAGGATCAGGTCGCCGGTGATGGTTCCCTCGGGGACGCGGATGGTGGCGCGGGTGGGCCGGCTTAGCAGGAGTGGAGCGGAGATGTCACCGATGGTTGCTCGGGCGACGAGGGTGTCGCGAGGTTCGAGGTGGGTGCCGTGAACCTCGATCTCTCCGCCGGGCATGGCCGCGAGGGGCTTGACGCGGTCCAGATGCGGTGCGGGTGCGTCGGGCTTGTCGGGGGTCAGGAGCGATCGAAGTGTGTTCATGGCTGTTTTAGCGTAGACCGGCGTGGATGGGAGTGCAAATGCGACGGAAGATATGTCCTGCCGGACGGGCCCACTACGCGTGGGGCGGTCACTTCGTGACTTGTATACCTTGTCTTGGGTAGGGAACGATGCTGGTCCTCCCGTTGGTCGGGCATAGGCTGATTCCGACCAGCGGGAGGAGCTATGTCGCTGGCGCTGCCTGGACCGGTACACGCGCGTCACGAAGTGACCGCTGCCCGCGCAGGGCGCTCGTCCGGCAGGACAGGATTTCTAGAAGTAAAGGTGGATGAGTTGTGCGATGGCGAGAGCGAAGAGGCCGGCGCCTACGTCGTCAAGCATGATGCCGGTGCCGCCGGGGAGGCGCTCGAGCTGGCGGATCGGCGGGGGCTTGAGGATGTCGAAGAATCGGAAGAGCAGGAGCGAGAGCGCGGCGTGTCGCCAGTCAGCGGGGATGGCGATGAGGGCGATGAGCTGGCCGGCGACCTCGTCGATGACGACGTGGCCGGGATCTTCGCGGCCGGACTCGTGGGCGACGATGGTGGCCGCAGGGATGCCGATGAGCGTGGCGAGGATCGCGGCGATGGTCGTGCCGATCGCGAAGGCGACTGGAGCTGGGTGGAGGGTGTGAGCGGCGGCGTACCAGAGCAGTACGGCGGAGATGCTGCCGTAGGTGCCGGGGCCGGGCTTCAGCAGGCCTGCTCCGAAGAAGGTGCCGATGGCCCACGCCCAGAGGGTCTTTTTTTCGGAGGGCGGATGGGTCTGGATGTTGGAGTTCGCCACTAGTTCACGTCGTCGTCGTTCTGGCGCTTGTGCTTGTTGGAGCGAGCGAGCTCTTCGAGGAGATCGGGATCCTGGATGGGCGTGGAGATCTTGTAGTCGCCGCTGGCCCATTTGCCCAGATCGATGCGGCGGCAGCGGTCCGAGCAGAAGGGGAAGTCTTCGCCGGCGGCAAGGACGATGTTGCGGCAGGTGGGGCAGCGGAGGGTCTTTAGCTTTGCAGCGGGAGATTTGTTCGACATGACATCTCTATTTTAACTCCTCGGAGCGGTGTCGAAGGGAGCATCTAAAGTTTCAGAGGGTGGAGGGCGGAAGATGCCGAGAGCGATCTCTTACTGTATGCGTTTATCTGCAGGTTGGTCAGGCGGCCTCCTCGTGGCATCTCTGCTGTTTTTCGGCGCGTCTTCGAGTGCTTCAAGCGATGCGAGAGCTTCAGGGATTACGCAGCGTAGTGTATCGGTCACGAATCTGGAGCCTTTGCCTGTTGGGGTAACGTTGCCGGTGCGGCTGGGGCGATCGTTGCGTGCCGGAAGAACGCGCGTTGGATCGGCGGTGATTGCGAAGACGACACAGCGAGTTCCGGTGACGGAGGGGACCTACCTTGATCGCGGGGCCGAGTTGGAGGGTAAGGTTGTCGCATCGGTGGCGGGAGATGGAACGACAGCCTCGCCCTCGGTTCTGTCGATTGAGTTCACCAGCTTGCGTTATCACAAGCAGACCGTCGCCGTGATGATCAAAGCGATCGCGATGGCAAACTTCGTGCAGGTGGGCGACACGTTCCTGCCGGTGCAGGGTGGCTCGGACCGTGGGAATTCGAGTGAGGCGAGTTGGACTACGGCGCAGGTGGGTGGCGATCAGGTGGTCCGCTCGGGCTGGGTTGGTCCCGTGGTTGGCAGCGGACTCCGCACGGTTGGACGAGCAGATTACTACGGCGTCTACAGCCTGCCTGCGGGTTCTTCTGCGCCGCGAGCGATGGGGGTCTTTTCGACGACGGCTTCGGGACTCTACGGCTTTGAGACCGGCACTTCGTTGAGCTCGTCCGGAGGGACGATAACGTTGAACAGAATCGCCAAGAGGCTTGGGATGCGGGATGGAGACAATCTGCTGCTGGAGGTTGTCGCATCTTCGCGGTAGTTGCGCGCTCTTATTCGAGGATGCGGGCGACGACGTCGTAGTCGTGGGACTCGGTGATCTCGGCGCGGTAGAAGGTGCCGGGGACGAGGGTTTCGTGGGGGCCGAAGTCGTTGATGAAGACCTTGCCGTCGATCTCGGGGGCGTGGAGCGAGGTGCGGCCCTCCCAGAGGAGTTCGGTCTCTTCGGACTCGCCTTCGACGAGGAGGTCGATCTCGCGGCCTACCCATTCGGCTTTGGATTTGGTGCTGATCTTCTGCTGGAGCTTCATCAGCTTGCGACGGCGCGCCTGGATGGTGCGGTTGGGGACCTTTGTTTCATCGGGAAGGTCAAAAGCCTTCGCGCCCTCTTCGTCCGAGTAGGTGAAGACGCCGAGCCAGTCGATCTTTGCGGCGGTGATGAAGGCTTCGAGCTCTTTATAGTCAGCCTCGGTTTCGCCGGGGAAGCCCACGATGAAGCTGGTCCGGATAACAATGCCGGGGACGATGCGGCGGGCCTTGGCGATGAGGTCGAGGAAGATCTGCGCGTTGCCGCCGCGCTTCATGGTCTTGAGGACGCTGGCGCTGGCGTGCTGCAGAGGGACGTCGAGGTACTTGGAGATGGTGTCGTGCTTCGCCATCGTCTCGAGCAGGCGCGTGGTGACCTTGTTCGGATAAGTGTAGAGGAAGCGCAGCCAGCGCAGGCCGGGGAGCACGGCGAGTGCGGCTAAAAGTTCAGACAGACCCTCGGTGAATCCTAAGTCTTCGCCATAGCAGGTGGTGTCCTGGCCGATGAGAGTGATCTCGCGGACGCCCTGCTTGATGAGGTTTTCGGCCTCGGCGATGATCGACGACATGCGGCGCGAACGGAACTTGCCGCGAAGCTGCGGGATGATGCAGAAGCTGCAGGGATGATCGCAGCCCTCGGCGATCTTGATGTAGGCTGAGGCGCGCGGAGTGGTGAGGATGCGCGGGGTGGCGTCGTTATAGAGATACTCGGGCAGTGCGGCGGTGGCTCCGTCCCACGACTCGCGGGAGAAGCGGCCCTGCTGCTGGCGGAGGTCGCCTTCGGGGCGTGAGGTGTTGCCTGCGTCGATGCCAACAGGCAGGTGCGCGATGTGGTCGCCGGCGTGGTTCAGTGGTTCGTCGCCGTGCGTGGTTCCGGTCTCGGCGAGAGATTGCACGATGCGAAGCTGCGGCGCGATCTCGCGGTCGTGTTCGGGGTCGGCGAGGGGGCGCGAGTGTTGCGAGACGGCGCTGGGGGCGCGATCGATCAGATTTTGTCCAGCCTGCTGCATGCTGTTCGATTCCAGTTGCGCGACTTCGCCGTCGGTCTGGGACATGCTGATGGCGTGGGTGTGGATAGTCGCTTCGGGTGTGCCCTGCGGGAGAATGTTGAAGGGAGAGTTATTGTTCGCGTGGCCGCTGGGCGTGAGTCCCGCTGCGGCGAGGATGGCTTCGAGCTCGCCGGTGCCGACGACTGCGTCCACTTCGGGGATATTCTTCCGAATCTCGTCGCGATAGCGCTCGACGAGGCAGCCGGCGACGACGATGCGCTGGGCCTTGCCGCCGAACTGACGTTTGTGCTGGACCATCTCGAGGATGGTGTTCACCGACTCCTGCTTGGCCGAGTCGATGAAGCTGCAGGTGTTGATGACGATGATCTCGGCGTCTTCGGCGCGGGGCGTGAGCTCGGCCCCGTTGTGGTGGAGCAGGCCCATCATCACCTCGGAGTCGACGAGATTTTTGGGGCAGCCAAGGGAGACGAAGCCCACCTTGGGGCGAGCGACTGCGGGGGCTTCGGTTTCGATGGTTGCCGTAGGAGTCACAGCCTTATAGTCTATCAACCTTAGGTGTTCAGGCGTCAGAGCGCGTGATTTCTATAGTCAGTTCGCTGTAGTCAGTTCGCCGTCAAAATCATCATTCTGTTGAGGTTGCAGCCGGCCTAAGCTTGAAACTCTCAAATTTCGTTGGCTTCGCACTCCGTGAGAACGAGCGATCGAGGGTGTCGTAGCGTGTTCTGGATCTCGGCCACTGTGTCGGTATGACGCATGAGGTCGAGGATCTCTTCGCGAGGTGCTTTCGCGTCGACGGATGCTCGATAGGTGATGTTCTGCGCGGGCTCTCCTTCGCCCCCGAACTCCCCACTCACATGCGCCTTCACCGACGTGACGCTAATTCCGCGTTTCTTTGCCTCGCGATAGATATCGTTGCAGTAACAGGTAGCGAGTGCAAGAAAGAGCAACTCGCCGCCGTTCGCGCTGGAGCCGTAGCCCTGTAGTTTGGAAGGGACTGTCAGAGCCGATTCACGACCATCGGTACTGAGAGTGACAGTGTGCTCCCCCAGACGGTTCGTAATTCGAGCGGAGATATTCATGAGTGCTCCTCGGAAACCTTCCGTTCCATGTCGAAGAGGAGGGAATCGATGTCGCTGGCATTCGGATCTCAGTCCATCACTTTCGCACGGGCATTGGTTCTGCCGGCTGGGGTGACGAATCTATTTCAGGAGGATTCTCATCGACGATCTTGTAGTTGGCGGGGATTACGAAGATGGAGGCGGCGGGTTCGTGGCGTTCGACGTTGCCGACGGCGACGAGCTGCTCGCCGGTGCGCGGGTCGTTGTGCTTGATGATCATGTAGATGGAGAGCTCGGGGGAGTACCAGTACTCATCGACGATGGCGACGTCTTTACCGGTGGTGCTCATGGCCGCGGGGATGATGTGGGTCTTGCGGATGCCGGTGAGGGTGAGGCCGTCGAGCGGCTGGGTGCCGATATCTTCTTGTTTGAAGTAGGGATTGTTTACAGGCGTGCGCGCGGGAGTGGTGTTTGGCGGCGGGGCAGGCGGACCGGTGTAGATGCTCTCGCGGGCGATGTGCTGGAAGGGGTTGTAAAAGATATTGAGGCGACTCGACGGGTCGTAGATATGAGCGGAGAGAAGCTGGGGTTCGCCTTTGAAACTAGTGGGGACAAGCTGCCGGCGCTCGTTGTAGATGCGCCCTGAAGAGGCGCGGGCGATGTGCGCCGTGGTGGTGCGGGTGTTTACTGTGCCGTCGGGCAGGTTCTCGTGAGAGAGGATCTCGATGGTGGCGGTGAAGGGAGCGTTGGGGACGGGCGTGACGAAGATGCCGGGAACGATGGTCTCGACTCCGCGATAGTCGCGGGGCATCTGCTGCTGGTTCTGTGCGTGGGCTGGAATCGCGAGAAGAAGACTGACGACGGCGTGGCAGGAACGGAAGCAGCGCATGACAAACCTCCCGATGACGAAGAGGATAGCGCAAATAGTGTGGATGGACAGGTGAATTTTGAGGTAAAGGGCGCATTCGGCAGCTCTATGAGTGATTTGCCTGTTCGCAACAGTGAACAGGTTCAGGCTCTGGAAGGTGGCAGACCCTCGTCGACTTATGCGGACTGTGAGCGGGCGTATTCGATTCCATTGATAAAGATGTTCTCAGAGAGTTCAGTCGATCGTCTCGAGATCATGAGACGACCGACATTCTCTAATGCCATTTCGGAGGCTTTACTTTGAGGTAATTGTCTTTCCAAACATGACGCTGAATTTTCCAAACATCACATCGAGCCGATAGAGATGTGCTGGATAGGCCAGCATCTCATCCAGTTCTACGGACCGAAGAAAGTTACTGCCGCCCGGACCGATGTCATGCGCGTTTCGTGCCGCAGTGTCCGGAAAAGCTTCAAAGATTCCAAAAGTGGTGTCGGAGAACCGGCAGCCAAACCATGGACCGGTGCCTGGTTCCTTTTCTACTCCGGCTAGAATGTCCCGGAGGAATTGTTCCACTTTGTCGCCCTTTCCGGGCTTGGCTTCAAGATTGATGTAGTACGCTTTGTGCCCCGGAGTGTTATCGACGCCACTCCGCACCCAGCCCGGGTGGACCTCAAGTTGCTCAGAGTTGGAATTGGGATTGGGACCAGGTGATATTTCGGCTTGCAGGTTTGCGGTAGCGACGGCCATGTTAGTCTCCTTGACGTTACTTTCTAGTTAAGATGCAACTCTGCGTTTGTGCGGGAGCGCTGCGCTTAATGTTGCTTGTCTTCCCGGTCGTCTACCTGCCACTTGGTAGGTATAGTAGTTAGACACTACCTGCCACTTGGTAGATTCTTAATTCGGACATAATCTTTTATTAGTCGACTCCTTGGTCGCTTATAGGGAAGTTGGCAGTGAGGCAGTGAAGTGTGAGCTCAGATTCTCGAGAGAAGATCCTGTTCGCCGCCACAAAGGTTGCGCAGGCGCATGGCTACAACGGACTCAACTTTCGTGATCTCGCGGAAGATGTGGGCATCAGGGCCGCGAGCATCTACTACCACTTTCCAAGCAAGGGTGATCTTGCAGCCGCGGTAGCGAAGCGCTATTGGGAGAACGCCGCAGCTGCTCTTGAGAGTCTGCTGGCCGAATCCGCCGATTGGGTCAGTGCCCTGCGCCGCTATCCTGAGACGTTTCGCGGGGCGCTTGAGAATGAGAACCGTATGTGCCTGAGCGGCTTCATGGCTGCGGAGTATGACGATCTGCCGGAACCTGTAAAAAAAGAGGTTCAGACCTTTGCCGATGTCAATGTAGCGTGGCTCAGCAAGGTTCTCACGGCTGCGAATGTAGTCAGCTCCGAGGAGAGCGAAGGGCGGGCTCGCGCTATCTTCGCCGCGGTTGGCGGCGCTCAGCTGATGGCGAGGAGCCGCTCGGATATCTCGCTGTATGACGCGGTGATAAACAGCTACCGCGTGGCTGGGCTTCTACCGGCATAATAGGTCGATCTGACGGGCAATCCGGAGATAATCGTCCGGCTTGCCCGTCGAGCGCATTTAAGCGAGGCCGTTGCGTGCGATGACTTCGCGGTAGAAGTGCGCGCTCATCTTGGGGGTGCGCTTCTGCGTGGCGAAGTCGACGTAGTGGATGCCGAAGCGGTAGGCGTAGCCGTCAGCCCATTCGAAGTTGTCCATCAGGCTCCAGAGGAAGTAGCCGCGGACGGGGACGCCCTCGGCGACTCCGCGATGAAGCTGCGTGAGGTAGTTGCGGAGGTACATGACGCGGTCGGAGTCGTAGACGTGGCCGTCGGGCGTGAGGACGTCGGTCGAGGAGGCTCCGTTCTCAGTGATGTATATCTCCTTGATGTTCCAGAGCTGCGCGGCGAGCTTCGGTCCCCAGTAGAGCGCCTCGGGGCCAACATGCAGCCAGGGGCTCATCATGTGCGGGTACGACTCTGGTGATGGAACGAGGTCGAAGCCGGCGTGGGAGTCGTCGGCGCGAACGTAGGTGGGGGTGTAGATGTTAAGGCCGATGAAGTCGAGCGGCGTGCCGATAGCCTTCATGTCAGCGTCCGTAAACTTCGGCGCGTCGGCACCCGCATGTGCGAGGTAGGCGTCGGTATAGCGGCCTTCCATGATGACGGTCAGGTATCCAGCGTTGATCTGACGCATAGCCTTTGCAGCGGCGGCGATGTGCTCTGGCGTTTCGATGACGGGCACGGCGGCTCTTGCATTTTCCGCCAAGCCAACCTTGGTGCCTGCTTTTGCGTGGGCGCGGATCGCCTGCACCCCAAGGCCGTGGGCGAGCACCGCATGATGACGAACCTGATTGACGCCTGCGGGTGGAAGCGTGAGGCCTGGGGCATGGCGAGGTGAGGCGTATCCGCTGACGAACGAGCTCATCTCGTTGAGGGTCATGAAGTACTTGACGCGGTCGGAGAGATGTTCGGCGACGTAGCCGGCGTAGTTCGCGAAGGCCTCGGAGGTGTCGCGCGACTGCCATCCGCCCTTGTCTTCGAGGGCTTGCGGGAGATCCCAGTGGAAGAGTGTGCAGTAGGGTTGGATATCGGCTGCGAGCAGCTCGTCGACGAGGCGGTTGTAGAAGTCGAGGCCCTTTGGGTTGGGCGTGCCGGTACCTTGCGGAAAGACGCGCGGCCATGCGACGGAGAAGCGGTAGGTCTTGAGGCCGAGGTCCTTCATCAGCTTCACATCGTCTTTGTAGCGATGGTAGTGATCGTCGGCAACGTCGCCGGTGTCTCCATTTTTAATCTTGCCCGGAGTGTGGGAGAAGGTGTCCCAGATGGATGGGCCGCGGCCGTCTTCATTGACGGCGCCCTCGACCTGATAGGAGGCGGTCGCAGAGCCCCAGCGAAAGCCTTGGGGAAATGTTCGCGCAGCAGGTGCGGAGGGAGTGACTTCAGCTAAGGCCGGGGTGGCGACGGTTGTGAGTGCGGTGGGGGCGAGTGCGGCGGATCCGAGCAGGCGGGCGAAGGTGCGACGGCTAAATCGATTGAGCAAAGTAGACCCTCGTGATATCTCAAAAATTGTAGCTGCTTCAAAGAAGAGATGACAACGACGAAGGGTGAGAGATCTGCTGAAAGTACTCCTCGAAGTTTTGCACTGGATGGAGATAGCGGCGTCAGCACAGTTCGGGTTTGAAGTGCTAAACTAGCTCATGTGCCGGGTCCTACGCGACGTAATCCCGCCAACCCCGCCAGGTCCGGAAGGAAGCAACGGTAACGGGTCATTACGGGCGCAGTAGGTCGCCCGGTGCACTATCCTCGCCTCCATGTACTTCGCCACAGCTTCCCGCGATGGCGGTAGCCCGGTGCATTATTTCGCACTCCATCTGCTTTCGCCGCAGCCTCTTGTGGTGGCACAGTAGGTCGCCCGGTGCACGATCCCCTCTTGTTCTCCCGTTTGCGACATCACGAAATCTTCCTTCGGCGGCCGAAGTGTGTCTTTTTCAGCACCCTGCTCGTCAATGCAAAGGTGACATGCGTTCGCTTCTCAGAGAGAATGGTCTCCGATGGTGAACGACGGTTCATTTTGAATCAGTTTTTTTTATTAGCTACTGCGACATTAGATGAGGTGAGAGTTTGAGTTTGACGTTGAAACCGCAGACGCGGGTACGCGCGAAGATCAGTTCGGTAGGGACCTATGTTCCGCCGCGTTTATTGACCAATGCGGATCTGGAGAAGATGGTCGCAACCAACGATCAATGGATTGTCGAGCGGACGGGAATTCGTGAGCGGCACATCGTGGACCCAGGGGTTGCGACCAGCGATCTGGCGGTGGAGGCGGCGAAGAAGTGTCTCGCGGCTCGCGGCATCGAGGCTAGTGAGCTGGAGGTGATCATCGTTGCCACGGTGACGCCCGATATGTTTTTTCCGGCGACAGCCTGCCTGGTGCAGGACAAGCTCGGCGTGAAGGGCGCTTGGGGGTTCGATCTTTCGGCGGCCTGCTCGGGATTTCCTTATGCCCTGCAGGTGGGAGCGAAGCTGGTCGAGAGCGGGATGCACAAGAAGGTGATGGTGATCGGAGCGGATGTGATGAGCTCAATCATCGACTACACCGACCGGGCGACCTGCGTGATCTTCGGCGACGGCGCGGGCGCGGTGCTGCTCGAGCCCTGCGAAGACGGGGAGATCGGGATGGTCGACTACTGGCACGAGATCGACGGCTCTGGTGCGGCGGCTTTGAACATGCCCGGCGGCGGCAGCTTGCATCCACCATCAGCCGAGACGGTCGCAGCGAAGATGCACTACGTCCACCAGGACGGGCAGGCGGTGTACAAGTTTGCGGTCCGCAAGATGGCCGAAGCTGCGGAGATCATCCTGTCGCGCAACGGCGTGGAGGGCAAGGACCTTAGCTGCTTCATCCCGCACCAGGCGAACAAGCGGATTATTCTTTCGACAGCGGAGCGGCTGGGCATGCCGGAGAGTTCGGTGATCATCAACATCGATCGGTATGGCAACACCACGGCGGCTACGATTCCGATGGCCATGCAGACGGCGCTTGAGGAGAAGCGGCTAAAGAAGGGCGATCTGGTTCTGCTGGCGAGCGTTGGTGCTGGCTTCACCGTGGGAGCCACTTTGTTGCGGTGGGAGTTCTAAAGCATAGGCTCTAAAGAATTTCGAGCGGGTGAAGCCGAGATGCTTCACCCGTTTTCTTTTAGCCTCTGATCTTTGCTAGGCCAAAGTTTCTAAGAATTTTCTTGTTCAGTGTATCTTTTAGATATATATCTTGAAGCTATGAAGATGGAAGGCGGGTCGACCCCGAATGCTTTGCTTGGACTGCTGAGCCTGAGGCCGATGTCCGGATACGACATTCGCCAGATGGTCTCGCGCTCCATCGGGCACTTCTGGAGCGAGAGCTATGGGCAGATCTATCCAGGATTGAAGCGGCTTGCGGCAGCTGGTCTGGTCGAGAAGAAGACCGAGCGCAACAAGGGGAAGCCGGACCGCAACCTGTATTCGCTTACGGCGGACGGACGCGAGCGACTTCAGGAATGGTTGAAGATTCCAGTCGCGGAAGAGACGGCGAGGAACGAGTTGTTGCTGAAGCTCTTCTTCGGTGTGCACGTCGCGATGAGCGTCAACCGCGAACACGTGGCTTCGAATATGGAGTTTCACCAGAGGGCGTTGAAGGTGTACACCGCTATGGCGAAGCAGCTGCGGCGGGATAAGGCGAACGACCCGAATCTGCCCTACTGGCTGATGACGCTGAACTATGGACGCCACCATAGTGCAGCCATATTGAAGTGGTGCAGAGAGACGCTGGCGGAGTTGGATGAGATAGAAAGCAAGGGAAAAAGGAGGAAGTGATGCATGCACTCGATCCGCTGTGGGTAAAGATCTTTCTTGCGATTCATATTGCGGCTGGGGCCTCGTCGTTTCTACTCGCTCCCGTCGCGCTGGTCACGGCAAAGGGTGGCAAGCAGCATAAACGCTGGGGGATGGTCTATCTGTGGTCGATGGGGATCGTAGCGGCCACTGCGATACCGATGGCCTTCTTCTTTCCAGTGCGGTTTCTGGCCCTGGTGGCGGTGTTCAGCTTCTACTTTGCCTTTTCGGGCTATCGTGTTCTGCAGTTGAAGGAGCTGGCGCGCGGAGGAGGAGCGGAGCCGATCGACTGGATCGCCGGTATCGTCACCTTCGCGACAAGTGCGCTGTTGGCCTGGATGTCGTGGTTCCGTCCCGCCTCCATCGAGGTGATTCCGCTGGTAGGTGTGGCGTTCGGATTCATCGGAATGAGAGGCGCGGCGACCCAGTTGCTCTCGTTCGTGCGCAAGCCGAGGGAGAAGATGTTCTGGTGGTACACGCATCTGGGAAACTTTATCGGGAGCTACATTGCGGCGTGGTCTGCCTTCAGTGTAGTCACGCTGACGCGGGTCGTTGGCAATCACTGGTACGTGTGGCTGTGGCCCGTGATGGTGGGGGTGCCTGCAATCATCCTCACTACGGCGTACTACCAGCGCAAGTTTGCTCCGCGGGCAAAAGCTGCGGCTTAAAGAAGTGGACTCAGGCAGCCGTGTTGGAGTGCTTGGCGATTGCTCGCGAGCCTGGATGGACGGTGCGCGAGGTCTTATAGAGCTTCCAGAAGGCAAAGGCGCAGCTTGCGATGATTCCCGTCCAGATGACAATGAGGACAGGAGTTGCGTACTTTGCCGAAAGGCTGTTCCAAAGATGCAGGATGTGCCGTCCGTAGTAGATTCCGAGCCACGCAGCGACCGAGTGGCGCAGGCATCGGCTGATGATGAAGGTGGTAAGAAATTTTCTGCGCGACATCTTGAGCGCGCCGGCAGCGAGCACGAAGGGGCTGAGCGGCATGGGAGGCGGCAGAATCGCCGGCAGAGCCACGGAGAGGATGGCGTGATTTTCCATCCAGTCGCAGACGCGTTTGAAGATGCGCGGCGGAATGTGCTTTTCGATAAAGGCCATGCCGCCCGACTGGCCTACCTGATAGCTAAACCATCCGCCGAGTCCTGAACCGACTGTAGCGAGCAGAATTAACAGGAACCAGCTCTGATGCTGCGCGGACATCACGATGATCATGATGTCGGTGACGCCGGGCAGAGGCAGTGGAACGAAGGAGCTGTCGACGATTGAGACCAGAAAGACGCCGAACAGGCCAAAGCTGAAGAGCAGATGGAGGAAGGGACTACGCGCATGATGCGTGGAGCCAGCCGTCTGCAGGGCTGCGACGAGGCTCTTGACTGGGATCTCGATTAGGATCGTGGCAGCTGCGCGCAGGCTCATAGAGGTTAAGACGCGACCCACGGAGAAGAAGTCGCTGAAATTCTAAAAAGATTGGTGGAGCGGCGAGTATAGCAGAGGACTTACAGGAGGCGAAGATCGGGCAGAGCGGGAAGAACATCGACCTCCGCGGCGTACTGCCGGAAGAGTTTAATGGCATGCATGCAATCCGTATTTAGAACGTAGTGGATATTGCTAGAGAGATAGTGACGAATGACAGCGGGGCTCAGGTTGATTCGCGGAGCCCACTCTTCGACCAGATCTTCGATGTGCAACAGGCCGTGATTGCGCGAGGCTTCGAGGTCTTCGACGAGTTGAATATCGGTGATTCCAGGAGCCCCCAGAGACTCTGGCCGCACGGCCCACACCGCGGCGACCCAGGGTACGTTGGTGCGGATGTGCCACTCATGAGCGAGATCGAACCACTGGCATGGACCAACCACGGCCTCGATATGTTCGCGGCGTTCGAGGGCGAACAGGGCCGGATCGCCGATCAGGATCGCAGCATCTGCCTGCTGCAGCATGGCCACAGGATCGGCTGAAGCGGGCAGGAAGGCCGGATGATTGTTGGCGAATCTGCGGAAGAGAATCTCCGCATACGCGAGCGAGCTGCGAGAGGCGGTGTCGGCCGAGACCGTCTTCACTGTGCTGAAAGTGTGAGGCGATTTGATGATGAGCTGAATAGAACGAACTTCATTCAACGAAGCGATGGTGCAGCCCGGGACGACGGCGAGCTCCGGCGTAAGCGCTGCGATAGGGATGAGGCCAAGGTCGGCGCGGCCTGCGAGAAGCTCTGCGGCGCACTGCGAGGGCTGGGTGTAGTGCAGCGAATAGCGCTGTGCCAGCTCCTGCGCAAGCGGTGCGTGTTCGAAGTCCCACATCAGCGGTGCGGGATTGAGAAAGTTGATGGCAGCGACACGAAGCATGGAAGATGAAGACGAAGTGTTCAAAGGACTAGTTTATTGGATGTCAGGGGGACGCGCTCGATGCAGAGGCGGGTGGTGGGGTTTTATCAGGATGAACAGCAGCACTGGGCGGCCCGGTTGGACTGCGGGCATGGGCAGCATGTGCGGCACGATCCCCCTTGGATTCTGCGGGAGTGGGTGACGACGAAAGAGGGCAGAGCGGCGCACATCGGAAGCCTGATGGAGTGCAAGCGGTGTGACGAGGAGGATAGATAGCAGACTGGTAGTAGGATTCTCACGACGCAACCAGGTCATTCGGAAAGGGAGCAAAAAGAATGGATGGATTGTTGAAGGTCGGTCGTCTCTTCTTTGCCATCGCGCTGGTGTTCTTTGGTGTAGAGCACTTCATCTACGTCGGCGGGTTGAAGGGGCCGATTCCTGGCCCTCCGTGGATTCCGGGGCCGCACCCGATGGCGGTGCTGGCTGGAGCTGTGCTGATCGCGGTTGCAGTCTGCATTGTGACTGAAAAAATGGCACGACTGGCGGCGGCGTTTCTGGGGGTTGCTCTGTTTTTGTACGTCCTGTCTCTGCAACTCCCCAGACTTATCGCGCACCCGCATAGTCCCGATCCCTGGACCAGCGGCTTCGAGCTTCTGGCTTTGATGGGTGGTGCCTTCGTGCTGGCTCGGATCGAGACTCCGGACGGACTTAGGTTCGAGCCGACAAACAAGACCTTGTCGCATCTAGCCACCTTCGGGCGCGTTGCGTTTGCCGTCGCGCTGGTGGTCTTCGCCGTGCAGCATTTTTTGTATGCGAAGTTTGTGGCGACGATTGTCCCCGCATGGATTTCCGCGCGCCTCTTCTGGTCATACTTCGTCGGAGTCGCGTTCGTTGCCGCTGCTCTAGCAATAGTCACGAAGCAGATGGCACGAACCGCGTCAATCCTGTTGGGCACGATGTTTCTTATCTGGGTTCTCATCTTGCATCTGCCGCGCGTGGCAGCCCAACCGCGCAATGGCGACGAGGTCACTAGCCTGCTAGTTGCATTGGCGATGAGCGGCGTGTCCTTTATCCTTGCCGAGAGTTTTGCCTCCGACTCTGTCGCGTGAGATGCGATACAGTGACGGTGAGCCTCTGCCGGTCGGCGATATTTGGAGTCGCAGACTCGGAGAGGCCCGCGAAGCATACCGACGAAGAGGATCATGAATGGCTTTGGCGCAGCAGGATGCAACAGTGGTAAAGGAACAGGCGCGTTTGGCCTGGGTGGCGTTGACGCTGACGCCGGGAATGGGCCCCACAAGAATCTGGAAGGCGATGAATCGGCTGGGTGCTGCGGAGCGTGTGCTGGAGGCGTCGCTGACCGAGTTGGAGGGCGCAGGGATGCCGGCGCAGTCGGCGCAGTTCGTCTTTGATGGCAAAGCCAAAGCTGCGGCGGAAGAAGAGCTGAAGCGTGTCGCCGAAGCCGGCGGTAGTTTATTGACACCCGAAGATGAGGCCTACCCCGAGCGGCTGCGCGAGATCTACGATCCACCGTCGGCGCTCTGGATTCGCGGGGAGGCGTCGTTGCTGGCGCGGCCGGGAATTGCAGTTGTCGGAACGCGTCAGCCTTCGCCCTACGGTGCAGGCATGGCCGAGCTGCTCTCGCGCGATCTTGCGAATAGGCGGATGGTGATTCTGAGCGGCATGGCTCGCGGGGTCGACACCGCAGCGCACAAGGGCGCGATCGAGGCAGGCGGCAAAACCGTTGCTGTCTGGGGCACGGGCATCGACGTCATCTATCCCAGGGAGAACAAGAAGCTGGCCGAGCAGATCGTCGCAACCGGCGGAACCATCGTAAGCGAGTACCCCCTCGGAACATTTCCCGCGCCGCAGAACTTTCCTATCCGCAACCGGATTCTGAGCGGAATGAGTGTTGGGGTGCTGGTCATCGAAGCGGCTGAGTACAGCGGAACCAGAATTACGGCGCGGTGTGCGATGGAGCAGAATCGCGATGTCTACGCCGTCCCCGGCAATGTAACGAACAAGAATGCGTGGGGGCCTAACACGCTGATAAAACAGGGCGCTAAGCTCACAGCGACGTGGGAGGATATCTGGGAGGATCTGCCCTCCGAGATCAGGCTGGCCTTGGAGGATGAGCAGGCGGCGACTGGGGGAGGCTCTGAATCGAAACCGGGAGGGGCTGCATCTCTATTTAACGATACGCCGCTTCCTGAGCACGAAAGGATCGTCTTCGAGCGTTTGCGGCACGACGAGTCAACGCAACTGGACGAGCTGATCGAACAGTTGGAGGCAGAGTTAGGCTCTGCCGAGATCTTCACTGCGCTGTTCGAACTGGAGCTTGCAGGCCGCGTTCGGCAACTTCCGGGAAAAAATTATGTGCGGGCGTTCTGAGCCGCAGTGGCAAGGTTGATTCCCGCGGCCAAGCGGATGCGGCGAAGATAAATGTAAACTCAGAGTTTCGTTTGACTTGGCAGGTTATCCACAGCGTGGGCCGGCTCGTCGGTTTTGCTTGCTGTGCTATGACCTTCTCAGTTCGATTTCGTCAGTTGAGGAATCAAAGCGGGATGACGCGTTTGCGAAACTCGTGTTAGGTTCGCAATGGAATAAAGAAGTGTGGAACGTTTTGCCTCGGCAATACGTTCTGGTGGATGAAGGGAACAAATGGGTAAATCATTAGTTATCGTCGAATCGCCGGCGAAGGCGAAGACGATTGGGAAGTATCTCGGCAGTGACTACGTGGTGGAGGCCTCGATCGGCCACATCATGGACCTGCCGAAGAACGACATCGGCGTAGAGCTGAAAAAGCGGACGTTTGAGCCGACGCTGATTGTATCTCCAGGCAAAGAGAAGGTGGTGGATCGGCTGAAGAAACTGGCGTCGAAGGCCGACATGGTCTACCTGGCGCCTGACCCTGATCGCGAAGGCGAGGCCATTGCCGCGCACCTCTCCATCCAGTTGCTGCCGATGATGAAGGACAAGTCGAAGGTTCGGCGTGTCACCTTTAATGAGATCACTAAAAAAGCGGTGCAGGCTGCGTTCTTGCACGCCCGTGATATTGACGAGGATTTGGTGGATGCGCAGCAGACGCGGCGCGTGCTGGATCGGCTGGTGGGCTATAAGGTCTCTCCGCTGCTCTGGGACAAGGTTCGACGTGGACTCTCAGCAGGACGTGTGCAGACCGTCGCGCTGCGGCTGATCGTCGAGCGCGAGCAGGAGATTAATGACTTCAATCCAGTCGAGTACTGGACCATCGATGCACAGCTTGAACCGACTGCCAACAAGCAGAGCTTCACCGCACGCTTCGTCGGTGTCAACGGCGTGCCTGCACGCGTCGCCAACGGCAAAGATGAAGAGGGTAAAGAGCTCTTTCTGTCGAACGCGCTGCCCGATCAAGAGGCCGTCGACGAGGTGGTCAGCGAACTGAAGGTTGCGAAGTGGAGCGTCCGCTCGGTCGAGAAGAAGGAACGCAGAAGCAATCCGAAGGCTCCCTTTACGACGAGCAAACTGCAGCAGGATGCAGCAGGGCGTCTCGGCTTCAACGTGCGGCGCACGATGGGCGTGGCGCAGCGTTTATATGAGGGCGTGGAGATTGGCGCAGAGGGCACTGTCGGTCTTATCACCTACATGCGTACCGACTCGACCCGCGTCAGCGCAGATGCGATTGCCGAAGCTCGCGAGTTCATCGGCAAGCTGGGCGCGAAGTATCTGCCGGCAACTCCAAACGAGTATGTCGGCAAAAAGCAGCAGGTGGAGGCGCAGGGTGCGCACGAGGCGATCCGGCCGACCAGCGTAAAGTACACACCGGACTCGATCCGGAAGTATCTGAGCGACGAGCAGTACAGACTCTACAAGCTGATCTGGCAGCGTTTTGTGTCGAGCCAGATGACGCCAGCGGTCTTCGATCAGACGACCGTAGATATTGTTGCGCAGGCAAAGCTCGCCTATGACTTTCGCGTGACCGGCAGTGTGCTCAAGTTCGAAGGTCACCTGAAGTTCGAAGAAGAAGACAAGCGCGCACGCCAGGCAGCCAAAGACAGAGCAGCGAAGGAAGAGGCAAGCGCGAAACCGCCTGTGGACGCTGATGCCGCCGCGCAGGCTGGAAGTGAAGAAGAGGATGAGACAGAAGCAAGGTTGCCAGAGTTGAGCAACGGCGAGGCGCTGCGTCTGCAAAAGCTGGACCCTCTGCAGAAGTTTACCCAGCCACCGCCGCGCTTCAACGAAGCGAGCCTGGTCAAGACACTCGAAGAGAAGGGAATCGGCCGGCCTTCCACCTACGCGTCCATCATTAATACGATTCAGGATCGCGACTACGTGAAGAAGATCCAGTCGAAGTTCGTGCCAACCGAGATTGGCACCGTCGTGACGAAGCTGTTGGTGAAGAACTTCCCCTACATCTTCGACACGGCCTATACCGCGACGCTTGAGGGCGAACTCGACGCGGTGGAAGACGGCACGGAGCGCTGGACCGATCTGCTGAGCGGCTTCTACGACCACTTTGAGAAGGAGCTGAACGTCGCCAGCGACAACATGGAAGACGTCAAGCGCATGGAGCAGAAGACTAATGAAGTCTGCGACAACTGCGGCAGCCCTCTCATCTTGAAGTGGGGCAAGTTTGGCAGCTTTTACTCCTGCAGCAACTTCACCAAGGTAAAGCCGATGACGATTGCGGCTGGCCCCTGGAAGAAGGATCCTAAAGCTGTAACGAAGAAGGTTACAAGTGCGTTTGCCTTCCCGCTGATCGTGAAGTCGACTACCGAAGATGTCGTCGAATATTCGAAGGAGGTCGGCGATGCCAAGGAGATGGCGTCGGCCATCGCCGAAGCTGCGGAACAGGGCAAGAAGGTCACGGTCGAGCCGATAAGCTGCGACTTCACCAAGGAGAACTTCGCCGCAAAGCCTGATCTGAGCGCACCCGGAGCCGACGAGGCGCCCGAGGAGGAGGCCTGCGACAACTGCGGACGCACGATGGTGCTGCGCAATGGTCCCTGGGGGCCGTTCATGGCCTGCCCCGGCTACAACGAAGATCCGCCCTGCAAGACGATTCGCAAACTGAATCAGAAGGTGCAGCAGAAGCCGCCGGTCCAGCTCGCAGAGTCCTGCCCGAAGTGCGGCAAACCGCTGCTGCTTCGCAACGGCCAGTACGGCGAGTTCGTCAGCTGCAGCGGCTATCCCAAGTGCAAATACATCAAGCAGGAGCTGCTCGACGTAAAGTGCCCAAAGGATGGCGGCGATATTGCCGTCCGCAAGACCAAGCGCGGCGACCTCTTCTACGGCTGCGTGAACTATCCTAAGTGCGACTTTGCCTCAAACCTGAAGTTGGTCGACCAGACCTGCCCGAAGTGTGACAGCGCGTATGTGCTTGAGGTCGTCAACGACAAGGGAAGTTACCTCATCTGCCCGAACAATCGCGAAGCTCTACCCAAGCGCCGCAAGAAGAAGGGTGCGCCCGAGGAAGAGCCGACGACTCCCCTTTGCACCTACCAGAAGAAGATCGCAGGACCGGCTCCCGCGCCCGTCCTCGAACGGCCCGATCCCGAGAAGACCCGGGCGATTGTCGAGAGCGTAGCTTAACTAAAGATAAGGAACGGCATGGCCACAGCAGCAGACGCAGAGTTGATTATGAAGCTGTACGAGATCCGCCGGGAAGAGACGCTCCGCAAGGCTCGGAGGTTTCTTGTCTTCGAGTTTCAACCCACGACGCTCGAGGAGCTGCGCGTGGTCTCGAGGGACCCCAAATCGGAGCACAATCCATCGTGGCGTCAGGCGCTGAGCTACTGGGAGATGGCGGCTTCGCTAATCATGCGCGGCGCGCTCGACCCGGACCTCTTTCTGGATTCGAACAACGAGGGGATTCTTCTTTACGCCAAGTTCCACCACTTCCACGCCGAAACGGAGAAGGAGAGTGGCAACCGGTTCATGGCCCAGACCGCCGCTCTGATCGACGCCTACCCCGCAGCCAGATCGCGGTACGAGGGGTTTCTCAAGAACTTCGGGCGGCCCACACCCTCCGTCTGAGTCACGACCTGAGCCATACCCGAAGACCCGAGACTTTCCCTTTTTGCATCGTTTCTGTTACAAATGCATCACGGCCCCAAGCTTCCCCGAATGCTCCCGGCACAGGCGGCCTGGCTCGGCTCGTGAACGTAACTCGTTGAAAAGAATGCAGGTAGTGGATTATGGCGAAGGCAGTTTGGAATGGCCAGACGCTGGCCGAAAGCGAAACCTTTGAGACCGTTGAGGGGAACATCTACTTCCCCGAAGAGTCGGTAAAACGGGAGTTTTTGAAGCCCAGCTCGACGACCTCCAGTTGCCCTTGGAAGGGGCAGGCCCGCTACTACACCATCGTCGTGGACGGTCAGGACAACCCCGACGCAGCCTGGTATTACCCTGATCCTAAGCCTGCCGCCCGCAATGTGAAACACCACATTGCCTTCTGGCGCGGCGTCGAAATCACAAAATAGCTAAAGCGAAAGTTGCAATAGGGAGATCTAAATGACTCTTCCCACTGATTTTAGTAAGCCTGCAGACGATCCAGCGGCAACCGGATCTGGAAACAGGTAGCACCCGGCTTCGACTCCACCGTGACAAACCCAGAGTGCTTATTGACGATGCGCTGAACCGTGTCGAGTCCCAGCCCCAGCCCACGGCCCGGCGCCTTGGTGGTGAAGAAAGGCTCAAAGATCCGCGACCGAATCTCCGGATCGATCCCCGGCCCCGAGTCCCAGACCTCCACCAGCGCCATCTGGCCGCCGCCCTTGGTCAGCAGCCGCAGCGTCCCCCTATCGTTCATCGCGTCCAGCGCATTCTCGATCAGCGCCGTCCAAACCTGGTTCAGCTCGCTGCCATAAGCGCTCACCGTCTCCAGATTCGGATCGAACTCCAGCTCCACCTGGACGTTCCGCAGTCTCGAGTTGAACATCACCAGCGTATTTTCCAGCGACTGCGCCAGGTCGACATCCTGAATCGGCGCCTGGTCCATATACGAGTAGTCCTTGATCGCGCTGATCAGGTCAAAGATCCGCACCGTCGAGTCAACCACCGTCTCCGCCATCCGCTCCACCCGCAGCGAGCTGGCCACCGTCGCCACCGCGATCGGCAGCACCTCCGGGCCAACCACCTCCGCCAACTCGTCGAGCAGGTCGAACGCCAGCGTCGTCTCCGAGAGCGCCGGTGCAATCGTCCACGGATTCGGCACGTTGTGGGCGTTCAGCCACTCCACCAGCATCTCCTCGCGATCCGTATTCGCCAACGGATTCTGCGAGCCCTTCGGCAGGTTTGAGTAGGCGGACATCCGCGCCCGTGCATTCTTGATCCAGGCCTTATACTTCTCCGTCGTCTCATCCGGCAGACACATGTTGCCAAGCTTGTACTTCTGCTCGCCATACTCCTTGAGCTCTCCGAATAGGCTCGCGGCCGAGCGTTGAGCAGCCGAAGCGGGGTTGTTCAACTCGTGCGACAGGTTCGCAGCCAGCTTGCCCAGCGCATTCAGCTTCTCGGACTGTTGCTCCATGCGGGTCACCTCGCGCACCCGGTCCAGCAACTGCGAGACGCAGCGCTGCGCCATCGACGGGATCGCCGTCAGCATCTCGGGGAATAGCGACTCGGGAACATCGATCGCCCACACCGAGCCGACCGAGTAGCCTTCACCGCCATAGGTCTTCATGCGGGAGAAGGGAAGCTTGCCCGTCATCGAGCCCGCCCGGCCGATAAATAACGCAGCATTCGAGCGGCGACGGCGTACCTGCACCTCTCCCTGGAGGATGAAGTTCATATTGCAGGCGGGTTCACCCTCGCGGAACACGATCGATCGATCCTGGCCGACGCGCTCGCTCCCCTTGGTCGCAATCCAGGTGTACTCCTCCTCCGTCAGGCCATCCAGCGGCGTAATCGTACGGAGCCCGGCGACAATATCCGAGATAGAAGATGGCTGGGCGGGGGGACCTGCCAATTGATCCGCCGGAGGGACGGGAAGTGTCGGGAGAAGGCTTTCGTAGCTGTCAACAGTGGCCATTCCTGGAGCTCCTTCTGTCGCGAAGACGTCTGAACCAGTTCAGTAGATCTTCCCCTCCATTGTTACAGAGGTTCCGCCTCGCGGTAGTTCTCTGCTCCTGAATTTCAAGCAGAACCTTGGCCAGCCAAGCGACCATTACGGATTTGAGGATCATCTGAGATTGAAACGGAGGTAGCGACACCAGATTGGATGCCGCCCCTGCCGTTTTGATTTGTAAATAGATCTATAAAAAGTTACGCCAACCCTTACAGGTACAGACTTTAGACGTGCCGGCTCACGCTTTGTGCACCTGGCCATCTTTTACCACGACCGGATCGAGGAACGGCATGGACTTTCTCAGCTCGGCCCCTACCTTTTCAATCTGATGAGCGGCCTCCTGCTTGCGTATGCGGGTAAACTCGTGGCGGCCCGTCTCATTCTCCGCGATAAACCTCTTCGCAAAGCTGCCGTCCTGGATGTCGTTCAGCAGACCCTTCATTGCCTTCTTCACTTCAGGGGTCACGATGCGTGGTCCGGCCACGTAGTCGCCCCACTCCGCGGTGTCCGAGATGGAGTGGCGCATGTACTCCAGCCCGCCCCGGTACATCAGGTCGACGATCAGCTTCAGCTCATGCAGCACCTCGAAGTATGCCAGTTCAGGCTGGTAGCCGGCCTCGACCAGCGTCTCGAACCCTGCCTTCACCAGCGCACTGGTGCCGCCGCACAGAACCGCCTGCTCGCCGAAGAGGTCGGTCTCGGTCTCTTCAGTAAACGTGGTCTCGAGCACGCCAGCTCGAGTGCAGCCGATGCCCGTGGCATAGCTCAACGCCAGCGCAAGCGCATGTCCGCTCGCATCCTGCTCCACTGCAACCAGCCCCGGAATGCCGCCGCCCTCGGTGAACACCTCGCGAACGCGATGCCCAGGGCCCTTCGGCGCAACCAGCGAGACATCGGCCGTCGCAGGCGGAGTGATGGTGCGGAAGCGAATGTTGAAGCCATGCGCGAACATCAACGTCACGTTCGGCTTCATATTCGGCTCAATCTCCGCGTGGTAGACCTTCGCCGCCGTCTGGTCCGGCGTCAGGTTCATGATGACGTCGGCCCACTTCGAAACCTCGGCGACGGTATCGACCTGAAGCCCGGCCTTGCGTGCTCGGTCCGCATTGGGCGAGTCCTTGCGCAGCCCCACGCGAACATCAACGCCCGAGTCCTTGAGGTTCAGCGCGTGCGCATGGCCCTGCGAGCCATAGCCGATGATGGCAACTTTCTTTGCCTGGATAAGAGAGAGGTCTGCGTCTGCGTCGTGATATGCCTTTGCCATTGTTCTATTGTCTTCTTTCAGTTTTGGAGTAATGAAATCTTCAACGCTGGGAACGTGTGGTCGAAGGGGTGAACTTTGTCCAGGTGCGTCCAAAGCGAACATTCGCGCCGCCGCACCTTTGATTATCGTAAGCGCTAAACTGGCGAGTGGAGACATCGTACTTCAGATCGATGACACAGCCGGAGAGTTCGTCTCCTTCAATGATGTGCATATACGGGCCGACCACAAAGCCTTCGGCCTTCACCTCGCCGAGGTGTACGTTGTCGTTAAGTCCATACCAGTAGGCCCTGCCGCTCACGTGAAAGCTGTTTGGAGCGTCACCCTTAGTGATCAGCAGGCGGTCGTTCCTCATGCCTGGGCGACTCTTCCCTTGCTGCCACCACCCAATCCACGCACTCGGCGAAATCCGCGGCGTCGTGGGCAACTCACCAAGACTCGTCGAAGGAACCCAGCCGCTCGTCGAGTCGCCCCCCGTAATGCAGGTCCAGCCACTCTTCTCCGCTCCCACGCTGACAACAATGCCGGGCTTGATCGGCAACGAAACGCACACGCCCGCAGGCCTGTTCACCCCGCACGCAAAGTTGTAAGGAACTGGAGCGGTACCCAGCAGCAGCCGTACTGGCGTACTCGCGGGTGCGCTATCGAAGCTGCATGGGTCTGTCGGCGCGGGCGGCAGGGCGCTCTGGCACCAACCAGGAATCGCCGCAAGCGCGACAACAGCGAAAACCAAAATCTTCATCGCACCAATCCTTGGCTAGGAGCATGCCAATACACTGCGTCTACGTCGTGGTATGCCTTTGCCATTGTGTTTGTTCTTTCCCTTTGATTTGTGTTTAGAGTTTACGTGTGCTCGCAGCGGTGTTGAATCACTTTAAGAATACTGATTTGGAGATTCTGCATGACTGCGTCCGACCATAGTCCGGCGTAGCTGTTGAAGTCAGTAGATAGTCTCTGGTGGCTGGTCAGGTGCAAAAGAGTATCGCCATTCGGTAGTGATTCGAGACGATACTCTCCATCAAGAACGTCGAAGTAGGGACCACCGATGGTCACGTGTTCGTCGAGCGTTGTAGGAGGAATGTGAGCCGTATCCGCCTTAATGCTGAAGGCGATGCGATGCTCAGGCTCCCAGGCCGTAACGGTCTCAATAAAGACCAGACCGCGTTCGAAACTTGCGTGACGAATGCCGCCTGCCCCCTCATACGAGAGCGTAGCCTCGACGGGACGAGGAAAGCCGATCTGGTGTGTCCAGGTCGATTGCAGTTCTGCCGGGGAGATAGGGGGAACGCGAATTATGTTGTGCCAAATAACTGAGGGAGAAGCGTGAATGACGATTTCGCTGGCAACGGTATGCGTCTGCACAGGCATAGTGAGATACGTTTCAGCAGGTGCCAGCAAAAACGGCACGAGTGCCACGCAGGAAACCGTACGGAAGTTGTCGGCAGACTTTCGTGCGACGGCACCGCCGACCAGACCCCCAACAGACGAGAAGACAAGAGCGATAGGCAAAGCAAAGATAAGGCAAATCAAACCTTCTATCCGAAAGACAACCGAGAGAAGGCTTGCGAGCAGAATGCTCGGCCAAGGAGCAACGATCCATAACACTGCGTTTCGATGTACTACCCTCTCCGAGAGATAAACCGTCAACAAGCCTACGAAGAAGGAACCGAGAACGAGGAAAGACAAGGTCATCGTTGATGTGTGGTTTGACCTTTGAGCCAAATTTGCGTCTGTGGAAAGCCGGAACAGTAATCCGTAAACAACTCCGAAGACTATTCCAGCTAATAGCGAGAATCGGCTCGCTCTTGAGGCTTTGCTTTGTAGTTTGAGTTTCTCGTAAAAATCCGGCATAAAAGACTAAGCCTCTTCCTCATGGACATCGGTGAACTCATTCGGCAGAATCTCATCAGCCTCCGGCTTTTCAGGGAACGACGTCTCATTGCTGTGGTCATGGTCAGGCGTGCCGAGCGCCTTCAAGACGCGGCTGGTGTGGTGGCCACGCCGCATCGCCATGCGCCCCGTGCGCGAGACCTCAAGGATCGTATATCCGCTCTCGGTGAGCACCTGGACCAGCCCTTCAATCTTGCTGGCCGCCCCGGTCATCTCAAGCATCACCGACTCAGGCGCCAGATCGACCACACGCGCCCGGAAGACGGTGGCAAGCTCGAAGATCTGCGAGCGAGTCTTTGGCCCGGCCGCAACCTTGATCAGGCAGAGCTCGCGGATGACGGCGTCGGCCCGGCCCACCTCGTCCACCTCCACCGTGATCTCAAGCTTATAGAGCGAGGCGCGAATGCGATGCGCAGCATGGTCCGGCGCCTCGCAGACGATCGTCATCCGCGAGATATCGGCCCGCTCGCTCTCACCCACCGTCAGTGAGACGATGTTGATGTTGAGTCGGCGAAACAGCGAGGCGACACGCGTCAACACGCCGGGTTTGTCTTGGACCAGAGCTACAAAGGTGTGGAGCATGAGACCTCGGAGATGTTCGGGTTGTGCAGGCTGTAAAGTGTGTGGCGCTCATACGGATGGCCTGACGGAACGCGGGGATGATTGAAGTCGAGCTCAGGATGATGAGTCATGCCTAACTTCTCCATGACGCGACGCGAAGGATGGTTAGCCAGTGTCGTAATCGCAACGACCTCGGCGAGTGCGAGTTGTCGGAATGCAAAATCGATGATGGCACGTGCGCCCTCCGTCGCCAATCCCAGCCCCTGGTGGTCCTGTGTGAGGCGCCAGCCTATCTCGACCGCGGGTTGATGGAGATTGGGTACGGCGTCGCGCATGGTTTGCAGTCCTATGGTCCCGGCGAACGCGCCCGTCTCGCGCAGGGTCGCGGCGAAGAAGCTGAACCCCTCGCGTTCGAAGGCCGCAAGGTAGCGGTCGATCGACTCGTCGCTCTCCTGGCGTGTGAACGGAGCGGGGTAAAACCTCATAACGGCCGGGTCGGCGTTCATTGCGGCGAAGGGTGCACGGTCAGTCTCCTGCCAGCGGCGCAAAAGGAGACGGGGAGTCTCGAGTTGGAGTGTCTTGGGCAACTCATCTTCTCTCAAAAAATAGTTCAGTGCGGCAGCTTCGGTGTGGAGCATAAGTGCCTTTCAGCCGGGTGCTGCGTTTAGTAACGAAGCGCGGCGTTTTAGTTTGGACTATGGGGCAGCGAATCGACCGGCGGTGCAGGGTACTGGCGAAGATAAGTCTTGGGAACCTCATAGAGGATGAGCTCGCCCGGCTTAGCCTTCGGGCTTGCACTGCTGCAAAGATTGCCCGCTGTCACTCCAGCGCTGAGAATCGCTGCAACGGAGTAGTTGGTATAGAGCTCACTCCGTGGCCTGCAGTCCGCATACATATTCGCGAGGATGCGGAGAATGGTCGCCTTCTTCGGATCCACCAGGATAAATCCGTTCTTGTCGGTCCCCATAGCGACCGATCCGATCTGATCCTCGCGAAGAGCCACATTCAACCTCTCATCGTGGACAGGCGCGTTGGTGAGCGCGTTGATCACCCGGATGCGAACCTGACCCGGCGGAGGCGGGGCTTCGGCAACAGTTTGAGCCGATGCAGCAGCCTGAACCGGCGCAGCAGCCTGTGCCGGCGCAGCAGCAGCTTGAGCCGAAGCAGCCACAGACGCCGAGACGGCGAGAAGCGGCCAGACAACGCGTGCGAGAACTCCGAGTTTTCTACTCGCTCCAGCTCCGAATCGACTCAGCATCTGTAGCCCCTCTCTCAAAAGATCACAATTGTGCAGCAGGTAAAAATAAACTTCAAAAATCTGGCGTATTTTTCGGCGATCAAAAGCACGCTGCTAACGCACCACGTTTGCCACGCATTTCACCACGTTCTCACCATCAAAAAACCACATCCAGAACACCGTTTTTTCTAAAACACCCCTCAAAAACAAGGGAAAAACAATGATCTTAGCTCCAGCACCACAGCCAGAATTTTTCTGGAGAAACCTAAAGATTATTCGTCCTCCGCCGTCTCCAGAAGCGGATCGTTCGCCGGCCGCCGCACCATCTCATGGAGCGCCGCCCCGGGAGCGATCATCGGATAGACCCCATCCTCTTTCTCAACCTGAAAGTTGATCAGAAACGCCTTACCGCTGGTCCGCGCCTTTGTAACCGTGGGGGTCACATGCTTTCGTTCGCTAACATGCGCCCCATCAATACCATGCGCTCCCGCCAGCTTCACGAAGTCAGGCGACAGAATCGGCGATGCTGCGTAGTTCTTCTCGTAAAACGCCTCCTGCCACTGCCGAACCATGCCCAGAAACCCATTGTTAATCACGGCGATATTGATCGCCAAACCCTCCTGAACAATGGTCGAAAGCTCAGCAGCAGTCATCTGAAATCCACCATCTCCTGCGATCACCCACACATCTTTGTCAGGACAAGCGACCTTCGCGCCAATCGCCGCCGGAAGCGCAAAACCCATGGTGCCAAGGCCTCCGCTGGTGATCAGCGAACGAGGCACATCGTGCTTATAGTACTGCGCCTCCCACATCTGGTGCTGCCCGACATCTGTAACGATGATGGTTCGATCGGCGCGGCCCGCTGCGTGTGCTTCGCGCCAGATGTCGTTGATGACATGGGCTGCATAAAGATGGCCATTGTCGGGCAGATTGATGATGTCGCGAACGGCTGCATCGCCCTTCATCGCATTGACCTCACCGATCCAGGTTGTATCTGTCTTCTTCGCCAGCAAGGGTAGAAGAAGTTCAAGAGTCTCGCGAAGATCGCCTATAAGAGCCACGTCAGCTTTCACATTCTTGTTGATCTCGGACGGATCGATCTCGATGTGAATCTTCTTCGCATTCGGCGCATAGTGCGCAAGGTTGCCGGTAACGCGATCGTCGAAGCGCATCCCGAAGGCTAGTAGCAGGTCGGCCTGCTGGATCGCGTTGTTGACCCACGATTCGCCGTGCATTCCCATCATGCCGAGCGACAGCGGGTGATACGTCGGGAAGGCTCCGAGGCCGAGCAGCGTGCTCGCGACGGGGATCTGTTGACGTTCTGCGAAAGTGAGAACCTGTGCTTCAGCGCCGGAGTGCGTGATGCCATGACCGGCGAGGATGACGGGGCGTTTCGCCTGCTGGATGAGTTCTATCGCCTGTTGGATGGAAGAGGACTCCGCCTGCAGCATCGGGTGAGGGCGGTAGGGCGCGGGAGCAGCAGCTTCAAAGTTGAAGGCGGCGGTGTTCTGCTGTGCATCCTTCGTGATGTCGACCAGCACAGGGCCGGGGCGGCCATTGGTCGCAACCTGAAAGGCTTCGCGCAGTGCTGGTGCGATGTCATCAGCACGCGTGACGAGGTAGTTGTGCTTGGTGATGGGCAGCGTGATGCCAGTGATGTCGACCTCCTGGAACGCATCGGAGCCGAGAACCTTGCTGCCAACCTGGCCGGTGATGCAGACGATGGGGATGGAGTCGAGCATGGCCGTCGCAATGCCGGTAACGAGGTTCGTAGCGCCGGGTCCGCTGGTGGCGATGCAGACGCCAACCTTGCCCGATGCGCGGGCGTAGCCATCGGCCATGTGCGATGCGCCCTGCTCGTGGCGCACCAGGATGTGATGGATGGGAAACTTGCGCAGTGCGTCATAGGCAGGGAGGATGGCTCCGCCTGGGTAGCCGAAGACCTTGTCCACGCCTTCGCCGACGAGTGTGGCCCAGATGATTTCCGCTCCGGTGAGTTGGGGGTTGTAAGTGGTCATGGTTAGCTCCCGAAGGGTCGAATTACAGTGAAGATAAAAACAATGTCGACGATGGTAATGACAGCTCCCAGCACGCGGTACTGCTGTTGTTTCTTTCTGCTGTGAAGGCTACTCCGCATCTCCCACGCTTCCTTTGATCCGCTTCTGGCTATTAGGTGGATAGCCAAGGAGGGCTTGATCATCAGGGACGTTCCAATGAGCAAGGCGTAGATCGTAAGAAGAATTGTTATGCCTTCGATCATGATTGGTTAGGTGGTGACGGCTCCTTCGCTGGCGCTGCTTACGGTGTTAACGTACTTGGCGAAGACGCCGCGTTTGAATCGGGGTTCGGGGGCCTTCCATGTGGCGAGGCGTTTGGCGATCTCGGCTTCGGGGATGTTGAGGGTTAGTTTGCGGTTGGGGATGTCGAAGGTGATGGTGTCGCCTTCGTGGACGGCGGCGATGGGGCCTCCAAGCTGGGCTTCGGGTGCGACGTGGCCGACCATCAATCCACGTGTGGCACCGGAGAAACGTCCGTCGGTGAGGAGAGCTACGGTTTCGCTGAGCTCCGGGATGCCCTTGATGGCGGCGGTGACGGCGAGCATCTCGCGCATGCCTGGGCCTCCACGTGGGCCTTCGTAACGGATGACGCAGACGTCGTTGGGGTTGATCTTACCGGCCTCCACTGCGGCGTGGCACTCGTCTTCGGACTCAAACACGCGGGCGGGGCCAGTGTGATTGAGGCGCTCGTGTCCGGCTACTTTGACGACGCAGCCATCGGGCGCGAGATTGCCCTTGAGGATGACGAGGCCGCCGGTGGCCTTGAGTGGGTGGTCGGTGGTATAGATGACCTTCTGGTTGGGCGTCTCGACAGCCGCGGCGGCTTCTTCGGCGAGGGTCTTGCCGGTGACGGTGATCTGACCGCCGTCGATGAGACCAGCGTCGAGGAGTCGTTTAGCGAGAAGGCGGCTGCCGCCTGCGTTTTGATAGTCCGTGGCCGCGTACTTGCCACCGGGGGAGAGATCGCAGATGTGCGGGGTGCGGTCGCTGATAGCGTTGAAGTCGTCGATGGTGAAGGGAATGTTGAATTCGCGCGCGATGGCAAGCAGATGAAGGACTGCGTTGGTGCTGCCACCCGAAGCGCAGGCGGAGACGTAGGCGTTCTCGATAGCTTTGCGGGTGACGATCTTCGACGGGCGAAGGTCGTTCTTGGCTAGTTCCATGACGAGACGTCCTGCTTCACGGCTGGCTGCGGCTTTCTCGGGAGACATGGCGGGGACGCCGGTGATCTGGATGGGGGAGATGCCGAGGAACTCGCCAGCCATGGCCATGGTGTTGGCGGTGAACTGTCCGCCGCAGGCTCCGGGGCCAGGACAGGCGGCAGCTTCGAGGGCTTCGAGTTCGTCATCGGTGATCTTGCCGGCGGCGTGTGAGCCCATGCCTTCGAAGACCTGGAGGATGGTGATCTCCTTGGTGGTGCCGTCGGGCTGGGGAAGCTTGCCGGGGGCGATGGAGCCGCCGTAGAGCATGAGGCCGGGGATGTCGAGGCGGGCGAGGGCCATGATGGCGGCAGGCATATTCTTGTCGCAGCCGGCGATACAGACGAGGCCGTCGAAGGAGTTGGCGCGGGTGATGAGTTCGATGGAGTCGGCGATGACCTCGCGGGAGACGAGCGAGGCCTTCATACCCTGGGTGCCCATGGTGATGCCGTCGTGGACGGTGATAGTGTTGAACTCCATGGGGGTGCCGCCGGCGTCGCGAATGCCTTGCTTGACGGCGGCGGCGACGTCGCGGAGATGGAAGTTGCAGGGACCGACCTCGGTCCAGGTGTTGGCGATGCCGATGATGGGCTTGTGCAGGTCTTCTTTGGTGAAGCCTACACTGCGCAGATAAGAGCGAGCCGCAGCGCGGGATGGGCCTTCTGTGAGGACTCTGGAATACTTCTTTGCGTCGGCCAAGTATCTCTCCTGTTTCCGTTTTGATCTCTACTAATCTTTGGTGTAGCCGGGAACGTGTTGTGGTGGTGCAGCGGTGGCGTTTGGTTGCGTGATGATCTGCAGATCAAACATGACAGCCTTCACGGCAGTATTTTTCGCGAACGGTTCGGTGATGGTCCAGAGACCTATGTGGGTCTGGGTATCCAGTATTGCCAAGGTAAGGTTCGAGTAAGCGTTTGAGTGGCCCTCTCCGTTCAGAACGTCCATAGTGCCGGTTCTGGCCACCATGTGGATTTCGAAGATGAGGTCTGCGGTAGCTGGCGAGGAAACAAGTTGATACTTTCCGAAGGAAGACAATGCGGTGTAGAGACCGTTGTAGACCTCCGCGCAGGTCTTGTAGTCTTCCTCACATCGATTTGAGAGGAAGATTGTTTTGGCGGCGGCGATCTGTGGAGGGATCGGAGCGTACGAAGCTGCAGGTGGGTTTTTGTTCGCACTGGCGCTAGCAGACCCGGCAGCGGTAACAATAGCCAGCGCGAATATGGCTACAATTTGATTTTTCACGAAGTAGCTCCGCTTATTGAAGCGGACTTCGGCTTCAGCCAGAATTCGGTGTCGTGTTTTGTTTCGTAGGTGTCTAGCGCTGATCCGTGGCGCAGGGTTAGGCCTATGTCGTCGAGGCCGTTCAGGAGGCAGTATTTGCGGAAGGGGTCGATGTCGAAGTGCGCGCTGAAGCCTTCGTCGTCGGTGACGGTCTGGGCTTCGAGGTTGATGGTGATCTTGTGGGCGGGATTTTTTTCTGAACGCTGCATCAGGGTTTGCACGTCGGCTTCGGAGAGGCGGACGAGGACCATTCCGTTCTTTCCTGCGTTGGAGAAGAAGATGTCTGCGAAGCTCGGTGCGATGACGCTAAGGAAGCCGAAGTCGGTGAGAGCCCAGGCGGCGTGCTCACGGGAGCTGCCGCATCCGAAGTTTTTTCCGGCGATGAGAATCTTCGCGCCCTTGTGGTGGTGTTTGTTGAGGACGAAGGTCTGGTCGGGTTGGCCAGCGTCGGGGCCGTCCTGGATACGTCGCCAATCGTAGAAGAGGAAGTCGCCGTAGCCGGTGCGTTCGATGCGCTTGAGGAACTGCTTGGGGATGATCTGGTCGGTATCGACGTTGGGGCGGTCGAGAGGGGCGGCGTGGCTGGTGAGAACGTTGATGGGATGCATTAGTTCGCCTCCTTCTGTGTTGGCTGATCTTTGAACTGCCAGGTGCGAATATCGGTGAAATGGCCGGTTATGGCGGCGGCAGCGGCCATCTGTGGGCTGACGAGGTGGGTGCGGCCACCGCGGCCCTGACGGCCTTCGAAGTTTCGGTTCGAGGTGGAGGCGCAGCGCTCGCCGGGAGCGAGGATGTCTGGGTTCATGCCGAGACACATGCTGCAGCCCGGCTCGCGCCAGTCGAAGCCTGCTTCGGTGAAGACTTTGTCGAGACCTTCCTTTTCGGCTTGCGTTTTGACGGACTGTGAGCCAGGCACAACCATCGCACGGACTGAGGTGGCGACGTGGTAGCCGCGAACGACAGAGGCGGCGGCGCGCAGGTCTTCGATGCGGGCGTTGGTGCAGGAGCCGAGGAAGACGCGGTCGATCTTGATCTCTTCGATGGGTTCGCCTGCGTGCAGGCCCATGTATTCGAGTGCGCGCTCGAAGGCTTTTTGGTCGGCTTCGTTTGCCGTGGGGTCGGCGAGGGGAACGGTGCTTTTGACGCCGGTGACCATGCCAGGTGAGGTGCCCCAGCTGACGGTGGGGGTAATGTCGGCCGCGTTGAGAGTGAGTTCGCGGTCGAAGATTGCTCCTTCGTCAGTTACAAGTTCGGACCAGTGGGCTATGGCTCCGTCCCATGCAGTGCTGGACGGGGAGAAGCGGCGGCCTTTGAGATAGGCGAAGGTGGTGGCGTCGGGGGCGATCATTCCAGCGCGGGCTCCGGCTTCGATGCTCATGTTACAAACGGTCATGCGGCCTTCCATCGAGAGGGCGCGGATGGCGGAGCCGGCGTATTCGACGACGTAGCCTGTAGCTCCGGCGGTGCCGATCTCGCCGATGATGTGGAGGACGATGTCTTTGGCGGTGACACCGACGGGAAGCGTGCCTTCTACGTTGATGCGAAAGGTCTTTGGCTTGTCCTGTGGGAGCGTCTGCGTGGCCATGACGTGTTCGACTTCACTGGTGCCGATACCGAAGGCGAGTGCGCCGAACGCGCCGTGGGTGCTGGTGTGCGAGTCACCGCAGACGATGGTCATTCCGGGTTTGGTAATGCCAAGCTCTGGGCCGATGATGTGGACGATGCCTTGCTCGGGCGACTGGACGTCGTAGAGTTCGACACCGAAGTCGGCGCAGTTTTTGCGGAGGGCTTCGATCTGCTTGGAGGCGATCTGGTCGACGATGTGCAGGCGGTCCTCGATGCTGCTGGTGGGGACGTTGTGGTCTACCGTGGCGACGGTGCGGTCGGGGCGGCGCAGCTTGCGTCCTGCCATGCGGAGACCGTCGAAGGCCTGCGGGCTGGTGACCTCGTGGACGAGATGCAGGTCGATGTAGAGGATGCTGGGTTCACCCTGCGGCTCGACGACGAGATGCTGCTGCCATACTTTTTCGAAGAGTGTCTGTGGCTTCGTTTGGGGTTTCGTCTGGGGGGTATTCATGGTTGTGCCTTTTGCTCTGTTGATGGAGGTAGGGTGAAGGTGTTGGCTCCGATGGCGGCGGGCTGAATCTGATGGGGCGTGCCATCGGGGTCGACGAGAATGGCGCGAGTGACCTGTTGAATAACGGTGCTGCCGGAGGGCGGTTGTGCGGTCCAGCGGGCGACGCTGTGAGTCAGCGCCGGGGGGATGTGGTCTGGGTCGATGGGATGGTTGGCGAAGATCCAGAGAGTGTATTCGGCGCCGGGTTCGCTGGGGGTTCTGCTGTCCTTGATCCAGTCGATGGCGGCGAAGACGATGAAAGGATGGGGAAGTCCGAGGTCGACCCAGAGCAGGCCGCGCGCCGGATTAAAGCGAAAGACACAGCCGGTGATTGAGAGATAACGGTTGTCGTCGGCGCGAACTTTATCGGGGACTGACAGGAAGTCGAGCGCGGTCTCGTCGAGTGGTTTGTAGCCGGTCTTGGGACTGCCCCAGAAAGTTTGCGGAGCAGTGAGGTATTGGGCCAGGAATGGCCGGAAGCGGGTATCGAGAACCAGTTGGGTCTCGCGGCCGTCGGCCGGCGGGGGGCCGTATTGCCATAGCCACTCGACGTTTTCTTTTGGCTGCTTCTTGTCTTTCTTGATTTGTGGCGAAGAGATTTGTGCGTGCGCGGCCGGAGTTGCGAAGAGCAGCAGAGTGGCGGCGAATTGGATGGCATGGCGCATCTTCATTTTGGTTAGCGACTGCGTCTAGGTTGATTGAACTTTCTTTGACTGAACCACAGCAGGCCGTTGACCAGAGGAAACATGATGATCGCCGTGATGAGGAGCGCCATCGGCGGCGCACCCCGCAGCCAGCGATAGACCAACGCTACGGTGATTGCGAGGTTTGCCAGGGCCGTCTTGAATCTCAAACTCATGTCCTTTAGACGGCGTGCATGGCCTGGCGGCGGTCGATGGACTCGGCCAGGGCCTGGTGTACGAGCTTGCCCATCTCCTGCGTGCTGACTGGGGTTTGGCCGGGTTGCTGCCCGCGAGCGATGTCGGCGGTGCGGTAGCCAGCGTCGAGAACTTTGTTGACCGCTGCTTCGACGGCCCTGGCATCCTGCTCGAGATTCGCTGAATGGCGGAGGACCATCGCGGCGGTTAAGATCGCGCCGAGTGGATTGGCTTTGCCGGTGCCGGCGATGTCGGGTGCGCTACCGTGAACGGGCTCGTAGAGGTTGACTGCGCCGCCGATAGTCGCCGAGGGCAGCATGCCGAGGGAGCCGGTGATGACTCCCGCTTCGTCGGAGAGGATGTCCCCAAAGAGATTTTCGGTGAGGACGACGTCGAAGTTCCGAGGGATGTTCATGATGTGCATCGCCATCGAGTCGACGAGTTGGTGCTCAAGCGTCACGGAGGGATAGTCCTTTGCGACTTCGGTGACGGTGGCTCGCCATAGTTGAGATACCTCGAGGACGTTGGCCTTGTCGACAGAGGTGACCTTTTGGCGGCGGTTGCTGGCGAGCTCGAAGGCCACGCGGGCTACGCGTACGACCTCGTCGCGGGTGTAACGCATGGTGTTGATGGCCTCGTTGCTCTCGCGGTCCCACCAGCGTGGCGCGCCGAAATAGAGTCCGCCGAGTAGCTCGCGGACGAAGAGGATGTCGACGTCTTTGGTGACTTCGGGCCGTAGCGGGGAGCTCTCGCTGAGCGCGGTGTAGGCGATGGATGGGCGTAGATTGGCGAAGCCTCCGAGGGCTTGCCGGATTTGCAGAAGGCCCGCTTCGGGACGTTTGTCGGGAGGGAGCGCGTTGAACTTGTTGTCGCCAACAGCACCGAGGAGGACAGCATCGCACTCCAGAGCAGCATCGAGCGTGGCCGTGGGCAGGGGAGAGCCGGTCTCAGTGATGGCTATGCCGCCGATGAGGCCTTCGACGAAGGTGAACTCGTGTCCGCCCAGCTCAGCTACAGCGCGAAGAATATTTGTGGCCTGGTGGGTTACTTCGGGGCCGATGCCGTCGCCGGCGAGAACTGCAATTTTGAGTCGCATGACGCTCTTTCCTTTTGCGTGGATCTAGTGCGTGGTAACGGAGGACTTGTCCGATTGCAGAAGACCGAGCAGATCCTGGTCGTAGATGGATTTCTTGCGGTCGGCGAGTTCGGTGAAGCGGTGATAGACGTCGTCAAGTTGCGTGCGTGTGAGCGAGTGTCCGAGTTCGGTGAGGCGTTGCTCGAGGAGGCGGCGCCCGCTGTGTTTGCCGAGCACCATGTTGGTTGCGGGGACGCCGACGGACTCGGGTGTCATGATCTCGTAGGTGAGCGGGTTGGCCATCATGCCGTGCTGATGAATGCCGGACTCATGGGCAAAGGCGTTGGCACCTACGACGGCCTTGTTGGGCGAGCAGCCGAAGCTGATGAACTCAGCAAGCATCTGGCTGGTGGGGAAGAGCTGATTGAGTTTGATGTTGTTGGTGTAGGGCAGCTTGTCTCGGCGCACCATAAGGGCCGCGGCGATCTCTTCGAGTGCGGCGTTGCCGGCGCGTTCGCCGACGCCGTTGATGGTGCACTCGGCCTGGCGGGCTCCAGCCTGAATGCCTGCGAGGGTGTTGGCGACGGCCATGCCCAGGTCGTTATGGCAGTGGGTGGAGAGAATGACGTTGTCTCTGCCATTAGGACCAACGATGCCGGGAACCTTTGCGAAGAGCATGCGGAAGGTGGCGGCGTACTCGTCAGGCGTTGTGTAGCCGACGGTGTCGGGGATGTTGATGGTGGTGGCTCCGGCCTGAACCGCGACGGTCACGATCTCGACGAGAAAGTCAGGGTCGGTGCGCGTGGCATCCTCGGCGGAGAACTCGACGTCGTCGGCGAAGGTGCGGGCGAGACGGACGGACTCCGCGGCTTGATGGAGTGCCTCGGGGCGAGTGATCTTCAGCTTGGCTTCGAGGTGGAGGTCGGAGGAGGCCAAGAAGGTGTGGATGCGCGCCTTCTCAGCTGGCTCGATAGAACGGGCGGCGGCTTCAATGTCCTCGCGTTTGCAACGGGCGAGGGAGGCGATGCGGGGGCCACGAACTTCGCGGGCGATCATGCGGATGGAGTCGGAGTCGCCCTGGCTGGCGATGGCGAAGCCGGCCTCGAGGACGTCGACTCCGAGGTCTGCCAGCTGGTGGGCCATGCGCAACTTTTCGTCGTGATGCATCGTGCAACCGGGGGACTGTTCGCCGTCGCGGAGGGTGGTGTCGAAGAAGACGATTTGATTGGGCGAGGACATTAGATTTAGCACTCTCGATCTGGACGTTATCATAATGCATGCTTATGATGGCTTGCAGGTATATCAGAAATTCTAATTGCGACATTCAAGCGGTAGATCTCGGCTGCACGGAGGTAAGGATTGGACTTAGTCCAGATGGAGACGTTTCTGGCGGTGGCAGAAGAGCGTAGTTTCTCGCGAGCGGCAGCACGCCTCCATCGTACTCAGCCAGCGGTGAGTCAGGCAATCGCCAAACTGGAGGGGGAGTTGGGAGAGGTTCTGTTTGAGCGCTCATCGAGGGATGGAACGCTGACCGACGCGGGGGAGGTTTTGCGGGAGTATGCCTCTAAGTTGCTGAATCTGCGGAATGAGGCGGCGGGGGCGCTGACGGAGTTGCGCGAGCTTCACAGGGGCAGGCTGAACCTGGCAGCGAACGAGTACACCTGCCTTTATCTGTTGCCATTGCTTGATGAGTTTCGGAGGCAGAACCCCAGGATTAAACTGGCGGTGCAGCGAACGCTGGCCAGCAGGATCTCGGACGAGGTACTAATGCACTCTGTGGAGCTGGGGGTACTCTCCTTTCGCCCGGACGATGCCCAAGTAAAGTCGATGGTTGTGTACCGGGATGAGTTGGCTTTTGTGGTGAATCCGCGACATCCCCTGGCTGGGGCAGGGAAGGTGTCGATCCGGCAGTTGGGTGGGCAAAACTTTATTGCTCATAACATTCCATCGCCGCAGCGACAAAAGGTTATTCAGGCGTTCAAACGGCATAAGACTCCGCTGCAGATGGGGGTCGAGCTGCCGTCGCTGGAAGCGATCAAGCGGTTTGTTGAGATGGGGAATGGTGTGGCTCTGGTGCCGGGGCTGACGGTACGGACCGAGCTTGAGAGCGGGGCGTTGGTGCGGGTTCAGGTGCCGGAGCTGCAGATTGAGCGCAAGCTGCGGCTGGTTTATCGGAGGCAAGCTAGCCTGTCGCATGCGGCGCTGGCCTTTCTCAATGTTGTGGAGGCCTATGCGGCAGCGCATGGCGATCCGTACTGTTTCCAGGCCGAACGGGGGATGTGAAGACCGCTGTGAATTTTGCAAGAAAGCGGAACATTTGCGAAAAAAGGGCGTCTGTACGAATAGACTTGACCGCCGGAGAAACTCTTCCGGCAGATGCAGCATGAGAGTGAGAATCCGATGATGACACTATTTCGCAAACCAGTATTACAAGCAGCTCTTTTGGCGCTCTGTACGACCGCGCTGAGTGCACTTCCCGCAATGGCACAAGACCCATCTCCTCCGCCGGCGCAGGATCAGGCAGGCCCCCCAAATGGCGGCCACCGGAGTGGCGCTCAAAGGGAGGAGCATCAGGTTGAATTCCTGACGAAGAAGCTCAACCTGACTCCTGATCAGGTGACCCAGGTGAAGGCGATTGACGACGATTCACGAACTCAGATGATGGCTTTGCGGCAGGACACCACAACTCCCCAGGCTGACAAGCGGGCGAAGATGATGGACATCCACAAAGCCTCGCAGGATAAGATACGTGCCGTGCTGACCGACGATCAGAAGACGAAGTATGACGCTCTGCAGGCTCAGATGAAGGAGCGTCGAGAGAGTCGCGAGGGTGGGCAGGGAGCGCCTTCTTCTCCTCCGCCGCAATAATGCGTTAGGAAAAGATGGTCACAGGGGCTGGAGAGATGCAGATCTCCGGCCCTTCTTGCGTCGGTAGTACAACTTCGGGCAGCGGTGCGGTTACAATGAAGAACAGTGAATACGGCGTGCCATAACTTTTGAAGCGCGTTGCCTGCGGGACAGCGTAGGAAGTTATGGGCGAATTCGAAGGGATCCAGCGAAGAATGAAGAAGACGATGTTGTTGTTGGGCGCGCTGACGTTATCTGCGGCCGCCGGTTATGCGCAGGAGAGCCGGCAGGACGTGAGCGTAAGCGGAAGCGCGGCGTTTGCCCCACAGATTACCGGAAACAGCGTGCAGAAAAACACAAGCACGACTATTGGACTGGTTGCGAGCTACCGCTATCTGCTGACGCCGCGGAGCGGACTTGAAGTTAACTACGGATACCAACAGAACACGCAGTACTATCAGGTCTTTGGCAAGGCTAACGGCGGCATTCATACTCTGCAGCAGGAGGTTAGCGCTGCCTACGTCTTCAACCTGAACTTCAAGCACTTTAACCCGTTCCTTGAAGCTGGTCCGGGGGTAATGTTCTTCTCGCCGTTCAAGGATGCGGGATCGACCAACCTGGACGCGAAGCGGAATACAAACATTGGCGCTCTCTTTGGCGGCGGTGTCGCGTATGAGCTAAGTCCAAGCTTCGACATTCGAGCGGAGTACCGTGCGTTCCTGGTGAAGACTCCGACCTTCAGCCTTCCGGGCAATATCTTCAATACCAATCGCTATGAGATTATCTCGACTCCTTCGATCGGTATTGCTTATCACTTCTAACGGTCTGCAGCTTTAAACAGGAAAAGCCCCGGCGTGAACCGGGGCTTTCTCATGTTCTGAATTACGAGTACCTGACAAACAGTCTTCTATCGGAAGCGATAGGCCGCACCCAGCGTGAGGATGTTCGGGGTAAGACTGGAGCCGGCGAAGCTAAACCATTGCTGGTACTCCCAGTCGGCGCGTATGTAGAGGTACGGTTTCACCTTGTAGTCGGTGCCAATACCGGCAGCTATAAGGTTATACGCGAGATTCGGGCGGAATCCGTCCGGGTTGACAGGGAAGTTGAAGACGCCGCGTCCGTAGAGAACCTTGCCATAAGGGACGAAGCGGCGATATTCGCGAAAGTAGCGGCCGCCCACCTCATAGGTCTTCTCGTAGAGATCATTCTGATCTTTGACGAAATGGAATTCGCCCGTGACCCCGATGTGAGAGAGAAAATCGAAGTCAAAGTAGGCAGCGCCGCCATTGAACCGATCTCCGTAGTCGGAGTTTGCGGTGGAGAAGCCGCCACCAATCTTGAGATCTCCTGTGCGAGTGGCCGTTGGATTGGCCTGCGCGCTTAGCATCGATGCGGTCCCCAACAGACCCAGAAAAAGAACAGTCTTTGTCAGCACGTGCACTCCTGTCGAACAGCGTATTCCTTACCGCAGGCTGAAGAGCGCAACGACAGGACATTGAGGTGAAGCAATAACTTCATCATGAGTCAGACTCTCCGGCTAGCGCCAAGTATAAGCAGCACCAATCGTGTAGGCAATTGGGGAAAGGCCATTGGGTGCAAGGCCGGGCCACTTCTGGAGCTCCACATCGAAAGCCCGTACATTGATATGCCGAGTTGCTCGCACATCCAGGCCGCCGCCGCCCGCATACTGGAAATATGTAAATGTTGCCGGCGTGTTGAAGCTGCCAGACTGGAAACCGAAGCGGCCAATACCGAAGAGGACTTTGACATAGGGCTCAAAGCGCTTGTAATGCCATTTGTAGCGCGGGCCCAAGAGGTAAGAGTTCTCGCTGATATCGCCGGGCGTGATGACGGAGATGTGAATGTCGCCTTCGGCTCCCAAATGTTGACCGATATCGTAGTTGCCGTAGATGGTGATGCCCTTAATATATGGCTGCGTATAGTCGGGACTGATGAACGTTCCTGCGGCACCGATCTGTATCGAAGCTGTGCGAGTGGCGGTTGGAACGGCTTGCGCATGCGACCAGTGAGTCAGACTAAGGACGCAGGCGAAACAGCCGATGAGAATATGCCGCTTCAACAGTTGTGCCTCCTTATCAAACAAAAATTGATGCATACGTTGTGTCGAGGGAGCGGGACCCAGACAATAAAAGGCGTGGACGGTCTGAATGAGCAGGTCCATCCACGCTCTTAGGTTTTAGTTTTGTTGTGCGTTGGTTGGTGGGGGAGTGGCAGCCGGTGCTGCTGCGGCTGGTGCTGCTGTATTGTCTGCAGGAGCTGCGGTCAACGGTTGTGCGGCTGGGGCCGCTGCAGGTTCTGCGGGTGCTTTGTAGTAGCTAAGTTTCAAGTAGACCGGCTCAACCTCAAAGGGCATTTTGTCGGCTGCTGTTAGGAGAGGCTCGAAGGCCGAGTGCAGGACGAATACCTGATCGGTCCAGGGATCGAAGCGGAGGAAGCTGGCCAGTGGCATCGCTGCCTGTTGTTTCAGGTCCTTCATATCCAGCTTCGGGCCCTTTGTCGTGATGGCCTGCATCCAGAAGGTAGGATCTGTGTCGCTCTTGACGAGGCCGTCGCCAATCATCGGCTCGTTGAGCGCTTTCAAACTCTTAACTCGCTGCTGTAGTTGCTGGAGGTAGAGGCTGAAATACTGCTGTCCGCCCTCGAGTTCCTTCGCATTGAGCAATTCCATTGCTTTCTTTGCTGCTGCAGCGTTGTCAGCATCGGTGTGATGCATGGGGATGCGGTTGAAGACTGTCGTGGAAGGAAAGAGCAGACGGTCGTTGAAGGCGTACTTGGTGTCGAGGCGGTGAGCGAGAATGATGTGTGCAATCTGGAAAGCCAGAATTGCATTGAGGTTGCCCATCTGTTGCGCGCCGTCTTGAGTGACAACGCCAGTGGTATCAAGCAAGCTCTTTGAGATGACGATGGTATTGCCAATTGCGAGAGACTCCAGCGGTTCTGTCAGCAGCGTTCGGCATCGTATCGGCCTGGAAAGTGTGATGTTGTTGTACGCAAGAATGTTGCCAGCGAGTGCTTCAAGAGTTTTGTCGAACTCGCTTGGCGCATCGAGTAGACCAGCCTGGAAGAGGCGCTCGACGATATTGTCTTCTGCCTGCTGGACCCAGGCGCGCTGTGCTCCCAGAGGGCTGACATCCTGAGCGTCGTTGCTGACGTCGGTTGCGCCGACAACGTCCATTGAGGTGTTTTCGCTCTCTGGCGGCGGGACCTTCAGAACATAACCCCAGATATGATTAATGGCTTTGAACTTCAGAGTGCGTGAGACGCTCCTGGGGTCGCTCTCTTCCACGTAAAAGGAGGTCGGCAGCCAGAGGTCGGGCTGGACGTTGGTCCGCCAGCTGTCAAAGTGATAGAACTCCTTCTGGTCTTCCTGGGTCCCGGCGAAGTCACCGTTGAAGCGAACAACGTTGCCGCTGCGCGCCTCGATCCAGATACGGCCGAAGAAGCGACCGAAGGATTTCTTACCTTCAATCGGGGTTACGTCAAAGACGGCCGTCGGAGTGTTGCCGAGGAAGTCGTTGCGCACGTAGCCAAAGGTATAGTGCTGACGATCGAAGCTGTTGGAATCCATCAGTAGCATCTGCACAAAGCCGGATTCGTGGAAGTTCAGATGGAGACTATTGCCGAGACCGCCGACGAAAGAGACGGAGTGCTTAAAGAATCCGAGTTTGCCGTCATTGCTAGTGCCCTTTGAGGTCTCTTTGTTGACCACATATGAGTTGTCGCCGATGACGCTCTTGAAGTCGACGCGGCTGAGGAAGTGCTCGTCAGACTCCGGAACCTGACCTAGAAGAGGATCCGGCTTCATGGTCTGGATGTAGGTCTCCACAAGAGGAGCCCGCTCCTTGACGGTCTTGACGATCACCTTTTCGCGGGCGATCGCCTTGTCAATCAGTGCGTTCTGCGCGGCCGTCGGCTTGCGCGTTGAGGAGAGATCATCATCCATCTTCTTCTTTTTGCCAGGATGTAGGATGCCTGCTCCCGCGGGGAGAGTGGTTGCGACTAGAAGTGCCAGCAGCAGACCGGCGGTAGACTGTTTCCCGAGAATCATGATTTACGGCTCCTACGGTGACCCCCTGGGGTCAGCCTGATTATGGACTAGATGCTATTTCATGCTGCAACAACGGAACAAAAAAAGTTTCTTATCCGGCGAGTTGGAAAGCTACATTGACAACACCTTCCCAATCGATCGGATGACCCGATGCGTCTGTTGCGGGTTGAAAGCGTGTGGCCTGTACGGCGTGAATGGCAGAGTCGCCAAGGCCGTGGCCGAGATCGCTGGTTACGCCCAGAACCTGGACAGCACCAGAAGAGGAGACCCGAAGGCGGACAGATACGACGCCCTCAATATGAAGGTTGCGAGCCTCCGCGGTGTACTCTGGCTTGGGTTTGAAGAGAACCTTCGGTGCGGTCTTCGCCATTGCCGCAGAAGGCCCGGCTGGCTTTGGCATCGGAGGAGGAGCGTTTTGGCCGAGATTGACGACGCCGGCGGTGCGACCTGGGGCATTCATCGGTCCAGTGCCACCAGTGACTCCAAGCTTGACGCCGACAACGCCAGCTGAGGCGTTATCTCTACCATGCATATTCTGACTGCCAGCTGAACCGGAACCAAGATTGACAATAGTTGACTGCGCGCCCATGCCGTTATTGGAAGCCGGCATCCCCGACATTCCTTTGTTGCCAAGATTGATGGAAGTTGTCGAAGGACGGTTCGAGGGTGCGATTGGGTTGGTCTGTGAGCCGAGGGCGACAGCAGTTGGATGGGGAGAGTTGTTGATCAGCGCAGCCGGCTGAGCTTGTGCAAGGCTGACGACCTTGGGCGCCGGTGGAGGTTGAACGAGCTTGGGAGGTGCCGGAAGAACAACCGGCATCTGCTGCACCATCTTAATCTCAGGCGGCTTCGGAACGTCAGGCAGCTTTACGTCAGGCAGCTTAATTTTCGGCGGCTCGACCTTAACCACTGGTGTAGGCGGAAGTTTTGGCGGCTTGATCTTGATTGGCGGCGGCTCGTCGGGCTTCTTCATCGGAATCGGCTCAGTCAGCTCAGTAAGCTTGTGCCTAGTGTCAATCGTCTTCTTCGCAGCGGCGCCGATGATAATAGCGCAAAGCGCAAGCACAACGTTCAGAGCGATAGAGGTGAAGAGCGAGGACTTGCTCTGGTTGCCGTCGTTCAGGACGCCGAAGTGTGCGAATTGCATATTCTGCGGTGCGGGATCATCACTGCGAAGCGGCTTTGCCATAAAAGTCCTTGAAGTGCCTCGTACCGAGGGCGGGAGAGTTACACCAGTACTGTTATGAAAACAGAACCGATGCGAAGGAGGAATAACTCCGAGGTGCTATGCCGGAGCGCCATAGGGTGATTCGAGCCCGTCGTCTTTGACTCAATGCAACTTGTCACATCACCGGGGGGGTGGAACGCTGTGTCGGCCCGACTTAAGAGACGCAAGCGAGGAAGGAAAAGGTTGTAGCAGGCTCCATGCTTTAGGGAGGTGTCTTTTTCTTTCAGGGCCGGGGCTCTGCTTTTCTCTTTGTTTACTACTACTGCAAGTATAGTGCCGTAAGCGTAAGTGATTGACACTGGCACTTTTGTGGTATCCAAGAAGGGTACTAGGAGACGATGAATGAAGATTCTGATAACAGGTGGAGCAGGGTATATCGGCGGTACGGTAGCGCGGATATTGCTGACTCAAGGTCATGCCATCACGGTGTTCGATAACCTTTGCCACAGCAAGCGCTCGGCGGTCGCTGAAAACACCAAGTTTATCGAGGGCGATATAGCGGATCGTCCTCTGATCGAAAAGACTCTTCGCGAAGGGTGTTTTGATGGCGTGATGAACTTCGCGGCCCTAATCGAAGCTGGCGAAAGCATGAAGCATCCAGAGGTCTATTTCAGAAACAATACTGCGGCAACCCTGACTCTTCTGGAGGCAATGCTGGCTACTGGACACGACCGGCTGGTCTTCAGTTCCACTGCTGCCTGCTATGGGGAGCCTGAGAAAACGCCGATTCTCGAGGACGCGAAACTGCAGCCTACCAATCCCTATGGTGAGAGCAAGCTGCTTGTTGAGCATATGCTTCGATGGATGAACCTCATTCATGGGTTTAAGTATGCGAGCCTGCGCTACTTCAATGTCGCTGGAGCTGTTGAGGGGTACGGGGAGGCGCATGAACCCGAGTCTCACCTGATTCCGCTGATCCTCGATGTAGCGCTAGGGAGGCGGGCGAATATTAAAATCTTCGGCCGCGACTACCCGACCAAAGATGGAACTTGCGTCCGCGACTACATTCACGTGCGTGATCTGGCTGAGGCCCACCTTTTGGCTCTACAAGCGCTTAGCGACTCAAACAGCCGGCTGATCTACAACATTGGTAATGGACAGGGGTTCAGCGTTCTTGAGGTCATTGAGTCGGCGCGCCGCGTGACGGGCAGGACCATTGCTGTGGAGGAGTGCGATCGCAGGCCGGGCGATCCGGCGGTTCTTGTGGCGAGTTCGGCGAAGATCAAGGCTGAGTTGGGGTGGTCGCCTAAGTATGCGGAGTTGGATCAGATTATGGCCAGCGCATGGGAGTGGCATCAGAAGCGATATGCGTAGCAGCGTTTCGAACTGGGCGGCGAGCGTGGAGTGGCGCGCTGCCGTCCCGGCGCTGATGTTGCGATGAGGTAGAAGGAGGCATTTTGATCGAGAGCATGTTTCATCTGCATCTGCCGCTGCTGGAGAAGATTCTCCGGCCGGTTATCGTCTACCTTTTTCTGATTGGATTTTTGCGGTTGTTCGGTAAGCGAGAGCTTGCGCAGTTGAATCCATTCGATTTGGTGGTTCTGTTGAGCCTCTCAAACACCGTGCAGAACGCCATGATTGGCGATGACAACTCTGTATCCGGGGGGATCATCGGCGCGCTATCTCTGCTGACGATCAATTGGCTGCTGTCGCGCCTACTCTTCAATATGCCAAAGCTCAACCAGGCCTTCGAAGGATCATCTTCGGTTTTGATTCGTCATGGGATTGTCGATTGGGAGGAGGCCAAGCGTGAAGCGCTCACGGAGATTGAGCTGCGATCTGTGCTCCACAAGCAGGGATTCGACGACTTCAGCGAGGTTGAGAAGTGCGTTCTCGAGCCGAATGGAAACTTCTATCTCGAAGGGATCAAGTCGATGAGTGATGACGCGCAACGGGCGGAGTTGAGAAAAGCGATCGAGGAGCTGCATCTCGAGGTGAGACAGATGCGTATTGAACTGGCTTCCCGAGGAGCGTTACCGATTTGAATGAGAGGCCTTGTGAGTAAGTGATCTGAGGCAGCTAAGAGTTTGCTGAGTTCTTCTCGAGCGCTTTTGTGTAGCGTTCCGGCGGGGCTGGAAGTTGGGAATCGCGTACGGCGGCGCGATATCCTCCCATATAAATCGAGTACATCACCGCCAGCGCACAACCCACCCCGAAGGCGAAGCCAAGAAAGACGCCAATCAACGATGGCCAGTAAAAATTCACGATAGTTGGAGTCTACCGCGGCCAGCCATTTAGAGTTCTAGTACAAAATAACGTTCGATCCGGGAGAGTTGCGATGCAGACATGGCAGCGAATAGCGGTATGCTGGATCACTGCGACAGCGGTTGGCATGGCAATTCCATCACGCGCGCAAGAGGTCTCGGCGCTGGTCGAGAAGCAGCTTCCGGACTTTTTGACGACCTACAAGAGTATTCATGCTGCGCCCGAACTCTCTCATCATGAGGCTCAGACCTCGGCCTTGCTGGCAGGCGAACTACGCAAGGCGGGTTACTCCGTTACAGAGCGCGTGGGAAAGTATCCTGACGGCTCGCAGGCGTATGGCGTGGTCGCGATTCTCAAGAATGGCGCAGGTCCAACCTTACTAATCAGGACCGACCTTGACGCTCTCCCGGTGACCGAGAAGACGTCGTTGCCTTATGCAAGCTCTGTGCGATCGAAAAACCCTGCGGGACAGGACGTCGGCGTTATGCATGCCTGCGGGCATGATGTTCATATCACCACCATAATCGGGGTAGCGCGCAATATGGCTGCACTGATGAGCCAATGGCACGGGACGCTGATGTTGATCGGGCAGCCGAGCGAAGAGACGATCGATGGGGCGAAGGCGATGTTGGCTGATCATCTGTATGAGCGCTTCGGTCAGCCGGACTTGGCGATTGCGCTCCATGATGCGAACTTCGCGGCGGGCAAGGTCTCGGTGGTGTCAGGTCCGGCGCTGGCTAGTTCTACCTCAATCGATGTGGTGATGCGAGGCGTCGGCAGCCACGGTGCGGCACCGGAGGCGGGCAAAGATCCGATCGTGATGGCGAGCGAGTTTGTGGTAGCGGCACAGACGATCGTGAGCCGGTCTATTGCTCCCGACCAGCCGGCCGTTGTGACCGTGGGCGACATTCATGGCGGTACGAAGCGCAACATCATTCCAGACGAAGTGAAGATGGAGCTGACAACCCGCTGCTACAGCGAGGCGGTACGACAGGCGATCATCGAGGGTGTACGGCGCACAGCTAAAGGAATCGCCATTGCGGCCGGCGTCCCAGAGGACAGGATGCCACTCGTGACGGTGCTTGAGGGCGAATCGACGCCGGCCACGATAAACGATGCGGTGCTTGCGGCACGGCTGCAGAAGATATTTGTTGAGAAGCTTGGTGTCGAAAACGTAGTCGAGAGAAAGCCCGTCATGGGCAGTGAAGACTTTGGAATATTCAGCCTCGATCACAAGATTCCGGCAGTCATCTTCTGGCTCGGCGCCTATGACCCTGCGAAGGTGGCGGAGAGTGAACGCACCGGCTCCGTGCTGCCTTCACCACACTCTCCCTTCTTTGCTCCGCTGCCGGAGCCGACCATACGTACCGGCGTCACGGCGATGACTGATGCAGCAGTCTCATTGCTGCAATAAAAACTGACACCGATTGAGTGGTCTCGGCGTCAACCTATGGGACTTCTTTCCATACATGAGGCTTAGTTCACTAGGGGATGGTGAAGTTATGCTCGACTCACTTCGCTGGAGCCGTGGGCGTGGGCGTGGAGGCAGCAAAGATCTTCAGGGCGTTTTTTACGGTGTAGTCAAGCCCCCAGGCGGTGGGGATGATGACGATGATCCAGGCCGCCGCGACTAGAAGTGGAGAGGATTTTTTGACGTTTGTGGAATCTGCCATGAGAGCACTCCTGAGTCTGGGATACGGGCGGAGGTAAAAGGCACTCCGCCGGGTTAGGTTAGTGGGCTGGCCCAGCGGCGACGGCGACGTTCTGGTCTTTCAGCCAATACTTTTCAGCAACCGGCCGCACCATCAGGTTTGCCACAAAGCCGACGATCAGCAGACCGCACATGATGTGCAGGATGAGCGGATAGGCTTCCTGCTTACTCATGTGATTTGCGACGTAGTGGTCGAGGATGCCGTTGACGATGAGCGGGCCGATAATTCCGGCAGCCGACCATGCGGTGAGCAGGCGGCCGTGGATGGCAGAGACGTTGAAGCCGCCGAAGAGATCCTTCAAGTAGGCGGGAATGGTGGCAAAGCCTCCGCCGTACATCGAAATTACCAGCGCGGCGATAGCGACGAAGAGCGGAATCGAGTCGATCTTGTCCTGGCGCGAGAAGGGAAGAAAGAAGTAGAGAATGGCACCGAGCGTGAAGAAGGTGAAGTATGTTCCCTTGCGCCCGATGAAGTCCGAGACCGAGGCCCAGAGAAACCGGCCGGCCATATTGAAGATGCTCAGAATCCCTACGAAACCGACAGCGGCTGCGGGGCTGATCTGGCCCTTGAAGAGGTCCTGAATCATCGGCGCTGCCTGCTCCAGGATTCCGATGCCTGCTGTGACGTTGACGAACAGCATGACCCAGAGCAGCCAGAACTGTGGCGTCTTCCAGGCCTCGGTGACGGCGACGTTATGGCTCGATATCAGCGCGGAGTGGTTGACCGATGGAACCCATCCCTCCGGTTTCCAGCCCGTTGGCGGGACGCGTATGGTGAAGACGCCGAACATCATGAAGATGAAGTAAAGGACGCCCATGGTGACCATGGTGTAAGGAATTGAGGGCTGGCCGGCGGCTTTGAAGTGAGCCATCAGGTTGCTGGCAAGCGGTCCGCCGATCATTGCGCCACCGCCAAAGCCCATGATGGCGAGGCCGGTAGCCAGGCCTGGACGGTCGGGAAACCACTTGATGAGGGTCGACACCGGGGAGATATATCCCAGTCCCAGGCCGACCCCGCCAATCACTCCATAACCGAGGTAGATAAGAGCTAGTTGATGCGTGCTGGCTCCAAGCGAGGCAATCACGAAGCCTGCGCCGAAGCAGATTGCGGCGTAGAACATCGCGCGGCGCGGACCTGCTTTCTCCAGCCACGCTCCAAAGAGTGCGGCTGATAAGCCGAGGACTGCGATCGCAATCGAGAAGATGTAACCGACCTCTTTGAGGTTCCAGGCGGAACCATCAGCTGCATGCAGAGCCAATAGAGGATTTTTGAAGACGGAGAAGGAATAAACCTGCCCGATGGAGAGATGGATTGCAAGGGCTGCGGGTGGGACCAGCCAACGGCTGTATCCTGCAGGGGCTATAGAGCGGTCACGGTCGAGAAAAGCCAGGGCCATTGAGAACCTCAGGAGTTGGTAGGTCGTTCATCGTCGAGCGGAAGGCACATAAAACAGTTGATTTCTCTGACAGTCAGATGCGAAAACCACCATACATGATTCGGACAGCACCCGTGTCATCAAAATGCAACGCGCACAGGTTGCCCGGTTAGAGTTGTATAGAGTACCTTCACCTTGCGGGATGAAACCATGGAGGGTTGTGCGGGAGATGTCTGAACAGAGTACGGATCTGGATTCGAGTCTGCGGGAGAACCGCGTATTTCCGCCGCCGCCGGCGTTTGCCGCGCAGGCTCACGTGAAGAGTCTTGAGCAGTATGAGGCTATGTACAGGCACAGCGTGGATCACCCGGAGGAGTTCTGGGCCGAGGCCGCTCACGAACTTGATTGGTTCGCGCCGTGGACGAAGGTGATGGACGGCGAAGGAGCACATGCAAGATGGTTTATCGGGGGCAAACTTAATCTCTCGCATAACTGTGTCGATCGTCATGCTCTGGGAGACCGCAAGGATAAAGTCGCTCTGTTGTGGGAAGGTGAGCCGGGTGAGGTCCGCAAGGTAACATTTGGGGAGTTGCATGAGCAGGTGCAGCGCTTCGCGAATGTGTTGAAGTCGCTGGGAATCCGCCGTGGCGACCGAGTTGCGATCTACATGGGCATGGCGCCGGAGCTTGCGATTGCTTTGCTCGCCTGCGCACGAATTGGTGCGGTGCACTCTGTGATCTTTGGCGGTTTTGCAGCTCATGCCATCTCGGACCGCGTTAATGACTCCAGCTGCGTCGCCATCCTCACGCAGGACACGAGCTACCGTCGTGGTTCCGAGGTGCAGTTGAAAGCAATCGTCGATGAGGCGATGGAGAAGTGTTCCACGGTCAAGCATGTCGTCGTCTTCCGGCGCTCGGGCTCTCCGGTAATGATGCAGCCTGGCCGCGATCTGTGGTGGCATGAGGAGATGGAAAAAGCCTCGGCGGAGTGCGCTGCGGAATGGATGGACGCAGAAGATCCGCTGTATCTGCTCTACACTTCCGGGACTACCGGCAAGCCGAAGGGTCTGCTGCATACCACCGGCGGCTACGCTGTGCAGACCTATCTCACCAGCAAGTACATCTTCGATCTGCGCGATGAGGACGTGTACTGGTGCACCGCAGACATCGGCTGGGTGACAGGGCATAGCTATGTTGTTTATGGCCCTTTGCAGAACGGTGCGACGGTAGTAATGTATGAGGGCGCGCCTAACTGGCCTGAGTGCGACCGCTTCTGGAAGATCATCGACGACCACAAGGTGACCATCTTCTACACTGCTCCGACAGCGATCCGAGCCTTCACAAAGTGGGGAACCGAGTGGGTGAAGAAGCACTCGCTCGACTCTCTGCGGCTGTTGGGTACGGTAGGCGAGCCTATCAATCCCGAGTCGTGGATGTGGTACCACCGCATGATCGGCAAGGAGCGTTGCCCAATTGTTGACACCTACTGGCAGACCGAGACTGGGGCCATCATGATTGCTCCAGTCCCTGGCGCTGTGGCAACCAAGCCGGGCTCGGCTACAAGACCGTTTTTTGGAATTGTTCCCGAGGTGGTTACGAAAGAGGGCAAGCCCGTTCCCGATGGCCATGGGGGGCTTCTTGTTGTACGCAAGCCCTGGCCTTCCATGGCTCGAACCATCTATGGCGATCAGGCCCGTTACGAGGCGGCTTACTGGAGCGAGGTTCCCGGCAGCTACTTTACCGGCGACGGCGCGCGCCGCGATGCCGATGGGTACTTCTGGTTGATGGGACGCGTCGATGATGTCATCAATGTCAGCGGCCATCGACTAGGCACGATGGAGGTAGAGTCGGCGCTTGTTGCCCATCCGAAGGTGGCGGAGGCGGCTGCAGTCGGCAGGCCCCACGAGATGAAAGGGCAGGCGATTGCCGTATTTGTCACGCTGGAAGGTGGTCACGAGCCTAGTGAGGAGCTGCGTCAGGAGTTGCGGCAATGGGTCGCGAAAGAGATCGGCGCGCTTGCCCGGCCGGACGATCTGACTTTCACCCAGGCTCTGCCGAAGACACGCAGCGGAAAGATTATGCGGCGACTTCTGCGCGAACTCGCAACCACCGGTGAGGTGAAGGGCGATACCACTACGCTTGAAGACTTCACCGTGATCGCAAAGCTGCGCGAGGGCGAGGAGTGATGGGACCTCTAGCGTAGGTTGGTGCTGGGTTTGGTGGGGAGAGTGAAGTGGAAGATGGTGCCCTGGTCGGGCGCGCTGGTGGCCCAGATGCGTCCGCGGTGTTGATTGATGATGCTACGACATATTGCCAGGCCGAGGCCTGTGCCGCCCATCGCGCGTGAGTCCGAGGCATCGCCTTGCTGAAAGCGGTCGAAGATGTGTTCGAGCTTATCAGCAGGGATGCCTCGGCCCTGATCGCGAACCTCGATTAGCGCTTCATTCTCGTCAAGATTGCGCGCTGTAAGGTGGATCTCGCTGCCTTCGGGAGAGAACTTGATCGCGTTTGAGATGAGATTGTTCAGCGTCTGCAGAATGCGGTCAGGGTCGGCCCAGACGTTGACACCATGAGCGGCGAAGAAGATGCGGATATTCGGCCGCGGAGTGCGCGTCTGTTGAACGCTCGCCGCTCTTCGCAGCAGATCTTCTGCGCTGCACATCATCGAGTGGAGCTCTGTCTTGCCGCTGCTGATGCGCTCAAGGTCGAGAATGTCGTTCACCAAACGCACCAGCCGATCGGAGTTACTGATGGCAATCTCAAGCATCTGCTGAGTCTTCTCCGGGCGATTGGTGAGTGCGCCGCCGGCGAGCAGGCCAAGCGCTCCACGAAGTGAAGTAAGCGGCGTGCGAAGCTCGTGGGAGACGGTGGAGATGAACTCGTCTTTCATGCGGTCGAGGGCGCGGCGTTCGGTCGTATCGGTGAATGCCACAACGACACCAAGCGCTTTGGGTGCGCTCGAATCAGGCGACTGCGAGTCGATCTGCGGCCTCGCGACATACTCCACCGGGAAGCAGCTGCCATCTTTGCGCCAGAAGATCTCATTCGAGATGCGGACCGTCGCGAAGTTGGTAAGGCTCTTGCGGATCGGTGAGTCGGCGGAGGCGTAAGGTGTACCGTCGGCGCGTGTGTGGTGGATCAGTTGATGCATGTTGCGGCCCAGCATCTCCTCCTGCTTGTAGCCGAGCATCTGAGCCGCGGCGGAGTTGACGACCGTTACCTTGCCTTCGAGATCGATACCGTAGATACCGTCGCCGACAGACTCGAGGATAGAGTCGGATTGCCGCGTGAGAGTGCGGAGTCTGCCTTCCGCGCGAACCTGCTCGCTGATATCAACACCGAAGCCGAGAACGTACGGTGCGCGTCCGGGCACGACGATCAGCTTGTTCCGGTAGGCGACTACGCGCATATCTCCATCGCTGTGAGAGAGGTGTAGGAGGCCTTGCGCTTCGCCGGTCTCGCCTATCTTTTTCAGGTAGGCAGGCAGAGCGGCCTTCCTGTCGGGCACGATGAACTCCTCGAGATTATGCCCGGTCATCTCCTCGATCGTGCGCCCCAGGGTTTCGGCGCCGTGAGTGTTGATCGACAGAAGTGTTCCGCGCAGGTCGTGGGTGCAGACCATGCCCAGCGATCCTTCGACGAGCTGGCGGTAACGCGCTTCGCTCTCGCGCAAGGTCGCTTCGGCAGCGCGTTGAGTTGTCACATCAATGCCGGTTGCAATGATGAATGCAACCTGACCCTGCGTATCGGTCAGCGCAGTCGCGGACCACGCGATGCGTCGTATGCTGCCGTCACGGTTGAGCCATTGATTCTCGTAAGCGGCAGGGAAGTGGCCAGAGCGGAGACGTTCGAAGGTCTCAATGGCTTCGGGAATCTCCTGACGTGGGATCAGCTTGTCCCACGCGTAGCGGCCGACAAGGGTGGGGAAGTCGTAACCCGATGCGTTCTCGCACGCGCGATTGAAACGAACGATTCGACCGGCCGGATCGAATACGGCGACTAGTGCGCCCACGGTATCGAGAACGGCCGAGACGAAGTTTCGCTCCACGGTAAGGGCAGACTCTACACGCTGGCGTGAACGAGCGGCACGGTCCATCTGACGGATGCGACCATTGAGCTCCAGACGCGTGATGACCTGGCGGCTGAGGACGCTGAGAGCCGAGGATTGAGCCGGAGTCAGCGTGCGGGGATGCCGGTCCAGTACCAGCAATGCTCCAATGCTTACTCCGCCGGGAGTTGTCAGCGGCGCGCCCGCGTAAAACCGGTAGAGACGACCATCGATAAGAATGCCATCGGGAGCGTAGTCGGGGTCGTTGCGTGCGTCGGAGATCTCGTAGACCGTGTCGCCCAGAATAGTGGTCTCGCAGGGAAGGCTACCGAGCGCAACGTCTTGTGAGTCGATCCCAAAACGGGAGCGTAGCCAGATGCGGTCCGAACCGATCAGCGAGATAGCTGCGACCGGCGTGTCACAGATCTGCGCAGCCAGGTTCGTCAGGTCATCCAGGATGGGATCGGGCGCACTGTTGAGTACCTCATATTGGTTGAGGGCCTCGATTCGCAACGCTTCGTCTTTGACCAGGAGAGCATTCATTTCAACAGTTCGATCGTAGGGGATGTGCAAAGGATTGCGCACTCCTACTTTTGTTGCAGCAATGATTTACGGCTTTGGAAGGGTGCAGCACTCCTTCGTTGGAGGAGGCTCTTCTGCGCTCGCGTCCAGGGCGACCTTCCAAGTGCCGTTGGGTAACTTCTTCCATATGGTGAAGTAGCGTCCCGAGATCACCACGGGCTCGCCATTTTTATCTTTACTATGGCCTTCATAGTGCCCCCAGGTGAATCCCATGTCGTTGGAAGGGCCCATCTGGGCGCCCTGCGGAGTCCAGGTAAGCTGATAAGTCTTTGGATCCCACTGAGCCTGTGCGGCGATGGCGGTGCGGCCAAGAATCGCAGGCTTACCGTTGTTGAGAGTAACTCCATCTTCTGCGAACCAGCTGCCAAAGGCTTTTCCCCCGCCTTCGGCAACCGCCTGCGAAAAGCGCCCTTCCAGTTCGAGCAACACCAGGGCACCGGGTGTAAGAGTCGGTTGGGATAGCGGGTTGGAGACGATCCCAGGACTCTGTGCTAGGGAGTCGAAACCGGAGGTGGCAATGATCCCCGACCCGGCACCGCTCTGAGCGATCGTTTGAGCGATCAAGGGAGAAGATGCAATAGCGCAAAACATGATGCTGTTGAGGGTTACGCGTAGCATAGTGTGTATGCTATCAGCGCTCGAAAAGGGTTTGGAGAGCATCTGCTTTCTGTTGAAGACTGGTATTCTTCGCACCTGATGTTAAAGACGAACTTTCAGCGCTTTCTGTTGCTTGCGGCTGCGATTTTCCTCTCAGCTGGAATCTTGCAGGGGTTGATCCATGGCCCCGCGGTTCGCTATGCGGGAGTCGCCCTGCGATGTGTCGCCATCGTGCTCTTGGCTCTGTTTGCGCTCCAGCGCCGCTCCCTAACGCCTTGGATATTCGTTGCAATGGTAACCGGGGCCGAGCTTGGCTTCGATGCGCCCGTGTTGGCGATCAGCCTCCGTGTCTTCAGCGACATCTTTTTGCGGCTGATCAAGACCATCGTCGCGCCACTGATCCTCGCCACACTGGTGACCGGCATCGCTGGTCATGGCGACCTCAAGAGCGTCGGCCGGATGGGAATCAAGAGTCTGATCTACTTCGAAGTGGTTACGACGTTGGCGTTGGTCATCGGTCTCGCAGCCATCAACCTGAGCCATGCTGGAGTTGGCCTCTCTCTGCCCCCGGCTACCTCCGGCGAGACGATCGCATCGCAGCCCCCAACTCACTGGCAGGATTTTCTACTCCACGTCTTCCCGGAAAATATCGCCAAGTCCATCGCCGAAGGTCAGATTCTCCAAGTGGCCGTCTTCGCGGTCTTTTTCGGGATCGCCCTGGCCAGCCTCGATGAAAAAAGACGGACTCCGGTTCTGCACCTGTTCGAGAGCCTGAGCGAGGTCATGTTCAAGTTCACCAATGTTGTCATGTACTTCGCTCCGGTCGGGGTGGGGGCCGCGATGGCCTTCACCGTCGGCCAGATGGGTCTTGGAGTTCTGGTGAATCTAGGCAAACTTCTTCTGACTTTGTATGGTGCCTTAGTGGGCTTCGGCCTTCTCGTTTTGCTGCCGGCTGCGCTGCTTTTTCGTGTGCCGGTTCGGCGATTCCTCGCGGCTGTTGCCGAGCCTGCGACGATTGCCTTTGCCACGTCGACCAGTGAGGCAGCTCTTCCACGCGCGATGGAGTCGATGGAGGCCCTCGGCGTCCCGCGCCGGATCGTCGCGTTCGTTATTCCTGCGGGCTACAGTTTTAACTTGGACGGCTCGACGCTCTATCTTGCGGTTGCCAGTATCTTCGTGGCGCAGGCAGCGGGAGTTCATCTATCGCTTGGCCAGCAACTCCTGATGATGGTGACTCTCATGCTGACCAGCAAAGGAGTCGCGGGGGTTCCCCGTGCAACGCTAGTCGTCCTGCTAGCGACGGCGGCCACCTTCCGCCTGCCTACCGAGCCGATCTTCGTCATCCTCGGCATCGACGCGCTCGCTGATATGGCGCGCACATCGGTCAATGTTGTGGGAAACTGCCTCGCCAGCGTTGTTGTAGCCAAGTGGGAGGGAGAGTTCGGCACGGAGCCGATCTCGGCGGTGGTTTTAGAAGGAATGGCCGAGTGACGGACACTAAACTCCGAAGCAAAGAGCAGGTGCCGAAGCACCCGCCAGCTTGAAGATGGGCATCGCCGTGGTTACATTGCCGGGGGATGATGTGGGTCGATGTGCTCTTCGTCAACCGCTTTTTTCGCAGCTGCAGGTCGAGATTTCACAGCGCCGTTCGGATTCACCGAGTCACGAAGTTCCTTCGACGGCTTGAAGAAGGGAACCCGCTTCGCTGGAACATCGACCTTGGCTCCAGTCTTTGGGTTTCGGCCCGTCCGGGCATTTCGCTGGCGGGTCCGAAAGCTTCCGAAGCCGCGAATCTCGATCTTGTCACCGGTCTTCAGAGCTCCAATGACAGCATCGAAGAGCGTATCGACGATAACCTCCCCGTCACGGCGGGTCAGGTCTCCAAGAGAGGTCACTTTATCAACAAGGTCGGCTTTAGTCATAGTGGGTTCCTTTCGTACTAGGGGGAGGGCGATCGGGCCCGGCAAAGCAATCCGTTGTTGTTGATTGTAGACGGGATGGAGGCTAAAAGGTTGTGCAAGAAGTCAAAAGAATCAGTCGACCAGGTATTGCGTCATAGGATGCAAAATCCGGCCTATCGGTCGGAAGATCAATAAAAAAGAGCCCCATTCCTTCGGGGCTCCGTTCTGTTCTTGCAGGGTTTAGCGAGGTAAAGACTGAAGGACCGTATCTTACTTCCACATAAAATAAAAACCCGGGGCACGGTTCAGCAACTGGCTGGGGTTCGGGAACAGGTCTTCGCCGTCGTCGGCGAGCAGAGCAAACAGCCCGCGCTTATTTTTTGAAGGGCGCACCACATTTGGTTCGCCGGAGATTCCTGCCTCCCTGGCAGTCTCGATCAAAGCCACCCGATAGCCGCCTACCTTATCGATCAAGCCCAGCGGAAGGGATTGCTGCCCCGTCCATACCTGGCCGGTCGCCAGAGGTTTGATCTTCTCGTCCGTGGTATGGCGCCCAGTCGCGACGTCATGAACAAATTGCGTGTACATGTTATCGACCAGTGACTGAAAATAAGCCTCTTCTTTGGGCGTCAGATCACGGCTGGGATCGCCCGCATCCTTGAATTCTCCGGCGTGGATGACCACGTTCTTCAACTTGGCCCAGCGCAACAGGTCGCCATAGTTGGTCCACTCCATGATCACTCCAATTGACCCGACAACGGAGGCATCGTTCGCATAGATCCTGTCGCAGGCGCTGGCGATGTAATACGCTCCGGATGCGCCCACCGACTCGATGGAGGCGACAACCTTCTTATGGCTCTCCTGCCGCACCCGCAGCACCTCGTGGTAGATCTCCTGAGAGGCAGCAGCCCCGCCGCCAGGCGAGTTGATGTGAAGCAGAATCGCCTTGACCGACGAGTCATCCCCAAACTTGCGCAGCTGCGTGTCGATGGCTTCAGGAGAGAGAATCGCCCCGGAGATGTCGATTACCGCGATGCTGTCCGAACTTAAACCCAGCCCAGCCGAACGTCCGCTGACCGAACGTGCCGTGACCCAGACCATAAACGTGACCAGCAGAAACACAGCGGCCAGGGAACCGGCGATGATCCCTATATAAAACCACGCGGAACGTTGGCGCGGGGGAGGGAAGCCTTGCCGTGGTGGATAAGGATAAGCAGGCGTTTGCGTGTTGGAAAACGATGGCGGCGGTGGCGGTGGCGGCGGTGTTGAGTAGTCTTCCGGCATGTTGTGGAGTTTAGCAGGCGTCTTGATTGCGGTGCGCAGTCGCGGGTTGAGCAGCTAGCCGGGGAAAGATGCAGGCAAAGTGAAAAATAGAGCCAATTGATGCGGTTTTTGCGTCAAACATTGCAGTATGATAAATCGCGACACGCTCCGTGTATCTCTCTGGAATCGTTGAAAGAAAGTCTGACGTTATGGCACATCCGCAGCTAAGTATCGTAATTCCGGCCTACAACGAGAGCGCTCGTATCGAGAATGCTCTGGACAGGGTGTTGTCGTGTGTCGCGGAACAGGGCTGGGATGCCGAGGTTCTGGTCGTCGACGACGGCTCCACCGACGATACCGCTGTGATCGTGCAACGTTGGATGACGCAGCACCCGCGTCTTCATCTTGTGCAAAACCCCGGTAACCGCGGCAAAGGCTACTCGGTGCGCAACGGCCTTCTTCAGGCCGCAGGCGAGATTGTCATGTTCACCGATGCAGACCTTTCGGCTCCGATGGAAGAGGCGGAACGCCTAATCGCGGCCTTGAACGATGGGGCAGACGTGGCGATCGGCTCCCGCTGGATGGACCGGACTCGTCAGACGATCCACCAGCCGCTCTATCGGCAGTTCTTCGGTCGCTGCTTCAACTGGGTCACTCGAACTGTCATGGGCCTGCCGTTTAAAGATACCCAGTGCGGTTTCAAGGCATTCAAGCGCTCCGCCGCTCAGGTCATCTTTCGTCTGCAGACCATCGAACGCTGGGGCTTCGACCCCGAGATCCTCTTCATCGCTCGCAAGCTGAAGTATGTCATTCGCGAGGTCCCGGTCACCTGGGGTCACGACGAACGCAGCCGTATGAGCTACCTGAAAGACGGCATCAAGATGCTGGAAGACATGGCGCGCATTCGAGGTAACTTCGTGGCCGGCCGATATGACAAAGCCATCGCCGCCATGAAGGACACCAGCGCAATGGTGACTCCTCAAGTGGAGCAGGTGGCCAAGGTCAGCAGCGCGGAAGTCCGCTAGGTCCTTGTGCAGTCTGCCGGCTGGTTTACTACGGCCCACCGCCTTGGTAAAAAGCGTCTCCCTATTCGGTGCTGTGTCCTTTATGCTTTCTCTTTCCGATTTCTAATATCACATTAGAAGGATACTGACGTTAGAACGAATATTGACGATAGCAAGGCGCGTCGGAAAATCTTGTCCGAGCCGGTAGTTCGGCCTCCAAGTAAACCGGTAGTTTGCACCCACGAGGGAGAGATTTTCTTGAGGTGTCACTCCGCCCCTAGTCAAATGTAAATGGTGTTAATGCTGCCGATGATGTTGCCCCGCTGCGATTTGAGTATAGCGAGACAGAGACCGCTCGACGCTAAGTTCAGCATCGCAACGGTGAGAACATTCCCGAGGCTCGTTGTAGGCGGCTTCCTTTGCGGACCGCAATGGCGAAGGTGCCAGACAGCAAGCCAATTGTGCCATCGAGAATGTGCAGGATCAAGAGCGGGAATCGCATACTTTTTACGGCGTTTTCAGCACTTATGATTGCGAAATCACCTGTGAAGTAAGTCTACGCACTTTGTGGCGGAAACGTTCGTAGTTTGTGAAGTGTATAAGCGCTAACGCCAAGCTCATCGGGCATCATTCCTGAGGAGCTCTATTCCCCATAAATTCTCGGATGGTCGGCAAACAGGAATTTGTCCGGTCGTAGAGGTTCAGTTTCGAATAGTCCGTTACCTACCCTCGACTCAGAAACCAAAGATTTCTCTTGTCTGGAGCGTTTGTTATGTGACTTGGCGATAATGCGTTCGTTGACGACCTGCGGGAATCTTGGGAGTACGGCGTTTTGGGACACATCCTCTGGAACCCCGAGTGGGGTGAATTCATCAGCATCCCGAAGATGGTCATCGGGATGGCCACAACCTGCGAAGACAAATCTCGAGGAGCGCCAGGAAGTCATTCGGAGTGAAGTGTAGTGATTGGATCCAGGCGCATGGCGCGCAGCGCCGGGATATAGCTGGCGGCGAGCGCGACAGTGGCCAGTGCAAGGGTGACGCCAGCAAATGTGGGCAGATCGGTCGACGACACGCCGTAGAGCAGTCCAGCCATGAGGTGAGAGACAATGAGCGCACCCACTACACCGAGGCCGGCACCAGCGGCCGCCAGTCCGAGTCCCCGGCGCAGGACCATCTTGAGGATATTGCCTCTTTGAGCTCCCAGCGCGAGACGAACGGCGATCTCACGTCTTTGTTCATTCACAACATAGGAGATAGTTCCGTAGATTCCAAGTCCGGCAAGCAGCAAGGCAGTGGCCGCAAAAAACGCCACCATTTCCATGGAGAATCGCCTAACGGAGAGCGAGGAGGAGAGCACGTCACCCAGCGCCTCCGCACGGAAGACCGGAAGTTCCGGATCGACAGCCTGGACCTGGCTTCGCTCCTGTTCGAGGATGGTGCTGGGATCGAGTTGTCCGCGAAGAAAGATGGCCAGGCTTTTGGCGGGGTGCTGGTATATGCTGCGGTAGATCTGCGGCGTCGCCACGTTGGCCAACGATTCCGTGCGAGCATCCGCAATCACGCCGACGATCGTGGTCCAGGCTGGCTTGGCCGAGTTCAACAGTTCGCGGGCATCCAAGTGCAAGCGGACACGTTTGCCAAGCGGGTCTTGGTTTGGCCAATAGGTGCGAGCCGCAGCCTGATTGATGACCGCAACCTGGGGCGTGTCCTCAAGGTCCTGGTTGCTGAAGAGGCGTCCTTTCAACAGCGGCATGCCTAACAGGTGAAAGTATTCGGGCGAAACGATGGGGCTATCGATCACAGGTGCCTGATTGTCCATCGTCTCGATACCTTCGCGGATCAATGGCAGTGGGCTTGGATTGCTATGGCCCAGGGGAAGAGCGTCCACGTCGCCGATGGCCGCCTCTTCTACACCCGGCAGGATTCGGCTGCGGCGAAGAACCTCGCGCAGCAAGACCGACTCCTGGGTCGCGGTTCGGTAGATATCCTGACTGGGATCGTTAGGCCCCGGAAGCCAGGTTTGAATGGCCATAACGCGGTCAGGATTGAAGCCGGGCTGTACCTTGAACAAGTCCCAAAAGCTGCGCAGCAGAAGACCTGCGGCGACCATGAGCACCAGCGAGAGCGCCAATTCACTGATGACCAGAATCTGGCGCGCGCGCGAGCGTCTATGTGAACCTACAGACCCGCGGCCTTCCTGCCTGAGCGTCCCGATCAGATCGACACCGCTCATAAGCCAGGCGGGAGCAAGCCCGAAGATGGTTCCGGCTGCGACGGAGACTGCGAGAGCGAACACCAGCACGCCCCAGTTGATCGATATGTCGCTCATGTGCGGTAGGCTCTCCGGAACCAACTGCAGCAGGAACTTCCTCGTGAAGAAGAGAATCGCACAACCGGCGATCCCGCCAAGCAGGAAGAGCAGCAGACTCTCGGTCAGAAGTTGACGGATGAGGCGCGTTCTTTGCGCTCCCATAGCTTGGCGAACCGCGAGCTCACGGCCTCGCACACTGGCTCTGGCGAGCAGGAGATTGGCGACGTTGACGCAACTGATCAGGAGGACCAATCCTACGGCGCCGAACAGCAGAATGAGAGATTGTCGAACGCTGCCGACCACGCTTTCGCTCAGCGGAGTCAGGCGCACGGTCCACGCGGCCTGTGACGGATATTCCTCCGGATATTGCTTTTTCAGCGATTCAACCAGCGCATCGAGGTGCTCCTGCGCGGCCGCAATCGAGAGACCGGGCTTCAAGCGGGCGACCGCTCGACTCTGCAGACGTAAACCGCGCCGTGGGGGCGGAAACGGCAGACCGGCCATGCCGGCTCCCAGCCATACTTCCGTATTTCGCTCCTCGCTGGTTGAGCCCAAATCGCGAAAACCGCGCGGCATGACGCCCACGACGTGATAAACGTCGTTGTCCAGGCGCAGCGCTTTGCCGACAATGTGTGGGTCGGCTCCGAATTCTCTCCTCCAGAGCCCGTCGCTGATCACGGCCTCCAGGTTGAAGCCGGGAGTCGCATCGTTCGGATCGAATGTACGACCCAACTGCGCGTCTACACCGAGTACCGTGAAGTAATTCGGCGTAGCATGCTTGTAGCTGAGACGCTCGGGCTGTGCACTGCCGGTCAGGTTCACGTCTGCGCCGGTGCCGGAGACCGACACGGACTGGAATATCCCGGCACTCTCGAGGTCTCTCCACTCAGGGACGGAGATGCCGACATTTTGCGCGCCTACGCCCGGAAGGTCGTCCTGAACGCGCACCAACTCGGATGGGTTTGGATACGGCAAAGGGTGCAGCAGCGTGGCGTCGATTACGCTATAGATCGCGGTGGTGGCTCCGATGCCCAGCGCCATAGTGGCGATCGCAATGAAAGAGAATCCAGGAGATTTCAGGAGCATGCGAACCGCGTATCGCAGGTCGAAGAACAAATTCTCAATAAAGGGAATGCTGTGCTCGGCGTGATGGCCCTCCCGAATCGCCTGGGCCGCGCCTAGTTTAAGCGTCGCCTGCCGCCGTGCCTCGGCGGGCGACATTCCGGCGCGCAGATTCTCCTCTGTCTGGAACGCGAGATGTTCGGCGATCTCATCCTGCAGGCGTTGGTCGGCAGTCCGTGATGTGACGAGATTCGACAAGCGTATCAGCGAGCGTCGCAGGAATTTCATGTTAAATCCTCCGCCTTGAGTTTGAAAAAGCGCGCGATGATCGCTGCTGTTTGCTCCCATTCGCGGGTCTCCGCCTGGAGTTGCTTGCGGCCGGCCGCGGTAAGCCGATAGAAGCGCGCGCGGCGGTTGTTCTCCGATGCGCCCCACTCGGAGGCAATCGAGTCTTCATGCTCCAGCCTGAGCAGCAAGGGATAAAGCGTACCCTGGTTGACAGCCAGAAGGTCTCCGCTAATCTGCTCGATGCGCCGGGCTATTCCCCAGCCGTGCTGCGGTCCCAGGACATCGAGTGTCTTGAGGACCATCAGTGCGAGCGTACCTTGCAAGACGTCGGGCTTTTCCTTCATGACAAATCAACCTTTAGGTTTCCAACAGGAATAATATGGCATGCTTCCTTTTGGAAAGCAACAGGAAATATTAACTTTTGCCGACAAACCCAGAAGAGCCGTCGGGAAACGCCGGAACATTGTTTATTGAAGCGGCGAGTTTGATTTCTAACGAAAAGTCGGCAAGTGTCGAGAGATCTGCAAGTAGCTCCAACCTCAACTGTTGACTTCAGGTCAATGCACTCATTGAGTTCTGTGCCGAGAGCCTTGTGAGTTCCTGATCGACTGCGAACTGCCCGGAGCTGTCTGGTTCGGGCTAGTTCGAATGGCCAGTTGTAGCAGTGCACGAAGACCGGTGTTTTGAGGGCAAAATAGAATCTGCCACACACACTAACTCATTGGGTCGGTAGCAGCCCAAACACTGTCACCCCGTTTTGCGTGCCGACGTACACCTTTCCGTTCACGATCACCGGTGCAATAAACTTGTTGCCGTTCCCAAAGTTGTCGCGTCCATTCGCAGCTTGGCCGCTGTTGTACAACTCATGCGACAAATTCGCCGGATCGTACGCGTGCAATACCCCCGGCATCGTCAAGCCAGACTCTAACGCCCACACGATCCCATTCTGCGTCCCATTCGCCGAGATCGTTGGCGTTGGCCCCGGATGCTGGAACGTCACCGACGTCTTGTTCGAAGGATTCGTAGCCATCACCGCATTCGTCAATGGAAACGCCTTCAGCACATCCCCGTCAGCCGCGTAGTACACCACCCCGTTGAAGTACGCTGGCGTCGAGTACACCATCCCCGCCATCGCCCCTGGAATCTCCTGGTAGATATTGCTGTCCATCGGATCGCTCGCCGGATTGAACTTACCCATGTTGTCCCGATCGGCCAGATAGATATTCTTATCTTTGCCCGCGGCCACAATCAGGTGATGCACCCCGCCGCTGGCATCCTTCTGATCCGGCAGCAGCATCGCTCCACCCGATCCCAAATCCAGATCCTCGCTCGACTCCGCGCTCCCGTTATACGTCTCAAAGTAGTCCACCACCGCCAGCTTCCCACTCGCTGTCGAAAGTTTCACCATCGCATTTCCGTAATCGCCCTGCGCCGGAAATCCCGCCGTCGTCAGCGTCGTATCAAACGTCCCATTCGCATCCAGCAGATAGATGAATCCGCTGCTGTCTGCAGCCATTCCATCCCCGCTCATCCAGATCGAACCCTCGTCCCCATCCGGCGTCAAGTTCAGCAGCTGCGTCTGCTGTAGCGTCGACTCGCTATACCCCATCACCCAACCCGTGTACAAACCCGCATCGCAGTGAGAAGTCCAGCCTGTGTAGATCGTGCCGTTCACCAAAAGAAGCCCCGCCCGCTCCGCATATTGCGCAGGATCAAAGACCACGCTGCCGTTCTGGCTATTGTCTCCCGTTCCCGGATAGCTGGCCGCAATCTCCGTGGGTGTGGACAGATCCGCGCCTGTCGTCAAGTCCAGCGCATGCAACCGATGGTGATATCCCCCACTTGTATCCTTGGTCATCCCGATAGTAAACAGAGTCCCATTTGTCCCCTGCTTGCGATCGATTACCGGAGTCGAGGTGATCCCGATCTCCGGCGTAATCTGCGAGCATCCATGATCGTCGCTCGTCGTCTCGCCGCTGCCCAGGAGCGACTTCACCCACAGCTGTACGCCCGTATCCGCGTCGAACGCATACACGCTGTCATGCTCCGTCGCCACATACAAGACATTGTGCAGCTGGCTGCTCGACTGTCCGAGTATTGGTACATTCGCCAGATAGAGCGGCTGCGCATCCACCTTGCCGTCGGCCGCATCAAACGCGATCTTGCCAAACTGCGTCGAGTTCACATTGCTCGGCGAAAGAATCGTCTCCTGCGCATTCAGCCCATCACGCGCGAGGTCGTAGTGGAACGTCGTCACATCCGGCGCGTTCGTCATCGCCACCGACTGCACCGTCAAAACCAGCGACGCAGTATGGACGATGCCTCCTGACGTACCCGTGATCGTCACTGTGGCCGATGCCGACGCCACACTGAGCGCCGCCGACAGAATCGTGCTCTGCGCCTTCCCCGGAACAAGACTCAGTGTCGCAGGATTCGCCGTCACTCCCACAGGCAGTCCCGCAATCGTAACCGCCACCGTGCCGCTGAACCCGTTCATTGCGCCTCCAGTCACACTCACCGGCACACCAGCTGCTCCGCCGACCAACGTCAGCGATGTGGGCGCCAGCGTCAGCGTAAAGTCGGGCGGAGGCGCGGAGATGGTCGCTGCTACCGTGGAGCTGTGCGTCAATGCCCCGGAATTCCCCGTCAGCGTCAGCGTAGCGTTCCCCACCATCGCGCTCGCCGCCGCAGTTACGGTCACACTCTGTCCCGTGCCAGGAGTCAGCATAAGCGTCGCCGGCTGCGCGGTCACCCCAGCCGGCAGTCCAGTAATTGCAACTGCAACCATTCCAGTAAAGCCGTTCGCCGCTGTCGCAGTCACATTCACCTGCTGTCCCCCAGCGCCCGGCATAAGCGTGATCGCCGCAGGCATAGACGCGAGAGAGAAGTCCGCTGGAGCCGGTGCCGGCGCACTTTTCCCTCCGCAAGACGTCAAGGCAACGGAGAACACAATCAAACCGATTCCAGCTCTAAGCCCACTACGCAATCCTGCACCTGGTCCGTTACCAAGACACCCACTCATCGCCTTCGAGACAGGTCCCATAACCACCCTCCGAGACTGAACACTTAACCTGGACTACCCGCACCTGTCCATTCAAGACAAACCAAAACTACATCCATCCGCTCCGCCAGCTGTCACCAAAATGTATAACTCTGGTCCGCGCTCTCAACCCGAGTTGAGAAGCGGGTAGACTTAGACTACGCGCCCGGGGGCGACTTGGACTGCGACCACGTCAAATGAGAGTTTGCTGACCGACGGCCAGTCCGCGATAGACAGATGCAGAAAAATCGTATGTCTGTGCGAAATTGAGTGTTGTCGATTCAATTTGACGATCCGTAACCAAAAACCGGATCCATGCAGCATTTGCGTTTGCTAATTGTGATATGTCCAGTCAAGAATGTTAGCGTTCATGCTTGAGCCGCCACTTCCCGCTGTGAAGCCCAAATAGGCAGTTGTGCCACCAAGTACGCTGGCTAAATTCACAGCTTCGGTCGCGGTAAAGCTCGCAGATGTTGTAGTGTCGGTAAGCGTCAATGTAAGGTTCGTACCGTCGTAAGTGACGTGCGCATGCAAGATGTGTCCGCTAGTCAAGATTACATTGGAAGGAGTCAGATTCATGGAAGGTATCGTTGGCTGTGCTCCATCTGTATAGAACCCGGTAGAGTCTGATCCTTCACCGGAGTTGTTGTGAATATCGAACTTGATTGCCAGACTTTTTCCTATTCCAGAAATTCCGCCTCCGTATCCCAGCGCGTTTCCTGTCGATCCAATGGCCAAGGGTCCTTTAGTTTGAATGGCGAAGGTAAAACCATCTGCCACCCCGTTGAGAATCTGAAAATCAAAGTCGGTCGTAAATGTAGCAATGTTGACAGCCGGTGTAAACCATATCGAACTTCTGGAAGAAGTCTGGCTTGCAGTCATCATCTGCAGCGTCGAACCGCTCAGAATCCCAACTCCGTTAAAGATGAAACTGCTTGCGGCACCCGCGAAACCGTTTGGGAAATTGATTACTTCAGTCGTCGGACTGATCGTGTACCCGCCACTTGACACAGAGCTTGCCGAAAGACCTGGAGCAATAGCCACCGCTTGAATAGTCTCAGTTGATCCAACCAGAATGGGGCTGGAATACACCGAAGAACTGGTGCTGGGTGTTGTGCCGTCCACCGTGTAGTAGATGACACTGCCCGCTGTGGAGTCGGAGAGCGTAATGCTTTGCGCACTCGCATATGTGCCTGGCGCGGGGGAGAACGTCGGCACGGCGGTAACACCAGGTACCGCAGCCGAAATCACATAGGTTGCAGTCGTGACAGCGCTTTGCAAGCCAGATGGCGCAACACCTAGCGCTTCGAATGTTGTCGTCGTTCCTGCATTAACCGCAATAGGGTTGCTGTACACCGAAGAGGATGTTGTCGGAGTCGTGCCGTCCATCGTGTAATAAATCGCGGCACCCGAAGTGGTATCACTGAGCGCAATGTTTTGCGTCGTCGTATAGCTGCCACTCGGGGGACTGAAGGTCGGAGATGCAGGAGGAACTGCGGCCACCGAGGCGCTGTAGGTCCAGGTTAGGATCTTCTGGATTGCTGTGCTTCCGCCGGATCCGCCTGTGAAGCCTACATATGCCGTATTGGCTCCGACAATCTGGGGAATATTAATCGCCTGACTGTAGATAAATGTCTTAGCTGCGATGATGTCGGTCAGAGTTAACGTTAGAGTGGTGCCGTCATAAGACAGATGAGCCTGCATGATGTTGCCACTCTTCAAAATGACCCCGCTTGACGTCATATCGACGGCAGGAATCGTGGGCATTGCTCCATCTATATAAAAACCAGTAGAGTCGTCGCCCTCTCCCGAGTTGTTGTGGAAGTCAAACTTAACAGCAACGCTGGTGGGCATGGCTTTCGTGCTTGCATAACCTAACGCCGAGCCGTTGCTTCCAAGTGCAGTGGCCTTTGCATTCTGTATTGTGAACGTGAAGCCGTCCGCTTGCGGATTAATAAGCTGGAATGCAAAGTCTGCCGTAAAGGCGCGAATATCAATGGGTACGTTATAGAAGGCGCTCCCCGCCTGGCTAACGCCTCCGCTCGTGAGTAGAAGGCACGCGTCACTACTGGTAGTAGCTGAACCGTTAAAGGTGATTCCAGTAGCGGTTGAAAAGCCGCTGCCAAAATTTATGCTCGAACTGCCGGGCTGTATAACATAAGCGCCCGCGACAGCGTGATTTGTCAGCCGCGCCGGATCTACTGCTAAGGCGCTTATGGTTGTATTTGCTCCCACCGCTATGGGACTCGAATAGACAGCAGATGAGGTCGTGGGCGTGGAACCATCCAGCGTGTAGTAGATCGTGGCGGAGCTGTCCCTGTCGGACAATACAACCTGCTGCGCTGAGTTATAGGTGCCTCCGGCTGGGGTGAATACCGGCAACGGCGTCAATGGTGACGGAGTGAAAGCTGCGGAGGTTATCGAGCTCTGAAGGTAGTTGGTTCCACTCGCCATCGCTTTGACCGTTGTAGCGGCCGTTAGCCAGATTGGCGAAGTATAGAGATTGGAACCAGTGGTAGGAGCTGTTCCATCCAACGTATAAAAAATATTCGTCGAGGGCGTTGCCGTACTGAGCCATATCTGTTGGGGCGAATCGAAGACACCCCCGTTGGGTATGAAGGTTGGCACCGCAGCAACTGGTTCGCCGTTGAGTAAGCCAAATACATCAAGCTGATGCTGCGCTCCGACGTACACCTTGCCATTCGTGACAATAGGTACAACAAATTTGTTGGACAGACCAGGATTGTCGCGCGGCTGCTTATCGCTTTCATACAAAACCTTCGACAAGTCGGTGGCATCGAAAGCGTAGAGAACCTCGGGAGCAGTGCCCCCGGTTTGCCGCACAGCCCACGCTATACCGTTCTGTGTCCCGTTTGAAGATATAACGAAACTAGCCCCCGGGAAGCCGGAGGTAATAGTGCCCCGGCTGGAAGAGGTAGATGCGAGTACACCATTATTGAGGCTAAACGCTTTAGGGTAGTCTCCAGTACCCCATATATAAACACTTCCATTCCAGTAGGCGGGAGTGCTGAAGATGCCTGTCGTTGCGCCCAGAATATCCTGCAAAGCGTTTGTGTTCGAAGTGCCTCCGGGTAAATAGCCACCGAGATTATCTCGATCTAAAACCACGATGCGTCCTTCTTTTCCCGCCTGTATTAGGAGGTGAGGATTGGGACCTGTTCGATCGGGCAACAGAAGGACCCCGCCGGAGCCCAGATCGTGATCAGCTGCGGATAACGCAGCCTGATTGAAGGTAGTGAAGGCATCAGTCACAGCAAGACTGCCACCTGACAGACTAACTTCCACAACGCTGTCCCCGAGATTGACACTCGGATTGAAAGGAGGGAAAGGAGTGTTCAAGCCATTACCCGTTGAAAAGAACATTCGCCCGCTGGTCCCTCCATTGTCGATTGGCATTCCGGCACCGGACTCCCAGACACCAGCTCCAGAACCGCTGGGAGACAAACAGATAGCCCCAGTCTGGGCAAGTGTTGTGCCATCAAATGCCAACAACCAGCCATGCCATGGGCCGTTATCACCGTGAGAACCAAACCCGGCATACACTATGCCGTTGTAGTAACTTAAGGCCGCGCGGTTCAGCTGCCATAACGGACTAAACGCGATTTGGCCGCCTGAGCTGCCAGCTCCTGTGCCCAACGCCGTCGCTTGAATTACTGTTGGGCTGTTTGGCTGCTCTGCTCCGGTGAGTATGTTGATCGCATGCAGCCGCTGTACATATCCTCCACCTTCCTTCGTCTTGCCGATGACGTACATCGTGTTGCCAGTGACGTTGATCGCAGGGGTACTAGTGATTCCTATTTCAGGAACAATGTCATTTGAGTCAACATCCGCGCTGGGAACCGTGGTTGCGCCAGGCGCAGCGCCATAAGCTGAGTTGAGCAGGCTTATCTGCCACAGTGGCTGCGCATTTGTGCCAGCATTCGAATCAGCATCGAAAGCGTAAACGGAGTCATGCTCGGTTGCTACAAAAACAACGTTGTGTACGAGCCCATCGGTCATCGTAAGGCCGTTGATGTAGAGAGGCTGGGCATAGACATAACCATCTACGGATCTCGAAAAAAGCAGACCGAACGATGAGCCAGTAACATTAGTTGGAGTCAGTAGTGTCTCCTGAATATTTGCTCCCGCCTCAGTATTGTCGTATCGCCAGGTAGGCACATTTACCGAAGTCGCGACTTGGCCCAACGCTGCCTCAGTCATAGCAGTGAATACGCAGAAAAAAAGCGTTGCTCTTAACAAGGACCTCGCAGCTGCTTCAAACCTGCTTGAAATGTAAGGTGGAAGACCTGAGATGGCCAGACCAATAGGCACAAATTTAACCAGCGACATGACTCCCCTCCAGCGTCCCAAGGTTGTTTCGTTGAGAGGGGAGGATGAATCAAATTCCTAACGAGTTTCCAACCAAGGGCCGAATCGAACGACAGAACTGCAGCAGGATCTTTCGCTCCCGCGGCAGGAGGCCAACAAACGTGCCGACTCATGCAGCACATTAAACGCAAAATGTAATGCATCTGAGCCGAACACGTGTATGCACAGTAGTAATGAAAGCTGGTTACTTTGCCGCGTCGTACGAGCGCCAATCGCAACTTCTTTTAATGGGGATAGTTGAAACACCAACCTACTCGCAGCCCTTGGCCACGCAGACAAAGTCCGTTCATTCAATCAACAATGTTGTTCATGACATCTAAGCTGTCGAATTTTCCCTTGATGACCTGCGATTGGAGATGTCAGCACGAAAACATAAGTGTGCCCATCCTCGGCTCCTTCCCCGAAGGATGGGATGTAAACTGCTCCACACCCAATCCCGCAGGCCTAAAACGTCTAACAAACGGTGAAGGATTTGAATTTACGCCTACCTTTCGGGGTCACAAGATGCCTGCTACTTTGCGTCTGTTCCGCAATGGGTCAGGCGAATACGGGAGAGTTACTTCTAAAAGCGACCGATTCCACTGGAGCAGGACTCGAAGCATCCGTGACCGTAATAAGTCAGGGGAACCAATATAGAACCGTCCTTATAACCGATGAAAAGGGAAACGCTGTTATCCGTCGGCTTCCATATGGGGTTTACTCGATCACCGCCGAGAAACAGGGTTTTTCGTCGGTCTCCAGCACTCTGCAAATGGGGTCATCCATCCCCATCGAATCGGTGGTTCAACTCCAGGTTGCCCCGGTGAACACGGTCGTAGCTGTGAATACCGAGGAGACGCTCATCGATCCGGACCGACCCTCCTCCATCATGCAGATAGGCTCGAGACAGATTCGGGACCGCGTCCAGTCTCTACCCGGCAGATCGATACAAGACCTCGTGGTCTCGCAACCTGGCTGGCTCTACGAGGGCAATGCGGTATTGCATCCGAGGGGTTCTGAATACCAGACCCAGTTCGTGGTCGATGGGCTTCCGCTTACCGACAATCGTTCGCCCAGCTTCGGACCGGAGATTGAGGCTGACGATCTGGAATCAATGAGCATCTATACCGCCGGCTTCCCTGCGGAGTACGGTAGGAAGATGGGCGGTGTGATAGAGCTCAACACCAAGCGCAACCCCGACGCAGGCCTGCACGGGCAGTGGATCCTGACAGGCGGGACATATGACACGTTAGGCTCCTATGCAAGAGTGCAGGAGACGTCGGGCAAAAATACGTTTTCGGCAACCGCGTCGGGCGGTATGTCAGCGCACTATCTCAACCCCGTGGTGCCGGAGAACTTCACCAACCGTGGGACTGTCGGCGACTTTTCCCTGAGGTATGAACGGGATTTCAATGAAAAAGACCGACTGATCGTGGTCGCCCGACACGAGTTTTCGCGATTCGAAATTCCCAATGAACAGTTGCAGCAAGCGGCGGGTCAGCTCCAGACCGGCGACAACTTTGAAACCATAGGGTCGGTGACTTATCAGCACATATTTTCGTCTGACAGCCTGGGAACGCTGGAGGGATTTGTTCGCAAGAATGCCAATGACCTCTACTCCGACGTCTTCTCGACACCTATCATCGCTTTCCAGAAAAACTACTTCAAGGAAGGCTACTTCAAGGGAACCTACTCCAGGCACTATCACAATCAGGAGCTCAAAGCCGGGGTCGAGTCAGATAACAGCTTCCTGCATGAGAAGTTCAACTACTCCATTACTGATCCAACACAGTTCGATCCCGATACTCCCCCGGCGCTGAATTTCGCCGCCAGCCGTCCCGACTTAGAACAGTCTACGTTCGTCGAGGACCTCATCCGTTTGGGGAGTTGGACGGTAAGCGCCGGGCTCCGTTGGGACCACTATCAACTCATTCTGAATGAAATTGGAATTAGCCCAAGAGTTTCGGTCGGCTACTATGTTCCGTCTTGGAAGATGGTGCTGCATGCCTCGTACGACCGAGTCTTTCAGACTCCTTCCTTTGAAAATATCCTGATTTCGAGCTCAACTCAGATTGATGCGCTCAGCAGCGACTTCCTTCGTCTACCAGTAAAGCCGTCGAGGGGTAACTACTACGAGGGAGGTGGAACTAAAGCCTTTGGCGACCGGATACGGCTGGATGTGAACGTCTATCCACGCGACGTGAGTAACTATGCAGACGACGACCAACTCCTCAACACCGGCGTCAGCTATCCGATAGCCTTCGATCACGCGGTCATTTATGGTGCCGAAGGTAAGTTGCAGGTCGTCAGGATGGGTCCGCTTACTGGGTTCATCAGCTACTCCTATATGGTCGGCCGTGTCTGGCTCCCCGTGACCGGCGGCCTGTTTCTTGGCGATGACGCGGATAACGCATTGTCGCAGTTGAGTGGACATTTTCCCGACTCGCAAGACCAGCGAAACACGGCGCGCACCCGCTTTCAGTATCAGCTGATGCCGCGACTGTGGTTGGCGGCAGGCGCTTCGTACGGCTCGGGCTTGCCTTTCGAGTACCAGGGCACGTATCAACAGGCAGTCGATGAGTACGGTCTCCAGATCGTAGATCGATTGAACTTCGAGCGGGGGCGAATTCTCCCAACGCTGGCAGTCACCGCATCCCTTGGTATTGATCTATACCAGGGCGACAAGTTTAACTCTCGCTTACAGCTCGACGGCGACAATCTGAATAATCGCTTGAATATTATCGATTTTGGAGGTCTTTTCTCCGGGAACGCAATCGCGCCTGGACGCAGCTGGGCATTGCGCCTGAATTCGTTTTTCTAGCGATATCGGCCGCCCGTCCTACAAGAAGTCGGAGAAGTACCGAATTTGAGACTTGCGTTACGGTAGGAGTTAGTTGGTTGTAGGCATAAGAAAGCGCCGTTGCCAAATACGCCACCGTCCTACTCCCCGAAGCCTCGGCGACCTGAGCAGAGGCTCGGCTGCAACGACAGCATCTCCTTCGTCGATAGTCCAACAGGGCAGGCTCTTAAGGCGTCGGCCAACATGACCGTGAGCGGAAACACAGACCAGCACGACAAACTCTTGGCTCTATGGAAAACTGACGACTCCCGGGATGTCCTGAAGAGACAATGCTGGCCCAGGCTCCTCATTAGCTGAGGAGAAGCAGTAAATCGTCTTCGCGCTGCGGAACCCCTCTAAACTTGCGACACTACTACGAAACTCATTGCTCGGGCGGAGACAGTCCGCTTGGGTAGAGAAGCAAGGCAAGAACGCCTTGATATATCGGAGTGAAACTCTAAACGTACGGCTTTGATCGCACCTCATTTTTTTGTCTGCGAACATTCGACCAGGAGAACAACATTGCGCCGTCGCTCATTCATCGCCGCACTCCCGCTTGCCATCGCGTAGCTTCAGCCATCCGTCGCCATCGCCAGAGTGGCGACCCGAATCAGGCTCATCGGACACATCCCTGCCGAACTTCCAGCCCTCAAGCGCCGAACGCTTTGTGCGACCAGACGTGCATGCCGGCGACCGGGTCTCAGGTGCCAGCTTCGCCAGCCGTTCCGCCGCTATGGGATGCTCTGGAGCCGCCGGCACAGCCACCCCATCGCGACCTTGACTGCAATCGAAACTCTGAAGCGAGGCGGCTCCGCAATCGCCGCCAACGCCTGCCTTGGCTTCCTCGAGCCGACAAGCTCCGGCATCGGTGGCGACTGCTACACAATGATCTGGGATCCAAAGCTCGCCAAGGTCGTCTCATTAGCCTTAGAGATGCGCGCAAACGGCCGCGTCCTCGCCTACTAACGTGGCCTGAGATCCATCCTTGCCTGACTTAATACGCGCGGCCCATTTTGGATGATCGTTACTGTTTTGGGGAATCGTCGTCTAACTGGAGTGATGTCTTCGGCAGCTTTTGAGCGCCCTTGTACTTTGTTTTTATCCGATCTTCTTGACACGCTCCGCTACGGCTTCCTCTTTGCTTGCCGTTAGCGTTGAGTCGATGCTCGCATCGTGAATGGCGAAATAAGCTCAAAAAACTGACAGAACTAGTTGATTCCAATAACCGTTTGCACTCATTAATTTGTCGATAGATTGGCGAAAAATAAATCCGCTAGTAATGACTCGGCATATTGACATCGCTGGAAATAGGTGAAATTTTAGATATCATCACAAAAAAGTTTATTGTGGAACGGGTCGCGGTCCGCTTCAGATAGTAAATCGAGGCCGACAAGACCGGTCCACCGGCGTTATTTGGGCCCATCAGATCTAATTGCAATACGTACGTTCGAAGTCCTTTTTCGGGCCGCAGTTCTTCCACATAGAAGTCGTAGGTGCAACTTGATTTGCAGGAGGCCTGAAGTGAAAATTTCTAAATTGTTCTCAAGCGGATTCTTAGGTTTTGTTCTGTTGTTACAGAGCGTTGGCGTGTGCCTTGCACAGTCGACGGCGAATCTGTCGGGCACCGTGATAGACCCAAGCGGTGCGGTGGTTCCAGGCGCGCACGTTAGAGTGCATTCGCTTGCCACGGGCCTTGATCGCGAGGTCGTTACCGATGGGGCGGGAGTTTATGGCGTTCCGTCGTTGCAACCAGGCGAATATGAAATACAGATTTCTGGTGCGGGCTTCAGCCTATATACCGTAAAGAAGTTGACGCTGGAAGTGAATCAGACGGTTGCGGTGAATGCGCAGCTTGCTCTAATATCGGCCGGCGAGACGGTGCAGGTGGACAGCGGCGCACCGCAGATCGAGACACAGACCATGACGGTCGGGCAGGTCATCGACAGGACAACGGTGCAGCAGATTCCACTGAACGGGCGGCACTTTCTGGATCTGACGGTGCTGACGCCCGGCGGCGTGGTTGCTCCGACAGCCGGAAGTCTGACGTCCGCGAGCCGCGGCCTGGGTGCCAACTCCTTTGACTCAGCAGGCAATCGCGAAGACTCGGTAAACTTCCAGATCAACGGCGTGAACCTGAACGATATCAGCCAGAACCAGATCACCTTTCAACCGTCGATCAGCACCACCTCCGAGTTCAAGATCGATAACTCGACGTTCAGCGCAGAGTATGGCCGCAGCTCGGGCTCGATTGTGAACGTTGCCACGCGCTCCGGCACAAACCAGTTTCATGGCGAGGCGTTTGACTACTTCCGCAACGACGCGCTCGACGCGCGCAACTACTTCAACCGCAATTTCAGCCCTGCAACCGGATTACCAATTCCTGGCCTACCGGGCGAGAAGGCGCCGCTCAAGCGCAACAACTTCGGCGGATCGGTGGGCGGTCCCATCTGGAGAGAACACACCTTCTTCTTCGGCAGCTATGAAGGCCTGAGGCAGAAACAGGGCATTCTGCAGAACAGCACGGTGCTTACGGCCGCTCAGCAGGCGCAGATCGCGGCGAACGCGGCACAGTTTCCCGCTGCTGCAAAGCTGGCGGCGCTGCTTCCGCTCCCGAACAGCGGAAGTAATTATGTCGCGTTCACGCCTGGCCCGGTCAACATTGATCAGTTCACCGTCGACATCATGCACCAGTTCAGCACCTCGGATTCGGCGCATGGTTTCTATGCCTTTCAGAAAGACGTTCGTACGGAGCCTGCGTTGCAGGGGGATACGATTCCAGGATGGGGCGATCACCGCAACGCGCATCGGCAGATACTCACCTTCAACGAGACGCATGTCTTCAACCCGAACTTCGTGAATGAAGTGCGTCTCGGCTTCAACCGCATCTCCATCGCCTTCAACCCGGCCAATCTTACTAATCCGAATGATGTAGGCCTTGGCGATGGCCTTCAGGGCAATGTTGGTCTGCCGCAGATCACGCTCTCCGATATTGGTCTGGTCTTTGGTGGGCCCGCGGGATTCCCGCAAGGACGCAACGACACGCTTGGTATTCTTTCGGATACGGCGACATTGCTGCGCGGTAGGCATAGCATCAAATTCGGTGGTGAGTATCGCCGCTATCTGAGTGCCAGCTTTGCCGGGAACATCGGGACGCTTACCTATGTGAGCACAGCCAACAACTTCGAGATGGACAACGCCACGGTCTTTAGTATTCAACCGAATACCGTCACCAGCCGGGTCTACGACACCGCAGTCGGAGGGTTTGTACAGGACAACTTCAAGCTCACACCGAAGCTGACACTGGAGTATGGCTTGCGCTTCGAGTGGAATGGTACGCCGGTCGAGGGTGCGAACAGATTTGTGCTCTTTAATCCGAATGGAAATGGGGGGCCAACGCTGACGCAGGTGGGCACCAATGGAATTTCTGCCAACGGCGCCTACTCGCAGAACTACAACATCGAGCCCCGGCTGGGATTTGCGGCCGATGTCTTCGGCACCGGGAGGACCGTGGTGCGTGGAGGCTATGCGTACCTGGTCGACCAACCGGTTTCGAACGTAGTGGGCGGACTGTACACCAATCCCCCCTTCAGCACGGCAGTCTCTTATAACGGAGCTCCCATTCCTGTCTCGACGCTGTATGCATCGGCGAAGGCTTCGGCCATCGGGATCAGTTCGGTCAACCCTAACCTCAGGAACGGGTACATCGAAAGCTTTAATCTGAACGTGCAGCAGGCGCTTGCCGCCGGCATGGTTGCCTCGATCGGGTACTACGGATCGGTTGGACGCCATCTGCGCATTACAACCAACGAGAACCAGGCATCCGGGCCAGTTGGATCCCCGCATCTGTATCAGAAGCTCTCACCCAATAGCCCCATCGATGCCAACGTCTCCATTGCTTCGAACATTCCGGAGGTAAACAGCATCGGCATCTCGAATTACAACGGGATGTGGGCGACGCTCAGTAAGACCATGAGACGCGGACTTGAGTTTAATGTGAACTACGAGTGGACGAAGTCGATGGATCTCAACTCGCTCGGGTCACAGGGAGGCCTTACTGCGGCAGGTGGTGCTCCGCAGGACAGCAACCATCTCAGCGGCAACTACGGGCTGTCGGATTTCGACACGCGCAATCATTTCGCCGGAACCGCGATCTATAACCTGCCCTTCAAGGGCAACCGCCTGGTCTCGGGTTATCAGCTTTCGACGATCGTTCAATACCAGACGGGAAACCCCATCAACATACTCTCAAGCAGCTCAAACTACAACGGCCTTACGGGTGCTGTACGCCCCAACAAGGTTGGTTCAATCACAACGCATAAATCGCAGACTGCGATTGCCAATGTAACCTTCATTCCGCACTCGAATGTTTGCGCCATTGAACCGACTTTGGCCGTTCCGGACGGATGCAGTCTGCAGATTCAGGGAACGCAGGCGACTCCGACTGCAGCCATCGTCTACACCGGCATCGGCAATATTCAGCGGAACGCAGTGACTGGACCTGGATTTGCGGACGTCGATCTTTCCGGAGAGAAGGACACGAAGCTATTTGAAGGGTTTAACTTTAGACTGCGTGTGGATGCCTTCGACATTCTCAACCATCCCAACTTCGGTCAACCGTCTGGTAACACGCAGTCTTCGACCTTCGGCCAGATCTCCTCGACCCGCTTCGCCACCAGCGATGGCGGCTCTTCCCGTCAGCTTCAAATTAGCGGTAAGTTTGTGTTCTAAATAGACTGGACGGCGCTTCGCTGAGTTGCTCTCAGCGGGGCACCCCTTTGTTTAACATGCGTTCTCAACCTGTTTTTCACTTTGAAAGCCTATCGCTTCTAGCGCCGGGCGGAACGCCTGATGTCGGACTTTCATGCCCTTAAGTTATGTCAAAGCAGCTGGCTCGAGACGGAACACCTCATCAGTTGGTGGGTAAATAGGGCAATTACGAATGCCATTGTGACGCATCCCTCTGTAGATCTTCGGAATTAGTGTGTGTTTGTTCCGAGCCAACGGTTGCGACGCCAGTTGACCCTTCTATGGGTTTGATGAGCAGGCAGCACGGATGGCGCAGTTCCTTCAGAATAGCGCCTTCAACATCGATATATTTGCAATCGAAGGATCCAGCAAAGGAAAGATCGCTAGGTTAAGATAGAGGTAATGTCACATCCAAAACGCGCATTGGTCACAGGCGGCGCTGGCCTGATCGGTTCTCACGTCGTCGATCTCCTCATTCGTGAGGGCTGGAGCGTTCGTATACTCGACAACCTCGAACCGCAGACGCACAAGAACGGAAGGCCGATGTGGATGAACCTCGCGGCGGAGTTCCGCCAAGGCGACGTGCAGGACTATAAGACCATGCACGAAGCACTACTCGACATCGACGTCGTCTTTCACGAAGCGGCCTATGGCGGCTACATGCCTGAGATGGCGAAGTATGTGCTCGTCAACAGCTTCGGCACGGCACAGATGCTGGAGATCATTCGCGATCATAAGCTGCCGATCCAGAAGGTTGTCGTCGCTAGCTCGCAGGCCGTCTACAGCGAGGGTGCGGCGCTGTGCGTGGAGCACGGTCATGTTGTTCCGCTGCTTCGCCCCGCGGAGCAGTTACGCGCAGGCGACTTCAGCGTGCACTGTCCAATTTGCGGCAGACATACGATCTCGATCCCTACGCCGGAGGGGACGCCGGGCGGCGGCGAGACAGTCTACGCGCTGACCAAGGTGGATCAGGAGCGGCTTGTGCTTTTATGGGGCAAGCAGACCGGCATCCCCACGGTGGCGTTACGCTACTCCTGCACTTATGGGCCGCGCCAGTCGCTGTTCAATCCGTATACCGGCGTCATCGCGATCTTCTGCACTCGGCTGCTGAACAACCAGCCGCCGATTCTGTATGAGGACGGCGGACAGACGCGCGACCTCTGCTTCGTTGAAGATATTGCCCGTGCCAATCTTCTGGTGGCGACGACCGACAAGCTGGACGGTCAGCCGGTCAACGTCGGCAGTGGACATGCCACCAGCGTACGCGACCTTGCGGGTATCATCGCCGAACAGCTCAGTATTCCTCTCGCACCGCTGGCACGCGGCGAGTTCCGTCCCGGTGAGATTCGCTCGTTGATCTCCGACATCAGCCGTATCCGCAGCATTGGCTATGAGCCGCAGACTACGCTCGAACAAGGCATCGCGAAGTATGTCGCGTGGATCAAGACACAGGGTGCGGTAGAGGACTACTTTTCAAAGGCTGAGACAGGATTGCGCGAGAAGGGTATCGTCCAGAGCATTGCTGTCTAAGATTTGCGCGACATGCCAACCCGGAAGGCGACGACGAGGATGCGGACGCCTGCCTTGAAGGAGGTGCGCAGATCGCCGGAGACCTTACTGACGCCGCCGATTCTGCGCCGATAGTTCACAGGCAGCTCGAGAATGCGCAGCTTGTGCTGCGCCGCCTTGATCTGCATCTCCAGGTTCCATCCGTAGGTCATCTCCGACATCTGCAGCCGCTCGAAGCTGGTGCGACGAATCGCGCGGAAGGCTCCCATGTCGGTGTAATGGACGCCCTGCAGCATGCGCACAAGAAAGCCGACGAGGTGCGCTGCAAAGATCTGACTGCCGAGCATCGAGCCTGGCTCGACGTGTCCGCGAATGCGGGAGCCGATCACGAAATCGGCCTCATCGCGCTCGATGGGTTCGATTAGTCGCGGCAGGTCTTCAATGGTGTCGCTGCCATCGCCGTCGAGGTAGACAAGGATGACGCTGCTCGCCAACGCCGCCTCCGATCCAGCCTTGCACGCTGAGCCATATCCGCGAGAAGCCTGAACTACACGCGCGCCTGCGGCAGCGGCAACCTCTCCGGTGCCGTCAGTCGAGCCGTTATCCACAACGATGCACTCCGCGATACGATCCCATGGCATCGAGGCGACGACGTGGCCGATGGACTCGCACTCGTTCAGGGTGGGGATGATGACGGATATCTGCGACTTACTCATGAGGCGAGCGCCTCTGCGCGACGCTGTGGCGCATCGTCCATTGTCGCCATACGACATCTATTCCCAGCGCAACGAGCACGCCGGTGTAGAGGATGCGGTTCAGCAAGAATTCGGACTCCGCCGTACCCGCGCCCAACTGCGTCGCGCAGAGATAGAACAGGCCGCTGGTGTATGCCAACAGCGGAAGGCTCGGCATCAGGGTGAAGAACGGCACCAGCCATGCGACGTACCATGGATAGTGCGGCGAGAAGAGCAGCATCATGGCAAAGGCCAGCACCATCGCGGGGGGAAGAAAGTTTGCGGTAGCAGGAAGGTTGAGGGCTTCGGTCCAAAGTGAACCGCGCACCTCGCCGGGAGCGAGGCTGCTCGCCGTCTTCCAGCACCACACCAGAATTGCAGCGAAGACACAGGCTACGAACACCATATACGCTGGTACGGGCAAAACGTGCAATCCCGGAATATGCTGCGTCAGCTCCAGCAAGAAATAGCGTGCGCCGGAGCGCATGCCTTCTTCTTGAATGTAGCCGCCGAGAAATCCGAAGACGCGCATGCCTACGGTAGCGTAGCAGGCATAGGAGAACGCGCCGAGTGCCGCCAGAATCGCGGGCATTTTGTAATCACCACGGCGGAAGAGCGCGGGAAAGAGTATCAGAGGATAGAACTTGATGAAGATGGCCGCACCGAGAAAAACCCCTGTAGCAAGTGGCCTTCCGCGATAGCGCGCCAACAGAGCGAGAGCGATGAACGCCATCGCGGCGGAGTCCAGGTGCCCGGAGCTGCCGATCTCCCAGATGAGCAGCGGGCACCAGGCGTAGAGCAAGACTCTCTCCCGCGCGAAGCCCATGCCTGTAAGCAGGTGGACCAAGGCGTACATGGTCAGCCCCTCCATCAGGATCATCGCCAGCTTCATAAACGTGACGGTGGGATTGAGAAAGGTGATGAGGAAGAACAGAAACTGCGAGACCGGAGGATAAATCGTGTGCGCGTAGTCGCGCCGGTTGATGTGATCGAAGAGGTCCTGATTCGGAGCACGCAGAGCAGTAAGCGCAGGATCACCCGGCACATAGCGATACGGCGAGATGTGTGCATGTTGCACTACTCCATCCCACGCGTAGCGATAGATATCCGAAGACATGAAGGGTTCCGGCAGCAGTGTTACCAGACGACACGCGATCGCTATGGTCAGAATGATCGCAAAGGTATAGCGGTTGACCGGCTGTGTCAGAATGAGGGCCATGGCCGCGAGATAGACCAAAACAGACCAGCCGCTAACGCCGGAAAAGCCAATAGTAAAGTGATGGAACTCCTTGATGAGCTGACGTGTCAGGTCGAGCAGGATGAATCCAAGCACGCTCAACACGATGTTCGTCAGCCATGCCCTTACCCCCGCGTGGCGTAGTTGTATTCTTTCCTGGCTCATGGCTGCGTCTCCAGGTCCAGCAAAAACTTTCTGCTGTGCTCTGCCGCGTATCCCTTCAACGTTGCGAACGACGGTCTTGTTCCATCAAGCAGTTCCGCGCGAAGGATCTCAAGCGTTGCGCCATCGTCGACGTCGTACCACATGGGTAATTCGACAAGCTCGATGCCTGCAGCGCAGACCGCCGCAACGGTTTCTTCGTACACGACTGAGGTACTCCACGTAATGTTCGTGAAGGGCCGTGGATGCGGCTGCTTCAGGCCGATCAGATAGTAGCCTCCGTCGTTCGATGGGCCCAGCACGATACGATCGCCCGACTGTAACAACGCCTCGACCGCCTGCGAGAATGCTGCCGCCGGCACTGTCGGCGAGTCCGAGTCGATCAGGCACACCGCTCCGAATCCGCAGGCAAGCAGGTCCTCCGCCGATGCCAACAGCCGCTCGCCAAAGCTGTCGCCACGCTGTGGAATCAGCGAGAACTCCGGCGGCAGCAAACCATCGAAGAGAGCCTCATCCCCGATGGGCGTATACGAGATAACTCCGGCACTGTGTCCCTTAGGCTGTAATGCTGCGATGTTCGCCGTTGTGTCCTTCAAAAAACAGGTATTGATGGCAGCCGACTGCTCCAATGTCAGAGGCGGTGCCAGCCGAGTCTTTACCTTGCCCGGCCTCGGAGCCTTCGCCATTACGGCCAACGCGCAGACCGAAGCCAAAGTGGCATCTTTCATTGTAGGGTTCAGGATCGGATACAGCACTCAGGCAACACTCCAGTTCTTCAACGTGTGCTCCTCCACCCTCTCACACACTCCCTCTAAGGTTAGATCTTCCTCTGCATACGGCTTTTGACAGACGGCATACTGATATCCAGTGGTGCTCTGGATGCTTACCGACTTCCAAGGTTGTGTGTGGATCAGGTCGCAGAAGGCTTTGTGGCAGAGCACTTCCGCTTTATGCGGCTTGCCGCTCCATCGTCCGGAGCGACTGATGATGTTTGCCGCAAGATGCATCCCCAGCAGGGGAATGCGCGTCTTAAATGCGGATGTTGGTTCCGCGAAAAAACATCGGCCACCGGGTCTCAAAATGCGAAAGACTTCAGCCAGCACCGCCTCTCTGTCTGGGACGATCAGCAGGAGTCGCGAGCAGATCACTGCATCTACCGGAGCGTTTAGTTCCGGTAGCGCCTGAGCGTCGCCTTCGCGGAAGCTGCAGTTCTGTAGACGCAGATTGGAGGCACGCACCTTCGCCCACTCCAGCAGACGTGCCGACATATCGATGCCCATCGTGCGAATGGTGGGATAGCGTTGCGCCAACCGCCGCGAATAAAACCCCGGACCACAGCCGACCTCAAGGACATAGGTTCCACTCAATGGGCCATCTTCGGGAAAGAGAGCCTCAGTAATCTCCGCGGTATGATCGCGAAACAGGTACTCGCGACAGATCGCATAGAACCACGCGCACTGCTCAAACAGATTGTCACTATGGTCTCGAATCACTGAGCAGGGTGGACTACAGTCAATTGGTTTCATTGTGCGTCAGTCCCATCGCCCCCAGCCAATATTACAGCCCCGCATACCAGTCATACCCTAGTTTGGTCCAGTAGTCATCCGGTTCATATTCGTATAGCTGATCAGACCTATGCGTTTGATCTGCTTGTAGCCGTACTTCGTCGGCATGTGGAGCCTCAGGGGCGCTCCATGAAATTGGGTGAGTGGAGCGCCCATCAGCTCCGTGACAAGTAATGTCTGGGGATGACGACATACTTGCATATCGTATCCGGTGTAGTAGTCGCCGCCGGACGTCTCCATGTAGACGTACCTCGGCTCCTGACCATCGATGAGCGCGGGAGGGTACGCGTCCAGAAAGTCCACCATCTGTACGCCCCGCCCAATAGACGATCTGGCTCCAACCTTCGATGCATTTGAATTGCGTGACCAGTTCGTGCCTGGGGAGGCGCAGGACATCCTGCAGCGTGAGAAGCAGGCCTGGCGTGCCCGGCGCGAGCGTCGAATGGCTCTGCCCAGCCTCCTTTCGACCCCGCGGCATGTGACCGCTTCGGCTCTCGCGCTTCACTTCTTGATCAACCATCTCCGCTGGGGCCATCTTTTTTGCCGTACCGGGCGGTGGCGTCTTGTTATCGTGGCCTTGATCCTCATGCGATGCGGCGGCGACGTACTTGTACTCCCAGGCAGTTACATCGCGGCTGAATCGCGGATGGTCTGCATCATCGCGACCGACAAGCTGCAGGCGATAGTTCTCCGGAACCAACTCCATTTTCAGACCATAGACCCCGATAACCCGCAAATTCTCGGCCTTGCGGAGTGAATACGTCGGAGCTAATGCCCGATCATCGAAAATCGTCCGTGACAGTGACGCGTTGGCATTGAACGCTCGTCGAAACGGAGAGGGCTGCATCTCCAGCCGAGAGCGATCGGTAATCCAGTCGTACAGATTGTAGCCTGCAATGGCTGCAACAGCCGCGACGGCAAACGAGCGGCGCGTGTGCTTGCGCGAGTCAGCTAGAACGGCGGCGTTCTGCTCAGCCAGATGCGCAGCAACGGACTCCTCCAGGCTATCCTCAGCGGCTTCGACGAACTCGGGTTTCGGCGACACAGACGGATTCTCGTCTTTCGCAGAAGGCGTCGGAGCACCTTCGACCGCTGGCGATGAAGGAGCTTCTTCTGGCTCGACGGGAACCGCGGAGGGCTCGTCCTCGCTTGAAGCGGCAAGGAAACCCATTGTGATCCAGAAGTGCTCCCAGCGCGCCATCTCGTAGCCGCCGAGGATCGTCGTCATCCAGTGAAGCTGCGTCGGCTTGTAGATCGCCAGTCCACTCACCAGCATCCCAAATCCCATGACGATCACGCCTGAATAAGCGATGCGCTGGGCCCCGTTGTATTTTGTCTGCGGTGGTAGCCCTTTTCGCAAGTGCAAGTCCACTAGTGTCACCTGAATCGCCTCCTGCAGGCTCGTCCGCTCCGGAACTAGAAAGTGCCACTCGCCTGAGATCGCCAGAAACGACCCATAGGCAATGCCATTTGCGGCAAAGATCCACATAAAAAAGAAGTGATGTCCCAGTCCCTGGGTGACGTGATACGGTGCGTTCATCGCCTTCCAAAACCAATTCGGAAACAGGTGGAATAATGTGAATTTTCCGATTCCAATGCGATATATCTCATGCGGATGCTGGTAGGCATTGTCCGTGTCGTTCCAATAAATCAGCAGTCCGCTCCAGATCATCAGGAAGAGCACGGGAAAGTTAATCCAATGCATCCACCGAATGGCGAGCGGATGCTTTCGGTCAATCCGCATTGGGGCCGACAGCTCCCGTGTCTTTGTCATCTCTACGCGCAACTTGTTTAAATGATCGCCATTATCTAAAAAACACGAACGACAGTCTCGATTAGAGCGGCTAGGCTTCAAAAGGTTACAAGAAAATCATCGCTACGGACCCATTCGTTTATGCGTGGCATGATCGGCTAAGGCAGGATGTACTCTGAGGGTTCAGGTGTATTCGTGTTCTTGCGGATTGATGGAAAATGCGCAGTCCGGAATACGCAGGTCACTTTAACACGGAGCAGTGAAGTGTTTCCCCGGCCTCGCTCGCCAACGGTGCTGCGAACAAAGTCAGTATCGCAGCTTCGCCAGTAGATCCGCAGGATGTACTGGTTTCGGCAGCAAGTCGAAGTCATATCCCTGAGCCCCAGCATCTTCAAGCAAATCGACGGTTGCGGCCTGTCCCGAGAGAAGCAAGCTTTTGCATTCAGGGTGAGCCTGTCGAAAATAGATTGCTAATTCAACCCCGGTCATGCCGGGCATCATCACGTCGGTGATGAGGAGGGCAGGAAGTCGCGCGGCTCTTGCGGCGATTGCCATTTCAGGTGATCGAATGTGCTTGCCTCGAAGCCTAATTGATTCAAGGTGATTGCTAGGGGTCTGGGCTATCACAAATTCATCATCAACGACAAGACAACACGTTTCGTCGGCGTTGGAGATTAAAAAGCGCGAGTTGCCGTTGACTGGTCTTATTGTGCCGCCTTGAGAACGCGCGTACCCGCGCGGCAAACAGAAAGCTGGCAAGGTTAGGCACGCTCAAGTCGAAGGCGCCGGTTATCATCAAATCAGTTTGACGAAAACGTGTGCTGATACATCGAAGCGCACCAAGAGGTCACGTGAAGGCACGAAACTTTGGGCTGCCAGCATTGAACTGAGGCCCAACACTAAGATGAGCGTGCAGTATCGTTCCATTTTCGCTGCACGAGACAAAGCGATCCTCCTACTCAGTACCGGCCAACTCCTTAAGCACTGCGACACCAAATCGGGGAAGGGAAACGCTGGTTGTATCGCCACCCTTGAGCACATCCTGCATTGCATGAGGCAGCTGGATGAGGTGCATCTCAGACCCGTAGTTCGTCAGGATGAGAATCCTGGTCTTTGTGTTTGACCTTATCGTCACATCCACATCTGTTGGGATCTCAGGCAATACCGTCGCGACTCCGCTCTGCTTGAGCATCCACTCTGCCGCGTGTTTCATCGCAGGCTCATTGAGCGCCGCACCTATGTATGTGACCGTTCCCCGTCCAACTTTCCTCGTCACGGCTGCAGGCTGCCCGTCCAGCCAGCCATTGCTTGCGCCGTAGCGCATCAAAACCTGGGTCGTCTGTTCCGTTACGCTTAATTGTTCGGCCCAGATATTATTCTGCGCGTCGCCCCACACGCCACTCACAGGGATGGCTTGATCCAACGCATAGAATTGTTCGACTCTTGCTCCCAACATCGCGGCTAGTGGCCCGGGTTGCCGTTCTGAAAAGAGACTATTGTCTTCGTTCTTCATAGCGCTTCGCTGTCCGAGCACCAAATTGCCACCCGCGAGGACGTAAGCCTGTAAATTTTTGGTGGCCTCCGGGGTCAAAACGTTGAGCGCTGGAGCGACAACCAGTTTGTACTGCGCAATAGGTGCGGTATCGCTAATCACATCAACTGAACGGGCCAACTGATGTAGTGGAGCGTAATAGCTCAACAGTGCATCGATAGGGTCGAAGGCTTTGTTGTGTCTCTGCCAGTTGATAGCCCAACGACTCGAGTAGTCTTGCAGCACAGCAACCTGAGACTGTATGGTTGTTTCCGCCAACGATGGAGCAGCTTTCTCAAACTCTGCCCCAATTTGTTTTACCTCGTTATATAGCGGAACAGGGGTCCCATCTGCTCCAACCAGCGTGCCGTGATACTGCTCCTGTCCATTCAGGGCACTTCGCCATTGCCAGTACTCCACAGCTTCCGAGCCATGCCCTATCGCATTCCACGCCATGGCTCGAACCTCGCCCTTGTCGAGCGCATTGTTGTCCGTTTGCCAGTTCACAGATCCAGGCTGCGTCTCCATCACCCAGAAGTTCTTGTGCAAGAATCCGCGGGTCAGATCGTGAGTCGCCCCGTTGCGCACTGGGTCGAGATGCCCAGTGCCCACATAATCGTCCCACGAGGCAAAGTCGAGGTCCTGCGCTACCGTGTAGTGATCGTAAGCGTCGAACCATCCCATCATATTCGTGGTGATCATCTGCCGAGGCTCAGCATGAGCACGGATCGCATCTAATTGGTTCTTCTGATAACTCCGCCAAGTGTCGGAGACAAACTCTTTCCAGTTCAGCATCAGACCCGGGTTGCCCCCGTGATTGGCAATCGGGATCTGGTTCCAATCCTGATACGTCTCACTCCAGTAGGCGGTGGTCCACCGATTATTTAGATTCTCAAGCGTGCCGTACTTCGCGTGAAGCCAGTTCTGAAATTGCGTCTGGGTTGAAGGTCCGAAGCTTTCGTTGGCGTATTCGTTGTCAATCTGCCAGCCGACCACATTCGCATCGTGACCGAAGGCCTCGGACATCTTCTCCGCGACTCTCCGGCTGAGCTCGCGATACTTTGGATCGCTCCAGTCAAACTGCTGGCGGCTTCCGTGCCCGTCTTTCCGACCGTTCTCCATGGTGCGGAGAGTCTCTGGATATTTCTGCGTGAGCCATGCTGGCGGTGCGGCGGATGGCGTGCCTATGACAACCGCAATGTGATGCCGCTCTGCTGCACGTACCGCATGCTTCAACCACTCCAGATGAAAATCACCTTCGTGAGGCTCGATAGTGCTCCATGCAAACTCACCCACACGCACAAAATTTATGTGCGCCTGTTCCATCAGCGTGAGATCTGCATCCCAACGACTCTCCGGCCACTGCTCGGGATACCACGCCGCGCCAAGGCCCAATGCGGAGCGGCGCGCATCTGAGGGCAACGGTGCCTGCGAAAGGGCAGGGAAGATTAATGCCAATGAGACCAACGCAGACAGTGCAATCCGGTTCCGCAAAATCATCGTAACTCCTTCATGTTCTCCTCACCGACGTTCGCGGCCCGGTGCGGTCTTTCCTTGACTACAGGTAACGATTGATCAAGTTTTCCAGTTGCTCTTGCCGTCCCGATCGAGGTTGCGGGTTGATATTGCGCTCCTCGCTTCGGGCAGCGATCTCATCCAATGACTCTTTGCCCGCAAGAATCGCCTGGTTCTCCGGTAGATTCCAACCGGCATAGCGTGTCGAAACAATCTCAGCGAGACGCCCTTCCTCCTGGACCTTCGCCGCGATCAGGAACGCGCGTGCACACATATCCACACCGCCAATGTGTGCGTGCAGCAGATCTTCCGGCTCCGTAGACTGTCGCCGCACCTTTGCATCGAAATTCATACCGCCCATCCCCAGACCGCCGGCCTGGATTACCTGGTACATTGCCAGCGTCATCGAGTACAGATCTGCGGGAAATTGATCCGTGTCCCAACCGAGCAGTGGATCGCCGCGATTGATGTCGAGAGAACCGAGAATTCCGAGGTCAGCAGCGGTCGCAATCTCATGTTCGAAGGTGTGCCCTGCCAGCAACGCATGATTCGCTTCCAAATTCACCTTCACCTCGCTCTCGAGGCCAAACCTCTTCAGAAATCCAAAGACTGTTGCGGTATCGAAATCGTACTGATGCACAGTGGGTTCTTTCGGTTTAGGTTCAAGAAGGATTTGCCCACTGAATCCGATTTTGTGCTTATACTCCACCACCAATGAGAGCATGCGACCCATCTGTTCAAGCTCACGCTTCAGACTTGTGTTCAGGAGTGTCTCGTAGCCCTCGCGGCCTCCCCACAACACATAGTTTGCACCGCTTAATCGTTTCGTGACGTCCATGCAGTGTTTGATCGTCGTTGCACTGTAGGCAAACACCTCGGGGTCAGGGTTAGTTGCGGCGCCTGACATGAACCGCGGATGGCTGAAAAGGTTTGCCGTACCCCACAACAACCGAGTCTTTGACGACTCCATCTTCTTCGCCAGGTAGTCCGACATGCTGAGAAGATTCGCAATGGATTCACGTAGAGTTGCGCCCTCAGGCGTGATATCGCGATCATGGAATGTATAGAACGGGAGATCGAGAACGCGAAAAAGATCGAATGCAGCGTCAGCTTTATCATGGGCGGCTTGCATCGCATCATCGCGGTTCATCCAAGGACGATTTATTGTCGGTGCGCCAAACGGATCGCTACCGTTCATCACTAAACTATGCCAATAAGCGACTGCAAATCGCAGATGATCGCGTAGCGGCTTTCCTAGTACCGATCGGTCGGCGTCGTACCAACGGTACGCCAGACCGGATGTGCTGGCTGATCCCTCGTATCGGACTGTCGTAAAGTCACTGAAAATCGATTGCCCCATATATCCCCCAATAAAATTTGCTTTGTGCCTTTGTCTTATAGAGAACTTACTCGATCGAGTGCTCCGCTGGACGAAACCGCACAGTGTAGAAACCGCCGAAGAGGGTCAGTAGAACGCCCCACCAGAGTGTCGGTTGCAAATTCGCCAAAACTGTGGACGGTTCGTGACCGAAGTGCTCAAAGGTGCCTTGGCCTAACAGAACCAGACCATCGGCAAGCATCAAGATACGGTAGAAAAACCATATCGAGAGCTTTGCTTTGCGAGTTTGACCTCCTTGTTCTTGCGAGTGATTGTCCCTCATCGTTTCTCCTTCAGCTCTGTTTAAAAACTATGTTCAGAACGAAGAACACAACGATCACTACTGCTGCCAGAAGGCTGGTTTCTGCAGAGACTTTCTGCGCCGTCGCTGCGTAGCGGAGTTACTCCGTAGACCAATCCAGCAAGTTGGGCGGTGGGTGTAGCTTTCGTCATCGGCCTTACGGCGACCGTCACGCCAACGCAGATCAGCCAGCTCCACAACACATGATAAAGGTTCTTCGCCATCGGACGTGCGTCGGGACTCATTGCGATATATCGCAGACCCTCACCATTCATACGCACCCAGACAAACATTCCTATTGAAGCGGCGGTTCCGGCAATAGCCCCCGAATCCTCCGGCTTTCGTAGCCCTCTTCCACAGCATGCCCAAGATCACAGTCCCGAAGAGCGGCGCAATGAAAAAGCTGTATAGCGCTTGCACGTAGTCCGTGATCGAGGCCGCATTCATCCCGAGATTATGCTGTCGCAATCGACACGAGCATCCCAATAGCCGTTGACCATCGTCCCATAGTGACGTAGTGCTTGACCGATGCTTTTTGTTGATGAACGCGCCGTAGATGTAGTAGGTCCAGACAGTGATGAACGCGCCATAGATGTAGTAGGTCCAGACAGTGGAGAACGCGCTGATATTGCCCGCCATGTCGCTCATAAAAATTTCCCAAAAAGGTTGGTGATCGTCGGGATGATCAAAAAAACGTTATTTTACTCGCGACCCGAACTATATCGACCATGCGACTAAGTTGTCAATGGGTATTGCTTGGACTGCAAATAGACATCCTCGTGCCACCCGCGCAGAATAGATGTTTACAGGCTATTCATACCTTCCCCTGAGGTTGCTTTACTTCTCTCTATAAATTGCGGTAAGGCACCGTTATACTAGGCCTTGACGAAATAGTTCTTGCGATTTTATTAACTCGGCGAGAGACACATCCCCTTTGCAAACTAAAGGTTGACTAATTTACGAGAGGCCTACTTCTTCGACTATCGATAACTAATGAGCTTTCAGCTTATGCGAGCACGCCATGTTTGCTAAAGAAATAACGGAGCGCGTCGAGAAAGGCTTCAGGCGGATCGATCTCGCTTACGTCGAGCTCGCATCAAGCGAGATCGCCCGCGACATCAACCGCGACATCGTGTTGGAGATTGTTCGGTCCAAGCAACCGATCTCGCGTGCGGATCTGTCACGCGTCTCAGGCTTGCAGCCCAGCACCGTCTCTAATATCGTCGAGCAGCTGCTTCAGGAGACCTGGATTGTTGAAGGGGCGGTGGCCCGGAGGCCACGCGGCCGCCGCCCGACGATGCTATCGCTCAACGACAATCTCGTCATGTTGGTAGCCGACCTTCGGCCGCGAAGAGCAATCCTTGCCATCATTGATCTCAACGGGCGCATGCTCGCGCATGAAGAGATCAGTATCTTCTCGGACCCTGAGCGATCTGTGGCGGGAATGATCGAAGCTATGCAGGCGATGCGTGATCGCTTTCCCCACAAAACCTTTGAAGGGGTTGGAATCAGCGTGCCTGGCCGCGTCCACCCAAAGACAAACCATCTGATTCACGCCCCCAACTTGAAATGGGCGGACTACGACATTAAGGGAGCGATCCAGAAGAAGCTTCACCTCCAGGTCGAGCTTGACAACGATGCAACGGCTTGTCTCCTCTCCGAACTCTGGTTTGGACGCATGGACAAGACACGGAATGCCGTTCTTATCAGCCTTTCGGAGGGACTTGGCACTGCAATCTTTGCCAATGGGCAGATTGTCTCTGGTCTCAACGGCCTCGCGGGCGAGTTTGGGCATATTCCGGTTGATCCTGCTGGGCCTCTTTGTGGTTGCGGAAAGCGGGGTTGCTGGGAGACGCTCGCGTCATCCGATGCTGCCCTCCGTTTCTATTCTGAGCTCAGACCAAACACAAACATTACCTCCATTCAAAATCTTATGCACTTAGCCAAGGAAGGCGATTCGCACGCAATCAAAGCGATCAAGAAACAAGCCCTTCATCTAGGACAAGGGCTCCGACTCGTCACAGCAGCCCTTTCGCCAGAACTTCTTCTCATCACTGGTGCTCTTACGACTGCGTGGTCCACCTTCGGTTCCATCGTGCAAGAAGAGTTGATTTCCGGCATTCTCGCAGGCTCTCCACCTCGCCTGGAGATTACGACTGGGGGAGAGATGGCTCGCCTTCGTGGAGCTGCTGCCATCGCGCTTCAGCGTCACTCCGGCTATCACAGCTCATTGCGCCGTAGTATAAACACAAGTAAGCGCTCAGAGTCTGCAACCAAAACGCTCGCAACATAACGGAAGACGAGACGCCAACCATGTATCTCGGTATTGACTGCGGCACTCAAGGAACAAAGGCTCTCTTGATTGACGAGCATGGCATCGCACATGGTCGAGGACACGCGACACATCAAATTATCCAGCGACCTTCCGGCGCTCGCGAGCAGGAACCTCAATGGTGGATTGAGGCACTCCGACTCTCAATCAAGCAAGCAATGGCGAAGGCTCCTGGCCGTCCGATAAGAGCCCTCGCAGTTTCGGGCCAGCAGCACGGGTTGGTCGTTCTTGATGAACGCATGCAGGTGATTCGTCCCGCCAAGCTTTGGAACGACACCGAAACCGCATCGCAGAACGCCGAACTGATCGCCCGATTTGGAGGTGAGCAAACTTTTCTCAAGCGCTTTGGCATCATTCCCCTTACCGGCTACACGGTATCAAAGCTGCTTTGGCTGCAGCAGCGAGAACCAGAAAACTTCGCAAAAATTCGACACATTCTTCTTCCTCATGAGTACCTCAACTTCTGGCTTACCGGCAATCTCTACGCGGAGTATGGAGACGCCTCTGGCACGGGCTACTTCGATGTTCGCAGCCGTGCCTGGGCTGCTGAGATTCTCGCCTCTATTGACCATGGCACCGGGCAGCTTCTTCGTGCGCTTCCGGCACTTGTTCCTGCAGAGCGGATCGTTGGAACTGTAAAGCCAGATATAGCCGCGGATCTTGGTATCTCCAACTCTTGTCTTGTCGCCAGTGGCGGTGGAGACAATATGATGGGAGCAATTGGCACAGGTAATGTCACGGAAGGCGTTGTTACCATGAGTCTTGGCACCTCCGCTACCGTCTACTCGTTCCGCGATGAATTCGTGCCCAGCTTGGATCCAGGCATCGCTCCCTTTTGTGCGTCCTCGAACGGCTGGCTTCCTCTCGTGTGCACCATGAACGCAACTAATGTCGTCACACAGATGTTGAATACGCTTGGCCGCTCAGTCACTGACATAGAGTCAGCTATGACAACTACAGTGCCGGGGGCGGATGGTCTCACTTTCATTCCGTTTCTCAATGGCGAACGCACGCCCGACCTACCGTCTGCGCACGGCTCTATTCTCGGGGTCTCGGCGTCCAATTTCACTCCAGCCAATCTCATCCGGGCGACGATTGAAGGAGTCAGCTTTGGCGTTCTCGATGGCCTCGATCTCATCCTCAATGGTAAAAGCGCAAAACGCATTCTACTCATCGGAGGTGGTTCACGTTCAACGCAATGGCGTCAGCTTCTGGCCGACGCGAGTGGCACAGACGTTCACGTTCCTCTGGAAGAAGAAGCCGGGTGTCTCGGCGCTTGCATTCAGGCCATCTTTGCCGCTGGTAGCGAGGGCGGTTCTCGAGAAACCTTTGTCGAGATCTGCGATCGTTGCATCAAGCTTGATGACAGGGGGACAGCTTCGTCTAATCCTATAATTGCGCCCCAATACGCTGAGGTGCGTGCTGCGTACAAGCAACATCGACTCGCTCAATATGGTGTCTAGCAACACGAAACACAATCGTATTTGCAGAGCCTCGACCTGTGGGAGGCGGCCAGTTTGAGCGCGAATATAGCGAAAAGCCACTGAAAGATAGCGATCAACCGCGACAAGGACAGCCCGCATCAAACACAGCATGCGCTTACCGTTGTCGCCGCCGATCCTGCCAATGCTCGCCAAGCGGGTCGATACGATCCCCTCCGATGCAGACGTATGGATCTTTGAGCCGAAGTGGGACGGATTTCGCGCTATTATTTTTCGCGACGGAGAGGAGTTGCTACTCCAAAGTCGCGATGGCAAGCCTCTCGATCGCTACTTTCCAGAACTGCGCGACCCGCTGCTCAAGCTATTGCCGCAACGATGCGTCCTGGATGGGGAGATCGTCATTGCGCGGGATGGCGGTCTTGACTTTGAGGCCTTGACGCTACGCATACATCCTGCGGCTTCGCGCGTGAAGACCCTCGCTGCCCAATCTCCGGCTTCGATTGTCTTCTTTGACCTGCTTCAACTTGACGACCGTGACCTGCGCGACGAGCCTTTCGCCGTGCGGCGCGGCGAGCTTGAACGAGTCCTTGCAAACTTGCACATGCCGCTGCACCTGACGCCCGCAACACGGAACCGCACAATTGCGCAGGACTGGTTCACACGTTTCGAAGGGGCGGGGCTCGACGGCGTGATTGCCAAACCCATCGCGGGGCCATATACGCCAGACAAACGTACCATGCTCAAGATCAAGCACGAGCGTGACTGCGATTGCGTTGTCGCCGGTCTTCGGTGGCACAAGGATGGCGAAGGCACCGCGGTTGGCTCGCTACTGTTAGGCTTGCATGACGCTTCTGGGAGGCTACAGCACGTCGGGGTCTGCGCCAGCTTTACCGCCACCAAACGCAGGGAGCTAGTGGAGTTTCTCGCACCCTATCGCGAAGATGCGCTCCGCAACCATCCCTGGGAAGACTGGAAAAGCGAGGACGCACATGCCAGCGGCCGCATGCCCGGCGGCCAGTCGCGATGGAGTGGTGGCAAAGACCTGAGCTGGGTGCCGCTCCGCGTTGAGCTTGTGGTCGAAGTCGCCTACGAGCATATGCAGGGCACACGCTTCCGCCACCTGGCGCACTTCAGGCGTTGGCGTCCTGACAAGGTTCCAAGGGACTGCACCTACGAGCAGCTCGAGGTCATTCCGCCTGAGGAATTGATGAGCATTTTTCCGGAGCGAATCTAGCCGCGAGTCAACAGGCTCCAACCGAGCGCTTCACGTCCTTTCTTTCGTCTCGCGCCACGCCCGTGTTGGGTCATCGTCCGGATCCGGCGTATCCTGCGACGGCCGTAGCGTCTCCGGCACATGTCGCAGATTCACACGAATGCGATACCACACGTACGCCGACCCGCGCATGCGGTCCAACAGCACGTCATCCGGTGCCAGCAGCGCCGCAGCTTCGGAGTGCTGCTGCTTCCACCGCTCGAGCCCTGCTTCCGCCGCAGCTTTGTCGGATGACTGTGCAACCACGATCAGGGGCATCGTGGGCTGCCGTCGTCCTTTCTTCGCGACAGGAGCGGCCGCCGGATCAACCTCTTCACCTTCAGCTTTGACCACCTTACTTGACTTGCCGGAGCTGCGGGCCTTCGATGGTTGCACACGCGCAGGCTCACCCTCCACCTTACGGAAGTGAGGAGGCCATGGCGCATCGCCGAGACCCACCGCCTCATCCCGCTCAGCCATTGTCAGCAACGCATCGAGCACACCCGCGTGTTCGTCCATGGCAGCGTGCGGGTCACCGATCTTCACGAATCGATCCGGAATGGTAAGCACGGTGAAGTCCGCTGGATCGCATCTCATCACTTCATCCCACCGCAGCGGTGTGCTCACTCGCGCATCGGGCAGCGGCCGCACCGAGAAGGCGGAGCAGGTCGTCCGATCTTTCGCATTCTGGTTGTAGTCCAGAAAAACTCCATGTCGCTCTTCCTTCCACCATTTGCTGCTCGCCAACGAACATCGTCCCTCCACCGCGCGAGCCAGAGCCAGCGCGGCCCGGCGCACTTCGGTAAAGCTCCACCTCGGTTCAATCCGGATATTGATGTGAATACCACGTGATCCACTGGTTTTCGGCCACGCCACCAGACCCAACTCGTCGAGAAGAGCTTTCACTTCCATGGCTACAATGCGCACGTCGCTCCATCCGACTCCGGGTTGCGGATCGAGGTCCACGCGCAGCTCATCGGGATGATCGAGGTCTCCCGTGCGAACCGGGTGCGGGTGCAACTCTATGCAACCAAGGTTCACAATCCAAGCGAGACCGGCGGCCTCATCCACCACCACTTCGTCTGCGGTGCGACCGGACGGGAAGGACAAGGTCACCGTCCGCATCCAGTCCGGGAGATCACTGGGGGCGCGCTTCTGATAAAACGGCTCCGCCTCCGCGCCATTTACAAAGCGTTTGAGGACCACGGGACGATCCACGATGCCGCGCAGCGCACCTGGCGCGATGGAAAGGAAGTAGCGCACAATGTCCAGCTTTGTCAGCTGGACGCCCTTTGAAAAGTAGGGCTTTGACGGGCTGCTGATGCGCACCATGTGGCCCGCGACCTCAACCAACTCTGCATCATCTGTCTTCGCCATGACATTCTCCTCGCTCCTGGCAGTTGTGATGCGCTTCACCGGTCCAGGAGTGGTTGAATGCCGGGCAGAAAGGCGAGCCGGCTAGGTCTCCATCCTCGGAAATAGCCGGAATGCCAGCAGATCATCGCGTCTGGTCCGCAGTTTCGATTCGCCTGGAAGTCAACGTCGTGGATCTTCTACTTCCTTTATCGGAATTTTGAGACCAATGAAGGGTTTCGTCGGATCAATGTTTGGCTCAAGCCTGATAGCGTATCCACGCGCGATATTCATTTGATTTCTAAGCGGGGAGCATACATGTCAAAGGTGCGTGTAGTAGGACTTTTACCCTTTCGTTGGACGGTTTCAGCCCGGGGATAGATCAGAGCCTGGACGATCCGCTGGGCAAGCGCGGCCCAAATATCTTCAAGTGGTTTTTCATACCAAGACATTCTGCGCCATGCACGGTCAGGAAGGCGGATCGATCGCCATGGGCGACGTGTTCGCACGGCGGACGGTGGAAAAAATTTTGGCGCCTGATCCGTGCTCGCACTGATTCATCCGCAGATGCAAATCTAACAAAGTGTTTAGGATCGCCATTACTGCGAGGTTAAGGGCATTGGAGCGGCAGACCGGAGTGCGGTCTTGGTGCGCCGGTTGCCGAGATGAACTGTGCTAGATCAATGCCGGTGAATGCGGCGGAGGCCTGGCCGCCGACTTCGCGCGACTGGCGGAAGAGCTGCATCTCGCGGTCGGAGTCGGCGGCGCGGCCCATGCGCTTGTAGGCGAGAGCGAGGTGGTAGTGTGGCTCGGGGTCGTGCGTGAGCCTGAGAGCGGTTTCGTACTCGGAGACTGCGTCGGCGAAGTCGTTGCGGCGGAAGTAGCTGTCGGCAAGCTGCTGGTGGGCTTTAGCGAGGGCTGAGTCTAGCTGGATGGCGTGCATGAGCAGGGCCTCGATTTGCGCGGCGTTGCCTGGAGGATATGCGCGGGCGAGCGCAAGGGCGTAGAAGTAGTTTGCGTTTGCGCTGTTGGAGTCGAGCGCAAGATAGCGTTTGAAGGTGTCATGAACGCGGCTCCGCTGATCAGTTGAAGCGGCAGCGGATGTAGCGAGGAACGAGTAAGGGCGCGGGTCCGCCGGGTCGATATCTGTGGCTGTAAGGAAGTTCTGGAGTGCCGCGTCGATGTCGCCTTGAAGGAAGCGGGTGGTGCCTGCTCCAATCTGCATGGAGACTGATTTGGGATAGCGGGTGATGCCTTCAGTGAATGCGGCGGCAGCATTGGCGAGCGAGCCGGAGAGGAGCAGTTCGTATCCGATGCCGAAGGAGCTCTCTTCGGAGGGCAACAGAGCGACGGCCACGCGGTATTCCTGTGCGGCTTGTGGGAAGAGGCCAGAGCCTTCGTCGGCGCGGGCAAGGAGCTGGTGGAGCTCAGATGTGTCGCGGGTGACGAGAAGCCGTTTGAGTAGCTTTAGCGCGGCGTCGAAGTTGCCTGCTTCGAGCCAAGCAGCGGCGAGGGTGCGGGAGGCAGATTCGTTGGCGGAGTCGAGCGCCAGGGTGTGTTGCAGCGGCGGGATGGCTTGGGAGGGTTGATCGTGGGCAACGTACAACTGGCCGAGCCGGAAAGATGGTTCGGGCTGATCGGGATGCTGTGCGACGGCTTGGCGGAGTTGGGGTTCGAGGACGCAGGGCCAGTCCTTTGCAGTTGACGTAGCAAAGGAGGTGTCCTTGCGCCTCAGCTCGGCGATGCCGCGCAGCACACCAGTGGAGGCGGTTGCGATGGATGCGGAGTAGCCGCCGGGATCGATGAGGCCGCGGATGCCAGAGGATTGGAACTCGAGCGGAGGCGCGGGGGCGCGGGCGAGGACGATGTCCGCGTTGAAAGGGGCTGATTGGAGATGAATGGAAAGTGGGCCGGATGCAGCGTAGCCCGTGAGGACGGCGGAGAGTGCGTAATCGCCAGGTGGAAGGTCTGCGGCGAAGCGGAAGCGTCCGGATGAGTCACTGATGGCCTGCTGCGTGGAGCGACCTGCGAGGGTGAGGGTGACGTTGGCGAGGGGGTTGCCGTCTGAGTCGCGAACGGTGCCGGAGACGGATGCTGAATCGGCTGCGGAGCTGAAGGTTGGTGAGAGGATGACGAGCAAGAGCAGGCAGGCGAGAAGGCGAAGAGGTCTCATGGCGTTCCCATCCTGTCGAGCGCGGATTGCACGGCGGCGTTGCCCGGATGGCGGGTAAGGAAGGTAGTAAGGATCTCGCGGGAACGATCGCGCTGGCCGGCGCGGTTGTAGAGGGCCGCGGCGTTGATCGCGGCGCGGTCAAAGTCCGGAGCGAGCCGGCGGCAGCGCTCGAACTGCTCCAGCGCTTGGTCGGTCAGGCCGAGGCGGAGCAGGACGGCGCCGAGATTATTGATAGCGTCGGGGTTGCGAGGGTCAAGACGGATTGTGGTTTCGAGTTCTTCGCGGGCGTGCTTCAAGTCGTTCTGCGCGACCAGTGTCACGGAGAGGTCGAGATGAAGCTGGGCGACGCCAGGCGCGGTGGCGATCAGCTCTTCAAGGATCCTCTGGGCTTCGGCGGCGCGGTTCTGAAACTGGTATATGCGCATCATGTTTTCGATCGCGTTGGCGTGGTGCGGATTGATGACCGCGGCGCGGCGGAACTCATCGAGAGCCTCGTCATACCTCTGCTCGGAGCCAGAGACTGTGCCGAGGTTGTTCCAGGCGTCTGAGTCTTGCGGGTTGAGGCGCGTCGCTTCGGTGAGATACTTGCGGGCCTCGGGGTAGAGCTTGCGGTTGAGGAAGATGGTGCCGAGGTTGAACCAGGCAAGCTGGTTGTTGGGATCGGCGTCGATGGCGCGGAGGAAGGCGAACTGGGCGGCTTCCTCATGGCCGTACTCGGAGAAGGCGATGCCGAAGGTGAGGTAGTCGTGCTGCATGGGAGCGCCGTAGTAGGGGCCGGGAAACGGCATGGCATGAGCGAGGAACTCGTCAGACGTGCGCGGCGCGGAGTTGGCGTCGGTGATGACTTCCTGCGCGGCGACGAGGCCGGTGTAGACGCGGACGATCGCGCCCTGCACGTCGAGGAGGAAGGAGACGGGCAAGGGCATGTCGCGGCGGCGATCGAAGAGGTATCGGTACTGGATGTTCCAGGGGCCGAGTTCGCTTTCAGTGGCGATGTGGATGGGGAATGCGGAGGTTGCGAAGGCGGTTGCGGATAGCTCTTTATCGGAAGATGCGGAGACAACGAAGAGCGCGAGGTTAGCACTAGTGAATGCCGCAGAGGCTTGCGTGAGGTGTTCGAGCTGTCTGCGGCTGTCTTGTTTCGCGGTGCAATCCGCGCCGAGGAAGGTGAGGAGGACTTTCCTTCCCTTGAGATCGCTGAGTTGATGGATATCGCCGGTGCTGTCGGGAAGCTTGAGGGCGGGGCCGAAGAGCGGGGCGATCAACCATGTGGCCAGCCTCGTATCAACTTGTGCGGATAGCTGCGAGGGAGGCGGAGCAGAGGCGGTGTGCGATGGAATGGATCGATAGGGTTCTGCTTTGAAGGTTGGCGTGCCTTCATCGATCTGAATGCGATGGTCGATTGGGAGGCCGTCGTAGCGATCGACGTTGCCGGTGGGCCAGCAGATGGAGATGGAGATCGGTCCCGATGCGCTGCCGAGGCCGAAGGACAGTTCCTTCGTGTGCTGCGAGGCGAAGCCGCTGCCTGCGGAGATGAACTTAGTCTGGCGTTGCGCGCCGGACTCGATAGTGACGGTCGCGCCGATTGCGTCGCGGTTGCTGGTGTGTCCGGTGAGGCGAAGGACGATCGAGTTGCCGATGTCTTCGAGGTCGTTGCGGAGTAGGCGCAGCTGTGGGCCTGTGCGGTTTTTGAGGACCACTTCGAGGCGGCCGTCGTGGTCGAAGTCGCTGAGCGAGAAGGCGCGAGCGTCGTCGATGAGGTCGAGACCGACCGCGCCGGAGACCTCCGAGAACGTGCCATCACGGTTGTTGGCGAAGAAGACGTTGCGCTGGTAACCACTCCAGGAGTAGCCCGAGCGGAGAAGCTCGTTGATGGCGTTCCAGGCGAGTTCGTACTCGGGCGATGCTCCGGCGGAGGTAGCGGAGCGTTGCGCGACCTGCCGCCAGAAGAAGCTCTGTAGGTCATAGTGGTTGGGACTGGAGACAAAGCCGTTGGCGACGTAGAGATCCGCCCAGCCATTGTTGTCGAAGTCCCATGATGCGCTCGACCATGACCAGCCGCACTTGGCCGATCCGGCATGGGTGGTCCGGTCGGCAAAGCTGCCATCGCCGTTGTTGCGATAGAGCGAGTTGCCGGCGTTGTGCTTGCGATAGAGCGCGCGGATAGTGGAATCGACGCCGGGAAGGAACTGATCGTCGGCGGTGATGCGGTTGCCTTCGGCGAGCCACATATTGGCAACGTAGAGGTCCTGAAGACCATCATTGTCGTGGTCGATCCAGCAAACACTCATGCCTGGCCCGTAATCTTCGACCCCTGCTTTGGCGGCGATGTCGGTGAAGGTGCCGTCGCCGTTGTTGCGGTAAAGATTCTTGCGGCCGAAGTCGTTGGCGACATACAGATCGGGCCAACCATCGTTGTCGTAATCGCACCAGGCGGCGGCGAAGCTAAAGCGGTTATTGTTCTGGTCCATGCCGCTTGAGACAGTGACGTCTTCGAAGGTTCCGTCACCGCGGTTGCGGAAGAGGAAGTTTGGCGGCCCATTCTGCGCGTCATAGTAAGGCGCGGGAAACTGGTGATGGTTCAGGCCCTTGTAGTAACTGTAAGTGCAGAGATAGACATCGAGGAGGCCATCGCGGTTGTAGTCCACAATCGCCGCGCTGGTAAAGGTGCCTTGCGGCAGCCGGCCGAAGTGGAAGGCATCAGGGCGGGGTTCGAAGCGGCCATTGCCCAGGTTCTCGAAGAGAAGGACGCCGCCGGTGCGGACGACGAGGAGGTCCTGCCGCCCACGGTTTCGGAAATCTGCGAGGAGTGCAGAGGCGGTGCCGTCGAGGATGCCGGTGCCGGAGGCTTCGGTGATGTCTTCAAAGGTGCCATCGCCTCGGTTGTGATAGAGGCGGTTAGGAAGACCGGCGGGCTGGCAGACGTAGAGGCTGTCGTATCCGCTTGCGTCAATGTCACCGACGGCGATGCCGTGGTTTCCATAGACGTCGATGCCGGTAGCACCGTCGAGCGCGGTGCGACATGCGTCGATACCAAGCGACAACTGTGTGCTCGGGGAGAGGCAGCGGCCTGTGATCTCGGTGAAGCCGGGGCCAGTAAGGCGGCTTCGGAGTTCGGGATCGGCAGCCCAGTGCGTGATCTTCCACTCGGCAGCGTCTTCTCTTGCCCACACTAGCTTCCACGCTCCAACCCGTTGTTCGCGTGCGCCATCGTGTGTTTTTCCGACAAAGTTGTAGCGGATGTCCGTGTCGATGGTTAGCGGAGAGGTCGTTGCGATGCGGATGTCGCAGAGGTCGAGCTCAAGGGTTTCAATCTTGGCGAAGGGAGCGAGGTATATGGCCAGTTCGGCGAGGAATTTCTCTGGGCTGCTGCTTTGCGAGACTTGGAAGCTGCGGCGCTCGATGTGAAGCGCGCCGGAGTTGCGAAGTGGGACCGTTTGGAATTGAGCCATCGAGCAGGCTATGAGCGATTCCGCGAGATGAGTGCGTATTGCACCGATTACAGATGTCTCGGCATATATTGAGGCGACCCATGAATCCAGCACTTCAATAATGTCGACAGCATATTGCTCACAGACAAAGATGTCTGCTGCAGGATCGAGTTTGGAGATGAAGCGTTCGAGCAGCAGAGGGTAGAGCGTTCGCGAGGTTACCAGGCATGGGGGAGATAGAGGTGGCGGCGGAAGCAACAGCGCTGCGCGGAGTTTGGCCGCACGCAGCGCGAGAACGATACCTCCGGAGCGAACGAACGATCGGCGGGAGAACCACGTCGAAGAGGCGGGATCGGGAAGGTCCGAGGTGGGATGTACGTTTTCGGTCATTGAGTCTTAAGCTCAGGAAGTCACTGCAAGGAAGATCCGCCAGTCATCTCGCGCATTTCGATGTTGGCGTTCGCTCGGCGTTGCGCGATGAGAGCCTTAGCCTGGTCTTCTGCCTTCTGAGCGAGGACGACGTTGCCGGTCTTGCGGTAAAGACGTGAGAGCTGAAAGTGGATGCTGCCGTCCTGATCTCCGGGAAGAGCGAGTTGATACTCCCGTATGGCAGCCTCAATGCTGCCTTCCTTGGCGTCGGCGTGGGCGAGCAGGAGGTGGACTCGGGGCTGCATCTCGGGGGGTCCGGCAGCGCACTTCGCGAGATAGGGCCGGGCTTCGACGTAGTGGAAGTTGGCAGCCAGGATTTCGGCCATGAGGAGGTTTAATTGCGGGTCCTGCGGGCGGTCGGCGAGAGCGAGCCTGTCGGTAGCGGCGGCTTCGTCGAGCCGGCTCGTGCCAATGTCAGCGACGACTGAGCCGAGAAGAGCCCCGGGGTCGTGGGGATCAACTTCGAGGGCCTTCCGGTATTCGCCGAGGGCACTATCCATCTGACGCTGGTCACGGTAGAGGTCGCCCACCATGTCGAAGCTGGCGGCGGAGTGCGGGGCGAGATCTTCAAAGCGAGCGAGGGCGGCTACGGCCATGCGCTCATTCGATTTGATGGACCAGTAGAGGGCTTGGGGTTCTTGCGGGGAACGCTTCAGAGCTTCGTCTGCCTGCGCGGCGCTGTGTTCGTAGTCGCCTGCCCAGAAGGCGCAGGCTGCTGCGTCGAGCAGAGCGGCAGTAGCATCGCAGGCGGCCAATGACGCTTTATTGAGGGCAGAGCTGAGTTGCTCGTCGAGCTTCTGCAAGGCAGTTTGCGAGTTTGCGGGAATAGGAAAGAGATCGGGGTGCGATTCAAGCCAGCTTACTGTGCGGGCAAGCGTAGCGTGCTGGGCAGGAGTGGCTTTGGCGAGCGCGCGGTTGTAGGTGTCTACGGCTTCAAGAGGACGGCCCTGGGCGAGGAGCTCGTCGGCGAAGAGCGCGCGGGCCCAAACAGATTGCGGCTGGATCGTGGCTAAGTCCTGGCCATCGGCGGCGATGACGTTGAGCGACGCGGTGCCGAGGCCGAGCCATGCGGCCGGGTTATCTGGAGTGAGGCGGGCGGCAGTGGCATAGGCAGACTCTGCCTCGCGGGGTTTGTTCAGGACAGCGTTGGCTTTGGCGAGAGTGAGAAGGACTTCGGGATCGCTGGGCTGAAGGGTGTGCGCTTTGTTGAGATAGGGCACGGCCAATTCGGGCTTGCCGGACTGGATATACCCCTTGCCGAGAAAGAGCATGGGAATATAGAGGGTCGGTCTCAGCCGCAGAGCGTGCTTCAGACTGATGACGGAAGGGCCAATCTCGCCGGCTAGATACTCCATGACGCCGCGGTTAGACCACAGCTCAGGCGTGGCAGGAGCGAGAGTTGTGGCGCGAGCGTAGATGGCCGCAGCTTCAGCGTACTCTCCGGAAGACTGAGCGGCGCGCGCCCTCTCAAGCAGTCCGTCGAGATCTTGTGCCTGGCCGCGCAAGGGACAGGCACAAAGCACACCGGCGAAGAGCGACAACGAGAACGCAACACGCCGAACAAGTTGAGACAGCCGCATCAGACGACCAATCTACCAGATCACCTTCAGAGCGAATTGGATGGATCTGGCGTCGAATGCCTGGGTTATATAACCAAACTTTCCGACACCGTCGTCCACGCCAGTATCGGGAGTAAAGAAATTCGCGTGATTCGGCAGGTTGTAAAACTCCGACCGGAACTGGAGGTTGATGGTGTCGTGGAGCTGCCAGACCTTCTGTAGCGATGCGTCCCAATTATCATAACCAGGGGAACGCAGGCGGGAGATATACCGAGGGGTATTGCCAGGGGTATACGCGGGAGCATTCTCGAACGCTGCAGTGTTGAACCAAGTGCCGGTGCCAGGAACGGTATTGCTTCCTATGCCGGGGTGAGAGACATGGGGGTCCGCGATCTGTTGCGCATGCTGATTGCCGCCGAAGTAGTTGGAGTTGTTGTTGCCGGTGATGCTGAGCGGGAGTCCCGTCTTGATCGTGGTGATGCCTGATACCTGCCATCCGCCAATCACTGCGTTGGTAACCCGGCCAGCGTTGCCGGCAAACTTCTTACCTTTACCGACAGGGAGCTCGTAGATGTAGTTCACCACCAGACTGTGGGTCTGGTCGGTTCCGTCGACAGACCTGTCGAATCCCGGATTGTAGTTGTTCCGATAGCCGTTCGAGTTACCCCGATAGGCCCAGTCGGCCGTTCCGCCGGTGTCATCGATGAATCTTGAAAAGGTGTACGAGACGAGGACATTCAATCCCGCATGGAAGCGATGATTGTAGTCGATCAAGAGCGCGTTGTAGTACGAATCGCCGATGGTAGGCTCGTTCTCCTGCACGCCGCAGTACTGCGGGAATGGCTGAAGCAGATGGGCCTGCTGAATGGTGGGAGCATCGAGGCCGCAGGAGCTGGACTTGATGACGCCATAGAACGGATTGGGCACCATGGCGACCAGATTGTTATTGTTCGCCGCCGTAACCAGCGAAGGATCCAGCTGTGTGCGGTTGATGTAGTTGGCGAGCAGGTGGGTTCCGCGGTTGCCAACGTAGCTCGTCGTCAGCACGTCGTTTGTTGTGAACGCATACTGCACTCCCAGCGAGAACTGCTGCAGGAGGGGAGAATGGCGGTTGTAGTGAACCCCGGTGCTTGCGTTAAACCCTACGTCGGTCAAAGGTCCGAGCGCGTTGCCGGTAGGCGCCAGCAACCCATTGGGGAAGGGATTGCTGAGGTTCGTTTTGAGGGTGAGACCACCATTATCGCTGGCGTCGTAGTTTGTCGCCTGGCTATATCCGGGGCTGGACTGGATACCAACGAAGGAGGATGGAGGAAAGAATATCCCGTACCCGCCGCGCAACACAATGTGCGTGTTGAGCTGGTCGGTAAAGCCGAAGCGCGGCGCGACGTTGGTCAGATTCAGATTGTTCAGGCCGCGGTTGCCAGAGGTGCTATACACCTCTCGTCCGGGAAGGGAGAGTCCAACCGAGTTGCCGATGGGGTTGATGCCGGTGTAGTCGAAGTAGGCCTGACGGTTATGCCGCTCCGTGAACGAAGGCTGAAACTCGTAACGCAGTCCGAGGTTGAGAACGACTGTCTTCGTTACCTTGAAATTATCTTGACCGTAAAAGCCGATGTAGTGCCTCTGGGGGGCGGTATGGAAGGCGTTAAGGGTGGTAGGGTTACCGTTCGTTCCGCTGTCTGGCGTTCCGATCAGCAGCGACGCAAATCCATAGCCTGCAGAACCAACCGGGCTCGTGTTCAGAAACTGCGAAGTGTAGTCCGGCTGAAAGCTGAACTGAGTATTTGCAGGACCATTGCCGTTGTTCTGCAGGACGACGTCGATAAAGCCGAAGGAGAGGTCATGCTGCTTGAACGTCTTGGTTGCGTCCACGCTCACGCTGCCGACATTCGCGATGCCGGCTCCGAATCCGCCTTGGACGGGTCCAAGCGAAGAGCCTCCGTTGCCGACAAAGATCTCAGGGAACTGGTTCGAACCGTTGTTGAGGGCCGCCGGCAGTCCAAGGGTTGTCTGGTCGAATGGGTAGCCTTGGTATAGGCCGCCCTGGTTCCAGCGATGGAACCCAGCGTTTGCGCTGATCGCGGTGGTCGCATTGAAGATATGGCTGAAGCCGGTGGCGATGCTGTAGCGGTTGTTGGGACGGATGTTGCCTGGACCGCCGGGATCACTCGCGCCATAGTAAGTAGGCGAGTTTGTCTTCTGCTCGTGCTTGTTCGCGTAGCGGAAGTACATGCGGGTGGCATCGGTGAAGTTGTGGTCTACCCGGACGATGAACTCGTTCGAGGTGGTCGGGGCGGAGGCGGTCGCAAAGAAGTTGTTGCTTACGTTGCCGTTGGTCGGTGTGGGGTAGTACGAGATGAGCTTTGCGCCGACCGGGTTAATCGATGAAGAAACGTTGTTGTTCTGGAAGGGATCGCGGTAGTAGCAGGTCGCCGTTCCACCGGGGCAGCTAACCTGCTTGCCGACCGTCGCGTCGACGCTTCCGTTGGTTAAAACTCGTCCGGTTGCGGGATTAAAGAGCTGGTTCACCTGGATGGTGTTGCCAAAAGGATCGAGAACATTGGTGGTCGTGCCGTTTACTGTTTGCGTGACCAGCGCTCCCGTCAACAGTTGCGAGAAGTCGCCTGTCCGCATGGCGGCAGTCGGAACGGTAAAGGTGCTGTTAACCGGGGACCCTTGACGCAGCCCCTCGTATGCGCCAAAGATGAAGGTCTTGTCGCGCTGCTTGTAGAGTCCGGGAATGTAGAGCGGTCCGCCGGCGGAGACTCCAAACTGGTTGCGCCTGAATTGTTGTCTCGGGCTGCCGTTATGGTTGTTGAAGTAGTTGTTGGCGTCCAGGTCGGAGTTCCGGATGAACTCAAAGACGTCGCCATGAAAGTTGCTGGTGCCGGACTTGGTCTGGATATTGATGACGTTGCCGGTGCTGAATCCGTTCTGGGCGGTGAAGGAGTTGGTTTGGATCTTGAACTCGCCGACGGCCTCGACAGAAGGCACGTAGATGGCAGCGCCCCAGGTGCTATCCGTATCCCAGATGCCGTCAATCAGATATCCTGAGGTGCCAAAAAAACCTCCGCCGAAGTTGAGGAAGGAGACGTCCTGGTCGGCCTTGCCGGAGGTTCCGCCTTCGCCGAGCGCCTGACTCTCCGAGGTGTTCGAAACAGAGGAGTTGAGGGTCGCAAGAGCGATGACGTTCCGAAGGTTGAGCGGGAGATCCTCGACTTGCTTCGAGGTGATCTCGGAGGAAAGGTTAGCGTCGCCGGTGTTCAGCAGCGGCGCCTGGCTGGTGACTTCGATCTGCTCACTTTCGGCACCAATAGGAAGCCGGATGTCCTGATGGGCTGAGCGCTCCGCGACGAGGGTAATCCCCTTTTGCTGATAGGATTTGAAGCCCTTCATTTGAACCTGCAGGCTGTACTGTCCTGGCGGCAGCAGCGGGACAGTAAAGTCGCCGTTGGCCTCCGTCTTGATCGCACGGGAGACACCGTTGTCGGATCCCGAGACGATGACGGTCGCCCCTGAGATGACCGCGCCGGTGGTGTCAGTGACAGTCCCGGTCAGGGTCGCTGAAGTGGTGAGGTCCTGAGCAACGAGAGCAGGCGACACGGTGACGAACGTGAGAACTGCAAAAATTGAGAAAAAGGCAATCCAGACCGTGCCTGAAGAGCGAAAAACTTTCATGTTCAAGCTTCCTCCGAAAATTCCTACTCGCTCGTCCGGAACTTTTTCATGTTCCGTAACGTGACAAGCGCGAGCAGGATAGCGGCACCCATTACCGACATCCGAGACAGAGCAGGCAAGGTGTACTACGGTAAGCTGAAACGTAATCTCTCATAATCATTTTCATTTCAGTTACTTACGAGCTTGGTAGGGTACTGTCCGCAACCCAATATTTTCTGCGGGACGGAGCCCTCAGATCAGTGGCAAGATCAGCGGGAAGCGTCTGCAAGAACCGGAGTTCAAGGCTGAGGAACGGAAATCAAGGAATGCTTGCGCGCACGATACGAATCTGGTGATCCGTGAAAGAGGCGTGGGTTTGGGGAACCTCAACCTTTGGCATGTGACAGGTGACGCAGTTGTTGGTGGCTACCTTGCACCCAGATGCGGATGGGATCGGATTGGACGTAGAAGGGGGATGATCGCGAACCTGTTGAGCCGACCCTGAGTTGTGGCAAGCGAGACAGTTGTGGTCGTAGGCTGCACTCTCGCGGACCAGCGGCCGGTGGGGGTCATGACAGGCGATGCAGGTGATACGTGCGTCGCCGGTCTTTCCCCAGCAACGGCTCTTCTCCAGGCGGTAGGGCTGAAAACGGACCGAGATCGCGCCGAGGTTGGCTGGCATAAAGACAGCGACATCGGAGAAGGTGCGGTGACAGGAGCCGCAAAAGTCGACAGAATCGGCAGGCGACATGGAAGCGGGGTTGATGACGGAGGCGATGGTCTGGCGAACCTTTCCGGTTTTGGCAGCGACAACATGCGCAGCGCCAGGGCCGTGGCAGGCTTCACAGGTGACGCCGGGGACGGATTTTTCTGGAACGAAGACGTTCGATAAAGTGGACGCGGTAGTGTGGCAGGCGAAGCAACGCTGTGCGGTATCGAATGCAAGTTCGTGACCGAGAGCGTCGTGCAGGCTCGAAGGAAGCTGTCCGGAGTGGCCGACGGTGATGTCGAGGGCGTTCAGGGCGGTGTAGTAGCTGAGGCGTGACTCGATGTAGCCGTCCTTTTGCCTGAGGAGATAGGTCTGGCCGGTCTCGCTATTGCCGAAAGCCCAGGCAACGGCTCTGGAGTCGGAATGAGACCCGGAGGCTGAGACGGAGTCAACCGAGTAGATGGTGCCACTCACGGTCTGTTGAACTGCGTACGAGAAGGTGCTCTCCTGAAACTTCAAGGGTGAGTGGAGAGAGAGCAGTGAGGCTGGTGTCGCCGCATGGTACATGGGGGTCTGGTGCTGAAGAGAGGCTATGTCTGCGTGGCAACCCGCGCAGGCGGCCTCGCCCGCGTACTCGCTTGCGGAGGCGTCGCCTTTGGTAGGCCAAAAAGCAGAGGCGTACATACGCTCCTGAGTCGTGAGGCTGGTAGGTGCAGTAACCACTTGGGGAGTCGTGTTGGAACGGGCGTAGCAGAGAGTGACCGCTGCGATGGCTGCGACGCAAAAGAGATGGCGGACCGCTGGCCGGAACCGCGTCACTAAGCTCGGTCTAAGGACTGGCAAGGTGATCTACCAATATGATGTGGCAACCACATCGACCGCGACCGGGGCGTTGCCTACGACCTTAATGCGGAGGACGGCCTGCATATTTTTTCCCTCCCAGCCAGATGGCGCGGACTTCAGAAGGTCGTTCATTCTATCGGGGCTGGTAACGAACTCGGCTGCGGCCTGGGTGCCAAACGAGCCTATGCCGCCAATGGAAAGCACTGGGCCGCCGGTGTTCGAGTGTTGCAACCGTGATATCAAAGCGTAGTCTTCGGTCGCCGGAACCCCATTTTCTTCGTTGATCGTCCAGCTATGTGCGGGGTCCGCACGGTTTTCGATTTTGATGCCATCTCGAAACGAGTAAGGGAGGTCCTTCGTCGTCTCGAGCGTCCACGTGTCGTTGAAGCCGCCGACGAGCACAGTGGGAGTATTACGGATGTCACCCATGGTGATATCTGCTGCAGACCTCAGATTGTATGGCTTGTCCCAACCCTTCATGAGGCTGACGACCTGCGTAACGGCTGCAAGATCCGCGACACTTACGAAACAGTCCTTCACCGCCGTGAGATCGTCCGCCTGAATGGTGCCACCCTTGGGGAGATCTACAAAGAACTCGGGACCATTGTGTTCGATTCCATGCTCTTTTTTGTAGCGTGCGAGGTATGAGGGCGTGAAGCGATAGACGGCATTTGATCCGACGTAGACCAGGACAGGCTGGCCGGAGCGGGTAAGCGGTGCCCAGAATCTCTGCTGCAAGATATTAGAGCGGACTGTCCAGGCCTTCCAGCCGACGAGAACGAGCAGAGAGAAGATCACTGCGGCAAGGCCGATGTAAACTCCTGCCCGGCGCGCCTGCGGGGGGTGGTCGAAGCTGACGGGCAGAGGAGCAACGTGATCAAGCACAGGCGGCCCTATCAGGGCTGCGCCGGCTATAGGGGCTGTCGAGTCATGGGAGGCGGAGTCGAGGGCGGACGCGGAGACCGGAATTGGCCTCAAACCGTGGTCCTCTCTTAGCCCGTGTTCGTAGTGAAAGGTGACCCGGTACGATCCGGGCTTGAGCTCGATGTGGACGATCTCAGGGGGTGCGTCTGAGTTGGCTTGGGAGTTAGGCTCGACGGCTTGGTAGAACTGGGCAAGGCGCTTGCGGACGTCGGCGGCGCGCATTCGGACGACTGGATCTTCGCTGGTGTCGTAGTTAGCGGCGCGGCCAAAGACCTCGATGCCGAGGATGCGTTCGCGCAACGATGCGTCATCGCCATGCAGGGAGTGCTTGACGACATAGCTAAGAAGATCCTGGCACTGCCTGCTGGTACGAAAGGGCTGGCTTTGCAGAATGAGGTGCAAGGTGGCGCGAACCGCCGCGTCGCTGGGCTCCAAACGGGGTAGCGGGGAGGAAAGACTCTCGGGCGCGTGCGGCACAGTTGGCATGTTTGTTCCCATTTAATATCGATAAGATAACCGGCGGTAGTATACCCCCGATGGATCGTCCAGCACTAAGTGATACAAGCCTCGCAGCAGGGGTCTACCCGGTCATTCAACTTCCAGGATGTGGGCCTGCCGTCGCTGAGTGCGCGGGACGCATCGTAGACTGCCCCCTAAGTGCGAGATGCGGAGCATAGACGCCGTGTTAATGGCAGAGAGAACTCGCAGACTACGGAGCGAGCGCAATGGAAGCCGGTGTAACGTTCCATCCACGCAGATCGACTTTCATCATCGTGGTTGCGCTCGTCGTGGGATAGGCTATGTCAATCGTCTTCGTCGCGCCCGGAAGCAGTGAGACGTAGTTGTCGCTGTAGTACGCGGGCAGGATGCGTAACCCGGTTGTCGCATCCTTGAGCGTGAGTTTGGTTGCGACCGCAGCACCCGTTCCGGAGTTCACGAGAGTGATGGTCGCATGGCGTTCGCTTCCGTTTGTCGCGGAAATCTTCCCCGTAGCAGTGAGGTTTGCAGCAGGCATCTCGTTCATGCGTCGGTAGTCAGACTTGTTCGCTGCGAGCCAGTAAAAGTTGTCGGAGAGCAGCCTGCCAGTGCTGTCCTTCAGTTCAAGCTTGATGAGAACCGTGCGGGCTGCCTCCAGAGCGGCTTTAAGCTCCATGGCCAACGCGGGCGTCTCGGCATTTGCAGCGGCGGTGAGAGTGGCGGTCTTGTCGAGCAGTGGCTTGCTCCTTGTGTCGAAGACCCGCGCTGTGACCGTCACGTTCGTGAGCGGTACAAGCGTGTTGTTGATGATGGCAACATCGTGCGCGGGAAGGTTCATCTGAATATGGATCGGCTCCGAAGCTTTCTTCACTCCATAAAAGGAACCGTGGGTGTCGTAGTCGTGGCTGAAGATCTGCCACTGTGTACTCGGCCATGCAGGCTGCGTCATCCACAGCAAGCGGCCGCTGTTGGGCTGCCAGAGATGCGCGTTGAAGCCTTCGAAGACAGCGCGGTGACCCTCATAGTTGAGCATCTGCGCCTTGCGATCGAAGTCTGTAAGGCTCGTCGCCGGACCGAACTCTTCATTGATCGTTTGAACAAATGGCTCAGTCGCGCCGTTCCCGCCCTGATGCCAGTCGTGGTAAGCCCAGTCGTCGCTGATGGGCCACTGGTCTTCTTTCGGAAGAAATGCCTGGAAGGCTTCCAGAGTTGGCGGCGAGGCGAGCCCAACTTCTACTGCAAAACCAAGAGACAGCTTAGTAAAGTAGTCCTCTGGCTCCTGGTATTTGTATGGACCGCTATCATGCAGATTGATCTTGTTCGAGTCAGCAGAGTAGTAGCGGGTGCCGTCGAGTTCGGTGATTAGTTTGTTGAGTCCGACGTTGATCGCAGGCGGAGGAACGCCCTCGTTCCGGCCGCACCACACGGCGATCGAAGGATGATTGCGGTAGCGGGAGATCGTGTCCTTCGCGTTGGCGAGAAAGAGCTCGGAGTCGTCGGGTTCGAGATTCCAGTTCTGTGTCGAGTCCCAGAAATCATTCCAGATCAACATGCCATATTCGTCGGCGAGCTCGTAGAAGACGTCTTCGGTGTCCTGGCCCATCCAGTTGCGAATCATGTTGACGTTGGCTTCCTTGTGCAGCCGAAAGAAGGGTTCTATGCGTTCGCGCGAGACGCGCTTGAGCATATCGTCCATGCCCCAGCTTCCGCCTTTGACAGCGATCCGGATGCCGTTCACCTTAATGACGAGCGCAGTGCCAGGCTTCATGTCGGCATCCGGCTTGAGCGCGGGTGAGTCTTCCATGCCGGGAACGATCGAGGTTATCCAGCCTTCGGGTGTCTCGCGAAACCCTTCATGGGACTGCTCGATGACCGGGCCTTTGCCGAGCAGCTTAGCCACCGTCGGCGAGTCCTCGACGCGGCGAACGTGGCCGCTGGCATCGAAGGCGCTGATCTCGTAGGTGATCTCGCGGATGCCGAAGCGCTCTTCCCGAACGTCGGAAGCCTTTCTACCTTGCTCAAAAACAAGCTTCATGGTGTGCAAGTCCTGTGCGCCATAGCCATTCGGCCACCAGAGCTTCGGATGCTGCACAATAAGCTGCGGAAACTCCTTGGGCGATAGTTCGACGGATGTGCCGCCTGATGGAACAATCACAGCCTTCGAAAGATGGACATCGTCAAACGCAATCCCGACCGTGCCGCGAACGGCGGCCTTGGTGTCGTTCGCGAGCGGCACACGGACTGTGATCTCGGCCGTGGTGATGGCTGGGTCTGGATCGCTGAGATGCGTGATGATCTGCGGAACTGCGACTTCGACTGCGCCGCTTGCGGTCACCACTACATCCTGCCAAATCCCGATGTTGCGGTCGCGAATGCCGGGTATCCAGTCCCAACCCTCGGTCGCGCCGAAAGTCGGGCCGTCGAGCATCATCACGCCACCGTTATCGCCGGAGCCTGCGGCGAGGCTCTGCTCATGCGCGATGCCAGGATGGAATGGGGGCTCTATGAAGACGGCGAGGGTGTTCTTCTCGCCGGGTTTGACGAACTGTGTCACGTCGAACTCTTTATGGCGGAATGCACCTAGGACGTCACCGACGCGGTTGCCATTGATGAAGATCGTCGCGCGGTAGTTAATGCCGTGGAAGGTCATTGCAAGCTTCCTGCCCTTCATCGTTGCGGGCGGGGTGAAGGTGTTGCGATACCAAAAGCTATGCTTGGAGAGCGACTCGGGGATGGCCATGTTGTCGAGGCCGAAGTCCGGGTCTGGATAGACGCCACGTGCGATCAGCGTCGTCAGGACGGTCCCAGGAACAACAGCGGACATCCACTTCGCGTCATCGAAACTCGAGCCGGCGATTTCGCTGCCGGATACCTTGATATCCGCAGCGTCTGCGAGCATCCAGCCGTGGCGAAGGATGAGCGTATTGCCGTCGTTGATCGCGGCATCGGTACCCACCGCCCAAGGAACCGCTTTGGGCGCGAGGAATGGCGCAGAGCTATGCGGGAGCAGCGACGGGTCCTGCGGAGCCACCATTCCGGATGGGCCCTGCGTCTGGATGGGCCATGGCCGCGAACCCTCTTCAAACGGAAGATTGTCGAGACCCGCCGGCACTGTAGACATGGCTGAGATCGCATCCGCAGAGAGCGGCGTTGAGCGCAGACTGACCTGCGCGAGCAGGCCACCGAAGTGCTTCGTGCCAGGCCAGGAAGAGTCTTCGGTTGGGGCCATGAGGATCGCGCTTGACGAGACGCCGAGTGCAATCGTCCCCGACGCGACTTCGGCTCCGTCCGCTAGGAGGTGCGATCTGCCATCGGCGTCGACTGATACTGCCAGCGAATGCCAGACGCCGCGGGCGAGCGGAGTTGCGCCGATGAGCTCGTGGCCTTCGCCCATTCCGCCTGCCCAGAATGCGGGGCGGCCATCCTTCAGCGCGAGATAGCGCGGGAAGTTCTCCCTTGGATGGCCGACTCCGGCGAGGAAAGCAGTCTGTGCAGGCTCATCGGACTTGAACCAGAGCGACATCGACCAGCTATGCTGTGCTGCTGCGAGAGCCTCATGCTCATGAAGATTCTTGCTGAGTCCAATGCCCCCCTGAAGGATGTGTGCGTTGTACGGGCCGTACGCCACTGCCGGTTGGGCCATGATGATAAGACTTGGCACGGTGGGACTCTGCGCCATGCCACGGCCAGTTGCGGCGAAAGCGATGAGAGCAACTGCGCCGATTCGTCCGCCCAAATTGCAAATGATGGATCCAGCAATCATTAATTCATTCCCTCTTGAATTCATCCCTCTTGATTAAGGTTCCGGATTTGTAATTCCAACCAGGTTACTTTTGAGCGGTGAGGCGGAGCAACAGCACTCCAGCGACGGCACAAGTGCGATATAACGGCTTTAATCGACTTGTGTGTCCACAGCTCGAGGAATAGCTTGTTCTCCCCGCCGTGGTCGAGCTTCCGGAATACCGCGACCCACTTGTCGGAGAGACGCGTGAGCGTGAGTCATAGCAGAGAAGCCGGGAAAGATTGCAAGAGCTACACGCACTACGGCGCCACCGTAGAGTAAAAGCTCTTGGGGATTGGCTGGCGATCGATGCCAGGGCCCTCCCAAAGCAGAAGAGGCTGGTCCGAGACTGGCCCGGGAGGCATCTGCGCGTTTTCGAGGCCGACCCTGCGCTCAATGCGGATGTGGTGATCTCCGGCGGTAAGCGCAGTGCTGATGCGCATCGCTTGCACGGAGTCGCCTTCAGAGCCGCATACCTGCCGACGTGCTTTGGGCGAGTGCGCCGAGTGTCCGTCGATGCTCATCGTCGCCTCCAGGCTGGTCAGTAGCGTGAAGGTGTAGCCTCCGTTGGCTGGGACGTGCAGGATGCGGTCGAAGACGCTAGCTCCGGGCAGCAAAGTTTCAAGAGCCACCGACGCGGGGGCAAGCCTGGCCTGAGCGATCACAACCGGCTGGCTGCTCCATCCCTGCTGCGATTGTTCGCTGTTGCCGCCGCTCACATGCAGGAGCACGCGAAAGCGGCCCGATCCGTCAAGCAGCGTCCCCTTCGAGTCCGGAAAGCGGTGGCGAACACTGCGGCCTTCGCTTCGTGTTCCATCGCCGAAGAGCCACTCGAAGCGGCGGCCCTCGGTCGCGGGATCATCTGCCGTGAATTCGACAGATTGCTTTGGCTTGAGCAAACCTGCAGTGTAGGTGAAGTGAGCTTTGATCCGTGCCGGCTCAATCACCGGACTCGTAGCTCCTCCCTCAACGTCGGTCGCTGCGCCCTCAAAACCTTGTTCGGTTGCACCCGTGAGCGTCACTCCGGATACATCACCCTTCAAAATTGGAGCGACCATCGCCGGACCATCCATAGCCCACATGTCTTTGAAGGCGATGTCGCGGACACTCGGGTTGGGCTGGTCGATGTTGAAGAGCGAATACCAGTCCTCAAGACGAATGTCCCGGAACCGGTAGTCAGAGTGCGAGCCTCTGCCTTCGGGATCGGCCCAGAGTTCGAAGAACGCAAAAGGAACTTTGCAGCCGCCGTAGCCGGTGTGGATCACGTCCATGTTGCTCATATGAAAGTGGGCGCTGTTGAACGTCTTCTGGGGCCACGCGACGCGGATGGTGTTCGAGATACTGGTTGAAGCGATCGTGTCTTCGATTGTGATGTTGGTGACGTCGTGTCCGGGAATGCGCATCAACGCTAGTTCGTACCCGTCCCAGTTACCCTGAAGCGCGAAGACGTCGTCCGAGGCGCGGAAAAAACTGTTGCGAATCGTGGTGTCGCCGCCGCCAAGCCAGTCGATGCCGTCCTGGTTGGCGTCGTTCGGATTGCCGCCAATCACCTTAACGTTGTAGATGCCTATGTGGCGCGAGTCCTTCATCTGGACCTGCCAACTCCGGCTGCGCGTTATGCACGTAATGCCGTCGAGCTCGATGTTGCGTGCGTTGTCCATGATGATGCAGTGCCAATTCTTCTTATGTATCCAGCCGGTATCAAAATACGGATTCTGCGGGCCGTCGTAGATGATGGTGCCGGTACCGAGGACATGTACGTTCTCGACCTGCCAGATGTTGAGCGAGCCGAATAGGACCGCGCCGCCGGCGAGATAGATGGTGTCCCCGGAACTGGCATCGATGTTCTCGTGATAGACGCCGGCGCCGTAGTAGCGGACGTGTGGCGTTGAAGCCGTGATGCCGGAGTGGTCGATGGGGTTGGCGAAGAGGAAGAGAATCTCAGCATCGGCAAAGTGGTCGCCGGGGCGCGTGATCGTCAGCTTCGATGGCCCCGCCATGGTGAAGCTGATCGTCGCTCCGTGGCGCGCAGGGCGAATGCCAAAACGCATCGGTTGAACTTCAACACCGCTGTCCCAGAAATGTGGATCGTCCGCCGTGACCGAGACATGGACCGGACCGGAGGTATCAAAGTTCAGCAGGTAGTAGCCCGTCGCCGCGTGCAGTACGTCCGTGCTCTGTCCGTTCAGGCTCACGCGGAAGTGCGAAGAGCTTACCTCCGCCGGCACAGGATACAGTGTTAGTTGTGGGAGTACACCACTTGCGTACGATGCTTGGCTGAAAACAGCCGTAAAAATCCAAATCGTTGAGAGCACACGAAAGATCAAATCGTTGCGTGAAGCGGAAAAGTGGGACATTTACTCAGATGACTCCAGGGATAAGACTTGCATCTAGAATGGAATTGCCTTCGGTCGCTCTCAGTGCACCGTACAGCGGCTGTTGCCGGTTAGAGGCGGTCGTGGCATGCATCGCCCTGGCATGAGTTCTGGTCTGTCGTATTTCTATAAGCACGGCGATAGAACTGTGAAATTGAACGGATGGGATTACGAGGTTCATTGCCAAACAATCCTTGGAGTCATTTTTTGGTAGCCAAGCCGACTGTGCTGCTAATCTGTTTTTAACGGGTCAACATTATCAGTCTCCGCAAGGGAAAACATCGTCGGCAAAGCTTATTGTCGTAATTGATACTGCCTTCGAAAGCGATATGAAGCAGAGACCAGCGTGATCCTTACGGGATAGTGAGACCCTTCAGAAATACAAAGCTGTTGCACATCAGGCATTCTAACGACGGTAAACGTCAAGGTACTGTACGGTATTACTTTGACGTAATCTGTAATTGACGGAATTTCTACAACTTCGTGTGGGTAACTTACTGTAGAGAATACGTACTAAAAAGAGAGGTCAAACCGATTCATACCCGAGTCAAGTCGGAGCGAAGCCGAGCGCACCTTCAACATTTTTCTAAAATGTTTTTGACGGAGCTGCAGCACTCTATCGATTCGAACCTTTTGACCGGAATAATCTGGATTCGTGCGGGCGCTCGATGCCGGAGGCATTCTTCAATATCATTGAGTCCTGCCTAGAAGCTATCGGTGATCGCTCAAACGACACGCAAGTTGATGGAGCGCTTAGTTAAAGCTATTCTACGATTGCCAACCTGCATGATAGAGGTGCTAAGTGGCGCTTTTATCGTCTGAGTCAAGATCCAATGCGATCCGTGTGCTTGGACAAGAGATGGCCTCTCATTTCGATTATCTTTAGTGGCGGTTCAATCTTCGGGAAGCGCGGCAAGCTTAGAAACCTGCTTGCGAAGAGGCTTCGTCGCGGCCGATACAATATCAATTGGCGATGAGATTCGCGATGCTAGGCCGCCAATCGTGTGGAGTTGCATTTGGAGACAGGAACTTGACACCCTTATCAACTACCTCACGGCCATTAGCCAGTGTCACAACTATAGCTTTGAGAATGTGCTGGAAATTGAGCGGCAGATGCAAATCATCCTCGAAATTCCTACAGGTGAAGCGTACGACTTTAGACGTTTGGTGTACTGGACCCCTTATGACGGGGTTCTAACTCGCGATTCAGCGCTAAGAGTAGGAAGCCTAATCCCGGCTTTGGGAGATCTGCACACATATAGATTTTCGGTCTTCCAGAGGCACATCAAAGCACCAAGCCGAAGGGCATAATAGCCGTATGGTGATCCGTATCGAACCAGACTCGCGTATATTCAAATCTTCTGTTAGTTGTCTAGTCTAAAGCTCTATCAGCTTGTCAAAATACTGCCGTGGGTTGACTATGGAGCTGGCGAGGACCGACATGGCCGAGATGGAAGATGGTTTCGACGAAAGTGAAGATCGGGATAGCAGCTCGCAGCCCAAGTATCTCAATATCGTACAAACGTTAAGGCAGAAACTAAACTCGGGCCACTACCGGGGAGGTGCCCGGCTGCCGAGCGAGGCGGAACTAACGCGACGGTTCAAGGTGAGCCGCATGACCGTCGTTAAGGCTATTCAGCATTTGCAGCAGGAGGGCCTAGTCGTGAGGCGCGTGGGGTCCGGAACCTACGCGGCGCCCCAGGACGGATCGGAGAGCCTCGTTTTCGGCCTGCTCATACCTGATCTCGGCGAAACTGAGATTTTCGAGCCCATTTGTCGCGGCATGGTTCGATCTCCGCAGGCGAAGCGGCACTCGCTGCTCTGGGGACATTCCTTCGCCAGCGCGGACAACAAAGAGGAGCAGGCCAAACAGCTCTGTCAGCACTATCTCGATCAGAAGGTCAATGGAGTCTTCTTCGCGCCGCTCGAGTTCAGCCCGCATCGTGAGCGCGTCAATAGAGAAATTCTCAAGAAATTGGATCAGGCCACCATCCCGGTCGTACTGTTAGACCGCTGCGGACTGAGGTTTCCCGCCATGAGCCGGCACGATTTGGTCGGTCTTGACAATCGGCGTGCAGGGTACCTCATCACCGAACACCTGCTCAAGCTGGGGGCGAAAAACATTGCGTTTCTGGCCCGAAAAGGTTCGGTGGAGACCGTAGAGGCCCGCATTGTCGGTTGCCGCGAGGCACTCTTCGCCGTGGGCAGATCGTTGGTTGAAATCGTCATTGTTCCTGAAGACGCGATTGATTCGAAGACGATCCGCGAGGTCCTCGACCGTAGATCGCTTGACACACTCGTTTGTGCCAACGACCACATCGCGGCCAATCTAATGCAAACCCTGCTCGGGTTGGGCAAACGGGTTCCAGAACAGGTCCGGGTCGCCGGGTTCGACGATGTCAGCTACGCCGGATTGCTGCCTGTCCCTCTCACAACAATGCACCAGCCATGCGGCAATATCGGCGCAGCTGCTATGTCGGCAATGCTCGAAAGAATAAACAATCCTTTTCTTTCTCCTCGCTCCATCCTTCTCGACGCCCACCTAGTCGTGCGGCAGTCCTGTGGAACCTTGACCGACTAAGCGAACTCATCCTAATCAGCGCAGCGATGTCCCCATCAATGCAAATCCTCTCTCTTACGTCTTTTGACAAAAGGTCTAAGTGTCGGAATTGGTATATTCAGATTAATCACATTTACCTATACCAATTTCTTGACATATGTATACCTAAATCACTAAAAATGTCTTCGGATCAGAAGGTGCGCAGCGAGCTTTACGCAAAGGTGAATGCGTTACTCCCTGCGGACTCTCGCTACCTCAGGAGGCGGCAAATGAAACAGCAATGTTCTACGGCAAAAGGTCTTTCAAACCGCCGAAATCACATCTCTCGCATTTTTGTGGTGTGCCTCGTCATTCTCCTGCCGTTCCTCGGCCATCCGCGGGCATTCGCGCAGACCAGCTTCGGGTCGATCGTCGGCACCATTAAGGACTCCGCTGGCGCGACCGTAGTCGGTGCCCAAGTCACGTTGACGAACAACGGCACCGGTCAAACGGAAACTGCGAACACAGGCAGTGGAGGCAACTACACCTTCCTCAACCTCAATCCGGGTTCCTATTCAGTCGTCGTCTCGAACCCTGGCTTTAAGGCGTTCAATCTATCGCATGTCGACGTGACCATCGGCGGCACGACGCGTGCCGATGCAGCTCTCTCTCTAGGCGATGTGTCGCAAAGCGTGACGGTTGAGGCGTCGGAAAACACCAGTCTTCAGACGGACAGCTCCTCGTTGGGCGGGGTGGTTGAGGGGAGACAGGTTCTTGAGTCTCCGCTCAACGGTCGGAATGTAAACAACCTTTTGGACTTCGTTCCTGGCGTTGTGCCCGGCGGCGGAACCTCGGGCAATACTATGGCCAACGGAGGCAGCGGTAGCTTCCAGGCGGGTGCACAGACGCAGGCAATCGCATACGGCAACTACCAGATCGGCGGCGGCTTCAGCGGACAAAGCCTATTCTTCGTCGACGGCGTGCTGTCCAACATCCCGGAGAACAACGTCAACTCGCTGGTGCCCACACAGGACGCTGTGCAGGAGTTTCGCGTTTCGACGAATAACGTGACCGCAGAGTTTGGCGGTTTCGCAGGCGGGGTCATTCAAATCTCCACCAAGAGCGGCACGAACGAGTTTCACGGCTCGGCTTATGAGTACTTCCGAAACACGGTGCTTGATGCGAACGACTGGTTCAGCAACCATCAGGGACTTCCGCGGCCGCCGCTGCATCAGAATCAGTTCGGAGCCAACGTCGGTGGCCCGCTCATCAAGAACAAGCTGTTCTTCTTCTTCTCCTACGAGCGCGAGACGCTAACCTCGGGAAGCATCTCTACCTACACGCTTCCAACCGCTGCGCAATTGAGCGGCGACTTCTCGGCTCTGGGAACGAACATCTATAACCCTGCGACCGGCGTGCAGTACTCCTGCAACGGGCGCCTCAATGTTATCTGCGCTCCCGATCCCACCGCAGTAAAGATCCTTCAGCTCGAGGCTCCACTTCCGAACCGTCCGGGACTGACGAACAACTATGTCGCCACTGCGCCAATCTCAGGCGCACAGAACCAGTACAACGCTCGCGTGGATTACAGCCTGGGTAAGGCGGATCAACTCTTCGCGCGGTACACCTTCTGGAATCCGCACAACGGCGACAGTGATCCGTTGGGGACCAAGACTGGCGCGGGGCCGACCGGCAATACGACCACAGAAGCAGTTGTGGGCGACAATCACGTCTTCAATCAGTCAACTATCGCCGACCTCAGGCTCTCCTACCTCGAGAACTACAACTTTCAAGTTCCCCTCTCGAATGGATTCAACCAAAGCGCCATCAACGCAAACTACGGCGCGCTACAGTCGCAGCAGGTCAACAACCAGGGTCTGCTACCAGGCCTCGGTATCCAGAACTATAGTGTGGGAGCTGAGCTCTCGCAGCTCTACTGGCTAAACACCGCATACTCGATCAACGGAAGTCTGACCAAAGTCAAAGGCCGCCACACTATCAAGGTCGGCGGTATTGGACGCCAAATCGAGTGGACTGGCTTCGGCAACAATCAGGGAGTTGGACTGAGTGCGCTCTCGAGCTTTACCGCGAGCCCCTCCGATCCCACCTCTGGAAACGCCCTTGCCTCCTTCCTGGCAGGCGTGCCATCGAGCGTTGGTATTAATGAGGTTGGTGCAACTCGTGCCTTCCTTCACTCCTACGGCTTCTACGGCGTTGATACTTACCAGGCGAGCAATAAGCTAACGCTGAATCTCGGCGTTCGCTGGGAGCAGCCCGGATCCTACTCTGAGGTTAACAACAACGACACCGTCCTGCTCCCCAACCTAGCGACTAGTCTTCCGGCTGTTACAAATCCCGTCACTGGCTCGAGCCAGGCGACGGTCGGCGGTCTCTCCTTCGTTGCAAGCCCGGATTACTCCTCGCGACGTGAGGAGCAGCTCCACTGGAAGCTCTTCTCTCCACGCGTTGGATTCGCCTATCGTCTGGACGATCAAACCGTCGTTCGCAGCGGTTACGGTATCGCCTTTCTCCCGGCCGAAATTACGGCGGACGGACCTGGAGGCAGCCCGATCAACTCAGCCTCGACAAGCCTTGCCAACACACCGGGCACCAGTTACGCCGGAGAGCCTACGGTCGCTAATCCCTTCCCGAACGGGATCAACCTGCCACTCGGACGCAATCCTATGGCCCTGACGCAGCTTCTAGGACAAGGGATCGGATCTCGCATCCCCGATCAACCTTACGGTTACGTACAGCAATTCAACTTCGGCATAGAGCGCGCCTTGAGTAACAAGTCGACCTTCACGCTTGCCTACGCCGGAGCAAAGGGCACCCACCTTGTGCTCTCACAGGGCTTCACCGGGACCGGCATCAATCTCAACCAACTGCCTGATCAGTACGACTCTATTGGCGGCGACCCCGGCTCAGGGACCGGTCTCTTCACCCCAACACCGAACCCATACGCAGGAAGGTTCTCCTCGGGTGGCCAACTGAATCAGCCCACGGTGCTCCAAGGCTACTTGCTGAAGCCGTACCCGCAGTACACGGGAGTCAACCAGAGTGTCCCGCGGTTTGGCGCCTCCACTTACGAGGCGCTGCAGTCAAGTTTCACACAGCGCACCAGCCACGGAGGTCTCATCCAGGTTGCCTACACCTGGGCGAAGCTGCTTAGCAACACGGACAACACCAGCAGCTTCCAAGATGGACAAGGTGGCCAAGGCGTCGTGCAGGACAACTACAACGTCAAGGCGGAAAAGTCGATTAGCCTTCAGGACCTGACCAACAACCTCGTGATCAACTACGGCATAGATCTTCCGTTCGGCCGCCGCCAGATGTATCTCAATCGTGCGAACTCTTTAGTCAACGCGGTCGTCGGCGGATGGCGTGTGAACGGCATCACGACCTTCCACAGCGGACTGCCGGTGCCGTTCTCTACCAACGGAAACTTCCTGAGCCAGTACTTCGGTTCCGGACCTATTCGGCCGAACGTCATTCCCGGTTGCGTCAAAACCGCGACGGGGTCGGCGCAGAACAGAGTCAATTCGTGGTTCAACACCACTCCAAATTCGGAAGGCGGCAAGGGTTGCTTCTACAATCCGGGCCAATTCCAGTTCGGCGATGAACGGCGCGTGGATTCAAACATCCGCTCTGCCGGCGCGGCCAACTTTGACTTCTCCGCAAACAAGAGCTTTCCGATATTCGAGCGCGTGACCGGAAAGTTTAGCGTGGAGACTTTCAATCTTTTCAACCGCGCGCAATTCGCGCCACCGAACAGCAACCTGAACGATCCCGCATTCGGTACCGTCACGAGACAAGTCAATCTGCCGCGTACCTTGCAGTTCGCCATGCGTGTGTCGTTCTAATCTGAAGGCGCACCGAAGGAGTGACCGCCGGTGCGCTTCTGTTTTGCAAACCTATCGTTTCTGCAAAAGCTATTTTTGCATTCACAAAGTTACGCGAATTGTGAGGGAGTGCTGTTAGTGAAACAACCGTCTGGAAGATTCACGAGCCGTCGTGCTTTTCTGTCATCGGGCGGCCTGGTGACCGCAATGACTCTGTTGCCAGGTAAGCTCGTGGCGGCCTTACCGGCAGGAGGCCCTGAGATGCCCGCAAGCACTCTTGCGGCTGACCCTATGCGCCCCCAGTTTCATCTGCTGCCCGCAAGAAACTGGATGAACGACCCCAATGGACCGGTATACTTTAACGGGCAGTACCATATGTTTTTTCAGTACAACCCCCAGGGTCCGACGTGGGGCAATATGAGCTGGAATCACGCGGTAAGCAATGACATGCTGCACTGGTCTCATCTTCAGCTTGCACTCACTCCTACTCCCGACGGACCGGACTCCTTTGGAGTCTTCTCCGGATCGGCGCTGCAGGTCGGCAAGCGTGTCTACTTCGTCTACACCGGAACGAAGGTGAGCACAGCCAAGCTCGCGACGATTCGCGACGGCCAGGACAGGATTCAGGAGTCGCAGTGTCTCGCGTGGTCCGACGATCCGCAACTCATCAAGTGGACCAAGAACCCGCAACCGGTTGTGCCGCTTCCCCCCGAGGGCATGAAGATCACCGGCTTTCGCGATCCGTCTGTGTGGAAACAAGGCGACTGGTATTACATGACGATCGGGGCGGGAGTGGCCAAGATCGGTGGATGCGTTCTGCTCTACCGATCGAAGGATCTGAACGCGTGGGAGTACATGCATCCGCTGTCCAGCGGATTGTGGAACGGCAAACCGGCCTCGAATCCATGCGATAGTGGTGAGATGTGGGAGTGCCCCGAGTTCTTCGCGCTCGATGGCGGCCATGTACTGATCTACTCGACCGAAGGCAAGGTCTTCTGGCAATCCGGCGTGCTCGATCAAGTCACGATGAAGTTCCAAAGCTTTAAAACGGGACTGCTCGATCTGGACGCATTCTATGCGCCGAAAACACAGCTTGATGCGCATGGCCGCAGGATCCTATGGGGATGGATCCCCGAGAGGCGGCCGGAGGCTGCAATGCGCGAGGCCGGATGGTCCGGCATGATGAGTCTGGCGCGTGTCATGAATCTCGACAAAGATGGTTCTCTTCGCCTTCGCGTGCTCCCGGAATCGAGGCATTTGCGTGCAGGTGCCGTTCCAAAACAGCAGTCGGCAACGGGAGCTAGGGCGGTGCTCAAGGGCGCCTCCGGAGAGGTGATATGTTCAGGCGTCAAGGGAAAAAGCTTTGAGCTAACCCTGGCGAGCAACTCTGCCGAGCTTCTCCACATCAGCTACTCGAGCGTGGAGCATAGGTTGAATGTGGCGGGACACGAGGTAGCCCTTGAACCGACGGATGAGCCGAGAATTCATATCTTCGTAGACGGCTCAGTGATCGAATCAATCGTAAGCGAACGCGTGGGCTATACTAGTCGCTTCTACTACAGCGCAAAGACCGCACCCGATATTACGGCTAGCGTAAAAGGCGAAGGTCAAATTACCGCATGGAAGATCTCACCGATTACGGGCAATCGTCTTACCACGCCCGCATCCCAGGTGTAGCAATCGGCTTCGAGATCACTTTTGAATCGCTATCTTGAGAAGGCAGCGATCGTAGGAGTGCTGGGCGGCTCCTATTTGGCCTTGACAACGCAGTCATCGCCGACACCACATCGCAGCTTACCGAGATCTCTCAACTGAATCCAACCACCTTCGGCCTCGCCGTCTCTATCCATGGGCTTATCCCTATCGTCACATCACGTCATCGCGCGCCGTCGTCTGCAGTCCATCGACGTAGCGGTTGTAGATCGAGAAAACTACGGTAAAGAGTACGGTGTCGTGAGTGCGAAGCGGTGTTGGCGCGCCTCGTCCACGAGTTTCGGAGAAAGGCACAACCAGCGGTGATCGCTGGCATGTCTTTAAGAACTGCACTATGCGGCATGGTTATTTCTCCAACGAAATGCTGGCCGAGGCCAGGCTGATATCAGTTGCGTGATATGGATTGCGGTCGCTTCGGAGGAACACGCTGAGTCCGGCGGCTAGTAACGTGGTGCATGCCAAGCCGACAATGCAGCGCGGTTGATAGGAACCAGCGCGGTCGTAGAAATGTCCCACCACCATGGGGCCGGTTGCGCCTCCAATCGCGTAAGCGGTCCATGTAAGGCCGTAGAGTACAGAGAAGTGTTTCCGCCCAAAGTAGCGTGCCAGCAGGTAGGGTGCGACGTCCGCTTCGCTTCCGAGTCCGATGCCAAGGAGGGCCGCCCCCAGAAGAGCCATGGCCGAGGTGCCCGAGAAGGCAAGGACGAGCGTGCCGGCGGCGGAGAGCAAAAGGATACCGGTCTGGATTCTCTGCGCGGGGAATCGGTCGATCAAGAAGCCTGTAAATAATCGGCCGATGATACCTGCACCGCCCTTTACTGACAGGGCAAGGGCAGCGGCCTGGACGGTGATGCCGTGTTCGGTGAGCATGGCCGCGAGATTTGTTACCAGGCCATTTTCACCGAAGGCCGAGAGCATGATGATGAAGGCAAGTATCCAGAAGGGTGCGGTGCGGAGTGCCGATCCGACGGTCGCGCCGGACATTGGGCTTTCATCCACTCGCTGCGGCACAGACCTGTTGCGTACGAGAAGAGCGGTGACCGGCAAGCTAAGCAACGCAACTCCACCGAGCATAAGATAGGCGTCGCGCCAGCCATGGTGATCAATTACCCATTGCGTAAGCGGAGGGATAAGAATGGACCCTACACCGCTGCCGGTAAGGAGGAGAGCGAGTGCGAGCCCGCGGCGCCGGTTGAACCAGGTAAGAATGGTGCGCGTATAGGCGAATTGGGCGGTGCCGTTGGCAACTAATCCCAGGACGAAGTAAGTCAGGTAGAAACGTTGGATGCTCGGACCGAGTCTACTGAGCGACGCCAACGCTAGCGCGAAGATTACGATTGAGGGCAAAATAATACGGCGCGGCGGAAGACGGTCAAGCAGAACACCGATTCCGGGAGAGACGACGGCTACAGTGATCGCTGCCAAGGCGAAGGTGCCGGAGATGGCTTCGCGCTGCCAGCCGAATGCCGCATGCAGGGGGTTCAGGAACAGGCTGAACGTGTAAGGCACGATGGGAGCGAAGCTCACCATTACTCCGACGAAGGCGGCCATCGCCACTTTCCATCCCTGGTAATTAATGGAACTCTCATCGTCCTGGAGCTTCAAAATAACCTTGTCGCTCAATCGTTGCTCCCGTGTTTTGGCGCTTCGGACGATCCGGGTTCTTCCTGAGGAGCATTTGCGTACATGGAAAGCAGATCCTGCGAGGGCAGCCCAAACGCATTCACAACCCGATTGAAACAGGCGAAGAGCGCCGTGACATGGATGGCTTCCGCAATCTGCAGATCAGTCCAACCAGAGTCGTGTAGTAATTCGATGTCGACGCGAGAAACGCTTTGCGCATCGTCTGTGATCTTTTGCACGAAGCGAAGAAGGGATCCCTGTTGCGAAGTAAACTCCTTGGAATCGACCTCACATTGCATTACTGCTGTAAGCAGTTCTTGCGAGCCACCATTCGTACGGAGAAAGAACCCGTGACTGTCAGCGCAATAAGCACAACTATTCAGAGAGGAGACAAACGTCGCGATCAACTCTTTATGCCGTCGATCGAGTGCGCCGTCTACGAAAAGCATGGATTGTGCGAGACCCATCATGTGCTCCAATAGAGGCGGATGGGTTGCAAAGCACTGCAGAATACCCGGTACGCGTGGCCTGCCGAAGTCGGTGCGAAACCTCATGTAGAGGCGTTCAACCTCTGGTGGGGCGTCATTCTCGTTTACGATCGGTAGGTTTGTCGATTGGATAGGAAGCAACTTATCCAGGGCGAGTTTTTGGCCTTCCCGCATGATCATGATTAGAACTCCAATCTTGCGGCAAGCTGAAATGCTCTAGGTCCGCCAGAGCCAAAGAACCCTCCTGCGGTCGTAACTGCGGAGTAGAAGTTCGACTGTACTGTCTGAGCGGGTTGACCGTTTTGCGCCGATTGAAAAGGGCCGATGGAGATGCTTCGTCCTGCATAGTTCTTATTGCTGGTGCCACGGATGTTCGTTTCGTTGAAGATATTGAATGCTTCTCCAATGAGGTTGAGGCTAATTCCTTCCTTGAATTTGAATTGCTTCTGCAACCGAAAGTCGAGAGAGCTGAATGGACTGAAGAAGTTGATGTTTCCCGGGACGTGCTGAAGGAGTCCTCCCGCAAGGCAAGGAAACGTAGCGGGACACGCGGGAAGAGCGTTCCACTTATCGATCATAGCGTTCAATTGATTGCTGTTTTTAATCTCGCGACCGAGGGAGTTACGAGAGATGAGAGGGAGGCGAGAGCCGTTTGCGCCGTTAATGGCGGTCCCCGGTAGGAAAGTGTCGGCAGGCACGCCGGACCCGAAGGTGTAGATCGGCGCGAAGGAGATTTGCCAAGGGAACTGCACTTCTCCGTAGAGGGTGATTCGATTCAGCTCATCGGTGACGGCGTATCCCTTCTCGAGTTGGGGCTGGTTGATTCCTTCGACGAGATTGACCTGCTCGTTGGCGTTGCTGTTGGTGAGTTGATCGTCGTCGGAGTAGTCGAGTGTCTTCGATAGGGTATAGCTGATGTTGTATTGATATCCTATGCGGCTTAGGTGCGACTGCCTATGCTGGAGACTAAGGATCAGGCCCTCGTACCAGGACTTTGCCCTGGACTCGATAAGGGTGATGTTGTCGGAGATTCCGCTGAGCGGATCGGTCAAACTGCAGGGCACGTTGTTGCCCGGGCATGAAACGTAGGGAGAGTTTGAACTGGTGCTGCGAAGCAGATGGCCATTCAACTGACGATTTGCGAAGACGTGCAGCCCGTCTGCTGACATAGCCCAGCTGTCGCCAAACTGCTGCTGAAAGCCAAGAGAGAATTGTTGAACCAGAGGATGATGGGAGTCGGGGCCCATGCCGATCATGCCAACTCCGCCTGTCTGATGGGGGCCGCTGAATGGCGCTGCAAGGCTGGGGCTGCCTGTGCCGAAGCTCGCTTGGGGAGCAAAGCATGCATTGAGACTGGGCGGCCCAGGCACAAAGGGGGAGACGCAGTACGATCCGGCGTATTGGGTGACGGTGAGGGCGCGGTCGTTCTGCACGAGTTCTTCGGCGCCACTTTCAAGAATGATGCGGTCGTAGTAGATTCCGTAGCCGCCGCGGACAACTGTTTTGCCCAGGCCGAAGGGATCGTACGCGAAGCCGATGCGAGGACTGAAGTCCTTCATGTCGGGTGACTTTTTAAGGTCGATCACGTTCGCCATCCAGGTGCATGGGTTCGTCGGCACCGTAGTCAAGTTGGGGCAGGGGTCGTGGGCGCTGGAGGTCCCGGTGAGGTTGGAGTCGTACTCCCAGCGCAGGCCAAGGTTGAGAGTCAGCCGGGGCAGGACGCGCCAGTCGTCTTGGGCATAGAACGCAAGGTAACCGTTGAAGACTTTCGGGATCGGCACCGGCGTGACAGGCGCGCTGCTCTTGATTCCGACTGCCTCCGGAATATCAAGATCGTTGATTTTGCCGTCTCCGTTCAAATCAGCAAAGGCGAAGTTGGTCGTAAGGATTACCGTGCCGGTGCCGAAGACGTTGATCTCTCCGTGCGCGGTGTAGTGCTGAAATTCACCGCCGAGCCGGAGAGCATGTTTCCCAAAAGACCAGGAATAAGCATCGCCGAACTGATATCGGTTCAGAAAAGTGGCTTGTGGAAGATTGAAATTTGCTCCATCTGCAATATCAGGAAAGATGAGTTCGTTCGTCAGGTTCAATTGCGGATTCGTAGTGGGCGCACTGGGTGAGTAGGGCGGAATGTCGTTATAGAAGTTGTCGTAGTGGAAGGAAAAGTTGTTGATGCGGGTGGGCGAGAGAACAGTTGTCAGTCCTGCAACGAGCGAGTTGAATCGGTTGAGGGAGTTCTGACGTTCCGCTGACGTGAAGGAGGGTGTGGTCTGGGAGGGTGTGGCCTCGCCGGTATCCGTCGAACGATTGAAGGAATATCGAGCCATCAGAGTGTTCTTCGCACTTAACTGCTGGTCGTATCGAGTCGACCAGAGTGCTTCACGAAGTGGAGAGGGAGCAGAGGTGTTTTGAATTTGAGAGGTCGTGAAGTTACGCGTTCCGGTCTGGAGCGCTGCGTTCTGGTCGCGGTATTCGAAACCCGTGAAGAGCCATGCCTTTTCCTTCCGGATCGGACCACCCAGCGTTGCGCCGTACTGTTCTCTGTCAAATGGCGGCGTGGGAAGGGAACGGTCGAATGTCGCCGGCAGTGCCTGCAGATTGCGATTGCGCTCGTAGAAAAACAATGACCCGTGATATTTGTTCGTTCCAGTCTTTGTGACGATATTGATAATGCTGTTGCCTGATCGCCCGACTTCGGCCGTGAATCTCGCGGTCGCAATCTGAAACTCCTGAATCGAATCCTCAGGGAAGTTAGAGAGTGTTCCTCCGACCACCTCGTCGTTGTTGTCTCCGCCGTCGACAGTAATGTTGCCACCTCTACCGAATCCGCCTGCTGAGCTTACTTCGAGGGTGTTGGTCTTCGTCGGGTCGAAAGTGGGTGCGGGACGGTTTCCTGGCACCAGATAGGCAAGTTCGAGGAAGTTCCTGCCGTTCAGCGGAATACTCGCAATAGTCTGCGATGTGATCTGACCCTGAATCATGGACTGCGTAAGATCAACATCCCGTCTGCTATTGCTGTTGACATCGATCGTGCTCGTCTGAGCAGCAACGCTCAGCGTCGTATCCAGCGTAATGGACTTTCCAGCTTCGATCTGGACGTTACTGTAGCGCACGTCAGCGAATCCTGTGGAGGCGAGTACAACCGTGTAGCTTCCAGGTTCAAGATTCGACAACGTGAAGGAGCCGTCCGCGCCGGTTGCACCTTCTCGTGTGGTGCCTTGCCGCTCATTGGTCGCGGTTATATGCGCACCTTGGATGAGCCTGCCGCTCGAGTCCCTCGTGATCCCGCCGATCGAGCCGCTGGGCAGTTGAGCATGCAACGATGAACCGAAAGCCAGGATGCAAGCGATAGTTCCAACCGGGGAATACAGGCGCATCGGATAGAGCCTCCAAAAAATGTAGAAAACCGGTTTTGCGTACGGCCTGAAGACAAGGAAGGCATACACAAATAATGTGGTTGCGGTTGACGCGAATCCTATAGATCACATGGCAATCTGTCATCCTTCATAAGGTGGAGAACGGACTCCATCTATTTCGGGACGTGATTTATGGCGTATGCTTTTCGCATATAAATTTTGGAGAACTCCTATGCCGCACATTAAATTGCCAGAAGGATTGCAAAGTATACGCAGCGCGATGGCGCTTCGTCCAGAGACCGCCAAGCCTCTCAATGAACTCGCGGAGGCGTTGTTGCACGCGCCGAACTCTCTACCGCAGGGAGACCGCGAATTGATCGCGACCTATGTCTCATATCTGAATGACTGTTATTTCTGCCAGACCGTTCATGGTTCTATCGCGGCTGCTTGCCTCAACGACGACCACGAACTGGTGAAGCGTGTGAAGGTTGACTTTCACGGGGCGGACATCTCGGAGAAGCTGAAGGCGCTACTGGTGATCGCAGCGAAGGTGCAGAAGGGCGGTAAGCAGGTATCGGCGAACGACATAGAAGCTGCTCGGGAGCAAGGCGCGACAGATATGGAGATTCACGACACGGTTCTGATTGCAGCAGCCTTCTGCATGTACAACCGGTACGTCGATGGTCTGGATACATGGCAACCGCGCGACGAAGAGCTGTATCGGCAGCGAGGCAAGAAGACCGCGCAGGAAGGGTATGTCTCGATGAGCCGTGAATATCTGCCTGCGAAGGCGCCTGAAGTCGGAGCGCAAAGTTGAGACTGCCGTTGTACCGCCGGGTGAATGATGTCAAAAAAAGCTAGCTTGGACGGCATTAGACGCAGGCCTTACACTCCGAGTCCGGAGACTCTTGCACTGTTGCGAGTGTCTGGTAATGCAATCAATGGGGTCGGCGAAACTGCCGTTCGCAGAGCTTCCCCATTCTTCTGGCATCCGCCGAACCAGCATCCGTACGGCGATTTGCAAATTGTCGCCCGGCAGAGCTCGCGCCGTTGTCCCGGTGCAGCGGAGGCCTTTGCTGCTGCGTACAATCACCCAGAGCTCTGTCCCATAGCGGAACAACGAAACGTGGCTTCTGCCGAGCAGCTTGCATCTGAGATGAAGGCATTTGCGCTCACTCACGAAGCCGATGCAGTCGGCGTTGCAGCGATGGATCCGCTGTATGTCTTCGAGAGTTACACAATCGAAGAGCCGTGGGTCATCGTACTTGCGCTCGCACACAACTACGAACGCCTTCGACAGGTTCCTTCGGATGAGACGAATGGGATCGGAGTGAGCGACGTTGGCGATCAATACGCTCGAGGCACACGATCGTCCTATGCACTTGCGAACTGGATACGCTCGCAAGGATACGACGCACACCCGTATCCAGGTCCAATGGCTGATGCGTTGCTGCTCGTCCCACCCGCAATCGCATCCGGTCTCGGTGAGCTGGGCAAGCACGGTTCTCTGATCAGTCCACAGTTTGGGGCAGGCGTTCGTCTCGCGGGCGTTACAACCGACATGCCCCTTGTCGCAACAGCTCCGATCCGCTTTGGAGCTGATGACTTCTGTCAAAGCTGTCAGGCATGTACCAGGGCCTGTCCTCCCAGTGCCATCCTGGAACAGAAGCAGATGGTCCGTGGTGTGGAACGCTGGTATGTAGACTTCGACAAGTGCATCCCCTATTTTGCCGAGGCGGCATCCTGCGGAATCTGTATTGCAACCTGCCCATGGACGAAACCAGATGCGCGGCCCAAGCTGCTCGCCACAATGGCTAAACGGACTCCTTGATTCAGGAATGGACCTCGCGCGTGAATCCCTATGTCGCGTCCTGCAAGTACATTCTTCTCATCAGCCTTGGTAAAGGTCCTTGTGCTAACAAGGCAACTGTCAATTTGCGAATAGTCGGCAAACTGGAATGTGGCGGTCTTTTCAGTTGTAATAAATCGCCGAGTCACTCATTTAACCGTGATCGGCAAGCGGAAATCGGATTCCGACAGGGAAGTTCTTCGGCTGGATCAAAAAAACGTCTGCTTTCATGATCTCGCTTCGCTTCCTCTGAAAAGAGAAACACCCCCTTGGACACCCCTAAAGAGAAAAGAAAAAGCCTAAACAAATGAGAGAGAATCTCGACGGGCTCATCCCTGCGCCGCTTACTCATCCCCGTGTGAGGTGCGCGCATCACTGAAATCTACCGACAGACTTTCCAATCGCTGACACTGCCACGGCTGGATCGCATCACACTCAGACTTACTTTACCGCTACCAATAGGTAAGCGAAAGCACGCCGCAAAGGTGGGCCGTTATTCGGACAGCGACCCTTCAACCATTACTACGCTTCAATATGACTGGTTCGCGAACACAGGCGCCTTTCCTTTCAAAATCTAAAATCGTGACATAGACTTCCCGAAGCGTTCCGGCCTCACCACCATCAGCTACAACGGGCCGGTTCTCATTATGGATGGTATTACGCGGTGGGGACAAATTATGGCAACGATTAAATTAACGAGAATCTTAGTGCACGATTTCAATCAGACCAGTCTCTTTTTCGTTCCAAGCATTGGCGCCTTCTTGTTTCAGCTTGCCGGTAGCGTCGTCCCACTTGAGAGTTGTAATCTGCCTGTCTCCTTTTTCATAGGCGTAGGTTGTGCCGTCATCGTTGTAAAGCGTGAACTCTCCATTTGCTCCGGGGTACACTTTCACCTTTGCGATCGCCTGCTGACCATGCGTGCTTTCGACTGGAGCTCCCAACGGTAGGATTGATCCAGCTCTCACAAAAAGCGGAATAGTGTCGATAGGAGCGTTCACAGTAAGTGTTTGGCCGCCATGCAATCTCTCATTCGTCCAAAAGTTGTACCAGTCGGCACCATCTGGGAGATAGACTTCGCGGGTGCTGGCTCCTTGCTCAACCACCGGCGCGACGAGCAACGCAGGACCGAACATGTACTCGTCGGTTATATTCGAAATTTTGTTGTCATGTGGAAAATCCATGAACAGCGCCCGCATGAACGGTGCGCCGGTCTGATGAGTAAACCAGCCTAGCGAGTATATATAGGGCATGAGCGTGTACCGCAGCTTCAGATACTTCTCAAGGATCAGCTGGGCCTCGGTTCCGTAACTCCAGACCTCGTTGTAGCGTCGAGTACCATGTGTGCGCATGGTTGGGAGAAAGGTTCCATATTCGAACCAGCGTACGTAAAGCTCCGGATAATCATCGTATTGCCCCACATTATTGCGCGCGCTTGTGGGATCAATGAGTGGTGTATGAGACGGAGTATGCCTGTAGGGAAGATCTTGCCAACCACCGATATCGTTACCCGCGTAGGCAATGCCGGAGGCTGCGGTATTGAGGCCAGTTGGAATCTGGCGCCGCAAAGTATCCCATGTGGGCGATATGTCCGACGACCAGAAGATTGTGCCATTTCGCTGGGCTCCGAGATAAGCGTCCCGCGAAAGCGTGAGAGAACGTTGTTGCGGCTTGTCCCGGCGAATGCCGTCATAGATCGCACCGGTGTGCGATAACGGATACACATTGAAGTACTGTGTCCCTGGACCGATGCTCAGGTAAGCTCCGTCAGGCGGAAGGTCTGGTTCGGTTTCGTCGGCCCAGAAGAAGTCGAAACCTTTTGCAGCGATATTGTCTCGAATCAGTTTCCACCACCAAGTGGCTGCTTCGGGGTTTGTCGTATCGATGTCTGATCCTGCTTTATCGTATGGCATGCCGTCAACTGGCTTGCCCGGTGCCGGCTCGTCGGCGGTCACCGGAAGTCCGCTTGCGTAGTGCTCGAACCAGCCTTTGTTCAAAAGGAAGTCGTAATAACGCGACCCTGGCGCAAAACGTGGCCACACGCTAATCATCGACTCGACGTTGTCAGTATGTAGTTGCTTATTCATGGCCACAGGATCGGGCCATGCCTGGGCATCAAAGTCATACTGACCCATCTGCGTGTAATAGAACCAGTCCACGACGATGATATCCAAGGGCAGATGGCGTTCGCGATAGCCTTTGGCTACGGCGAGCACTTCTGCCTGCGAGCTATAACGCTGCTTGCACTGAATGAAACCGTATGCCGCCTTTGGCAGCATCGGTGTCGCGCCTGTAAGCAGCCGATAACCCTCATAGATCTCGTCGGTGGTATCTCCCGCGATGACAAAAAACGAAACTCTTCTGCCGAGCGTCGATGTCCATTTTGTTTCGCCGTCAAAGGCTGGATAAATGGTTGTGGACGATGGGTTGTCCCATACGATTCCGTACCCCTTATTTGTGACCAAAAACGGAACACAGTACGATGGAGAAGCAGGGGCGAGATAATTAGCCACACATGTGATAGGGCGTTGCCGGTGGTCGAGGTAGCCTTCTTGATTTTCACCCAGACCGTAGTAATGCTCGTCGTCGGCTGCCCGGAAACTTGCGCCGACGGTGTAAAGTGGCAGGTCCTCCGCCTTTATACCCCGCGCATTCTTGAGAGTGTCGTCTTTTTGGTTCAACTCAGCCATCTGCCAGCCATTCATCTCAGTGAGCGAGGAACCGTCCGGCAATGTGACAGAAATGTCTGTGCCGGGCACAGAGCCTGAAAAGAACTTTGCGGTATCCGGGAGTCTTTCATTTGGACTCCGTTGATGCTCCGGAGCAACTATCACGGTCATTCGCTGACTCTTGTAGACGTCGGCACCATCTCCCCGCAAGGTGTGTATCCAGCCAGTTTGTTCCGGCTTAGCCACGAAGCCATAACCTGGACCAATCGCGGCCTCTCGGGCAATCATGCTCAATGTGACACGTACGATGTTTGGCGCATAGGGCTCGATCGTGATCTTTTGACCGTTTCTCTGGAGTGGCAGTGATTGTCCCAGTGAGATTGCCGGAACAGCTAGGAACAGCAAGGTAGAGAACCAATGATTCATTAGCGCCTCTTGAGTGTGATACCGATCTTTCGACAATACGATACTTCTGCATCGTAAGCAGGCAACCGGATACCATGGCTTCTAGGCAATGCGCGAAACGGTGCGTTGGAAAAGCGGATACAACATATGTGGCTCTCCTGAATCAGGGTTTTAGCGATCAAGCATCGTGTTGAGGCGAAGCCTGTTAACCCGCAAACGCTGCGTTAAAAAGCACGGCAAGTTTGCGTGGCGAACCCGTCTGTTGGCATCGGGAGAAAAGAACGACAGCGGAATTGTCAAGAATTTTATACGTAAACTGTAATGTTTACGCAAACCTGCGTACATGCACAGCAAGACTTCTGTCAAGCTACGATTTGTCAGCCGAAGTTACCCTCAAGAGTTATGTCTCCACGTAGCGTGATGGGGAGACGTATTGGTAGGGGTGTAGCGGGTGTCGAGCGAGGCATTCCATGACGGCAGCTCGGTGATTTTGCTTATTGGATGGCTGCAGTCTGACCCGGGACACAATAAAGCAGGGGTTCCGGTTCGAACCCGTTGACCTTGAATGAGCTGATCACGGAGCAGATGGGGGCACCTTTCCGCTTGCATTAGTTGGGCCAAAAATGTTTGCAAGAGTCATTCCTACTCCTCCTTTCACTTTATTTCTTGTCATTGGCGCGTGAGCGCGAATCGCCGTAGCCGCATCGCAGTTGAGAGAGTGCTTAACGACCATGGCTTCGAACAAGGTCCTCATAGTGTCGAGCAGAGGTCTTGTTGGCTTGACCGTTCCCAATCGCAAACGCAAGAACATATCCCAGAATCAACCTCTCAAATAGACATTTGGATACAATCTTCCGAATGCGTTGATAGAAGATATATTCAATTCATGTCCGGTTGCTATCAGCATCGGTCAAACGATGATTGCGAAAATCGGTTATGGCTAACGCCGTTCTCGCGGGGATTTATGAATATTGAAGCTGTCGCCAGACGCGCCAACGTTTCAACTGCCACAGTTAGTCGGGTAATCAATCGACCAGAACTGGTGCGGGCATCGACGGCTGCGGCGGTTCTGGAAGTCATTCGTGAGTTGAACTTCTACCCCAACCGGAATGCGCGAGCGTTGGGAACTGGCCGCAGCAGCATGTTTGGGCTGATCATTTCCGATATCACCAATCCCTTTTTCCCTGAGTTGGTGAAAGCGTTTGAGACCATTGCGGTAGAACACGGACAGGAGGTGCTGGTCGCGAACACTGATTACAATCCGGTTAGGATGGAGCATTGCCTGAGCCGCATGCTGGAGCGCAAAGTGGACGGGGTCGCCATTATGACCTCCGAGATGGATGAGGCGCTGATAGGGCCTTTCGGCAAACGTGGCATTCCGCTGGTGTTTTTAGATGGCGGGAAGCCGGCGCTTGGAGTCAACACTATCAATGTGGACTACAAGACAGGCATCGGACAGGCGATGAAGCATCTGAGAACGCTAAATCATCGCCGGATCGGATTTATCAGCGGCCCATTGAGGCTGATCTCGGCGCGGAAACGTCTGGACGCATTCATGAAGGGCATGGCAGTCGATAAGCCCCGCATGAAAGAGACATGGATCGAGGAAGGAGATCATCGGATCGAAGGCGGAAAGATTGCGATGAAGCGCATGCTAACTTCTAAGAAGTTGCCGACGGCCGTGATGGCGTCGAACGATCTCACTGCGATCGGGGCGATCGACGAGATCCATGAACAGGGTTTGCGGGTGCCGGAGGATATCTCGGTGATCGGCTTCGACGATATTCACATGAGCGCCTTTACCCATCCTGCTCTGACGACGATCCGCCTGCCCAGAACGGAGATTGCACAGATTGCCTTTCAGGCTCTGTTTGAAAGTTATGATGGGCACCAGATTGAACCGCGTCCGGGAAGAAACCGCGTAATTGAGCCTGTGCTGGTGGTCAGGAAGTCGACGGGACCACCGAAAAAGTAAAGTTGGTTTTGTCTGAGATTTGTAGTACGGCTCAGGGAAGGCTTTGTCACAGGGCGGTTTTTACTGCGGTCCGTGCTTTCGCACGAATATCCCATCCTATCGCGATGGGACTGCGAAAGGATGGGATATTCGGTCTCTGTGGAACTAGCGTTGCGGCAATGGGTGAGTTGGTCAGGCTTGTTCGGGTGAGGCTGCGGAGCACTGAATGTCGACGGTCTGCTCGCCGAGGACTGGGTGAATGGCGCGCAGGCGGAGGCTGCCAGGCTGTTCCTTCGTGCGGATCCAGATGGCTCCCGTGCCTCCAATGAGACTGAAGGGGTTGTCGCCGATGATCTCGCCGGGACCTTCGAGTTCAAGCCGGATGGCATCGTTGGCGAAGGGGCGTACCTGGCCGAATTCATCGTTGACTCGGAGGACGACGCGGGTGGTGTCGGCACCGTCTGCGATCAGTTCATGATCGTCGGGCAACAGCACGAATTGCTGATCGACGCCCTTGCCGGAGTAACGTTTTGAGATGACCTGTTTGCCGCCGATGTAGCCTTCGATGCGGAGGTCTCCCCAGGCGCGCAAGCCTTCGCCGAGCGGGATGGTGAAGGGCGCGTGTTTAAGGGAAGGGAACTGTTTGCGGTCGGGATCGCCTTCGCCGACGAGGCGTTCGCCTTTGGAGTCTTCGACGAAGAGCTTGAGGTGGTCGCAGTTGGAGGAGATCATGGCGGTGGTGAAGCCGATCGATTCGTCGTTGCGAGCCCAGTGGAAGGCGGGTTCGAGCACGATCTCTTCGGCGGGTTCGCACATCGATTTATAGAAGCCTGCGGCGGACTTCGGTGTGCGGAAGATGTCCATGACGCCGTGGTAGCAGATGCGGTCGCCGGAACCGAAGTTGTTATGCGTGTTGTAGTCGAAGGCGCACCAGCCGATGCCGCCTGCGTATTGGGGGTTGGAGGCGAGAGTGTCGTGGACGCGAGCGTGGCGGACGACGAACTCCTGCAGACGCTCCTTGCTGTCGATGGTTTTGGTGGGAAAGGTGTGGCCGACGAACTCGGTGTTGAGGTAGAGGGGATGGTTTGGGGCCTTCAGTGGCCAGCCGAAGTCGTTCATGGTGAAGACATCTTCGAGGAATTCGGACTCCTGGAAGTAACGGATGCCGCCGGTCTGGCGCAGCTCGTCGAGCGCGTGCGCAAGGGCGTTGGTGCGGGTGTAGAAGTCGTGGTTGTCGCGTGACTCGTTGATGCGGACGCCCCAGAGGATGATGGACGGGTGGTTCCAGTCGCGGCGGATCATGCGGCGAACATTATCGACCGCGATATCCTGCCAGGGCTTATCGCCAATGTGCTGCCAGCCGGGAATCTCTTCGAGGACGAGCAGGCCGATCTCGTCGCAGGCGTCCAGGAAGTACCGGGACTGCGGATAGTGTGAGGTGCGGACGATGTTGCAGCGAAGATCGTGCCGGAGGATCTTTGCGTCTTGTCGTTGGACGCGTGCGGGCATCGCCTGGCCGACGAAGGGGAATGTCTGGTGGCGATCGAGGCCGTGGAGCTTGACGATCTTTCCGTTGAGCGAGAAGCCTTGCGGGGTGAACGTCGCCTCACGGAAGCCGATGCGGCGTGCGTCTTCGTCGATGACTTTGCCGTTTTCGAGAAGTTGGACGTGAACCGTGTAGAGGTGCGGAGTTTCGAGATCCCAGAGGTTGAGCTTGCCTAGCTTATCGAGAGTAAGCGTGTAGGAGCCGGGGACCGGGGAGGTGGGCGGAAGAGCGCCGAGCGCCTGGTCGGCATCGGCTTCATGGTGTTCGATTGGCGACGGTTCGGAGATCTTTTGTGTGGCGATGGCGATGACCTTGTCCTCGTGCTCGCGACGGAGTTCGGCGCGGATCGAAAGTGCTCCGAGACGGGAGTCGGGGGCGCGATCCAGGAAGCATTCGACCTCAACGGTGGGGGCGGCACTGAGCACATTCTTTGGACGAGCGTAGATGTTTTCAAGGAAGGTCTGGGGGACGACGCGGAGTGATACCTCACGATAGATGCCACCGAAGGTGAGGTAGTCGACCTCGTTGCCGAAAGGGGGGATGTCGGCGCGCTCGGTGGAGTCGACGTCGACGGAGAGGAGGTTTTTGCCGGAAGGGTCAAGATGCTGGGTGAGTTCGAAGGAGAAGGGCGTATATCCTCCGCGGTACTCGCCGAGCTTCGTGCCGTTGAGATAGACGGTCGATGCGGTCATGACGCCTTCGAAGTCAACAAAGACGCGCCTTCCGCGTGCGGCGGCAGGGACGTTAAGGGGTCGACGGTAGAGGGAGATGAACTCGTAGGTCTTGTCGTCAAAGCTGTGCCAGGGCAGACGAACGTTGGTGTGCGGGACGACGACCCGGGTAAAGCTGGAATCGTCGAACCCGGGGGAATGGCCCTCGCTCGATGTCTTGGGGCTGTAGCGCCAGCCGCGATTGATGGGCAGGATCATGCGGCTGCCAGGAGTGGTGACGGGGGCGATCGCATGGCTGGTGGCGGCGGGGGCTATGGCACCGGCTGCAAGGACTGTTCCGGTGGAGGTGAGAAAGTTTCTGCGGTTCATGCTGTCGGGTCCGTTCTATGAGTTAGAGAAGATTCGTTTGGGATTGAAGGAGGTGTTATTTGTGTTCGACCTTCTCGAAGACAATTGCGGTGCTGTCGTAGTCGCCGATGAGATGAAGGGAGATGCCCGGTCCCATGAGTTCACTACCGGTCATCTCCTGCGGCAAGCCTGGCGCTTTTAGTGGATCGAGTGGTTTGACCCGGTAGAGGGCTGCCGGCTCGAGTCCCTGAGCGCGAAGAGTTTGAAATGGTTCTCCGTAGTGTTGCGAGTGCAGAAAGGCGAAGAGTACTGCCTGATGGCCATCTTCGGCGACGTACTCGAGCGCTGTCTGCTCGCTGGTCTCAGGTGCGATGAGACGATACAGCGCGCCTTGCTGCACGGTGGAGCGGATGGTTTTGTAGAACGCTATGAGATTTGTGGCGAGAGCGGATTCGTCAGCCGTCCATTTGGTGACGTCGCTTCCGATTCCGAGAGCACCAGTCATAGCGACCGTAAAGCGGAACTGCAGCGGGATGATACGGCGGTCGAGGAAGTTTGGGACGTCGGTGACCCACGCCACCATGACTCCAAGGGTGTAGGCGTGGGAGAAGCCATCCTGGATGGAAAGGCGGTCGAGAGCATCGGTGTTGTCGGAGGGCCAGACCTCGTCGGTGTAGCGGAGAATGCCGAGGTCGACGCGGCCGCCACCGCCGGAGCAGGACTCGATCTCGAGCTTCGGGTGTCGTTTGCGCAGTTCGGCGAGTATCTCGTAGAGGTTGTTGATGTAGCGAACATAGATCTCCTTCTGCTCCGGCAATGGCACTGCATCCCAGCCCGGCTCGGACCAGTTGCGGTTGTAGTCCCACTTGAGGAAGGCGATGTCGTTCTCGCTTACAAGCTTGTCCAGAAAGCTGAGGATGTACTGCTTTACGTCATCGCGGGCGAGGTTGAGCACGAGTTGGTTGCGGGCTTCGGTGCGCGGGCGGCCAGGGAAGTTCATCGCCCACTCGGGGTGCTTGCGATAGAGATCGCTGTCCGGGTTGATCATCTCGGGTTCGACCCAGATGCCGAAGTCCATGCCGAGTTGATGGACGCGATCGATGACGGGTTTGAGGCCGTGGGGGAACTTCGTCTGGTTGACGTACCAGTCGCCGAGACCGGCGTGGTCGGTGACGCGCTGGCCGAACCAGCCGTCATCGATAACCATGCGCTCAACGCCGAGGCTGGCGGCCTTTTCGGCGAGGGCCAGCTGGCCGGCTTCGTTGACGTTGAATCCGGTTGCCTCCCAGGAGTTGTAGATGATGGGCCGTGGTTTGGGATGCGGTGCTCCGGGCAGAATCTGCTGTTGCTGGAAGCGGTGAAGAATTCGCGAGGCTTCGCCGTGTCCTTTGCTGGTGTAGCCCGCGTAGAAGATGGGGGTTTTGAGAGATTCCCCCGGACCGAGAGGATAGGAGAAGTCAAAGTTGTTGTAGCCGCCCGTGATTTTGACGCGATGGCTGAAGGTTTGTTCGACGTCTATCTGCCAGCTCCCGCTCCAGCCGAGTTCGGCGAACCAAACGGGGCCTGCTGTCTCGGTGGTCTCGCCGGTGCGTCCGATGGCGAGCCATGGATTGGACTGGTGTGAGGTGCTGCCGCGGCGGCTTTCCAGCACGCTGTGGCCAGGCACAAGGGGGACGGTGTGCAACTGCCACTCGGCTCCCCAGCGGCCACTTAGTGAGCTTAGCTCGTAGGAGGTACTTGGAGGCAGGTTGAGGGTTGCGGAGGCGGCTTGTTCTACCGTGATGACTCCCTTGGTGCGATTTTCGATTTGAGACCAGCGAGCGAGAATACCTGGCGCGTACACCTTGTAGAAAAGATGGACATAGACCTCGGCGAGGCGGTCACGGAGTGTGATCTCCAATTGATTGCCGTTGGGGCCGTCGGTCTGTTTGCTATCGAGATAGTCGAGGAGGAGCGAACGGTTGCCGTCCGGGAAGCTGATTTTGAGGGCGGGCTGCGTCGGTATGCCGCCACCCCAACCGGCGTATTCGAGTGGGGTGGCCGACACGGAAGGATCGAAGGAGGCGGCCTCCGGGTAGGCTTTTGGCGTGGCTGGAGTCGACGGCCCTTCTAGGCGTGGACCCCAGTACATTGTCTGGAGACCGTTCTGATCGTTGACCCCTATTTCGTAGGTCATCTCACCTGCGGACAACTGCCAGACGCGTGTAGCAGGATCGTAACGAATCGCAGACTGAGGGAGCGCAGCCCCTGAGGTCACTAGCGCCGCAAGAAGAACGAGGTAGACTTTACGTCCAGGCAAGAAGAGCTCCTTAGTTTGGAGAGTCAAAGTATCTGCGCGGCGCAGAGCGCGGGTTCGTTCGATCTTGTCTAATGTACGCGCATACATTGCAGGCTAGCAATTGTAAATTTGTGGATGCTACAAGGGATCGTGCTTGCAATTCGCGTTTATATGATGATGGTTGCTACGCCAAGTCGAGAAATGCAATTCAAAACAGGGCAAACGCGATTCACCTTCCTCCTGAAAGAGACGGAGTTATAGTTGCAGTCAAGTACATGAAGAACCCCACTAACAACCTGTTTGAGACGAGTGCAGCGAATTCACCGAGGGTAATATCGCGCGAATTACTTTCTCACGCCAAAATGGGCGCTGCTAGTTGGGTTCGTGGTGTTTTGGTGGCTGTCGCTGTGCTTCTGTTTGTTGTCTCCCTTGACTTGGCATTTGCGCAGCAGATCTCTGCTGACGTGACGGGGGTTGTACAGGGAACTGTCCATTCTCCAAACGGTAAACCTGTCGACGGCGCAGTCGTGAGGCTCGAACAGAAGGGGGCTCATGCTGGTATCGAGATTCAAACCAACGCAGATGGCACGTTCGCGTTTTCGCCCATTCAACCGGGAATATATCGGCTGAGCGCGGAGAAACCGGGATTCCGTGGCCGCGCTGTAACTGTCACACCATCTTCAAAGGGCACCCAACAGAAGGTTGATCTGGTCCTAGAAGATGGAGGTTCAGGCCAATTTACGCCCGGGACAAACTCTTCGTCTTCCGGACAAGCTATGGCGTTCGCCGACAAACCGAACTTCACCGTTGCGGGAGTGACTGATTGGACGGCGGTAGGGGGGCATGGATCGGACTCTATGCTGCGGACCAGCGAAGCTCTCGCGAGTGAAACAGTTACGCTCAAACCATGGGATCAGACAGGCAGTATTGGAACAGCTGATGCTGCTCCTGTTAGAAAGGAGATTGAAGGCAAGTTGCGCTCAGAGTTGAAACATTCTCCGGGAAGCTTTGAAGCGAACCATAAGCTTGGTGAATTCTATCTTCGAACTGGCCGGTACGGCGAATCGTTAGCGCTTCTACAAAATGCATATCGGATTAATCCGGAGAATCTGAAGAACCAGTACGACCTAATTCTGGCTTATGACCGGAGTGGTCGTACTGCGGCGGCCCTCGATCGCGTCCATGAGCTACTCAAGCAACATGGGAACGGGAAGCTATATCGGCTTGCGGGTGAGTTGGATGAGACATCAGGCAATCCTCTAGCCGCCGTTCATGAGTATGAGGAGGCGGTCCAACTGGAACCCAGTGAACAGAATTATTTTGAGTGGGGTTCTGAGTTGTTAATTCATCGAGCTATTTGGCAGGCACAGGAGGTCTTTCGCAGAGGCAACGAAACCTACCCTAGGTCGGCCAGAATGCTTACGGCCCTGGGTGCGGCTCTCTTTGCCGGCGCGCTGTACGAGGAGGCGGCCGCTCGCCTGTGCCATGCTTCTGATCTTGACCCGATGGACTCTGAGCCGTATATGTTTATGGGTAAGATGCAGATTGTGGCTCCCGATATATTGTCGTGTGTTGAGCAGAGACTGGCACGGTTTGTAAAGGAGCAGCCTGATAATGCTCTTGCCAACTATTTTTATGCGATGGCGATCCTAAAGAGGCAGCACTATTCGGAGGAGACCCAGACCATGAATCAGGCCGAGGCGCTGCTTGCGAGAGCTGTCTCTATCGATGCAAAATGCGGCGACGCTTACCTCCAGCTCGGGATACTGTCTGCGTCTCGATCCGAATTTTCCGAGGCGATCGATTTTTATAAAATGGCAATCGAAGGGGAGCCGCAGCTGGGCGAGGCCCATTACCGGCTCGCGCTAGCCTATGACCGAGTCGGTGAACGAGCGAAGGCCGAAGAAGAGTTCAAGCTTCACGATGAGATCAAGAGTCAACAGGCAGAGGCCATTGAGAAGAAACGCCGCGAGGTTAAGCAATTCCTCATCATTCTGCCAGATCAGCCCGTTCCTTCGACGGCACGATAAAAGCAAGCAGACTGATCCAGCGCTTGTCGACTGCGCATCGCTGATGAGAACCGGTCACATCTCCCTATGTGGAGCGCGAGGTGGAGGAGGGCTTGAAAGTTGCGACGATTCCGTAGCCTTCGCGGATGGTTAGTATCTGATTCGGTTTGACCTGCAGGAATCGTTCGATCTTTTGCGTCGTCGGCCACTTGACTTCAATTACATCCACTACTTCGGCCTTGCCCAGACCGAAGTGAATGCGCAGATCGCTCTGCGACATCACGCTTGTACCGCTATGGACTTCGTCCATTTGTATGTGCTTGCCAATTATGACCCGCACACGAGCTCCGATTGCGGTGCGATTGCACTTCACGCCAAGTAGTTTGATCTTGATCCAGTTTTGTTTGTTGCCTCCGTTGTTGCGAAGGAGTGATGGCAAATCGTTCATGTTAAGAATCAGCACATCCATGTTCCCGTCGTTGTCATAGTCTCCGAAGGCCGCGCCCCGGCTGGAAAAATGTTCGGCGATGCCGAGCCCCATCGACGACGAAACATCCTTGAAGCGTCCATTGCCAAGGTTCTTGTAAACCAAGCGCGGGTTCTTGAAGGTCTGATCGAAATGGTAGTTGTCGATCTCGGGGTAAACGTGTCCATTTACCTGAAGGATGTCCTGCCAGCCATCATTATCATAGTCAATAAAAGCGCATCCCCATGCGACATAGCGGTTATTGATTCCAACCCCAGAGGGAAACGTAACATCGCTGAAGGTTCCATCGCCGTTGTTGTGGTAAAGGTTGCAGGTGTCGTCCGCGAAGTTGGTCTTGAAGATGTCGAACCAGCCGTCGCAATCGTAGTCGGCGACCGCGACACCCATTCCGGCCTGCTCATGGCCGCTATCGCTGTAGGCGCAACCGGCGATAACGGCGACATCGGTGAACGTTCCGTCGTGATTGTTCTGGAAAAGAATACTCGGTTGTGAGTCCACCGCAACATAGATGTCAGGCCAGCCGTCGTTGTCGAAGTCGTAAGAGACGGAGGTTATAGAGTATCTCGGGCCGGGTTTCAGGATGCCCGACTTTTGCGAGACGTCGGTAAAGGTGCCGTCTCCATTGTTGTGATAAAGAATGTTCGTGTCGCCAGGAAGGCCGCGGGGGCCGCACATGATGGGCACTCCCTTCCACTGACAATAGTGCGTATCGTCTGCGGCTGGAATTGTCTCCGGATTCAACTTGAGATAGTTACAGACGAAAAGATCGAGGTGGCCGTCCCTGTCATAGTCGAGAAAGGTGCAGCCAGCGCCCCAACGGAACTGTTCCTGATAAAGGCCGGCATGATGAGTGACATCAGTAAAGGTTCCATTTCCATTGTTGTGGAAGAGGATGTTATGCCCCCAGAACGTGCAAAATAGATCGTCCCATCCGTCGTTGTCGTAGTCGCCGATGCAGACGCCGGTCTGCCAACCGGTGACGCCCAGACCTGACTTCTCGGTGACATCAGTAAACGTGCCATCGCGATTGTTCTTGTAGAGATGAGATATTGGTGCCTTTCCAACGGGCCAATGGGCATCCAGTCGATTCCCATTGGTGAGATAGATGTCCAGCCAACCGTCGTGGTCGTAGTCAAAAAAAGCCAGCCCACTTCCCTTGGCCTCGATAATGGAGCGCTTGTGGTCGATACCGCCCCACACATTTGGGATTGTCAATCTGGCTTGCTGCGCGACGTCCACAAACTGCACTGGGGGCAGGGGATTTGATTTGGCGGCTTGGATCAGCGTTGGGTCTCTCCATTGCCAGAGCGGAGTGGTTAGCGCTTCCATCAATGGGGTGCCAAGCATAACAAGAGATGAACCGAGGAAGCGACGCCGGGGAAGATTCATAGGTTGCGATTATAGAGGGACAGGATTGGTTGGGTCGGGGTTTGAAACTTCGATTAAGGCACTTCGTTCAACATCTCCGTGGCGTGTATGGCGCTCGGGTTCTCAGGCTGAATGCGGAGCAGATCCTGCAAAACCTCTTTGGCTTTTTTCCTGTCGTTGCGCAATGCGTAGAGTCGAGCAAGATTGAGATAGGACTGGTCGAAACTTGGGACGATGCGGATGCAAGTCTTGAACCGCTCCTCTGCCTTCGCGTAGTCCTGCTCTCTCACGAAAAGAACGCCAAGGTTGTTCAGTGCTTCAGGATAATCGGGACGCAGTCCGACGGCTTTTTGCAGATAATCCGATGCGTTTTGCATCTCGCTTTTCTGTGCGTAAAACATACCGAGACTGTAGTTGATTTCAGGATTGTCGGGTTCAATTTCGATCGCGCGGTTCAAGCAGTTCTGTGCCTTCTCCACAGCGCCCTGTCGTCGGTACACATTTCCCAAGTTCAAAAGAGCAATGGCATAGGTTGGTCTGAGGAGTAATGACTGTTGAAAGTTCTGGATGGCTTCGTCAGGATGGCCTTCCTGGGCAGCCATCATTCCAAGATTGTTCCACGCCTCGGGATAGTTTGGACGCAGCTTCAGCGTTTGTTGAAGGTATTGGCGTGCCTGCTTGAAGTCATTTCTTCGCAGGCTGAGTGTCCCCAGGTTGTAATAGCCTTCCGGATCATCCGGTTTTGCGGCGATGACCTGCTTGAATGACTCAGCGGCCTGTTCGAGATAACCATGCTGAAAGAGCGCTACCCCGTAAGTAAAGTCATTGCGTTGAAATCCGCCTTGGTAGAGCACTCCGCCTAGAGGCATCGCCTTTTGCATGCGACCCGCTGCCGTGGTTGGAACAGACCTTACATCCTCGAGGAGACGCTCGGCGCTAAGCAGTCCCTGATAAACCTTGACGATCATGCCGTCTCTGTCCAGCAGGAAGGAGGTTGGAATCGCTAGGTCTCTGCGACGATCGAACAAGTAGCGATAGATGATGTTATAAATTCCCGCTATCTCTACGGTTGCGAAGACAAGCGGAAAGGAAAATTTCTCTTGCGCCGCGAATGACCGAGCTTTATCGAGATCGTACAGTTCGTCGACGCCCATTGCGAGGATCTTCAGTTGGCTTGCGGTGAAGGCTGACCAGTGATGATTAAGAAGTCTCAGCTGGTCGGGACAGAGCGGCGCTGTTGTTGCCCAGAAGTTGAGAAGCACAAAGTTACCGCGTAGAGCTTGGAGACTTCGCATGCTGCCCGTGAGATCAGGTAGGGAAAACTCTGGCGCCATTATGGGTTCAATGAGCCACGTATCAACCTGTGATGGTAGAGGCTCTAACGTCGGCGGGGCGCCTGCTTGTGCCAAGGAAGGGTTGGGGGCGGCGAAGGGTTTGGCTATAAATGCGGGGGCACCCTCTTCGATTTCGATCCGGTGGTTTACTGGTAAATTCTCGAATTTTTGAGAAAGCCCACTCGGCCAACAGATCGTGACGCTGGTCGGTCCCTCCGACTTCCCAACCCCAAAGAACACCTCTTTGGAATGCTGAGCCAGAAACCCGGAGCCTGCTTGCAGATACTTTGTCTGACTGAGGGTTCCAGCTTTGACCGTAATCGCAGTTCCGATCGCATCGCGATTGCTTTTGGTGCCTCGTAAACGGAATGCAATCGAGGCGCCGATATCTTTCATCACATTATGAAGGATCCGTAGCTGGGGGGCGTTGCGGTTTTTGAGGATGAGCTCCAAACGTCCGTCGTGGTCGAGATCGGCGAGGACGAAAGAGCGGCCGTCCTCTGGGAAGTCCAAACCGAGCGCACCCGAAACCTCAGAAAATGTGCCATCGCGGTTGTTCCTGAAGGCTACATTTCTTTCATGGCCGCTCCATGAGGTGTCCGATCGAATCAATTCGTTAAGAGCGTTCCAACCACGCTCGTAGGCCAAAGCGGGGACAGCGTCTTCGGGAGACTTCGCAACCACTTGCCGCCAGAAAAAACTGCTGAGATCGCTTCGCTCTGATTGACGCTCAGAGGCGGAGATGTACCCATTGGCGACATAGAGGTCAGGGTAGCCGTCATGATCGAAGTCCCACAGATCTGAGCACCAGGCCCATCGGCCCATCTCTACTCCGGCTCGCTGGCTGATGTTTTGAAACTGCCCATTCCCTTGATTTCTGTAGAGCGCATTTCCCCGCGCGTGCCGCTGGTAGAGTGCGCGGATTTCTTCCGAAGCCTTTTCCTGAAAGTGCATTTGCGTTGAAACCCTTTGGCCCGCCGCCGACCACATATTGGCGACATAGATATCTTGATTTCCGTCGTTATCAAAATCGGACCAGCAGGCACTCATCCCTGCTCCCACGTCCTCAACGTTGGCCGAGCTCGAGACTGCGGTGAACGTTCCGTCTCCGTTGTTCCGATACAAGTTATTGCGCCCGAAGTCATTGGCCACGTATAAATCGGGAAAGCTATTAGAGGTGGATTCGCCCCAGGCGCACGCGAAACTGTATCGGTTGTTATCAACATTCAGTCCTGCGGCTTCGGTATTCTCGACAAAGGTACCGTTCCCCTGATTGTGCAGCAGGCAATTGGCTGGGCCATTCCGGGCGTCGAAGTAGGGCACTGGATAGTGATACTGATCGAGGCCCAGGTAATAGCTGTACAGGCAAAAGTAGATGTCGAGAAGTCCGTCGCGATCGTAGTCGGCAATCGCAGCATGTGTGAACGATCCCTGAGGAAGACTCGTAAATTGGAAGGCGTCGCGCTTGATCGCAAACGTTCCGTCCCCTTTATTTAGGAATAGCAGGGGGCCGCTCCCGCAAACCACCAGAAGGTCCTGAAACCCGTTATTCCTAAAGTCGGCGAACAGAGCGCATGCGGTATTGTCCAGCACTCCGACGCCGGATCTTTCCGTTACGTCTTCGAAGGTGCCGTCACCCCGATTGCGGTACAGGCGGTTCGGCAGACCTGCCGGCTGACAGACATAAAGATCGTCGAATCCATCGTTATCGAAATCCCCCGCGGCTATGCCGTTGTTGCCGTAAACGTCGATGCCGCATGCGCCATCCAAGACCGTACGCCAATAGTCGGACCCGCGAAGCATTTGCTTTGTATACGATTCCGTTCCACCGAGAGATTCATGGGTGACGTCAATGAAGACGGGCCCGTCAGTGACGCTCAAGATCTCTTCCGTAGCCTCCCATCTTTGTGCTTTCCAAGTTTCCAATGCGTTCCGCGATTCGTCGTAGGACCACTCGGTGCGCCACAATCCAACTCGCTCCTCGCGGTGTCGATCCTTTCGATTGGCGACGATGTCATATCGAACATTCAGGCGAACCGTAAGGGGAGCGCTCGAGACTTCCTTGATATCAGTGATTTCGAACTCTGCGGTTTCCACGCACGAGAGCTGCCCTAGCCATCTTTGAACCTCCTTGAGAAATCGCTCACGTCCAGGGACAACCTGGGACGAAAACTGTCGCTTCACGACATGCATCGCATCCCCGGAGCCTAGCCTGATCTCTTTGGTGAGAGCCAGTGGCGAGGCTTCCACGGAAGAATCCAAGGAGCTGGCTAAGGCTGAAAGATCATTGGCTGATGCCTCGAGGGCTCGGCTCCAATGATTCAGTTGTGACCCGATTTCAAAGGCGTATTTCTCGGTGATGTAATCATCTGAACCCGGAGGAACCAGACGGAGAACATCTTCCAATGGAGATTTTTGGGGGTAGTGGGGTCTGAGCCTTATGTCGGCGTAGGAGAAGTTTGAAGCTTGACTTGGGAGGGTCTCCAAGGGGGCGAGCAGGAATGAAGATGCATGGAAGGCAACTGGACGAAACAGGACAGGTGTTAAGCCTAAGCTCTTGAGGAGTTTTCGCCGTGAAAGAAAGTGACTTCCGCTTTTGCGATGCGACATTTAGGGTAGGTCCGTGTAGATGGCAATGTTAGCACCGGGCGAGACGCAGCTGGGATCGTGCCCCGGAAACACACAACCCACCGGGGGAAGAAGCCCATCTATCTGCAGACGGCAGTCTCAACCTTTTGGTTGACAATAGTTATCCGGTTGTACTAAATTCCTCACGTTGACAAATGTAAACGCTTACTTTTATCCGGAAAAGGTTTACGTGTCTATTCAATTAGCCTTTCGGGTTCGGCGAAGCGCAATGACCATGGAACGAAAAAACTGAGGTAATTCGGATGGCTTTTGATCGCAATGCTATGAGCTGGTGTAGACGTTTCGGCTTTATAACCCTTTCATGTTTGTGCCTTCTCCTGGCTCAGACCCAATGCGTCTTTGGGCAGGTCGACGAAGGAGCAATCAACGGCACGGTCGTAGACGCCGCAGGTGCGATTGTTCCGAATGCTCACGTGACTCTTTTGAATATCGACCAAGGGTTGTCTCTGGAGACCGTTACGAACGGAGCCGGTGTATACATATTCTCGCCGGTAAGGATCGGTAACTATACGGTTACGGTCACGAGCCCGGGGTTTTCTACAACCTCTCAGAAAAATCTTACGGTGTCTGTCGGGCAGAACTTGCAGGTAAACATTGAATTGAAGCTAGGCGCAGCGACCACGACGGTGGAGGTTACTACCGCGCCACCGCAGTTGCAAACAGACGAATCGTCGGTTGGACAAGTTGTGTCCGAGCGCACGGTAAATAGCCTGCCTTTGAATGGGCGCAACTTCACCTTTCTTGCTCAGCTTGGTGCCGGCGTGAATTCGTCGCAGGCGGACACACGCGGAAACGCGGCCTCCGGAGCCTTTACCGCGAACGGTCTGCGGCCGGCGCAGAACAACTACCTGCTCGATGGTATCGACAACAACTCCAACGCAGTCGACTTTCTGAACGGAACGAACTTTGTCATTCTTCCTCCGTTGGACGCGATCGCGGAGTTCAAAGTACAGACGGCAGGCTTCAGCGCTGAGCTTGGTCGTTCGGCCGGCGCCGTTCTGAACGCCACGATCAAGTCCGGCACGAACAGCCTCCATGGAGCGGTCTGGGAGTTCTTCCGCAATGACAAGCTGGACGCGGCAGACTATTTCGAAACAAAAAAAGGAGCGTTGCGCTTTAACCAGTTCGGAGCAACCATCGGTGGGCCAATCATCAAGAACAAGCTCTTCTTCTTTGGCGACTATGAGGGCTTTCGGCGCGTCCAGGGTAATACTCAGTCTGGTGTCGCCGTGCCGACAAATCTGGAGAGAAGCAGCGGCTACACAAATCTCTCTGAACTGATCACTGATCCGACGAAGCTGCGTACAGACAATGTAGGCAGACAGATACCATTTGGCACGATCCTGGACCCGGCAACAACGCGTCCGGTTACGGCAGGTACGGTTGACCCTGTCTCAGGTTTCCCAGTGAACAAAAGTGGCTACGTTCGCGATCCGTTCGGCTCTTGCGGGCCAAATACCCAGTCTTTTTCACCAGCAACCTGCAACCTGAACCAAATCCCTGGCTCGCGCCTGGATCAGAATGCAATCGGCCTGCTTAATCTATATCCATCGCCAACCGGCTCGGGCATCGCCTCGAACTTTGTAACAAGTCCAAAACTGTATGAGCATCGCAACGCCTTTGACGTGCGCGGTGACTACAATCCCACGCAAAAAGAGCAGATATTCGTTCGCTTCAGCTACGTGGATGACCCACAATTTATTCCGGGGCCTTTTGGGGGTATTGCCGACGGCGGCAGCTTCCAGCAGGGCCTCCAGACGGCGAAATCCGATCAGGCTGTTGCCGCCTGGACCCACGTGTTTACTCCCGACATCGTCAACGTAGGGCGTGTTGGCTTCAACCACCTGCACACCACTCGATTTGGCCCAGAGGGTAGCACTACGGGCCTCCCAGCAAAATATGGGATCCAAGGCATTCCGCAGTCGTCTGAAAACGGAGGCCTTCCGGCAATCGTCATCGGCGGCCTACAAACGCTGGGCAGCAATGACTTCCTGCCTTCTGACGAGGTCAGCCAGACCCTTCAGATCACGGATGACTTCACCAAGATCTATGGAAAGCACAGCTTTAAAATGGGCGTCGAGTTCCAGAATGTCCACTTCAATACGTTACAACCCGCGTACTCCCGAGGTGAGTTCGACTTCAATAGTGGCAACTACGTAGGTATCCCGGGCCAATCTGGCGACCAGAACGGTATTGCACAATTCCTAGTGACACCACAGAAAGCAACCTATCCAGATACGATGTATCCAAACGTGCAAGGAGTCGGTTTTGTGGGAGGGGCGAACGAGATACACGCTTCCAACATCAGCAAAACCTACGACACCAGGAAGTACCTCGCCGTATACTTCCAGGATGACTGGAAGGTCACTCCGAAGTTGACGCTTAATCTCGGCCTGCGCTGGGATTACTTCAGTCCAATCTCCGAATCAAATGGCGCCCAGAGCAACTTTGTTCAAAGCGGTCCTCCAAACGGAGTGCCGACCTATCTAATTCCGGCGTCAGGGAAGGCCGATAGGTCTCTGTCTTCCACCTCCAATAATCCCTCTCTTAACGGCAACGGCTTCCTCGATCTGTTAGCAAAAGACGGAATTACGCTCGAGGAAACCAACAGATACGGGAAGGGACTCACCCAGAATCAAAAGAATAACTTTGCGCCGCGCGCAGGCTTCGCCTATCAAGTTACTCCGAAGTTTGTAATGCGTGGCGGCGTTGGACTCTTCTACAACGCCTTTGAGAGTCAGGGATACGGACCCAACATCGGTGAGAACTATCCCTTCGTCTACAACTTCGACTACAAGGGAACCACAGACTCCGCAGCCTTCGGTAGCGGTTCTAACCCCTACGGCAGCTGCGCGACCGCAGGTCCGGGCGGAAGCGCACCGATTGGTACCGGGTTGTCCTGCAGTTCCTTTACGCCTCTTGCGGTGAATGCTAAAGGCCTGGGTCTTCAGGGGCTTCAGTTCAAATTCATAACACCGGTTACTCTCAGCTCCAACTTCACTCTCCAATACGCGATTACTCCCTCTATGTCCGCGCAGGTTGCTTACGTATTTACGAACGTCAATAACCTGCAGGTTGGTATCGGCAACAATAACGTCTCCCAATTGATACCTGCCAACACCAGTGTGCTTCCTTACCTGCCGTTTCCAGATTTTGGTCAGAATGGGAGCTACCAGCAAACTCTTGGAATCAGTAACTACAGCGGCCTGCAAACCAAACTTGAACAACAGTTTTCTAGTGGGTTGAATTATCTTGTCACCTACACCTATTCGAAGACGCTTTCGGATGCCGCCGACCTTCTCAACGGAGGCAGTACGGGAAATTCGAGTGGATTTCGGGCCGCGTATGTCCCGGGGCTTGGTCCGAGATTTGACTACGGGCTGGCCGACTTTGACATCCGAAATGTGGTTCATTTGAGCGGTGGCTATCAACTACCGTTCGGCAAGGATAAGAAGTTCATGGCCGACGCTGGCAAACTCGCGAATGCTGCTATCGGAGGGTGGAGTCTGAACTGGATCGTAACCCTCCAGGGCGGTCAACCGATCACTCTCACTTGTCCGACCGCAACAACCTCCGGAACGTATTGCAATGACGTGCAAGTCCCCGGGCAGAGTCAGAAGCTTGGCCTGCATAAGGACTCGAACGGAAAACTCAGCTGGTTTGGAAACCCGAACGCCTTCCAGCAGCCCTGCCCGCTGGGCACAGCTGCACCCGCCGGATGCTTCCCTCTAACCGGAAGTGCAATTCTGGGAGCCGGGCCCTCAACTACCACTGGTCCGGGATTCCATCGGTTCGATTTCTCAACGTTCAAGGCCTTCCAGCTTAGCGAGCGCTTCTCGATGCAGTTCCGGGCCGAGTTCTTCAACATCTTGAATCATCCGAACTTCAATGCGCCTAACTTCGGAGGTAACGGCGTAACGGCGATCGGAAACTCGGGCAATTTCACCGATTCCCGCTTTGGCGAAATCGGATCGACCCGCGATGCACCATACGATCCGCGACAGATTCAATTTGCTCTGAAGCTATACTATTAATCTGAGTTGAAATACGCGGGAAAGGCGCCTCCAGCGGCTCCTTTCCCGTATTTGTTTTCCAGGGTGCTCAATTGCGCGTATCGTTGTACTTGTGCGGCGATTCCAGAGGTGGACTGTGAGCAATAGGCCCCGGTTGCGGCTCGTAGTTCTTGGTGGCTCGCTTCTGGTTTGCTCGGTATTTGCGGTGAATAGCTCGGCGACCCAGGACAGTCGGAGCCAGGAGCTGGATCGCCAGTTTCAGTTGGCAGTAGCCCAATACCATGCTGGAAAGTTCACGGAGGCCGGTGCCCAACTGGAGCGTCTCTTACCGAGTGTGCCGAAGAACTTTGAAGTCCACGAGCTTCTGGGCCTGACCTATGCTGCACAGTCGCGGGACGAGAAAGCTGTAGAGCAGTTGGAGATAGCAGTACAATTGCGACCGGATTCGGCGACTGCGAGAACAAATCTGGCGACGGGCCTTTTTAATTCAGGGAAGCTCGTACTAGCTGAATCACAGTTTCGTAAGGCACTCGATCTCGAGCCTCAGGAGTTTGACGCTAACCACAACTTAGCTGACTTCTATCTTCAATCCAATAGGATTGCGGATGCTCTCCCTCTGCTTGAGCGGGCACAGCGAATTAATCCTTCCTCGTACAATAACGGCTACGACTTGGCTCTTACCTACGTTCTCACTGGTAGATTAGGCGATGCGCGGCAGCTAATTCGGAGCATTATGCAACAAAAGAATACCGGCGAACTGCACAACCTTCTGGGTCAGATCGAGGAGAAGGATGGAAGATATGTGGAAGCGGCGAACGAGTTCGAAGTTGCCGCTCAAATGGATCCGAGCGAGGACAATCTGTTTGCCTGGGGAAGCGAGCTTCTTCTCCACAGGACGTATGAGCCAGCCATCGACGTCTTCCACCAAGCTAGCCGGCATTATCCGAATTCCCCACGTCTACTCATCGGGTTAGGGATGGCCCTATATTCACAGGGCAGGTATGCGGAATCGATCGAAGCTTTGCTTACAGCAGCGGATCTTGACCCTGCCGATGCCCGATGTTATCTCTTTTTATCCAAGTCGTACCTTAGCTCTCCCAATCAGGCGGATGATGTAATCGAAAGATTTCGGCGATATTCGGAACTGCAGCCACGCAACGCGCTGGCGCAGTATTATTACGCTGTTAGTTTATGGAAGGGGAAACGGCTGGAAGAAGCCAGTGTGGATTTTCGGGCGGTGGAGTCTTTGCTGCAAAAGGCGATTGCGTTAGATGGAACACTCGCCGACGCGCATTTGCAATTGGGCATTCTGTACGCAGATCAGCATGAGTTGTCAAAGTCGCTTCCTGAGTATCGGCGGGCGCTAGAATTGAATCCTAGTCTTCCAGATGCTCATTACCGTCTCGGCCAGTATTATGTTCGCGCCGGACACAAAGACCAAGCACGGGAGGAGTTCGCGCTCTATCAAAAACTGGAGGCCCAACACATGGCCGCGGTTGATAAGGAAAGGGCCGAGGTCCAGCAGTTTGTGTATTCGGCGAAGTCCGGCTCGGGAACCAAGCCTTGAATGCCGGCGTCAGCGATCGATGTCGAACAAGAGAGAAGAAGTTGCGCATGATCGAAGTTAGGAGGACATAAGGTGGATTTGAGTTGAGGGCATCATCGTCATCCAGCGAGGCGACTCTTGTCCGATCTCGAACTGCACAGCGTCTTAGTCGCAGCAGGCGCGACTTCCTGCGCAGTACGGCTGGATTGGCGCTGGGAAGTGCGCTGATGGGAAGCAGCCCCTTTGTGTATGGAGAGGCTGCGGCAAAGAAGCGGAAGATCATTGTCATTACGTTTGGTGGAGGTGCTCGGGATCAAGAGACATTCGCTCCGGAAGGGCAGGAGAATATCCCACACATGCTCCACGAACTGGCTCCGCAGTCCAGTTTTTTCACGCATGTGACAAATCAGGGGATATTGGGCCACTATGTGGCGACCGCAAGTCTGGCGACCGGCGTTTACGAAACGCTCAATAATTTTTCGGCGGTTCCGCCTGAACATCCTACGGTGTTTGAGTATTTTCGCAAGGACCTGAATCGCCCGTCGTCGAGTGCATGGGTGGTCGCGCCCAGCAACGGGTTTAACCGAATTGGCGAAAGCAACTATCGTTCCTATGGTCCCGGCCTGGGAGCGAAAGTTATTTTACCGAAGCATCTACTGAGTGCGGCAACATCCGGCGCGGGTGCGGATTTCAACCATTTGCTTCGTGACAATTATGAGACACCGCTATATGCACCGCAAATTGGAGGCGGCGAATTCGAACTGCAGCAAATGGAAAGAATATTGAAGCTCTCGGTAGATGATTTCATGGTGCACGCACGAACTGTCTCGAGCCCGGATGAGCTTTCCGTATATATTGCAAAGCGTCTGATGCAGCAGGAATCTCCAAGTTTGCTTTGGATTACGATGCACGATATCGATGTCGCTCACACCGGCGCTTACTCGCTCTATATTGAAGCAATTCGGCGCACAGACCGTCTTTGTGCGGAGCTTTGGAAAGCGGTTCAAGCCGAACCCGAGTATGCGGGTAATACGACGATGTTTATCCTGCCGGATTTTGGACGCGATGCCGACGAGGATGCCGGCGGGAATGGATTTCAGCACCATCGCACGGGTGACGCAGCGTCACGCACGACGTGGATGATGGCTCTGGGCACAGGCGTTCGACAGGGAATGGTGTACGATCGTCCGCTGCAATCGATCGATCTTGTCCCCACTCTCGGCGCAATGATGGGATTCTCGCCGAAGCTGTCACAAGGCGCGCCGATCCACGAGTTGTTATAGGGTATGCTGCCAAGGGACCTCAAAGCCGAACAGTTTTTTGGGTATCCGCCCGAGGCAAGAAAGCTCGTCGTGGCTCACCTGGAATCACTGAAGCAACTGCCGCTGAGCTTCGTGCCAAGCTTACTACGGGAGGTCATTGAATACGATTACAAGTTTCCCGCAGAGCATGCGGCAATCGATCGGGAACTTGCTGCTCTTAGTTCTCTAACGCCCGCGCAGGTCCATGAATGCTTTCAGGCATTCTGGCAACTTTCTCTATCCGGGAAACTTGAGAGCCTTGATTGGATCAACCAGCCAGCCCAGTTTGTCGAACAGTTATCGGCATACCTTTGGACAACTCATCAACTGGATGCGTTCAGGGACGCAGCGATCGCTTACGGCAACCGTACGCGCATAGGAACGGCGGCGCCCCAACCAAATGCCATGCGCAGACTTGGAGTTGCGGTTATCGGGCAAGGCGTTGTGTCTTACGACGAGCCTCTGTTCCGTAATCTGCGCGAGCACGGAACTTATTTTAGGCAAGTCAAGCCGGAGAACGGAGTTAAACTTCTGCTGGCCGCGGTTGAAGCCAGGGCAAAGGCATATCCGGTTCCTTATGGACATTGGTATGTCGATGGAGGGCAGGCAGCGAAACACAGCCCATTGCTCACTTGCGTGTTCTTTCAGGAGCTTGAACCCGTACGCGCCGCATTGCTAAAAAATATTCAAATGGAGATTGGAAGACCGGGAATGGGCCCTGAGGAACTGCGCACACACATGGCGCGTCTATCTCCAATGGACCTCGGTCTCGACAAAGGAGGAGAAGAGGTGTTGCAGCGCTTTCAGGTGAAGCTGCTCACAGAGGGTTCTGGTACCCAGATATTCAGTACGACCTTTGTCCAGTGGACGGCGCGCGAAGCTTTGCGAAGGGCGCAACCCCTCACCTTATTTGTGCGTTTTGCCCCCCGGCAACGGCAGAGACCAATGAATGAGCTGATGTCCGGTAGCGAGAGCAATCCCGAACTCGATCTCAGGGGCTCCTTGATTGATGCGGATATGGGCGCCTACTATCATTGGATCAACCAGCAGCGACTCCCGGGATCTGAACAGTCTTCGTTTTTGGTTTGGTTTGAGGACCACGGCGAGGCCCTCGTGATTGCTCCATCACTGCCTAGGGGCACAGAGTCGAACTCGATGCTTAGTCTCGCGGAGTTGCTTTCAGTTGTCGGATGATCGCCGGGCAATCCTGACTGTGAGGCGTTGTACGGCCCAAGATTCGAAAGCGGCTCCGAATAAATGACGCCTTGAACGACCAGCTTATCTTTAGGGCTAAGCCCATTTCACTGCAAGCAATTTCCGGGCACAGCTTGATGATGTGCACGTAGCTGGACCTGATCAGAGCCTGGGAACAGAATATTTCTCTGCTCCCAAGCTATCTTCTTTCGACAGTTAGAACTCCGCGCGGAAGGTGAGTTGAAGCGAACGCGGGCTGTTGGCAGTGCTGCCGACCGTTCCGAAGCCAGCATCGTGCGGGTTGTTGTCGGGATTGCCGAAGACGTGGCGGTTGAAGGCGTTGAAGGCTTCGGCACGAAACTGGAAGGATACGCGTTCGGTGATGTGAGTCCGCTTGATCAAGCCGAAGTCTTCTTCGAGATAGCCGAATGAGCGATCGTCGGACTCATAGGCGGGTTTGTCGCCGAAAGAATAGGAGGTAGTTCTAGTGACATTGGCGTTGGGATCGCTTACGCCGGCAGGGTTGTACCAGAGGTTCGATCCTGCAAGTGCGGGGTTGAACGATCCATTCCTTCTGGCGGTTGAACGCAGATTCTGGCCGGGCACGAAGTTGTAGCGGATGCAGTTGTCGTATCCGGGGACCCCGGTTGCGCAGCCGAAGCCGAGTGGCTGGCCACTTTGGTATCTTTGGATGCCGCTGACTGACCATCCGCCGACAAGGTAGTTGACTACGCCGCCGCGGCTCAGGAAGCTCTTGCCCTTGCCGAAGGGCAGGTCGTAGATGTAGCTAATGACGAAGATCTGGGGCGTATCCTGCGGCGAGATAGCCTTTTCTGCTTTTAGATTGAGTGGGTTCTGAATGCTCGCGGTGTAGGAGCCCCCGAGGCTGCCACCGATGATGTTGCCAGTGTCCGTGAGAATCTTGGACCAGGTGTAGGAGGCGAGGAGATTAAGCCCATTGTGATAGCGGCGTTCCAGCTTAGCAGTTAGCGCGTTGTAGGAAAGCTGGCCGTGGTTTTCGCCGTAGGCGCCGGTGTTTACCAAGTGATATTGAGGGAAGGGTCTGAGAGCTTGCGCGACGGTTCCCTGAAAGCCTGCATAGGGGGCGGCGACTCCGTCGACTGGAGTTCCGGAGCCGGTGAAGGAGTCGGTAAGCTGAGAGCCGAGGCCGAAGTTCTGTTGCGGAAGATTGTTGAGGTAGAGCAGGTTGGAGCCGAGATGAACGCCGCGCTCGCCGAGATAGCCGAGGGTAAGGATTAGGTCGGTCGCAAACTGCTGCTGAACGGTGGCGGTATAGGTCTGATCGTAGCCGGGCTTGCCGAAGTCGCGGCGGGTGTAGTTGACGTTCTGGCCGTTGAGCTGGCTGCGGTCGAAGCTTGGAGTGGAAGGGATTGGAGGAACTCCGAAGGCTCCTGGATTGGCGATTCCGGGGCTGTTGAGCGAACCGGGATCGAGCAGTTCGCCAGCGGTGAAAGGGTTAGCGTTATTGTTTACCTGGCTGATGGAGGAGTAGCCAGCAGGCACTCCGCCGTAAATCTGTTGCCATTGGAGGATGGGAGCATTGAGGCCGCTGTAAGCAGCGGAGAATACGGTCTTGTGATCGAGGGAGCTTGGAGACCAAGTGATGCCTACGCGTGGCTCGATGTTCTTGTAGTAGACGTTGGAGTAGCGGGAGCTGAAGCCATCTTTACCGGCACCGCTGCCGGCGAACTCCAGTGCCCCGGGGGTGTTGGTGCCGGCGGCTCCGGTGTTGACGATGTCGGGATTGAACTGGGAGCCGAAGTTGTGTAGCTCTTTGAAGGGAAGGTCCACATCGTAGCGAAGTCCAAGAGATAGGTTGAGGTCCTTATTCATTTTGAACTCATCCTGAACGTAGGCGGCGCTGTACTGGCCTACGTTTCGGATGGTGACGAAGTTCTGCTTGACGGTGGCCTGAGCGACCTGCCCTAGGAGGAAGCTGGCGAAACCGTCTCCGCTGTTGGCGGTGGTTGTAGCGGTTCCGGCGGTCTGTGCGCGGCTGAAGACAAAGCTGCCGCTATCCACGCTAACGAAGCTGGAGATGGAGACCGCATAACGGTACTCCCCACCGATAGTGAGGTTATGCTTGCCTTTGGTCAGGGAGATGGCATCGCTGACGTAATACGAGTTGTCGGAGATCTTTGAATTGAATCCGTTGTTGTTTGGATCGACATAATCGCCGAGATTTACCCGACTGCTCTCATTGCCGGACACGCCATTGAGAATTATGCCGGGAAAGTAGTTCCCGGTGCCGCCTGGAAGTCCGACGAGCTGAGAGTAGTCTTTGCCCTGCGATGGCGTGATGAAACCTTCCTTGTTGAGTACGCGGGTGAATGCGATCAAGGCGTGGTTCAGTACGGTTGGCGAGAAGATGTGATCGTATCCGACGCGGACCAGGTGAGTGGGAAGATCCTGAGAGGTGAGAAACGAAGTAACTGGTAGTTGGAACTGGGGAAGATTGTTGTTGTTCCGGACGTTATCGCGCACGTTGTAGGAGACGAACACTTTGTTGTTCTGTCCGAAAGCCTGATCGAAGCGAATAGATTCGGCAGTGCTAATGATGGGATAGGTTCCGGCGAAGACGAAGTTATTAGTAAGGGCGCTTGAGGCCTGCGGAATGTAGGCTGTGATGGCGCTGGCGACTGGGCTCAGCGGAGAGGTGATGATGTTGTTGGGATAGGCGGTGCGGCACTGCTGGCCATTAACGGTCCGGGTAGTGGCCGGGTTGAAGACCTGTCCGGCGAGGATGGGAGTTCCGTCGCAGGGATTGATGATTTGGTTGTTGTTCGCGTCGAGTACGGGGGCGCCGAGATTGCCGGAGAAGTCGCCCTTGAGGTTCGCCGGGGTGGGGAGAGTTATGAGGTTCGAATAGCCTTGAGTTTGACGGAACTGTTCCCACGCGAAGAAAAAGAAAGTCTTATCGGTTCCATTGTAGAGATGCGGAATGCGAACTGGGCCGCCAAGCGCGACGCCGTAGTTGTTTTTGTTGTCGGGCGGTGTACCGTTGCTGGAGTTGGAGCCGTTCTGACCCTTATTCAGATTGTTGAACCATGTGTTGGCGTCAAGCGCGGTGTTCCGATAAATCTCGAAGGCAGTGCCATGATAGTCGTTGGTGCCGGACTTTGAGGCGTAGCTCTGAATACCGCCTGTGGTTCTGCCATACTGCGCCGGGATACCGCCGATGAGGACCTTGAACTCGCCCGTGGCTTCGACGGAGGGAAGGATCTCGTTGGCAAATCCGTCCCCGAAGCTCTCGACTTGTAGGCTAGCGCCATCGAAGAGGATTTCGCTGCCGAACGCTTGGCCGCCTGAGACGCCGCCCTCGAAGGTGCCTCCACTCGTTCCTGTGCCGTAGGTGGCGGGAGTGAGGAAGACGAAATCCTGCGAGTTGCGGATTGCGGAGCCATTGGTGGATAGTGGCAGATCTAAAACCTGCTTGGGAGAGACTACCGTTCCGACGTCGGCGCTTTCGGTTTGGACCTGGGGCGCGTCAGCGTTGACCGTCACTGTTTCGGTCTCCAAACCGACAGACAACACGACGTCGAGTGTGGTCGTGGACTGGATTTGAACGGTAACGTTGGTCTTCTCGAGCTTGCGGAAGCCGCGAGCTGTAATCGTGACGTCGTAGCCGCCGATTTGGAGGGAGGGGAAGTGGTAGTCCCCGGCCGAGCTACTGACAGTAGTGGCCGACTGCCCGGTGGCAAGGTTGCGCGCCACGATGGTGGCTCCGGAAACGGTTGCACCACTGGCGTCTGTGACAAGCCCTGAGATCGCGCCCTGGTTGGACTGTGCTCGCGCGTAACCGGCGATGAGCAGAAGAGAAACGCTCAGCAGACCGAGGAGAGCTTTAAGTTTCATTGTCGTTCGCATTTCTTGTAAACCTCCAAAATTGGCAGTCCCTTGCGGACCTATACGTCATGTCATGGAACCTAGTCGGCCTGTCTGTCCTATAGCGCGACACTTACCGAATTCGGATGGAAATACTACGTTTCAGTAAACGCTTACTAGTTCTTTTTCAAACGCGGTCATCCTATTAGGTCCAAATCGGAGATGTCAATAAAAGAATTTATTTTTTTGTCATTCTTTAGGTGGATTGATTAGGTTTAGGTGCAATTCGAGGTTCAGCCTGCACGGTTGGGCATTGTGGCTAAGCGACCGTATCTATAATGTTCGGGATGAAACCGCATGAAATATTTCGGCGCACGTTCATTCGCTTTCAGGTCTTTTCAGAAAATCTTTACTCGCAAACGTCGTCAGCTAAAAGGAAGCGCAAACTCGCCCTTTTGAAGATCGTCGTGGACAGAAGGGAGACCTATTTGGGATGGATTGGATTCCTCGCTTTTCTGCAACTGGCGATTTCGGCGGTGGGGCAAACGCTCCCAGTACGGATAGGCTTGCTTGAGTTGAATGGATTTTCAGGTTCTTGGGTGTTGTATGGAGATCGTTACGATCAAACCAGCGGCAAGGAGGCAAGAGCGGAGAATTCATTGCAGCAAGCACGGGATCAAATAAAACGATCTGAATTCGCTGCTGCAGAGCAAGTCCTGCGAACATTTTTGCAGCGCGAGCCTGCTTCCGCCGATGCACTTTATCTGCTGGGCGAGGTGCTGATGCGTAGAGATCAGCCGAAGGAGTCGCTAAGAGTTTTCACTCAGGCTGCTGCAGAACGCCGACCTACGGGCGAAGAGTTGCGCCTGGTTGGGCTGGACTACGTTCTGCTACAGGATTACGCCGATGCAATTCGATGGCTGAAGCAGGCGACGGATCTCTCTCCGGGCGATGCGGATACCTGGTACAGCCTGGGACGCGCGCAGTACAGCAAAGGAGATTACGGCGGAGCTGAGACGTCCTTCCGGAGGGTGCTTACCTTGGATAGCCGCAGCGTAAAGGCGGAGAACAATCTGGGGCTTACACTTGCGTCTCAAAATCATCTGGAGAAGGCGATGGAGGCGTATCGTAAGGCCGAAGCGCTACAGCAGGGCTCGGCGTTACAGAGCGAACAACCGCTACTAAATCTTGGGCTGTTGCTACTGGATCGAAATCAGCCGCAGGAGGCTGCTGAAAAACTAGCGCGGGCAGCCGCGATTGGTCCGTCGTGTGCGCAGTGTCAAGAGGCGCTTGGCCAGGCTTTGCTGGCTCTCAACAGGCTGACGGAGGCGGAAGCGGCGATGGAGAAAGCGGTCGCGCTGGAACCGAAGAATCCGCGGTTCCACTTTGTGCTGGGGCGCGCCTACAAGCAGAGCGGCGAGGTGGAAAAGAGCAAAATCGAACTGCAAAAGAGTGCAGAGCTATATGGTTCTCATTCCACTACGGCGCAATAGGGATAGGTGGGTTGGTTTGATGCGCTGGCGGCGACTGAATCGGATTTGTCTTGGTGGGGTGGGCATAACCGGAGGCATAGCTGATGTCCTCGAAGGTTCCGAACTGACGAACGCTCCTCGAAGATCAGCGCCTGGAGGACTCTGCTGGACTGGTCTCCGCGGTCGATTGAAGAGGTTCGTCCACCTGAAGAATTCGGTCGGACTTTACCTCACCTAACTTCTGGACGACACCACTAGGCCACCGAATCTCAATCTCCTTTGCGACTATATCCGTTCCGAGGCCAAAGTGCGCGCGTTTATCGTTAGAGGAGAGATAGCCCCCCGCGGTCGAGACAGTGACATATTGAGATCCTTTGGATGTTGTCAGCTTTATCTCTGCGCCGATGGCATCCCGGTTGCTGCGGTGGCCGACCAGGCGCAGCGTGAGCCAATGATTCTGCGTCGCCGTTTCGTTATGCAGGATGTGGGCGGCTCCGCCGTTTGTCGTGACTACTGCGTCGATGCGGCCGTCATTGTCGAAATCGCCCACCGCCATTCCGCGACTGACCCAAGGCTGAACGAAGACGCTTCCTGAGACCTCGGACACGTCGACAAAGCCGTGACCAGTGTTGCGCGCAAGAAGCATCGGCTCTTTGTAGTGAAGTTGAGGTGAAGTGAGTTCGATAGTGTCGAGATCATGTCCCTGGGCAATGAGTAGATCCTTGAGCCCGTCATTGTCGTAGTCGAGAAAGTGAACGCTCCAGCCGGAGTGGAGAAGAGTGATGCGGCCAATGCCTGACATGTAGGTGTCGTAAGTGAAGCTGCCGTCGCCGTTGTTTTTGTAGAGGGCGTATCTCTGGTTGGCAAGATTGGTGATGACAAGATCGGGAAGACCATCGTTGTCGTAGTCTTCAAAGTCGATGCCCATACCGGCGTAGGTGCGGCCATCGCCGTCGACTGCGATCTCGGCGTTGAGCCCCATCTCCTCAAAGGTGCCGTCTCCGTTGTTGCGGTAGAGGAACTCCAGCATGGAATCGTTCGCGACGGCTATATCGATCTTGCCGTCACGGTCAAAGTCGGCGAGCGCGATCCCGAGACCTTTGCCGGGGACAGAGAGGCCGATTTTTTTAGAAACCTCGGTGAAGTGGCCGTTTCCGTCATTGTGGTAGACCAGGGGAGCGATCGCGGGGAAGATGTCTGGATGGCAATAGGCGCGATAACCGTCGCGATGCTCGCCGCACCAGACGTCTTCAAAGTCCCATTTGACGTAGCGGAGGACGACGAGGTCGAGTAGGCCGTCGTTGTCGAGATCGATCCAGGCCGCACTGGTCGACCAGCCACTGCCAGCGGTTCCGGAGCTCTCGGTGATGTCGGTGAAGCTGCCGTTGCCGTTGTTGTGATAGAGGCGATTGCCGCCATAAGCCGTCACGTAGAGATCTTCAAAGCCGTCATTGTCGAAGTCTCCCACTGCGACACCCATGCCGTAGCCGACGCCTTTGAGCCCAGAGCGCTCGGTGACATCCTCGAAGGTACTGTCCTTTTTCTGGTGATAGAGGCGGTTCCAATCGTGGGGGCCGGACTTCTGCGGAATGGTGCCCTTTGTTGTTGGGCTGTCAAGGTGAGCTCCGTTGACGAAGAATATGTCAAGGAGGCCGTCGTTATCATAGTCAAAGACGGCGACTCCCGAGCCCATCGTCTCAAGCAGATACTTTGTCGAGGTATGGGACGCGACACCTTGAAAATGAATACCACTGCTTTGGGTGATATCGACAAATTTGCCGGGGATGACGGGCGGTTGTTGTGTGGCAACGTGAGGAGGAGGTGAGATCTGCCCGAAGACAACAGATGCAATCAGGAAGCAGAGCGAAGCCGCACTGCCGGTGCACACGGATCTCGCAACGAGAAGGATTGGGAATCGTGTTCTGAGGTTCCGGGCCTGAGATGAATCTGCTAAGGACACTGTTCGCTCTTTCTGCTTCTTTGATGTGCGATTTCGATCTATTATCTCGATCTATTTTGACGATTGGACAAGACTCACCTGACAAATCCCAGTCTTGGTCTACCTGTTTTCTTTCGCTTGGGGAGCAGCACACGGCCGACTGCCGTCCTCCAACGCTGTGAGAGTATGGCGCGCCTCTCCCATTCCAGGGCTGTAGACGAGCACAGTTCTGAGCGTGTCTTCTGCGGCTTCTTTAGATCCAAGCATGCACTGCGCCTTGGCGAGATTCTGTCCGAGGGCGGGGATGTCCGCGTTTTGACGGAAGGCTCGCTGCCACGAATCTGCAGCTGCCTGGAGGTTACCCGCTCGGGCGAGGAGAGTACCTAGATTCGTTGCGGCTGCCAGGTTCTCGGGATCGTTTTTCAAGACATCCTGGTAGTAGGTCTTGGCGTGAGCGTCATCCTGATTCAATTGGGCTATGATTCCGAGCGCGCGCAGCACTGCAGGGTCCTCGGGATCAGATTTTTCCGCCGCAATGAGCATCTGCCATGCACGCGATCTTTCGGTTGTGAGTCCTTTAACCACAACGAGGTTGTAGTACGCCAGAGCGAGGTCGCGCGATTTGCTCGTGCTGGCTAGAATCGGAACCAGCTCCGGGGTTCGAGCCGGAACGGCTTCCAGATCGGGTTGGGCGGGATGCTGTCGGATGCGGTGATCGGTCCATGATACATGGGGGATGTTCTGCGCTCCGGTTTTTGGCATATGGCAGCTGGTGCAGTCGCGAGTTACGACGTAGTGCTCGGCGACATATTTGTCCTGAGTGTGACAAGTGAGACATTTGGTGCGATAGAAGTTGGTGCGCTCTTCAGCCGTTGGCGAAGCGTGAGGATTGTGACAGGTCATGCACGACATGCCGGGCCCGCTCGCGATCCTGCACCTGCTGGACTGGAACTGCTCGATCTCGCTGACGGCACGCTGGGTCGTGTTCTCGCCGACATAGACAAAGTAGGACATGAAGTCGGTGAGATCGGCGCCAGGTTTGAAGTCGAGTACGGACCGGTCGCGGCGTTCGACACTTGTATCGCCTTCGAGATGACAAACACTGCAGATACTATCTCTCTTTGCAGGCGAAAGCTTGACGGGGTTGACGACAGCGGTGCGTCCGCTAGAGGCAACATGTTCGCGGCTATCCCCGTGGCAGCTCTCGCAGGTTATGCCTACGTACTCGAAGGGTAGTCCGCGATAGAGATTGTCGGTGCCTTCTACCTGCTTGTTCACGCTGCTCATGTGGCAGCGCAGACAGCTTGGGTTGAGCGTGAGCGCTCCGGGGAGTTCCCGCGACCGCTGAAAGCCGGGCTTCATGGCGTAGCCTTTGAGGTTTGCGTAGTAGGCAATCGGACTTTCCAGCAGGTATCCGTTCTTCGAATAGAGGTAGGTCAAGCCGAGGTGACCAGAGCCTAGGAAGTAATGAAGCCGCTCTTCGATTTCGATAGGAGGCGCCGTGGGAAGGGTATAGTCAAGTGTAGGGTGCGCTTGGTTGCTAACTGTGTAAATGACGCCGGATGGAGCGTGCCGAAACGATCCTGGGATAAGTCGTTCGCCGGCTAGTCCGCTCGCGTTGGCCATAGGTGTCTTGAGGTAAGTCTCGAATATCGTACGGTGACATTGGCTACAGACGGCGTCGGCGTCGCGCACTGGTGTAGCAGCCTTGTCCTGCGGTAACCCACGCAGTGAGAAGGCGGCAGCTAAGAAGAGCGGTAACGCCCGCGGCAATCTCCTTAGAAACATTAACTCACTTTCCATACAGCGTGCTCGCCTAAGTCTTCAAACTGCGTTTCAAAAGTAGAACCACAGTTTAGGTAAAGGTTATCTCGACCTGAAAGCTAGAAGATGCAACGGCGTTTGTCAACAATGAGCAACGCTATCGAGGCCAAAACGTATCTTGTATATTCACTCCATGGCTGTCCGAATGAAAGATGTTGCGCAAAGTCTCGGCGTCTCGATCGTGACGGTCTCAAAGGCGCTTAAGAACCATCCCGATATTGCGAAGGCAACACGCGAACGAGTGATGGCGAAGATCAAAGAAGTTAACTACCGGCCGAATCTGATGGCTAGGAGCCTGGTGACCGGGCGCAGTTCTCTCGTTGGTCTCATCGTGCCGGACCTAATTCACCCCTTCTTCTCCGAGATCGCGAAATCGCTCTCAAGTGCGCTGCGCAAGAAGGACTTCTTCCTGCTCGTAGCCTCCTCCGAGAGTGACGCTGTCCTCGAAGATGCCGAGATCGAGCATATGCTCGCTCACCGGCTGGATGCCCTGGTGGTAGCCACAACACAGTCGACCTCGGAGAAGTTGCGCAAGGTCAGCGAGAATGGGCCGCCGCTGATTCTTCTCGACCGCGACTTTCTGGATTTTCGCTCTAACTTCCTCGGATCGAACGACTACAAGGTTGGTGAGTTAGCAACGGAACATCTCATCGCCATCGGTCGCAAGAAGATCGCCCACATCCGAGGTCCGGAGAACAGGGTAGGGAAGAGCCGTTTCGAGGGATATCAACATACTCTCGAGCGCCACGGGGTTGCCATCGATCCTCGGTATGTGATCGCACCGCTCGGCTCAGTGGATGTAGATGGCCGGAGGCGAGGGGAGACGGCGATGAAGCACCTGCTAAGCCTGAAGATGCGTCCGGATGCGGTCTTCTGCTTCAATGACATGATCGCGTCCGGTGCCATGATGGCCGCTTTGGACGCCGGCCTGAAGATACCTCGTGATCTCGCAGTCATTGGTTGCGGAAACTATCACTACGATGAACTGCTTCGCGTCCCGCTTTCGACAATAGACCAGAGGATTGAGCCCCTGGGCCTTCGGACCGCGAAGATGATCTTCCGTCTCGTTGAAGCAGAAGGGCCGATTCGTCCCCAGCGCGTCATACTGGAGCCAGAGCTGGTGGTTAGAGAATCTTCCAGAGTTGTGAAGTAGGAAAGCAAAGTTCTCCAGTGTCTCGGGTCAAGCCACATCTCCTGTCGAGAGATGGTCGCGATTGATATGGTGGATGAATCCAGTGTGCTGAGACCAGAAAAATCAACAAATGTCTCAAGCCTTAACTGGACGTATTAAGGCGAGACACCTCAATCCGAAATCCGTACGCGATGTCGTTCGGCTTCTGTGTCGGCAGTTTCACAACCAGTTCGTTCGAGTTCCGCTCGAAGGAACAAGGCTCTCCGACGCCGAGCATCTCGACTTTGCTGATCTCGCTTGGAAGCTCTTTCGATCCGCGAGCGAACGTCTTGATCTTAAGTTTGCTATCTGCGGGCCAACCGAGCGCGATGACGTAAAGACGGCCATCCTTAACGGTGAAGCGCATGTCCTCGGAGGTATAAGGTCGGCCATTTCCCTCGTTGAAGTTACCAGTTTTCACCGGGTCCGGTGGGCCTTCTCCATACACGGTGAAAGGCCGCGTGCCGAAGATGGCCTCTCCGTTTATCGGCATCCAGGCTGCTAGGTCAGCAAGGATTTGCCGCTCGTCGGAATCGATGGTGCCGTCACCCTTCAACGGGATATTCAAGCACAGATTTCCGTTCTTGCTGACGACGTCCGCCAACAGATGAATCACTGTCTTTGCATATTTATACTTGTGCTGCTCAAAGACTTCACGGCTATAGTGCCAGTCGCCGATGCAGGTATCGGTCTGCCACGGAAGCGGAAGAATGTCATTCGACCTGCCTCGTTCGAGATCGAGCGCTGCGGCTCCTCTATGCTGTGGAACAAACTCTTTCCCGAAGACAACGGCCTCATTGCGTCCTCCATGAAGGGCCATATTCGAGTTGTAGAAGTGGGTCGTAATATCGACACCGGTTTGGCCCAGCGGGAGCCCGGTGTCGTCGAAGTAGAGCATGTCCGGTTTATAAGTGTCGAGAAGATCCCTGCAACGCAAAAACCAGGTGTTAGTAAAGTCGGGATTATCAGCTGGGGGAAATTCATCCCAAACGCGATCGTTCGCATTGTGCCAGCTAAGCATCTTCTGGGCTGATGTGAAGCCATCCGGGACGACCAGATTGGGTCCCACGTAGAGCTCCTGGGGATTTAGGCCGACCAAGCTCTTCTTTGTAAATCCGTCATACCGCACACCCGCCAATGGACCCTCCGCATCGTAGCCGTATGCAGTCTGGAACCAATGCCACGCATGGGCCGAATGGTTGCTGACCCCGTATCGCAAGCCGCGTCTTTTACAGATCGCACCCCAGGTCCCGACAATATCCTTCATTGGACCGACTCGCGTTGAGTTCCAATCGTGATATTTGGACTTGTAGTTGTCGAAGTTATCGTGATGATTGGCAAGCGCCATGAAGTACTTCGCGCCAGCGGCCTGGTACAGATCCATCAGGGCCTCAGGATCCCAGCGCTCTGCCTTCCACATGATGTCGATATCCTTGAAGCCGACCTTTGAAGGATGGCCGTAGTTCTTGACGTGGTAGTCGTAAGCCGGATCGCCCTGAAGGTACATCCTGCGGGCATACCAATCCCCCTGCTCGGGCACGCACTGTGCCGTCCAATGGGCCCAGATGCCGAACTTCGCATCTCGAAACCAGTCCGGTGTCTCGTAATGTGCTTTAAGCGACTTCCATGTAGGTTCGAACGGCCCCTTTGCAAGAGTGCGCTCAAGGCTGGTCGCAACTCTCCCTACCGGGTTTGCCGGGGAATTGATAACGGCACCCAGAAGTCTTGACGTGACGGCAGCTTGTCCCGCGCCCGCGAGAAGACCGAGTGCACCTCGTCTTGAAAGTTTCATGAACTCTCCTGCTGATTCTGTTTCGGTGTTGGGCTACTTTGATCGTAATCATTGTTACGATGAGTGAATTGACTATTTGTCGGAGACCCCTGCGACCAAATGATATTGTTGTCCCTTGCGCACACGTATCGTAACTATCTCCCTATCTTTGTCTGGAGTGAGGTCGACTGCGTCCCCCTTCGTGTTGGTGGCCATAATAAGGCGCAAACCTCTCTGAACACGGAGCCGGTGAGTGCCATCGCGCAAAGCAAGAAGTTCCGCGTCGACTAATTTGCCGTCCTTCCATCGCAGTGCAACCTCCAGTCCACCGCGCGTGCGCAGACCCCTGATAGAGCCGTTCTTCCATGCGATTGGCAGTGCTGGTAAGAGTGCGACTTCTTTATCGTGGCTTTGTAGGAGAAGCTCGGCAATAGCAGCCGTAGCGCCAAAGTTTCCATCGATCTGAAAGATGCTATGCGGGGGTCCAGCTGATTTCGAACGCGCCGTCTTCTCGCCGGAGCTGGTGGCGATGGCTGTCTCCAGGGTTTCGCCCAGCGGGTGTGTGTCGAACAAATTCGGTCCGGTGCTGTGCTCGATCAGCATCTTGAGCGACTCCCAGGCCATGTCTCCGTCTTCCAGACGTGCCCATAGACCGATGACCCAGGCGCGGCTCCAGCCCGTATAAGCGCCACCGTTGGCAAGACGCCGCTCAACCGATCTTCGCGCTGCCTGCGCAAGCCGTGGATTATTGCGCGGAGTAATCTCGGAGCCGGGATAGACAGGATAAAGATGTGACATGTGGCGCTGCCCCGGCTGGCTTTCCTCATAATCGATTGCCCACTCCTGAAGCTGGCCCCATCGCCCAATCTGATAGTCGGGCAGACGCTTGACGACGGTGCTGAGCCTAGCCGCAAAGGCAAAATCGGTATTCAGAACGGTCGCAGCTTGCTGCACGTTCGTGGAGAGTTCTCGAATCAGTGCGAGGTCCAGCGTGCATCCAAAGCTTGTACTTGCCGTAGTGCCGTTTGGCGCAAAAAATGTGTTTTCGGTGGAGAACGACGGGCAGGTCGTCAAACCGCCTTTCCCGTCGTCCACCATCCAGCTCAGGCAGAACTCTGCCGAGCCGCGCATAATCGGATAGACCTTGCGCAGAAATGATTCATCGCCGGTGAAGAGATAGTGCTCCCAAAGGTGTGCGCACAGCCACGGCCCGCTCATGGCGAAGTTGGCCCAGGTGGGTGTCGCGAACTCCGTTCCCATGCCGACCGGGGCGGACTGCCTCCACAGGTCGATGTTGTGGTGCGAGACCCAACCATTGGCGCCGTAGTTGACCTGTGCCGTCTTCGCTCCATTCTGGCTGAGGTCCGCGATCATTTCGGCCAGCGGCAGGTGGCACTCGGAGAGGTTGCAAGTCTCAACCGGCCAGTAGTTCATCTGGACATTGATATTCGAAGTCCAGTTCGAGCTCCACGGCGGACGCAGCTCATCGGTCCAAATACCTTGCAGATTCGCAGGTTGCGTGCCCGGCCGCGAGCTCGTCATCAGCATATATCGGCCTAGGTTGAAGTAGAGCGCAAGAAGCGCAGGATCGGGGTTCGCTGCAAACTCCGATACTCGCTTGTCGGTCGAACTCGAGCTGGACCCAAATTCTTTACCGAGGTCGATCCTTACTCGTCGATAGAGCGCCTGATGATCCTTCAGGTGCGCGGAATACAGGCTCTCGTACGAAATGACTTTGGCACTCGCAACAGGCCTCTCCGCGGCAGCCACAATTTCAGCGAGCGGCATATCGGGAATCTGCGCATATCCCTTGTAGCCGGTAGCGATGCCGACCAGCAGGAGCACGCTGGTAGCGTTCTTGATCGCAAGAGTCCCGTCCTGCGCACGCGTAACTGAGCCGTCCCTGGCTGAGGGATGTGAGTTCGAATCCAGCAGCTGTGCGTCCAGTACCGCAGCGAACCGCATGCCAACCCCTTCCGCATCGCTGTATTGAATCGGATTGTCGTTGTGCAGGTAAGACGGTATCGAGACGCTGGGCGCTTTTCCGATCAGACGAATGGTATTGTCGTCGATCGCCTCCGTTTTCGACTGCAACAGGCTTACGAATCTCACTATTCCATTGAGTGCCCCCTTACGGCTGCAGGTCAGCCGAATAACGATGACCTGTGCCGGGGCCGAAACAAAGACCTCGCGTATGTATAAGTCCCCAACTTCCGCGTTCGCGCCTTCTGCGCCAGACACACTGTAGCGAACGGTCGCCACGCCGCGATCAAGGTCCAGTTCTCGGCGGTATCCGCTCACGGCCGACGGATGATCGAGCGTAATCAGCACATCCCCCACAGGCTCGAAGGCCTGGTTGTAAGGACCCTGCATCTTCCGGCACTCCTGATCGGCCGCCTGGTATTTGCCTTGCTGCAGGATGAGCTTGCGAACCTCAGGCAAATGGTGCTCGGCGTCCGGATTGTTCCAATCGGAGGGGGCTCCGGACCAGAGCGTGTCTTCGTTCAGTGTGATGCGCTCCCTGCCCGCGTCCGACGTGCCACCGAGGCCGCCCCCGAGCACCATAGCGCCCAGGCGTCCATTACCGAGGGGGACGGCGTCTACCCACTGGCCCGCGGGCTGCTCAAACCACAGCAGTGATTCTGTGCTCGCATATTTTGTATCCTCTGAAGAACTCTCTGCGATGGCGTTGACGGAAGCGCTCGAAAGGTAGGAAGAAGCATAGGTGAGTCCAAGCAGACTGAGAAAACTGCGGCGTGTTGAAGAAGATCCCATTCGAGTCCTTAGCGCTCTTCAGCCTTCTCGGCTGCTTTGATATTGACAATTGTGGGGCGGGTCCCATATCTATGTACACGCAACAGTAAACGATTACTTGAAAAGCATGCAATGCCTCAAACATACTAATTTCCCTCCCAAGGATTTTTACTCATGGCGCTTTCCGCGACCGCATCTTGCCTGACGTCTCTTTGTCTCGCGGCATCCTTTATTCACACGCTAAATGCTCAGGATGTTTCCAGCACGATGCTGGCTCCCACGCCACCCATGGGATGGAACAGTTGGGATTCATTCGGACCCTCCGTGCGCGAGGACGAAGTGAAGGCAAATACCGATGTCATGGCGGCTAGGCTAGCAAAGTATGGTTGGCAATACGTCACGGTCGACATTGAGTGGTACGCACCCGACGCCCATGCTAATGGCTACATCCCTCGGGGCAGGGTCGTGCTGGACCAGTACGGGCGCTTTCAGCCAGCGCTCAATCGTTTTCCGACCGCGGCTGACGGAGCGGGGTTCAAGCCGCTCGCCGCCTACGTGCATAGTAAGGGCTTGAAGTTTGGTATTCACATCATGCGTGGAATTTCGCGGGAGGCAGTCGAAAAAAACCTGCCCATCGAAGGGTCGAAGTACCATGCCGCCGATATTGCCGACAAGGTTAACATCTGCCACTGGCCCCAGATGGAAGACACTTACGGCGTCGATATGAGCAAGCCGGGCGCTCAGGACTACTACGACTCCATCGCACGTCTTTACGCAGCATGGGGGGTTGATCTGGTTAAGGCAGACGATATGAGTCGGCCCTTCCATGAGCCCGAAATCCGTGCTCTCAGCTCTGCTCTGAGGAAGACAGGTCGACCCATCGTTCTCAGTCTTTCGCCTGGACCCGCGCCGATTAGCAATTATCTGGAGCTCAAAGCCAACGCGCAGATGTGGCGTATCTCGGATGACTTCTGGGATCGATGGATCGATGTCAAGCAGCAGTTTGAGCGGGCTCACCTTTGGGAGAACGACTCGCATCCGGGAGGCTGGCCCGACGCGGATATGTTGCCGCTTGGTCACATCGCGATCCGAGGCGAGCGCGGTGTCGATCGCAACAGCTTGCTTACGCATGACGAGCAGATCACTCTGATGACTTTGTGGTCGATCTTTCGCTCTCCACTGATCTTCGGTGGCGACCTTTCCACGAGCGACGCATTCACCTTCAGTCTGCTCACCAATCCCGAGGTGCTGGCGGTCAATCAAGCCAGCACCCATGGCCACCAGGCCTACCGTAATGACGACATTATTGCCTGGACGGCAGATGAGGAGACCTCCGGCGGCAAGACCCTGGCAAAGTATGTGGCAGTCTTCAACACGGGTGACACCACCAAGAGCGTGCATCTCTCCTGGAAGAGTATTGGGATCGGTGCTCCAGCAGCCGGAGTCCGTGATCTATGGGCGCAGCAAGAGGTTAAGAAAGAGAGTGCCGATGCGGAAGCTCTTCACACCTCTCTTGCGCCACATGCCTCTTTGTTCTACAAGGTCGTCACTCTTGAGCAGAGCCATTGACGACCTGCGCCTCAGCCGTCGGCAGCGGGGTGGCATTTCGTAGGAGCAAGGGGATATCGTGATTCCGAGAAGAGATTTTCTAAAGGGTGGCGCTGCAACCGTGGCGTTCAGCGCAGGCAAGAAGACCTTTGCTGGTATCTACACGAAAGACCAGCCTGTCGCTTACGACGAAAAATCGGTCATTTTGAATGGACACCGAACCCTCGTCACCTGCGGAGAAATACATTACCCTCGGTCGACTCGAGCTATGTGGCCCGTTCTCCTTGAGCGAAGCAAAGCGCTGGGTCTGAACATGGTTGCAACTTACGTCTTCTGGAACTTCCATGAGACAAGCCGTGGGAACTATGACTTCACCGGCGAGCGCGATCTTGGCCACTACCTCGACCTGTGTCAGCAAAAGGGACTCTCTGTCTTCCTCCGAGTCGGACCTTACATATGCGCGGAGTGGAACTACGGAGGATTTCCTCCTTATCTGCGCGACGAACCGGGCATCACCATTCGCACGATGAACGCAGCCTATACGGCACGTGTAGAGGCCTTCTTTCACAAACTGGCTGCCGTGGTGCGACCACATTTCGCATCCAATGGCGGTCCGGTGGTGCTAGTCCAGGTAGAGAACGAATACACCAACGTCGCCAAACGGTACGGAGGAGAGGGGCAGGAATATCTCAGGTGGATTGTTGAGTTGGCGAAGCGAGTCGGTCTTACCACCGTGCCAACCACAACCTGCGAGGGCGGCGCTCAAGGCGTTATCGAGACCTCGAACGGATTTACGATTCCCCCGGAGCGCATCGCGGCCGTTCGCAAGTCCCACCCGGGCACACCACTTCTTTGGACCGAACTTTATCCAGCCTGGTACAGGGTCTGGGGAGGCCGCAACCCCATGCCTCGGGACGTGCGGGAGATTGCCGGTGCCATTCTAGATTTTGTAAGCCGCGGTGGCTCAGGCTGGAACTACTACCCGTGGCACGGCGGCTCTAACTTCGGTCGCAATCCGATGTATCTTCAGACGACCTCTTACGACTTTTCCGCCCCCATCGACGAGTATGGAGGCATTACGCAGACAGGAGTTTATCTCGGTCAGTTCCATGCTTTCATGCAGGAGCACAGCTCTATCTTTTTGGAGGGATACAGCTCTGACAGTCTCGATGGAGAGCATCGGACGACCACTTGGACCAAGGGAAGCGATCAACTGCTGCTAGTGCGGGGAACGGACCCGAAGGATGCCCGTCTCCTGAACGGCAAAGGCGAAACCCTCTTTGATCTGAATGCTGTCCATTCGAAGGTCGAGCATAGTTACAGTGAAACCAACTGGACCACAGTGCCCGGAGGCGACGAGGCAAGCTCCTGGACGATGTGGAAGGAGTCTCTTCCCGGAGTCAGGCAGGACAAAGGCGTTGTCTCTATAGAACCAATCGAGCAACTGCTGCTGACGAAAGACATGACAGACTACTGCTGGTACAGCACGATGCTGCTAGTCGCGAAGGCAGGCGCGCAAGAGATAGTCATTCCGTACGGTGGGGACTTTTTCTATGTGTTCGTGGATGACGCTCTCGTCGCCTCGTCCAAACTGCCGCTGCACGAAGATCGTGGAGCCATTACGCCTGATGATCCTGTTCATCCAAGGGTCGTTGCGAACGTGAGCGAGGAGCATCACGAGAGTGGCTTCCGGCACGCATTCACCATTCCCTCTTTGCCGGAGGGAGCGCATCGCCTGGACCTACTCGCAGTTGCGATAGGCATGGTCAAGGGCGACTGGCAGATTGCAAGTCCGATGAACTTCGAGCGGAAAGGTATATGGGAAGGTGTCCTGTTTAACGGCAAACCTCTTCGCAACTGGACGATGCGTGCAGGCCTCATCGGTGAGCGTTCTGTCAGCGCACCCACGAAGGATGAAAATATCTGGCGGGCCACAGGAACGCCTCAACCGCTTCAGTGGTACAGAAAGCAGTTGGCGGTTCCGGCAAGTCTATTATCCGGAAGCGCGGTCTTTCGCATCGATGGAAATGGTCTTGGGAAGGGCATGATCTGGCTGAACGGCAAAGCTGTCGGCCGTCATTGGCTGATCGATGCGAGCAATGCGCCGGAGACTCCGTCACAACGTTATTATCACGTTCCGTCCGATTGGCTTCGTCAAAGCAACGAGCTCATTCTCTTTGAGGAGCACGCAGTCTTGCCGACCGAGGTAAGACTTCAGGTGCGAGCCTAACGGTCCGTCCGCTCGCGAGCAGGATTCTATATAGAGTTTGCAGCATTGGCCAAAGGGTCCACATAATTTGTGTGGGCCTCTCTTTTTGGCGTCAGATCTCGAACGTCGTTGTCACCATCAGGTTCGCTTCGTAGCGACGCATGTACTGGGCGAATACAGCGATCACCAGGTAGGCGTAGAGAGGGAGTTGATAGCTTGCGGCCGTGCTGTGCGTGTGTTCCGCAATGAGACCCATCAATGGCGTTATGATCGCGCCGCCAATGATGGCCATCACGAGGAGAGAGCCGCCGAGATTGGTATTCGCGCCGAGCCCCTTCAAGCCCATGGCGAAGATCGTCGGAAACATCATCGACATGAAGAAGCTGGTCAGTAGAACAGCGCCAATCCCGATTGTGCCAGGGTTAAAGATACCAACAAGCAGCAGCGCGACATTTGAAAGCGCAAAGACCGTCATCAGAGAGCCTGGCGCGAAGCGTTTCATCAGGAAGGTCGATGAGAAGCGGCCAAGGCCAAACGCGCCAAGGGTGTAGGTGAGGAGGTGCCCGGCCGTCTTCTCTGGAGTATGCGCGTAGTCCTGCGCATACTGGATGAAGTAGCTCCAGGTTCCTACCTGCGCGCCTACGTAGAGGAACTGCGCGACGATAGCGAAGAGAAAGTGCCTGTAGCGTAAAAGCTCCCTCCAGTTGCCGCTTATCTCTGCGGTGTGCTCGCGTGTGCGGATAAATGTCGGAAAGCGCGTCATAAGGATCATCACCGCCCAGACCAGGGCAACCGTGCCGAGAACTAGGTACGGCGCGACGATCCGTAGCGTCTCGCGATGCAGGTACGCCGTGTAGGTTCCCTGGTCCCGCATGACCGCGATCTGGTGTCCGGTCAGTTCGATCCCGGAGAATATAAACGTTGTGCCGACCAGCACTCCCAGGATGGCGCCGAGCGGATTGAATGCCTGCGCCAAATTGAGTCGCCTCTCCGAAGTTGCCGTTGGCCCGAGCTGCGCGATAAATGGATTTGAGGCCGTCTCCAAAAAGGCTAATCCGCTGGCGACGACAAACAGGGCCATCAGAAAGAAAACATATCTTCCGGAGTTTGCGGCTGGCAGAAAGAGAAAACATCCCGATGCAAAAAGCAGAAGACCCGTCATGAAGCCGGCTTTATATCCCTTCCTCTTCACGAGCAGCCCCGCGGGAAGCGCCAGCAGAAAGTAGCCCAGGTAAAAAGCCGACTGTACCAGCCCTGCTTCGAAGCGGCTAATCGCAAACGATTTCATAAACTGGCGAATTAAAACATCATTCAGATTGTTCGGGATTCCCCAAAGAAAAAACAGGCCCGTGATCAGGAGAAAAGCTCGCAGAACACCTGAAGGAAGAAGCGGGGCGCTGCGATTCGCATCAACGGCGGAAGGGTCTGGGGTGGAGACGATCATCGCGACCTTTCATGTTTCGCTAAAGGTGAATTTGCACCATGATTTTCGTGTAGTCGGCGGGAGAACTGGACCACTTTGCAAGCATTGAAGGAGCTTCCTCCAGGCCGACGATCGCGCTCACCGCAAGGTCAACCGGAAACCGTCCGGCCCCCAGCATTGCGATCACCTGCCGAAAATCCTCTGGAAGCGCATTCCTTGACCCGAGAATGTCGAGTTCCTTCTGCACAAAAAGCTTCGTCTCGTATGCGACCGGTTCCTTGGCATACCCGATGTAGACCACGCGACCGGTGAATGCGACAACCTGCACTGCAGCCTGGAAGGTCGCCTGCAGCCCGATCGCCTCGATGACGACGTCAGGACCGTCTCCATCCGTAAGCTCCTGCAGCCGGGCGCGAAAGTCCTCCCGCTCGGAGTTGATCAGGTGTTTCGCACCTGCGGCCCGCGCGGTCTCGAGCTTCGTGTCGTCCAGATCGATTGCGATGGTTCGGGCTCTTCGGAAGGCTGAGCCTGCAACGGCGCCAAGTCCAATGCCGCCGCATCCGAATACCGCCACAACATCGGTCTCAGTCACGCGAGCGCGAGCTACTGCATGAAAGCCGACTGTCAACGGCTCAACCAGGCACAGCTCCTTCGTCGAGAGTGCTGATGGATACACCTTCCCTTCGGGTACGACCAACAACTCCGTCAAGGCCCCGTCGCGCTGCACTCCAAAGGTCTGATTTTCCCTGCAAGCATTGAAGCGTCCGCGACGACAGGAAGGGCAGCGGCCACAACTTGTGTAAGGCGAGACCGCAACGCGTGTTCCTGCAGGTACCCCCGACGTACCCTGCAACACCGTGGCCGCAATCTCATGGCCGAGGACGCGAGGATAGGTCACCAGGGGATTATTACCGCGAAAGCTGTTCAGATCTGTTCCGCACAGTCCCACCATGTCGACCCGAAGCAGTAAGTCGTCTGCAGAGAAGACCGGCTCAGAGATCTCGACGATACGTGCATCGCCTTTGTTAATCAACGATAACGCTTTCATAGATCCTCAATTTGTTGTGAGCGATGTGAGAGCATGACGGAACCATGGACATGAGTCTTCGAGTGTGCGAGTCGATATACGCGCTTCGCGACCATGCCTAGAATGTCCGCCTGCTCAGTTGTGGAGAGTGGGGCAATCCATCCTTCTACAACGCGCCACCATTCGGCGTAGTCGCAGCCCAGCGTCAACACAGGCCAGTCTGTCCCCACCATCAGCCTGTCTGCGCCAAAAGCCTCCAGGGCAACCTGGAAGTAGGGCGCGAGAGCAGCTGGCGTCCACCTCTTCCAGTCCGCTTCGGTCACCAACCCGGAGATCTTGCAGCTCACGTTGTGACGTCTAGCGAGCTCTCGAAGAGCCATGGTCCAGCTTTTAATTTCGCCTTGAGCCATGGCGGGCTTCCCCAGGTGATCTAACACGAAGAGCTGATTCGGGTGCCGATCAACGAAACGGGTGACCTCTTCGAGCTGTCTGGAAAAGACCAAAAGGTCGTAGACGAGACCGGTGTCGCGCAGGAGGCGTACGCCGCTGTTGAAAGAGGGATCGTCCAGAAAACCAGCCTCTTCAGCCTGAACGACGTGCCGCAGCCCTTTCAGCCCAGGTTGTTCGGAGAACTCATCGAGGAGGGCAGGGAAGGTCGAGTTCGCTATGGGCAGCCACCCCACAACGCCGCTGATGAAATTGTGCGTGTCAAACAATTCAAGAAGCCATGCCGTCTCATCCAGGGTCTGGCGCGCTTGTACGACAACTGTGCTCTCGACATGAGCCCGAGCCGCTTGGGCCTCCAACTCCGCAGGAAGAAAATCGCGGCGAAGGGGCTGCATTGCATCGTCGATCCAGCCAAACTCACCTGGCGTGTAGCTCCAAAGATGATGGTGCGAATCTATTCTCTCGAACACGATAGTTTCTTTTTTTGCCCATGATCGACTATTTGGCTGAAAGGAGTTCCTTGACCCAAAGTGCTCATTTTCGGGACGTCCTTGCGGCCATGTCGTGTTGAAGATTGGAGCAATCGTCTCGTTCAGCACCCGAATCAACTCTTCGCTTGGTTGAAAGTCGAGCGCAGCGCAATTTTCGTCTACCTGTGCCTCGCTGGACATGCCGACGAGTGTGGATGCCGCGACAGGGTGAGAGAGGCATGCATTAAGAGCAACCGCCGAAGGCGCTACTCCAGCGTAATGGCAAATGGCGACCACTTTCGCAGCCGCAAGCTTTACATTCTTGGGTGCAGGATGCCATTCCGGAATGTCGATCCCCACCAATAGACCCATGTGCATGGGCGAAGCGTTCAAGAGGCCCACGCCGCTCTCGCGCACGAATGGCGTAAGCGCGCGATCCATATCGTTCATCATCAGGTTGGCATGACAATAGTTCAGGATCGTGTCTACCGGTTCAAGCCGTGCAACGTGCGTCAGAACATTTGGCCAATAGCCGGTAATACCCACAAACCTGGCCTTGCCCTGCTCTTGCAGACGACGGAGGGCAGGCAGCGTCTCGGATATGATCTGCTGAATATCCCCGAACTCGATATCATGCACCTGAAGCAGATCAACATAGTCCGTGCGCAGGCGCCGCAAGGAGTCTTCGAAGCGATCCGTAACCCCGCGTGCAGAAAAATCGAACTCCTTCAAACCATACCTGCCGCATTTGGTGGCGAGAACGACCCCATGTCGCAGCCCTTCCAATGCCCCGCCTAGTCGCTGCTCCGCTTGCGTGATCCCGTAGTAGGGCGAAACGTCAAACAGGTTAATGCCGCAGTCAACCGAGTGGCGGACTGCACGCTCTCCACTCGAAGCACCAACTTTTCCGAACACATTTCCCAGCGTAGAAGCACCAAAACCGAGCACTGAGACGCTCAGGCCGGTCGTTCCAAGATCACGATAGCGCAAAGGAGTCTCATTCCCCAAACGAGGTATTAGCCCGAAAGCATAACATTTAGCGTTAACTATGCGCAACGCCGGAGGTTATCGCCGTCCTGATAACGTGGTAAATCTAAAGTCTGACGGCGCCAACTGCCTTAAAGCTTTTCCGAATAGAGGAGTGAATCATGAAACGCTTCTGTCTTACGTTGAGTCTTCGCCCTGACCCTGAACTCATTGCCGAATATATTGAGCATCACAGAATTGGCCGCCCGGAAATTCACCAGAGTATCCGCGATGCGGGTGTTCTAGATATGGAGATATTTCATTTGCAAGGAATCCTTTTCATGATCATGGATACGACAAACGACTTCACGTTCGAGCGTAAGGCAGAGATGGACCGCCTCAATCCGGCAGTGCAGGCATGGGAGAGCTTGATGTCGAGCTACCAGAATGTCTCCTCCGGGTCAGACCCCAGCACACGTTGGAGGCAGATGGAGAAAATCTTCAAGCTGGCACACACAACCGACCAACCCATGCTTGCAGATCGCAGGGAATTTTAGACATGAGAATCTGAACCTCATCCGAAGCGAGTTGATAGCTAATGCTATCCCGAGTAAGCTGTCAACCAACTCGGTCAAAAGACGTGGCCCCTAGTGAGCCTCCAACTCAAGCACTTGCACACTGTACGGTGGGATGGTGTGGGAGAAATTCGGCCCCTCGATTCGCGTGGATGTCTTCACCGGCACGATCTGCGTCGGAGCGCTGATCGAATTGGTCTCTGCGTTCGTCTTGCCGCTGAGCGAGATGAGCATGGCTACTGGCATGACCTTGTTCATACCGGAGAAGTTAATGTCCAACACTTGAGGAACGGACGAAGCGTTGACCATCTTGAGGTAGATCTTTCCAGTACGAGAATCGCGGGTGACCGAATAGAAGAAAAGTTTACCCTCGCCGGTAATGGAAGAGGTGGGAACTTCGTTGCCCAGATACTCTCCGAACATGCACTGCGCGTAATAGCTCGGCGAGCCGTAGCTCTTCAGCGCGTCATAACCGATCAGATCTGACTCCCACTGCATGCCCCCTGGATTCACATTCACGAACAACGGCGCGTAGGAAGCCATCACAATCAAGTCGCTGTTCCTCTCCATGCCGGTCATCCACGCCGCGTCTCCCAAAGCGGCGCCCATGTTTGTCGTGGGTGAGCCCTCCCGAGTCGCCCATTCGCCTACGAAGATCTTGGGTCCGTTGCGATCAGTCTGGTCATAGTGCTTCACATCGTCAAAGAACTCGTCCGCGCGCCTATAGTAGTGGTCGTCGACAACATCAGGCCTCATTCGTTTGAGTGGAGTTGTCGCGATTAGTTGAAGCTGTGGATATTTTGTTTTGATGGCTTTGTAAAACTGCGCATAGCGACCCTCATAGCTGTCGGAGTGATCGAACTGGTCTTCGTTGCCGATCTCAACATAGTTCACATGAAACGGCATTGGATGACCGAGCTTCGCGCGCAGCGCACCCCATTGAGTCGAGGTATCACCGATCGCAAACTCGATCTCGTCGAGCGCATCTTGCACGTACGGTACTAGCGCTGGTCCTGCCTGAATATGGTCCCCTTTGAGTGAGTAGCCGGCATAGACCGCGAGCACAGTCTCAATCTTTAGGTCCTCAGTCCACTCCAGAAACTCGAGCAAGCCCATGCCGTCTGACGACTGGTAGTTCCACGGACTGCGATGGGTAGGTCGATCAACCAACGGACCAATCGTGTTCTTCCAATCGAACCTTTCATCAATCTGATCTCCCTCAAGATAGTTGCCGCCGGGAAGCCTTAGGAAGGTCGGATGCATGGCTGCCATCTTCTCCATCAGATCAGACCGATTGCCGTTCTCCCGATTGTTGAAGGTTGGTGGCATCAGCGAGATCAGGTCCAGCCAGATCCTGCCGTTATGGCCAGCAGTCAGCAGCAGATGATTTTCAGACGACGTCTCCAAGTCGCCCGTCTTGAGCGTGAACTCGTATCGCTTCCACTCTCTCGTCAATGCTGAAGTGTCCGTTGACGCGGCTGCTTTTCCCGTGTTGTCGTTGATCAACGCTAAATTCAGACTCCCCGCAAAAGTCGAGTCAGCCTTGGCATACAACGAACCCTTGTATGTGGTGTTCGGCCGAAGGGCCATACCCCAGTAACCTTCATTTCGCACACCCGCTCTGTTTGCGGGGTCGGCCTGCGTGATCGTCAACGCCAGACTATGAGAGAGCGCTGCACTCGGACCCTCTGCCTGGTCGATCTCCATCGAAGCTCTCGAACTTCCATAATGTTCGATATTCCAGTGCGCGACCCCTCCGAATCCATGGTCCTGAAATGTCCGGTTTCTCACGAGTTCTGCATACAGGCCGCCGTCATAGGAGAAGTTGATCTCCTCGGTCATCAACCCGTAGAGTGTTTGGCTTACGGCATGAACAGGTTTGTCCAAGGCAATCTGCAAGGATGCGGGTGTTGTTTGTGCCTCGCCGGTCGCGATTAATGACGTGGCAACCATGAGAGCCGCGGCCTTCAATCCTAAGAGGCGCGCGAGAGCTGCTTTTTCTAAATGGATTGACTTCACTGGCACTCCGGCTTTTCTCTGTTCCTGCAAAGTTATAAGAGTTTGGTACCTGACAACCCGACCATCACGCTTCCGTATCAGGTTTATGCGGGCAGTTGCTATGTCGTGTACGAGGCCCGATTAATCGAATTGGGCAAACACGTTTCAGCCGTACTCGCCCGCATGATTTGGGGCCATAACTGTAGCGTTAACTGGAAACATCAGAACGGTAGCCAATGTTTGTCCTAATTGTCAAATCGCAGTAGCAGAAGCGAGGGACTGAGACCGATGGCATAAGAAGATCACCAAATTTCGCGTGTTCTGCGAAATCACACCACTAGACTCCCAGAAACACGGGCTTGATATGCCGAAGGAAGAGGTTTTCTGTCACATTTTTTGCGATAATTTCTTGGTTGGCTTCGAGTGCCATTAGATACGTTTTACCCATCTTTGCCGCGACTTTGAAGCCTACATGCAACAGCTGCCTGAAGCTCTCGTTGTACAAGCCATTCCCTGGGTCGTGCCGCAGCGTCGAGGTAAACTGCTCGCTCATCCACTCATTAACCTTGTCCGGCGTCGGCAGCTTTGTCGGGTGGATATCGATGACAGCGGCGTAAGGCGCACAAAGCTCCTCGCGGTGCGCGTAGGCCCCCTCATATATCTCTTTCGCGATCTCGAGTCCAGAGCCACCCGACTCAGCGAGGCCGATCACTTCTTCCAACCAAGTTGTTCCGGCGGTCTTCAAGTGAACTCCTGCATCGAATTTCTTGATTCCAGCGTGAATTGCTTTGTAGATCGAAAACTTGTCTGATCCGGAGTGAACGCTTAACTTCAGATTGTCCGGTAGATCGTAGGTTTTGATCGCAAACGCGATCGTCGCCAAATCCTCCTCGAACTCTTTTGAAAACTGCATCACATCGCCAGCGTAGTCAACGCCTTTATTGAAGCGGCCGGTGAACTTCGGCGCAACCGTCTGGATCGGGATTTTCTGGTCAGCGATGGCCGCGAGAATAATCAATAGTTCCAATGGTGTCTGAGGAGAGTCCGTCTCGTCCATCGAGATCTCAGGCACGAAGTTTCCTTCGCCCTTCTTCTCCACGAGCAGACGATAAATCTCCCCTGCATGTTGGATGGCCGCCAGAAATTTGTTGGCCACGCCCTCAACAAATCCTTTATCCGTCTGGAACGGTTCAGCGATATTTGTGATCGTTACTGCTCCCACAAGCTCTTGATGCCGCCTAACAAACGCGGCTACATCCGCTGGCCTTGCGGCTTCTCCAATCAAGTCCGCGACGTCCAGAGTAAAAAAGTCGCAAGGCTGGATGAATCTCTCAACCGTCTTCTCGTTGATATGATCCGCATCGACGAAGTATGGCTTGACCCATCCCAACTCCTTTACGGCAGCGTCGGCCGCAGCCCTCGTCTGGAGTGGCTCTGACCCAATAATCAAGTGCTCTCGATTCGACTTATTCCACACCGGCACCACATCGATTCCGGCCTCTCCCGCATTGACGCATGCTTTCAGTTGCGCTTTTGCCTGGTGAGCAAATCTGTCACCGACTCCGATCGAAAACTTTGGAAGCTTCAACTGCTTGTTCATCGCAACGTCCCTCTCCTTTTCCACGAAACGGTTAGTCCGATAGATCGATCACGTGGTTCTACCTACAACGCGGTTATGGCGCTAAGGCTAGATTGCAATGCCCGATACGTGGAGCGACTGAAGCAGACGCCCCTAACCATAGCTGCCGAGAACTCGAACCTACTCTTGACAGCCCTATATGTATACCCTACGATTTGTCCCAGTGAAAAGCTTTTCATGTTTCCGCATAAAAAAGTAGCTTACAGGAGTCGATTTGTAAAATTTCCGGTTGCTAAACAACATGTCTTCATCGTGTAAAAGTGCGCCTGTTGAACTCGGCCAGTCTCTGTGCCAACCACCCTCTTGAACTCGTAAAGTCGCTTTTGCCGAGAAACCTGGATTATGCATGAGCCATGGAGCAAACCATCGATGCGGATAGTTGCAGGAGTAGATTTTGGAACGCTAAGTACCCGCGTAACCCTGCTTGATAGCAAGACTGGTCGGCTAGGTACAGCATCTGCCGCATACCCTTTACATCGCAAGCGTGAGGATCCCGATTTCGCCACTCAGTCCCACAACGATCAGATGAACGCCTTGGTTCAAGCAATGCACAAGGTGCTTTTGCAGACCGGAATTAAGGGCAATAAGGTCGAGGCGCTCGCTCTGGACACAACAGGCTCAAGCGTCATTCCAGTAGATGCTGAGATGACGCCACTGGACGACTATTATCTGTGGTGCGATCATCGTGCTGTCAAAGAAGCGCAACAGATCACTAAACTGGCGCATGCACAGGGGCTTGAAGCGATTCAGTGGTGCGGTGGCGTGTACTCGCACGAGTGGGGCTTTGCAAAGTTACTCCATTGGCTGCGGAATAATCCTGAGAAGCGAGCGCTCCTTGCATCCGCTTTCGAGCATTGCGACATGGTTGCCGCCACTCTGTGCGGAATCACAAGTCCGCAGCAAGCAAAGCGCAGTGTATGCGCGCTGGGGCATAAATGGCTCTGGAACCCGAAGTGGGGCGGTTTTCCGCCGCAGGAATTTTTCACTGAAGTCGACCCATTGTTCGCAGGAATCCGCGAAAAGCTGGCAGGTGAGGTGCTCACCTCCGATCACTTGGCTGGGACCTTGTCTCCAACCTGGGCTGAGCGCCTCGGTTTGAACGCAGGCATTCCGATTCCAGTCGGAGCATTCGACGCGCATTGGGACGCAATCGGTGCAGGATGCCGCGAGGGAGACGTGGTCAACGTCGTTGGCACCTCCACTTGCATAATTGCAATGCAGGGCCGAACCCAGATCATCCCCGGTGTATGTGGTGTCGTACCTGGCAGCGTTCATCCAGCGTACACGGGGGTGGAGGCGGGCCTGTCCGCTGTGGGGGATATCTTCGAAGCGATCGCACGCAGGGCCGGCACCGACGTGCAAACTCTGTCCGAAGGACTTGAAGAGTACCGCGCCGGCCAGACCGGATTGATGCGGCTTTCCTGGGACAATGGCGATCGCACCGTGCTCATCAAATCAGAGCTTGGCGGTATCACGATCGGATGGAATCTTCTCCACACCGCGCAAGACGAGCTATTTGCCGCCATTGAAGGCACCGCCTTCCATACGCGCATCATTCTTGATCGACTCGCCGAGAACGGTGTTCCAATCAAACGAGTCATCAATGCCGGGGGCATCCCGCAAAACAACGCCACTCTCAATCAGGTCTACGCGGACGTGTTCAACAAGGAGGTGCTGGTTCCAGACGGCATCCCAACCAGTATCGGGTCGGGCATCTTCGCACAACTTGCCGCTGGCATCTTTCCAAGCATCGAGGAAGCACAGAATCACATGTGCCTGAAGCATAAATCCTACCTTCCGAACCCAAGCAACGTTGCGGTTTATGAGCAACTTTATCGTCTCTACCGCAGCGTCTACTTCGCGTTCGGCGATGACTCCGCGCCCGCTTCCAGGCTCGCCGAAGTACTCCCCAAACTCCGCGAATACGCATATATGTCACACTTAGAAAGTTTCAAGCTTCCGTCGGCTATCGAGAAACCATGACCGCCTTGGCCATCCTGCTCACTACGCAACTCACCCATCTCGCACCGATCGACATTCTGATACTCGTCCTTTATTTTGTGGTCGTACTTTTCATTGGCTTTTATGTGAAAGGGTCCACCAAGACCAGCGAGGATTTCTTTCTGGCCGGTCGCGAGATGACCGCCTGGATCGCCGGGCTCAGCTTCGTCTCGGCAAATCTCGGCTCCCTGGAGTTGATGGGTTGGGCGGGCGCAGCCTACCAATACGGAATGCTCGCAACCCACTGGTACTGGATCGGGGCCATTCCTGCGATGTTGTTTCTTGGCATCGTCATGATGCCCTTCTACTACATCTCTAAAACCCATTCCGTCCCTGGCTACCTGCAGCTTCGCTTCGGTGAGGGCGCGCGCGGAGTCAGCGCCGTCAGCTTCGCCTTCATGACCATCCTCATGTCGGGCGTCAATATGTATTCCATGGCTCTGGTCATGAAAGTAGTTCTCGGATGGAACATCAGCTTCTCCATCTGGGTCGGCGCAGTCACGGTTGCCATTTACGTCATGCTTGGCGGGCTGAGGTCGGCCATCATCAACGAGGTATTGCAATTCGTTCTCATATGGGCAGGAGCTGCGCTGATCCCGATTCTCGGCCTGTGGGAGGCGGGTGGATGGACCAAGCTCAAGGCACAGATTGCTTTGAACGTCGGATCGAGCGACTACACCCATCTCTGGACCACGCTCGGCTCCTTCAAAGACAATCCCATGGGCGTGCACTGGACGGGCATCGTCTTCGGCCTCGGCTTTGTCATCAGCTTCGGCTATTGGACGACTGATTTTCTCGTAGTACAGCGCGTCCTCAGCGCCAACAACCTCCGCGCCGCAAAGATGGCCCCGGTGATCGGCGCTGCCTTCAAGATGGCAGTCCCATTCATCGTCATCGTTCCCGGTCTTTTGGCGCTCGCAGTCCTCCGCGACCCGCATACCCATCAGATCATCCATCTTGTCGGAGAGAATCAAGTCGATGCAGCCCATCCTTACAGCTACAACGAAGTTCTCCCTCTCATGCTGATTCGATATTGCGGCCCCGGCCTTCTCGGCTTGGGCATTACAGCGCTGGTCGCCGGATTCATGAGCGGCATGGCCGGCAACGTCAGCGCGTTCTCCACCGTTTGGACCTACGACCTCTACGGTGCCTTCTTCAACAAGAAAGCAAGCGACGCACATTACGTCTCTATGGGCCGATGGTCGACCGTTGTTGGCATGATTGCATCGATCGGCACGGCCTATCTCGTGATGCACGCCGCTTCCATCATGGATTACGTCCAGGCGCTCTTCAGCTTCTTCATCGCGCCGCTCTTTGGCACCGTCATTCTTGGGATGCTCTGGAAACGCGCCACGAAAGCCGGCGGCTTCTGGGGGCTGCTTGCCGGCACCGTCTCCTCGATAGCAATGTGGCTTTACACCACATACGGCGGGCAGCAGGCTCTGGCTCGGATCGCATTGTCCGTGGACGCAAAGCCAATGGCAGAGAATCTCTACCGCGCCTTCTGGAGTTGGCTCATCTGCGTCGTTGTTACGGTCTCAGTCAGCCTGCTCACGCGTCCTGTTCCGGAAGCTCAGCTTGCTGGCCTGGTCTACGGCGCGACGACGATCCCCGACGACGGGGCAAGATCTCTTTGGCAAAAACCAATCTTCTGGGCAGCGATTGTGATCACGATCTTCTTCTTCTTAAACATAATTTTCTTCTAAAGTTCGAACACGACGTATCGGAGGTTTTCTCATGGCGGAAGGTACAGGACGTGGCGAGTCTCTCTCGATCTGGTTCTTCGTTGGAGGCCTTACTCTGCTCTACGGCATCATTCTTCTGCCGTATGGAGCGTATGAGTGGTTTAGTGGGCATGAGAGCTCCACTGTACTCAGCAACCTACATCCCACTTTCTGGTGGGGCCTGCTGCTGACACTCTTTGGTGGCTTTTACTCCATCCGCTTTCGCCCGGGAAAGGGATGAAGCTCGACGCGACAACTGGAGACAGGACATGCTACTCACACAACTACGCGAGGAAGTCCTCGAAGCAAACCTGGAACTGGTCCGTGGAGGACTGGTGCTCTACACCTTCGGCAACGCTTCGGGCGTCGATCGCGAGCAAGGCCTCGTCGTCATCAAACCCTCCGGTGTTGACTACGACAAACTCAAGCCCGAACACATGGTGGTAACCGATCTGGAGGGAAACATCATCGAAGGGAATTTGCGGCCCTCCTCCGATCTCAATACCCACACCCTGTTATATCGGGAGTTTGGCGAGATCGGAGCCGTCGTTCACACTCACTCTGAGTTTGCCACCAGCTTCGCGCAAGCCGGACTGCCCATCCCTGCATTTGGCACAACCCACGCCGACTACTTCCACGGGCCAGTTCCTGTCACGGCCCCGCTATCCGACGAAGCGATCGAGGGGCAGTACGTTCGCGAGACAGGTGCGGCGATAGTGGCACGATTTCGCGGAGGCGAAGACTGCGCCGCTATCGATCCGCTTGCGGTGCCTGCCTGCCTCGTCCATGGGCACGCTCCCTTTGTCTGGGGAAAGACGCCGCACGAAGCCGCCCACAACGCTGTCGTGCTCGAAGCGGTTGCGCGCATGGCGTATCGCACCCTTTCGCTCGAGGCGAACACGCAGGAGGTGTCACATACCCTGCTGGACAGGCATTACTTTCGCAAGCACGGCGCCAAAGCCACCTACGGACAGTCAAGGAAGGAGCACAACCTTTGAGCGATCAGGCCCTTTTTTCCAAACAGGCCGACAACCTGATCGCGTCTCCTTGGTATTGCCCCGAACTCGATCCTCTAACACGAATGTGGCCCGTAGCATCGAACGGACTAATTGAGTTGACGCATCTCACTCAAAGCCTATAACTTGTCAGGAAAGCTTTTCTGGAGAAATTTTTACTATTCCTTACTTTTGTAAAACTGAACGTCCCGAGCAGCGAATCCTGGAGAGAGATCTGTGAAAGTCTCAAAGCGTCTCAAAATCTGGCTTGTTACAGGCAGTCAACACCTTTATGGAAAAGAGGCGCTAATACATGTAGCGAACAACTCCAGGGAGATCGCCGGGTTTCTCAATTCCGAATCCGTCATTCCTTACGAGGTTGTTCACAAACCGGCGGTAACAACCGCTGAAGAAGTCAAAGCTCTCTGCCGGGAAGCAAACGCCGACGTAGCCTGTCTCGGTCTCATACTTTGGATGCATACCTTCTCGCCGGCAAAGATGTGGATCGCCGGCCTGATCGCGCTCAACAAGCCAATCCTGCATCTTCACACGCAGTTCTATCTAGCGTTGCCATGGTCTTCCATCGATATGGACTTCATGAATCTCCATCAGGCCGCGCATGGAGACCGCGAATTCGGCTTCATCACGGCAAGATTGAAATTGGCCCGCAAGGTAGTCGTAGGTTTTTGGCAAGATCCCGAGACCGTCCTCGAAGTCGCCGCCTGGACGAGAGCCGCTGCGGGCTGGCATGAATCGCAAAATCTAAAAGTCGCTCGCTTCGGGGACAATATGCGGGACGTCGCAGTCACCGAAGGGGACAAGGTCGCAGCTCAGGCCCAGCTGGGGTACAGCGTGAACGGCTACGGAGTCGCCGATCTCGTCGATCGGATTCAACAGAGTTCCGAGGCGGAGGTATCAAAGCTTGTAGACTCATACCGCGAAGACTACTCCATTGCCAAAGAGCACGATCGTCCGGACAGTCTGCGTGCAGCTGCAAGAATCGAGTTGGGCCTACGCGGTTTTCTCACCGAGGGCGGCTTCGGCGCGTTCACCGATACCTTCCAGGACCTCCATGGACTCGACCAACTGCCTGGCATCGCAGTCCAAAGACTCATGGCGGACGGATTTGGTTTCGCTGGAGAAGGGGATTGGAAGACAGCCGCGCTGGTCCGGACTATGAAAGTGATGGCGCTCGGCCTGCCCGGAGGCACCTCCTTCATGGAGGACTACACCTACGACTTCAGCGGCACGCCGAAGGTCTTGGGTTCGCACATGCTAGAGATCTGTCCTTCTATCGCAGCTGGGAGGCCATCGCTGGAGGTGCACCCCTTGGGAATCGGAGGCAAGGCCGATCCTGCTCGGCTCGTCTTTACGGCTCCCCCTGGCCCTGCTGTCGTCGCCTCTCTCGTTGATATGGGCGATCGTTTCCGAATGATCGTCAACGAGGTGGACGTGATCCAGCCTGAGCAGCCGCTTCCGAAGCTGCCCGTAGCACGCGCCGTATGGATGCCTAGGCCAAGTCTCAAAATTGCTGCTGCAGCCTGGATCTATGCGGGAGGAGCCCATCACACAAGCTTTAGTCAGGCCCTTACTCTCGAGCACCTTGAAGACTTTGCACAGATTGCAGCCATCGAGCTGATCATCATCGACTCGGAGACTCGCATACGAAACTTCCGCAGCCAACTCCGGTGAGCGATTTTTGAGTCTCTGACCTCCCAGGACTCCTAATGGAGCTTGTTTCTGGAAGACAAGGATCGTGGCGTAGAGTACTTAATGTAGACGGAGGCTTACTGACTTGGCCGGCTCCAAAAGCATCTCTCAGCTGAAAACACCCATCCCAGCATCCTCCAAAGGGACCAAACGGGGCATCCACGCAGTCGCGGAGCGTGCTGGCGTTTCTATCGCAACAGTTTCAAGGGTAATGAATGGCGTCACAAACGTCGATGCAAAGCTCGCGCGTAAAGTTTGGAAAGCCGTTTCTGAAATGGAATACGTTCCAAATCGCCACGCTCAAGCTTTAATCTCCGGCCGCACTCGTCTCATCGGCCTTCTTGTCCCCGATATCATGAATCCGTTTTTCCCCGAACTCATACATGGATTCGAACAGGCAGCGACCGCTCAGGGCTTTGGAATTCTCATTGGCTCCACTCACGATGTAGCTAGTGAGACCGAAGATTGGGCCCGACGCATGTTGGAGCACGGTGTTGAAGGACTGGCGCTGCTGACCTTCAAAGAAGAAGATCCTCATCTCTATGATCTTCTAAAGCAAACGCCGATGGTTCAAATCGAAGCTGGCAAAACACCAGACGGGCCCGAAGTAGTCGCAGTAGATTACGAAACCGGCATTCGCCAAGCGGTGCAGCACCTAGCCGCGCTCGGACATCGCGACATTGTCTTCGCTGCCGGATCGCTCGATAACTTCACTGCCGAACTTCGTCGAACCTGCTTTAGGAAAGCGATGCTCGAGATCGGAATTGTCGTTACCAACGCGATCTTCGACGAGGACCACACGCTTGAAGGCGGCATTGCTGCAGCGCATAAAATCCTTGGACGAAAGATCCTTCCCACCGCCATGATCTGCTCCAACGACCTCATGGCTATTGGAGCCCTTAAAATTCTGCACTCCAGAGGTCTCGACGTCCCAAAAGACATGTCCCTAATTGGTCTCGACGATATTCATCTTGCGGAGTTCACCTCGCCCCCGCTGACGACGGTTCGAATTCCTCGTACACAACTTGCCGAAGCATGTTTTGATCTACTCTTCCGAAAACTGAGGCCGTACGAAGACGCGCCTACGAGAAAAATTGTGTCTACATACCTCGTGATCCGCGAATCGACAGGATTCCCTCCTCATGCCTTACAGGCTGCTGCCGCCAAGGGTAAAGGACGATCATAAAGCCGCATATGCGCTATACGAGAGATCGTAGGGCTGAACAAAGGTCGCTTGAAGGGGCAATTGCCATGGTGCTCTTCTCCTGACCAGCAGCGAGCACGGCAACAACGGCTTCGTTGGTTCTGCGCTGTTCCAAACGCCACCACGTCGCACCCACTCAACGATATTCGCTCTATCGCCGTCAGGTAGCTTGTCTCCCTTCGGAGGCAGCTTTGCAACAACATGCATCTTTTCGATGAACGAGCAGATTCGTCAACGACGACACAGCATCGCTTGATGTAGCTCCGTTGGTAATATGATCTCTACACGTACAGGCATCGCTCTGATCACGAAACTCTATTGAGAACACCTAATTGTTTGTGGGTCACTTGCCTGCTGTACCACCCGTCTCGGGCCAGCTGCATCTTTTGCTTGATCAGGTCGCCCTTTTGCTATACTCGTCATCCGAGGCGCTGAGGTGCGGGCAACCGAATGAATCCCACTGGCCAAGAGAACGAACCGGAAACGAAACTCCTCGCTAGCAGCGTTGATCGCTGCGAGGGTAGTGCGAGTGCGATTACCTTCAGAAGGCTCATCGGCGAGGTAGCGTGCGATCTACCAAGAATGTAGTGAAGCTGTCGCGTGAGCCCGTAACCAGAAAAAAACACAACAGGAGGCGCCAGCCAATTCCATCGAACAAGATCGAGACCACGGACGGGGCACTTAGCTTACCGGCAGCGAGATAGTTGTCGCGGGGACGCAGCTTGCCGTTAAGAGTGTAAGCGCGATCAGCAGTGTAGGGATGAGGCCAGCTAAGCATCGGCGTGCATTCGATGCGAGGTGGAAGCATGCTGGAACCGCTTTCATTGGGCTTCTGTCGTATGAAGAACCCATTTGCCGCAAAGAAACGCGACAAGTGTGAGGATGAAATCACGAAATATCATTCGGTAGAGGCCCAAGGGGCAGGGTGGACCGGGCTCGTCGACGATGACGGCGGATTATACGTTTCAGACTCCTTGAGTAGCCTACTTCACCAGGGTGGAATTAGACCAGCGCGGGGCTGGAAAGACCTATACGGCGAACGACCCGAAGATCGTTGGGCCACGACGACTCTTGAACAGATGACCCGCGATGTGGAGGAGATCGTTAAGTTTCTACAAAAGACCTATAGTAAGAAGAAAATCGTTCAAGTAGGTCATGGGTTGTTGGCCGCGACATTTGACGATTGGTGCTACCCCTCTTTCGCTTGATCCACTAGCCGAGTCGAACCTGTCGAGTCTTGATGCATATTATTAGTCGATCCTTCGCCAGCTTAATTGTGCTTGGGTCGTGATGCTTTTCGTCGCTTTCCTCTAGAAGGCATAGGTCATCCGAAAATCAAATCCGAGTTGCAACTGAAACAACCCGAAGTGCTGTCTCGATAGCAAAGAGTCCCGTTTGAAAGGCTTTGGTGCGCAGGTTCCCGGTCCGACGTTCGTGTTGCTCATTATTTCCGGGCTGCCAGCAAGGGTGTAAGGCGATCAATCCTGTCAGGAATACGTTCCAGGTATGGGTACCGCAAACCTCCGTGGTAATCGACGACCGCGGTCTGCACCATGTTGTTCACCTCAAATGTCAATGAGAGCGTTGATGATTGCGCCAGGTTCACTGCGTGCTCTATCGTCTCGAAGGTGAACGGCTGTCCATTGACCGCCGTGATCCGGGAGCCAGGAGCGAGACCGGCAATGAATGCGGGCCCGTCCCAGACGACCGATCGCACTGTGCCGTCAGACCGTACCTGTAGACCAATCGAGTAGTCGAGGTTGCTGACACCTGACTCTGTCTCGTCCTGGCGAAACGTCTCTGTTGGTGAGTCCTTGTAGACCAAACGCCAGCCAGCTCTCGCGAGACCTGCCACAGCATCGTTGTCGTAGTGCGATTCCAGATGTCTGCGAAGTCTCGCTGCCCAGTCGTCCTTAATGATTGCATTCAAAGCGCTGCATACATCTTCAAACGTATAGGTGCTGATTTTTCCTACAGCACCATGGGTAGCAAAAAAGAGGTGCGCGAAATCATCGAGTGTTCGTTGGCCACCGCTTATCTCTTGCAGGCGCGCGTCCATATCAAGCCACAGCAGAACACCTTCTGGATAGTAGTCTTCCCGTCGTTGCCAGTCACGCCATGCGATAGGGTGTCCTGCCATGTAGAGCGGGTCGTTATTGCTATCTGCGAGCGTTTTCCAAGTGCGCCCTTTACGGTTCGCGACCAGGGCTGCATCCATGGCCAGTCGATCTAGAGTCTCCTGATAGGTGCGAAGTTCGGCACGGGCCGCGAGCACACGTCCCCAGAATTCTGTCTGCCCTTCATAGACCCAAAGCATGCTGTCGCGTACGGGGGTATTCAGGTTGGGTGACCAAAGATCGGCAGGCTGTCGAAAACGGCCATTCCAGGCATGCACATATTCGTGAACGACGAGATCACGGTTCATCAATTGATCCGGCAGATTGGTGAAGTAGTCGGCCGGCAGATTGTTCTCTCCTTCCTCGGTATGCTCGATGCCTCCGCCTGGAGAAAGCACGTCGCTAAGAGTAAGGATCGCGTCATAATGATGGAATGGTGCCGGACCGAAGACAAGTTTGGTCTGCGTGATCATGTCGTGGAGCTTCTTCACTTCGTCTTGCGTGACCGATATCTGGTTTGCCCGATCCGCGAGCACATCAAGCCTTACCGGCGCTCCGTCATTCTGACCTAACTCACGTTGCAGCCAATAGCGACCGGCGTAGACAGGTGCATCCACCAGATCATCCAGCGTTGTCGGAGCAAAGATGAATGTGTGGCTCTCTGTCTTTGCTACGTCCAATGAAGTGAACGGATGCATACCTTCAGGAAGTGTAAGTCGTGCGACAACCGGAAGATTCTTGAGGGAGTAGTTCGCCGGGTAGACCAGCAGGCGATGCCAGGGTACTTCGATCATCCCCGGACGTAGAAGGGCCGCAGAACGAAGTGCAAGAAACTCAAATTCGACTGAGATCGTCTTTGTTCCTGCTGGCACTTCGATATGGAACGCATGCGTTTGAATCGGGTCCCGGAGCCACTCGATCCTCTGATCGTTCGCATGAATTATGAGACCTGCCAGCTCTGCCACCGACGCCGTGGGAGCATGACTGCCCGGTTCCCACTCCGGGTAAAGCAACGTGAGCGGACCCCGCGTTTGGATCGTGATAATCTCACGCACTACGAAAATCTGGTGATTCATGTCGGTTGCAGTCACCGACAAATCGATCTGCCCTTGAAATGGTCGACCGGGAGGCAAAGACGCAGAGATGTGTGCAATCACATCGTGCTGGGCAATTGCCAATCGGAATTGTGCAAGTGCGAATAGTGATAGGAGAAACAGGGTTCTGGTCAGATAGGTCATTCGGAAGGTCATCTCAATTCAGCTATCAGCTGTGTCAAAAGCAGACGATTGTTTTTTTATCCCGCCAGACCCGGTTCGCACGTATGAGGGCTAAAGCTTTTGTCTAAATCGCTTCTCAATTGAGCTGCGATAGGTTCTGCTGACACGGGGACGGGAACCGTCTTTTAGGAGAACCTCGAATTCCCCATGTGAAAGGGACTCCAACTGGACGATATTTTCAATATTAACGATGAAAGAGCGATGTATCCGAAGAAAGAGACTTGGGTCGAGACTTTCCGTCAAATCAGTTAACGCGGCTCGATAAAGAAATTCTTTCCCGGAAGTGTGGAGGGTGACATAGACCCCCGCCGCTTCGATCCATTCTATGTCCTTCACACGCACGAATCTTGTGATTCCATCCGTCTTGACTGCCAGTCGGTCCAAATAACGCGGTTGGGTCGCTTGCATCGCGATCACCTGCGCAACGTTTTCGCCGAACTCCCGAAGATGGAGGTCATCCCTACGCCTCTTGACCCGCGTCAGCATCGCCTCGAACCGCTCATCGCTGAACGGCTTGAGGAGATAGTCCAATGCATTTGCTTCGAAGGCCCGAATGGCGTGCTGGTCATACGCAGTGACAAAAACTGTAAGGGGCATATTCTCCGGTCCAACTGCTTCAATCACCTTTAGGCCGTTCAGTTCAGGCATCTGCACGTCCAGAAGGACGAGGTTGGGTTCCTCGGTGAGGATCATTCGGACTGCCGTCTCGCCGTCGCCTGCTTCTTGCAGCGAACGCAATTCTGTATCTTGTTTCAACAGGTCGGAGATGCGCTGGCGTGCAGGAGCTTCGTCATCCACGACGAGTGCCCGGATGCCATCAGGTTGTAAGGCCGTCATCTGTCTCCTTTCGTTTGTGCAACGGAAATGAAATGGACACCTCTGTTCCGCCCTCACTTCTCCGCCTGACGTCGAATTGGCTCGTGTCGCCGGGGTACAATCCGGCGAATCGCTCTCGTGTCACCGAAAGACCCACGCCCTTATGAGTATCGAACGACTAGCCAGAGGGTAATCCCACGCCGTCGTCCAGCACTTGAATGAAGAGTCTCTTCTCGAAATGCCGCGCACGCAAAACAATGGACCCGCCCCGAGTCCTCTTCGAAATACCGTGCCGAATGGCATTTTCCACCAATGGCTGAATGAAAAGACTGGGAACCAAGGCGTCTCTTACGTCTGGCGCGATATTCGTCTCTATTTTCAACGCATCGCCAAAGCGGATCTTTTGTATGGCCAGATAGTGGTCAACAAACGCTAACTCTTCTGCAAGTGATATCTCGTGAACTCCTTGTGAGTTCAGCGAAAAGCGTAGCAAATCGCCGAGGTGTTCGATCATTTTTCTCGCAAGTTTGGGTTCACGTTCGACCTGTGAAGATACGGTGTTGAGTGCATTGAAGAGGAAATGTGGGTCTAACTGCATGCGCAAAGCGTTGAGGCGAGCTTCTGAAAAGTTCCTTTGCATTCGCTCCATCTGCAGTTCAACGGAGACATAGCGCTGGTGGTATAGGTAGGCTTCCCACACGCCAACGATGAGACTGTACACGAGCATGCTCCAGAACATCTCCCTGAGAGCTTCCGTAATGACTGTCGCACCGGACAACCTGGACCAGGCACCTACGCCTAGCAGAGCTTTCAAAACGGTCTCGACGTAGGAATACACTACCGTCACAAAGGGTCCTAAAACGAAGTGCGCGATGAGACGCGGCAGAATCCGTTGCGCTGAAAAAGGAAGGACATGGTCCAACGCCAAAATGGCTGGAACTAAGATTCCCCAGGACCACCATTGTGCTAACGCTGAAGTAAGGACCTTATGCAGATTGCTATTCTGTCCTAGCTGAGGCAAAGCAAAGATCACCGCAATAGCCGTCCAAAAGACAACTGAAACGGCCGTCCATCTGAGAGTGCTTTTCATCATTGCTTCTCTAATTCTGACAGAACACGTCGGCTGACGTGACCGTCTTCTGTGGTGGAGTGGTCATTAAAAGAACACAAGTTCTCGTTGTGCTTTGTTCCGCATCCCTTTCGTTCTATTTCTATACCGATCTGCAATCGCCAGCCGCTTCAGAACATATCGTCCATCTTCGGGGTGAATTTGCGTAGATTCACGTTAGACATCCGTGCTCTCACATACAAGTGTGACCTTTGCGGGCTTCGTCTTCAAGGAGAGAACACATGAAGCGTTTCACCAGCGGACTCGTTTTTGCTCTAGCAATTTTGATCGGCACCGCGAGCTTCGCTCAAACCGCACTACCTGCTGAGGGCAACAAGGTTGTCCCTGCCAATACCGCGTCGGATACTGTCGACGTTCAGCATGTGATCGACGCCTACCACGAAGCTGTTCTGAATCACGACGGATCTCGGCTAGCCAGTCTGTTCATTCCCCATGGCAGTATGTGGCTCAACGTTCTTTCTGATGAGGCTTACGCCCGTGCTAAAGCAAAGTCTCCCGATGCGCAGAAGATTCGTGTCGGAAGCTTCACGGATTTCGCAAAGATCGTATCAACCTCAAAAGCCAGCTTCAACCCGACGCATACACACCTTCAGCAAAACAGCGACGGGACGATTGCTTCGGTGTATTTTGACTTCATATTCCTGGTAGATGGCATAGAACAGAATCGCGGGAGTGAGACTTGGGTCTTGGTTAGAGGGAGCGACGGTTGGAGGATAGCCGCAATTACCTACTCGTCAAATCCACACAAGTCATAAGCGTCCGTGCCGATTGCCAGGTGTCTGGTCGTCGGCACCGGCGTCGCAGTTCCTGGGTGCAGATCTCCGTCGTTCTCCGGCGTTTGATTCGTTAGCCCACTCTGTAACGTTCCTCTCGGCACTGAGTAAGAGCGGCAGGATTAAAGAACAAAAAGGACAATGATGCATAGGTTTCAACTGGGTGTACTCATAGCTTCACTTTGCCTCTCTCTGCCTAACACCATCAGCGCAGCGGAGCTTGAGGTTGCGACAAGCCAAGTGATCCTGATGACATCAAGTCATTGGCATCCCGTCAGCGACAAGCCTGACCTGCAATATGTTATGAAGGAAGGATTCCCGGAAGGAATGATCGTTCTAAAATCGGGGGATCTCGCTCTCAACGAACTGTCCTTTCGTGATGGAACGATCGAGTTCGATATGAAGCCGCTGGCCGACGATATACCGGGCATACGCTTCAGGCAGCGAGATCATCAGAACGGCGAAGAGTTCTACGTACGTAGTCTTCCTGACTGCAGGGCCGAAAACGACTGCATTCAGTACAGCCCCGTAATCAATGGCTTTATGCTTTGGAACGTCTATCCCGAGTACCAGAAGCGGGCTCCTGTCTTCGCCGACGGCTGGAATCACGTGCGGCTTGTGGTTTCGGGAAAACGGATGAACGTCTTCATCAATGACTCAGTTCAACCTACGCTTGAGGTTGGTGAACTCCTTGGAGATACCCAGCAGGGTGGCTTGGAGCTGCACGGCCCAGCGGCCTTTGCCAATCTTGTGGTCACGCCGGGCAAAACAGACGGTCTGTCCCCAGTTCCGCTTAACGACAGCATCGCGGAAGATGCTGGAATTGTTCATGAGTGACAACTGGGGCCCGTGACGGCGTTGCACTATGGATCGGATCCCGTGTACGCGGAGAGGCCCCAAGATCCGAAGATGTGGAAGCCTATCCGCTCCGAACGATTTGGAGTCGTGAATCTCAATCGGCAGTACAGCGCTTCTAAGGAGCCGTCGTCCTTGACTTGGCTTAAAACCTATGTTGATTCTGACCGGGATCAGACGAAGAAAGTATCGTTGGGCTGGATCGGCCAGGTGTGGGTTTTTGCGAATGGGTCTTTGATAAACTCCGAGAAAAATTTCTATGATCCGGAATCCGAGCGGCAACGTCCTGATGGCCGACTCTCCTTGGAAAATAGCTCAATTCAAATTCCACTGCATCGCGGTCGCAACGAAATCACGATCGCTCTGTATAGCTCGATCCACGACGACGACAAACACTCTCGAACGCTCTACGGATGGGGCTTGGCTATGCGATGGGACGACATGCAGGGTCTCGCACTCCAGAGGCAGCCAGATAATCATTAGTGGCAAGCATGATGAGGAGCGGCGAGGTAGCCTTGCGTGTGAGGTGAAAGCATATGTCGGGTTGGCTAAGAAGCTGCGAGAGCGAGTCATAAGTAAGCGACGGAGGCACACCAGAACCGATTTAGGATTAGCCGGCGTATCCGCGATGGCCTAGACCAATCAAGTTGATTTGAGGGAAGGCATTTACTCCCCGACGCCCCGGATTAGGACACGACGTACATCATTCAGTCTGTAAGCAGCGCCTGGGTGCGGGAGCGGACTCGATGGGTATGACGACTACAAGCTGCAGAGTTATCAAAATGAAGTAGCGGCTTATTTCGCCTGCAACGGCCGTCTCTGGTCTGTGAGTAGAATTGGAGCCCAGAGGGATCGATCTGAGCCATCTGCCCTCCAATACTGAGCCGCCGCCGGTTCGTAAGTGCGTGGGTACCCAAGGCCATTCAGAAGGGTAAAGTCCATCGAATCCTTTCAATGAGCAAAAACGCCACAGGCGACGACTCCTCACCATCCAAAAGCCCTTGTCGGTGGTTTGCATCCTTCTGGTCTGATCATCAATTGTCCAGTGATTGCGCACCCCGAACTGCCGGCTCGTTGAGTTCCATAGCGGATATCCCGCAGTTGACGACTGCTATTCAGGCTGCGGGGTAGTCCTACTCTTCGTGTCATCGTTACGTCCTATATAACTATCGCCGGTCGTTAGGTGTGTCCCTATTTCCCCAAAAACGAAAGGAAAGCTCATGCCAGAGAGGCCTGAATTGATCGCTCCGCAACTTTCCATTGAATACGCCGTCCGACATCGATTCCAAATCGATATCTGAGATCGCCTCTGCTATGAATGCTTTCGGACACACTCGGCAAGATCGTCAGTCATCGCAAAGATCTGGTCCGTGTGATCGTCCAGCAAAAGATGGTAGTCGCGGAAATGAGGCCGCTCATGCCAATGAAAGCACTTCTCGCTGATGCCTTCGCGCTCTATGTGAAGACGAAGAACAGATCGGTGGAAATACCGTAAGATCAATCGGACAAATCGCTCGTCTACAAAGGGTCGCCGACAATGATGTTGACTTCGTCACCCCAGCCGACATGTTGAGCGAGCTTCATGAAGAAGAGAAAGCATTGGTCTTGCGAATGCGCGCTGTCCACACGCTCTGTGAGGAAGCGGGTGATATAGCTTCAGCCGGCCTTCTCGAGAACTGGATCGACCAGGTCCAACGGCGTGGGTGGTTTCTATTCGAAGCGACTCGCAGTGCGTAGCAATTCTCATAGGAACTGCACTGGCAGTTGTTTTGCTGGGTGCAGTTCCCGTGCTAATAGGTCGCGATTGCGTTATCCACACAAACGAAGAACCTGTAGAAAAATATAGGGGCAAGCCCATGTTCTATAAGGTGCCGGACGTCTCTGAAGACGCCGATCATAGATATTGTTGGTCCTCAACCGCCTGCATGAAGGATCAAACAGGCATTGAACAGGAGTCTTCCATGATCAATACAAGGCTGTTGAGGACCGTCACTCGTCTCCGTCTGGTAGGACTTGCGCTAGGTGTGCTTACAGTCCTGGCGGTCGTGACTACCACCACCGGAGGCTTGGCTAAGAATCAAGTACTCGCATCTCAATCGGAATCGACGATATCTATTCATTCTGCAGTCTTCGAAGAGGACGGAAGTCTTCACCTTCCTGACGGTTATAGACAATGGGAACACGTAGGAGCTCGAATCAAGCCTGATGGGCGCAGTGTTCTTGACGGCTCCCAGATCACGACCCCGCAAGTTATGGACACATACATCACCCCCGCCGCGTTCGATTCTTTCAAAAGGACCGGAGCCTGGCCGGACGGCACGCAGATCGTGAAAGAGATCAGCCTTATCAAGACTGGAAAGGACTGCGATAAGAGCACTTTTGTCTGTTTTACATCGTTTGGATCGGGCATCTTCCAAGCCAGCTATATCGGACTGGGAATGATGGTGAAAGACAGCAAACGCTTTCCATCTGCGCCAGGCAACTGGGGCTACTTTGCCTTTCGATCAAACGGCTCGATGTATCAAGCGGCTGCCACGATCCGGCCTCAGCAGCAATGCGCGTCTTGCCATATGAAGCTTGCCTCGAGTACAGACTACGTTTTTTCGAGCACGCACATCGGGCTATTGCCGTCCAACGCGCAATAACGACATTGGGACTTGATTAGTGCGTTTGCGAATACGACACTCTCAATCCTGGAGGTCATCGTGACGTCTCGAGTTCATACCGAGTTTTGCGCATCTCCCTCTGTATAACCAAGGAGGTCTCCGTGTTGAAGCGCCTGCTTGTATTGGTCTTCATAATTACAGTCAATGTGGGAACCGCATTCAGCCAAGCTGATGCTGGCGTTCTTTCTGGCATAGTGACGGATACAACGGGTGCGGCAATTGCCGAGGCGACGGTGACGGCCGTCAATGCCGGCACGAACGCTGCTCGCACCGTGAAGACGGCTCCCAATGGCACCTACCAGATGGAAAATCTCACTGCCTCCGTGTATGAGGTGTCTGTAACAGCAGATGGATTCGCGGTACTGAAAGCCGAGGTTGAAGTAACGGTGGGTGGCCATGCACCCCTCGATGCAAAACTTTCAGCCGTGGGTGTCACTCAGACAGTTGAGGTGGAGTCGCTGGGTGGATCTCAGGTAAATACGGATTCACTAGAAATCTCAGAGATCATCAGCCCGCAGCAGGTAAGCGAATTGCCGAGCCTGACTCGGAATGTGTACGACTTTGTCGCGATCTCCGGCAATATCTCAAACGGCGATGCGGCGCAGGGCCATGCGGAGAATTCAGCCAATCTCGGTGTCGGCTATTCGATTAATGGACAACGTTCGAGTGGCACCGAGATACTGCTGGACGGGATTGAGAACACGGAGTTGTTTGGTGATGTCGTAGGCATCCAGGTCCCGATCGACTCGATCGCCGAGGTACGCATGACGACAAGCAATTTTGAGCCTCAGTATGGTCGCGCGTCTGGCGGAGTTGTGAATGTAGTGACCACAAGCGGCACCAATAGGTTTCACGGTACGCTGACAGAATTCAACCGTCTCGCAGCGTATACGGCCAACAGTGTGACCGGTGATCTGAGTGGGCAACCTAAAGGTGGATAAACGCGAAACCAATTCGGCTTTTTTGCGAGCGGGCCTGTTGTGAAGGACAAGCTGTTCGTAGCTGCGGGCACAGAGTGCTTACGCGTTCGAAGCGATGCAAACGTCCAAGCATATATTCTGACGCCGCAGGTGCAGAGCTACCTGGCACCGACAGTGCAGTCGTTTTTGACACAGTATGGCCAAACGTTCGCCTTTGCGAACACGCTAACAAACGCACAGGCTGGCGCTGCGTCAAATCCGAGCAATTCCAATCCTTCACCATTGTTTCCTGGCGTCCCATCATCAACTCCTGCGCTAAGCTTAGTGAATTACAACGTCCCTCAGGATGCAGGCGGGGGAGTCCCAGAAAGCTCGTATAACGTCACTTTGCGCGGGGATTACAACTTCTCGAATAAGACAGCGTGGTTCGGGCGCTATATCACGTATCGCCAGTCGCAGCCTCCAGGAACAACGGCCTATACCCCATACTCAAACTATGATGTGGGTGCAACTCAGAGAGACTACTCCGCTCTGGCCGGTGTCACACACACCTTCTCGGCGTCGCTTGTAACGAACGGGCACGTGGCGTTCAGTAGGATAAACCTGAATAACAACTCAAAGCCCATTGCTGTGACGACGCCAGATCTGTTTCTGGGTGCGAGCGCAAATATCGGTGGTGTAAATGTAGCGTTTCCTGGCACGGGCTTCAGCCTGCCGTATGGCGGACCGCAGAATGCGATTCAGTGGAATCAGGATGTGAACTGGATCAAGAAGGCGCATTCGCTCCAGTTCGGCTCGCAGGTACTCTATATCCAGGAGAATAGGTCTTTTGGTGCGTATGCGCAGGCGACGGAGCAACTGGCCGGCTCTGTCACCGGTGACACAACCGGATATCCAGGACTGTTTTCAGGCGTATTAGGAACGTTCTCCACTGCAATTAATCCGGAAGGAGCTTATCCGGGACAAATGATTACGACGCCCGCAACGCAGCCGAACTTTGCGCGCAGTGACCGATTTCATGATTGGGCTGTGTACGGGCAAGATGGCTGGCGTGCGACTTCGAAGCTGACAGTGAACTACGGCGTGCGATACGAGTATTTCGGCGTGCAACACAACAACAAGCAGAATCTTGACTCGAACTTCTATTGGGGGTTGGGTGCGGGACTGCTACAACAGATAAGAGACGGCACGGTCTACATGGCTCCGCAGAGTCCGATCCACGAATTATGGAAGCCCAGCTATGGCACGGTGAGTCCGCGGGTTGGGTTCGCCTTCGATCTTTTGGCTAATGGCAGAACCTCGGTCCGTGGCGGTTACGGAGTTAGTTATGAGAGAAACTTCGGCAATGTGACGTACAACGTCATCCAGAATCCGCCCAACTATGGCGTGATTGTTCAGAACAAGGTTCAGGTGACTTCAACGAACCTGGGAGCGTTAGGAAATTCGATAGGTCCTGTGACACTCCCGAGCACGAGTCTCCGAAACGTCTCGCAGAATATTAGAACGCCACAGACCCAATTCTGGAGTCTTGCTGTCGAGCAGCAAGTTGCTCAAAACACGATAGTCGCCGTGGAGTACCTGGGAGCACGTGGTACCCACTTATACGACATCAAGAACATCAATGGCCTCGGCTCAGGAAATTATCTACTGGGTGATCCCGACGCCGGCGCAAATTATGCTGGACTTACTCGACTGAATGCGACGTACTCGAACATCAATAACCGTGGCTCGAGCGGCGATTCTTACTATGAAGCGACAAACCTCCGATTCAAGACCGTGGACCTGCATCGGACGGGCTTAGGGATGACTGCAAACTACACATGGGGTCACCAGATCGACGATTTGAGTTCGACCCTCTCGGAGACCTATGCAAATGGCAACGGATTTAACCTTGGATATACCAATCCATTCGACCCGGGGTATGACCGCGGTACCGGCGATCTGGATGTGCGGCAACGTTTCGTAATTGCGCCGATCTACGAGACGCCGTGGCTCAAGAGTGATCGCAGATTGGCGGGGCAGGTGCTGGCTAGCTGGGAGATAACGGGCATCTACACGGCACGGACCGGCTCATCTTTCACATATTACGACTCGACGAACAATGACGGCACATTTTTCAATGTTGCGCGCTATGTTCCTTCGACCCCTATTTCTCGTTGGAAGTATACGTAGTCAAAGGGACAAGTAAATGTAGGTACCAATCAGTACTACCTCACACCAAGCCTGCCAACAGGTGAACGAAGCGTGAATCAGGCATTGGGCGGCTACTCAAACTGGATCTTTCCAACTTACGCGCCAGAGCGGAACTCATTCGTTGGGCCTGGAGCGTGGAACCTCGACCTGGCCGTAAGCAAGAGATTCTATATTTGGAAAGAAGCCAGCATTGAGTTGCGAGCAGAAGGCTTCGATCTGCTGAACCACCACAATCTCTATGTTCAACAGGGGCTAGCGAATGCAGCCAGCTACTATTCTTCTAATCCAGAAATACTGGCTTCGAAGGGTGGAGTTAACGGCGCGACCAGCGAAGAGCGGCGGTTTGGACAGCTGCCTGCGAAGATCGATTTCTAACGCTATCTTGACTGCCCGAAACCGAATACACAACTACACAACAGACGAGAAATGCTTTACACCTGCATACACGGGAGAGTGTTCCCTAACAGTTTTTGCAGGTTGAAGTACAAAATTGCGTTTGACCGAAAGGCTAAATCGGAGAACTCCGCCAGGAAGAGGCAACATCGCTCTGCTATTGATTGCCTCTTCGGTTACATCTTTGAAGTCAGGTGTGTGATAGGCGGAAGATTCTTTTAGCACTGTCGATTTGTCGCCATTGATTCCGATCAATGACGAAGAGAATCGTGCATGTATCTGAGATTTCTTCAGAAAAGTGGTTGATAAGTTAGCAAGACGAAGTTTTCTCATATGGCTCCGATCAGACTTCTGCTAGTGGGTTTTGTGCTTCTTCTGCCTGGCATTCCACGTTGTCTTGGCGCCGTCGACGCGTTTACGGTGTCGTTGCGTTCATGCGTGCCTGATGCTGCGAAGCAGGTACCATGCGTAGATGTTTCTGTGGTACTTGATGGGGCCCCATGTAGCGCAAGGACAATCCCTACTGCGGATGCCGCTGGTCGTGGAAACGTGGAGACGGATGCGACGACCTTATAGGAGTTGTCTGCAAGCGATACAAAGGGCGTTTTGCCGCTGACATTCCATGACGATGCTGAAAGCGCGAAGACTGTTTATCGTCACTGGCAAGCGACACGAGCCACGGCAAGGGTAAGTCGTCGTTCATTATCATGCTCCCATCTCCACGGCGCTTGCACCGCGCGGAGCAGCACCGCCGCTGGAGTTGCGTTCGGACCATGCATCGTTTTCCGGCCAGGAAAAGACGTTCCTCATGCTGCAGGAGGATGATCGACCATGTCTTTTGTCGGTTCTCGGGACTTAAACGGATTAGGGCAGATGCTATTGGCGTCACGAGTATGGGGCCTGGCGATGTGCCGTCACCAAGACGCCTTCAGAGGGATTGGGGGCAAGCTTTTTCATGGGCGGCGATGTGCATTTGTATCCGGCAGTGCCTGCACCAACCGGCTTCTTTGAGGCGTGGTATGGCAACCCTCCGTTCAATCTTCAACCTGTGATGGAATCTGAGAAGAATCTCTATCGGTTCTACGAGTCGTTCTTCAAGCGGCTCAACACTGTGCCCTACGGTGTCTTCATACGCGAGAACCTGGTAAATGCCGGCGGTGGCGTCAGTCTCGGAAGCACGTCGTTCGTGAGCACTTTTGAACCCACGACCGATTGGGGTCAACTGAAGATCACACTTGCGCATGAGATGCTGCATACCTTTGTCGGTCAGTTGGATTCCGGAGGCACGGACGGGTCATGGTATTCCGAGGGATCGTCAGTTTACTACGCGCGTCTGCGGGCCGGACAAGTTACTTCGTCAGAGTTTCTTGCCGACTTGAACAGCACTGCGGGACGCTATTACACCGACGTCATGATCCACACCCCGAACAGCGAGATAGCGCCGAACTTCTAGGCGGATACACGCCTTCGCGTGCCGCCGTATGACCGCGGGTCAATGTACTTTGCGGTTCTCGATGGCGAGTTGCGTGCCGCTTCGAACGGGAAGCAGTCGCTCGACGATCTTCTGCTCGCAATGGTCGATCGCCGCCGACACAGTCTGCTAGCTGATCAGGCTGCGTGGGTCGAACTGCTTCGGTCGCACCTTGGAGAAAAGGGGAAGGCGGAGTTCGAGGCTATGCTGGATGGGGCTGTAGTGCTGCCCCGCCCACAGGACTTTGGCCCTTGCTTTACGAGAATCACCGAACCGATGCGGCGGTATCAGCTGGATTTCGAGCCCAGGGTGCTCGTCGAACCTAAGCGCGTGGTGCGTGGGTTGATTCCGGGTTCGGCAGCGGAGGTTGCGGGCGGGCGGAATGGCGATGAGATTACCCAGCCTGTGCCACAGGATCAGATACAAGCCCAGCAGGATGGTGTTCTGACGCTAAAGCTGTGCGGGACGGGAGTTCACTGGAGATTAGGTATGTGCCACGCGGCGAGACGGTGGAAGCATATCAATGGGTCAGCCAGCGATGCGCTGATGAGGCTAATGGAAAAGAGTGAGTTTCCAGCCGAGCCAGACCACCGAACTTACTCTTGTGTGAAAGAAATAAGCCTCCTTTGGCTCGGCTATTAGACACCATCCCCGCACTCACAAACGCAGTCGGCGTCTGACACTCTTCTGCAATTCATTGGGCTCGCCGTGGAGGCCGAGCGCCTAGGCAAGGACGGACCCACTTCCGTATTCACAAGTCGCGCGGCAATTGGCGTCCCCGTTTGCTTGCGGCAGTCGGAACTCCAATTTCGAGCTTCTGATTCTTGAGGTGCGAGGCTTCGTCTTTAGATGGCGTAACTAAGAAAAGAGAAATCGGAGCGATCCTTTGGCTGTTGACGGGCAATAGACTCGTATGCATTCAAGCCTGGAACACTGACCGGACTGTCTACCACCTCTGGAATACCGGAACTCAGCTGGCGATTTTGTGGGGTAGTCACCTCCTCTTTTCTACAGGTTCGGAATCCCCGTCATTTGCAAAAATCATTCTATACGCAAGCGATCTCGTTCCTGCTGAATCACTCACGTTACCGCGATGATTGCTTCTTCGCACGTAAACCAACTCTCGAGAGTTGCCCGAACAACTCCACATCTACAGTTTGGGTTCCTCTAAAGGAATCAAATGAAGATGACCAAGCTTGTATTAGGGACGGTTCTGGTGGCTGTGGTAGAAGCACCTGCTGTCCTTGCGGCTCAGAGCACGGCATCGAGCGGCATTACTGGAGACAGTACCAGAACGAGCCAGATGGAACCGCATGCGATGCCGCCTGTCTTGAAAATGTCACCGGGCTTGATGCAGGAGTTGGACACAGTGGAGGCGGCGCTGGCGTATGTCCCAGCAGATCCGCTTTTGAAGGGCGATCTCTTCGGATTCATCACACGACCGAGCGATAAAGGTGTGAGTTGGCTGGAGAAGGCCGCACGCTTGCGGCTGGATGCTACATACACCATCATCAACCAATATGCGACGGATACCCCACTTGGCGTGCGGCACAACCAGGCGAGTGGACGGCTCGATTTCAACGGAAACCTGGCGGTGTATGACCGCGAGAGTACGAGCGCGTCGATTGGACTGCTGATACGTTCCGGCACGAATATTGAAATCAGTCAGCAGTTCAATTTGAGCGACAAAATGGGTTCCGGAGTATTCTTGAACTCGCTGCAGGGCGGGGGAGAGCAGCGGCCAATCACACTTAACATTTTCTACTTGAGACAGGATTTTCTTCGTAAGCGACTTTCGATCTACGTTGGCAAGGTACATCCAAATCAACACATCGGGCTGAGTCTGTATAACGGCGATGAGACGACGCAGTTCCTAAATGGTGTGGATAGCGGAAACCTCACAGTCCCTTATCTTGGTGCGTTTGCAGGTGGTGCGGCGGTGGAGTATCAGTTCACTTCGCACCTTTACCTGCATAGTGTGGCTGTGGATACAGTGGGGGGAGCACAAGATGGCATTGCGACGTTAGTAGATAAGAAATATTTCGAAGCTACTGAGTTGGGCTGGTTCAAAGGTAAGCCTGGAAGTGGCTTTCAAAGCCTGCGTCTCGCTTTTTGGCATGACGATACGAAAGATCTTGGAAGCGGTCATGGGGTTGCTTTTGGTTTCGACCGCGAATACCGCAACGGCTTGACACCTTTTGGACGAGTTGGCTTTGCAACAGACACGGGAGGACTGATTAAGGGAGCAGGCTCGCTTGGTATTACAAATATAAAACCATTCGGACGGCGCGGAGATATGTTCGGCGCTGCGATGAATTACATGGAGCCAAACCACACCGGCAGACACCACGAGAGTCTTTTTGAGACCTTCTATCGACTTCGACTTACAAACAGCATTGAAATGGGGCCTGACCTCCAGGTGTCGATCCATCCGACGTATTCGGTGAAGCCTTACACGAGCGTTCTGCCCAGCGCAAGGATGCGGTTTATTTTTTGAGTTCCCGCTCCGCGCTGACACTGACACATTCGAAATATTGGTATGCTTTACCACGATATCGTGTGGCAACTTCAAATCTACGCCTCGTCTGAAAAGTTCAATACAACGATGACCTGTTCGGTATCATCGGCACGCACGTAGGCGTAGACATTGGCGTACTGTTCCGATATATCTCTTTACGCGCCGAAGATAAGCACCTTCTTTAATTTTTGAACTCGGAGCAACTGCCGGTAATAAGACAATACCGAATCTTTGTTGGTACTTTCAGCATGCACATAGACCCTGAAGTGGTTGGGGTTCAGGACGATCCACGCAAAGCACTATTCCGATCATTATTGGTCGGAGACGAGAGACCGATCCTCTTGATCCTCTTTCTGGTAGGCCACGCTGATTAGGCTCAGATCATCCCAGGCTGCAACAAATCGGATGACCCAAACCAGACCTTTGCGGCGTGCTCTTGAATGCCAGCGGATTGGGGATCTAGCAACTGACCGGCAATCTCTGCCAGTACACGAAGGCTAACAGGATCGTTTGGCATGGCAAGAAGTGTTGTTTCAATCTCCTTACGGGCTTCGCGAAGATGCCCTTGAAGCAAAAGCGCTTCACCAAGACTTCGGCGCGGCGGCCAAGGCCAGATCGGTGGATCGCGATAGCCATCGTTCTCTTCCGCAAAGCTTGCTGCCGCAGTGTACTCTTTCACTGCACTCACATAGTCTTTCTGGACTATTGCAGCTTGACCGTTTAGCGTTTCACGGGCGACCGTCAGCATAGCGACAATCTTCGGATCAGTATGCTCAAACGAGCCGGTCTTATGTACGTCTTCAATCAGTGCAGCCTCGTGACCCGCGGCGATACCGTCGTTGCGACGAATCATCGCCTCTCCACGTGCGAAGTGATAAAACCCATTTGCCAGAGAGGTATCAGGAGCTTTCAGGTTCAGAACATCCTCTACAGGAAGAAATCGACCGAAGGCAAGATAGGACTCCGCGAAGGCCAAGCTCTGAGGCGGAGAGGATCGCTGCATTTCATCTGCGAAGCTTAATGCCAAATTCTTATCGCCACTGATGAGTGACGATACAAGTCCGAACAGGAGGTTGTGTAGGTGCATTGGGATGGACGCCATTCCCCCGGGGGGCTGCATTTTTTCCACGTAGCCTATATCCGCCAAGACTGCGGCCATGTTGGCTTGCGCCGCAGCTTCGTACTCGCCCGTGCGGTAGTCGATGTGACTCGACATATGGAGCATATGCCCCGATGCTGGGGCGAGCGACGCAAGTCGATTCGCATACTGCAGAGACGCGGCAGGCCGATCTTGCCATTCCGTCAAGTGCAGATAGAAGTGGATCGCGGGTGTATATGTGGGATTGCGATGCAGCACGGTTTCAAGATGCGCCTGCGCCTTCACTAAATGTGGGTCTTTCGCAGACGCGGAGCCTGGGACACCGTTCTCCGCTGCAATCATCTCTGCATTTGCGGCGCTCACCTGAAGGAAGTCATCTATGGGAAAAATATCCGCCAAAGCATCAGCAGCTTTTGCCCCTGCTTCGCCATCGACAGTCCATGATCTGTCGCGCATCACATATCGTTGCTGTTCTGCAGTAATGATTGCATTGGCCTTTGGAGATAGGCTGATGGCGAGCGCCTGAGCATGCGATAGAGCTTCGACTGCTCTCGCCGCTTCACTTGAAGCAATTGTGTAATTGATGGTCGGAGCAAGTGCCGACGCTTCTCCCCAATAGCACATAGCGCAACCCGGATCTAAGTGTTCGGCAAGCATAAAGGCGCGAATCGCCTCTTCTTGAGAAAAAGAGTTATCGAGGCGTATCCCGTTTTCGAATGCGATGCGCGCAGCGAAAGAAGCCCTTTCCACTTCGACACCTCCATCACCCAAGTTTAGGATTGGGGTTGTCAGATGTGTATCATTCGGGGGATTCTCTGGGAGAATCTTAGGCCCCACCATCACATGCTGAGCCCCCGCAGATATACACAAACCCGCTAATATCCAGGCTATCGACGCTCGTCGAAAAAACATTCTACTTCCTCGTATTCTTGTCCGTATGGTTAGGCTATTTCTGCAGCTTGGACATTGCCGACAAGCGAATGAGATTATCAATCGATGTTGGCTAAGTGGCCTTTAGCCTGGGCTGCCGGCTGCGTTGCGGAGTTTCGACGCATAGTTGATGCCCATCGCCCGTGCGAAAAATAAGTTCGATGCATTGGTTCAAGATGTAAATAGACTGATTGGCCGCTTGAATCCAGGCAGCAACATATCGCAATGTGACGTTCACCTTGCGATATGTAAAGTCCACCGCTACTACGCTCTGAACAAATACGTGATCGCTTGATTCGAACTTCGAGGGTGCATCAGTGTTTATACACAGGACGATGGTTTTCCCGCACCTCAAATTTACTGAGAGCAGTAGCTTCGGAAGGCGTTTGTGCGAGAACAACGGCGGGCGCACAGAGCGTCAGCAACAGCAGGGTCGATTTACTGTCCATTTTAATGACCTTTCTTCGTGTTCAGCCATTCTCTTTATATCGAGAATGACAGAGTTGACTGCAATCAACGAGTCATATTGATCGTTCACATCACCGCTCTACCTGTTTGCATACACTTGGTCAGTGCCGTGCCGGGCATTCTTAAGAAGCCTCTTGCCGTAGAGATGCGAGCGTACCGCTTCGGTACCTTGATGCTCTCTGAATCGCGATTTTAGAGAGCCATCCCGTGCAACAGCAGTGGCCCTGTATCTTTCTCTAGGTGAGCATCACATTGGAGTCTGGCGTGGGAAAATTGAAGTAATGTCGATTTCGTTCGCAGTTTTCCGTTGCACGCTATTTTTATGTTTGACACTAGGCAGCGCGAACATAAGCCAGGCTGGAGAGATAACAGGTCCACCAAATCAACCACTTTCGCCTGAGCTGAAGTGGAGAATAGAAGTTATTTTTCGTTCTCATGCAGAATTGCCTCCCGAGTCCACGGTAGAGGTTGGTCCACGAGTGGCAAGTCTGGTGCCCGGCTATGATCAAGTTGAGGTTTCCTACATCGCCAATGGCATCCATTCAAAGCCCGTCGATTTGCTCCTTTCAAAAGACGGCACAAAGATGGCTCAGTTCCGTGAATTGGAGGTGCCATCCACCGCGCTTACGTCGCTCGCTGATGAAACGCGCCCAAGACGAGGTGGCCCTTCGACGGCACCTGTGCGAATCGTCATTTTCGATGATTTGGAGTGCCCGTTTTGCGCACGACTTAATCAGACACTTTTTCCTGCTCTCCTTGACCGATACGGAGAGCAAGTCCATGTCGTGTATCGAGACATGCCTTCCGAAGGCCATCCATGGGCAGTCAGAGCAGCAGTTGATACGAATTGCCTAGCGAAGTACAACTCGACTGCATATTGGGAAGCAGTCGACCAGATCCATAAAGTATCGAGTGAACTAGGCGGCCAGGAGCGAACCTTAGCTAAGGCCAACGAAGGCATTGATGCGATCGTTTTAAGAATTGCGGAGCGCAGTCATCTCGACGTGACCGCGGTCAACGCTTGCGTCTCAAAGCAAGACGCTGGTTCTATCAAACAATCACAGCTGGAAGCGGAAGATTTGGGAGTCATAAGGACTCCAACGCTATTCATCAATGGAGCGAAAATAGAAGGTGCAGTGCCAGTAACGTTTCTTTTTCAAATAATCGACGATGCCCTTCGTTCGCAGGGTATACGACCCCCTGTCGTCGCTATCAAAAAGTGATTCTTTGGTGTGGGCTAGATGTCTTTGGCTTCCAAATCAAGACTGTCGAACCTGCGCCATTTGTAAATCCGATAGAAGCGATCCAACTCACAGCGAACAAGACGATGCACTAGCCAAAAGTGCCAAAGTTTCCCATTGAGTTCCGTCACGAATCTCCAGAAGACACCCGTGAGTTGGAACTCTCCCGCCAGCAACCAAGAGCTTCCATCCCTCCAACCGCAAAGGCAAACCACAACAGATATGAGAACGTATCATGAGGTTATAATAAAGCTTTCGAATTAGCTTCACGAAAGCCCAGCCATATGCTCCCAGCATCTGAACTATCTGCAAGAATTTGCTTCATGCGTGCCTCCGTTTGTCGTTTTGCATTAAGCTGGCAATAATTGAAGCAAAATGATCCTGGTGCCCCCTGATTGCATGTAGGCGATCTCGCCTACAAAGCTCAGAATGCTTCGTGATCAATACCTTCATGACAGAACTATTCCAGCAGTTGACACGCATCACCCTAACTAAGCCACTTGTCTTGAACTTACTCGTGTGCACGTCGGCGAGACCATCGAATCTTGAGTTGTGAGTCTGTAGGTTTTTACAGTGGAAGCTTCAGAGACGACGACACTGAGTACATATCCAGTCAGAGTCGAGTTGTTCCAGCCGGGCGTTATCAACTCTTGATATGCGTAGGCAAGGCGCAAGAAGAGGACGAATATCATGGGCCATTAATAAGCCGACACACAGCCTGCAACTCTTAGCTTCTCCAAGTAATGATGTACATCCGAAATGACCACCGACCCCTCACCTACGGCGGAGGCAACGCGTTTCACAGACCCGGCTCTGACATCGCCGATCGCGAAGATCCCTGGTCTACTCGTAGCGAAACGCGACTGCATTTTCCATTCAGCTCGGCCTGTCTCAATAAAGCCATTATGATCGAGGTCAAGATGCTCCTTGAGCCAGCTCGTATTAGGATGTGCACCGATCATGACAAAAATATTAGCGACCTTGAAGACACTTCTTCCTCCCGACGAACGGTCTCGCACTTGAACAGAGTGCAGTTGGTCGCCACCCAGGATGGCATCGATTTCGGAATGGAGATGCAGTTTGATCTTGGGGGAACACACAATACGCTGTACTAGATAGTCCGACATCGTTGCTTCAAGTGTCATTCCACGCACGACTAGGTGCGTGCAACCTGCGTCCTTAGACAGATGCAGTGCAGCTTGCCCAGCTGAGTTGCCACCGCCGACCACGACTAAATCTTGGCCAATACAGCGGGTCGTTTCGATTGGCGTCGCAGCGTAGTGGATGTTGGTCAGCTCATACCGTTCATAACCAGGAACCAGTAGCTTGCGATATCGAGCTCCTGTCGCAATCACGACGGTACGGGAGGTCACCATGCGACCATCCGAAAGACAGAGCCTATGCAGCTTGGGAGAACTGCTTAGGCCAACCACATTTCGGGCGACCTCAAGACGCGCTCCGAAACGCTGTGCCTGAATCTCAGCACGAGAAGCAAGTTCCTGTCCCGTTATGCCAGTTGGGAAACCGAGATAGTTTTCGATCCTGGAACTTGTGCCTGCCTGCCCCCCGGGAGCAGTGCCTTCCAGCACAACGGTCGTGAGCCCTTCTGAAGCGGCGTAGACTGCGGCCGCTAAGCCCGCTGGCCCAGCTCCCACAATGGCAACATCGAAGATCTCTTCGGCCTCAAATACGTTGCTTATTCCCAGTTCGTCCGCTAACACTGTGTTGCTTGGATTCCTCAGGACACGCTGGTCGGGCAGGAAAACCACCGGCATCTCCGATGGGTCGAGGTTAAGCCCATTGAGCAGCAACTGGGCAGTAGGATTCGACTCGGCCTCGATGAGCTTGTTGGGGTAGCCATTGCGAACCAAAAACTGGCGCATCCGCATAGTCTCTGCATCGTGACTGTGTCCAATCACAATGACGCCTCCATGGGAACGCTGCATGAGACTCGCACGGCGTTCGATCCATGCACGGACGATTACGTCTGCAATGTCCAACTCCGAGCGCATTAAATTATGCAGTGAGTGTGCATCGATGCGGAGAATTCTGCTTCCCCTCGCGGTTCGACCACTCAACAGCCCATCCCGTCCGCTAAGCAGATCCAATTCGCCGCTGAATTGGCCCTTTGTTAAGGTCGCCAATGGCACAACGGGGTGTCCTGGCTTATCTTCAAAGAGATCAATCCGACCCTCGATGACCACAAACATATCGCCACTTCTAGACCTTCTCTCGAATAGTGTCAGACTTGAGTCAAATGTCTGAGTCTCGCCATAGGCGTTAAGACGCTGAATCATCTCCTGAGAGAGCATCGGCGCCGCGGTTCCCTGCGTAGCGCTTCCGATGTATTTGAAGCTGACATCTTGAATAGCTTGAGGTGGTGTTCTTCGATTCTTTGCCATCATCGTGTCCTCTCGTGTCGTCGGCGGACTTAGGTCTCGTAATTCTTTTAATGTAACGTGCCCATCGAAATTGAATTGCCAGTGCAGGACATTCTGGACTGGCTGCAGCTTTAAGCATCGATAGCGTCTTACACGCCCTGAGAATTCGAAGCACTGGCTCTACTCTCTAGAGTGTCTGAAGATCCCTTCTCTGGAATGCCTTGACCAGGTGCTCGAAAGGACATGAACTGAACGCTATCTTTGGAAAAGAAAAGGTCGAGAAACCAGTTCAAAGCAACATGAATTCGTTTCCCCCATCGTGGGAGTTTGGGTGAGATATACAGTTCTCCAGAGGAACCATGCCGTAAAACCGGAAAACCTGTAACCTAGAATTTGGGCTACTCCGCTCCGTCTCCCAATCGAAGCCATTTGGCCGATTGTGTTAAAACTTAGCTCTCTTGTGGTTTGACCATGTAAGGAAGCCGCCAAGTTTTCTGCAAGAACTCTTGCCTGTCGCAATGCATGCTGGGCTGTCGGTGGATAGTATCTTCCATTGCTATCTGGTATTCGTGCGCAGTCGCCCAAGGCCCACACATTTGGATGGCCTTCTACCAGCATCGTTCTGGTCGTCAACACCCTTGCATCCTCTGATTCGGTTCTGAGTTGGGCAAGTTGAGCTGGCGCAGTATTTCCCCCCGTCCAGACGACGAACTTGGTGGCGATTACTCTCCCGTCATCGAGGGTGACGTCATTCGGAGTGGAGGCGATCAGTTTCCTGTTTAGAAGGACTTCGATGCCACGTGCGACCAGCTTGTCCCCGGTGAAGTTGCCAAGTTCAGGTCCGAGTTCAGGAAGAAGATGCGATCCGCCATGGATGAGCATTACCCGGAGCATCGAAGGAGACAGATTTGGATAGGTCTGCACGGCTGATTCCATAAAGTCGTAAATCCCGGAAACCGTCTCTACTCCAGCGAATCCACCCCCCGCAACAACCATTGTGAGCGTCGCATCCCGCGTAATCTCCGAACAGTCTGGATCGGCCTCTTCCAAGTGTGCGATCATTCGATTCCGCAGTGTGATGGCATCTTCCAGCGTTTTCATGGTCATTGCATTCTGTTCCAAGCCGGTGATTCCACGAAAGTGTGAAACGGAGCCTAACGCAAGCACTACATGGTCATAGCCGAGAATGTGAATATGCCGGTCGACTCCATGTGCAATCGTGACGGTCTGTTCAATCAGGTTGATCGAGTTCACGTCTGCAGCAATAAATTCGGTGCGACGGACCATCTTTCGAATGGGATTCACGATGGTCGTAATATCCAGGTCGCTAGCGGCGACCTCATGCAACAGGGGCGTGAATAGCAAAAAGTTGTCTCTGCTCACAAGGCGAATCTCCGCCTCTCTTGTCTCTAGGAGTCGCTCGAGAACCCGAGCTACCTCCACGCCTGCGAAGCCTCCGCCAAGGATAAGGATTCTAGTTTTGCGCGACACGTTTCGCTCCTGTCTTAGTAGGCTTCGGCTGCACAGTTGCTACCGCGGCGACTCATGTCCCCGAACCAATGTGACCTACTGCAGTAACGGACGATGCTATAGCAAATGCTACACGTTTCGGAACATAGCGCTTTCTCCTCTCACTACAGTTGAAGAAAGTACGAACCAAATCAGCTATGGTCATTGTGCCGATTCTGGCGCGGGAGCGAACTAGCATTCGTTACGGCAGGAGGCCTATCGTTTTCTTTAGGTGAAATCTTGAGTCCTAGATGCCCGAGCCCTGCGCGTTGGGTGGCAGTCCGTGACGGGCGAAAGTCATAACCCAAAGTCGTAAGAAAGACGCCGAAGCACCGTCTCGCTAGGAGTGTCACCATTTCGATAGATCTAGACGTTCAGAATGCCTCTACGAATAGCGATGGAGATGGCGTGTGCCCTGTCATTGGCCTGCAACTTGTCCATGACATTCTTGACGTGAAAATTCACTGTGTTTTCTGATAGAGAGAGTTGTTCGGCGATTTGCTTATTGCGATTGCCGCTCTGAATCAGTCTGAGCACTTCCATCTCACGCTCTGTGAGATTCTCTTGGCCCAAGTGCTCCGCAAGACGGCAGGCAACACCGGTCGGAATATGCGTGCGCCCGGTATGCACCGACCGGATGATCGAAAACAACTCCTCCGATGGTGTGCTTTTCAATACATAGGCTGAAGCCCCAGCACAGAGGGCCCCCTTGATTTCGACGTCACCTTCCGACGTGGTCAACATGATCACGCGAGCGGCGGCGAACTCTTTTCGAATGGCCACCAGAGCGCTTGTTCCGGTCTGTCCCGGAAGACGTTGGTCCATTAGCGTGATATCAGGCTTATGACGGCGGAACTCTTCGACTGCCTCCAAGGATGTCCCCGCCTGCGCTACCACCTGCATATCTGATTTCGATGCGATAATTATGTTCAACCCCTGTCGGAAGAGTGGATGATCCTCGACCAGCATGATGCGGATTGGGTCGGATGACTGCATTGGGTTTGCTCCCTTTTAGAGTTATGGCGCGTGCCATGACTCGGAAATGAATCGTGAATATGTGGATGAGGTCAGACGTTAGAGCAACATTTCATCGAGACCACTCTGACCCTTGGTGGTTCGATGCTCAGTTGTGAGCGCCTCCTCCCGAGCCGTTATGTTGTGTCGAATCCTGCCCGATGGCAAACAGCTTCAACAATTGCGACCGTTTTGTAGGTCTATAGGTCTTGAAAACCACTGAGCCGGGAACAAGCAGAGTAACCTCGGTTCCATCGTTGGGTGCCGTTCGCACTAAAAGCTTGGCGCCAATACGGTCCGCTCTTTCCCGCATACCCTCCAACCCAAAGTGTCCGGTCTTTCCGGACTGTAGGGTCTTTTCTTCAATGCCCTTGCCGTTGTCTCTGATCTTTAGCTGAACATTGTGGTTATAGGTGAGCTCTACCGTAACGAGACTTCCTCCAGAATGGACGCAGGCGTTATTGATGGCTTCGTATCCGATCCGGTAAATCTCATCTCTCACAATGGGATGCATGTCGCTGCTGGTCCCGGTCAGGATGTGGGACACCTGGATCGTGCTACCTATACGACAGTCTTCTGCTGCGTGGCGAAAAGCTGCAGCTAAATCATTGGTGTCGACGGTCGAACTCCTCAGGGAGTTGAGAGCTGCGCGCCCCTCCAGCGTGGCTCGTTCCAACCACGTTGACACAAGATCGAGAGCCTTATGCATGTGGGCAGCGTCGGATGGCCGCTCAAGAGCATTATCTGCAACCATCTTGCTGCCTTGGATTGTCTGAAGCAACGTGTCGTGTAGATCGCGAGCTAACCGCGTTCGCTCTTCAATTCGTTCGTCAAATCTAGCCTTGAGCATAGCTGCATACTGTCTTATCCGGAATTGATAGAGGGTGTAGGCTAAAGTCGCTGCAAAGATAACGCATAAGAACTTGAACCATGCTGTTTGATACCAGGCAGGAGGAATCATAAAACTGATAGTCGTTCCCTGTTGGTTCCAAACCCCGTCGTTATTACAAGCCATCACGCGGAAAGTGTTGTGGCCGGGGCCGAGATCGTTATAGAAGGCTTGCCGACGGGTTCCGGAGTCGGTCCACGCATTGTCATACCCAACAAGCTGATAGCGAAACCTTACTTCCTCTGGAACGACAAAGCTGAGAGCTGAGTAGTCGATCTCCACTTCGTGGGGAGAGACAGGAAAACGAATATCCCTGCCTACGGGGTATTCCTTGTGGTCGACCCCGATACGCTCGATATGAACGGGTGGCGGCGTGTCGTTATGAGGCAGGTGTTTTGGGTCGATGACTTGAACGGCAGATCGATCAACTGACCAGATACGCCCGTCGGGAGTGGCGACCGGAGACGTTTCAGATCGTCGGGGCTGTGCCCCCTCGAGTAGGCCGAACACAGTGGTCTGAACGTAATAGGCAGGGTCGCTCCACCAATGTGCAAGTTCGCTGTCGTCAATTTTCACAATCCCGCATGCCATATAGAGCCAATGGTGCCCGACGTGATCGTTTACGATATCGAATCCACTGTCACATGGGAGTCCACTCCTGCTCGTAAGAGACCGGGCCTTGTTATCCTTGTAACGAAGCATCCCTTCTTGCTTGGTTACAATCCAAATGGCCCCATCGGGGTCTCCTGCCATTTCAACCACCGGCCCATCAAATCCTCCGGCAGCTACCCGCTCGAAGTTTCCATCATGAAATCGAAACAAGCCGTGCTTATACCCGCCTGCCCATAGACCTCCATTCTGGTCTGAAGCTATGGCATTGAGTCCTTGCGCACCCATGGCTCCAAGTGACCTATACCTCTCAACGACATGTGTTGCGTCTATGTGGAGTAGGGAGTCTTTCCCTGTCTTTCTATCTTGGGCGGAAACCCATAGCTTATGCTTGCTGTCCTCCGTCATGTAGACGACATATCCTATATCTGCACTATTCTGGTCCAACACGGGTACGAAATGGCTGTCCTTGTATAAATACAACTGCTGTCCTCCCGCCACCCACAACTGATTGCGAGAGTCATGGAACAGATAGTGAACACCTGATGTGGGCAGACCGTTTGCCGGAGTAATGGTCGAAAACGTCTGACCTCTAAAAAGAACAAGCGAACCTTTAGTACCAACCCAAACTGTTCCGTCATCTGATGCCGCAATCGCAATCGCTTGGTCATCTGAAAGACCTTCACGCGTTGTATAGGAGACGACGGGTAGATCCCGAAACGCATCCAAGCCACGATCTGTCACTACCCAGAGGTTCCCTTCTCGGTCCTGAAAGATTCCGTTGATCGTGTTGCCACTCAGCCCGTCCGCCGTATCGAATCGATCAAGCTTACCCGCGTTCATTTTGTAGAGACCCTTACTCCGCGTGCCGATCCACAAAGAACTGCTTCGATCGCAGAGTAGAGAAGTTACTGGCAAGCTCGTGCCATCCAGCTCAGGCGTGACATAGCTTTGCCACCTGTCCCCCGTAAAAGCCAACAGGCCATACCCGGGTCCCTCGATCGGAATACCAGACCAGAGCGTACCCTTTCCATCGGAAGTGAGTGCATCTACCCAATTGTTAGCCATATTTGGGCCGGACAAATAAGGTAGGGGAAAGTTGACCGGTTGTTTGTCTTGCTGCCAGTGGCATATGCCTTCTTTGCTCCCAACCCAGATCGAGCCGGCGTGTTCTGACATCAAGGAGGTTCCGTTCATGCAGTCGAATCCATCCTTGGTACCGAAACACGTCAAATGCTCTTTACCTACCCGGCAAAGAGTGCTGGCGCTCGTGAAGTTTCCAAAGTCTCCCATCCAAACAGATCCCTGGCTGTCTTCGAAGAACGGCCCAGGCCATTGCAGTGTTTCTGGGTAGTTGTAGATGTGGCCATGCGTCAATCGCGACAGGCCGGTATCAGTTCCGATATACAAGCTGCCGTCGTTTGCTCCAAGCAGCCTAAATATGTAAGAACTGCGGAGTTGCTCACCGCTCGAAGGACTCCAGCGGGTGAAGCGAACCCCATCAAATCGGAACAAACCATAAGACGTTCCAACCCAGATGTAGCCATCTGGAGTCTGGGCTATCGACAGGGGCACGCTATTGAGGCCGTTTTGACCGAGTCGCCACGCCGTGTGGCCATATTGTGAGATATGTCTAGAAGGATCCAAACCATACGCTACGCGGACTCCCCAGAGAATTAGACACCACAATGCCACTGTGATCTGCGATCGTACGTCGAATCTCCGCCCGGTTGCACCTGGCATATCGTCGGGACACTTTGTATGCCCGGAATCAATCGCTGTAGCACGGATTTGATCTTTGGCATTCATACGAAACGTGATCAACCCGGCGGTCCCTAAACAGAGAGTTAGCCGGAGGTCGAGATTCACTCATGGTCTCCGGGAGTTTCTGCTGCTACGCGACTTGCAAGTCTCAAAATCTCTGCAACGCTCCATGCCTGGGCAATGCATCCGCGAGGAAAGAACGGATGGTCTCCTTCGAAGATCTCTGAGACCTGCCCCAGGCCAGCATCACGCAAGTGCGGCGTGAAACCATCAAGCCAGCGCTCAATCTCGCTCATCGTAGCTGCAGGAGACTCACTCACTGCCAATTTCGCAAAGAAAAACGGTCCGGCGAGCCATGGCCATACGGTTCCTTGATGATAGGCGCCGTCCCGGCTCCAGCCATCTCCCTCGTAGCTGCCACGATATTGATGGTCGTCCCGCGAAAGCGTCCGTAGACCGTATGGAGTCAACAACTCTTCTTCCACCCTTTGGATGACCTGTGCTGCGGGCTTTCCGATAATGAGTGGATAGTGAAGGCTTACAGTAAAAATCTGGTTGGGGCGGAGAGACGCGTCGCGCTCTTCACCCCTAGCTACGTCAAATAAACATCCGCGCTGTTCGTTCCAGAAGACGCGAAGAAAGTTATTTTGCAGGCGGTCTGCAAGGGCGTTATAGTCCTCGACCGCATTCTGATCTCCAAGTAAAACTCCGAAGGAAGCGATCGTACGCAATGCGTTGTACCAAAGAGCTTGGATCTCGACTGGTCGTCCATGCCGCGGTGTAAAGGCGACATCACCGTCCTTGGCATCCATCCACGTGAGCTGCGTGCTTGGATCGCCTGCCCAGAGGAACCCCTGTTCGTCAGCATGGATGCCGAAGCGCGTTCCCTCAACATGAAACCGGATGATCTCCTTGAGGGGAACGTACAGGTGTTCCTCGAGTAAAGCAGTAGCTTGCGAGCGCCATGTAGGGCAATTTTCGTAAGCGACGTATTGTCGAATCGCCTCAAAAAACCAAAGGGTTGCATCTACCGTGTTATATTCGGGCTGTTCGCCCGCGTCGGGAAAGCGATTCGGTAGCATACCCCCATCAATAAACTGTACATAGTGAAGCAGAATCTCTCTTGCCAACTCGTGCTTACCCGTGGCAAGCATCAAACCCGGCAAAGAGATCATCGTATCTCTGCCCCAGTCTCCGAACCAGTGATAGCCGGCGATAGTCGATGTAAATGGCGTTCTGGTAATGGTGAACTGTCCCGCTGCTTTTTCAAGAAGGGAATTCAGATCGGAACGCCCAGAGCCTTGGTTGGCGGTGTTGGGCGACTTCCATCCACGGGCGACATCTACCTGTTTGTATTGGGCCAATCGTGAGATCGGTTGGAGCTCAGTGGAAGCGATAAGACTAAAACAGTTTTCACTGTCCAGACTCGTCGTTAGGAGTAGTGGACTGAACAGGTCTTCTTTATGGTCAAGCCCTCTCTCTTTCTCTCGTTCATATTCAAATTCCCGATACCAGTAGCCATCCACTTGCACTTCTGCGGGGTCATGCGCGATGTGAAGCTTCGGCAATCCTTGGTATGGTTGCAAAGTTAGAGTTCCGTTCCCCTGATCCACCCACCGATTGATGGCCTGATTCTCATGGGTGGCCGCATGATATCCGCGAAAGGCGATCAGAGGTCTCACCTCGAGAAAGAAATGTTTTCCCGAGCCTCTTTTGCCAAGTGCATATTCGATTATGGTGGTGTTTTGACCTTGAACCATCGATACAGTTCGCGTGATCTCCCACCCTCCATTGCTGTAGGTGAAGACCGGATCCGGATCGAGTCGGAAGCCTACAAGGTTTAGGTAGCCCGAAGGATGAACAATATTCTCCGAATACAGGTTGGTCGATAGGGGGAACCGAGCTCCATCGACTATAAGGGTATCTTCCAACTGCGAAAGGAGAACGAGCCTTCCTAGAGGAGCCTCCATTGAAGCCACAAGCAAACCGTGATATCGCCGGGTGTTCATGCTGGCGATTGTGCCCGACGCATACCCACCCAGACCATTCGTTACCAACCACTCCTTCGTCTTCAGGCCATCAAGATCGGAGCACTCATTCGAATCAAATTTGATCACGACTCTTCCGTTTCTTTGTTGCGGCAATATCCGGCTTTTCTGGAGGAATGATAAAGAACAATGGCCTGCTGACTCGGTGTCCGAGAGAGTCTGAATCACTCGCTCAGCGATGAAGCAATCCTTTCGAATCAGAACACCATTGCGGCTTTAGAATTCCTCGAGCTTCGCGGCACCGAAGTTGGCGTGAAAGCGTTCACAATAAATCGATACCGTAGCGAACGTCTTGAGATCAACCCCCTTGGGGACCATATAGTCTTGATCTCCTTGATTTCCTTTCAGATCACCAAGATCAACGTTCTTCACGGCCGCCAGAGCAAAGTCTTTTGTCGGGTCGATGGACGTCCCGTCTATCAACAACACGTGCACGGCAGGTCCGTTGGAAGTAGAAAAATCGGTCAATCGCAAGACACGGCTGCCATCCGCTTGCTGATACACGGTAGCTCGGCCAGAAGTCTTATGGATCTCTCCAACAAATCGTCCTGTCAACAGCGGGGTGAGTTGACCTGCAGCTTGGGCGGGATGGGCTTCATTCACCTTCTTGTTGATGAAAAGCTTCTCGGGGCGAAAGGCAAACCAAAGCACCGCGAGAATAAGCACTCCAATAACACCTAGAACAATTCGCTTTGATGTCGCGTTCGTCGAGGAAGACGTCATGTTGGATCTCCTAGTGAGATAGTGGGAGAACAGAGCAATCCGCGCTATGCGCACGGCGACCTACTTTTCGAGTGATCTCGCGCCAAAGTTGTCAAAGCGCTCGCAGAACATCGCAAAAGGCTTATACTTGGCAAGATCGGTTCCGCAGGAAGACGTAGTTCTGATCGCCCTCGTTGACTTTGAGCGGTCCGAGGTCAACCCGTTCGACCATGCTGGTAAGGAAGTTCCTTCCCGTGGCCTGGTATACAGTCGCCCGGCCTGAGGCCTTGTGCACAATACCGTGAAAAGTCCCGGTCGCTAGGATCGCGCCAGACTGAGCTATAGAGGACATCGCAGGCAATGCCAGAACAGCGGACAGGACAATGATTCTTTGAATCTTCATCGTTTTTCTCCAATGGTATTGTGCTCGAAGGAAGCAGCGAATGCGTCGGCGGGTTGGATCACCATTCTGGAGTAAGCATCCACTCCGCAGGGACCAAACACCCCCCCGGATCGAAGAGTACTAAACCTGTTCCTTTCTACAGGCACCAAAGATTTCATTGGTATCTAATGAACCGGGTGGAGACGTATGCGTGCAGGCATCCTGTACTTTCGTTACTTCAGCGCATTCTCCGAAAGATCGAAAGGTCCGCTGTGAAAGATGTAGTCGCAGCCATAATTTGGTTACGAATCCCATGAGGCCACGCAATCTGCAGCCCAAGAATCGGCATCGACCTGCGATTGTCATTCGATTTCAGAGGAAGTCGAATCCAATCTCCGGGGCAGATAAGCAATCCAAAACCGAGAACTGTGCAAAATCGGATCAGGATTTCGGTAAGGCTGAGACTGTGGAGAACTACAGGCAGGACACTGTGGAAAGTGACTTTGCGGCGTTCTTACCACCCTATACGCTTGGTCGTGATGATTCACTGTGTCGGTTTTCAATTTTAGGAAGTGTGGCTCTACTTACTGTGAGACCACGAATCTGCCTTGACTGGCGAAGTTCGAAGTCGCTAGGGGGTTGGGACAATGGAAACACTTCATCTCTCTCTTTTCGTCTTGTACTCCGTCGGAATCTCCATAGTTGCCGCTCTTGGTTTGGGCCTGCATTTGATGTACCGGCGCGGTATTCGCCGCTACGAACGGACGCTCGACTATACCTACTCTCAACGATTTGAGCAGCGCACGGTAATTGCTAAGTCGATCCACCCCCATCTGGAGCAAATGATTTGTCACAGCAAATCCGTCATTGATCAGGTGCGACGGAGAGCAGATGGGACAGAAACCACGGATGCCTTGAATCAGGTCTCAGGATGGCTTGATGGGGCGGCTGGGGAGAGTGATCGCGCGCTCAGGTCGCTTGAAAGTGGTTCTGCCAAAGCGTTCAATAATGGTTACATCGCGAGAGGAGAGCATGCCTACACCCAGACAAATTCGAATCATGGTCGTTGAAGATCACCCCGTATTCCGTGAAGGGCTCAACATGATCATTGCAGCGGAAGCGGACATGGAGACCGTGGCTCAGGCATCGACCGCAGAGGAGGCACTACAAGAATATCGCCGGACCAGGCCGGATGTAATCTTAATGGATCAGAGACTGCCCGGCGCAAGTGGCACAGAAGCCTTGATCGCCATCCGAAGCGAGTTTCCTCACGCAAAGATCATGATGCTGACCACCTCAAGCGGGGACATCGAGATTCAACGTGCGCTCCGCGCGGGTGCTACCGCTTATGTCCTTAAGAGCACGCCGAAGAATGAGCTGCTGAGGATTATCCGAACTGTGTCAACGGGACGTAAGCATATTCCATCCGACGTAGCCAGCAGTGTGGCAGAGCATATGGGGCAGGAGGATCTGACGCCGCGCGAGTTGGAAGTCCTTGAACTGATCCGCGAAGGAAACAAGAACAAGCAGATCGCCGATCAATTGTCGATCTCGGAGACGACCGTTAACTTTCACATCAAAAATATCGTCGACAAGCTGCAAGCGAATGACAGGACGCATGCGGTTACGATCGCTTTGCGACGGGGTTTGCTCCAGATTTGAGCTACCTTCGCCCAAAACGAAATGAGTGTCAGAGTATGAACGTCCGGGCAAAGGCTCTTCTGGTCGCAACGCTGGTTCTGATTTTCGCTCCACCTAGAGCACAGTCTGTCGAACCTACGACACGGCTGACGCAGCTAGCTCATCGGGCGTGGCGCACGGGCGACGCCGGCTTGATGGGTACTCCGCAGGCTCTTACTCAAACCGCGGATGGCTACATTTGGGTCAGTACGGAAAATGGCTTGTATCGCTTTGACGGCATGCGATTCACAAAATGGACTCCACTAGCCGGCGAGGCTCTTCCCAGCATCTCTTTGTGGCACATCTTTGGGACGCGTGACGGATCGCTTTACGTGGGCTCAGATCGAGGTCTCGCAAGAATCAGAGATGGGCATGTTTACACATATCCTGGAAGTCCGCGTTGGCCGGGTCCATTCGTGGAGGACCATGACGGCGGCCTGTGGATGGGTATCAGTGGAGCCCACAGCAATCCAAGTGCACTCTGTAAGGTGGGAGAGACAGATCTCATCTGTTTCGGAAAGAGTGAAGGATTTTCCTGCATCAGGGGCGTGTCGAATACGACAAGCTCCGACGGCTTTCTTTGGGTGGGAAGCGCTGAGGGCATCTGCCGCTGGAAGCCAGGTACAAGACCCGATACTGAACTTGTTCCATCGCTTTCAAGTGGTCGAGGGTTGAACACGATCACCAGTCTGGCCAGCACCACGGATGGTGAGCTCTGGGCTGGGATGAAACGAAGCGGGCACGGTGCCGGTCTCCTCCGTCGAACAAACGGACACTGGACCTCCTACACAGTTCCAAGAATAGACGGCCGTATCTTCTCGGTGTCCGCGCTCCTTCCAGAGCAGAATGGAGCTCTATGGATTGGAACGGATGATAAGGGTCTCTATCGAGTTGTCGATGGACGTCTGGATCACTTTGACGCGATAGACGGTCTTAGCGACCGCAACGTTCTTTCGATCTTCGAGGACCACGAACGAGGAATTTGGGTTGTCACCCCGAAGGGCATTGATCACTTTAGGGATTACGCGGTTATAAGTTTCACGGCTAGTGAAGGTTCGCTCGCGGACCATGCAAACGGTGTTGCGACGGATCGTAGAGGATCGGTCTACATGGGGAGCCGCACACTGGCTCAACTATCGGGAAAGACCCTGATTCAACTAAGGGACAATAAAGGCCGGCTGCTGGAAGATGTGCAATTCCTTTTCACGGATTTACGAGACAATGTCTGGATCGGTTCTGGGGATAGACTCTTTGTTAAGCGAGATCAGCGGATCGCTTCCGAAGTTCCTGGATTTCCGACTGGAAAAGGCGATTACGTCGTTTACATCACTGAGGATCACGTGCATGACATCTGGGCATCTGTAGAAAATCTGGAGACTCACAATTCCAGCCTGATCCAGATTCGCAACTATCGGGTGATAGACCGATTCGACGTGTCCTATTTTGCGGGAAAACAAGTGATGAACGCTCTTGCCCCCAACGCGGCGGGAGGAATTTGGATAGGCGGATCAGTGCATGGCCTGTTCTCGTTTCGTAACGGCCGATTTGAACATGTAGTCGCGGGCGGCTTCAACGACAGAGTTGAGAACCTTATGGAGGATTCAGACGGCGCTCTCTGGATCGTGACGCAGCAAGGTTTTATTCGATACTTCGAGGGGCAGGCGAGAAGCTTGACGATGGCCTCTGGGATGCCGTGCAACAGTGGGGTCAACATTCACGACGACGGTCGCGGATTCAAGTGGTTCTATCTCCATTGCGGCATCGTGCGTGTATCTTATTCCGATCTTGCCGCGTGGTGGCAAAATCCTGCCAAGCGTGTCCATGCTCGTGTCTTCGATGCGCTCGAAGGGGCACGACCAAATCTCTCAAACGGAAACCCAGCGCAAACTCCTGATGGCAAGATTTGGTCCGCCAGCGACTATGACTTCCAGATCATCGATCCGCAACACTTACCCTTCAATGAATTGCCCCCACCGGTAAAGCTGGAGCGGCTGATCGTCGATGGCAACGACGTTTCGGTCGGTCAACATCTGAAACTGCCTGTGCACCCGCGTCAGATCGAACTCGACTATGCTGCTTTGAGCTATGTGATCCCCGAACGGGTGCGCTTTCGTTATCGTTTGGATGGCCACGATTCTAACTGGACAGAGGTTGGCCGACGGCGCCAGGCGTTCTACAACGATTTGAAGCCGGGTCCTTATGTATTTCACGTTACCGCTTGCAACAATGACGGGGTATGCAACTGGCGGGGCACGGAACTTGCATTCACGGTGCCACCAGCATGGTTCCAAACTCTCTGGTTCCGGGCCTTGGTGGTGCTCTTATTGCTCGTGCTCGTATTTCTCGCATATGTATATAGGTTGCGTAGGTTCGCCAAGGCTCTCAAACAGCGCTTCGACGAACGATTGCAAGAACGGACTAGGCTCGCACGGGATCTTCACGACACGCTCCTTCAGACGATTCAAGGCAGCAAGATGGTTGCAGACAATGCGCGGGAACATCTAGATAATCCACGTATAATCGGTCGCGCGTTGGATCGACTCTCCGAATGGCTTGACCGTGCGAGCATAGAGGGTCGAGCTGCACTGGAAGCCCTGAGGAGTTCCTCGGTCGAGGCCAATGACCTGGTAGGAGCTCTTCATCGCGTGGCCGATGATTGCATCCGGGGTGCCAGAATGGCTATCAGCATTTCGACGGTAGGCGCGATTCGGGAGATGCATCCGATTGCACGCGACGAGGTTTATCGAATTGCCTATGAGGCGATCCGTAACGCATGTGCCCACTCTGGAGCGCGTCATTTATGGGTCGAACTCGAATATAAAAGACGCTTTTACCTCACGGTGCGAGACAACGGACACGGTGTCGACGAGGACGTTCTGCGTAGCGGCAAGCCGGGTCATTTCGGCTTGGCAGGGATGCGTGAGCGTGCCTTGTTTATGGGGGGCAACTTCAACATCTCAAGCTCTCCTCAGAGTGGTACGGTTATATCTGTTGTCATACCGGGTCAGGCAATCTACAAAAATCCGTCCAGGAGACTTCGCGACTGGCTAGGTGAGCCCTTCCAATCGAAAGCTGATCCCCACAAAGACGAGTCGCTCTAGTGATCAACTATCTCACTCACATTGATCGGGGTAGTGCTCGGTTTACTCGAACCAGCATTTGAAGCCGGAAACACCCGGTTAGAAACAGCGCCTACTAGATTAGGCAGGTAAAATCCCTAAGTTTGGGGGTGCTCCCAGGACATTAAGACCAACAATAGAAGTATGGTCTGTGACTGGATGATCGGAATCATTCTAGCGAAGATCCTCAGCCCTAAACCTCTATGACCGTGGTCTTCCGTTCGCGCGAGGGAAATATGAAACCGCATGTGATGGCCATGCTCGAGATGACGAGCGCATCGATTTATAGACTCGGGTGTCTTGGCGGTTGCTCCAGCTCCGAGTTCCAAGACCAGCACTCTATGCCTTACAAAAGCGAACGACACTATCTCGGCGGCGTAGTCGGTCAGAATCTTCCGCTCCGTCCGGCTCAGCGACCGCTCCGCAGCAATCAACGACAGTAGAGCTTGTTGACATTGATCCTCACTTGGAAATATGTACAACAGTCAGACCAGATCAGGCGATGAAGATCGCCTCGCCTGGCACAAACAAGGTAACTATTGTACCTGTCTCCGAACACACGACCGTGTGCTTTGCTCCGATACGAGCAGCTCTCTCGCGCATTCCGATCAACCCGTAATGGCCCGATCTGCCGGCTTGCAGGATGTGTGGGGCGATGCCTTCGCCATCATCTTGGATTCGCAGGAGCATATTTTGATCGTAGACAAGCTCGACGATGAGACGTTTACCTCTGGAATGATTGCAGGCGTTCAGTATGGCTTCATGTCCAATTTTGTAAACCTCATCTCGTGCGATTGGATGCATTTCTTTGTTCGCACCTATCACTAACAATTCCAACTCCATCTGAGCATTACAGCCTTCGAAAGCCTCACGCAAAGAGCCGGCGAGGTGATTGCTCTCGGTTGTAGAAACGCGAAGAGAGTCTAAAGCAGCTCTGCCTTCAAGGACAGCTCGCTCCAACCAGGAAGAGAGACGATGAAGAGCAATCTTTGCCGCGGGCTCCTGCACATTATTCTTTTCATTGTCAGCGACGAGTTTTCCACCTTGAATGGTTTGCAGCAACGTATCGTGCAGATCGCGCGCTAGACGAGACCTCTCTTCGAGCCGTTCATCAAAGCGCATCTTCATCGATGCAGCTCGGAGGCGGAGTCGATACAGATATAGCCAGCAGCCGATTGCAATCACAAGGAGGCCACACAGCAGGCGAAACCATACAAATTGGTACCACTCCAGTATGCCCCCCAGGACGTAGGCCATGAAGAAACCGAAAGACCAAATCGTAGCTGAACCCCACAGCAGCATACGGCTGAACTTGCTTACTCGCCCGCACATCGTCGGATCATCTTCTATGCAAGCTTCCCCCTCTCTCATCCGAGGAGCCATCCAATACGTCATCATGAAGCTCATGCTGATGAGTATGCCGGCGATAGCGAACGTCCACACTTTATGCTTCGACATCGTCACAAGCCATGGAGCGACTGAGAGTGCGGAAGCTACAGTGGCTCCCATCCCCATCAACACAAGCAACGAAGGTAAGGCGCAGCAAAGGAGCGTGCTGAAGGACCCGAACAATGATAGATAGTTCATCAGCGACGCTTGGCGAACCCGCTTGATCGCTGGCATTAGAAGCGAAGAAGTCGTCATTGGGGCACCGCGATCGTCTTGTATCGAAGGGTGACCGGAACCTTACCTTTCGCCGACTGAGGTAATACACCTTGTACGATTATCGACTTTCCCAATAGGGATGTAACATCGACTCCTTGAGCGAACGGCATTAGTGCGTAGCGATCGTTTGTGCCCGTTACCTGCAGGAGCGGTGCTTTCGGCGAGCCTGATAGAACACCCTCGACAAGCACATCTGCATCTTGATGTGCGAAGCCGTTCTTTTCCACGGCCTCGTTGAACTGTCTCAGCTCAGCTGTACTTCCAGCTGTCAATTTGATCGCGACCAGCCCCTTGTTCAGGTCGACATCAACGCCGCTGACCCCACGGACGTTCTTCATAGAGAGCCGGATTGCGAAGGCGCACGGAGGACAGTCCATTCCGAAGACAGTCAAATTAATCTGCTTGTACTGGCCCTGAGCGGTCAGCGCACACATTCCAAGGATTCCGGCAATTGCGATCTTCATCACCAATCCCTTCAACGAGAGCGACTCCGCGACGAGTATTTGAGATAGCTGAGGTTGACTCCGAAACGAATGCGCTCACGGCCATAAATAACGTCCGATTCATCACGAATGATTGGACCCTGGACCCCGGCCTCAACTGCGAATTCCTTAAAGATCCCCAAGACGGAAGGTCCCAGCCACACCGTGGTAGAACTGCTGTTCGGCAGGATCGTTCCACTGCTTTTCACCTCTCCAGTGTGTTCGCCGGCTAACTCCATAAATCCACGGTAATCCCATTGATCGACGCCTCGGCGTAGCTTGGACGGCCGGTAACCATATGCCACGCTCCAAGATGTTGTGTCAGGTCTTCTGTCATGTGAAGCATTGGCATAACGCGTGTAGCCACAGCCTACCCAAAGATATTGACTCCGCGAAGTCATTCCCGCTGCTAATGTTCCAGCAACACCGGGCGCTCGATGCAGATCGCCAAGTATGCCCGTGGCAGGCTGTGGACCTGACGCAACTGCGCTTACGGACGCTGTTGACTCCAGCCGACGTCCCACGCCAATGACGGAATCGAGAAAGCGCCAAGACACACCCATTGCCCATTCAGAACCGCTCATGATTCGGCTTTCTGGTAGATTGCCCGTTCCGAATGTGACAGGTAGAAAGGCGTTGATAGTGACGTGCGGCCTAAGGCCATACCCAAACCCTGACCCAGTTGAAAACTGAGTTCCCCCAGATCCGGTACGGCCAAAGAGTCCAGTGTCGAAACTGAACTCCCCTTCGGCATTAACAGGCGTCGCATAGCTGAACAAGGGGCTGTGGTCTGTTGCGCGCGCTGAAGATGTCATGATCATAGAGCAGGCGCAAAATAATACGAATCTCGTCCACGTTTTTTCGATCAAATCACGCGTGTTACGGAAGCGTGCCTTTCCCTCGTACCCCGCGGCCGCATTCTTACCTTTGCGCTGACCCAAGCTTCTGAGGCACCCAACGGGTGTATTGAGGGGACTCCAGCGTAATTCGGCACGCGCGTACATATTGCACATTCCGTAAGCATAGGTGGCATGAAGAATTTCACGCCCATAGAAAAACATAGGTATCTACCAGTCTTTTTCCCACGTAGAATTTCGTGCACCCAACGCAAGTCACGCATCAGCGAGCGTGATTGAATCATCGTACACACGAGTTTGTCTTGGGTCTGTGAGCAGACTGTTTGAAGCTAAGTTTTCCAGTTTCCTTCCCAATTGCAAAGCGGCGGAAGTTCCTGGCAGGCAACGCACGTTCAACAATCTCCGATGGCATGGAAGGTCTTCTCCCGAGTCCGATTTGCATCGAACCGTCTCTGAAGCATCCGGCGAGCGCGGTGAAGGCGAGCTTTGATCACCCCTTCCGTTGACTTAAGCGCCTGCGCCGTACAGCGGACACTGCATTCATCGAGAAGGCGCATCTGCAACACATCTCGGTAGATCGCTGGAAGGTCCGCAACTGCTCGTTGCAACTGAGATCGCAACTCAGCCCGTTCCAGGCTCAGTAGAACACTCTCCTGTTTGTCGCAGACGTATCGAGCAGGTGACAGCGATGCCTGATTCGAAAGAGAGTCCAAAGAAACGGCAAGTCCCCCTTTTCGACGACGTAAGCGGGCGCGAGCCTCGTTCAGGACAATGCTGGTGAGCCAGGTGCTGAATTTAGATTCAGACCGAAAGCTTGCCAGCTTGCGATACGCCCGTAGAAAGGTCTCCTGAGCGGCGTCTTCGGCATCGGCTTCGTTCCGGAGCATCACGAATGCCATGCGGTAGACAAGCGTCTCGTAGGGCCGGACGAGATCATGGTAAAGACTCGTATTTCCGGCGAGGATGGAGCCGATCAGCCCTTTCTCATCGCGGGTTGCCGATGAATCGTCTGCAGGTCTAACGAGAAACGGTGACTTCGGACTTTCGTGCGAAGCGACTGCTTGGCGAAGCGTTTCCATGGTGGGCGTACCTCAGTCAAAAAGGCGTCCAGTCCAGAGGGCTGGCGCAAAGCGTTGCTACCGCGTTGAACCTTAATCTCAAGGATTTCGTGCGCCTCCGGGAGATCAGAAGCAACAGGACTGGAGCTATATATTTCTGCAGGTCTGTCCTACACGGCGAGTAGACCGCGAACTCAATCAACAAAATTGCAAGTGTTCTCTGAGTGACGAAAGGCAGAAAGCTCCTGTCTTTGCAAGCTTGCCAAAGATTTTGCTAGTCGACGAAGCGTCTCGTTAAATCGTCGACAGCTGGAGTTTTCTACAGGTTGACCTGCCCCCAGAATGCTTAGGATTGGGATCAGTGGAGAACCTGCGTCTGTGGTCAGCTGTGCGGATTACAAGCGGAGCGAACACATCGAGTGATGTGACACTTTCGTGTCCTCCGTCACGGCTGGGAGCTATGCTCGTAGCCCTGTGCCTCCTTCTGGCCTGTGGTCGTCCGGCGCAGGCGCTGAACCCGTCGACCCGGATTGCGCAGTATGGACACAAGATTTGGCGCATTGGCGAGAGTGGACTCGATAGCTCACCAAAGGCGATTGCCCAGACAACAGACGGCTATGTCTGGGTTGGGACAGCAAATGGCCTGTTTCGATTCGATGGTATTCGCTTCACCCATTGGACTCCTCCGGTCGGCGAGCGGCTTCCCGGTCAGGATGTTTCACAATTGTTTGGCGCGCGCGATGGCAGTTTGTACGTGGGAACAGAGTTGGGGCTGGCGCGGGTGACCAACGGTCATATTTATGACTATCCAGAGAAGCAGAGGCTACCTAGGCCATTCCTCGAAGACTCGGACAATGAAATCTGGATGGGACAAGGCGACTGGGAGGCCGGCGGACAGCCGAGGATGTTCTGCAAAATAGGTGATCTGCATATCTCCTGCATCAGCAAGCGAGACGGATTTGGGTGTACACGCGGATTCTCTATCGCGTCTGAAAAGCCAGGGTCGATTTGGGTCGGCAGCGAAGACAGCATCTGCCACTGGCAAGCAGGGGAGAAGCCTCAGACATACCCTCTAAATGTGGGTCATTCCAAGTCATTCAGCTATGTGCTGGCGCTCGTTGCGGATCAAGACGGGACGATATGGGGGGGGCGGCGTGATAACGGTCCGTCAGGGGGGCTGCTGCAATTCTCCAATGGACAATGGAAGAGTTATGTCACCCCGGAAGTTGACGGTAGAACACTTTCTGTAAGCTGTCTCTTCTTCGATCATGACCATTCGTTGTGGATTGGGAGTCAATCCAACGGTCTTTACAAGCTCAGCGACGGAAAACTCGATCACTACGACACTACGAACGGCCTTTGCGGCAACTCCTTTCATAGCATCTTTGAAGATAGGGAAGGCAATCTTTGGGTGACGACAAGCGGCGGCATTGGCGAATTCCGCGACCTCCCGGTTATCTCCTTTACTGAAAACCAAGGGCTATCGGGTGAAGATGCTTCCAGTATTGCGGCCGCCGCAGACGGACATGTTTGGGTTGGGATGGATCATGGCATCGACGTTTATCAGGGTCAGGATTTCTCACATCTGAAGTCTTCGGATTCTTACACCGACTTGCTCTACAACGATTCACACAGAAGAATGTGGGCCACAGCCGGGGAGAAACTACTGTCGTACCGAGCCGGAAACGTTATCGAGGTGTCCGGCCCGGAGGGCATGAAGATTCACTACGCTGCAGCAATGGCGCAGGATACTCAACACCAGTTATGGGTATCGGATATCGATCAACAATCGCGCGAGAAGGCACTGTATCGCCTAGACGATGCTCGCGTTGTCGCTAGGTTTCCGACACCCGGAAATCAAACATTGTTTTTAGCGCCCAATCCAGAAGGTGGTTTGTGGGCCGGTGGTTATGTTCACGGTTTGTTCTGGTTCCACAATGGACAATTCGAGCCCGTCAAAGGTTATAACGGAAGTGTCTACGGCTTGAGATCAGACTCAGATGGCACTCTTTGGATCTCGAGCGTTGAACATACGCTCTACCGATATCAGAATGGAGAAGCGCGAAGCTTAACAACGAAAGACGGAATGCCCTGTGATACTGGATTTTCAATCGTTGATGATCGCGTAGGTTCACACTGGTTCTATATGGAGTGTGGCATCGTAAGGGTTAGTGACAAGGAGCTTGCACAGTGGTGGCGCAGTTCTAGTCACCTTATGCGAACGGTTGTCTTTGACCTCCGCGACGGTGTCAGGCCGGGGCTCGGAGGCGGTAGCACGGCCGTGACGATCGCTCCAGACGGGCGCCTCTGGTCGACTAACGGCAGCATCGTCCAAGTGGTCGATCCTCACAATATTCCATACAACTCGATGCTCCACCCGTTCATATCGAGCGCATCATCGTCGATCGCGAGGATCTGCCGCTGAGCACCAGACTCCAATTTCCGATCTCGCCGCGAGACACTGAAATTGACTATGCGGGATTGAGCTACGTTTTGCCGGAGAAGGTTAAATTCCGCTACCGGCTGGTCGGACATGACAGAAACTGGATCGATGCTGGAATGCGCCGTCAGGCCTTTTACAACGACCTTCGCCCAGGCCACTACACGTTTCAGGTAATCGCCTGCAACAACGATGGAGTGTGGAATTCTGTCGGAGTTCTATTCCGTTTCACAGTACCTCCTGCCTGGTACTAGACAGTCTTGTTTCGACTACTGTGCACTCTCTTGTTGTTGGCGACGGTATACTCAATCTACCTCATGAGGATACGGCAGTATCGAGCCGCGATGAAGGCACGGTTCGATGAACGGTTGGAGGAACGCACACGTCTCGCGCGCGATCTGCACGATACGCTGCTGCAAACTATCCAAGGGATGAAGATGGTTGCAGATCAGGCGAACGATACCATCCACGAACCAACTGCTAAAAAGTTTGCACAACGTATCTCCGAATGGTCAGAGCGTGCTTCAAGGGAGGGACGGGCAGCGCTAGACTCGCTGCGCAACTCAACGACCGAAGGAAATGACCTCGCAGCAGCCCTCCGTGCTTCTTTTGAGAACTGTGCAATCAATCGCGCCATCTCCGTGAATATATCAGTAACAGGCAAATGCAGAGAAATGCATCCGATTGCACGGGATGAGGTCTATCGGATAGGCGATGAAGCGATTCGCAATGCTTGCCTTCATTCGAATGGCCATCGAATCGACATCGAACTAGCCTACGACAACAACCTTCTGCTTCGCATTCGCGATGATGGAAGAGGAATTGATTCGAGCATCTTGAAAAGCGGAAAGGCTGGCCACTACGGTTTGACCGGCATGCGCGAAAGGTCCGCCCATATCGGTGCCAAACTCGAGGTTTCCAGTTCACCAGAGGGGGCGGAGGTCGTTTTGCGCATCCCCGGAAGCGCGATATACAAGAAAGCTCCCGCAAGTCTTGTAATGCGCCTTCTGAAGCTGATTGGACGAATGACAAAGCGCCCTCTCTCAGATTAACCGATACGGATGGTCATCGAGAGAGAATCTTTGCGTGGGCTCTTCATCATGTTGCCTCGCAACTTGTCTGATATTTTCATTGTCAGCTTTGTATTGGAAGCAGACTCAGCGCGAGTCACACTCTACTTTTAGGGTTCTTTGCAGGATGCAGGCGCACCGTTAACGATCGGTCTCCACTCGTATCCTATCCGCTACGCGGCCATCCTTGAGTATGCTAGTTACCGAGACGCGCGTTAGACAGGGACCGAATACCCCAAAGGGAGAAATGATATCCTTCGCGCCTTCGATCATTGCCACGCGAAACTCTGCGACTGCCATCCGAGCCCAGAGCAGGCTTGACAGTGGGAATCAGCTCGTTCCCATGTTCTAGATATTCTTGCCTACGCTGATGGCGATTCCGGACATCCGTTGGAGAAGTCCTGCCTCATGAACCTAGACCGTGGAGACACTGGTAGTCATAGTGGGTTCGTACTCAGATGCTCCGCTCTCACGCTGAAAAATCGCCCACGCAGCATTTATCAATCCGATGTGGCTGAATGCCTGAGGAAAGTTGCCCAAGAGTTCTTTTGTATCTGGAAGTATCTCTTCGGAGAGCAATCCGACGTCGTTGGCAAATCCGACAGCCTTGGCGAAAGTCACCTTAGCTCGATCTAACTGCCCTGACATCGCTTGTGACTGTGCAAGCCAGAAGGTGCATAGAAGAAAGGAGCCTTCCTTGCCAGCCAAGCCATCTTGTGCAATGTAGCGAAAAACGAGACCATGCTGGTCCGTGAGGTGTGTGACAGTTGCCTCTATAGTAGAAAGAACTCGCGCATCGTCCGCTGGCAGAAAGCCGACAATGGGGATCATCAAAGAGGATGCATCCAGGTCATCTGTCCCAAATGCTTGCGAGAAAGATCCGGCCTTCTGGCTCCAACCTTGTGAAAGAATTGCTTCGCGAATCTCTTCTCGAGTCTGTTTCCAAGACAATACCCTATCTGCAGCATGCAAGAGTTCGGCCATTTGGATGCCTCTATCTAGAGCAACCCAGCACATTAGCTTGGAATAGAGAAAGTGTCGCGGCTCACCGCGGATCTCCCAGATTCCCTGGTCTTTTTGCTGCCAGTGCGAGGCCGCTGCGTCTATGATACTGACCAGGAACTCGCCGGTAAGCTCGTCCAGACCGTTGAGCTGTTGCCTGAGCAAAAAGACAGCACCCATCAATTCACCATAAACGTCCAACTGGCGCTGGTTCCATGCGCCATTGCCTATGCGGACCGGGCTGCTATCGCGCCATCCGCGCATTTGAGGCAGCGTCCGTTCGGTGAGGTCGTGCTCACCACGGATTCCAAACATGATCTGCAGGTCCGCTCCTCTGCGGACCTGCGTCAGGGCTGCTTCCGCAAGAAAATTGAAGAACTTCAATGCTTCATCCGGACAGGCCGCAACCCACAGAGCCTCCAGCGTAAAGCTGGCATCTCGAACCCAGGTGAAGCGATAGTCCCAGTTCCGGTCCCCACCAACCGATTCCGGCAAAGAGGTCGTAGGCGCCGCCACAATGGCTCCTGTTGGAAAGTACGTAAGAGCCTGGAGCACACGACCGCTATGAGCGACAAGTTCCTTCCAGGGCCCCTGATAGTTTTGATGCAGCTGAGACCACGTCTGCCAGCCCTCCACTGTATCGGCCGAGTGATCAGCAATCTCCGTCTGGCTCCACGAAGGCGGACGTTCGTCGAGAACCGAACGATGTTGTAAGGAAAAGTGAAGAGCTTGACCTGATGTGAGCTTGAACTCGTTGCGCGCAGCACTCTCCACAATTTCTAAATCGATTGGCGTGGAGAGAAGAAACATGCTCGCTCCTCCACGGCTTTCCAGTCCTCCGCTGACGCGCTTTAGAAGCGGAAGTACAAGCCCGTACTCTGGGCGTGGGGAGTATTCAAAGTCGACATGTACGTTGCCGTTCGTGCAAGCAACTGAACGCAACAGAGCATGTGGGGATCGACGGCCAAGATCGTGTCCTCGCTCGCCCTTTCCAAGAGCCATGGCATCCGTAACAACCGCGGTCCCTGATTTCGCGACGAATGTTGTCTCTAAAACCATCGCTTCTTTCACATACTTTCGACTTATCTGCACAATATCCCTTGGACAGATAGACCAATGTCCGCAGTCCGTATCGAGGAGCCGGCCGAAGACAGACTGAGAATCGAAGTCTGGCATACATAACCAGTCGATTGAACCGTGCGAGTTCACCAGAGCAGAGGAACAGCAATCGGACAAGAGGGCGTAATCAGCGATCGGTGTACTTTGCAAGGGAATGCCTCTCAATCAATAAGAACGGTTGGCCCGCAAAGCCCAATCATTTGGCCTTAGCGACATTTTCCGCACTCATAGCTATCTGATACCCGTTTTAAGGATGGTGCGCAGGCAATCTCTTCAGGCTATGAACTAGAGATTTCTTTAGGTGAGCACCCTGCGACCCTGGAGAAAAGTACAGTGCAGGGGCTGCAGTCTATGGGCTGTCGTTGCAGCGCTCTCCTCAACGATGATCACAGTTAGGTCAAATTGACTCGGATCCCTTGAGTGGTTTCGTCGGAACGTTATTGTCACTCCAATGCATACGTCCTAACGAAGGGATCAGTGAAAGGGCCTCGAGAATTTAGTCGCGGTCAGGTGAGGACTGCCGTCGCAGTGGTTCGTTTGCGATGCGAAGCGATCTTACAGGTGTTCCAGAGGGTGCAACGTGCTGTTCTCAAAGTCTTTTATTCTCGCGCTGACTGCGCTTCTCCCGCTCATTAATCCAATTGGATCTGCGCTGGTCTTCCTTGGGTTAGTGAGGAACGAACCTGCGGAGGTCTATCGTCAATTGGCGCGGAAGATCGCGTTCTCGACATTTGGATTTCTTATCGTCATCGAGTTTCTAGGTTCTTTGCTCCTCGCCTTCTTTGGCATATCTCTTCCAATTGTTCAGGTAACTGGGGGTATTGTCATCGCGGCAACTGCGTGGGCGCTTCTGTTCGAAAAAGATGCGAACGCTGCAAACCGTGCCAAACATCAAGAAATTGAGGGGAGTGCACCTACTGAAAATGAAGACCTGAACGATAAGATTTTCTATCCATTCACCTTCCCAATCACGGCCGGCCCAGGAACTCTTGTTGTGACAATCACACTCAGTGCGCACGCGACTGCCAGCAGGCTGATCGAAAAGACCGAAGCCTACGGTGGAATAGCTTTAGCTGCAGCTGTCTTGAGCACATCGGTTTACTTGTGCTATGGCTATGCGCCGAAGCTGATCAAGGCGGTCTCACCGGCCACTGTGCATGGTATTTTGCGCGTCATGGCCTTCGTCCTGATGTGTATCGGCGTGCAGATTGCTTGGAACGGCATGTCTCTTCTTGGTATGGTTCTGTCGGTGCATCACTGATCTCAATGTCTGTCATTGTCAAATCGAAGTCGCACTCTACTCATAAACTTTCTCTGCCAGCCGCGCGGTTGTGGACAGGATCGGCAACCTGCGGCGGGAAACATATGCGCTGTAAAGGCCTTTGTCGCCTCGCGCTCCTTTATTGGTAGGCAACTCGCAAGTAGAGATTCTCGGTCGCTCGGGCAGCCAGGAAGGCTATTGAGACTCTGTCGGCGAGTTATGATGAGAATCCAGATGAAGGTAAACGCAGCCATTCTGGCGAATCGTCTAAGAGAGAGTTCGACGATTCAAACCCGCGCCCTGTGCGAATCTGATATTAGGGTTACCCAATTCGTGACGACATGCGCCTGAATTGAGTTAGATCCAGCCGGACCTTCCTGATATTGTGATCCGGCCTGATCTAACGCATTCGGCGCGGCAAATCCGCTTCGGCGTGCCCCGCGCAAGGAAGCAGCCGTTCAGGAGGGAAGAGAATGAAACTCGTAGGCGCGCTCTTGATTGCATGCGCACAGGCTTGGCTCATTCCTTCTTCCGCGTGGCCTCTTGACCCCACCCGCCATATCTCGCAGTACGCTCATACCGCGTGGCGGCTTCAAGATGGCTTTCTCTCTGGAACACCTTCGGGATTCACACAAACCAGCGACGGCTACCTTTGGATTGGTACTCAAGGGGCATTATTCCGCTTCGACGGCGTCCGCTTTGTTCAGTGGACTCCTCCCTCGGGTCAAAAGCTGCCTTCGGAAAACATCCTCTCATTAGCTCCTGACAAAGACGGTGGGCTCTGGATTGGAACCGGCCGGGGGCTGGCGCATTGGACGGGCCGCGAGGTTGTCAACTTCGGTCCCATTGCTCGCATCAATAGTGTCGTCACTGACGATGACGGAAATGCCTGGTTCACCCGAAGCAGAACTCAAGACAATCTCGGCCCCTTGTGCGAGGCGGTTGGCTCTGCTCTCCACTGCCATGGAGTTGCAGACGGCCTGGCTTCCCCCAACGCAGGGCCCCTAGCGCAAGACACCGCGGGTAATCTCTGGCTTGGTCTTACAGACGCGTTTGCCCGATGGCGGCCGGAGGCGTCGACCACCTTCAGAGTCAATGCGCTTGCGGCCGCCAAAGGACTCTCCGGAGTTGAGGCCATTGCGATCGCAGCCAATGGCTTGACATGGGTGGGCATGAATCGGTCCGGTCCGGGTCTTGGACTGCAGCACCTTGTCAATGGACGGCTGAAGGACCCTGTACTTCCCGGCTTCGACAGCTCAAAACTTAAAGTGGCCGAACTCTTCACCGATCGCGCAGGAGATCTGTGGGTTGGCACCTTGGATGAGGGGATCTATCGTATACACGGCGATCAAATCGATCACTACGACAGTTCGGCTGGTCTCACCGGAGATGGGATCAATGGGTTTTTCGAAGATCGCGAAGGCGACATCTGGGTTGCCACAACATCCGGAATCGATTGTTTCCGCGATCTGCCGGTCGCCACCTTCTCCAAACGCGAGGGTCTTTCTTCCGATCAGGCAAGCTCTGTCCTGGCCGCGAGGGATGGAACGGTCTGGGTCGGGACTGTCGGCTCATTGGATTTCATGCGCGACGGCCATGTGTCGTCGATCCTTCCTCACCACGGCCTGCCCGGACAGCAAGTCACCTCCATGTTGCAGGATCATCTTGGCAATCTCTGGGTAGGGGTCGACAACTCTCTCTTTATCTATAGCAACTCTCACTTCACTCCCGTGCTCGATCTTGAAGGCAAGCCCACTGGCGTCGTGCAGTTTCTCACCGAGTCCGAGGATCACACCGTCTGGGCCAGTCCCGTGCGAACCGCTCACCTGTACAGGATCGTCGGCTTTCGCAACGGGAGAGCATTTCAGGAGTTGGACGCTGCACAAACGCTAAACTCCTATCACCTATCCGCCGCCGCCGGTGGAGGACTTTGGCTGCTTCTTCCTAGTGGCTTCACCCGGTATCGCGACGGCCAAATCGACGCCGTCATTCAGAAGCAGACCGCGAGCATCGGCCACGTAACGGATATCTCTGAGGACGGCCCTGACTCCCTCTGGCTGGCTACCCCCGCCGGCTTAGCTGCTTGGAGACAAGGAACTCTCCGCTTTCTCACGGAACGCAATGGCTTGCCATGCAGTGCGATCTACGCCATGGTTAGAGACGCTCATCGATCGCTTTGGCTGTACAGTCACTGTGGGCTCGTACGGATAGAAAATGCTGAATTGGAGCGGTGGTGGGCTCATCCCGAGACCGCAATCGAGACGCTTACCCTCGATGTCTTCAGTGGTGCACAGCCGGCAGGTTCGACGTTTGCGCCGCGCGCGTCGCGCTCCCCTGATGGGCGCCTCTGGTTCAGCAACGACAGCGTGGTGCAGATGGTCGACCCCGATCACCTCAATTTGAATCAGCACATGCCGCCCGTCCACATTGAGCAGGTTATCGCACACGATACGCTGTATTCCGTGGGCGGCCAGCTACGCCTGCCTCCCCACACCCGTGACATCCAGATCGACTACACAGCCCTTAGCTTTGTTTCGCCTCAGCGCGTCCAATTTCGCATCAAGCTTGAGGGTCACGATCCAGATTGGAGGGACGTCGGTCCAAGGCGTTCCGCTTTCTATACCAATCTCAGTCCGGGAACTTACACATTCATCGTCCGCGCCAGCAACAACGCTGGAGTCTGGAACGACCAGGGAGATGTGCTTCGCTTCGTTATCATACCGACGTGGTACCAAACCTTATGGTTCCCCGCACTCATCGTTCTGCTTGCTGTTTCACTTGGCTATACGCTTTATCTCTTAAGGGTTCGCCAATACGCGGCTGCCGTGCGCATACGCTTCAACGACCGCCTCGAAGAGCGGACACGCATCGCCCGCGACCTGCATGACACCTTGCTACAGACAATTCAGGGAAGCAAACTGGTTGTGGACGGGGCGCGGGACAGCTTACCGGATCACAATAGAACTTGGAACGCGCTCAATCTTGTCTCTGAATGGCTTGGCCGTGCGACACTGGAGGGGAGGACCGCATTGGAATCTCTTCGCGCGACAGAATTCAGCGATCTCACAGCATCCCTCAGATGCGTTGTCGAAGAGTTCCGCGCAAGCCATGATATCGAATTCTTGCTCTCATTAGACGCTGTCGAGCGCGAGATGAATCCAGTAGCAAGAGACGAGGTCTACCTGATTGCATTCGAGGCTATTCGTAATGCATGCAATCACTCTGGTGCCAAGCGCATCACCGTTGAACTCGTGAGCAGGCAAGATCTGACGCTGCACATTTGCGACGACGGACGGGGAATTCCCGAAACCGTCCTGCAAAAAGGGAAGGCTGGGCATTTCGGACTGAAGGGCATCCGTGAACGAGCATCCCGCCTCGGAGCGAAGCTTCAGATCGCGAGCACTCCCAAAGCCGGGACAGACATCAGCTTGATTGTTCCCGGCAAGACGATCTTCACACCTCAGAATAAAAGCACCAATCAATTCTGGCGGCGCTGAGAGCGTCTGGCTTAATTCTTCCGTTGCCGTAGAGCAGCTCTCACATATCTTAAGGCATTAGCAGTCTGATTGAAGCCCGGTGCCATGTCATCTCCGTGTGTCAGCACGTGAGCCGACATCAGAGCATGAGCGCTACCGCTCATGCTCGAGATGTGCAAATCGACATGGAAATGGGCAGGTTGAGTGCAGATCGTGGAAAACCTTTGCGCAGTACACCCGGCTCGGACCAAAAGCACGGATATACGCCCCTGCGGCCGCGAGCATACCGAGACAGGGAGCGATGAAGTAAATCCAGATCCCCCACCAGATCGAGGCGAAGAGCGCAGATGAGAAGGTTCTGGCAGGATTTACACTGAAGCCCGAGATGGAAGAGCATATCGCAAAATAAAAGACAGTGACCGCGGCGACCAGGAGCGGACTAAAGCGTGCCAGGGTCCGATGGTTCGTGGCAAAGAGCACGACACCCATTAGCAACGCAGACAGCAGAAACTCCGAGGTGAAAGCGGCTTCTCTCCCGTAGCTCCCTGGGACGGTAACTACATAGTGAACTGGGTCAGACGATAGAGAAATCCCGAGTATTTGACGGGCGATGAAAACACCGCACAGAGCTCCCGAAAACTGAGCTGCGACGTAAGAAACAGCATCCCAGCGGTGGATTCGACCGAGCCACAGATACGTGAGAGTAATCGCAGGATTGTAATGCGCACCAGAGCGTCTGCCGAATGGCGATCGAACGACAAGCAATGTCGTGCCGGCAACACCCATTCCCATAATTGCTGCGTTTTCGGGTCGCGAGAGAGCAAAGCGAGTCAAGGGAGACGCGTTGCTGTAGAGAAGTGTCCCGAAAAGACAGATGCAGAACATCAGTGCGCCCGTTCCCGAAAACTCCATTACGTACTCCCGCCAATGCGTCTTAACTGCCTCTCCGAGCGAGGCGGACGGAGACAGAGCGGTTATTCGAAAGTCTGAGGATGACATGATAGATCGCCAATGTTGTTTGGGCACAGTTGAAGAGCTTAAGGCGATCCTTGCAGGACCGCTTGTCGCCTTACTTAGAGTGCAGCAGTCGAAGCCGACGAAGCACTAGAGAAAAATACAGGTATGTCCCTATGGAATGGGTAGATGCCTGACTGTCAAGCAGAGAGAAGAATACGAGTTGTACAAGCGACGTTGCCAAGTTTCTGTGTCGCCATGAACCTGGTCAGGCTCGGACGTAGAAGGCGCTGCTGGGGCGTCAACAGCTGCAAACTCCAGCGTCACAAGGAGACAGAATGAATCGAGCAATCACGAATCTCGAAACAAAAACTACACGCCGTACAGTGTTGGGCGGCGTTCTGGCCAGCGCTGTGGCGTCGATGGTGCCGTCGAAAGTATTCGCAGAAGTGGTCGACTCTGGCGCAGATGGCAGTGCCCTCGGTCTGAACTCAAAAAAAGCTAACCTGTACGCATTTCCTGGCGTACACCCGGAAACAACCGTAATCGCCGCCACATGGCCGATTCGTCTGAATCGATTTGACTGCAGCGCGCAAAAAGAATCGCAGGTCACGATACACGCGGGAGCGCGAAGGTGGGACGTAGAGCTACCTGGCGGCCCGGTGGAGGCTGCGTTGTTGGAACAGCAGGGATGCCGAATCTTTGCGGGCAGCGTCGCGACACAGTCTGGAACAGACGGTGTCGTTCTCAAGGCGGTGATCATCGAAATACCAAAGAAGGTGTTGACCGGCTCAGGAGCGATGGATATATGGGCTGAGCGAGTGTTGCATACTGGGCAGCGGCAGCGAGTCGGATCGCCGTTTATCGCCGCCCTTGTCGCGGAACAGGCCGGCTTGGCGAGGTCGTATCACAACCTCTCTCCCTCCGACGATCGCGCGATGCTCATGGAAGACATCGTCAAGGCGATCGCATCAAAAAGCCGCAAGAGCGGAATGGCAGGCGATCCCGATGCATATGCCCGACGGGTGGCCTCGCGTCTGCTACCCGACGTGCTGCATTACGATCCACAGTGGCCTTCCGGTTTTACGTTCGCTGCTCAAAATGGCCGACACCCGGAGGAAGTTTCCGATCTCGTCGTGGATACCATTCTCAATGGTTCTCCCGCTCTTGGGTCACCGAAGGCAGATGTGCATCTTCAAGAGCCGTTCCCATTCTTCTCGCGGCGCGACTCCGTCGCCTAAACCCTTCGATTCACTGCAATCACTTTATGAAAGAGGTTACGTATGTCGCATCATTTCGACACAAAACTTGCCAAAGAGGATCCGAGCCTCAACGTCTGCGATTTCTATCTCTTCGAGGGCGTCCCCGGTCACACGGTGATGGCTATGACAGTCAACCCGGATGCAGGTCTGTCTGTGCCAGACGTTCTCCATAAGGAAGGCCTGTATGCGTTTCGGTTCGACCTGAATGGTGACTCGCACGAGGACGTAACGTTCAACCTCCAGTTCGGCGATGCCCGCCACGCGGATGGTGACGAGCACACCCATATTCAGAGCTACAAGGTTCGCAGAGCAACTGGCAAGGATGCCGCTCGCAGTGCCGCTGGTGAAATCCTCATTGAAGGTGAGACCGAGAAGATCGAGACCAGGAATGGCATCCGTGCCTATGTTGGGTTGGCGCCAGATCTATTCGCTGGCGACGCCGTTGCCATCATTGGCTGGATCAAGACGTACTACAAAGAAAAGCGGTATGACGCCAGCCACTTCCAAAACCGGAAAAACTTCTTCGGTCACCGAAACGTCACGGCAATTGTTCTGGAGGTTCCAAACGACCTCATCGGAAAAGGAAAAGTGCATGCATGGGCCACATCTTCACTGTATGGACATGCGCCTGAGATGCAGGTACAACGCTGGGGACTACCGTTGTACACCCACATTTTTCTAACGGATACTTCAAAGCCAGAATTGATCGACAAGTTCAACGCTGCTGGACCGGCTGACGATGTAGCGAACTACGCTGGCGTGACTGCTGAATTTGCCCAGAACATGTCTACCTATGCAGGATCCGTGGTCAATCCATCCGAATACGGGAAGCAGGTCGTAAGCCGTCTTTTACCTTCTGTCCTACCTTATGAACTCGGCACGGAAGCTGCGTTCGATCAGGCAGCTTTCAACGGTCGTCCGTTGGGCGATGACGTCATGGACATCATGCTGCAGCTGGCATCAAACACCCCACTTGCAGATGGCGTTTCCCCGGACCTCAGCCGCACACGGAAGGAATTCCCTTACTTCGGCGCCGCCTACACAAAGGACGAGCAAGTCGGAGTGGTTCCCGTTCCGCGTCCCACCAAATAGAGCAATTCCTCGTCGCAAACGCGCGCAGCACGGCCATCGGTGCTTACTGCAGCGGGAAAGCTCGAAGGGACCGGGGTTTCCGGTCCCTTTTTTGGTTTTGCCAACGGATTGCGGGACAAACGTTCAAGGCCCTCACACTTCAATCGACTCAACTCCAGTCGGACGCACTGAAGGCGTCCTCCTCGATCCCATGCAAGCCTCGCAGCCGTAAGCCGGTTTGGAAGACCACTGAAATTATGATGAGCAAACACGTAACAATTCGAGCCCACGCGCTATCTATTCTTCTCCTGACCTGGTGTGCAATGTGCTCCGCGCAAACGTCCTCCGAACCTAAAGGAATGGGGCAGATGACCGGGCGCGACGACTCTGGCGCGGATCGCAGGACCTATACCCTCGGCAGGTACCCAGAAGACCAGAAGCCGTTGTTGAGTGGGAATGCCCTTTCCGATTGGGGACAGAAACACAGGGTTCGCTCCTTTGGATGGCTCGATGGCGGATTCACTTCCGTCAGCAACGCAAGCGGGCTAGTGGCCGAGGCCCCCACCCCAAATCGATTCAGTAACCAGTTCATGCTCGATGCCGCGTGGGTAGTTCTGGAACGATCAACGACTAAGGCTCTTTCGTGGGGATTTCGGACTGACTTCTATGCAGGCTCTGACGCAGCTCTCCTCCGCTCGCAAAACCATTTTGGTCCAGATAGCACGCGATGGGGTACAGAGTTCCGGCAAGCCTACTTCAAATTGCACACACCGATTCTCTTTCGGGAAGGGATCGATTGGACCGCAGGAAAGATCAACATTCCCACAGGTGTGGAGACGACACTTTCCCCCTACAACCAGCTCTATTCCCGCGGCTATTTCTGGACGCATGATGGTTCGAGTGGCACCGCGTTATTTGCAACCGCCCATACTAATTCGCAAACCGACATCGTCCTGGGAACGGCGATGGGCTACAACACATCCTTCATCCTTCGCGGGCGCGCGCCCAGCTATTTGGCCAAACTTATTTACCATCCGACGACCGAGAGGAAACAACAATATCTCATAACGGTCTATACAGGGCCGAAGCCTCTAGCTGCGGCATCAAACCACGTTGGAACCTGGCAGACACTTGCTGAACTGCAGGCGCGCGAAGTATGGACTCCCCGCTTCAATCAAGCTTTCGACGTCGGGTATTTTTCTGATCCACACGACTCGGCAAACGGGCGGCACAACTCGGGCAGTCAGGACGCGTTCGTTATCTCGTCCTATGAACTGAATCGGATTGCCGCGTTGCAAACGCGGTTGGAATGGTTTGCCGATCCTCATGGAGCAAGGGCCGCAGTACCGGGCTCCTATGGAGAAGCAACCGCGGGTATTACGCTGCGCCCCAAACCATGGTTCGAGTTTCGGCCTGAGATCAGGGGAGACTTTTCCGGGCAGCACTCGTTTGGAGCCGCGGACTCGCCTATCCGGCATCGCAACGAATTGAGCGCCGAGTTCGAACTGCTTCTCAAGGGCCGAATCTTTTGACGAGCGTGCAGGACAAACGCCACGCTCTTAACCAGGGATTGTGAAAAGGACTATCTTCAGCTTGCGAATCCGCTCTGCGCTCTCAGGATCCTGGTCACTTATTGTGGCTCGGTTCTCCGATAAAGTGGAGCGGTAGGAACGTAAAACCTTGTTGTGAAATACGTATATGGCCGACGCCAGGAAATGGTAAGTGTGAGCCGGCGATCAGATCCCTCCGAGAGCCAACCTCTTTCAGCATCTTGAAACGTTCCCCTCGGGCTTGAATCGGATCACTATCGAACAGGATTGTTGTCTGGGGTGTGGTGAGCTGTACCTCGGCCACATGGACGATGTCACCCCAAAATAGAATTCGCGCACCGTCGCTCACAAGAGCAAACATGGTATGTCCGGGTGTGTGGCCCGCCCCGCTTATCGCACGCAGGCCAGGCAATACCTCCTCACCACCGTGGAACCATTTGAAATGGGCCGCGTCGATGTAAGGCTGTATCGCTTTACGGGTCTCGACGAAGTTATTTTCGACGAACTTGGCCTGTTGGTCCGAAGGATGTCTGGCGGCGTTATCCGATGCCCGCTTCTCGTTTTCCGAATTCAGCCAGTAGTTTGCCTCTCTGTCGTCGGCATGGAGTATCGCGTTAGGAAACGCTCTTATCCCATTGCTAGTCAATCCGCCCTCATGATCGATATGCATGTGCGTCATGAAGATGTCGTCAACCTGATCTGGTTCGTACCCAGACGCCCGAAGATTCGCCATAAGATGATTGAGTGTTGGACCAAGGGTTAGTCCGGCACCCGTATCGATCAGAACGAGCCTGGTACCGAAGTTCAAGAGGAAGCAGTTTACTGAAGTTGCATAAGGCTCCTTGATGAAGGATGCAGCGAGTGCCTGATCCACAAGCGCCGGTGTGGTGTGGGTAAGCAGATGATCCATCGGTAGTGGAACGGTCCCATCCGACAAGACCGTGACCTCCACTTCGCCTACCGTGATTCGATAAAAGCCGGGGGCTTGAACGCCTGCTTTTCTCGCCGACCCGTGCACATCGGGACTCGCGATTCCTGTGGCCGCGATCAATCCAAGTACGAAGATGTGCCTAAATTTCATCTCAAGAGCCTCCAATACTAGCTGTGTGAATAGATTTGTGAACTCCGCCCAAGCCTAGGACAAAATGATCCGTCAAACTATTCAGGCTGATTCGATTTGGCTTGCGTTATCGACAGTCGCACGCAGTGCACTATTTGTACGTGCTCGAGACAGGTGTCTGACCACCACTTTGTTGCAAGAGTTTTGCCACGAGCCCGGTCCACCCCGTCTGATGACTTGCGCCCACACCCGACCCGTGATCACCGTGAAAGTATTCAAAGAAGAGCAGAAGATCCTTCCAGTGTGGGTCGCGTTGGAATTTCTCTATGGACCCGTAGACTGGACGCAGGCCCGCTTCATTCTTCAAAAAGATGGAGCTCAGACGGTTTGATAGCTCAACCGAGACTTGCGCAAGGGTCATCAGCCTGCCGGAGCCAGTGGGGCACTCTACTTTGAATCTGTCGCCGTAGAAGAAGTGATACTTCTGCAGCGACTCAATGATGAGATAGTTCATCGGAAACCAAATCGGTCCACGCCAGTTGGAATTGCCACCGAATAGTCCGGAAGTTGACTCAGCGGGCTCATAGTCAACGCGATACTCTGTGCCACCGACGTATTTGATGTAGGGGGATTCGAGATGGCTCCGCGACAATGCTCGCACTCCGTATGGGGACAGAAATTCGTTTTCGTCCAACATGAGGCGAAGAATCCCGCGAAGCCGTTCTTCGTCAATGATCGACAGGAGTAGACGGTCATTCTGGCCGCCATGCATACGGGCGATATTTGAAGTGAGGTCAGGCCGATTCTTGACGAACCAGTTCAGCCGGTGCGTAAAGTCGGGCATTCTGTCCAGATCGGCCGATTCCAAAGTATCCACCGCAAACAAAGGCGTCAGCCCTACCAGGGATCTCACCTTCATTCGTTCCCAATCCCCACTCTTCGAATACAGGACGTCGTAGAAGAAGCCGTCTTCACTATCCCAAAGTCCTTTTCCGTCAGCGCAAATATGGGTCATTGCGTGGGCGATGTAGAGGAAGTGCTCCCAGAACTTGCTGGCCACGTCTTCGTAGGCGGGATTGTATCGAGCCAATTCGGAGGCGATCGTGAGCATGTTGAGGGTATACATTGCCATCCAGCTCGTGCCGTCGGACTGCTCGATTAAACCAGCCACCGGAAGCGGTGAGCTTCGATCAAAGACCCCGATGTTGTCGAGGCCTAGAAACCCACCTTCAAAGACGTTCAGGCCATCGGCATCCTTTTGATTGACCCACCAGGTAAAATTCAGCAAGAGTTTGTGAAATGCAGATTCAAGGAATCTGAGATCACCTGTGCCTCGCCGCCGTTCTTCGATTCGATATACCCTCCACACTGCCCATGCATGCACCGGAGGATTCACGTCCCCGAAAGCCCATTCGTAAGCGGGCAGTTGTCCGTTCGGGTGCATATACCATTCGCGCAGCATTAGCGACAGTTGACTCTTCGCAAAATCTGCATCGACGATCGAAAGGGCAATGCAATGAAATGCAAGATCCCAAGCAGCGAACCATGGGTATTCCCACTTGTCGGGCATTGAAAGCACATCAGCGTTGTAAAGGTGTCCCCACGTGGAGTTGCGACCCGTATCTCGTACGGGTGGAGGAGTTGGCTGTTTCGGATCTCCCTCTAGCCATTCTTTGATCACATAGTGATAGAACTGTTTGGACCACAACAGGCCCGCAAGGGACTGACGCATAACATTTCGCTCGTCATCATTGAGTTCTGGCGGGATAATCGCCGCATAGTAATCGTTCGCTTCCGTGACTCGTTCTTGAAAGATAGCATCGAACCCCTCGAAGGCGTGGGTGAGGTCATTGTCTCGCGTCAACCGTAGATGCAGTACCGCGGTTTGTCCGCCTTGGAGCTCTAATTTGTAACGTGCGGCGGCTTTGCTGCCGCGATTCTCCGGATTGCAAGCCTGCATCCGTCCGCTGACGACTACATCATTGATGCCATCTTTGGTGAATGAACGGTTCGGAGAACCGTAGAAGCGCTCGTAGTTGGTTTCGTTCTCGGTAAACAAGAGATCTGGGCTGCCTTCAAAAGACAACTCGTAGGCATCGAACCCCGCCTTCTTTGTAAGTAAACGAGATTGACCTGATTTGTTCTTGGCAACTTTGATCTCCGGGATTTCCTCGTCACCAGCCCAAGACCAGGTATTACGGAACCAGAGCGTGGGGAGCACATCGATAGACGCTGCATCGGTTCCGCGATTAGTTACGGTAATCCGAATCGCTATGTCGTCGACATCCGCTTTCGCGTACTCTACTTGAACGTCGAAATACCGATCTTCGTCAAAGACACCCGTGTCGAGCAATTCGAATTCAGGCTCGTGCTTTCCGCGCCGAGCGTTTTCGCTCACAAGTTTGTTGTACGGAAATTCACCTTGCGGATATTTGTAAAGAAATTTCATGTAGGAGTGTGTCGGTGTCGAATCGACGTAGAAGTAGTACTCCTTCACGTCCTCACCATGGTTTCCTTCGCTACCTGTCAAGCCGAACAGCCGCTCCTTCAAAATCGGATCATGGCCATTCCAAAGAGCCAGCGCGAAACAAAGATTTTGGTGGTTGTCGCAAATGCCACCTAGACCATCTTCATTCCAACGGTATGCACGAGATCGTGCGTGATCGTGTGGAAACGAGTCCCACGCGGTCCCGTTGGCGCTGTAGTCTTCACGGACTGTTCCCCAGGCACGTTCGCTTAGATAGGGGCCCCACCTCTTCCAATGCTTTTCTTTCCTGCTCGATTCCTCTAAACGGCTTTGCTCAGCGTTGTTGACTTCCGTATATTTCTTGTCATCGATCATTGTTTGACAGGCTCCATAGAAGCGCCTCGCCTGATCAGCTCTAAAAGGTGGCCGTCGGGGTCATTCATCCAGGTGGCTTCGCGATCAGTTCCGTCACGGTCGGATACTTTGATCCAGTGTGTGTTTGGAAACTCGTCAATCTTTTTGACAGACGATGACCCCGGTGAAACCTCTAACGGGATTTGCCAGCGAGCGACATCGGAAACATGGAGGTTGCTGGGGATTGGACGGCCGGAGGTCGGAGTTACATAATCAAGAAGCTCTATTCCTATACCTGATTCGGCGCGAAGACTGGTGATGAGAACATGGGCGTTGAACACACCACTGAGGTGCTCCTGCTCCTCCCCGTAGTTCTCGCTGCTTCCGGCAACTCGGAAATGAAGTTTGTCACGATAGAAAGCAATACTCCTCTGAGTGTCAGAGACGGCAATCGCAGTATGGTCAATACCCAAGAATGTCTTCTTTGATGGCATCTGCCACTTCTGCTGGCCCTTTCCCGAGGGAAAATGGATCAACTCCAGATAATGTCCATCTAGATCGCGAAAATAGAATGCGGATATGCCTCCGGCCTCCTTGTTCCACACCGGCAAAGTTTGAGGAATGTTCGATACAAAACGAACGTGCGCTACTTTTAGTCGCTCATATGCCTCATTCATGTTCGATACCACGATCGCTATATGCTCGAACCAAAGATCATTCGCTCGCGAATCATCAGGAAATGGTTTGCCTTTCGGCGAACTGTACTCTGTAATGTCCAGGCACTCGTCGCCAAGTGACAGCTTCGCAGTTCTAGCCGTCGCTTTCGGGGGCATGGCAGGTGCGAGCCGCGCTGAACTAGACGAGTCCTCCATCTTCACAAGATGAAAGTCCAGCACCTTTGTGTAAAACGTGATTGCGCGGTCGAGCGAGACCATCGAGATCGAGGGACAGTCTACGCTGGTCACACGAACCGACGCCTTGGCGTGGCCATAGCTGAAGACCACAAGGGAAAACGCCAGCCAACGAATTGCATGAAATGAGTACGTCATGCGTGCAATGCCTGCGATACTTCCTTGCGCGCATGCATACGCTCTAACAAATGGTCGCCAACGCGCAGTGCGTTCGCGACGATCGTCAGGGCAGGATTTACCGCGCCACTCGAAGGGAAGAAGCTCCCGTCGACTACATAGAGGTTGTCGACGTCGTGAGCCTTGCAGTTGATATCTAGCGCGCTTGTCAACGGATCATGACCGAAGCGCACAGTACCATTCTGGTGAGCAACCCCTGCGAGTGGAATCTGTTGGCCAATAAAGATGTTTCTGTCGAATAGTCCCTGGTGGCATCCGGGCCCATGAAACTCACACGAGGTGCTCTTCATCATCTTCGACAACTGATGCTTGAGCCGCTTATGGGCCTCCAGGTTGTTGGGTGTATAGCTCAGAACAATCTCGCCGGCACTGTTGATCGTGACGCGATTCTCGGGGTTAGGCAGGTCTTCCGTGGTAAGCCAGAAGTCGAGTGAGTGTTTTGCCATCAGTTCAAGACTCCAGCCAGGAGCAATCGCCGGCGCCCCAGCCCTAAGTGTGTCGAGATCTAGCTTTCCAACGAAGGAGATGTGTCCCATCGGAAACTCCCATTCGCCTGAAGCCTGATAAAAGTCATTAACCGATAGCGTCTTCTGAAAGATCGTGGGATTGGGACAGAGCGAGAGAGCCATGACCACCGAGTTAGTGTGTCCCATGTAGTGCCTACCTACCACGCCCGAACGGTTGGCCAATCCGTCCGGATGATCGCTGTTCGCCGAGCGCAGCAATAGCGCGGCCGAATTGATCGCTCCGCAGGAGACGACGACAACATCCGCTGACACTTCCACCTGCTCTCCATCATGCTCGAAGAGAACACCGGCGATCTCTTTGCCAGAGCTGCCGGTCTTGAGGGAAGTGACCTTCGCCTTGGTCAGGAGCGTGACGTTGTCATGCATCTTTAGTGTCGGCTCGATGCACATCATCTCGGCATCGGATTTCGCGTGGATGAGGCAAGGAAATCCGTCACATGTGTTGCAGCGGATGCAGCGGCTCGTGCGCAGGTGCTGCTCGTCGAGGCGCACGCCTAAGGGCGTATGAAACGGATGAAGCCCCATGGAGGAAAAATCCGCACTGAGTCTTTCAAGCCGTTCTTCATGTGAGATTGCAGGATAGGGATATGGACCGGTGGTCGGTGGGTCAGTAGGATCGACACCACGCTCTCCGCGAACCTCGAACAGGTGCTCGGCCTCGTCATAGTACGATTCGAGATCTTTATAGGAAATGGGCCATGCCGGGGAAATCCCGCCCGCGTGTTGAATCTCTCCAAAGTCGACTTCGCGCAGCCGGAAGAGAGCCGCACCAAAGAACTTTGTGTTTCCCCCCACGTTGTAGTTGGTATGAGGCTCAAGGACCTCTCCGTCTTTTGTGCGCCACTTCTCCTTGGCGAGATAGTGTCCCTTGAGGTTAACCTCCAGAGAACTCCAGTTCTCTTTCTCGCGAGGGACGTAGTCGCCGCGCTCAAGGATGAGAATCTTCATTCCTGAGGGCGCGAGGCGTTTGGCCAACGTTGCTCCGCCTGCACCTGTTCCAATGATGATGATGTCGTAACGCAGTTGCTGTGCCATGATTCTCCCGTTGAAATGCGTGGTTAGAGAGCCTTCTCCGAATCACGAGTGAGACGCGGATGGCTCCGGTTGTGCCAGCCGTTGAAAACGGCAGCGAAAAGGGCAAGGACTATGAAGATCGTGGTAAATCTTGGCGCAGAAGACCGCCTGTGATCCGAAGAAAAAGACATAGAGTAAGGCTGCAAGAAGCATGCCCAACAGCGGAGCCGTAAAATAGAGCCACATCGCCGTCCACACACCAGCGAAGAGCGCCGAAGATATTGTGCGAGCGGGATTGAGACTAAAACCGGACACTGGGGAGAACGCAATCACATACGTCGCTACCAAAAGTCCCACCAGCAACCAGGTGATGCGTGAAAGACGCTGACGATTGGAACTCTGAAGCACCACCGTCATCGTAAGCAGTCCCATAAAGAACTCGGCCAGAAAAGCGAGAGGAACGCCGTACTGTCCCGGAACTGTGACAACGTAGCGTACGGACGGGGAGGCAAGCTGGGGCCCGAGGAGAATCCTCGCAATAACTACCCCAAATGCCCCTCCTAAAAATTGAGAGGCTATATATAGCAGCGCATCCAACCGATGCATCTTCCCAAGGCAGAAGAATGTGAACGATACCACGGGATTGAAATGCGCTCCCGATCGACGCCCCATAGGAGAGAGGATGATCGCGATCGCGGTACCGCCCATCGCAATCCCCATGAGAACAAGACGAAGCACAGCGGATGGCAACCATGTAACGATAGGAGATTCGGAGTAAAACAGCAGCGTCCCAAAGGCACAAGCCGAAAGCATGAACGCCCCCAGTTCCAACCCTTCGAACAGATACTCGGGCCAATGCAACGCGATGGCATCAGCTAAAGTGGCTGACGGAGATAGTTCTCGTATGGGATAGGTTGCCGATTGGTTTTCCACGATGGCCCTAGCTTCTTCTCTAGAATGAATTGGCGTCCATTCACTACTGAACCCCACCAAAAAAGTCTGCCGTCGCGCTATCCGCCTGTCGCAAACCCCGGATATAAGGTCATGCCGCCGTCGACGAAGAGCGTGGTTCCGGTCACATAATCCGACTCATCGGAGGCCAGCCATACGGCTGCCTTTGCAATGTCCTCCGGAACTCCGACACGGTCGTATGGAATGAGTGTGCGCAACGCCGCCTCGGCGGCGGGCGTCTCCCAGGCCACTCGATTGATAGGTGTCTTGATGGCTCCGGGACCGATCGCGTTGACTCGAATCTTATGCGGAGCTAACTCTTGCGCGATGCTCTCCATAAAGAGCTTGATGCCACCCTTCGACGTGGCATAGTTGCAGTGTCCAGCCCACGGAATCACCTGATGTACGGAACTCATGCAGATGATCTTTCCCGTTGCAACCGATCGCGAAGGATCCGGGCCACGCCTCAGAAACTCACGCGTCGCCTCTCTCGCGCAAAGGAATTGCCCGGTAAGGTTGACATTCAATACAAACTGCCAATCTGCGAGGCTCATTTTGGTGAAAGGTGAATCGCGTTGCAGGCCGGCATTGGCAACCAAAATATCAACCGTTCCGAATTTCGCGACGATATCGCGGAACATCGCGATTACCTCGTCCTCTTTGCTGACATCCGCCCCAAGAGCAATCGCCGCACCGCCGTTGCTCTTGATCTTGCCGACAATCTCTTCCGCTGGTGCGGGAATATTCGGATGATTGACGACGACGGTCGCACCTGCATCTGCGAGTGCAACGGCGACGGCTGCACCGATACCAGAACCCGCCCCGGTTACGACCGCGACTTGTCCTTTTAGCAATGTATTCATTTCGACCCCTTAGGCGTTCGCCAAGTTCAATCTGTGAACAGCAACATGCGTGAAGCTGTGATGATTGTTATTGGTGGGGACTTCATTCACACCCTGCCTTCCTCCTGCTCAATCGCTAGAGTTTTCTACAGGGCGGTCCAAGGTGCATAGATCGAATCGCAGCGCACGACCGGCCTCGAACTGTGCTGGCAGTACGCCGCTAAATGGATAAGGGATCTTGATCTAAACTTGCACATAATGCAAGGTAGGTCCGTCAGCAGGAAACGCTTTCATAAAGCGGAGACGCACCTCGGGCTTGGTGTGTAGCTCTGTTACGAATTT